>NZ_CP134152.1:0-2461894 GCF_032164335.1 Winslowiella toletana | reverse complement strand
GAATTGATTACCGGCATTATTAAGAAGTCTTCTGGTAAAGGGGCGACGGGTGGCAACCGCATTACCTTATTGCGTAACACCGGTGGTGAGGGCAAAGGCTGGGAAAAACATGTCCTGCTGAAAAATCTGCACTCGCCTTTTGGCGTGCAACTGGTCGGTAATACGCTGTATGTGGCCAATGCAGACGCGATTATGAAATTTCCTTATCAAAGCGGCCAGACTGAAATTACCGACCCGGGTGTGGAACTGACCGAATTGCCAGGCGGCCCGATAAACCATCACTGGACAAAAGCGCTGCTCGCCAGCCCCGACGGCAGCAAGCTGTATGTCGGTGTCGGCTCCAACAGTAACGTGGCGGAGAACGGGATCGGTGCAGAATATCGCCGTGCCGCAGTGCTGGAGGTCGATACGGCCAGCGGGGCCAGCCGGATTTACGCCAGCGGTATCCGTAATCCTACCGGTTTGCAGTGGGAGCCTGAGACCGGCAAATTATGGGCGGTCGTCAATGAGCGAGATGAAATTGGTGCCGATCTGGTACCGGACTACCTGACTTCGGTACAGGAGGGCGGCTTCTATGGCTGGCCGTACAGCTATTTTGGTCAGCATGTTGATCAACGCGCGCAGCCACCACGCCCGGATCTGGTGGAAAAAGCCATCAAGCCGGATTACGCGCTAAGCTCCCATGTCGCTCCGCTTGGTCTGTTATTCTACACTGGCAATAATCTGCCTGCTGAATATCGCGGCGGAGCATTTATCAGCGAACATGGCAGCTGGAACCGGAAACCGCTGAATGGATATCGGGTTGACTGGGTGGAATTTAAAGACGGTATGCCTGTCGGCCAGCCCAAACCGGTAGTGACCGGTTTTCTTACCGATGATGAAAAGCAAGTCAGAGGGTTGCCGGTTGGTCTGGCACAGGATCAGCAGGGCGGTTTAATTATTGCTGATGACGCCGGCAATAGCGTCTGGCGCGTAACCGCGGCTAATAGTCAACAGTAACAAAAACGGTGCCAGTCTCGGACAGACTGGCACATTTGCCAGAGAATATAGATAACTAACGAATTATTATTATGTGTAGCAATTTACCCTCAATCACTTTCCCTTTCCCATATTAATCAGCTTATTTATTACCGCGAAAGCTTAAAAGCAGTTAAATAAATTGGTTTATTCTACGCGCTCAGGCTTTACATTTACTTTTGCCTGTTCAGTGACAAATGGCGCTAATTCACTCTACGGTTTTGCAGACTTAGTAAATAGAATGTTAACCTGGTACGGATAAAGATGGATTTAAATCATGAACAGCGCAATATGGCGGTTCAATAGCGGATAATTAGTTAGCATGATATCCGTTACGAATTGACTCTCTTGATTATCAGCAAGGAGATTGATCATGCGACGACGTGCAGCGACAGGTAAATTAGTTTTATCGGTAACAGGGTTGTCATTATACAGCTTAAGGTCGCTAAAACCGCGACGTGAGGGAAGGGTATGTTACCGTCTTGATGAACTGAAAAAGCAATTTCAGCAGACGCTTGAATCGCTACAGATCTGTATCAACCGCAGTAACGAACTAAGCCTGCTGCTACAAAAAATGTTGAGCTGGTCGGGTAGCTTAACCCACCGGGAATTAGACAGGCAGAAGCAAAAAATTTCCGGTATACACGCTAAGCAACAGCATCTTACCTTACAGCAGCAGTCTCTGTTGCGGCAGTTACGACAAATGCAAAACCGGCAGGAACAGCTGATAACAGAGTGGCAAAGCTTGTTGCTGAAACGTGGAAGAGATGACGCGGTGGGAGACAACGAAAATTTCACTGCATAAAAGTATCGCATTCGATAAATGGTGAAAAAACCATAAACTCGGCTCGCAATGAAGTTTTAGTTGATACCAGAGTATCAACAGGCGCCTGACTGCGCTACCGGGAAGCCGAACAAGATGCCAAATAATAATTTCATCTCCTTTTGATGCCAGGAAACTCGTCATGACAAGCAAGTCCCGGGAATGGAAAGATACCGGGTAATGACTAAATTATACCTATGACTAAATCCCAATATGGTCACGCGTTGTTAATTAAAGTCCGTTACGTTAAGCTGAAGAAATGACAAAGCACACACAATTACATCCCCAGCGCGGGCCATCGGACCACAGTGTCCGGGATCAGGTCGTTGAAGCCGCCACAGAGCACTTCAGTCATTTTGGCTATGAGAAAACCACGGTCTCCGATCTTGCTAAGGCGATCGGCTTTTCAAAGGCTTATATCTATAAGTTTTTCGATTCCAAGCAGGCAATCGGTGAGGTGATCTGCAGCAACCGGCTTGCAATGATTATGGATATTGTCAACTCTGCAATGGTTGACGCCCCTTCAGCCTCAGTAAAATTGAGGCGCTTATTCAGAGCGCTGACTGAAGCCGGCAGCGATTTGTTCTTTCACGATCGCAAGCTTTATGACATCGCAGCAGTCGCTGCGCGAGACAATTGGCCCTCAGCAGAGGCCCATGTTGAACGAGTGCGCTTGCTCATTCAGCAGATCCTTCAGGAAGGGCGAGAATCGGGAGAGTTTGAGCGTAAGACGCCAATGGATGAAGCTGTAGATGCGATCTATCTGGTGATGCGACCTTATATCAGTCCTGTTCAGCTGCAATATAATCTTGAGACTGCAACTTCTGCATCTGTGCTGCTTTCATCATTAATACTGAGAAGCCTCTCACCCTGAGTTGTGACTATTGACATTATTGGTCACTAGTATATAACTGCGATTACTCTCCTGTTAATCGTTAGGTAATCCATGCTCAGGCCTCAAGCAGTGATATTCGCCGTTTGCCTGTCGTCTCTGACCCTTGTGGCGTGTGACGACTCTTCTGGCGTCGACGATCCGCGTAGTCAGCCTCCTTTGGTCAGGGTTGTAACCGTGATGAACGCCATCGATTCATCGCGCGCATTTAGCGGTGTGGTCGTCGCGCGTGTTCAGAGCGATCTGGGTTTCCGGGTGCAAGGCAAAATACTTGAACGTCTGGTGAACGCGGGCCAGAGCGTCAAAAGCGGTCAACCTTTGATGCGTCTTGATCCGGTTGACCTTGGCTTGCAGGCTCAAGCCCAGCAGCAGGTGGTCACTGCCGCCCGCGCCCGCGCCAGTCAGGCAATCGCTGACGAAGCTCGTTATCGCGGATTGGTCGCTACAGGGGTTATATCGGCTTCTTACTGGGATCAGATCAAGGCCGTTGCCGCTACCGCCAAAGCGGATCTTAGTGCAGCACAGGCTCAGGCCGATCTAGCACGTAATGCGACCGGCTATGCCGTGCTTTTGGCTGATGCCGATGGCGTGGTGATGGACACGCTCGCCGAGCCTGGGCAGGTGGTTAGCGCCGGTCAGCCGGTTATCAGGCTGGCGCGGGCGGGGCAGCGTGAAGCGATCGTACATTTGCCTGAGACGCTGCGCCCGGCTGTCGACAGTGAGGCCCAGGCCACTTTATATGGCCTCGAAAAACAGTCCGTTCCCGCCAGACTCAGATTGCTTTCCGATTCGGCCGATCCTATGACGCGTACCTTCGAGGCACGATACGTGCTTGCGGGTGCACTTGCCAGCGCACCGCTTGGTTCAACCGTTACGCTCCATATCCCGCAGGAAAAAATCTCCCATCAGATGTTGCGGATCCCTTTAGCCGCCATACATGATCCGGGTAAAGGGCCGGGTGTCTGGAGCATTTCAGGAAAACCTGAAAAAGTGTCGTGGCGGCCTGTACAGGTGCTTGGTCTCACCGACGATTCGGCAACGGTGACCGGTCGCCTAAAAGCCGGTGAGCAGATCGTCGCTTTAGGCGCGCATTTACTGCATGACGGTGAGCAGGTCCGATTAAGTGAGCCGGGCGATATCCCTGTCGTCGGGAGCCAGCCATGAGCGGCGGGCGGTTTAATCTTTCAGCGTTTGCCGTCCGCGAGCGCTCAATCACCTTATTCCTTATTATCCTGATTACCGTGGCCGGTATTCTGTCGTTCTTCGAGCTAGGGCGAGCAGAAGATCCGCCCTTTACCGTTAAGCAGATGACGATTATCACAGCCTGGCCGGGCGCGACTGCACAGGAAATGCAGGATCAGGTGGCCGAGCCGCTGGAAAAGCGGATGCAGGAGCTCAAGTGGTACGATCGCACCGAGACCTTCACGCGCCCCTGACTGGCTTTTACCATGCTGTCATTGCAGGACAGCACGCCGCCTTCACAGGTGCAGGAGGAGTTTTACCAGGCGCGCAAGAAGCTTGGCGATGAGGCAAAAAGCCTGCCGGCAGGCGTAATCGGGCCAATGATCAATGACGAATTCTCCGATGTTACTTTCGCGCTATTTGCTCTGAAGGCAAAGGGCGAGCCACAACGCTTGTTGGTACGTGATGCCGAATCACTGCGCCAGCGCATGCTGCACGTGCCGGGCGTCAAGAAGGTCAATATTATCGGAGAGCGGGCTGAGAGAATCTTTGTCTCATTCTCACATGACCGGCTGGCGACGTCAGGAATCTCTCCTCAGGATATTTTCTCCGCACTAAACAGTCAGAATGTACTTACGCCTGCCGGTTCCATTGATACGCGCGGCCCGCAGCTCTTTATCCGTCTGGATGGCGCATTCGATAAGCTGGAAAAGATCCGCGAAACGCCAATTGTAGCCCAGGGAAGGACGGTGAAATTGTCAGATGTGGCGACGGTTGAACGCGGCTACGAAGATCCTGCGACCTTTCTGGTTCGCAACCAGGGGGAGCCTGCATTATTACTGGGTATCGTGATGCGTGAGGGCTGGAACGGTCTTGATTTGGGGAGAGCGCTGGATGCAGAGACGATAAAAATTAACGAGGCTATGCCTCTTGGGATGACATTAACCAAGATCACCGATCAATCAGTCAATATCAGCTCAGCCGTTAACGAGTTTATGATTAAATTTATTGTCGCATTGCTTGTGGTGATGGTGGTCTGCTTTATCAGCATGGGCTGGCGGGTGGGCGTGGTGGTTGCTGCTGCCGTGCCGTTGACACTGGCTGTGGTGTTTGTGGTTATGGAGGCTTCCGGTAAGAACTTTGACCGCATTACTCTGGGCTCGCTGATCCTGGCGCTCGGCTTGTTGGTGGATGATGCGATCATTGCCATTGAAATGATGGTGGTGAAGATGGAAGAGGGCTACGACCGTATCAAAGCCTCTGCCTATGCCTGGAGTCATACCGCCGCCCCGATGTTGGCCGGTACTCTGGTGACAGCCGTTGGCTTTATGCCTAACGGCTTTGCACAGTCCACTGCCGGTGAGTACACCAGTAACATGTTTTGGATAGTGGGTATTGCTTTGATTGCCTCATGGGTGGTGGCGGTGATCTTTACACCTTATCTCGGCGTGAAAATGTTGCCAGACATAAAGCCGGTTGAAGGTGGGCATGCAGCCATCTATAACACACGAAATTATAATCGTTTTCGTCAGTTACTGACCCGTGTTATTGCGCACAAATGGATAGTGGCCGGTAGCGTTTTGGCCGTGTTTACCGTCGCCATTCTTGGCATGGGGTTGGTCAAAAAACAATTTTTCCCCACCTCCGACCGGCCGGAAGTGTTGGTTGAAGTTCAGATGCCATATGGCAGCTCTATTGAGCAGACCAGCGCTGCCACGGCGAAAATCGAAAACTGGCTGAAAAAACAGAAAGAGGCAAAAATCGTCACGTCCTATATTGGGCAGGGGTCGCCACGTTTTTATCTGGCTATGGCGCCAGAGCTACCCGATCCGTCGTTTGCCAAAGTTGTCGTGCTTACAGCCAGCCAGCAGGAACGTGAAGCTCTCAAGCTGCGGCTTCGTGAAGCCGCAGCCGACGGCCTGGCGCCCGAAGCACGTGTCCGTGTGACTCAGCTGGTATTTGGTCCTTATTCACCCTATCCGGTAGCTTATCGTATTAACGGGCCAGATCCAGTCAAACTGCGCGAGATTGCAGGCGAAGTTGAGGCAGTTATGCAGCTGAATCCGATGATGAGGAGTGTGAATTCAGACTGGGGCTCCCGAGTGCCGACGCTGCATTTCACGCTGGATCAGAACCGGTTGCAGGCGGTGGGACTGACGTCAAATGCAGTCGCACAGCAGTTGCAGTTTTTGCTTTCGGGAACGCCGATTACCTCTGTACGTGAAAACATCCGTTCGGTGCAGGTTGTGGGGCGCTCAGCCGGGGATATCCGGCTGGATCCTGCAAAAATAGCCGGCTTTACGTTAGTGGGCTCTGCCGGCCAGCGTATTCCATTATCGCAGGTTGGGGATGTCGAGGTGCGAATGGAAGATCCGGTTCTGCGTCGTCGCGATCGCACCCCGACCATTACCGTGCGGGGAGATATTGCCGAAAATTTGCAACCGCCAGATGTTTCCACAGCAGTGATGAAAGAATTGCAGCCGATCATCGATACGCTTCCGGCTGAATACCGCATTGAGCAGGCTGGCCCAATTGAAGAGTCCGCAAAAGCGACCAGGGCGATGGCTCCGTTGTTTCCCATCATGATTGCCATTACGTTATTGATCATTATCCTGCAGGTCCGTTCAATGTCGGCGATGGTGATGGTATTCCTGACCGCGCCATTGGGGCTGATAGGCGTGGTGCCGACGCTACTGCTCTTCAGTCAGCCGTTTGGCATTAATGCGCTGGTGGGCCTGATTGCGCTATCGGGTATTCTGATGCGAAACACGCTGATTCTGATAGGGCAGATCCACCATAACCAACATCAAGGGCTTTCGCCATTCGATGCAGTGGTGGAGGCGACGGTCCAGCGGGCGAGACCGGTGTTACTCACGGCGCTGGCCGCTATACTGGCCTTTATCCCACTTACGCACTCCGTTTTTTGGGGAACGCTGGCTTATACCCTGATCGGCGGAACGTTTGGCGGCACGATTATCACGCTGGTATTTCTGCCTGCAATGTATGCCATCTGGTTTAAAATACGTCCCGATAATCCGCAGCAAGCGGTAGAACGCATCTCGTCGTCATAAACGGATGGGCCAGGTCCGGATTGTTATCGTTTGGCCGTTTACAGACGAAGGCCTAATGGCCTTCGTCTGCCACTGTCATGCAAAGTCTATTTTTAGTATCAGGGCTTTACGCTAAAAATCAGCGCCAGATTAAAGCCATCTTCAGCACTCACCCGAAGGGTGTTTTCCCGCTCACTAAAACGGATATCACCAGCCAACAGGCTCTGCCGGACCTGATCCAGCGAAGTGGTGGTAAATTCCAGCGCCGCCATACGTGGCGTACCATTGTAGTCATCTGGTAACGGCCCCAACGTCGCGCGCGCCTGAGCGCTGCCAGTGAAGCGCACGCGGGTTACACCGGCCTGAAACTCAATGCTGCCGTCCTGGGTGCTGATAAATTGGGCAGTATCAAATAACTGGCTATACACCCTGGCGGCAACGGCCGGTTTATCCGCCGCAATAATAAAGCCACTGATAGTCGTTACCGCATTGCGATGCTGTTGCCAGGCGGGCTGCCATACCGCTTCTGGCGTCAGGTGCTGGCAGAAAAAGCTGCGGCCATTTGCGACCGTATCGTGACGTAACCGGGTAGTGCGAAATCGCGCTTGATGTTCACTGCCGTCCGGCAGGGTGACCGGCCGGAAAAATGCCGCAGGCGGATCGCCCGCCAGTTGCTGCTGTTGCAGATGTTGATATACCGCATCGGCATCATCGGTTTTCCATACCAGGCCGCTGAGGCCACGCGGCGACTGCCATAAATCTTCGCGCAGATTACCGCGCTCCGGCTGATAACCCAGTAGTTCAAGGTAGTTTTCGCCAAAAATGGCTAAATGATTACTGGAGCCAAGCGAGTGATGACCGCGCTCACTAAGCTGGAAGCCAAGACGGCGAAACAGTGCGCTGGCCTCGTCAAGCTGGTCACCGACAGTAATCACCACGTGATCGACCACCGGAGTTAATGAGGTCATTGGTTGTGCTCCGCTGGAATAAACGGTTCGCCTAACGTCAGCATCAGACGATTGGCCCAGGCAAAGAACGCGGCAGACTGCAACAAATCGAGCAATTCCAGTTCATTCAATCCTTCTGCACGCAGCTGCTGAATCTGTTGCGCGCTGGCACTGGCAGGCGTCGCGGAGATGGCGGCGGCAAAATCGATTTCTGCCTGCCAGCGTGACGACTGCTGCGCACTGAGCTGCCCGCCCGGTGGCGTATCCAGCAGACGCTGAACCGCTTCCGGCTGCTTAGATAACTGGGCGGCTTTACGTGCATGTACCGAGGCACAAAATATGCAACCGTTGACTTTGCTGGCGACGGCGGCTGCCAGTTCGCGTTCGGCACGCGGCAAGCCGGCAGAGGTATAAAAGATGCCTTTATCGGTCAGGGTACGCTGTTCCAGCACCGGCAGATTGCGCCCGAGCAGGCGGAAATAGTCAGAATCAGTATGACCAAAGCGTGCCAGCGTTTGTTGCTGTTCGGCATCATATTCCGCCAGCGGTTTAGCGGCAATCCATGGCTCCCAGCCAAGCTCTGCGGTGGTAAACCGCACTGGGGCAGCTTTACTGGTTTGCGTCTGCGGCTGGTGGTGCCACTCTCCGGCGCTGAACGCAGTATGGCTATCTGTGACACTGTAACCTGAAATCAGTCGATAGCCGCGTACTAACCTGCTTTGGAAGCTGACAAAGGCGATAATCTGTGACAGTGTCACAATGGCATCCGGCGTCCAGCCCGCCTGTTGTAATATCACCAAATGTTCAGCAGTGGCACTGACCGGCTGGAAAGTCAGTCGTTGGGCATGATCCAGCGCCAGCTGGTAAGCGGCGTTCTGCGGGATACTCGCCGTTTGGGATGCGTAGTGTGCGGCCAGCTGATCCTCCTGATGCCAGCTGGCAACCTGTGCCGCCACAGCCAAACGCTGCTGCAGCGGAAAATCAGTACTGCCGTTGCTGAACAGCGCCAGGTAGCTGCCCTGGCTATGCCGCGTTGCGGCATCACGTTGCTGTCGGGCTGCGGCAAGTGGTGACGCCGGATCAATATCAGCCAGTTGCGCCAGTAAATCTGTAGTCTGTGTCATGCGGGAGTTCCCTGATTAAGCGTTGAGTGGGCGGCAGTCCAGCCAGATGCCGGAGCAACTTCAGTCGCCAGCAGTTCGATGGAGCGCAGGATATGCTGATGTGGCGGATCGATAGAGTGCACCTGGAAAGAGATGTCGGTAGCGCGCCGCAATACGCTGTCATTTTGCAGTGAGGTTTGCACCTCGTCGGGCGTCCCGAGATGCACATCAAAGGCGTCGATATAGTGCTCCAGCGTCTCGCCTTTTAGCTGATGTCCGGCGGCGCGGTACTGCTGTGCCTGTTCACGTAATCCCGGCAGTGCCAGCTGGCGCGCCTGCTGGCGGCTGTCGCTGGCAAAAGCGGTGCGCGATGCCAGAATGCGTGGCGGTATCCCTGCCGGTAACGCGGTCAGATAGGCATCGATCATCGGATTTTGTATCGCATCCAGCGCTAAGCCCGGCTGCCCGGCCGGACGCGGCTGAGTGCGGGACAGCATCAGGCCATGTCCAGCTTTACCGGCACGCGCCGCGCCCTCAGCCGAAAAAGTGGCGATCCACACCCGCGATGTCAGCTGTGGTGCGGGCGGATAGAGACGATTATCGGCGTGGCCGAGCAGTTCGCCGCTCCAGGCGTTGTGCAGTACTTGCAAATGTTCAGCAAAGGCGGCGGCGCGCTGCTCAATGCTGAGACCGAATGGCAGAAAAGAGCTGGCAGTACCGCCGGAGCCGAGGCCAATTTCCAGCCGTCCGTCCGCCAGCAAATCCAGCACCGCGGCGTCTTCTGCTACCCGCAGAGGATTCTCCAGCGGCAAGGTAATTATCGCGGTACCCAGACGGATGCGCCGGGTTTGAGCCGCGACGTGAGCGAGAAACACCAGCGGTGCAGGGAGTCCACCTTCATTTTCATGAAAATGGTGCTGGGCAATCCAGGCGGTATCAAAGCCGAAACGTTCGGCATGTTGTATCTGCTCCAGCGCCAGACGGTAGCGCTGCTGTGGTCCGGTTTTATCCAGCAAACGGGTAAAAAAACCGAGGCGTTTCTGGCTCATGCGAAATCCTTTTGTTCTGCTGCAAGGTAAGGAATGGCGTCAATCAGCTCACGGGTGTAGTCACTGGACGGCTGGCTGAACAGCGCCTCAACGGTACCCTGATCGACTACCTGGCCAGCGCGCAGCACGGTAACGCTATGAGCGATGCGGCGCACGGTGGCGAGGTCGTGAGAAATAAACAGATAGGTCAGACCGAGTTGCTGTTGCAGCTGCTGCAACAGACCGAGAATTTGCGCCTGCACGGTGACGTCGAGCGCGGAGGTGGCTTCATCGAGCACCAGAATATCCGGCTGCACTATCAGCGCCCGGGCAATCGCCACGCGCTGGCGCTGACCACCAGACAGCTCATGGGGTTTGCGCGTCAGCAGCTCGACCGGCAGTGCGACCCGTAGCGTGACATCCTCGACGCGCTGACGACGTTCACTTTTACTCAGGGGCGCAAAGTTAAGCAGCGGCTCGGCAATAATGTCATACAGGGTTTGTGACGGATCGAGCGAGGCGAACGGATTCTGATATACCAGCTGAATCTTTTGCCGCAGCTGGCGCAGTGCTTCACCGCGTAATTCACGGGTATCGATATCATCAATCAGCAGCTGTCCGCTGTCTGCACGCTGAAAGCCGAGCAGAATACGCGCCAGCGTGGTCTTGCCGGATCCTGACTCGCCAACCAGCGCATGGGTTGTGCCGCGCGCCACGCTGAAGGAAATATTTTGCAGCGCCGCCAGTTTTATCTGGGGATTTTTACCCAGTTGAAAGGTTTTGTTCACCCGATTTACCACAATCGCCGGTGAGGAAAAGCGGGCATGGCGTGTCAATGGTTGGGGTGGAGCCAGACTACGCAGATCGGCAAACAACTGGCGGGTATAGGGATGTTGCGGCGATTTAATCACCGTGGCAGTCTCACCCTGTTCCTGGATTTCGCCGTGGCGAAACACCAGTAGTCGGTCGGCTCGCTGCGCTGCCAGCGCCAGGTCATGAGTAACAAACAGCACCGCCGTGCCAGACTCCCGGCGCAACTCGTCGATCAAATCCAGAATGCGTTTCTGTACCGTCACATCCAGCGCGCTGGTCGGTTCATCGGCAATTATCAACGCTGGCTGTAAAGCAATGGCGATGGCAATCAGCACACGCTGCTTCATTCCGCCGGATAACTGATGCGGATACTGTCGTGCGCGCTGCTCGGGATGGCTGAGGCCGACGCGCGTCAGCAGGGCAATGACCCGTTGTTGGCGCTCGGTGCGGCTCAGACGCTGATGCAGCGTCAGGATCTCTGCCACCTGATCGCCAATGGTTTTCACCGGATTCGGAGAACTGCCGGGATCCTGTGGGATCAGACTGATGGTTGCGCCGCGCAGACTATCGAGTCGGCGCGGCGACCAGCCGCTGATATCGACGCCGTTAAGCAAAATACGTCCGCCGTCGCGCACGCCGTTTTCAGCCATCAGGCCAATAATCGCCTGCGCGGTGGTGGTTTTGCCCGAGCCGGATTCGCCGACCAGCGCCAGCATCTCACCGGCTCTGAGCTGAAAAGAGACATTGTGTACCACCGGTCGCGACTGGCCGCCGCTGAGATAACTGAGCGTCAGATTTTCCAGTTCCAGCAGTGGCACCTGCGAATTATCGTTCATCGGCGAGCTCCTGAAAATTGACGGCTGATGCGGTTAGCCGCCAGTACGATGGCGACCACCACCAGGCCGGGGAAAGTGGTCAGCCACCAGGCGGTAGAAATATAGTTACGTCCTTCGGCAATCAGCAGCCCCCACTCCGGCGTTGGTGGTGGCGTGCCGTAGCCGAGAAAGCTCAGGGTCGACAGCGCCAGAATCGCATTACCAAACTGTAAGGCGGAAAAGGCGATAACCGAGGTCAGCGAGTTGGGCAGAATATGACGCCAGAGCACGCTCCAGAAGGTGCCGCCGCTGCCGTAAGCCGCTTCGACATAATCGCTGTGCCGCACCCTAACCACTTCGGCACGTGCCAGGCGGGCGAAATTAGCAATGGATGTGACCCCCACGGCGATGGCGGCATTTAACGTGCCAAAGCCAAGCAGGATAATGACGCTCAGTGACAGCAGCAGGCCAGGAATCGACAGCAGCACATCAATGATGCGCATGACCGCCGCTTCAGTTTTACCGCCGGTGGCACCCGCCAGCACCCCGAGCAGCGTGCCAGCCAACAGCCCAAGCGACACTGCAACCACTGCGGCAGAAAGTGAGTGGGACGCGCCCCAGACAATACGCGCGTAAAGATCGCGCCCCAGCTGGTCAGTACCCAGCCAGTGACCGGCCTGCGGTGCCAGACGTTGCGCGCCGGCAATACCTTCGGTTGCGCTGTAATCGGTAAACAGCCCCGGCGCAATCGCAGCAGCCATTGCCAGCAGCATGACCAGCCAGGCGAGCAGCGCTCCGGCCGGTACCTTGTAACCGCTAACGCGGCGGGGAGCGGGGCGGCTGGCTTTCGGCCGTACCAGTTGATCGATCAGGCTCATAAGGTCGCTCCGCGATAAGTTTGCAGCCGTGGGTCAAGCAGCGGGGTCAGCAAATCGACCAGCAGATTGATGGTGACAAAGCCGAACGCCGAAATCATCACAATCGCCTGAAGCACCGTGACATCCTGGTTATTAACCGCCTGCTGGGTCAGCTGACCCAGACCGCTGAGGCCAAACACTGTTTCAGTGATCAGCGCACCGGCAATTAACTCACCGAGCAACAGACCGGCGACGGTCAATACCGGCAGCAGCGCATTCAGTGCCACATGACGCCATAACACACGGCTGTAACTGGCTCCTTTGGCGCGGGCGACCGCCACAAAGGGTTGTGTCTGCACCTGATCGATGCTGCGGATCAGGATCTGTGCCAGAGGGGCGGATATCGGTAGCGCCAGAGTGATAATCGGCAGAATCAGTCCTTGCCACGGGCCGGGGTTAATCACCGGAATCCAGCGCAACTGAAATGAGAACAATTGAATCAGCGCGATGCCCAGCCAGAAGGTCGGAATTGAGATAAACAGCGATGGCAGGCTCTGTAAGGCATTCTTCAGCCAACGAAAGCCGATCAGATTGGAGATAAACGCCAACAGTACGGCAATCACCACCGCCAGCAGGAAACCCGGCAGCGCCAGGCGCAGGGTATCGGGAAAATTACTGGCAATCAGTTCGCTGACCGGCACGCCAGCCTGGACTGAGAAGCCAAAGTCACCGCGCAACATCGCCACCAGCGTATGCAGATATTGCTGCCACAGCGGGCTGTCCGCACCGTAAGCGAGGCGCATATCGGCAATCTGCTCCGGACTGAGGCCCAGATCCGGATTCTGAAATTTAATCAGAATGGCGTCACCAGGCAGTACCTGTAACAGCACAAAAGAGACAGTAAACGCCGCCCATAGCACCAACAGCGCCTGTCCCACTCGCTGGCTAAGATAGCTTTTCATCGTCATCTCCCCGGCTTAGTGCTTTTCAAGCCATGTGCCGTAGAAACTCGGACGGCCAACCGCTTCAAAGCTGATGCCTTTTAGCCACGGAGCGGCAGCAAACACCTGCGGTTCTTCAAACACCGGAATCACATAGGCGTTATCCAGCAGATAGCGCTGGGCATCTCCCGTCAGCTGCAGGCGTTTCTGCGGATCGATTTCGGCCGAAATATCCACCAGCAGCTGATTCAGCTTGTCGTCACGGAAGTTGGCGACTTTGTCACTGGATCCGCCTTTCTGCAGCAGGGCATCGCGATTGGACGGATAGAACTGGCTTTTAATCACATCCGGATCGGCACGTCCGACTTCCGATACCGTCAGCGGGGTTTTTAGCGGATCAAGATTATCCAGCGTGCGGCTGCCAGCATCGCCCGCGCGCACCGCCAGACTGACGCCAACCTGTTTCCACTGTTGCGCGATCAGTTGCAGCACTTCTTTATTTTGCGGTTGTGGCAGCGATTCATAAATCGTCAGCGCCAGCCGCTGGCCATCTTTCTGACGGATACCATCGCTGCCGGGTTTCCAGCCCGCTTCATCAAGTAACTGTTGCGCCAGCGTCGGGTCATATTTCAGTTTGTCGCTCAGATCGACGTAACCCGCTGCCGATTTCGCCACTACCGAGGTGGCCTGCGGATAATTGGCTGAGAACAGAGTATCGACTACCTGACGGGAGTGAGTAGCGTGCAGCAGCGCCTGACGCACTTTGATATCGGCTACCAGCGGGTTATCCGGGCGGAAGCTAATACTGTCATTTATGCCGCGCGTCGGCGCTGCGTAAATCGGGAAGTTCTGATCGCTGGCCTGTTTTTCATCATAAGCCTGAACCTGACGAATCACATCGGCCTGACCGGCCAATAGCGCACCAATCCGCACGCTGTCTTCGGGTGTGACGATAATTTTGATGCCGTCGAGGTTGGCCGCACCCTGCTGACGGCTACTTTTCGGCCCCCAGTTGTAATCTTTACGCGCCACCAGATCGACTTCGCGACCCAGTTTTTCATTTTTCACTACAAACGGGCCGGAGCCGATAATATGGCGCGCATCGCCCAGCTCATCAAAGTTACGCGCGAGGGTGCTGAGTGAAACCAGCCCGGAACCAATGGTGGCGGTGCCCTGTAAAAAGCCCGGTGACGGTTTGCTGAAATAGAACTTAACCGTCTGCGGATCAATCACTTCGCTGCGATCGTAGTTGTTGATCACTTCGGAGACCGGCAGGCGCTGTGCTTTATTGCCGAGGCCATAAGTATCAAAGTTTTTTGCTACCGCACTGGCATCCAGCGGCGTGCCGTCGGAGAAGGTGACGCCGGGACGAATTTTGAAGGTGTATTCGGTTTTATCGGCATTAGTGCTCCAGCTTTCGGCGATCCACGGTTCAACCTGTAGCGTCTCCGGGTTTTGCCAGGTCAGTTTATCGGTGATTTGATTGAGGATGCCGCCGTTAGGATAAAAACCGCCGGCTGGCGGATAGAGATTGGTATGAGCCTGCTGCTCGAGATAGATCAGCGTACCGCCTTTCACGGCAGCACTGTCTGCGGCGTAAACGGTTTGGGTCCCGGCGAATGAAGCAAAAATTGCGGTTAATGCCAGCGTGCGCTGTACGGCATTAAGCGAAAAACGACTGCGCATGATGAATTCCTTTATTATCAGAGTGTCTGTGCGATGGATTCATCATCTGGTGAGACGGGATGAGAGAGAACTAATCTATTGTGATAAACATTGCTGGAATTAACATTTGTTGGATTATTAGCTGTCAGGCGGATTACCAGAGAAAATTGTGGTGGTCGCGCGCTTAACGCTTTACGGATTTGCCTTTCACGCGTTTTTTGCCGGTCTGATTACCCGATTACTATTCACAGTTGGCGCAGGGTCATTAGCGAGATGGCAACTGAAATTCCATTGCATCTGCATGGCAAGCCATAGCCCTGCTGATAAACAGGCCTTCTATCGCAAATGCAGCACTTTTTTACGCCTCATCGCAGTGGGATTGGGGTATCATCTGCCTATGAATGATTGCCATAATAAAAGCCAACAGCATCAGCGAATTAACGCCAGGAGTGATATGCCAGCTGTCACTCCGATCTTCGATGGCCATAACGACCTGCTGTTGCGTTTATGGCTAAATGACGCCGCCGATCCGGCGGCGCTGTTCCTTGACGATACGCTTGACGGGCATCTCGACCTGAAGCGAATGCGGCAGGGCGGTTTTGCTGGCGGACTGTTTGCGGTGTTTATCCCGCCCGCATCCTATATGCCGCAGTTGAAACCGAATGCTGCGCCGCAACCACACGATGCGTTAGCCATTACTCATGCTCAAATCGCGCTGTTACAGCGCATTGAAAGCCAGTCTGCCGGTCGGGCGAAAATCTGCCGCAGTGCCAGTGAAATCAAATCCTGTATTGAACAGCGCGTGCTGGCGATGGTGCTGCATATTGAAGGGGCAGACGCGCTGGACGGCTCGCTTTGCCAGCTTGATGAGCTGTATCAAGCCGGTTTGCGCAGTATCGGGCCGCTGTGGAATTTACCCAACCGGTTTGGTGTTGGCGTCACCGGTGATTTTCCCGGCTCCCCGGACAGCGGTGACGGCTTAACTGACGCCGGGCTGGCTCTGTTACGCGCCTGTAATCAGAAAAAAATTCTGATCGATCTTTCGCATATGAATGAAAAGGCGTTCTGGCAAACGGCGCAGTACAGCGATGCCCCGCTGGTCGCGACCCATTCTAATGTTCATGCGCTTTGCCCGCAGCCGCGTAACCTGACGGATAAACAACTGGCGGTAATTGCCGAGAGTAACGGTTTTGTCGGCGTCAATTTTGGCAACGCGTTTCTGCGTGCCGATGGCAAGCGGGACAACAATACTGCGCTGGGCGAAATCGTCCGGCATCTGGATTATCTGTTGGATAAACTGGGTGAAGAGGGCGTCGGCTTTGGATCTGACTTCGATGGTATCTCGGTTCCGGCTGCGCTCGGCGACGTCAGCGGTTTGCCGCGACTGATCGAAGCGATGAACGCCGCCGGATACAGTCGCGAACTGACGGAAAAAATCGCCTGGCGTAACTGGTTAGCGCTATTAAACAGAAGCTGGGGTGAATAAACCACGGCCTGTGATATCCCTGCTGCTTACAGGGTTGATATCGTACTGCTTCAGGCGCAACATCTGCGCCGCGAAATTTCCGATACTTGACAATAAGCATTCTGACTGCCGCAATAGTATCCGGCAGTCTCTTTAAACTGTGAACACCAAGAGGAGTGAATGATGACTACGTGGACTAAACCTAAATTTGTTGATTTACGTCTGGGCTTAGAAGTTACGCTGTATATCTCTAACCGCTAATCCCTTATGCCCACAGCATGCTGTGGGCATTTTTCTTTTCATTTCCCCCGGTGTTACACATGCAGATTAATGTTCTTGGTTCCGCAGCGGGCGGTGGGTTCCCTCAGTGGAACTGTAACTGCAATAATTGTCAGGGCGTGCGCAACGGTACCATGAAGACTTCAGCACGCACTCAGTCTTCCATTGCCATCAGTGATGACGGCGTTGACTGGGTGTTATGCAACGCCTCGCCGGATATTTGTCACCAGATTGCCGCCACGCCTTCACTGATTAAACATGGCGTACTGCGCGGCACGGCGATAGGTTCGATCATTCTGACCGACAGCCAGATTGACCACAGTGCGGGCTTACTCAATCTGCGCGAAGGCTGCCCGCATCAGGTGTGGTGTACGCCAGAAGTGCATCAGGATCTGACCACCGGTTTTCCGGTGTTTACCATGCTTTCACACTGGAATGGCGGTCTGGTGCACCATAAAATGCAGCCGGATGAGCCGTTTTCGGTCGCGGTTTGCCCGGCACTGAAATTTACCGCGATTCCGATATTGAGTAACGCGCCGCCGTACTCTGAGTATCGCGGCAAGCCGCTGCCCGGTCACAATGTTGCGCTATTTATTGAAGATACCCGCAGCGGCAAGACGCTGATGTATGCGCCGGGTCTCGGTGAGCCTGATGATGCGCTACTGGGCTGGCTGAAGCGCGCCGATTGCCTGCTGATTGATGGCACTTTGTGGCGCGACAACGAGCTGGCTGATACCGGCGTCGGACGCAATACCGGCAAGGATATGGGCCATCTGGCGCTGGCCGAAAAGCAGGGGCTGATGGCGCTGCTGTCGTCGCTACCCGCCGAGCGCAAAATCCTTATCCATATTAATAATACCAACCCGATTCTTGATGAATCTTCTGCTGAACGGCAGGCACTGACTGAAAACGGCATTGAAGTCAGCTGGGATGGTATGCGTATCGAACTTTAGGTGAAACACGATGAATGCAAATAATTCCGCGCAGGTGATGACGCCGCAGCAATTCGAGCAGGCGCTGCGTGACAAGGGTGCTTATTATCATATCCATCACCCTTACCATATAGCGATGCACAACGGTCAGGCGACGCGCGAGCAGATCCAGGGCTGGGTTGCCAACCGCTTCTACTATCAGACCAGTATTCCGCTGAAAGACGCGGCGATTATGGCCAACTGCCCGGACCCGCAAACCCGACGGAAATGGGTTCAGCGCATTCTCGACCACGACGGACATGGCGACAGTGAAGGCGGCATTGAAGCCTGGCTGCGTCTCGGCGAAGCCGTTGGACTGGATCGCGAGGTGCTGCTGTCAGAAGAGCGGGTGCTGCCAGGCGTGCGCTTTGCCGTTGATGCCTATGTAAACTTCGCCCGTCGCGCAGTGTGGCAGGAGGCGGCCTGTAGCTCGTTGACCGAGCTGTTTGCTCCGCAAATTCACCAGTCGCGTCTCGACAGCTGGCCGCAGCACTATCAGTGGATCGAAGCCGAAGGCTATGACTACTTTCGTGGCCGCCTGAGCCAGGCTAACCGTGACGTTGAGCACGGTCTGCAACTGGCGCTGGAATACTGTAACACCGCAGAGAAGCAGCAGCGAATGCTGGAAATTTTACAGTTTAAACTGGATATTCTGTGGAGCATGCTGGATGCCATGACCATGGCCTATGAACTTAACCGCCAGCCGTATCACAGCGTGACGCAGCAGGCGGTATGGCATCGGGGACGACTGCTGTGATTGAGATGAACCCAGATCAACTTCCTCTGTTCCGTCGCGGTTATCGACTACAGTGGGAACCGACGCAGGATTGTCATGTCATCCTTTATCCTGAAGGCATGGCAAAACTGAATGAGAGCGCGGCAGTCATTTTGCAGCTGGTTGATGGCAAACGCGCGTTATCCGCGATCATTGCTGAACTCAATGGCCGTTTTCCGGAAGCCGGTGGCGTCGATGATGACGTGATCGAGTTCTTCGCTCAGGCTTATGAACAGAAGTGGATAATTTTCCGTGAACCTGCTTAAACCTCAGGTCAACCCGCCGCTGTGGTTGCTGGCGGAACTGACCTACCGCTGCCCGTTGCAGTGCCCGTACTGCTCAAATCCGCTGGATTTTGCTAAACAGGATCAGGAGCTGACCACCGCACAGTGGATCAAGGTGTTTGAGCAGGCCAGAGAGATGGGGGCGGTGCAACTGGGCTTTTCCGGTGGCGAACCGCTGGTGCGTAAGGATCTGCCGGAACTGATTCGTGCGGCACGCGATCTTGGCTTCTATACCAATCTCATCACCTCCGGAATCGGCCTGACCGAGAAGAAAATCGATGCCTTTGCTGATGCCGGGCTCGATCATATTCAGATCAGTTTCCAGGCCAGCGATGAAACGCTGAATGCTGCGCTGGCCGGTTCGGCTAAAGCGTTTGAGCAAAAGCTGGCGATGGCAAAAGCCGTCAAAGCCCATGGCTATCCGATGGTGCTGAATTTCGTGCTGCACCGCCATAATATCGACCAGATCGACCGGATTATTGAGCTGAGTATTGAGCTGGAAGCCGATGATGTCGAGCTGGCGACCTGTCAGTTTTATGGCTGGGCGCAGCTGAATCGCGAAGGGCTGTTGCCGACCCGCGAGCAGATTGCCCGCGCCGAAGAGGTGGTGCATCAATACCGTGAAAAAATGGCCGGCAAAGGCAATCTGGCTAATCTGCTGTTTGTCACGCCTGACTATTATGAAGAGCGGCCAAAGGGCTGTATGGGCGGCTGGGGCGCGATATTCCTCAGCGTGACGCCAGAAGGGCTGGCGCTGCCGTGTCACAGCGCGCGTCAGTTACCGGTGGAATTCCCGTCGGTGCTGGATCACTCTTTACAGCATATCTGGTATGAATCCTTCGGCTTTAATAAATATCGCGGCTTTGACTGGATGCCGGAACCTTGCCGATCCTGTTCGGAAAAAGAGAAAGATTTTGGCGGCTGCCGCTGCCAGGCATTTATGCTGACCGGCAATGCGGATAATACCGATCCGGTCTGTGATAAATCACCGCATCACGGCAAAATCCTTGCGGCGCGTGAACAGGCCAATTGTACCAATATGCAGGTCAGCGAGTTACAGTTCCGTAACCGCGCTAATTCGCAGCTGATTTATCGCGGTCAGCCATCCTGATGCAGCAGTTGCTGACGCTAAGTAATGGATTACGGGTCAGACTGATTCACGATCCGGCGGCGACGCGCGCCGCAGCCCTGATACAACTGGCGGCCGGCAGCCATCATGAACCTGCGCAGTGGCCTGGGCTGGCTCATCTGCTTGAGCATGTGGTATTTGCCGGCAGCACCGGATACCAGGGCGAGGCGCGGCTGATGAGCTGGGCGCAGGCGCAGGGTGCCCGACTCAATGCCACCACGCTGCCGACCACTACCGCCTGGTTTTTTGATATTCGCGCCACGCAACTGGAGCAGGGGCTGGCGCGATTAACCGATATGCTGGCGCAACCGCTGTTTGCGCGTGACGCCATTCAGCAGGAAGTGGCGGTGATTGATGCCGAATATCAGCTGTTGTCTGCTGATGCATCGACGCTGCGCGAGGCGGCTTTAAGCCAGGCATTTAACGCACCGGCGGCACTTCAGCGCTTTCACGTTGGCGATGCTGCGCACTTTGGCACGGACTCTGCGGCTTTGCAGCAGGCGCTGCGCGACCATCATCAGCACTATTTTCACGGCGCGAACCTGACGCTTTGGCTCCAGGGGCCGCAGACGCTCAGTGAACTGGCGGCCCTGGCCGAACGCTACGCCGCACCGTTTCCGGCTGGCGGCACGGTGTCGGCTTTGCCTGAAGCGCTGGCGCTGCAACCGGCCCGACACTTTACCTTACAGCTTGTCGATACGCCGCGATTGCGCTTTTCGTTCCCGTTAGCGGGCGCGCCGTCACTGACGCTATTGCGTCAGCTGGTTACGGATAAGGCGCCAGGCAGCTTGCTGGCAGCGCTCAGTGAACGGGGATATTGTGATGATGCGCAGCTGTTGATGCCTTACCGCAGCGAGAATGGCAGTGTGGTCAGTATTGAGTTTCAACTCACCACCGTGGATGCCTCGCTTTGTGCCAGAGTGGAAACGCTGTTTTGCCACTGGCTGCGCCAGCTAACGGCGATAACTCAGCCGCAACGTCAACATTACGCGGCGTTAGCGCAGCAACAGTTCTGCCGACTGTCGCCGGTCGATCAGCTGCGTGAGCGCGCCTTTGGTTTTGCGCCGATCGCGCCGGGCGATTGGTCAGAGTGGCAGCCTTTATTGGCACAGCTAACCGCCGATAATATGACCCGACTGCGGGTTGTGCCGCAGACAGAGGCTAAGCAGCAAAGAGTGCAGGGCTTTACGTTGTCGCTGAAGGCCAACCAGTGGCCTGACGCAGAAGCAGATATCAACCTGCCAGTATGGCAATTTTATCCACGTGCAAATGACGATAACTTACCGCTATTACCGGCGCAGCAGTGTTGTTTGCCCCATATCGATCCGGACGTGGAAAACGGCGTGCTGATGCTCAGCCCGGCAGTGGGCAATACGCTGCCGCACCGCTGGGGGCATATTATACAGGCCAGTCTGCGCGCGATCATTGCGCAGTGTGCCCATGCCGGTGGCAGCCTTGTTTTTAGCCAGCGTCAGGGGCAGTGGTTATTGCAGCTCAGCGGCAACCACCGGGTGCTGCTGCACACGCTGGACGCGCTGCTGAAACAGTTGCAGGCGATTCCTGCCAGCCTGCGGGCGCAGGGCGAGCGCCAGTTCAGCCGCCAGCAACAGCAGTGGCGCTCAGACATTGCGGTGCGCTGTTTGCTGAATCAGTTGCCGCAGTTGATTGGCGGTGAAGCAGAGCGGCAACCCGTGGCGAATGGCCTGCCATCGCTGTCGTGGCGTGCCGCACTGTACGGCGGTGATATTGCACTCGCGCAGGCGGTTTCCCGCTTGCTGACGCGTTTTCCCGGCGAACTAAATTCAATACAACTTCCGGTGCCGTCGCCGTTACCGGATCGCGCCAGTTATCATCTGCCGACTGACAGTCAGGAGGCGGCGGTGGTGCTGTTTTGTCCGCTGGCCGAACAGACCGCAGCTTGTCTGGCCGCATGGCGCATGCTGGCTCTGCTGTTCGAACCGCGTTTCTTCCAACAATTGCGCGTTGAGAAAAACCTTGGCTATGTAGTCAGCTGCCGATTTATGTCGCTGGCCGGTGAGCATGGCCTGCTGTTTGCCGTACAATCACCGACTCATGATGTTGCGTCGATCACCGCGCACATCCGGCAATTTATTGCGCAGATGCCGCAGATTATTGCGACACTGGATGTCTCAGACTTCGCGGAAAAATGCGCGCAGCTGACGGAAAGTCTGCATGTATTGCATCCGGACCGGCTTGAGCAGTGTGCTGAACTGTGGCTGAATCAGCAGAGTTTTGCGCCGCCCCTGACGCAGCAGGCAATAGCATCGCTGACTATAGGCGGGCTTAAAGATGATTGTCAGCGTCTGGCGCAGCAGCAACAGCGCTGGTGGATGCTGAGTAATAGTGATTGCTGATATTAACGCGTCGTCAGTATCAGAACGTTACTGGTTTCTTGAGGTTTTATCATGAATAACGATATCAGGTCGTTAGATCTGAATTTGCTTAAAGCCCTTGATGCTCTGATTGATGAAGGCAGCGTTACCCGGGCTGCTCAACGCCTCGCACTCACTCAGCCTGCGGTCAGCGGTATGCTGACCCGCCTGCGCGACTATTTTAACGATCCGCTTTTTGTCCGTACTCAGCGCGGTATGGTGCCGACGTTGCGTGCAATCGAGCTGGCTGGTCCGGTAAAACAAATCCTCGCAGAAATCGCTATTTTGCTAAAGCCTGCAAATTTCAATCCGTTAAGCGCGGAGCTAATCTATACCATTGTTGCCACTGACTACGCGCTGAAAGCCGTCATTGTTCCGCTAATGGCCGCGTTAAAACAGCGCGCACCCAATATTCGCGTAGCGGTACGTGCGGTTGATAACGCTGGTCTGTTTCAGCAGCTGGAGCGTGGCGATGTTGATCTGGCGCTGGTGACACCCTCAACCACCCCGGTCGAGCTGCACAGCCGCGCGCTGTATCAGGAAGAGTATGTCTGCATGATGCGTGCCTGCCATCCGGTGGCGGCAGCGGGATCCATTACTCTGGAGCAGTTCTGCATGCAGGAACATATCCTGGTCTCGGGCGAGGGGCGATTCTGGGGGGCGACTGATGAAGCTCTGGCGAAAGTCGGTCGTAGCCGTCGGGTGGGAATGTCGGTTAACAGCTTTCTGGTGTTACCGGAACTTCTGCTTACCACGAATATGATTGCCGTTGTGCCGCGTCGACTGGCTTGTCACGATCCACAGTTAGTCATCTTTGAAACGCCACTGACGGTTCCGGGTTTTACCAAAAGTATGGCCTGGCACGAGCGTGCGCATCGCGACCCTGTTCATCAATGGATTCGCGCCCTGTGTACGGAAGTGAGCGCTGAGATATAATTTTTATTATATTAGATATATAAATTCATAATTTGTCTTATATCTCAATCTGCCGATAATAACCTTCATCAGGTTGCATTGTGACGATACTCAGTCGCTGGCCTGAATCAAGAATAGATGGCTATTGAATAGGAGATGATAATGAACGCAATTAACTGGCCAGAGGGTTATTTACCGGGCTTTACCGACAATTTTGTTTCTAATGAAGTCATTATTTCAGGTCTGACCGTGAGCGAGGTCTGGCCTTTGCTTAGCCAACCTTTTAGCTGGCCGCAGTATTATAAAAACGCTGCCGATATTCGTTTCTACGATAACAAAGGCCCTGAACTGGAAAACAATGTGCGCTTTTACTTCAGCACGTTTGGCTTTCCGGTTAAAGCTCAGGTTGTGGAGTACGTTGCGCCAATGGCCGATCAAGCCGCCCGAATAGCGTGGCACGGCTGGGCGGGTGAAGAAAATAGCGCAGAACGTCTGGATGTACATCATGCCTGGCTGCTGGAGGATTTGCCCGGTCATCGTGTGCGAATTCTGACACAGGAAACCCAGAATGGTGAGCCGGCTAAGGCAATGGCGCTAACCCGTCCTAATCCGATGCTGAACGGACATCAGGAATGGCTGGATGGTCTGGTAGAGGCTGCGTTGTCTAACGCTGAGTAGAGTGCGGCAACAGTCTGGTACGCGTCTGATGAAGGGATGCTGCTATCAATCATATCGCCAGCCTGGCGGTCAATATTTTACGCGAAACAGATCTCTTATTAATGTTCCCCTGCAGCACAGGGGAACAGGCTCATACAGAACAGGAAAAAAACCTATCAGAGCTTGATATTAATACAGAAAATATCACGCCGAATCATCGCTAATAAAAGCATCCTCGCAGTAGACTAATATATCACCAGGCTGACACTCCAGATGGCGACAAATTTCATTCAGCGTGGAGAAGCGCAATCCTTTAATTTTTCCCTGTTTAATTAATGAAAGATTTTGCCCGGTAATACCCGTGGCCGAGGCTAAATCTTTGGACCTGACTTTACGATTCGCCAGGACGACATCCAGATTCACGATTATCGACATTTTCTAACGGCCTCAAACAAATTGCTGATTTTCTTCATGCAGTTCGCTTGCCTGCTTCAGTATATGAGCAATGATCATCACGCTGGCGGCAATAAACAGAGACACAGCATCTTGTGGAGTAAAACTAAAAGTGACCAGTCTTTGCCCATCTGGCTCACGCATAGTTCCCCAAATACTGAGTAATGGACCACAGATAAGATTCAGCAACGTCCAGATAGCGATTGATCGACCGGTTTTCCCCAAATGCACTCCAGCCGTTGCTGAGAACCAGGCGCGTTTTGCATAGGTCTGAAACAGCATCCGCAAATGGTATAGACCAAAGGCAAGCGCCAGGAGCGGGATACTGGTCAGAACAACCGCGCCAGCGATTTGCCAGCCGGGGAATAAGCTCAGGTTTACTGCGGTATCATTAACAAATTTAGCCGTTAGCGAAAAACTAAAGCCATATCCACCTTCGCGTGAAATCAAGGTAGGGAAAATCCATCCGGCGGCATTGAGCACCATGATGACAATAAGAAACAACAGTGTGATTGTTGCCATACGTTGGCTAAGTTTAGAAATCCGTTCTGGTGACATAGTTATCTCGATTCCAGGTAAGTTGAAAACGAGAGAATCCTACTGCTTCAAATCATCTAAAACAACAATTAATTATTATTTTACGATAATTAATTGTTGTTTTAGATGGTCTGGATTCGATTGAGTACCGGGTTGCCGCCGCGAACCCTTGTCAGATCACATTGAAGGAGCAGGGGGGTGAAGCCGCCGGAAACGCCACCGGCACGGCATCGACGACGAATGATGTGACTGGCAATTTCACCTCAGGCAGATGACTGATCCGACAAAATACTTATTCCCCGTCCGTAATAATCACTAAAAATACATAAATTAAATCGTGTATCTTTCCTGCTTTTATTTCGTTAAATTTGTGTATCTTAAATGTAAGTTTTCGTAAGGGTAATTATTACCCATTTGTTCACGTTGAGAGATCACCATGCTAAACAAGTTAACGAGTATCGTTATAGCGATTGTTGGTATCGCTATGCTTTACATGGGAGGACAGCTGCTGCTGATTGGCGGCTCACCGTTCTATGTCATTATGGCTATTGGCTTGCTGGCTACGGCCATCACCCTGTTCAGAAATAAAAAAATCGCCTTATCAATTTACGCCATATTAATGTGGGTTGTCCTGCTGTGGACTGTCTATGAGGTGGGCTTTGATAAATGGCAGTGGATCCCACGCGGCGATATTATTGGCCTGATTGGTGTCTGGCTGGCGATGCCGTGGGTAGTGCGCCCATTGTATAAAGCGGCGAAGGTCTCGCCACCGCGCAAATTCCATCCTTTCCTCGGCACTACGGTAGTGGTGGTGATTGCGATGGTGATCGGCATGATGTTCTACGATCCCTATCCGCAAGCGGGGGATATCACCACTAAGCGCAATACCACAACAGATGACGTGGCGGGCAAAGACTGGATAGCTTACGGCGGCAGCACTGACGGACAGCGTTTCTCACCGCTTAACCAGATTACTAAAGAAAATGTTAACAATCTGGAAGTGGCCTGGACATACCACACCGGTGATATTCGCGACGCTGACAAAGATGCAACCGAATACACTTTCGAAGCCACGCCGCTGAAAGTAAATAACAGCGTTTATTTATGTACCCCACACAATGAAGTGCATGCGCTGAATCCTGAAACCGGTGAGCTGAAATGGAAATATCAGCCAGCGAAAGATCGCTCTTATTTGCAACAGCATCAGACCTGTCGTGGCGTCAGCTATTATCAGGCACCGGCTGCTGAAAATAATGCGGCGGACAGCACTCCAGCCATTTGCCGCAAACGTATTTTCAACGCGACCACTGATGCGAAATTAATCGCACTGGACGCTGATACC
The DNA here is from genome assembly GCF_032164335.1 of Winslowiella toletana. NCBI lineage: Bacteria > Pseudomonadati > Pseudomonadota > Gammaproteobacteria > Enterobacterales > Erwiniaceae > Winslowiella > Winslowiella toletana. Next base: position 2,435,561 of record NZ_CP134152.1, on the reverse strand, counting down.
GGCAAGCTTTGCGCTGACTTTGGCAACAACGGCATTATCGATCTAGCGGCGAATATGGGAACCATTCGTCCACATGCCTTGATGCAGACTGCCGCGCCATTAGTCGCCGGTAATCTGGTTATCGTTGGTGGATCGGTTATGGATAACGGTTTTAACAGCGGTAACCCATCTGGTGTAATCCGTGCTTATGATGTTAATTCAGGTCGCCTGGTGTGGAATTTCGATCCGGCGAACCCGGAAAATACTCAGCCGATCGCCAATGGCGAAAACTATCCGCAGGACACGCCGGTTGCCTGGGCAACACTCAGTGCTGATCTGAAAAACGGTCTGGTGTATGTGCCATTTGGTAATGCTTCACCGGATGAACTGGGTATTAATCGTGACGCTGACAGCAACACGGAGAAATTCCGCGATACGCTGGTCGCGCTGGATTTGAATACCGGTGCGTTTAAATGGCGTTTCCAGTCATCAAAACATGACCTGTGGGATCGTGATAATCCGTCTCAGCCGTCACTGCTGGATATTGACTATCAGGGCAGTAAACAACCGGTAGTGATTTTACCGACCAAAACCGGCAACCTGTTTGTGCTTAATCGTCTTACCGGCCAGCCGGTCTATCCGATTAATCAGGTTGATGTCTCCACCAAGGGTGGCGTAGCGGGTGAGAAATTCTCGCCGACTCAGCCGGTATCTAAACTGAACTTTATTCCAGAGCCGCTGAGTGAAAAATCGATGTGGGGTCTGACGCCATTTGATCAGATGGCCTGCCGCATTGAGTTTAAATCTTTGCGTTATGACGGTAACCCATGGACACCGGCCACCGAAAAAGGGTCGATTATCTTCCCGGGTAATATCGGGGTATTTAACTGGGGTTCAGTGGCTGTCGATCCGCAGCGTCAGATTCTGATCGCCTCGCCGGTGCGCCTGGCTTACAAGTATAATCTGATTAAACGTACGCCGGAGAATGCGGATAAGCGCCTGTTCACCAAAGAAGGCACGCCTTACTGGAATGAGAACTTTGACGGTGACTACGCTATTCAGATTCAGCAGCTGGCATCGGGCTTAGGTATTCCTTGTATCGCGCCGCCGTGGGGTCGCATGGTGGGAGTGGATTTAACCACCGGCAAAACCGAATGGCTGCGTCGCGTGGGTACCACGAAAAATCTGAAAACGACTTTCCTGCCGGGTCGCTTCCCGATTGGTTTCCCGATGGGAATGGTGGCGCACGGTGGACCTCTGGTCACCGCCGGTGACGTGGTGTTCCATGGCGCAACGGCGGATAACTTCTTCCGTGCTTATGATATCAATAACGGCAAACTGCTGTGGGAAACCGAGCTACCGGCCGGTGGTCAGGCAACGCCTTCCACTTATCTGGGGGCGGATAACCAGCAGTATGTGGTGATTGCCGCTGGCGGTCACGGCTCGCTGGGAACCAAAGGTGGTGATGCGGTTGTCGCTTATCGCCTGAAGTAACCTGGTCAGTTGACCGATACCAAGCCTGGATGCGTCCAGGCTTTTTTTTGCCACCAAAACCCCCATTCACTCAGGTTTAACGTCTTATTTACTGTGCCAGTAAGCCACCGCACGCAGCAGTCGCTCGTCAACCTGCTGGTTTTCAACTATCTCACTCCAGGCTTTAACCGTTTTACCTTCACCGGTCAGCCACAGGTAATAATCATTTTCTGGCAGTGTCAGCTGTGCCAGGCGCTGGGCAACGGCCTGCTGATTATCGCCAATAAACCATTCAGGACTGAATGCCGGAAGATGCGAAAAATAGTCTTTGCAGGCGGCGTCCTTGACTGAAATCAGTGCTGTCACCTCAACCGGGACGGTTAATTTGCTCAGCGCTTCCAGCCGACGCAGCAGGGCGGGCATGCCGGTCTCATCACAGGCATACAGCTGCCAGCGATAATCCTCCGGCACCACCAGTGAACCGCGCGGTCCCCCAACGGTTAACCGATCTCCCGGACGTGCCTGGCTCGCCCAGTCACTGGCAACCCCTGACTGATGCAGATAGAAATCGAGCGTCAGTTCATTGCGTTCAGCATCAAACATTGGCGTGTAATCACGGGAAGCTGGGCGGATGTCATTTTCCCAGACAATGCCGTCAGCGGTGATGGTGGGGGGGGCAAAAGAGCTGCCGGGCTGTGGAAAAAACAACTTGATATGATCGTCAAAGCCCGCTGAAACAAAGCCTGTCAGATCGTCGCCGCCAAATACCAGCCGCTGAAAGCAACCGGCAATGCGCTCGCTGCTAAGCACGGTCAGGTTTCTGAAACGCAGTTCATTGCGTACGCGCTGCGGATAATTTGGCGCAGTCAGATTTTGCCTGCTGCCGGAGAGTTCTGCTGTCATCGCTTTGACCTCGAAAGTGACCCTGGCGCTAGTTGCTCGGGGAATGGACAATACGATATATCGAAAGGTAGTGTTAACTTGAAAATATAGGTTACATAATATTTCAATGAGTTGGTTTTCGATATATCTGAAATAGCTGTTATGCTGCCTGTCAGGCAGCGCTGCGGCAGGAGTTAAATGAGAACGAAACGCATTATTAATTCGGCATTAATTGGCGGCTTACCAGGTTACAGATAGTTACATTTATCGCGCTTTCATCATCTTAGCGCTGGCGTGCACAATAGCCGCCATTCGCGTATGCCGAGTCAGAAGAGGTCAGTTGCTATGTCACATCATCCCCGCCAGCGTTTTTTTGCTCATGGTGACTTACGGCTGGTGGTGCTGGATATTCTCAGCCGTAATGCCAGCCATGGTTATGAGTTGATTAAAGAGATTGAGTCGCTGACGCTTGGTCACTACACGCCCAGCGCCGGTGTAATTTATCCGACACTCGACTGGCTGCAGCAGCAGAACTTTATTGACGTCATACACGGTGAGCAGGGGCGTAATGATATCGCCATCACCGACAATGGCCGCTTCTGGCTCAATGAGCAAAGCGCGCAGTCAGAACAGATTAAACAGCGGATTAAGGCGCGGATCGTCGGCCATGAGTTGCGAAAAAATCCGGCAATGAAGCAAGCGCTGGATAATATTAAGGCGGTGCTGGACCAGAAGGTCAATCGCGAAAGCGCCAGTGAACAGACGCTGGAGAAAATTATCGCTATTCTTAATCGCGCCAGTCAGGATATTGCCGTGCTGGATTAGCGCCTGAAACCGGTGCAGAAAAAGTGACCGCACCTTTTTATACGGGTTTAACTGGCTCGCACGACGTAAATGCAGGAGAGAAAGTTTGAAGCGTGAGACGACCGCAAACCTCAGAGATGCTCTGCTGGACGGGGCGATAAAATTGTTTACCGAGAAAGGGGTGGAAAACGTCACTACCCGCGAACTCACTGATTTGTTGGGCATATCCCGCAGCCATATTTATCATTATTTTAAAAACTGGCAATCTCTGCGGCTTGCCGCCTGTTCACACTTTATGTACGCCGAGCTGAATGAGATGGCGCGAGAAGTGGAAAATCTGCCACCGCAACAGGCGCTCGATCGGCTTATCGCGCAGTATTTACCGGTCAGCGTGGATGCAAAATGGGTGCTGTATATGGATATCTGGCGGCTTGCGGTGCAGGATCAGCAGTACTCACAATTGACTACCGAGCTGATTAAGGCCTGGGATCGGCTGATGGAAAATGCGATCCTTGACGGGATTACCCTTGGCGTATTTAGACCGGTTGATGCTGCGCGCGCCTCACGTCAGTTGGGCGCTTTGATCAATGGATATGCGGATACATTAACGTTCTGTACACCGCTTCAGACACGCGACGAGGCCATTGATGAAATTAATCAGGTTATGCGGTTAATTCTCGGCCCTGCGGGATAGCGGACGGGAGCCGTAAACGGCCCCCGTGATTCAAATTACCAGGCTTTAATTGCGTCGCCTTTATACACTTCCTGCGCTTTATCGGCGACTTGTTGTGACTGGAAAGCGTCTTTCAGTTTCTGCACTTTCTCGCTGTCTTTATTATCTTCACGCGCCACCAGCGCATTAACATAAGGTGAGGCGGCATCTTCCATAAATAAGCCATCACGTGCCGCAGATAAACCGGCCTGGGCTGAGAAGTTAGTATTAATAATCGACAATGAGACATTTGGATCGTCGAGCGTACGGGTCAGTTGCGGGGTGTCGACCTCGACCAGTTTTAGCTTCTTCGGATTCTCAATAATATCCAGCGTAGTAGGCAGGTAACCCACACCCTCTTTAAGCTTAATTAATCCCTGTGCCTGTAACAGCAATAAGCTGCGGCCAAGTGTGGTCGCTTCGTTGGAAATCGTGACCGTTGCACCATCTTGTAACTCTTTGATATTTTTTATTTTATGTGAATAGGCAGCAATCGGGAAGATAAAGGTTTTGCCGACGACAGCAAATTTATAGCCGCGCTCTTTGGTCTGATCTTCCAGATAAGGCAGGCTCTGGAAAGCATTGGCATCGACGTCTTTATTTCTTAATGCTTCGTTAGGCAGAACATAATCATTAAAGGAAATAACTTCCAGATCTAAGTTATAATTATCTTTCGCGACTTTCTGAACCTCCTGCCAGATGGCCTCATCCGGTCCGGTATTAATTGCAACTTTGAGCTTATTATCTTCATCCGGTGAACAGGCGGATAAAAATAACGCAGATGTGGCGATTAACGCCGAAAAAATTACTTTCCTCATAAACTGCACTCTCCAGAATGATATTATCGCTGAAATACTATGCTATTCATTTGCTGCTGTACAGGTGACAGTTGGCGGTCGTTAAGATCAATAACGGCAAAAAGCCCTTAGTGCGCAATTCTTTCCAATACCGCCAGCGCGTTAACGGCTGTAGTAGACGCCTGTTCAACGTTTGGGGAAGAAGGATGTTAAGCAAAATTTACCGGGGTATCACGCTATGATGCCGTTTTCTAATGGTTTTTTACTCAGTCTGTCGCTGTGCCTGGATATCGGTATCGCCAATATTGCGATGATTACGCTGGCGATGCAGCGCGGTTACTTTCACGGTTTCTGGCTGGGGATGGGCACCTGTATTGGCGACCTGATTTATGCACTGCTGGCGTTGGCCGGTATGACCATTCTGCTGCAGTACGAAGCGGTACGCTGGGTGCTGTGGATCGGCGGTGGCGCGATGCTGTCACTGTTTGCTGCAAAGATGCTGCTGTCTGCCTGGCGACAGGCGCATGAAATGCCGCTGGCCGGCAGTCAGCCGGCTCGTCCACTACTGCGAGAGTTTGGGCGCGGCGTGATGCTGGCGATGTCATCGCCGAGTGCAATCCTGTGGTTTGCTACCGTTGGAGGCGCGCTGATCGCCAGAATGGGGCAGAGCGGTGCTGCGACGTCATCCTGGTTTCTCAGCGGTTTTTTTCTCGCCGGCGTTTTCTGGACCGGCATACTTTGTCTGGTGGGCAGCTTTGGCGGAAAACTGCTGGGGGCACGACTGCTGCGCTATTCGTATATTGCCTCGGCGCTGATCTTTACCTGGTTTGCTTATTACGTGATTGTGTCAGGCTATCGGGAATTTGTTCAGCTTTGATGCCACCTGATGCGCATAGTGCTGGGGCGTGGTCCCCATCACTTTGCGAAAAGCGTTAATAAAGTGGCTTTGATCGTAAAAACCAAGCAGCAGCGCGGCATCAAGTGGCGCAATGTTTTGACGCAGCATATCGCGTGCGCGATGCAGGCGCAGCTGCATATGATACTGTAGCGGCGGCATTCCGACCTGCTGGCTGAAGCGCCGAACCAGATGATATTTACTCAGGCCACTGACCTGAGCCAGCTCATCCAGCTGCGGTTTCATGGCTAAATTCTCCTGCATCCAGGCTTTCACCCTATTCACCGCCTGCTGATCCGCTTTGCCAGATCCTTCATCATCGTCCAGCAGCTTACTGCATAACAATATCAAATCTTGCTGCTGTAGCTGATGATTGCTGTGGCGGGCAGTCAGCGCAAACTGACAGATGGCCTGATGAAGCTCAGGATTATTCAATACGCCGTCATACAGTACCGGTGCAGCATTGCTGCTGCGCAGATTCTGCTGGCTGACAATCGTGCTAAGCAGCGACTGCGGCAGATGAATACTGACAAACTCGACGCTGTCGTGACCAAATTTTGACGCCTGAACGGCTGCCGGATTATACACAGTGACGTCGCCAGCACGGACGGTGGCGGTTTTGCCATCCAGCCAGATCTCCTCACTACCGCTGAGATTGGCGCTGATAACATACTCATCATGCAGATGGCGAGGAAAAGCGTCGTTAGCGGCTTTCACCCGTGAACATTCTAACCCTTTATGGCTGAACCACTCTGACGACTGAAGAGACACGGTGTGTAATCCTGAGAAGGCTTATAGCTGAATAACATCACGCCTTAAGCCAGAGTGCAATAGCAAGGCAGGCAAAACGCTGGCGCAACACAGCCTAAATACTGTTTTGATTCAATGCTCAGCCGGTTGGTGGCTGTTGCTTTCGCTGATGGTTAACGATCCCGCTAAGTTATGCCTGCGTCGAAAATAGTAAGACGATATTCATATTTAGTCCGCGGCTTTATCTGTGGAATTCTCCTGTTATAAAGTAATAAGGAGATGTGATGAGTAAACCTACCCATAATATTAAGTTTGGCCTGATGCTGCACGGCGCAGGTAGCCATATGAATTCCTGGCGCCACCGCCGGGCACCGGCCGACGCCAGCGTAAATTTTCGCTATTTTTCCGAGCTGGCGCAGCGCGCCGAGCAAGCACAGTTTGATTTTTTGTTTGTTGCCGACGGGCTGCATATTAATGAGAAATCTCTGCCGCATTTTCTTAATCGTTTTGAACCGGTGGCATTGCTGTCGGCGCTGGCGGCGGTGACTGAACGTATCGGGCTGGCAGGCACGATCTCCACCTCTTACAGCGATCCTTTCACCGTCGCCCGACAGCTGGCGACGCTGGATAATATCAGTGGAGGGCGTGCGGGCTGGAATGTGGTCACTTCTCCGCTGGCTGGCTCATCGCGTAACTTTGGCAAGCCGCATCCGGACCATAGCCTGCGTTATCAGATTGCCGAAGAGTACATTAACGTGGTGCAGGGGCTGTGGGACTCCTGGGAAGATGATGCCTTTATTCGCGACCGCGACAGCGGCGTATTTTTTGATGCCTCCAGGCTGCACAAGCTCAACCATCAGGGCGAGTTTTTCTCTGTAGAAGGGCCGCTGAATATTCAGCGCTCACCGCAGGGACAGCCGGTTATCTTCCAGGCCGGCGCTTCGGATACCGGCATCGCCCTCGCCGGAAAATCCGCTGATGCGGTATTTACCAATGCCCGTACGCTGGCTGAAGCGCGGGAATATAGCGAGAAATTACAGGCGCAAGTGGCGAGCCATGGCCGTGAGCCGGTAGGCATTTTTCCAGGCATCACGCCGATTGTCGGCAAAACGCCGGAAGAGGCCGAAGCCAGATATCAGCAGCTGCTTTCACTGCTGTCGGTGGACGATGCGCTGGCCTATCTGGGACGTTTCTTTGATCACCACGATTTCAGTCAGTATCCGCTCGACGGTCCGTTCCCGGATCTCGGCGATCTCGGGCAAAACACCTTCCGATCGACAACCGACAGCATTAAGCAGCGGGCAAAAGAGCATCAGCTCAGCCTGCGCCAGGTGGCTTATGAAACCACGCTGCCACGCGGCGAGTTTTTCGGCACTGCGGAGCAGGTTGCAGAGACCTTCATTCGCTGGGTTGAACAGGGCGGTGCCACCGGTTTTATCATTACCGGGCCGGTACTGATCGAGGCGCTGGATGATATTACCCGCACTGTGTTGCCGATCCTTGCCAAACGCGGTTACTGGCAGCCTTCTGCTGCGGCAACGCTGCGCGAGCGCCTGAATATTCCCTTTAAAACGAATCGCTATGCACAGCAGCAGCCCGCTGCAGCGCTTTACGCCAAATAAACCACTCAGGATCGATTATGCTTCAGCGAAATAAATACCGCAAAGCCCTGCTGACGGCGGTTATTGCCGCCACGCTGGTGGGATGTGACCAGGCGGCGAGCAGCAGCACGGCGGCAAGCCAGACGCCGTCAACGCCTCAGCAGGGTGGCAAGTTGCTGATCGCTATCGACACCGATCCCAACTGCCTCGATCCACAACAGGCGGGAAATAATAACTCGCTGAACATTGGCCGCCAGCTAACGGATTCACTGACCGATCAGGACAGCCAAAGCGGTGAAATCGTCCCGTGGCTGGCGACCAAATGGCAGATTGAGGACGATAACCGCCGTTTTACCTTTACCCTGCGTGATGGCGTCAGTTTCAGCGATGGCAGCGCCTTTAACGCGCAGTCGGTTAAAGAAAATTTTGAGGCGATTGTTAAGCTGGGAGCGCGTTCATCACTGGCTTCAACCTATCTGAAAGGGTTGAAACAGATCGATACTCCGGATGATCACACCGTGGTGGTGATCTTTGAGCAGCCTAATGCACAGTTTTTGCAGGCAACCTCGACCATGAGCCTCGGGTTCTTTTCTCCGGCAACGGTATCGGCGAGTGCCGAAGCGCGCTGTCAGGGTTCACTGGTCGGCAGCGGCCCGTTTGTGCTGAAACAATTTGTGCATAACCAGAAAGTCGAGCTGACGCGCCGCGATGGCTATCAGTGGCCATCGTCACTGGCGGCGCATCAGGGAGAAAGCTATCTCGACGCGGTGGAATATCGGGTGATCCCGGAAAGCGGCGTGCGTTTTGGCAGCCTGATTTCCGGTCAGCTGGATGTGAATGTTGGGGTTACGCCGCAGGATGAAACGCTGCTGCTGGCAAAAAATATCAAACTGCTGGCCCGCACTAATCCAGGGCTGGTCTACAGTCTGTTCCCTAATCAGTCCACGCCGCTGATGGCCTCGCTGCCGGTGCGTCAGGCGCTGAATCTGGCTATCGATCGCCCGGCGCTGAAACCCGTGTTGTCACGCTATCAGGCATCGGCAACCTCAGTTCTGGCTAAAACCACGCCGCTGTATCAGGACCGCAGCAGTGAGCTGAAATACGATCCGCAAGCGGCGGAAAAACTGCTGGAGGATAACGGCTGGAAGAAAGATGCCGACGGTTTTCGCAGTAAAGATGGCCAGCGTCTGAGTTTCCGCATCAGCTACTGGCAAAACGCGCCGTTTATAGAGCTGGTACAGCAGCAGGTGAAAAAAGTCGGCATCGACTTGCAGCTGGAGAAGGCCCCCATTAGCCAGGTGGTTGCGCGACAGGCCAGTGGCAGTCTGCCGGTCGATTTTTATAATCTGACGCGTTCCGATCCGGATGTGTTGCGCACGGTATTTGATGCCGGCGGCCGCAATGTTAATCATCGCCAGCCATCGGAGGTCGACAGATTGTTGTTGCAGTCCAGTCAGACGCTGGACAGCAGCGCGCGGCAAAAATATGTCACCGGGGCTGCCGACCTGCTGATAGCTGAAGGAAATGCGATTCCGCTGGTTGAACTGGCGACGGTAATTGCCACCGGTCAGAATGTGCACGGCTTCCATTTCGATGCTTCGTCCCGTTTTCAGCTGTATGACACCTGGCTTTCAGCGAAGGAGTAATGCCATGGCCGACGCCTCCATTCTGGTAACCCGGCGCTCACGCCAGCGACTGTCCCGACTGTTACAGCGCGCTGTGCAGGGCGTTGCAGTATTGTGGGCGACCTGGAGCCTGACGTTTCTGATTCTGTATATTTTACCCTCTGACCCGATCACTATCATGCTGAATCAGGGAGAACAGAGTACGGTCGATGTTGCTCAGCTGGCGGCGCTCAGAGCGCAGTATCATCTCGATCTGCCGGTCTGGCAGCAGTACGTGCTGGCCTTGTGGAAGGTGCTGCATCTCGATTTGGGGCGATCGATTGTCAGTGGTGACAACGTCACTTATCTGATTGCGCAGTCGCTGCCGTCTACGTTGCTGTTGGCCAGCAGCGCGCTGGTCAGTGCGCTGGTTGTCGGCGGTGGGCTGGCGGCGAGCGTCAGCGTATTGCCATCCGGGCGCATCAAGTCGGCGCTACTGGCGTTGCCATCACTCGGTGCTGCCTTGCCGATGTTCTGGCTGGGATTACTGCTGTTACAGCTGTTCTCATTTAACCACGCCTGGTTTCCGGCAATGGGTAATGCAGGCTGGCAATCGCTGGTATTACCGACGCTGGCGCTGACTATTCCCACCGCAGCGATGATTGCGCAGGTGATGAACCGTTCACTTTCGGAAGTGTGGCGTCGTCCGTTTATTGATGCGCTTCGCCTGAAGGGCGCAGGTACCGCGCATCTGCTGTGGCGTCACGTGTTACCTAATGCCGCTATCCCGCTGCTGACGCTGACCGGCATGATTTTCGGTAATCTGCTGGCCGGTTCGGTGATTACCGAAACCATTTTTTCACGTCAGGGGCTGGGAAGGCTGGCCGAAGGGGCCGTCTCGGCACAGGATATCCCGGTGGTTCAGGGCGTGGTGCTGACCGCCGCGGTGATTTTTGTGGCGATCAATTTTATCACTGATGCGCTTTATCCGTTACTTGACCCGAGAATTGCCGCCGGAGAAAACGCATGAGTCTGGTGTTAATCGAGAAAGCCCCACGTCGTCCGCTGGCGGTGACGCTGTGGCTAAGCGCCGCCATGCTGTTGATGGTGCTGCTGTGGGCCATTTTTCCCGGCGGATTCAGCCATCAGGATCCGCTGGCAGGTGATGCCTTACAGGCATTGCAGCCGCCGTCAGCAGCGCACTGGTTCGGTACCGACCATCTCGGGCGCGATATCTACAGCCGCAGCGTATTTGGCACCGCGCTGACGTTACAGGCCACGCTGTTCTCGGTGGCGATTGCGTTGTTTGTCGGCACGCTGATCGGTGTAGTGGCTGGCTATGCGGGCGGGCGCATCGACAGCCTGTTTATGCGAATTATCGATATCTTAATGGCGATACCCAATTTATTACTGGCGATGGCGATTATCACCGTGCTTGGTTTTGGCACGCTGAACATTGCGGTAGCGGTTGGATTGTCCTCGGTTGCCACTTTTGCGCGCCTGACGCGCGGAGAAGTGTTGCGCAGCCGCACCAATCTGTTTGTTGAGGCCGCGAGAGCCAGCGGCGTCGGACATCTGGCGATTATCCAGCGTCATATTCTGCCGCATGCGCTGGCACCGGTGCTGTCTCTGGCGGCGCTGGAGCTGGGATTTGCGCTGTTATCCGTCTCGGCGCTCAGTTTTCTTGGTTTTGGCGCGCCACCGCCTCAGCCCGAATGGGGATTGTTAATCGCCGAAGGGCGTAACTACATTGCGGCAGCCTGGTGGTACACCACGCTGCCGGGAATGATTATCGTGCTGTCGGTGCTGGCAACTAATCGGATAGCCGGATTTATTCAGGATTCTGCGGAGAAACTATGACTGAACCTCTGTTAGCGGTTGAACAACTGAGCATTGATTATCCTCGTCAGCAAGGCGGCTATTTGCAGGCAGTAAAGTCGCTTAGTTTTGCGCTGTATCCTGGCGAAGTGGTGGCGATAGTGGGAGGCTCCGGATCGGGAAAATCCACCACGGCTTCAGCCCTGGTAGGGCTACTGAGCCAGCAGGCGTTGCGACGTGGCGGCACCCTTCACTTTGCCGGTCAGCCGCTGGAAAATGCCAGTCAGCGCCAGTGGCGGCAACTGCGTGGGCTGGAGATTGGTTTTGTGCCGCAGGATCCGGCGCTGGCGTTTAATCCGATACAGACTCTGGAAAAGCAGATGCTGGAAGCATTCACCCTGCACGGCGTGCCAAAAAATCAGGCTGCCGGACGCCTGCCTGCGCTGCTGGCTGAGGTAGGCCTGAATGACAGCCAGCGCGTGCTGGCCAGCTATCCGCATCAGCTTTCTGGCGGCATGCGGCAGCGTGTGCTGCTGGCGATGGCGATGTGCCACCATCCAAAGTTAATTATCGCCGATGAACCGACCAGCGCGCTGGATGTCAGCGTGCAGAAACAGGTGCTGGATGCGCTGGCGGCGGTGGTTGAACGGCAGGGAATCGCGCTGTTACTGATTACGCACGATCTGAATATGGCGCTGGAGCGGGCGGATCGCGTGCTGGTAATGCATGAAGGCCAGCTGGTTGAAAGTGGCACTCCGGCATCGTTATTGCGCCAGACGCATCATCCCTATACTCGTCAGCTGCTGGAGGCTTCTCCGGCATTTTTAAGCGTGCCTTATCGTCAGCCAAAACCGCACAAGCAGCCGTTTATGCTGGCGGAAAAGCTCTCCAGACGGTTTATTCTGCCGGGTGGCGAGAGCTTTAGCGCAGTTGACGACGTCTCGTTTCCGGTTTATCGCGGTGCAACTACCAGCCTGGTCGGCGAGTCAGGATCGGGTAAGTCAACCACGGTGCGAATGCTGCTTGGCCTGGAACAACCCGATCAGGGCGCAGTAAATTTTGACGGCGTCAGTTTTAGCACAGCGTCGAGCTTTCAGAAATCTGACTTTCGCCGTCGGGTTCAGGTGGTTTATCAAAATCCCTATGCCTCGCTGAATCCGAAAATGACGCTGGAGGCGATTATTACCGAACCACTGCGCGCATTTCACATCGGCAATAAGCACAGCCAGCGCGAACGCGCGGCGGAATTGCTGGAGGCGGTCGAGCTTTCCACTACGCTGCTGACCGCAAGGCCATCGGCGCTGTCCGGTGGGCAACGCCAGCGGGTGGCCATTGCCCGCGCATTAGCGATTTCGCCGGAACTGCTGATTCTTGATGAACCGGTCTCGGCGCTGGACGTGGCGGTACAGGCGCAGATCCTGCGGCTGCTGGAGCGTTTACAGCGTGAAAAGGGTCTCAGCTATCTGTTTATTTCCCACGACCTGGCGGTGGTTCGTCAGATTTCTGATTATGTGGTGATTATGCAGCAGGGCAAAGTGGTCGAGCAGGGCGAGGTGCAGTCGATATTCAGCACGCCGACAGCGGCCTATACCCGTCAGCTGCTGGCCCATATACCAACTCTGCCAGTGCAGGCGCTGCGGGCGTGAAAATACAATCACTTTAGCTGATATCGCCTGGCTAATGACCGGAAACTGTACAATTAACCCGCCTGAACAGGCCTCGCGGACGACTGAGGTTGACTCAGGCGCATCGGCGCAGGCAGAATGCGTCACTCAGAAACTATCGGGTTCGGTAATGTCAGTACTGACATTGCAGGAAATCCGATGCGATACCACCCGCTACTGGTAGCGGCGATGGAAATCAGGCTTTGGCCGCGAAGGGGTTGTGGAGGCTGTATTGGCTAACCACTACCGAAAACGGTCTGGCTGCCTGGCAGTGATTCCCCATCAATATCCCCTTTGCGATGCAATGCCGGCAATGACGGTACGAAACGTTACGCCAGCGCAGTATCAGCCAACTCCTGGAGTTATCAAAAATAAAAACTCACTCCACCCGGAGCAACTATGAATTCTCAGCAACAACAGACGGCAATAATAGAAGATAAGTCGATCGATTATGTGCCGGAAGAAGAACGCCATGGGGATGCACGTAGTCTGTTTACCCTGTGGTTTTGTACCAATATTGCGCCACTCGCGGTAGTGACCGGCGCGGTGGCTACCCATACTTTTCATCTGGATATCCTCTCGGCAATCAGTGCGATTATTGCCGGGCATCTGTTTGGCGGCATTTTTCTGGCGCTGACATCGGCACAGGGCCCGCAGGTCGGTATTCCGCAGATGGTTCAAAGCCGCGCGCAGTTCGGTCGTTACGGCTCGCTGCTGGTGATTATCTTCGCCACGGTCATTTATCTCGGCTTCTTTATTTCTAATATTTCACTGTCGGGAAGGGTAATTAACAACGTGCTTCCGGCACTGAACATTCCGGCGGCGACGATTATTGGCGCGATCGCGGCAACGATCATTGGCGTAGTGGGCTATAACTTCATTCACAAAATCAACAAAATTGGCGCCTGGATCATGGGGGGATCGATGATCCTCGGCCTGTGGATGATGCTGTCGCAGCCGCTACCGGCAGACTTCCTGCACCGTGGTTCGTTTACGCTGGCCGGCTGGTTTGCCACCTTCTGTATCGGCGCGGTATGGCAACTTAGCTTTTCTCCTTATACCTCTGACTACTCCCGTTATCTTTCGGCCTCGGAAGGGATCGCCAGGCCCTTTCTCTACACCTGGCTGGGCGCGTGTTGCGGCACCATTCTGGCGTTTGTATTTGGTATGGTGGCGGTCAATATGGTCAGCGGCACCAATGATGCAATGGTGGCCGTGCGGCAGGCAACGGGCTGGCTGGGGCCGATACTGATGGTGCTGTTTCTGATCAATATCATTTGTCATAACTCGATGAATTTATACGGATCGGTGCTGGCATTGATTACCTCAGTGCAGACTTTCCTGCCCAACTGGCAGCCTGACGCCAGAGTCAGGATAGTGTTTTCACTGTCGGTGCTGGTGGGGTCGGTGGCAATCGCGCTGGCCGCTTCCGCTAACTTTGTAGAAGTGTTTCTGAATCTGATTTTTGCGCTGATTTCAGTGCTGATCCCATGGTGTATGATCAACCTGATCGACTTCTATCTGATTAACAAACAGCAGTACGATACTGACGCGATTTTCAGTGCAGACGGCGGGCGTTATGGCTTACTGAACTCGCGGGCGCTGCTGGTATATGCCGGGGGTATCGTGGTGCAGATCCCCTTTGTAGAGAACGCTTTCTTCTCCGGCCCCTGGTCCGGGCTGGTGCCGGGTGCGAATATCTCCTGGGTAATCAGTATGGTGGTGACCGCCATTGCTTATCCGCTGTGCTGCCGACGGTATCCGACCTGGGTGGCGCGACACGCGTAATCATCTTGCCCGGCGACGCCGGGCTTTTTATTATTTGCGCTCAGGCAGCAGATCAATCATCACTTCCAGCTGAGGAGTTTTCACTCCGCGCCGCCAGATTAACCAGGTCGACAGCCAGCGCCACGGCTCTTCCGGGGTACAAACAACGACCTGCTCATTGCCGGGCATGCTGTTTAACATGCTACGTGGCAGCATCGCCAATCCGGCACCGGCAATGACGCAGGCCAGCATGCCGTGATAGGACTCCATTTCGAAAATCTTGCCCGGCGTGGCCTGGTCGGCATGAAACCAGTTCTCAAAATGACGCCGGTAGGAGCAATTGGCGCGAAAAGCATAAATATTGACGCCACTGACTTCGCGCGCGCGGGTGAACGGTTTTTGCTTGGCTGGCCCGATAATCACCATCTCTTCGTCAAACACCGGAATACCTTCAATTGCCGGATGGGTCACCGGTCCATCAATAAACGCCGCCGAGATCTTACCTTCCAGCACGCCATCCAGCATAGTGCCGGACGGGCCGGTAGTGAGATCCAGCAGAATGCGCGGATAATTACGGTTGTATTCGGCCAGCAGGCCAGGGATGCGCACCGCGGCGGTGCTTTCCAGCGAGCCCAGGGTAAAGGTACCCTGCGGCTCTTCACCGCTCACCGCCTGACGGGCTTCTCTGACCAGCGATAAAATTTGTGTGCTGTACTGCAACAGACTGTGGCCAGCTGGCGATAACCGCAGACGCTGGCTTTCACGGATAAACAGTTCCACTCCAAGATCGGTTTCCAGCTGGCGAATGCGGGTAGTGACATTGGATGGTACGCGGTGCACCTGCTTTGCAGCGGCGGAAATACTGCCGGTTTCAGCCACCGCAGTAAACATTTCTAACTGGGACAGGTTCATCTCTTTCTCATTTAGTGAAAACCAACTGCTGAATTATTCAGTTTTTTTATCACTGCTGCAAGGTTAGGCTGATTGCATTGACACTATAAAGCTGAGGATTATATGACCATTTCTTACCAGACTCATGCGATCTCCGTGAATCCGGCCACCGGTGAAACCCTGAATGCTTATCCGTATGACAGCGAGCCGCAAATCGATCGGGCGATTGAGCGCACTCATCAGGCCGGTAAGCAGTGGAGCAAGCTTAGCGTGGCGCAACGGAGTACAAAGCTGCGCGATCTGGCGGTGGCGCTGCGCGATCACGGCGAAGAGCTGGCGCAAATGATCCGCGCCGAAATGGGCAAACCGATTTTGCAGGCGCGTGGCGAAGTGAACAAAAGCGCTAACCTTTGCGAATGGTATGCGGAGCACGGCCCGGCAATGCTGGCGACACTGCCCACTCAGGTGGAAAACAATCAGGCGGTGATGGAGTTTCGTCCGCTGGGTACGGTGCTGGCGGTGATGCCATGGAACTTCCCGCTGTGGCAGGTACTGCGTGGTGCGGTGCCGATTATGCTGGCCGGTAATTGCTATATCCTGAAACATGCGCCAAATGTGATGGGCAGCGCACAGCTGATTGAACGCATTTTTATCGCCGCCGGTTTGTCGCAGGGTGAGTTCGCGGTGATTAACGCCACGGCTGAGGGCGTCAGCCACGCGATTAACCATCCACAAATTGCGGCCGTGACCTTTACCGGCAGCGTGAGGGCCGGTAAGGCAATTGGCGCACAAGCCGGTGCGGCACTGAAAAAATCGGTGCTGGAGCTGGGCGGGTCCGATCCGTTTATCGTGCTGGAGGGTGCCGATATCGATCAGGCGGTGAAAGCAGCGGTGGCTGGGCGTTATCAAAATAGCGGCCAGGTCTGTGCGGCATCAAAACGCTTTATTCTTGAGCAGCCAATTGCAGAAGAGTTTACCGACAAGTTTGTCGCTGCGGTGAAACAGCTGAAAACGGGCGCGCCGGATGAAGAGGGTAATTATATCGGTCCGATGGCACGTTTTGATCTGCGCGACGAGTTGCACGATCAGGTTGAAGCAACGCTGGCAGAGGGTGCCACGCTGCTGGCGGGTGGACATAAGCTTGAAGGTAAAGGTAACTACTACGCGCCAACCGTGCTGGCAAATGTTCAGCCGCAAATGACGGCTTTCCGTCAGGAGCTGTTTGGTCCGGTAGCGGCAATTACCGTAGCACGCGATGTCGATCACGCCATTGAACTGGCAAATGACAGTGACTTCGGTCTGGCTGCAACCATTTACAGCGGCGATGAAGATAAAGCGCAGCTGCTGGCGGCTCGCCTGGAGTGCGGCGGCGTATTTATTAATGGTTACAGCGCCAGCGATCCGCGCGTGGCCTTTGGCGGCGTGAAGAAAAGCGGCTATGGTCGTGAACTGTCGCAGTTTGGCCTGTATGAGTTCTGTAATATCCAGACGGTATGGAAAAATCGTCAGGTCTGACAGACAGCGATACGGAGTATGCAACCGGGAGACTGTCTCCCGGTTTTTTTTATCAGTCCATCAATAATTGATCGGTCGCAGGGTCGACAGCGCATCAGATATGATGAAATATGGCTATGCTGATAACAGCAACTCCTAACGCTGACGGATTGATGATGGCAAATAAAACCTCTTATTTATTCCTCATTTTGTTCTGCCTGACCTTTACGGTTTCCGCTGAGCAAACGACTAAAAAAGCGACCTTTGCCAATATGGCATCGGGCTGGTGGCAAAATCTTAAAGAGGATGTATCAGAAACCTGGCATAACCCACAATATACTGATGTCTATATTCCCTTTCTGAGCTGGCACAACCGTTTTATGTATGATTCGGACAAAACGGATCATTACAACGAAATGCCCTGGGGCGGAGGGGTCGGCATTTCACGCTATACCGAAGAAGGTAACTGGCATGGCCTGTTTGCGATGGTGTTTCAGGATTCTCACCGTGAGTGGCAACCGGCAGTGGGTTACGGCTGGGAAAAGGGGTGGTATTTAACGCAAAACAAGGATGCGCGAGTTGGCCTTGGCCTGGCGGGAGGGATTACGGCCAGGGATGACTTTGCCAATTACGTGCCGCTACCCTTTATATTTCCACTTTTCTCGGCGGGTTATAAGAATGTCAATTTGCAGTTCACCTATATTCCGGGAACTTACAATAATGGTAACGTACTTTTTGCATGGTTAAGATACGGGTTTTAAAATTCGGCAGGCCAGCTGCCTTGTAAAACCTGATTCTTGTAGGGTCTGCCATAACATAACAGACGAAAGTTGCCGCTTAATTAATATTATCCAGGCCGCATCCCTGCGGCCTGAAACTCAGGCTAAATCGAGCAGGGCGTTTATCCGGTCAATTTGTTGCCGCCACTGATATTGCAGCTCAGGTTTCTGATGCTTAGGTTTACGCGCCAGATCGTCTGCCAGTTTACTTTCCAGCTCAAGCAGGTTGCTCAATAAATGCTCCTGCTCACACTGTTCATTGCTAATCGCTGACGCGGTATGCTGCTTTTGCGTCACCGCAGCAGGCGGCGAACTCGCGGCAAGAATGGCACAGACCGGCTCCAGATCCTGCCACTGCTCCAGACGTTGATTATCGATCAGCCAGAAACGATTACAGCTTTTTTCAATCAGCGTGCGGTCGTGGGAAACCAATATTACTGCACCGCTGAAGTTTTTCAGCGTTTGCGCCAGCTGTTCTTTGCCTTCCAAATCCAGATGGTTGGTCGGTTCATCCAGTAATAACAGCGAGTACTCCGCCAGCGTCAGGCCAATAAACAGCAGTCTTGAGCGCTCACCACCGCTCAGGGTGCTGACCCGTTGCTGATGACGCAGGTAAGGAAATCCAGCCGCAATGAGTGCCATTTTGCGCTGATCTTCAGTCAGTGGTGCAAAGCGAGTCAGGGCATCCGTCAGGCTGTCGCTGTCACGCAGCTGCTGCAGACTCTGATCGTAATAGCCCACATGCACGCGTGGATGAAACACCACTGCGGCGTCTGTACCTGCTGGATGATGAAATGCCTGCCATAAATAGTGCAACAGGGACGATTTTCCACAGCCGTTACGCCCTGTCAGAGCAATACGATCGCCGCTTTTGACTTGTAGCGAGTCGATGCTGAACAACACCGGTGCATCTTCAGCCGGGCGTATTTTGAGATCGGACAGTGCCAGCACCCGATCGGCTGCCAGCGCTGAACCGCTAAGACGCAACTGCCACTGGTTACCGCTTGTCAGCTGAGTCTGATCATCTTTCAGTCGTTCGACCTGTTTTTCCATCTGTTTCGCTTTACGCGCCAGTTTTTCGTTATCGTACTGGTTTCCCCAAATAGCCAGCCGTTTGGCACTTTTCGCTATCCGGTCGATTTCTGTTTGCTCAGCCAGGTGACGATGCGCGTCAGCCCGATCTTTCTCAACCAGTGCCGATCGCGCCGCAGTACAAGGCAAACGAAAAAACTGCAGCGTTTTATCACGCAGAATCCAGCTGCAGTTGGTGACGTTATCCAGCAGGCTTCGGTCATGGGAAACCAGCACAAAACTGCCGCTCCAGTTTTGCAGAAACTGTTCCAGCCATAACAGTGTCGGTAAATCGAGATGATTACTGGGTTCATCCAGCAGCAGTAAGTCGGGCTGACGGATCAGCGCGCGAGCCAGTAGCAGGCGGGTATGTTGACCTCCGCTTAATGTGCCCGCAGTCAGTTGCCAACTAATTTCATCAAAGCCAAGCGAGGCCAGCAGTACTTCTGCCTGCCAGTGCTCAACGGGCTGCGTACAGTGTGGAAGGTTAGTCAGTACTGCATCCACCAGGAGACGATGATGCAGTGTGTCAGGCAGAGACTGTTCAACCCTTGCCATCAGGCACTGGCTGGCAGAGGTGACGCTGCCGCGTGTCGCGGAGAGATCGCCGCTAAGGATTTTCAGCAGGGTGCTTTTACCACAGCCGTTGTGGCCAATCAGACCGATACGGTCGCCTTTTTTTAGGCTAAAAGAGACATCAGTCAGCAGTGGACCGAAGGTGTTGTCGTAGCCAACAGATTGTGCAGAAAGCAGTGTGCTCATTGGTTTATCCAGTTTTACAGGCATGGTAGTGCCCTTCGTCAAAATCGCTGACGATAACCGGTAAGCCGGAGGGAAGTTCTTAGAGTGTCATTTAGTTAGCTTCGCTCAGACAGGTTATCGCAGCACGCAGCTGGTAACGCCTGAGCAGAAACGATCGCTAAAAACGAGTGAATAGAGAAACAATTCACTGGTGAGCATAGCAATCCTCCTTTGATAAAATAGGTTAAAAAGTCAGTCGAGTATATTGAGCTTTTAGCTGTTTTGTCATCAGTTAACAGCTAAAATTGTGATGATTAACGAATTTTCATCAATCGTCGTGGAGCGTGCATTACTACAATATCATGAATTTCGACACCGCCCCAGCTGCTGATTATAATTCTAAGACAGGCGATAGGCATAAAGGGTTTTATCATATTATTGATATGCTTCGAGCTCTTATTAAGAAAGAGGGGTTAGATATTGAAATTAGAAAAATAATTTTAATATCATGCACTTAGGTACATCAAGGCTCACAGGGATGGTGGTGTTTAACAGGGATATACAGGCTGACAGGACAATTCAATACTATAAATCCCTAGATTCCGCCAAAGGCGGTTAGCATGAGAGTATTTACCCATCCCTTACTCAAAACGTACCTGAAGAAAAAAAGACGGGCCGCAACGCAGGTTTCAAATTAATGCAAATCCAATTTTATTATCAACACAATCACACTTATTGGTAGTACAATCACATAGCTTCAATACTTCATTATAACCATAATCCCAATCCTTAACATAACCCTCTATTTTTTTAATATTAAAACCATTGCAATTCAAATGAAATCCAACGCACCAGAAAGACTTATAATCAAGCAGGCAGTGCTTGATTGAAGTTATTTTTGCGAAGTCTTTTTTAAAACCGTTGATCAGGGATTGTGCATCTTTAGCACACTTGAGCTCTAAGAAAACATATGCATCATTTCCAGGCTTCTCCTCCTTGAATGCAATATCTATAAACATGTTATATCGGTCCTTCAACATCCTTCCATCAGGAAAGGCCTCTATTTCCCTACTAACTAAAACACCATCCAGATTAGATATGAAATGTTGTAGTTCAAATTGCAACCATTTTTCCCAATCATATATCTGATTAGTACAAATATAACGTATTTTTTTCCTGATGATTCTGTCCTTCAGGAATTGTTCCATTATTTCCTTGACCAAATTTGAGTCTGCTTTCAATGTCATTGATTGATCCTTATTTCAGATGATAATATCATAACATTATCAGATGGTTATGTTAACACTTTAATCAAGAATGGGTGGGCATGGTTGGTAACAGAGCTTTTGTCAGGGGGATGCTTACTTGGAAATATTGCGCAGGCATTATGTAATTATTAATACATTGTTGAAATTAGTTTAAACTGGAATACACTACTTTATAATAAGAAATACAGTTGAGGTAACAGTTAGTTGAGAGATGCAGAGGTTCAGTCAAAAGTAAACATTGAAGTGATTGAGGGAGTTTTATTCCACTGGCGTAAGACTCCTGGAATTGTCATTGAATTGAACATCGTCTACAACTGGATAATTTTTCTAGTACTGCATGTTGTCATCCTGGTAGCCTTGGGGCAGTTCTTGCATTATTTTTGATAATGGTTGATGGTGGTTGATATAGTCTTCTCAAAAATTTTATGATATGTTCAATCATAACTTACAAGAGGGATTTTAAATGAGTAACTCTATTGCTACCATTTCCATAAAGAAGTTATATGCATTGTCTGCCGGAAGATGCAATATTTGTAAGGAATCTCTTTTTGAGGGGAATGTGCATATAGGTGAAATGGCTCATGTCATCGCGAAAAGCCCAAAGGGACCGAGAGGTGATGAAATGTTACCTAATGATAATAGTTATGAAAATCTTATACTATTATGTTCCAATCATCACACCTATGTTGATAATGATCCCTTCGAATATACGATACAAAGGCTTCATGAAATCAAAAATGAACATGAATTATATATATTTAATGCTACAAATTTTAATTCTAATGCAATTAACAACAAAAGATCTGACATAGATTTTCTTAATACTTATTTTCTCTACACCCCATTCGGGCGAGTACTTTCTTTAATTGATTCGTTGCCAAATAGTTACCATATAGATCTGAGTATTCTTGGTGACCAGTTTGAGATTATAGTGAAATGTTTACCCGCTAGTTATCCTTTGAATGATAATTTGCTTCAGGATAAATTCAATGATTTCATTGAGCGTTATTATTGTGTGGATAAATATTTATTCGGCCGGGTGAGTATTTCAGAGTGCGAGGATGTCGAAGTATATAATGGTGCAAATTATAACCTTAAATGCTTTCTAAACTTTGATCATCTGCCTGTTGATAAAGCAAACATAATTGTGAATGAGTTGACATTAGCCAAGCACAACCTTGTATCCGCCTACAATTCTCTCATTACTTATCTAAGAACTTACTATCCTGAAGTAAATATTTATTCAAGTATCTAATCTACTTATCTTTGCAAACTCAGATTATTCGGGCACTGGCAGTACCCCAATGTTTAGCGGGATTTATTTACTCAATATTTCAGTACATTTTTTTAAGAATCAACCTATCCCAGGTCAAGTCTATTTTTGGAGCGGATGGGAGTTAACGGAAAGCTTTGGGGAAGTAAAGGACATTATACCAGGAAAGAAATGGCCTGGACTTGTCGAGACTACTCGTGGTGATTCGATATCTGCGAACATCTCTGTGTTTTTATAGAAATTTCAAGCAGATCCTTATTTTTTCATTTGCAAATCACTGAAAAACTCATCAGATTGAACGTGGACATCGCTCCAATTTTTAATTATGGAAAATAGATATGATGCATAAAACTCTTTCCTGTGCGCTGCTGCTTATCGCGTCAGGTTCCGCGCTGGCAACCACTCAAACGGAAAAACAACTCAGTGGAATTGTTGATAACGTGGTTATTCCTTTGATGAAAGAACAGGCCATTCCCGGCATGGCGGTGGCGGTTATCTATCACGGTCAGCCTTATTACTTTACCTGGGGAATGGCAGACGTCGCAGGTAAACAGCCCGTCACGCAGCAGACCTTATTCGAACTCGGCTCCGTGAGTAAAACCTTCACTGGCGTATTGGGTGGCGATGCTATAGCGCGGGGTGAAATTACGCTTCGCGATCCCGTGAATAAATACTGGCCAGCACTGTCCGGGAAACAATGGGAAGGGATCAGTTTGCTGAATTTGGCAACCTATACCGCCGGTGGCTTGCCGCTCCAGGTGCCGGATAGTGTTACCGATGAAGTGTCATTACAGAATTACTATGAAACCTGGCAGCCGCAGTGGGCACCGGGCACAACGCGCCTTTATTCGAACGCCAGTATTGGGCTGTTTGGCAAACTGGCGGTTAAACCTTCAGGTATGAGCTTTGCGCAGGCGATGAGCAAGCGCGTGTTCCAGCCATTGCAGCTAACGCATACCTGGATACATATTCCACAAGGTGAAGAAAAACACTATGCGTGGGGCTATCGCGATGGAAAGGCCGTTCATGTTTCTCCGGGTATGCTGGATGCTGAAGCCTACGGCGTAAAATCATCAATAGAGGATATGGCAAGCTGGGTGCAGGCCAACATGACACCTTCTGAAGTAAAAGATGCCTCGTTGCAAAAAGGGATTTTGCTCGCACAGTCGCGATACTTGCAGGTAGGGGATATGTATCAGGGGCTGGGCTGGGAGATGCTGAACTGGCCGATGAAAGCAGCCATCGCGGTCGATGGTAGCGATAATAAAGTCGCACTTGCACGGCAAAGTGCGGTAGAAATAAATCCGCCAGCACCAGCATTAAAAGCTTCATGGGTACATAAAACTGGCTCAACCGGCGGATTTGGCAGCTACGTGGCATTTATTTCCGAGAAGCATCTCGGCATCGTGATGCTGGCGAACAAAAGTTATCCTAACCCTGCGCGCGTGGAAGCGGCTTATCATATTCTTTCAGCTTTGCAGTAAACAGCTGGCTGTCAGGCGTCAATAACCGGTGCCATTTTTGAAATACAGCGGCGCATCGTAATTACGAATGCGCCGCTTTTACCCTGGGAATGGTTTGTCGCTCAATAATGTCATTCGCCAGTGGCTCATAAAATGGCGAAGACATCATTAAAACAACAGCGGTTATGCACTCACTGGCCGATAAATTCGCTTACTGCATCCGCAAACTGTTGCGGTTGGTCCAGCATAATAAAATGGAAACTGTCATCGATGCGGCGCAGTTTTATCTCCGGTAGTGAAGCATAGGCGTTACGGTAGGTGGCATCGGTGTTTGCCGCCGGAAAACCGTACAGGGCATCCCAGGCATAAACCACTTCAACCGGTGCGGTGATGTTGTGCAGTTCCGGGCGCAAATCGGTGATCATCAATTCCCTTGTTGCATCGGCAACGGTTTGTTTATCGGACTGCAAGCCCGCTTTAATCAGTGCCGGGCGTGCGGCCTGATCTTTGACCAGCCGGGCAATGGCCGCAGTCTGCATCGCTTCAGACTGTTCGTCAGGTGCTGCCATTATCGCCGCACGAAAAGCGTCAGCGCGCGGTTTTACTGCTTCAACCGTGGCATCTGGCGAAAACAGCAGGCTGTAAAAAGGCAGGGCGTCGACCACCATGACACGACCGACACGTTCGGGGTGGCGCGCGGCAATCATCAGCGCCACTTCGCCGCCAAGCGAGTGACCAATAATCGCCGGCGCTGTCAGCCGCTGGCGTTGAATATAATCACCAATCGCCTCTGCCGCGGGTGCCGCCACCAGGTTATCCCGATCGGTAATTGCCGGTTGACCGGCAAATCCGGCAATTTGCACCAAATGCAGCCGGTGCGTTGCGCTCAGCTTTTTTGCCAGTCCGGCCCAGACTTCACGCGAGGAAGCCAGCCCTGGAATCAGGATGATATCCGGCCCCTGGCCTTCGACCACCACGGAAATGCGTTCTGCTGCGGCTGCAGACTGGACGACAGGCTCTGCGTAGGCGAAAGCCGGTAAACAGCAGGCGATAGTGATTGCGGTGGCACAGGCTTTCAGCAATCGTCGTTGGCTTTTCATTATCGCAACGTCTCCGTCAGCCACTGCTCCAGCTGTTTAAGTTCGACTGCCTGTTGCGGAAAATCCGCGACTAATTGCTGCATATGATTTGCCACAACGTCAGGTCGATATTCAGCACCTTGCAGTTTTTGCGCCAGCGCCTCCAGCGGGGCCGGATTAAGACTGTCGGTGAAAATCTGGCAGCGGCTGATAATGCCGCGCTCGACGTCAAAATGAATTTCGACGCCGCCCCAGCTAAATCGCTGGTCGAGGAGATGTGAGAAGTCCGGCGCCTGGCCGAAGTTCCACTCCCAGCTGCTCTGTTTAGCAAACTGCTGCTCAAATCCGGGTAAGTCGGGTAATGCGTCGGGAGAAATACGCTCCGGTTCACAGCGGGTATTAAAATGGCTGAAGAACGACTCGGTGATGGCTTCACACAGCCGCTCAAAACTGACGCCAGACACCAGTTCTTCAAGATTCGCTACCCGCGAACGCACCGAGGTGATGCCTTTGGCCTGTAACTTTTTCACGTCCGGATTGAGATAATCGGCGAGGCGAGAAAGATCGGCATTCAGCAGGATTGTCCCGTGGTGGAAGCCGCGATCCGGCGTTTCGCGATAGGCAGAACCCGAGATTTTACGGCTGCCGTCAGCGGTGTTGACCACCAGGTCATTGCGTCCGGAAGCTTCCGCCGGAATGCCAAGAGTTTCGAGCGCACGCAGAATGATTCCGGTTGAGACGCTTTTATCGTACTCCGGTTTGCCCGCCATAAAGGTAAAGCAGCAGTTACCCAGATCGTGAAACACCGCGCCGCCACCGCTGCTGCGGCGTGCCAGTTTGATGCCATCCTCCGCCATGCGTCGGGTATTACACTCTTTCCACGGATTCTGGGCCCGGCCAATGACCACCGTGTCTGCATTACGCCACAAAAACAGCACGCGCTGAGTGGCGGGCATCTGGCGAAAAATACAGTCTTCAACCGCCAGATTGAACCAAGGGTCGTTAGACTCGGATAACAGCAAACGCAGTGTGGACATTGATCACTCCAGTTCCGTGAGAGGGGTGCCGGGCATATGGCATGGCAATAATACTATCCCGGACAGAGAGATACCAATTAGCCAGAAGCGCGATTTACTCCTGGCGACGCGATTAAAGCTGATCCATTCTGCGTTTGATGCCGAGTGGCATTGCTCAGGCTTGCTCCCATTGCGTCTATTTCTTTCTGGTTTTTAATAAATCGTTAAACTCACTGGTCATAAAATCCACGAATACACGCACTTTCGGCGTCATTTGTCTTGCACTGGGCCAGAGCAAATGAAATGTAGTATCTGTCTGTTTTAGAGAGGTTTCTAATACCGTCTGTAGCTCACCCTTAGCAAGTGCCGTTCCCACTGAATAATCTGGCAAGCAGGCAATTCCGCATCCTTGTTTTACGGTAAACAGCAATGCTTCCAGGCTGCTGCAGATCATGGTGACGGGAAGCGACTGGCTGTTACCGGATTGAGCCGGATAACGCAGAGGCCAGTGGGCTTTTATCCCGCTACTGGGATATCGATAATGTAAGCAAGCATGCTCACTGAGATCCTCAGGCCGGGAAGGTGTTCCACGTCGTTTGAAATAATCAGGAGAGCCTACCAGGCACAGGCGATATTTTCCCAACGGACGGGAAATCAAGCGCGAATCGCTTAATTTTCCCCCGCGGATAACCACATCCATACCATCTTCAATAACATCGGCCAGGCGATCTGAAAAATCGAGATCAAGTAATACGGCAGAGTCAGAAGCGATCCTTGCCCTGGCTGAAAAGCAGGGCGTCAGGCACGTGGTCGGGCTTCAGCGCCGCTTTTCACCGAGCTCACGCTACTGGCATGATCTGATAAAGCAGGGCTACGTGGGGAACATCAGATCGGTGCGGATGTCGGTTGGCGTCGACGCCTTCGGCCAGGTGATGCCAGAATTCGTCAGATGGGCGCTGGACGCAGCCAACTTTACCGAGTTGCTGTCCGTCTACGGCGGCCACTTCCATGACATGCTGTTCCATGGCGTAGGTTTCCCACAAAAGCTGGTGGCCATCACTGAAAACCACTTTCCGCTGACGACGCTGGCGGAAACCGGTGAAAAAGTGCCCTATATCAGTGCTAATGAAGTGATGGTCATAGGGACGCTGACCGGTGGCGGATTATTCTCGGTCCAGCTTGAGGGGGCACAGACATTACGCACCGGGCTGCAGATTGACATTACCGGCACTGAAGGCGTGTTGCGCATTACCAATGAACGTGCATTCCAGAATAGGCATGATAATAAAATTTCGGCTATGCGCGATGGCTCAGAAGTGTTTACTGGGCTGCCGGTACCTGCTGAATACGCGTATTTACCCGTCTCGCATCTCGAAGCCAGTACCCAGGACGTCGCCTATTTATATGCCGCTTACGCCGGTGATAAGGCGTCC
Organism: Winslowiella toletana; assembly: GCF_032164335.1. NCBI lineage: Bacteria > Pseudomonadati > Pseudomonadota > Gammaproteobacteria > Enterobacterales > Erwiniaceae > Winslowiella > Winslowiella toletana. Next base: position 2,408,307 of record NZ_CP134152.1, on the reverse strand, counting down.
GGCTCTTGTGAAGCGACCACATTTGAGGATGCGCTGCGTCAGCATCAGCTGATTGATCAGATAACTAAATCCTCTAAGTCCTTCTTTAGCTAAAAGGGACTGTTAGAATAATGGATATATGTTCACCTGCAGAATGCCTGATTATGGAACTGATTCTGTCAACACATCGGGCCCGCGATGCAAAATAAACTGGAAATGCTGCGCATATTTTGTACCGTCGCAGAGTCAAGAAACTTTAAAGATGCTGCGATACTTCTCGGCATTTCACCTCAGGCGGTAACCCGCGCGGTTAAGGAACTCGAACAGCAGCGCGGGGAGATTCTGTTTTATCGCAGCACCCGGCAGATGAAAATTACCGCCGATGGTGAACGTCTGGCGCAATATGCCCGGCAAGCAGTTAACGCTGTCGACAAATTATTGACGGCACATCAGCAGCCAGCGTCAGATGAGATGCGCGGCCCCGTCCGGTTGACGGTATCTTCCGTGTTTGGGCGTAAGTTTGTTATTCCGGCGTTAACTCAATTTTCACGGCGTTATCCGGATATTGTGGTGGACTGCATCCTGACGGATACCCACAGCGATGTGATTGATGAGCGAATAGACATCGGCATCCGCTTCGGTTTTTTACCCGATAACCGTTATGTGGCGCGTGAACTGACTAAAATTCAATTTTTTTCAGTCGGCACGCCTGAGTTGATTGGCCAGACAGGCATGCCAACGCGCATTGATCAGCTGGACTCATTTCCACTGACGGCATTGGTTGATCATAAAACCGGACGTTACTGGCCATGGAGTTTCAACAATGCGCGAAGCTTTACGCCGTCGAACCCACGCTTTATTACCGATGATCTGGAAGCAGAGTTTCACGCGGTGCTCGATGGCATCGGTTTTGGATTTATGCCGGGCTTTCTGGCACTGCCTTACTTAAAAAGTGGCCGCCTGATTCAGGTTCTGGAAGACAATACCGCCGCAAGCTGGGGGCTCTATCTTTACCGGCCACAACGCGGGCCAACATCAATGCGGATCAGGGTGCTGTACGATTATCTGGCAGAGGTTTTAGCGGATATTGAGACCTGACCTTATGCAGGTCAGGTGGGGCAGGTTAAGGGGTCGCAACGCGAACGATGATCTTACCAATTTGCCGGTTTGATTCCAGATATCGGTGAGCGTCCGGCATCTGTTCGAAGCTAAATATCTTATCCAGTTGAGGTTTAAGATAGCCTGCCTCAATGCCGCTCAGGATGAAACGTTTTGCCCGTTTCCGAATGACGGGATCGTGCAACACTTCGAGGAACAGGAATCCCGACATCGTCAGACTTTTACGCAGTGCAAGCTTGAGCGGAAACGGCGTCGCTTCCGGACTCAGGGCACCATGTATCACCAGTCGCCCCTTCACCGCCAATGCGCTGGCAATCTGTTCAACCTGCGGCCCGCCGACCGCATCAAATGCGGCGTTAAGATGTTCTCCCCCCAGTCTCGAGACAATCGCCTGATACAGATCAGGTTCCTCTTCACTGGCGATAACATCTTCGACGCCAAGCGCAGATAAATGCTGTTTTTTCGCTACGGTGAGTGTGCTGGCAATCACTCTGGCACCGGCAGATTGTGCGATCTGAATCGCAGCCAAACCGACGCTACTGGATGCCGCCGTCACTAATAGCGTCTCGCCTTTTTTCAACCCGGCAGCATGGATTATCCCGCCATAGGCGGTGAGATACTGCATCCAGATGGATGCGGATTGCTCCCAGCTGAGACTGGCAGGTTTAGCGACCAGCAGCGATTCAGGGACAATCAGTTGGTCGGCATAGGTGCCAAAGCGGGCAAGACTGGATGAGGGCAGGATAGAAACGTGATCACCGGGTGAGAATTGCCTGACATCTTTTCCAGCCGAGATAACCACGCCTGCACCTTCGTAACCGAGACGTGAAGGAAATTCTGCTTTCTCAATGTAAGTGCCGCGACGAAACATAGCATCGGCCCGGTTAAGACCGATGGTTTTCATCTGAACCAACACGTCGTTCCCGGCTGGCTGAGCCAGGGGAAGATTTTCCAGTTCAAGAACATCAGCATCGCCCGTTCGATGGAAGCGCCAAGTGCGTGCCTGTAAGGGTTTATTTAACATCAATGACCACCTTAATCGATGCCGAACCCTGCTGCACTGCGTGATGCGCATCGATGGCCTGATCGAGATTGAAATGACGGGCGTCGACGACAGGGCGGATTTTACCTTCTTCAATCAGACGGGTCGCGGCGTCCAGTATCTCACCATGATGAGCGCGAGCATTTCCGGATAGCATCGGCATCAGGACAAATACGCCAGACAGCGTGGCACAACGTAACGACGACACCGCCAGATTATGTTCACCAAATGCTGCACAGCTGGTGATATGCCCGTAGTGTCGGGTCATGCCCAGTGAATCTTGCAAAACCTTGCCACCCACGGTGTCATATACAATGTCGAAGCCCGCGCCAGCGGTACAGTTGTTGACAATCTCTTGCGCTGAAAGTGCGCGGTAATCCAGCGGCGTGGCACCTAATTGAGCAATCAGTGATTGTTTAGCCGTTGAGCCGGTGGCCCAGACATTGGCACCGAGCGCTTTTGCCAGTTGCACAACCATACTGCCAACGCCTCCTGCGCCGCCCTGAACCAGTATATTTTGCCCCGGCTTTACCCGCGCATTATCAACCAGGCCTTCCCAGGCGGTTAATAAGGTTAACGGAATGGCAGCGGCTTCGCGCATGGATAAATTACGCGGTTTGAGCGCCAGTAAATCGACATCGACCGCAGCATATTGTGCAAGAGTGCCCTGAAGTCCGCGAACACCGCCGGTCAGGCCATAAACTTCATCGCCGACGTTAAATCGTTCAACGCCTTCACCCACGGCAACAATGACGCCCGCCATATCAGTACCCAGCACAGCCGGTAACTCCGGCATGGCGTAAGGCGCTTCCCCGAGGCGAATTTTGTAATCGATAGGATTGACTCCACTGGCGTGTATCTCTACCAGTACCTGGCCAGCTGCCGCAGTTGGTACCGGCAGTTGAACGGGAGAAAATTGTTCATCAGCAAAATTTTCCAGCAGCAGTGCAGTCATCATGGTTTTCATAACGTTAATCCCTGAGAAGAAGTATGGGATTCAATATATCAGCCATGATGATTGCAGATAATGAAACTCTCCGGATTTAAGAATTCCATAAAATGGCATTAATCAGCTGGCGTGGCGGAAATGATGCTGATGGTCAGGACAGAATCAGGTACAGCCAACAGCATCAAAGCTGTATCCATTAACCAGCGCTTAGCTCTGCACACCTTCAACGATAAACACTCGATAATCAGCACCTTTCAGACGGTGCTTCAGGGCTTGCTGATAGAGAGGACTTTCATACGATGCTTTGGCATCAGCCAGAGTCGGAAACTCAAGGATAACTGCGCCATCCACCGGAGACCCTTCCAAAACGGAGCCGCTCCCGGCTGGTCAGGAATCGTCGTGCGGTTGACAACACTAATGACAAAATTGTCAGCAATGGACGGGCGCGACTTAAAGAGACAGGGAGATAAAATCGGGTTTTTATCATTGAGGATGTGGCATCGGACAGAGAAGCAACCAGAGGTTAAATGCTAACCTCTGGCTTGATTTTTAGTTGTAGGTGTTATCGATTACTTTGATGGTTTTTCCGTCTGGCGCTTTTATGATGTTGAAATACTTTCCTGTCGATTTATTTTCCACTAATACATCGATGTCATTGATTCCGTCATTATCAAAATCCATTTGAGAAGATAATGCAACCGGCAGCAGAGAGTCATCATCAGACACGTCGATATAACTGACTTGATTATTACTTTTGACCACTCTTATTCGCACGCTTCCGTTATCTTTATCCCTGGATAAATTATATACATTGCCTGCGTCAACATCGGTATCAACAATAATGTCGTTATTTAATATCAGATTATTTTCGCAACCAATAATCGCCACGCCAGAGATATCAGCACCCGCATATTCTGAACCCGGCTCAGAACTGGTATCATCAATTTTTATAAATGAGTAATTACTGTCGGCTACGCCACCGACAGCATAACCAAGAACATGACCTACACTGTTATTCTTCTGTTCCTTCAACGTCGCCTGATGCCAGTTAACGTTGTCAGATGAAACATACACATCCATCCCGGCGAACTCACCTTTTTCATAAATATAGAAAACTGGCTGTCCATCCGCTGTCGGATTGATACGCAGCGGAAATATCCCTAACGTCGTGCTGCCTTTTCTTCCCAGTGAGGTGTAAGCTTGATCAGGCATGCCAAGCATATTTGAGACATCATTATAGGGAGGAGAAACACCAGCGCCTGGTTGGTAACTCTCAACGCTGGTAATAAATCCTGAAGCCTCTTCAGGAATCTCCGGATAGCCGCCATACGATGTTGCTGTACAAATAGCCGGAATGAATAATGCCATAAATACACAGACCGTGATTTTCACTTTCATGTTAAATCCTCATATTTAAAATAATATCCGGGAATTGTTGCTATTTGCGCACGTTAACCTCTTCTTTATCCAGTTAAGATAATAAACGCGCATCAGCCTTAAGCTTTATTTGCTGATTCACTATGTACGACATCCCCGTAAAAAAGTGCAAATATTATTTTCCGAATGGGCATTGCAGCTATTTTATTTATCATGTTGATATTTAACAGTCGAGTATCTGATGTCAGGTGAGATTAAATTTATGCCATAAGGGGAGCCGCCAGCACGGCTGTATTTCATAATTCGGTACTGGCGTAATTCAGGGGAAGGGGAGATCAGGCGGTTTTGTTTTGTGCCTGCAGTTTAACTACCAGCTCATCAAGACAGCGCCCGACCAGCATTTCGACCGCTTCACTGCGCGAGGTTTCACTGACCCGTGCCAGTTTGTCAATTTTGCGCAGTATCGACATTCTCAGCGACAGCGAAACCGCTTTTTTCTTTTCTTTATCGAGGAATACCCGGCTGACCGCTTCGGTCGTTTTCAGCTCGGCATGGGCCGCCAGCGCTTCGGTCATCCGGCGCAGCGTTTTTTTATCCAGTTGTCCGGGTTGAGTCAGCTGATAAGAGTGGGTGGCCTTACTGTACTTAATTTCAGCTCCCCATAATTCCCGCAGCTCTTTCAGCGCGCGGGTTAACGTCGGTTCTGAACACTCCAGTGAGGAGATGATTCGTGCAGCAGACACCGGCTTCCCTGAGCCAAGAATATTCGCCAGAGTATAGATTCGGGCTTGTCGCGTATTAAGCTGCATATTAGTTAACGCCTGCATTCATAGTCGAAGGTTCAATGGGACGAATCTCGTCCGGATCCACATTTCTGATCGCCATCCTGGCTAAACGGCTGCACAACAATATGTCTTTTTTTGCCATTGAGGGCACAGACCTTATCAGCAATATCATAAACCTAAGCTAAATCAACAAATAATAATTAGCACGCGAATCTTTTTACTGCCGGACACCCAATTAGTTATTCGGTGTTGCCTGTATCAGGCGGACACCTTCCTGAGATTTATCTGCTGCAATGCCGTAGACCTGCGCTCTGGCAAGAATGCCGGATGCCCAGCGTCGGTGCGTTGCCGGTTCGCACATCGCTCCCTGTGACTTAAATACCGCCTGCGTTGAGTTGAGAATCCGCAGGGCGTCAGCATGATCGGTGGCGGTAACCATCAATGCCTGTTCGATTTTACTGATTTGATTGGGATGGATAGCGGTTTTACCCACCAGGCCATGAGCAATATCCAGCGCCAGTTCCTGATCCATAATCTGGTGATCGTCAATATGTTCACAAACCGGTGCGGTCAACGCGAAATCTCGCGAGGAAAATACCGCTACCAGCATTTTAATCACGTAGCCCATCGGGCTGTCATACAGGGTATAGTTGCGTGAGCGTCGCAGCGAGACCACGTTCATCAGGTCATTACCACCGATGCGTAACGCGATGATACGTTCATAACATGCGTGACGTTGTAACGTAACTGCCAGCTCACGCATTTGCAGCACGTCGAACACTTCTTCAGTTTCCAGCGTCGGCATCATGCACAGGTGGGTATCCTGCATAATTCGCCACCACACCGGCAGCGACTGTTGCGTAAACTTGGGCAATACCAGTCCATCTACCGCGCTTAAGTCCATGCTGTTAATCAGCAGTTCACCCATTTCGGCATGACGCGGCCGGATAAATACCAGTGGCCAGTGGTCGCGGCCGGCGGCATTTTTAGCGTCGGTCAGCCGTGTCAGCAGCAGCTGTAAATTACTCAGCGCCAGCGGTACATCAGCATCGCAGACTGCATCTTCCAGACAGATCACCAGCGAACGCAGCCCGGCGATCTTGTTATTTACAATCGCGTCCGCAATATCACTTCGCACCGCAGGCATATACAGCGTTGCGCCCAGACGCCAGGGAGAGAGCCGATTGTCCATCAGAGTACCTTCTTGATAATAGTCACCGCGCGGTACTGCCCGAGCGCATCACCGGCTTCAGTGATGGTTAAGCCTTTTTCTCGCGCCAGATACACCAGTAACGCCACGTCCGGATCGTCAACTGAGCGAACAAACACATGGTCAGGAACGCGGCGCAGCACCGCACGCGTCGCTTCAGCAATGCCGGGCTTAATCCGGTTAATACTGGAAATGTTGAATTGTTCAGCCATTTCGCTGATGACCTGTTCACTTTTCAGTTTCAAAGGGGCTTTTTGCTCAGGCTGCCAGTCACAAGCGGGGATTACGTCGATATTCAGGGTATGACGGTATTCGGCAACGGTATCGACCAGTTGACGGCTGCATTCAAACTGCGCCAGATGATCGCATTTGACGCAGCCATGCAGCCCGGTTTCTGACCAGATAGATCGGGAAATCATGCCGGATACCGGCGCGCCCATAATGCCAAAAGGAATTAGCCAGTCATCATCACTTGCGGCCAGCCACGAACGACCACAGGGATCGGCGAGAACCACCAGTCGGGGCTGGGCAGGGTAGCCAGCACGATGCTTTAGCGAGCGCGTCAGTTCGCCGGTAATTGCACCTTTACCGGTCCAGCCGTCGACGAAAACAATCCCTTCGGTACCATGACGTGCTTCGATCCACTCCAGCGCGACGCTGTCGATGCCACGATCGCGAATAATACTGATGCCGTAGTGATACGATTCCTTACCCAGCGCGCGCAGAGTTTGTTGCAGCATCACGCCGAGCGGCACGCCGGCGCGTACCAGGCTGGTCAGCACCACTGGCGTCTGCGGGAAGCGCTCAATCAGCGCTTTTGCCAGCATAATCACTTCTCTGGCCAGACGCCCGGCACCCTGATCCAGCGCCTGAGAAAACAGATCCAGATGCCAGGCGGTGGGTTCCGGTTCCTGACTGAGCATTTCGGAATAATGGCGGGTGCCAGACTGAATAAGCTGCTCTTTTTGTTCAACCGGTGTCATTTCCATCTCAACCGGTTGCAGCAGAAAGTGCACATCCTGCGGCAGGTAGGAACCGGAAAAAGGAGTGAAGTCCTGCATATTATTGTTCTCCGAAAAGGGTACGACTTATCTTCTCAGCAAACTGACTCTGACGCGGCAAGCCATACCAGCTACAGAGTTTCATAAAGCGGTGATCGCTCAGGCTGTCACCGAGGCCAATCACCGGAAAGACCCCGCGCTCGTTACGCAGTTTTTCCAGCAGGTAACTCACTGCCAGCCCTTTTTCTACCACCACCGGCAGCCAGGCAACGTTATTACTGTTGCGATGGATGTAATAGCCTTCGGTCGGAAACAGCTGTTCAATCTCATCCGCAATGGCGTACAGCTCATCAAGACGAGTACTGTCGCAGTGCTTCATTACCAGATAAACCGGCGTCTCAGCGTATTCGTAATTAATTCGCGCCCAGCCATCAATATTACGTGCCGCCATTAAGTCGGTGATGGCTTGCTGCATCGCCAGCAATTCAGCGGCATAGGGTTGCAGCGCTGCCAGCATTATCGCTTGCCACTGTGGATCAGGTTCCCCTTGCGGATTAAGGATCACCGCACCGTGAGTGGTGACTGCCCAGGAGTGAAAGGGGATTTTGACCCGACTTATCTCTTCTGTACCCCTGGCCGTTACCGGAATCAGCTCGCCGTGTTCCAGCATCCAGTCAACCAGCATCGCCTGCTCTTCAGTCATAAAACTGCGCGGCTGCAGGCTGCGGTCAAGGGCGCCAGTACGGAACGGCTCGAGGTTCAGTTCATCGACCATTTTGCGTCGGGTCTGAAACAAAGTATCGTCCAGATCTGAAAAAATAACCGGTTTACTCATAGCAAATAATCTCAACGTCGGGAGCCACTTTTCTCAGGGCTGCGATTAAAAGGGGGTCAACGCTGTCTGCCGGGGTTTCAGTACAGAGTAAAATACGGTCAAACTGTTGATCGGCCACGTTATAGACATAGTTAGCAATTCCCAGCCCATAGTTATCGGTAAAGGCAATTGCCGACTGAATGGCGAAACCGATGGCAATCGGTGAACGGGTAGTGGAACTGTATTTAACCTCTGCGCCGAGTTTTTCCAGCCGCTCTGCCAGCAGAAACGGTTCCCAGACGAATTCGCCGCTGCCGAGCACCAGAATTTTTTCTCCTGACTTTGGCTGAATCCCGATGCCGAGATCGGCGGCTGGCTGGGCCATACCCAGGCGTCCCCAGCTCTGTTTGCCGCTGATTGCCACGCTGCCGCTTGAGGAGACATTAACATCAGGCATGACCGGTACTGGCGCATCGGGTTTTTGCTGCCAGTGCCAGTCGCCTTGCACCAGCGAAACGCTCTGCACCGGCAACGGGCAGCGCTGCGCGACAGCGTCCCCGCTCCAGTCGGTGAGAGTGACGGTAATCACCTCGGCGATATGCTGTAATCCGCCATCATTCTTCAGTGCTTCGAGCAGATTAATAAAGGTGTTGCCGGTGGTCGCTTCATCATCAATCAGCACCAGGGTGCGTGCTTCCAGTACCCGGCGGCGCAGTTCCGCATCCTGCGGCAGATAAAGCAGGTGATCGGTCGCATGGCTGTGATTTTCTTTGAACTCGCACAGCAGTTCACCGGCCACCGGATGACGCGTCGAGGTCAGATAAACTGATTCATCAAGCTGTTGACGCATTTCGTCGAAGACGCCTGCACCCAGTCCGACGGCGGTTTCCGCCATACCGATAAACAGCACCGGGCCAGGTGAAACCGAGGGAAACCGTTCGGCCAGTTGACGATAGACCGCGCGCATGACGCCAGGGCTGACCGGAATGTGTCGGCCCAGTACTTTGCTGACAAACAGAAAGGCACGTTTTGGATTACGCCGCTCGGCAATGTCGAACAACTGATCGAGTGCCGCCGCGTCGCCGCGCGGGGTGACGCTCAGCGTACCGCAGGAAAGCGTCCGGCAATAAGGCGTCGGCCCATGGAGATGGTTCAAGATGGTGATCCTTACTGAATGAAATTAGGCAACGCCGTGCTGTAGTTGATCACGTCGGTGACGGAGCGCACCGTAGCGGGTGAGAACGCCCGGCTGGCTTCATCGGAAACCGCTTGCTGACTCATCAGCCCAAGCTGACGGAACGCAAACAGTCCCGACAGATTGACGCCGCTGAAGCGGGTGTAGCCAATGCCGCCGGAAGGTCGCATATTGATTTCCAGCAGCAGCGGTTTGCCACTGCTGTCGTGACGGGTCTGGACATTCACCAGCCCATCAGCCCCCATCAGCTGCGCGCAGTGCCTGGCAAGCTCAAAGGCTTCGCCGCTGTTTTCCAGATACTGGAGCGCGCCCTCTTTGCGACGCGCCACCGCCGCCAGCACCTTGCCTTGTTCCGCCAGAATATCGACCGAGTACTCCGGCCCGGGCAAATACGGCATCAGCACCAGCGGTTCAAAGCTGCCTGACTCTTCCAGCGCATTCAGATAACGATGGGTATTAACCTTGCGGCTTTCCGGATGAGTAAAACCCGCCATTGGCGAGACGCTGTCATCAAAACGCCAGAATCCCATGCCATAAATACCCTTTACCGGCTTAATACACAGTGGCTGCGCGGAAAAAGGGGAAGCGGTGATCAGCTGACGGAGTTCTGCGATAGAGGTAACGGCTATCGATGGCACCACCGGTAAACCATGCTTTTCCATCAGCTGAGCAAAGGCCACTTTGTCATCGGCCAGCGCCAGTAAGTCCGCACCGGTTGCGCCGGTTACCAGAGTGACGCCACAGGCTTCAATAGCGGTGCGCTGAGTTTCAAACCACTGAGTATTACGCCCGGTGTGGATGGCCTGGATGGCGTGTTTTTTTACGGTGTCAATAATGAAAGCCAGACGCTGCTGCTCATCCGCTGGCTCCAGCAGTGCAAAATCAGCCTGCGAGAGAATTTCGTTACGTTGATGGCGGTGAGAGGCGAAAACCTCAACGTCGGCCTGAAGACGGGTCGTGAATGCGTTGATGCCCTGAATAATATCCCGCTGGGAGGACAAGCCTTCCATAAGCCAGATTCTAGCTGTCATTTCTGATGATTTCCGTAGTGGGCATGGTGAAGCAGCGAATAGTGACGAGTGTATGTAGAGCAAATAACCATGTCAATCATAATATGATTTATGATTACCTGGCTAAAATCAGTGAAGATAATGGGTAAAAAACGCCTTTTTCTTAATATTTTTAACAGGAATTAAACTTAAATAATTGAGCAAAAACAACCATCTATACATAAAATATAAAATACTCATCAAAAATTGACTTGTTCAACTACTTCATCATGATATGATTTTCAGCTCATGGATTATGGTGTAAAAGAACGCTACTTTTTTCAATACCACTTTGAAGGATATAAGACAATGGTTTCATTAACCAAGAACCAGACAGTATCACTCAGCAAGCAATCTTCTGCGCTTAACAAACTGCATTTTGGTTTAGGCTGGGATCCAATCAAAAAGAAAGGATTTATGGGTAAGCTGTTCGGCGGCGGCAGTGATTCAATTGACCTTGATGCTGGCTGTGTGTTGCTGGATAAGTCAGGCAATCAAATCGATACCATCTGGTTTCGTAAACTTAAATCCTCCTGTGGTGCGGTGATCCATAGCGGTGACAACCTCACCGGTGAAGGCGACGGTGATGACGAAGTGATCAACGTCGAGCTGGCACGACTGGCGCCTCAGGTTGAGTATCTGGCTTTCACGGTTAACAGTTTCCGTGGTCAGACTTTTAATGACGTTGAAAATGCATTTTGCCGCGTGGTCGACCAGGCCGGTAAAGAGCTGGCCCGTTATCAGCTGACGGAGCAGGGTGCCCATACCGGGATCGTGATCGCGGCATTACAACGTAACAACGGTCAGTGGGATTTCACCGCGCTGGGTAAAGCCTGTAGCGGTCGGACTATTGACGACATGCACAGCGATATCGTTGCCGCAGTGGTGCGCTAATGAATATGACGCCGGGGGGCAATGCCCCTGTTTCATCCGGGCCGCTGACCGTACGCGTACTGTCGGGTGCGCAGGTTGACGCCTCTGCTTTTCGTCTGTTTGCCAGCGGTAAAGTGAACGGTGATGCGGATATGGTGTTTTATGGTCAGCCGGTAAACGATGACCGTACCATCAGCCTGACGACAGAAGGCCACAATTCAGCGTTTGCCGTCGATCTCAGCCGTCTTAAGCCGGAAGTGCAAAAAGTCGCGTTTACCGTCACCTGCGACGGCAATCAGACCGTTGCCGGTCTGCAACGCCTGGTGATCCAGATTGAATCGGCTAACCAGGTGCAGCTGAGCGGTACCGTCGAGCTGAATGGCCGCCAGGAAGCCGCGCTGATCCTCGGTGAGTTTTATCGTCGCAATAACGACTGGAAATTCCGTTTTGTGGCGCAAGGATTTAACGGTGGACTCAAGCCATTGGCTGAGCATTTTGGTGTGGACATTGCTGATGCGCCTGCGCCTTCTGCCGCACCGTCACCGTCACCGTCACCGTCACCGTCACCCGCGCCAGCGCCTGCTGCGCAAAAGATTAATTTGAGTAAGGTTTCCCTGACCAAAGAAAAGCCGGCGATCAGCCTGACGAAACGCGACAACTTTGGCGAAATCCGCATCAACCTTAACTGGCAACGTGGCAGTGCTCCACAGGGTGGACTGCGCTCGCTGTTTGGTGGCGGCAGTAAAGGCATCGATCTCGATCTTGGTGCTTTTGTTGAACTGAGCGACGGTTCGAAAGGTGTGATTCAGGCGTTAGGCAACAACTTTGGCCGCCTGAACAGCGAACCCTTCGTCGAATTGCAGGGTGATGACCGCACCGGTGAAGTGACCAGCGGTGAGTGGCTGCATATCAACGGTCGCGAGTGGAAACACATTCGCGAAGTGCTGATATATGCCTTTATTTATGAAGGTGTCGCCAGCTGGGATAAGACCGATGGCGTCGTCACCATTCATATGCCGGATCAGCCACCGATTGAAACGCGAATGACCGAAGGACAGGACCGCCGCAATTTGTGTGCTATCGCGCGACTGGTTAATGAGAACGGCAATATTAAAGTCGAACGTATCAACCAGTTCTTTAATGGCCATGCCGAGATGGATCAAGCCTTCGGCTGGGGATTCCGCTGGAAAGCGGGCTCCAAGTAATGACTGACAGAGGATTTCACCATGAGTTTTTTCAACAGAGTTAAAGGCGCATTTACCGCCAGCCGTGAAGAACTGACCAAACAGGTTAGCCGCTATAAAAACAAAAAGTTTATGCAGGGTACGGTAGCGGTCTGCGCGCGTATTGCGGTCTCCAGTGATGGCGTCAGCGCGGAAGAAAAACAGAAGATGATTGGCTTTTTAAAATCATCTGAAGAGTTAAAAGTGTTTGAAACCAATGAGGTGATTGAGTTCTTCAATAAACTTGTCACCAGCTTTGATTTCGACATTGAAATCGGTAAGGGCGAGACCATGAAGTACATTCTGGCCCTTAAAGATCAACCTGAAGCGGCTCAGCTTGCTGTCAGGGTAGGTATCGCAGTAGCGAAAAGTGATGGCAACTTCGACCCGGATGAACAAAAAGCCGCACGTGAAATCGCTATTGCTCTGGGCTTTGAACCGGCTGAATTCGGCCTTTGATGTAATATCCTTAAGGGTTAACTATGGTATCCACGCATATCGGCTTTCCGACTGAAACAGTCATTGTCTTCGTTGCACTGGCTGTCGGAGCCATCTTTATCGATCTGTTTATGCACCGCGGTGATAAACCGATCTCACTGAAAAGTGCAGCACTGTGGTCGCTGTTCTGGGTGTTTGTGGCGATGGCATTCGCCGGTTTCCTCTATATACACCACGGTGCTGAGGTGGCAAGTCTGTTTGTTACCGGTTACGCGCTGGAAAAAGTGCTGTCAGTCGATAACCTGTTCGTCATGATGGCGATCTTCTCATGGTTTGCCGTACCGGATCGCTATCGTCACCGTGTTCTCTACTGGGGGATTATCGGTGCCATCGTGTTCAGGGGGATCTTCGTGGCGATTGGTACCGGGCTACTGAGCCTCGGCCCTTACGTCGAAATCGTGTTTGCGCTGATCGTCGCCTGGACCGCGGTAATGATGCTGAAAAGCGGCGACGACAGTGATGAAATCGAAGATTACTCTCAGCACCTTGCCTATCGAATGGTGAAACGCTTCTTCCCGATCTGGCCGAAACTGAAGGGCAATGCCTTTCTGATTAACCAGAAAGAAGTTGACGAAGAGCTGGCGAAACCGGAAAACAAAGATGTCACCGTGGGTCGTGGTACTAAAGCAGCGCTGTACGCTACGCCGCTGATGCTGTGTGTGGCGGTGGTCGAATTATCCGATGTGATGTTCGCCTTTGACTCGGTTCCGGCGATTATCGCCGTCAGCCGTGAGCCACTGATTGTATACAGTGCGATGATGTTCGCGATCCTCGGCCTGCGTACCCTTTACTTCGTGCTGGAAGCGCTGAAACAGTATCTGGTTCACCTGGAGAAAGCGGTTATCGTGCTGCTGTTCTTTATCGCGGTGAAACTGGGACTTAATGCCACCGATCATATCTGGCATCATGGCTACAGCATTTCAGCGACAGCGAGTCTGTTTGTCGTGCTTGGCGTGCTGGCGGTGGGGATTATCTTAAGCGTGATGTTCCCGGGTAAAGCCGATGCCGAAGAGAAGAAAGAGAACTAATCTCATTTCTGACGATAAATTCGAAAAATCTTTAATTAAGAGGTGATTACAATGAGCGTTTCTCTATCCAAAGGCGGTAATGTTTCCCTGAGCAAAGCGGCTCCAACCATGAAAAATGTTCTGGTTGGCCTCGGCTGGGATGCACGTTCTACCGATGGTCAGGACTTTGACCTGGACGCGTCTGCTTTCCTGCTGTCGGCAAGCGGTAAAGTTCGCGGTGATGCGGACTTCATTTTCTATAATAACCTGACCTCTGCTGAAGGATCCGTTACCCACACTGGCGATAACCGTACCGGTGAGGGTGATGGCGATGACGAATCACTGAAAATCAAACTGGATCTGATTCCAGCTGACGTCGACAAAATCGTCTTCGTGGTCACCATCCATGATGCGCAGTCACGTCGTCAGAGCTTCGGCCAGGTTTCCGGCGCGTTTATCCGTCTGGTCAATGACGACAACAAATCTGAAGTTGCTCGTTATGACCTGACTGAAGATGCTTCAACCGAAACCGCGATGCTGTTCGGCGAACTGTATCGTCACAATACCGAATGGAAATTCCGTGCGGTAGGCCAGGGTTATGCTGGTGGCCTCGGTTCCGTTTGTGCGCAGTACGGCATTAACGCATCCTGATAACAACAGCGCTTTATCGCAAGACGGGCAGCGTCACGCTGCCCGAATCCCATCAATATAAGCAGGAGCTTTACAATGGCAGTTTCTCTGGTTAAAGGCGGTAACGTATCCCTCACTAAAGAAGCACCAACCATGAATATCGCCATGGCGGGTCTGGGCTGGGATGCACGTGTCACCGACGGACAGGCGTTCGATCTCGACGCATCCGTCTTTATGGTGGGTGAAGATGGTAAAGTGCTGAGCGACAGCAGCTTTATCTTCTTTAACAACAAGCTGAGCAGCTGTGGTTCTGTTGAGCACCAGGGCGATAACCGCACTGGCGAAGGCGATGGCGATGATGAGCAGGTCAAAATTGATCTGGCTAAAGTGCCGGCAGAAGTGAAGAAACTGGTGTTCTCCGTCACCATTTATGACGCAGAAACACGTAAGCAGAACTTCGGCATGGTCAGCAACAGCTATATGCGCATCTATAACAACGACAACGGCGCAGAAATCGCTCGTTTCGATCTGTCAGAAGATGCCTCCACCGAAACCGCGATGGTGTTCGGTGAGCTGTATCGTCACGGCTCTGAATGGAAATTTAAAGCGGTTGGCCAGGGTTTTGCTGGTGGACTGTCTGCACTGGCCTCTCAGCATGGCGTGAATGTCTGATATTCGCTGCAAGCGCAAAACCCCGGCCTGACCGGGGTTTTTTATGTCCGTTCTTCATAATATGCTGCTTTCTGGCTAAAGGAGATGACATTAATGATTCTGCAATCCGGTCAGAACCTGGTCATTGAGAGAACACAGCTCACTTTGACCTTACAGTATTCCGCTAAGCCAGGCTTTAACAGCGAAGCCGATAGCGCCGTTTTTATGCTGAATGAATCAGGTAAAGTACGCGGCGATGCGGATTTTATTTTCTTTAATCAGCCAGCCAGCGCCAACAGAAGTGTGGTACTGCAAACCGCCGCGCAAGGCAGCAGCATCACGCTGGATTTAAACAACATCGATGCCGCGATCGGGAAAATTGCCATTACGCTGGTTATTGACGGTGCGGATTCCCTTGCCGGATTACAACAACTAACCTTTACGGCACAGGATATTGCCGAATTCACCGTTGAAACGGCAGGGCGTGCGGAAAAAGCACTGATTGTCGCCGAGATTTATCGTCATGCCGGCAAATGGAAATTACGGGCGTTGGGGCAGGGATTCACTGGCGGGCTGGAGCCGCTGGCGTTAAATTATGGCGTTGATGTCGCTCAGCCGGTGTCAGCTCCGGCACATTCAACGGTCAGTCTTGAAAAGAAACTGGAGAAGGCCCCACATCTGGTCAGCCTGGCTAAACCGATCCGCGTCAGTCTGGAAAAACACCGGCTTAGCGATGTTAAAGCCAGGGTGGCCTTTGTGCTGGACGCGTCAGGTTCAATGACCGCTCAGTTCAGAAAGGGCAATGTTCAGAAAGTGCTGGAGCGCATCGCTGCGCTGGCGGTGCAGTTTGACGACGACGGCTCAATGGATATTTGGGGTTTCGCCACTGAATTTAAAAAGTATCGGGACGTGACGCTGGATAATCTGGATGGCTATGTGCAGGGGTTGCAAAACAGCGGTAACAAGGGTGCGTGGGAGATCCTGCCGGGGCTCGGTGGCACCAATAATGAACCGCCGGTGATGCAGGATATTATTGATAGCTTCCGTGATTCGCCGCAACCGGTATTTGTGGTGTTTATCACCGACGGTGGAATCAGTAAAACTCGCCAGATTAAAGAAGCTATCCGCGAGTCCGCGCAGTTACCGATTTTTTGGAAGTATGTCGGGCTGGGTGGCAGCAACTACGGCATCCTGGAAAAACTGGATTCCTTTACCGATCGGCTGGTCGATAATACCCATTTTTTCCCCATCGACAACTATGACAGTATTACCGACGAACATCTCTACGATATGCTGTTAACTGAGTTTCGCGACTGGCTGGATGTTGCCAGACAGAAGCGAATTCTGAGATAGAAAAGACATTCTCACTGCTGTAGCGGCGGCGTTTTCGCCGCCCATGACAAAGGCTGTGCGCCAGGCTACCGTCAGGAAATGGTGCTCATCCGCAGCTTTGCCAGTGGTGAACGTCGTTTTGACCATGCCGGATGGAAATGACGCCAGTGGGGATCCTGAGCAGCGGCCAGCAGTTCGTAATCACCACGGGTGTCGCCCCAGGCCCGTAAATGATAATCACTCAGCTGACCATAGACGCTTTCCAGTCGTTTCACCTTTTGCCCGCAGCGGCAATTGTGGCCGGTGATACGACCGGTGAGCACGCCGTCTTTCACTTCCAACTGGGTGCCAATCAGTTTGATCCCCAGGCGATCGGCGAAAGGCTGTAAAACCAGCGCCGGTGAAGCGGAGCAAATCGTCACTTCGGCAGCGGAACTGACTTCCGCCGCCACCGCCAGCAAACCGGCAGGGCGCATCAGTTTACTCCAGTTTGCCTGGCAGAAGGCCTCAGCCTGCTCTCGGACCCAGTGCTCATCAACCCCTGTAAGGAATGTTTTGATCAGCACTTCTTTCAGCTCATCACGGGTGAGTTTTCTGCGCATGCAACGCAAAGTTGGCAGGGCAAGACGCACCACGCGGCGGGCAAAAAAACGCCTGCCAAAAGCGAAGCGCAGAAATGGAATAAAGCTGTCGTGGTGGGTCAGTGTTCCATCAAAATCAAAAACGGACAGGATCTTAACGGGACGTCCAGTCGATGAATCCATCGGTAAATCTCTCATTATGTCTTTTGAAAATATCCACTACCGTCGGTACGGCACACTACTCATGCCTGACATACTACACGCTGAGCGAAGTCTCTGCATGCATTAGGTAAAGCTTTGTGGTCATTGTCTGATAAAAGGCAGGGAACTGAGGGAGTTGCGAGCTTTGTGCTACATTGCAAGAAGTCTTAAGACACCCGAATAGCTTCAAAAAAAAAAGCCGATAACCATAAGCTATCAGCTTTTTCACGTAGCAGAACCAGTTTAGAAAATTACGCAGTCAGCAGTTGCTGAGCAGTGTGCTCAACCAGATCCAGCAACAGTTTAATATCATCCAGGCTAACCGTTGGGTTTAACAATGTCACTTTCAGGCAGGTGACACCATTAAACTCCGTCACGCCAACATTAGCGCGGCCGGAATCCAGCAATGCATCACCAATCTTTTGGTTCAGCAGCGCCACGGCCGCATCACCCTGGTCTGCCAGTTGCTGCGGGCGATAACGGAACAGCACGCTTGCCAGTTGTGGCTGCATAACCAGTTCCAGCGCGTCTTGCTGCTCAACGTACTCCGCAACCTGCTGTGCCAGAGTCACACCATGATCGATGATCTCAGCGTATTGTTTTTGCCCTAATGCCTCGAGGCCCATCCACAGTTTTAAAGCATCAAAACGGCGAGTGGTCTGCAACGATTTCGATACCAGGTTTGGCACACCCTGCGCTTCATCGAACTCAGAGTTCAGGTAGGCCGCCTGATAGCGCATCAGCTCATAGTGACGGGCTTCTTTTAACAGAAACGCGCCGCAGCTAATGGTCTGAAAGAACTGTTTGTGGAAGTCCAGGGTAATGGAGTCCACTAATTCAATGCCATCCAGATAATCGCGGTATTTCTCAGACAGCAGTAGCGCGCCGCCCCAGGCAGCATCCACATGCAGCCAGATGTTGTGCTCGGCAGCCAGCCCGGCAATCGCACGCAGTGGGTCGATTGCGCCAGCATCAGTGGTGCCGGCAGTGGCGACAATCGCCAGAATCTGTTCGTCATTAGCCTGGGCCTGCGCCACTTTTTCAGCTAAATCGTTCAGATCCATACGCGCGAACTTATCGGTTTTTACCAGCGTGACGGATTGATAACCCAGACCCAGCAACGCCATGTTCTTCTGGACCGAGAAGTGCGCGTTTTCAGAACATAACACTTTAATCTTACGCAGATTACCAATCAGACCATCTTGCTGAATCGAATGCCCCTGACGAGCAAAGAAGGCATCACGCGCCAGCATCAGACCCATCAGGTTACTTTGGGTGCCACCACTGGTGAACACGCCAGCATCGCCAGGCTGATAACCCACCTGAGTACGCAACCACTCAATCAACTTCATTTCGATGATAGTGGCTGATGGGCTTTGATCCCATGAATCCATACTTTGGTTAGTGGCGTTGATCAAGACCTCAGCAGCCTGGCTTACCACCAGGCTTGGGCAGTGCAAGTGTGCCACGCACTGTGGATGATGCACTGACAGGCTGTCTTTTAAAAAGTATTCAATCGCACGTTCAATCGCGGCCTGGTTACCCAGGCCCTGAGGATTGAAATCCAGCGTAATACGCTCACGCAGTTCCGCAACGCTTTTACCCTGATACATCTCAGGTTGTTGCAGCCACTGCACCACCGCTTCACTACTCTGAGCGATGGCTTGCTGGTATGCCTCAGTGCTTTGCGCTGAGGCCGCCAGAATTGGGTTTGGCCTGGACATCAAATTCACTCCACTCAGACAGGTTTGACGCCAGCGGCGAGCAGGGCGTTTTCAAATTTATCCAGGAAAATAGCCAGTTCGTCATTGGAGATCAGCAGTGATGGCAGCAGGCGCAGCACGCAACCATTACGGCCGCCGCGCTCAAGAATCAAGCCGTTCTCAAAGCATTTTTTCTGCAACAGGGCAGATAACTCAGCATCAGCCGGATAGCAGCCCATATGATCCTGAGCCTGATCCGGTTTCACAATCTCGATGCCAATCATCAGGCCCAGACCGCGAATATGACCGATCACCGGATAACGTTTTTGCATTTCAGCCAGCTGAGCTTTCAGCCATTCACCCTGCGCGGCGACTTTATCTGCAACCTGATTATCTTTAAGATATTTCAGAGTCGTCAGGCCGGTGGCCATCGCCAGCTGGTTGCCACGGAAAGTACCGGTATGATGGCCGGGTTCCCATGCGTCAAACTGCTTTTTGATGCCCAATACCGCCAGCGGTAAACCACCGCCGACTGCTTTAGACATAACAATGATGTCTGGCTCAATGCCGGCGTGTTCAAAGGCAAAGAATTTACCGGTACGGGCAAAACCAGCCTGAACTTCATCAAGAATCAGCAGAATGCCATGTTCCTGAGTCACTTTGCGGATGCGCTGCAGCCATTCGACCGGAGCCGGGTTAACACCGCCTTCGCCCTGAACCGCTTCAAGGATCACTGCCGCAGGTTTGCGAACGCCGCTTTCAACGTCATTGATCAGGTTATCGAAGTAGTAAGTCAGTGCTTTAACGCCAGCTTCGCCGCCGATACCCAGCGGGCAACGGTACTGATGCGGATAAGGCATAAACTGGACTTCTGGCATCATGCCATTGATCGCTTCTTTCGGCGACAGGTTGCCGGTGACCGAAAGCGCGCCGTGGGTCATGCCATGGTAGCCGCCGGAGAAGCTGATCACACCGCTACGGCCGGTATGTTTTTTAGCCAGCTTCAGTGCAGCTTCAACCGCATCGGCACCCGATGGACCACAGAACTGCAGGCAATAATCCTGACCTTGTCCCGGCAGCAAAGAGAGCAGGTAAGCTGAGAACTCATCTTTCAATGGCGTTGTCAGATCGAGAGTATGTAACGGCAAGCCGCTGGTAATGACATTTTGGATGCTCTGCAGCATGTCAGGATGGTTGTGTCCAAGCGCCAGCGTTCCGGCACCAGCCAGGCAATCAAGATATTGATTGTTTTCTACGTCGGTAATCCAGACGCCCTGGGCTTTCGCAATCGCGAACGGCAATTTACGTGGATAGCTTCTGACATTTGATTCAAATTCAGCTTGGCGCGCTAAATAGGCTTCATTGTTTCTGTTTAATGAATCTGCACCTAAAGTATCAATACGGACTTTATCCGTCATCATATCACTCCCACAACTTAGGCTGTCAGTGACGCCACCGTTGTATTAAATTAAGTTTAAGGTAACTACAGTATGAAAAACGCGGCCAATATAGGGCTTTTTACTTCCCGACTCAATAATTAATTTTGTTTAGATTTGTTTACGTTTTTGCCTATGAATCAATATGTTGTTGATTTAGTGAGCGTTGGCACTATTGCTGCTATTTTCAGCAAAGAAAAAGTAATAAAAGTTTAATTAAAGGGCAGGGTGAAGGTGTTTTTTGGCGCTGCTGTGTAAATTCTTGCTCACTGGTCTACTGCTAAATCTTCAGAATTCACGTAGCGCGATCAATTGTAAAATACAGCTAAAATTCAAGATGTTAGTAATGATCCTGGTCACTGATGAACTCCAACCACCTTCAGGAAGAGAAATAGAGTTATGGCGATACAAATCAGAGATGCTTTGCCATCAGATGTTAAAGGAATTTTTGACGTCCGCATTACCGTTAAAGAAAACGCGCTGACGCGGGCAGAGCTGGAAGCATTGGGGATTACTGAAGAGTCAGTCGAAGCGATGATTGTTGCTTCGCGTTGCGCCTGGGTCGCCACTGACGGTGAGGCAATTGTTGGTTTCACCATGGTTGTGCACGAGGAAGGCTATCTGTTCGCTGCCTTTGTGCTGCCAGAATACGAAGGTCGCGGAATTGGTAAACAGTTGGTGTTGGCTGCTGAAAAAGCGCTGTTTATTACCAACGCCGTTATCAGGCTGGAAACAGGAAAAACAACGCGCGCGGCTGAATTCTACCGGCGGCTGGGATGGGGAAAGGAAATTGCAATTGGAGAAAATGATATCCGACTTGAAAAAAGCCGCTGTCAGGGATCAAGGGGTAAGGGAGGTCATTAACCGCAACAGCATCAGGTGACGTGAGCTGAGGAGTGATTATTGGTTGTCCATATTCAATTTAACATAATATACATTATGCGCACCAACGTAGCGGTACGCGAAAACTATGATTTATCGGCGGTTCATGTTCCGCTCTGGACTAAACTAAAATGTCTGTTAGGTTGCACGCTAAGTTATTGGACGGAGTTCATCATAGGAAATAGCGACATGCTCACGATATGCAGGTCTCTTAAGGAGGCGTTTATAATAGGCTTCTATGTAAGGAAGTGATCTTCTCTTTATATCAATATCATAATAACGATATAAGACATGCCCAAATTGGATATCAGCTAATGAAAAATGTTCACTCGCCAGGTAATCTCTGACAGTGAATATCTCTTCGGCAATCATTAAGTTATTTTCAAATTGGTCTATTGCCAATCTGATAGCTTCTACATCCTGCAATTCATTTGGTGTACGAGCAACCCGCCAAAAGATGGGGGCTGTAAATGTCAGTGCGATATTTAACTTTGACCATTCCATCCAACGATCAACTTCGGTTCTCGCCAGTAAATCATCAGGCCAAAAATGCCCTGTTGCATATTGATTTGCAAGATATCGCAATATAGCCCCTGTTTCCCATAATGGAGGATTGCAACCATCTTGTAGAACAGGAACAGTACGGTTTGGATTCAAACGATAAAATTCGTCAGTATCAGTCCCACCATAACGATGCCCAACATTATGCCTCTGATAAGGTAAACCTAACTCTCCAATGCACCACATGAGAGCTTGTACATTAGATGACGTTTTACGACCCCAGACCGTTAACAATGTATTTCTCCAGAAGATAATCCGACATATTCATTAATAATACAGGTATGAATAAGGACATGACAACTTTGCTGAAAGGCGGACATTTTAACCTTGCCCTGACCGGGACAGTCGTAATAGCAAGTTATAAAAAAAGCAGCCCTCAGGCTGCTTAATCAGATCACTTACAATCGTCAGAGATTTTTACCAGCGCGGCCTGGGAAACCGCATCGCTTTCAGATGCAAACATAGCGATACCTTTAACCGGCTTTCCTTCTTTCAACAAGCCGGAACTCAGGCCTTCATCAACCGTGTCGAGTTTGAACTCTTTGTTATCTGGCGAGTAAGCTTTTAAGCATAGCTTTGATAAATCAATATCATCACCTGATAACTTAGCCAACATGACCTCAAAGGTTTTGGTGTAGGCAGTTTTACCGGCGATCGACATCGAGCCATTCGATTTAACTGTAGAATACACCGCAATATTATCTGTGGTAGCAGCATTCGCAGCGGAGAAGAAACCAGCTACAGCCAGAGATGCAGCAATGGTTGTCATTTTCATATCAAATCCTTTCCGTAGGTTGAACGTGTTAAGCACTGAATCAAACGAGATACTACACACTGATAATAATACGCTGCTTAAACCAAACCCTGATTACCGTGACTTTACTATTTAGTCTTCCAGTTTGCCCATGGACTATCGGCCGGGATCTCAGTTTTTGCTTCAGGCTCGTTCAGTGAATCAATATAAAGTTCTTCCACTTCTTTACGTGCCCATGGCGTACGGCGAAGAAATTTCAGGCTGGACTTGATGCTGGGATCGCTTTTGAAGCAGTTGATATTGATACGCTGCGCCAGCTCGGCCCAGCCATAACGTGCCACTAAGGCGTTGAGCAACGCTTCCAGCGTGATGCCATGTAACGGATCTTTTGAGGCGTGTGTGTTCATAGTGAATGTCCGGTGAATCTGAGAAATTGCGCCCACCTTACTGTCCATGGCGCGGTTATGCAATGCGGAATCGGTTAAAGCGCCGTTTGTTTTGGTTGCGCTACGTGAAATCTGAGCGCTTTCCCCTACCCTGACCTTGCAGATTTCACGTAGCTATACGGCTTCAGACAGTTTAAATCTGCCGCTTTTTGCTTAGCGCCAGCAGGCTGACTGAAGTAATAATTACCGCCGCGCCCAGCCAAAATTGCACCGCCGGTATATTGTTCCAGATCGCCCAGTCCAGTAAGGTCGCAAAAATAACACCGGTGAAGATAAAAGGTGTTACGGCGGTGAGATTTCTACAGTTTAGTGCCCGGGTTATAAATAGCTGAAAGATAAGGCCGGATAACCCCACCATAAGCAACAGCCATAGCTCATACCATGATGGTATAACCCAATGATAGCCACTTACCACCGGCAATATCATGCTGCTCATCAGATAGAACCAGAACACTATCTGTAATGCCGAGTGATGTTTACTGAGTTGATTTATCCCGGTATAGGCCAGCGCAGCAAATGCCGCGCCGGCCAGCCCGATCAGGATATAAGTTGGTGACATCTCCTCCTGAGGTGATAACGCAATAATATATACCCCGATAAATCCTGAGATGGTTAAGAACACGACTTTAAACGTGGTTTTTTCTCCGAACAGCAGAAAGACAAACAGTGGCACAAAAAAAGTTGAGGTATTCATTAAAAGCATGGCGGTTGAGACTGAGAGTGCTTTCAGGCTATAAAACATCAGCAACATACTCATCAGCCCGGCAATATTTCTTATGGCAAAATAAACGGGCTGTGTGATGCTGAAACTGAAGCCTTTATCCATTACGATCAGTGGTAAGATAAACAATAGACCGATAAAAAACCTGAAGAAAAGAACTTCACTCGACGGAATAGTCTCTGCGGCGAGTTTAACAAATACTCCCATAATGGCGATGCTCAGATAAGAGATAATCATAAATAAAACCGCTTTATGATACTGCTGATTACTGGCGGGCGGGCTTTTCTCAGCCATATTAATCCCTGCTCCCTTTAAATGGCGGCTTTCCTTTCAACTTTAATCGCCGGTCTTCATATATTGCGTGATATCGCTGCTGCTCATATGGCAGAAGAAATCTTCACTAAGCAATCGGCCATTACGGTAATAACAGCTATTATTTAAAACCGACGTTAAATCAATAATTGAGCGCATCACTGTCGATTCGTAGCCCAGATGTAAACCCAGGCTGTGCCAGGGAACCATCACGTAAGGAACATCCTGAGACAGATAGCGGTTGCTGACGGCGGTTGGGCAAAGCTTTTGTTGATTATGCACCCGAGATTGGGTAAAAAAATCATAATAAGACGCGTGCTTGACGGCGTAAAATTTCTCCATAATGTCCAGATAGCCTGGTAGCGAAAATCCCAGCAGTCGGCCTATTTTTCGCCGCTCGTTATCCAGTTGCTCGATAATGTTGGCTATTTCGCGGCTAATACCTTGTTTATAGAAATAAAACTCGTCTTCGCCCTCTCCTATTCTGCCGGCATTCATCAGCATAATTGCCGGATGGCTAATAGCGCTGGTAATATTCAGGCCTGATTCTAACAGACTTTCACTGACGGTTAATTCGCTGGGGAAATGTCCACAAATCTTGTTTACAATAATGCCGGTGTGCTTTGATGGCATTGCTGCAATATCAACAGAACGTTTGATATCAATAACATCTATTTTTCCTGCATACAGCGTGCGACAGGCATAGGGTAATGAGGCGATATCAGCCAGATAAATATCATCTTTTCTGCCCGTCAGAACCAGCTCTCGATAGAAATATAACCCGCTAAAGTTCCCGGCCAGTGTAATCACCATCTGGCCTGATTTAAGCCATGGCAGCATTTTTCTGAACTGATCCAGATGCGCATTGGTCGGCAATGAGAGATAAATTACTTCGGCGTCGGCTAAAGCAGCAGCAATATCTTTAGTCAGATGAGCAATGGTGGCCTCACCGTCGATTTTTCCTTTCAGAGTAATAGTATTATTGCAGATACCATCGATAAAACCCGGATGGGCTTCATCGGCATACAGTGTTACCCGGTGGCGGGCAAGCGACAGATGAGCCGCCAGCGCCTGGCCCCCGTGACCACAGCCAATAATAGTGATATTCATACCAACTCCTTTTTGGTAAAGCAGTATCCATCGACAATAATAAATATCGGATAAGACGTTAAATTTTTCCTGCGTTGTTTTAATTTGCACTGATTATAAACTCTGGAGCCGACTCCAGAATCAATAGATCAGGATGAAAAGATGAGTAAAGCAAAAGTCACTTTATTGTCAGCTGAAGACCTTATTGAAGATGAGTTAACATTATTATTGCCTGAACGATATTGCATAAACCCACTGCATAATGATAAAACCAGATATTCATGTGAGTATTGACCGTCCCATCAGCGGTGAACTTAGCTGCGATACATTACCCTATAACCTATTGATAAATGGAGTTTATCATGATGAAAATGATGCGAGGCGCTGTGCTTTTGGCCACCTTACTGCTCTCCTCACCGAGTTTTGCCGGTACGCATGGCGCTGAAATTAATTTCAACTCTTCCTGTGATTTCAAACAGCTAACGCTGAAAGTTAAAGAGGAAGATGAGGATAATCCAGCTACCGTCAGGCTGGATATTACATTACAGTCAGAGGCCAGCAGCCGGCTAACTCAGCTTTCTCGCGAATATTTAAACCAGAATATGACGATGTACATTAATAATATAAAAATCAGTACCTCGGTCATTCGTGCTGTATTAAATACCGATAGCTTACAGCTCAGAATTGATAAACAAACGGTACAAAAGATGTTTCCCGGCTTGCTGGAAAGCCAGTGCCACGATACAGCTGCCGGATAGGCTTATGCTGGTTTGCGCAGTAAAAAGTCTGCCGAATTAGGCCAGTGAAAACAATCTGCCGGAATATCGCACCAACATAGCTCATTGCGCCAGCGTAGCGCCCCAGCATCGCGCAAACGGCACGCCGGACATTGTATACAAGCCCCTGACGCTGGCCCGGCAAACTGGTACAAAAATTGCTTTTCAGATTACAGACTTTAAGGAGAATGTAATGAAAGCAATCGTGATTGGTGGCGGAATTGGCGGTATGTGCGCAGCGATAGCGCTGAAGCGTTTTGGTATTGAAACTGCTGTATACGAGGCAGTGAAAGAGATCAAACCGGTCGGCGCCGCGATTTCAATCTGGCCAAATGGCGTGAAATGCCTTAACTGGCTGGGTATGAAAGAGCCACTGCGCGCGCTGGGCGGACCGATGCATTACATGGCCTATCACGACTATCTGCATGGCCAGACGATGACGCGCTTCAGTATCAATCCGCTAATCGAAAGCGTTGGCGAACGCCCTTATCCGGTAGCACGCGCGGAATTACAGGCGATGCTGCTGGATACCTATGGTCGCGATGCGGTGCAATTCGGTAAACGCGTGACCCATATCGAAGAATCAGCCGCTGGGGTGACTGCCTGGTTTGATGATGGCACTGAAGCCCACGGCGATCTGCTGATTGCGGCAGATGGCACCCACTCGGTTATCCGCCAGCACGTTCTGGGTTATCGTACCGAACGCCGCTATGCCGGTTACGTTAACTGGAACGGGCTGGTTGAGATTGACTCCTCAATTGCCCCCGCCGATCAATGGACTACCTTTGTCGGTGAAGGCAAGCGTGTCTCCCTGATGCCGGTCAGCGGCAATCGCTTCTACTTCTTCTTTGATGTGCCGTTGCCAACAGGACTGAAGGAAGATCGCAGCACGGTTCGTGACGACTTACAGCGTTATTTCGCTGGCTGGGCCGCGCCGGTGCAAAAGCTGATTGCCAGTATTAATCCGGAAACCACTAACCGGATTGAAATTCATGATATCGAACCTTTTATGCAACTGGTGAAAGGCCGGGTCGCACTGCTCGGCGATGCGGGCCACAGCACCACGCCGGATATTGGTCAGGGCGGCTGTGCGGCAATGGAAGATGCGATTGTACTGGCGACAGCGTTGCAGACCAACTCGCTGGGAATTGAAGATGCGCTGCTGCGTTATCAGGAAAAACGCGCATGGCGGGTAAAAGATCTGGTGCTTAAGGCGCGCAAACGCTGTGACGTAACCCACGGTAAAGAGATGGCAGTTACCGAACAGTGGTATCAGGAGCTGAAACAGGAAACCGGCGAACGCATTCTTTCCGGCATGTGTGAAACCATTCTCGGTGGGCCACTGGAATAAGCTGGCCCAGTCAGATTACTGTTTTTCCCACGCCGCCAGCACCAGCCTGGTGGCGCTGGCCAGCACATCGCGGCGCGCTTCAGCCTGCGGCTGCTGCTGAGTAAAGTAGACAGCCAGTACCAGCGGTTCGCCCTGTGGTGGCCAGAGGATCGCCAGATCGTTGGTGGTGCCGTAGTCACCCGCTCCGGTTTTATCGCCCACTTGCCAGCCTGCCGGCACGCCCGCGCGAATGCTTTGTGCGCCGGTTTTACTCTGCTTTAACCACTGAATCAGCATTTGCTGCTGAGCAGCGGGCAATGCCTTGCCCAACGCCAGCTGATGTAAATTTGTCGCCATTGCTTTGGGCGTTGAGGTATCACGCAGATCACCAGGGATGGCACTGTTTAACGCGGTTTCCCAGCGGTCCAGACGGGTCTGATTATCCCCTAAACTGCGTGCCAGTGCGGTAATACCCTGCGGACCGCCGATTTCGCGCAGCAGAAAGTTGCCCGCCGAGTTATCACTCAGCTCAACCGCCGCTGCGCCGAGTTCAGCAACGGTCATTCCCTGTTGCAGATGCTTTTCCGTCACCGGCGAATAGGTCACCAGATCGCTCTGTTGATAATGAATGCGCTTATCCAGTAAATCGGGCTGTTGCACGCTGCGTTGCAGCACAGCGGCAGCGGCAAGCGCTTTAAAGGTACTGGTCATGGCGAAGCGTTCGTCGCCGCGATAGCTGAGCTGACGCGATGATCCACTGTCAATCAGTGCCACACCGAGACGGCCGTTGGCCGATGACTCCAGAGCACTGAGCTGAGCAGCCAGCGTTTCCGGCTGAGCGGCCAACACTGCTGTGGATGAGAACAGCGAGACGATAGCCAGCCCGGCGGCGGCCAGTAAATATTTGCGTCGGGATACGGTAAAAATTGTGATCATTAAGCCAACCATCCTGTGGTCCGGGCGGCGCAGGCCGCCCTTATTGATATTACTTTAGTCCGCGATTAATCAGCATTGGCTCGATTTGCGGCTCCTGCCCACGCCAGTCGTGATACAGCTGGCGCAAATCACTGCTGTTACCGCGCGAGAGGATCATATCGCGGAAGCGCTGGCCGTTTTCGCGTGTCAGCCCACCGTGCTCGCGGAACCATTCAAAGCCATCATCGGCCAGCATCTGAGTCCATAAATAGGCGTAATATCCGGCGGCGTAACCATTGCCCCAGATATGCTGGAAGTAACTGGAACGATAGCGTGGCGGAACCTCTGACAGATCGATATTATCCTGTTTCAGGGCGCTTTGCTCAAAGTTATCAACATCCTGCAATGGTTCATTCGCCGTCAGGCTGTGCCAGTGCATATCCAGTAGCGCGGCCGACAGCAGTTCGGTCATATCATAGCCTTTATTAAATTTATTGGCTTTGATGATCTTGTCGTGCAGCGCCTGCGGCATCGGTTCATTACTCTGATAATGGCGAGCGAAGTGTTTAAACACCTGCTCGTCACTGGCCCAGTGTTCATTAAACTGAGAGGGAAACTCAACGAAATCACGCGGGGTTTCCGTACCGGATAGGCCCGGGTATTGCTGATCGGCAAAGATGCCGTGCAGCGCATGGCCAAATTCGTGGAAAAGTGTGATCACTTCATCCCATGACAGCAGCGCAGGCTGGCCAGCGACCGGTTTGCTGATATTGGAGACATTATAAATCACCGGTTTGCTGCCCAACAGTTTTGACTGCTCGACAAAATTGCCCATCCAGGCACCGCCGCCTTTATTATCGCGCTTAAAGAAATCGGCATAGAACAGCGCAATAGAGCGGCCATCTTCGTCAAACACCTCATACACTTTGACGTCCGGATGATAAACCGGCAGATCGTCGCGCTGTTTAAAGGTGATGCCGTAAAGTTGGGTCGCCGCATAGAACACACCGTTTTGCAGCACGTTATTCAGCTCGAAATACGGCTTAATTTGCGATTCATCCAGATCGTATTTGGTGCGGCGCACCTGTTCGGCGTAGAAAGCCCAGTCCCACGGAGCAAGTTTAAAATTGCCCTGCTGTTTATCGATCACCGCCTGAATATCCGCCGCTTCACGCCTGGCGCGGGCGGTAGCTGCTGGCACAATCTCACGCATAAAACTCAGCGCGGCATCCGGCGTTTTCGCCATTTGATCCTGTAATTTCCACTCGGCGTAGGTTTTGAAGCCCAGCAGTTGCGCCTGCCCGGCGCGCACCTTCGCCAGGCGAGCAATCAGCTGACGCGTATCGTTATCATCGCCCTTTTCTGCCCGTAACCACGAGGCGTTAAACAACGCTTCCCGCGTCGCACGCTGGCTGAGGATTTGTAGGTCGGGCTGTTGCGTGGTGTTTTGCAGCGCCAGTAACCAGCGATCCTGCAGGCCACGCTGGCTGGCCGCCTCAGATGCCGCAGCCAGTTCACCGGCGCTTAACCCCTCCAGCTGAGCTTTATCGGCCAGCACTAACGCGCCGGATTTGGTCGCCGCCAGCAGACGGTTGGTAAAGCGGGTGCTGAGCGTGGCGGCTTCCTGATTCAGTGCTTTCAGCTGGGTCTTTTGCTGTTCGGAGAGTGTGGCGCCGGACAGCTTAAAAGCCTGCCAGCTGACCTCTACCAGGCGACGCGCCTCGGCTGACAGCTGAAGCGTATCGCGCTGCTGGTAAACCCGATCGAGTCGGGCGAACAGTTTGCTGTTGAGCTTGATCTCATCATCCAGCGCCGCCAACAGCGGTGCAGTCTGTTCATCAATTTTTTGCAGCCGATCGTTAGTATTGGCGGCAGTCATGGCGCTGAAAACGTTGGTTACGCGCCTTAACATCAGGCCACTCTTCTCCAGCGCTTCATAGGTATTCTCAAAGGTTGGCGCTGCCGGATTATCTGCAATGCGCTGTACTTCCTCGCGCTTTTGCCTGATGCCGGCTTCTATTGCTGGCAGGTAATCCTGGTCGTTAATACGGTTAAAATTAGGGGTCTGAAACGCTAAATCACTGGGTTGACTGAATGGATTTTGTTCGCCGGGCATTGCCGTTTGCTCCTTTTTACTCTCTTCCACCGCCTGCGCCATGACTGCGCTGCTGCTTAAAGCCAGACTGGTGGCCAGAAAAACCGTTGATAAACGCATATCCTTACCTTCCTCTCCTTACCAGTTAAGCAGAAAGCATAGGTGGCAATAGATAGCAGTGCCATTTGATTTTACAGGCTAATTTTGCTGATACACCGCAATAATTTCTGCAGCTACCGCGACGGCAATCTCTGCTGGCAGTTTTCCTTTTACATCCGGTAGCCCCATTGGACAGCGCATGGTGTTCAGCTGCTGGCGACTGAAACCTTTACCCTCCAGCCGGTATTCAAAGCGCTGACGCTTGGTGGCCGAACCGATTACGCCGAAGTAGCGATAGTCACCACGGCGTAAAATGGCTTCGCACAGCTCCAGATCGCGCGGATGATGATGGGTCATAACAATAAAATAACTGCCGACTGGCATCGCCTGCACCTGATCGCGCGGATCTTCTGCCTGACAAACAGTAACACCGGGCGGCACCAGATTAAACTGCCCTTCGCGTTCATCTATCCAGTGAATGTGACAGGGTAACGTCGACAGCAAGCTAACCAGCGCTTGTCCGACGTGCCCTGCGCCAAAAACCGCGATTTGCGGCTGTTGCTGCATTAGCGGTTCGAACAGAATGGTAGTCATTCCGCCGCAGCATTGCCCAAGCCGTGCACCGAGGGCAAACTGCTCGGTGTGTGGCGTTTGCTGGCCGCGGCTCAACAGGTCACGTGCCTGCCCGATGCAGCTGAATTCAAGATGCCCGCCGCCGATGGTGAGATAACTGCGTTCACGCGTCACCACCATTTTGCTGCCGCGATCGCGCGGTACTGAGCCTTTCTCATCCAGTACGGTAATCAGCACGCAGGGTTCGCGCTTTTCCCGCAGCTCACCAAGAACAGCGATCCAGTCATGGTAGATCATCTGCGCCTCCTGCCAGCTGACTGGCGGCGCGCCATACCCGCTCCGGCGTGGCTGGCGAATCCATTAACGGATGCTGGCGATACCCGGCCACACTGGCAACGGCGTCCTGTAGCGCGCACCACACAGAGATTCCCAGCATAAACGGAGGTTCGCCCACCGCTTTGGAATGAAAAACGGTATCTTGCGGATTCTTACGGTTTTCCAGCAGCGTCACGCGCATATCAGCCGGAACATCAGTAATCGCCGGAATCTTATAACTGGCTGGCCCATCGGTCATCAGCCTGCCCTGGTCATTCCAGACCAGTTCTTCACAGGTCAGCCAGCCCATCCCCTGCACAAATCCGCCCTCAATCTGCCCGATATCAATTGCCGGATTCAGCGAAGCGCCAACGTCATGCAGGATATCGGCGCGCAACAGGCGATATTCACCGGTCAGCGTGTCGATCACCACTTCCGCACAGGCAGCGCCATAAGCAAAGTAGTAAAAGGGCTTTCCGCGTCCGGCCTCTCGATCGTAGTGAATACCCGGCACCTTATAATAACCGGTGGCCGACAGCGGCACCTGATTCAGCCACGCCATCTGCGACACCTCTGCGAAGCTAAAGTGCTTATCAGCAACTTTGACAATGCCGTTGCGGAAGCTGACCGCGTCAGGCGTGCAGTGATGTAACTGACACAGCATCGAAGTCATGCGTTCGCGCAGAATTTCTGCCGCATTTTGCGCCGCTTTTCCATTCAGATCAGTACCGCTTGAGGCGGCAGTCGGTGAGGTGTTCGGCACTTTACCGGTATCAGTGGCGGTGATTTCAATCTGGTCGATATCGATTTGCAGCACCTCAGCAACAATTTGCGCCACTTTAGTATTCAGCCCCTGGCCCATTTCAGTACCGCCATGATTGAGCTGTACCGTGCCGTCGCTGTAGATCAGGATCAACGCCCCAGCCTGGTTAAGAAAGCTGGAGGTAAAAGAGATGCCGAATTTAACCGGCGTTAGCGCCAGACCGCGCTTAATAAAGCGACTGCTGGCGTTAAAAGCACTGATTTCGGCGCGACGCGCCTGATAACCGGCACTCTGCTCCAGTTGTGCGGTGA
The DNA here is from genome assembly GCF_032164335.1 of Winslowiella toletana. NCBI lineage: Bacteria > Pseudomonadati > Pseudomonadota > Gammaproteobacteria > Enterobacterales > Erwiniaceae > Winslowiella > Winslowiella toletana. The sequence continues at coordinate 2,375,710 of NZ_CP134152.1, read as the reverse complement.
TCTCTTCCAGCAGATTATCCTCAACCTGCTGGTGATAATGGGTAATATTGCGCTGTAGTTTGCCGTAATAGTTACGCTTGCGAATATCCAGCGGATCAAGACCGCGCTCACGGGCAATATGATCCATAATCTGCTCAATCGCCACCATGCCTTGTGGGCCGCCAAAACCACGATAGGCAGTATTGGAGGCGGTATTGGTGCGGCAGCGGTAGCCGGTGATTAGCGCATCACCGAGGTAATAGGCGTTATCGGCATGAAACATCGCGCGGTCAACAATCGAGCCGGAGAGATCGAGCGAATAGCCGCAGTTTGCCGCCAAATCAATTTTTACCCCGCAGAATCGGCCAGCGTCGTCATATCCGACGTCGTAACGAACATAGAACGGATGACGCTTGCCGGTAATCTGCATATCATCGCGGCGCGCCAGGCGCATTTTAACCGGCCGACCGGTTAACGCTGCCGCGACGGCACACAGGCAGGCAACGCCCGCCGCCTGCGTCTCTTTACCGCCAAATCCTCCACCCATTCGCCGCATATCGATGGTAACTTTGTTCATGCTGATGCCCATCACTGAGGCCACCAGTTTCTGCACTTCGGTCGGGTTCTGCGTGGATGAAAACACCCGCAGTGCGCGATCTTCGCCGGGCACCACCATGGCAATCTGGGTTTCCAGATAAAAATGCTCCTGACCGCCAATATGAAACTCACCGCTGAGACGATGTGGTGCACGGGCCAGTGCCGCCTCTGCATCGCCGCGCTGGTGAATATGCGGCTGCTGAACATAACTGCGCTGCTCCAGTGCCTGCCGGACATCCAGCAGCGGCGTCAGCTCCTGATACTCAATAATCGCGGCCTGCGCCGCCTTACGTGCCGCCTGCGGGGTTTCGGCCACCACCGCCAGAATCACCTGACCAAAATAATCCACCCGATCTTTAGCCAGCAGCGGGTCGCCCGGCTCCAGCGGGCCGATATCGCCATCGCCCGGCACATCCTGCCAGCCAAGCACCCGCACCACGCCGGGAATGGCATAACAGGGGGCGGTATCAATGCTGATGATGCGCGCGTGGGCATGCTCACTGAGCCGTGGACAGATATGCAACTGGCCGGGAAACTCCAGCCGATCGTCGATATAAGCTGCTGCGCCGCAGACGTGTTTTTCTGCACTTTCATGCTTATTGCTGCGACCAACGCCAGTTTGCATGGCCGCCAGATACTGCTGTTCAGTCAATGTTTCATTAAGTGCAGGACGATTACGAGACATAACGCGCCACCTCCGTAATGGTCAGCTCACCGGATAACAGATGGTAGTAACGGCGTAACAGATTTTTCGCCACCTGAAGGCGATAGTCGGCGCTGGCGCGAAAATCGCTTAATGGCTGAAAATCGATCGCCAGCGCCCGGCAGGCGTTCTCCAGTGTGCGCAGATCGAATTGTTGACCGGACAGCTGCTGTTCACAGGCGCTGGCGCGTTTCGCTATCTCTGCCATGCCGCCAAATGCCACCCGCGCCTCAACAATCACGCCGTCAACAATTTGCAGATTAAAGGCGGCAAAAACGGTGGAAATATCGTCATCAAGCCGTTTCGACACTTTCCAGGCATGGAAGTTATGTGACGTTGTCACGTTTGGAATCACAATCGCGCGAATAAACTCCCCCGGTTGTAAGGCAGTTTTGCGGTAGCTCAGGAAAAACTGTGACAGCGGCAGGCGGCGCTGCTGCTCGCCAGATTGCAGAATTAATTTGGCATCCAGCGCCAGCAGCATCGGCGGCGTATCGCCTATCGGCGAGGCATTGGCAATATTGCCACCCAGCGTGCCCTGATTGCGGATCTGTAATGAGGCGAAACGCTGCAACACTTCTGAAAAACCGGGAAGCTTATCCGTCAAAAAGTGATAACAGGCGGTCAGTGAGGCTGCGGCTCCCAGAACGATCTCCTGAGCATTAATTTCACACTGTTGCAGCTCGTCAATCTGTTCCAGCGCTATCAGCAGCGGCAAGCTTTTATATTGCTGGCTGATCTGTAACACCAGGTCAGTACCGCCAGCCAGCAGACGAGCATCCGGATATTGCAGATACAGTTCTGTCAGCTGAGCTACGGTTTTCGGTAGCAGACAGCGATGGCCCTGCCACTCAATTTGCTGTAGCTGAGGATTTTTCAGCGCCTGCAATTGCTGCGCTACGCTGGCCTGCTGGCGATCAAAAGTGTCATCTTCGGAGCTTTCACAGGCCTGACGTGCGGCATCGACAATCGGACGATAGCCGGTACAGCGACAAAGATTGCCTGCCAGCGCCTGTTCAGTCTGATGACGATCCCAGCTGCTGCTGTTTTTTTGCAGAGTGAATAGCGACATAACAAAACCGGGTGTACAGAAGCCGCATTGCGAGGCATGGCAGTCTACCATCGCCTGCTGCACGCTATGTAACTGATTACCCTGTTTAACATCTTCAACGGTTATCAGCTGTTTTCCTTGCAGCGTGCTGACCAGCGTCAGGCAGCTGTTAATGGTTTCATAGCGCATCTCGCCGTTAACTTCATTACCCAGCGTCACGGTACAGGCACCGCAATCGCCTGATGCGCAGCCCTCTTTAGTACCACTGCGGCGTTGATGTTGACGCAGATAATTCAGTACCGTCAGATTGGGATCAATATGCTGTTCGGTGATCAGCGTCTGGTTAAGCAAAAATTGAATCATGCTGCTTTCTCCCCATCAACGCGCTGCCAGACGCTATTCCCGTTAACCCAGGTGGCGGCAATATTGCGGTCATCACCCAATGTCATCAGTACAAAAAGCTGCTCCCAGATATCGCGACTGTTGCCGTGACGCAGCTGCTGCAATGCCGAAACCGCCGGATCCAGCACCACAAAATCCGCCTCTTTTCCGGCATTGAAATTACCAATACAGTGGTCGAGATCCAGCGCCTGCGCGCCGCCGAGCGTCGCGTGATAGAAAGCTTCACAGGCTGCCAGTTTGTAACCTTGCAGCTGCGACACTTTGTAGGCTTCACCCAGGGTTTGCAGCAGATTAAAGGTAGTGCCTGCGCCGACGTCGGTGCCGATGCCAATTTTCACCTGTTTGTCCCAGCTCTTTTTCACATCAAACAGCCCGCTGCCCAGAAACAAATTTGAGGTTGGGCAAAAAGCGATGGAGGAATCGGTTTGATGCAGGCAGTCCCACTCCTGATCTTCAAGATGCAGACAGTGCGCAAATACGCTGCGGCGGCCGGTAAGCTGGTAGTGATGATAAACATCAAGATAGCTGCTGTTTTCCGGAAACAGCGATTTAACCCACTCAACTTCCTGGGGATTTTCACTTAAATGGGTGTGCAGCCAGCTGTCCGGAAATTCCTGCCTGAGCCTGCGCACGCAGGCGAGCAGTTCTGGCGACGAGGTCGGCGCAAAACGCGGGGTAATGGCGTAGCTGAGGCGGCCACGATTATGCCAGCGCTCGATCAGCGTTCGCGTCTGCTGATAACTCTGTTCGGCGCTTTCGGTGAGGTAGTCCGGCGCATTACGGTCCATCATCACTTTGCCGGCAATCAGGCGCATCCCCAGCTGCTCTGCGGCACTAAATAAAGCATCGACGGATTGCGGATGGACGGTGCCAAACACCAGTGCGGTCGTGGTGCCATTACTGAGTAGCTGATGAAGGAAAAAAGCCGACATTTTTTCCGCATGCTGCGGGCAGTGATACTGACTTTCGACCGGAAAAGTATACTGCTGTAGCCATTCCAGTAGCTGTTCGCCAAAAGCACCGATCATTTCGGTCTGTGGATAATGAATATGGCTGTCGACAAAGCCAGGTACGATCAGCTTGCCGCGATAATCTGTCAGCGGATGTTGGTCCGTCAGCTGTGCGCGGCCCTCTTCCCACGGCTGCAAACTGACAATTCGGCCGCCGTTAATCAGCAGCAGTCCATCGGCAATATGGCGTGCCTGTTGCGGGAGTTGCTCCGGTTGAGTCACCGTCGCCGTTATATCAAAAAAGCTGCCGCGTATGGCTTGGGTATATTTCACTGACATGGCAATTCCCTTTTGAGAAAGGATTAGCTCTCTCTAATTAATAGCAGACTAAGATCTCGTTAACCAGAAATTGCAAAAGGCATGCCAGTTATTTAATTAACTTTACCCGTTAATAATCAATAAATTACAATAAATACACGCAAACAAACTTATCAGCACAAAATAATTACTGCGCAAACGGTTGCCTTTAGCTTTGCAATCGTTTGCCTGCGGTTTAAAAAAGGTTTTAATAATAAATTGCGCTAAAGCCACCATTTATCTGCACCACAGCAATGCGCGTTATGCGTTTTTTGCACCATTGATGTGCAGATATTTGCTTACGCTGAAACTGATTCTGCTCTTACCTGCTGCTGCCCTAAGTGATATGGTGTCTGAAACCTAAAATGTGTTGAGGAACAGTGAGATGATAATTCTTGTTACTGGTGCGACCGCCGGTTTTGGTCAAAGTATTGCTCGCCGGTTTATTGCTGATGGTCACAAAGTGATCGCCACCGGCCGTCGTTCCGGGCGTTTACAAACGCTGAAAGATGAGTTGGGCGATAATCTCTACACCCTGCAATTCGACGTGCGCAATCGCGCCGGTATTGAAGAAGCGCTGGCAAGCTTACCGGTCGAATGGCGTGAAATTGATGTGCTGGTGAATAACGCCGGGCTGGCGTTGGGTATTGAACCGGCGCACAAAGCCAGTATTGAAGATTGGGAAAATATGATCGACACCAATAATAAAGGCCTGGTGTATATGACCCGCGCGGTGCTGCCAGCGATGGTAGAGCGTAATGTCGGTCATATCATCAATATTGGTTCGATTGCCGGTAGCTGGCCTTATGCTGGTGGCAATGTTTATGGTGCGACCAAAGCCTTTGTGCGTCAGTTCAGCCTTAATCTGCGCACCGACCTGCACGGCACTGCGCTGCGCGTAACGGATATCGAGCCGGGACTGGTTGGCGGCACCGAATTCTCCAACGTGCGCTTCAAGGGTGATGATGACAAAGCGGATAAGGTTTATGACGGCACCACCGCATTGACCGCTGAAGACGTCACCGAAGCGGTTTACTGGGTCGCGACGCTGCCAAAACATGTCAATATCAATACCTTAGAAATGATGCCAGTCAGCCAGACGCTGGCCGGTCTTAAAATCCATAAGCCTTAATTGCCCTGACCCGGTGTGATGCGGTTACACCGGGCTATTTGCTCCAGCCAGCAACAATGATCAGCATTCCACTCAATGCCACCGCCGCACCCAGCCAGTCATAACCGCTCAGACGTACTCCATTGACCCAGCGCAACCACAACAGAGCCGTCATCACATACACGCCGCCGTAAGCGGCATAGACCCGTCCACTGGCCGCGGGATGTAAGGTCAGTAACCAGACAAAAAGCGCCAGGCTAACAGCCGCCGGGATCAGCAACAGTACAGAACCGCCCTTTTTTAACCACAACCACGGGAGAAAGCAGCCGACGATTTCAGCAATTGCGGTTATAAAAAACAGTAAAGAGGTTTTAAGCATTGGGTAAAAGATCTCTCAGAAGTGTAAACAAGTCGGTTGTGTGGCTGGTGAGCAATTGAACCCCAATGATATAATAAAACCGATCCTGACCCCAGCAGCGCTGGCTGACTGGGGTATTAACCAAAGGAACTAATGATGAAAATTCTGCATAAACGCCTGTTTTCTGCCCTTCTGCCAATGACTTTGCTTGGCAGCATGCTGGCTTTCCAACCGGTCGCACTGGCGAAAACTGACCGTGTGATTATTGAGAGCGGGAATAATGCGCTCAGTACTGAGCAGGCGCGTCAGGACCAGCAACAGTGGGATGACACCCGCATGTTGCGCAAAAAGGTCAACACTCGCGTCGAGAAGGAGTTTGATAAAGCTGACCGCGCATTTGATACCCGTGATGCCTGTGACAAAAGTTTTAATGTGAATGCATACTGGGAACCTAATACCCTGCGCTGTCTTGATCGCCGCACCGGTCGTCCGGTTGCTCCATAAGCGAATAACAGCTGCTATGCTTAAGACAGTTTTTAACAAAAGGATAATGTGATGAAAACGTCTGCGATGATCTTAACTGCGCTGTGCTTTGCCGCCCCACTGGCGGTTCAGGCTTCCTGTGAAACCGTTAAAGCCGATATCAGTCAAAAAATTATCAATAATGGAGTGCCTGAATCAGGCTTCTCTCTGGATATTGTCCCCAACGATCAGGCCGATCAAGCGGGTGGTCAGGTAGTTGGCCACTGTGAAAACGATACGCAAAAAATCGTTTATAAGCGCAATGGTAATAATGCCGATGTGAATGTGCCGTCCGATGCCGGTACCACTCAGGATGCGCCGGCAAGTTAACGCGATAACCACGACGACGAGAGCCGAAATTCGGCTCTCGTAACGTTTCTTTTATTCGACTATTCCGGCCTTCTCTGCGGCATTGCCCGCGCAATCACCATACTCATCAGAGCAATCAGCAACGATGCGACAAACACCCAGTGCAGTGACGCCGCAACCTGCGCAACGACCTGCTGCAGCGTGTCATGGTGTAACGTTTGCCGCTCGCCTTCCGACATAATTTGCTGCACCGGATCGTGCTGATCGGGCAGGCGCAACATCAGATTATAATTGAGTACTGCTCCCATTAACGCCGTGCCCAGCGCCGAGCCCAGCATGCGGCTGAACATGATTGATGCGGTACAGATACCGCGAATATGAAATTCAGCACTGTTCTGCACCGAAACCAGAAAGGTCGTGCTGGTCATTCCCATTCCGGTGCCAATCACAAATGCGGCACAACCGGCGTAAATCAGCGAGCTGTCACGCTGCAAGGTTAACAGCAGCGCAGTACCGATAATCAGTAACAGCGCGCCAAGCTGTGCGGTAAAGCGATACGAGGTACGCAGCATCAGGCGACCACTCAGGGTGCTGGCGATTGGCCAGCCGATCGACATCATTGCCAGCGCACTGCCGGCCTGTAAAGGCGTGCCGCCATTCACCCCCTGAATCCAGGTTGGCAGAAAAGCGCTGATGCCCATCATCGCCGCGCCAATCACCAGATTACCGGCATTGCCCGCGACAATAATCCGGCTGCGCCAGATCGCCAGCGGAAACAGCGGTTCCTTAGCCTGCTTTTCGTGCCTGACCAGTGCGTATCCGCCGATCAGCGCCATTGCAAAGAACAGCAGCGACCAGTAACCCAATGCTTCAGCCTGAAGTAAAGCGACCAGCAGCGAAGAGACGCAGATCATCAGCCAGAAACTGCCGCCCAAATCCAGACGATGTTGATGCTGCGGTTTGATTTCCGGCAGCAAACGCGCCAGCATCAGCATTGAGATAATGCCAATCGGCACATTAACCCAAAAAATCAGCGCCCAGCTAAAGTGCTGGACGATCCACGCGCCGGTCAGGGGGCCGATGATTGCCGCAATCCCCCAGACGCTGGAGAGCCAGCCCTGAATGCCGGCGCGTTCTTTAGGCGAGTAGATATCCGCGACAATGGTTGAAGTCAGCGGCATTATGGCCCCGGCACCCAGCCCCTGAAAAGCGCGAAACAGTATCAGCCAGCCCATATTATTGGCGAAGCCACACAGCACCGAGCCGAGCAGAAACAGCGAGGTGCCAATAAAAAACACCCGTTTTCTGCCCCATAAATCTGCCAGACGACCATAAATGGGTACGCTGACCGCCTGCGTCAGCAGATAAATAGAGAATACCCAGCCAAACTGAGAAAAGCCGCCCAGCTCAGCAATAATGGTCGGCATTGCCGTTGCAACAATGGTTACTTCAATTGCCGCCATAAACATTGCCAGCATAGCGGCGAATAAAATCCAGCGACGATGCGCGACCTGATGTTGAATATTTTCCGTCATAGTATCCCTTAGGTTGTCCAGGATTAAGGCTAGCTCATCCCTGTAACCGACAGTTTTCCTATTGTGCGCTGGATAAGTGACACCGTCACATAATAATCTGCTTTTTTTTCTTTTCTCTGCTTTCCCCAGTGACTACGCGGCACGGCACGCAATCCGCTTGAAAACTATCCTGCTGATTTTGCCCGTAAAAGTTGCCTGTAACCTCAACACGCTGCTATAGCTTTAAAGGTCCTTTTTAACCTTTGACCCATTTAATGCGTTAAGAAGAGTTTTTTCTCTGCTTCAAGCGGTGAATTCGGTTTTGGATATGGCGCTGCGTTTTTTGCCGTTTCTGTCGTTTCACCTCCCGGTTTAATAACAAGGGCAACCTTCCGGCTCCCACTGGAAGCGCGTCCCAATGAATGCGGTATCAGGGAGAATCATCCTCATGCAAAACTTAGCGCTGATTAAGCGTGCAGCCCTTGCGGTGCTGTTCATTATTGTGGTGCTCGGGTTACTGGTTTATGGCCTGGGCTTCGAGACCATCAAGTCACGCCAGGTGGATTTGATCTATCTCGGTAAGCAACATATGTATCTGGTGTTCTGGTCGATGCTGTTCGCGCTTGGCGTCGGTATTCCCAGCGGCATCATTCTTAGCCGTCCGTTCGCCCGTCGCTGGGCGGAGTACGTGATGCAAATCTTTAACGTCGGTAACACCCTGCCGCCATTGGCGGTACTGGCGCTGGCAATGGTGATTATCGGTATCGGCGACCGTCCGGCAATTGTCGCGCTGTTTCTCGCCTCTTTGCTGCCGATTGTGCGTAACACCTATGCCGGCCTGTGTGCCGTGCAACCGTCACTGCTGGAGGCGGCAAACGGCATTGGCATGACCAAAATGCAGCGTTTGCGCCAGGTCGAGCTGCCTGCCGCGTGGCCGGTGATGCTGTCCGGCATCCGTATCGCCACCGCAATCAACGTCGGTACCGCTCCGCTGGCATTCCTGATTGGTGCCAGCAGCTACGGCGAGCTGATTTTCCCCGGTATCTATCTGAATGATTTCCCGACGCTGATTTTAGGTGCCGCGGCAACGGCGTTGTTCGCGCTGATTCTGGATATGTTACTGGCCGGTTTGGGACGTTTATTAAGCCCACATACCGCGGTTTAACACAATTTTTGGAGTCCTGTTATGGCAAATGCCAACAGATTAACCCGCTGGGTCCGTCATACCGCCCTCGCCCTTGGCGCTTCGCTGGCAATAAGCAGCGCTGCGTCAGCCGCGCCTATCGTTATGGCTACTAAAAGCTTTACCGAACAGCACATTGTATCGGCGTTGGCGACGATGTGGCTGAAGAAGAAGGGCTTTGATATTGAGCCAAAAACCAATATTGCGACCACTATTACGCGTAATGCGATGCTGAGTAAACAGGTTGATATGACCTGGGAATATACCGGCACTTCACTGATTATTTTCAATCATATTGAACAGCGCATGTCTCCTGAAGAGGCCTGGCAAACGGTGAAAAAACTGGACGGCGAGAAAGGACTGATCTGGCTGAATCCGGCGCCAATGAATAATACCTACGCCTTCGCGATGAAGCGCGACCGTGCGGAAAAAGAGCAGATTGAAACGATATCGCAGCTGGTGGCGAAAGTTGAGCAGGTGCGCAAAACCGATCCGGAAAACAACTGGATGCTGGGGCTGGATCTGGAATTTGCCGGACGCTCTGACGGCCTGAAACCGCTGCAAAAAGCCTATGGACTGGAGCTGGATCGTCCGCAGATCCGTCAGATGGACCCCGGACTGGTATATAACGCCATTCGCGATGGCTTTGTCGATGCCGGTCTGGTGTATACCACTGATGGCCGGGTTAAGGGTTTCGAGCTGAAAGTACTGAAGGACGATAAAGGCTATTTCCCAAGCTATGCCCTGACGCCGGTGGTGCGTAAAGAGACGCTGGATGCGCATCCGGGTCTGGCGGAGGCACTTAATCAGCTGTCACCGCTGATCACTGATGATGCCATTACCGAAATGAATAAGCGTGTTGATATCGACCATCAATCTCCGCAGCAAGTTGCGCGCGATTTTCTGAAATCCAACGGCCTGCTTTAAGGAGAACTTATGGATACCCTTCACTATATTTTCAACAACTGGGAACACCTGCTTGACCTGACGTTACAGCATCTGTGGCTGGTGGGGCTGGCCGTCGGACTGGCGATTATCATTGGCGTACCGCTTGGAATTCTGATTGTACGCTTTAAATGGCTGGCGACGCCGATTTTAGGCCTGGCGACGCTGATCCTGACGATCCCTTCAATCGCGCTGTTTGGCCTGATGATTCCGCTTTTTTCAATGATCGGTCAGGGTATTGGTGCTTTACCGGCGATTACTGCAGTATTCCTATACTCGCTGTTGCCGATAGTCCGTAACACTCATACCGCACTGGAGAATATTCCACCGGGTTTACGCGAAGCCGGTCGTGGCATTGGCATGACCTTCTGGCAGCGACTGCGCTGGGTGGAAATCCCGATGGCGTTGCCGGTTATTTTTGGTGGTATTCGTACCGCTGTAGTGATGAATGTTGGGGTAATGGCCATCGCCGCTGTAATTGGCGCGGGCGGGCTTGGCCTGCTGCTGCTGGATGGCATCAGCGGCAGTGATATTCGGATGTTAATTTCAGGCGCATTAATGATATGCCTGTTGGCTATTATTCTTGACTGGCTGCTCCACAGACTGCAGCTGGCGCTGACTCCTAAGGGGATTCGATAATGATAAAACTGGAAAATCTCACTAAACAATTTACCCAGAAAAACGGTACGACGTTTAACGCCGTGGATAATGTCAGCCTGAATGTACCGGAAGGTGAAATGTGCGTGCTGCTCGGCCCTTCTGGCTGCGGTAAAACTACCACGCTCAAAATGATCAACCGTCTGATTCCGTCGACCAGTGGTAAAATTTTGATTAACGGTGAAGATACCAGCAATCTTGATACCACCACCCTGCGCCGCAATATCGGTTATGTGATTCAGCAAATTGGTCTGTTTCCCAATATGACCATCGAAGAGAATATTACCGTGGTGCCGCGCATGCTCGGCTGGGATAAAAAGCGTTGTCAGCAGCGGGCCACCGACCTGATGAGCATGGTGGCGCTCGACCCGAAGAAGTTCCTGCATCGCTATCCAAAAGAGATGTCCGGTGGCCAGCAGCAGCGCATTGGCGTGATTCGCGCACTGGCGGCCGATCCGCCGGTGCTGCTGATGGATGAGCCTTTCGGAGCCGTCGACCCGATAAACCGTGAAGTGATTCAGAATGAGTTTCTTGAAATGCAGCGCCAGCTGAAGAAAACCGTGATGCTGGTCAGTCACGATATTGATGAGGCATTGAAACTGGGTGACCGCATCGCGGTGTTTGGCCAGGGCAAAATCGTACAGTGCGCCAGCCCGGACGAATTGCTGGCAAAACCCGCCAATGAATTTGTCGGTTCCTTTGTTGGTCAGGACCGCACGCTGAAGCGCCTGTTGCTGGTGCAGGCCGGTGATGTCACCGATCAGCAGCCGACCATTACCGCGCAGAAATCGACGCCGCTGTCACAGGCTTTCGGCACCATGGATGACAATGATATGCGTTCGATTACCGTGGTGGACGACGACGGTAAACCGTTGGGATTTGTTAAACGCCGTGAAGCGCGTGGTGCCACCGGGGTATGTGCAGATATGTTACATCAGTTTAGTGTCACCGGGCGGGCAGAAGAGAATCTGCGCGTGGTGTTATCTAAGTTGTATGAACATAACTCGGTATGGATGCCGATCGTTGACGAAGATGGACGCTATAGCGGTGAGATTTCGCAAGATTATATTGCCGACTATCTCAGTTCCGGCCGTACGCGTCGGGCGCTGAATCAGGGATAATCAGTCTTCAGGAGAGCGTGAACTTACGCTCTCCTGATTAATAACTTGATGCTAACTCAACGGGTTCAGTCTGATAATAAAATCGAAAGTGCTTCCTGCTTCATGACCCGCATCATCATCTGGTATTTCGAGGCGTTCAACTGCATAAGCGGTTAAGCCGAAATCTTTCATAATATGCTGAGTTGATTTTCCATTTGGCGTTTTAAAAAAAACATCAAATAATTCCCGCCCTGCTTTGCCCTCCGTCATTTCCAGAGTTATTTGGTTAGAAACTCCACTTCGGACAATAGTTTCAGGCATCCTGCCGATAAAGTTATTTTCTGTTGCTATTCTTTCATACTGGTATCTTGTTACATCACTGGCATAATAAGGTACATTTTGCTCTCGCCTGTAATTGTTTACAAAGGTCCATTTATTGGGTTTGAATTTATTGCCAAATAAATTACGCCTGTTATTAAGGTCTCGTGACGTTATCTTGTATCCGGTTATTTTATGCGCAAAGTTTTTTCCGTCATCAATCCATGCTCGGGCCTGTTCCTTCGACAGCCTTTGACTGGCAGATGCCGAATCGGCTTCCAATAGATTCTCACCAGGCTCTGTCCAGGCCAGAGAATAATGTAGTGCTGTTGATACCCCCTCATCCTCAGCACGCGTTGCTGAGCGGCCAACCCCGGCCAGCAAACCCGCCCCAAGCGAGAGCAAACCACTGGCAAAACTGAGCCAGCCCAGCGCCGATGCGGCACGTGGATGAGTTCCGGCACTGGTGATACTGAGAATACCGCTGATATCGGCTACTGTCCCTGAGGTGCCGACCAGCATGGCGCTGGCGGAGGCACTGATCATTGCAGCCTCCAGCCCCCCGGCGGCAATCAGCGCAGCACCACCGGTAAACAGCGTGCCGATAATTCCCAGAATGCCCATGCCAATACCGAGTGCGGATTGCCAGCTGAAATGGCCTGATGGATCGCTACGGTTGATCGGGTCACCGGCGCAATAACTGTAAGTATTGATTCCACCTGCACCAAACGGGCTCCAGCTATCCGGTGCGCTAAAGCGCATAAGTATTGGACTGTAACTGCGATAGCCATTGCCCGGATGATAATTTCCGCTGACGGGATCGATGCGCAGACCATTAAAACCTGAAATATTGCCGTTCATATTTACCTCCGTTGTAAAATATGATGCTACGACTGTGGATTAAGTTTGATAATAAAATCGACAGACTGTTCTGATTCCAGACGCTCAACCTGAAATGCGGTTAAGCCAAACGCATTCATGATATGCTGAGTTGATTTGCCATTTGGCGTAGTGAAAAAAGCCGCGAATAATTCCCGCCCCTCCTTTCCTTTTGTTGTTGCCAGGGTAAATTCATTAGAAACTGATTTTCTTATAATTATTTCAGGAAGTATGCCAATGAAATTTTTTTCTCCGGCGATTATTTCAAACTGATATCTTGCCACATCACTGGCGTAGTAAGGGACTTCTTTGACTAATCTGGCATTGTTGATAAACGTCCATTGTTTTGATTTAAACTTATTACCAAAAAAATTAGACTTATTATGAAGGTCTTGCGAATGTATTCGATTATTAATGATGTAATGCCTGAAATTTTTATCATCAGCAATCCAGCTGCGCGCCTGTTGCCAGGACTGGCGATAGCTGGCAGCGGCATTATCAGCGGCTGATAACCTTTCAGCTGATTCAGCGTAGCAAAACTCAAAATGCCGTATGTCAGAAACCCTCGCCGTATCAGCCATACTCCGCCCCGGCATTCTGGCTCCGCTACTTAGCAAGCCGGCCCCCAGCGATAACAGCCCGCTGGCAAAAGAGAGCCAACCGAGTGCCGCCGACGCGCGTGGATTATTCGCGGCAGTGGTGAAACTAAGAATACCGCTGATATCGGCTGTCGTTCCTGAGGTTCCGGCCAGTAGAGCGGTAGCGGAGGCGCTGATCATGGCGGCGTCAATACCGCCAGCGGCAATCAACGATGCGCCGCCGGTAAACAGCGTACCGATAATCCCCAGAATGCCCATGCTCATACCGAGTGCAACCTGCCAGCTGAAATGACCGGAAGGATCGCTGCGGTTAATCGGGTCACCTGCGCAATAGCTATAAGAATTGATTCCGCCCGCATTAAACGGGCTCCAGCCGTCCGGCGTGTTAAAGCGCATCAGCCGTGGATGATACGCACGATAGCCGTTACCTGGATGGTAACAGCCGCTGACCGGATCGGTTCTCTGGCGATTAAATCCTGTAATGCTGTATGCCACGCTTACCTCCATCAGACAGGAGATAAGCAATAACCCGGTAAATCACTGAAGTATAGTTAAATAAAATTATAAAAATCAGTACGATATAAAAGTCACACCGTGATATTGCGTCCTGCTGAAGCGGCCATCAGCTTTTCACCACCGAGAGATCGATATATTTCGCCAGCTCGCGCTGCTCGGCACGCGGCAAATAAGGCAACTCACCCAGTAACGGTGCCGGGATTTTATCGCCCAGAACATCAATAATTTCGGCATAGTGAGCCAGGCCAGGATTGATACGGTTTGCTACCCAGCCTAATAAGGGTAAGCCATCATTTATTATCGCTTCGGCGGTCAGCAGCGCCTGACTGATGCAGCCGGACTGTATCCCTACAACCATCACCACCGGCAGTTTTTCCTGCACTACCCATGCTGAAAGTGGACGCAAATCATTCATTAAACTGCGCCAGCCGCCAGTGCCTTCAACCACCACCACATCCGCCTGGTCGCATAAATAGTGTAAACCGGCACTGAGCTGGCTGTAACTGATCGGATGTTCGCGATGGATGCTGATCTCATCTTCCTGCAAGGTGACTGGGTTAATGGCCTGATAGGGTAATTCAACGGTTGAAGATGCCTGCAAAATAAGCGCATCTTTATTGCGTAATCCCTCTTCTGTTTGCTGGCAGCTTTTAGCGACCGGCTTATAGCCGGCAACACGGGGATACGCGATCGCCAGCTTTTGCAACAGTGCGCGTGAAACCACGGTTTTACCGACAGAAGTATCGGTTCCGGTTACAAATAGACGACTCAACATGCGTGCATCTCCGACAGGTCAACAACCTGAAATTAATGATTTTGATTAATGTATTCTGTCGGGAAATTGTAAAGGAGCCTGTTCACCACGGGTTTGCGTTAGCGCAAGCTTTCAGCGAAAAGCGAGGTTTGATTAGCCCTGTAAAAGTTTCAGCAGTAATGAGCCATTGTAAAGCGCATCTTTTACCAGCGCCGCGCCCGGCATGGTGCCGAGATTAACGAACTGCGTGGGTTCAACATCAATTTGTGCGCTGTACGCAGGCAGTGATTGTTGGCGAATACAGGCGGTAATGACCGGATAGAGAATCTCAGAGGCGCGATTTAACGGTGAGCCGATTAAAATTTTTTGCGGATTAAACAGATTGACCATCACTGCAACAATGCGGCCTACGCTGTTGCCGACGCCGGTAATTAAATCTTTTGCCAGCTGATCGCCCTGTCGTGCGGCGTCGCACAGCCATTCGATGGTTAATGGCTGATTATGCAGCAGCGAACTGGGAGAAGCCTGCATTCGCTGTTCCGCCAGCGTCAGGATGCTGCTGATGCTGGCCACGGTTTCCAGGCAGCCATGGTTGCCGCAATAGCACTGTTTACCATAAGGATCGAGCTGAGTATGCCCAATCTCAACCAGTGTACTGCTGCCATTGTGCAACAGGCGGCCACCGGTAATCACTCCGGCACCCACATTATGGTCAATCACGACATGGATTACATCACGGGCACCACGGGAAGCACCAAACAGCGACTCTGCCATCGTCCAGGCACAAATATCATGCTGAATATAAATCGGCAAGCCGGTGCGTTGTTCCAGCGCTGGCCCCAGCGGCATATCGATTACCGGATAAAACGGCATACGGTGCACAATGCCGGACTGGGTATTGATAATTCCTGGCAGCGTAATGGCAATAGCAGTTAAGCGCTCAAGCTTGCGCTGGTGACGAATGAAAAACTGGTCTATTTCGCCGATGATACGCTCTAACAGTGGTTCACTGGCTTCTGACGGCAACGGACGTTGTTCTTCAGTCACGAGCGCACTGCTTAAATCACGCAGTGCCAAAGTGATCTCACCCTCGCTGATGCGTACAGAAAGGTAGTGCCAGGCAGCGGTATCGAGAATCAGCCCGATTGCCGGACGACCCCGGCTGCCGATATCCTGAAACTCGGTTTCCTGTACCAGATGTGCTTCCAGCATTTCACGCACAATTTTGGTAATGCTGGCCGGTGCCAGCTGTGCCAGCCTCGAGAGTTCGATGCGCGAAATCGGGCCAAATTGATCTATCAGGCGATACACTACGCCAGCATTAGTTTGCTTAATTTGATCGATATGACCGGGCTGACTATCCGCTATCACTAACCCTGCTCCCGCTTATTTTCGCGCTTCAAAATAAACTACTTTCGCTATGGTGAAACACTTAATCGGTGTCGTCAAATATTTGATTCGATATGTGATTTACTGCACACAAATCCCCGCGCAACGCGTGAAAAAAGAGCAGAAAGAGTCAAGCCTGCTGACCTGAGATAAATTTTCCGGTTATTACTACAGAAATGAATTGTTCTCAGAAGCTGAAGTTGTGGCAAAATAAACATGGTGTCTTGTATGTTGTAACTAATGGGGTATGCGATGAATCATTACGATGCTGTAGCAGCGCTGCATCAATGCGTGAATCAGCTGGAAGCTGAACTGAGTCAGTTACAGCAGCAGCTACAATCACTGCGCTTGTTGACTGCACGGGTGTTTAACTTGCCTCCCGTAGTGAAGGGAAAGGAACATGATGCCGTTACCAGGATTGAGGTGACCCAACAACTCGGCGCGGAAGCACTTCGTTCAGGGCTTGAACACTATTGCCGGCTGTTTATGCAGCATCAGTCGGAGCAGCTAAGCACGAAAGCTGCGGTTCGCCTGCCCGGCGCGCTCTGTTTTCAGGCGGATGACGAACAGTCTGCCCTGCTCCAGCAGCAGGTCGCGCGGGTTAATAACCTGAAGCAGCGACTGGAACAGATTGTTACGGTTGAGTCAGGCGTTGAAAGTGAGGAACGCTTTGAGTTTGTGCATACCCATCTGCGTGGGTTTATCACGCTGAATGCCTATCGTGCTATAACCCTGCTGGATGCACCCGACAGCGTGCGCTTTGGCTGGGCCAATAAACATATCATTAAGAACCTGACGCGGAGCGAAGTGCTGGAAAAACTGGAGCGCAGCCTGAAGTCCGGGCGAGCTATCGCTCCCTGGACGCGTGAACAATGGGCAGAAAAGGTGCAGGAGGAGATCGCAATGATTAACGATCTGCCCGCCGATGCGCGCTTGAAAATCAAACGCCCGGTAAAAGTGCAGCCCATCGCCCGCATCTGGAATAGCCAGCAGCAAAAACAGACCCAACTCGCCTGCTCGTCTCCACTGCTGGTGCTGTGCGCGGATAAAAATCAGGTGCCGACCCTGGGTGAACTGCTTAATTACGATGCCGAACGGATTAAACACCGTTATAAACCGCAGGCGGAAAAGCTGTTTGCTGTTATTCCGCGCCTGCATCTGTTTAGCGATCGACTGGTGTAAACGTTATTGACATGCCCTGTTCACAGGCAAATCAGAGCAGGCATCGTGCTTCGCCTTGTTCATATTCGCGCCCGGGGTGCCAGCGTGCAGGCAAAGCGTAATCAAGCTGGCAACGCCCACCGTTAACCAGTTTGATCTGCAAGGCTTGTTTCTCATTAACATCGGTCAGCAGCAGGCCTCCCCGATCGCTGATGATGCCCGTTAGCTGTCCGCTCATATTTAACACCGATGATCCATAAGCTATAAATTGCTGGTTTTGATCGCGTACGGTGAGTAACAGTGCGCGATTAATTTTGGTCGGGATTTCCAGACTTAACATCGATCCACGAGCCGGGCGCACTTTTTCCCTGACGCTGCCAACCTGAACATCGAAAGGAATATTCTGCGTATCCAGCCTGATTTCAGACTCCTGCCACGGCGAAAGCGAGGGTAACAGCACGCTTCCACTGTTACTGGTACGCCCGCTTCCGGCCCCACTCACTTTCACTCCGGCCAGTTCCGGCACCAGTAACACTCCCCAGGTATCGTCAATTGATTGAGAGTGCGCCAGCCATTGCCCCTTCGCCAGCGCCAGCGATCCCTTGGTGCCGAGAGTGACATTTTTACGCCCCTCATCCTGCTGCTGATAGCTGAGGTTGTAGCGTGCAAAATCAGTTTTCCCCCTCAGATACGCGCGTGAATTGCTGGTATTGCGGGAGTTGCTGCGACTGAGGCTGTAAGCGAACCGATCATCGACGCGATGGTCGTACACTATCGAAGACTGACTACCGGTCTGACTATCCCGACTGGCGCTGAAGCCGATTGACTGCGCTTTGCCAAAGGGAATGGTGGTGTTAAGCATGATTCTGTCGCGATCAACCAGGCCAGAGCCTTTTGGCTGGTCGGCAGACCAGTATTGACTTTCAGAGTGTTGCCAGCTCAGATTTAACGTGGCACGGGCAATATTTTTTCGCCAGCTGACGCCGTAAGTATTACTGATACCATTGCCCCGGCTGGCCGAGTACCAGGTGCTTAACGAGCCAAAATCCTCACTGGAAAGCTGACTGGCAAGGTAATAGCCGAGGCTGTCTTCACTCTGGCTATAGGGCTGACTGACTAAAGCCGTATAAGGAGAGAAAAAACCCGCCGATTGCCAGTTGCCACTGGCAGTGAAATTTAACCAGGGTGCAAACTGATAACTGCCCGCCAGGCTATAGAGTTGTCCCTGCTGGATATGGCTCTGCTGGTTATCGCTTTTGACGGTAGTACGGCTCAGTGCAACTTCTGTATCAAGATTCAATGCCGGTAGTGGCTTATGGCTTAAACGCAGCGCGCTTCCCTGTGCCGCTTCAGCCATTAGCAATGAGCTGTCGACACGGCTGCGCTGCCCGATGCCCTGCCCCCAGGCACCGGTTAATAACGGCGCAGCATGATTTTCACTGTTCATCCCGGGCTGGTTACGCCAGCTGCCAATGGCCAGTGCATATTCAGGTGCGACCGAGAGACGGCCACTCGCCAGCGGATCCACTCGGGTGATAAACCGTTTTTCACTGCCACTCTCTTCACGCACCAGCACCTCAACCTCTGACAGCGGTGACAGGCCCGATACGTTATTCAGTGCGAATGGTCCCGACGCTACCCGGGTGCGGTAGAGCATTCTGCCATTTTGCCAGATCTCAACGGTGGCATTATCGTTGGCACTGCCAATGATCGGGGTATTATTGTTATTCAGCGCGCTGGTCAACGCGCTGTCACTCACCAGCTGCACGCCATTAATTGGCAATCCAGAAAAACGCTGCGTCTGGGTAAGCAGTTCACCCGCCTGAAAAACAGCCGCTAACAGCGGTACCCCACGTGCCAGCCAGGCTTGTTGATGCCGTGTCTCACTGCCATAGCGACTGTTATGGGTGAAATCATCAACGCTGCGCAGTACCCAGTTGGAAAAGTTAGCGCCGTATTCGACGCTCAGCTGGCTGGCATCGGTGGCGGCTGAACGACCACCACGGGTGGAATAATGATAAATATCGTAGTTCATCATTAGCCCATTACCGCCATAGCGGAAGCCCTCCGCTTGTGATGTAAACGCGCTCTGCGGTACGGTTATTTGTACCCCGCCCTGTGCCGGTAGCAGCGTGACCGTAGATAAAGGAATGTGCTGAACGAGGCTGACGCAGCCCTGCGCCGGGAACCATTCCGACTTAAGCGTTAGCCTGCTGGCCATCACCCGATCCAGACACAGCTCACCGTCAGCGGTAAATTCAACTTCCTGGGGTTGCGCTCGCTGGCCGTTTACCGACAGTGAGACCCACTGCTTACCCGGTAAAAAGCGCGTGCCGGTCGAAAAGAACTGCGCAATATCCTCACCATAGCCGAGCGCCCGTAGCTGTGTGATATCAAAATCTTGCGCATAAGCGATATTAAGCGGTGAAATGAACACAACGGTTAACAGACCGGCCACCATAGCCCGATAAGCTCTCATCATGCATCTCAGCGTGGCGTAATGCTGACAGGCTTGCTCAGCAAGCCTTTACTGTCGAAGGGACTGATTTTTACATCGCTGATATTACTGCTGCTGATCGGTAGTGTCAGTGTCTCATGCGGACGTAAATAAGCGCGGCTTAACGTCAGCTTTTCTGCGGCAGGCATCAGCGTCACGGCAGGTTGCAGGCGCACCAGCCGATCTCCGGTATTCGTTACCACCAGCTGATTAGTATGTTGTTGCCAGCGCAGATCGCTCCAGACGCTTGAGCCTGTGGCATAACTTGCGGAACGCACCACTAAGGGAATCACCTGGCTCAGACCCACCCCAAGATAGTTTCCCTGCGACATCTGCCCTACTCCGGTCAGATTGAGGCGCAGCAGGACATCCTGCGGCAATGCTGGGGCATCTTGTTTTAACCGTAAACGAATAAATTGGGTCGCTCCCGCATCAATGCGGATCACCGGCGGAAACACCATTATCTGGCTGGCGTAGCGGGTTTCCCCAACCTGGTCTTCTACTTTGGTGACTAACAACATCGGCACTTTATCGACATTGGTCACCTCCATACGAAATTCACGTATGTCAGGCGTTAATAGCGCCTGCATACTTTCCAGTTTAAAATTAGTACTCATGGCAGATAAAGGTAATAGCAATGCACTTAGGCAAAGTAAGCGTGAGATTATCATGATATTTACCGGCGTTTAAAAGGCTCGATAAAAAAACCGAGCCGGAAGTTATTATTAAAATTGTTATTTATCAGAAGCCGTATTGAATAATAAAGTTACCGCTTACGATAACATTTTTTTCTGTTACCGGAGCAACGATGTCGGTTAAATTACGGAAAGCAATCTGTCCTACTTTAACCTGATAATCTTTTCTCGGCGTGGTGCGGTCACCGAAATAGACCGCACCTATTTTCACTAAATAAGTGACTGGATTAAAATTACTCCCATTGTCGAAAGCATCATGGTAGAGCGTTACATTGTTATTATCAGCTTTAGCGGTAACACCCTTAAACTCAACCAGCTTAGAGATCACGCCGCCATCAGTGTCGTTAAGCACATAGGCACCATTCTCGGGGTTGACCGTCGCTGAGTTATCGACAAATTTAAACTTTACTAACTGCGGTGAATCACAGTTAACCTGAAGGGTAAAAGGATTCGCGAGCAGCAGCGTCTGGCTGAGGTTGATCTGGCCAAGGTCACCGGTGGTGTGATCTAAACTTGCTGTACAGTCTCCGGATACGGGGGTACCCGCAGTGCCTGTTGCAATATATTGTAAGTCATCAATTGTGGTCGCCGCATAAGAGAATAGCGGTGCCATCATCAGACACAAAGAAAACATGTAACGCTTATTATTTTCCATAAAAATAAAACTCCTTTATATTTAACAAAAAAATTTTCTCCTGCACGCCCTATTACAAGACGCTGACGCATATTAATGTAGATTGGATTGAACATCAATAACCGGGGGAGATTGTATGCTTATTAAATTCACGCACTACCAAAAAGCGCTTATTTAATATAATGGAGGGCGACATTACTTGAAAAGAAATAAAAAAGGGCGACATTAATGTCGCCCTAATAAAATAATTCAACTAATTATGATTTCATACTGCCAACCATATCTTCCGGACGAACCCAGGCATCGAACTCTTCTTCAGTCAGATATCCCAGTTTCAGAGCGGAACCTTTCAGCGTCAGCCCTTCTTTATGCGCTTTTTTGGCAATCTCAGCCGCTTTATCATAACCAATGTGGGTATTCAGCGCGGTAACCAGCATCAGTGACTCATTGAGCAGCTGCGTAATACGGTCGCGATTTGGCTCAATACCAACCGCACAGTGATGATTAAAGCTGTCCATACCGTCTGCCAGCAGGCGCACAGATTGCAGGAAGTTATGAATAATCATCGGACGGTATACGTTCAGTTCAAAGTTACCGGATGCGCCACCGATATTGATGGCAACATCGTTACCCATTACCTGACAGCACAGCATGGTCAATGCTTCACACTGCGTCGGGTTAACTTTACCTGGCATAATAGAGCTGCCTGGCTCGTTCTCAGGAATAGCAATTTCCCCGATGCCGCAACGCGGACCAGAAGAGAGCCAGCGCACATCGTTGGCAATCTTCATCAGCGAGGCCGCCAGACCTTTCAGCGCGCCGTGAGCGTGAACCAATGCATCACAAGCCGCCAGTGCTTCAAACTTATTCGGCGCGGTAACGAAAGGTTGTTTGGTCAGTTCCGCCAGCTCTTTGGCGACACGCACCGCATATTCCGGATGGGTGTTCAGACCAGTGCCGACTGCGGTACCGCCGAGCGCCAGTTCTGCCACATGCGGAATACTCTGCTCAACATGTTTCAGGCTGTGCTCCAGCGCAGCCACCCAGCCAGAAATCGCCTGACCCAGCGTCAATGGCGTCGCATCCTGCAGGTGCGTACGGCCAATTTTAACGATGTCTTTGTAAGCTTCAGCCTTCTCTTGCAGCGTTTGCTTCAGCGTCTTCAACTGTGGAATCAGTTGCTCACTTACCGCGATAACTGCTGCAACATGCATGGCAGTCGGGAACACGTCATTGGAGCTCTGGCTCTTGTTGACGTCATCATTAGGGTGAACCAGACGCGACATACCGCGCTCGCCGCCAAGAATTTCACTTGCGCGGTTTGCCAGTACTTCGTTCATGTTCATATTGGTCTGGGTACCGGAACCGGTCTGCCAGATTGCCAGCGGGAATTCGTTGCTATGTTGATCGTCGAGGACTTCGTCTGCCGCTTTGATAATGGCGACAGCGCGCTCATTAGCCAGCAAGCCTAAATCACTGTTCACTTTAGCCGCTGCCCGTTTGGTCAGCGCCAGCGCATGTACCAGCGCAGTCGGCATCTTTTCGGTGGAAATGCGAAAGTGTTCAAGTGAGCGCTGAGTCTGGGCGCCCCAAAGTTTATCAGCCGGAACATCAATAGGTCCCATTGAGTCTTTTTCAATGCGGTTGGCTGGCATTCCTGTCTCCTTAGCACGTACTTTTGGTTTAATGGCCCTTACATCCGGGTTGGCTAACAAGGGCGCGCGATAGTCTGACACATCGTAATTTAACATTATGAGACTTAATCGTCCTTATTGCACATCTGCTGTTCTTTTAATTACGGATTCTGCTTTAATGTGCCGAGTTAAATTGAGCTTAACAGGAATCTATGATGCAGAAATTGATCAATTCACTGCAAAACTATGCATGGGGCAGCAAAACTGCACTCACTGAACTGTATGGTATTGCCAATCCGCAACATTTACCGATGGCAGAGATGTGGATGGGCGCGCACCCGAAAAGCCCCTCGTGGGTGGAAATTAATGGCGAAAAGCACAGCCTGCGTGAGCTGATTGATGCGGATAAAGCGCAGTTACTGGGAAAACCGGTGGCTGAACGCTTTGGTGAATTGCCTTTTCTGTTTAAAGTTCTCTGCGCCGATCAGCCATTGTCAATTCAGGTTCATCCAAGCAAGTCGGCAGCCGAAGCCGGTTTTGCCAAAGAGAATGCCGCCGGTATCGAGCTCACCGCCGCCGAACGCAATTATAAAGATGCCAATCATAAGCCAGAGCTGGTGTATGCCCTGACCCCGTTCCTTGCGATTAACGGTTTTAGGGAAATGCATGAGATTATTTCCCTGCTGCAACCGGTCGCGGGCGCGCATCCGGCGATTGCTCAATTTTTGCAGCACGCCGACAGCGAAGGCCTGGCGCAGCTGTTTGCCAGCTTGCTGTCATCCGCAGGTGAAACCAAGTCCCGGGCGCTCGGCGTACTGAAGGCGGCACTTAACAGTCAGCAAGGTCAGCCTTGGGAAACCATCCGATCTATCTCCAGTCACTATCCGGATGACAACGGTTTATTTTCGCCGTTGCTGTTGAACGTGATTGAGTTACAACCTGGCGAAGCGATGTTTCTGTTTGCCGAAACACCGCATGCTTATCTGCAAGGGGTTGCGCTGGAGGTGATGGCTAACTCAGATAACGTGCTGCGCGCCGGACTGACGCCGAAATACATTGATATCGCTGAGTTGCTGGCCAACGTTAAATTTACCCCAAGCCCCTACCACCAGCTGCTAACCCAGCCTCAGGTTGATGGCAACACGCTGAACTTCCCGATCCCTGTGGCTGACTTTGCGTTCTCGATTCATACCCTGAGTGATACGCCAGTTTCGATTTCTCAATCAAGTGCAGCTATCCTGTTCTGTATCGATGGCGAGGCGACCATCGCTACTGCTCAGCAGCAACTGGTACTACAGCCGGGAGAAAGCTGTTTTATTGCCGCCAATGAGCCGTCGCCAACCGTCAGCGGCAGCGGACGCCTTGCCCGGGTGTATAACGCATTGTGACATTGGGCTGACGCCAGCCGCATCAATTGCTATTATTATTCAAGCTATTAACAAAAACGCCCGCCGGGCGTTTTTCTGCGCTGCCGGTGAGAGGATTGCTCAGGTAGCGCTTGAAATCAGTGAAAGGACGACGACAGAAGATGAAAAAGACCAAGATTGCAGTAGGCGTAGTGGTTGCATTAGGTGTTATCTGGACCGGCGGTGCCTGGTTCACTGGTAAGCAGCTCGAAACCCATATGGACACCCTGGTTCAGAACGCCAATGCACAGCTGAATAATATTGCCCCGGACAGCCGCCTGAAGGTGAGCTATCAGGATTACCAGCGCGGCCTGTTCAGCAGTAGCGCCAAACTGGTGGTGCAGGCCAGCTCACAAACCGAAGATAACTCACTGCTTAAGCCGGGTCAGAGCATTGTCTTCAATGAAAAGATCGATCATGGTCCCTTCCCGTTTGCCCAGTTGAAGAAGTTTAATCTGCTGCCGTCGATGGCCTCAGTACATAGCGAGCTGGAAAACACCGATGCGGTGAAGCCGCTGTTTGAACTGACGAAAGGTGAATCTCTGGTGCAGGCTGATACCCGCGTCAGTTACAGCGGTGCCACCTCGTCGGCGATCAAACTGTTACCGGTTGATTATCAGAATGCCGAAAGCGGCCACCGTTTCGCCTGGAATGGCGGCACCCTGAATATTGATGCCGATGATAAAGGCGATAAAGTCAGTTTTGATGGTGATATCGACAGCATCGCCATCACCACAAAAAATCAGCTGGATATGCCCGTGCTGTTTACGCTGAACGGCGTGAAAGCCAATGCCAATACCCATCTTAGCCCGCAAGGTGTGCGAATTGGCGATCAGGGTATCAACCTGAAAAAACTGACCGCCAGCGTCAATGGCAAGGAAGCGTTAACGCTGGAAGGTTTACAAGGCACTTCCAGCTTTGATTCCAAAGATAACGTGGTATCAGGCACCATCGATTACACCCTCGACAATCTGATGATGCAGAATCAGTCGTTTGGTCAGGGCAAGCTGTCGATGAAACTGTCACAACTTGATGGTAAAGCGCTGAAAACCTTCTCTGAAAATTACAATACTGAGATGCAGGCGCTGCTGAATCAGCCGGGCATTGCAGAAGATCCGCAGCGTTATCAGGAACAGGTGAATCAGATTCTGGTGGCTAATCTGCCGACTCTGCTGGAAGGTGGTCCGGTGATTACCGTGGCACCGCTAAGCTGGAAGAACGATAAGGGTGAGAGCAGCTTTAATCTGTCAGTACACTTTAACGATCCTTCCACCGCTACCGGCCAGGCGCAGAACATCAACCAGGCTGCCGATCGCGTGCTGAAAACGCTGGACGGTAAGCTGGTGATCTCGATGGATATGGCAACCGAGCTGATGACCCATGTGGCGATGGCAGAAGGCCATCCGCAGGAACAGGCAGCGAAACTGGCTGAGCAGCAGGTCAAAGGCATCGCGGCTATGGGCCAGATGTTTAAACTGACCACGCAACAGGATGATAATATCGTTACCAGCCTGCAATACGGCAACGGTCAGGTGACGATGAACGGCGAGAAAATGCCGCTCGATCAGTTCCTGGCTCGCTATATGCTGGGCGGCATGACGGCGATGCCGGAAGGGTTGCCTGCCGAGTAATACTTTTCTTCCGGGCGGCGCTCTGCCGCCCTTTCTTAGGATGATGCCGCAAAAACATTACCCTCTGCTTTATGCCGACCCGCGCTCAATTAACGTCGAAGGCATAATCACATTCTGAATATCTCCCTGTGGATCGGCCATACGCTGTAACAGACGTGCGGCGGCGCTGCGACCAATTTCACGTGCAGAACTGGTGATAAAGGTCAGCGGCGGATCGGTCAGTTGCGCTTCCGGCACATCACCGAATCCCACCAGCGCCATCTGCTGGCTGTAATAGCTGTCCAGCCCACCTTTACCAATACTGCGACCGCTGCGTTGCAGACCAAAATAGCAGCCGAGTGCAACTGAGGCGTTATGACACAGAATCGCGGTAATCGTCGGATGCTGTTGAATCAGCTGGGCGGTCAGCTCTGCCGCGTCGCGCTGATGGCTGCCACATTCAATAATCCATTCGCTGCGAAACGGTAAGCCGTATTGCATCAGCGAAGAGCAGTAACCACCAATACGCTCAGCCCGGGTTAACGAGGAACCGGAGCCCCCAAGCCATGCGATGCAGTGATGCCCACGTTTAATCAAATATTCAGTTGCCAGTTTTGCCGCGTGCATATTATCCGGGCGAATCGAGTCGGTTGCATCCAGCGAACTGGCACGCGAAGCGCAAATCAGTGCAATCCCTGCATCACGCGCTCTGACAGCAATCTCACCGGCATTCTCCGCTCCTCCGCCCAGCACGATGGCATCAACGCCCTGTGCCACCAGCGAATCAAAACAGCGGTTAAGATTTTGCCCCTGAGCGCCACTCTGCGTCAGAAACAGGACTTTGCCCTGCTTTTCCAGCGCCTCACTCAGTCCGGCGGTCATTTCAGCATAAAACGGATTACAGATATCACGCACGATCAATCCAATAACGCCGCTGTCGCCACCGCGAAGCATTGCCGCCGAACGATTAGGGATATAGCCCAGCTTTTCAATCGCCCGATTCACACGTTCAGCAGTAGCGGGAGAAATTCGTCCCTTTCCGGACAACACCAGAGAGACGGTGGTCACCGAAATGCCCGCTTCATCAGCAACATCGGTAATAGTTATTTTTTTCTGAGACATAGTTCGCCAGTTTTGCCGCAAGAGGTCGGTTAGTCAGTCAACCGGACAGATAAAACGTTACACCGTCAGTCAACTTATGAAAACCCTTAGCGGCAATCAATATGTGAGCAGACTCGCATTAAATCCTGGTAAAACGTTTTATCTTGTTTTACCTCAGCAGTGGCTGAGTTTTTTGCCAGGAGAGTGTATGTCCACCCAAAAACCAAAAATATCCGTGTGGGAATTTTTCCAGAGTCTGGGGAAAACCTTTATGTTGCCGGTTGCGCTACTCTCCTTTTGCGGGATTATGCTCGGCATCGGCAGCTCCTTGAGCAGTCACGATGTGATCACTTTACTGCCGTTTCTTGACCATTCTGTCCTACAGCTGATCTTCACCTGGATGAGCAAAATTGGCTCTTTCGCCTTCAGCTACCTGCCCGTGATGTTTGCCATCGCCATTCCATTAGGCATGGCGCGTGAGAATAAAGGCGTTGCGGCATTTTCCGGCTTCGTGGGTTTCGCCGTGATGAATCTGGCGGTTAACTTCTGGCTGACTGCCAAAGGCATTTTGCCCACCAGCGATGCTGCGGTGCTGAAAGCCAATAACATTCAGAATATTATCGGCATTCAGTCGATCGACACTGGCATTCTGGGTGCGGTAATTGTCGGTATTGTGGTGTTCTGGCTCCACGAGCGCTTTCACACCATTCGCCTGCCCGATGCGCTGGCCTTCTTTGGCGGTACGCGCTTTGTGCCGATCGTTACGACGCTGGTAATGGGTCTTGTAGGCCTGACCGTGCCACTAATCTGGCCGGTGTTTGCGGCGGGGATCCGTGGTCTCGGTTGGATAATTAACGGTGCCGGTGACTTTGGACCGATGATTTTCGGCACCGGGGAACGACTGCTGCTGCCATTTGGGCTGCAGCATATTCTGGTGGCGATTATTCGCTTTACCGATGCCGGTGGCACCATGGAGGTGTGCGGTCACAGCGTCAGTGGTGCCCTGACCATTTTTCAGGCCCAGCTCTCCTGTCCAACCTCCAGTGCCTTTGCAGAGAGCGCAACCCGCTTTCTCTCTCAGGGTAAGATGCCCGCGTTTCTGGGTGGCTTACCGGGTGCCGCACTGGCAATCTATCACTGCGCCCGCCCGGAAAACCGGCCTAAGATTAAGGGACTGCTGATTTCAGGCGTGGTGGCCTGCGTGGTAGGCGGTACGACCGAGCCGATTGAATTTCTGTTCCTGTTTATCGCGCCGCTGCTGTATCTGGTCCATGCGCTGCTGACCGGCCTCGGTTTTACCGTGATGGCAGTCCTCGGCGTTACCATCGGTAACACCGACGGCAATGTGATTGATTTCGTCGTGTTCGGCATCCTGCACGGACTCTCGACTAAATGGTACTGGGTGCCGGTGATTGCCGCTGTCTGGTTTGTCAGTTACTACCTGATTTTCCGTTTCGCCATTACCCGCTTCAACATCAAAACGCCAGGTCGGGAAATCGATAACAACAGCGAGGCGATTGCCAAAACCTTTTCCAGTGCCGGTATTGGCAAGTCTGGCTACAATGCGCCGGGCATTCTGGCTGCGCTTGGCGGCGTCGACAATATCACCTCACTCGACAACTGCCTGACGCGCCTGCGCCTCACCGTCAGTGATATGAGCAAAGTGGACGACGCCGCATTAAAGGCTTATCGCGTTATCGGCGTGGTACATCTTAACGCTCACAGTCTGCAGGTGGTGATTGGCCCCCAGGTGCAGTCGGTGAAAGATGAAATCACTCTTCTGATGCAAACCGCGGCGAATTAACCGGTTTACGGCAGCAGCCGCTGCCGCTTTATGTGAGGTTGCGATGTTTAACTTTGATCGGACGATCGACCGGCGCGGAAGCTGGTGTACCCAATGGGATTTTGTCGCTGACCGTTTTGGTCATCCGGATCTGCTGCCGTTTACCATCTCTGATATGGACTTTGCTACCGCGCCGGTAATTATCGACGCGCTACAGCAGCGGGTCACTCACGGCGTGTTTGGTTACAGCCGCTGGCAACATGATGACTTTCTGGGCGCTATCAGCCAGTGGTATCAGCAGCGATTTCGGCTGAATATCGAGCAACAGCACCTCGTCTATGGCCCGTCGGTGATCTATATGGTCGCACAGATGATTCGTCTGTGGTCAGAGCCAGGTGACAGCGTGCTGATCCATACCCCGGCTTATGATGCCTTTTACAAAACCATTGAAAGTAATCATCGTCAGGTGCTGGCTGCCCCGCTGGAGAAACAGGGCAATCACTGGCAATGTGATATGACCGCGCTGGAAAACGCGCTGAAACGCCAGCGCTGTAAAATTATGCTGCTGTGCAGTCCGCATAATCCGACCGGCAAAGTGTGGTTACGCAGCGAACTGGAACAAATGGCCGAACTGTGCGCCCGTTATCAGGTTAAGGTGATCAGCGACGAGATTCATATGGATATGATCATCGGTGATGTACCGCATACCCCCTGGATAAGCGTGGCATCTCAGCCCTGTGCGCTGTTTACCTCCGCGTCCAAAAGCTTCAATATTCCGGCGCTGGGTGGCGCATATGGTTTTATCACCCAGCCAGACGATCGCGCTCGCTGGTTTGATGCGCTGAAAAATGCCGACGGTCTCTCCTCCCCACCAGTGATGACGATTGCCGCACATATTGCCGCTTACCGACAGGGCGCTGACTGGCTTGACGCGCTGCGCGCATACCTGCGCAGCAATCTGCACTATCTTGCCCAACAGTTGCAGCGCCATTTTCCTGAACTTGACTGGCAGCCGCCTCAGGCCAGCTATCTGGCCTGGATCGATTTGCGTGCTTTACAGCTGGATGATCAGCGGTTGCAGCAAAATCTGATTGAACAGCAAAAAGTGGCGATTATGCCCGGTTATACCTATGGCACCGAGGGCAAGGGTTTTATCCGGCTTAACGTGGGCTGCCCGCGCAGTAAACTTGAGCTCGGTGTTCAGGGGCTGATACGTGCGATTAATGACTGCCGTCGCTGATTAACTGCTGGTTTCTGGCGGGCGTATCACTTCATCAGCATCAGAGTGCATCATCATAGTGTGAATAGTTTAATGCATTGATTTTATTCATAATAAATGATTATTTTTTCTGCTTTTTCCGGGGTATAAATCGCGTTCTTTCACACCGGAGATCGTAAATACAATGAATAATACTATGTTAAGTTTTAACGGTGAGCGTACCGATCCCGTCAGTGGTGCTTACCACCTTGGCAACGGCTATCGGGCTTACCATCCACAACTGATGCGCTTTACTACCCCGGACAACTTGAGCCCGTTTGCCGCCGGCGGTATTCATCCTTATGCATACTGTGCTGGCGACCCAATCAACCGTGCCGACCCCTCCGGCCATTTCAGCTGGCAGGCCGGTCTCGGCATCGGTCTGGGGTTGCTGGGCATTCTCGGCGCGATATTTAGCGCCGGAACGTCGATTGCCGCCACCCTCAGTCTCAGTGCCGCGCTGACCGAGTCTGCAGCGCTGGTCGCGGATGTCACCGGCATCGCCAGTATCGCCACCGGCCAGCACAACTCCCGCGCCTCAACGGTGCTGGGTTGGCTGTCACTGGCTGCCGGCATGCTGTCGCTGGGCACCGGTCTGGCGGCAGGTGGCTGGCGCATGTTGAATAATGAAACCAGAGGCCTGCGCCAGCGGCTGGGAAATGTTCTGCATACCGGGCTAAGCGGAGATGCCGCGCAGGCAGCGCGGCAAATGAACCGCGCCGGATTATCTCATTCAGGTGGCACCGAGCTAAACGGACTGGGATTACGCGAGAACATTTTTAATTCGAAGGTGTATCGGGTCGACCGGTTACCGCCAGAAGTCATCTTAAATGACGGATTCGACCCCTCCAAAATATTCAGAGGCGTGCCGAAAATGATTCCCGAATACACACCTGCTTTAATCGCCTCAGAAAGGGTGTTGGGTGCGCTGAAATTCAGAGCACTATTCCGTCTCAGAGGCGAGATGTCGTATGTGTATGAAATTGATGCAATGGGAGTAAAAGGCGTTTCACTCTGGAAAAACTATATCTTCAACCGCAGCGGCCTTGCCCAGCTTATTCGCAACGATGAGCCTGCCAGATTGGCTTTTGCCACCGCTGATGAAGATGAGTTTAATCGCGTTTTTAACCGAGCCAGTGAATTTTATGAGGTACATCTTTATCACCAGCAAATTACGCCAGACCGCATCCGGGTAATGTCTGCCGAAGAGGTCAGAACTTTAGAAATCAATAATCGCATCTTTTAACCGCTAATCGTGGCAGGTCATCATCTGGCCTGCCCCTGCCCGTCCACCCCTGACAGAGTGACGGTGATGTCATCATGTTAACGCGGAGCTGAAACAACAATAACAAACCGATTTTATTGATGATTAATGATTATTCCTGACGAATTTTCTCAGATATTAATGCGCTTTCTCACTACAGGAGGCGATTATGAATACTCATCTGATGGCTTTTAATGGCGAACGTGCAGATCCGATCGGCGGTGTTTATCATCTGGGTAACGGCTACCGGGCTTACCATCCACAACTGAGACGCTTTACGACCCCGGACAACTACAGCCCGTTTGATGCGGGCGGCATCAACCCTTATACATACTGTGCAGGCGACCCGATCAATCGCGCCGATCCCTCCGGCCATTTCAGCTGGCAGACGGGTCTTGGCATCGGGCTGGGCCTGCTTGGCATACTGGGAGCGATATTTAGCGCCGGAACCTCGATTGCCGCCAGCTTTAGTTTCAGTGCCGCGCTGGCGGAGTCTTCAACGCTGGTCGCAGATGTTACCGGCATCGCCAGTATCGCCATAGCCCAGCGGCATCCTCGTGCCTCTGCGGGGCTGGGTTGGGCGTCATTTGCCGCCGGGATGCTGTCGCTGGGTATTGGTTTGGCGGCGGGCGGCTGGCGTCTGCTGAATAACACCACTAAAGGCTTGCGTCAGCGTCTTGGGGCTGTGATGCATCAAGGGCTAAGCGGGGATTCGGCGCAGGCGGCACAGCAAATGAATCGCGCAGGGTTAAATCTTAATGACCAGGGGCTGCATGAAGAGATGTTTACTACCCCAGTTTATCGCGCAGACAGAACACCGCCGTCGATTATTTTAAGCACTGGTTTCAGGCCATCGAACACCTTCAGAGGCGTGGCTAAAATGACCTCACAGGAAAGTGCTGCCTTAATCGTCGCTGAAAATGCGGTTGGCGCATTACGCTATCGGCAATGGGGAAGCAACGCGGCTCATATTTATGAGATAGATGCCCGGGGAATGAAAGGCGTTTCACTGTTGAAAAATCTGGCGATTAATAAAGCTGGGCTGGCTGAACATTTGTCGCATCCGGCCGCCACCGCAGCAGCGCTGGAGAATGCCGATTCACTGGATATCAATCTCTATACCAATCGCGCCAGTTACTTCCATGAAGCGCATCTTTATCATCAGCAGGTGACGCCAGACCGCATCCGCGTCATGACTGCCGCAGAAATAAGAATAATAAAAGAAGAGCATGAAATGTTTGACTTATTTGATTAGATGTCAATCTGTACCCCGTCACAGGCGCGACCAATTAACCAGCAGTTAAGCGGTCGCGTTGCGCAATTCTCTGGCGTATTTGCGCAAGATGTTTTTATACTGCTCTGCACTTCACCTTATACAATCCAGAGAGTGCGAAATGATCGATACCCAGCTTCCCCTCACCGATATTCATCGTCACCTTGACGGTAATATTCGTGCGCAAACCATCCTTGATTTAGGTCGCGAATTTAATCTCTCACTGCCTGCCAGCACGCTGGACGCGCTGCGTCCGCACGTGCAGGTGACGAAAAATGAGCCGGATCTGGTCAGCTTCCTGCAAAAACTGGACTGGGGCGTTAAAGTGCTCGGTTCTCTGGATGCCTGCCGCCGCATTGCGCAGGAAAACGTTGAGGATGCGGCGCGCGCCGGTATTCACTATACCGAACTGCGCTTCTCTCCGGGTTATATGGCGATGAACCACCAGTTGCCGGTAGCGGGTGTGGTTGAAGCGGTGATCGACGGTATTAAAGCCGGTTGTCAGCAGCATGATATCGAGGTGCGGCTGATTGGCATTATGAGCCGTACCTTTGGTGAAGAAGCCTGCCTGCGCGAGCTGGAGGGCTTACTGGCCCATCGCGACAGCATTACCGCGCTTGATTTGGCCGGTGATGAGCTGGGATTCCCTGGCAGTCAGTTCCTGAGCCACTTTAACCGCGCACGCGATGCCGGACTGCGCATCACGGTGCATGCCGGTGAAGCCGCCGGTCCGGAAAGCATCTGGCAGGCCATTCGAGAGCTGGGTGCCGAGCGAATCGGCCACGGCGTGAAAGCAGTAGAAGATCCGGCGCTGATGGATTTCCTGGCTGAACAGCAGATTGGTATCGAATCCTGTCTGACATCCAATATTCAGACCAGCACCGTCGCACAGTTACACCATCATCCGCTGGCAACCTTCCTCGAACATGGGGTGCTGGCCACCATTAATACTGACGATCCGGCGGTTCAGGGTATTGAACTGGCGCATGAATATCAGGTAGCGGCACCCGCAGCGGGCCTGAGCGCGCAGCAGATCCGTACCGCGCAGGAAAATGGCCTGAAGATTGCGTTTATCAGTGAAGCCGAGAAACAGGCGCTACGCGCGAAGGTTGTCGCCCTGCAGGGGAGCCGTTAACGGCTCCCGTTATCATCGCAGGCAATGTGCATGGGCGGCGAGAAGGATTAGCCGCCCCTACAGCGACAGCGTCTGTCCTTTCTCTGCTGATTGCAGGCCCAGCTCGATCAGTTCCATAACCTGAATCGCCTCTTCGGCAGTGACCGGGTTACTGCCTGTGCCATTTACCGCATCGCGGATCGCTGCATAGTAAGCCGGATAATTGCCCGGGATCGTCAGCAGCGTTTTCTCCACCATCACCTCACCTTCAGCCAGCGTCAGTACGCCATCACGCATATCATAACCCCAGTCTTCCTGCGGCGGGCGCGCACCATCCTTCAGCCGATCTTCCTGCGGATCCAGACCATATTTTATATAGCTGCCGCGCGTGCCGTGCACCTGGAAGCGAGCCGACTCCGCCGCCACCAGCATACTGCCGTGCAGTACCACCCGACGCTGTGGATACGTCAGTACCGCGTGAAAATAGTCAGTGGTTTGCGCACCCGGACGCAGCTCGGCCATATCAACATTGATGGCATCCGGCTTGCCAAACAGTTGCAGCGCCTGATCGATCACATGCGGACCAAGATCAAACCAGATACCGCTACCGGCTCCTTTCATTTCGCGCCAGCGCTGACGGACTTCCGGACGGAAGCGATCGAAATGCGATTCAAGGTAACGCACCTCACCGAGCGTGCCATCGGCCAGCAGCGCTTTCAGCGTCAGGAAATCACTGTCCCAGCGGCGGTTATGGAATACCGAAAGCAACAAGCCTTTGGTTTTAGCCAGCGCATCCAGCTCGCGGGCCTCTGCCTGAGTCACGGTGAACGGTTTATCGACTACTACGTGTTTGCCCGCATTGAGCGCCGCTTTAGCCAGCGGGAAATGGGTATCATTTGGCGTAGGAATAACAATGACCTGAATGGTCGGATCGTCAAACAGCGTTTGTGGATCGGCAACCACCTGCATGGCAGGCCAGTCGGCATGAACTTTCGCTGCGTCGCTGCTGGAGACCGCAGCCAGCTCCATTTCTGAGGTACCGGCAATTAGCGGAGCATGAAACGTTTTGCTGGCGAAGCCATAACCCACCAGACCGACACGGACTTTATCACTCATTAGCATTCCTCTTGTTCAGCCTAAGCCTGCCGGTGAAGCAATATGCATTCACCGGCAAAACTTTACCTAATGATTTAAAACCATT
This sequence comes from Winslowiella toletana, assembly GCF_032164335.1. Taxonomy (NCBI): domain Bacteria; kingdom Pseudomonadati; phylum Pseudomonadota; class Gammaproteobacteria; order Enterobacterales; family Erwiniaceae; genus Winslowiella; species Winslowiella toletana. Next base: position 2,340,886 of record NZ_CP134152.1, on the reverse strand, counting down.
AAGTCTCAGAGAACAAGCCAGATTGAGCTGAATTAGCTGTTTGTCCCCGATCGCGGCATCTGCCAGCTCTCCTCGGCTACCAGCGCATCATGGGCATCCTGACTGCGACGACGAAAGTCACTCGGGCTGACACCGACCCGTTTACGAAATACGCGTGAGAAATAGAGCTGATCGTCATAACCGACTTCCCGCCCCACGCTGGCGATCGGCTCCTGAGTGGTCTGTAACAGCAGTTTGGCGCGTATTACTCGCTGATCCTCACGCCAGCGTAGCAGATTCACTCCCATCTGCTCACGGAACAGATGCGCCAGCCGCGACGGCGACAGGCAGACGAATTTTGCTACCTCTTCAATTTTAACCTCGCCCGCCAGATTGCCGGTAACGTACTGACAGGCTTCAATAACCCGCGGATCGCGCACCTGCTGATGAGAACGAGGATCTTCTTCCACCGCCCGCAGCAACAGCCGCTCCAACAAATTCATCGCCAGCTCTTCGGCAAAGCGCCGCCCGGAGTTATGGGTCTGCTCAATATTGGCCATCAGGCGATCAAACTCTCCGCGCAGCGCCTCCGGCAACCGCAGCCGGCCAACGCCCTGGTTCTGATCCTGCCACTGCAACCAGTCACTCCAGTAGGCACGCGGGCGGAAGTAAATCCAGCGGTGGAACCAGCAATCGCTGTCGGATGAGCGGCCATAGTAGTGCGGCGTTTTGGGCTGAAACAGCAGCAGGTCGCCCGGCTCGCAGTCAAATGCCGCTTCACCGTCAAATACCCGTCCGCTGCCTTTGATCGTCAGATTGAGAATATAGCCTTTCATGCCGAGCGGACGATCAATAAAAAAGTCCAGCGGCCCATTGGCGGTAATCGGCGTCAGCCCTGCCACCAGCCAGGCATTAAACGGATAGCCCGGCAGCAATGGGTTCGACTGAACGGTTCCAGGCAGACGGTGATACATAACCCCTCCGGTTGACATATTTTTCGGCCTGTTAATCCACCGGCGTGAGCTAGTGGGTTTTGGCTTTTTGTTTATAGCGGTCGAAAATCACCGCCGCTAACAATATCAGGCCACGCACCACATACTGTGAGAACGGCGAGATATTCAATAAATTCATCGCATTCTCTACCGTACCGAGGATCAGCACCCCAGCCACTACATAAGAAATTTTGCCGATGCCGCCTTTCAGCGAGACGCCGCCCAACACGCAGGCTGAGATAACAATCAGTTCATAACCCAGTGACGTCATCGGCTGGCCGCTGGTCATTCGCGAAGCGAGAATAATCCCCGCGGCAGCGGAAACCAGCCCGGACAGAATAAAAATAATGATGCGGGTACGCACCACCGGTACGCCCGCCAGCCGCGCCGCCTCTTCATTACCGCCGATGGCCAGCGTATTGCGGCCAAAGGTGGTTTTGTTCAGCAGAAAACCAAACACGATCATGGTGGCGATAGTCAGCCAGATCGGTGCCGGAATGCCCAGCCAGTTGGTATAACCCAGCGCGAAGAAGCGCTCATCTTCAATACCGACTGCCTTACCGTCAGAAAAAATATAGGCCAGACCGCGCACAATTTGCATCGTCGCCAGCGTGGTAATCAGCGCGTTAATTTTCAGTTTCGCAATCACGAAACCGTTCACGAAGCCGCAGGCAACCCCGAGCAGCAGACCGGCAGTGATACCAATCCACAAGCTTTCGCTGAGATTAATCACCACCGCCGTCGTCACTCCGGCACAGGCAATTACCGACGCAACCGAGAGGTCAAAATCACCGGAAGCCAGGCAGAACAACATGCCGCAGGCCACCATACCGGACATTGACATCGCCAGGCCCAGGCCTTTCATATTGATAAAACTGCCAAAATTCGGCACGAAAATCATGCAGCCGATAAACAGCACGGCAAATACCACCAGCATGCCGAAGTTATCCCAGATGCGTGCGAGATTGGTGCCGGAACGCGAGACCGGTGGCGTGGTGTTTGAGGTGGTTGAAGAAGACATAACAGCACTCCTGGATTCAGGCCACAGCGGCCACTTGAGAGATTTTCGGCATCGCCAGATGCAGGGTTTTCTGCTCGGTCGCTTCGTCATGGCGAAGTTCACCGGCAATTTCACCTTCACGCATCACAATAATGCGGTCAGCCAGCCCCATCACTTCCGGCAGATCGCTGGAGGCAAACAGCACCGCAATCCCCTTCTCAGCCAGCGCATAAATCAGATTATAAATTTCATGTTTGGCGCCGACGTCAATGCCGCGCGTCGGTTCATCGAGCAGAATGACTTTCATCTCTTCCGACAGCCAGCGGCCCAGAATGGCCTTCTGCTGATTGCCGCCGGAAAGATTCATAATCAACTGATCGGCGGACGGCGTTTTGATATTCAGCGAGCGGATATGCTGCTCAGCGTTTTTTGTCTCCCATGCGCGGTCAATCAGACAACCGGCGGTGAGATTATGGCGACGGGCGCTGATATTGATATTATCGCGCACCGAATGAACCGGAATGATGCCGTCGGCTTTACGATCTTCCGGGCATAACATCATGCCAGCACGGATCGCGTCAGACGGTTCACTGATTCTCAGCGTTTCACCATCAAGACTGACCTCGCCCGATATCAGCCGGGTGGCACCAAACAGCCCTTTCATCAGCTCACTGCGCCCGGCGCCGACCAGACCAAATAAGCCGACAATTTCCCCGGCGCGCACGCTGAGTGAAATTGGCGTACGGACGCCTTTGGCATGCACCTGATTCAGTTGCAGACGCACTGCTCCGGTAGCCCGCGCCCGGTAGCCATAGATATCACCGATTTCGCGACCGACCATCGCCTGCACCAGCTGATCGTGATTGGTATTTGCCACATCAGTAAAGGTGCGCACATAGCGGCCATCTTTAAACACCGTAATTGCATCGCTGAGCGCGAAAATCTCCTCCATGCGGTGCGAAACATACAGCACCACCCGCCCCTGTTCGCGCAGATTGCGGATAACGAGAAACAGCTGTTCAATCTCGCGCGCCGACAGCGAACTGGTCGGCTCATCAAACGCAATAATTTTGGCGTTACGCGCCAGCGCTTTGGCAATTTCCACCATTTGCCACTGCCCCAGCGACAGATATTTCAGCGGCGTATCCGGGTCAATGTCCATACCCAGATTTTTCAGCTGTTGCCCGGCCTCATAGCGCAGCAACTTACGATTCACCCAGCCTGCACGCTGCGGCAGCTGACCGAGGTAGATATTTTCAGCAATGCTCATCTCCGGCACCAGATGCAGTTCCTGATAGATAATCGCGACCCCGGCATCAAGCGCTTCGGTGGTATGGCTGAAATTCACCGGCTGGCCTTTGATGCGAATTTCTCCGCTGTCAGGTTGATAACTGCCGCTGAGAATTTTCAGTAATGTCGATTTACCGGCGCCGTTTTCCCCCATTAGCGCGTGGACCTGCCCGGCATGACACTCGAAACCGATCTCCTGTAGCGCTTTTACGCCGGGAAAGGTTTTGCTGATGCCATGAAACGACAGAAATGCGGGTTCAGTGTTCATGGGGTTCCCCCTGTAAAGAAAGCGGATAACAAAGGGCCTGACGGTCAGGCCCTGATGACAACAGTGGAATTACATCAGCCCTTTTTTCGCCAGTTCGGTTTTAAAGTTGTCACGGGTAATCAGCACCACATCGGTCACCTCAGTGAATTTCGCCGGCTCCACGCCTTTAGTAACCCACTCATACAGCATCTGGCTGCTCTTGTAGCCGTGCACATCCGGGCTTGGCAGCAGTGAACCGTAGAAGCCGGTCGCCGAACCTTTCGACAGCTCGCTGACCGCATCCACGCCGTTGATACCAATACCAATCACATTCGGCGCTTTAAAGCCCTGACCTTCGGTGGCACGCACCCCACCCAGCACGGTGTTATCGTTCATGCCAACGATTAACCAGTTTTTCACTTCCGGATGCTGCACCAGCAGCGAGTTACCGGCATCAAACGCGCCGGGAATATCATTGGATTTGGTTGGCACCTGATAAATCTGTTTTTCCGGGAAACCGGCCGCTTTCAGCGCCGCCATTGAACCGCCGGTGCGGCGACGGGCGGTATCCAGTTCATCAGCGGTAATGGCCATCACGCCGGTCTCTTTCACATCCCAGCCGCGTTTCTGCATCTCTTTGTACAGCTCGTCGCCCTGACGCTCGCCGATTTTGGTCGCCGCCATCATCACCAGCGGCACACTGTCCATCGGTTTGCCCTTCGCGGTAACAAACTGATCGTCCACCGCAATCACTTTCAGGTCATAACTGCGCGCCTTGGCAACGATTGCCGCGCCCAGTTTTGGATCCGGCGTACAGATAACAAACCCTTTCGCGCCACTGGCCGCCAGGCTGTCGATGGCATTGAGGGTTTTCTCGCCGTCCGGCACGGCAATTTTGATCACTTCAAAACCCAGGTCTTTACCGGCTTTATCGGCAAATTTCCATTCGGTCTGGAACCAGGGTTCCTCAGGCTGCTTTACCAGAAAGCCCAGTTTCATGGTCTCGGCGATAGCTGATTGTGACATAACGGCTGCCAGCCCAACGACGGCTAACGCTTTAGTGAATTTATGCATGATGCTCTCCGGCTCGATAATGTTTTTTGCATGAGGTAAGCGAAGCGGTGTAAACGTTACCAGTCATCTAACAAGTTCAGTCAGTAGCGTTAAATCAGCTAATTAGAACCGTAATTGACTGATAGCTGTACAACCGCAGGGCTAGTTGTAGCGGGAAAGCGAGCAACATTTGTAGAGCGCTATCACATCGTGAAATTACAGCAGAAATGTCCATACATTCAGCCAATTTAACCGTCTGTTAACTTTTGAGGTCAGTCACAGAAAGCCCCACGATGACAGGAAAGTGCATATATGCAGCCGCAGATGACTAACCGCTTTTGCGCCAGCTTCTTAGGGTATACAGCAGCGATCGGCGATTAACAGGAGAGCCTTATGCGTGCTGGTGCCATTACAATTGGCTTAGATTTTGGAAGTGATTCGGTTCGCGCGCTGGCGGTAGATTGTCACAGCGGTGCCGAATTACAGAAACAGGTAGTCGCCTACGCGCGCTGGCAGGAGGGAAAATATTGCGATCCCAGCGCCAGCCGCTTTCGTCATCACCCGCAGGATTATATTGATGCGCTGGAGCAGGCGATTAGCGCAGTGGTCTCGCGCTTAAGCGAACAGCAGCGTGCCAGCGTGGTTGGCATTGGCGTTGACTCTACCGGCTCGACACCGGCACCGATTGACCGTCAGGGCCGGATACTGGCACTGCGCCCGGAGTTTGCCGATAACCCGAACGCGATGTTTGTATTATGGAAAGATCATACGGCAATTGAAGAGGCCGAAGCCATCACTCAGCTATGCCGCAGCGGTGACTTCCCGGACTACTCGCGCTTTATCGGCGGCGTTTACTCCTCAGAGTGGTTCTGGGCGAAAATTTTACACGTCTCGCGCGAAGATGCGGCGGTACGCGAAGCCGCCGTCTCCTGGATAGAGCTGTGCGACTGGGTACCGGCGCTACTGAGTGGCACCACTGCCCCGCACGAAATTCGCCGTGGCCGTTGCGCGGCGGGCCATAAATCTCTGTGGCATCCACAGTGGCAAGGTTTACCCGCTGCCGATTTCCTCAATGCGCTCGATCCCCTGCTGACACGCGATCTCGACTTCCCGCTGTTTACTGAAACCTGGACTGCGGATGTCCCGGTCGGCACCCTGACCGCAGAATGGGCGGAGCGGTTTGGTTTATCCACCAGCGTCACGCTGTCCGGCGGCGCATTTGACTGCCATATGGGCGCGGTCGGTGCCGGTGCGCAGCCTTATACGCTGGTCAAAGTGATTGGTACTTCAACCTGCGACATCTTAATCGCTGATGCCGAACGCGTCGGCCAGCGCGATATCAAGGGAATTTGCGGCCAGGTTGATGGCAGCGTGATGCCGGGCATGATCGGTCTTGAGGCCGGTCAGTCGGCGTTTGGTGATATGTATGCCTGGTTCAGCCGCCTGCTGAGCTGGCCGCTGATTCAGGCCTCTGCTCAGCATCCACAGCTGAAAGCACAGATTGCCGGGATCCAGCAGGATCTGCTGCGTCAGCTGACCGATGCCTGGGTCGCCAATCCGCAGCTGGATCATCTGCCGGTGGTGCTGGACTGGTTTAATGGCCGTCGAACCCCGTTCGCCAACCAGCGGCTGAAAGGCGTGATTACCGATGTGAATTTGGGTACCGATGCACCGACGCTGTTTGGTGGATTTATCGCCGCCACCGCATTTGGCGCACGCGCAATTATGGAGTGCTTCGAACAGCAACAGATTCCGGTTGAACATATTCTGGCACTTGGCGGTATCGCCCGTAAATCACCGGCGATTATGCAGGTGTGCTGCGACGTAATGAATCGTCCACTGGATATCGTCGCCTCCGACGAATGCTGCGCGCTGGGCGCGGCGATTTTCGCCGCGGTCGCCGCCGGCGTTTACCGCGATATCCCGCAAGCGCAACAGCAGATGGCCAGTCCGGTAGCCGAAACCCTGCAACCGGATGCCGCGCGCGTGGCACGTTTTCAGCAACTTTATCAACGCTATCAACACTGGTGTGAGGCTGCTGAACCGCAGTATGCCCCGCGCACTTTATCCGTTAAGTAAGGAGTGGTTTTATGGAACAGCTAAACGCGCTCAGCGTGTGGTTTGTGATTGGCACGCAGCATCTCTACGGTGCCGAGACATTGCGCCAGGTTGAGCAGCATGCGCAGCAGGTGGTTGACGGGTTAAATCGCCAAGCCAGATTACCGTTTACATTACAGCTGAAGCCACTGGTGAAAAGCCCTGATGAAGCGCTGGCACTGTGCCGTCAGGCCAATTATGACCAGAGTTGCCTTGGGATTATTACCTGGCTGCATACTTTTTCTCCGGCCAAAATGTGGATTGGCGGCCTGTCGATTCTGAATAAACCACTGATGCAGTTTCATACCCAGTTCAACGCGGAGATCCCGTGGAACAGCATGGACATGGACTTTATGAACCTGAATCAGACCGCGCACGGCGGTCGTGAGTTCGGCTTTATTGGCGCGCGGATGAATCTGCAACACAGTGTGATCGCCGGTCACTGGCAGGATCCGGTCAGCCAGCAGCGTATCGGTAAATGGATGCGCGGCGCGGCGGCAAAACAGGCCAGCCAGCAGCTTAAAGTGGCGCGTTTTGGTGACAACATGCGCGAAGTGGCGGTAACCGAAGGGGATAAAGTCGGTGCACAAATCCAGTTTGGCTATGCGGTTAACGGCTGGGGTGTCGGTGATTTGGTGGAAGTGATTAACCAGGTCAGCGAGGGCGATCTGAATGCACTGATTGACGAATATGAAAGCCAGTATGAATTTACCGCTGCCGCCGCGGTGAACGGTGAGAAGCGACAGAATGTGCTGGACGCCGCACGCATTGAACTGGGCTTAAAACGCTTTCTTGAAGCCGAGGGGTGCAAAGCGTTCACCACCAATTTCCAGACGCTGCACGGTATGACCCAGTTACCTGGGCTTGCGGTACAGCGTCTGATGGCACAAGGCTATGGTTTTGCCGGTGAAGGCGACTGGAAAACCGCCGCGCTGCTGCATATTTTCAAAGTAATGGCGCAAGGCCAGCCGGGCGGCACCTCGTTTATGGAAGACTATACCTACCACTTCTCGCCGGATAACGACCTGGTGCTTGGCTCGCATATGCTGGAAGTCTGCCCGTCGATTGCGCGTGAAGAGAAACCACTGGTCGATGTGCAGTTCCTTGGTATTGGTGACAAAGCCGATCCGGCACGCCTGATTTTCTCTGCCCCGGCCGGACGCGCAGTTAACGCCAGCGTGATTGATATCGGCGATCGATTCCGTCTGCTGGTTAACGTGGTGGAGGCTATTGAGCAACCGCAACCGTTGCCAAAATTGCCGGTGGCACGCGCGATCTGGCGCGCCCAGCCATCACTGGCGACCGCCGCTGAAGCGTGGATCCTCGGTGGCGGTGCGCACCATACGGTATTCAGCCAGGCGCTTGATGTTGACGATATGCGTCTTTATGCCGAAATGCACGGTATTGAAATCGTGGTAATCGATAACGACACCACTCTTCCCTCATTCCGCGATGCGCTGCGCTGGAATGAGGCCTATTACCGCCTGAATCTGCGCTAACTTGCAAACAGGCTATCACCGCCTCAATCTGCGCTAACTTGCAAACAGGCTATCGGGGCGATTTTATCGCCCTTTTTTTACGCCGAATCCTCACTCAATGCCTTTCGTATTCGTTGAACAAGGTTAGATTCGGTAAAAGCCAGAAAGCGCGGTGGAAACCTAATTGATAGCATATAAATAATTTAAAATTTAATTATATTGAAAATAAGAAATTAAACTATTTTAACAACAACAGAATAATGCTATTTATTTTATCTCAGTTTATGCAGCACGCACTTTAAGAGCCGAATGGCCCCATTGGAGAAAGATGATCCCCAGACACGTTCTGGATTCAGCAAGGAATAGATTATGCAAACCGCCATGGTTATTAAATGGGCGCACCGAAGTTTCACCGCGATTCTTGTTATTATAATTACTGCAGTGGCAGTAAACTTCTGCCTCACCCACCAACCCTATAACGATCGGATATACCATAAGCAGCAGCTTACCAGCAGCCTTTGGCTGTATATCACGCAATATCAACATGCCGCTGCGACCGATACCGAGGTATATCGTTATTATCTTAACCACAATATTACTGGCGATCCGCTGGAAACGTTAACCAAAACGGCTCCATTTATGACAGCCGATCGGCCCGATGCCACGGTTAATGCTCTCGCTAATAAAGTAACCGTCAGAATAACCGGAAAGATTTACTCATTCAGTAACTCGGTATTTTTTTATGATGACAATATCGCAGTTATGCCGGTAGTCGACCTTTATGCCAGCGGCATCAATAACTGGCGTTAATCCGCCGTTTCCACCCAGGGCGAGGTTATCGCCCTGCTGATATTGCTGCGCGCAGCAACGATCAAGGCTCCTGACGAAGCCCTTTCGTTACCCGCCTCAGGACAATCTTTTTACCGGTGCATTCTGCTGACGATCCCACATCACCGTCAGCAGCCGTTGCAGCGCAATAAAACCAAACAGCAAAATCCCAATCGCGATTTTGGTCCACCATGAACTCAGGGTGCCGTCGAAATTAATCCAGGTCTGAATCAGCCCCTGGATCAGGACGCCAAACAGCGTACCCAGCACCGTTCCCACGCCGCCGGACAACAGCGTACCGCCAATCACCACCGACGCAATGGCATCCAGTTCCACGCCCATTCCCGCCAGCGCATAGCCTGCCGAGGTATACAGCGAGAAGACAATCCCGGCCAGCGTTGCCAGCCCGGAAGACAACATATAGATCTTCACGGTAGTGGCGCGGGTGGAAATGCCCATCAGCTGGGCCGAGGTCACATTACCGCCGATGGCATACACCTGATTACCAAAACGCGTGCGGTGCGCCAGGATAATTCCCAGTACCACCACCAGCAGCATGATCAGCGCCAGCAGGCTTAACCGACCGCCGCCGGGGATCTTCCACGCCATACTGGATAAGCTGCTGTACAGCGGATGATCGATGGGAATCGAACTTTCCGCCACCAGATAGCTACAGCCGCGCAGGAAAAACATGCCGGCGAGAGTGATAATAAACGCCGGGATTTTTAACGCATCAATCAGCCAGCCCATCATGGCGCCAAACGCCGAACCGGCCACCATAATAATCGCAAAGGCCAGCCAGGGTGACAAATTCAGATCGCCAATCGCGCGCGCCAGGAACACGCCGGTAAAGGCGATCACCGCACCGACCGACAGATCGATGCCGCCGGAAAGAATCACAAAAGTCATCCCGACGGCAATGATGCCGAGAAAGGCGTTGTCAGTGAGAATATTGCAAATCACCCGCGTGGAGGCAAAGCCGGGAAACTGGCTCAGACAGAACAGATAACCCGCGACAAACACCAGCAGCGTAATCATTAATGGCAAATGACGTTTAACCACGACCGCCTCCTCGTTTAAACAGCTGAATAAAGCGCGGCGACTGCAACAGCAGTACGCACATCACCACCACCGCTTTAACTACCTGATTCAGTTCCGGTGCAAAACCGGACAGCAAAATGCCGGTGTTCATCGCCTGGATAATCAGTGCGCCAATCAGTGACAGCACCAGGTTAAAACGTCCGCCCATCAGCGACGCACCGCCAATCACCACCGCCAGGATCGCGTCCAGTTCCAGCCATAATCCGGCGTTATTGGCATCCGCACCGCGAATATCCGCCGCAACAATCAGACCGGCCACCGCGGCACACAGTCCGCTGATGGCATAGGTCGACATCACCACCAGCCAGCCGTTAACGCCTGCGTTACGCGCCGCACGCAGGTTAATCCCCACCGCTTCAATAAATAATCCCAGCGCGGTTTTGCGGGTTAACAGCCAGATCAGCGCCGCGACCAGCAGCGTGATCCATACCGGCACCGGAAACAGCCAGAGCGTGCCGCTGCCGATACGCGCCAGCGCATCACTGTCAAAGGTCACAATCTGGCCTTCGGTAATTAACTGTGCGATACCGCGCCCGGCCACCATCAGTATCAGCGTGGCAACAAACGGCTGGATTTTCAGCAGTGCCACCAGCACGCCATTCCACAGGCCACACAGCAATCCGGCACCCAGCGTTGCCATAATTACCAGCCACAAGCTGTAACCGGCGACCGTCATGGTCGCCGCCGTGGCACCGGCAATCGCCATCACCGCTCCGACCGACAGATCAATTCCGCCGGTAGCGATGACCAGCGTCATACCAATAGCCAGCAGCGCGACCGGCGCCGCGCGGTTAAGAATATCAATCGGGCTACCGAACAGGCGGCCATCCTGTAAATGAATGGCGAAAAAGTTATTGGCCACCAGGCTGTCCACCAGCAAAACCAGCACTAATGCGGCTATCTGCGGCATTCCCGGCGGGAATTTACCTTTCAACATGCGCTTTTTCTCCGGAGATACCTGTGACTCAAGCATGCTGCGATCCTCCGTCAGCAATCGCCTTCACAATCGCCGCAACGGAAAGCTGCTCCAGTGGAATTTCCGCTACCTGCTGACGATCGCGCAGGATCAGAACCCGATCGGCATAACCCACCAGTTCTTCCAGCTCCGATGAAATCACCAGCAGCGCGAGGCCATCGGCGCAGAGTGATTCAATCAGGCGGATAATCTCGGCGTGGGCACCCACATCAATTCCGCGCGTCGGCTCGTCGAGAATCAGAAACTGCGGACGGGTGACCAGCCAGCGCGACAGCAGCACTTTCTGCTGGTTACCACCGGATAACAGCTCGACCGGCTGCTCTGCATGCGGCGTGCGGATACCGAGGCTTTTAATAAAACGCTCGGCAATCTGCTGCTGCTCGCGGCGCTTAATCGGCCGCAACCAGCCACGCTGGGCCTGTAACGCCAGAATGATATTCTCACGCACCGAGGCGGCACCGATAATACCGTCTGTTTTACGATCTTCCGGACAGAATCCCATCCCCAGCCGCGACGCTTGCGCCGGAGTGCGGATAGTGCGTTTTTTACCTTTAATCAGCGCCGTACCGCTGTCGGCACGGCGGATGCCAAACAGCAGTTCGGCGGTTTCGGTCCGCCCGGAACCCAGCAGCCCGGCCAGCCCGACCGCTTCCCCCGGCCTGACCCGCAGGCTGAACGGCTCAATGGTGCCCTTCTTACCATAATCTTTAAACTCCACCACCGGCTGGTTGCTGCGCAAAGTACTGCCGGCGCGCTGCAGTGCAGTTTCCAGCAGCTCGCGCCCCAGCATCAGTTTAATTAGCTCAATCTGCGGCAGGCTGTGGGTATCGCGGGTGGCGATAAACTGTCCGTTACGCAGCACGGTAATCCGATCGCTGACGCGGTATACCTGGTCAAGAAAGTGGGTAACAAAGATTAAGCTCATGCCCTGCGCTTTCAGCTGATTCATCAGCGTGAACAGCATCTCTACCTCGCTGGCATCAAGGCTGGCGGTAGGTTCATCGAGGATCAGTACCTGCGCGGAGAGATCCACCGCGCGGCAAATGGCAATAATCTGCTGCATCGCCACCGAATACTGGCCGAGCGAGCGGGTAACATCCAGCTCAAAGCCGTACTCCCGCATCAGCCGGGTGGCGTTTCGCACCATCGTTTTACGATCGATCAGGCCGAAGCGTTTAGGCTCGCGACCGATAAACAAGTTGTCGGCCACCGACATATTGGGCAGCAGGTTAACTTCCTGATACACCGTACCAATGCCAATTTCCTGTGCCTGAGCGGTATTGCGGGGATTGATCGGCTGGCCATTCAGCGTCACGCTGCCGGCATCACGCTGATAAACCCCGGTCAGCACTTTAATCATCGTTGACTTACCGGCCCCGTTCTCCCCCAGCAGCGCCATAATCTCACCGCGCCTGATGCTAAAAGAGACATTATCCAACGCCTTCACACCGGGGAAAAATTTGCTGACGCCGTGAATCGTTAACAGCGCTTCCTCTGTCTGCGTGGTCATAAACTTCGCCTCTCAGGGTAAAAAAAACCGCCGGATCGCAAAGCCTGTCCCGCTCTATTACGGGGTGACTGTGGATCAAGCGGTGTTGTGCTTAGTAACCCATGCCTTTTTTCTTATCTAATTCGGTTTGTGCATCAGCGGGCAGGAACAGACGTGATTTGGTTTTGATAATTTTTGGTGGTTGAGTGCCATCTTTTTTGAATTTCTCCAGCGCATCAAACGCCGGGCCAGCCATATTTGGCGTCAGCTCGACGTTGGCATTGGCCTCGCCCGCCAGCATTGCCTTATAAATATCCGGCACGCCATCAATCGATCCGGTCAAAATATCTTTACCGGGTTTCAGTCCTGCCTCTTTAATCGCCTGAATGGCGCCGATGGCCATATCATCATTGTGCGCGTAGACCATGCAGATATTTTTGCCGTTATTTTCCGCCTTGATAAAGCTTTCCATCACCTCTTTACCCTTACTGCGGGTAAAGTCGCCGGACTGCGATCGGATTACTTTAATATTTGGTGAGCCGGCAATGGCTTCAGCAAAGCCTTTTTTACGATCGATGGCCACGCTGGCCCCGACGGTGCCCTGCAGCTCTACCACGTTGCAAGGTTTACCCGCGACCTCTTTGACCAGCCAGTCGCCTATCAGCTTTCCTTCCAGCACGTTATCGGCGGTGACCACTGCCATATACAGCGATTTGTCTTTAACCACGATGGCGCGATCCAGCAGGAATACCGGAATTTCTGCGTCTTTAGCTTCTTCCAGCACCGGCTCCCAGCCGGTCTGTACTACTGGCGCGATAAAAATTGCATCCACGCCCTGCGCAATAAACGAACGCACCGCTTTAATCTGATTCTCTTGTTTTTGCTGACCATCGGCGATTTTCAGCGTGATACCGCGTTTAGCGGCTTCGCTTTTCGCCACGCTGGTCTCAGCCGCGCGCCAGCCCGATTCTGAGCCAACCTGAGAAAATCCGACTGTCATATCGGCCGCCAGCGCTGAACCGGAGAGTGCGGCACTCACCATGGTGGTTAAGAGTAAACGCTTCCACATAATCTTTTTTCCTCTGATGGGAGATTGCTGTATGAGTACAAGGCCTCTAAAGCCTGGACTAATCAGGTGGAAACATTTTCGACATAGTTCACAAAATGCTACGAATTAAATGGGTTACGTAAATATCACCCGCTAACAACCGCCGATGATATGGAGTTTTTTCCTGCGGTTAATATCAGGCCAGTTAAATAACTGTAATAAAGATAACAGGTTATCTACGCAGGGTTTGGAAGCGATTACAGCACCACGTAAAGTTCTGCCATTTTGTCGATGAGGGCCAGCATTTAAATAATTATCTGAACTGTGATTGTCCGCACACTGACAGGATTACGCCAACTTTAACCGGTAACAGTAGAGTTAAATAGTTGAAGGTCAGAAACGAGCCTTTTACACGGCAGCATTTTCTTAAAATAGATAAAACCATAATCCCCAGTAATAGCGGTAGCGGGACGCCACAGATAATAATGCTGTAAACGTTTCAGCGAGTAATAATTGCATTTAAAATTTATTTTTCATTTTAAAAAAAGCTAAGGGTAACAACATCTCCTACAGACAAATCTTAAAAGAAACCATTTTGTCAGCTGTAATTACGTATTAATCTGATTTTCTCTTTTTTTTAATGCTGGGGGTATAGACAGCGCTTCCCGTCTCCCTATACTTGATAACTCACTATCACCCTACCTGACCTGACGGCCACCATGACAGCACAAGACTACCTGCTGAAGTTTCGTAAAGTGAGTAATTTAGAGACGCTGGAAAAACTTTTCGATCACCTCAACTATTCGCTGAGCGATGATAAAGAACTACTGAATATGTACCGCGCTGCCGATCATCGCCGCGCTGAATTGGTATCAGGCGGACGCCTGTTTGATTTAGGCTGCGTGCCAAAATCTGTCTGGCGCTATGTGATATAAGCACCTGACTCACTGCACCGCGCATTTTTCTGTATAATCCCCCTCCAGTTTAATGATGACAGCCTTGCCTTTTGCCAGTGCTGTCATTGCTGTTTACTCTCTGTCAGGAAACCTATCATGACTGTGCAATCTTCTGCGCCACGTATCGGCGGCTGGCTTTTCGTGCCGCTGGCGTGGCTGATTATGACGCTGCTGACCAGCACGCTGGTGGTGGCTATGTATCTCAGCGCGTTTCTAAGCCCGGATATGCGCCAGGCGTTACTCAGTCAGGAACACGCTTTTACCCTGCAATGGACGCTGTCACTGGCCACCTCGCTGGTGGTGTGGGTCTACAGCGCCTGGGTCACCTGGATATTCTGCAAGCGTTCGCGACGTCTGCCGCGCCACTACATCATCTGGCTGCTGGTGACGGTACTGCTGGCGATTAAGACCTTTGCCTTCTCGCCGGTCACAGACGGCGCGGCAATTAAGACTTTGCTGATCGCGCTGTTAGCCGCCTCGCTGCTGGTGCCCTACTTCAAACGTTCTCAACGGGTTAAGACGACATTTATTGAGCCATAACCGCTGCTATAAACGTCAATAATTTAATCCTGAGTGCTATCAGATAATAACCCCAGGGTTGGTATGTTGTGATACAGCCGCTAATGCCCGATAATAAGCGGCTTTTATTTTTTTCCCCAGGCGTAACAATGACCGAATACCTGCTTCTTTTCGTTGGCACAGTGCTGGTGAACAACTTCGTATTAGTGAAGTTTCTCGGCCTCTGTCCCTTTATGGGCGTTTCCAAAAAACTGGAGACGGCAATTGGCATGGGACTCGCCACCACCTTTGTTATCACCCTCGCCTCAATTTGCGCGTGGGTGGTTAACCATCTGATTCTGGTTCCGCTGGATCTGGTTTACCTGCGCACGCTGGCCTACATCCTGGTGATTGCGGTCACCGTGCAGTTCACCGAAATGGTGGTGCGGAAAACCAGCCCGGCGCTCTATCGCCTGCTGGGCATCTTTTTGCCCCTGATCACCACCAACTGTGCGGTGCTGGCGGTGCCATTGCTGAGCGTCAACCTGAATCACACCTTTTTACAAGCGGCAATGTACGGCTTCAGTGCGTCAGTCGGCTTCTCGCTGGTGATGGTGCTGTTTGCTGCAATGCGTGAACGCCTGGTACTGGCCGATGTGCCGTTACCGTTTAAGGGCTCGTCAATTGCGCTGGTCACTGCTGGCCTGATGTCTCTGGCCTTTATGGGCTTCTCCGGTCTGGTGAAATTCTAATGTCAGCAATCTGGATAGCAATTATTGCGTTAAGCGCCCTCAGTCTGGTGTTCGGTGGCCTGCTGGGTTACGCCTCACGTCGTTTTAAAGTAGAAGCCGACCCGATTGTCGAGCAAATCGATGAAATCCTGCCGCAGAGTCAGTGCGGCCAGTGCGGTTATCCCGGCTGTCGCCCCTATGCGGAGGCGGTCGGTAACAACGGTGAAGCGATCAATAAATGCGCCCCGGGCGGCGAACAAACCATGCTTAAGCTGGCCGGTTTGCTAAACGTCGATCCGCAGCCGATTGACGGCGACATCGCGGCCAAAGAGCCGGTGCGCACCGTGGCATGGATTGACGAAGCTAACTGTATCGGCTGCACCAAATGTATCCAGGCCTGCCCGGTTGATGCCATCGTCGGCGCAACTCGTGCAATGCACACCGTACTGAGCGACGTGTGTACCGGCTGCGATCTCTGTGTTGCTCCCTGCCCGACCGACTGCATTGAAATGCGTCCGGTTGCGACCACCACTGCCAACTGGAAGTGGGATCTCAACACGATTCCTGTCAGGGTTATTCCCGTGGAAAGTCATGCGTAATCTGTTTAATTTCTTCAAGAAAGACAAAATTTGGGATTTCGACGGCGGCATCCATCCTCCGGAGATGAAAACCCAGTCGAACGGCACGCCGCTGCGTCAGATTCCGCTGCCAGAGCGGTTTATTATTCCGCTGAAACAGCATATTGGTCATGAAGGCGAAATCTGCGTTGCGCCAGGTGACGTGGTACTGCGCGGCCAGCCGCTGACCTTTGGTCGTGGCCGGATGCTGCCGGTACATGCACCAACCTCAGGTACGGTCGAAGCGATTGCACCGCATATGACCGCGCACCCTTCAGCGCTGTCCGAAATGTGCATTTTTATCACTCCCGATGGTGAAGATCGCTGGATTGAACGGCAAACCGTCAGCGACTATCGCCAGCTGGAGCGTGCCGAACTGGTCAGCCGCATTCATCAGGCTGGCGTCGCGGGCCTTGGCGGCGCAGGATTCCCGACCGGAACCAAACTGCGCGGCGGGTTAAGCGGGGTTAATACCCTGATCATTAACGCCGCCGAATGCGAACCCTATATCACCGCCGATGACCGTCTGATGCAGGACTGTGCCGACGAGATCCTTGAAGGTAGCCGCATTCTGGCGTGGATTCTACAGTCAGAAAAAGTGCTGATCGGGGTGGAAGATAATAAACCCGAAGCGATTGCCGCGCTGAAACGCGCACTGGGCGACAGCACTGATTTACAGCTGCGGGTGATTCCGACCAAATACCCTTCTGGCGGTGCCAAACAGCTGACCAAAATACTTACCGGCCGCGAAGTGCCGCACGGTGGACGCTCATCGGATATCGGCGTGCTGATGCAAAACGTCGGGACGGCTTATGCGGTTAAGCGCGCGATTATTGATGGCGAACCCCTGACCGAGCGCGTAGTAACCCTGACCGGTGAGTCAGTCGCACAGCCCTGTAATCTGTGGGGGCGTCTCGGCACGCCGGTCAGCCATCTGCTGCGCCAGGTTGGTTTTGCGCCAGCCGCCGGACAAATGGTGATTATGGGTGGCCCCTTAATGGGCTTTACCCTGCCCGCGCTTGACGTGCCGATGGTGAAAATCACCAACTGCATTCTGGCCCCTTCGGCCAGCGAGATGGGTAATAACGAAGCGGAGCAGTCCTGCATTCGCTGTAGCGCCTGTGCCGATGCGTGCCCGGCGAATTTGCTGCCACAGCAGCTTTACTGGTTTAGCCAGGGTGCCGATCACGAAAAAGCGCGCTCACATCATATTGATGACTGCATCGAATGCGGCGCCTGTGCCTATGTCTGCCCCAGTAATATTCCCCTGGTGCAGTATTATCGCCAGGAAAAAGCCGAGCTGCGCGCTATCGACCTCGAAGCGCAGCGTACTGCTCAGGCTAAAGCGCGTTTCGAGGCGCGTCAGGAACGTCTGGAGCGAGAGAAGCAAGCGCGTGAAGCCCGCCACGAGCAGGCGAAGCGTAAAGTCAGCGCCAGCGATCAGGGCGAAATCGCCGCCGCGCGGGATCGCCTGAAGGCGAAAAACAGCAGCGATAGTGAGACTACTGACATACCGCAAGCGCAACAGCCTGATAACACCATGGTGAACGCACAGCGTGAAGCGCGCATCGCGCAGGCGCGGGCGCATCAGGCAGAGAAGCAGTCAGAAACCGAGCCGTTGACCCGCCAGTCTGGCGATCCGCGTAAAGCGGCGGTAGAAGCAGCCATTGCCCGCGCTAAAGCCAGGAAAGCCGAGGCGGAACAGTCTGCTGAGGTGGATGCGGTTGATCCGCGCAAGGCGGCGGTGGAAGCCGCGATTGCCCGCGCTAAGGCGAAAAAGGCCGCGCAGAACAACGAGTCGGCTGAGCCAAAAGCTGAGGCTGAACCGGTTGATCCGCGCAAGGCAGCGGTGGAAGCCGCGATTGCCCGCGCTAAGGCGAAAAAGGCCGCGCAGAACAGCGAGTCGGCTGAGCCAAAAGCTGAGGCTGAACCGGTTGACCCGCGCAAGGCCGCTGTGGAAGCCGCGATTGCCCGCGCTAAAGCGAAAAAGGCCGAAAAAGCCGCACAGTCAGAACCGATGGCTGAAGAGACAGAATCAGACGATCCCCGCAAAGCGGCAGTGGCGGCGGCCATCGCTCGCGTAAAAGCGCGCAAAAGCGCGCAGCAGCATGTTACGCAAGAGGACTAAATGGCTTTTCGTATTGCAAGTTCGCCTTATACTCATAACCGACGCAGCACCGGTACTATTATGCTACTGGTGTTGCTGGCAGCCATTCCGGGCATGTTCGCCCAGTGGTATTACTTTGGCTATGGCAACCTGATTCAGGTCGCGCTGGCTGCGATTACCGCCTGGTCAACTGAGGGAATTATCCTCAGGTTGCGCCAGCAGCCAATCGTCGCCAATCTCGCTGATCATTCCGCACTGTTGACCGCGTTGCTGCTCGGCATCAGTATTCCACCGCTTGCCCCGTGGTGGATGATTGTGCTGGGTACTGCCTTTGCGGTGGTGATTGCCAAACAACTGTATGGCGGCCTCGGTCAGAACCCGTTTAATCCGGCGATGATTGGATATGTGGTACTGCTGATCTCTTTCCCGGTGCAGATGACCAGCTGGCTACCGCCGGAGTCATTGCAGTCGGTCACGCCTGGCCTGATGGATTCGCTGAGTATGATTTTCAGCAACCATACTCTGGCGGGAGAAACCATGCAGCATCTGCAGGTGGGTGTCGACGGTATCAGTCAGGCGACGCCGCTGGATAACTTTAAAACCGGTTTACGCGCCGGCCACAGTGCCGAACAGCTGATGGCCCAGCCGATCTACACCGGCGTGCTGGCGGGCATTGGCTGGCAGTGGGTCAACATTGGCTTCTTGCTGGGGGGGCTGTTCCTGCTATGGACCAACAGCATTCGTTGGCAAATTCCGGTCAGTTTTCTGCTGTCGCTGGCCTTCTGTTCCACTCTCGGCTGGCTGATTTCGCCGGAAAGCCTGGCGTCACCGATGATCCACCTGTTTTCCGGTGCCACCATGCTGGGGGCGTTCTTTATTGCCACCGATCCGGTCACCGCCTCCACGACAAATAAAGGCCGGTTGCTGTTTGGTGCTTTAATTGGTCTGCTGGTGTGGCTGATCCGCAGCTTTGGCGGCTATCCTGATGGCGTGGCATTTGCGGTACTGCTGGCAAACATTACCGTGCCGCTTATTGATTACTATACTAAGCCGCGCGTTTACGGACATCGTAAAGAATGAGTATGCTCGATTCGATCAGAAAAAATGGTGTCACGCTGGCGCTGTTTGCCGCGGTCACCACAGGCGTCACCGCAGTAATTAACGCGGTGACCAAACCAACGATTGAACATCAGACTGCGGTACAGCAGAAACTGCTGTTGGATCAGGTGGTTCCGCCCGAGGTTTATGACAATGCCATTCAGCAGGAATGTTACGTTGTCACGGATAAAGCGCTGGGTAATAGCAAACCGCACCATCTTTACCTTGCGCGAATGAACGATAAACCGGTTGCGGTGGCGATTGAGAGCACCGCGCCGGACGGCTATTCCGGTGAGATTCAGCTGCTGGTCGGTGCCGATTTTTCTGGCAAAGTCTACGGTACCCGGGTCGTTGAGCATCATGAGACGCCGGGCCTTGGCGATAAAATCGAACTGCGCATCTCCGACTGGATCAACAGTTTTAATGGCAAGCAGATTTCTGGCCCCGACGATCGCCATTTTGCAGTGAAGAAAGATGGCGGTGATTTCGACCAGTTTACCGGCGCAACCATCACGCCACGAGCGGTGGTCAATGCGGTCAAACGCACCACCCTGTATGTAGAAACGCTGCCAGCGCAACTTTCATCGCTGCCCGCGTGTGGAGACAACAATGAGTGAAGCGAAAACTTTACTGGTAAACGGCCTGTGGAAGAATAACTCCGCGCTGGTCCAGCTGCTGGGCCTCTGCCCTCTGCTGGCGGTGACCTCTACCGCCACCAATGCGCTGGGTCTCGGTCTGGCAACCACCCTGGTGCTGACCTGCACCAATAGCGCGATCTCCGCTTCGCGGCGCTGGGTAAAACCGGAAATTCGTATTCCGATTTACGTCATGATCATTGCTGCGGTCGTGAGCTGTGTGCAGATGTTGATCAACGCCTACGCTTACGGCTTGTATCAGTCGCTGGGGATCTTTATCCCGCTGATCGTCACCAACTGTATTGTGGTGGGTCGTGCTGAAGCCGTAGCGTCAAAAAGCAGCGTACCGCTGTCAGCGCTCGACGGCTTTGCCACCGGGATGGGCGCAACCAGCGCGATGTTTGTGCTTGGTTCAATCCGTGAAATTATTGGTAATGGCACCATCTTTAATGGTGCTGACCAGCTGCTTGGCCCTTGGGCAAAAGCACTGCGTGTTGAAGTCGTCCACTTTGATTCACCGATGCTGCTGGCGATGCTGCCACCCGGCGCGTTTATTGGTCTTGGCATGATGCTGGCCGGTAAATATATGATCGACAAAAAGATGAAAGAGCGTGCTGCGGCACGTGCTGCTGAAAACCAGGCCGCACCTGAGGGCCATACCGGGAAAGCGATGTGAACAAGGAAAAACGTCATCAGATTCTGAGCCGTTTGCGTGATAACAATCCTCACCCTACTACCGAACTGGCATTCAGCTCCTCTTTTGAGTTGCTGATTGCCGTGCTGCTCTCTGCCCAGGCAACAGACGTCAGCGTCAATAAAGCCACGGCAAAACTCTATCCGGTGGCCAATACCCCGGCCGCCATGCTGGCGCTGGGCGTTGACGGCATCAAAGAGTATATAAAGACCATCGGTCTGTTTAACAGCAAAGCAGAGAATGTGATTAAGACCTGCCGCATTCTGCTGGAGCAGCATCAGGGCGAGGTGCCGGAAGATCGCGCCGCGCTGGAAGCGCTGCCGGGCGTCGGGCGCAAAACCGCCAACGTGGTGTTGAATACCGCTTTTGGCTGGCCAACCATTGCCGTGGATACCCATATTTTTCGCGTCAGTAATCGCACGCGATTTGCGCCAGGTAAGAATGTCGAGCAGGTGGAAGAGAAGCTGTTAAAAGTCGTGCCGGCAGAGTTTAAAGTGGATTGCCATCACTGGCTGATTCTGCACGGGCGTTATACCTGCGTGGCACGTAAACCGCGCTGCGGATCCTGCCTGATTGAAGATTTATGCGAGTATAATGAGAAGGTTGAGATTTAAGTTAGTTTCAGGCGATCAGTAAGGGCGGTGAGAACACCGCCCTTGATCACAATTTAGCGCTGTAACTGATAATAGTCTGCCGTTGAACGCGCTAATGGCGCTTTACCGCGAATCGCATCGGCAATTTTTTCCGCCAGCATCACGGTAGGCGCATTCAGGTTACCGGTGACAATCTGCGGCATAATTGACGCATCGACCACACGCAGCTGCTGCATCCCATGCACGCGCCCTTGTGCGTCGACCACCGCCATTTCATCGCTGCCCATCGCGCAGCTACCACAAGGGTGATAGGCGGTCTCAGCATGCTCGCGGATAAAGGCGTCGATCTGCTCGTCGCTCTGTACCTCGATACCCGGCTGAATTTCGTCGCCGCAATACTCAGCCAGCGCAGGCTGGCGCATAA
The DNA here is from genome assembly GCF_032164335.1 of Winslowiella toletana. Taxonomy (NCBI): domain Bacteria; kingdom Pseudomonadati; phylum Pseudomonadota; class Gammaproteobacteria; order Enterobacterales; family Erwiniaceae; genus Winslowiella; species Winslowiella toletana. Next base: position 2,318,955 of record NZ_CP134152.1, on the reverse strand, counting down.
TTTCACGCGTCAGGCGAACCGCTGAACGGAACTCCTGCCAGTCACGCTCTTCCGACATATAGTTGAAGAAGATCGACGGCGCGTCATACGGATCTTTCGATTTCAGTTTGATCCGTCCACGGCTCATTGAGCGCATCGGACCAACGTGAGCCTGGAAGCCATGCTCTTTAACCGGGCTGCTGCCGTTATAGTTAATCGCCACCGGCAGAAAGTGGTATTGCAGATCTGGCCAGTCTGGCTGGTCGTCACTGCGAATAAAGCCACCAGCTTCAAACTGATTACTGGCGCCGATACCGGTGCCCTTAAACAGCCACTCGGCACCAATTGCCGGTTGATTCCACCATTTCAGCGACGGATAAAGGCTGACCGGCTGTTTGCAACGGAACTGCATATACACTTCCAGGTGGTCCTGCAAATTGCGGCCCACGCCCGGCAGCGGATGTACCACATCAATATCCAGCTCACGCAGCCACTCTTCCGGCCCAACGCCGGAACGTTGCAGGATCTGCGGAGACGCAATCGCACCAGCACACAGCAGCACCTCACGGGTGGCCTGCGCCTGATGTGACTGACCTTTCACCAGCCATTTCACGCCGCTGGCGGTTTTGCCGTCGAACAGGATGCGATCGGTCTGCGCATGAGTGACAATGGTCAGATTCGGACGCTGACGCGCCACGTCCAGATAACCGCGCGCGGTGCTGGAACGGCGACCATGTGGCGTAACAGTACGGTCCATCGGGCCAAAACCGTCCTGACGATAGCCATTCAGATCGTCGGTTTCATAATGACCAGCCTCGGTTGCCGCATCGATAAACGCACGGTACAGCGGATTATTGCCGCTTTTCGGCGTAGTCACGCTCAGATAGCCTTCGCCACCGTGATAATCGTTTTCACCGATATCGCGTTTCTCCGCTTTGCGGAAATAAGGCAGGCAGTTGAGATATGACCAGTCATCAAAACCGGTCTTTTTCGCCCAGTTATCGTAATCCATCGCGTTGCCACGGATGTAACACATCCCGTTAATCAGCGATGAGCCGCCCAGACCTTTACCCCGACCACACTCCATACGACGATTGTCCATATGAGGTTCCGGATCGGTTTCAAATGCCCAGTTATAACGCTTGCCCTGCAAAGGATACGCCAAAGCGGCTGGCATTTGGGTACGGAAATCCAGGCGATGATCGCGGCCGCCTGCCTCCAGTAAAAGTACCGATACGTCAGCATCCTCAGTTAATCGGGTCGCCAGTACATTGCCTGCGGAACCCGCGCCAATAATGATATAGTCAAATTTCTGCATTAAACCTCCAGCTTAACCCGCCATACTGCAGTCAGTCGCGCTGCATAAAACAGGGCGGGTATCAAATCCAGTGCCGACAACATCCGCTGTCGGCCAGAAAAACAGTATTAAAACAGGATTAAAACGCCGATGGGTACTCACCCATCTCAATCAGAATCGATTTGGTCCGCGTATAGTGTTGCAGCGTCTCCAGACCGTTTTCACGTCCCAGACCAGACTGCTTGTAGCCGCCGACCGGCATTGGAGCCGGTGATTCACCCCAGGTGTTAACCCAGCAGATACCCGCTTCCAGCTGATGAATCACCCGATGCGCACGATCAAGTGAACGGGTAAACAGTCCTGCTGCCAGCCCCAGCTCGGTATGATTCGCGCGTTCAATCACTTCCTGCTCGTCATCAAACACCAGAATGCTCATTACCGGGCCAAAAATCTCTTCACGCACGATACGCATCTCATCGTGACAATCGGTAAATACCGTTGGCTCGACGTAGTAACCTTTTGCCAGTGGGCCATGCGTTACACGGTGACCACCGGTCAGCAAGCGTGCGCCCTCTTCTTTGCCCAACTTGAGATAAGAGACCACTTTCTCGCAGTGCTCTTCACTGACCAACGGACCGAAGTTAACCTCAGGGTCGCGCGGGTCACCGCTTTTGATGTTCTCAATTTTTTGCAGCAGGCGACGTTCAAACGCATTCAGCAGCGAACGATGCACAAATACCCGCGTGCCGTTAGTACAAACCTGGCCGCTGCTGTAGAAGTTCGCCATCATTGCGCCATCTACTGCACGCTCAAGATCGGCATCGTCAAAAACGATCAGCGGTGACTTGCCGCCCAACTCCATCGTGACCTCTTTGAGGTTAGAGAGTGCCGCATCCGCCACCACGCGTTTACCGGTTTCTACCTGACCGGTGAAGGATACTTTAGCGATATCCGGATGCTGGCTCAGCGCTTTACCCACTTCGCCCGCGCCCTGCACCACGTTAAATACGCCATCCGGCAGACCCGCTTCGCTGAAGATTTTTGCCAGTTCCAGCGCGCTGAGTGGCGTCACTTCGCTCGGTTTAAAGATCATCGCATTGCCGGCAGCCAGCGCCGGAGCGCTTTTCCACAGCGCGATTTGGATCGGATAGTTCCAGGCCCCGATACCCGCACAAACACCCAGCGGCTCACGACGAGTATAGACCAGCGCACTGTCGCGCAGCGGAATCTGTTCGCCCTGTATCGCGGGTGCCAGACCGGCGTAGTACTCCAGTACATCAGCCCCGGTGACAATATCTACCGCTGCGGTTTCGCTAATCGGTTTACCGGTATCGGCGGTTTCCAGCTCTGCCAGCTGCTGATTGCGCTCACGTAACAGCGCTACGGCTTTCAGCAGGACGCGGCTGCGTTCAACCGGAGTATAGCTGCGCCAGATGCGCTGGCCTGCCAGTGATGAGGCAACGGCACGATCGACGTCCTGACGAGTGGCGGCAGTGATTTCTGCGATAACTTCACCATTAGCCGGATTGACGCTGGTGAATACCTCACCCTGGCCTGCTTCTTCACGACCATTGATATATAAACCACGACGGTTGAGTTCTGCCATAACTCCTCCTTTACTGAGGGATTTAGCGAGCTGGCCTGTTCAGCCAGAGCGCAAGATTCTGGTAACACAGTTCACGGGCCTCTTCCAGACCGTGGGCCATCGGTTGTGGTGCCAGCGTCATACGCAGCCAGAGACCATCAACTAACGCTGCCAGGCTACTACCGGCCTGACGTGCCTGTTCGCGCGGTAACACGCGAGCAAACTGTGCGGTGATATTGGAGTGCAGCCGGCGATCGTTGACGCGCTGCAAACGCTGTAAATTTTTCTGATGCAGACTGTTGGTCCAGAACACCAGCCAGGTTTTCAGCACCGGTGCCGCTACCTGCGTTAAATCGAAGTTGCCGTCGATAATCGCCCGGATCTGCGCCTGCGGCGTATCCTCAGCCTGAAAACGATGACGCTCTACCGCAAGGTAAAGATCGGTCAGAATCTGCCGCATGCAGGCATCCAGCAGGCCGTTCTTGTCGCCAAAGTAATGGCTGACAATGCCGGTCGATACGCCGGCCTCTTTCGCGATAACCGCAATGCTGGCTTCTGCCAGTCCGACGCGGTCAATAACCGTCAATGTTGCGTTAATCAGCTGTGCCTGACGGATGGCTTTCATTCCAACTTTTGGCATCGTTTCATCGGTTCCGACTATTGAATAAGGCTAATACTAGCCTTTTTATATTGAACGTTCAATCAATAAAAACCAGTTTTAATAACAATCGGGCAACAAAGCCATGTTACTTATAGGGATAAATAGCCTAAAAACCGCCTGATAATGCCAATACTATGAGCTTGTTTCGCTGGCTAAAATATTGTTTTAATTCGTGATCTACATCACACCTAAAGACGTCAGTCTCAATTCTTCAGCTAAAAAAGCAGCAACTCGAATAAAAAATCAGCAAATCAGGCATTAACAGTTTTTTAATCCATAAAAATTAACTATAACCGCCGTAAATTTTGCACTGGCGTCTTACCGAGCTTTATATCACTTTTGCACAAAAATCACCCGACACTCCAGAGTAATATTTCTGCCTAATTACCACTACCGACATTTAACACCGTTTAACAGCCATTATTACCTTAATTAACACTACAATCATCAGGTGTACCAGAAGATGAAAAAAGGCTTGCCTGATGCCGCAGGATCAGCGAAATTAACCGCCGTTTTTCACTTCTTATAACAACGCACCGAATACACTGCCGGTATTACGCGTGCTTAATTCCCGATGCGAAATTGGCATCTATCCAGAGGTACAAGTGTCAACTGCAAACAAACACACTGATGAGGTTAGCCTCAATGCGTTCAAACAGCCAAAATCGTTCTATCTGATTTTTTCGATCGAATTATGGGAACGTTTTGGTTACTACGGCCTGCAAGCCATCATGGCGGTTTACCTGGTCAAAATGCTGGGGATGTCCGAAGCCGACTCCATTACCCTGTTCTCTTCGTTCAGTGCACTGGTGTATGGTCTGGTTGCGGTCGGCGGCTGGCTGGGTGATAAAGTGCTGGGTACTAAGCGCGTTATCGTGCTGGGTATTCTGGTGCTGGCGACCGGTTATGGTCTGGTTGCCTGGTCAGGACACGATCAAAGTATGGTCTATATCGGCATGGCGACCATCGCCGTCGGTAACGGTCTGTTTAAAGCTAACCCTTCTTCGCTGCTGTCAACCTGCTACGCCAAAGATGATCCGCGCCTCGACGGTGCTTTCACCATGTATTACATGGCGATTAATATCGGTTCGTTGTTCTCCATTATGGCAACGCCATGGCTGGCAGCGAATTACGGCTGGAGCGTGGCCTTCTCGCTGTCATTTGTCGGTATGCTGATTACGCTGGTTAACTTCCTGTTCTGCCGTCGCTGGGTAAAAGATCACGGCTCTAAGCCAGATTTCGCGCCGGTCAATATCAGTAAACTACTGATGACCCTTGTCGGTATTCTGGTCGTGGTTACCATTGCGACCTGGCTGCTGCACAATCAGGAGATTGCACGTATTACTTTAGGCTGTATTGTGCTGGGTATCGTGCTGCTGTTTGGTAAAGAAGCTTTCGCGATGAAGGGCGCGGCACGCCGTAAGATGATCGTTGCTTTCCTGCTGATGCTGGAAGCGGTAGTGTTCTTTGTGCTTTATAGCCAGATGCCAACCTCACTCAACTTCTTTGCTATCCGTAACGTTGAGCACAGCCTGATGGGCATTACTTTCCAGCCTGAGCAGTATCAGGCGCTGAACCCGTTCTGGATTATGGTCGGCAGCCCGATTCTGGCGGCTATTTACAATAAGATGGGTGATCGTCTGCCAATGCCGCACAAGTTTGCCTTTGGTATGGTGCTCTGCTCCGCTGCGTTTCTGGTTCTGCCGCTCGGCACCAAATTCGCCAGCGATCTCGGTATTGTTTCAGTAAGCTGGCTGATTCTCAGCTACGCGCTGCAAAGTATTGGTGAGCTGATGATCTCTGGTCTGGGACTGGCAATGGTCGCTCAGCTGGTGCCACAGCGTCTGATGGGCTTTATTATGGGCGCATGGTTCCTCACCACCGCTGGCGCGGCAATTATTGCCGGTAAGATCGCCAACCTGATGGCGGTACCGGAGAACGTTACCGACCCGCTGCAGTCGCTGCACGTCTATGGTGATGTATTCCTGCAAATTGGTATTGCGACCGGCGTCATTGCGGTGCTGATGCTGCTGACCGCCCCGCTGCTTAACCGTATGACTCAGGGTGACGCGTAGCCCTGAGCTGCGTTTCATCACCAACCGCCTGCATGCAGGCGGTTTTTTTTTGCCTTTTCACCGTCGCTGTCACGTTGTGATAGCGCACCCGCAATGATATTTCTGAGTTTTTTTCACTGCTGACTTCACCCGCGCTGATGATATGACTGAACTTCTTTAGTCAGCCAGAGTGTATTTATGAACAGCTTTATTTTGGGATTTAACGGGGAACGTCAGGACCCGGTCAGTGAAAATTATCATCCGGGAAAGGGATACCGTGCGTACAACCCCGCGTTGCTGCGGTTTAACTGTCCCGACAGTTACAGTCCGTTTGGTGCAGGGGGGATTAATCCGTATGGCTGGTGTGCAGGCGATCCGATCAATCGTGCCGATCCAGACGGTCACAGCAGCTGGCAAAGCTGGCTGGGTATTGGAATGGGCATCGCCGGACTGGCGCTGGCGCTGTTTACCGGCGGTAGTTCGATAATCGCCGCAGGCAGCGTGATATCCGCCATTGAATCGTCTTCTGCCGGCGCATTGCTGGTCGGGGGAGCCGGTATGCTGTCAGATGTGACCGCCATCGCCAGCGGCGTGCTGGAGACAAAAAAACCTCTGACTTCACAGATCCTGAGCTGGGTTTCTTTAGCGGCTGGCGTAATCGGTCTGGCACACGGCCTCAGCTCCACTGCGCAGAGCAGCGCCCGGTTGACCAGAACAACCACCCTCGGCTGGGAGACCATCCAACACATCAACGTCTTCGGATACGCTAATCTGGAGTTTGCCGAGGAGCAGGATAACTTTATGAATTATCTGTTTGAGGATATCCACCGTGGTCGTCTGAAGCCCAGACTGACTGTCGTTGCGCATGGTCATTTTGAACGCGGGACCGCGCGTATTCTGCTGGATAATGTCGCAGACATGGTTTACGACGGTACCGATTTCGCCAATCAACTGCGCGCAAGTGGCTATGATTTTAATCATTACTCTTCGATAAGAGCCGTAATGTGTCATTCCGCAGAAGGCGGATGGAACAGCTTTGCCGCACAGATAGCCTATGTCAGCGGACTCCCTGTCACCGGCTATCTCGGTGAGGTCTCGGTTGAGACCGAAGGTATCGATGATATTATGCAGAACGTCTATCTTGATACATTTCAGAGGACAGGCGATGTGGTTGCATCATTGCAGGCAGCCGATCGTGAAACCGTCGCCGAACTGAATGTATTCAGAACCAATTTTACTACCCAAGGCACCGGGGCATTTCATATTCTCAAAAATGACCCGTTATATAATTATAATCCGGTCACCTATTTTCCAGATGGCAGGCGGATGTACCGAAATTACTGATGGCTGTCACCATCGCGCAGATCATCACTGACAACCGGCGTTTCCGGCACTAAGATGATGAGATCCTTTTTCTCTGAGCTTCAGGAGCATCAAATGAAACTGTTCAGTAAACCCGGCGCCTGTTCACTCTCGCCACATATTGTGCTGCGTGAGTGCGGCCTCGACTTCACCCAGGTTAATGTCGATCTGGCCAGCAAGAAAACCGAAAGCGGTGAAGATTATCTGCAAATCAATGCCAAAGGACAGGTTCCGGCGCTGCTGCTGGATGATGGCGGCCTGCTGACCGAAGGGGTTGCTATCGTCCAGTATCTGGCGGATCTGAAAGCCGATCGCCAGCTGTTGGCCCCGTCCGGTAGCCTGACGCGTTACCACACGATTGAATGGCTGAATTATATCGCCACTGAACTGCATAAAGGCTTTAGCCCGTTATTTAACCCGGCGACGCCGGAAGAGTACAAGCAGCTGACGCGCAGCCAGCTGGAGAAGAAGTTTCAATACGTCAACAGTCAGCTGCAGGAGAAACAGTGGCTGATGGGTCTTCGCTTTACCGTCGCCGATGCCTATCTGTTTACCGTTACTCGCTGGGCGCGCGCGCTGAAACTGAATCTTGACGGTCTTGATGCGTTAAATGACTGGATGGAACGGGTGGCTGAGCGCCCTGCTGTCGCTGCGGCTTTAAAAGCTGAAGGACTGGTCTGACGCCACATCAGTAGCATAAAAGGGGAAAGTTCTGGTCAGCTTTACCCCTTTTAAATTTTCTTTAAGCGAATAAACTGGCACTAACTTTGCTTTTTAATCTTACTTAAAGGTGCCGGTATGTCAGTAAAATTAATTGCCGTCGATATGGATGGAACCTTTCTCAGTGACAACAAAAGTTATAACCGGGCGCGCTTTAACCTTCAGTACCAGCAAATGCAGCGCCAGGGGATTAAGTTTGTCGTCGCCAGCGGAAACCAGTTTTATCAGCTGACCCGCTTTTTCCCTGAAATTGCCAGCGAGATTACCTTTGTTGCCGAGAATGGCGCATACGTATTCAGTGAAAATAAACCGCTGTTCTGTGGTCATATCCCCTTTACTGATGTGCGTCATATAATGGCTGAACTGGCGCAAATGGAGCAGGTATACACGGTAGTTTGCGGCGAGCAAGGTGCCTGGCTGCACCATACCGCGCCAGATTCCGTGGTCGCGCTGATGTCGCGTCATTATTATCGCCTGCAGCGCTACCATGACGTGGCAGAGCTGCCGGACGATATCTTTAAATTTGCCCTGACGCTGGACGATTCCCTGATACCACAACTCTCTGCGCATCTGGGCACCGTGCTCAACGGCAGCGTCACGCCTGTCACCAGCGGGTTTGGGTTTGTTGACCTGATTATTCCTGGCGTTCATAAAGCTAACGGCCTGAAGATCCTGCAACAGCACTGGGATATAGATGATGCGGCGATGCTGGCATTCGGCGACAGCGCCAATGACAAGGAAATGCTGACGATGGCCGGATACAGTTTCAGTATGGCTAATGCCAGTGAAGAGATTAAACAGGTGGCACGCTATCAGGCCGGGCATAATAATGAGGAAGCGGTGCTGGATATCATTGATCAGGCACTGGAAGGTTGTGCCCCTTTTTACTGAGCAGATTAAGGAAAACGCCGTCCAGCCGGTTTCCACCGGAAACTGACTGAATGGCGTATTCCAGTTACATATTTTCTACTTTACTGACGCTGACGTTATTCGCTGGCGCGTTAACATGAAATTTCTCCAGTACCAGATGCTGGATTTTTTCCAGTGAAACCCCGGCGGTTTCCGGCAGGTAACGGAAGGTGAAGAAATACATCCCCAGTGAGAATACCGCAAACAGCAGCAGCGGAAAGCCGCCGTGAAATATCTCCAGCAGCCACGGATTGCTGTTCATAATCGGGAAAGTGGTACTGATAATAAAGTTAGCCACTGACATCATACAGATCGAGATACCGACGCAGACCGCACGAATCTCAGTCGGAAACAGCTCGCCCAGTACTGTCCAGACAATTTGCCCCCAGGTGATGCCGAAGAAAATCATATAAGCGAACAGGCCAATCACCGCCAGCATACCCGGCAAATGATAGTAGAAAGCCACAAATGAATAGGTAAGAAACACGCAGGAAGCAATTGCGCCCATTAACAGCAGCTTGCGACGCCCTACTCTATCAATCAACGACATACCGATTAACACCCCGACGAACTGACAGACAGAAAGCCAGAAGGTCTGCAGCAGCGCCGATCCAGCGTCAGGAAAGACATTTTTCAGCAGCGAGGGACCAAAATACTGAATCACGTTAATCCCGCTGATTTGGTTGCCTACGGCCAGACCAATGCCGACAATCAGTAACGGAACGGTGGTTTTATTTAATCTGAAGCGGGTAGTATGAGTCTGCGCGGCATTCTGTGGTAAGGACGATTTTATTTCGTTGAATACCGTCTGCGCATGTTTACCATTGGAAATTTTAGTCAGGGTATCCAGTGCGGATTTATCACGCCCTTTCAGCACGTTCCAGCGAGGTGACTCCGGAATAAAAATCACAAACAGAATAAATAACGCGCAGGGAACCAGCGCAGTCGCCAGAATATAGCGCCAGCCGATATCCACCATCGCCTCCGGCAGCATCGACTGATGAATGTAGTAGTTAGTCAGCAGCACTACTGACTGGCCTCCGACGCAACAAACAGAATAGAGCGCAGTGGTTCTGCCGCGAAACTTTGAAGGTGACAGTTCAGCGAGATAGATCGGCGAAATCACCGACGCCAGACCAATCGCCAGCCCACCAAGCATGCGCGCAGCCACAAATACGGTAAAATTGTGTGCTACCGCCGTGCCTGCAACCGAGAGAGTAAAAATCAGTGCCGTAATGGCCAGCGATTTTTTACGCCCCAGTTTGTCACTGAGTTTCGGTGCCAGAAAACAGCCGACCAGACTTCCCAGTAGAATATTGGACACTGCCCAACCGGTTTCTGCCGGAGAGAGTCGGAAATGCTCACTGAGCGGTTCGATTGCTCCGGATATAATCGAAGAGTCGTAGCCCAACAACAGTCCGCCAAATGCCGCGACCGTACAGCAGAGCATAACGTACTTCATGTTATAACGCGTTTGCCTGGTTTCCATCGTTCTCGCCCTTATCGCTGCGTTACGCAGGTTCTTATCAATGACAGATTTGCTTGCAGATGGCGTCATTCAGATGCGCCATCATCATTGAAATATATTTTCTAATTACAAAAATATCGAACCATTCATTCTGTTTATGTGGGCGAGTTAAAACTTTTTTTTCAACCGGGTGTAAGCGAGAAACCTCTTCTCCTGGTCAGAAGAAATCAGTATACAGAGGAAATGAAGGAGACAAATGCATCACTGAAATTTGAAGAAAATCAGTAAGTCAGACTGGAGCATCCTAAATAACCGTGGCTGTGATGCCGCATCGAATGATACGGCATCAACTCAGGCAAGCTAGTTCTTCTGACGTACCAGCGCCGCCAGCGCGGCAATTTGTTGGGTCAGATGCTGCCGTGTACTTTCATCGGTAATTTCGCCCGATTCAGCATTAATTCGCGCCGCGGCCTGGCCGATCATAATTTCTGGTTTATTCAGTACCTGCGCATCCAGGAACACCATCACCTGGCGCAGATGGTACTGGGCGCGCGCGCCGCCAATCATGCCCGGCGACGCAGTCTGAATCGCCACCGGCTTTCCGGCAAAAGGCGTTTCTGGCAAGCGTGAAATCCAGTCCAGCGCATTTTTCAGCGCGCCCGGAATCGAATAGTTATATTCCGGCATCACGATAATCACGCCGTCTGACTGAGCAATTGCCTGCCCCATCGCCTGCACCGCCGGAGGAAATCCGCTTGCCTGAATATCGGCATCGTAGTGTGGCAGCTCACTGATTGAACCAAGCGCACTGATCTCCACCCCTTCAGGTGCCAGTGCCGGCAGATTATTCGCCACTACGGCATTTAATGAGGCTTTACGTAAGCTTCCCAGTAACGTCACAAACTTCACAGTACGCACTTCAGACATAGGCTTCTCCTAATCAACATTGATTGTTTGAAAAAAATAATGTTCCAGTTAACAGCCAGCTGCAAGTTTTATCCAGCAACAATCTGGATTCTCTGTTGGATATGCCCCCATTGTTGCAACAGTGAAACAATACCGTTAGTAGGTTTATTTCGATTAACATTCGACCGCCCAGCGTTTTTTTGCGCACGCGTCTGTCCGACTAACACGATTATCATTTAACGGTAATCAAATCGTCATCCCGGCTGTTTACTGTCGCGAAAAAGCCTCCGGAGAGATAACCGTGTTCACACTCGAAACCGTCCTCGACGATCTTTATCCGCAGCGCAAAACGCCGGGCTGGCAAAAAAAGGTGCTGCGGATCCTGCTGCATGAAAAAGAGTTTCAGCAATTTAACCAGCATCATCGCCACCTGAAAGGGCTGGATAGGGTAGAACAGGTACTGGAGTATCTCGATATCCGCTGTGAACTGAGCGAGCGCGATCTGGAGCAGATCCCCAGCCAGGGTCCGGTGGTTATCGTGGCCAATCATCCACTCGGCACGCTGGATGGGCTGGCACTGCTGCATGCAGTGTCGCAGGTGCGGCGCGATGTTAAAATTGTCACTAATCGCCTGCTGAACTGTCTTGAATCACTGCGCAGTCTGATGGTGCCGGTGGACAACATGGGCAATCGCACCAACCGCCAGCAGTTAGCACTGATGCAGGAGCAACTTGAGAATCACGGGGTGCTGATCTTTTTTCCGGCCGGTGAAGTGTCGCGCTTTGGCAGTAAAGGCGTCAGGGACGGAAAATGGCGCCACGGCTTTATTCGCCTCGCCGCACGATTCCGGGCACCGATTGTGCCGGTTCACGTCAGCGGGCGTAACAGTATGCTGTTTTATGCCACCTCGATTATTTATCAACCGCTGTCGATGTTGCTGCTGGTGCGCGAAATGTTTAAGCATCGCGGGGCTCGGCTTAAACTTAAAATTGGCGCATGCATTCCCTTTGCCAGCTGGCATGACGGTCATACGCCAGCAAAGCAGCTGGCTAAGCGTTTCCGACGTCATCTTTATCGCATTGCCCGGAACAAATCCGCACTGTTTCAGACCGAACCGGCGATTGCCCGTGCGGAGGATCGCGCGGTGCTGAAGCGCGCGCTGGCAGAATGTGAAGTGCTTGGGCACCTTGCCGATGGCAAAGTGATCTATCTTTACCGTCGCAACGGTGAAGACTATGTGCCCATTCTGCGTGAACTGGGGCGGCTGCGTGAAATTGCCTTTCGCGCGGTGGGTGAAGGCAGCGGCAAACGGCGCGATCTGGATGACTATGACGACGACTATTATCATCTGATTCTGTGGGATCAACAGGCGCTGGATATTGTCGGTGCTTACCGTTTTCTTCCAACCGCTGAGCAGCTGGCGCGCAAAGGCGTGAATGGCATCTACAGCCAGAGCTTGTTTCATTACGACAACCAGATGAACCCGGTGCTGTTGCAGGGCATTGAGCTGGGGCGCAGTTTTATTCAGCCGGCATACTGGGGCAAACGCGGCCTGGATTATTTGTGGCTGGGAATAGGCGCTTATCTGGCGAAATATCCGCAATATCGCTATCTGTTTGGGCCGGTATCGATCTCCGGCGGGATGCCGGTAGCGGCTCGCGATCTGCTGGTGGCCTTTTACCGTCTCTACTTCGCGCCAACGATGCCGCTGGCGACCTCACGCCGTCCGTGGCCAGCCTCGCTCCCTGCGGTGCTGGCGCAGTTTACCGGTGACAATTACGCGGAAGATTTAAAGCGCCTGAAGCAACTGCTGAATAATCTGGGTACTGCGATCCCGCCGCTGTATAAACAGTATTCTGAGCTGTGCGAACCGGGTGGCGTGCAGTTTATTGATTTCGGCAGCGACCCGGCTTTTAACCACTGTGTTGACGGGCTGGTGCTGGTGGACCTGACCCAGCTTAAAGCCTCGCGCTATCAGCGCTATATCGCCGTTCACCTTGCGGCGTCGCAGGAACGGCTACCGCATGGCGCAAGTGTTCCGTCAGTGTCAGATCGGCTGTCGTGAAACATGTTCCGCTGCGGCCTGATTAGCCAGAGTCACCGCCTCAGCTAAAGAGTGCTGCCGCAATAAGGCTGCGGCTAAAACCCCCATAAAACAATCACCTGCACCGTGAGTACTGACCAGCACCACCTTCTCTGCCGCCAGCGACTGGCAACTCTGCCCCTGCTCGCACCAGGCAACGCCATATTCTCCGGCTGTCACCACCACCGCCGGAAACTGACGGCTTAATGACTCCGCGGCCAGACAGGCACTTGCTAAGTCAGCCACTTTCAACCCGCTAAGATCGCGTGCCTCAACCGCATTGACCACCAGCAAATCCACCGCTGCGCGCATTTCGGCACTGATTTCACGGGCCGGTGCCGCATTCAGGCACACCGTAACGCCGCGCAGTTTCGCTTGCGCAGCGGCACAGACATTCACACTTTCAGGTACTTCATTCTGCAATAACAGCATGACACTATTTTGCCATGCGCTGACTACGGTAAACTGTGCCGGATCGATAGCGTTATTGGCATTGGATACCACCACGGCGCCATAATCATTTTCCGCATCGAGGATTGCCACACTCATGCCTGAAGGCACCGAATCCAGCACCGCAACCCGCTGCGTATCAACGCCAGCGTGATTAAGTTGCGAAAGTAAAAATTTTCCCTGGTCATCGTCGCCCACTGCACCGATAAAGCTCACCTCTGCACCCGCTCGGGCGGCAGACAAAGCCTGATTGCCGCCTTTACCGCCAAATTTATATGCGCAGTCAGTACCCATCACGGTTTCGCCTTTTTCAGGGCGATGGTGTGCCTGGAGCATAATGTCGTAATGGAGACTACCAGTGACTACTATTTTACTCATGCTAATATTCTCTTAAATTCTGGACCGCCTGCTGAGTTTTAATCAGATTCCTTTCTGCTTTATTAAGATCCTTTTTCGCAATAGCCACAAACAATGCGTCCAGTATATTCAGCTGTGCAATGCGTGACGCTGCGTTTTCCCCCAGCAAATGAGAGCCCTGCGAAGTTGAAGTGAGCACCACATGCGCATCGCGCGCAATGGGCGACTCGGAGTAATTAGTAATAGCAATAACCCGGGCACCGTTACGCGCCGCCAGTTTAATCGGCTCATTAACGGCGCGTGTAGCACCGGAATGACTGATTGCAATTACTACATCATCGTCCGATAAAATCGCTGCTGACATCAGCATAATATGTGCATCATCGTATGCTGTGGTTTTAATTCCAATTTTAAGCAGTTTATGCGACAGGTCGCGCGTCACTGCGGCAGAGCCACCCACCGCATATAAGTCGATATGTCGTGCTTTAAAAAGAATATCAGCAGCGCGATTGAATTCAGAAACATCGAGAATAGACAGCGTTTCTTCAATTGCCTGAATCGATGTTCGGAAAACTTTTGACAGTAATTGTTCCGATGAGTCACCAGGTTCTATTTCCGCATGCAGCCCTGCCACTTCAGAGTAATTATAGTAAACCAGACTGCTTCTGAAATCCCGAAAGCCCGAGAAGTTAAGCTTTTTGGCTATTTTTACTATCATGGCATCAGAAACATTATTTTCCTGAGCAATTTCTTTCAACGTTGTCTGCTCGGATAAATCGGTTCTGGCTGTAATCGACTCCACGACTTTTCTTTCCAGTGGCGTCAACATTGGCAAACGCATACGAATTTGAGCACCTATTGCTTTCGGATCCTGATTCATTACTTGCCTCGAGTCGCTCTGTCAATCAACATGGCTATGATAATTATTAGGCCAGTAGCAAGCAATTGATAAAACGCCTGAATATTCAGAAGCGTCAGGCCGTTACGCAGCGATCCGAGAATAATTGCGCCAACAATGGTGCCAATCACACTGCCTTTGCCACCCATTAATGAGGCGCCACCAATCGCCGCCGCCGCAATCGCATCCAGCTCCCATAAATTTCCCATCGTCGGCTCAGCCGCGCCGAGACGACCGATTAAAATCAGCGACGCCAGCGAGGCTAATACACCCGAGATAACAAACACCGTCACTTTGGTTCTTTTTACCGGCACGCCAGCCACCCGGGCGGCTTCCTCATTACCGCCTACCGCCAGAATGTACTCACCAAGTGGGGTTTTATTCATAATGACCCACAGCGTGACTGCCACCACCACCACAATCACAATCGGCGTGGGAATCCCCAGCACGGTACTGTTGATTAAGCTGCGAAACTCCATCGGAATGCCGAAGATGGGATTGCCGCCGGTAAAAATTAACGACAGCGCGCGAAACAGCGACAGGCCACCAAGGGTAACGATAAATGGTTGCAGTCCGGCATAAGCCACTAACGTGCCGCTAAAAATACCGCACATCGCGCCGACTCCCAGCGTCGCCATAATCGCCAGCGGCACCGGCACGCCGGAAACCATCAGGGTAGCGCCTAATACCGCAGATAACGCCGCTGTCGGCCCGACCGAGAGATCAATACCACCGGAAATAATCACCAGCGTCATTCCCAGCGCAATAATGGCATTAATCGAAGACTGTTGCAGAATATTAAGCAGATTAGGCAGGGTAAAAAATACCGGTGACAGCATCGAAAAAGTGAAAAGAATAATCAGTAGCCCAATCACCGTTCCTGCATCACGCAGATTAAATTTAAACAGCGCAGATGGATGTCCTGCAGGCTGAGTTTTACCTTGTGTCATCATAACGAGTGCCTTAATGATAAATGTAGGTTGCAGAGCAAGTTATTTATTTACGATCGCTAATCGCATAACGGGCGATGTTTTCTTCTGTTATCTCATCACCTTTAAGCTCGGTAGTAATCTTACCTTCGCGCATCACCAGCACGCGGTCTGATATACGGATAATTTCCGGCATTTCAGACGAGACCACCACGATGGCTTTTCCCTGCCGGGCTAACTTTTCAATTAAATTATAAATTTCAGACTTGGCACCAATATCGATACCCCTGGTGGGTTCATCAAAAAGAAACACCTTGGTGTCCGCCACTACCCAGCGGCCAATAATCACCTTCTGCTGATTGCCACCACTTAATGTGCCGATGGGCTTTTCAATATTCAGAGGCCGCAGATTCAGATCGGTCATAACGTCCAGCGCCACCTGATTCAGTTTATTTTTTTTCAGCAGGCCACTGCGGGTAAAATTACCCAATGATGGTAGCGCGACGTTCATTTTTACCGCCCGCTCTTTAATAATGCCCTCTTTTTTACGGTCTTCCGGAACCAGCCCGATGCCGGCGCGGATCGCCGAACGTACATTAAGATTGTTCACTGCCTTGCCATCAACAATCACTCTACCACTGGTTTTGCTGTCGATACCGGCAATCAGTTTCAGCAGTTCAGTCCGCCCCGCCCCCACCAGCCCGGCGATACCCAGCACTTCCCCTGCCTTGACGCTAAAGCTGGCAGGCAACACGGTCTGACCACGCTCAAGGCCTTCAACCCGCAGCAGCTCCTTATCACCGACAAACGACTGATGCTGGATCTTTTCAATCTTACGCCCAACCATTTTGGTGACAATGGTCTCCTCCGTCTCATCACGGATATTAACCACCCCCACCTGTTTGCCATCGCGCATAATGGTGGCGCGGTCACAGACTTTAAATATCTCATCCATTTTGTGTGAGACGTAAATCAATGACACATTCATGGATTTCAGATCGGCGATTAACTCCGCAAGCCTTTCAAACTCTGTTGGCGTCAGGCTGGAAGTGGGCTCATCCATGGCGATGATTTTTGCCTCATCCAGCAACGCCCGGGCAATTTCGACAATCTGCTGTTGCGAAACCTTCAGGTTTTTAATCGGCTCATCAGGATTAATCGACGGGTCAAGACGCCTGAGAATCGCCACCGCCTTCTTATACTGCGCTTTACGATCGACAAACAGGCCGCGAAAGCGAGTTAACGGCCGACCAAGAAACATATTCTGCGCGACGGAGAGTTCCGGAACGTGCTGTAACTCCTGATGAATCATGGCAATGCCAGCATGTCGCGCCGAAAGCGGATTTTTCATCTGCACCAGTTGCCCGTCGACCCTGATTTCACCCTCATCAGAGGCGCGCACGCCGGAGAGAATATTAAGCAAAGTTGATTTCCCCGCGCCGTTTTCACCAATTAACGCGTGTACTTCGCCATGCCTGACCGAAAAATCCACGCCCTGCACCGCGGCGATATTGCCATAGGTTTTGCTGATGCCGCGCATCGTCAAACAATCGTGTTCCATACAGCCTCCGTCACTTTACTTACTGCTGTAACAGCAGCTGGCGCAGTTTCTCATTATCTTTAGTCGAGAATGCCTCTGCGTTTTCTTTAGTGATCAGCGCCTGAGGTGTAGAGATCACGCGTGATAATTTCTGCCCATTTACCAGACGAACCATCACTTCCATTGCCACTTCACCAGTCAGAACCGGGAAGCTGTCGACGGTACCGGTCAGTTCACCGCGCTTGATGGAAGCATAGGCATCAGAAATACCGTCGGTGCCAAACACCGCTACCTGCTTGCTTTTACCCAGTGAATTCACCGCCTCCACGACGCCGAGCGCCATGCCGTCATTGTTGGCGTAGAAGCCAATTAAATCCGGGTGCTGCTGTAAAATAGTTGCCGCCGCGTTATAGGCATTTTCACGGCTCCAGTTTGCCGGCACGCTGGCAACAACCTGAAACTTCCCGTTGGCTTCAAGGGTTTCTTTAAAGCCTTTGGTACGCTGCGCCGCTGCATAAACGCCAGGCTGGCCTTCGATTACCGCCACTTTTCCGCCCTGAGGTTTATGTTTAATAAACCAGTTAGCCACCCGGACGCCGTTATCTTTCTGCACATTACCAACGTAGTAAGCCGCATTGGGCATTACCGCGTCGTTGACGTTCACCACCGGGATACCTTTACTTTTGGCAGTCTCATACGCCGGCTGTAAATTGGCGTCGGTCTGCGGTGAAACCAGCAGGCCATTAAATCCCTGAGCGATCAATGTCTCAGCGATGGATAATTGTCCGAGCTGATCGTCTTCATTGGCGGCGGCCTGGTAAGCCACGGTAAAGCCATGTTTATCGGCAAAGGCTTTATAGCCGTCGCCAAGCGAACGCCAGTATTCATTGGTCAGGGTTTTCGATACGCCGCCAATTTTCAGTTTACCGTCCGCTGCAGGCAGTGGTCCGTATTTGGTCGCCAGTTCGGTCCACTCGGTACGATCCTTTTCGGTATCAGACTGCAGTGGAGTTAAATCGGCGGCAAAAACGCTGGTGCAAAACAAGCCTGAGGCGAGTACAGAAAGTAATGTTTTTTTCATTTTAGACCTTCTTCTTTTTTATTATTGCCATAGCTGAGCCAGCGATGGCACGGGGACTATCTGGCCAGCATAATGTCATTAACAATTTGCTGGGAGGTGACCGCGTCCTGACGACTGATGGCCTCCGCCAGCGGCTGATTGTTATTCAGTTTTTCGCAAAGCTTCAGTAAACGGGTGACGGTGGCGATATTGGTTTCCGCTTCACGCACCGGATCGAGACCGCTGGCGTCCGGGAAAGTATCGAAATAATAAGCGCCCTGATAACCATCACGCTGCATCTGCCAGAGGAACTCCAGCGTGGCGCGCGGGTTAACCGAAGCCGCCATCAGGCCATCATCGCGTTTGCCCCAGCCGTCATTAAGATCCAGACCCAGCAGCCGCGAACGGCGCGCCACCATCGCGGCGGCATAAGCCGGGATCTCATTGGCGTACAGCACATGGGCAAAATCGAGCGTAATGCCAAGATTGGGGCAACCGGCTTCTTCTACCGCAATCAAACAGGTGGTGACATTCGGGAAAATACTGAATGCACGTGGCTCGTTAGGTTTGTATTCGATGCTGACATCAACATCCGGGGCATATTCGGCCACTTCCCGGACCGCGCTGACCGCATCCTCCCAAATTTTTTTGTAATCCGCCTGGAAGCAGTAATCAAAACCATCCTGCCCCATCCACAATGTCATCAGGCTGGCACCGAATTCACGTCCGGCATCGATCCCGCGTTTAGTCAGCTCAATCGCCTTACGACGAATTTTTGGATCGGGGTTGGTGAATGCACCGATTTTAAATTCCGCCGCATCCCAGCGCATCTGCATACCGTTGACCGCCAGCCCTGACTGCTCGATTTTCTGACGCATGACGTTAACATCATCGGTGATGTGCTGAGGATAGTTCAGATCCAGATGGGTTAAACCTTTAACCGTGGCGGCGCGCTCGATCATTTGCAGAACTGAGGGCTTACCTTGCAGATCCGGCCAGTAAAGTGGCGCACCGGAGGCAAATGAGTTCAGACGTGTGGCAAATTTAAGCTCTGACATGGGGTGTCCTTGATGATATCGATTGTGATGTACTTTCCAACTTCACATACATCCGTAAAGTTGTTTACAAATATCATTGGTGCTGGCCACCCGCAATAGTCAACGCTGACTTTCTAACCGATTTGAGATGTCATTCACGAAATTGTCGGGCAAAAATCACCGATGACCTGAGCGCATTCCGTTTGACGCTATCTTTTGCCTGGCAGAATGTGGCAATATACATTTCATATATGTTTCGTATAGGTGATGTATGGGAATCGTAAAAATCTCTGATTTGATGCACGAGAATTTGCGCATCGCCAGCAATGCCATGAGCCGGTCGATTAACGCTCAGGCTGAGCACTGGATGAAGATCGGCATGCTGGCGGAGCTTTGCCCGCAGCTGTCGCATGACCAACTGGCTCGTGCGCTGGTTAAGGCGGAATTACAGGGCGATACCGATATCGCCAGCCTGCTTAAATCGTTTGAAAAGCATGAGGAAGCACAATGAAACAGGTCAAGCTGCACTCGCAGCAAGAAATTGAACTGGCGCGCGCGGCCGGGCAGGCAGCCGCACAAGTGCTGGAAATGATCACCCCGTATGTCCGCGCTGGCGTGACTACCGATGAACTTGATCGCCTGTGCCATGATTATCTGGTTCATCAGCTGAATGTCATTCCTGCCAATATTGGCTATCACGGCTATACGCGCACCGTCTGCACGTCAGTAAATCATGTGGTTTGCCACGGCATTCCATCGGATAAAAAGCTGAAAAACGGCGATATCGTTAATATCGATGTGGCGATCGTTAAAGAAGGTTGGTATGGCGATACCAGCAGAATGTACTTTGTCGGTGAGCCGTCAGTACGCGCACGACGGCTGGTGGATGTCACTTATCAGTCGATGGTGGCCGGTATTAAGGTTGTGCGTCCGGGCGCCACGCTGGGTGATATCGGCGCGGCCATCCAGCGCGTAGCTGAAGGTGCCGGATTCTCGGTGGTCAGGGAGTATTGTGGTCATGGTGTGGGTGAGGAGTATCACACTGCCCCACAGGTGCTGCATTACGGTATCGCCGGTGAAGGGATGGTGCTGGAGCCGGGGATGATTTTTACCATTGAACCGATGATCAATGTCGGCAAAGCCGCCACCAGCGTACTTTCCGACGGCTGGACAGTGGTCACTAAGGATCGCTCGCTCTCTGCCCAGTGGGAACACACCATTGCGGTCACTGATTCAGGTTATGATTTGCTGACGCCGTGGCCGGAAGGCACCGGTGATTACGAAGCGATATAGAGGTCTACGGGCGGCATCATCGTCGCCCGTAAATAAAGCAGATTTACAGCTTCACCGCGGCAAAATGGTGCTGAGGCTTAGCAATTCCTTCCTGTGCCGCCACCAGCTGCAGCTCATATTCACCCATTTCATGGGTTTTAATCATCACTTCATACACCGCGGCGGTGACGTGTTCCAGCGCCTGTTGCAGCGGCTGGCCGTGCAACAGATTAACCAATAACAGCCCGCTGGTCAGATCGCCGACACCGACCGGTTGACGCACGCCAAAATCCACCAGCGGACGGCTGATATGGAAGGCTTCCCCGGCGGTGATCAGCAGCATTTCGAAGCGATCGCTGCGCAATCCGGCACGCGCCAGATGCTTAACCAGTACCACCTTCGGCCCCAGTGCGATCAGCTCACGCGCGGCCGCTACTGCTTCATCCACACTGGCCACGCTTTTCCCGCTAAGCATTTCCAGCTCCAGCAGGTTTGGCGCAATAATGTCGCTGGCAGGCAGTGCCGCTTTGCAGTGAAATTCGGCGACGCCGGGAGCCACAATGCAGCCTTTTTCCGGATGACCCATCACCGGATCACAAAAATACCAGGCGTCAGGATTTGCCGCTTTTACCTGCTGAACAATCTTTAATATATGTTCGCCCTGTTCAGCCGAACCGAGGTAACCACTCAGCACCGCATCACAGGTTTTCAGGCGATCGATTTCAGCGATACCTTTGGCGATATCGGTCAGATGTGAGGCCGGCATCACTGAGCCGGTCCAGTGACCGTATTGAGTGTGGTTAGAGAACTGCACGGTATTGAGCGGCCAAACGTTTGCGCCCATGCGACGCATCGGAAATTCTGACGCACTGTTGCCAGCATGACCAAAAACCACATGCGACTGGATAGAAAGGATATTTTTCATTATCGGGGGACCTGCACAGCCTTGCCAAATTAAGTGCCGGCATCACCGGCACTTGAGGATCGATATTATTTTATTTCCAGCACACCAGGCAGTAGTGCTTTTTGCCGCGACGCAGCAGGGTAAAACGCCCAAACAGTTTGTCGCTGTCGCTGAAGCGGTATTCCGCATCAGACTGCTTCTCACCGTTCACCGTTACCGCATTAGAACCGATCATTGTGCGCGCCTGACCGCGGGATGGCACCAGCTCAGCATTGACCAACGCCTGTTGCAGATCGTCTTCTGCCGCCAGTTCAATTGTCGGCATGCCGTCTTGCGCCAGCTGTTCGAAATCTGCTTCGGTCATTTCGGTCATCGCACCGGAGAACAGGCTCTGGGTAATGCGTTTTGCCGCTGCCAGCCCCTCTTCGCCATGAACCAGCTTCGTTACCACTTCCGCCAGCACGTACTGAGCACGTGGTGCTTTACCGCTGTTTTTGTCTTCTTCCTCCAGCGCATTGATCTCGTCAAGGCTAAGGAAGGTAAAGAATTTCAGGAAGCGATAGACATCGGCATCGGCGGTGTTGATCCAGAACTGATAGAATTTGTACGGGCTGGTCTTTTTCGCGTCCAGCCATACCGCGCCCCCTTCGGTTTTACCGAATTTGGTGCCATCAGCTTTGGTGATCAGCGGCACCGTCAGGCCAAATACCTGGTTCTGATGCAGACGACGCGTCAGATCGATACCGGAAGTGATATTGCCCCACTGATCGGAACCGCCAATCTGTAATGCCACACCGTGGCGCTCATTCAGGCAGGCAAAGTCATAGCCCTGCAGCAGATTGTAGGAAAACTCGGTGAAAGAGATCCCCTGGTCATCGCGATTCAGACGCTGCTTCACCGCTTCTTTATTAATCATCTGATTAACTGAGAAGTGCTTACCAATATCGCGCAGGAACGTCAGCACGTTCATGCCGCCAAACCAGTCGTAGTTATTGGCGGCAATGGCGCTGTTGTCACCGCAGTTAAAATCGAGGAACGGTGCCACCTGATGACGAATCTTATCAACCCACTCATTAACGGTGTCGGCGGTATTCAGTTTACGTTCGGCTGCTTTGAAGCTTGGGTCGCCAATCAGTCCGGTTGCGCCACCTACCAGGGCAACAGGTTTATGTCCGGCGTCCTGAAAGCGTTTCAGGCAAAGCAAAGGCACCAGATGCCCCAAATGCAAGCTGTCGGCGGTCGGATCGAAGCCGCAATACAGTGCGATTGGCCCTTGCGCCAGTCGTGCTGCTAACGCGTCCTCATCCGTTACCTGGGCGACAAGGCCCCGCTCTTGCAATTGTTTAATCAGGTTACTGCTGGCCATCAAAGACTCCATGTAGAAACGACTGCACCTGGGCTGGTACACAGCTTTCCGCCTGGATGCGGAAGAAAAAATAACGGCCTATAGAATAAAGCGCTGAAGGATTCAGTACCAGCGCTTAAAGGGATTTTTCAGCAATTCAGGGCGCCAGTCGGTCGATTTTCCAGCCTTCGCCGTCGCGCTGATAGAGGAAGCGATCGTGCAGCCGGTGTTCTCCTCCCTGCCAGAACTCCATCGTATCGATTTTGATGCGGAATCCACCCCAAAAACTCGGCAACGGGATCTGCCCCTGCTGGAACTTCTGCTTCAGCTCAAGGAATTTACCTTCCAGCACGCCACGCGCTGAAATCCGGCTCGACTGTTTTGATACCCAGGCGCCGATCTGGCTATCGCGCGGTCGGCTGTGGAAATACTTCATGACTTCCAGCGCCGACAGTTTCTCAACGCTGCCCAGCACCATCACCTGGCGTTCCAGCATGTGCCATGGAAACAGCAGGCTGATGCGCGGGTTATTCTCAAGGTGATGCGCTTTACGACTGCCGAGATTGGTGTAGAACACCATTCCCTGTTTATCGTAGTGTTTCAGCAGCACAATGCGCTGATAAGGCTGGCCGTGTTCATCAACGGTAGCCACGCTCATCGCGGTGGGATCGGGCAGCTGGGCGTCACATGCCTGGCGCAGCCAGTGCTCAAACAGATCGAGCGGTTGTTCGGGAAGATCCTTACGGCGCAGGCCACCACGCGTATATTCACGACGCAGATGGGCAATCTGTTGCAGGTTATCGCTATCGGTCATAACAAAGGCTTCTGGAAAATAAAAAGGGTGAAGCCATTGTGCGCCTCACCCCGATGAACTTCAACGACTTAACTTCCTGATTGCAGCTTACAATCATCGATAATAATTTTATCGTTACGTTCGATAAAAGCCCCGTCTCCCTTCGACCAGAAGACGTAGTTGCCGTCACTGTAGCGCGCGCCGGAAGCGGCAATCTGCTGCTTCAGGGTCAGCGGCTTACCATCCAAAATCAGGCTGACCTGCTCCTGGCTGTTGTCTACCTTAACCGTCAGCGGCAGGGTGCCGCAGGTATAGCGCAGGGTTTCAACCTGTTGTTGCTCAGAATGCGACATCAGACCACAGCCCGATAAGGTGAATAAAGCGGCTACCATCAGGGTGTTTTTCATCAATAACTCCTTTTCAACCACAACTGCTAATTAGTGTGAACCATCGGGATAATTAGCCGGGAAAATGGCACCCAGCACGCTGGCACTACGGGCACCGGTCACGGAGGGCAGATTCCCCGGCAGACCAGATAAGGTGCGATAAGCCAGCCAGGCAAATGCCAGCCCTTCCATATCATCACCGCTGATTCCCAGTTCGTCGGTGCTGAGCACTTCCGTTCCCGCCAGCTGCCCGGCGAGACGCGCCATCAGCAGCGGGTTGCGCCCGCCGCCGCCGCAAACGATCAGTCGTTCGCAGCCGCCGCTCAGCAGCACCTGTTCAGCAATGGTGACGGCGGTCAGCTCTGTCAACGTCGCCTGCACATCTTGCGCCGCCAGCGCCGGAAAAGCACTCAGCTGTTTCTCAATCCATCCGAGGTTAAAATATTCGCGTCCGGTACTTTTCGGTGCCGGCAGCGCAAACCAGGGATCGGCCAGCATTGATTGCAACAGCGGTACGATCACTTTGCCGCTGCTGGCCCACTCACCATCTTTATCATAGGCTTTGCCGCGCTGACGCCAGATCCACACGTCCATCAGCATATTACCCGGACCCGTATCATAGCCGCGCACCGGTTTACCGGGTATCAACAGCGATAAGTTAGCGATGCCGCCAATATTAAGCACCATACGACGTTCGCTGGTGTGCATCAGCAGCGCCTGGTGAAACGCGGGCACCAGCGGCGCGCCCTGCCCGCCCAGCGCCATATCGCGCCGGCGAAAATCGCCGACCACGGTAATGCCTGTGGCGGCAGCAATCTGATTATTATCGCCAATCTGCTGGCTGTTAGGCGCCTCACCCAGCGGTTCGTGCCAGACGGTCTGGCCATGACAACCGATTGCAGTAATATCTGAAGCTTCCAGCCCCTGCTGCTTCATCATGGTCAGCACCGCTTCGGCGAACAGCCGCCCGAGGCGCGTATCCAGCTGGCCCAGTTGCGATAAGGTCAGGCTCTGGCCCTGGCAAATCGCCAGCACCTGCTGGCGCAGCTCAGGCGGGAACGGATGGACATAACTGGCCTGCTGCGCCACCATGCGCTCGTCAATTGCCGCCAGCACCACATCAACACCATCGAGGCTGGTGCCGGACATCACTCCAATATAACGTCCTGATTTCATTTCATTGCCTTAATATCGCGCCCGGAAAGAGCCTTTACTTCAGCCTGGCAAAAATAGCCGTGTAATACTATGATTAATTGCCGTTTTTTGAAGCAACTAACGGTTTTTTCTGAATGCCCGTCAAGTTGGCATGGTTATTGAGAGTTCGTTTAATCTTGCATGGGTATGCTGCACTTGTCAGTTTTTTTGACTAAAATCCGCAACAAGCCAGACTTGTGCCATATAATATGGTTAGCGATGGTTACACCTTTTGCGTAGCCAATAAGTAATTGAGGAGCATCACAATGATCAAGCGTATGTTTGTAGTGGCACTGACCGGCATTACACTGGCAGGCTGTACTAATTCCAGCAGCCTCTCCGGCGACGTTTACAGTGCATCTGAAGCCAAACAGGTTCAGAGCGTCACTTACGGCACGCTGGTTTCCGTTCGTCCAGTCCAGATTCAGGGCGGTGACGATAACAACGTCATTGGCGCGATCGGCGGTGCGGTGCTTGGTGGCTTCCTTGGTAACACCATTGGCGGCGGCAGCGGACGCAGCCTGGCAACTGCAGGTGGTGCGGTACTGGGCGGCGTAGCTGGCCAGGGCGTGCAGGGTTCGATGAATAAAACCGCTGGCGTTGAGCTGGAAGTGCGTAAAGATGATGGTAATACCATCCTGGTGGTGCAGAAACAGGGTTCAACCCGCTTCTCGGTTGGTCAGCGCGTCATGCTGGCATCCAACGGCAGGCAGGTTACCGTTTCCCCACGTTAATCTATACAAAAAAACCGGCGCCAGACGCCGGTTTTTTCTAACGTTTACTCGGTTTTATTGTGCAACTCGAGAATGTTTTTCTCCAGTCGCGCAATCAGCGTAACCAGCTGGCTTATCTCCTGCATAGAGATACCCGAAAGAATATCATCGCGTGTCGCATCAATCACGTGCTCCACTTCACAGATGATAGGTTCAGCTTCTTTCGTCAGCTTAATACGCTTGGCACGACGATCGTTGGCGCAAGTACAACGGGTAATCAGCCCTTTCTCCTCCAGCTGGTCCAGCGTTCTTACCAGCGAAGGTTGCTCAATACCAATTGCCTTGGCCAGCTGAATCTGAGACTG
Source organism: Winslowiella toletana (assembly GCF_032164335.1). Lineage (NCBI taxonomy): Bacteria > Pseudomonadati > Pseudomonadota > Gammaproteobacteria > Enterobacterales > Erwiniaceae > Winslowiella > Winslowiella toletana. The sequence continues at coordinate 2,292,688 of NZ_CP134152.1, read as the reverse complement.
ATCCGGTGGCAACTGATGAATATTATGCAGTGTGACCCAATGTGTTTGAGTCAGCTCCAACGGTTTCAACCGTTGATCAATCAGAGCGCGCCATATGCGCACTAATCGTGCCAGGTCCGTTCCTAGTGGCGTATCCATTTCATCTCCTTATAATTAGCTTGCTAGCTATCAAGCCTGATTCTAGACTATTCTGCGAGTTTACAGGACAAAATACAAATCCAGGGCAAACACAAAATGGAAAGCGTATTTTAATTTCGGGTTACCTCGCATACCCGCAATGAAGGATGACGAAACGTGTCGACAATGCTACTGAGTTCCACAGCTCCCCTCACTGACCTGGTTTTTGGTGCCTCGCTGTTTTTTCCGCCCATTTTTAAAGCGGTACTGTTGGGTTTCCTTATCTGGTTATTACTCCACCCTCTGATTCGAGGCTGGCTCTATTCCGGCGAAATCTGGCATCCGACGTTAATGGATCTGTCGCTGTTTGTGCTGTGTGTGAGTGCATCATTATGGTTGTCTGGACGCTGGTGATTAGATGAAACTGAATAGCTTAAAGTATTTCTCAACGGTGATTGTTTTCGCTGCCGCACTGTGCGCCGGTTGGTGTCTGTGGAATTACTATATGCAATCGCCATGGACGCGAGATGGCAAAGTGCGCGCCGAACTGGTTGATATTACGCCACAGGTGTCAGGACGCATAGATAAACTACTGGTGAAGGATAATCAGTGGGTAAAAAAAGGCAGCCTGCTGTTTACCCTTGACGACGAACCCTGGCGCATCGCGCTGCTCAATGCAGAAGCACAGCTAAGCAAAGCGCAGGCGGACTTGCAAAAAGCCCAGCATGAAGCCAGTCGCCGACGTAGCCTGCCGCGCAATGTGATTTCAGCTGAGGATATGGATGCGGCTAACTTAACCGCCAATGCAGCGGCGGCCAGCGCAAAAGCCGCGCAAGCCACGCTTGAACAGGCACAGTGGAACCTGCAGCAAACCCAGGTTTATGCGCCGACCGATGGCTGGATCACTAATCTCAATCTGCGCCCTGGCAATTACGCCACCAGCGGCACACCGGTGTTTGCACTGGTCGACAGCCACTCATTTTATATTATCGGTTACTTTGAAGAGACCAAACTGCGCCATATCCGCCCCGGTGCTGAAGCCGATATTGTGCTTTACAGCAACGATCGACAACTGAAAGGCCGGGTCGAGAGCATTGGACGGGCGATTTACGATCAGAGCATTGAAAGTGACAGCGGGCTGGTGCCGGATATTAAACCCAACGTTCCGTGGGTGCGGCTGGCGCAGCGGGTACCGGTGCGTATAGCAATCAGCAATATTCCGGATGATTTGCCGCTGGTCGCCGGCACTACCGCCACCGTCTCCATTCAGCCCTGATCGATGATGAACCTCAGCTGGCTGGAATGGAAGCAACTGCCGTGGATTAAGGCCACCGGTGGACAGTGGCGCTATGCATTACGCAACGCGCTGGCGATGTGTCTGGCGTTGAGCATTGCTTACGCGCTGGACCTTGATGAACCCTACTGGGCGATGACCTCCGCAGCAGTGGTCAGCTTTCCGACCGTTGGTGGCGTCATCAGTAAAAGTCTTGGCCGCATTGCCGGAAGCTTACTGGGTGCCAGCGCGGCGCTGCTGATTGCCGGTCATACGCTCAACGAACCCTGGTTGTTTACTCTGGCGATTGCCAGCTGGCTGGCGCTCTGCACCTGGATTGCCAACCACTTTCAGAACAATGTGGCCTATGCGTTCTCGCTGGCGGGTTATACCGCGGCGATCATCGCCTTCAGCACGGTCAATATCACCGATATCGGCGACCTTTGGGAGATAACTCAGGCACGCGTCTGTGAGGTGATTTCCGGCATTTTGTGCGGTGGCCTGATGATGATGATCCTGCCCAGCACTTCAGATGGCGATGCATTAATCACCTCGCTGAAAACCATGCACGCCCGGCTGCTGGATCACGCTGCACTGATGCTACAGCCGGAAATCACCGATACCATGCGCACCGCCCATGAAAATGTTATCAGCCAGATTCTCACCATGAATCTGCTGCGCATTCAGGCATTCTGGAGCCATTATCGCTTTCGCCGACAAAATAACCTGCTGAACTATGTGCTGCACCAGCAGTTGCGGCTCACCAGCGTGATCTCCAGCCTGCGGCGAATGTTGCTTAACTGGCCCAATCCGCCGGAAGTGCTGTTCAGCGCGCTGCATCAATTGCTCAGCGAACTGGCACGCAGCGATTGCGATAAATATCGGCTGGCGCAAATTTTGCAGAGTGCAGCGCCAGATACTGACAGCGACTACCGCCATCGCGCCTTCTGGCATCGTCTGCGCTACTTCTGCTGGATGTATCTTAACGTCAGCCGCTGGTTGCGTCAGTTTGAACGAGCTGATGCCGAAACGCGCTTCTCACCGCCGCCGGTGCCGTCACTGGCGCGCTATACCGACAGCGCAGAAGCCAGCTGGAGCGCACTGCGTACCTTCAGCGTTATCGTGCTGGGCTGTACCTTCTGGATTAATACCCAGTGGGATGCAGGCAGTGCCGCACTGACGCTGACCGCTATCAGCTGCGTGCTCTACTCCTCAGCGCCCTCGCCGACTGGCAGCATTTCACTGCTGCTGAAAACACTGCTGCTGCTTTCAGTGTTCAGCTTTCTGGTTAAATTTGGTCTGATGATTCAAATCAGCCAGCTATGGCAATTTCTGATCTTTCTGCTGCCGCTGTTAATTACCCTGCAACTGTTTAAGCTGCAACAACAGAAGCGCGCCGCGCTGTGGGGCCAGTTTATCGTGTTTATGGGGTCGTTTCTGGCGGTAACGAATCCGCCGGTATATGACTATCAGGATTTTCTCAACGATAATATCGCCAAGGTTTGCGGCGTGCTGCTGGCCTGGCTGGCGTTTCAGATTTTGCGCCCCAGCTCTGACAAACGCAAAAGTCGCCGCCACATCCGTGCGCTGCGGCGTGAGTTTCTCGATCAGCTTGGTCGTCATCCGCGACTGAGCGAAAGCCGGTTTGAATCGCAGATTTACCACCGTATCAGCCAGCTGAATACCAGCCGCGATCAGCCTGCGCGCGTCTGGCTGCTGCGTTGGGGCGTTGTGCTGCTCAACTGCTCGCATATCGTCTGGCAACTGCGCGAATGGCAAAGCGACTCTGCTTCACTGGCAACCATGCGTGACGCCAGCCTGCGTGGGCTGCACCGTATTATCAGCGAGCGCGGCGTTCATCACCGCTATCTGGATGAAACGCTGACAGAACTCCAGCAGATGATTGATGCCTTACAGGCGCAACACCGTGAGGATGCCGACGAACTGGCGGGAATTATCTGGCGGCTGTGGTGCTCATTGTCGCAGTTAAAGCAGGCGCTGCCAGCGAGAACGGTTGATTAAGGGCTAACCTTTACCGGCTGACTATTGTCAGCCGTAAGGATTATTTACCGTCAAAGAAATCTGAAGGAAGTTGACCGGGCGGCATATTGATCACGCCGTCGTTATCCGCGCCTTCATTTTTCATCCAGGTCACTTTTGCGAACTCCGGAATCACCACATATGGATAGGCCGGTCCCTCATCTCGGAACCGATGCATATCGTCGATAAACTCATTCTGGTAACAAATGGTTTTCTCCGGATGCTGGCCTTCTCCTGCTATCCACTGTGGAAAGAATATGGTTCCGTGGATCACTTTCCTTCGGATATCAAACAGCAGGCTGACACAGGTTCCGGTTGGTTAATGCCAGTCAACTTTGAAGATGCCGGGGGCAAACTGTACTGCATTCATTTTCTGATTCGTCACCCAGCGTCCACCGACAAGTCCCTGATGAATACGGTAATCACAGGTGTTGTCGTTGCGGGCGTACCATTCATACTTCCAGCCGTTTTCATAGGTATAAACGAAATGCGTGCCGACGAACTCTGATAAATCACTGGAAATATCTTTTTCTGACGTCGCTTCCATAAATAGATCCTTTCATCTGAGTATGCCAGTTAACTATAGATTCAATAGCAGAGAAAACCAGTGTCAACAGACTGGCTACGCTGAAACCTCAGGCAGATGGCTATATGCTGTTCGCGGCAACGGGCGGCGAGAACACCGCCCTGGGAAAAAACGTTAGTTGATTACGCCGCAGGCAAAGCGGTCACCGCCGCCGCCCAGCGGTTTTGGATGATCGGAGTGGTTATCACCGCCAACATGCACCATCAGCGCCTTACCGGAGATCTCAGACAGTTTCTTGATGCGCGGAGCCAGTACCGGATAGGTGGCTTTACCGTCCGCGGTAACAAACAGCGCCGGTAAGTCACCTAAGTGCCCGTCCTGATAAGGGCCGAGATGTTTTCCACTGTTTCCGGGGTCAAGATGCCCGCCTGCCGCGCCTGCCGCCACTGCTTTCCCGTCGGTAGTGGCCGGTTCACAGCTGCCTTTAGCATGCACATGGAAACCGTGAACGCCCGCCTTCAGTGAATGCAAATCGGGTTTAAACTCCAGCCCGTAAGGCGTCTCGCTAATCGTAACCTGACCTATCGACCTGCCAATGCCCTGGGTGCTGACATCGTGCAGTTCAACCTTCTCGCTGGCTGCCTGGGCAAATCCCGACACCAACAGTGCCAGTACTGCCAAACCGTAACTTTTCATTTCCGCTCCTTTGAATTGATCACGCACTTGCTAAGCCTGGACCCTTTTCAGCAGAACGGGCAACAAAAAGCCACGATTTGCGTTTCTTTACGGCACGTCGTAACCCAGCGCCGCTTTGCGAATGCGGAACCACTGCTGGCGTGTCAGTTCGATTTCACTGGCGCGCAACGCAGCACGAACCCGCTCAATTTTACCGGAACCAATAATTGGCAGTGGCTGTGAAGGTAAACGCATCACCCAGGCATACACCAGCTGTTCAATATTATCTGCGCCAGTCTCCGCCATCACTGCCGTCAGCTCATCACGCAGTGGCTGGAATTCTGCATCGCTGAACAAACGGCCGCCACCCAGGCACGACCACGCCATCGGTTTAATTCGCAGCTGCTGACACTGATCGAGTGATCCATCGAGAATCGCTGGCTGATGCAGCGGTGAGATTTCCAGCTGATTGGTCGCCAGAGTAAACGGCAGGCGTGACTGTAACAGTGCAAACTGTGCCGGCGTAAAGTTGGAGACGCCAAAGTGTTTCACTTTGCCGCTCTGATGCAACGAGAGAAACGCTGCGGCGATTTCATCGGCATCCATCAGCGGATCGGGGCGATGAATCAGCAGCAAATCAAGGTAATCGGTTGAGAAATGACGCAAAGAATTTTCGGCACTGCGGATAATATGGGCGCTGTCAGTAATATAGTGACCAAGGCGGTTTTCAGGCTTCGCCGTCGTGGCGATACCACATTTAGTTACCAGCTCCAGCCGCTGTCGCAGTGATGGAGCCAACCGCAATGCCTGACCAAATGCGGCTTCGCACTGATAGTCACCGTAGATATCGGCATGGTCGGTCGTGGTGATGCCCAGCTCCAGATGCTGTTCAATAAAACTCACCCGTTGCTGCGGCGTCATGCCCCATTCCATCAGCCGCCAGTAACCCATAATCAGCCGGGAAAACTCCGGCCCTTGTGGTGCAATTTGCAGACGTTTAAGCATTGCGATTCTCCCCGTGGCCAGACGGCCATCTAACTGAATTTGCGCAACAGTATAGCCGGTTCGGCAGGAAAAAAACGCGAGTTAAAACAGTGAAGGCTGCTCTGGATCGTGAGGAACTTCGCTTTTCGCACCACGCTGGCGACGCAGCAGGCGCTGACGGCACAAGCGTAACACCTCATGCTTTTGTGCATCGCTGAATTTCATCCAGTTAAAGCGCTCGTCGCGGCTGCGCAGGCAGCCACGGCAGTAGCCGCGTTCATCTGACTGACATATGCCCCGGCACGGACTGGGAACCGGGAAAAACTCAAGTTGCTCGGCCACCTGAACTCCTGGTTAACACTGTTATTCTTTATTGAAGATCGCTTAGCGGTTATCTGCAAGCGGCACGGCATCAATTCGCCGGAAATAGTCACCTAATGCCTGTAATGCCTGTCGGGTTTTCTCGGGTAACACCCGTTCCAGCGTTAACGCGGTCAGCCTGATCGATGCCGGACGCCACTCTGGCAGCAGCAGCATCAGCTCGCCACTGCGCAGCTTGTCCTGAATCTCAAACAGCGGTTGCAGTGAAATACCCTGGCCTGCGAGGGTAAAGGCGCGCACCACATGCATACTGTCACTCAATACCTGCCCTTCGGCGAGCCGTAATTTAACCGGCGGCAGCCTGAGGTGATGCAGCTCGATAGACCTGGCGTTAACCGTACCGCCAGAATGAATACCGCTAATCCAGCGATGTTGTACCAAATCCTCTGGCCGTTCCGGTACGCCGTGTATTGAGAGATAGCGCGGCGTAGCGCAGATAACCAGCGGCCAGTTCACCAGCTGATGAGCGATAACACGGGAATCGCTTAACTGGCGATTGACCCGCAATGCAATATCAATGCGGTGTTCAATCATATCCAGCACATTGTCAGTGGCGATAATCCGCAGCTGAAGTCCGGGATGCTGCTGCAATAACGGCGTCAGCGCTTCACACAGTGGCTGGCCGCCGATGCCCACCGTCGAAGAGATGCGCAGTTCTCCACTCAGGGTATCGCGCCTCTCTGCCAGCCGCTGCTCTGCGTCGCGGGCGCTGTTTAGCATCGCTTCGCAACCGGGAAAAAAAGCGGCGCCAGCATCGGTCAGGGTCAATTTGCGTGTGGATCGGTGCAGTAACGGCACGCCGACCGAACCTTCCAGCTGACGTAAATGCTGACTGACCGCAGAGGCTGAGATCCCCAATCGCCGACCGGCCGCGGCCAGCGAACCTTCAATCACTACGGTGGCAAATACCGCCATTCGGTTAAGATTTTCCATTATTCGTAAGTTTTACTTCATTATAAAAGTGGAAATATGCCACTTATCAATACTATTGTTAAGCAGTAAAGTTTAATCACGCAATTCAAACTTACAGGTGGACAGCATGAAAATTTCAGTTATCGGCGCAACAGGTTTTGTCGGTCAGGAAGTGGTAAAGGAAGCGCTGGCGCGCGGCCATCAGGTGACCGCCATCTCCCGTTCGGGTAAAAATTTACCGCAGGATACTCATCTGACGCTGGCAAGCGGCGATATTCACAATAGCGAATGGCTTAGCGGCGTGCTGCGCGGTCAGGATGCGGTTATCAGCGCCTATAATCCGGGCTGGTCTGAAAGCGATTTGTTTGAGAAGTTTACCCAAGGCAGCACGCAAATTCTGGCAGCGGTGCGGGCCGCACAGGTAAAACGCTTACTGGTGGTCGGTGGCGCGGGTAGCCTACAGGTGGCTCCGGGCGTTGAACTGGTTGATACCGAGGCGTTTCCAGCCGAAATTAAACCCGGCGCACTGGGTGCACGTGCCCTGCGTAATACCCTGCAAAGCAGCGGCACGGACCTCGACTGGACCTATCTGTCACCGGCGGCAATGCTGGAGCCGGGTGAACGCACCGGCCAGTTCCGCGTCGGCAGCACCGAACTGCTGATGTCTGGCGACCATCCTGCCTCCATCAGCGTTGCAGATCTGGCAGTCGCAATTGTCGATGAAATTGAACATCCTCAGCACTTGCAAAAGCAGTTTACCGTTGCTTACTAAATAATGCCGGCCCGCACGCTGCGGGCCGCTAAAGCTATAGTTGCATTGAGATTTTCACCAGATTTTACGCTAAGCTGGCCACAATATTCTCTCGCTGCCAGATGCTATGAAAATCCTGAATAAGTTACGTTGTAACGAATACGCGTTTAATTTGTTGGCAGCGTTGTGGTTTGCGCTGATTCTTAACGGGCTGTTTCTGGTGCGGGCCTGGGAAAGTATTCCCTTCGTCTCATGGCACGATTACCTGTTCGCCGCCACCCTACCGCTGGTGCTGTTCTGCGCCTGGACGCTGATTTTCAACCTGCTGGCTTTGCCATGGATCCGTAAACCGTTATTGATTGCTTTAATGCTGGTCAGCGCGGCCGCCAACTATTTTATGTTCAGTTTTGCCACGGTAATCGATACCGATATGGTGCAGAACGTATTTGAAACCGATCTGCAGGAAGCAGCGGCACTGTTAACCCCGCGCTATCTGGTATGGATGGCGTTAATGGGTGTGATTCCTTCACTGTTGCTGGCTCTGGTAACCATCCGCCAGCCCAGCCCGTGGTGGTTTTCACTGGCGCTGCGCGGGTTGAGCAGTATCGTTTCGCTGCTGATTATCTTGCTGATCGCGGCGCTGTTTTATAAAGATTACGCTTCGGTTATCCGCAACAATAAAGGGCTGGTTAAAATGATCACGCCCGCTAATGTGATCAGCGGCAGCGGCCACTACATCCACGACCGCTGGTTAGCCGGAGATCGCTCGCTGGTGCGCATCGGCGAGGATGCGAGGAAAGGGCCGCAGATTCGCGCAGAGCAGAAAAAGACCCTGGTGATACTGGTACTGGGTGAAACGGCCCGTGCCGAAAACTTCTCGCTCGGCGGTTATGCGCGTGAAACCAATCCTCAGCTAAAGCAACGGGATGTTATCTGGTATGCGAACGCCCGTTCCTGTGGCACCGAAACCGCCATCTCAGTGCCGTGCATGTTTTCCAATATGCCGCGTGTCGATTACGATGCCAGCCTGGCACACCATCAGGAAGGCCTGCTGGATGTGATGGCCCATGCCGGCATCAATATTCTCTGGCGAGAGAACGATGGCGGCTGTAAAGGCGCCTGCGATCGCGTGCCGCATTCCGATATGACCCAGTGGCACCTTCCTGAACTGTGCCGCGGCGGCTACTGTCTCGACGATGCGCTGCTGCACCGGCTTGATCACTATATCGATAGCGTGAAAGATGATTCAGTGATTGTGTTACACCAGATGGGCAGTCATGGTCCGGCTTATTACCTGCGTTATCCGCCACAACTGCGTAAATTTACCCCTGACTGTGATAACAGCCAGATTCAGGATTGTGATTCGCAGGCGCTGATAAATACTTATGACAACACCCTTTTATATACTGATGCGCTGCTCGGTCAGACTATCGATCTGCTGAAATCCTACAGTGACAAATTTAACGTGGCGTTGGTCTATCTCTCCGATCACGGCGAATCGCTGGGGGAACACGGTATGTATCTGCACGGCGCGCCGTATGTGTTTGCGCCAGATCAGCAGACGCACATTCCCTTTCTGCTGTGGCTGTCACCGGGCTATCGCCAGGCCTTTAATATTGATCGGTCATGTTTACAACAGCATGCTGCGACAGATCAGATTTCGCAGGATAACCTTTTCCATACCCTGCTCGGCATGATGAATGTGCAAAGCAGTGAGTATCAGGCGGATCTCGATTTGCTGAAAAACTGTCGCGCCGAAAACCAGGGGTTGCATTAGACCGATTGGTCTATTAACCTGTGTCGATGAACAAACATACCCGAAACGATACCTGCGAACATCTGCTTGCCACTGGTGAGCAGCTTTGCCTGCAACGTGGCTTTACCGGCATGGGGCTGAGCGAACTGCTCAGCGTCGCCGAAGTGCCTAAGGGATCGTTTTATCACTATTTCCGCTCGAAGGAAGTGTTTGGTGTAGCAATGCTGGAGCGCTATTTCGCCCAGTATCACTCAGAAGTACGCCAGTTTATGGAGGCTGAACAGGGCAATGCTCGCCAGCGCATCCTTGATTACTACCGTACCGCTTATCAGCACTTTTGCCACGACAGCGGCTTTGCGGCTTGCCTGTCAGTGAAACTTTCCGCGGAAGTCTGCGATCTCTCGGAACCGATGCGCATCGCACTGGAACGAGGTTCGCGAGAAATTATTGCAGCACTGGCCAGTACGCTTCAGCGTGCGGTAGAGGCTGGCGAAGTACGTATCGCCACCAGCGCCACGGTCTGTGCTGAAATGCTCTATATGTTATGGCTCGGTGCCAGTTTACAGTGCAAAATCCGTCGTGACAGCGCACCGTTAAGCTGGGCTTACGATCAAATTGAACGTATGCTACCCGCAGCCTGATAAAAAAAAACACATTTACTAGTCGACCGGTCTAATACAGGAGTCTGCATGGAAATCACCAAACTGTTTACCCCACTGAAAGTGGGCGCCATTACGGTACCAAACCGCATTTTCATGGCACCACTGACGCGCCTGCGCAGTATTGAGCCGGGTGATATCCCTACTCCTCTGATGGGCGAGTACTATCGCCAGCGTGCCAGCGCCGGTTTAATCATTACCGAAGCCACCCAGATTTCCTTCCAGGCGAAAGGCTATGCCGGTGCGCCAGGACTGCATACCGCAGAGCAAATCGCGGCATGGAAAGCAATTAACGCCGGTATTCACGCTGAAGGTGGCCACAGTGCGGTACAGCTGTGGCACACCGGCCGTATTTCACACGCCAGCCTGCAACCCGGTCAGCAAGCACCGGTCGCCCCTTCTGCCATCTCTGCTCAGACGCGTACCTCGCTGCGTGACGCGCAGGGGAATGCAATTCGTGAAGAGACTTCAACCCCGCGTGCGCTGGAAAAAGACGAAATCGCCGCCATTGTGAATGATTTCCGCCAGTCGGCGATTAACGCCCGCGAAGCCGATTTCGACCTGCTCGAGCTGCACTCTGCCCATGGCTATCTGATCCATCAATTCCTGTCACCGGCCTCCAACCAGCGCAGTGACGAATATGGCGGCAGTATTGAAAACCGCACCCGTTTCGCACTGGAAGTGGTTGATGCAGCCATTGACGGCTGGGCCGCAGATCGCATCGGTATCCGTATTTCTCCGCTCGGTCCGTTTAACGGCCTCGATAACGGTGAAGATCAGGAAGAAGCCGCGCTGTACTACATTGGCGAGCTGGCAAAACGTAACCTTGCCTACCTGCATATCTCTGAACCAGACTGGGCAGGCGGTAAGCCTTACGCTGAGTCATTCCGCCAGGCGATTCGCGCCATCTATCCAGGCGTGATTATCGGTGCCGGTGCTTATACCGCTGAGAAAGGCGAAGAGCTGATTGAAAAAGGTCTGATTGATGCGGTGGCGTTTGGCCGTGTTTATATCGCTAACCCGGATCTGGTTGAGCGCCTGCACAAAAAAGCGCCACTTAACCCACAAAGACCAGAAAGTTTCTACGGCGGCAGTGCCGAAGGCTACACTGATTACCCGACCCTGTAAGACACCTGCCGCCGTCTTCAGGCTGCGGCTAAACGTTAACAGGCTGGTTAATCAACGCTATACTTAGCACGATTTTTCAGTCATCCGCGACATGATGACAAACATAACCTGCCAGCGGTTAGTCTGGCAGGCCATTTAAAGAGGATATTATGCGCTTACTTCACACCATGCTGCGCGTTGGCGATCTGCAACGTTCCATCGACTTCTACACCAAAGTGTTTGGTATGCGTCTGCTGCGCACCAGCGAAAATACCGAATACAAATATAGCCTGGCGTTTGTTGGCTACACCGAAGAGAGCGAAGGTGCGGTCATTGAGCTGACTTACAACTGGGGCGTGGATAGCTATGACCTCGGTAACGCTTATGGCCATATCGCGCTGGGCGTTGACGATGTCGCCGCAACCTGCGAGCGCATTCGTAAAGATGGCGGCAACGTCACCCGTGAAGCTGGCCCGGTTAAAGGCGGCAGCACCATTATTGCCTTCGTTGAAGATCCGGATGGCTATAAAGTGGAACTGATTGAAAACAAACATGCCGGTCACGGCCTCGGCAATTAATGCCGTCGGGGTGCCTTAATGGCACCCTGCTCCTCGTATCCCCTGCTGCAAGCCTTTCTGAAATTTGCCATAATACGCGCTGCATTTTTCCGTCAACGAGATCCCGATGCCTGAATCGAAAGAATTGAATACCCTAAGCGAGCGTTTTCGCGGTTTTTATCCGGTCGTAATCGATGTAGAAACGGCGGGTTTTAATGCGAAAACCGACGCGCTGCTGGAAATTGCGGCCGTGACCTTAAAAATGGATGAGAACGGCTGGCTGGAAAAAGATGAGACGCTTCATTTCCATGTAGAGCCGTTCGAAGGGGCAATTCTTCAGCCGGAAGCGCTGGCGTTTAACGGCATCGACCCGCACAATCCGCTGCGCGGTGCCGTCAGTGAATATGAAGCGCTGCATGCGATATTCAAAGTGGTGCGTAAAGGCATCAAAGATAAAGGGTGTAACCGGGCGATTATGGTGGCGCACAACGCCACGTTCGATCTGAACTTTATGAGTGCTGCCGCTGAACGGGCCAGCCTGAAGCGCAATCCGTTTCACCCTTTTGTCACCTTTGATACTGCGGCGCTGAGCGGACTGGTGGTCGGACAAACCGTGCTGGCAAAAGCCTGTAAGGCCGCCGGTATTCCGTTTGACAGCACCAAAGCACACTCGGCGCTGTACGACACTGAACAAACTGCCGATCTGTTTTGTGAGCTGGTCAACCGCTGGAAACGCCTGGGCGGCTGGCCGCTGGTGCCGGCACAAGAAGAATCTGAAGAATAAAAAAAGGGAGCCTGATGGCTCCCTTTTTTATGACCTCAATGGCGTTATCGCCGCCGTTGAATTTATTCTGCTTCTTTATACTTCTCAGCAGTTTCTTTGATCAGCGACTGAAGTTCGCCACGCTGATACATCTCAATTACGATATCGCAACCACCAACCAGCTCCCCATCAACCCACAGCTGCGGGAAAGTTGGCCAGTTGGCATATTTTGGCAGTTCAGCACGAATGTCCGGATTTTGCAGAATATCGACATACGCAAAGCGTTCGCCGCAAGCTGAAAGAGCCTGAACCGTCTGGGCAGAGAACCCGCAGCTTGGCAGCTTCGGTGAACCTTTCATGTACAGCAGGATTGGGTTTTCTGCGATCTGACGCTGAATTTTTTCAACAGTACTCATTTTTGACTTCCTTAATTCGTTACTTCGTGTCTATTACTATAACGATTCTCTGTGCCGACTGAAAACGACATTTTGCCCACGGCGAATCACTTAAGGCTCATTATGCCAAATGCGGCGCAGAAAATAACAATTTCTTATCATTACCACTGATTAATCGGTTAATAATTAGCAATACTATTGGTGAGATAAGCGTCTGATCTGGCTCATTTATAATACTAATAACGTGAATGAACTGATTAATTTAAAAAGGCCTTACCTTTTGTGAAAAAGTTAGATTAGAATTGTTTTAAGCCCTGTTTTAGGGCAAACAATTTTAACATGGACCCCAGGCATGCGAACCACGTTCGACGCCGGGAATGTAGTGTGGTCCTCTCGGTTGCAAATGAGAGCCTAACCTGTAACGGACAATGCGTTTACTCATCACACTTTTCCTACTGGCTTTTGCTCAGATGATCTTTAATTTGGCGCACGCATCGCCACACACCGCTATTAATGCCAGTCAGCATAAGGCAGAAAAGAGTAGCGCCCGTGATGACGATCGCCGAAAGCGACGTCAGCAGGTAAAAACCCCGGTAAAGAAACCCCGCCAGATTTCGGAACAGAAACCGAAGCTGAAGAAAAAGAGTAAAGTGCAGACCGCTTCGCTCAGCGCACCGAAAAGTACCCTCACCACGAAGAAACTGGCCAAACGCTATGGTCATAAGCGCAATCGCAAAACCAGCGATGTTGCCACCACTGCCAGTATCAACAATGGTCCGCTTAAGATGAGTAAAGCCCATCGCGTGCGCTATCAGAAAGCACGTGAAACGGCGATGAATAAGCTCATGGGCCAGTTAGGTAAACCCTATCTGTGGGGTGGCGCATCGCCACGAACCGGCTTCGACTGCAGCGGTCTGGTGTGGTACGCCTATAAAGATCTGGTGAAATTCAAGATCCCGCGCACTGCCAATGAGATGTATCACCTGCGCGATGCCGCCCAGGTCAAACGCGAGTCACTGGAAAAAGGTGATTTGGTGTTCTTTCGCATCAATAACCGCGGGGCTGCCGATCATGTCGGCGTTTACCTTGGTAACGGTAAATTTATTCAGTCGCCACGCACCGGCAAAGATATTCAGATTAGCGCGTTAAGCGAAGATTACTGGCAGCGCCACTATGTAGGCGCGCGTCGGGTAATGACGCCAAAAACCATTCGTTAAACGCTTCCGACAGCTTTGATTTAAATGAAACGGGCGGCCTGTGCCGCCCGTTACTGTAATTACGAAGCCGGATTCACTTTGTTCTCACTCTGTTGCATTAACTGTGGATGTTGCCCGGCGCGCGACAGCTGCATCGCCTGTTGCGGCATACTGATCCCTGCACGGTCAAAGTGAATTTTAACCAGGCGATCCAGCGCATACTGCACCACCCACTGTTTGAGCGCCAGCGTGCGCACCGTTACCCTGGTGGTAAACGAGCGGTCGCCCAGGGCCACCACGCCGTTAAACACCGGCTCGCCAATCAGGAAGAATTTCACCTGCTCATCCTGCTTCAGCTCTTCAATTGCCTGATGCAGCACCTGATTAACATGATCGATATCTTCATCACGACTCACGGTGTAATTAGCACGATACACCCCGAATTCACGCGCATAGTTAGCCAGCGTCGTCATCGAAGAGTAAGGCACGATATGGTAGACACCATAGTCATCCCGCAGGCCAACAGAACGGATCGTCATACGCTCGACGGTGCCGGTAATGCCACCCACCGTGACATATTCACTGGTGTTCATGCCGTTCTCGAACTGGATAAACACGCCGGTAATCACATCTTTCACTAACGTCTGTGCACCGAAACTGATTGCCAGTCCGAGCGCACCGGCACCGGCCAACAGCGGCGCGATATTGATGCCTACCTGCGACAGCACGATCATAATGGTGATGGTGCTGATAACAATCGCCAGCACGTTGCGAAACAGCGTCAGCAGCGTGCGTTCGCGCGCGCTGGGACGAGTGCCGTTACTCATCTCCAGTACCAGGCGATGCTCAATAATACTGGCCAGAATCGTCCAGCTAAAGGTGGCGATCAGCAGAATAAGCAGAATATGTAACAGGCCGCCGATAACTTTACCGCCGGTCTCGCTGCTGGCCCACTGTTGCAAATTAAACAGATGCCAGGCATCCAGCAGGAACAGTGATACCGCCAGCACCACCATTACGCGCAGAATTTTCAGCCCGTTGGGTATATAAGAGTTGATACGGCGTTCCAGCATCGGATAACGCAGATTCATTTGATCCGGCAGTGAAATCCGCCGGGCGATCCAGCGCGTCATCATACCGGACAGCAGTGCGCCAAGCCCAATGACCAGCAGGCTCTTCACCGTGGCACCCATCATAAAGCTCAGGCTGTTGCCGAAATCAAACTGCGAGAGGAAAAACAGCATCAGGAAATAGGCAATCGCCAGCAGGTGCCAGATGTGGCCAAAGCCGCGGAGTATCACACTGAAAAACGCCATTGACCGTTCTGCCAGCAAATCGATTTGGTTATGGATCGATTTACGGTTACGCATAATCAGAGTCAGTGCATAGACCGTCAGCGCCAGCATTACAACCAGATTGACCGCCGCGGCTGCCTGATAACTGATTTGCGTCGCCACCACCGGCACCACCACCATCAGGCCATAACCGATTAAACCACTCAGCCAGGCAAGACGCTGATTCCAGTAGCGCGCGGTGGCATCACTGAACGGGAACGGGCGCAGATAAGCGAAACCGGGCGCGAAAATCAGCCGCAGAACCGCTTTAAAGAACTCTATTACCGCAAAAGCACCGAGGAACAGCGACTGTTGATGAGCGATCACCGCACTGCCGTTGTTGAACTGGTGAGAAAACAGTTTGCCACCTGCCAGCACCAGCATCAGTACTAACAGATCGATGATAAACGCGCCGAGAATGGCGGCCGGTAATTTGTACCACGGTCCACCGTGATCCTTGGCGTTACGACCCCAGCTGCCAATTCGATTGTACAGCGGGCCCACCAGCCGGCGAATCAGATGGAATATGGCAAAAGTCACCACCACCATCAGCAAAAAATAGCCGAGGGCGTGGAAAAATGCACTGGGATCAAACGTGCGCTGCGGCCCGGATTCGACCACTTTCTGCAAGGCGTTCACCCGCTGACTCAGCGCCTGTAACGTCTGTTGCGCAAACTGGCTGACGCTGTCGCTTAAGCTGGTCGCACCGCTGGGTGCGGCAACTTGCGGCACAGCATCCGCCGCCTGAGTTTTAGACTGCGCTTCCGCGGCGCGCTGTAACTGATCAATTAATGCATCACGCGCCTTTTCATCTTTAAGGATGCCCGCCAGCGCGGCGTAAGGAATATCCTGCTCAGTTTGCTGCGCGGTATCGGCAGCAGGCGCGGGTTGCGCAACAGCAACCGGTGAGATAACGCTGATTAACAGCAGCAATAATACGGCGATGAAGGGAAAAAATCCCGACGGGTGCGCTCGCCCTGGCGCCCGACAGCAGATAGTTGATGACATGGTATTCTCGAATAATTTCATTAGCACAATCAAGTGAGTAACAGACCGTCAGCGGCGCATAACAATCCCGCCACTGAGCATATTGCAGCATGCAGGCGCTGTTTAACTCCGCGTGCGCATGACCATTAAATAGCCAATTTGCGCAAAAAAAAACGTCTGAGGGAATTCATCAGACGTTTTAAAAGGGTTAATCCTGAAGATTAACCGATGTTTATCAATTCATTACCGCGGTGAAACTGAAGGCAATAATTACCAGCAGCGCGCCGACGGTGGTCAGCAGAGAAAACTTCAGATTGGTGTCCATACTTCACTCCTTAAAGACCTTACAATTAATAACTCTCACTATTTTCCCATATAAACAGGTAAAAATCTCGTTTTCTGCTCACAGCCTTGATAGAATTCTGTTTTTCCGTTGCGCAACAACTGCAACACCGCGTCACTTGCCGTGTTTCCTGACGTCAATCTCCTGCCCGACGTCACTCAGATTGCAACAATGAAACCGATCGCGCCAGAAAACGCGAAGCATACGCAAACGTTTAACATGATGCTTATCAATCCTTTAAGATAAGCGCAGGAGTACCATTTTAATGGCAACAATTAAAGATGTGGCGAAACGCGCCGGTGTTTCTACCACCACCGTTTCTCATGTCATCAATAAAACCCGCTTCGTGGCTGAAGAGACCCGCGAAGCCGTTTGGGCCGCCATCAAAGAGCTGCACTATTCGCCCAGCGCCGTTGCGCGCAGCCTGAAAGTGAACCATACCAAATCGATTGGTTTGCTGGCGACTTCCAGTGAAGCGCCCTATTTTGCTGAAATTATTGAAGCAGTTGAAACGCGCTGTTTTGCCAAGGGCTATACCTTGATCCTCGGCAATGCTCATAATGATCTCCAAAAACAGCAGGCTTATCTGTCGATGATGGCGCAAAAGCGCGTCGATGGTCTGCTGGTGATGTGCTCGGAATATCCTGACGAGCTGCTGAAGATGCTGGAAGACAATCGCAACATTCCGATGGTGGTGATGGACTGGGGCGAATCACGCGGCGATTTCACCGATACCGTGCTGGATAATGCTTTTGAAGGCGGTTACCTGGTGGGACGCTATCTGATTGAGCGTGGTCACCGTGATATTGGTGCGATCCCGGGTCAACTTGAGCGAAACACCGGCGGTGGGCGCCATGCCGGTTTTCTCAAAGCGCTGGCCGAGGCCAATATTGCCGTGCGCGATGAGTGGGTTGTGCAAGGCGACTTTGAGCCGGAATCCGGATATCGCGCGATGCAGCAGATTTTATCGCAGAAACAGCGGCCAACCGCGGTATTCTGCGGCGGCGATATTATGGCGATGGGCGCCATTTGTGCAGCAGATGAAATGGGCCTGCGGGTGCCGCAGGATATTTCGGTGATCGGTTATGACAATGTGCGCAACGCGCGCTATTTCACGCCAGCGCTGACTACCGTCCATCAGCCGAAAGAGCGCCTCGGCGAAACCGCATTTGATATGCTGCTGGATCGCATCACCAGTAAACGCGAAGAGCCGCAGACGATTGAAGTACATCCTTCATTAATCGAGCGCCGCTCGGTGGCTGACGGTCCGTTCCGCGACTACCGTCGTTAATCCGCTACCGGCCACCCGTTGGCCGGTCAGTTTATCCTTCGCGAAGCCACTCCTGATTCATGGTCTCCGGTGTACCCAGATACTCCAGCAACCAGCTCAGCGCCGGTGAAGCACTCTGCTCAGCCCAGCTGACGCAGCACGGGCTGTCGGGGAATTCGGCCGGTAGCGTTAATTCGGCCAGCGAACCTTCAGCAATCAGCGGCGCAGCAAAATGCCCGGGAACCATACCCACGCATAACCCTGCCAGCAGGCAATCAAACGCCGATTCCCAGTCCGGTGCCACCAGCCTTCGCTGGTTGTCCAGTGTCCAGGTAATGCGTTTTGGCAGGCTGCGCGAGGTGTCTTCCAGCACCAGCGACGGCCACTGGCGAATTGTATCATCATCAATGCTTCCCACTTGCTGCGCCAGCGGATGGTCGGCTCTGACCACGCAGCGCCAGTTAAGTGCGCCCATATCACGGAAACCAAAGCGACCACCGACCGGGATCGCCTGGGTAGCGCCAATCGCGACATCGACTCGCCCGTCAACCAGCGCATCCCAGACGCCATTAAACACTTCATGCCAGACCAGCAGCTCCATATCCGGGAAATGGCGATAAAAATCGAGCACCAGCTGGCGGGTGCGCTGGGGTTTAACAATCAGATCCACTGCAATGCTCAGCTGTCCGCGCCAGCCGTTAGCGACCTGCTGACACTGACGGCGCGTGGCAAGCATTTTTTTGATAACAGTGCGCCCTTCCTGTATAAATACTTTCCCCGCATCGGTTAATACCACATCGCGATGACGCCGCTGAAACAGCGGAACCGCCAGCCACTCCTCCAGCTGACGCACGGTATAACTTACCGCCGAGGGCACACGATGCAGCTCGGCGGCGGCGGCAGTAAAGCTGCCGGTACGCGCTACTGCATCAACGACTTCAAGAGAATGTTCCGACCACATAGCTTGCCTGCAAAATTTTTGAACGCAATGTGCAAATATTAGCGTTTCACAAGCGACAACGCACGCGATTACACTCTGCAGCGTTAAAATCACCTGCACTAAAATAAAGAGTTAACTGATGATTAAATCAAAAGGATTTATTATTTACCTGGCGGTACTGAGCATGCTGGGTTTCCTTGCTACCGATATGTATCTTCCGGCGTTTGGCGCAATGCAGCAAGATCTGCAGACCCATCCCGGCGCCATCAGCGCCAGCCTGAGTATTTTCCTGGCCGGTTTTGCCTGCGCCCAGTTGCTCTGGGGGCCACTCTCCGATCGTATCGGGCGTAAGCCGGTACTGTTAATCGGCCTGAGTATGTTTGCTGTCGGCTGCGCCGGCATTCTGTGGGTAGAAAATGCCACCATGCTGCTGGTACTGCGATTTGTGCAGGCGATTGGCGTCTGTTCTGCCACCGTAAGCTGGCAGGCACTGGTGGTCGATCGCTACCGTGGTGCACAGGCCAACCGTGTTTTTGCCACCATTATGCCGCTGGTTGCGCTGTCACCGGCGCTGGCCCCCCTGCTGGGTGCCTGGCTGCTGAACCACTTTGACTGGCGCTCGATTTTCGTCGCCCTGCTGCTGATCACCCTGGGGTTACTGATTCCTACCCTGCGCCTGAAAGCTAGCGGAACGCCAGCGTCAGCGGCTGATGAACCCAAAGTGGGCTTCTTGTCGCTGCTGAAATCTCGCATTTACAGCGGTAACGTCCTGATGTATGCCGCCTGTTCTGCCAGCTTCTTCGCATGGCTAACCGGCTCACCCTTTATTCTGTCTGATTTAGGCCTGACGCCAGGGGATATTGGTCTGAGTTATATCCCGCAAACGCTGGCATTTTTGATTGGTGGTTTTGGCTGTCGCTCACTGCTGCAACGGGTCGAAGGTCGTACCCTGCTACCGTGGCTGCTGCTCGGTTATGCCGTCAGTATCAGCGCAATTTTTGCCGTTGCTCTGTCGGGTCACGTGACGCTCACCGCGCTGTTGATTCCCTTCTGTGGCATGGCCATGGCCAATGGCGCGCTTTATCCTATTGTGGTGGCGAACGCGCTGCTGCCGTTCCCGCAGGCTACCGGCAAAGCCGCAGCATTACAGAATACGCTGCAACTTGGTCTCTGCTTTGTCGCCAGTATGGCGGTCTCCGCGCTGATTTCTCAGCCGCTGCTGACCACCACGGCGATTATGTTGTCGACGGTTGTGCTGGCGTTTATCGGATTCGCACTACAATTTCAGCGTAAGTTGAGTGAAAATCATACTGTTAAAGCGGCAGATACCGCGACGCAAAAGGGTTGATCACTTTTAGTTAGCACGCTTACAATAATGCATTGAATATTGCCTCACGTGAGCATATACTCATCTGAGGCATTAATTTATAACAAAAAATCAACATTATTCACCGGGCCCCCATTCCGTTGTACAGGGTCCGGACCTGACAGGGTTGTCGTGGTGTTGTCTGGCGTGGCATTCGTGACGCTTCTCTGCAGGACTCTGGTCGACGATCGTAAACTGGCTTTATAGCTTCCTTGCTCATTGCATCCGGTAAGTGTGGCGGGAGTGCGGTGGCCAAAGCCAGTGACCCGAGTCATTTTCATTAAATTCAATCCTCTGTTTAACGTCGGATAACTGGCGCACGGATAATCCGTGAGTTCTCTCACAATCCTGTAGAAATTGACTATTCTATTTCTCAGGTTCGTATCACAACAGGTGATGGAGAAGCTATGAGTTCATCGTGTATAGAAGAAGTGGGCTTAAAAGAAAATAATTGGTATCGCATCGTCCGCGAAATGTTGCAGACTGCCGATGTCGAGGTAAACGGTTCACGGCCCTGGGATATTCAGGTAAAAAATCCGCAATTTTTCCGTCGGGTATTGCAGGAAGGCTCGCTGGGGCTGGGTGAAAGTTATATGGACGGCTGGTGGGAGTGTGATCAGCTGGATATGTTTTTTTATCGGGTGTTAAAGCACCGACTCGATCAGCAATTACCTCATCATTTTAAAGATACCCTGCGCATCGCCGCGGCCCGCCTGACTAATCTGCAATCAAAAAAACGCGCCTGGATTGTTGGCAAAGAACATTACGATCTTGGCAACGATCTTTTTAGCCTGATGCTCGATTCGCATATGCAGTATTCATGTGGCTACTGGAAACAGGCTGATTCGCTGGAACAGGCGCAACATGCCAAACTGACCATGATCTGCGATAAATTACAGCTGCAACCGGGCATGACGCTGCTGGATATTGGCTGCGGCTGGGGCGGGCTGGCGGAATTCGCCGCGCGTCATTATGGCGTCAGCGTGGTGGGCGTAACGATTTCTGCTGAACAACAGAAACTGGCGCAGGACCGCTGTGCCGGCCTTGATGTTTCCATCCTGTTGCAAGACTACCGCGATCTGAATCAGCAGTTTGACCGTATTGTTTCCGTCGGAATGTTTGAACACGTCGGGCCGAAGAATTACGCCACTTATTTTGAGGTGGTGAACCGTAATTTAAAACCGGACGGTCTTTTCCTGCTGCATACCATCGGCGCGATTCGCACTGATATGCATGTCGACCCATGGATTGATAAGTATATTTTCCCCAATGGTTGTTTACCTTCGGTGCGCCATATTGCCGACGCCAGTGAACCGCACTTTGTGATGGAAGACTGGCATAACTTTGGTGCGGATTATGACACCACCTTAATGGCGTGGTATCAGCGCTTTCTGGAGGCATGGCCGCAGCTGGAAAATAATTACGACGAACGTTTTAAACGAATGTTTAGCTACTATCTTAACGCTTGTGCCGGTGCATTTCGCGCGCGCGATATTCAGCTATGGCAGGTGGTATTCAGTCATGGCGTAGATGGTGGGTTGCGCGTTCCGCATTAAGTAGCTGTCGTATTGGGCGGCGGCAGCGCCGCCCAATACGACGATTGTTATTTCTGTTGCCTGAGGCTGCACCTTGCTCAGTCGGAAATCTGCTCGGCCGCTGCGGCCAGCAATGCCGCTTCGCGCTGTGCCAACACGCGCTCAACGGTTTCAACAATCGCCTGGGTATGAGGATCGATTTCAATATTGACCCGCTGGCCGAGTTTTTTCTTGCCCAGCGTGGTGCGCGCCAGCGTTTCAGGAATTAAATGCACGCAAAATTTGCTTTTGGTCACATCCCCTACCGTCAGGCTAATACCATCAATGCCGATAAAACCTTTATGCAGGATATACTTCATTTGCGAAGCATCTTGCGGTTTAAACCAGATTTCACGGTTATTCTCGGAATTAACGATCTTACAGATCTCTGCGGTGGTCATAATATGACCTGACATTAAATGTCCGCCAATTTCATCACTGAATTTTGCCGCACGCTCGACGTTAATCTGGTCGCCTGGCTGCAAGTCGCCGAGATTAGTAATACGCAACGTCTCTTTTACCAAATCGAAACTGACCCGATCGCCGTCTACCGCAGTGACCGTCAGACAGCAGCCGTTATGGGATACCGACGCACCTAACTCCAGCCCCGGCAGCATTTCAGCCGGTAATCTAACAATATGAGTTCGGAAATTGGTTTTCTCTTCAATCGACAACACCTCTGCGGTGCCCTGCACAATACCGGTAAACATGCTTAATGCCTCAGTCTGTTTTTTTGATCATCCTACCATAAATGCAGGCTGGCACGGGTAACAAGGGATAGCAATCTGTGCTACCGCAAAAACATATTCTGCATATCCTGATGCTGGTCATTGGCTTAATGCGTGGCGACCGTTAAACTGAGCGACTTAATCTGCCGATTTTTATTCAGACGCCCGCCCGGGCGTTAATTTCGTTCATCCTTAATAAACAGACAGGTGTATACGTGCAGAAGTATCTGACAGAAGCGCGTCAATTATTAGCGCTCGCGATCCCGGTGATTCTTGCGCAAGTTGCGCAAACATCCATGGGCTTCGTGGATACCATTATGGCTGGTGCCGTCAGCGCGACCGACATGGCCGCGGTTGCGGTAGGAACCTCAATCTGGCTGCCGGCAATTCTGTTCGGTCACGGTTTGCTGCTGGCGTTAACCCCAACCGTTGCGCAACTTAACGGTTCCGGTCGACGTGACCGCATTGCGCATCAGGTGCGCCAGGCTTACTGGCTGGCCGCTCTGGTTTCACTGCTAATTATGCTGGTGCTGTATAACGCCGGCTATATGATTGCGGCGATGCACGGCATTGATGCCAGAATGGCTGAGATTGCCGTCGGCTATCTGCACGCCCTGCTTTGGGGCGCACCGGGCTATCTGTTTTTCCAGGTGGCACGCAACCAGTGTGAAGGACTGTCGAAGACCAAACCCGGTATGGTGCTGGGCTTTATTGGCCTGCTGGTGAATATTCCGGTTAACTACATCTTTATCTACGGTCATTTTGGCATGCCTGCACTTGGCGGCGTTGGCTGTGGCGTTGCCACCGCATCGGTCTACTGGGTGATGTTTATTCTGATGAAAATCTGGGTTGGCCGCGCCGGTTCGATGCGTGATATTAAACTGGCTACTCGCTTCGATGCGCCGGACTGGAAAGTGCTGTATCGCCTGAGCAGCCTCGGCCTGCCGGTGGCGCTGGCGCTGTTTTTTGAAGTCACGCTGTTTGCGGTGGTGGCGCTGCTGGTGTCACCACTGGGTATCGTCAAGGTGGCCGGTCACCAGATTGCGCTGAACTTCAGTTCGCTGATGTTTGTTCTGCCGCTGTCGCTCGGCGTCGCGGCGACCATTCGCGTCGGCTATCGCCTTGGGCAAGGCTCGGCGGAAGCTGCGCGCGTCGCCGCCTGGACCGCACAAGGCGTCGGCGTAATAATGGCAGCATTCACTGCGACCTTTACGGTGATTTTCCGCGAACAGATAGCCCAGCTTTATACCGACAATCCTGAAGTGATTACGCTGGCGACACAGCTGATGCTGCTGGCCGCGATTTATCAGTTCTCTGATTCGATTCAGGTCATTGGCAGCGGTATTTTGCGCGGCTATAAAGATACCCGCTCGATTTTCTTTATCACCTTTATCGCTTACTGGATACTCGGCCTGCCAGTCGGGTATCTGCTGGGGATGACCGACTGGGTCGTGCCGGCAATGGGTCCGGCCGGATTCTGGTGCGGCTTTATTATTGGCCTGACCTCATCGGCGGTGATGATGATCTGGCGGATGCGTCGTCTGCAACGATTGCCGGCGGAAGTGATCCTCGCACGCGCAGCGCGTTAATTTTAGGGCCATTTATGGCCCTTCTCGTTTAAAAAAACGGCGGGTCGCACAGTAGATCGTCAGTCAGTAACAAAAATGCATGTTTCCACTTGCCAGCGATGTACGCTGCCGTTAATATTCGTCCCCGCTGTCACCCAGACAGCAGCCTAATGCGTTCTTAGCTCAGTTGGTTAGAGCACCACCTTGACATGGTGGGGGTCGGAGGTTCGAGTCCTCTAGAACGCACCAGATTTTCAGGCAAAGTCATTGAAGTTGTAGCGATGTATGTGCGTCCGTAGCTCAGTTGGTTAGAGCACCACCTTGACATGGTGGGGGTCGGTGGTTCGAGTCCACTCGGACGCACCAATTATCAGTGATTGTTCAGGTTTGCGTTCTTAGCTCAGTTGGTTAGAGCACCACCTTGACATGGTGGGGGTCGGAGGTTCGAGTCCTCTAGAACGCACCACTCCCCTTATTTTTCCGCCCGTAAAACACATTCAGCTTATCACCCAGCGTTTGCGCAACATCACTTTTTCTTGATCTGATACCTGTACCATGACAGCTTTTTAATTGGTTTTCGCACACTTAGCGATTATAATGGCAGGCGTTGTTTCACTTGAATGGTTTCAGCCAATTGACGTGCCCTTACTTACAACGATCACAGCTTGCGCAACACAGCCCGGCGGGCATGCTGAACCATCCGCACAACTTCCTCTGCACGCTTTATATCTGTCACCTATCCTTACTGAGTAGATTACGTTCTCTTACCAGGCACCACTTTCTCATTCGCTGGCATCGCCGTCGAAATCAATCCTTTAACATCCATCACAACTTATAGAAAACTTGCTCATGAAAAAGACCAAGATTGTATGTACTATCGGCCCGAAAACTGAATCGGAAGAAATGCTGACCAGCCTGCTTGACGCTGGCATGAACGTCATGCGCCTGAACTTCTCTCATGGCGATTACGATGAACACGGTAAACGCATCGCAAACATGCGTGCGGTGATGAGCAAAACCGGCCACCAGGCTGCGATTCTGCTCGACACCAAAGGTCCGGAAATTCGTACTATGAAGCTGGAAGGCGGCGTTGATGCTGCACTGAAAGCGGGCCAGACCTTTACCTTTACTACCGATCAGTCAGTGATCGGCAATGCCGAACGCGTGGCGGTCACCTACCCGGGTTTCGCGGCTGACCTGAAAATCGGTAATACCGTGCTGGTTGACGACGGCCTGATCGGTATGGAAGTCATTGAAGTCACCGAAAACACCGTGGTATGTAAAGTGCTGAATAACGGCGACCTTGGTGAAAATAAAGGCGTTAACCTGCCAGGCGTTTCTATCCAGCTGCCTGCGCTGGCCGAAAAAGACAAACGCGACCTGATCTTCGGTTGCGAACAGGGCGTGGACTTTGTTGCCGCCTCGTTTATTCGTAAACGTTCTGACGTGCTGGAAATTCGCGAACACCTGAAACAGCACGGCGGCGCGCACATTCAGATCATCTCCAAGATCGAAAACCAGGAAGGCCTGAACAACTTCGACGAAATCCTCGATGCTTCTGATGGCATCATGGTAGCGCGTGGCGACCTCGGCGTAGAGATCCCGGTTGAAGAAGTGATCTTCGCGCAGAAGATGATGATCAAAAAATGTAACCGTGCACGTAAAGTGGTCATCACCGCCACCCAGATGCTCGATTCAATGATCAAAAACCCGCGCCCTACCCGTGCGGAGGCCGGCGACGTGGCTAACGCCATTCTCGACGGTACTGATGCAGTGATGCTGTCTGGTGAAAGCGCCAAGGGTAAATACCCGCTGGAGTCGGTCACCATTATGGCGACCATCTGTGAGCGTACAGACCGTGTGATGAAAAGCCGTATCGACTCCCAGCAAGATAACCGCAAAATGCGTATCACCGAAGCGGTGTGTCGCAGCGCGGTAGAAACCGCTGAGAAACTGGAAGCGCCAGTCATTGTGGTGGCAACCGAAGGCGGTAAATCTGCTAAGTCAGTGCGTAAATACTTCCCTAACGCCACCATCCTGGCGCTGACCACCAATGAGCAGACTGCACGTCAGTTGATTCTCACCAAAGGTGTGGTTACCCATATCGTGAAAGAGATCGCTTCTACCGACGATTTCTACCGTATTGGTAAAGAAGCCGCGCTGGAAAGTGGCTACGCATTGAAGGGCGAAGTGGTCGTCATGGTATCCGGTGCTCTGGTACCAAGCGGCACTACCAATACCTCTTCAGTTCACGTTCTGTAATTAAACAATGCCATTAAATTTAAAAAGCGCCTCAGGGCGCTTTTTTTTGGCAGTTGCGTAACTGAAAATTGAGAAATTTCCAATCGATAATAACTATTCAATTTTGGAAATTACAAAGATTAACCCGATTAAATCTGCCTGTTTTCTTTTAATTTTTTATCTTTTTGCGGCAATCAGATGCTTCTTTGAGCGAACGATCAACTTTAGGCATGTTCTCATCAAAAATATATTCTCATTAGAAAAAACTTTGTGTAATACTTGTAACGCTACATGGAGATTAACTCAATCTAGAGGGTATAAATAATGAATCGTACTAAACTGGTACTGGGCGCGGTAATCCTGGGTTCTACTCTGCTGGCTGGTTGTTCTAGCAATGCTAAAATCGACCAACTGTCTACTGACGTTCAGACTCTGAACGCTAAAGTTGACCAGCTGAGCAACGACGTGAACGCAGTGCGTTCTGACGTTCAGGCTGCTAAAGATGACGCAGCTCGTGCAAACCAGCGTCTGGACAACCAGGCTCACTCTTACCGTAAGTAAGAGTTCTGGTTGTAAAAATGGCGCACATTGTGCGCCATTTTTTTTTGTCCTGATTTCCGGTTATCTTCCCTTGCTGTTTTCCAGTTACACCCTTACCCGGCAATAGCCATCCATGGCCCCCTGCATCACCGTATGACGCGTACTCCCTCCGCCTGAGAGATGGTAGCGGGTACACGCCCGGACGGCGCAGAGCCCGTCTGCGGCGATATTATCGCAGGCAGTGGCGTATGCTGATCGACAGGCTCCCCGCTGTTAACCAATACCGGCATCCCGGAACGCCGCTCGATGGCCTGGTTAATCAGCCCGGAATCACTGAGCTGACTGTCGATAAACGCTTTCGCCGTGTTGCTCAACGCAATTTTCTTGGTTTGGGGATCGTCGCTCTCACTCTTTGACAGCGG
This sequence comes from Winslowiella toletana, assembly GCF_032164335.1. Taxonomy (NCBI): domain Bacteria; kingdom Pseudomonadati; phylum Pseudomonadota; class Gammaproteobacteria; order Enterobacterales; family Erwiniaceae; genus Winslowiella; species Winslowiella toletana. The sequence continues at coordinate 2,265,283 of NZ_CP134152.1, read as the reverse complement.
CTGGTGCACTTCAACGTAGCGCTTACCATCCGGTTCAATGGCGTATTTAATCGGCTGATTAATCACCTCTACCCGCGTCCCTCTCGGCACGTCATTAAATAACGCCTCGATATCCTCGTTACGTAAACGAATACAACCCGAACTGACGCGCATACCGATGCCAAAATTAGCATTGGTACCGTGAATCAGATAGTGGCCGGCACCGTACGCCAGGCGCAGCGCAAACAGTCCCATTGGATTATCCGGCCCGGCAGGGACCGTACCCGGCAGGGTAATCCCCCGTTCGGCATAGCGCTTGCGGATATTGACGGTGGGTGTCCAGGTTGGATTAGGAATTTTTTGGCTGATACTGGTCACCATGATTGGTGTATTGGCACCCAGCTGGCCAATGCCGATCGGATAAACGATGACTTTATTCTCATCCTTGGGGTAGTAATAGAGTCGCAGCTCCGCGAGGTTAATCACTATCCCTTCGCGTTTGGTGTCAGGTAACAACATTTGGCTGGGAATCGTCAGCTGGCTACCGGCTCTTGGCAACCACGGGTCAGTGCCGGGATTCGCTTGTAGCATGCTCAGCAGTCCAATTTTGTATTCAGCGGCAATCCGTTCCAGCGAACGGTTATCCGCCGGCACCACGTAGATACTGTTCTCGCCGATTAGGCGGCTGTTATCTGGTGGCAAAGGGTATTCTGTCGCGCTGACAACGCGCGTCCCGGCGATCAGCGTCAGGGCAAAAAATGCTGCAAGGCGTAACAAAGGTTTCATGCGCAATCTCTCGTAAGGAATAAAACACCCCGTTATATGTAACGAGGTGTGTTACGAGATATTGTAGCTCAGCTGAGGGCTTGTGCTCTATGGCGAATCGCGCGAATCATCGCTTCCAGCCCCTGCGAACGGGATGGCGTAAGGTGTTGCGTCAGGGCAAGTTGCTCAAACCACGGGCGAACATCAAAGCGGGCAATTTCAGCCGCAGTCATCCCCTGATAAAGGATAAAGACGATAGCAATCAGGCCTTTAACAATTGCCGCATCACTGTCACCCTGCAACTGAATTTTGCCATCGCTGGCCTCATCCATCACAATCCACACCTGGCTTTGACAGCCAGAAATAATGTACTCGGGCTGACGAAATGAATCGGACAATTCAGGCAAAACCGCGCCCAGTTCAATCACGTACAGGTACTTCTCTTCCCAGTTGGCGCAACGATTAAAATTGCGTACCAGCTTTTCTTTGTCTGGCAGTGTTGCCATCAGTTTCTCCCTTGCCTGCTGGCGGTCTGTCAGCCGCCCAACAAACGATGAATACGTGTCAGACCCGCTACCAGCCGGTCCGCTTCCTCTTCGCTATTGTACATCGCAAAAGAAGCGCGACACATCGCCGGAACCTGGTAATAGTTCATCAGCGGCATAGCACAGTGATGGCCGGTGCGAATCGCAATACCGTACTGGTCGAGGAAACTTCCCACATCATAGGCGTGATGGCGACCGAGATTGAATGCGATCACCCCGGCGCGATTTTGCGGCCCGTAGATAATTAAATCAGGCACCGCGGCCAGCTTATCCAGCGCGTAACGCATCAGCATCTGTTCGTGCTGATGGATATTCTCCAGCCCCAGTTCTTCAACATAGCTCAGCGCCGCACCCAGACCGATAATCGCCGCAGTATTGGGCGTCCCCGCCTCAAAGCGCCATGGCGCAGCAGCAAAAGTCGTCTCTTCGGTCAGGCTGACGTTAGCGATCATCGAACCGCCCCCTTCCCACGGCGGCATCTGGTCCAGCAGCGCTTTGCGGCCGTACAGAATACCAATGCCGGTAGGCCCATAAATTTTATGGCCAGAGAACACATAGAAGTCGCAGTCGATATCCTGGACATCAACCTGGTGATGCATCACCGCCTGGGCACCGTCGATCAGCGTGGTAACCCCCGCGGCTTTCGCTTGCGCCACCAGCTGTTTTACCGGATTTATCGAACCGAGCACGTTGGAGACCTGGGTCACCGCCAGCATCCGGGTGCGACTGTCGATAAGCGTTGGCAACACGGCAATATCCAGCTCGCCTTGCGGCGTCAGCGGCAGCACACGCACTTCAGCGCCAACGCGCTTCGCGACCATCTGCCACGGCACGATATTGGCGTGGTGCTCCATCTGGGTGATGATAATATTATCACCCGCCTGTAACTGACTGCCGCCCCAGCTGCTGGCCACCAGGTTAATACCTTCGGTGGTGCCCTTCACGAACACGATCTCTTCCGGCGAAGCCGCATTCAGAAAACGCGCCGCCTGATTGCGCACGTTTTCCATATCAGTGGTCGCTTCAGCACTCAGCGTGTGAATGCCGCGATGTACCGCGGCATAGCCATGCTGATAAAAATGGCTTTCGGCGTTAATCACCGCTAACGGTTTTTGTGCGCTGGCGGCGCTGTCGAGATAGGCCAACGGCTGACCGTTGACCTCGCGCGCCAGAATCGGAAAATCAGCTCTGACACGCGCCAGATCAAAACTCATTCGTTGCCTCCGGGAAACGCTGGGCGATGCGTTGCAGCACCACCTCTTTCAGCGTTTCATCAGCGATCGCTTCGGTCAGCTCAGCGGCAAACGCGTGAATAATCATTTGCTCTGCCAGCGGCTTATCGATACCGCGCGAGCGCAGATAGAACATCTGCTCGTCGTCAATGCGGCCAATGGTGGCACCATGGCTACATTTCACGTCATCGGCGTAAATTTCCAGCTGCGGCTTGGTGTCCACTTCGGCCAGGCGACCCAACAGCAGGTTGTTGTTGGTCATCTGTCCGTCGGTTTTCAGCGCATGCTTCGCCACTTTAATCATGCCGTTAAACACCGCACGGGCACGGTCGCGCACGATAGTTTTATGCAGCTGACGGCTCTGGCAGTAGCCTTTATTGTGTTCAAGGTAAGTGCGGGTATCACACACTTCTTTGCCCACCGGCAGCACCAGGCTGTTAATCGACAGATTAGTGTTCTCACCGTTCAGCTGTGAACTGGTGTTGTGCCGCGTCAGGCCAGCACCCAGCAGGAAGCTCTGGCTGCTGACGTTAGCATCGCGCAGCAAGATAATGTCGTTGTGCGCAAAGTGATAGCTGCCAACATTCTCAAACGCCAGTTTGGTGTGCGTCAGCTGCGCGTTATTGCCAACCGACATGGTCAGACGCGCGCCGGTAAAGTGCACCGCATCATTCAGGCTGACGTAGTGCTCGATCACTTCTGCCTGCGCGCCATCGTCAATTTGCACATGGTGACGATAGTGCGAAGTATTCATCTGTTCGTCGCCGCTGCCGCTGCTGATATGCAGCAGATACAGCGGACGCGGTGCCACTTTGCCACGCGCCAGCTGTATGGTGGTAGCCTGCTCGGCGAGACTTTCGGTCAGATGCAGAAACACTTCAGGCTGCACCGGCGCGTCAAATGCGCGACGTTCAGCGGCCTGAGAAATCTGTACATCAAACAGATCGAAGTTGCTGTCACTCAGTTCCGCGCTTAATTTTCCGTCAATATAGACCAGACGAACCGCATCAAGCGACAGTGCAATTTGCGCCAGATCGTCTGCGCTGACGTTACCCGCCTGCGGCAGCACAAAGCTCTCGCTGAACAGCGTCTCCAGCGGAGTGTATTTCCAGTTTTCCTGCTTACGCGTCGGTAAACCTAAGCGCAGCAGTTGCTGCCAGTGCTGCTGTGCCTGCAAGGAGCGATTTTCACCGCGTGACTCAAACAGGTGGTGCCACTGTTGCAGCGCGTTTTCGCTACTCTTCGTCGGTAAGCCAGCCATAGCCCTGCTCCTCCAACTGTTTCACTAAGCTAAAGTCGCCTGATTTAACGATCTTGCCCTGATAAAGCACGTGGACGAAATCAGGTTTGATGTAATCAAGAATACGCTGATAGTGAGTCACGATAATAAATGAGCGGTTACCGTCACGCAGGGTATTGACCCCGTTGGCAACAATTTTCAGCGCATCGATATCCAGACCGGAGTCGGTCTCATCGAGAATGCACAGTTCCGGCTCCAGGGCTGCCATCTGCAGGATGTCATTACGTTTTTTCTCACCGCCAGAGAAGCCAACATTGACTGAACGGGTCAGCAAATCTTCCGGCATCTTCAGCAGTTGAATTTTATCTTCGATAAAGTCCTGGAAATCGAAACGGTCAAGCGCGTCCTGCCCACGGTATTTACGCACCGAGTTCACCGCAGTTTGCAGGAAGAACTGGTTGCTGACGCCCGGGATCTCTACCGGATACTGGAACGCCATAAAGATACCTTCACCGGCACGATCTTCCGGAGCCAGCTCCAGCAGATCTTTGCCTTTAAAACTGATTTCGCCGCCGATCACTTCATACTCTTCGCGTCCGGCCAGAGTCGCGGAAAGCGTACTTTTGCCTGAGCCATTCGGGCCCATAATGGCATGCACTTCGCCCGGCTTCACGTCGAGGTTCAGGCCGCGCAAAATCTGCTTATCTTCAATACTTACCTGTAGATCTTTGATACTTAACATAGAATTTCCTTCGCATTGCCGACGGGCAACGGTTCTTATCGCGACGCGGGTTTAGCCCACGCTATGTTCCAGACTGATGGCCAGTAATTTTTGCGCTTCGACAGCGAATTCCAGCGGCAGCTCGGAGAAGACGTCCTTACAGAAACCGTTAACAATCATCGAGATTGCGTCATCTTCGCTGATACCGCGCTGCACACAATAGAACAATTGATCTTCACCGATACGTGAGGTGGTGGCTTCATGCTCCAGCTGCGCGCTGTTATTACGCACTTCAACATACGGGAAGGTATGCGCACCACAATCCGCGCCAATCAGCATTGAATCACACTGGGTGAAGTTACGCGCATTGGTCGCCGTCGGCATAATTTTCACCAGACCACGATAGGTATTTTCACTTTTACCGGCCGAAATCCCTTTCGAGATAATGGTTGATTTAGTGTTTTTACCAATGTGAATCATCTTGGTGCCGGTATCGGCCTGCTGATGACCGCTGGTCAGCGCCACCGAGAAAAATTCACCGATGGAATTATCACCGCGCAGGATCACGCTCGGGTATTTCCAGGTAATCGCCGAACCGGTTTCCGACTGAGTCCACGACATTTTGCTGCCGTCGCCTTCACACAGTGCGCGTTTGGTCACGAAGTTGAGAATGCCACCTTCCGCTTCGCCGCCGGCGAACCAGTTCTGCACCGTTGAATATTTAACTTCGGCATTTTTGTGGATAATCACTTCCACTACCGCCGCGTGCAGCTGATAGGTATCGCGCACCGGTGCAGAACACCCTTCGATATAACTGACGTAACTGTCTTCATCGGCCACCAGAATGGTACGCTCGAACTGACCGGTTTTTGCCGCGTTAATACGGAAATAGGTCGACAGCTCCATCGGGCAACGTACGCCTTTCGGGATGTAGACAAAAGTGCCATCAGAGGCAACGGCGGAGTTCAGCGCGGCAAAGAAGTTATCGTTGGCCGGCACCACGGTGCCAAGGTACTTTTGCACCAGTTCAGGGTGATCGTGAATCGCTTCGCTAAAGGAACAGAAGATGATGCCCTGCTCTGCCAGCTTAGAACGGTAGGTGGTGGAAACTGATACCGAGTCAAAAATCGCATCAACGGCGACTTCCTGGCCTTCACGCACCGGCACGCCCAGCTGTTTAAACGCCTCTTCCACTTCCTGCGTCAGATAGTTGCTGGCCGGCTCGCTGCCGGAGGCCTGGGTGGCGCCCGGCTCAGAAGCGCAGCTGTCATCACAGTTACCGCAGGACGGTGCCGAGTAGTAACTGTAGTCCTGGTAATCCAGTGGCTTATATTTGGCTTTCAGCCAGTGAGGCTCTTCCATCTTCAGCCAGGCTTCATAGGCTTTCAGGCGGAATTCCAGCATCCATTCAGGTTCATTACGCTTGGCGGAAATGGCCCGCACCACATCTTCACTGATGCCGTGTGCCAGCTCATCGGTTTGCAGATGGGTAAAGAAGCCCTCTTTGTAACCCTTGTGGCCGCCTTCCCAAATTTGTACATCATCAGATGCATCACTGTGTCGAGACATAACGTTAATTACTCTACGCCAAAGCTTTCACCACAGCCGCAGGCGTGTTGAGCTTTGGGGTTATTGAATTTGAAAATCTGATTCAGGCCTTCACGAACGAAATCAACTTCGGTGCCATCAACAAAAGGCATCGCCTGAAGCGGAACAAACAAGCTGGCACCCTGGTGGGTAAACTGAAGATCATCAGCGGCTGGCTCTTTGACCAGCTCCATCACATATCCGAAACCGGCGCAGCCAGACTGCTTCACGCCAAGCTTAAGGCCCTGGACGTGCGGATCGCTGGCAGACAGCGCAATAATTTGCTGTGCCGCGCTGTCGGTGAGCTTGAGTCCTTTCCAGACGAAGTCGTCAGGAGAGAACGATGCTGGATTAGCAGATTGCATAATTAAGTACCTCGCGATGCGATAGCCCTTCGGGCTAATATCCCTATGTTAGTGATAATGGATATCGCTTCAACCTCTTGTTTTGCAGGGATAAGCCTAAAACGGCATTTTTCTTACCCATTTAATAAGGATAGACCCTACAAAGACGATTGCGATCTGCGCCTCATGCTGCAGAACCGAAGAGATAACCTGTTAAAAAACAACAACTAAATAGTTAACACAACGTAGCGAATAAGAATAATACTCATTTTACCCCTTTATACGCTGCGAAGTATCGTTAATATCAATTTAATTAACAGGCAGCATTTATCGATAAATTTGTCACTGGATTCTCTTGAACATTCCAGTCATTATAATATGATAATGATTATCATTACCGTAATTAGGTGATTGCATGAATGTCTCGATGAGTGCCTGGCTGCAGTACAAAATTGACGAATACAAATTTTCAGTACGTGACATCACGGTTGACTTTTATATGGCGCAAGCAAAACTCAACCGTCCGGACTGCTCACTCGATCAGCTACGCAAATTTAACGACACCTGTTTAGACATGGCTGAATTATGCCAACTCAACGGCGATGATCAAAGCTATCTGCACGCTTTAGGTAAATTACATCACCGGTTAGTGACAGAAATGGTCAATAATGAGCGAGATCGATTATTTCGTATGCAGGCTTGGCAACTAGCCAGGCACACCCTGACCCGTTTGTGCCATCAGCTGGCATTGAGCGGCGAGTGGGATAAAGCCACAGTGTTACAGAGTGATTTCGTAAAGCACGCTTCGTGGAACAATATGTAGAATGGCTTTTTCTCCACGGTTTGGGAGCCGTCAGCAGCTCATGCCGGTTACTTTTCTGCAGGGCGACGATTTCGCCGCCCGCGTTAACATTTTCGTTCCTGCATTGATCCCGGACAAACAACATCTACTCTCCGGCAAGATGAAAGTAAGAAAATGTTTCTTAAGGTATCAAAATATTATTATGAAATGTTAAATTTACAAATAAAGGTTTAGCCGGTATTAACCCTGCTGAATTATCACTTCACTGTATAATGTATATTACTCTTCTGCCGTACCCTCTCTCGCCTGCCTGATTTAAATTCCGCTATCGAAAATGCTTACCGCCTGAGTTTAAACAACTAAAATCGCCGTTTATTGTCACGCCTGTCACTTAACTGTTGAATAACTCTCCCAGTCTACATTGCCAGATTTGGCTTAATGACAGATCGGCTTGCGATTAATCGCGGCGCGGCAATCCCGCGCAGCCCGAAAAAAAACCTCGCGCTTACATGCCGTTATCAATCTCGCGCGTTAATTTAACAAACCCGATCGCGGGATTAACAAAGACGGAAAACATATCATCACAATTATCATGGCTGTTATATCCCCAGGTGCCACGACTGATCCTGTTTCTTACCTTATCTCAGGCGTAACATCCTTTTTGCGTTGATATTGCCGTTCAGCTGCAAAGCGCGGGGAAATAAATCCTGGCACTTTGCTCATGAACGACGAATAAAAAAACTAATAAAGTTTGAGTAAGACAGGGGCATGCAATGTTTGGATTAGATGCGTTTCACCTGGCAAGGATTCAATTCGCTTTTACCGTCTCCTTCCATATTATTTTCCCGGCTATTACCATCGGGCTGGCAAGTTACCTTGCCGTGCTCGAAGGTCTGTGGCTGAAAAGCAAAAATGAGGTCTATCGCGACCTTTATCACTTCTGGTCGAAAATTTTCGCCGTTAACTTCGGTATGGGCGTAGTTTCCGGGCTGGTAATGGCCTACCAGTTCGGCACCAACTGGAGTGGATTTTCGCAGTTTGCCGGCAGCATTACCGGGCCGCTGCTGACCTATGAAGTACTGACGGCCTTCTTCCTCGAGGCCGGTTTTCTTGGCGTGATGCTGTTTGGCTGGAACCGCGTTGGTCGTGGCCTGCACTTCTTTGCGACCTGCATGGTGGCGCTCGGCACCATTATTTCCACCTTCTGGATTCTGGCGTCGAACAGCTGGATGCAAACCCCGCAGGGCTACGCAATTCAGGATGGCGTGGTTATCCCGGTTGACTGGATGGCCATCGTATTTAACCCGTCGTTTCCGTACCGCCTGATGCATATGGCAACCGCCGCCTTCCTCGCCAGCGCCTTCTTTGTCGGTGCATCGGCAGCCTGGCATCTGCTGCGTAAAAACGACACGCCAGCCATTCGCAAAATGTTGTCAATGGCGCTGTGGATGGCACTGATCGTTTCGCCAATCCAGGCGATGCTCGGTGATATGCACGGCCTGAACACGCTGAAATATCAACCGGCTAAAATTGCCGCGATTGAGGGACACTGGGAAAATCCGGCTGATGAACCGACGCCGCTGATTCTGTTTGGCCTGCCGGATATGGAGCAGGAAAAAACCCGCTACGCGCTGGAAATACCTTATCTCGGTAGCCTGATCCTGACCCACAGCCTGCACCAGCAGGTGCCGGCGCTGAAAAGCTTTCCCAAAGAAGATCGCCCGAACTCCACCATTATCTTCTGGTCGTTCCGCATTATGGCCGGTCTCGGCATGCTGATGGTGCTGCTGGGAGTCGTCAGCCTGTGGCTGCGCTTCCGCAACCGTCTTTACAGCTCGCGTCCGTTCCTGTGGTTTACCCTGTTAATGGGGCCGTCCGGGCTGATCGCCATTCTCGCAGGCTGGTTTACCACGGAAATTGGCCGTCAGCCATGGGTAGTTTATGGACTGATGCGTACCAAAGATGCGGTTTCTGCCCACGGCGATATGCATATGAGCCTCAGCCTGCTGGCGTTCATCGTCGTGTATATGTCGGTGTTTGGCGTCGGCTATCTCTACCTGGTCAAACTGATTAAGAAAGGCCCACAGTCAGGTGAAGGTGGACATACGCCAGAAGGCGGCCCGGGTACTTCCCATACCGCTTCCCGCCCACTGTCTGCGGTGCAGGAAAACTTAAGCGCTTCACAGGAGAAAAAATAAGATGGGTGTCGATCTGTCAATTATCTGGTTTACCATCATTATCTTTTCCACCCTGATGTATATCGTGATGGATGGTTTTGATCTCGGTATCGGCATCCTGTTTCCATTTAATAAGGATGCTGTTGAGCGCGATATGATGGTCAATACCGTTGCGCCGGTCTGGGATGGTAACGAGACCTGGCTGGTGCTGGGCGGTGCAGCGCTGTATGGCGCTTTTCCGCTGGCCTATGCAGTGATTCTTGATGCGCTGACGGTACCGCTAACGGTGATGCTGATCGGCCTGATTTTCCGTGGCGTGGCGTTTGAGTTTCGCTTTAAAGCCACCCCGGAGCATCGTCCGTTCTGGGATAAATCATTTATCGTCGGTTCGATTGTCGCGACGTTCAGCCAGGGCGTGGTGCTTGGTACCCTGATTAACGGACTGGAAGTGACCAACCGTACCTATAGCGGACCGGCACTGGTCTGGTTAACGCCCTTTGCGCTGTTCTGCGGCCTGGGCCTGGTGGTGGCCTATGCGCTGCTGGGTAGCACCTGGCTGATCATGAAAACCGAGAAAGAACTGCATCGTAAGATGACCGCGCTGGCGAAGCCACTGCTGCTGACGCTGTTGGCGATTATCGCCATTGTCAGTATCTGGACGCCGCTGGAGCATGCCGACATTATGCAGCGCTGGTTCAGTCTGCCAAATCTGTTCTGGTTCCTGCCGGTTCCGGTCCTGGTGCTGGCGGTCTCATGGGCACTGCTGCGCGCGCTGAAGCGTCATGCCCACTATGCGCCGTTTCTGCTGACGCTGGCGCTGGTGTTCCTCGGCTTTACCGGTTTGGGTATCAGCATCTGGCCAAATATCATTCCGCCGCACATCACGATCTGGCAGGCAGCGTCACCGCCACAAAGCCAGGGCTTTATGCTGGTCGGCGGCCTGCTGATTATCCCGGTGATTCTGGTGTATACCTTCTGGAGCTACTACGTGTTCCGCGGAAAAATCACGCCGGACGAAGGCTATCACTGATTGTTGTTCTGTGTTCCACCCGGGTGGTGGAACACAACTGAATATTATGGAGGTAAGCGATGGAACAGAGTCAAACTCAGCCCGTCAGCCGCTGGTGGAAACGTGTGTTATGGCTGGTGGTAATTTATGGCGGCAGCGTGCTGGCCCTGGGCCTGGTGGCTACGCTGTTTCGCCTGATGATGACGGCAGCGGGTATGAAGTCGCACTAAGCGAAAACATCAACGCTGCTCAGGTTTGGCCATTATTACTGAGGTCGTCAGCCGGGATATGCAACACAAGCGCTGCTGCCGATCAAAAATCTCAATTTGCCACACCTGGTGCGAACGGCCAAGATGCAGCGCGCGGCAGACGCCGCGCACCTCACCTTCGCGCGCAGAGCGCAGATGGTTGGCATTAATCTCCAGCCCAACCACCTGCTGCTCCCCGCAAGTACAAAGATAACCCGCCATTGAACCCAGCGTCTCTGCCAGCACCGCGGGTGCACCGCCGTGCAGCAGACCAAATGGCTGAGTGGTGCGCTGATCCACCGGCATCACCGCTTCGAGGCTGTCATCATTGAGGGCGATAAAGCGAATCCCGAGATGCCCGACCATACAATCCGCGCTGCGCTGATTCAGTTGTTCCAGCGTCGCCTCGCGTTGCCATATTGCCATTAAATCATCTCCAGCAGCGCCTGCAGAGGATGGCGCATTCCGTTACCTTCGATCCGCTTGACCTGGCTGCGACAAGAGTAGCCGGTCGCCAGACAGCGCTGTCGCGGTAACTTCTGTAACGCCGGATGCCATGACAGCTCATAAATTCCCAACGAGTTATCAAGATTTTTAGTTTCATGACCGTAGGTGCCTGCCATACCGCAGCAGCCCACGCTGATGTTTTCCAGTTTCGCACCAAAGCGGGCAAAAATTCCCTGCCACTGGTTCGGCGTGGCTGGCAGCGCGGTAACTTCAGTACAGTGACCAAACAGATACCAGGCTTCGCCACTGGCAACAGACGTTTCGCGACGATCGAGCGCGGTTGACAGCCACTCATGCACCAGTTGCACATGAAACTCTCCGCGCTGTTCGCCCAGCACCTGACGGTATTCGTCACGGTAGCAGAGCACTAACGCCGGATCGACACCGACCAACGGCATGCCCAGTACGGCAACGCGATTCAGGAAGTCAGCGGTTTTCTGTGCGGTACGGGCGAAGCGTTGCAGGAAACCTTTAATGTGCTGGGCTTTGCCGTTAGGGGAGAACGGCAGCAGCACCGGTTGATACCCAAGCTTTTCAATCAGGCGGACAAAATCTGCCACCAGCTGCGCTTCGTAGTAACTGGTGAACGGGTCCTGCACCACCAGCACGGTTTTCTCGCGCTGTTCGGCGCTCAGCTGCTCGAGGCTTTCCAGCGTGATATTACCAGCACGGTGTCCGGCCAGCTGCTGCTTCAGCGTAGGCGAGGAGAGCAACGGCAGATCGACCATGCCGATATGCTTCTTACTCAGCTCGCGCAGCCACGGCTGCTTCAGGAAGAAGTTAAAGGTTTTTGGCGCGCGCGCCATCAACGGCGCATAACTTTCCACGCTGGCGACCAGGTGATCGCTCACCGGGCGCAGGTAGCGGGTGTGATACAGCTGCAGGAAACGCGAGCGGAAGCCCGGCACATCGATCTTGATCGGGCACTGGGTCGAGCAGGCTTTACAGGCCAGACAGCCAGACATCGCCTCCTTCACTTCATGCGAGAAATCATACTCGCCCTTCTTCGCATGCCAGCTGTTGCGAGTACGCTCAATCAGACCGCGCAGGCTAACACCGGCGGTCGGCAGTTGTCTTTCCAACAGCAGCGGATCGACGCCCCGCTCAGCCAGCAGGCGCAACCATTCACGCGTCAGGGTGGCACGGCCTTTCGGCGAGTGGATACGGTTGCGGGTAATCTTCATTGACGGGCACATCGGGCTGCGCACATCAAAGTTAAAGCACAGGCCGTTACCGTTACACTCCATAGCTCCGCGCCAGTCACTCCGCACATTCACCGGGATTTGCCGATCGTAAGACCCGCGCTTATCCGCATCCACTTTCATCATCGGATCGTCAACGCCGTAAGGGGCGCAGATTTTACCCGGATTCAGCCGGTTAGCGGGATCAAACGCCGCTTTGATACGGCGCAGCTCGTTATACAGCGTCTCGCCAAAGAACGCCGGGCTGTATTCAGCGCGGAAGCCCTTACCGTGTTCGCCCCATAACAGACCGCCGTAGCGTGCGGTCAGCGCGACGACCTCATCGGAGATCTGTTTCATCAGCATCTCCTGTTGAGGGTCGCACATATCCAGCGCCGGGCGCACATGCAGCACGCCCGCATCGACATGGCCAAACATACCGTAGCTCAGGTTGTGGCTATCGAGCAATGCGCGAAACTCAACAATATAATCGGCCAGTTGCTCCGGCGGCACCGCCGTATCCTCGACAAACGGGATCGGTTTGGCGCGCCCTTTAGCATTACCCAGCAGGCCAACGGCTTTTTTACGCATCGCATAAATACGCTCGATGCCGTCAAGGTCGTGACACAGCTGCCAGCCAATCACTCCACCCTGACGTTCGGCCATCAGGCTATCCAGCCGCTGGCACAACGCGGTGACCTGACCGTCAATCAGCGCCTGATCATCGCCGGCGAATTCTACAATATTCAACCCAAGCATCTGCCGATCCGGCACATCGGTAATCAGTTCCTGCACCGAATGCCAGACAATATCCTCACGCGCCAGGTTGAGCACTTTTGAGTCGACGGTTTCTACCGACAGCGCTTGCGCCTCCACCATCAGTGGCGCATTGCGTAGCGCAGAGTCAAACGCATCGTATTTAATATTAACCAGACGGCGGACTTTCGGCAGTGGCGTAATATCCAGCCGCGCTTCGCTGATAAACGCCAGCGTTCCCTCAGCGCCGCACAGAATACGGGTCAGGTCAAAGCGTTGCAGGTCGTCGCTCAGCACATGCCGCAGGTCGTATCCGGTAAGAAAGCGGTTCAGTTTCGGGAACTTTTCAACAATCAGACTGCGCTGCTGGCGACAGCGTTCCAGCACCGTGCGGTAAATCACACCTTCCGGCGACGATTCTCCGGCCAGCACCTCCGCCAGCTCAACCGGCATCTCGCGGGTATCAAGGATTTCGCCCCCCAGCAGTACCGCACGCAGACCCAGCACATGGTCGGAGGTTTTACCGTACACCAGTGAGCCCTGGCCGGAAGCATCGGTATTAATCATCCCGCCGAGAGTCGCGCGGTTACTGGTAGACAGCTCAGGAGAGAAGAAATAGCCGTAAGGTTTCAGATAAGCATTAAGCTGATCTTTAATGACCCCGGCTTCGACCCTGACCCAGCCCTCTTCGGCATTGATCTCCAGAATCCGGTTCATATGGCGTGACATATCGACCACGATGCCCTGATTCAGTGACTGGCCGTTGGTGCCGGTTCCCCCGCCGCGCGGCGTAAACACCAGGCTGGCAAAGCGTGGCTCGGCGGCAACGCGGGCAATCAGCGCAACATCGGCGGTGGAACGAGGGAAAAGAACGGCATCCGGTAACAGCTGGTAAATACTGTTATCCGTTGACATGGTAAGGCGGTCGGCGTAGCTGGTAGCGCTGTCGCCGGTAAAGCCTTGCTGCTGTAAAGCTTCCAAAAACGTCAGCACCAGCTGAACGAGGCCAGGTGCCTGAGAAATTTGTGGGATCATTATCGGGTGACCAGCATGTTGTGTTAATCGTTTGCGTTTGCTTTTTATCAGTGAGTTATCCGTTTTATCATATTTTTTTATCACCTGCCGTTTTTTCAAGAAACGTAAAATCACTTTTTGCTCCAGCACTGTCGCAAAGTGAATAAATGCATCATGATTAGCAAAGTGGCACCGGTTGCCATGGTTATGGAAAAGATATCCCGAATAACTCAGTTGCAAAGGTGGGCACAACCCCGCCACCTGCAATATGAAGCCGGACGGTTATCATCATTAAGGAATTCTTTGAGGTACTGATTTTCGTATGAAAAATCTGGAACGCGGGATCGACTATCCGCAGATAGTATTTACGCTGATGCTCATTACCCTGCTGATCGTCGCGTGTTTTTGGGTCGTACAGCCGTTTATCCTTGGCTTTGCCTGGGCCAGCATGGTGGTGATTGCGACCTGGCCGCTGATGATCAAGCTACAAGGCTTACTGTGGGGTCGCCGCTCGCTGGCGGTGGTCGCCATGACGTTGATTCTGATCTTACTGTTTATTATTCCCATCGCGCTGTTGGTTAACAGCCTGATTGATAATAGTGCGCCGGTGATCCAGTGGGCGACCTCAGGGCAAATGCAGATTCCCCGGCTGGAATGGCTAAAAGAGATCCCGATGATTGGGGATAAGCTTTTTTCGAGCTATCACAAACTGGTGGCTGGCGGCGGCGGCGCGCTGATGACCCAGATACAACCTTATATCGGTCGCACCACTGGATTCTTTGTTGCTCAGGCGGGGCATTTTGGTCGGTTAATGATCCACCTTGGCCTGATGCTGCTGTTCAGCGTGCTGCTCTACTGGCGTGGTGAGCAGGTGGGTAACGGCATCCGGCATTTCGCTTTCCGCCTCGCCTCACGTCGTGGTGATGCGGCGGTATTACTGGCCGGTCAGGCGATCCGTGCTGTGGCGCTGGGCGTGGTGGTTACCGCGCTGGTACAAGGCGTGCTGGGCGGCATTGGCCTGGCGATCTCCGGTATCCCCTACGCCACGCTGTTAACCGTGTTAATGATTCTGTTCTGTCTGGTTCAGCTCGGCCCGCTGCTGGTGCTGGTTCCGGCGATCGTCTGGCTTTACTGGAGCGGTGATACCACCTGGGGCACCGTGCTGCTGGTGTGGAGCTGTGTCGTCGGTACGCTGGATAATGTGCTGCGCCCGGTACTGATCAGGATGGGGGCCGATCTGCCGATGATTCTGATCCTGTCAGGCGTTATCGGTGGCCTGTTCGCCTTTGGCATGATTGGCCTGTTTATCGGTCCGGTGGTGCTGGCGGTCTCCTATCGTCTGGTTTCCGTCTGGATGCATGAAGCCCCTGCGCCGGATGAAGATCCGCAGGAGGTGGTTGAAGAGCTGGCGGAATTTGTCGCGGATCACGAAGCGGATAAAATCCCGTCAAAGTAGTCACTCTCTGCTTATGACTACCGGTAAACGGCCAGCCAATGCTGGCCGTTTACACAATTATTTCGTGACGAATTTATTTAGAAACTTTTATCAGTAAAAGCGTGAATCAACGCACTCCTGCTTAAATTCCAACCCATTGATTACTTTTAATACAGCTTTCATCCTGACTTTAGCTTTTGCGCCTGACAAAAGATTATCAGCTTTAAACTAATGAGAGGATTCTTAAAGACGCGTTACGTGATGCTGCATAGTATGAGGCCTATGTTCAGAATCAACCCCATGATTTCTAAACAACCTTTTCCCTGAGTAAGTAACGAATTGCTGTGTGTAGTCTTTGCCCATCCACGTGATGGGCTTTTTTTTTCGCCGAACTGAGCGTCAGTTACTGAGATCAGATACTGAATCCACCCAGCTCACCGTCCACCTGTAATGCGCGGTTTCGCTCCAGCGAGAAAAAGGTCACCGGTTGGTAGTTATCGTCCAGGCCATTTCCGATTCTGAAATAAGCACGACCAGCGCCATCAAACAGTGAGAAACTGCGTTGTGAATTTCGGTAATTGATCACCTTATGCTCAACTATCCGGCTAATAAAGCGCAAATTCTGTGTAGATGCGCGATAGGGATTACGCTGTAACTGATAGACCTCTCTGATATCTGACGGCAGTTCGCCGTAGCTGGTAACTTTGCCGCGAAAGCCGGTGGTAATTAATCCTGTGGTCTCTCTGAATTGATCGGCAAGGCTGACGACTCCGTCTGCGGAGTGACAAATAATGGTTCTGGCGCAGCCATATTCACTAATATTTACCTGCTGCATAATCTCCAGCGCCAGTCTGCGTCCGTTAAATTCCACACCACTGCGTAATAAGATTCTGGCGCTAAAGTCTCGTGCCGTAAATTGGCTATGCGCCATGACGTTCAGACGCCGCAGACCGTGATGCATATCCGTAAAAATGGTAACCGGGCTCAATGTATCTCTGGGTTCAGCAATCAGCTTAACGTCCTGAATGGAATCCCATCCCCAGACGGTTTTATTCAGCGATGTGGTCATGCGACTAACGCCTGCAGCCAGTTCACTGGCTAAAGAGAGCAGCCCGCTGGCAAAAGAGATCCAGCCCAATACCGCCGAAGCATGAGGATCGCGATGCGCTAACCCCACGCTGGCGATCGCGGTCATATCGGCCACCAGCGCGCTGCCGCCGACCGTCAGGGATGCCAGCGACGCGCTGGTCAGTGCTGCACTGAGGCTGCCTGCCGCCACCAGTGAGCTACCGCCGGTAAAAATGGCACCCAGCACGCCGAGAATGCTGAAACCAATACCCAATGCCGCCTGCCAGTTAAAATGGCCACTGGGATCGGCGCGATTAATCGGATCGCCAGCGCAAAAAATATAGGGGTTAATTCCTCCTGCGCCAAACGGACTCCAGCTATCCGGCGCGTTAAAGCGGTGTAACTGAGGATTATAGGCCCGATAACCGTTTCCCAGGTGATAAGCGCCACTAAGCGGATCCCGGCGCTCACCGTTAAATGCCAGAAGATAGCTGTTCATTTTGACTCCTTGTCTGCTGTCTGTTTTATTAATTAATAAGCATCCTTTTATTTAAATAACTAACAAGCTCCGGGCTGAGCGTAAAGACAATCAACAACACAGCACGGCGACGTGTTGAAGTTTATTTTTTTGTGCTTAAGCGGATGGACAGGCAAAAAAAACAGCAGCGACAGGCTGCTGCTGTTTAAGCGCGTTTGCAGGAAGGGATTATTTAATTTGCGCCAGGCTCAGCCAGGTCTGTACCACGGTATCCGGGTTAAGTGACAAACTGTCGATGCCCTCTTCCATCAGCCACGCGGCAAAATCTTCGTGATCGGATGGCCCCTGGCCGCAGATGCCGACATATTTACCCTGCTTCTTCGCCGCGCGAATCGCCATTGACAGCAGCGCTTTCACCGCCTCATTGCGCTCGTCAAACAGCTCGGATACCACGCCGGAGTCACGATCCAGACCTAACGCCAACTGAGTCATATCGTTAGAGCCAATCGAGAAGCCATCGAAATACTCAAGAAACTGCTCGGCAAGTAAGGCATTTGATGGGATCTCACACATCATGATCAGCTTCAGACCGTCCTCGCCGCGCTTTAGCCCCTGACGTGCCAGCTCCTCGACCACCGCCTTCGCCTGCGCCACGGTACGTACAAACGGCACCATGATCTCAACGTTGGTCAGCCCCATCTCATTACGCACCCGCTTGACCGCTTTGCACTCGAGGGCAAAACAGTCGCGGAAGCTGTCTGAAACGTAGCGCCCGGCACCACGGAAACCGAGCATCGGGTTTTCCTCTTCCGGCTCATAGCGCTCGCCGCCCACCAGGTTGGCGTACTCATTGGATTTAAAGTCAGAGAGACGCACGATCACCCGCTTGGGTGCAAAGGCCGCGCCCAGCGTGGCGATGCCTTCGGTCAGGCGGGCAATATAGAATTCAACCGGATCGTCGAAACCTTTCATCATCTCGCGAATCTGCTGTTGCAGTTGCGGGGTCTGTTGATCGAATTCCAGCAGCGCCCTGGGATGCACGCCAATCATACGGTTAATAATAAACTCCAGTCGCGCCAGGCCAACACCTTCATTCGGCAGACAGGCGAAATCAAAGGCACGATCCGGGTTGCCGACGTTCATCATAATTTTCAGCGGCAGGTCCGGCATTTTATCCACCTGCGAACTGGTCACGTCGAAATCAAGCAGATCGTCATAGACGTAGCCGGTATCACCTTCGGCACAGGAAACCGTAACATTATGCCCTTCACTCAGGCGCTCAGTGGCATCACCGCAGCCCACTACCGCCGGAATCCCCAGCTCACGGGCGATAATCGCCGCATGGCAGGTACGCCCGCCCCGGTTGGTGACAATCGCCGAGGCCTTTTTCATGATCGGTTCCCAGTCCGGGTCAGTCATGTCAGTAACCAGCACGTCGCCTTTTTCAATGCGGTTCATTTCACTGATATCGTGAATCACTTTTACCGCACCGGCACCGATGCGATGGCCGATAGCACGGCCTTCAACCACCACCTTGCCTTTGCCCTGTAAGCTGTAGCGCTCCATCACCTGGCCGTTGGAACGCACGGTTTCAGGGCGCGCCTGCACGATAAACAGCTTGCCGGTATGGCCATCCTTCGCCCATTCAATATCCATCGGCCGCTGGTAGTGTTGCTCGATTTGTACCGCCTGCTGCGCCAGCGCCTGCACTTCGTCATCGGACAGGCAGAAACGGTCACGCTGTTGCTGCGGCACATCTTCGATCCGAACTTGCTCACCATGCTGTTTCGAGTCAGCATAGACCATGCGAATTTTTTTCGAACCCATATTGCGCCGCACAATTGACGGCCGACCGGCTGCCAGCGTCGGTTTGTGCACGTAAAATTCATCAGGGTTAACCGCGCCCTGCACCACCATTTCTCCCAGTCCCAGAGCAGCGGTGATAAACACCACCTGATCAAAACCGGATTCGGTATCAATGGTAAACATCACGCCTGAGGAAGCGAGGTCAGAACGCACCATGCGCTGCACCCCGGCGGAGAGCGCCACGCCACGATGGTCGTAGCCCTGATGCACACGATAAGAGATGGCCCGATCGTTAAATAATGAAGCGTAAACGTGTTTCACCGCCACCATCACCGCCTCAATGCCCTGCACATTCAGGAAAGTCTCCTGCTGGCCGGCAAACGACGCGTCGGGCATATCTTCTGCGGTAGCCGAGGAGCGCACGGCAAATGAGGCATCGGCGTCATCGGCAGAGAGTTGTTGATAGGCAGCAAGAATGGCCTGCTCCAGTTCCGGTTGGAAGGGGGTATCAACGATCCACTGACGGATCTGTTTCCCGGCTTTTGCCAGTTCATCAACATCATCAATATTGGTGTTATCCAGCAACTGATAAATCCGCTGGTTGACGCCACTTTGGTCCAGAAATTGATTAAAAGCATCGGAGGTGGTAGCAAAGCCGTTTGGCACTGACACACCCAGTGAAGACAAATTGGTAATCATTTCACCCAGAGAAGCATTTTTGCCTCCCACCCGATCAACATCATTCATGCCGAGCTGGTTGTACCAAAGCACTAGCGGCACTTCGCCTATATTGGACATTGAAGCAATCCTTTTCAGTTTAATGAGGGGGCGCAAGTCACATTCTGCGGTGCAGATATCACGTCTTCAGCCTGGCACAGAGAGAATGCAAAGAGGAAGTGGTGAATCGTTCAAGCAAATTAAAAAAGTGTTTTTAAGAAAACTCCGCGCTAAACTCATTTCGTTGCGCAACGAGCAAAAATCAACAAAAACCCATCATAATCAGATTGTTAGTTAAATAGCCTTTAATCAGAGCTCTATTTCTTTTGCGCAACAAAATCCGAGCTAAATAACCGTTTCACACCAGAGAAAGCGTTATAATCAACAATTAAAAAAAAGAAACGCCATTTCATTTATTATGATTTAATTCAATATCGAAAGGTTAAAAATAAATCATTCACTTTATTTAAATGTGAATGATTCATTCTGTCAGGTGGCGTTAATCCTCTTCACCGATACAATCAGATGCAGCAGAGATCATTAGCAGGAGATAAAATGGACGCAGCAGGCGAACGAAGTGTTTTCTACATCTCGGATGGTACGGCGATTACTGCTGAAGTGCTGGGTCACGCGGTGATGTCGCAATTTCCGGTAGCCATGAACAGCGTCACGCTACCTTTTGTTGAGAATGTCCAGCGGGCGCAGGCGGTAAAAGGTCAGATTAACGCCATCTATCAAAAAAGCGGTATTCGACCGCTGGTGTTTTTCTCGATTGTCACGCCGGACGTACGTGAAATCATTATGCAAAGCGACGGCTTTTGCCAGGATATTGTTCAGTCGCTGGTTGCTCCGCTTCAGGAAGAGCTGGGTATGGCTCCGGCTCCGGTGGCACACCGCACCCACGGCCTGACTGCCAGCAACCTCGGCAAGTATGATGCGCGTATCGCCGCCATTGATTACGCACTGGCGCATGATGATGGCATTTCGCTGCGCGGGCTGGAAGACGCGCAGGTGATTCTGTTAGGCGTATCGCGCTGCGGTAAGACCCCCACCAGCCTGTATCTGGCCATGCAGTTTGGCGTGCGTGCCGCCAACTATCCGTTTATTGCCGATGATATGGATAATCTGAAATTGCCACCGGCGCTAAAAGCGCATCAGCAGAAGCTGTTCGGGCTGACTATCGATCCGGAACGCCTGTCGGCGATTCGTCAGGAACGGGCGGAAAACACCCGCTACGCCTCAATGCGGCAATGCCGGATGGAGGTAGGCGAAGTCGAAGCGCTGTTCCGCACCCACCAGATTCGTTACCTCAACAGTACCAACTACTCGGTGGAGGAAATTGCCACCAAAATCCTCGATATCATGGGGCTGAATCGCCATATGTATTAGCTCAGCTCGCCAACAGAGCCGCTTTGCCGCGGCTTTTTGTGGCAGATGCCGCGTTTTAACTCTTCAGCCAGTTGAATTCATCGCTATTTGGGCTATTGTGATCGCCATCACTTCCCGGCACTTTTGCCGTTGAGAAGAAAAAAATTTCAGAGATGCAGATGAATAAAACAGATGAACTGCGAACCGCGCGCATCGAGAGCCTGATTACGCCTGAGCAACTGGCGTTAAAGCATCCGATAACCGCCGCCATTGCAGAAAACGTGACAGCGTCACGTAAACGCATTGCCCGTATCCTGACCGGGGAAGATAAACGCCTGTTGGTCGTGATTGGCCCCTGCTCACTGCACGATCCCAAAGCTGCCGTTGAGTATGCTACCCGACTTAACGCTTTACGGGTTAAACACCAGCATCGGCTGGAAATCGTAATGCGCACCTATTTCGAAAAGCCGCGTACCGTGGTCGGCTGGAAAGGACTGATCTCCGATCCCGATCTCGATGGCAGCTTTCGCGTCAATCATGGCCTTGAAATCGCCCGTAAGCTGCTGCTGGATATCAATGCGCTGGGAATGCCAACCGCCACCGAATTTCTTGATATGGTGATCGGCCAGTTTATTTCCGACCTGATCAGCTGGGGTGCCATCGGCGCGCGTACCACTGAAAGCCAGATTCACCGCGAGATGGCGTCGGCTCTCTCCTGCCCGGTCGGCTTTAAAAATGGGACCGATGGCAACACGCAAATCGCCGTCGATGCCATCCGTGCGGCGCGTGCCAGCCATATGTTTCTGTCATCTGATAAATACGGGCAGATGACCATTTATCAGACCAGCGGCAATCCGTCCGGTCATATCATTATGCGCGGCGGCAAACAGCCTAACTATCATGCGGAAGATATTGCCGCCGCCGCTGCCAGCCTGCGCGAGTTTCACCTGCCGCAACAGCTGGTCGTCGACTTCAGCCATGCCAACTGTCTGAAACAACATCGCCGCCAGCGCGACGTGGCAGAATCGGTGGCGCAACAGATCCGCGACGGATCGCAGGCGATTGCTGGCGTGATGATTGAAAGCTTCCTGCAGGAAGGTACGCAAAAAGTGATTGCCGGACAACCGCTGGTTTATGGCCAGTCAATTACCGATCCCTGCCTCGGCTGGGAAGACAGTGAAGCCGTGCTGGCCCTGCTGGCGCAAGCCATCGACTGCCGCTTCTGATCCCCCGACGCTGGCGGGAAAACCGCCAGCGTTATTAGCATAAAGTTGCAAATTCGCCAACATTCCCTCGCTTTGACAATTTTATCCTTGCCTGGATGAAACATTTGTTGATAATGATTATCATTGTGAAAACAATTTACATTATTAACAGGTAGCTTTATGGATAAATCCCCTTCCACCTGCGCCATACCGGAAACCGGGCACAGCCTGCGGCAGGTCGACAGCAAATTGCTGTTAGGCAGTGAAGGTCGCGTTGTCATCCTGCATCAGGGTCAGCAATACATTTTGCGTCAGACCCAGGCCGGTAAACTTATCCTGACGAAGTAACCTAAAAATCTCATAACCGCCAGCCACCCAGGCATTAAGCCAAGGCAGCCAGCTCCTGACACTTCCCGAGGCTATCCCCGGGATACCATAATATGGAGAGTTGCATTGATGCCTCACTTACCTTCAGCCGGTCCGCGCCTGTCGCGTTTAACGCTGGCTATTTCCTGTGCTTTACCGCTTTTCGCACAGGCAGCTGACACCGCCAGCGATCGCAACCAAACTAACGCAAAAAACGATCAAATGACGGTGGTCGCTACCGGTAACTCGCGCAGCAGCTTTGAAGCACCGATGATGGTGACGGTGATTGATGGCAATTCGCCTGAGTCACAAACCGCCTCTTCTGCCGCCGATATGCTGCGCAACGTTCCGGGGATAACCATCAGCGGTACCGGTCGTACTAATGGCCAGGACCTGAGTATGCGTGGCTACGATCGCCGCGGCGTTTTAACGCTGGTAGACGGCATTCGTCAGGGAACCGATACTGGCCACCTGAACAGTGTGTTTCTTGATCCGGCGTTAATTAAACGCATCGAAGTGGTGCGTGGCCCTTCAGCGCTACTGTATGGCAGCGGCGCGCTGGGCGGCGTTATCTCGTATGAAACGGTGGATGCCGCCGATTTGCTGGAACCGGGTAAAAACAGTGGTTATCGCGTATTCAGCAACGCGGCAACCGGCGATCACAGCTTCGGTTTAGGCGCCAGCGCCTTTGGCCGTACTGACGATCTTGATGGCGTGCTGTCGTGGAGCAGCCGCGACCGCGGTGATATTCGACAAAGCAGCGGTGCTGATGCGCCAAACGATGAAAGTATCAGTAATCTGCTGGCAAAAGGCAGCTGGAAACTGGATCCGGCACAAACCTTAAGCGGCAGCCTGCGTTACTACAACAACAACGCTCAGGAACCGGTTAACCCACAGGTGGTTCAGCCTGGTACCGGTAACCTGATGACCGATCGTTCCACCATTCAGCGCGATGTACAGCTGGGTTATCACCTCGATCCAAGCGATATGGAGTGGCTGAATGCCAACCTGACCACCTACTGGTCTGAAACCCGAATTAATGCCGGAACCCGTGATACCGGCAGTCAGTATCGCGAACAGACCACCAAAGGACTGAAGCTGGACAACCGCAGCCGCCTGTTTGCCGACAGTTTTGCTTCTCACCTGTTCACTTATGGCGGCGAATACTACCGCCAGGAGCAGCATCCGGGCGGAACCACCACCAGCTTCCCACAGGCGAAAATCGACTTCTCTTCCGGCTGGTTGCAGGATGAAATTACCCTGCGCGATATTCCGGCTTCACTGGTGCTCGGTACCCGCTACGATAACTATAGCGGCAGCAGCGATGGCTATGCCGATGTCGATGCCGATAAATGGTCCTCACGCGCCGCGCTCTCTGTGACGCCAACCGACTGGCTGATGCTGTTCGGCTCCTATGCGCAGGCGTTCCGCGCGCCAACCATGGGCGAGATGTATAACGACGACGTACACTTCTCGTTCCCGGGCTACGTTAACCGCTGGGTGCCAAATCCGAACCTGCGCCCTGAGACCAACTCAACGCGTGAAGCCGGTTTTGGTTTACGCTTTGACGACCTGCTGATGGCTAACGACGGAATCGAATTCAAGGCCAGTTATTTCGATACCGAAGCGAAGGATTACATTTCGACCACTGTCGATTTTGCCGCCGCCACGACCCAGTCTTACAACGTGCCGCAGGCGAAAATCTGGGGCTGGGATATGTCTCTGAAGTACAACACCGACGTGTTCAGCTGGGATCTGGCCTATAACCGTACTCGTGGTAAAGACAGCGATACCGGCGAGTGGATCTCCAGCCTGAACCCAGACACCGTTACCAGCATCCTCGATGTGCCGATTGCCCAGACTGCCTTCTCGGTCGGCTGGGTCGGCACCTTTGTTGAGCGTTCAACGCATATCAGTTCAACCTATGCCAACCAACCTGGCTACGCGGTCAATGATTTCTACCTGCGCTATAAAGGTCAGGATCGCCTGAAAGGCTTGACCACTACTCTGGTGTTGGCTAATGCCTTTGAAAAAGAGTACTACTCTACGCAGGGCATTCCGCAGGATGGGATCAACGGCAAAGTATTCGTCAGTTACCAGTGGTAATAATTGCGCCCTGCCAGAAACCGCAGGGCGAATTTGAAACAAGGAAGCAGTCCATGAACATGATTTATCAGCAATACCAGGCTTTGAAAGCCGCTAATCCAAAAAAATATGCCCGCGATCTGGCGGCCGATATGGCGATCAGCGAAGCAGAGCTGACCCATTCCCGCGTCGGACATGATGCACAGCAGCTGCGCAATGAGATGCGTGAAATGCTTCAGGCACTGGAAGCGGTCGGTGAAACCAAATCCATTACCCGCAATGAATACGCGGTGCACGAGCAGGTGGGTCACTACAGTAACCTGCATCTCAGCGACCATGCCGGGCTGGTGCTGAATCCACGCGCGCTGGACCAACGTTTGTTCGTTAATCAGTGGCACAGTGCCTTTGCACTGAAAGAGCAAAATGCGCGCGGCGAACGTCAGAGCCTGCAATTCTTTGATGCACAGGGCGATGCGGTACTGAAAGTCTATACCACCGATAAAACCGATCTTGCCGCATGGCAGGCGCTGGTTGAACGCTTTGTACAACCGCAAGCCAGCGATCTGATCGTGACGCCGCTGGTTACCGAGGCGACCAGTGAGGTCACCGATGCCGCGTTGATTGAGCAAGAGTGGCGCGCAATGACCGACGTGCATCAGTTTTTCCGCCTGCTGAAGCGTCACAATATCAGCCGCCAGCAAGCCTTCCACGCAGTAGCCAGCGATCTGGCCTGTCAGGTCAGCAATCAGTCGCTGCGCCAGATTCTTGAAGTGGCAAAAACTGACGCTAACGAAATTATGATCTTCGTTGGCAACCGCGGCTGCGTGCAGATCTTTACCGGCAACGTTGAAAAGCTGATGCCGATGGATAACTGGATCAATATCTTCAACCGTGAATTTACCCTGCATCTGATTGAGGATGCCATTGCCGAAAGCTGGGTAACCCGCAAACCGACCGCTGACGGTTTTGTCACCAGTCTCGAGCTGTTTGCTGCCGACGGCACGCAAATTGCCCAACTGTATGGTCAGCGTAGCGAGGGGCAACCTGAGCAGACGCAGTGGCGTGAACAGCTGGCGGCGTTAACCCGCGAAGGAGTTGCCGCATGAAACGCTGGCTAATCGCCCTGCTCGCTCTGCCGCTTTCGGCACTGGCGACTGAGCGCGTGGTATCGATTGGCGGCGACGTCACGCAGATTGTCTATGCACTCGACGCCCAGCAAAATCTGGTGGGTCGCGACAGTACCAGCCTGCATCCGGCGCTGGCGACCAAACTGCCGGATGTCGGCTATATGCGCCAGCTTAATGCCGAAGGCATTCTGGCATTAAAACCGACGCTGGTACTGGTCAGTGAGCTGGCTAAACCCTCGATGGCGCTGGAGCAGGTGCAGCAAGCCGGTGTAAAAGTGGTGACCGTCAGCGGTAAAGCCGATATCAAGGCTATCGACGATAAAATCAGCACGATTGCTCAGGCACTGCAGCGCGAAGAGGCGGGCAAAAGTTTGCAGCAACGCCTTGATAAACAGCTGGCTACGCTGAATCGCCAGCCGCTGCCGGTGAAAGTGCTGTTTATCATGGCGCACAACGGCGTCACCACCATGAGTGCCGGGCGTGGCACGGCGGCCGACGCAGCGATCCAGACCGCCGGGTTGCAGAATGCGATGGGCAATGTGCAGCGTTACCAGCCACTTTCACAGGAAGGGGTGATTGCCAGCGCGCCGCAGCTGGTGGTGGTGGGTGAAGATGGCCTGCGCACGCTGGGTGGCAAAGACAACCTGTGGAAGCTGCCGGGGCTGGCAATGACGCCTGCCGGACAGCAGCATCAGCTGCTGGTGGTGGATGATATGGCGCTGCTCGGCTTTGGCATCGACACACCTTCGGCCATCCTTAAGTTGCGTAAAGCGGCGGAAGCAATAGCAAAATGATTGCGCGTTTACCGCTACGCTGGCTGTTCGCCATGCTGATTACGCTGTTAGTACTGGCGGTGCTGGCGGCCAATATTGGCGCAATGCGCCTGTCGTTACCGATGCTGTGGGCCGCGCCAGCCGACAGCATGCTGTGGCAAATCTGGCTGAATATTCGTCTGCCACGCGTGCTGCTGGCGATGCTGGTCGGCGCGGCGCTGGCGCTGTCAGGTGCCGTGATGCAGGGGCTGTTTCGCAATCCGCTGGCCGATCCCGGCCTGCTGGGTATCAGTAGCGGAGCGGCACTGGCGGTAGCACTTGCGTTAGTACTGCCGCTGGCGCTGCCCGCCATCCTCGCCCTTTATCTGCCGATGCTGGCAGCATTTATCGGCAGCATGGCGATTACGCTGATTATCTTTGCGCTGACCCGCTCGGGTCAGGCGGGATTATCCCGTCTGTTACTGGTAGGGATTGCCATCAACGCCCTTTGTGGCGCGGCGGTTGGCGTATTGTCATGGGTCAGTAACGATCAGCAGCTGCGTCAGTTATCGCTGTGGGGAATGGGCAGTCTCGGACAAGCTCAGTGGTCAACCTTACTGGCCTCTGCCTCACTGATTATTCCCGCCGCACTACTGATTCAGTGGCTGGCCGCACGGCTGAATCTGCTACAGCTTGGTGAAGAGGAAGCCCATTATCTCGGCGTGGATGTGCAGCGTACCCAGCGTCATTTATTAATTCTCAGCGCACTGCTGGTCGCCGCTGCGGTGGCAGTTAGCGGTATCATCGGCTTTATTGGCCTGGTCGTGCCGCATCTGATGCGTATCTGTCTCGGTGCCGATCACCGCTGGATGTTGCCGGGTTCAGTGCTGGCTGGCGCAATTTTATTGCTGGTTGCCGATACGCTGGCACGCACGTTGGTGGCACCGGCGGAAATGCCGGTCGGACTGTTAACCAGCCTACTGGGCGGCCCGTGGTTTCTGTGGCTGATTTTACGTCGTCAGGGAAGCAGCCATGCATAACCAGTTACAGGCCAGTTCCCTCAGTTATCGCGTCGCCGGACGCACGCTGATTGACGACGTCTCATTGCAGCTGCGCGCCGGTGAGATGGTATCCCTGATTGGCCCAAACGGTGCCGGTAAATCAACGCTCTTGCGCCTGCTTACCGGTTATCTGATGGCTTCTGACGGCAGTTGCCAGCTACAGCAGATACCGCTCGATCGCTGGCCGCGTCAATCTCTGGCACAGCAACGTGCAGTCATGCGTCAGCAGAGCGCGGTAGCATTTCCGTTGGCGGTTGAAGATGTGGTTGCGATGGGTCGCGCGCCCTGGCCGCAGCAGCCGGCAGCACCGGTAGTCAGAGAAGTGATGGCATTAACCGGCTGTGATGTGCTGGCGAAGCGCGATTATCGGCAGCTTTCCGGCGGCGAACAGCAGCGGGTGCAGTTAGCCAGAGCGCTGGCACAACTCTGGCACGACGACGGTCCGCAAGGCTGGTTATTTCTCGATGAGCCGACTTCGGCGCTCGATCTTTACCATCAGCAACACGCCTTGCGCCTGCTGCATCAGCTGACGCGTAATGGCAAGCTAACGGTATGCTGCGTGCTGCACGACCTGAACCTGGCTGCACTGTGGTCAGATCGCATGATGCTGTTGCATTGCGGCAAGCTGGTTGCCAGCGGCACGCCAGCTGAGGTGATGACCGAATCGATTCTGACGCGCTGGTACCAGGCCGACCTGATGGTACTGCCTCACGCCAGTGAAGCCGTGCCCCAGATCGCCCTGCGCCGTTAACTTGAACAACTCACTTCCAGCTTCTTACCCCAGTCTGGCGGACGTTTCGCCAAATCCGCAAATTCAGGCGCATCGTCAAACGGACGGGCGAGCGCCTGATGCAACCGCGTCAGTACGCTGATATCATCCTGCTCCGCACGCTCAATTGCCTGCTGCGCCAGATAGTTACGCAGAATAATCGCCGGATTAACCGATTTCATTAGCTGCTGACGTTCAGCATCACTCTTCTCGTCGCGCAGCAGTCGCTGACGATAGTCGTGATACCAGTGGTCAAAGGCATCGCGGTCGATAAACTCATCACGCAGTGGCGAGCGCGTTTCATCCTGCTGTGTGGCACTGAGCAGACGGAAGGTACGGGTATAATCACTGCCCTCTTTGGTCATCAGCGACAACAGCCCGGTAAGAATGTCGTTATCGCTTTTATCCTGTGTCAACAGTCCCAGTTTGGCACGCATCTTCTCGCCCCAGGCACGCATCAGTTCTGGCTCATACTCAGCCAGCGCCAGTTTTAACTGTTCCGGGGTCATCAGCCCGGAAAGCGCATGCGCCAGGCGATTGAGGTTCCACAGCCCCACCACTGGCTGATTATCAAATGCATAACGCCCCTGATGGTCAGAGTGATTACAGATAAAATCCGGCTGATAGTCGTCGAGAAAGCCATAAGGGCCGTAATCCAGCGTGATACCAATAATCGACATATTATCGGTATTCATCACGCCGTGAGCAAAGCCGATGCTCTGCCAGTGAGCAATCAGTCGCGCCGTGCGTTTCACCACATCGGTAAACCACAGCTGATAGCGATCAGGTTGATCGACCAGTGTCGGCCAGTGATGCGCGATAGCATAGTCTGCCAGCTGCTGAACTTTTTGCTGCTGGCCGTGATAGAAAAAGTGCTCAAAATGACCAAATCGCAGATGGCTTTCGGCCACACGCAACAGCATCGCACCACGCTCGGCGCTTTCACGGTAAACCGGCTCTTCACTGGTGACCACGGTTAAGGCCCGAGAAGTTGGCACCCCGAGATGATGCATCGCTTCTGAAGCGAGAAACTCCCGCAGCGTTGAACGCAGTACGGCACGTCCGTCGCCCATCCGTGAGTAAGGTGTCAGCCCTGCTCCCTTCAGATGCCAGTCAACTTTACGTCCGTCCGGCAATTGCTGTTCTGCCAGCAGAATACCCCGCCCGTCACCGAGTTGCCCGGCCCAGACGCCAAACTGATGGCCACTGTAGACCTGCGCCAGCGGCTGCATGCCAGGCAACAGCGTCTCGCCGCTCCAGATAGCGGCTTTATCCTGGCTGAACCAGCTTTCATCAAGGCCCAACTCCTGTGCCAGTGACCTGCTGTGATAAAGCAGACGCGGATTTTTCAACGGGGTGGGATTCAGTGCGGTATAAAAGCCCGGCAGCTCGTTAAACCAGCTGTTATTGAACTGCATGGTGCCTCCTTAAGACATCGCTGGGGCCTTTTCTGATAAGAATCAGTCAGTAAAACGGCCACAATGCTGTCAGTGTAAACCCTGTGCGTGCTAATTTACAGGGCATACATTCCGTTTACGGTGACTCTGCGGGCGGCATCAGTAACGCTGGAGTCTTCAGCAAAGCCGCTAAAGAGAGTTCATCCGTCGCCGGAAATAACGCACTCTGAATTCCGGCAAAAGGATACTGACGAATGGTTGCCAGCGCCTGAATATCATCAATTCCCTGTACAATCACCTGCTGGCAGTGTGGCGTTATATTATCCAGTATGGCATTAATAAACGGTGCAAATGAGCGCCGTTTGATATTGTGCTGGATAAACCCCTTATCTAATTTGATACGATTAAACAGGTCATCGTATACCGCTTTCGCCGTCGCTTTTCCTGCGCCAAAATTATCCAGACTGAGAGAAAAATGATCATTTAGCGCAGCCAGTAAAGGATTATCTTTACCTGCGGATAAATCAGTAAAACTTTCATTTATTTCCAGTTCCAGGCAATCCAGCAGGCCTAACTTGTGTAAAAGAAACTCACTTTCTAAAATCGCCTGCGCGATAATTTCATCAATATTAATCGCGACATATAGATCGTGATAGCTGAAAAATTCCCGATATTTCTCCACCAGCGTTATTTGACTTTGCAGTAGCGATATACGCTGTTCGAATGTCAGTTGCGGAATCAGCATCTCTGCCGGAATCGCAACATTGGCGTTTTCGTCCGAGAACCATGAGATCAGCTCTACAGCAGTCAGCCTACCCGTCAGGGTATATACCGGATAAAATGCTGCGTTACTACGGTAGTCGGCAGCTAAATGGATTTTCATTTTGATAAGCCATTATTAAGTGGCAGTTTGTGCATCCTATAACAACAATTTATGACAATCAATAGTGCTAATGCGCTATCAGACACTTAGTCATTTTTCGGCAGAAAAAAAACCGAAAGATGCTTAAATAAAATTAATCTTTAAATTGTCGTAAATCGAGCAGTTGCTGAGATTTCAGATGCGTGTAAGGCAGGTTTTCTGACAGCGTCAGTGATGAAAAAAGAAAAAATATGGCTTAAGTAAATATAAAACCGCCATCTAATACAAATTAATCTCATTCACTTCGCCGAAAACCAGCATTCATCATGCTCTATTTTTTCCGGCGAAGAAATACGCATTTATCCTAAATTCTTCTCAGTTTATTAATTACTACAACACTTATTAAATGCGTCGCGCCTGCCAGAATACTTTACGCCAATAAACATTATCGAGTGAAGATCGAATCACTCCCTTGCTGGTTGAGGCGTGAATAAACTGATTATCAGTATCATAAATGCCGACGTGCAGGCCGTTTTCTCCACGGCCGGTTTTGAAAAATACCAGATCGCCTGGCAGCAACTGATCTTTATCAATGCGGGTGCCGATATCCGTTTGATCGCTGGTTGAACGCGGTAATTGCAGGTCAAAACGATCGCGGAAGGTAAGATAAACAAAACCGGAGCAATCGACGCCGCCGCGACTCATCCCACCATAGCGGTATGGCGTTCCGCGCCACTGACCCAGTTGTTCATTAAGTTGGGCGATAACCATTATCGGATCTGACAAACGACCGTCAGGAGGAGGAGCATGGCGACTGCATCCAGCAAGAATAACCACAACCAGCAACAACCAGATCCGCATAACCGACATTCCCTGCAATCAGACAAAAACTTAATGTAGCGGTAAATCATTGATTCTGGCAAGGGACTGCCCGCTATTCCGTTAACGTGGTGAGAATTTGATGGCCTTCAACCGTCAGTTTGCGAAAGGGCACTTGATACACCTGTTCAAGACGTTCAGGTTGCATCACCGTGGCTGTTTCACCCTGCGCCACTAACTGACCATCGGCCATCAGCCACACCTGTTGCGCATGGCGCAGGCTGTGGTTAAGGTCATGGCCGCTCATAATAATGCTTACCCCGGCCTGGCACAGCGGCAATAGCAGGCGGTCGACTGCCGCCTGCTGAGCCACATCCAACCCGGCCATCGGCTCATCCAGCAGCAGCAATTTCCCCTGGGAATTTGCCGCCGGCGCGATCTGCAACAGCACAGCGGCCAGTCTTACCCGTTGCCACTCGCCACCGGACAACTGATTCAGCGGCCGCGCCAGCTTATCGCCAAGTTGCAATCCCTCGAGAACCTGCTGTAACACCGTTTCATAAGGTTGGTCGGCGTGCAGCAGATGCTGTTGCAGATAGTGAAAAACCGCCATCTGGCCGACGGGCAACTGCTGCTGATGCAACCAGCCGCGATGACGGGCAAGCTGACTGCCACTCCAGTCTTCAAGTGGCTTTCCCAGAAACTGAACCTTGCCGCTGCCGGGCAATAAACCCGACAAGCGCGCCAGCAGCGAACTTTTTCCGGCACCATTCGGCCCCAGCAGATGAATCAGTTGCCCACTGCTGACCTGCGCACTGAACGGGGCCAGTCGCCCGGCGACCGCAGCCTGTTCAATTTCCAGCAGCATTTACTTTGCCAGCGCCTGCTTGATGCTGTCGACGATCACCGCATCATCCGGGGTCATATCCGGCGAGAAGCGCTGAACCACCTTACCATCCCGACCAATAAGGAATTTCTCGAAGTTCCATAAAATATCCCCCGCGGCTTTCGGCGCGCGGCCTTTACTGGTCATTCGTTCAAGGAAGCCGCTGCCTTCTGGTGCTACCGCCTGCGGTTGTGCAGCCACCAGCTGAGCGTACAGCGGATGCCGGTTTTCACCATTAACCTCAATTTTGCTGAACATCGGGAAAGTAACGCCGTAGGTCGTGCTGCAGAAGGTTTTAATCTCTTCATTACTGCCCGGCTCCTGCTCAAGGAACGCATTGCACGGGAAACCCAGCACGCTGAACCCCTGATCCTGCCACTGTTTTTGTAGCTGCTCCAGCTGTTCATACTGGGGCGTTAAGCCACATTTAGAGGCCACATTAACCACTAACAGCACGTCGCCCTGCCACTGTTTCAGCGTGGTTTTCTCACCATCCAGCGTTTCCAGTTCTGTATCAAAAATGCTCATGCGGATTTCCTGTATCAGTAGTGTATTTGCCAGCCTGCGCTAGCGGCGATGGTTTACTAATAACCAGATAAATATGGGTGCCCCGAGCGTGGCCGTCACCACGCCAATCGGCAATTCAGCCGATCTCAGCACCAGCCGGGCGATGATATCAGCCGCCAGCAGCACCGTCGCGCCGGCGAAAGCACATCCCGGTAGCAGTATGCGGTGATCGGTCAGCCCTTTGAGCCGCAATATGTGCGGGATCACCAACCCAACAAAGCCAATGGCGCCTGCCAGCGCCACGCTGACCCCTACCAGCCAGCCAATCGCCATCACCAGTAAGTTGCGCCACAGCGCCATCGGTAGCCCGAGCTGACGCGCGGAAATCTCGCCCAGCATCAGCAAATTCAGCGCGCGCCACTGGCAGGTCAGCCACAGCAGAATCGGCAGTAACGCCAGCATTAGCCAGCCGTAACGCCAGTCTATACCGCTAAAGCCGCCCATCATCCAGTACATTAACTGGCGCAGATCGAGGCTGGTGCTGAAGTAGACCGCCCAGGTCATTATCGCACTGCAAATAATTCCCAGCGCAACGCCGGCCAGCAGCAAACGGCTGGTAGAGAGATGATGCCGGGCAAATCGCAGCAGCAGCACCGTCACCAGTAAGGCACCGGCGATGGCGGCCAGACTCAGGCTCCACGGCTGGCCGCTTCCCAGCAGTACGCTTAATACCAAACCGACACCGGCTCCGTTCGATACGCCTAACAGCCCGGGTTCCGCCAGCGGGTTTTCAAACAGCGCCTGCATCACCGCGCCAGCCACCGCCAGTGACGCACCGACCAGTAATACCGCCAGCGTACGCGGTAAACGCAGCTGCCAGACAAACAGCTGCCCCTGCGGGCTGAACCAGTCGCCAGGGGCAATCCAGCTCTCCCCTGCGCACAGACTTATGGCTGCGGTGATCAACGTCAGCAGCAGCAGCACCATCAGCCAGCGCCGTCCGCGTCGTGCTGCCCGATGCGACAGTTCGGAAATCAGCGTCATCAGTGACTCTTTATCCGTGAAAACAAGGCTTTGATTGTAGTGGCTGATGCAGAAAAAGAAAGAGCCAGCATTGCTGGCCCTTAAGGGAGAAATTAATGACGCTGTTGCGCCGGAGGACGTTGATGAGGATTATCGTTACCCGCCCCAGGCTTATCATGATGATTATGCTGTGGTCGTTCCGGCTGGTGATGATTCTGTTGCTGCGGCCGTGAATGAGAGTGATGCTGCGGCGCATGTGGCTGCCAGCCATTGCCGTTCCAGTAATCACCGCGCGGGCCGCGCGCTCCAACATGACGACCCTGCCAGTCATGCCACCACGCTGGCGCACGCCAGTCATAACCGTCCCAGTAATAACCACGCTGATCGCGATCGCCAAGCTGAATAGAAATTCCGGGTGAATGAATGTCAATCGACACGCCAGCATTTGCCAGCAGCGGCATCCCAGACAGGACGCAAAGTAATATAGCCATTTTTTTCATCAGGCTGACCTCTCTTTATTAGATGAGCCTGTTATAGCAATCACTTATAGCGCTAACTATCAGCTGACGGATGATTTTCACGTTACTTTCCCGCCGCTTACGCAATCCTGACACTGTGGAGCGACCGTGAAGCACAATACGTTCAGCCGCTGCGTGATTAACACTCTGGCATCACGCCAGTTTCAGCATCACCATCCCGGCCAGCAGCACAATCAGACCGATCCAGCCCTTTTTGTTCAGCCGCTGATTAAACAGAATCCAGCCAGCGGCGACGGTCGCGGCGATACCCAGCCCGCCCCAGAGCGCATAAGCCACCGCCAGATCGATACCTTTCACCGCCTGAGCCAGCGCGCTGAATGCGCCCAATACCGCCAGTAATGACAGCACGCCATATCCCCAGCGGCGGAAACCTTCCGATTTCTTCAGCATAATATTGGCAATAATCTCCAGCACTACCGCCAGCAACAGGTACAGCAGATGTTCAGCCTGCATGTTTCACCTCATTGCGTTTACGCTTAGGCATTTCAGTACCGGATTTAATCAGGGTGATGCCGGCCAGCAGCAGGATTAACGCTATCACTTTAACCAGCGACAGTGATTCACTGAACATCAGCACGCTAAACAGGGTAATCAGCAAAATGCCTGCCCCTTCCCACAGTGCGTAGGCCACGCCCAGTGCAATACGTTTAACCGCCACAGACAGCAGAATATAGGACGCCGCGATCAGCAAATACATCGCGATATGGCCGCTGATGCCGCCGTGCAGACTGGAGTATTTCATTGCCAGCGTACCAAGAATTTCACAAACGATGGCGACAGATAAAAAGATCCAATAGATCATAGTTTCCTCACAAAACAAAACACGTGATTAACCGCCGTTGCCGCAGCAACGCAGTGCTAAAAGTCGTTTTTAAACGTTTTGTGAAGTCGCTATAGCTCGCTGCACCATGCCAGAACGCTGGCCATGACCGCAGTGATAAAGAATTGAGATGTAGAAAGGGTAACGAGCATTCCTTTGGAGAAAGTCATTGGGTTTATGTTTTCGGCGGCAATCGCACCAGCCTCACATCCTCACGTTGCTAAGATAGTGCATATAATACCCGCCCCAGAATAATTAGCCAACTAAATCCTGATAAAGCAGTGTTTTTGATTATTTTGGTGGTTTTGAGCCAGAGAGGATGGATTTTTTAAAGAATGAAAAATGCCGTTTGCCAAATTTCAAGATCCTAATTGTGCAGCCGGATATGGTTTAGCGCCACATACGCCTAAGATCCGCTAACGCCTACATGGTTCTGTTCGTTTGATAAGGCGTGATAAAGCGGACGCAGAAAAAGCCGAACTTTCTCGATCTTTTTTGCGTTTAATGAGTGTGTTACAGCCCGGTTTGTGGGGGCTGTATTTTTCTATGTCACTGTCATGCGGCAGCATTTAGAACTATTCAGCCTGCTGGTTCTGCACGACGCATTCTACAGATGCCGGGGATTTTTTCTGTAGTCTGGACGGTTATGATGGGCAACAAATCTTCTCGACCGCTGATTGACTTAATGTCCGCAAGACGCCTAAAACGTTGGTTCATGACCTGCCTGCCGGCCAGGCACCTCATGTAATGCGCCACACGTTTGCGGATCGCTTTATGATCAACAGTGTCAACAACATATCGTTGCAAAAAATTCTTGGGCGCTCCACAATTTTACAGACGATAGTTTGTGCGTTTCGCGCCGGACTATCTGAACGATTTAGTAAAACTTAATCCATTGGAGCATATGTGATGAATAACAACATGGATGAATCGAAGCTTCTCAGTCTTATATCACCCGAAGTTTTTTCTGCCTTTCTGAGTGCCAAAAATGGCTCTCAGTGTTGTCTGTCCTGCGGCAGTCCCCATCTATTTGTACCCAGAGTGAATAATGTCGTGCACGGTGCCAGCCTGGATGGATCGTCATCCAACACCTCAAATGAATACGTAACTTATTATAAAATTCAAGAGTCTGAACCCGCTACTACTAACAACTGTGAGTATCGTGTTATATGTACCAATTGCGGCTTCACCAGCTATTACTGGGCCTTCATAGTATCTCTTTGGTTGGAAACAGATTGGTTCCCATCTGAAAATAAGGGGGACGCCAAATGAATACTGTAAAAGATAACCTTGTACGGCTTTTTGATAATAAAATAGACTCTGGTGTTAAAGATAATCCAACACCTAATGAACATGGCGGCGGTAGCGGAGGAGGCGGTATGATGGACAGATTAGAGAAGCGAGTCGAGAGGCTTGAAACTGACGTTACTCAGATTAAACTGGATTTGACTAAACTGACTATTCGTTCCGAAGAGTTTGCCACAAAATCTGGCCTTGCCGAGCTGGTTGCCCGTTCTAATGAATTCGCCACTAAGGGTGATTTGCATAAGGAGATTAGCGGCCAGACAAAATGGATCGCTGCCACCATCATAGGCGTGGCTGCTCTTTGTATGACTGCTGCGAAATTTCTTTTCTGAAACCCTTTTAACTCACTGCTGCAGTGCGGCAACTACTCTAAAATAATCCACATTTCATTTTTTTCAGGCATGAAAAAGGCCGCTTACGCGGCCTTTTGTTGGTGAGTCAATCAGTCTTCTTTTGGCGAAGCGTTCTCAACCCGACTTTTTAATTTCTGACCCGGGCGGAACGTCACCACGCGCCGTGCCGTGATCGGAATATCTTCGCCAGTCTTAGGGTTACGTCCCGGACGTTGATTCTTGTCGCGAAGGTCAAAGTTGCCAAAACCGGACAGCTTAACCTGCTCACCATTTTCCAAAGCACGTCTGACTTCTTCGAAAAACAGCTCGACCAGCTCTTTGGCATCCCGCTTGCTAAGCCCAAGCTTCTCAAACAGGTATTCTGACATTTCAGCTTTTGTAAGCGCCATAGGTTCAATCCCTCAAGGATGCTTGGAATCGCTCTTTCAGTGCCTCTACACATCGTGCAACAGTAGCGGCAATCTCCTCTTCTTCGAGTGTCCGGCTGGTATCTTGTAAAATCAGGCTGATAGCGAGGCTCTTCTCACCCTCATTTACGCCCTTACCACGGTACACGTCAAACAAGTTTACGCCAACTACCTGATTTACGCCAACTTTCTTACACTCAGTGATAATATCTGCTGCAGGCACGTTTTCAGCCACTACGACAGCGATATCACGGCGGTTTGCCGGGAAGCGAGAAATCTCGCGCGCTTCAGGCAGCACGCGGTCTGCGACCTTATCCCAAAGCAGTTCAAACACTAAGGTTCGACCGTTAAGATCCAGTTTGCGTTCCAGTTCCGGATGCACCACACCGATAAATCCGATTTTTTCGCCGCGCAGATAAATCGCCGCACTCTGCCCCGGATGAAGCGCCGGATTGGCTTCTGCACGGAACTCGATGGACTCCAGTTTACCGGTCAGATCCAGAACAGACTCTAAATCACCTTTTAAATCATAGAAGTCTACTGTTTGTCGCGCCAGATCCCAATGCTCTTCATAGCGATTGCCGCTCAGCACGCCGGACAGCATAAGATCCTGACGAATACCGAGGTTTGCCTGCGTATCAGGAACAAAGCGCAGACCGCTCTCAAACAGACGTACACGCCCCTGCTGACGGTTCTGGTTATACACCACCGCTGACAGTAATCCGCTCCACAGCGACAAACGCATCGCCGACATATCTGCAGAGATCGGGCTTGGCAGCAGCAGGTTTTCTTCCCCCGGATGCAGCAGCGCCTGAATTTTAGGGTCAACAAAGCTGTAAGTGATCGCTTCCTGGTAGCCTTTATCGACCAGCATCGCTTTAGCGCGCTTCAGAGAAAGATTGGCCTCACGATGTTTAGTCATCACCAGGCTGGCATGCACCGGCACGTCCGGAATATTGTTATAACCGTAGACGCGCGCCACTTCTTCAACCAGATCCTCTTCGATCTGCATATCGAAACGCCAGCTTGGTGCAATCGCCTGCCACTCGCCGCTGCCAGTGGTCACTTTACAGCCCAGACGTTGCAGAATGTCGGTCACCTGGTGGTCAGCAATCACATGACCAATCAGGCGATCCAGTTTTTCACGACGCAGAGTGATAGAGGCCGCCTTCGGCAGCGCAGCCTGGTTAGTCACATCAATAACCGGGCCGGCTTCACCGCCGCAGATATCCAGCAACAGACGCGTCGCACGCTCAATTGCTTTATGTTGCAATGCGGAATCCACGCCGCGTTCGTAACGATGAGATGCATCGGTGTGCAGACCGTGACGACGCGCACGACCGGTAATCGACAGCGGGCTGAAGAAAGCACATTCGAACAGGACATTCTGTGTCTCTTCGTTGACGCCAGAGTGCGCGCCACCAAAAATACCGCCCATTGCCAGCGCCTGCTTCTCATCAGCAATCACCAGCGTGTCGCTGTTCAGTTTGACTTCATTGCCATCCAGCAGCGTCAGGGTTTCACCCTCTTCGGCCATACGCACCACAATCGCCGAATCAATACGATCGAGATCGAACGCGTGCATCGGCTGGCCCAGCTCAAGCAGCACATAGTTGGTGATATCTACCACCGGGTCGATAGAACGAATCCCGCAACGACGCAGTTTCTCACGCATCCACAGTGGCGTGGCGGCTTTCACATTAATGCCTTTTACCACACGACCGAGGTAGCGCGGACAGGCTTCGCCAGCCTCAACGCGAATCGGGAATGTCTCGTTCAGCGTCGCGGCAACCGGTTCGATGGCAGGCTCACTCAGCGGCAGCTGGTTCAGTACCGCCACATCACGGGCGACACCGATAATGCTCAGACAGTCAGCTCGGTTCGGCGTCACGCTGATTTCAATGGTATTGTCATTCAGCTGCAGATATTCGCGGATATCGCTGCCTACTGGCGCATCAGCCGGCAATTCAATAATGCCTGCATGATCATCACTGATTCCCAGCTCGGAGAATGAGCACAACATGCCTTCAGAAGGCTCGCCGCGCAGTTTCGCCGCTTTAATTTTGAAATCACCCGGCAGCACGGCACCTACGGTCGCCACTGCGACTTTCAGCCCCTGACGGCAGTTTGGCGCGCCACAGACGATATCCAGCAGGCGTTCGCCGCCGACATTAACTTTTGTCACGCGCAGTTTATCGGCATTGGGATGCTGACCGCATTCCACCACTTCACCAACCACTACGCCATGAAAGGCACCGGCAACGGCGTCAACACCGTCAACTTCCAGCCCGGCCATGGTAATTTGATCGGACAACGCTTCACTGCTAATGGCTGGGTTTACCCATTCGCGTAACCAGAGTTCACTGAATTTCATTGGTATAACCTGCCCTTATTTAAACTGTTTGAGGAAACGTAAATCATTTTCGAAGAAGGCGCGTAAATCGGTCACGCCGTAACGCAGCATAGTCAGACGCTCCATGCCCATGCCGAAGGCAAAACCAGAATAGATTTCTGGATCGATACCGACGTTACGCAATACATTTGGATGCACCATGCCGCAACCCAGCACCTCCAGCCACTTGCCGTTTTTACCCATCACATCCACTTCCGCGGACGGTTCAGTAAACGGGAAGTAAGAAGGACGGAAGCGCACCTGCAAATCTTCCTCAAAGAAGTTGCGCAGGAATTCATGCAGCGTGCCTTTCAGATTGGAGAAGTTGATGTTTTTATCAACAATCAGCCCTTCCATCTGATGGAACATTGGGGTGTGGGTCTGATCGTAATCGTTACGATAGACGCGGCCCGGCGCAATAATACGGATTGGCGGCTGCTGGTTTTTCATGGTGCGGATCTGCACGCCAGAAGTCTGGGTGCGCAGCAGGCGCGTTGCATCAAACCAGAAGGTATCGTGATCGGCACGTGCCGGGTGGTGACCCGGAATATTCAGCGCATCGAAGTTATGGTAGTCATCTTCGATTTCCGGTCCGGTCATGACCGCGAAGCCCAGCTCACCGAAAAAGGTTTCAATACGATCGATGGTGCGGGTGACCGGATGCAAGCCGCCATTTTCAATGCGACGGCCTGGCAGTGAAACGTCGATAGTTTCCTGTGCCAGACGGGCATTCAGTGCAGCTGATTCCAGCGTATTTTTACGCTCGCTCAACACTTCCTGCACCTGCTGCTTGGCTTCATTGATTACCGCACCCGCCGCCGGACGCTCTTCTGCTGGCAATTCGCGCAGTGTGGTCATCTGGAGCGTCAGATGCCCTTTTTTACCTAAATATTCGACGCGTACCAGATCTAACGCGGCAACATCATGGGCATCTTCTATAGCTGCCTTGGCACTGGCAACCAGCTCTGCGAGATGTGGCATTGTTTCCTCTTCTTCCAGCCGTCACGGCCGGTCTGTTTTTTGTTGGGACAAAAAGTCCAATTATCATTTCGCCAGAAACAAAAAAGCCTCCACGTGGGAGGCTTTCAGCGCGATTTTTCGTTTCTC
Organism: Winslowiella toletana; assembly: GCF_032164335.1. Taxonomy (NCBI): domain Bacteria; kingdom Pseudomonadati; phylum Pseudomonadota; class Gammaproteobacteria; order Enterobacterales; family Erwiniaceae; genus Winslowiella; species Winslowiella toletana. The sequence continues at coordinate 2,224,522 of NZ_CP134152.1, read as the reverse complement.
TTCTCTTGCGCAAAAGCCCCCGATTTTCAGGCGCTAAAGTAAAAAAAGAAACGGAAAATAGCAGCATTCATGCTTGCATTACCTTATCAGGAGTCTTGTCGGAAAATTTCTGTTGCTCTATTGAAAGGCCAGCAGGCAGAAATGTCAATCTTTTGCTTGAGTTAGATAATAAAAGAGGGAGACAAGCCCCCTCTTTCACCTATCCTTTATCCTTCTGGCAGCAGGCAAGTTGACTGCCGCCCGAAGTTTTCAGGATATTCTGACTTACGCCAGAGCTGATTTCGCTTTTTCAACCAGTGCAGAGAAAGTCACTTTGTCGAATACTGCGATGTCAGCCAGAATCTTACGGTCGATTTCAACAGAAGCCTTTTTCAGGCCATTGATGAAGCGGCTGTAAGACATGCCGTTCTGACGAGCTGCTGCGTTGATACGCGCGATCCACAGCTGACGGAACTGACGCTTACGTTGACGACGGTCACGGTAAGCATACTGACCAGCTTTGATAACAGCCTGGAAAGCAACACGGTATACACGTGAACGTGCACCGTAGTAGCCTTTAGCTTGTTTTAAGATTTTTTTGTGACGTGCGCGAGCAACTACACCACGTTTTACACGAGCCATTTAGCTCTCCTGTTTATATTCTGAATTTGGCCGTTAATCTTTCGCTCTGTGACTGCGTTGGCTTCCTTTGCTCACCCCAGTCGCTTACTGATGTAAGCTCAGGGGATTCGCTCAGGTGCCGCCTTATCTCAAAGCGGAATCTGTCAGGCGATAAAAATTTACTTATGCGTACGGCAGGCAGGCGATAACCAGACCCAGATCGCCTTTAGACACCAGACCTTTCGGACGCAGGTGACGTTTACGCTTAGTAGATTTTTTGGTCAGAATATGACGCAGGTTAGCGTGTTTACGCTTGAAGCCACCAGAGGCGGTCTTCTTGAAGCGCTTAGCCGCGCCACGTACAGTTTTAATCTTTGGCATTTCAAAAATTTCCACTTCGCATTGTTAATAAAATGAATCAGACAGGCGAGTTACCGTGCAGCGCGGACGCTGCGCGGATAACTACTTGAATGGCCTACTGCTTCTTCTTGGGAGCGAGCACCATGATCATCTGGCGGCCTTCGATCTTCGAAGGGAAGGACTCGACAATAGCCAAATCCAGATCTTCACACAGGTCTTTACGGACGCGGTTAAGCACTTCCATACCGATCTGCTGGTGCGCCATTTCACGACCACGGAAACGCAGTGTGATCTTGGCTTTATCGCCATCTTCCAGAAAGCGAATCAGGTTGCGTAGTTTGACCTGATAGTCGCCATCATCGGTTCCAGGACGGAATTTAATTTCCTTAACCTGAATAACTTTCTGCTTCTTCTTCTGTTCCTTAGAAGATTTGCTTTTTTCGTAGAGGAACTTGCCGTAATCCATAATACGGCATACAGGCGGTTCGGCGTTAGGGCTGATTTCAACTAAATCAACACCTGCTTCTTCAGCTTTTTCAATAGCTTCACGCAGGCTTACAATACCAAGCTGCTCGCCTTCGATGCCTGTCAGACGCACCTCGGTAGCACGGATTTCACCGTTAATTTTATTAGGTCGCGTCGGTTGAACTCGTTTTCCGCCTTTAATACTTTATTCCTCCAATTGATGAAGATTTCGGCTGCGAATCTCTAGCTGCAGCTTTTCGATAACATCATTTACGTCCATGCTTCCAAGGTCTTTACCACGGCGGGTGCGAACGGCAACTTTGCCTGCTTCCACCTCTTTATCACCACAGACCAGCATGTAAGGGACACGACGTAAAGTGTGCTCGCGGATTTTAAAGCCAATCTTCTCATTTCTCAAGTCCGCTTTTACACGAATTCCCGCATTCTGCAGTTTACGGGTTAATTCTGCAACATATTCGGACTGACCATCAGTGATATTCATAATCACTGCTTGTACCGGAGCGAGCCAGGTTGGGAAGAAACCGGCGTACTCTTCGGTAAGAATACCGATAAAGCGCTCCATTGAACCCAGAATCGCACGGTGAATCATCACCGGCACCTGACGTTCGTTATTTTCGCCGACGTAAGATGCACTCAAACGGCTCGGCAAGGAAAAGTCGAGCTGAACAGTACCACACTGCCACGGACGATCCAGACAATCATGCAGGGTAAACTCAATTTTCGGACCGTAGAACGCCCCTTCACCCGGCTGATACTGGAATTCGATATTATTTTCCTGCAGTGCTTCCGCCAGATCTTTCTCGGCGCGATCCCACATCTCATCGCTGCCAATACGCTTTTCCGGACGGGTCGACAGTTTCACCACGATTTTATCAAAACCGAAGGTGTTGTACATGTCGTACACCATCTTAATACAGCTGTTTACTTCATCACGCACCTGCTCTTCAGTACAGAACACGTGGGCGTCATCCTGGGTAAAGCCACGTACGCGCATCAGACCATGCAGCGCGCCTGACGGCTCATTACGGTGACAGCTACCGAACTCAGCCATACGTAACGGCAGATCGCGGTATGATTTTAGACCCTGATTGAAAATTTGCACGTGACCAGGGCAGTTCATCGGTTTAATGCAGTACTCGCGGTTTTCCGATGACGTGGTAAACATCGCTTCTTTGTAGTTTTCCCAGTGGCCGGTTTTTTCCCACAGCACACGGTCCATCATAAACGGACCTTTCACTTCCTGGTACTCATACTCTTTCAGCTTGGTGCGAACGAACACTTCCAGCTCGCGGAAAATGGTCCAGCCGTCATTATGCCAGAATACCATGCCCGGCGCTTCTTCCTGCATATGATACAGGTCGAGCTGCTTACCGATTTTACGGTGATCGCGCTTCGCCGCTTCTTCCAGACGCTGCAGATAAGCCGCCAGCTGCTTTTTATCAGCCCATGCGGTGCCGTAAATGCGCTGCAACATTTTATTGTTGCTGTCACCACGCCAGTAGGCGCCAGAAGTCTTCTGCAGTTTAAAATGATGACAGAAACGCATGTTCGGTACGTGCGGACCACGGCACATATCGACATATTCTTCATGGTGATACAGGCCAGGACGATCGTCATGGCTGATGTTTTCATCAAGAATGGTGGTTTTGTAGCTTTCACCGCGTGCCGCAAATGCATCACGGGCTTCCTGCCAGCTCACCTTTTTCTTAATGACGTCATAATTCTTCTCAGCCAGCTCGTGCATACGCTTTTCGAGCAGTTCGAGATCTTCCTGCGTCAGGGTGCGGTCGATATCAACGTCGTAATAGAAACCATTGTCGATTACCGGGCCGATCGCCATTTTGGTATCCGGCCACAGCTGCTTGATTGCATGACCTAACAGGTGCGCGCAAGAGTGGCGAATAATTTCCAGACCGGCTTCGTCTTTGGCAGTAATGATAGCGACATTTGCATCATCGGTAATCGGGTCAACCGCGTCGACCAGTTCACCATTCACACGACCAGCAATACAGGCTTTCGCCAGACCTGGACCGATGTCCTGAGCAATTTCCATCACGCTGACGGCGTGATCGAAAGTACGCTGACTTCCATCAGGAAGAGTAATAACGGGCATTTTACATCCTTAATTGCAGTGGTAACCCACACGCAAGGTTACATACAAATCATAGTTTATTGATATACCTCAGGCACTTGAGACTTGAAACCGACTCACAGTTGTCAGTTTGGTACTCGCCAGCGGTACACAGGTTCAAAAGTGAGCAAAAAGCAAAAACTCCTGAAGGACAAACATCTTACACGTCGTAAAGCCTAAATGCACGGGCTGTACCCTTACGGTGAATCGTGAGGCCGTTCACAGTTCTGCTGCGGGCAGCAGATTTTTACAGGTCGGTAGCGACTGCCTCCAGATTTTCCGCGGCGTTTAACGTTAAGTTAGCGTCTCCAAAACGAGGTAATAATTAATTGCGCAGGAATGAGGTAGATCATGTTTCGCATAGAAAAAAACTATTTAATGTGCTGCCTGTTTTTCTTATTTTTCTTTATCGGCTGGGGAAGTTGTTATCCATATCTTTCATTATGGCTGACTGACACCATTGGCATTGATTATGCCGATGTCGGACTGGTGTACTCTTTTACCGCTATCGTTTCAGTGTGTGTACAACCGTTATTTGGCTTTATTTCCGATAAATTAATATTCCGCAAACATCTGATGTGGATGCTGGCGATAATTATCACTTTGTTTGCCCCCTACTGGATTTATATCTTTGCGCCGTTGCTGAAATACAATGTGATATTAGGTGCCTTCGCTGGTGGGATCTATATCGGCATGGCATTTGGTGCCGGATGCGGCGTCTGCGAAGCCTATATCGACAAGGTCAGCCGTATGACCGGATTTGAATTTGGCAAGGCGCGGATGTTTGGCGGTATTGGTGCGGCTATCGGCACGTTTATGGCCGGTAAACTGTACGGCATCAATCAGGATTATATCTTCTGGATGGCCAGCCTCGCGGGTCTGGCACTGTTGCTGATTGTCTGGAAAACCCAGCCGCGCGTGGCGATGTGCAGCGGTCCCGCACGACCAGCCTCGGCACCCATCTCACTTAATGACGTGCGTAATTTACTGAAATTGAGGAAATTCTGGTTCTTCGCTCTGTATATGGTCGGCGTCGGCGCGGTGTATGAAACCTACGATCAGCAGTTCGCCATCTATTACAGCCATTTCTTTGTCACCAAGGCGCGCGGTGCAGAAGTGTTTGGGTATCTGTATACCGCACAGATTTTTCTTGATGCGGTGGTGATGTTCTTCTCGCCCTGGTTTGTCAATAAAATCGGCCCAAAAAATGCGCTGATTTACTGCGGCATAATTATGAGCCTGCGCATCATTGGTTCAGCTTATGCCATCGGACCGATCTCCATTAGCGTGGTGAAAATGCTGCACGGATTTGAAAGTTCGGTATTCCTCGTCGCCGGGCTGAAATATATCTCTGCCAACTTTAATCCGTGGTTATCCGCCACCGTTTATTTAATTGGCTTCCAGTTTTCTAAACGCTTTAGCGAAATATTTCTCTCCAGCGGCATCGGTCATATGTATAAGAGCATGGGCTTCGCTGACAGCTATCTGATTCTCGGCATGATTGCTCTGACTTTTACGCTGGTTTCTTATTTTACACTTGAATCTGCCCGCGCCTTCACTCAACGCTCAGCGCTGGCAAAATAATTTGGAGGTGGTATGTCTGAACTCTATTATGGCGTCGCATATTATGATGAGTATATGCCGGAAGACCGGCTGGAAAAAGATATCGAAATGATGCTGGCGACCGGTATTAATGTTGTGCGCATCGCCGAATCAACATGGAGTACGCTGGAACCTAAGGAGGGTCAATACAATTTTTATCATGTTGACCGGGTACTTGATGCCATGCACCGCGCCGGGATCGCGGTGATAATCGGCACCCCAACCTACGCTATTCCGTCATGGCTGGCGCATAAACACCCGGAAGTGATGGTCACCACGCCACAGCGTCAGGAAAAATACGGTCGCCGCCAGATTATGGATATTGTCAGTCCGGTGTTCCGCCACTATGCGGAAAATATTATCCGCACGCTACTGGCGCACGTTTGTTCGCATCCGGCAATCGTTGGCTATCAGGTGGACAATGAAACCAAGCATTACGATAACGTCGGCGGTGAGATGCAGCAGCGTTTTATCACCCATCTGCAACAGCGTTATCCAGATATTAACCAGTTTAACGCGGATTTCGGCCTGGATTACTGGAGCAATCGCATCGATAACTGGGATGATTTCCCACCGGTTGAGAGTACGATTAACGCCAGTCTCGGCTGCGCCTTTTCGCGCTTTCAGCGTCAAATGGTCACAGAGTATCTCGCCTGGCAGGTTGAGGTAGTTAAGGAATACGCCACGCCACAGCAATTTATTACCCATAATTTTGATTTCGAATGGCGCGGCTATTCCTACGGCGTACAGCCGCGCGTCGACCATTTTGCCGCTGCCAAAGCACTGACGGTAGCGGGCGTGGATATTTATCACCCTTCACAAGCGCAGCTTACCGGCCGGGAAATTGGCTTCGGTGGTGATGTGGCGCGTAATCTGAAAGCCGGTGATAACTATCTGGTGCTGGAAACCGAGGCGCAGGGTTTTGCGCAGTGGACGCCCTTCCCCGGCCAGCTGCGCTTACAGGCGTTCAGTCATCTGGCGCACGGTGCAAAGATGGTCTCCTACTGGCACTGGCACTCGATCCATAATTCGTTTGAAACCTACTGGAAAGGCCTGCTGAGCCACGACTTCAGCCCTAACCCGACCTGGCGCGAAGCGCAAACCATTGGCGCAGACTTCGCCAGGATCGCCAGTGAGGTGGCCGGATTGCGCATCAATAATGATGTGGCGATACTGATCAATAATGAAGCGATGGACGCACTCAACTGGTTTAAACCCGGTGAAACGCAAACCAATGTGTATAACGATATCGTCCGCCGCTTTTACGATGCGCTGTACGATCACAATATTGCCGTCGATATCATTAATGACATTGACGACAGCAGTAAAAAGTATCAGGCGATCATCGTACCGGCGCTGTATGCCGCCGACGATGCACTGCTCGGGCGCATTAATCGCTATGTTGAGCAAGGCGGTCGCGCACTGATTAGCTTTAAGTCCGGTTTCAGCGATGAGAATGTCAAAGTCAGACGCAGCGCTCAACCAGGTCAGTTAACTGCATGTTGCGGCGTCAGTTATAACCAGTTTGTGCTACCGGATGCGGTTACCGTTCGCACCACCGCCGCCGGATTTAGCGACGCTGATGCGCAACCGGTCGAGTTGTGGATGGAGCTGCTGACGCCCACCAGCCCGGCAACCCGGGAAGTGGCTCGCTATCAGCATCCATTTTGGGGCGACTATGCGGCAGCCACCGAAGCCGACTACGGCAGCGGACGGGCGATGTATCTCGGTTTCCTGCCGACCAAAGCCTATATCAGCCAGCTGCTTGATCATCTATGCCGCGATATCACGCTGGCGTCGCGCACCACTGCCGCACATTTCCCGCTGATCGTCCGCCAGGGGCGTAATCGTGATGGTCAGCAGCTGCGCTTTATCTTCAACTATTCAGCCAGTGCGCTTAACTTCACCCTCTCTGATGCTGCCCGCTGTGTATTAACCGGTGAACAGCTTAATGCCGCGCAGCAAATCACTCTGCCCCCATGGGGCTTACGTCTGTTGCTGAGCTGAAGTAAAGTAACGACGCCTGGCAGAACCGGTGAACAGAGAGAGCAGCATGGCCGTGGAATTTGATGTCAGTGACATGGTGAATTATTCACCATTAATGAAAAGTTTTACCTTCAATGCTTATCTGGTCGCCGGTTTTACCCCCATCTCCTGTGGCAGTCGGCTCGATTACTACATTAACCGGCCAAAAGGGATGAAAGGCTATATCATCAACCTGACGCTAAAAGGTCGCGGTCGGGTAAAAGCCGGCGACCACTACCTGCACTGCGAAGAAAATCAGATGTTGTTATTTCCACCCGGCGTCGCGCATCACTATGGACGTGAGCAACACAGCGCATGCTGGGATCATTTGTGGATCTATTTTCTGCCCCGACCCTACTGGCTCGACTGGCTACGCTGGGATGTCAGTGACGGCGGTATCTGGCGAATGACGCTGCAAAACGCCGCTGGCGTTGAGTCGATGAGATCACTGTTTTCTGAAGTTATTCATCATCATTCGGTGACCGATGCCTTTTCCGAGGCGATGGCGATGAACGCGCTGGAGCGCATCATTTTGTCCTGCTTCCAGGCACAGCCACTCAGCAATCGCAATGCCGTCGACCCACGAATTAATTCACTTTGTCAGTTTATTAACGATCATATTGCTGAAGATCTGAAAATTGAGCAGCTGGCAAAGCAGATATTTCTTTCGCCGTCGCGCGTCGCGCATCTGTTCAAAAGTGAAATGCATCAGACTATTTTTGCCTGGCGCGAAAAACAGCGGGTGATCCGCGCACGCAGCCTGTTGCAGACCACCCATCTTTCAGTCAGCCAGATTGCACAAGCGGTTGGCTACGACGACCCGCTCTATTTTTCGCGTATATTCCGTCATCACTGTGGCGTCAGCCCGCGCGAGTATAAAAAGACCTTTGAAAAAATGAACAGCTTTTAACCGCGTTTGATTGCCATTATGCTGGAGATTACGTTGCCCGCTAAAGTTAACAAGGAGGTGTTATGAGTAATCTGTTTGACGGCCTGCTGAATTTAATCGTCGATTATAATAATTTTATCAATATTGCTTTTATTCTGCTGCTGATCCTTGCTGCCGTCGGTATATCTGGCGCAAGGCTGGGTCAGCCTACAGCATTATTAACCGCATCTGGTTTTTAATCGTCGGCGGCAGGAAGTATCACGATCCGGAGATAGAAGCCTTTTATCAGTACTCTTCCGACATCGAAAAATTTAACGTCAACTTCAATATGGCGGCCGACAGTACCGGGCATATTATCAAATTCAAACAGTGGACGCTGAAATACGGTGTGGCAGTGAGAATGCTGTCATCGATTCGCGGCTATTTTGATATTGAACGACTGAAAATCCGCAAAGGTTCGGTGAAGCTGATTCTGCTGGCTCTATTGTTATGTGCAGCTTTTACGCTGGCGGCGGTGATTCCGGCGATTATCGCCTCGCAAAATGCGGCACTGCTGAAGCTTAAACCTGACGAGCCGTGGATATGGCTGTCTGACGATCATGCCACTAAATTTCTTAAATCCAGCCAGCGCGATCGCTGGAAAATCAGTGCTGAGCAGTGCGCGCGCGATGACGGCGATCAACGGCAGCTAATGACGGCAACCGCGCTGTCAGCAGACAGTATCCGCTCAATATGCCAGGCTTTCAGCAGCAAAAAGGATCGGCAATATATCAATGAAACCATCGCCAGTCAGAAAGTATTCTGGTGGTTTAGCGCGCTGTTTTTATTTATGGCATGGGTTTTTTATCGTGAAGGAATAAAATTAGGCCGCATTTTTGATGGCCGAAAAATGCTGTTAACAAAGTATCGCCACTACCGTAAACAGCACCGAAAAACCGTTTTAAACACGCGCTGACAGTATCGGCCCACGGTAGCAGCGGGCCGAAAGTATTCGGCCCGGGGAGGAATTACATCGCGTAGGAAAGCTGAATTGAGGTTCTGGTGTCAGTTTTATCCGGTGCAGATGCCGGTGGATTCTGGTTCCAGGTCACGTTGTAAGCCAGTTTCAGTGAGAAGTGATCGTTGATCGCCACCTGTAAACCGGTTTCGGAGTTCACCGTGGTATCGTCGCTACCCAGCACGGACACACCCTGAATAAATTTGGTGCTGTCAGTCAGCTGCCAGTTATAGCTCAGTGCGCCGTAAGCCAGTGCCTGAGTATCGTGACCGCCACCATGATATTCGTCGTAACGCACACCCGGACCGGCTTCAATACGCAGAGAGTGTACCGGGCCGTTAAGGATCTGGCGACCGTAACCGGCCGCGAAAATAGAACGACCGTCGTAGCCATTGAACCGGTCGCTTAACCAGCTGGCCTGGCCGAACAGGTAGTCATAGTCGGTCATGTTATAACGTGAACGACCACCCACCTGATAGGTCTCAGAGGAGCGCTCATCATTGGAAGAGTTATTTGCCGCATTGCCCCAGAGACTCCACGCGGTTCTGGTCTGAAACCAGGTCATATTGGTGGAAGCAGACAGTGCAGAACTGGTGGTGTTGCCGGTTGAAGCCAGGTAACCCGCCGATGCACTGCCCTCAAACGGTTTTTTTGCAGTAGAGGGATCGTCCATTGAAGTAAAGACGTTATTATCAGCCATGGCCTGGTGGCAGAAAGCTCCGGAGAGCAAGAGAATTGCAGATAAATTTTTAAGCGCTTTCATGAAAGTATGACCCGTACGACAGTTTAAAAAAGAGAGAGTCTGAAGCGTTTTCGAGGACGATCAATGTAATTTACGGTAACTTTTGTAAAAAAATATGAAATCGCTTTTTTTATTAAGCACCCTTGCTGAAACGCTCCATTAATAAGATTCTTCTTATTAACGGCGCGCATTATAGAGGTTATTAGACGGCGGTACACTGGCTTTACAACAAGAATTTATGCACGGCGGGCACAACACTGTCGCGCCCGCCAGAGACTTAGTTTTTCGGCGCTTGCGAACCTAATACGCCCTTACCTTCCGGCACCGTGGTAAAGCGAGTCAGAATCTCATGCCAGGTATTTGCCGGGTCAAGGCTGCTGAACTGCTGCGGATAGATAAACTTCGCCAGATACTCCAGACCGACGATGTTATACGGATGGTTATAGAAGTTGTGATACAGGCCGTAGAAGCGATCCTGTTTGATCGGCTGAAGCTGAGCAAAACCAGGACGCTGCTTCATTTTTTCAAATGCGGCATCAACCTGCTGCTGCGTAACGCCATAACCAAATGGCACCGCCGCGTTATTTTTACTCGCCCACTGTGAACCGGAAACGATATAAGCATCCGGCTTCATGGCGATCACTTTTTCCAGTGAGATATCGCCGGTTGCGCCAGGCAGCAGCTCGGAACCAATGTTCTTCGCCCCCACCGCCTCTACCAATGCTCCCCAGCCGACGTGCGAGTGGGTAAAGCAGCAGGATTCCAGTCCACCCAGCCCGGCTTTGGCTTCAATAAATACCAGCGGCTTTGGCTCGACATCACGCACCTTATCGAGAATTGCCTGATAATGCTGCTGATAGAAATCGGTGTACTGTTTGGCTTCTGCTTCACGATTCAACGCCTCGCCCAGCAGCGTGATGCTTTTTGGTGCATTCTCCACCGGCTTCTGGAAGGTGTCGATAAACAGCACCGGAATCCCCAGCTGCTTCATTTTATCCAGCACGCCGGTCTGCGTCAGTGACGGTTTAGAACGCAGCTGCGCAATCATCAGATCGGGACGCTGAACAATCACGCTCTCCAGGTTTACTTCACCTTTATCACTAAAGCCCATATCGATGATTTTTTTCGACTCAGGCCACTTATCAGCCATCAGTTCCCAGGTGGCACCGTCACTCTTCTTCAGCAGGTTATTCCAGGCGACCACGCGCTCAAACGGATTATCACGATCCAGTAACGCCAGCGTCATGATATCGCGACCATCCTGAACAACCAGCCGTTTTGGCTCCTGTTTCAGCGTCACTTTTTGCCCGTCTGAGTCAGTCAGCGTAAGCGGATAGGTCGTCGCCAGAGCATGGGAAGAGAGCGCCAGCAGTGAGGCCAGCGTGGCAAATTTGATTGCGCGTTGCACGTCGTGCTCCTTTAGGATCGAATTGTTAACCAAGTGATAGTAATGATAATCAATTGCATTATCAAATCCAATTGTGCCGTATTGACCCCATTTTTGTGATGATGGTCTATGCTGAAAAAACGCCATATAACAACGAGGTAAATCATGAGCTCATCATTAACCCGCTATGTAGTGACCTTTCGTTACCAGGAAAAAGGTCTGACTGACCTGAATAAACTCACCAGCACCCTGACCGGTGCGGGCTTTTCACTGACGCATCACGATGACAACGGCGTTCCACATGAGCTGGGCACCAACAGCTTTGGTTTTGTCAGTGCGCTTGAACAGCAGGAAATTAGCGAAATGGCGGCCGGCTTAGGCGAAGTGGCGCTCGGCCAGCGGCCGGAAGTTGAAGTGCAAAGCTGGGAGACTTATCAGCAACAACAGCCTTAACCGTATGATTATGTAAAGGGAGCGTTAGAGGGTGCAAAAGGCTGGATTTGATTAATATTTAAGCGTTAGAATTGGCATTTCGCAGCGAAATAGAGGAAACCCCAATGTGGTCAGCCATTAGTCGTCTGTTGAGTGAGCAGTTAGGCAACGCCGAAATCCACCAGCGCACCGAGCTTCCCGGCGGTGACGTTCATCCTGCCTGGCATATTCGTTACGGCGAATATGACGTATTCGTCAAATGTAATCAGCGCGAGATGCTGGCGCTGTTTACCTGGGAAGCCGACCAGTTGGAGTTGCTGGCGCGCAGCCAGACGGTGCGGGTGCCAAAAGTGTATGGCGTCGGCAGCGACCGTGACTACAGCTTTTTACTGCTGGAATACCTGCCCGTTAAGCCGCTTGATGCCCACAGTGCCTATCAGCTCGGTCAGCAGCTGGCGCGGCTGCATCAGTGGAGTGAGCAACCTCAGTTCGGCCTCGATTTTGACAACAATCTTACCACCTCCCCGCAGCCCAACAGTTGGTTACGCCGCTGGTCGGTATTTTTTGCTGAGCAGCGTATTGGCTGGCAGCTGCAACTGGCAGCGGAGAAAGGCATTCAGTATGGCGATACGGAACTGATTGTCGCCTGCGTGCAACAGGCACTGGCCGCGCATCATCCGCAGCCTTCCCTGCTGCATGGCGATCTCTGGCCGGCTAATTGCGCTGGCAGCAGCAGCGGCCCGTGGATATTCGATCCTGCCTGCTACTGGGGCGATCGCGAATGCGATCTGGCGATGCTGCCGTGGTTCGATGAGCTACCGCCGCAAATCTACGATGGCTATCAGTCAGTATGGCCATTGCCGCACGGCTTTATTCAGCGGCAGCCGATTTATCAACTCTACTATCTGCTGAATCGCGCTAACGTGTTCGGTGGCAGCTGGCTGGGTGAGGCGCAACGCGCTGTGGGCGCCCTGCTCGATCAGGATGAACTGGGAGATAAACAGGCAAAACCGGCCTGATGCCGCAGCATCAGGCCGGGAATTAATGAATAAAGCCTAACAGTGACAGGATGAAATAACCCGCGACGGCGATAATTATCGGCAGGATATACAGCGGGAAAATCTGCAAAAAGATGGTGTGGCGCGGCACCACAATCTTCTCTTCCAACTGCTGACGACTGCGTCCTTCGCTGCCTTTGGCATTTTCCAGAATCAGCTGATCCTCTATACCTTCTTTAAGGTGACGTGACTGCCGCCACATCCGTGCTCCGGAGGCCTGTAACGCCAGACCGACGAAAATCAGGATATAAATCCCCCAGAAGCTCAAATTGGTGCCACCGTTGAAGTTCGGCACCGGCGAGTTTTCCCAGAAAAAATTGAGAAACGTCGTATTAAAGCGAATCATATCGATCATCACATGAACAAAATCAAGCATGACCGCATCAATCCCCGGCTGTTTTTCACTGTGCTTAAACATAAAGCTCAGCAGTGAAATCAGGGTTGAAAGTAATGCCGGGATAAAGACAATCCAGCCGACAATGCGCTTGAGGATGGCGACTCTGCCAGCTTGTTGATAAGTCATGGTTTCTCCTTACACCTTATGTTTGGCTGTAAGTCTACCCGCTGGCGAAGAAAACTGCCTGCAAAAAACGTGGTGACCGGCTGATTTTCCCGAATCTGAATGGTTCAGACGCGCCAGGCTTCATGCTAAGGTTAGGAAAACTGTAAAACGGAGCCGTTATATGTCCTGTAGCCGACCTGTGCTTGCTGCAATATTCGATATGGATGGTTTACTGATTGATTCGGAGCCGCTGTGGGAACGCGCCGAACTGGATATCTTTGCCACGCTGGGCGGTGACGTATCGCGGCGCAATGAACTGCCGGATACCGTTGGATTGCGTATCGATCAGGTGGTGCGCATGTGGTACGAGACCTGTCCGTGGAACGGCCCGGACCAGGCAGAAGTGGCGCAGCGCGTGATTGCGCGCGCCCTGACGCTGGTTGAACAGCAGCGTCCATTGCTACCCGGCGTTGAGCATGCACTGCAGCTGTGCCGTGATAATGGCCTGAAGATCGGCCTGGCTTCGGCCTCACCCCTGTTTATGCTGGAGCGGGTACTGGAATTATTTAACCTGCGTGACTACTTTGACGTCATTGCATCGGCCGAATCACTGCCGTGGAGCAAGCCTCATCCGCAGGTTTATCACGATGCGGCGGCAAAACTGGGCATCGATCCATTGAACTGCGTGACGCTGGAAGATTCGCTCAACGGGATGATAGCCACCAAAGCGGCGCGTATGCGTTCAATCGTGATCCCGGCCAGCGCGGCGCGCGAGGATCCCCGCTGGTCGCTGGCAGATGTGCAACTCGCTTCGCTTGAACAATTAAGCTTACAACATCTTATCGGATAATCGCCTTCTCTCTCGACGGGCCGCAGATGCGGCCCGTGTTTTTTCTGCTGTCGCAAAAATATGATCCACGCGACATAATAAATAAAACAGCATTTCATTTTTATTGAATTAACGTCCCATCATGCCTATCATCGGTTATCAGCTTCGCACGGCTAACCCGAATCAGAGAGGCATCGACATGCACGTTCGTCAAAGCATTCACCGCGACCACGCCAGACAACTCGATACCGCCGGACTGCGCGGAGAGTTTCTTATTGAAACTATTTTTGCTGTCGATAACTACACCATGACCTACAGCCACACCGACCGCATAATTATCGGCGGCGTGATGCCGCAAAGCCGAAGCGTCACCATTGGCAGTGAAGTGGGTAAACAGCTGGGCGTCAGTTACTTTCTTGAGCGTCGTGAACTGGGCGTCATTAATATTGGCGGTGCGGGCATCATTGAAGTGGATGGTAAATGCTGGGAGATTGACCATCAGCAGGCGCTGTATGTCGGTATGGGCGCACAATCAGTGGTTTTCAGCAGTGTTGATGCGGCAAAACCGGCCAAATTCTATTACAACAGCGCACCTGCTCACCACCGCTATCCTGACAAAAAAATTACCCTCGACGAAGCCGCCACTACCACGCTCGGTGATGCTGCGACCAGTAACCGCCGCACCATCAATAAATATCTCGTCCCGGAGGTGTTGCCCACCTGCCAACTGACAATGGGCCTGACACAGCTGGAAGAAGGCAGCCTGTGGAACACCATGCCCTGTCATACCCATGAGCGCCGGATGGAAGTCTACTTCTACTTTGATATGGATGAAGAGACCGCGGTGTTCCATATGCTCGGCCAGCCGCAGGAAACCCGTCATTTATTGGTGCATAACGAACAGGCGGTTATCTCCCCAAGCTGGTCGATTCATGCCGGGGTCGGCACCAAACGTTACACCTTTATCTGGGGCATGGTCGGTGAGAATCAGGTGTTTGACGATATGGACCACGTCAAAGTCAGCGAATTGCGCTAAGCGCTAATCAGCAACGTTGCGGCCAGCGGGCCGAAGAAAAAGAGAGCGAATATGATCCTTAATGCATTTAATCTGGAAGGCAAAGTGGCGCTGGTCACCGGCTGTAACACCGGTTTAGGTCAGGGAATGGCCGTCGGCCTTGCCGAAGCGGGCTGCGATATTATTGGCGTTAATCGTAGCGTTCCGGATGAAACCCAGGCCCGTGTGGAAGCCACTGGCCGCCGTTTCTGTAGTATTGAAGCCGATCTGACCAACAGCGCCACGGTGCCACAGGTGGTTGAACAGGCCATCGCCGCATTCGGTCGTATTGATATTCTGATTAATAATGCCGGTATTATTCGCCGCGCGGACGCACTGGAATTTAGCGAGCAGGACTGGGACGATGTGATGAACATTAACAGTAAGACCCTGTTCTTTCTGTCGCAGTCGGTCGCTCGTCAGTTTATTAAACAGGGCAACGGCGGCAAGATCATTAATATCGCCTCGATGCTCTCCTTCCAGGGCGGCATCCGCGTTCCTTCTTATACGGCGTCAAAAAGCGCCGTAATGGGCTTAACCAAATTGATGGCCAATGAATGGGCACCGCATCATATTAATGTCAATGCCATTGCGCCCGGCTATATGGCGACCAATAACACCGAACAGATCCGTAATGACGAAGGACGTAACCAGGAAATTCTTGGCCGTATTCCGGCTGCTCGCTGGGGAAAGCCAGAGGATATGATGGGGCCGGTGGTGTTCCTTGCGTCATCAGCCTCAGACTATGTTAACGGCTATACGCTGGCGGTGGATGGCGGCTGGCTGGCACGTTAATCTTTCAGTTTTCTGCCGTTGGGCGGCAACGCTGTCGCCCGCGGAAAATCGAACTGCCGTGTTACTGAAGAAAGGTGACAAAATTCACCTTTAGTTACAGCGTCACATATTTAATCTACTGGATATATCCCCTATACTGGATGCATCGACAGCTATGCAGCCAGGTTATCCCCATGACGGCCGAAGGCCATATTATTTTTGCCATCGCCAGCGCAATTTTCGCCAAGCGCGCCGAGCTGACGCCGGTGCTGGCCAGCGCTGACTGGTGGCATCTGATTCCGGCTGCGTTGCTGACCTGTCTGTTACCGGATATCGATCATCCAAAATCACTGCTTGGCCAACGGCTGAAATGGATCGCGGTGCCGATATCCCGCGCCTTCGGCCATCGTGGATTTACCCACAGCCTGCTGGCGGTGCTGGGTGGGCTGGCGCTGTTTCAGATTAATGTGCCCGCCGACTGGCCGGTACCCGCCGACGTATTACAGGGCATGGTGCTCGGCTACCTCAGCCATATTATTGCCGATATGCTGACGCCCGCCGGTGTGCCGCTATTATGGCCTTGCCGCTGGCGCTTTCGCCTGCCGCTGCTTAACAGCCAGAAAGGCAATCAGCTTGAACGTGCACTCTGCCTGGCACTGGTCGGCTACGCCATCTGGTTTTCGCCGGAACAGCCTTATTTAGGCACCCATGGCTGGCCCGCGCAGATAATTAATTCCGTGCAAGATGGCATCAATCGAATAACCAATAAACAGTTAGCACAATAATTATACAATTTAATATCAAAAGGTTATAGCCCATTACTTTTGGATATAATGCTGCGCTTCATACAACTGATAATATCCCCCGCTAATAAATCTTTTTGCGCGATATAAAATATCGCCATTTGGTGATCCGCGCCAAAGCGTCACGGATTGCCCTTCACCGGAGAAATGGGATGAATCTACCGCTGATTCTGAATATCGTGGTTTTTCTCGCGCTGATCGTGCTGCTGGCACGCACCGGCCGCACAAACTGGAGTCTGTCGAAAAAAGTTCTCGCCGGCCTGGTGCTTGGCGTACTGTTCGGCCTTGGCCTGCAACTGATCTATGGCGAAAACTCCGCCGTGGTGAAGGAGTCGATTAGCTGGTTTAATATCGTTGGTAATGGTTATGTGCAGCTGCTGCAAATGATCGTGATGCCGCTGGTCTTCGCTTCGATTCTCAGCGCGGTAGCCCGCCTGCATAACGCTTCGTCACTGGGTAAAATTAGCGTTCTGACCATTGGGGTGCTGCTGTTTACCACCGCGATCGCCGCGCTGGTTGGCGTGTTTGTCACTCAGCTGTTTGGCCTGACGGCAGAAGGCCTGGTGCAAGGCACTCAGGAAAGCGCGCGCCTGGTGGCAATTCAGAGCAACTATGCCGGTAAGGTTGCTGATTTAACCGTGCCACAGCTGCTGCTCTCTTTTGTCCCGAAGAATCCGTTTGCCGATCTGGCTGGTGCCAGCCCGACCTCGATTATCAGCGTGGTGATATTTGCTGCCTTCCTCGGCGTGGCGGCACTGCAGCTGTTAAAAGACGACCAGGTTAAAGGACAGCGCGTGCTGGCCGCTATCGACACTCTGCAATCCTGGGTGATGAAGCTGGTGCGCCTGATTATGAAACTGACGCCTTACGGCGTGCTGGCACTGATGACCAAAGTCGTCGCCGGCTCTAACCTGCAGGACATCGTTAAGCTCGGTGGCTTTGTGGTGGCGTCATACCTCGGCCTGGCGATTATGTTTGCAGTACACGCCCTGCTGCTGTCGGTAAACGGCATCAATCCAATGCGCTTCTTCCGTAAAGTATGGCCGGTGATCACCTTTGCCTTTACCAGCCGCTCCAGCGCCGCCAGTATTCCGCTGAGCATTGAGACGCAAACGCGTCGTCTTGGCGTACCTGAGTCCATTGCCAGCTTCTCTGCATCTTTCGGTGCCACTATTGGTCAGAACGGCTGCGCTGGCCTGTATCCGGCGATGCTGGCGGTGATGGTTGCACCCACCATGGGAATTAACCCGCTCGACCCGCTGTGGATTGCCACGCTGGTGGGCATCGTGACGCTCAGCTCTGCCGGTGTCGCGGGCGTCGGTGGCGGTGCCACCTTTGCCGCACTGATTGTGCTGCCAACCATGGGCCTGCCGGTTACCCTGGTTGCGCTGCTGATTTCAATCGAACCGCTCATTGATATGGGCCGTACGGCGCTTAACGTTAATGGTTCTATGACTGCCGGCTCGCTGACCAGTCGCTGGCTGAAACTGACCGATAAAAAGGTGCTGAACAGCGACGAGCACGCTGAACTCATCCACAAGTAATAGCTAAAGGCCGGAATCTCCGGCCTTTTTCTTATCCGCGAAACAAATCCTTACAGCTCTTTTCCCCGCTTCCCTCCGCTGATTTCTGGCATGTTGTGACATATCCATGAACTTTGCAGGCGTATAAACGCCACTGTTCTATAGTTAAGGATGCCTAAAACACGACATCAACGGGAGCACTACATCATGTCGAAAGAAACTGACAGCAAGGAGCTGAGCCACAATGCTCCAACGACAGGCCCTGAGTCGGCAAAACCCGGACTTGGTTCACTGGCACCAGCGGATGGTTCTCACAAACCTTCAGCCGAGCCGAGTGCACCGGGCAAGCAGCCGACCGCCCCAGGCAGCCTGAAAGCACCAGATACCCATAACGCCAAGCTGGACCAGCTTGAAGCGCACCGTAAAGGCGGTGAAAACTTTCCGCTGACCACCAACCAGGGCACTCGCATTGCAAACGATCAGAATTCGCTGCGTGCCGGTACTCGTGGGCCAACCCTGCTGGAAGACTTTATTCTGCGGGAGAAAATCACTCACTTCGACCACGAACGCATTCCAGAGCGTATCGTCCACGCACGCGGTTCCGCTGCTCACGGCTATTTTCAGCCCTATCGCGATATGAGTGATATTACTAAAGCTGACTTCCTGCGCGATCCTGATACGGTAACGCCGGTGTTTGTGCGCTTCTCTACCGTACAGGGTGGCGCCGGTTCCGCCGATACCGTGCGTGATATTCGCGGCTGGGCCACCAAGTTTTACACCCAGGAAGGGGTTTTCGATCTGGTCGGCAACAACACGCCAGTGTTCTTTATTCAGGATGCCCATAAATTCCCCGACTTTGTTCATGCGGTAAAGCCGGAGCCGCATAATGAAATGCCGCAGGGTCAAAGCGCCCACGACACCTTCTGGGATTACGTCTCGCTACAGCCAGAAACGCTGCATAACGTGATTTGGGCGATGTCGGACCGCGGTATTCCACGCAGTTATCGCACCATGGAAGGCTTTGGTATTCACACCTTCCGGATGATCAACGCCGAAGGTAAAGGCACCTTTGTCCGCTTCCACTGGAAACCGGTGGCGGGTAAAGCGTCATTACTGTGGGATGAGTCGCAAAAGCTCACTGGCCGCGATCCCGACTTTCACCGCCGCGATTTATGGGAAGCAATTGAAGCCGGAGACTTCCCGGAATATGAGCTGGGCGTTCAGCTGGTACCGGAAGAGGATGAATTTAAGTTCGACTTTGATCTGCTGGATGCCACCAAACTGATCCCGGAGGAGCTGGTACCGGTCGAACTGATTGGTAAAATGGTGCTGAATCGTAACCCGGATAACTTTTTCGCTGAAACTGAGCAAGTGGCGTTCCACCCGGGCCATATTGTACCAGGCCTCGATTTCTCTAACGATCCTCTGTTGCAGGGCCGTCTGTTCTCCTACACCGATACCCAGATTAGCCGTCTTGGCGGGCCGAATTTCCACGAAATTCCGATTAACCGCCCGGTTTGCCCGTATCATAACTTCCAGCGCGGCGGCATGCATCGGCAGGATATTGATACTAATCCAGCTAACTACGAACCTAACTCAATCAATGATAACTGGCCACGTGAAACGCCACCGGCACCGCATCGTGGCGGCTTTGAAAGTTATCAGGAGCGGATTGAAGGCCATAAAGTGCGCGAGCGCAGTCCGTCGTTTGGCGAATATTACTCGCAGCCACGTCTGTTCTGGCTGAGCCAGACGCCGGTTGAGCAGCAGCATATAATTGATGCTTTCTCATTTGAACTTGGCAAGCTCTCCCGCCCCTATATCCGTGAACGGGTCGTCGATCATCTGTTGCATATCGACGTGTCGCTGGCGAACGCGGTGGCGGAAAATCTGGGTATCGCACTGTCAGATGAGAAACTGCACACCGCGCCGCCAAAAGACGTTAATGGCCTGAAAAAGGATGCCAGCCTCAGCCTGTATGCCGTACCAAGCGGTAATGTTAAGGGCCGTCAGGTGGCGCTGCTTATTAGCGATGGGGTCAAAGCCGCTGATGTACTGGCGATTTTACAGGAACTGAAAGCCAGCGGTGTGCACGCTAAACTGCTGGCATCGCACATGGGCCAAATCCGGGCTGATGATGGCTCAACGCTGCCAATTGACGCCACCTTTAGCGGCCTGCCGTCACTTACTTTTGATGCGGTTATCGTGCCGGATGGCAATATCGACGCCCTGCTGCTGAGCGGCGATGCGCGTTACTACCTGCTGGAAGCGTATAAGCATTTGAAGGTCATTGGGCTGAGCGGCGATGCACGACGCTTTAAAGCACAGTTCGGGCTGGCGGATGACGAGCAGGAAGAAGGCATTGTTGCGGATGACAAAGCAGAAGGCCTGTTTATGAGTGAGTTTCTGTCATTTATGGCCGCACACCGCATCTGGTCACGCAGCCAGAAAGCGCTGAGCGTGCCGGCCTGACCTGATTAACCGGCGGCGATTTCGCCACCGGTTTCAATTACTGTCTCTGTTTGCAGCCTTGTGGTATCACAACCATAAAAAAGCCGGGAACATTACGTTCCCGGCTTTTTTAAATCAGAGACCTGCGCAGTAATTACTGATTAACCTGCGGATCGGTATCGTAGTCTTTACAGCTCTGGAAGCCATAGTTCATCACACGGCCAGTGTCGCTGTAGCTGACGAAGTAAGTCTGTGCTTTACCGTCACGCTCGCCCAGCACATAAGTCTGGCAAGTACCGCGCGCGTGTACCATGGTGATTTCAGTAGACGGAGCGCCGGCAATCTGGCGAACCTGGTCACGTGTCATCCCTTTCTTGACGTCCTTCACCACCGGTTTGGTGACGTAGCTTTCTGCACGATCATAAGCCGTACAGCCAGATAACATCGCCAGAGCCACTGCAGCACCAATAAGTCCCGTTACTTTAGTCATCTTGTTATTCCTCATTTATTATCCATGCGAATTTAAGCCTGGAATATAAATGCTGATTTATCAAGTTTATGCCGTTAATTTTTGGTTTTTAGGACTCCGCTGATACAGCCCCGCTCAGCTGGAAGCGGCGGCGGATAAAAGGGCTGGGATTCGCAGACGGCTTGGGTATAATGCTGCGAATGAGAATGAACGTTCACACTCACCCGGAATTTGATATGAACCTTGAACGCGATGCCCGCCATCGTCAGCGCCAGGATGACATTATCACTGCGGCGCGGCGCTGTTTTCGTCAGTCCGGTTTTCACGCCGCCAGTATGGCGCAGCTGGCCGGTGAAGCGCAGCTTAGCGTCGGCCAGATCTATCGCTACTTTACGAATAAAGATGCGATTATCGAACAGATGGTAAAGAGAATTATTGATGACCGCATGGCTGAAGTTGTGGTGAACAGCCATACGCCAAGGCTGCCGGCACTGCTTGCCTGGCGTCAGGTTACTGATGAAGACGACGAGGCGCTGATGCTGGAAGTGGCGGCGGAAGCTACGCGTAATCCGCGCGTCGCCAGCATGCTGGTCGAAGCAGACAGCCGCATGTTTGACCATGCAATGCAGACTCTGCAACAGGATTATCCGCAGTTCAGCGAGGAGAAACTGCGTGCCTGCGTGGAAGTGCTGGCGGTGATGGTGGAAGGCACCGCTTTTCGCCGGCTGACGCCACAAAAAGCATCCGCGGATCGGCTCCACACGATTTACCAGCAACTGATTAAACAACTATTCGAGACAGAAGATAAATGACACCTGCACATCCTGGTCGCATTGGCTATGCGATTACCCTTGGCTTACTGGCGGCACTCGGGCCGTTATGTATTGACCTTTACTTACCCGCGCTGCCGGAACTGGCGCGCGATCTGAACACCCCCACCGCCACCGCGCAGCTAAGCCTGACCGCCGGCCTGCTTGGCCTCGGTGCGGGCCAGCTGATTTTCGGCCCGATGAGTGACAAATATGGTCGTATTCGCCCACTGTTACTGTCGCTGGTACTGTTGTGTATCGCTTCCGTCGGCTGCGCGCTGGCACAGGATATTAATCAGCTGCTACTGGCGCGGCTGTTTGAAGGGCTTTCTGCCGCCGGTGGTGCGGTGCTGTCGCGTGCTATCGCGCGTGATATGTACAGCGGCCATGAACTGACGCGTTTCTTCGCGATGCTGATGCTGGTCAATGGCCTGGCACCGATTGCCGCACCGGTGATGGGCGGCGCACTGATGGCCTTCTTCGACTGGCGCGGGCTGTTTATGATACTGGCGCTGATTGCCATTCTGCTGCTGGTGCTGGCCCGCACTAAATTAACAGAGACGCTACCGCCAGAAAAACGCAGTCAGGGCAGCCTGTTTTCTGCCTGGGCGGCACTCGGCGAGGTGGTGAAGCATCGCCCATTTATGGGCTTCTGCCTGACGCAGGGCTTTATGATGTCTGGCATGTTCGCCTATATCGGTGCATCCCCCTTTGTGCTTCAGGAACTTTATGGTATGTCGCCGCAGGCGTTCAGCCTCTGTTTTGCCGCCAACGGTGTTGGCCTGATCATTGCTTCACAAACCAGTGCGCGACTCTGTCCGCTGTGGGGTGAATACCGGGTGCTGAAAGGCGGCCTGACGCTGGCATTGATCTCTTCCGCTACTCTGCTACTGGCAGGATTCAGCGGTGCCGCACTACCGCTGGTGTTAGTCGCACTGTTCTTTAGCGTCGCCAGTAATGGCGTGATTGCCACCACTGCGTCATCACTGGCGATGCAAAGTCAGGGGCATCGTGCCGGAAGTGCTTCCGCAGTGATTGGGGTGACCATGTTCACCCTCGGGGCAATCAGCGTGCCGGTCACCGGTATTGGCGGAACGTCGGTGCTGACTATGAACATGACGATTTTTGGCTGCTATATGCTGGCGATTATCATGTTCACACTGTTAGCCAAAAAACCGAAAACTGCCTGATTTAACAGCATTTGATGCGAAGCGACAGGGATTGTGACTTGTCGTTTCGCCCGATGCGCGTTAGCTTTAAGCAACGCTTTCGTAACTGATTTGAGGAGAGGTTCATGGCACTGCAGCAAGACATTATCGCAGCACTCGGCGTTAAGCCGGTCATCGACGCGCAGCAAGAGATCCGCACCAGCGTTGAATTTCTGAAGTCTTATCTGAAAACCTACCCGTTTATACAATCCTTAGTATTGGGCATCAGCGGCGGCCAGGACTCCACGCTAACCGGCAAATTGTGTCAGATGGCGATTAACGAACTGCGTGCAGAAACCGGTAACGGCGATTATCGCTTTATTGCGGTGCGCCTGCCTTATGGCGTGCAGGCTGATGAGCAGGATTGTCAGGACGCCATCGATTTCATTCAGCCTGACCAGGTGCTGACTGTCAATATCAAGGAAGCGGTGCTGGCCAGTGAAAAAGCGCTGAAGCAGGCCGGCGTCATCCTCTCCGATTTTATTCGCGGTAATGAAAAAGCCCGTGAAAGAATGAAGGCGCAATACAGCATTGCTGGCATGAACGCTGGCGTGGTGGTCGGTACCGATCACGCCGCAGAAGCGCTGACCGGCTTCTTCACCAAATACGGCGATGGCGGCACTGATATTAACCCGATTTTCCGTCTGCATAAGGGTCAGGGTAAACAGCTGCTGGAAGCGTTGGGCTGCCCGGAGCATCTGTATCTGAAACAGCCGACTGCCGATCTGGAAGATGACCGACCTGGTTTGCAGGATGAGGTGGCGCTGGGCGTCACTTACCAGCAGATTGATCAGTATCTGGAAGGCAAACAACTCGAACAGCAGACGGCGAAAATTATTGAGGGCTGGTATTTGAAAACCGAACATAAACGCCGCCCACCGATCACCGTGTTTGACGATTTCTGGAAAAAATAATCCCCTGATTCATTCGGGCGGTGCTCTCGCCGCCCGCAAAATACAGCGCCTTCCAGATGCTCCCCACTGACTCTTTTTTGTTCTCCCTTCAGCTGCTATACTGGATAAGTAACCAGTAACCGGAGTACAGAGTGGTAAGGCGAGTCGCAAGTCATCGGCTGGATTTTGAACCAGCCACAATTTATGAATATCCTGAACACCTGCGCAGCTGGCTGGATGAGCTCCCCAACCTGCCCGGCGTCTATTTTTTTCACGGTGACAGTGAAGTCATGCCGCTGTATATCGGTAAGAGTGTCAACCTGCGCACCCGGGTGATGTCACATTTTCGCACCACCGACGAAGCCAGAATGCTGCGCCAGGCGCGACGCATCAGCTGGATCACCACCGCAGGTGAACTGGGTGCGCTGCTGCTGGAGGCGCAGATGATCAAAACTCAGCAGCCGCTATTTAATAAACGACTGCGTAAAAATCGTCAGCTCTGCTCACTCCAGTTAACCGACAGCAAACCCGCCGTGGTGTATGCCAAAGAGCTGGATTTCTCCACTTCGCCCAATCTGTTTGGTCTGTATGCCAGCCGCTTTGCCGCCCTTGAGCAGTTAAAGAAAATAGCCGACGAACAGCGCCTCTGTTATGGCCTGCTGGGTCTGGAAAAGCTCAGCAAAGGTCGCGGTTGCTTTCGCGCCAGCCTTGGGCGCTGCGCCGGGGCATGCTGCGGTAAAGAGAGTGAAGAGGCGCATCAGCAACGCCTGCTGGCGGCGCTGGAGCAGGTGCGCGTTGTCTGCTGGCCTTATCGGGGAGCGATAGGTTTAGTGGAGAAAGGACCGGCAGAAACGCAGATTCACATCATCGATCACTGGTTCTATCTCGGTTCGGTCAGTGATATCAGTGAGGCATCGGCGCTGTGCGTCACGCCGAAGGGGTTTGATAACGACGGCTACAAGATTCTTTGTCGCCCACTGCTCAGCGGCAAATATCCAATTATTGAGCTGAAATAAATGTAAAACCGCCGGGGCTGACCACAAGCTTTAGGCAATGTGGGCAACACCGGCGGTCTCAAATCATCGCATGCTAACCAGAGTCATTACTCTGCTGGAGGCTGCATTTTACCTTCATGCTTAGGTTTTTCTGTCAGACGCTTCTCAAAATTAGCGTTGTACTGTTTCTTCTGTTCCGGCGTCAGCACGTTATACAGCTTGTTCTGCGTTTCCATCATCGCGACCGCATTCTCTTTGGCGTTAGCGGTCATGGTCGCAGCCTGCGCTTCGGCTTTGCTCTTATCAAAGCTGTCTGACGCGATAATCGCGTGGTTAGCACGGCGCTCTTCCAGTGACGGACGCTTCATCTCTTTACGTGAATCTCGCATGATAGTGCGCATCTGCTCTTTCTGCGCATCGGTCAGGTTCAGACCTTTAAACATATCGTGCATACCACGATGCATCGCTGGCTTGTGCATCGGTTTTTCAGTGCCTGCTGGCGGAGGTGTCAGGTTGTCCGCTGCAGCGTGAACGATATTAGCTGCACCCAGTGCCAGTGTAGTTGCAACAAAAAGGGATGTTAATTTACGCATAATATTGTCCTTACTTTTCAGTTTTATGACGACAGCCTGTGTCGTGAGTACGGAATTAAGTTTAGGGCGCTGAACGTCAAGTACTCAGAGCGTGGGTAAAGCCCTGAAAGCATAAGAGACAATAAAGAAACAATCATGGAGAGAATAAGAAGAATTTGATTAAGAATTGCTAAAGAATATGAATTTGCAGTGATTTCAGTAGAAATTATGGAGGAGTGTAACGCTAAATACAGTTTCAGGGAAAGACTAACCGCGTGGCTTTACACTTTATTGATTTCGGGCGCGGGATGCGCCCGAGGTATTGGTCATGAACCCGTGATTTTATTGTGGGCGTTATCTTCCACCAGCATTAAACCTGCCCGCAGCCCGGGGGCAACCTGCGAATTCGGAAACAGCACATATTCTCGCGCCTGCTGAACGTAGTAACGCTTTTCGCCATCTTCCGCCAGCAGTGTTCCCTGTGGAAAGGCGGTAAAATTCAGCGTCTCAGCGCTCATATGCAGTTTGAATGCGGCTGAGGCGCGGGTAATTTGCTGCGAAACCCGATAACGGCGCGGCGCCTCTGCATTGTGCGGCAAAGGCTCACCAAACAGCAGCGAAGCAAGCGCCTGCTGTGCCGCGGCAAACTGCGACAGATCGTTTTCACCAAATGGCCGGGCCTGGCCCAGCTCCAGCGTGCAGCTGGCAGCATTGAAGTGTTCACAACTGTAGTGGGTAAAGGTGCCTGCCGGTGCGCGATGAAACACCAGCGCTTCCAGCCCGGCCGCCGCCAGCCACTGCATAAAGTTCTCTGGCCACTCACGCTGATTAAGCGGCAGCACGCCAAAACGCGGATGATAAGAGCCACGGATAGCGGTGTGCAGATCGATATGCCAGCACACCTCAACATGGTCACCCGCCTGCCAGAAGGTTTCCATCGCCTGCTCCAGCCGCCAGGCGCGTCGCGCTTCCGGGCAATCTTCATACTGTTGCCAGCGCCCGCCAAACATGCGGTTGATATCACAACGGAGATAGCGTTTATCGGCACGCAGCGCCGCCGGGTTACCGAGGATCACCAGAACCCGCGGCACCAGCGCTTTCTCACCTTTTAGTAACTGAGTGATTAACGCGTTCAGAATCTCGACCGGCGCGGTTTCGTTACCGTGTAATCCTGCCGAAATGACAATCGCCTGACGCGTCGCCTGATGCGGCGTTAACTCGAGAATGCCTTCATCCCACCACTGCCAGCGCAGCCGGGAGTTTTCACCGGACTGAGGTTGCGGTGTCACACCAGAAAGCGTTTGCTGTAGAAAATCCTGCATTGATACTCCTTAATATCATCGTGCTCCTTATTATGAAGGCGGCGCTATCGCCGCCCTTACAGTTCATCCATGATCATCGTTGAAAGTGGTAAATGCTGCCTAAGTCTAGCAGCTTAGTCAGCTCATCGAGCGCTTCGCGCCCTTCAATCAGCAATTGCGGATCGGCAAGGTCATCCTGCGACAGGCGATCGCGGTAGTGGCGATCGACCCAATGATTAAGTGTGGTAAACAGCTTTTCATTCATCATCACCGCCGGATTTACCGCCGCCTGCTCCTGTGCATTCAACGCCACGCGCAAACGCAGGCAGGCCGGGCCGCCACCGTTACACATGCTTTCACGCAGATCGAACACTTCCAGCCGATCAATCGGCCCGCCGCTCTCTGACAGTTCAGTAAGGTAACGCCAGACACCAGCATGTTGCCGCGCCTCTTCCGGCAGAACCAGCAGCATTTTACCATTATCGCGGCTTAACAACTGGCTGTTAAATAAGTAGGTTTGCACCGCATCACTGACCGACACGCGGTTATCAGCCACCTCAATTGCGGTGAAACCACTGACTTTTTCCTGTAGTTCGGCCAGCAGCTGCGGCTGATGGAGAAAAGCTTGCTGATGGCAAAACAGCACCTGTTGATTGCTGACGGCAATCACATCATTGTGAAATACCCCTTTGTCGATCACCGCCGGGTTCTGCTGGGCAAAAACCGTCGCCTGCGGATTCAGCTGGTGCAGACGCGCCACGGCTTCGCTGGCCTCACGCGTCTGACGTGCCGGATAACGCGCCGGGGCCTGCCCGTGACTGTTCGCCTCACGGCCATAAACAAACAACTGTACCCCAGGCTCGCCGTGATCGGCCGCAAAACGGTTATGATTAGCCGCCCCTTCATCACCAAACAGCGCCACCTGCGGCAGTGCCTGATGCACGATAAAGTGCTGTTTATCGCGGAAAATGGCGCGCAGCAATGCTTCGGTAGTCGGCGCTTCCATTGCGCGATGAAACTTATTATTCAGGTTGGCAACCGTCAGATGCACCCGGCCATCACCACTGTCCGCTGACGGAGAAACGGTCGCCGCATTAGCGACCCACATCGCCGAAGCAGAACTGGCAGCGGAGAGCAGCTGCGGCGCCTCTCTGGCCGCCTTCGCCAGCACCTGTGCATCGCTGCCGCTGAAACCAATCTGACGCAGTGCGCAGATATTCGGCCGTTCATGGGGGGGAATAACGCCCTGCAGGTAGCCGAGATCGGCCAGCGCCTTCATTTTCAGCAAGCCCTGCTTTGCCGCCAGACGCGGGTTTGATTGCTGATGCTGGTTGCGGGTTGAGGCTTCATTGCCAAAGGATAACCCGGCGTAATGGTGAGTTAAGCCCACCAGACCGTCAAAATTGACTTCGGCTGCTTTCATCACCGATCTCCTGCCGGACTAAAGTCCAGCCCCGGCGACAGCGCCGTAGGTAATGTCAGCTGCGGGCTTTCCAGCGAGGCCATCGGCCACGCGCAGTAATCCGCCGCATACCAGGCGCTGGCACGATGATTGCCGGAAGCACCGATGCCACCGAAAGGTGCGCTGCTGGCCGCGCCGGTCAACGGTTTATTCCAGTTAACAATACCGGCGCGCGCATCAATTAACAGTTGGTCAAATTTGTCACGCTGCGGCGAGATTAACCCACAGGACAAGCCATAGCGGGTGTTGTTGGCAATTGCAATCGCCTGCTGATAATCGTCATAGCGTATCACCGTCAGCAACGGCCCAAACACCTCTTCATCCGGCAGGTCTTTCAGCTGCGTCACATCAATAATGCCCGGCGTCAGAATCGCGCTGCTGCGCTGCGGCCATTGCATTTCCAGCAGAACTTCACCACCGGCAGCCACGCGCGACTGCCACTCATGCCAGATATGCTCCGCCGCCGACAACGAGATCACGCTCCCCATAAACGGCTGCACCTCGTCATTCCAGCGGCCGGTGGTCAGTCGCCCCGCCACTTGCACCAGACGTTTGAGGAAGGCATCACCGGCCGCACCACGTTTTACCAGCATCCGGCGCGCGCAGGTACAACGCTGCCCGGCGGTGATAAACGCAGACTGAATGGCGATATGCACCGCCGCATCGATATCATCAGGATCTTCGACAATCAGCGCATTATTGCCGCCCATCTCCAGCGCCAGCATTTTTTCCGGCTGGCCGGCAAACTGGCGATGGAGCTGATAACCGGTACCGGCGCTGCCGGTAAACAGCAGGCCGTCAATTTGTTGATCCTGCGCCAGCGCCTGACCGGTTTCGCGACCGCCCTGCACTAAATTCAGTACTCCCGCCGGTAGCCCGGCACTTTGCCACAAACGCACGGTATGCTCAGCGGTCAGCGGCGTCAGTTCACTGGGTTTAAACACCACGCAATTGCCCGCCAGCAGCGCCGGAACTATATGACCATTAGGCAGATGCCCCGGAAAATTATAGGGACCAAACACCGCCATTACGCCGTGCGGACGATGCCGCAGCGAGCTGTCGCCCTCTTGCTGTTCGCCGGTGCGGGCATGAAAGGCTTTGACTGAGATGGCCACTTTATTGATCATCGCCTGCACTTCGGTTTGCGCTTCCCAGCGCGGCTTTCCGGTTTCTTGCGCAATCACTGCGGTCAGTTCGCTTTTATTTTTTTCCAGCAGTGCGGCAAATTTTTCCACCAGCGCCTGACGTGCAGCAAACGGCTGTCGCGCCCAGCCGGAGAAGGCCGCGCGCGCCGCTTCACAGGCGGCAGCCACCTGATCGCCACTGGCCGCCTGCCCCTGCCACAGTTGCACCGCGTCAACCGGATCCCGTTTACTGAAAGCCTCACCGCGGCCGCTGAGCCATTGTCCGTTAATCCAGTGCGTCATGCTTTTTTCTCCTCAGTACAGAGTTTCACTACCCGCAGGTTGTCGCCCGCCTGACATTTCATCTGTTGCGCCACTTCCTCGCTGATAGCGATACTTCCGCTTTTGGTGTCAGCATGCAGCAACATTACGCGGAACTGCTGGTAATGACTGTTAGCCACCAGGCACAGCGGCAGGCTTTCATCCGGCGGAGCATCACTGATCGTTACCGATAACAGCCGACTTTTACGGATGGCGCGCACCCGATCAATATCGCACTCCAGCGTCGGGCCACCGTCGAAAATATCGACATAGTTTTGATACTGAAAACCTTCGGCCTCCAGTACCGCCCGTGCTGGCGCCGTTTGCGGATGCACTTTGCCAATTACCGCCTGGGCCTCAGGCGACAGATAGTCGATATATAGCGGATGCTTGGGCATCAGTTCGGCAATAAACGCTTTCTGCCCGGTGCCGCTGAGAAAGTCAGCGTCGGCAAAAGCCATCGAGAAGAAACGGCTGCCGACGCTATCCCAGAACGGCGAGCGACCTTGCTCATCACTGACGCCACGCATCTCTGCCACCACTTTGTCCATAAATCGCTGACGAAACTCAGCCATAAATAAAAAGCGCGACTTCGACAGCAGATAGCCATTTTTACCATCGCGATAATCGGGATCGAGAAACAGCGTACAAAGCTCGCTGCTGCCGGTATGGTCATTGCTGAGCGACAAAGTCGGCAGATTGTTATACACATTCAGCTCTTTCGAAGCGTGAACCTGGGTGCCAACGTGAAAGTTGTACCACGGATCCTGCAAGCCGACCGCGACCTCAATGGCGCAGATGCCGACCGCTTTGCCGCTGCTGCCGTCGGCGAGGACAAAAACGTACCCCTGCTCAGCACGCGGCAAAGCATCCTGCCAGGTCTGGATTGAGCGTTCGATCCGCGCCGACAGGGTATTACTGTCGGCAGGCAAGGAGGTCAGGCCACCACCGGTTTTACCCGCCAGCGCCAGCAGCTGCGGCAGATCGTCCCGCTCAACGGGACGAATAAACATCATACGCTCACTCCTGTAACGACCGCTTCGCAAGCACGTTCAAAGCGGCTCAGTCCCTCTTTAACTTCCTGTTCACTGATCACCAGTGACGGGGCGAAACGCACCACATTCGCACCGGCGATCAGCACCATCAGTCCCTGTTCGGCAGCCGCCAGATTGAACTGTTTCGCTTTGCCGCTGTAATCTTCATTCAGCACGCAACCAATCAGCAGGCCGAGACCACGAATCTCTTTAAACAGATGCAAACGCTGATTAATCGCATTTAATCCGTCGATAAACCAGCGGTGACGCAGGCCGACACCATCCATCACATCCGGACGGTTAATCAGCTCAATCACTTTACCCGCCACCGCACCCGCCAGCGGATTACCGCCGTAAGTGGTGCCGTGAGTGCCAACCCCCATTGCTGAGGCCAGTTTTTCGCTGGTCAGCATTGCACCAATCGGGAAACCGCCGCCCAGCGCTTTGGCGGTTGACAGCACATCCGGCGTCACGCCGTAGTGCATATAGGCATACAGCGAGCCGGTGCGGCCAACGCCGGTCTGCACTTCATCAAAAATCAGCAGCGCGTTATGCTGGTCACACAGCGCACGCAGGCCGCGTAAAAATGCCGGTTCTGCCGGCACTACGCCGCCCTCGCCCTGAATCGGCTCGACGATTACCGCGCAGGTTTCATCATTAATCAGCCGGGCAGCAGAATCTAAATCGTTGAAAACCGCATGCTCAATCGCTCCCGGCAGCGGCGCAAAATCTTTCGAGTAGGCAGGCTGACCACCGGCCGAAACGGTAAACAGCGTGCGGCCATGGAAGGCATTATTGAAGGCGACGATACCGCTTTTATGTGGGCCATAGTGATCATGGGCATATTTACGCGCCAGTTTCAGTGCCGCTTCGTTAGCCTCAGCTCCGGAGTTACAGAAAAATACCCGCTCGGCAAAGGTGGCATCAATCAGCTGTTTTGCCAGCCGCAGAATGGGTTCATTAGTGTAGCCATTACCGGTATGCCATAAACGGGCCGCCTGTTGCTGCAACGCCAGCTGCAATTCAGGATGCGCATGTCCAAGGGCGTTAACCGCAATACCGCCAGCAAAATCGATATAGTTTTTATCATTTTGATCCCACAGCGTTGATCCCTCCGCTCTCACCGGTACAAAAGTGGCAGGTGCATAGGATGGAACCATCCACTGGTCAAAATTTTCACGCGAAACTGACTGTTGCATAGCGGCCTCACTGTTCACTCTGTCAGGTGAACTAAAAGTTTATAAAATGTTAATGAAATGATTTACCACAGCCCTACTGTAAAGTGCACGCATCGTGCCAGCCAGCGCTATAAATGCATAAATCGTTATCACCAACCAAATATCAATAAGTTAGCTCAGCGCGATATGCATAATTAATGCATATAAAGTGAATAACAATCCGAAAGCAGGCCATATGCGGAACATAAAAAAGACAAATTATGCATTTGCCAAATAAAATATCGCTTTTGTGATCGATGATGGGATTTGGTTTTATTAAGAAGCATTTAACGCACGTTTATGGCGCATCGCGCACTGAAACAGTGCGAGTGTCTCGCCCTCTGTTATAGGGTAATCACCCTACAATGCATCTGATATAATTTTTGCCGCGGCGCTCACCTGCAATGTTTTTGTCCCTGGTTATGAGCGCGTAGTCAGTACGGTGCTGTTTTCATTTCGGCAGCGATACAACAGCTAACCCGTCCAGTTTATATCTGTATTCACCTCATAAAAAACTATTTCCATCAAGAAATATTTGTAACTATGAAAATTAAAAATAAGCATTACATGTAACACGATCATATAATTATTGAGTGACAACAGGGAAGAGAATTAAATAATTCATAAATGGATAAAAATTAACCACTCGTCAGATTGCGAGTTTAGTAAAGCAGGAATTACAATAAATTATCAATTAAATACAATCAATTAAACAACCAACCGCAAACTTCGCGCACTACTCTTCTAAATACGAAAAAATGATAAGCATGGTCTTAATAGTGCGATAAACGTCATAAATGATGATAATGGTCACTTATTTACATTTTGTAACAGTTATGACTCTATTGTAAATTTATTATTTATGACATTTTCTTCCGGTCGCAAATCAGCGTCAAAATAAAAAAATAAATCACAGGATATTTTAATGATGAAGCGTAATGTAATTGCAGTGGTAATACCTGTTCTGCTAGTGCTGGGTAATGCTCAGGCTTCAGAAATTTATAACAAGGACGGGAATAAACTCGATCTGTCGGGAAAAGTTAACGCCGGTCATGTGTTCTCCAATGACGCCAATAATGATGGCGATACCACATACGCCCGCCTCGGCTTTAAAGGTGAAACGCAGATAACCGAACAGCTCAGCGGCTACGGCATGTGGCAATACAATTTTCAGGTCAATAACTCTGAAGGTTCCGATGCGCAGAATGGCAATAAAACCCGCTTAGGTTTTGCCGGTCTGAAATTCGCTAACTGGGGCTCGATCGACTACGGCCGCAACTACGGTCTTATCTATGACGCACTGGCCGCCACCGATATGCTGCCAAAATTTGGTGGCGACTCTGGCTACAGCGATGGCTTCGCCTCCGCTCGTGCCGGTGGCCTGCTGACCTGGCGCAACAACGATTTCTTTGGTCTGGTGGACGGGCTGAATTTTGCCCTGCAATATCAGGGTAAAAACGAGCGCAGCGGCAATGCCGATGCCGTTCGGCGCGCGAACGGTGATGGCTATGCCCTCTCCGCGGCTTATAATCTGGACTCCGGTTTTGGCATAACCGGTGCTTATGCCAGCATTGATCGCACTGCGGCACAGAATGCGGCAGCTCGCGGTGACGGCGATCGCGCGCAGTCCTGGGCTACGTCAATCAAGTACGACGCTAACCAGATCTACCTGGCAACGCTATACGGTGAAACGCGTAACGCCACGCCAATCAGCGGTGGCTTTGCCAATAAAGCGCAGAATTTTGAAGCGGTGGCTCAGTATCAATTCCTGAATGGCTTACGCCCTTCTCTGGCGTATGTTTCGTCGAAAGGCAAAGATATCGAAGGGATTGGCAGCGCCGACCTGTTTAAATATATCGCGGTGGGGACCTACTACTACTTCAACAAAAACATGGTGTTCTACGCAGAATACAAAATCAACCTGCTGGACAGTGATAACCCACTTGGCCTGTCTAATGATGATGTTACCGGTATTGGTCTGACCTACCAGTTCTGATCTGGCCTGCGATCCTGCGGCAGCGCGACTGACGCGCTGCCTGCCTTCAGGGTGCCATCAGGTCAAAACTGCCGCCACGGTTATTTTCCAGTGACATTGGCGGCGAGGCTTTCAGCGTGATCCAGTTGGAGGTCACGCGCTGTTGTTTACTGTCTTCCAGCGTCACCGACAATCGGTACTCGTTGCTGGCGCCCGGCGAGTTGTCCCACTGCGGCATAATGATCGTCCAGCCCTGCGGATCGCTGTTATTGGCGGGTGGCGTCAGGCTCAGGGTCTGGGTATCACCCTGCCAGCTGACCTTACTGACAGGATTAGCCGCGCGGATTTGCAGTTTCAACGGCAGCGTTTCTCCAGGCTGCAACTGCCACGGCGGGGTCGCGAGGAACACCGACAGCGTTTTACGCTGGCGGAACTCCAGCACCGGCGTATTGTTGCGTTCAACGGTATCATAACGGCTGCCGCGCAGCGAACGCGCCTCTGCGACATTATTAGCCGAAAGCTGCTTGCTCAGCGCCACCCCAATGCGATAATTCACCTTCATACCAAACTGATCCTGAGACTCTCCCCCCTCGCCCTCTTTATGCGAAGCGGTAAAACTCAGCAGCGGCACCGGAGTGTAATTAACGCCAACTTTAACCGCCACCGGATTGCGATAGCGGTTGCCGCTGTTAAACAGATCGACATTGTCCCCGAGATACTGCTCATAAGTCAGCGATACGCCCAGCTGACGGTAAAAAGGCAGATACCCCTGAGTGGTAATGTCATAACCACGCGCCAGACGCGTCTGTGAACTGCTGCTGTCGTCGCGCCAGCCGGCAATCGGATGGTAATAATTGGCTGAAAAACGCAGGAAGTCACCCCAGGCCTCGGTGCCAATTCCGGCCCGCTGCAAACCGTTGTCAAACTGGCGGTCGACAAAGGCGTTGTAGCCCAGCAGCCAGTTACCGGCGAACCAACGCTGGCCTAAACCGGCATTGCCGATGGTGCTGTTATCCGCTTCGGTTACGCCGACCTGTGTAAAGGTTAAATACTGATATTTATCCTGCCACGGCGTCAGCAACTGCGCATTACTGCCGTTTAAGTTGCCTTCCATATCAACCTGCAATGACAAGCTGGCTGAACCATAGGGCGAAAGCAGGCTCTGGCCGCGATCGACGACCCGCTCTGCCAGCTCATCGCGGAAGTGATTGAAGGCCCACTCACCGGCCTGCTTTCTTAGCGGATCGTCAGTCGTACTGTTCATACTGGCCTGACCAATATCCCTGGCGACCGTGGCTAATTTGGTGGCAAAAGCGTCACTGCTGGCACTGGCGCCGCCCAGTTCGGGCAAACCGCTTTGCATCTCACTGAAGCGTGCGGGATTGTCGAAAGGATACTCAGCAACCTGCGTGTCGGTTTGCAGCGCGCTGGCTTCAGACACGGCCAACCCGATGCCGCTAAGCATCAGGAGCGTACAGAACCCTTTATTGCGCTGCAATATCGACATCAAACCTACCGTTTAGTCTGGCCGTTGAGCAATTTATGATGGTGCTCACGGAGTTGACATAAAAAAGTAGACTTTAGTTTAACATACTGCATCGGTCATTTCGAAAAATGAGCACTGCGTCGCTTCCGGTGGCTGACGATACATTTTTACCACCTCACCAACAATCAACAGGCTGGGTGATTGCGGCTGCTGCCGGGCCACACACTCTGCCAGCTGCTGCAAACGGGTGATGATTACCCGCTGATCGCGCCGGGTGCCGCGTTCCACGATTGCCACCGGCGTGTCGGCGTCGCGACCGTGACCAATCAGTTGCTGGCTCAGCGCCTGGCACCAGGTTAGCCCCATGTAAAACACCAGCGTCTGGCGCTTGTCCTGCAGGCTTTGCCAGTCAAGCTGCGGCTTACCGTCGCGCCCGTGGCCGGTAATAAAACGCACCGACTGCGCCATATCGCGATGGGTCAGCGGAATACCGGTCGCTGCCGCACAACCAATCGCCGCGGTAATGCCTGGCACGATATGACAGGCAATACCGGCTTGTTGCACCCAGCTCATTTCCTCACCGCCGCGACCAAAAATAAACGGATCGCCACCCTTCAGCCTTACCACCTGACGTCCGGTTGCAGCGAGATCGACCAATAGCTGATTAATCTGCGCCTGCTTCATACCGTTAAAGCCCGGCGTTTTACCGACATCAATGCACAACGCTTCTGGCGGTGCCAGTGCCAGAATCTCAGGGCTGACCAGCCGGTCATACACCACCACTTCGGCGCTTTCAATCAAACGCAGTGCCTTCACGGTTAACAAATCGACATCGCCCGGCCCTGCACCCACCAGCCACACCGCGCCCGGTTCACTGCCGGTGGACTTGCCGGTCAGTAACTTATCCAGAGAAGAGACAGTGTAAGTCATCAGAGTCCTCGTTAACCCGGCTGAATGATTTCACTTCGGGTAATTAACTGTTTGAGTTCAGGAATGCAGGAACCACAGTTGGTGCCGCACTGTAATTTTTTACCCAGCGCTTCGGGGGTAACGCAGCCACTGGCGATGGCCGCGACAATTTGCTGTTCGCCGACGCCAAAACAGCTACAAACCGTTCTGCCTTTCGCCTCGCTCTGTGCTGCATAACCGGCAAGTAAAGCGTGCCGGTGCTGCGCCGTCTGCACCGGCTGGCTGAACGCCGCAGCGATAAACGCCTCATCCAGCTGTGGACGAACGCCATCAGCATAAAATGCCAGCACCAGTTCTCCTGACTGCCAGCCGAGCACGCGCCGGAACATCCCTTGTCCGTCGGCATACTGCAAGGTCAGTTCACTCAGATCGAACTGCCGGGACAGCCACTGTTGCGGATCGCCATCAGCGGCCAGCGTATAGCGCGTGGCAGCAGGGTATGGCGTACGCGCCCACCACAGCGCCCGAATATCAGTGACAGTGACAGTGTCACGCAAGAATAACTCTCCCTGCCAGTCGCTATGCCAGCGGCGCAGGCGTACCGGCGTCTGTTTGCTTTCCGGCTGGCCAGACTCCGGGCAAAGATGCGCTGATACCAGCAAATCAACATTGGCCTGCGCGGCGAACTGACGCGTCCAGTGCATCGGTACAAACACGCTGCCGCGCTGTTGCCCGCCGGAAAGCTGGGCGCGCACCACCAGCCAGCCGGTGGCCGACTGCACCCGCACCAAATCGCCTTCGTTAATCTGATGCTGGCGGGCATCCTGTGGATGAATTTCGACAAACGGCTGGTTGTGATGCTGCATCAGGCGTGGCACGCTGCCGGTTCGCGTCATGGTGTGCCACTGATCGCGGATGCGGCCGGTATTCATCATTAATGGCCAGCCAGCGCTGACTTGCGCCACCGGTAAACGCGGGCTGATTGGCAGCAGGCGCGCTTTACCGTTGGCATGGAAAAACGTCCGTTCACTGAACAGTCGCGCGCATCCCTGAGGATATTGAGCATTGACCGGCCATTGCAGCGGTTGCAGCGCATCCCACTGCGCGTTAGTTAACTGTGCCAGCCCGCTGATATCAAATGCACGCGTACCGTGATTTTCAAAGCCGGAGAGCGCCGCATGTTCGCGAAAAATGTCTGCCGGATGCTGCCAGCTAAACGCATCGGCAAAGCCCATGCGCTTCGCTACCTCGGCGAGAATCCACCAGTCGGGCCGCGCCTCGCCCGCCGCTGCGACAAAACCGCGCTGGCGCGAGATACGCCGTTCAGAGTTGGTCACCGTGCCGTTTTTTTCGCCCCAGCCCTGCGCGGGCAGTAGAATATCGGCCCAGGCAGTGGTGTCGGTATGCTGGCTGACGTCAGAGACGATCACCTTGTCACAGCGTGCCAGCGCCTGAGCCACCCGATGACCGTCCGGTAGCGATACCGCCGGATTGGTGCCCATAATCCAGACGGCTTTCACTTCACCGCGTTCAATTGCCTGAAACAACTCCACCGCTTTCAGCCCTGGCTGTCGCGCCACCCGATCGCTGTGCCAGAAACGTTGCAAACGGTCGATATCGTCCGGCTCGAAGTTCATATGTGCCGCCAGCTGATTCGCCAGCCCACCCACTTCACGACCGCCCATGGCATTAGGCTGCCCGGTCAGCGAAAAAGGCCCGCTACCAGCGCGGCCGATTTTGCCGCTCAGCAGATGCACATTAATAATCGCATTACATTTGTCGCTGCCGCTGCCCGACTGGTTAATCCCCATGCAATACAGCGTCAGCAGGTTGTGACTGGCAACCACCCGCTGATAAAACGCTTCGACCTGAGCCTGTTCCAGCTGGCAAAACTCAGCAACGGCCCGGCTGTCCCACGGCTGCGCCGCCGCCAGTGCCGCCTCAACGCCGTCGAGCTGCGGCAGCATGCTGCTGTCGATGGCCTGATGCTGCGACAGCCAGTGCAGTAAGCCATTAAACAATGCGGCATCACTGCCCGGCCGCAGCGGTAAATGCAGATCGGCGAGATCGCAGGTGGCGGTGCGACGCGGATCGATAACCACCACCTGCATATCAGGCCGC
The DNA here is from genome assembly GCF_032164335.1 of Winslowiella toletana. Lineage (NCBI taxonomy): Bacteria > Pseudomonadati > Pseudomonadota > Gammaproteobacteria > Enterobacterales > Erwiniaceae > Winslowiella > Winslowiella toletana. The sequence goes on along the minus strand of NZ_CP134152.1, from coordinate 2,185,981 downwards.
TGTTTTTTCGCCGCGACCAGCCGCTGATAAGCCACCGGGTGCGCCCATGCGGCGTTAGATCCGACCAGAATGACCAGGTCACTGTGGTCAAAGTCGTCATAGCAGCACGGCACCGCATCCGCGCCAAATGCGCGTTTATAGCCAACTACCGCCGAAGCCATACAGAGTCGCGAGTTAGTATCAATATTGCCGACGCCAATAAAACCCTTCATCAGTTTATTGGCGACGTAGTAATCCTCAGTCAGCAGCTGGCCGGAGGCATAAAACGCTACCGCCTGCGCGCCATAGTTATCAATAATCTGTTGCAGATCGCTGGCAACCTGCTGCAATGCCTCATCCCAGCTGACCCGCTGACCATTGACCTGCGGATACAGCAAACGCCCCTGATGCCCCAGCGTTTCACCCAGCGCCGCACCTTTGACGCACAGCCGCCCCTGATTCGCCGGATGCTGCGTGTCGCCCTCAACCTGAAATGCGCCTGACGGCTGTGGCGTGACTTTCACGCCGCAGCCGACGCCGCAGTAAGGACAGGTGCTGTTCACGACGCCACCGCAATCGCAATCGGTGCCACACTCAGCGGGAAATTTGCCACCAGTACCGCGCCGTTTTCCAGTTTTACCGGCCAGCAGCGCAGTTGCAGATCGAGTCGATCGAGACTCTGCCCGTCGCGCAGGCGGAAACGCTGTTTGTACAGGGGAGAAATCACTATCGCCTCTCCTCCGGCATCGCCCAGTAATCCCCGCGAGATCACGCTGGCATGGGTACCCGGCTCGATATCATCCAGCGCATACAGCTGCTCACCAAAGCGGAACAGCGCGATGCGCACACTGCCCAGCCGCGCACCGATCCCGGCCATCGGCGGGATCTCGTCAAGCTGACAGAGTCGGGTCCACTGCTCTGCAGGCAGTTGCTGCAGCGGAATAGTCGCTTCGGTCGACGGGCAAATCTGCCCGCGCTGATGCTGCCAGCGCACGGTTTCATCCGGTTGATCGCTGTTGAGGGTGCTGCGAAACAGCGCGCGGCGATCCGGATTCTCCAGCGTGGTCTGCCATTCGCATTGATAAGCTTCAACTACCCGCTGCATCTCCTGTTCCAGCTCGCTGGCGATACCGAGGCTGTCTTCGATCACCACCGCCCGCAAATAGTCGAGGCCACCTTCCATATTGTCCATCCACACGCTGGTGCGTTGCAGACGGTCGGCAGTGCGCACATAGAACATCAGCAAGCGGTCGACATAGCGCAACAGCGTTTGATCGTCGAGATCGCTGGCAAACAGATCCGCATGGCGCGGTTTCATGCCGCCATTGCCGCAGACATACAGGTTCCAGCCTTTATCGGTGGCGATCACGCCGATATCTTTACTCTGCGCTTCGGCACATTCGCGGGTACAGCCAGACACCGCCATTTTAATTTTGTGCGGCGCACGCAGCCCTTTGTAACGATTCTCCAGCTGAATGGCGAAACCGGTGGAATCCTGTACGCCATAGCGGCACCAGGTGGAGCCGACGCAGGACTTCACGGTGCGCAGTGATTTGCCGTAGGCGTGGCCGGTTTCAAATCCGGCCGCCACCAGTTCCTGCCAGATTGCCGGCAGTTGGTCGAGTCGCGCACCAAACAGATCGATACGCTGACCGCCGGTAATTTTGCTGTAGAGGTTATAACGTGCGGCCACCTGGCCAATGGCGATCAGTCCTTGCGCGGTAATTTCTCCGGCCGGTACGCGCGGCACCACCGAGTAACTGCCATCCTTTTGAATATTGGCGAAGTGGCGGTCATTGGTATCCTGCAACGGCAGATGTGCCGGTTTCAGCAGATACTCATTCCAGCAGGAAGCCAGCAGCGACCCGACCAGTGGTTTACACACTTCGCAGCCGTGACCATGACCGTACTGCGCCAGTAACTGTTCAAAACTTTTGATCTGATTAACGCGAATCAGGTGATGGAGTTCCTGACGCGACCAGGCGAAATGCTCACAAATATCTTTCTTCACCTCAACGCCAAGATTCGCCAGCTGAAATTCCATCACCTGTTTCACCAGCGCTGAACAACCACCGCAGCCGGTAGCCGCCTTAGTACAGCTTTTTATCGCGGCCATATCTCCCGCGCCGCTGAGTACCGCCCCGCAGATATCGCTTTTACTGACGTTATGACAGGAGCAGATCTGCGCGCTATCCGGCAGTGCAGCAACCCCCAACGCTCTGGCCGGTGCTCCGGCGCTTTGCGGCAGAATCAGCGTTTCCGGCGCGTCCGGCAATGCCATATCATTCAGCATCATCTGTAATAAAGTGCTGTATTCGCTGCTGTCACCCACCAGCACTCCACCAAGCAGCTTTTTACCGTCCGCCGATACCACGATCTTTTTGTAGATCTCCTGCGGACCGTTGGTCCAGTGATAACTCTGGCTACCCGGCGTGCGGCCATGCGCATCACCAAATGACGCCACTTCCACCCCGAGCAATTTCAGCCTGGTGCTCATATCCGCACCGGTAAACGCCGCCGCCTCACCGGCCAGATTGGCCGCCAGCACGCGCGCCATCTGATAACCCGGTGCCACCAGGCCAAAAATCTGCCTGTTCCACAGCGCGCATTCGCCAATGGCATAAATAGCGGAGTCGGAGGTGATACAGGTATCATGAATATCGATGCCGCCGCGCGGACCGAGGGTCAGACCGGCGTCGCGTGCCAGTTGGTCACGCGGGCGAATACCGGCGGAAAACAGCACTAAATCGGTTTCCAGCGTTTCACCATCGGCAAAGTTCAGCGTCAGGCCGCCATCAGGCTGTTCAGTAATTTCGCGCGTCTCTTTCTGCGTATGCACCGTGACGCCAAGCGCCTCAATTTTGCGCCGCAGCATCTGCGCGCCACCGTCATCCAGCTGCACCGCCATCAGTCGAGGCGCGAACTCGACCACATGCGTTTCCAGCCCCAGCTGTTTTAGCGCGTTCGCCGCTTCCAGCCCTAACAAACCCCCGCCAATCACCACGCCACGTTTAGCCTGCCGTGCGCGTGCGGCGATAGCATCAAGATCGTCAAGGGTGCGATAGACAAAGCAGTTTGCCGACTGGCTGCCCGGAATCGGTGGAACAAACGCCGAGGAGCCAGTAGCCAGCACCAGCTTGTCCCACGCCATTTCATGGCCGTTGGTATCGCGCACGCATTTACGCTGGCGATCGATCGCCACCACTTCGCTGTGGCTGCGCAGCTCTATGCCGTATTGTTCAAAAAAGTTTTCCGCGACCAGCGATAAGTCGGCATGGGTGCTGCCGGCAAAGTATTCCGACAGGTGCACGCGGTCGTAAGCGACATGGCGCTCCTCACCGTAGACCACCACCTGATAATGATGATGCAGCTGCTTATCCACCAGCTGCTCAAGAAAATGATGACCCACCATACCGTGGCCAATAACAACTAATACCGGTTTGCTCATAACATTGATCCCTGCAGCCAGCGGCTGCCTGTAAAGTGGCTCTTCAGCATCAAACAGTGCGGCGGATGTCACTGCGTCACCGCGTTGTAATTTTTTAATCAGCGCCGCTGACTGGCTGATATCGCCAAACAGCAATACGCCGCTTAACTTGCCATCGCGGAGAAACAGGCGGCGATAGTCAGCACTGAGCGGATCGAAACTGGTCAGGCTGGTTTGCCCCTGTTCGCCAATATCTCCGGCGCTGAATACGTCAATACCGGTGACTTTTAACCGCACGCCGTTATCCTGCGAATAAAAGTCATTCAGCGGCTGGCCTGCCAGCCGATGTGCGAGAATCGCGGCCTGCAGCAGGCAAGGTGCCAGCAGCCCGAAACTTTCACCGTTGATTTCGCAACACTCTCCCAGCGCGTAAACATCGGGCTGGGCCGTTTGCAGCTGGCCGTTGACCACAATGCCGCGCTGACAAACCAGGCCCGCGGCCCGCGCCACGGTCGTTTCTGGCGTGACTCCGGTGGCAATAATCACCCTCTGAGCATTCAGTTGCTGTCCGCCGGATAACGTGACAGTGTCACTGTTAATCACCCTGATACCGCTACCGGGATAACAGCTAATGCCGCGCTGTTGCAGCGAGTCACACAGCAGCTCGCCTGCCTGCCGGTCCAGTTGGCGATCCATCAGCCAGGGATTACGATGAATCAGCGCCACTTCGCGACCGCGCAAGCGCAGTGCCGCCGCCGCTTCAATGCCGACCAGGCCGCCGCCCAGTACAGCCACCGGGCCGTGATCACTCAGCATCTGTTCGACATCATCCAGCGTGCGAAAGCCGCTGACGTGTGGCCGACCGATACCCTCAATATCCGGCATCGATGGTGAAGAGCCAGTGGCGAAGACCAGCTTGTCCCAGCTCAGGGTGCGCCGATCGGTAGTCAGCCTGTGACGCGCAATATCCACCGATTGCACCGCTTCACCACTTATTAGCGTGATGCTCTGTTCGGCATACCAGTGCGGGGCGTTCAGCACGGTGTCGGCAAACGCTTTTTCACCGCTTAACACTGGCGAGAGCATAATGCGGTTGTAATTACCCCGCGCTTCACGGCCAATCACCGTAATGCGATAACGCGCCGGTGCCAGTTGCAGCAGGGTTTCCACCATGCGCATTCCCGCCATGCCATTACCGATTACCAGCAGATGTTCGACCATTGCCCGCTCCTTACGCCGCGCTGGAGTGCTTTTCGTAAAGGAAATGCAGCACCTGCTGACGCAGATGGTGATAACGCGGATCATCGGCCAGCGCCACCCGCGAACGGGGGCGCGGCAGATCCACCGTCAGAATCTCACCGACGTGCGCCGCCGGGCCGTTGGTCATCATTAACACCCGATCCGACAGCAGCACTGCTTCATCAACGTCATGGGTGATCAGCACGATAGTGGTGTTCAGTTTCTGCTGAATACGCATCACCGCATCCTGTAAATGGGCACGCGTCAGTGCATCGAGCGCCCCGAACGGCTCATCCATCAGCAGCACTTTTGGCTTCATTGCCAGCGCGCGGGCGATACCGACGCGCTGCTTCATGCCGCCGGAGATCTCACCCGGGCGCTTATCCAGCGCATGGCCCATCTGCACCAGTTCGAGATTATGGACGATCCACTCGCGCATCTCTGTCTTGCTCATGCGGCCTTTAAACACCTGATTCACCGCCAGCGCCACGTTGTCGTAAGTGGTCAGCCACGGCAGCAATGAGTGGTTCTGAAACACCACCGCGCGCTCCGGGCCGGGGCCGTCGATTTCACGGTTATCACACAGCAGGCCACCTTCCGTCGGCTGGGTTAATCCGGCGATCAGATTCAGCAGTGTTGATTTGCCGCAGCCAGAGTGGCCAATCAGGCTGACGGTCTCGCCTTCGCTGATATTGAAGCTGACGTTATCCAGCGCGATAAACTCACCGCTGGCGGTGTTGAAGCGCTGACTGACGTTCTGTACCTGAATAATGTGGTTCATCATCTCTCTCCGGTTTATTCCCAGCTAAAACGACGTGCCAGCAGCATCAGCGCCTGCTCAAGCAGCAGACCAACGACGCCGATAATCACAATGGCAATCAGGATGTGCTCGACGTTGAGGTTGTTCCATTCGTTCCAGATCCAGAAGCCAATCCCCAGACCGCCGGTCAGCATCTCGGCGGCGACAATCACCAGCCAGGCGATACCAATCGACAGCCGAACGCCGGTCAGTACCGACGGTAATACCGCCGGAAACAGAATTTTGCGCATTACCGTCCACTCAGAAAGTTTCAGCACCCGCGCCACATTGAGATAGTCCTGCGGGATCCGCTGCACCCCTTCGGCGGTATTGATGATCATTGGCCAGATCGAGCAGATAAAGATGGTCCAGCTGGAGGCCGGTTCGGCGCGCTGAAACAGCAGCAGGCCAATCGGCAGCCATGCCAGCGGGCTGACCGGGCGCAGCAGCGCAATAATCGGATTCAGCATGCGCGCCAGAAAGGTAAAGCGGCCAATCAGAAAACCGGCCGGAATACCGACCAGCGCCGCCAGCCCAAAGCCGATGGCTACGCGCTGTAATGAGGCCAGCACATTCCAGCCAATACCCTGATCGTTTGGACCGGCGTTATAAAACGGATCGGCAAACAGCGTTACCGCCGCCTGCCAGGTGTCGACCGGCGTCGGAAAACCGCTGCTGTTAAGCGCGGCTACCTGCCAGATGGCAATCAGCACCAGCAGGCCGCAGCACGGCGGAATCACCCGCTGCATCAGCGGGCGCAGGAAAGTGCGGCGCTGCTTCATTGCCGGTTTGTGGGCCGGTTTAAGTGGAATAATGTCTGCTTTACTGTTCGGGGTATTGGCGGTGATCGCCACCACGCGGGCTTCACTGGTCATCTTCACTCTCCTCAACGTTTGATGGCGAAACTGGCGGCGTATTCGGCCGGGTTACTGCCATCCCACACCTTGCCGTCAATCAGGGTACTGCTGCGCATTTCACTACCCGGCAATGCCACGTTGCCCACTGCGCTGGCCGCCTGTTTATAGATATCGATACGGTTAACTGCGCGGGCAACGGCGAGGTAATCCGGCTCCTGCTTCAGCAGCCCCCAGCGTTGTTGCTGGGTCAGGAACCACATACCGTCGGAGAGATAAGGAAAACTGACCGCGCCATCGTGGAAGAAGCGCATCGCATGTTGATCTTTCCACTGCTTACCCAGCCCATTGTCATAGTCGCCGAGCATGCGGCCTTCAATGGTTTCCACTTTGGTGTTGAGATACGCACGACTGGCGATTGCGACGGCGGTTTCGCGGCGGTTGGCATCGGAAGCATCAATCCAGCGCGCCGCCTCCAGCACCGCTGCGGTCAGGGCGCGGGCGCTGTTGGGATGTTCATCGACCCACGCGGCCCGGGTGCCCAGCACTTTCTCCGGATGATCCGGCCAGATCTGCTGCGAGGTGGCGGCAGTGAAGCCAATATTGTCGCTAATCGCCCGTTGGTTCCACGGCTCGCCCACGCAATAGCCGCTCATATTGCCTATTTTCATATTCATCACCATCTGCGGTGGCGGCACCACTACGGTGCGCACATCATCAAACGGGTTGATACCGGCATTAGCCAGCCAGTAGTAGAGCCACATCGCATGGGTGCTGGTGGGAAAGGTATGGGCAAAGGTGTAGGTTCCGGCCGGTTTTGCCGCCACCGCCTGCTTCAGGCTGGCGGCATCGGTGACCTTCATGGCTTTCAGCTGGTTCGACAAGGTAATGGCCTGACCGTTATTGTTCAGCGTCATCAGATTAGCCATCTGATGCTGCGGCCCGGCAATGCCCAGTTGCAGACCGTATAACATGCCATACAGCAGGTGCGCCGCATCCAGTTCACCGGAAGTCAGTTTGTCGCGCACCGCCGCCCAGCTGGCTTCTTTGCTTGGGATGATGCTGATACCGTACTTTTTATCAAAGCCCTTTAGCGCCGCCATAATCACCGGGGCGCAATCGGTTAATGGAATAAAGCCGACGCGAATTTCTGTTTTTTCCGGCGCGTCCGATCCGGCAGCACAGACACTGTTGATTAAACCCGGCACGAAATAGCTGCCGGTTAATATGGCGCTGCCGGTAAGGAATCGGCGTCGTGACAGCGGAAATCCGTCTTTGCTCATCATTAGCTTCCTGGAAAAAAGAAATAAAAAAAGGCGTCCTCCGACATGCAAATGCATGCGGCAGGACGCCTTTATCCAAAGCACTCATTACACCGCCGTTGGTGAAACAAATGCGTTATTTGTCTTAAAAGTGTTGCAAGCACTGTGCCAGCTTTTTTATCGGTGGCTAAAGCTCAGTAAATTCGCTATTTAGCCGCTTTACCGCATCGGTTGGGATTATCTGGCGACAGAATATCGCGTATTACGCACTATACTGAGGCATAAAACGCACACCCTTTGTGCAGATACTCATTTCGGGGTATCGGCAAATGCCGCCGCTACCGACAGCATCGCCGCCGCTATCTCCGCCACCCTTTTGTTTTGGTTCATCGCCATTTTGCGCAGTGTCTGCCACGCCTGCTCTTCACTGCACTGGTGATGTTTCATCAGCAGCAGCTTTGCCTGATCAATCTGCTTACGATCGTTAAGCGTGGCACGCATCATCGCCAGTTCATCCGCCTGCGCCTGCAAGCGCTGCGCCTGCTGCTGAATCAGGGTCAGTACCGAACGCCCGAGCTGCGGCGAAACACCTTCAGAATCCAGCGTTGTACTGTGCTGCTCCAGCCAATCCGCGCCGCCGACATACAGGCTGTAGCCCTGCTGCTGATTCAGGATCTGCCATTGTTCACTGGAATCGCCCAGCGCCTCTGCCGTTTCGGCGCGCTTAATGGTGCTGCGGCAGCACTGCATCAGGGTCGTTTCCAGCTGGTCTTCCACCCCTTTCATGCCATCAAGCCGTTTAGTCAACAGCTGGAACCAGCGCAGCGCCCCGCTTTCTTCAGTTTTGCTGCTCATACAGGCCACCCGACGCAGGCGCTCTGTTTCGCTGTCGGCTTCGGCAATAGTGCGCCATAACTGTAAGCTCTGCGCATCGGCAAACTGGCTGAAGGTGGCGAAGCAGCGCTGCTGCTGCTCAATCAATGCCACCAGCGTTTTACTCTGGGCCGTGCTGAAAACACCAGCGGCAAAACCCGCTGAACCGGTCGCGCGTTCCTGACCCGCCAGCTCTTTTCCCTGCATAAAACTGAACATGGCGATCAACGCGCGCGACACCTGCGGATCGCTGGCGGTATCGGCGGCTTCAAACACCAGGTTAAGCAGCTGGCGAATAATCTGGTTAAAGCGTTCCATCGCCACATCATGACTCACCGCCAGCCGTTTTACCTGCTGTCGCAGCGCGTCAAGGTCGCTCAGCCCCTGTAGCGCGGCGGCAATCCGAGCATACAGACGGCTGCTACCGGCCAGCGGGCCGGTTTCTGTACCCGGCAGTAACGCAGTCATCGCGTCGCACTCGCGGCTGACATCGCGTGCGCGCTGTGGCAACTCGTCGCCAAACAACTTGCCCTGCGAACAGATCCAGATATTTGAGGCTCCACGTTCACGTTGCAGCACATGGATCAACTGGCTAATCTGGCCGATCAGCCGTCCGGTATGCAGCAAATTGCGCAGGCTGGCGATTTCACTCTGACGTGAAGCCAGTAAGTAATTCAGGGCGGATGGCGTGGCGTGATTCATTAAGGCGTTTCCGGCGTGCTGACAAGGTAAGGCAGATTAAGCAAAAGCCGTGCCGTCTCGCCCTGGCGCAGGCCGAAATAACATGATCACCTTTAGGCTGCAATGGTTTTAAATCTCAAAAGTGTCAGGTAGACTGACGCCAGCTTTATCTTTTTGTAAAACTGAACAATTTTTCGCGCCGTTGCTGCGGCATTCAGCGGTGAATTAACCGCCTGAAGCTGTTCATTGTTACGCCGTCATGTCTGCAATTGTCCAGACGCTCTGATGACATTCACGAGGATTACTGTGAAAATTCGTATCGCGTTAACGCTGTTAGCTGTGCTTGTTGTCGCGGGATGTCAGGCGCCACCGCCGCCCCTGACGGATGACTCGCTGGTGACCAGTGAGGTTGCGGGAGTAACACTCACTCACCGCTATGCGGTTCAGGCGCCGCAGAAGTTTAAGCCGGTTAATCAAACCTGGCGCGCACTGTATAAATCTTCGGTCATGACCACCCCCGATTACAGTGGGAAAATTGTCGGTTATCTGGACTCCGGTAAGCCATTTACCGTCTTAGGCACGGTGGAAAATCATTGGCTGGCGATTGCCGACGAGGGTCAGCAGCAATTAGTCGGCTATGTGCCACTGAAAGCTGGCGTGCCCAGCGAACGCTATGATGCCACGGTACAAAGCGATCGCCCACGCCCGCGTAAAGCTGCCAGGCAGCAGGTGTGTGTTGATGTCGGAGGTGACAGTAAAGCCTGCCGCAGCAAGGACACCGCCACCTGGATACTCGATTAGCCCGTTGACGTGTAAGGCGCTAAGCAGCGCCTTTTCTGCTTATTAAACCGATAAAGTGCTCTGATGGATCAGACACCAAGCCAGGATTTACAATCACCCATGACGCCGGAACTTGCTGCCCGCGATACGCACTATGCGAGCGCCGAAAACCCACTCCATGCCGCCGCCGCGCCTTTGCTGAATGCGATTGTGCAGATTCGCCAGGCGGCGACTCATGACGATCCGGCCGGGCTGCGCTACCAGCTGGTCGATGAAATCCGGCAGTTTGAAGCCCGCTGTAAACAGCTGGAACTGCCGTTTGAGATGATTATTGGTGCCCGCTACTGCTTATGCAGCGTGCTGGACGAAGCTGCCGCACAGACGCCGTGGGGCACGCGTGGCGTCTGGTCAGGTAACGGGCTGCTGGTCACCTTCCATAATGAAAGCTGGGGTGGCGAGAAATTCTTTCAGCTGCTGTCACGTATCTCGCAGTCACCGCAACAGCATCTGTGGCTGCTGGAAGTGATTCATTACTGCTTACTGCTCGGTTATGAAGGTCGTTATCGCGGGGCCGCCAATGGACGCGAGCAGTGTGAAGCAATTCGCAGCCGCCTTGCACAATTGATCGCGTCCACCCGCAATAACTCGCCATCGCCGCCGACCTCGCAGGTGGTAGTCAGGCCGCAGCAGAGCACGCTGTGGCGAGCGCCAGTGCCGCTCTGGGCCTGCATTGCGGTGACGGCATTTATCGCCTGCATGATCTACAGCGGGCTGAACTGGCGTCTGGGTAATGCCGCCGAACCGCTGTTACGCGATATCTATCAAATCCCGCTGCCGCAGGTGAAAAACAGCCGAAACTTCAGTTCGCCCCAGCGTCTGCTCGATTTGCGTAAATCACTCAGTGACGTGATTGCTGCCGGTCAGCTGGAAGTCAGCGACGGCCCCTTTGGCAGCAAAGTGATGCTGTCGAGCGATAAACTGTTCGATCACGCGGCTACCGCACTCAATCCGGTTGGCCGGGCGTTGATCGCGCGCGTCGCGGCGGCGATGAGCGATATCAAAGGCAGTGTGGTGGTCACGGTGTACACCGATAATCAACCGCTGAACAGTAGCCGCTTTGCATCCAACTACGAATATTCGCAGGCGCAGGCGCGCACAATTAGCGCCCTGCTACGCCAGCAGCTGGCGATGGGACACAGCATCAGAGCCGAAGGCCGTGGTGACAGCGCAGCTCTGCACCCCAATGACAGCCCGGAGAATCGCGCGCGTAACCGGCGCGTTGAAATCACCCTGTTTGCCACTCCCGAGTCGGCCAGCACGGTTAACAAAGGAACGCCGTGATGCGCAACCTCACCTCACTGCTTACCAGCCGCCTGCTATGGGGCTTTATCGGTATCACCGCACTTTCCAGCGTAATCTGGATGCTGGGACCGCTGATCGCTATTAATGACTTACGTCCGCTGGAAGCAAAAATCAATCGTCAGGTGTTGACCGGCTTCTGCTACTTCCTCTGGATCTTATTGCAGCTGATCCCCCGTTTGTATAGCGCCTGGTTTAACAGCAAGCTGCTGCACAATTTGCAGGACAGCAGTGTCGATCATGGTGAGCTGATGGCGACGGAAGAGCTGTTAAGCGCGCGTTTTAATCAGGCTGCCACCCTGCTGAAAAAGGCGCATTTCTATCAAAAACCCCGCGTGGGCTGGTTGCAGCGCTACAGTGCTCGTTATCTCTATCAGTTGCCGTGGTATATGATCGTCGGCGCGCCGGGTGCCGGTAAAACCACCGCGCTGATCAACTCTGGCCTGGACTTCCCGCTGACGGATACGCTGGGAAAACAGGCGATACGCGGCATTGGCGGTACTCGCCATTGTGACTGGTGGTTTACCGATCGCGCCGTGCTGCTGGATACCGCCGGACGCTATACGATGCAGGAGAGCATGCGCGCCCGCGACGCCAGCGAATGGCAGACCTTTATCAATCTGCTCAAGCACTACCGCGCACGCCAGCCGATTAACGGGGTAATTATTACCATCAGCGTCGCCGATTTGCTGAGTGACTCTGCCGATGCGCGCCATCGCCAGGCCAGCGCGTTGCGCAGTCGAATGGATGAACTCCATCAGCAGACCGGCATCCACTTCCCGGTTTATCTGATGGTCACCAAGACCGACCTGCTGAAAGGTTTTATGAGTTATTTTGCCAGCCTCGATAAAGCACAGCGCGATCGGACCTGGGGTTTTACCTTTCCATGGCAGCCGAATCGCGACAGTGAACGTGAACTGAACACGCTGTTCGAGCAGCAATTCCTGGAGCTTTCCGCCCGGCTGAACGCCGGACTGTCCGCTAAAATGGCCGCAGAAAATGACTTAACTCAGCGCGCCGACTGCTTCCTGTTTCCGCAGGAATTTGCCTCACTTCGCCCCCTGCTGGCGGAATATCTTGATGTTATCTTTTCAACGGATGCGGGCGACGTTGCATGGTCGGCACGCGGGCTGTTCTTTACCAGTGGTACTCAGGAAGGATTGCCGTTTGATCGGGTGATGGGTGAACTGACGCGCAAGCTGCAATTACCCCAGCCGCACAGCCATTCAATCGCCAGCTGGGACAGCGTTAATCGTGCAGCGCCGATCCCGGCCAATAAGGGCCAGAGCTTCTTTATTCGTGACTTGCTGTGTGAGGTTATTTTTAAAGAGAGCGGACTGGCGGGCAGCGACCGTTCATGGGAGTACCGTAACCGTCTGCTGCACTGGATTGGCTACGGCGCGCTGGCCGCGATGCTGATGTTCACCACCGGTTACTGGCTGGTGAGCTATTATCAGAATCAGCACTATTTGCAGCAGATTGCGGCGCGCGTCCCGGCCATCAGTCAGCAGGCAGAGAGTTTTAGCCATGTCGACGACGATGCGGCAGATATGCTCGCACTGCTGCCGTTCCTGAATGGCCTGGTGAAGTTACCTCAGCCGTCAGAGTTTTCGCTTGATCATCCGCCGATGAGCCTGCGCGGTGGGCTCTATCGAGGCGATCAGGTCAGCGACGCCGCATGGACGCTGTATCAGAATGCGTTACGTTCGCTGCTGTTGCCACGCGTGGCGCGACAGATAACCACCACCCTGCGTAATGATCAGGGCAATGACAGCGAATTCAGCCGCAATGCGCTACGTGCTTACCAGATGCTGTATCAACCACGCAATTACGACGGTGAGTTTCTGCGCGGCTGGGTGATGCAGAATTTCCAGCGTTCCCTGAGGTCCACGGTGACGACCCGGGATTTACAGCAGCTGGACTGGCATCTCAGCCAGCTGCTTGATCGACAAATTCAGACTTCGCCTTATGCACGCGATAACGCACTAATGATGCGTAAGCTGGCAGATAATCTGGAAAAGGCTGGCAGTAACAGTCATGCGCTGGCATCAACGCCAGGGGGGCTTCTTCCGCCAGACACACAGGGTGTGCACTAATCAGATGGACAGGATTATGGCTGAAAATATACATCCCGGCTGGTACGGGAAGCTGCCGTCTACCGGTGATTTTCTCCAGCGGCGCTTGCCTGAACCGATTGTCGCCAGCTGGTCAAACTGGTTTCAGCAGGGTTTGACCTGGTGGCATTATCACAACGACGTCAGCAGCAATGATTTTCTGCGTGCGCCAGTCTGGAACTTCGTGCTGCCTGCCACCCCTGGCGTACAGCGCATTCAGATGGGCTGTTTACTGCCCTCACGCGATCGGGTTGGCCGCGCCTGGCCACTGCTGGCATTGCGCAGTTTTTCCCTCAGCGAGTGGCACCCGGCGCAACTGGCTCTTTCCGGCGACTGGTATCATGAACTTGGCGATACGCTGCTTCATGGCGTCAGGGATCGTCTGTCTCCCGATGCGATGGAAAGCCGCTTACTGGCACTGCCGCCGCTGCCGCTGCCGAAAAATCAACGATCGGCGATTATGGATGTGATTGGCTATCAGAATTTGCCCATAACGCTTGGCTGGCGTGAAGTGGCTGATAATTTTGATCCACAACGCTATATCAGTTACTGGTGGAGCAACCGCAGTGATGGCTATCCTCACGCTACCCATAAACACAGCGGTAATCTGACCGCGCAACTTTTTTCGCTGCTTTTCAACCCGGCGGCAGGTGCGCAACCGGGTCGTAACGGCCTTTATCCGCCGATGTTTGAGTAGCACGACTTGCCGACCTGGCCTATTAATGCAGGAATTTTATGCGATTTATCCTTGTGCAAAGCAGTACCGTGATAACGCCAACCACGGTTGATTTTCTGCCACCGGGCGGCACCATCGGCCGCAGCGTCGACAACGATCTGGTGCTGCCTGATGAGGATCGCGCCATTTCACGCCTGCAAGCATTGGTACATGTCGCCGCCAGCGGAGAGTGTCGTCTGACCAATCGTGGCAGCGTGACATCGGTGATGCTGAATGGCGTGCCGCTGGCGCGCGGCCATCAGGTTGAGCTGCAACACGGAGACTCGCTCGGGATCGGCGATTATCAGATAAACGTCGTCGACCCCACTCAGTCGCAGGCAGGCAACCTTGATCCACTCGCCCTGTTTAGTCAGGACGCGGCGCTGGCTGCCGATCCGTTAGGAATTCTGGCTGCGGAACAGCCCATCGTCGCTGCGACTCATGACAACAACAACAGCGAAACCCCAACGGTTCGCGCAATAAAGCACAACAGCGCACGGCTGGATATCGATCCGCTGCCACACCAGACCCGCGAGCACAGTGAACAGAGCTCCGCTTGCAGTAATGAAAAATTGATTCAGGCTCTGCTGGAAGGGATGGGGCTCGACAGCCGACAAAGCGAACTGCCGCTGACGGAAGAAGATATGCGCATGACCGGCCGCATGTTAAGCCTGTTTTCACAAGGTACGGTGGCACTGTTGTCCTCACGCTCGATTTTAAAACGCGGCGTGAAAGCGGAAATGACCATGATCCTGAATGAGGCGAATAATCCGTTCAAGATCCTGCCCTCGGGTAAAACCGTACTGATGCAGATGTACCAGAGCCAGATGCCGGGTTTTATGCAGCCTGAACACGCGGTCCGCGATGCGCTGGTTGATTTACAGGCCCATCAGTTAGGTATGATCGCCGGAATCCGTGCGATTATCGCCGCCATGCTACAGTCGTTTAATCCGCAGCGGCTGGAAGATCAGGCCAGACGCGAAGGTGTGGTGAGTAAAATGAGTTTTACCAGCTCACGCAAAGCCGCAATGTGGGACTATTTTGTGCGCGATTACCAAAATACCGCGGGCGAAATTGAGGATGACTTTCATACGCTGTTTGGCGAAGCGTTTCTGCATGCCTATGACGTTGAGGTTAATCAGTATAAAGATTCACAACTAAAAGCGGACGCCGAATGAAGGTTACCTTTAGCTCAATGTCCCAGACTGGCGCAAGGCAGAGCAATCAGGACTTAACCGGCAGCCTGTTGGGTGAACGCAGTGCCTGTTTTCTGGTGTGTGATGGCGTGGCAGGGCTGCCGGGTGGTGAGAAAGCGGCGCGAATTACGCGCGACACTTTACTCGGCCAGCTGGATGGTGGCCGCGCGGCCAATCCGCAACAAACTCGTCAGGCGGTAGAAAAAACTGCCCGCACGCTGCGTGATGCACAACAGATAAATCCGAAACTACAGCGGATGAGCACCACCCTTGCGGCACTGTTTATTGACCGCACCCAAGCGCTGGCGTGGTGGGCGCACGCAGGTGACAGCCGCATTTATCACTTCCGTCGCGGTTATATTGAACAGGTGACTCGTGACCACAGTCTGGCACAGCAGATGAAGGACGCGGGCTATGAAAATACCGGAATTAACAGTAATTTACTTTATAATGCGCTCGGTGCAGAAGCCGAACGAGAGGCCAGTTACAGCGATGTGGTGGAACTGGAAGACGGCGATGCTTTTTTAGTCTGTACCGATGGTTTCTGGCTGAATTTGCAGCCGGAAGAGATGGAACAGGCATTGCGCATGGTTAACTCACCTGAAGAGTGGCTGGCGCTGATGCAGAAAGCTATAGATCGCAGTAGCAAAAGCGATAATTTAAGCGCCGTAGCCGTGTGGATCGGTTCGCCACAGGATACGACGTTACTACAATCATTGTCTGACTCGGCGCGCTTCTTGCCGCCTCGCG
Organism: Winslowiella toletana; assembly: GCF_032164335.1. Lineage (NCBI taxonomy): Bacteria > Pseudomonadati > Pseudomonadota > Gammaproteobacteria > Enterobacterales > Erwiniaceae > Winslowiella > Winslowiella toletana. The sequence continues at coordinate 2,169,953 of NZ_CP134152.1, read as the reverse complement.
ATTAACCCCCAAGGAACGTTATGAAATACTGGTTGCCCGGCGTTTTGACAGTGTTAATGGCTTCTGCCGCCAGTGCAGAGGATTACCGGGTGGTCTATTCACCGAGTCTCGAACTGGAAGTGTTTATCGATAATGTCGTCAGCAATGCGCCGGAGGACTGGTGCCAGCCAGCACTTCACCTGCGCATTGTATCGGGTGAGAGCAAAGAGTCGCAAATACTGAGCGACTTCCTGCCGCGCGTCGGCACGCTGTTAGCCGGACAATGTCACCAGCTGGAGACATTGCCGTGGCAGATGACCGATAAAAAAGGCTCGGTACTTGCCAGCGGCAACGCCAGCAAAATGCAGCGCTGGCAGCCGACAGTAACAGCCGATGCAACCGCCACGGCCACCTCTGCCAATGCCGCCCCGCTCGATCTTTCGCGCCCGGCAGACAGTCAGCCGTTGCAGCGTTTTGACCTGCCCAGCGGTTGCCATTTCCGCACCTGGTGGAATGAAAATGGCCAATCGCTGTTTATTCCCGACGATGGCGCGCTGAGCTGCTCCCGCGAGGGCTGGCTGGAAGGCGAGAGCCAACTGACGCTGTCAACCGACGGAAAAGAAATCCCAGTGCCGATCAGCTTCTGGCGGGGTTATCCACTGGTGAATATGCGTTCGTCCGCCAACGGGCTGGATATCGTAACGATCAATAACCAGCGCATGGTGATCGGCAGTAAACAGGCTGCCGACAGCTGGCTGGTCCTGCCGTTTGATCATCATTTGCACGCCTGGTCATTCAGCGGCACGCTGCTGGTAAAAATGGATAAGAACGCCGCAGAGGATATGGCCGCGGTAAAAAGCCGCGTCGATGCGGTGAAGAAAAGCTGGGCAGCGCAGTACGATCGGAAAGTGAAGCTGAATGTGATGCTGGTCGATGAACTGCATGCCGATCTCGCCGATCCGGCAATTGGCGCATACCGCATCTTAAATTAATCGCAGGCGTACTGCCTGCAGTAATCAGGCCGTTAGCTCTCAGAGAGTGTCAAATATGTCGGCAAATGAGAATCAAAAAACCGTGCCAAATGCATTACCTGCCGGGCACCGTTTCAATGAATTCGAAATCAAAGAAGTGATTGGCGGCGGTGGATTCGGTATTGTCTATCGCGCCTGGGACCATTTATTAGAACGCACTATCGCCATCAAAGAGTACATGCCCATTTCGCTGGCGATGCGCAACGAGGATCTGAGCCTTGGTCTGCGCGGCGAGCGTTACCATAAAATGTTCCATGCCGGTCTGAACAGTTTTATTCAGGAAGCCCGCCTGCTGGCGCGCTTTAATCATCCCGGCCTGCTGCATGTGTTACGCTTTTGGGAAGAGAACGGCACTGCCTATATGGGTACGCTGTTTTACAGCGGGATGACGCTGAAAGAGTGGCAGCTCACCAGCCCGCAAGCGATAAACGAGAGCTGGATTCGCCAGCTGCTGTCACCGCTGTTTGGGGCAATCAATACCATTCATCGTGCGGGCTATCTGCATCGCGATATCTCTCTCGATAATATCCAGATTCAGGAAAATCAGCTGCCGGTACTGCTGGACTTCGGCTCAGCGCGTAAAGAGATTGGCAACCTGGCGGATGAAACTGAAATTATGCTGAAGCCCGGTTTCGCCCCGATTGAGCAATACAGCGAAGAGAGCGACAGCGAGCAAGGGCCATGGACCGATATCTACGCATTGGGTGCCGTGCTGCATACGCTGGTCACCGGCCACCCGCCACCGACCAGTGTGGTGCGCTGCATTGAAGACAGCTATCAACCGCTGGCGCAGCTGCAACCCGAGGGCTATTCGCTGCCACTGCTGCACGCTATCGACCGCGCGCTGGCGATGAAGCCGGAAGATCGACCGCAGAATATCGACCAGCTGGCAGCCTTGATCGATTTACCGGTCAGCGAAGTGCAGGAGCTGGTAAGCACGGTAACGCCACCCAATGAGGAAGCTCAGCAACCGGATGAAACCACCGCTGCCGAAGCAGTGATACTGGCGGTGAACCCGACGGCCGGTGCGGCGGATAATGTCATCACGCCAGCCGCTCCACGTCGCGTCTCACCTGCCCTGATGCTGCTCAGTGGCCTTGCATTGCTGGCGGTGATTGCACTGACGGTATTGATTAATCGCGATAAGAGCGGCAGTAGCGTAGTGGAACACTCCGCCGCTGTCAGCAGTCTGCCAGCGGCAAAACCGCTGACCGTCACCGGCAGCGATACACCCGCGCTGGCAACGGTTTATCTGAAGCTGGAAAACGGTGAGTCGGTGGTGCTGAACGGTAATGCTGTGGAGATTAAGCCCGCCAGCAATGGTCTGGCATCGCTCAATCTGGCGGCCGGTGAATATAATATTGAAGTACATCAGAAAGATCGGGTGCGTACGCAGACGGTGAAAATTGATCGTGCGGGTACCTGGCTGATCAATCCTGGTCTGAAATGATGGCTGATGCCAGCCGAACAGGTTCAGGTAGTGAATAGACCTGTTTGATGAAAATAAAAAATCAGCAATCAGGAAGTTAACGTTCCGCCCATACTTAACAAGAGACCCTGATTATCGGGTCTCGTTTGCTTCAATGTTCCGCACTACAACCTAATAATAATCATGATAATTACTACCTTTAATACTAAAAGCATCATTAAAATATAATTCAATAATTCAATAATAGTATTAGCTCATTAAAGTGAGAAATTAAAATCATTGACATTCCATTCAGACTGATGGTAATAATATTATCGTAGTTTAAGTTAATTATCTTAAAGCATTCCCCAATAATCCTTACCAGCAATCTTAAATATATCTTAGAGAGGTGTTTTATGAATACGCTTTCTGAAGTTGCAAAAATGTATAAACATGCCCCCCAAGTTGTAGATCAAGAAATTGATACTAATGTCTTCACCGACATGATTCTACAAACCAAAAATGCGACCACTGCGGCAATTGACAAATTAGCCTATTTAGCCGGCATAAAAAATGCTCCAGCAGATGATAAATATGCCAAGTTGAATACCAGTAATCTTTGCTCGTTGTTAAGTAGTGCAAAGGAAGCCGGTTATGACATTGAAATAGTGAATATTTGATAAAATAAGGCAGCCTGTGCTGCCTTTCTTCAACTGGACAAAAATATGAGTCATAACATTGAAGTATTAAACAGTGAAATTTTGATTGAGGGCCTTCACTGGGTCCCTCGCTGGCGGATTAATAATGGACAAGAAGACTCATTTGTCATCCCCTTCCCAACAACTTATCCTGTCAACATTGTATATCATGGTGAAAGTAAATTTAAGTATGGACAATATGGAATTCATCTTGGGCAACAGGATACTTTAACCTTCCTCGGTAATGAAAAGCAGCTAATACTCGCAAAGTTCATTGATTGTCGTAAAAACTCTTCAACATTCAAACAAAGAGTGAGTTTTTACATTACTCCCTCATCAGAGAAAACACTGATTATTCCCCCTGGGGTTGCGCACACTTTTCATAATCTTGAAAATATATTTACTTTAAATACCTATAAAATTCTCCTGCCACCACTGGATCAGATACACCATAGCAATACACAATGGTCGCCAGAAAATGACATTATCAACATTCCGGAAAACATCTCGACAAATGATATAGTTGGTTATCAGCCCATGTCAGAAGAAGCATCGGATTTAGTTTACCATAGGGTGGCAGATTTTCAGGCAGAGAATTTGATAAATCATCAGTATCAACACGCTGAGACACGTGAGTTTGTGCTTGATGATGGTAAAAAAGTAAATTTGAAGATAAGAGAAAAAATCGAGGGAATCAGTAAAACTGACCTATCCCTATCCAGTATTAATGGCGTATTATTTAGATTACTGCCGTCGATTAAAACAGGAAAAGAGAGTTGTATTATTCCTCTCACGAGAAAATCTCCATTATATCTTGTCGAACACGGAACAAAGAATTATGACTTTGACTCTTACGGATTGCATCTTGGTCAGGAAGACCACTTGGTGTTTCTTGGAAGTAAAAGTCAGCAACTCACGCTGATGCTGGTTGACATGAGAAAGGGATCAGATACCTTATTTGTAAAAGATGAGCTGACATTCTATCCATCTCCTGATGTTGAACTCATTATCCCGTGCGGGGTTGCACATGCCTTGCTCAATATGGCCAATATCATTACCGTAAATCGTCCTGTTATCTATCTTGATGAAAAAGGTGATTACTTACCAGGGCATGACATTATCGACTGGCCTATAGAGAACAGTGATTATATCAGCTACGATACAAATCAGACAGAGGCTGACATTGATTATTATGTTGATATGGTAGCCAGACAAAATGAAATATTGAAACAACCACCAACACATAACACACCGAAATCAGTTATAGTCTACGATGAAATCACTGGAAAAAATGTCAAGGTACTGTTAAAAGAAAAAGTAAAAGACAAGGCTAGCCAATGACCAATCGATTATTCTCCTTACTTTTTTTAGTATTGACCGCTGATGGGTTGATGGTTTTTTTAACGCCGGTGGTAGTTTATCTGCTCACGGGTAGCCTGGCTTATTCCGGGTTATCCTATGCCATTTGGTGGTTGCCGCGCTTAATTTTAATCCCGTTAATCGGAAAATATATCGACAACACCGGCGTCAGGCCGTTATCGATTATTTCTGACTGCATTAAAACCGCCGGATGTTTATTACTTATTTTCAGTAATTTTACTGACCCACTGACTATCGCCATTGCTTTTGGTGCCACCGGCAGTCTGATTTCCATCGGTAATTCGCAAACCATGATTGCCTATGAGAAGCTCATCGCCATGTTAAGTAAGCAGCGCGAGCATCATGTTAATTTGATGGCAAGAATGGATTTCCTCGGCATGATAATTGGCCCGGTAGTCGGCATGCTGCTGATTGATTACGGTTATAAAACTCTGCTGTTGATACCCTGCGTGTTTTACTTGATTAATGCCTGGTACTTTTATCGCCATGCTGGCCAGCTTGACAAGGTTCAGGAAGCGGCGCACTTCCCGGCAACAGGGTTAACCCTCGCGCCGCCAAAACATCCGTTTATCGCTTTACAGTTTATTCTGTCCACGCCAGTGATACTGGCGATTATCGGTCTGGCCGTCGGTAACAATATGTTTGATGGCTTAGTCGAGTCAGCCGGCACCGCTTTAATTGACCAAAATATGCAGCTGCCGGTCAAATACTTCGGCCTTATTGATGTCGCTGCCGGCGTTTGTGGCGTTGCAGGCACTTATCTTTATGGCGCGATGCTGGCAAAACTTTCAAGAACGCTGCTGTTATCCACTGGCTTAGTGATTATCATCATCCCTTCCCTGCTGTTAATCTTTCATACCTCTTCCCTGATAATCTTCATTTTATGCTATGCCATCACGATTATTGGTAAGGTCATTACCGGCAATATAAACCGGGTAATGCGGATAGAAATTATTCCAACACCCATACTGGCGAGCACTTCATCGCTGGTGGTGCTGTTTTGTCAGTCGATTCTTCCGGTGGTTGGCTTCACTCTGTTCTTGCTGGCGGGGAACAACCAGGCTGTTCTCTGGCTGATGATGACGGCGGTAGTGATAACTTTTATTTCGGGCGTCCTGCTGCTGCTGCTGTTAAAACGCAAAGCGGCCATCGGTTAGCAGGCCACAAGCGGCGTCATTGCCGCCTGTGGTAACGCGCTTAGCCCTGCATCCCGTGATGACAACTCTGCAACTCGCGCACCTGCTGCACTAAGTCGGTCAGACAATCATCATGCATGCCACGCTTGCTCAACTCCTGCTCAAGAGAATATAGGTACTGCGCGTTAGTGCCTAGCGGACCACTGGCATGAGCGATTAAAGGCGCAATGGTGGTGGATCGGCTGTCGGACTCATACAGCGGATGGCGCGGATCCATCACAAACACCAGCGCGGTCACTTTACGGCCGTCTTCCAGCGCCAGCTCGCACCAGGTCGGCAAATAACAGCCGGTGATCATTTCGCGTTTCCACAGCAGCTCAAGCTCTTCATACAGCTTGTCTTCCGGCAGGCGAAATGCCAGTCCGCTGGTTTTGCCACCCTCTTTCAGCGCCAGCATGCGGCCCGGCTGATGATGAGTCCCGCGTCCGGCCGTCAGCCGCAGGCAGAAAGCGCGGTGCCAGCCATGTAGCGTGCCGCTGGCAACTTCGTCTGATTCAAAGATCGGATTCCACATCAGTGAACCATAACCAAAAATCCACACCGGGCTGTTATCCGGACGGCAGGTTAATGCTGCCGCCAGCGATGCTGCGCGCTGTTCGCAGGTCCACAGCAGCGACTCCTCGATCGATCCAAAAGCAGTTTTGCAGTCTGCTTTTAATAAGAAATCCCGCGTTAACATTCAACCTCCCGTGCCACAGCTTTACTTCCCTGTTACTGACGAGCGTTTTTATCCAGTGATTTAATGATTTGCGCACTTAGCGTTGCGCTTACTCTGCTGACCATATGCATTTATTTGTTGGCGATCAAGTTTGGCGTCGGTTAGCAGCGAAAAAAATTGATCGTTTGCCACACTGCTCATAAGGATATCGCTGTCAGGTGCGGTTAAACGCTGACGGGTCAAGCGCCTGAGCACGGGACCGCCAACATTTTTGCCACTATCTGTTAAGCCACTTTTGCGGTTATAAAGCATCTCCGTTGCCGCTTCAACACCGCTGATTTCGGGGCCTGGCGCATTTTCAGAATGTTTAAGCCGCTAGTTTTGACAGGGATGATTCAAAATGACCTATAATCATCATTTATCTTTGTTACGATGAAGGAAAACCTCAAATAAAACCTGACTATAGCGGTTCTTTACGCTTATAACCTACAGATAAACTTACCTATAATCGGGATAACACTGACTTATCACCTCTGTCAGCGAGAAATCCCCTTAACGGGTAAAATAACGTAAAGTTGAATAATTATACCGCGAACATTGTTACACTGTTACAGCTTGTAAAATAAATGAAGCGACATAATGCTTAGAAGCCTGGACTCGGGTTTCTGCTAATTGCACTAATTAAGGAGATGAATGCCTATGGGAGCGCTAGAAGGCTCAAAAACACGTCATAAAGAATTTTCACTGATTTTCCCTATTATCGCGCTGGGCGTACTGGCAATGTGGGGCTCATCGCAATCTCTCTCTTTTGTCGTCGGCATCAATGTGCTGGCTTTAGTCGCCATTCTTAGCAGCGCGTTCAGCGTTGTCCGCCATGCCGACGTGCTGGCGCACCGTTTAGGTGAACCCTATGGGTCACTGATCCTCAGTTTATCGGTGGTGATCCTCGAGGTCAGCCTGATCTCGGCTCTGATGGCCACAGGCGACGCCGCACCTGCGCTGATGCGCGATACCCTGTACTCAATTATCATGATTGTCACCGCTGGTCTGGTGGGCTTTGCTTTGCTGTTAGGTGGCCGTAAATTCGCCACCCAGTACGTCAATCTCGCCGGGGTTAAGCAGTACATGATTGCTATTTTCCCGCTGGCGATACTGGTACTGGTGTTTCCAAACGCGCTGCCGGGCGGCAACTTCACTACCGGTCAGGCACTGTTAATCGCGGCCATTTCCGCGTCAATGTACGGTGTTTTCCTGCTCATTCAGACCAAAACGCACCAAAGCCTGTTCGTTTATGAACACGAAGATGATGGTGACGACCCGCATCACGGTAAGCCCTCGGTACACGGTAGCGGCTGGCATACCTGCTGGTTGCTGGTGCATCTGATCGCGGTGATTGCCGTGACCAAGATGAATGCCAATCCGCTGGAGTTCCTGTTAACCGAACTGAATGCACCGGCCCAGTTCACCGGTTTCCTGGTAGCGTTACTGATTCTGTCACCGGAAGGCCTGGGAGCGATTCGGGCGGTACTGGCGAACCAGGTACAGCGTGCGATGAACCTGTTTTTTGGTTCGGTGCTGGCAACCATCTCATTAACCGTTCCGGCGGTATCGATTATCGCCACGTTAACCGATCAGCAGCTGATTTTCGGTCTTGAACCACCGCAAATGGTGATCATGATTTCAGTGTTAATCCTCTGCCATATCTCATTCTCCACCGGACGCACCAATGTGCTGAACGGTGCCGCTCACCTGGCACTGTTTATCGGTTATCTGATGACGATTATGCTTTAACTGCCGCGGATTAACTTTCAGTGGAGCATATCGCCAGATATGCTCCATTTTTTATTGCGCGGCCTGATACTTCAGGGTGTGTCCTGCGCCAGTCAGGGTTAAGTTGCCCTGCTCCAGCTTCACTGTTGCTCCCTGATTTAACACATCGCCAATCACGCCATCCCAACGGTTCAGCTGACTGTCGCCACACATCATCCGCGTTGACCCCATCTGTTTAACCGTCAGTACATTGCCGTGCAATTCCCCCTGGCCAAAGAAACGGTTGCACATCACGCCGCTAACGGCCAAATCACTGCTGATAGCGATCTCCGGCTGTTTGCCCATTTCACTACTGACCACGACACCGTCGACGCTTTGTAAGGTGTAACTGTGCTTAGCCAGCTGCTGAGCATTAATACCGCTACCGTCACGCGCGCATCCGCTGACCATCAATACCAGCAATGCCAGTGGAAGAATCTTTGTCATGCTACTGCTCCTTATCGGTTATTTCCATAATCGTGTTGGCTTCACGATAATATGCTGATTAACCTGCTTTTCAGCAAGCAGATAACTCTTTAAAAGCCATGAATTTTGTAATGTTTTTTAAGCAAATGCCGGGATAACGCAGGAAGGAAGGTTACATAAAAGTAAGGCCCGCGAGGCGGGCCTTAAGTCTGTCAGTTACTGGTATCCAGCTCAGGGAAACTTTTGACCAGATCGTCAATCGCTTTCATCTGCTTCAGGAACGGCTCCAGCTTATCCAGTGGCAGCGCCGACGGACCATCACACATCGCGTTGGCCGGATCCGGATGCGCTTCGATAAACAGGCCAGCAAGGCCGACTGCCATACCAGCGCGCGCCAGTTCGGTAACCTGACCACGGCGTCCGCTGGATGCGGAACCAAACGGGTCGCGGCACTGCAGAGCGTGGGTGACGTCAAAAATCACCGGGCTGCCGTTAGTCACTTGCTTCATTACATTGAAGCCCAGCATGTCGACCACCAGATTGTCGTAACCAAAGTTGGCACCACGGTCACACAGAATGACCTGCTCGTTGCCGCCCTCAGCGAACTTCTCAACGATATTGCCCATCTGACCCGGGCTGACGAACTGCGGCTTCTTAACGTTAATTACCGCACCGGTTTTCGCCATCGCTTCGACCAGATCGGTCTGACGCGCAAGGAAAGCAGGCAGTTGGATCACATCAACCACATCCGCCACCGGCTGCGCCTGGCTGGCTTCGTGCACGTCAGTGATCACTTTCACACCAAAAGTCTGTTTCAGTTCCTGGAAGATTTTCATCCCTTCTTCCAGTCCCGGGCCGCGATAAGAGCGAATCGATGAACGGTTAGCTTTATCGAATGAGGCTTTAAATACGTAAGGAATACCGAGTTTGTCGGTCACGGTGACGTAATGTTCACAGATACGCATCGCCAGATCGCGAGATTCGAGAACATTCATACCGCCAAAGAGTACAAATGGCAGATCGTTTGCGACTTTGATGTCGCCAATGTTAACCACTTTTTGAGTCATACCTTCGCCTTTTCCTTTCTTCAGGTCTGCACCGGTTAGTGAAGCGTAACCTGTTTATGTTCGATAGAATGAATTTGTACTTTAATCATTTCACTGACCGGATCTTCCGGGCACTGCTCAACGAAATAGGTCAGGTCAGTTAGCGCGATATGCTCGCACTCCAGCTGAGCGTAGATCAAACCGCGATCGCGAATTTCATACGGATCGTCGGGATCGATTTGCAGCAGCACATTGCTGACATTCAGCGCCATCTCCATGCGCTTCTCTTCCATCAGCGCCGATTTCAGCGTATCCAGCATCTTGCGGATCACAGTGGTCGACTCTGCTTCTTCCAGATCGTCTTCATACAGCTCTGCGGTCGGGCTGATATTGCCTTTCAGCCACACTTCCAGCGTATGCTCATCAAGGGTTTCACCGTTAAACGGGTTAATCAGCCACATTTCCCCATCAAGCCAGTCAGCACGCAGGATCAGCTGAGTCGGAAAAATGACCGGCAGCAGCGGAACGTCCAGCTCTTCAGCAATATGCAGCAGAATCACACCCAGCGAAACGGCCGTTCCCTGACGGCTTTTCAGCACGTTATCCAGCCACAGCGCATCCGACAGTTTATAGATGCCGCTGGCGCCGCCAAAGCCCCACTGGTGATAAAACAGCTCCAGCAGTTTCTCCAGCTTCAAATCCTGAGCGGTCTCACTGGCTACATACTCGCGCGCCTCTGCAACCAGCGCCCGCAGCTGAAAGCCCACGTCTTCGGTCGGGAAATCATCGCGAATCGCCCGCGATGCGGCAATCACCGCTTCACACAGCGGTGATTCAGAAATATCAAATTTGGCTTCGGACGTCATACAATCCCCAACAGTGGCATTTTACTTATGGCCAGCTTGATGATCATTCCGATCACCACTAACGCCACGATGAAGGCAATCCAGCGCACTTTATTCGCGCGCGGACGGCGTCCAAGGACGATAATGCCGAGCACGATATAGATAATAACGCCAAACAGCTTCTCAGTCAGCCAGCTACCTTGCGGTGAAAACGGATAAAAATGAGTAATGTTTACCAACAGAATACCGGAAACAAACAGTAAGGTATCATTCAGATGGGGAACAATGCGTACCCACCGGCGTTGCAGCATGACAGAACCCGCCTGCAGCCAGTAAAAACGCAGGATAAAGAGGGTAATGGTGATGGCAACCGTCAGCAGATGGAAGTGTTTAATTGCTGCGTAATAAGCGGCCATAAAAAAGTCCTGTTCTCTATGATATTGATTTCTGACCGACGGTAACGCGATCGTTGCCGCCGTAATCCTGACAGGTTTCAACCTGTAAAAAATGGTGCTGGCGCAAAATTTCCCGCACTGCCGCCGCCTGCTGCCAGCCATGTTCTAATAACAACCAGCCCGCTGGCTGTAAATAAGCCTGCGCGGCGGCGGCGATCTGTTTGATATCAGCCAGCCCATGATCTTCCGCTACCAGCGCACTCAGCGGTTCAAAGCGCACATCGCCCTGTAACAGATGCGGGTCTTCAGCGTCTATATAGGGAGGATTGCTGACAATCATGTCAAAACGTTGATTTTCCAGCGCGGCAAACCAGTCGCTGCGCAAGAAGTGGCTGTTTGTCAGCTGCAACCTGTCGGCGTTGTCCTGCGCCAACGCCACCGCCTCATCAATGCGGTCAACGCCGGTTATCTGGCAATCAGGGCGTTCACTGGCCAGCGCCAGCGCCACGGCACCGCTGCCGGTGCCGAGATCGAGTAATGAGGCAGGTTCAGCAGGCAGACGCGCCAGCGCCTGTTCGACGAGAATTTCAGTATCAGGGCGGGGAATCAAGGTGGCGGCTGAGACACGCAGCGGCAGTGACCAGAACTCGCGCTCGCCGGTAAGGTGCGCAACGGGCTCCCCCTGAGCGCGACGGGCGATCAGCCCTTCCAGCTGCGCAAGTTGCTCAGCCGTCAGCACGGTTTCATCAAAGGCGATCAACCAGCTGCGGGATTTGCCGGTGACAAAGCCAAGTAAAATTTCCGCATCGCGTTTTGGACTGTCACCGCCGCACAGCGCGGCAGTGGCAGCTTTTAACCAACTGCGTATATCCATTAATCCTGCTCGGACAACGCGGCCAGCTGGTCAGCCTGATATTCCTGCACAATCGGCTCGATCAGCGTATCGAGTTTCCCTTCCATCACTTCATCCAGACGATAAATGGTCAGGTTAATACGATGGTCGGTAACACGCCCCTGCGGAAAGTTGTAGGTACGGTTACGGTCGGAACGATCACCACTGCCCAGCAGATTACGACGGGTTGAGGCTTCTTCAGCCTGACGTTTCGACATCTCAGCCGCACGAATACGTGAACCGAGTACCGCCAACGCTTTGGCTTTGTTTTTATGCTGAGAACGCTCGTCCTGGCACTCGACGACGATACCGGTCGGTAAGTGCGTAATACGGATAGCCGAATCGGTGGTGTTAACGTGCTGACCACCGGCTCCCGAAGAGCGGAAGGTATCGATTTTCAGATCGGTCGGATTAATATCCGGCAGCTCTGCTTCCGGCAATTCCGGCATCACTGCGACCGTACAGGCAGAAGTATGAATACGGCCCTGCGATTCGGTTTCCGGCACGCGCTGCACGCGATGGCCACCCGATTCAAACTTCATGCGGCCGTAAGCACCGTCACCAATCACTTTGGCGATCACTTCTTTGTAGCCACCGTGTTCGCCTTCATTGGCGCTCATGACTTCGACACGCCAGCGGCGAGATTCAGCATAACGACTGTACATGCGGAACAGATCGCCGGCAAAAATTGCCGCTTCATCGCCACCGGTTCCGGCGCGAACTTCGATATAGCAGTTACGCTCGTCATCGGGATCTTTTGGTAACAGCAGCAGCTGCAGCTGTTGTTCCAGCTCTTCGCTGCGCTCACGCGCCTCTTTCAACTCTTCCTGCGCCATATCGCGCATTTCCGGATCGGCGATCAGCATTTCGGCGGTTTCAATATCTTCCTGCACCTGCTGCCACTGACGAAAACACTGGCTGACATCGGTAAGCTGGGCATATTCGCGAGACAGTGCGCGGAAACGGTCCTGATCGGCGATCACGCCCGCATCACCGAGCATCGCCTCCACTTCTTCGTGGCGCTCCTGCAAGGCTTCCAGTTTGGCAACAATAGAAGTCTTCATGTGGTGTTATTTACCTTGTAAATAGAGTTCGTTAAATGGGTAGCGTCGCGGTACTGCGGTTGACGCTACCTAATCCAGCCCGAGGCTGTCGCGCAGGATCTGCAGACGTTCGTCATCGCCATCGCGAGCGGCCTGCTGGAGAGATTTGGTAGGAGCGTGAATAAGACGGTTGGTCAGTTTGTGGGCCAGATCGCGCAGAATCGCCTGCGCATCGCCGCCCTGTTGCAGTGCAGCCAGCGCACGCGCTTCCAGTTCCGCACGCACCTGATCGGCCTGCGAACGGTAATCACGGATAGTTTCCACCGCACTTTGCGCACGTAACCAGGCCATAAACTCACCGCTCTCTTGCACCACGATGGTTTCAGCCTGGATGGCTGCGGCCTTACGCTGCGCCATATTTTTTTCGATAATCTGCTGCAAATCGTCAACGCTGTACAGATAGGCATTAGCCAGCTTGCCGACTTCCGGCTCCACATCACGCGGCACGGCGATATCCACCAGCAGCATTGGCTGGTTACGCCGCGCTTTCAGCGCACGTTCCACCATGCCTTTACCGATAATTGGTAAAGGGCTGGCGGTAGAACTGATGATGATATCGGCTTCTGCCAGGCGGGTGTCGATATCCGCCAGGTTGATCACTTCCGCACCGACTTCGTCCGCCAGCAGCTGCGCACGCTCGCGGGTACGGTTAGCGATAATCAGTTTTTTAACTTTATGCTCGCGTAAATGACGCGCGACCAGTTCGATGGTTTCACCCGCACCGACCAGCAGCACATTCACCGTCGCCAACGATTCGAAAATCTGGCGCGCCAGCGTACAGGCGGCAAACGCCACGGAGACCGCGCTGGCACCGATATCAGTTTCGGTACGCACGCGTTTCGCAACGGAGAAGGTTTTCTGGAACATGCGCTCCAGCTCGCTGGAAAGCGAGTGGCCGCGCTGAGAGTCGGCGAAGGCTTTTTTCACCTGACCAAGAATCTGTGGTTCGCCCAGCACCAGCGAATCCAGCCCACTGGCAACGCGCATCAGATGGCTGACTGCTTCGTTATCATGATGCCAGTAAAGGCTTTTTCTCACCTCATCCGCACTCAGCTGATGATAGTCACACAACCAGCGAACCAGCTGCTCTTGCAGATTCTCTTGTTGTTCTACACTCAGATACAGCTCGGTACGGTTACAGGTAGACAGGACAACGCCGCCCTGCACAAGTGGCTGCGCCAGCAGGCTGTTAAGGGCCTGTTCCTGCGTATCCGGCGAAAAGGTAACGCGTTCGCGCAGAGCAACAGGTGCCGTTTTGTGATTAATTCCGAGGGCCAGCAGTGTCATGGTGATTAGGTCTGGTTATCCCACTCTTGATAGGGTTTTGTGCAGCGCATTCTACAAGATGCGCGAGATCAATAAAAGCCATACGAAGCATATGCATTAACAAGATATAGTTGATTGCAGCCAAATAAGACAATTTGAGCATTGACGGCTTAAACGCGGATGGTTAGCGTTAACGGTTAGACTGGGCAAGCATGCCCTGATTGCGTCTGAGGAGATGACCACGTTATGTACATGAAGCTTTTTACTCACAGGGACTGTCGCATGCTGCGCCTCCTCCCGCTTGCCAGCATTTTTCTGGCGGCCTGTACCCTGAATAAACCGCAGGGGCCAGGTCAAAGTGTCACCTCTCCGCAATGGCAACAACATCAGCAAGCTGTCGAAAAAATCACCGAATATCAGACCCGTGGCGCTTTTGCCTATCTCTCCGATAGGCAAAAAGTCTATGCGCGTTTTAACTGGCAGCAAACCGCCCCGGATCGCTATCGTTTACTGCTGACTAACCCGCTGGGCAGCACCGAATTGCAGCTGGATGCGCAAGGTTCGGTGATTCAGCTGGTCGACAACAAAGGTAAACGCTACGTCAGCGACGACGCCGAGAAGATGATCACTCAGCTGACCGGGATGGATATTCCACTGGAAAACCTGCGCAAATGGATGATGGGCCTGCCGGGCGATGCCACTGACTATGCGCTGAACGATCAGTATCAACTGCGCGAACTGAACTACAGCCGCAACGGTCAGGAGTGGAAAGTCAGCTGGCAGGATTATGACAATAAAGTGAATCCGGCGCTGCCAGCCAATCTTGAACTGCGCGAAGGCAGCCAGCGCATTAAACTGAGAATGGACAGCTGGACCGTTAAATGATGACCACCTGGCCCGCTCCGGCAAAGATTAACCTGTTTCTCTATATCACCGGCCGCCGCGCAGACGGCTACCATAATTTGCAAACGCTGTTTCAGTTTCTGGATTATGGCGACACCCTGACCATTACGCCGGACGCCAGTGGCGAAATCACGCTGCTGACGCCGGTCGATGGCGTGCCAGATGAGCAGAATCTGATCGTGCGCGCCGCACGCCTGCTGATGCAACAGGCGACCGCAGCCGGTACGCTGCCCCCACAAGCGGGTGCCCGTATCGCCATTGATAAGCAATTACCGATGGGCGGCGGCCTTGGCGGTGGTTCATCCAATGCCGCGACGGTATTGGTGGCGCTCAACCATTTGTGGCAAACCGGTTTTGATTATGACCAGTTAGCGGCGATGGGATTAACCCTTGGCGCGGATGTCCCGGTATTTGTCAAAGGCCATGCGGCATTTGCCGAAGGCGTCGGTGAAAAGTTGCTGCCGGTCAATCCGCCAGAAAAATGGTATCTGGTGGCGCACCCTGGCGTCAGCGTGCCAACGCCGCTGGTGTTTAATCATCCAGAGCTGAAACGAGACACGCCAACGCGTGATTTTTCGACTATTATGCAGGCAGCTTTCAGCAATGATTGTGAAGCAGTCGTAAGAAAACGTTTTCGTGAGGTTGAAGAGCTAGTTTCCTGGCTGCTAGAATACGCGCCGTCGCGCCTGACAGGAACCGGCGCTTGCGTGTTCGCAGAATTCGACACCGAGTCCGAAGCCCGTCAGGTGCTTGAGCTGGCCCCGAAGTGGTTACGGGGATTTGTCGCGAGAGGGGTTAACCTCTCTCCGCTGCATCGTAACCTTTCAGGGCATTAAGCGATTACGTGACAGTGTCACCCTGTTCCTGATACTGCACGTGGCGCATTAACACATCCGTATGAATCAGTCGTAATTGGTATGGCGCCCATTGCCAATTGCGATTATGTTCATTCTCTGGACGCAAAGCCTGAGGTTCTTCTCGTGCCTGATATGAAGCTTTTTGCTGGTAACGCTACGCCGGAACTAGCACAACGTATTGCCAACCGCCTTTACACCAGCCTGGGCGACGCCGCTGTCGGTCGTTTCAGTGATGGTGAAGTGAGCGTACAAATCAATGAAAATGTACGCGGTGGTGATATTTTCATCATCCAGTCCACCTGCGCTCCAACCAACGACAACCTGATGGAACTGGTTGTTATGGTTGACGCCCTGCGTCGAGCTTCCGCTGGTCGTATTACTGCTGTTATTCCCTATTTTGGCTATGCGCGTCAGGACCGTCGTGTCCGTTCTGCGCGTGTGCCGATTACCGCGAAAGTGGTTGCGGATTTCCTCTCCAGCGTTGGTGTTGACCGTGTTCTGACCGTGGACCTGCATGCAGAACAGATTCAGGGATTCTTTGATGTCCCGGTTGATAACGTATTTGGTAGCCCGATTCTGCTGGAAGATATGCTGCAGATTGGCCTGGAAAACCCGATTGTGGTTTCTCCGGACATCGGTGGCGTAGTGCGTGCTCGTGCTATCGCTAAACTGCTGAACGATACTGACATGGCGATTATCGACAAGCGCCGTCCGCGCGCTAACGTTTCACAGGTGATGCATATCATCGGTGACGTAGCGGGTCGTGACTGTGTGCTGGTCGACGACATGATCGATACCGGCGGTACGCTGTGCAAAGCAGCGGAAGCGCTGAAAGAGCGCGGTGCCAAGCGCGTATTTGCTTACGCGACGCATCCGATTTTCTCTGGCAACGCGGTGGAAAACCTGCGCAACTCGGTGATCGACGAAGTGGTGGTTTGTGACACTATCCCGCTGCCGGAAGAGATCAAAGCTCTGCCAAACGTGCGTACGCTGACACTGTCTGGCATGCTGGCCGAAGCGATTCGCCGTATCAGCAATGAAGAATCTATCTCTGCAATGTTCGAACACTAAGTTCAGCGCAGAGTGTTTAAAGCCGGGCTTGCCCGGCTTTTTTTATGCACCCAGCAGATGATTCTGGCTCAGAAAATCGATAAACACCCGCAACTTAGGCAATAAATGGCGATTACCCGGCCACAGCAGTGAAAATTCTCCACCGCCGCTGATCTGCCCGTCCATCACCGTTACCAGCCTGCCTTGCTCAATTTCCTGTGCTACCGCAAAATCCGGTACACAGACCAGACCCAAACCACTTACCGCCGCTGAAATCAGCGCCTCAAGATTGCTGAACACCAGCCGCTCCGGCACCGCCTGCGCAGCAGGCGTACTGAACGGCCAGCTCTGCACTCCGCCGCTGGCATTAAAGCGATAACGTAAACAAGCATGGGTAGCCAGGTCGGCAGCTGACTCGGGTTGCCGATGATTTGCCAGATAGGCCGGTGATGCCACCAGGGTAAAACGATAGCTACCGAGCCGTTTCACCCGCAGCTGCGAATCACTGAAGCTGCCGCTTCGCACCACCACATCAACACCTTCGGCGATGACATCCACCAGCCGATCGCTGAAATCCAGATCCAGTTCAATATCCGGATAGCGCGCGATAAACTGTGGTAGCAGCGGCATCAGCAGGCGATAACCAATGGCGGGTAAGCTGACGCGCAACCGGCCACTCGGTTTCGCCATCACCCGTGACAGTTCATGCTGCGCCTCTTCGATTTCCGCCACAATTCGCCGCGCGCGTTCGTAAAACAGCGCCCCTTCATCGGTCAGGCTGATACTGCGGGTGCTGCGATTCAGCAGCGTCACACCCAAACTGTTTTCCAGCCGCGCCACGCTTTTGCCGATCGCCGAAGCCGATACGCCCAGCCGTTCAGATGCGGCAATAAAGCTGCCGCTTTCCACCGTTTTTACCAGTGCAGTCAGCCCACTCAAACTATCCAGCGCGTTCATTACGGAGTTTTTGTCCTTTCAGTGACGATTAACAGCCTGTTTTTTACCACAAGCGGCCATCTTATCCTGTCATCCTCGCACACATTGAAAACGGAAGCACGGTATGAGCACGGTGGTGATAGATCGAATTAGCCCTCGCAAAACGTTACTGGCGGTTTGCACCGCTGGCATGATCCTGCCGCTCAGCTTTACCGGCGGCGTCATTGCCACTCCGGCGATTGCCCAACAGCTGGGAGGATCGCCGCTGGCACTTAGCTGGATAACCAACGCTTTTATGCTGACTTTTGGCAGCTTGCTGATGGCGGCCGGTAGCCTGGCCGATAATTTTGGCCGCAAACGCCTGTTTCTCAGCGGCGTACTGCTGTTTACTATTGCCTCGCTGGTGATTGGCCTGTCACCGAATGTTGTTATCCTCGATTTGCTACGCGCACTCCAGGGCATTGCTGCCGCTGCCGCGCTGGCGGGCGGTTCAGCCGCGCTGGCCGATGCGTTTAGCGGACATGGACAGGCGCGGGCTTTCAGCCTGCTGGGTACCAGTTTTGGCGTCGGGCTGGCCTGCGGGCCGGTGGTAGCAGGTTTATTGATCGATCACGGTGGCTGGCGCAGCGTATTTCTTATTTGTGCGCTGTTTGGTGCGTTGGCCGCGCTGATGAGCTGGTCAGGCATGCGAGAGTCACGTGCCGTGCAGCGCGGAAAAATCGACTGCTGGGGCATTATCAGTTTTAGCCTGGCGGTGAGCTTTCTCACCTGGGGTATTTTGCAAGTCGGCGAAGATGGCTGGCAACATCCGCGCGTGACAGGTTTACTGGCTGCCGCACTGCTGTTCATTCTGCTGTTTATCGCCGTCGAGCTAAAAACCGCACGGCCGATGCTCGATTTGCGGCTGTTCCGCTACCTGCGCTTTCTCGGTATTCAGCTGCTGCCCATCGCCACCTGCTACTGTTTCGTGGTATTGCTGGCGCTGTTACCGATGCGGTTGATGGGGATTAGCGGTTACAGCAGCCTGCATACCGGGCTGTGTATGCTGGCGATTTCGACGCCGATTCTGCTGGTTCCCAGCCTGGCGGTGGTGCTGACGCGCTGGTTCTCTGCCGGATCGCTCGCCAGCTGCGGTTTAGTGATTGCCGCCGCCGGTCTGTTACTGCTTAGCCAGCTCCGCAATCCTGATGATATCCGCCCCCTGCTGCTGGCGATGATGATGATTGGCATCGGCAGCGGTCTGCCGTGGGGCCTGATGGACGGATTATCGGTATCAGTGGTTCCCAAACAGCAAGCCGGGATGGCAACCGGCATCTTCAGCACGATTCGCGTCGCGGGGGAAGGAATCGCGCTGGCACTGGTGATCAGTCTGCTGACCGAGTTGATCGCCGCCCCGCTTTCTCATCAGCTTGCTGACGGAGCCGCACGCTCTGCCGCGCAGTATCTGGTCAGCGGTAACCTGCTGAAAGCCAGCGAACTCTCTGGAATTGGCTCAGCGCAGCTGGCCACGCGCTATTTGCAGGCGTTTAATCAGTTATCCCTGATATTAATGGCGATAACGCTGTTTTCCGCCCTACTGGTCTGGCTGTGTCTGCGAGGAAAAAGAGAGGCCAGTTGCAATAGCCGAAAATGATTTCAGACTTAACGCTGCCATGGCCACACTCTCTCTGCCACTCCAGCTTAAGCCGCTATTTTTCGCCTTTATTACCGTAAAATGCACCGCTTAATACTTTTTTAATCCTGCGCTGAGGCAACTGCTTTTTGCATTGATCTATTAATGCTATTTTGCAGCGATCGCTAACCGGGAAAGTTCTCACCATGCCGCTCGACGTCTATACCCTTTATATTTGTGAGCTTTTCGTGCTGGGTTTTGTCAGCATTATCATGGTGTTTGCCTGGTGCGGCTCTCAGTATGACCGGGTATTGGGTTTTAGCTGCCTGAGCATGGGCCTGACCCTGCTGGCGGTATTCCTCAGCAGCCTGCGCAGTTTTGGTTTTCATTTTTTGCCTGTTTTTGTCGGCAATCTGCTGCTGCTGCTGGGTTATGGCATGCTGCTTAATGCCTTTCGCAGTTTTTGCGCCAGACCACTGCGCTATCACTGGATACTGGGTGCGCTGGTGTGGGCAATACTCTGCCTGTTCCCGGCGTTCTACTACTCGCTACCAAAACGGATCCTGGTCAGCTGCATACTGTGTATTCTGTATACCAGCTCGCTGATCGTCCTGTTGATACGCTCACGCGCCAGCTTGCAAGTGACGTTCTGGCCTGCCCAGATCCTGCTGTGGATTCATTTACTGTTCCATATCGCCCGTATGCTGATTGATACCGGTACACTTAGCAAAGTACATGGCGCGATCGGCGGATCGACTTTTTCGCTGTATGTGATTCTGGAATCGATTCTGTTTGTTATCGGCGTCACTTTTACCATCCTGGCGATGGTTAATGAACGCAGCCAGATGATGTATAAACAGGCTTCACTGTGCGATCCACTCACTGGCGTCTGGAACCGCCGCGCGCTGTTTGATCAGGCGGATAAACTGACCCAGCGCTGCAGCCGCAGCGCCGAGCCACTGTCGGTAATCTTATTTGATCTCGACCATTTCAAGAGTATTAATGACCGTTACGGCCATTATCAGGGCGATCGCATCCTGCTGAATTTTTGTCAGGTGGTGCTACAGGTGTTGCCTGCCGGCAGCCATTTCGCCCGCCTTGGCGGTGAGGAGTTTGCCGCAATAGTTGTGGTTGATGAGTCCCTCGCCGCCAGTTTAAGCGAGCAGATACGTCGCGCGGTGCTGGCATCACAGCCAGATAATGTCAGTTATTCGGTCAGTATCGGCTTTACCACCCGCAGGCAGCAACATCAGCCGTTTGCTGAGTCAATAGTTGCCGCCGATGAAGCGCTCTACCGCGCCAAAGCCAACGGCAGAAATCGCGTCGAAGGGTTTATTTCACCAGCCACAGTGTAAATCAGCACTGTCACATTGCTTTCACACCGCCACTTTATCCTCGCTCTGTCGGTAAAATGGAGAGAAGCATGAATCGCAGAAATTTACTCAAATCAGGACTCGCCTGTGGCAGTGCGCTGTTGCTACCAAAAACGCTGTTTGCCAACCCGCTGATTAGTCGCGACACTCAGCGCCCGGCGACGCCCTCCGGGCTGCAAACCGGTGACGTACTGCACGATCGGGCGATGGTCTGGTGTCGCAGTGACCGCACCGCAAGACTGTGGCTGGAATGGGACACGGACGGCAGCTTTCGTCAGCCGCAAAAAATACGTGGCCCCTGGGCATTACCAGAAAACGATTATATCACCCGGCTCGATCTGCACGGCTTACCCGCCAACCAGCAGATTCACCTGCGCCTGAGCTACCGAGACGCAGATCTTAACCATCTGATTTCTGAGCCGCTGCTCGGTCAGTTTCGCACCCCCTCATTGCAGACGCGCAATATTCGTTTTGTCTGGTCCGGCGATACCGCCGGCCAGGGTTACGGAATTAACCCTGACTGGGGCGGCATGCGTATTTATGAAACCATGCGCCAGCAACAGCCGGATTTCTTCGTCCACTCCGGTGATACTATCTACGCCGACGGCCCTATTGAGGAAACCGTTACGCCAGGCGAAGGTGGCGTCTGGAAAAATATCGTCACGCCTGAAGTCAGCAAAGTAGCAGAAACACTGCATGAATATCGCGGACGCTATCGCTATAACCTGATGGATGACAATGTGCGCCGCTTTAACGCAGAAGTACCACAAATCTGGCAGTGGGACGATCATGAAGTCACTAACAACTGGTCCGACAGTAAACAGCTCGACGATCGTTATCAGGTAAAAAGCGTAGAATTGCTGCAGGCGCGCGCCACCCGGGCATTTCTCGATTATGCACCGATGCGCCACTTTGACGACCGCGAGAGTGAGCGCGTCTACCGTTATCTGCCCTGCGGGCCACTGCTCGATCGCTTTATTGTTGATATGCGCAGCTATCGTGGGCCGAACGGCACTAATCTGCAAACCACCCTCGATGACGACAGCGCCTTTATGGGCAGAACACAAATTGCCTGGCTGCTGGCGGGACTGAAAGCGTCAAAAGCCACCTGGAAAGCGGTGTTTGCCGATATGCCGATTGGCCTGCAAGTACCGGACGGTAAAACGGCTGAAGGCGTGGCGCGCTGGGAAGCCATCGCCAATGGGGACAACGGCGCACCTAAAGGCCGCGAGCTGGAGATGGCAATGCTGCTGAAAGCCATTAAAGATGCGGGAATCAAAAATGTGGTGTGGTTTACTGCTGATGTGCACTACACCGCCGCTCACCATTACCAGCCTGATAAAGCCGCATTTCAGGATTTCGAACCGTTCTGGGAGTTTGTTTCCGGGCCGCTGAACGCGGGCAGTTTCGGCCCCAATGCGCCAGATAACACGTTTGGATTGCAGGTGGTGTACCAGAAAGCGCCGGAAAAGCAGAATACTTCACCGCTGGCCGGCTATCAGTTTTTTGGTCAGGTCGATATTGATGCCGACGATCGCAGCATGACGGTGCGATTAAAAGATGTGGCGGGCACAACGCTGTTTACGCAGCAGTTGCAGCCGCTGTAGGCAGAACGGGCGGTCGTTTGCCGCCCGTTAAAATCATCAGCTGTGGTGACGATGGGACGCGCGACGACAGCGTTTATCACCGCAGTTACGCAGCCAGTAATAGCGATCGGCGACTTTTTCACGACCGCTGATACGGGCACCGACCAGCCAGAGTAGCGCACCCAGAAAGATGCTGAAAATGGCGCCATGCGTCAGATACTGCGGTAATTGCAGCTGTGGCAACTGGTTAAGGATCGAATAACCCACGCCCACCACCATGGTAACCAACCCGAGTCCCATCAGGAAATTACCCGCAAAATGTACATTTTTACGTCTCATCAGTCACCTCCATTACCTGAGTAAAAAAAGCAATAGTTCCTATTGCCTGATGCCATAAGTTTAGGAAATGACTGGCTACTCCGATGAGTGCTGGATCACAATATTAACTTATAATTGACATTTCTTTACGCCTAATCAACTGAATTTATATAGAAAATGTATTGTCACGCTGCTGTATTATTCACTTCTCGCCGCTTATCCGGGCAATTTTGTAATCCGCGCCACGGCGCAGTAAACTAGCGCCCTTAGATTAAGCACTTATCAGGAAGCTACCACTGTGAGCAGTATTAAACTGATTGTTGGCCTTGCCAACCCCGGCGCCGAATACGCCGCAACCCGTCATAACGCCGGTGCCTGGTACGTCGACCTGCTGGCTGAACGCCACAATCAGTCACTGAAGGAAGAGAGCAAATTCTACGGCTACACGGCGCGGCTGAATATCGGCGGTGAGGATGTACGCCTGCTGGTGCCGACCACCTTTATGAATCTGAGCGGTAAAGCGGTAGCGGCAATGGCAACCTTTTACCGCATCGCGCCAGAAGAAATACTGGTGGCGCATGATGAGCTGGATCTGCCGCCGGGCGTGGCAAAATTGAAACAGGGCGGTGGCCACGGCGGCCATAACGGCCTGAAAGATATCATCAGTAAACTCGGCAACAACCTCAACTTTCATCGGATGCGGATTGGCATTGGACATCCGGGCGATCGCAATAAAGTCGTTGGTTTTGTGCTGGGCAAACCGCAGGCGGCGGAGCAAAAGCTGATTGACGACGCCATTGATGAAGCCGTGCGCTGTACCGAAGTGTGGCTGAAAGAAGATCGCTTAAAGGCGATGAATCGCCTGCATGCGTTTAAAGCGGGGTAATCCCGGCGGGAATTCGCCAGCATTCCTCAGAATTGCAAAGGCGGCGATTTCGCCGCCCATTTAACCGAACGTTAACCGCTCATAATCTTCAGGCGTCGTCGGCCGCCACTTTATAATCGGGATCGTCCAGTTCATGCATACAATATGGCCCGGCCTTCTGTAGCAGACTGATGCAATCCTCACTCAGATGGCGCAGACGCAAGCTTTTTCCCGCCTGCTGATAGCGGCTGCTGAGCTTATCAATCGCCTCTACGCCACTGGAATCCATCACCCGGGTGCGGGCAAAATCAATCACCACATTCTGCGGATCCTGTTCCGGGGAAAACAGTTCGGCAAAAGCGCTGGCGGAACCAAAGAACAACGGCCCTTCCAGCTGATAAGTTTTGCTGTCGCCCTGCTCTTGCTGCTGCAGAATAGTGATGCGCGCATGCTGCCAGGCAAATACCAGCGCCGAAATAATCACGCCAAAGATCACCGCCATCGCCAGGTCAGTAAAGATTGTCACCAGCGTTACCGCGACCATTATTACCGCATCGGCCTTCGGCATGCGTTTCAGGCGACGCAGCGAACTCCATTCAAAGGTTCTGATGCAGACCACAAACATAATGCCTGCCAACGCCGCAACCGGCAGTAAAGCGATATACTGCGACAGGCTGACGACAAACAGAATCAGCAAAATCGCCCCAACCAGGTTGGAGATACGCCCGCGCCCGCCGGAGGTAAAGTTGATAATCGACTGACCAATCATTGCGCAACCGGCAAAGCTGCCAAAGAAACCACAAAGGGTGTTGCCGACGCCCTGCGCCACGCACTCTTTATTACCCGCACCCTTTTTACTGCCCATCTCATCGAGCACCGCCATGGTCAGCAGCGACTCAATTAGCCCGACCAGCGCAATAATCACCGAATATGGCAGCACAATTTTCAGGGTTTCCCAGCTCAACGGGGCATCCGGCAGATGAAACATCGGTAAAGTGCCGGAGATGTCGGCTAAATCACCGACACGTTTAGTATCCAGATGAAAACCGATGGCAATGGCGCTGATAGCAATTAACGCCGCCAGTGAACCCGGAATGATTTTGGTGAATTTCGGAAACAGCCAGACGATCAGCATCGCCAGCGCCACCAGCCCGTACATCAGCGGACCCTGGTTTTTAATCATCGGAATCTGCGCCAGCATAATCACAATCGCCAGCCCGTTAACAAAACCGAAGATCGCCGGTTGCGGCACCAGCCGGATAAATTTACCGAGGCGAAACACGCCAATCAGCATCTGAATCACACCGGCAAAGATTGTCGCCAGCAGCACATACTCATAACCATGTTGGGTAATCAGGCTGATTAACACCACCACAATCGAACCTGCGGCACCCGAAATCATCCCCGGCTTACCGCCGAAAAATGCCGTCACCAGGCCCAGCATAAACGCGGTATGCAAGCCGATTGTGGGTGATAATCCTGCCAGTAATGAAAAAGCGGTCGCTTCCGGAATAAGCGCCACGGCCACGACAGAGCCGGCCAGCACGTCATTCTTGACGTTGGTCGCCCTGAGGTTGCTCAGGTTAAACATAATGTATTCACTTTTTTTTGATATCAGATTGCCGTGCCGCCGACCAGGTCGGGCACAGTAAGATTGTCATTCAGACAGCAGCAACAATTAACGCGTGCAGGAGAGGGAAAACTCAGGGTGGCGTAAGCAGAAAACAGTTCATCCGCAGGGTTCTCCGTTGGTCATAGATGGCGTTAGTATCGGAAAATTAGATCGCGATCACAAGCCATAACTTTACACTCAGAATGAAATCGCCGCCATCCCGGTAATAATTACGTGTATAATGTCGTAAGTTTTTTCTATGTCATTATTGAGGTATTTTAAAATACCTTGATTATCAAGCTATTAAGGTGATTCAAACATGGGATTCAAATGCGGTATCGTGGGCCTGCCTAACGTGGGTAAATCCACCCTGTTCAATGCGTTGACTAAAGCGGGAATTGAAGCAGCAAACTTCCCGTTCTGCACCATTGAGCCGAATACCGGCGTGGTGCCGATGCCTGATTCACGTCTCGACCAGCTGGCTGAGATCGTTAAGCCACAGCGTATTCTGCCAACCACGATGGAATTCGTTGATATCGCGGGCCTGGTTAAAGGTGCATCGAAAGGTGAAGGTCTTGGCAACCAGTTCCTGACCAACATTCGTGAAACTGAAGCGATTGGTCATGTCGTACGCTGCTTCGAAAACGACAATATTATTCACGTTGCGGGTAAAGTTAATCCGGCGGACGATATTGACGTCATCAACACCGAACTGGCGCTGTCGGATCTCGACACCTGCGAACGTGCTTTGCAGCGCGTACAGAAGAAAGCCAAAGGTGGCGATAAAGACGCTAAAGCAGAACAGGCGGCACTGGAAAAATGCCTGCCGCATCTGTCCAACGCCGGCATGCTGCGCTCCCTGAAGCTGGATGAAGACGAGAAAGCCGCCATCCGTTACCTGAGCTTCCTGACGCTGAAGCCGACCATGTATATCGCTAACGTTAACGAAGATGGTTTTGAGAATAACCCGTATCTCGATCAGGTACGTGCGATTGCTGAAGCGGAAGGTTCCGTAGTGGTGCCGGTTTGCGCAGCGGTTGAATCGGATATCGCAGAGCTGGACGATGCCGACCGTGAAGAGTTTATGGCGGAACTGGGCCTCGAAGAGCCGGGTCTGAACCGCGTAATCCGCGCCGGTTACTCGCTGCTGAACCTGCAGACCTACTTCACCGCTGGCGTGAAAGAAGTGCGTGCATGGACTATTCCTGTTGGCGCGACCGCACCACAGGCAGCCGGTAAAATCCACACCGATTTCGAGAAAGGCTTTATCCGCGCTCAGACCATCGCTTTTGAAGACTTTATCGCCTATAAGGGCGAACAAGGTGCGAAAGAAGCCGGCAAAATGCGTTCAGAAGGTAAAGAGTACATCGTTAAAGATGGCGATGTGATGAACTTCTTGTTTAACGTCTAACTAAAATTTGTTGTCTCATGAGGTTTCGCTGAACCTCATAAGAATCACAAAAAGCGATAAAATCCACGCAATTGCGTGGATTTTTTATTTCATAATGTCTCAACTCATCTCGTAACAACGCTGTCAAAAATGAGTACATGGATGAGTACAACATTCTTCCATCTTCATTTTAAGTGAGCGCAAAAGCGGCACAATAAATGATGTCCGTTATCCTTATCGATACTCACTGCAGTAATGCTAAACCTAAAGAAAAGTTGTACCACCTCAATGGTTTCAATGGCCTGTACCTCGTAGTAAAACCCAATGGCAAAAAGGCATGGTGCTATCGGTTAACTCAGGGGTAAATCCAGCATGTGAGCGTTGGGCGACTATCCAGCGGTAGAACTCGCCGAAGCTCGCGAGAAATTCGCGGATGGAGTTAGTCCGACACAGGCTCGTCAGTTAGATAAGATCCGCAAGGTCAATGATGCATCAAACACCTTTGAGCTTATCGCCAAAGAGTGGTGACTGATGAAAGATTGGGCCGAAATCACCGAAAACGGCGGCTGGATATGCTTGAACGTGTGGTTTTCCCCGTTACAGGCAAACTCCCTATTAGAGAAATCAAGCCGCATCATATTCGTAAAATTCTTCAGTAAACCGCTAAACGCGGCGCACCGACAGTTGCAGCTGAAGCTCGTCGCACCGTTTCATCAGTTTTCGAGTTGGCAGTCGCGACGCTTAGAGCTGGTAGCGATGCTGTATGGCATGCGCGCAAGGCCCTTCCGGCTAATAAGATACAACACAAACAAGCACTGAATCCCCAGCAAATCGGGAAGCTATTAAGCTGTTTTGACAACAGTCGTGGCTCATATCAGGTTAACTATTGTAAGTGGCTAATGGGGTGGACGCTGGCGCGACCAGCCGAAGTAACTGAGGCAGAATGGACAGAATTCGATCTTGATAACGCACTGTGGACTATTCCGTCAACGCGAATGAAAGCCCGCAGAGAACACGTTATTCCCCTTCCCTCCCAGGCTGTCAACATGCTCAGAACGCTACAGGGATTAACCGGGCATCGACAGCACCTTTTTTCGGGCAGGGATAATCCGTTAGGTCCAATGACATCGCACTCGCTGCGCTAGCTACTTAAAAGCCTCGGCTGGAGTGGCATTTATAGCCCCCATGCTACCAGAACTACAGGAAGTACGCGTTTAAACGAGATGGGCTATCGTCCTGATGCTATTGAGGCCCAACTTGCGCACGCTGATACCAACAATGTTCGTCTCACATACAACCATGCAACTTATCTTGATGAGCGTTAAGTGATCATGCAGGAATGGGCTGATATGTTGGACAAATGGGTAGCAGGAGTCGTGTAGAATATACTGCACTTAGTGAACCACGAGGATAGAACTCATTCCTCAGGGTCCGCTTTGTGCCAGAAGCGGACGTTGCCAATATAGTCATCTATGTCAATTTAAAGAGAGCAGGTCAGTATCTTATTCAGCCGTCAGTAAGTTACCTACCAGAAGAGAACGTTGCTGAAATCGAATCGTGTTAATTTGTGAGCAACAGCTCAGTGGAATGCGGGCATGTAACGTGAAGCCACGGCAAAAAGTTAACAGACTCAGCTGATTATTAAGGAGAGGAATTGAAGCTTTTTGATTATCTGAAGATGGAGTTTCCGGATCTGACGCCTGAAGCCACCAAAGTCCATCTTGCGCAATTAAATGATTATAAAGAGGATCCGCTTGTTAAATTCCGTGGAGGCACTTTCGACGACTGGCAGTGCTGGCAGAAGCGACAGGAGTTTAGCCGCAGATATGTCGTTTCACTGATCAGGATCCCGGGGACTGAAACTTGGCTATTTGCGGGAGCATTTCAGCAGATAGGCAACGCGGGAAAGAAAGCCTACCCTGATCGTGAGGAACTGTATTATCAGTACCACCTCCAGAAAATCCCAGAGACTGAAGAATACGCTGGAAGGATGTATATCAGCTTTAAAAATACAGTCCGTAACTTCATTCGCCTCGGTGAAAGTATTCAGAGCGAACTGGTTATCAGCGCCATCACCCCGGCACGTCTGACCTTCGGCGAGTTTCCAGGCTACCGTAACGTCGTGCTGGACCGGAACAGCATCGGCTCGATCCTCAGACTTAATCTGCAATCCTGGCGTACCGCACTGTCCATGGTTAAAGGCATCTATGTATTAACTGATCGGGACGGCGGAAAACTCTATGTTGGAAAAGCCGATGGAATCGAGGGGATATGGGGCCGATGGGAATATTATTTTGGTTCCGGGCACGGCGGCAATGTAGGGCTTAAGGAAGCTTTCGGCACAGGCGATGAAAACCGACTGCAGAATATCACTTTCGCGATCCTCGAAGTCATGGATCTTAATGCCGAAAAAGGTGAAATTGACCGCCGCGAAACTCACTGGAAACAAATACTGCTCTCGCGGGAGTTTGGCCATAACCGAAACTAATAAAGCCTGTAAAAACACGCTGAACTGCTTCCCATTGATCAGGACTAGACATCAATTGTGGCAACAATTGCGAACTTATCCTTATTGCCGCTCTTGGCCGTTGCCATGGGCTGCTCTGTGTAGTGGTCAACTAAAACTGGCCACCGCTTTAGAGTTTTTCCAGTATCGATTTTCCGATTCGTTAGGGGGTAACCCTCCGTTATAGTCATGCGGCCTTAGCGAGCTGTAATACCCGACGATATAGTCTGTGATCGCATGAGCAGCTTCGCTAAAGTTTATATAACCTGTCACTGGCACCCACTCGTTTTTAAGACTTCTGAAGAAGCGCTCAATCGGGCTGTTGACGCTCAACAGTTTCCACGTCGACTCATACTCTGCCTGATCCGGCAACGCCACAGTAACTGCCGGAACTGCCTGCTTGTATAGTGGCTGCCCTGGTCACTGTGGAACATCACTCCGGCTGGTTTACCGCGAGCTTCCCACGCCATTTGCAGCGCTTTGATAGTCAGCTTGCCTGTCCAGATGTACGTCACATCGCCGCACCACACTTGGTTAGGATCTGTCACTGCGAACTGTCGCTCAAGTCGATTCGGGATAGCGATGTGTTCATGACCACCACGTTTATACCGGTGGGTAGGCTGCTGACAACTCACCAGCCCCAGTTCTTTCATGAGCCTGCCGGCAAGCCAGCGTCCCATTCTAAAGCCTCTCAGGGTTGCCATAATGGCGATAATTCTTGCGCCAGCAGAGCCATGGCTGATGTTATGCAACTCCCGAACCTGACTGCGTAACATAGCTCGCCAACCGTCTGGCTTTTCGGAGCTTTTTTCCCCAGTATTTGTAGCTACTGCGATGAACTCCGAATACGTGGCAGAGGGTGACCACAGGATACTGCGCTCTGAGTTTCCCGATTAACGAGAACTGTTCAGGGAGTCTGACATCAAGAGCCCGGTAGCCTTTTTTAATATGTCGTTTTCCATTTCAATGCGTTGTAGCTTTTTCTTTAGCTCACGTATTTCAATCTGTTCAGGGTTATAGGGGAGGCTTTAGGTATTTTGCCCTGTCGTTCATCCCGCAACTGCTTTACCCATCGCGTCATGGTAGAAAGCCCCACGTCCATAGCACTGGCCGCAGCTGCAACGGTGTGGTTCTGATCAAGGACCAGTTGAGCGGATTCGGGTTTAAACTCTGCGCTGAAATTTCTTTTTTTCATTGAGGCACCTGTAATGTTCTGAGGTGAGCATATCACCTCTGTTCAGGTGGCCAAATTCAGTAAACCACTACAAACATCCCCGTATGGATTACCGCCGGCAACAACCCTGATATGTTCGACGAAGCAGGAAAACGGGGCTGCCATGTGCTGACACACCTGATCAATCAGACATGGGAGCAGCTGGATATCAACTGCGCCCGTTATCGCCAGGCACGTATCGATGCGGGCTTCGCGCCCAAAACCGGAAAAGTTACGCTGATGATGCATACCCAGGCGGGTCCTGAGAAAGCTGCGATGCTGGATGAACTGCGACCGGCTCTGCATCAGTATTTATCTGCATTTATGCAGCTTTCCAACAATCTCAGTCAACCTTCCTCCCCGCAGACAGGCGAAACTCATAAACGGCAGGCGTACACGCTGAAATGGGGTGTTGAAAAATACCTTACCCAGTATGGCCTGTTTGGTTCGGCAGCCGAGTGTCGACAGCAACTTATCGCGCTGAAGCAAAGAGGCATTGATGAGATCGCCTGCCTGGTTGATTTCGGCATGACTGAAGAGAGTGTCAGAACAACGATTATCACCCTGGCCTCACTGATAAATAAGGAAATATCATGAAAAACACGACTGCCGGAATGACGTTCCTGGCCCTGCTTTTCTGCGGAACCGCTCAGGCCGCAGAAAAAAACATCCCGGTTGAAGCGTTCACTGCGGTAAGCGCGCAGCAAGGGATAAACCTGACGATAAAATGTGCCTCTGCTCCCGCGCTGGTTGTCTCGGGTTCCCAGGATACGCTGAATAAATTCCAGGTTACTAACCAGAGCGGTAACCTGCTGTTAAATAACAGAGCGGCCGAGGACGATCGTTTTGTGTCGAATACGCTGAATATTACCCTTTATACCAGCCAGCCGCTGACGGCCTTGTCCGGAAAAGCTGGCGTAAAAATCGATGCAGAGGCATGCTCAGTCAGCCCTGCACAGCTCAGTGTCAAAGGAAGCATGGGCACAGACATTCGCGCCGCAGGCAAAACAGATGAATTGCAACTGGAGCTGGCGATGGGCGGCAGTTTTAACCGTAAGCCCGCAGACTTTTCCGCAAAATCAGCTACGGTACGGATGAGTATGGGTGCGGAAACAGCACTATGTCATATCCCACGCATTACCGGCACGCTTGCAGCCGGAGCGCGGATGTCGGTCAGTCCTTCTGCTAATGTTGATACCGGTTCAGCTGGCACGTTTGCCAGTGAGGTCTCCACCTCTGATTGTGCTTAATGACGGGCACCGGCTTCACATCTCACCGCTGAAAAATAACCCGCCAGCGTAACGGCGGGTTTTTCAGCGCTCTGCCTGCAACGCATGCCAGAGAGTAACGACGATCTTCCTGCAGAGTCTGATAGTGTGCCAGTCCCACCGCCGCTCCTTCACGCCCACAGATTCTTGCCCTCCCTTCCTTCCCGGGTAACACGTAAAACGATGAGAGTGGTTGAGCCAGACCCGTTCCGGACATTTTGAGCCAGGCCTCTTTAAGGCTCCAGAGCGTAGTGAAGTGCAGCAGATCATCATCCGTCTGCGCCTCCAGCCATGCGCGTTCAACAGGATGAAAAAAACGGTCTGCTACTCTTCGTTTAATCTCAGCTTTCCCCGTGACATGCTCAATATCCACGCCGACCGGATACTGGCTGCTCATCGCTACCGCAGCCAGCGTGCCACTGTGAGATAAATTAAAATGCAGCCATGCATGAGCAGGCAGCCAGGGCTTGCCGGCCGGGGTTCTGGCAAGCTGTAACTCTTCAGGCGGGATCTGCAGCGTGTCAGCAAGCGTAGCGCGTAGCCAGCCCTGTATCGCATCACGCCTTAACGGGCCGTCCGGGGTGTGTTCAAACGAACGAACCAGACAATACGCCTGCCCGGACTCGGGTCCGGGCGTTGCTTTATCGTTGCAGGCTAATGGTGGCATGGCATCCCGGCATCCCGTCGCGATTTTTTAACGTTAAGTAGCCATCGTGCTGTTCAGCAATCTGGCGGCACAATATTAATCCTATTCCACTGCCTGCTGACTTGGTCGTATAGAAAGGAACAAAGAGATTGTCCGGATTGCTCAACCCGACCCCGCTGTCCAGGAGAGAGATCAGAACCCGGTCATTTTGCGCCTGCCAGATAAGGGTGATCGCGCCCGGATTATCCCCCATCGCCTCATCGGCATTTTTGACCAGATTAATCAGCAGTTGATAAATTTGCCCCCGATCGATTCTGGCCGTCAGGGGTTCTGGCCCATCAAGCTCAAACTTACGGTGCATAAAGAGTAAAGGCAGTTCTTTAATCAGCCCGGCCAGATCCTCTTCCACCCGGTTAGACGGGGCCAGTTTGTTCAGCTGCTGATAACTGCTGATGAAGGTAATCAGCTCTTTTGCTCTGCGGTTAATCAAATCGACGCCCTCCACAAAGCCCTCTGGTGCCTGAGCGGCATGGGTGCGGTAATGCTGTTGCAGCATCTGGCTTATGGAGGCGATGGGACTCAGCGAGTTATTGATTTCATGACTGATGACGCGCAGCAAATTCTGCCAGGCCTTTTTTTCCTCATGTCGCAGTAACTCATCCACGTCATTGATGAATAACAGCACGTTTTTTTTGCCATCCACGATATAGGTATCGCTGTTCACCTTATAACGACCGGGCCGGCCATTACGACTGAACTCAACAGGATGGCCGGTATTGGCATTTTTCAACAGCCAGCCTGACTGCCACTGCTCGCCGTCCTCACCGATCAGCGATTCGATGGGACGCTCCAGCATCCGTGCGGCGGCATCATTACACCAGATGACCCGATGCTGACTGTCGAGAGCGAAAATGGAAATGCTGATATTAGAGAGCACTTTCTGTAACAGGAAATCCATTTCACGCTGCTGCTGACGATGACGTGATAGCTGCATGGCAATAGCGTTGATCTGACTGATTACGCAGTCAAAGATGTCCCGTCCTTTGGTGCTTCCCCGCAGGCTGAAATCTTCCTGTTCCACGGCCTCAAGCAGATTTGAGATCACATTGACTTTATTATTCAGTTGCAGAAAAAAGTGGTAGCCAGAATAGAGTGACGTTACCGCTAAAATCAGAACAGTTAATATTTTGAGGTAAGGAGACTGCGACGGAAATCCCCAGAGAAGCAGATAGGCCAGTATCCCCCCCAGCGAAGAGAGGCTGCACAGAATGAAATACCGTAACCTGAAGGTGTCGAAAAGTTTACTCATGACTTATTTTTAGCTTGTCCAGTCTGCGATAAAAAGCACTGCGGCTAAGGCCAAGCGAGTCTGCGGCTTTAATCGCATTTCCCTCATATTGATGCAGGCGTTTCAGCAACAGTGATTTTTCTATTTCCGCCAGGGTCAGTGAGTCAGCGGACTCTCCTTCAGTCACGGGTTCAACGCGCCGCGGCTGCATCTCCTCATTTCCCGGCAGACAGAGATCCTCAATGTCGATCCTGTTATCCCTGCAGAGGAGGACGGCCCGCTCAATGAGGTGGCTTAGTTCACGAATATTCCCCGGCCAGGTGTAGTCATGCAGTCCCTGAATGGCCGGGCGGGATAACTGCGGCACGGGTTTATTGTACTTTCGTGCAAAGCGCATCAGAAAGCGCTCTGCCAGAATCTCAATGTCCTCCTGCCTTTCACGCAGCGCCGGCAGATGTAACTGAATAACATTAAGTCGGTACAGTAAATCCTGGCGGAAAGCGCCGTTAGCCACGGCTTTTTCCAGATCGGCATTGGTTGCTGCAATGATCCTGCAATTCGTTTTTTGCGTACGGGAGGAGCCGACACGCTCAAACTGCCGCTCTTCGAGAACACGCAGCAATTTCACCTGCTGTGACAACGGCAGGTTGCCAATCTCATCCAGAAACAGGGTGCCTTTGTCTGCCAGCTCAAAGCGTCCGATGCGGTTTTCGCGCGCATCGGTGAACGCGCCTTTCACATGCCCAAACATTTCACTCTCAAACAGATGTTCGTTAATGCAGCCGGTATTAACCTCAACCAGGCTATTGTCTTTGCGGGATGAGAGATGGTGAATATGGCGCGCCAGCAAACTTTTGCCCGTGCCATTTTCGCCCAGAATAAGAATGCTGGTATCCGTTCGCGAGACAGCCTGAACCATGTTCAGCAGCTGTTGCATGGAACGGGATTGAACCACCCACTTACTGTCCATGTCATCATCGCGAGCACGTTTCAGGAGTTTATTCTCTTCCCGTAAACAGTTTCCTGAACGTCTTGCACGACTGAGTTCGATTTGCTGCTGAACAATGCTCAGCAAACGTTCATTATCCCAGGGTTTTTGAATGAAGTCTGCTGCGCCGGCACGCATCGCGTTGACGATAATATCCACGCTGCCCCACCCGGTCATGGTCACAGCAGGCAGACAGTCGTCAAACTTTTTCAGCTCATCGAGGAGCTGCAGCCCCTCTTTGCCTGAAGTCGTATCCTTCTGGAAATTCATATCCATCAGCACCAGGTCAAACGGCTTACTGGTGAGATGCCGCATCAGCTGGCTGGCCTGCGTTTCAAGGGTTACATCATAGCCTTCCATACGCAGCAATAATTCAAGGCTGCTTAAAATTCCGGTATCGTCATCTATGATGAGGATCCGTTTTTTTTCATCCATAAAAAGACTCAGCTCAGCAAACCATGCCGGAACGGCATGGAGAAGATTTATTCATGTCTGATCGCTTCTGACGGTGACAAACGTGTCGCCCGACGAGATGGAAACCAGACCGCGACCGCAACCACCAGCGAGATGGTTAATGCTACACCTGCAAATAGCAACATAAAACCTGTCCTGCCATCACCCAGAATACGGATCAGTTTCGGTGCGGTAAACAGTGCCAGTGGCAGACCAATGATCAGTCCGGCCAGTAGCTGTTTTCCGCCCTGGAGCATCAGCATTTTTATGAGCATACTCTCTGTCGCTCCCATCGCCATGCGGACACCAATTTCCTGCACGCGCTGGTTGATAACATTACGCATCACCGCGTAAATGCCCGTTGCGGCCAGTATCGTTGCGATCAGGCCAAACAGCATGAACAGGCTGGCAATGAAATGCAGTCCGGCCGTGTTGCGTGCCAGACGCTGGTCCAGTGTCTGAATCTGGCTGACGGAAAGGTTACTGTCAATCTGTCTGACGGCGTTGATCAGCGCAGGCCCCGACAACGCCGGATTTCTGGCGTGCAGCAGGACATTAACTGATGGTGCCGTCTGCTGTTGCAGGGAGCGATAAACGGTAGCGCGATGCCGGAAGGTGCTGAAAGGACGCCCGTGGATAACGTCAGGAACAACCCCTATCACACTGTACCAGCGCGGATCCTCCGCATTGCGAAGACGCAGTCGCTTGCCAATCACATCCTTTTCACCCGGCCAGTACTGACTGACAAAAGACTGACTGACAACCACGACCGGCTGTGAATCGCTGTCATCACTGAACGCAAACTCGCGTCCTGTCACCGCTTTGATCCCCATACCAGAAAGACTGCCCGGCATCACCTGAACATCATTAACCAGCGGATAGGACCACTTATCGCGGCTGTTAACGGTTGAACTATCGACATCCACCTGCTGTGGAACAGTAAACTGCCCGACGGTACTGGTTGTGATCGCCGAGCGATCACTTCCCGGAATCGTATTCAGGGCATTCTGCAGTTTCTGGTAAAACAGGATCTGGCTTTTTTCATCAGGATACTGGGTGGCGTTAAGGTGAATCTGCCCCGTCAGGTAATCCTGCGTATTTACACCGTAATCCGCACGCGTAGCCTGATAAACCAGCACACCTAACAGGGCGCTGATACAAAGTATCGAACAGGATAAGCCCACTTCGAATGTCACCAGGATGCGGGAAATGCGGCCCGCACTGCGACTTTGCGCACCACGGGTTCCGTCACGCAGCACATCGTTGAAATTGCCGTGAGTAATTTTCCAGGCTGGCAGTGCACTTGTCGTAACCACTGTCAGGATGACCAGAACCAGCGCCTGAAGGATCATTCCGCTATCCAGACTCAGATGCCACCAGAAAGGGATCTTGTTAGGGACGAAGCCGGGCAGAAGGCGATTAGTCATTTCCAGTCCCCAGGCGGCCAGCAGAACAGCAACAACCCCGGAAAGAAGACAGATGATCAGACTTTCCCACATCATCTGCATCACCAATCTGGCTGCCGGCGAACCCAGCGCCACCCGAATGGCAATTTCTTTGGCGCGCTCCGTAGTGCGGGCAAGCAGGAGATTGCCGACATTACAACAGGCAAGAACCAGCACGAATCCTACAGCGACCAGCATGACGACGAAAATTGTCACCGTCTCTTCGCCCATGAAGTTTTCCTGGAAAGTCAGTACCTGTGCTGACAACCCCTTATTGGTTTCAGGATAGCGGCTCGCCAGACTTTGCATCACTGCATTCAGGTCCGCATTTGCGGCACTGGCCGAAACGCCAGGTTTCAGACGGGCATAGACGGAAATCTCCGGGGCATCCTTACGGGTCAAAAACTGTGACGGGTTCAGCTGCGAGGGAAGCCAGAGATCCTGAAAAAAAGGAAAGGCAAATTCTTTCGGCATGATGCCGACGATACGCGTCCTGACACTGTTAATCAGTACGCTGCGGTTAATCACTGACGGGCTTCCGGCAAAATAATTTTGCCACAGTGCATAACTGATCACAGCGACCGGTTCAGCACCGGGTTCAGTATCGCCCTGGCTGAACGCCCTGCCCTGAAAAGGTTGCACGCCCGTATAGGAGAACATATCGTCAGTACTGCGCGTCGCCATATATGAAACGGCTTTATTGCCATCGCTGATATCTGCACGCTCACCGTAAAAGTAGCCCACATTCTCCAGCGCGGTGCTGTGCGCTTTGATTTCGGCGTAATCAAGATAGTTAAGCCCGGAGTCGCTCAGGCTTGCGCCATTTACGACGGGGTTTAGTAACACCATATTCTTGCCGTGCGTATACGGCAGAGGTGAAAACATAAACGTATTGATCACCGACACCATATAAAGCGTCAGCGCTAGACCGCACGACATAATTAACACGGTCATGGCGGAAAAAGCGGGGCTTTTCAGTAACAGTCGCAAAGCATATCGGATATCAAATAGCATCTTATGCTTCCCTGATTAGCGTGAGTTCATGGTTATGAAAACCATCGGCGACAACCTGACCATCAGAAAGAATGATACTGCGCTGAGCGCGTTCAGCAGAGCGCGGGTCATGCGTCACTATACAGATGGTTGCGCCCTCTCTGTGCAGATTGTCCAGAATATCCATTACCGCTTCGGCATTTTTTGAATCCAGGTTACCTGTCGGTTCGTCCGCCAGCAGGACGGAGGGAGAGCCGACAATTGCCCGCGCGACTGCAACGCGCTGCTGCTGCCCGCCTGACAGCTGGGAAGGATAATGACGCGCCCGGTGCGACATATGAACCTTCGCCAGCGCATCACTTACCCGGCTCTGTCTTTCTGCTTTACTCATCTCTTTACGGTAGGTCAGCGGCAGCGCCACATTTTCTTCAATGGTCAGATCGCTAATCAGATTAAATGACTGGAAAATAAAGCCAATGTCGCGATTACGTAAAGAGGCACGCTGCTGCTTAGTCATATTTTCGACATTATGTCCGGCCAGTGTATAGGTGCCGGAAGATGCGACGTCCAGTAAACCAAGAATGGAAAGAAGCGTTGATTTTCCGCATCCTGAAGGACCGGAAATGGCCACATATTCACCTTTAGAAAGGGTAAAGCTGATTTTGCTTAACGCATGCGTTTCAATTTCATCCGTCAGAAAAATCTTGTTGATATCGTTGAGTTTTACCAAATTTTCCATTGTTTCGGTGTCCATAAATTGTCCCTTTATCGTTGCTGTCGGGTGTTGTGCATTCAGGGCGTGATTGCGATCTGATCAGCATCCTGCCAGGCAGAACTGTCGCTAAGAATAATTTTGTCGCCAGCGCGCAAGCCACTGGTGATCTGGATGAAATCAACTGAACCCTGACCAAACTCCACCTTCATTTTGGTGGCTGACTGCTCTTTTTCATCAAGCCTGTAGAGTGTGGAAGGCAGATTGTTTTGCGCGTAGGGTGGTCTTTCCACAAACAGCGTTTGCGAAATCTTTGCCACGGCAATCAAGCCATCTACACTTAAATCGGGTCGGGCTTCCAGAGGCAGAGGCCCCTCAAACGTCACATCAACTTTGACCGTACCATTAACCACCGCCGGATCAACCCTCGATACCCGCCCCTGAAACGTACTTCTTCCTGTATTCATCATCACTGGCTGCCCCACAGCTAAATCCCGCGACTGCAACTCAGGAACTTTTAGTTCAGCGTAAAGGTCTTTTTCTTTGGCCAGCCGGGCAATGTTACTTCCCGTTATAATGCGCTGCCCGGCCTGCACGGCGACATCCTGCAATACCCCATCAATCGGGGAGGTGACATTCAGGGACTGCATTTGCTCTTCGCTCAGGACGACCAGGGAGGCAGATTTTCTCAGGCGCATCAGATTGGCTTTGGTGTCAGCGTCAACACTCTGCTTCAGAGTAGCTAAACGTTTTTCTTCAAATTCAACCTGATGACGATTGAGTTCAGTCGCAATACGGGTCGTCTCATAATCCAGCACGGGTACGGCAGCGATGTACTTTTTCTGCGCTTTAAGCTTCATTTCAGAACCCGATAAACGAGACTTTGCATCCAGCAGGACGGCTTCCTGATTAAGAATTTTATTCTTCAGCTCCGCATTTCTGGCGTCAGTCTCTGCCTGCAGCGCATCATATTCCAGTTTGTTTTCCTGGTATTGTTGCTCAACCGTAGGATTACTCATCTTAACCAGCAACTGGCCTTTTTTAACCCGCGTGCCCGCTTTATAAATGACCGCCTCGACCCGGGCATCAACGCTGGCTGAAACCCAGTTAATGTCCTGTGGAAGCAATACACCATTCCCTCTGACATCCACCGAAAAATTGCCATATTTCACCTCTGCCACGGAGAGGCTACTGAGCGGGACCTTATAAGGAGAAAATTTTACGTTATAAATCACAAGTAACGTGGCGAAAACCAGCCCCCCGGAGATCCATTTAATCCCGTGCTTTCTGAACCACTGTTTATGACCTGGCTGTGTGATTGAAATATCCATTGTCTTACCCTGTGAAAATGCTGGTAAGACTCAAGCAAAGAGTGTGCCACAAACAAAAATATAATTTTTTTATTTTAAATCATCAGGTTGAAAGAAAAAGATTATTATCCTCCCACTCTGATTTCCTGTCCGTCTCATTAACGGAACGTCCCTTTCTCACAAAACAGCCGTTTAGCAGGACAATTACACGCCTGAGACGTGTCAGACGGGCATTCCCATTATTGGGATTAATTACCAGCCCGCTCGCTTCCTTCTTCCCATTTCCGGGAAATCCGCCTTCCCGAAACAGGGAAAGTTAATAAAAAACCATAATAAACAGCATGTTATTAAGTTAACTTTTTTGGCACGTTGGTTGCTAAATGAAACTATAAGCACCGCCCGAATAAATTCACGGTTCAACTTATCATCGGTAACATAAGGAGTGTGTATGTTAGAATGCAGACTGACAGAAGCAGAAAAAGAGGGATTTAGCCGGAAAATAGTGGATGATCTTGAAAACCGGCATCTGGTCATTTATGGCAAACAAGCGAAAGCAGAAAAGGCGCACTGCATCGTTAAAGTCATTGACTACATCATTGAAAATATTTCTGAAGACATTTTATTAGAAGATCTCGAACGTATCAGCGGCAAGACCCGCTTTGATATCTGTCGCGTGTTTAACCTTTTCTACGGCATCACGCCCATAAAATGGATGTGGAAAGTCAGACTTACTCTGGCAAAAGAATTTATCGATCTGGCCCCCGACTGGTCTTTGACTGACATCAGTTGTGCGTGTGGATTTACTTCGCTGCCCCATTTTTCCAGAAGCTTTAGCCTTGCTTATAAACAGTCGCCCATGAAGTTTAAGAAAACAGCACGCGAAAGAGTGAAAGTGGATGATAAAAAAGATCATATGGAGTTTGACAGGATGTTTGGCGTTGACCGTAACAGCTTCTCAAAAAATGTGCTGATCAATAATCTTCACCTGATATAAGCAACAGGTACATCCCGATTGGATACCAGAGTGTCTATCGGGTTGTACTTTCAGGCGACGTCTACAGCAGATTAATCGTCATAAGTTAGTCTAAATTAAAATATATTCTACTACACAATAAGTTTCATAAAATAGCATAGCTGGATTATTTTAACGTACATTAAACCAGGTAACTTTCAGCATCACACTAGTCCCCGTTCAGCCATTGATACTGTGTCAGCCCCTGCCACGATAAAGTGATCAAGCAACCGCACATCCAGCATTTCCAGCAGCTCCTGAAGCTTTTTAGTCAACCGGATATTGC
This sequence comes from Winslowiella toletana, assembly GCF_032164335.1. NCBI lineage: Bacteria > Pseudomonadati > Pseudomonadota > Gammaproteobacteria > Enterobacterales > Erwiniaceae > Winslowiella > Winslowiella toletana. The sequence continues at coordinate 2,129,199 of NZ_CP134152.1, read as the reverse complement.
AGTTGCTAGGTTCAGGCTCCCCGCTGGGGTGGTTGTGGACAAGGATGACTGCGGCGGCGTTATGTTTCAGCACACGCTTGATAACTTCGCGGGGGTGAATGCTGACCGTGTTTAACGTGTAAATAGACCCGTTTTAGTTCCAGACATTTTTTGAGATTCCGGCCAAATGATGGTGTTGTCGATATTCCTCCGGCGTCATATTGTTCAGTGATTCATGCGGGCGTACACAGTTATATTCTGACAACCATTTTTCCGTGATTTCCCGCACTTCATTCAGCGTTCTGAACAGATAAAAATCGAGTATTTCTGTACGGTATGTTCGGTTAAAGCGCTCAATGAAAGCATTCTGTGTCGGCTTACCCGGCTGGATAAACTCCAGTTTACGGCATGTTTCTCTGCCCATCCAGCCAGGGCCAGAGAGATAAACTCCGGACCATTATCCATGCGCAGCATGACCGGATAGCCGCGATCATGTCGAGCACACGGACCACTCGCAGAGCTGGCAGATTCAGATTGATTTCAATCGACAATGCCTCACGGTTAAAGTCATCAACAACATTGAACGTGCGAAAACGACGGCCACAGACCAGGGCATCATGCATAAAATCGACAGACCAGCTCTGGTTAAGCGCTTCAGGCGTGGCCAGTGGCGAGGGATTACGTACCGGCAACCGTTGTTTGCCCTTACGGCGAAAGTTCAGCTTCAGCAGACAGTAAATACGGTGGATCCTTTTGTGATTCCACGGGTATCCCTGCCGCCGCAGAACCTGGAAGAGTTTCGGAAAACCGTATCGTGGGTATCGCTCTGCCACTGCCTGCAACGCGACAATGACGGGTTCGTCACGCGTGGTATCCGGGCGGTAATGATAAACCGTTTTGCTCAGGTTCAGACTCCGGCAGGCCTGACGGATACTGAGTCCGAACGTCGTTATCAGATGAGTGACCAGCTCACGCTTAAAGGCTGGTTTTAAAGCTTTTTTTCGATAACATCTTTCAGCGCCCGGTTCTCAAGGCTCAGGTCGGCAAACATCTGTTTGAGACGTCGGTTCTCGTCCTCAAGATCCTTGATCTTTTTAATATCAGAAGCCTCCATGCCGCCATAAATAGCAGGCCTACGGATGTTTAGGAGAGTTTAAAATTGCTAATATTAACTTTTGGTAGCATTCAGGAAGTGACGAATGGCACGTAGATGTGAATTAAAAGGTATAGTGAATGCTCTGAATGGAAGTTTTGTCAGCCGAAATAACGAGTTTGGAGGATACTGGTCTATTGGTCAGTTAAAATTATTGGCTCTCAATGGCGGCCTTACTTCATTGGCTATTCCTCTTAGCATGTCTGAGGCTAACACCCCATACGATCTACAACGTTATACTGTGCATCGTTACGCGAATCTGCTCGAAAGCCTGCTAATCAAACAGCAAATACCCTGCTTTTGGGTTTGTAAGGCTGTCATTATGATCGACTTTAACGCTAATGCTGAACATGCAAGATCGTTTGAACACACAACCGTAGGCGAACCTTTCCAGTGCACCTGTCAAATTACTGATGACCTTGGTCGTGACTACTCATCCATAAATTATGGACGCTGCTTGCCGCATTCTGTCGAGCGTGAGTTAAAATCGACTCGTAATTCACTTCATAGTTAATCAGATCCACTTCCATTTTTCGCCCATAGCGTTCATTACGCCCCTTAGCCTGGATGCTTTGTACCGGGACCGGGCATTAACAAATTGGCAATTTGCTATTTGGCAGTGACGACGCTACGCTATCCTCAAGAAGGAAACGTTGTTATGAAACGAAGAACGCGCATTTATTACATGCCAGAACAAAAGGCGATTATCTGGGACAGATATAAGCAAGGTGATTCCCTACAAGATACCGCCAGAATGTTCGACAGATTTCATTCTTCTATTATGCCGACTATCCACCAGCCTGGTAGGTATCGTCCTCCTATCCGAAAGCGGCACCTACTGGCTCTTTCACGTGATGAAATAAAGGAAATACCCAGAGGGCTTGTAGCAAAACGTAGCATCAAGGACATCGCTGACGGATTATCAAGAACTCCCTCGATGATTAGTCGGGAGATAAAAAGTCATGGGGATGCAAAACATTACCATGCTGCTAAAAGCGGATAAGGACGCATGGGACAGTGCTGAGAGACCAAAGCCTTGTAAGCTAAATGAATGCCCCGCATTGTGTAAAATCATTGCAGAGAATGTGCATCAGGACTGGTCGCCGGAACTAACTTGCCGGTTGGCTGACACGCTATCATCCGGATAATAAGGAAATGCATGTGTCACACGATACGAATTATAAAAACGCTCTTTATACAAACCAGAGGAGCATAAAAAAAAGAACTGCAGCAATACCTCAGAAGCGGATGAGTAGTACGTAGATCCAGAACGTCATCGCTGAAAGGGAAAGGATTAGGTTTAATTACGGATGCGATCTGCATCAGCGAAAGACCACCTGATGTTACAGACAGAGCCATACCTCACCACTTGGAAGTAGACCTAATCCAGGGCTCGGAAAACTTCTACAACGTCACCCTCATAGAACGTCATTCCCACTTTATTATGCTTGCCAAAATCAGGGATAACAATACCATGACTGTTATATCTGCACTCATCAAACAAGCCCGGGAATTACCTGTTGAGCTCTATAATACATTAACACGGGATCGGGGGTCTAAAATGACCAGCCACACCCGGTTTACTGTAGCCACAGACATACAGGTTTATTTCTTTGATCCTCAACCTCCCTGGCAACGCGGCTCAAATGAAAATATGGACAGATTGCTCAGACATTATTTCCAAAAGGAACTCACTTCTCGATTCACAGTCAGCATAGACTAAACAGTATTGCCAGACAGCTCAACGCGAGGCCGAGAAAAACGCTGGGCTATGAATCTAGCAGAGCGGTTCACCCAGTGTGTTGCAACCATCGGTTGAGCTCACAACCTGAAGCGGACATATGTTCTGGACTTACATCGGTCTGTAAAGCCCAGGCCTAGTCTACAAATGCTTGTTGACTTTAATTCTTTGTCACTTTATAGAGGAATGAAAGTCGATAAAATTTTAAAGGAAGCTGGCTCATGTTACCGCAGGATAGTCTTCAACAGGAAGTTATTGAATCTGTACAAGTATCACTAAAATTTGATTTATTGTATCAAAGAATTAGACCAGATATATCCAAGTTTATCGCTGTCACCTCAAAGCTGTCCTTAAAAAGCCTTGATGACTGGGAACGTTTAATCCGGGCAGAGATTTTCTATTCACTTCGAAAATACAGTCCGAAACAAAGTGGTAATGAGATCCACCAGGTCGGGTCACTCCGATGGATGGACATATGTAACGCCGATGGTTTTAGGCGGGAACGAGCATTAAGGACAATATCAGGTGGGGCGCCAAATAGTTTCTTATTAGCTTTAACTGTACGAAAACTAAATGACTGGGTTCCGCAGGTAAGAGCTGCAGCGTGTCATGCTCTGCCATTGATTGCTGAAGCATCTGACCCTGAATTTATTGTTGATGTCTTGTTTATAACACTTCCCTACTGGAATTCTTGGGGGAGAATGGGAGATATCGAGAAAGAGGCGCTTATGAAAGTCATTTTAATGGAGAAAGTAACTGAGGCATTAAAAAAACGCATTCTAATATCCTCTTCGGGGCCTGTCGCTACAATATTTGTACAAGCTGGGCGCACGACAGCATTAGACAAATTTTTAGCCGAGATTGCAGAAAAATCAGTTCAACCTTCTCTGCGAGCAAAAGCGTATCGTTGTCAGTTTGAAAGTAAATTTGTTTGGGCTGAGGGGCTGACATGGCAGTGGGTTGACAAAGTACACGGCATAAGGCGGAGCATTCCTGTTTTAAAAGAACGAATAATATCTACTACAACTCCCTTTATTGAGATCTTAAGATCGGCGACAACCGACCGTTCCCCAATGGTTCGGCGTATAGCGGGTGAAATGCTTATTAAAGAACTGAATAATATTGGCGATGAAGCATTTAAACTGGCAAATATACTGGCTTCTGACACATCTCAATCTGTAGCAGAGCGTGGAAGATATGCATTGACCGACTTGAAAAAGCTGTAATTGACAGTTTTTGTCAAAAGTGGGCGTTTCCAATATCAAAATGTGTTGTTCAACCGGCAGCAGCTCAAACTGGATAAACCCACTGCAGAGCACCCATAGCAAACGTTGCCTACTGTATTGAACAGACTGCTCAGCTTGTGCCGGACCTGATAATCGAGCAGTCAGGCAGGTGATTTTTGGCAGGATAGTAGGCACTTCCGAAGTAAACCTGCTGCGTTACAGCCATTTCCATTAAGTATAATTTATTGATATTAAATCATTTTTATCCGACAGGCGCATATCAAACCACTAAACACATTTACTTATTTAAATGTATAAATATAATAACCCCCTTCTTTCACACTATGGACAGCCGTTCTATGACTCAGAAAACACTCTTTACTCCCCTTCAGCTTGGCGAATTCACGCTGCGTAACCGTATTGCGCTGCCTCCGCTGACGCGGTGTCGTAGCGAGCAGCCGGGCAATGTTCCGGGAGAGATGATGGTGGAATACTACCGTCAACGTGCCAGTGCCGGATTTATGGTCACGGAAGGCACTCAAATTGAGCCGCGGGGTCAGGGATATGCCTGGACACCGGGTATTCACAGCCAGGAACAAATCGCCGGCTGGAAAAAAGTTACCGAAGCTGTCCATCAGCAGGGCAGCGTTATTTTTTGCCAGCTTTGGCACGTTGGGCGCGTTTCCCATCATGAGCTTCAGCCCGCAAAACAAGCGCCCGTTGCACCTTCTGCCGTGCCTGCTGAAGGTGTCCGTGTATTTATCGAGACCGGACCAGGTGCCGGTATGTTAACCGCCCCCAGTGTTCCGCGCGAATTAAGCACGCAGGAAGTGAAAGAGATCGTCGAGCTTTACCGGCTGGCGGCAGAAAATGCGAAAGAAGCAGGATTTGATGGTATTGAGCTACATTCAGCGAATGGCTATCTTATTAATCAGTTTATCTCTGAACACAGCAATTTTCGTACCGATGAATACGGTGGTTCACTGCAAAACAGACTGAGTTTCCTGAGGGAAATTATCGTGGCCGTGAGCGCTGTTTTTGGCAGCGATAAAGTGGGCGTCCGCTTTGCGCCACTTTTTACCACGACTGACGAAGAACGCGTTTATCTGGGGCTGGTAGAGAGCGATCCTCATGCGACCTATATTTCAGCCGCGCAAATGTTAAACGAACTGCAGGTCGGTTATCTCTCGATTGCCGAGGCCGACTGGGACAATAGCCCGGACATGCCCGAAGCTTTCCGTATTGCGTTACGTGAAACATTCCGAGCCCCTATCATGTATTCGGGGCGATACACCCGCGAGAAAGCAGAGCAGGTGCTGAGCAAGGGATGGGGAGACTTCTTTGGTTTTGGTCGTACTTTCATTGCCAACCCTGACTTACCCGCGAGATTTAAACAAAATGTCGGCCTGAACTCTGTAGATAGCGCTACGCTATATGGCGGAACCGGTAAAGGATATACTGACTACCCTGTTTATAATTCCTGAAACCCGTGAGGCTGCATGTCACCTGAAAATGCCATGAAATTACTGTCCAACTCAACCCGTCTGTCAGTATTGAATTGGCTGAAAAATCCAGGTGAAGCGTTTACCGGCTACACGCAACTTTATGATTATGACAAATATGGAGTTTGTGCCAGCCTCATTCAGGATAAGGCCGGGCTTTCTCAACCCGCCACATCGCTGTGCCTGAAAGTCCTGCAGGATGCGGGGCTGCTTGAAGCCAATAAAGTCGGTAAATGGACGTATTACCGCCGCTGTGAGCCGCGAATTAACGAGGTGACATCCGCACTGGGTGATTTTCTGAAGAATCTGTAAACAGGCCATAATTAACCGAACAGCGCCGGTGACATCAGTTGACCGGCGTTAACTGCTCGACACTGTTGTTGGCGAAAGCTGAGCGGCCGCCTCCAGTTACCGATAATCTCTATTAGTACACTGATTAGCAGCCAGAAGCTGACACTATTTTTTCTTATTAAGCATCGACTTTAAATCAGCAAAAGGATTGTAGGTCGCTGCATCAACATCTTTTTGCGCGTCCTCCCCCGCGATTACGGTTGTACCGTACTGGTCGGCTTCGGTGTACTTTGAATGTTCGTGGTCATGGCAATACAGGCATAATAGCTCCCAATTGCTGCCATCTTCCGGATTATTGGTATGATCATGATCGATATGGTGAACCGTTAATTCGCGTAGGTTTGAATAAACAAACTCTCGCGTGCAGCGTCCACATACCCACGGATAGATTTTAAGTGCTTTCTCACGATAGCCGCTTTCCAGCCGCGAGTAGTTTTTTGGGATCAGAGCCATTGCCGATGTTTTACCTGTTATAGAGTGATGATTTACGATAGTGCCAATAATCTATCCCAAAATGGCACAGAAGGAGAACTGAAAGAGGAACAGGATATTGATTTTGATGGGTGAATGCTACCGGGTCGAACCTGTAACCAGGAATGACGAGAGCGATGCTGCTCATCAGGCACTTCCATACCGCCAAACTTTTTACGCCCTATTCAGAGACTGGCGTCGGGAATGACGTGCTGACGGCAGAGTTCGCGGCTGAAACCTGGCGGGGAGCAGCTCACAGACCTAAGCCATCCGGCGTTCATGCTCGGCAACGTGGTACAGGCCAGACAATTACAGGTATAATCCCTCACATTATTCAACTGGTTGAGAAACGAACATGACAAAACTCACCTTACAAGAGCAGATGCTTAAAGCTGGATTAGTGACCAGCAAGAAGATGGCCAAAGTCCAGAGAACCGCTAAAAAATCGCGGGTTCAGGCTCGTGAGGCCAGAGAGGCGGTGGAGGAAAATAAAAAAGCACAACTTGAGCGTGATAAACAGCTAAGCGAACAACAAAAACAAGCTGCTTTATCGAAAGAGTATAAAGCTCAGGTGAAGCAGCTGATTGAAATGAACAGAATCGTCATTTCAAAAGGCAATATAGATTTTAACTTCACAGATAATAACCTGATTAAAAAAATAGCGGTTGATAAGGCGACTCAAACCCAGCTTATTAACGGTCGTCTCGCCATTGCTGGCCTGGACGCGGCTAATGGTAAAGATCGCGAATATGTCATCATTCCCGCGGTTGTAGCCGATAAAATTGCGCAACGGGATGCAAATAGCATTGTGCTAAACAGCGCACTCAGCCTCGAAGAACAAAATGAAGATGACCCGTATGCCGATTTTAAAGTGCCTGATGATTTAATGTGGTAACGGACAGGTGCCAGCGAAAGCATGGTTAAAGATACTTTCGCTTTCAGAATGGGCAGTCATTACGGGCTTTGATCGACTCTCCGCTAATCGGATGAACAAAATGCAATTCACTGGCATGCAGCATCAGGCGCGGCGTGCGTTCGGTGCCCGGCAGCAACCGACCGCCATATAAGTCGCAGCCCAGTATGGGATGGCCCAGCTGCTGGCAGTGAATGCGCAGTTGATGGGTGCGCCCGGTCTCCGGGGTTAGCTGCACCCGCGCCACTGGCAGTATCGTCAAGTCTTCCTGCTGATAATAAAAACGCTCAATAACCTGATAACGGGAGCGAGCAGGCTTACCGTGGACTGAGCAAATCGACATCAGCGGAAACAGCTGCGGATCCTTAGCGATTGCCGCGTCTATCACCCCCTGGTCGTGGTCGGGATGTCCGCAGAGCAATGCACTGTACACTTTGGTCACTGTACGCTGACTGAACTGTTGGCAGAGAGCGGCATTAATCGCCTTATTGCGGGCAACGACCATTAGCCCGGACGTACCGAAATCAAGGCGATGGACGAGGGTGCAGTCGGGAAATGCCTGTACCAGTCGATAATGCACTGAATCGAGGTTTCGCGGATTTTTTCCCGAAAGACTGAGCAGCCCGGCGGGTTTATTGATCAGTACCAGATGATCGTCCTGATAGAGCACCTCTATCTCTTCATGGCACGGCGGAGCAATAAAAGTATCGAAAATCGTAGACATCAGGCTGCCCGCAGGGTGAGTGGCTGCGGATAATAACGAATTTTAAGCCAGCTGGCGAATCTGGCTATTCGCCCAAGATGCAGCAGAATCAGAATAAATGTTTACATCTATGCAGATCAGGCCTTGATTAATCTGGCAAGGATATAAGCCAATCACCAGCGCATCTGCTGAAAAGAGCAATTTGTTTTAATTCACCCCCACTCGGGTGTAGTTCCAGCGCGTACCAAGATCGTTAATCAATGCATAGCTTAACGACTGGCTCGCCGCCACCTGCCCCACTGGCAGCGTAGTTTCAGACTCAGGAGCGACCATGACACTATCAAGACGCTGCCCGGCGTAGCTGATATCCGTCAGCGTCATATGCCAGGGTGTTGGATTGACGATTTGAAGCTGCTGGCCGCCCTGCACTTGCTGCAAACGAAAGCGCAGTTTTTGCCCGTCCTGCTCAACAGGATCATCCAGCCCGGCGGGGCGTATAAACACTTTTATACGCAGTCGCAAAGGTAGCACCACCCGCTGCCCCTGAGGAGTTGCCGAAGAGGTATTCGGCGGAATTTGATAAATATTCAACCAAAACAACGTCTCTTTATCTTTTGCCAGGCTGGTTTGTGAGGTCAACAGCAAACGCAGCGATCGCACTTCACCAGGCTTCATGCTGAAAACCGGCGGCACCGCAATCAGCGGCGTGTGGGTGCTCTCCGGCGGTGTCATAGGATCGCCATTATCACTCCAGATCTGTACCAGCGTCGGCTGTTTTTCCGAGTTGGAGAGCGTGACGGACGCCGCATTCGCGCCCTGATGGAAGACTATCCGCGTCCCTTCCACATTCACCACCGCCAGCGCCGGTAAAATGCCAGCGACTATCAGCAGCGCACCAACACACCAAGGTATTCGCGATTTGCTACTGAAAACTGACCATAATCTGTAATTGCGCATTCACTGTTCCCGCCGTGATCGGCTGTTGATTTATCGCTTCCAGCGAGGCGGTGAAATCCCCCGCATAAATTTCCGTGCTGCCGCTGGACACCAGCGTAGTTAAATCCCTGAATGCATACCATCCGCGCGGATTGCCCTGTCCGTAGGAACTGGCAGTAAGATTGGGCAATAAATTCAACGCGCTGCCGTCGCTTTTGTAAATACGAATCCCGACGCCAGAGGCTTCACCCGCGCCCGCACCGTAATTGTTATCCAGTAGCCAGGTCAAACCACCGCCGCTGGTCACTAATCCTAATGAGGTTGCTGCGGCTACGGCTTTAGGCTGATTGACCAAAAATCCCATTGATACGTTTGCCGAACTGGTGGTCGACACGCTGGTGCTGGACACCGCACCGGTCTCACACTCAATGGTAACGTTGAAGCCTGTCTGGCTCGCGCCGCCCTGGCTCAGCTCCGTTGCCGTGATAGTTGGCAGGATCACCGTATTAGGAAAGTCGTTGACCCGACAGGTTGCCCCTCGCACGAAGGTGACACCTGCCGCGTAGAGGCTCCATGAACCTGGCCACGCACTGTAAAAACCATCCCAGTAGCTGGCTGAATCAGCACCTTCAGTCACGTTGGTACTGAGACCAGGGCCTTTAAAGATGCTGTAACCATGAGGTTGCGAATAAGTGTAGGTATAACGATTTGCCGCGTTGGCAAACCAGGTGGTGCTGTCGATGCGGAAAATCTCCATCAGCACGTCGCTAAAAGCACTGGCGGGAACGTAGATCCAAGTACCATCAGAGAACCAGTCATCCTCGGTTAACTTGCGACCTTGCCAGTAACGTGAGAAGTAAGCTCCGGTTCTCAGGTTGGTGAGCCGAACCGCGACGTTGCGCATGTAACTGTAATACGCGCCGTCGATTTCACTCGCCGCATACATGCCGGTATAAGTGTTATCGCCATTGGTGGCATACATCTCATACAGGCTGTCCGCATCAGCGACAGCACAGCGGAAAAGAATTTGATTTGCCGAATAGGCGGTCGCCGCCCCCTGACTGAGAAAACTCATCGACGAGCTGGCCAGTAGCGTACCGGAAGACTGAAAAGTACCGTTGCTCAGGCTGATAACGCCAGGTATGCCGATGTTTTTAGCATTACAGGTATCACAGGCGCCGGTCCAACTGGCCGCCGTATAGCCAGCGTCAATGGCTGCCTGAGAAAGTGTTGCGCTGCTGGTTACCCGGCTACAGGCGGCGTTCACCGTCTGGCTCAATAGTGAAAGGGCAAGCAGTGAGAGGCCGATACGCAAATTCATAATCCCTCCCGCATCTGACAAGGCAGCTGTAAATGGGTAAAGGGATCGCTGCCACGCGGTGGCAAGACGTACTGTACTTCGCACTGCTCGGTCACTAAGGGTCCCCATTTTACTTTCAGACTACCGCGTGGATCGGCAATACGCGCATAGATTTGACCACCCTGCCCGACCATTCCCAAACTGTTACCGGCGCTATCCAGCACATCGGCTCCCATCGGCGGATAGCTGCCATCACTCAATTCGGTGGCGATTAATATTGCTCTCCCCTGTAGCGTAGTAAAATTCACTCTTGCTATTGCACCGGCATAAGGCACAACTCTCTGGCTGCCGCCCTGCAGTTCGGTTTCATCATTCATTTTGCTGGAATCCAGTGCAATGGTGTTGTACTGGTACGGCGTCATTGACGGCAGAATTGCGTAACCAAAACGATTTATCGTTGCGCCCTGTCCGTTACGAATCTGTGCGCCCTCTGCGCCAGGGGCATTAACCAGCGCAAAAGTATCGCTGGCGTAAGGGCCCATAGTCACGCCACCCTGATGTAGCACCAGCGTGCTCGATGCGCCCACGCCATACTGGCGATAGCCTTCCCCCTTGCCGGCAGAGGCCCGCACCGCGCCGAGAGAGGTTGCTTGCTGAACGCTGCCGCCAGCGGTCATCGCATTACCGCCCTGCCGATAATCTTCCAGGCCGGTATACGCTGACCAGGTCAGTTGGCTGTTATCACCTGATGCACCAGCAATATTCAAGGTGCCCGAACGTGAATCCCGGGTTCGGGTCATATCCAGCGAGGCGATAGCAGTTGATTTACCAAAATCAAACGGCACCGAAATCCCAATTGAAACCAGTGTTTCCGTCACGCGTTGCTGTCCGCTGGTGTCATAATCAGCATCATTGACGCTGGCGAAAAAGCGCCCTCTGTCCAGTACGGTTCGCTGACGCGATACGTTAAGGTTGTAACTGATGCTTTGCCAGCTATTGCTGTAACCCAGTTGCAGCTGCGTTACGCGTGACGAATCGCCGTAGTAGTCGCTGGTGCTGGCGGAGAGATTTAGCATTCCCCAGTCATCCATCGACTGATTGACAGTGGCGGAAAAACGATTTTTTTGATTCAGGTTGTCGGAAGAATAAATGACGCCATCCTGATACTGATGGCGCTGGCCGAGGACATCCGGTAAATCGCGAAATCCGGCGGTGGAATAGCGCCACGCGGCCAGCACCACGCTGGTTCCGGTGGCGAATGTCCGGCTGTAACTCAACTCACTGCGCCAGCCCGTCTCGCTCTGTTCGAACACTTCAGCATGAGACCAGGTGGCATTCAGCCCTAGCGCGCCAAAGCGGGTGCTGATAACCGATCCCAATAAACCGGCAAAATAGTCGTCGGCGACGCGGACACCGCCATTTAACGTCAGAGAATTGTTGACGCCATGCTGGACAATCCCCTCGGCAAACTGATTATCCACCGAGGAGTAATTACGCACTTTTCCCATTGCCAGCTCATATCGCCAGTTACCCGGCCGTACAGAGTCCGGCACCGAAGCATAAGGAACGGTGAAGGTAGAAACGCGTCCGCCGGCTTCGATCACCTCCACCTGCAGGTCGCCCTGATCGCGCGTGTTGTACAAATCGCGGATGACAAAAGCCCCCGGCGGCACGTCAGTTTCGTAAATAATTTGCCCGAGCTGGCGCACCACTACATGCGCTGAGGTGCCCGCCACGCCACGCACTTCTGGTGCATATCCGCGTCGACTTTGCGGCCACATGCGTGTATCACTGCCCAATTTGACACCGTTAAAGGACAAGCTGCCAAACAGACTGTTGCTGGTATAATTCTCTCCCAACGACAGAATGCTCTCGATAGCCGGAATCGGGCGATCAACCCAGCTGCGCACTGAATTATATTTATAATCACTGCCGGTTAGATTACTTTCGTAGTAACGCAGGTTGCCCTGGTGGCGCAATTGCCAGAGCCCAACGTTAGTACCGGCATTGAGCGAGCTCCACAAGTAGCCGTATTGATAATTACTGTGGGTATTTTCAGTGCGGGAATAGTTAGTATTGTGGCGGAAAAAAAGCGCCGGAATGCCGCTGTCCCATTCAGAAACCGGAATAAATCCGCGCGGCGTGCGCGACAGTGCCTGCTGCGGCACCAGCAGGTTAAGGCGCAGTGCGCTCATATCAAGCTCTTCAGAGACGGTCTGACCGGTTTCTGACAGCAACAAACAATCGCCCGGCTGGCGCGCTGCACTGCCTTTTAACCGAATCGCTGTTTTCTGCATCAGTTCAGGCGACAGACAGGCCACCCCCTTGCCACCCTCATCGGCTTTAAATAATATCGGCTCAGCAGTAGCAATCAGTTGGCTGTTTACATAGACGTCGAGCGTGTGCTCACCTGGCTCAGCAGAGACATCATGCTGATTAAATCGCGCCAGATCCTGCCCGTATGACGCGCCTTTTAATAAAGCCGGATCGAAGTAATAATCTTCGGCTTGCACTGACGGCAACCCACTTCCCACAGCCAGAATTATTGACGTCGCGACATGCGTTAAACGATGAACGGACCGTTTATAACGGGAAATCCCCACTAATTCTCGCTCCCTGATCGTTGATTACTGTCAGCCTGATAGTATTTTTACCGGCAGGTGCGGCACGATTAAACCAGAAGGTGCGGCTGCTTAAAGGTGGCACCATATCGGCTGTCGCCTGCAGTGCAACGCCTGTGGCATTCAGTTGAATGCGGCCGAGGTTCAGATAAAACGGTAGCGTATTGGTGATGACCACACCGCTGCGTTGTCCATCCCGTGCCGGCGCAACCTTGATGGTGGGGAAAATATTTGAGGGTGGATTGCCCAACCGCGATGGTCGATAAAATAATTTCACCCGATTTCGCAAAACCACCAGCATTTTATTCTGGCCTTCGGCTGCTGCGCCAGCAATGTTGGAAGGAGGAATTTGTTGGAAGTTAAACCAGAACACGGATTCGCGATCCTGCGGCAACTGACGGGAATTGGTGTGAGAAATCCGCACTACCTGACCGGCCTTAGCCTGGATGCGAAATGACGCGGGCGAGGCAACAAAAGGGATATTTCGTTTGCTTTCCGGGCCATCATTGATATTGCCTTCGTCAAACCAGCTTTGAATCACAAAGGGAAAATTACTCTGATTGGACAGATTGACGTCGACAGATCGTGCATCGCTGCGATAAATAATCCGGGTGCCGGTCATCGTAACGTTGGCCCAGGCGGAAACACTCGCCATGCTGAAAAACGCAAATAATGCGCTATAAAATAACAAAAACAACGAATTACGATAAGTCATACGCATTCCCTGTTGAGCAGAAGCAAGCATATACATTGGCGTATGACAATTATAAGTGAAGGATTAAGAAACATCCGGAAATTTAAACAAACTGGTCAGCTTTCTGGCAGGTCGTACGGCAAAAAAGGGTCTGAAACAGACCCTCTGGATTTACAGATAGGATATCGCGTACTGCATGGTCGCCATCACGCTGCCGGGTGTTGCTACTCCGGTTGAAAAGTACTGCGCGGTGTAGGTTGAGCTTGCGCTGGTCTGATTAGCGCCCAGCACCAGGTCGCGATTTCCGGTAAAGCCGTTGGTAAAGTTGATGTTGCCACCGGTTGAATCGACAATTTGCAGCTCTACATTTCCCGCCGTTCCGGTATTGCCCAGATTGCCCGCGCTGGTGACCTGATTACCGACAAACACGGTAGAAAAGCTCATCCCCTCCGCACTACCGGTACAGCCACTGACACCCACTTCAAAAGTGGTTGCTCCGGCACTTTTACCGGAAGTATCCAGCTGCGCGGTGCTCACCGTTGGCAACAAAACCACGGGCGAGGTGTCAACGCCATTAATTGAAATGCCACAGGTTTGAGCGGCGACTTCACCCTGAAACGAGATGGTATTACTGGAAGCAAATGCTAATCCAGGCAGTACAGCTAACGAAGCCAGTGCTCCACATGCTACAGAATACTTTTTCAGCATCATTTCTTTACCCTTCTGTCATTAATCAGAATATCTACCGCAATATGCGATAATCATGTAACGAGTAAATACATTGATGATTTAATAGCTGTAAAACATGTCACTTCACTGTGAGTTTTTCAGGCAACTTAACTGCTGATTATTATGCCTTAGCATTACTCGTTGGAAATAATAATACGAATATTCCTATATAGAAGTTTAATGATTATGTATAAATCACACCGGATAATGTAAAGATCAAAATATCAACAATTAATCACAATTAAACAAACAACAATATTACAAAGCACGCATAATTATTAACATAATACATCCGGATGATAAAAAAGGATTTTAGTTTACTGATGATAACCCTTCCTGGATCACGCCATTAATTTTAATCATCAATCAGAAACATCCAGCATAAAAGATAATAATCACATCCCCGTTATAAATAGCAAATTTCAAAAGAGATTATTAATAACCATAATGCCCTTTAAGATAGATAGAGCGATATTTCCGCTCACGCTTAGATTTTTGATCAGTAAGTGTTATAACTTGAATGATAGCGAGCCGCTATTGATTCTCGTATTAATCTTGACTCCAGACACTTTCACATTACATTGCAGAAATTATGCATGTACGCTATAAAAAAAATCTTATGAAAAAAGCATCTCATTTTGCGGTTTAAGCTGGAGTAGTGGTTAAACCTTTGAGCTGCGACATACCAGATCTCGGAGAAATCCATTTTCTGAAATAACGGTTGCTGACTGTTACAGCTCAGTGTAACTTTTCAAGATAATGCTACACCAGCAGTCAACCCCCGCTGCTTTAGCTGGTAGTGTCCAAACAGCAACATTTGTATTGATAATCATTTATGCAATGTTGTACTGTAATGTTCTTGAGGATATAAGCCATATTACAAGAGTTAAACAAGGATAAACCTCAATGAGTTGCTCATCAGGATTGCTGAGCATATTAAATCTCTGTAGAGCAGCCTGCCAACTTGAAAACATGTGACGTATTTTATTAAATTTCAATAATTTAACTCATTCAGGCAAATTCAGCACTCCAAAAAAATGGACTTTAAACTGTTGACTTTAGGGAATAAAAGCTGATGAATAAATATACACTCTCAATTATTTTGTCTGTTCTGTTACAGTCCTATGCCTATGGCTTCATGACCCGAAATATGGGGACGTCTGCCATCTTATTTTTTGTCATGATGGCTTTTATCGCGTGTAGTGTCGTCTACTTTATATTGATGCGGATAAGAAAGTTAACAGTTAAAAAAGAACACATCCCTTGCCTGATCGGATTAAATATCAGTACTGCGCTGGCTTTTGTGGCGTTTTACGTCTCAATATCCCTAATTCCCGCTTCCATCTCTGCGTTAGTTGAAGCTGCCGCAGGTCCGATCTGGATAGTGATGCTTTCTTTACTGATTTATAAAAAATCCGTGAGCTGGTCAGCGATTATGACTTCACTGCTTATTCTGATCTGCGGCGTTGTTGCACTCAGGCTGCAAAATGGCAGCGTGATAGATTTCAATACTGTTTCAGGCATTTTACTGGCCATCGCTGCTGCTCTGGGTGCTGCACTGGTGGCATGGAATAGTGAAAAAGCAGAATCTGCCGGGATTAAGCCTGTTGTTGTGTTAGCGTGGCGATTTCATCTGACATGGCTGATTTCGCTTATCCTGTTGATGACGTTCCCGTCAGAAAAAATTGCGTTTAGCGATGCAATACGTTCCTTAGGGTTGGTGCTGATTGGTGTCGTTCTGCCGATGTATTTTATGCAGTTGGGTATGCAGCGATCTTCCCCACTGGTAACAATGATGTGCCTGAGTATGTTACCGCTTATTACTTATATGTTTGAGATGCTGTTTGGTGGCGAGTTTACGCTGCAACTTTTATCAGTGCTGATTATTGGCACCGGCGCGTCATTCCTGCAGATCTGGCTGAACAGTCGCGCTACAGCCTGAATTAAACGCAGTATTGATAAGAAATTACTGCCGGATCACTTTTGGATAAACCGGTCATTTTTATATCACACCGATGCCCGCCCTTTTGCCCCCCTTCGCCATTTAACTGCCCGGCTGGTCGGCAATGGCCAGCAAATTGCGGTCGTAAATATGCTTCTGCATCATTTCCAGTAATGCCACTCCCCGATGCTTGTCGATCCGATCGTCAGAGATCATCGTAATATCTGCCAGCGGAAAACAGCTGCTGTAGTTCGGCTGAGCCAGCAACGAATTACTGAATCCCTGCGGCCAGTTCAACCTTTCAATTTTATGCTTTTTGACGACGTCAGGGTCAATAAAAGCCCGACTATCGCCAGCGATGCGGTTAACAGCGTAATCGCATGCCAGCCACCGTGCTGCCATAATCCTCCCCCTGCGGAACCCGTTAAGCTGGAACCCATATAGTAAAACAGCAAATATAGTGAGGAGGCATGACCTCGCGTTGCGCCCGCCAATGGACCAATTGAGCTGCTGGCAACGGCATGGCTGATAAAGAAACCGGAAGTCACCAGGATGATACCGGCCACAATCGCGCCAAGCATATTGGGTAAGGTCAGTAATACGCCGATAAACATCAAGCCAAAACCGACCAGCAGTAAAGGCCGCTTACCGAAGCGATCCGCAAGGTTTCCGGCCAGCGATGAAGCAACAATACCAAAGGCAAAGGCCAGGAAGATCATGCTGACCTGTGTCTGGTTAAAATTAAATGGCGCAGCGGAAAGACGGAACGCAGCATAGTTAAACAGCGTGACGAAAATACTGGTAAGGATAAATCCAATGCCATAAATTTTCAGCAAACCCGGTTTTTTAAGGTTTTGCCCCCAGGTTTGCAGATGATATCTGAGATTGATTCCGGGTTTTCGGCTGAAATTACGCGATTGAGGCAGCAGCAGGATAAATCCCAGCGCTGATAGCAAGCAGAGCACACCCAGAATCTCCATGGCGACCTGCCACGACCAGAATTCTGTCATCATCCCCATTCCCACGCGGCCCATCATGGCGCCAAAGGCGGTGCCGCCCACGTACAACCCCATGGTTTTACCAAGGTGAGCGGGATGAATCTCTTCTGCCAGCCACGCCATCGCAACTGCCGGTACGCCGCCGAGAATAACACCTTCTGCCGCTCGGGCAATCAGCAACTGATGCCATTCAGGTACCCACGCGGCAACCAGATTCAGCAACGACGCCAGCGCCATTGAAGTAAACATTACGCCACGCCGTCCCCACGCCTGCGAAAAGGCGCCGGATAACAAAATAGATATTGCCAGTAATCCGGTAGTCAGCGATAAGGCCAGAGAACTTTGTGTCGGAGAGATATGAAAACTTTTGGCGAAGGACGGAAGTAACGGCTGCACACAATAGATCAACGAAAAACTGGCGAATCCAAGCAGAAACAGTGCCAAACCCGCGCGACGATATTCCGCTGTACCACGCACAATCCCTTGATCGCCCTCTGCAACATTCTGCGCTAACGGCTCTGCAGCAGAAAACGGTCTGACTTCGCCATTAACCTCACTGCAGGCGTCCTTGGTGGGATTCGACAACATTACTGGCTCCTGATCGCGGAATGAGTCGAAATTGTAGATTTTAGTTAACCACTAATCCAATATATGGAAAAGTCACCTGAGATATATTAAACATATGGACATTCGTCATATACGCTACTTTCTGCAGATCAGAGAAGAGAGCAATTTCACCCGCGCCGCCGAGAAACTAGGCATTGGTCAACCGCCTCTGAGCATGCAAATTCGCGATCTGGAAAGAGAGATTGGGGCCCAACTGTTTCAGCGCACCTCCTCTGGTGCAGTGCTGACCGAGGCCGGCAAGGCATTTTATGAGGCGGTTAAACATATTCCGGATTTGATGACGCAGGCAAAAATTGCGGCTGCGCGCGCAGCCAGTGGCGAAACTGGCTCGCTGACCCTGGGATTTACCGGAACCGTGGCGCTTCATAAGCTGACACGTGAATCGATACGCGGTTTCCGGACGCAGTGGCCTGAGGTAGAACTGAATGTTAATGAAGCAAATTCTCTCGCCCTGATGGAACAATTAGCCGCCAGGCAAATCGATGTTGCTTTATTGCGCGCGCCGCAGCGTGTTGCGGATAATATCCAGCTGTTTTCATTATTCGACGAACCACTGATTGCTGCTCTGCCGGTTGAGCATCCGCAAGCCAGCCAAAGCGACCGGCTGGATTTAAAAACCTTGCAGCAGGATCGTTTTGTGTTAACGCCTGATACCCTCGGTACCAGCCTGCGTGAAGCCACGCTCAGAGCCTGCGAAAAAGCCGGGTTTACCCCCGCATCAGAGCAGCCAGCACCGCATATCGTTTCCATACTGGCGATGGTGTCAGCTGGGCTGGGGGTCTCTCTGGTTCCTGAGTCTACTCGCCAGTTTCATCTGGAAGGAGTGAAATATCGTCGACTCTGCCATCCCGCGGCAGCGATAACGCTCTCAATCGCGCTGAATAAGCAGAATATTTCCCCGGCGGCCGAGAATTTTTATCAGCTGGTCAACTCAATTGTGAACCACGATTAAAAAACGGCAATCCTATGCAATAAGCTTAATTGTTGGCCAGCTTATTTTCATCATCGGCGTAATTAAAGGAAATCTGCGCGCCCTTCTCTTTCGGTAGCCTTCTGGCCTCGAGAAAAACGGATTTCCAGTAAGGGTTATTCAGCGAAGAGCGCATCACGCCTTTACTTGCCGATGCGTGAAGGAAATGTTTGTCGGTATCATAAAAGCCAACGTGCATCTGGCGATGAATACGGAAAAAAACCAAATCACCAGGTTGCAGATGCGCGGGTTCAATTCTTTTACCCATCAGGATCAGCTGACTGGTGGTCACTCTCTCCATCGGAAGGTTAAACCGGTCTTTAAGCGTGCGCCAGACAAATCCGGAACAATCGACGCCGGTCAGTTCGGTTCCCCCCCAATGATAAGGCGTGCCTTGCCATGAGTGCATTTGGTCGTGAAGTGCAGCAATAACCGGAATAAGATCGGTATTTTTGCTGCGACTAAGGGTGTCAGATGAGGGGCGATTGTGGGTTTGCTGTGTGCCAGCAGGCTTATGAGAAGAACAACCCGCTAACGTCAGAAATGACAATACGATTAAACGGTTAAAGATTTTTAGATTTGTCATTCCCTGCGCCAGTTTGTCGGGTTTAGCTGTCTGGGAACGCATCTTAAATACTGGAGCCGTCGAACTCCAGCACTAAGATATTTGATAAAATGACTGAAATTTACAGATAATGACATTAATTTATCAGCGCTGTTATGCGCTCCACCGATAACGGAAAAGCGCCGTCGCTCTGCCGTCACCTGATCACGGCGCTATCGCCGTTTCATGCAGATAGCGCCAGGCGGGCTGCCCGTTATCAATATCAATGATTGCCAGTGACCAGCGCGCCAGGACACTCTCCTGATGATAATGCGTTTCACGATAGCGGCACACCACACTTTCTGCGGTGACGGCCAGCGTTTCACAAGCATCAATGTCAATACGCAACCCCGGGCGTGCAGCCGTGTTACGTCTGAACAGCGCCTCAACTTCGCTCAGTCCAATAAGCTGACCATTGATGGTCACCATGCTGAACGACGCGCTAAAGCTACTGAGCAGTTTCTCCAACATGGACGGTGAACCGTCGCGGCCGGTAAAAACCGCTTCAATCCACTGATGCAGTTCAATCACGCTGCGGTGAGCAATTAACTCTCTTTCTGATGGCATTACGACTCCAGTTCTTAACTACAATGCCTGAACCTGTGCAGAGGCAGTCAGGCCAGCTTAATGGACAACTTCGCCGTCATTGAGGATAAAAATCACTTTTCCTTCCCAGAACTCGGCGATAAATATCTCTTCTTGCTGAATCGCTCTTTTATTTATTTCATCACTGAGCCACTCTTCATCTTTATCCACCGAATGTAGCGCATAACTCCTTACCTTTCCCTGTTTCATAATAATCACTGAAGGCATCACTTCCTCGTCACAGATCACCGTCAGCTGACCGTTGGGCTCAATCTGGGCATAGGCCACGCTTTGAAATGAGTGAACGCCCTGAGAATGAAGCTGTGAGGTGATATTCAGAATATCGATTTTGTTCTGTTTCTGAAGGATATTCTCCATCATAAACCGACCCTTTTTGATAATCGGTATCGGTTCTCCAATGGCAACGATTCGAAAGAAGCTGATGTGCTTGGTCACTGAATTAAGCAGCGAGATTAAGCTAACGCCGATAAGCAATACAATAAGGTACTGATAAAGTGGGATAGTATCACTGTATATCACTCCACCTATCACCCCACCCAGCACAAAGTTACCAATAAAGTCTACCGGGGTCATTTGGGACAACTGAGTTTTACCTGACAGATTAAGATGAAGAATGACAATAAAAAAACCAATAATAAATTTTACTAAAACTATTCCATAGTATTCCACTGTGTCTCTCTCTTGCTGATCTATCCGGGTAACAGCACTGCTGGTAGCTGAGGAATCGCGGGATAATTCGCGAAAAATGAGCTTCCCGCGCGAGTAGTTATGATAAGACATTCGGTCCATCTCTGCATTGCTTTACCCGATGAGTCGTAATTTGTGGTTAAAAATTAAGCAACGGAGCGCTTATTTCCTCGCGCCAGCTTACCGCTGCTGCTGATTAAATAATTGCATCAGGCCACGTATTCTGCGGCATTGGCCGCCAATTATATCAGTCTCGAAAAAGTCAACCGGCTAAAGTTTTTTATATTGACCGTTCAATATAACCACCATAGCTGTTAGTCTGAAAGGGTGAATAATTTCAGGCGTAAACGAAACGGCGTGCCAGGATTATTGTCTGTTAACCACTGTGATAAACACCCAGTACACGGATGATTTGAAGGGTTATATCCATTTCCAGATTTTGTATGCCGTGTCAGTCTTATTCACTGAGATATTTGTAATAGCTTAACCAGAGGTAATTGATGAACAATCCACCTGCCGAAGAAAAAGACAAAATCAACCCTGTGGTGTTTTACACCTCAGCCGGGCTGATTTTAGCGTTTTCTTTAATGACTATTTTTTACAGCGATCTGTCAGCCAGATGGATTCTGAAGGCGGTTAACTGGGTATCAGCGACATTTGGCTGGTATTACATGTTAGCAGCGACTGTCTATATTGTTTTCGTGCTATTTGTCGCCTGCTCGCGCTTTGGCTCGATAAAGCTCGGCCCGGAGCAGTCAAAACCGGAATTCAGCGTGCTCAGCTGGGCCGCGATGCTGTTCGCCGCGGGTATCGGTATCGACCTGATGTTCTTCTCGGTCGCAGAACCTGTCACCCAGTATATGCAACCGCCTGAAGGCGCAGGAGAGACGTTTGAAGCTGCGCGTCAGGCAATGGTATGGACACTGTTCCACTACGGTCTGACCGGCTGGTCGATGTATGCTCTGATGGGCATTGCGCTCGGCTATTTCAGCTACCGTTACAACCTGCCCCTGACCATCCGCTCAGCGCTCTACCCTATCTTTGGTAAGCGCATTAATGGCCCGATTGGCCATACGGTGGATATCGCGGCGGTAGTCGGCACCATTTTTGGTATTGCCACAACGCTTGGCATCGGCGTAGTGCAGCTAAACTACGGTCTGAAAGTGCTGTTCGATGTGCCCGAAGGATTAGGCGCACAGACTGCGCTAATAGTCCTGTCGGTGGTGATCGCGACCATTTCCGTCACCTCCGGTGTTGATAAGGGTATTCGTATCCTTTCAGAACTCAATGTCGCACTGGCATTGGGGCTAATCCTGTTCGTACTGTTCGCCGGTAATACCGAGTTCCTGCTTAACGCGCTGGTGCTTAACGTTGGCGACTATATTAATCGCTTTATGGGTATGACGTTGAATACCTTTGCTTTTGATCGCCCCACTGCGTGGATGAACAGCTGGACCCTGTTTTTCTGGGCCTGGTGGGTGGCATGGTCACCGTTTGTTGGCCTGTTCCTGGCGCGTATCTCACGCGGCCGTACCATCCGCGAATTTGTGCTTGGCACCCTGATCATACCCTTTACCTTTACCCTGCTGTGGCTCTCGGTATTTGGTAATGCCGCACTGTATGAGATCATCCACGGTAATGCCGGTTTCGCACAGGAAGTGATGTCGCATGCTGAACGCGGTTTTTACAGCCTGCTGGCGCAATATCCGGCGTTTAAACTCAGTGCCTCAGTCGCTACCATCACCGGTATGCTGTTCTATGTGACCTCTGCCGACTCCGGCTCGCTGGTGCTGGGTAATTTCACCTCGAAGCTTAAAGATATCAACAGCGATGCGCCTAACTGGTTGCGTATCTTCTGGTCGATCACCATTGGTGTGCTGACGCTGGGGATGTTGTCAACCAACGGCATTACTGCACTGCAGAACGCCACGGTAATTATGGGGCTTCCGTTTAGCTTTGTGATCTTCTTTGTGATGGCAGGACTGTATAAATCATTGAAAGTAGAAGACTACCGACGCGTCAGTGCGAATCGCGATACTGCGCCTTATCTGGTCAGCGGACAGGATCGACTGAGCTGGAAAAAACGTCTTTCTCGCTTAATGAATTATCCGGGCACGCGCTACACCCAACAGATGATGGAAACCGTGATGTTACCTGCCATGCAGGATGTGGCTAAAGAACTCGAGCTGCGCGGCGGAAAAGTGACGCTGGAGAAAATGCCACCGGCTGATGATGAAAATCTGGGCCACCTGGAATTACGCGTGAATCTGGGTGAAGAGCAGGATTTTGTTTATCAGGTCTGGCCGCAGCAGTATTCAGTACCGGGCTTTACCTACCGCGCACGCAGCGGTAAATCCACCTACTACCGTCTGGAGACTTTCCTGCTTGAGGGCAGTCAGGGCAATGATTTGATGGATTACAGTAAAGATCAGGTGATTATTGATATTCTTGATCAGTATGAACGCCACCTGAACTTCATCCACCTGCATCGTGAAGCACCGGGAAACAATATCACCTTCCCGAATGTGTAAATAAGCCTACCGCAGGCCAGATTATTATCTGGCCTGCGTTGTTCAGGTGACTAACAGTGTATATTTCTTCAGGAAGGGGGAATTACGGGGAACAGTCGATGCAACGTACTAGAACATCGGATCGTCAGGTGTACGGCTCACAACAAGCTCCAGCGCTTCACGATAGATATCTTGCGTAACCGGGTCTGACGTGGTTTCCAGTTTTTCAATCAGCTTCAGGATAACCGCTTTATTGGTCACGTGATTTCCAGAAGCGACAATTTCCTTTATAGCTGCACCAATAAACTCAGCTTCGGCTGAATGCTCTCCACCGACGTTATCAATGTAATCAGAAAGCTGACTTTCAGTAGACGACTGCTGCATGGGTAATTCCTCAGACTCTAAATAGTTCATCCGGCCGGGCTGCAAAACGTATATGCCAATAAATCGCTATCCGGCTGTCGTGCAGCATCTTTCAGGTGAGGTAGCATGACTACCCCTCCCGCGACACAAATTAGTTGTTTCGATCATGGGTTAACTCTCTGACTATCAGAGGGTTTACCCCGGATAAAAGCATAGAATGAGATTTCCGTTTCTGCTCAGTGTTTTTTTGTACCGTCAGCGGGTCCGTCGCTGGTAAACAAATGCACGACGTTGTCTCTGTCACGTATTTCATGCGTCATACGGTTTTGAGTGTCGGGCTGGCTGGCTCTCACTTCGTGAATTGCGCGTTGGCAGGCACGACGTTTCACCGCATCAACTTCTGCTTTCGCCATTAATTGCAGTTGATGTATCAAAGCAGCGTTGCTGATCACACCATCGGCACGGATGAGCGTAAGTACAGCTTCGCCCATCATAATATCGGTTAATTTTTCTTCATCACTTCTGTTCATAACAGCTTCTCTGAATCTGAATCAGTTACGCGCCCCTGGGTGGTCAGAGACAGTTACTTGAGCGGGATTCGCTTAAGCGATTCCAGGTCGGGTCCGGCGGAGAAAAGACTCCAGGCGAACACAGACCTGTCAGAATATTTGGGCTGAATAATCGGGGTGGGCACAACAGTAATTCTGAAAACATAACAGCGTATTACTCAGTCTCCACGGCCAAACAGCATACCAATAAGTTCCTGATAATGTCTTTCCTGCTCCTGGGTACTGCACAGCTCCAGACGGGTAAGTAACTTTGCACAAATTGCCTTGCGATTAATATTTTTACCGGCACGCAGAATCTCAACAACGATCAGACCCAGCGTCTCTTGCTGAGACGGTAAACTGGCCTCATTAAAATATTGGGCAATGTTCTGGTCTGGTTTAGGGTTAAATCCATTCTGCCGCATGTGTCTGCCCTCAAAGGAGTAAAGTTCAATAAGCACCCAAGTCTGCCTGGGAGGCTAAGTTATACAGATTTGTAAAACATGTACAGGAATTCTGATTAACTACCGAAATGATTTTTATGCATAAAGTGCTAACTCAACGATAACATGGAGTTAACTCATCCTGTATTGGATAATCCCGCGGAACAATCGGCGGTGAACAGGAAAAAAATTATACAAATTTGCTTTCTGCCTGCACCAGGTGCAGTCATTTAATCTGCTGCTGGTCGCGTTATCCTGCGACCGCAATACAAAGATTACCGGGGGAAATAGTCCAGATGAATATCTGGTGATATACTGTATGCATACCCATAAGCCGGAGGGAAAGTGCAAGGCAGTAATCTCAACCATCGCCAGCTAGCCCTGGAAGTCATTGGCAGAGCAGTATTTCAGCTAATAAAATCCGGTCAGGCCATCGAGCCGCGTAATATCATCCTGATTCTGCAGCTGCAAGGTGCGCAGGCCTCGAGTGAACAACAAAAACGAGTCTACCTGTTAGCCAGGCGTGTCGTGATCGAAGATCTGCGCTAAACGGCAACCGGGTAATTCATTTCCCCTGAGAAACCACCAGCTCAAGGGCTTTACGGTAGATATCCGCCTGGACCACATCTTTTTCACGCTCTAGCTTATCAATCAGGTGTAAAATCACATCACTGGTTCTGACGTTGATTTTTAAGCTGAACAGCTCCTGATAAATTGAATCAATAACCGCATATTCGCTTTGGTAAAGATCATCAGTGTTTTTAAAATAATCAGTGATTTGTGTCTCTGTGCTATATTCTTTCGCGGCAATTTTTGCATGCATATTCAAACTCTCAAAAGTTAAGTTGCTCAGCCAGCAAAGCTGGCGCTGATGTACAACTTTAAAAGGGATCGTTAATCAACATACTGTGTTGACACGAAATAAATCTATACAACAATCTTATTTTTGTACAACTTCATCCGCGTTTATTTATCTGGTCGGAGCTGTTTTTTATGTTCAACTTTAACTAAGTATTTGAATAACATAAACAATCTATTTAATCAGGATGTACAACTTTCTTTAACTTATCCTCTACAATGCCTCGTTACCCGCGCTCATCATTTAGTCATCCACGCCATAACATGGATGACTACGCACCGTCAGGTTGGCAATGAGACCAGCGATTCACGGCTGATTTCGCCGACCGATTTCGCACCGGTTAGCGTCATCGCCACGCGCATCTCTTTTTCAATCAGTTCCAGCAGATTGACGACCCCCGCTTCGCCCGCCGCCGCCAGCGCATAGATGAATGCGCGTCCCAACAACACGCTGTCAGCACCCAGTGCAATCATGCGCACCACGTCGAGGCCGGTACGAATGCCGGAATCAGCAAGAATAGTCATATCCCCTTTTACCGCATCGGCAATCGCCGGCAACGCACGGGCACTGGAAAGCACGCCATCCAGCTGGCGACCACCGTGGTTAGAAACGATAATGCCGTCGGCACCAAATCGCACCGCATCTTTAGCATCTTCGGCATCCAGAATGCCTTTAATGATCATCGGCCCTTGCCAGAACTCACGAATCCACTCCAGATCCTGCCATGAGATCGACGGATCGAAGTTGGCTCCCAGCCAGCCGATATAATCTTCCAGCGTGGTCGGTTTGCCGCGGTAGGCCGAAACGTTACCGAGATCGTGCGGTTTGCCGTTTAAGCCGACATCCCACGCCCATTGCGGATGCGTCATCGCCTGCAGCACGCGGCGCGCCGCCGCGTTTGGCCCGCTCATGCCAGAGTGAGCATCGCGGTAACGCGCACCAGGCACCGGCATATCAACCGTGAACACCAGCGTTTTAACGCCGGCGGCTTGCGCACGCTCCAGTGCGTTGCGCATAAAACCCCGGTCTTTCAGCACATACAGCTGAAACCACATCGGGCGATCGATAGCCGGTGCCACTTCTTCAATCGGACAAACCGAGACGGTCGAGAGAGTAAACGGAATCCCTTTCTTCTCTGCAGCGCGCGCCGCCTGCACTTCACCACGGCGTGCGTACATACCGGTCAGGCCGACCGGTGCCAGCACCACCGGCATCGCCAGTTTTTCACCGAATAGCGTGGTTTCCAGGCTCAGTGCCGACATATTTTTCAGCACGCGCTGGCGCAGGGCGATATCGGCTAAATCCGCAGTATTACGCCGCAACGTATGCTCACCGTAAGCCCCACCATCAATATAGTGAAACAGAAACGGCGGGAGTCTGCGCTGCGCTGCCGCCCGATAATCCGTTGAAGCGGAAATGATCATTTTTCGTCTTCCTTATGTTGTTTCAGTGCGTGACCCGGCAAACGCATCAATCGCTGCTGACGCGCTTCGTCTTCATGTAAGGTTTTCATCGTGTCGTGGACAAAGCCCAAATGGCTCATCGCCGCCTGGCGTGCCGCTTCGGCATCGCCATCGAGGATCGCCTGCAACAGCGCCTGATGCTGGTCGGTCAGTTGGGAAAAAATCTGCGGCTGGCTATACATCCGCTGGCGGCTTTGCAGTACTGTCGACTGCATCAGCTCAAAGAAACCGCGCATGGTCTGCAACAGCACAAGATTGTGCGAAGCCACCGCAATCGCCAGATGAAAGCGCACATCCGCCTGCGCGGCCAGTGCCGGATCATCACTGTCTTTAAGTTTCAGCGTGGCATCAAAGGCATATTTCAGCTGCTGTTTATCGGCTTCGGTGGCGCGGAGCGCGGCATACCACGCGGTACTCGCCTCAATCGCATGGCGTGCTTCAAGGATGTCGTAGCGGTAGTCCGGATCGTCTTCAACCAGCTGACGTAACGGCTCAACAATATTCAGATCGGTCCAGGGCACAATGGGTTCACGCAGTCGGGTACCGTCTCCGCGTCGGCTGATCAGCATGCCAACGCTGATTAGCTGCTGAATCGCTTCGCGCAGTGACGAGCGTGATACGCCCAGTTCGGCCGCCAGCTGGCGTTCGGCAGGCAGCCGCATTCCGGCGAGGAGTTTTCTTTCATCGATCAATGCTTTCAGCCTGACCACCAGAGAGTCTGCCGGACGCGAAGGAGAGTGTTTACTGCTCATCATTTTCCTGACGGTTCAACTGGCAACAGACCAATACCAATATTGGTCCTACCAAATAAGCGTGATGAAACAGTAATGTTAATCTGGTGTGATTGGCATGCAACCCTGCAGCCAGTATTTTCGTCTATCTGTGAGCGACAACGACTTTTAACAGGAATTGGTAGGACCAAAAAGAGTCACTGCCCCGCAGAATGCGTGGCAGTGAGGCAGGCTACATTCTGACGCGGCGTGCCACCAACGCCACCACCAGCAGTAACAGAGCAACCAGCATAAATGCCACTGGCAGGCTGCTGTAATGGGCAACAAAGCCGATACTGGCAGGTCCGGCAAGCACCCCCATGTAACCCAATGTTGAAATTGCCGGCACAGCCACTACCTGCGGCATACTGGTTTGTCTGCCAATCGCTGAAAACATTATCGGCACAATATTGGCGCAACCGATACCGATCAGCGCGTATCCGCCCAGGGAAAATAACCAGTGTGGCACAAAGATAGTCAGGGCCAGGCCACCCGCAGCCACCACTGCACCGACCACCACCACTGGATAGGAGCCAAAGCGCGCCACAATGCGGTCGCCGGTTAAGCGGCCCAAAGTCATGGTGGCGGCGAAACAGGCAAAGCCCAGCCCGCCAGCCGAATCGGGCAGTTGGCGGTATTCAGTCAGGAACACGGCACTCCAGTCGAGTACTGCCCCTTCAGCAAGGAACACCGCAAAACAGATGGCTCCCAACAGCAATACCGCGCCGCGCGGCAGGGCAAAAGCGGGCCCTTCGGCAGGGTTGGCATAGTTAAGTAAACCACTGATACTGATCAGCAGCATTACCAACACCAGCAGCGCAATAATTAAGGTAGCGCTCAGCGGCGACAGGCCGAGCAGCATCATCCCGCTCATCGCCCCGGCACCGGCGATACCACCCACACTGTAAAAGCCGTGGAATCCGGACATAATCGGCTTTGGCGACGCTTTTTCAACGATTATCGCCTGCACATTCATCGCGCAGTCGGTAATCCCAATGCCGACACCAAAAGCCAGCAAGGCCAGTGCCAGCCAGCCGCTGTCAGGAATCACCGCCAGCAGCGGCATAATCAGACTGAAGATTAGCACCGAAACAATCAGCACCGCCCGGCAGCCAAAGCGCGTGGTCAGCGCTCCGGTTAAGGGCATGGCGATCAGCGCGCCGCCGCCGAGGCACAGCAGTAACAGCCCGAGAGTGCCGTCGTTTACGCCGGTATTGAGTTTGGCAAACGGCACCAGCGCCGCCCAGGCGGCAGTGGCGAAACCGGCGATGAAAAACATCAGGCGGGTAGCCGCTTGTTCACGCTTTGCCGGCGTAAAGTCGGCACTCTGCTGTGGCAGAGAGTTGGAGTAATCTGGCATTTTGCTATGTTCTCGTGCAGCGTGATTAAACGGTTAATATTGGCCGTTGAGTCGGTCCAGTACTTGCTGATGCAGCTTAGGACAGCCGCTGGCCACCACTGCCCCGCCCTTCTCGGCTCGCTGACCCTCCAGCGTCGTCACCACGCCTCCGGCTTGTTCAATCAGCGGGATCATCGCCACAATGTCATACGGCTGGAGGGAAAACTCCACGCAGATATCAATGCGCCCGGCGGCCAGCATCGCCATCGCATAACATTCGCCGCCGTAACGCGTCATCAGCGTCTGCTCCGCCAGTTGCGCAAACTGGATCTCCTCATGCATTCCGGCCGGTTTCGGCGCGGTGGTATGCAGAATGGCCTGATCGAGCGACAGGTTTTTACGCGTCTGCAACAGCTGGTGCCCGTGAATACTGCTGGCCCACGACTGTTTTCCATCAGACCAGAACCGCTCGCCGGTATACGGCTGACTCATCATTCCCATTACCGCGTGCTCATTCTCCAGTAGCCCAATCAGCGTGCCCCAAACCGGCAAGCCGCAGAGATAAGGTCGGGTGCCATCAATCGGGTCCAGCACCCAGGTTAACGGGCCACCGCCACTGGTGCCAAACTCTTCACCCATAATCGCATGTTCGGGAAAATGCTGGCCGATTAGCGCCCGCATTACAGTTTCTGCTGCGCGATCGGCGGCCGTTACCGGATCAAAGCGGAATCCCGCTTTCGGTTTGCTTTCGACAGAGAGATCATCGGCGCGATAACGCGACAGGGTTTCTTTACTGGCGGCATTGGCCAGTTGATGAAAAAAGGAGATATCAGGAAGCTGTTGGCTCATATCGTCGTACCCTTAATCGGCATGGTAAAGTTGAAGGCGTTAGCGGTAATAGTTTATGCTCAGTTTTGCTCGATTTGTACAATTAAAGGAAATTTAATGCTCGATTATGCAGCTTTCCCACAGCAGCGGCAATCCCTGATTCGCCAGAAACTGCACGATGAAGGTCGGGTGGTCTGCGCGGACCTCGCGGTACAGCTACAAGTGTCTGAGCACACTATCCGCAGAGATTTGCAAGAATTAGCACGCGAAGGGATCTGCAAGAAGGTCTACGGTGGCGCGGTGAGCATCGTGGCGGAGTCGGGCCCCCTTAGCCACCGCGCACAGGATACCAGCGCTGAAAAAATTGCCATTGCCGCAGGCTGCGCGCGGCGGGTAAAAGAAGGTGGATGCATTTTTATCGATGCCGGCTCTACCAACCTGGCGATGGCGAAAGCGCTGGCACCGCAGCTGAAACTGACTGTGGTTACCAATTCACCGCTGATTGCTGTAGAGCTGATGAACCATCCGCATTACGAGGTAATTATGCTCGGAGGACGGCTACAGAAGCAGACAGGCGGCAGTCTGGGCGTCACGCCACAACAGCAGTTAAGCCATATCTGGTTCGATCAGGCTTTTCTCGGCGGCTGTGCGATGGATGCCGAAGCCGGACTGACTGTATTTGACTATGAAGATGCCGAATTTAAAAAGGCAGTCGTGGAACGCAGCAACGATATTATCGTTGCCCTGACTGGCGATAAAGTCCCCGGCATTGCGCGTTATTCAGTAGCGTTATGCGAAGAAATTTCATTGATGGTGGTGGACAAAAACCTGCAGGAAGAGAAGCTGATGGCGTTCAGCGCGAAGAATATTGCCATCGATTGGGTGTAAATCTGCCGACTGAGTGGCGAAAACGCCGCTCAGTCGACAAACCGTCGCCTGCAAAGATTAATCCAGATCCGCACCGTTGCTGGCGATCACTTTCTTATACCAGTAAAACGACTTCTTGCGGGTTCTGTTCAACGATCCCTGACCGCGATCGTCGCGATCGACGTAGATAAAGCCATAGCGCTTGCTCATTTCGCCGGTTGAAGCCGAAACCAGATCGATGCATCCCCAGGAGGTATAACCCATCAGCGGAACGCCATCATCAATTGCCTGCGCCATCGCTTTGATATGTTCACGCAAATAGCTGATGCGGTAGTCATCGTCGATGTCTCCCTGCGCGTTAATTTCATCCTTCGCACCCAGACCATTTTCAACCAAAAACAGCGGCTTCTGATAGCGGTCGTACATCATATTCATGGTAATTCGCAGCCCAAGAGGGTCGATACCCCATCCCCACTCGCTGGCCTGAATATGAGGATTCTTCAGCGAC
Source organism: Winslowiella toletana (assembly GCF_032164335.1). NCBI lineage: Bacteria > Pseudomonadati > Pseudomonadota > Gammaproteobacteria > Enterobacterales > Erwiniaceae > Winslowiella > Winslowiella toletana. The sequence goes on along the minus strand of NZ_CP134152.1, from coordinate 2,097,948 downwards.
TTGACGATATTTGCTGCGCTACTGTTACCGTCATTCATATCTGCTGATGCGCAGCGCGAAGCGTAATAGCTGAAAGAGACGAAATCGACGGTATGACGCAGGATTTCACTGTCGCCCGGCTCGCTGACAACAGTCACGCCCTTCTCGCGAAACAGCCGTTTGGTATAAGACGGATAGCTGCCGCGTGCCTGCACATCGATAAAAAACAGGTTCTCGCGATCCTTTTCCAGCGCCGCCCAGACATCTTCCGGTTTACACGACCACGGATAAAAATTGCCCCCCGCCAGCATGCAGCCAACCTGATTTTGTGGATTGATCTCATGAGCAATTTTTGTCGCCAGCGCGCTGGCGACCAGCTCGTGATGCGCCGCCTGATATTTTACCTGATCCTGATTTTCGCCTTCCTCAAATACCAGCCCGGCGCCGGAGAACGGGCTATGCAGCAGGATATTAATTTCATTAAAAGTCAGCCAGTATTTCACCAGGCCATCAAACGCTTCAAAACAGGTACGGGCGTAGCGGGCAAAGAATTCCACCATTTTACGGTTGCGCCACGAACCGTACTCCCGGACCAGGTGCATCGGCACATCAAAGTGACACAGCGTGACCAGCGGCTCGATATTGTACTTCTTACACTCACTGAACAGCTGACGATAAAAGGCAATGCCCTCGGCGTTTGGCGTCAGTTCATCGCCATTGGGATAAATACGGCTCCAGGCTATTGAGGTACGGAATACGGTAAAGCCCATTTCCGCCATCAGAGCGATATCGTCCTGGTATCGATGATAAAAGTCGATGGCCTGATGGCTTGGATAGAACTCCTCGTCACGCACGGCAAAACGCTTATCCTGACCGATTTTCACCGCCAGCCGGTGTGTCCCATGAGGGATCATATCCACCGTGGTGACACCTTTGCCCCCCTCGAGCCAGGCACCTTCCGCCTGGTTTGCGGCAATCGCGCCGCCCCATAAAAAATCGTCGGGAAATGTTGATGCTGACATTCGCGTCCTCTTATCTCAGTTAACTTTTATTGCACGCTGCGGCGCGTCAAAAGGGATTGCATCAGCGCCTGGCTGCTCGCTGTTTTCCACCGGAATATCCTCGAATCCCAGCAGCAAGGTGATGACAAACGACAGCACCACCGCCAGAATCATCACGCCAAAGACCCAGACAATACTCATCGGGTTGGTCGGATCGAAGAACTGCACGCTGGTAAACAGCCCCGGAGAGGCCATCGAGTGGCTGGCCAGCCCGGCAATACCGGCGATGCCGCCGCAGACAAAACCGCTGATCAGGCAGGCTATCAGCGGGCGTTTCAGCCGTACCGCCACGCCGTACAGTGCGGGTTCAGAAATACCGGCTACAATCGCCGAAGCCGCCGCAGCCAGCGCCGTCTGGCGCAGTTCCGGGTTTTTAGTCCGCCAGGCTACCGCCAGCGAAGAACCTCCCAGCGACAGGTTAGCGCCAATTTCTGAAGGCATCACCATGCCCTCTTTACCGGTTTCGGCAATGGTCTGAATAATGGTTGGAGTAAATACGCGATGCATTCCGGTCATCACCAGTAACGGCCAGATAGCGCCCATAATCGCCACCGATAGCCAGCCGAGATAGCTGTGAATGGTGTACACCAGCGCAGAGATACCGCTGCCGATCCAGATACCCAGCGGGCCGATCAGCATAATGGCGATCGGTGCCGCAATCAGCACGATCAGCATCGGTTTCAGGAAATTTTTGGTGACTGCTGGCGTGATGCGATCGACCCAGCGCTCAATATAAGAGAGCAGCCAGGTCATGCACAGCGCCGGGATGACGGTATAGGTGTATTTCACCGCGGTTATCGGGAATCCCATAAACTCCACCTGCTGGCCCTGTGCGGCCTTCGCCATCAGGTCGATAAAGTTCGGGTGAACCAGCACCCCGGCGATGGCAATCGCCAGTGACATATTGGTTTTGAATTTTACTGCCGCTGAGGCTGCCACCATTATCGGCAGGAAGAAGAATGCGCCGTCGCCAATCACATTCAGAATAATCAACGTCGAGGAGCCTTTCTCCAGCAGCCCGCTCATTTCGAGGATCATCGCCAGCAGCTTCACCATTGAACCGCCAATAATCGCCGGGATCAGCGGTGACATGGTACCAATCAGCGCATCGAGAATTCCTGCGCCAATGCGTTTCAGGGTCATTTTCTGTTTTACCGGCGCGGCGACGCGTTCGGTGGTTGTGCCAGACGGCAGCAGTTTCAGCACTTCGGCATACGCCTGTGAAACGTTATTACCCACAATCACCTGGCACTGGTTTTCATTCTGCACCACGCCCATCACACCTGAAATCGCCTTCAGGCGGGCGCCGTCGACCATGCTGGCATCGTGCAGCACAAAACGTAAACGCGTCATACAGTGTGTGACGGCTTCAATATTCCCGGTGCCACCGATGGCTTCAACAATCGATCGTGAAACTGCTTCAAAATTCTTTGACATGAGTAACCACTCTCTTGTAACGCACAATTATTATTAAATTCATATGGTTATAAAATAAAACCGCGTTACCGCATGACAGAGGGAAAATAGGTAACCGGTTCCACACGAGAATGTTCAACAATGCCGACCAGTTCAAGAGGCTTTATAGGTTAATTTTCGTTTTGTGATAGCGATCGATATTGAGCGAGAATTGCAGCAATGAGTGTCGCCAGTAAACTTAAAAGCCGACTTCATGGGCGGTGAAGCGCTATAAACCGCTGTCCGCACTGCAAGATCAATATCAGAACAGTTATTTAGCCGTGACGAAATGTGTAGAATGGCAATAATTTCAAGGATTGCGGAACCAGCCATGTCGACCATGCAGCAAGTGGCAAAAAAAGCCGGCGTCTCGAAAGCCACGGTCTCACGTGTGCTGTCCGGCAAGGGCTATGTCAGTGAAGCCACCAAAGAGCAGGTGTTCAGAGCGATTGAAGAGACGGGATACCGGCCTAATTTGCTGGCGCGTAACCTGGCCAGCAATACCTCACAGTGTATTGGTCTGGTGGTGACCAACACACTGTATAACGGCAGTTACTTCAATGAGTTACTTTCACAAGCCGCAAGGAAACTGGAAGCGAATGGCCGCCAGTTGATTCTGGTCGACGGGAAACACAGTGCCGAAGAGGAGCAGCAGGCGATTCAGTTTCTGCTGGATTTGCGCTGTGATGCCATCATTATCTATCCGCGATTTTTATCCGTCGATGCGCTGGACGTGATAATCGATCAGACAAAGCAACCGATTATGGTAGTGAATCGTAAACTGAGGAAGCATCAAAGCCATTGTATTTGCTGCGATCATAAAGGTTCCAGCTATCAGGCCACGCGCCATCTGATAGCGCGCGGCCACCAGCATATCGCCTTTATAACCGGCTCGCTCGACTCACCCACCGCCACTGAACGTCTGTCAGGCTACAAGCAAGCGCTGCTTGACTGCGGGCTGGCGATTAGCGAACCACGCATTGTGTCAGGAAAATGGAGTCCGTCCAGCGGTGCAGCGGCCGCCGAATCATTGCTTGAACGCGACATCAGCTTTAGTGCGCTGATCGCCAGTAATGATGATATGGCGATAGGCGCGATGAAAACCTTTACCGCAGCCGGCATTCGCGTCCCGGATGATGTTTCAGTAATGGGTTTTGACAACATTCCCACTGCGCCATTCCTGACGCCTTCGCTCTCCAGCGTCAAAGATCCGATCAGCGAGATGATCAACGAAGTGATAAACCAGCTGATTGCCATGCTGGATGGCGGCTGGTTATCCCGCAACAATCTGTTTTTATCTGAACTGCTGATCAGAGACTCGGTCTGCGACGGCCCTTTTAATCCCGCTAAGTGAAAAATCGTCTGCCGCGACAGCCTAATATTTGCAGGTCGTGATAATGGTAGCGTTGGGCAAGAGCGATCAGATGCCGGGTTTCTGCCCGTCGAACAGGCACGATAACATCGTAAGAATAATCAGGCGGTGAGTGCATCATTGCTAACGACACCGCATCTTCGCTAATTGGCATCAGATTGAGATTTTCAATCTGCGCGATGCCGCGATAAGTTTGTGAGAACAGAGGAATCTCAGCGCCAGTACTCTCTTGCAGATGCTGATAAATTCGCAACATATTCCATGCGCTGAGCGTCTCTCCCCGCCTGACGTAATAGCTCACCGACATCCCTTCAGGCAGCGTCACCCTTGCGGACCCATTAAGATATCTGGCGGGCAAAAAGCGGCTGTGTGAAACAAAAATCGCTTTATTATTACCTTCCCGACTGACATACCTGAGAAAAGATCTGTCCTCAATCTCAATTCGTTCCGGCGACATCGTCGCGATAACAAAATTTGGATTGAGCTGACTGCCGGAACGGTTCCCCAGGGTGAAAGAATTACCAGCTAACTTTCCATCCTGAGATGGCGTCAGCAGGCGATATCCCCCCCGCATCACACCACCGGCAACAGATAATATTCCACTGGCAAAAGACAGCCATCCGAGGATGGCTGAGATTCCCGGATGGTTATCGACGGTAACTGAACTGGCAACAGCGCTAATATCCGCCAGTAGTGTCGAACTACCGGTCAACAGCGACAGCTCCGAACTTGCCGCCAGCGCCGCGCTAAGGCTGGCCGCTGCCGCCAGTGATGCTCCCGCAGTAAACAGTGAACTGACAATACCAAGTATGCCAAGCCCTATCCCGGCAGCCGCCTGCCAGCTGAAATGGCCTGAAGGATCGCTACGGTTGATCGGGTCACCGTCGCACCATGCCGAGGGATTCATTCCCCCCGCATCAAAAGGGCTCCAGCTATCCGGGCAACTAAACCGCATTAGTGCCGGATTATAAGCCCGCAATCCATTACCGGGATGTAAGCAATGGCTGACGGGATCACGGCGCTCGCCGTTAAAGCTTGAAAGCACGATACTCATTTCGCCTCCGACTCCTGGATTATGTCGATAAGCAACAAGTAGCGTGGCGCAGGGCATCGGGCAATTAAACAAATACCACAGTTATCATTCTTGACTGCGGATCACGTTCCAGAGTAGCGCCGGAAATTTGGCAAGGACAGCATTAAAGGCGTCACCTACGCCTTTAATGCTGGTTTAATCGATTCAGAAAAAGCCCAGCGGCTCTATGCTGTAGCTTATCAGCAGGTTTTTAGTCTGCTGATAATGATCAAGCATCATTTTGTGGGTTTCACGGCCGATGCCAGATTTTTTGTATCCACCAAATGCGGCATGCGCCGGATAGAGATGATAACAGTTGGTCCAGACGCGTCCGGCTTTAATCGCCCTGCCTACGCGGTAAGCGCGGTTAATATCGCGGGTCCAGACCCCGGCACCAAGACCGTAAATCGAATCGTTAGCAATGGCAATCGCCTCAGCTTCATCCTTGAAGGTAGTAATACCGACCACCGGCCCGAAAATCTCTTCCTGAAACACCCGCATACTGTTATTTCCTTTCAGCAGCGTCGGCTGAATGTAGTAACCGCCAGCTAAGTCGCCTTCCAGTTTCTCAATGCCGCCGCCGACCAGCACTTCCGCGCCCTCTTGCTGCGCAATATCCAGATAAGAGAGAATTTTATCGAACTGCTGCTGCGATGCCTGCGCACCGACCATGGTTTCGCTGTCCATCGGATCGCCACGTTTAATGGTTTTTATCCGTTTCAGTACTGCGTCAATAAAGGGCTGATAGATCGACTCCTGCACCAGCGCGCGCGACGGACAGGTACAGACTTCGCCCTGATTAAGAAAACCCAGCACTACGCCTTCAGCCGCTTTTTCAATAAATGACGGCTCCGCCTGCATAATGTCTTCGAAGAAGATATTCGGTGATTTACCGCCCAGCTCAACGGTGGAAGGAATCAGATTTTTTGCCGCCAGCTCAAGAATATGCCCGCCGGTGGCGGTTGAGCCGGTGAACGCCACTTTGGCGATACCTTTATGCGATGCCAGCGCTTCACCGGCTTCACGACCAAAGCCGTGCACCACGTTCAGCACGCCCGGCGGCACTAAATCGTTGACCAGTTCCGCAAACAGAGTAATCGAGAGCGGCGTCTGCTCTGCCGGTTTCAGCACCACGCAGTTACCTGCCGCCAGTGCCGGTGCCAGCTTCCACGCCGCCATCAGCAGCGGGAAATTCCACGGAATTATTTGCGCCACCACGCCCAGCGGTTCATGGAAGTGATAGGCGGCAGTAAACTCATCTATCTCTGCGGCGCTGCCCTCTTGCGCCCGCAGGCAACCGGCAAAATAGCGGAAATGGTCAACCGCCAGCGGTAAATCCGCCGCCAGCGTTTCACGCACCGGTTTGCCGTTATCCCAGGTTTCATTGACCGCCATTCTTTCCAGATTTTGTTCCAGCCGGTCGGCGATTTTCAGTAGCGTCAGCGAACGTACCTGTACCGACGTTTTACCCCAGGCATCTGCCGCTGCATGAGCGGCGGCGACGGCATTATCGACATCCTGCTGCCCGGATCGCGGAAATTCGCCAATCACCGAGCCATTAACTGGCGAGGTATTGGAAAAGTATTCACCCTGTACGGGGGCAACAAATTCGCCATTAATAAAGTTTCCATAACGTTGTTGCAGAGTGATCAGCGAACCTTTGTATCCTGGATATGCGTAACGCATGGTGTTTCTCCTGTCCATTTCACTGGCGCATAATTAACAATCAGATAACCCAAAATTAACATTGGCAGAAGAACGCCAGGATGTCAGATGGCATGCGGTGAAATTGTGAAGTGGCCGGAAATATCTTCAGCATCAGGCTGATAACGGTAGCTGCGCCATCAGGACCTCCAGCATTTTCTCGCGTAGCGGATCGCGCGCGTCGCGCATCCAGGCAACGGAGAGCGGCAGGCCATTAATCGCTCCGGCTCCGTTGCCGGTTAGCGGAATATAGCTGACATTGCGCGCCGGCATACGTGAAGTCCACTGCGGTACAATGGCAATCCCCAGCTCTGCCGCCACCAGATTGATAATGGTCTGTTTTTCATCAGCAAGCTGGGCAATTCTGGCGCTTAAACCGGCCTCGGCAAACAGATTGATCGACAGGTCGTGGCTGTGCGGCCGCGATTTACGTTCCGGGACGATTAAGGGCTGATCCTGTAAATCAGAAATCTGTAAACAGTCACGTTTTGCCAGCGGATGACTCTGCGGCATTGCGACCACAATGGCTTCGTTAAATAAGAAACGCATTTCGATATCGCGCTCTTTTTTCTCCGGCGGTCGAATAAAGACCAGATCCAGCCGTCCTGATTTAAGCCGGGGTATTAAACGCAGGGTTTTGTCTTCAAATATCTGTACTTCCACATCGGGATAGCGTTTGCGAAACGCCTGTAACAGTTGCGGAATTAAACCGGCAGCGGCGCTGTCGATGGCGCCAATCTTTAGCGTGGTTGCCTGTTGTCGGCCCATCTGGCGATAGCGGCTGGCCAGCGCATCCGCCTGTGCGATTAACAGTCTGGCGTCATCAAACAGTAACAGGCCGGTTGGCGTCAGCGCCACGTTACGTGTCGAACGAATAAACAGCCGGGTTCCCAGATCCTCCTCCAGCAGGCGTATATAGCGCCCCAGCGCCGATGGCAGCATTTCAAGTCGGTGCGCTGCATGTCCGAAATGCAGCTCTTCTGCCACCGCGATAAAACAGCGAAGTTGATGGAGGTCCATGCCAGCTTCCTTAAGGATTATATCAATTTTTTGTATAAACCACGGCTAATGATCGCCGGGAGATTATCTTCATACTCAGTTCGGTAATGCCTGTCACTACCCTACATAAAATAAAAGAGGAAAACCTCATCATGACCTGCAAACTCGAAAATCGGGTATTGCGCAAAATTACCCTGCGCATTGTGCCCTTTATCATGATTCTTTATTTCATTGCCTTCCTCGATCGCGTAAATATTGGTTTTGCTGCGCTGACGATGAATCAGGAACTCGGTTTTTCACCCACGGTATTTGGTTTCGGTGCCGGTATCTTTTTTATCGGTTATTTTTTATTTGAAGTGCCCTCCAATTTAATCCTGCATAAAGTCGGCGCACGTATCTGGATAGCCAGGGTGATGATCACCTGGGGGCTGGTATCAGGTGCAATGGCGTTTGTGCAGGGCACCACCAGTTTTTACACCCTGCGCTTTCTGCTTGGAGTGGCGGAAGCCGGTTTCTTTCCCGGCATCATTCTCTATCTCAGCTACTGGTTTCCCGCCCAGCGCCGTGCGCAGGTAACCGCCATGTTTATGGCTGCCGCCCCGCTTTCCACCGCATTAGGCTCACCAATATCAGGTGCATTGCTCGAGATGCACGGGCTGTTCGGTTTCAGTGGCTGGCAGTGGATGTTTGTACTGGAAGCGGTGCCGGCGCTGATCCTTGGCGTGGTGGTGCTGTTTTACCTCACCGATCGTCCGGAAAAAGCCAAATGGCTGACCGATGAAGAGCGCGAATGGCTGGTCACCACTATGGCGGCAGAACAGGCGCGTCGTCCTCAGCAACAGCATCAAAGCCTGTGGCGAGGGCTGGCGGATCGACGCGTATTGGCGCTGTCGCTGGTCTACTTTGGCACGTCGGCCGGTCTTTATACGCTGGGCATCTGGTCACCCCAAATTATCAAGAGCTTTGGTATGTCGTCACTGGAAGTCGGCTTTATCAATGCCATTCCGGCGGTACTGGCAGTGGGTGCCATGATTTGGTGGGCGCGCCACTCCGACCGCCGCAATGAACGAACCTGGCACGTGATCGCGGCCTGTCTGCTGGCGGCGCTGGGGCTGGTACTGGCGGGAATTGCCACCACGATAGTGGCGGTAATGCTGGCGCTGATTCTGGTCAATATCGGCATCAGTTCATCAAAACCACCGCTGTGGAGCATGCCAACGCTGTTCCTTTCCGGTTCGGCCGCCGCCGCCGGTATCGCCACCATCAACTCCATCGGCAATCTTGGCGGCTTTTTTGGCCCGACGATTATTGGCGTAATCAAGCAACAAACCGGCAGCTATGCCAACGGACTCTATTTTGTCGCCGCACTGCTGGTGCTGTCGGCGTTACTGGTGCTGTGGCTCTCCTGGTCGCAGCGCAAACCGCAATCCAGTGGTAACAGCAATACCGCTGCCACTCAGACCCTGCATCATTAATTATAAGGATTTCACTATGCGTAACTACTCAATTGCCGCTATTCCTGCCGATGGCATCGGCCCCGAAGTGATCAATGCGGGTATCCAGGTTCTGCGCAGCCTCGAGCAGCGCTTTACCGACCTGCGCTTTAACATCACCTCATTTGACTGGGGTTCAGATTACTACAAACAACACGGTGTGATGATGCCGGAAGATGGACTGGCGACGCTGAAAAATTTTGATGCCATCTATTTTGGTGCCGTCGGCGCGCCGGATGTGCCGGACCACATTACTCTTTGGGGCTTACGTCTGCCGATTTGCCAGGGTTTTGATCAATATGCCAACGTTCGCCCGACGCGAGTATTGCCGGGCATCTCCTCACCGCTGCGTCATTGTCAGCCGGGCATGCTGGATTGGGTGATTGTGCGTGAAAACTCTGAAGGGGAATATTCCGGCCATGGCGGTCGTGCCCACCGTGGTTTACCGGAAGAGGTCGGCACCGAGGTGGCGATTTTTACCCGTACCGGCGTCACGCGGATCATGCGCTACGCGTTTAGCCTTGCGCAATCACGACCGCGTAAACAGCTGACGGTAGTGACAAAATCCAATGCTCAGCGCCACGGTATGGTGATGTGGGATGAGATTGCCGCCGAAGTGGCGCAGGAGTTTCCCGACGTCAGCTGGGACAAAATGTTGGTCGACGCGATGACGGTGCGTATGACTCTGCATCCGCAATCGCTGGACACCATTGTCGCGACCAACCTGCATGCCGATATTCTTTCCGACCTCGCAGGCGCACTGGCCGGCAGCCTTGGCGTTGCACCGACCGCTAACATCGATCCCGAACGCCGTTTTCCTTCAATGTTTGAGCCGATTCACGGCTCGGCTTTTGATATCACCGGTAAAGGCATTGCTAACCCGATAGCCAGCTTCTGGACCGCCGCACAAATGCTGGAGCATCTTGGCGAAACGCAGGCGGCGCAGGCGGTGATGCAAGCGATCGAGACGGTATGCCAGGCCGGAATAAAAACGCCGGATGTCGGCGGCACCGCCACCACTCAGCAGGTGACCAATGCCGTCGCGCTGACCATTCTGCAAAAGGTGGCCGTGCCGGAAGGTGAAACGATTGCCTGACGAAACAACGAGCACGCCGCGGGCGTGCTCGGTTAATGATTAACTGACCACCGCCTGAGGCAGCTGCGTGCCGCGATAAAATGCTTCGAGCAGCGAACGCGCCCAGTCGGTGCCCTGCAACGTTCCCGCCTCTGCAGTGATATTTTCTGGCAGGCAGGCGCTCATAATCTGCTGCGTAAACTCGGGATGGAACTGTACCGACAGTGCTGACGGTGAGTAACGAATGATCTGACATTCATCCATCGCCGAACGGGCCAGCACCTTAGCCCCCGGCGGCGCTTTCAGTACCGACTGGCGATGCGACAGCCACGCATCAAACTGTGCCGGTAGCGCAGAAAGCAGCGCATCACCCGCCGCCAGGTTATCCAACCGGTGCAGGCCGCGTTCCCAGCCGTGCGGATTATCCGCTACCGTGCCGCCCAGCGCATAAGCAATCAGCTGATGCCCATAACAGACGCCGAGTAACGGCAGTTGATGGTCAACTGCACCCCGCACCCATGCGGCGGTGCGCTCACTCCACTCGGCGTGATCGGTCACCATCGCCCAGGAACCACTGAGGATGGCACCCGAAACCGTCGCGTAATCGGGAAGTTGTTCACCAAGATGCGGGCGAAACACCTGATACTCAGCGCCCTGTAACTGTAATGCCTGAACAAACCAGTCAATCTGATCGCCAACCCGCGAACTGACTTCAGCAGGCGGAACTTCAAGTTGGATAATTGCCAACGGTGCGGTGTATAGAGGTGACATGCCGAATCAGACTCCTTGTCAACAGAAGATGCCATTACTGCCTGAATGTATCAGGTAACCGGTGCTCAGTCTGACACTTCCCCGTCGCCGCGTCTCATCACTTTTTCAGATTACCTAAGTCAGTTAACATAAAAATAACTTACCCCCGGCAAGGAACATTCGTGTCATGATAAATCGGTGAGTTAACAACGCAACATTAAGGAATGCGTCGTGGCACTGCGTCATTTTTTTTTGGTTTTACTGGTGGTTTCTCTCTGGGCGTTTAATAACGTGGCGATAAAATGGGGTCTGCTTGACCTGCCGCCGCTGTTTATGACCTGCATGCGCTTTGTGGTGGTCGCGATACTGCTGATCCCTTTTACCCGCGTCACCCGTGAACAGCTTCGTTACCTGCTGCCGCTGGCATTCACCTTTGGTTTCCTCCATTTTTCGCTGCTGTTTGTCGGCATTAACTATACTGACGCCGGAACCGGAGCGATTGTGGTTCAGCTGGGCACCCCGTTTGCCATGCTGCTGGCAATGTTGATTCTTAAAGAGAAACTGACGCTGATTCAGGTACTGGGGATTGCGATTTCACTGAGTGGTGTGGCGGTACTGACCGGCAGCCCAACTATTCCCAGTGGGTGGGTGCTGTGCCTGTTACTGAGCAGCGCGGCAGGTTGGGCGATCAGTAATTTGATCGTCAAAAAGTCACCGCCAATTAAACCGCTGACCATGACCGGCTGGATCTCGTTTCTGGCTATCCCGATTGTCGGGCTGGCTTCGTATCTATTGGAAGCCGATCAGTTCAGCGCGCTTTCACACTCTTCCTGGCGCGGCTGGTTCGGCATTCTCTACAGCGCGATTGGCTCGTCAATTATCGCCTATTCGTTGTGGTATGCGTTGCTGAAGCAATATAACGTCAATCTGATTATGCCCTACTCACTGCTGACGCCGGTGCTGGCGGTGACGATGGGAATAGTGGTGCTGGGCGACAGCATGAATACGTTTAAAGCGATCGGGGCGCTGCTGGTGATTGCCGGCACGGCGATTTCTGTGATCAATCTGCGAAGTATACGGATGCATGCGCGCTTTCCACGGCTTTCCAGACGGCGTAAACCGTAATAAGCCAGCTGGCGGCAGAGTCATCAAACGATGACGAAAATGCCGCCGCTAAAATTAATTTACTTCTTCTAACTCGTCACGCATCGCCTGAATCGCTTCACGACTGATGGCCGCCAGCGTGCGGTAGAAAGGCGTGCTGGCGTGCGCTTCCACTTTGCCAAGGAATGCGCCGCACCACGGCATCAGATAGTCGTCAAACAGCGTGATTTGCGCCTGAATTTCGTCCTCTTCCGACTGATCTTCCAGCCATGAAGCCGCCAGCAACAGTGCACCGATATGGTCGGCTGGCGCATCGCTTAATGGCATGCCGCGCTGCTGCAAAAAACTGCGTACATCCGCTTCCTGCGGGCCATTTTCCCACTGTGAACCACACGGGGAAACCTTGCAGTCGCTGCCCACAAACAGCGCATTATAATCGGCGGCCAGCGCCTGCGGATCGCTGTTCTGTTGCAGGCGAGTTAACAGTTCATCCTGCTCCAGCGGCCATTGCTGCTGCAACTTGCCTTCACGCAACAGAGTAAACAGCGGCACCAGCAGCGGATCCTGCGGCTGACGGTTATACAGCGAGCCGAGAATGCGGCAGATGATGGAGAACTCATTCATTCATTTTAGTCCAGTAAGAGATTAAAAGTGACAGCGTCACAAATCAGCAAATTCTTCGATGCGTTTGCCGGTGCGTTTTTCCAGAAAATCCAGTAAACGACGCGGTGTGACATTTAACACGCGTTCTTCCGGAAAATCCACTTCGCGCATAATTCGCAGGCAGTGTTCAAAGTTACCGAGGGTAAAGGCGGTGTGGGAATCGGAACCAAATGCCAGTCTTCCACCGGCATCGCGTACTGCCGCCGCAATCGCCCGGCAATTCGGCTCGCTGCCGGCGCGCGAGGTGGTAAACGATGAATTATTAATCTCCAGCGCCACATCATATTTCGCTGCCGCCGCCGCTATCGCCGGAATATCCACCGGGAACTTCGGATTGCCCGGATGGCTGATAATATGCACATCACCATTGGCCATCGCCGCAATCATAGCTTCGGTATGGGTGGCTTTATCCTGTGGCGCAAATACCGGCTCATGAAAACCGGCTACCACCAGATCCACCGCATCCAGCATCGGACCGGTGCAGTCAATTTCACCGGCGGTATTTTTGATATTGGCTTCAATGCCGCGCAGAATGCCAACGCCTTCCACCAGCCGTGGCCAGATGCGCATATTAATAAAATGCCAGGCGTGTGGCGCATCCGCCATATCCGGCCCATGGTCGGTAATGGCGAACAGTTTGATGCCGTTGGTTTTGGCATGAACCACATAGTCGTGCAGTGTGCTGTAGGCGTGGGTACTGGCAACGGTGTGCATATGAAGATCAACGGGGTACATAGCGATTTTCTCCTTTTTTAATAAGGCAAGGATAGCATCCCTGCCCTTACAGAGGTTAATAACCGCGTGCGATATCCACTCGTCCTTCCGGCATTTCACCGGCTTCGCGCTGCTGGATTGATTTGGCGATAAAGTCCATCGCTTCTTCCGGCAACGTGACCGCAGCGTTATGTGGCGTAATCGCCACTCGCGGGTGCGACCACAGCGCACTGCTTTGCGGCAGCGGTTCCTGAACAAACACATCCAGCGCTGCCGCTTTGATTTCACCGGCCTCCAGTGCCGCCAGCAAATCATCTTCAACCAGGTGAGCACCACGCGCCAGATTCAGCACAAATGCTGCTGGATTAAGCTGGCTTAACAATTGACGATTAATGATCCCCGCCGTCTGCGGCGTATTTGGCAGCAGGTTAATCAGTACCTGAGTGCCATCAAGAAAATCGTTTAGCTGATCGGCCCCGTGATAGGTGGTGACGCCATCAATTTGCCTGGCAGTACGGCTCCAGCAGCGGATTGGGAAACCCCATGCTTTCAGACTTTGCGCCACATTACGCCCTAAAACTCCGGCGCCAAGAATGCCGATGGTGAACGCATTGCGACGGTAGTTTTTTAACGGTTGCCACAGCGCCTGCTGTTTTTGCAGCTGATAATCATCGAAGCGGCGAAACCAGCCCAGCACGGTATACACCGCATACTCCTGCATTTGCAGGCCCATGCCGGTATCTTCCAGCCGGAACAGCGGAACCGAGGCCGGCAGCATCTCAGGATGCTGTTTTAACTGGCTCAGAATATCGTCAACACCCGCGCCAAGGGCGAAAATCCCTTTCAGATCGCTGCGCCCTTGCAGCATTTCAACCGGCGGTGTGCGCACCAGCGCGTAGTCTGCCGCGGCATTGTCGCCGGGTTGCCATTCACGAACGCGCGCTTGCGGAAGGCGTTGCTGTAAGCCGTTGATCCAAGTGGCTGCTTTAAAAGACGGATGATAAAAAATGATATCCACATTTCCTCCTGTTTTTTTCAAGGCTCAGGGATAATGGGCGTGCTGGCAAGTGAAAATTTCGGGGCAGCTAATCTGCCCCGTGGCATTACGGTCTGACCGGCGCTTGCTGAATCAGCTTGCGCAGCAGTGGCATCAGGCAAAGCATTAACAGGCCAATTGCCGCCGCACCCCAACCGAGAAGGCTGAAGATATGGCTGTACCCCGGGTTGGTCAGCAGTGGCGTACTGCCGCTGTTATCCGGCATCCAGCCTGAAACATAGCCCGCCAGCACCGAGGCCACACCGGTGACCATCATCCAGCAGCCCATCATCACGCCCTGATAGCGCGCCGGTGCCAGTTTGCCAATCATCGCGTAACCAATCGGCGAAATCAGCAATTCCCCGATGCTCTGGAACAGATAGCTGATAACAATCCATTTAAACGCCACCATGCCATCACCGCCGGACAGCATGATACCCAACGGCAGCACCAGCATTCCCAGACCTATACAGAACAGTGAAGAGGCAAACTGCAAGGGAATATCAATGCGCCAGCCGCGCTCGCGCAGGTTGCGAAAGCCCATCGCCAGCAGCGGGCCGCCAATAACAATCACCAGCGTGTTAATATTCTGCACCCACTGCGGAGCAACATGAATGCCATAAACGTTAAGATTGATATTGTGCTCAACAAACAGCATCAGCCCCATCGGCGCCAGTTGATACAGCATCCAGAACACCAGGGAACCGATCGCCAGGATCAGATAAGCCGCCATCCGGCGCTGCTCTTCGCGCGGACGATGGCGCAGCGTGGTCAGGCACAGCAATAAAAACACCGCTATGCCCAGCACGATAACAAACGAGCCGGTAAAATCGGCGTGGGTCAGCATGATGCGAATCAGCGGAACCAGCAGTACCAGAATCGCCAGCCCGATCAGCATCCGCAGCCTGAACTGGCTTTTACTGGCCTGCAGCAATGGCGTATTGATATCTGCAAGGATTTTCCAGCGCAGCAGTGAGATGATAATCGCCAGCACATTGCCCACCGTGGCAAACAGGAACAGCGCCTGATAGTGCTCGGTAAGCTGGAAATAACCGGCTCCGGTAAAACCAATAAAGAATCCGAGGTTCATACCCGCGTAATTCCACAGAAACGCGCTCTCACGGCGGTTATCTTCCGGGGCAAAACGTTGGGTCAGCATCATATTGATACAGGTGACATTCAGGCCGCTACCGGTGAGGAACATCGCCAGCCCCCAGTATAATCCATCGGCGCTCTGCCCGGAGAGCACCCAGCACCCCGCCACCTGCAACACCATTCCCAGCACAAACAGATTGCGGTTGCTGAGAAAGCGGCCGCCAAGATAGCCGCCGAACAGGTGCAGACCGTAGTTAAACGCGCCAAATACGCCCATCATGGTCGTGGCTTCGGCATTGCTGAATCCGAGACGTTTGGTGGCATACAGTACCAGCGTCGAATAGAGAACGGCGAAGCCGAGCGTGGCGAAGATCTGAATAAAGAAGAGTGCACCCGAACCGGCGGGAACGCCGTGTGGCTGCGCCTTTGTTACGTGATTCAAACTAACCTCTGTGATTTTCTTGCCAGAATAAGCGCATTATTATGCGCATTACTGCTCAATGATGCAGGATGGAAAATGTGATTAGTTATGTTTTTTGCCTCTTTCGGCCATTTTGCCAGCAACCTGCTGAAAAACTGTCTGAACGCATCACGGAATGACGAAAGTTCGTTGACGGCGCGGCGGGAAATCCCTACATTAGCCGCCGTCGACAAGTCAGTTGCCGACAACAATATGGTGAGGTGTCCGAGTGGCTGAAGGAGCACGCCTGGAAAGTGTGTATACGGCAACGTATCGAGGGTTCGAATCCCTCCCTCACCGCCATATTCTGTAAAAAAGCTCGAACTTCGGTTCGGGCTTTTTTGTTTTTGGCTGGCGGTGGAATTCAGCGACCGTCATCGTAAAGGTGAGCAGGCTATTGCCGCCAGTGGGCCATCGCGCCTCGCTACCAGGAACAGGCTGCGCTGGCGGCAAATGAATTGGGCGCCAGCATATTACCCTGCCCTGAGGGGCTATACGTTGCTCCGCAATGCATCACTGAAGAGCGTCAAAATCAATATCGATGTTAATCCTGTAAATACCCCTCCAGGACTAACTTTTTAGTTTCGAAATCAACATAACCAACAGACCAAACCTGATACAGATTTAAAATTTGATATTTTTCTGCGGATGTCGTGAGCTTTACATTTTCATAAATATTATGTCGGGATTCACCCTTAACGATATTTGCCACACCATCAGCAACAACGGCAATTCTGTCATCATCTGCAGTCTGAATCATGGCTCTGATATCCAGCTCAGCCCTACCGTCGGATCTTAAATAAACATAATCAACACCAGAGATAGTCCCCGTTACTTCGCCAGAGACTTTACCTTCGAATGAAATGAAAATTCTCACACCTTGCAAAGGTATTTCTTTTTTACCTGATAAAATATCTTCAAACGAAGTGCCACTGTCAATGACATCAGTTATGGTCATGTCATAGGTGATAATTTTCTTTCCATTCATAACACTACCTCTTTTGTAATCGATCATGTTCTCATCAGGCTGGTTGGCAGTAGATAGCAGACTTTCATTGTTGCAACCGCCGAAATTTTAGTATAACTGGAATCTAACAGAATTAAGCCGCATAATTTTCTGTTATTGTAAAAAATAAGCATGCTTCTGAAAATGACAGGCAACCATAATGGCCGAAGGTATATAACAGTAATTTCACCGGCTACAATCGCTGACAGTTCTGTCGTATACCGTCCCTTAACCGACAGGGAAATTAATGGATAAATTAGCCTTCAAACCCTGGTTGACGCGCTGGAAACTCATTCCAGATGGCCCCCCCTGCATCACGCATACCTCACAACTCCTGCCGGTAAAAACAATCACAGGTGGCATAAAAGCCATGCTAAAAATTACCGATGACGAGTATGAACAAACCGGTAATGCTCTTATGGCGTGGTGGGGAGGAAATGGCGCGGCAGCGGTTATCGCCTGTGAAGATCAGGCAATTCTTCTGGAGCGTGCCACAGGACCCGCCTCTCTGTCCGCTATGTCCCGGGAAGGCCAGGATGCAGAGGCCTGTCGTATCCTCTGCCTTACTGCAAACCAGCTGCATGCAGGCCAGAAACGTCCGTTACCACAGCTTGTGCCTCTTCATGAGTGGTTTTGCGCTTTAAAACCAGCAGCGCGGAAATATGGTGGTTTTCTTATCCGCAGCGCAGAAATATCGGAAGAATTGCTATCCACTCCACGTGATGTGGTCGCATTACACGGTGACCTGCACCATGAAAACGTTCTTGATTTTGGCTCATCGGGCTGGCTGGCGATTGATCCCAAAGGGGTAAAAGGCGAACGAGGATTCGACTATGCCAATATTTTCACCAATCCGGATGCTGACAATCCCGTTCCCCGGGTCGCGACTGTGCCAGAAGTATTTGAACAACGGCTGGAGATCGTTAGTCAAATGGCAGGTCTGGACAGAGAGCGGCTTCTTATGTGGATAATTGCATGGTGTGGGCTTTCAACCGCATGGTCACTTGAAAGCAATGAACCAATTTCCACTACACCAGAAGTCGCTAAGCTGGCAATTGCCAAACTGCAGCAGTGACTGAAACTGTTCAGGTTAACCTTAGGGGTGAAATTCAGGCCAATTTTTCTGATGCCAGACCCCGTCTGTCACCCCAATGTTTCCAGCTTTAAATCGTGACCAAGCGCAAAAGCCCGAACGCGTGTTCGGGCTTTTGGCGGATTGTGGTATCGCTAACCCTCGTTAGTTCTGGGTAATGCCCATCGCCGCCCGCATGGTATAGAACAGGTCGGTCTGGTCGGTCAGGCCAACCACATTTGCAGCATGCGGGCCATAGGCGGCGATGCGCAATTGAGTGCCGGTATGTCCCTGAGAATCTTCCTCCGAGTTACCGTAGCTAATGGTCATCAGCCCACCCTCTTTAGTCTTCAGCGTCTGCGTCAGTCCCGGCGCCTTGCTGTCATTGGCAATGATCTGGCTGGAGTGCGCGTGATCTGCAGTAACGACCACCAGCGTATTGCCGTCCTTACGCGCAAACTCCAGCGCCTTCTGCACCGCCTCGTCCAGATCTACCGTCTCGCCAATCTGGCCACATGGGTTAGCGGCGTGATCCTGTTTATCAATTGACGCGCCTTCAACTTGCAGGAAGAAGCCGTTTTGATTTTTGCTCAATAGCTCAATGGCCTTATCGGTCATCTGCGCCAGCGTCGGGGTTGAGGCCGGACGTTCTGCATTCACCTCACAGCGAATCGCTTCATTTGTCAGGTTACCGTGATAGCTGGCTTTAGGGCCTTTCCAGCGCACCGGCATATTGCCGTCAGCAAACAGCCCCAACACTGGCTTATCCTGATTTGCTTCGCTGATGGCGTTCATGCCGTTAAGATCGCTGACCCACTGGTAACCACGCAGCTTTGCCTGTTCCTCCAGCGTTTTTCCCTGCCACTCACCGGCTTTCGCCGTTTCACTGAAGGTCTTAGCGCCGCCACCCAGCAGGACGTCAACGCGGGTATTTAACAGTTGCTCGGTAATCGAGCCTTTGCCGCCTTGCTCCAGCGCATTGCTGGCACAGAGTTCCGTGGTTTTCGCCGGACCGTAACATTTGCGCGAGGTCACATGTGCCATCTGCGCCGCCGGAGTGGCATCCTGCAATTCCGCAGTAGAGACGTTGCCGGTCGCTTTACCTGCCGCTTTGGCAATTTCCATGATCGTCGGATGATCTTTGCCGTTAACATCTACGCCAATCGCACCGTTATACGATTTCACTCCGGTACTCCAGGCGGTGGCCGAGGCGGCAGAATCGGTTACATAGTCTGGTTTATGGGTTTTCTTATCCAGCGCGTAGTGGGTGTATTGTCCAGTCAGCGGCAGCGCGTCGATGCCTTTAAAGAAACCGCCTGCGCCTTCGGCATAGTTACGCGCAGCGGTGATTTCAGAGTCACCCATCCCGTCACCAATCAGCAGGATTACGTTTTTCGCGGTGTGATTATTTAACGACGCTTTTAACGCCTCGGTTTGATCGCTGGTCAGGCGGCGTGCGCCACCTGGCTGCGTCAGATCGCCTTGAGCCGCGCGGCTGTAGGCAGCGATATCGGCGAAACAGCTGGTGGAAAACAGGGTAGCAATAACCGACAGGGTGAATAGTTTTTTATGTGACATCTTGCCATCTCTCCATGAGAAAAAGTTAACTAAGGTTTTCAGAGAGCGAGTTTGCGACAAAACCCTGTCAGTTTTGTGACACCGGCATGTCATTCTGATGTCAGGCACAGCGCCGCCTGATAACACTAAAACCATTAGCCACCTCACAGTTCGCGCCCTGCTTTCCAACACTTTGTAAAATTTCGTCTAAAGTTTTTCGAATGGTCAATTACTTACAGACCATGTCTGGTCTGGACAAGGAGAACTTCCGATGATGAGACGAGTTGATAACCGTCAATGGAAAGGGGCACTGTTGCTGCCGCTAATGTTTACCGGCGTGCTGGCGGGCATGACTTTGCCTGCGCACGCTGAAGATGATCAGCGCATGTTAACCAGCGCGCCACAGCCGCCCGATGTGCGTCTCGGTCCGTTGTATCACGCCGTGCAGTCGGCAAAGTTCTTTCCCGATCAAAAAACTTTCGCTGATGCGGTGCCAAAATATAGCCCCTCTTCGATTCTCGCCGACTGGCAGATGCAAAAATCTCAGCGTAATTTCGATCTGCGCCACTTTGTAGACAGCAATTTTATTCTGCCAGCCGACGGTGAAAAATATGTACCACCGCAGGGGCAAAGCCTGCGTGAACATATCAACGGATTGTGGCCCGTGCTGACGCGCACCACCGACAAAGTGAATCAGTATGATTCGCTGCTGCCGCTGCCGAAACCGTATGTCGTGCCAGGCGGCCGCTTTCGCGAAGTTTACTACTGGGACAGCTACTTCACCATGCTGGGGCTTGCTGAAAGCGGTCACTGGGATCGGGTGAAGGATATGGTGGATAACTTCGCGGCAGAGCTGGATAAATATGGTCATATTCCGAACGGAAACCGCAGTTATTATCTCAGCCGTTCTCAACCTCCCTTCTTTAGCCTGATGGTTGATCTGCTGGCGAAGCACGGTGGCGATGAGGTTTATGTCAAATACCAACCGCAGCTGCAAAAGGAGTGGGAGTACTGGATGGCGGATGCGGAGACGGTAAAAGCTGGTGAAGCCAGCCAGCGCGTGGTCAAACTGAAAGATGGCGCGATCCTTAACCGCTACTGGGATGCGCGCGACGTGCCGCGCACTGAATCCTATATGGATGATATTACCACCGCACAGAAAGCGACCGACAGGAATAAAGCGGAACTGTATCGCGATCTGCGCGCCGGTGCGGCTTCCGGCTGGGACTTCAGCTCGCGCTGGTTTGATAAGCCTGACGATCTCTCTACCATCCACACCACCCGCATTGTGCCGGTGGATCTGAACGCCCTGCTGTATCATCTGGAAAAAACGCTTGCTCACGCCAGCAAACTGGCGAAACAGGACGACGCCAGTCAGCGCTTTGACGATCTGGCAAAAAAACGTCAGGAAGCGATTAACCGCTACCTGTGGGATGAACAGGATGGCTGGTATGCCGACTATGACTGGCAGAAAAACAGCGTGCGTAAACAGCTGACCGCCGCCACGCTGTTCCCGCTTTATCTGCAGGTCGCCAGCAAAGAGAAAGCCAGCCGCACTGCCGATGCAGTCCAGAAACAGCTGGTGAAAGAAGGTGGACTGGTTACCACTAACGTCAATAATGGTCAGCAGTGGGATGCGCCAAACGGCTGGGCACCGTTACAGTGGGTGGCGGTTGAGGGCCTGAATCACTATGGCAAACAGACGCTGGCAAAAGATATCGGCATGCGCTTTCTGAAGAATGTGCAGGCCACTTATGACAAAGAGCATAAGCTGGTTGAGAAGTATGTCGTGGAAGGCAGCGGTCTGGGCGGCGGCGGCGGCGGTGAATATCCGTTGCAGGATGGCTTTGGCTGGACCAACGGCGTTACGCTAAAACTGATGGATATGTACTGCCCGAAAGATGTCACCTGTAATAACGTTAGTGATATCAGCAAAACCCAATAAGGATTGTGCACGTTAATCACTGCATATCCTCACAGCGGGAGCCGAAAACGGCTCCCCTCGACTGGCCCGGAGCCATCATGCAAGCACAAATCACTCGCTCAGCCAGTCGCCGTGCGCTCGTCGCCGGTTCGGTCGGTAATTTTATTGAATGGTATGAGTTTGGCGTTTACGGTTTTCTTGCCACGGTCATTGCCGGGAATTTCTTTCGTCTTGAGGGTGAAAGCGAGATAACCAGCCTGATCCTTACCTACGCCGCCTTTGCCCTCGCCTTCTTCTGCCGCCCGCTGGGCGCGATTCTGTTTGGGCGTATTGGCGATCGTATCGGCCGTAAGCCGACGCTGATAGCAGTGCTGATTATGATGACGCTGGCTACCGCCGCCATTGGGCTGATGCCGACATACGCTACGCTGGGGGTCGCTGCGCCGTTGCTGCTGACGCTATTGCGCATGCTTCAGGGGCTGTTTGCCGGCGGTGAGTTTGGCGGCGCAGTGGCACTGATGACCGAGTTCGCGCCGCGTGGCAAACGTGGCAGCTACGGTGCCTGGCAATCTTTTACCGTGGCGCTTGGTTTACTGGCCGGTGCCGGTGTTGTGGCGTTACTGGCTACATTACTGACCAGCGAACAGTTGCACAGCTGGGGCTGGCGCGTGCCGTTCCTGCTGGCCTTGCCAATGGGTCTGGTGGCGCTGTGGCTGCGCTTGCAGCTGGATGAAACTCCGAGCTTTAAACAGACGCAGCAGAATCTGCAACCCGCGCCGCTTTCCGGCGTAGTGAAAGCCATCGCGCTGGGAATTGGTCGCATGATGGGCTGGTCGGCAGCCGGTTATACCTTTTTAGTCGTGATGCCGTCATGGCTGCAAACCTCACTACACGCCAGTTTCCAGCAGGCTTTGATAGCCACGGTATTGGGAAATATTGGCTTTGCGTTGACCATTCTGCCAGCGGGTCGTCTTAGCGATCGCTATGGCCGCCGCCGCATAATGCTGCTGGCGATTGGCGCAGTGATCATTTTTACTTTCCCGCTGCTGGCGATTTTACAACAGCCTGAGGCATCCCTGTGGTGGAAGGCAGCGGCGGTGATGCTGGCCGGTGCGGTGGTCGGTTTGCTGGCCGGTCCCGGACCAGCGATGCTGGCAGAGATGTTCCCGACCCGGGTACGTTATACCGGATTAGGCCTGGCCTACTCCCTGTCTAATGCGGTGTTTTCCGGCTGCGCCGGTCTGATCATCACCGCGTTGATCAAGCAGACCGGCAATATCAATATTCCGGCATGGTATGTGGTCATCATTTCATTAATCAGTTTGTTGGCGATCCTCACCCTACGCCCCGACGACCATCTGCGCGACCTCGAAAGTTAACCTCAGCCAGACAGCCCCGACGCTGTCTGGCCTGCAGCCGCCTCAACGCCTTTGTCTGTTTACTGCTCAGTTATGTTAATACCCCGATCTTTTTGTGTGAATAGATAAGCATAATCAATGCTTGAAACCGTTATCGAGAAAGATAATAATTATCATTAGATATATGTAAATGTAAGTCAATCGCATTGCCGCTGCGCGTCAGGCCGCGATCTTTTTGGAAATGGCGGCTCTATTACAATGAAACTATGGGATATCTAGAATGAGAATGGCTTTTACCTTAAAGCGTTCTGCTCTGCTTTGTTCAATTGCACTCACCGCACCAGCACTCTCTTTTGCAGAAGAGACCATGGTCGTTACTGCACAGCCAGCCGAAACCGCCCAGTCACCCACTTCAGGTTACACCGTAAAAAGCAGTACCGGTGCAACGAAAACCGATGAGCCGCTGATTACTACCGGACAATCAATTTCCGTGGTAACCCGTCAGCAGATTGAAGATCAGGGTGCGACCAACCTGAACCAGGCGCTGAACTATACGCCGGGGGTGTTCACCAACTTTGCCGGTGCCGCTTCACGCTTCGATACCATTTCTCTGCGTGGCTTCCACGGCGGTGACACCGACAACACCTTCCTTGACGGGCTGCGGGTGATGAGTGATGGCGGTAGCCATAACGTCTTGCAAGTTGATCCCTGGTTCCTCGAGCGCATCGACGTGATCAAAGGCCCCTCTTCTGCCCTCTATGGTCAGACAGTACCGGGTGGCCTGGTCAATATGGTGTCTAAACGTCCGCAGTTTACTGAGCAGGGCCATTTCCGCCTGTCTGGCGGCACGCAAAATACCAAAGGCGGCGCCTTTGACTATACCAATGCGATTAACGACCAGTGGGCATTTCGTCTGATTGGTATGACCCGCAGCAGCGATACTCAGTACGACCATACCCGTGAAGAGCGCTATGCGATTTCGCCCTCGCTGCTATGGCAGCCGGACGAAGATACCTCATTGTTACTGCGCGCATATTTGCAAAAAGATCCTTCGGGTGGTTATCACGGCTCGGTGCCGCTTGACGGCACCATCACCGATCACAACGGTAAAAGACTCAGCCGGAGCTTCTATGAAGGTGAAAGCTCTCTTGACCAGTACAAACGTACCGAGCAGATCTACAGCTATGAGTTCGCGCATCGCTTTAATGAAACCTGGTCTGTTCGCTCTAACGCCAGCTATACCCATTCTAACGTCAAGCTTGACCAGGTTTATCAGGCAGGTTGGGTCAGCCCGACCAGTGATGAATTAACGCGTTACTATTCCGGCACCCGCTCGTCGCTGGATGCTATGGCGATTGATAACCAGCTGGAAGCCGATTTTGCTACCGGGATGGTGGAACACAAAGTGGTGCTGGGTGCTGAGTATCATCAGTACAAAAACGATCTGTGGGATGGCGGTGCAACGGCCAGTAACCTGAATCCGTTTACCGGCGTTTCTGGCGGTACTGCGCTGAACTTTTATACCGATGATGATCTGACTCGTCGCTATCATCAGACCGGGCTCTATCTGCAAGATCTGATGAAAGTGGATCAGTGGCATATCGACCTGTCCGGTCGCTACGATCGTATCGTCGCAAAACAGGCCAATGATACTTCTGGTGATTCACGCCGCCGCTCGGACGATCATATCAGTGGCCGGGCGTCAGTGCTGTATGCCTTCGACAGCGGAATTTCGCCTTACGTCAGCTACAGCCAGGCGGTTACCCCAAGTTCGCTGACCGGGCCGGATCAAAACCTGCTGAAACCAAGCACCGCCGAGCAGTATGAAGCGGGTGTTAAATATCAGCCGGTGGGTACATCCGATATGTACTCGATTGCCGTCTATGATTTGACACAAAAAGATGTTTCCAGCCGCGACGTTATCAATGCGATTAACGTGCCGGCCGGTAAAGTGCACTCACAAGGGCTGGAGCTGGAAGCACGTAATCAGCTGACCCCGCGTCTGAGCACCATTGCTGGCTACACGCTGAACCACGTGCGCTTTAAAGAGACGCCGGATAACAACGATGGTCACACGCCATACCTGACGCCAAACCAAATCGCCACCGTCTGGGCGCACTACAAGTTTGATTATGGTCTGAGCGTCGGTGCCGGGGTGCGTCATATGGGCAAACAGTGGGCTGACAATGAAAATACCACCCGCCTGCCTTCCGTTACCCTGTTTGATGCTTCCGTACGCGCCGATCTTGGTGCCTGGAATAGCCAGCTGAAAGGGGCATATGTGCAGGTGAATGCCAATAACCTGACAGACCGCGAATATATTGCCGCCTGTTATGGTACTGGCTTCTGCTATAAAGGCGCTGAGCGCACTGTTGTTGCCACCGTCGGTTACGACTTCTGATAGTTAACTGACAGCCACAAAAAAGGGAGACTTGACGTCTCCCTTTTTTTCTATCTTTAGTGCTTAACTTTTGACTTTACGGTAGATAAACAGCACCACAATGGCACCGATTACCGCCACCACAAAGCTACCGAAGTTGAAGCCATCGACTTTACCAAAGCCGAAGAAGGTACTGATCCAGCCGCCGACTACCGCACCGATAATACCTAATACGATGGTGATGATAAAACCGCCACCGTCTTTACCTGGCATAATCCATTTCGCGATGATACCGGCGATCAGACCAAAAATGATCCATGAAAGAATTCCCATTTCCTGCTCCTTATTTTTTGCTAATTAACACACCAATCACCAAACCCAGCGCTGCACCAATGCCTACGCCAGCCCATGGATTCTTTTTCAAATAATCACAGGATTCGCTTGCTGCACTTTTCAGCTCATCACACAGTTCGCTGCCTGCTTCGCGGGAGCGTTCCTGAACCTGCTCAAGTTTTTTACCGGCTTCACGTTTTGAAAACATCACACTCTCCTGTTGATAAGCTCGCAGATGGCCGAGGCCCTATTGTGCCAATTAGTATAGGCGATAATTCTAACTCTGTGATTTAAATCTAAACTTTGACGAAAAAAACAGCGGGAGACGATCGATTATAAGTAAAGTCCGCCGCATTTAAGCCGATACTGATCGGGTAACGCTATCAGCAGCGATAAAGCCACCGCACCGGAGCAGGATGTGAAAGAGCAAGAAAAAGAGCAGTACCTGAAACGCGGCACGCTGGCAGTGCTGGGGGTACTGCGTGACCTAGAGAAACATCAGACCCCGGTGCGAATAGCCAGTGCTCGCGGTCAGTTTATCAGCCGCTTACTGTTTGTTGATCAACATCAGCTGGTTGTCGATTACGGCAGCAATCCGTATGACAATCAGCTGGCGTTACAGTCACAAGATCTGCACATTTCTGCCGAACCCCAGGGGGCCAAAGTGGAGTTCGCCCTCGACAGGCTTGATGCCGTGCAATATCAGGGCTTACCGGCGTTTTCTGCCCCGCTGCCGCCGTTATTGTGGCTGATTCAGCGCCGCGAGTTTTTCCGCGTGACGGCGCCACTGGAACCAGGCTTCTTCTGCCAGAGCCACTGGCCAAACGGCTCGGTTGCCCGTTTTCGCCTGCACGATCTGTCGCTGGGTGGTATTGGCGTACTGGCCGATGGCGCTTTACCACCGACACTCGGCTGCGGCGAAATACTGAAGGGTTTACAGGTGGAACTTGGGGAATATGGTCAGTTTACAGTCGATGCGCAGCTGCTGCATATTGGCGAACGCACCACTATCAGCAGTAAAAATGAAACGGTAGTAACGCCACGGCTGAGCTTACGCTTTGTTGCGCTGACCGCCACCGTAGAAAGAGAGCTACAGCAGGTAATTTTCGCTCTGGAGCGACTGGCACGCGATAAGGCCAGACGTTTTGCCGATTAGTGAGCGCGTTGAAGGATTACGGATACGCTGCGTCCGGGTTAAAAACGGCCGGATAACCGGCCATTAATCTTTATTTCACCACGGGATTCTTGATTAAAGAGAGTGCCTGCATAAAGTTGTCATCCAGCCTGAGATGCTGTTTAACCAGTTCCGGCGGTGTGCTGGCAAGCCACTGGTTTAAGGAGATATCGGCATAATAGTCGCTTTTAAACAGCTCGAGAAAGCGCAGCGGTGTGCTGCCGGTGTTCTCGACATAGTGACCCATCGCGAAAGGTACGTAACCGACATCACCCGCCCGATAATCAAAGGTTCTTGCCTGTCCGGACGAGGCAAAGACCCCCATCCGCCCCTCTCCTTCAAGATAGTATTGCCATTCATCATTATTAGGATGCCAGTGCAGTTCGCGCATTCCGCCGGGTTCAATTTCCACCAGCGCAGCGGCGATGGTTTTTGAAACCGGGAAATTGGATGAGTCGGTAATACGCACCGTGCCGCCAGGCGCCTTGATCGGGCTTTGTGCCATCATGCGGTGAGTAAATCCGGTTTTAGATTTTGCTGAGCCTTTGATGCTGTCAGAGGCCAGGCTGCCCGGCACGGTACCGGCAAAGATATACTCATCCTGCGGTGACGGCAGGTTTGCGAACGTCGAGACCGGTACCTTAAAGTTTTTCGCCAGCACATCGGCGGGAATATGTTTAAACCAGTCTGACAGCAGGAAAGTACTGTCCTCATCGAAGTTTCCGTCATCGAAGGCGATTAAGAATTCACATCCGTCAGGCCCCAGCCCCTGAATTGAGTGCGGTATGCCGGGTGGAAAGTACCACAGGTCGCCGACGCCAATATCGTCAACAAACCAGCCACTCTCCGCATCAAATGCGGTAACCCGTGCCTTACCGTAGGTCATATAGGCCCACTCCGCTTCCTTATGCCAGTGCAGTTCCCTGATTCCCCCGGCATTAAGACGCATATCGACGCCGGCAATAGTGGTTGAAATGCCCAGTTCGCGCTGAGTGACCTGACGGGTCCAGCCTCCGCTACTTTTCCGCACGTGCGCATCGCTAAAGGAATAGCGCAGATTGGGTAAGGTGCCGCTGTCGGTATCCGGCGGGTTTAGTATGTCCGGATTTTCTGCTTCCCTGATCGGATCATGCGGACCCGGGTCGCGGTTAGCGTTGGCCGGATAGGTTTTAACGTTATTATCGTGTGCATGAACCTGACCGGTAGCCAGCGCTACCGTACCGCCCGCAGCAAAGGCCATGAACGTTCTTCGTGAGAGTTTATTCATTAAAGATATTCCTTGATCCTTGTAAGGTTGCGCTGAGATTCTGTTCCTCAGCAGAATATCTATAATACGGATGGCTAAAAAAACTGTTGCCGAGATGTAAAATTTTGCAGGCTTGCCGAGTAATGGCAATGTGACCAACATGCTCTTATCCGCTCTTTTTTCAGCAAGTTGTTTAACAACCGTATATCTGACCTCAGTAAAAAAGTGGTTAAACAGCACAAATTATTAACAACTCACTTATAGCGCTGGCCTGAATGCATCGAGGCTGAAAAACATTTTGAAGCATTTTACTTTCTAATGTATTTCGCGATGGTTGCTCTCTGATTATCCGCCTCGACGACGTTGCTCAACGGTAATTCTCATGGGTGAATAGCATAAATTCGACCTTACCCTCAGCGTAAGTTTCCAGCAGCGCACCGTTGCAGCATCTTTCCCATCATTTATCCGGCAGTGCGGCCAGCCTACAACTCATGATAGAAAACCATCAGTCACTGAGGGCGATACATGAAAAAGCTGGAAAGCCTGCCGGGATCGGGCAAACTAATGATTCAGCAAAACGTTAGAAATCAGGAAATAAACGATGAAAATTCTGCCGGTGGTGACGATAACCTACTGTTCACAATGCAACTGGCTGCTGCGCGCGGCGTGGATGTCGCAGGAACTGTTAAGTACCTTCAGTACCGACCTGGCGCAGGTAACACTGATTCCGGCGACCGGTGGAATTTATCAGATTACCGTGGATGACCAACTGATTTGGGATCGCAAAACCATGGGCGGCTTTCCGGATGCGGCAGAGATTAAGCGCCGACTGCGCGCGCAATGCTTCCCGGAGCGCGAGCTGGGACATATCGATAAAAAGAGCGACAGCGGGCCTGAGCGTAATGGCAACGGCTGAAGATTTACTACGCGCTACCGCGGACGATTAACTGCCAGTCCATCATAACGCGTTCGGCGGGTGAAAGCGGCGAATCGATCTTTTGCAGCAGCAGCGTAAAGGCTTTGCGGCCAATATCCCGCGAAGGTTGGGCAATGGTGGTTAACGGCGGTGACACCATTTCTGCTAACTCGCTGCCATCAAAACCGGCTACCGCGACATCCTGCGGCACCCGCAGCCCGAACTGAATGATCGCCGACATTGCTCCGGCCGCCAGAGTGTCCGACACCGCAAACACCGCATCAGGCCGCTGCTCGCCTGCCAGCAATTGTTGCATCGCACGCTTGCCGGCGTTGAAACTCAATTCGCTGGCATAGGCGATCGCTTGCCACTGTCGTTGACTGGCCTGTAACTGGTTTTGATAGCCCTGCTGGCGCAGCTGAGCATATTTGTAACTGAGATCGTGGTTAATCAGCGCAATGCGTCGGTGCCCCTTACCCACCAGATAGCGCACAACCTGCTGCGCAGCGTCGATATCACTGATTCCTACGCAGGAGATGTCGCCCGCATCGGCATATTCCGCGCACTGAACCCAGGGCGTGGTGCCGATTAATTGTGTCAGTTCCGGCAGTTTGCTGAAGGCGTCCATGGTGATAATGCCGTCGACCATTTTACCGGCCAGCAGTTGCAGGCTGGAACGCGAGCGTTCAATATCAGAGCCAGAATTACTCAGCAGTATGCGATAACCATTTTTCTCCGCCTGCTCCTCAATCCCCTTCACCACCTCGGCGCAAAAAGGATTTGAAATATCAGAGACCATCACCAGAATCATCGAACTGCGTGCGGTGCGCAGCTGGCGTGCCAGCAGGTTCGGCTGATAGTTACTCTCGCTGATGGCCTGCAGGACCCTGGCGCGATTTTGTTCCTTTACGGAATCACTGTTATTCAGCACCCGCGAAACCGTAGCGACAGAAACGCCCGCCAGCCGGGCGATTTTTTGAATGGACATGAGGGAAGCACTTCCTGCAAGGAACCTGATGTTACACAGGCTACCATAAATTCATCAGGCGCTCTAAATCAGCCCAAGTTGCGCACGCACGCTGGCTGAGCAATCTTCCTGCGCCGCAAAATCATCAAAGGCGCGATCGGCGACCGGAATAATATGACGCTGAATAAATTCAGCACCTTCACGCGCGCCGCTGTCGGCATCTTTCAGGCAGCACTCCCATTCCAGAACAGCCCAGCCGTCATAATCATACTGCGCCAGTTTGCTGAAAATACCGTTGAAATCGATCTGCCCGTCACCCGGCGAACGGAAACGCCCGGCACGATCGATCCAGCGCTGGTAGCCGCCATACACGCCACTGCGTCCGTTGGGCAGAAACTCTGCGTCCTTCACGTGGAAGGCTTTAATATGTGCATGATAGATATCAATAAACTGCAAATAATCAATATGTTGCAGATGAAGATGACTGGGATCGAAAAGTATATTGCAGCGCGGATGATGGTTCACTGCGGCCTGAAAACGCTCCCACGTCACGCCATCATGCAAATCTTCACCTGGATGAATTTCATAACAGACGTCCACACCATGGTGGTCAAACTGGTTCAGCACCGGCAGCCAGCGGCGCGCCAGCTCGGCAAAAGCTTCGCTCAGCAGCTGCGGATTGTGAGGCGGCCAGGGATAAAGATAGGGCCAGGCAAGGGAACCGGAAAAAGTTGCATGCGCGCGCAGGCCAAGTTTCGCCGATGCCGACGCCGCCTTTTTCACGCTGTCGATGGCCCATTCCGTTCGGCGGGCACTGTTGCCGCGCACCGCTGCGGGGGCAAAGCTATCGAACGCCACATCATGCGCCGGATGCACCGCAATCAGTTGGCCCTCAAGATGGGTCGACAGCTCGCTCACTACCAGTCCGTATCCCGCCAGTAGCCCTGTGACTTCATCACAATAAGTCTGACTGGTTGCCGCTTTTTCCAGGTCGAATATTGCCGGATGGTTACAGGGTATCTGTAGCGCTTTATACCCCAGCGCTGACGCCCACTTCGCCAGCCCATCCAGCGAATTGTAGGGAGCCTGCTGACCAATAAACTGTGACAAAAATATACCCGGACCTTTTAACGTTTTCATCTCCACCTCCAATAAAAAACCTCTCAATCCCGATACTTGAACGAGAAGAGGAAAATAATAGCGATTACCGCTGCTGCAACCGCCGGGATCCACCAGAACAACGCCCAGTTTTCCGCTGAGACCTGACCGGCAACCACCCTGTTGTATAGCGCGCCGGAAATCTGTGAGCCGAGCAACATGCCAATGCCATAGGTAAACATCACCACCATGCTCTGCGCCTGCCCCTTCACTTTTTCGCCGGCAATGCGATCGGTGTAGATAAACCCCACCACAAAGAAAAAGTCGTAACAGACACCGTGCAGCAGGATGCCGAGATAGATCAGGGCGCGGGTTTCATCGTTCATCCCCATAGCAAACAGCGCATATCGCACAAACCAGGCGCACATGCCAATAAACAGCATGTATTTGACGCCGAGACGGCGAAACAGCAGCGGAATTACCAGCATAAAGAAGATTTCCGACATCTGGCCGAGTGACATCAGGCTGCTGACATTTTCAATTCCTGCATCTGCTAACCACGATGCGGTAAAAGCGTAATAAGTGCCAAGAGGAATGGAGATCAGCGTGGCGCACAGCGCGAAAATAAAGAAGTGGCGGGTTTTCAATAGCGCGAAGGCATCAGCACAAAACAGATCGCGCAGTTTCAACGGCAGCCCTTTTGCCGGTGCCGGGGTATGTGGCAGCGTCAGGCTGTACACCGCCAGCACCACTGAGCAGATGGCAGCGAGCGAGAAAATTGACACACTGGCGGCGATACCGGTGAAGCCGATAAAAATGCCCGCCACGATCCAGCCGATGGTGCCGAATACGCGCACAATGGGAAAACTTTTTTCGCTGCTGGCAAGGCTGTGAAACGCGATATTATTGGTCAGCGCCAGCGTTGGCATATAGCAAAGCGTGTAGCCAAACAGCAAGCCGATCAGCAGCGCGCCATTTTCCGCAATCAGCGCCTGCGGTACGAACCACAAAATCACCGCGCCCGCCAGGTGCATCACCGCCAGGACTTTCTGCGAGGGGAAAAAGCGATCCACCAGCATACCCAGCACAAACGGCGACAGGATCGAGGCAATTGGCCCGGCAGAGAAAGCATCACCAATCAGCAACGCCATATTGTGCTGCGTCATTACCAGACCCAGGGTTACAGACCAGCTGCCCCAGATAAAAAACTGCATAAACATCATCAATGACAGGCGCGGGATAAGCATCCGCTGCTGCACAGTCGGGTTATCTGAGCATTGCGTTGTGAATACCATATTATCCTCGCCAAAAAGTAATCGATTACATTGAGCCTGCAAGTAAAGTAATCGATTACAAAATGCCGTTCTTTTGTACCGATCACATTTCGGCAATGTCACCGATTGTTGATCATCAGGATTTTTCAGCTGCGGGGGTTATCTGGCTAAATAGGATCGAGCCAGCGATTCGCCGAAGGAAACAGGCAAAATGCCGGTCGCCACCGCTTGATGCGTGAAGACCGGCAAATTTAGATGGTGCGGTAAGCTGTGGTGACTTTCCACAGATAGCGCGGTGCCTGTGCCGCCGGGTGCTTGTCCTGCACGTGCTGGTAAAACTCCTGCGGCGTCATATCATTGATCATCGCAATCGCGCGCTGACGATCGGACGAGAAAGTTCGTAACAACGCGCCGGCCCCATTGGCATAAGAGACAATCGTGGCATAGCGTAAGGTCTCCGGATCGCGGATCCCGGCCAGCTGCTTCGACTGTAAAATACGCAGATAAGCGGTGCCGATGTCGATATTTTTAGCCGGATCGCGCAGCTCTGAACCACTCGGTTGCCCGTGCCGTCCCTGATGGCGGTAAACTTCGCGCCCGGCGGTAGAGGCTTTAATCTGCATTAAACCAACGGCATTCGAACGGCTTACCGCCGTTGGATTGCCGCCGGACTCTACGCTGATAATGGCAGTAATCAGCCGCTCATCAACGCCATAGTGGCTGGCTGCGTTTTCGGTAAAGATTGACCAGGCCTGTGAAACCTTTTGCGGTGGGGCTTTGGTTAAGGCTGTTTGTCGCTCCGCAGGCGCATGCTGCGGTTTTTCACTGGCGCATCCTGCCAGTAACAGTGCACATAACATCAGCGATCGGGTTTTCACGCTATTCTCTTCCTCGGAGCCACTTAATCGCGCTCAATCATACTGACTGGCTTAGTATTAAATATTGCCGTTTATCTGAATTGCTTTGAAAACAGTGGCCAGTGGTGACTTCACGCCCGCTTTTCGTCATCATCAAGCGAATGAGACAGTAAATAGTGGCAAATGATTCGCGGCCTGTCATTAATTTTTAGACCGTTCGCCATGATTGTTCACTTAGAGGGAGAAAACCGAGCATGATCTCTGCAACTTCTCGCAGCATTCGACTGATCGCACCCAGCGGTTATTGTCAGAATCAGGATGCTGCCTGGCTGGCAGTTGAACGACTCAGCGCCCAGGGGCATCAGATAGAAAATAGCGCCGCGATTATGCGTCGTTTTCAGCGCTTTGCTGGTGATGACCAGCAACGACTGAATGATATTAATTCGCTGGCCAGCCTGCCTGTGCTGCCCGATATTGTGCTGGCGGTGCGCGGCGGCTATGGCATCAGCCGCCTGCTGGATTACGTCGATTATCCGGCGCTGGAACAGCGTCTGAGCGGGCAACCGCTGGCCATCTGTGGCCACAGCGATTTTACTGCGCTGCAACTTGCACTGCTAAGCCGCAGCGGATTGATCACCTTTAGCGGGCCGATGCTGACCGGTAATTTCGGAGCCGGGACACTCTCCCCCTTCACCGAACGCCATTTCTGGCAGGCGATGACGTCAGCGCAATTTGATATTGAATGGGCAACCGACGCACCGGATACCCGGGCCAGCGGCACGCTTTGGGGCGGCAACCTGGCGATGATCGCTTCCCTGGTCGGCACGCCGTGGCTACCCACCTTTGACGACGGAATACTGGTGATCGAGGATGTTAATGAGCATCCGTTCCGTACCGAGCGCATGTTATTGCAGCTGCATCAGAGCGGTATTCTGGCGCGCCAGCGCGCAATTATTACCGGTAGCTTTACCGGGGCAACTCTCACTGAATACGATCAGGGCTTTGATTTTCCCAGCGTCTGGGACGGAATTCGTCAGCTAACCGGCCTGCCGGTAATTAGTGGTCTGGCGTATGGTCACGACTATAATACCGTTACGCTGCCGCTGGGCGCGCGGGCGACAGTGCAGGTCAGCCGTGGTGTCAGCCAGCTGACTATCAGCGGGCATCCAACGCTGCGATAAGCCGTTTACCCCATCAGGAAAAAAACGATGAAGCCGCTTTACGAAGATCTGTGGATTTCAACCCCGGAATTTCCGGCGGCAGACCTGCAACCCGAACTGATGATGCACGGCTTTTTACTGCGACATCCGCGCGGCAATCTGCTGATTTCGCGCGTCGAGCATCCGCAGGATCATACTGCCTTAGCCGATCTCGGCGGCGTGATGCGCCACTATCTGACCCACTGGCACGAAGCGTCACCCGGCGCGCTGGCGATTCAGCAGCGCTTTAACAATCCACTGTATTGCCATGTGCGATCGCTCGGTCAGGTCAGTCGGATCGTGGAACCGGACGCCACCTTCTCGACGCAAGAGAGTCATTTCGGTGATTTTCATATACTGCCCTCACCCGGCCATACTCCCGGTAGCTGTAGCTACTACTATCAATCGCCTTATGGCAAACGGTATTTGTTTGTCGGCGATACCCTCACTCAGGATAATAGCGGTTGGAGGACGTTAATCGTGGCGGAAAGCAATTGGCTTGATCTGCAGAATACGCTGAAGCACTATCGCAGCTTACAGCCGGATGTGGTGCTGATGAGTTCTACCCGGGCACATCTTTCATGGCAGGAAGTCAATCCGCAACAGTGGCAGCAGGCAATAGAAGAGGCGGAGCGGTCGCCACTGGATATGCGTGACGACCCGATCTACTGATAATTTCTGCTGGCCTCAGGCCAGCAGTGATTTAGTCAGGTAGTAACGCTGATGCACGCGCGGATAGTTTTCGAGGGTTAAACGCAACTGGTAGCCCTGCTTTTCATAGAAGGGACGCGCCTGAAAACTGGCGGTATCCACCTGCGCATAAAGGCAACCGCGCGCGCGTGCCTCCTGCTCGGCGGCCTGAATCAGCTGGCGGCCAATCCCCTGCCCGCGTAGCGTATCACTGACCCACAACATATCAATGCGCAACCAGTTTCCCGCCGTCGAACCGGTCAATCCCGCCAGTTTGTTATGCTTCTCATTGGTAAAAAACAGCGCAATCGGCTTAATTTCATCCATATTGATATACTGCGAGTTATAACTCACCAGCCCGGCTTTCACCTCATCCAGATCCTGTTGGCTGGGGGTGGCGGTAACCGTCAATTTCATCTTCTTGCTCCTTTCAGCACTTTAATCGTCGTTTCAGGAGTGGCTCTGTAGCGAACCATCATAGCGCTCCAGCGAAATTGCATCGGTCTCGCGATCGCGGGTGCGTGAACATGACACTAATTCACTGCTGCCGCTAAAAGCAAAAAAGGTTTCACCGGAACTTTTATCGACAATCAACTGGTCGCCATTGCGAAAGCGGGTGATAGTGACTTTATCGCCGCCGTCGATTTGTGAAAGCTGTTTACCGGAGGCCACCTGAAAATGATGGTTCGGCCACATCGCTGTCGTCAGACCATACTGCGCACGTGAGATGGTCATAGTGGCACGCCCCGGGCAGGTTATCTGAAATTCAGTGTCGCTATGGGCAGGAAATGCACTGAATACCAACAGACAGGCTGCCAGTGATTTAAAAGACATGTTTTTTATTCTCCGCTGCCGATGTTTTCTCTCTGAATTTACGCATTATTTTGCCATTCCAGCTTAGCACAGCCAAAAAAATGCTTCCGGAAAAATCCGATGGCGAAAAAATGAGCTATTATTACTGAGCAAAATTCAACCAACATTCCGACGTCAAGCAGCCTGGCGTCACAGGATAACCATGTCGGGTTGCCAGGAGGGGGTTATTTATGAAACGACGTAGTGTTAATTCATCAAAAATTCATACTGTTGCTTATGATATGGAAAACAAGCTACTGGAAATTGAATTTCAACAGCGCGATATTTATCGTTACCAGCAGGTCCCGCTGACGGTATTCCATCTGCTAATGGCTGCCGAGTCAAAAGGACAATTTTACGCTGAAAATATCCGGCATCACTATCCCGCAAACCGCATAGTCTGATGTCGATTTAATCAGTAGCGGAAAGCGCCGCCTGGCCTCTCCGCTACTCTGCCAATTGCTTCGCCCGCCCTGACGACATGCCTGATAACAATTTAATCGTCTTAATAACAATATCAAGGTGTTGTTATCTTTCCCGCAGTTTAAAATCAGCGGCAGTTAAACAGTGTATTCCACAACCATTGCCCGAAATAAGAGGCCATTATGAGCAATATTGAAGTTAAAAACATTGATTACCAGGCGCAAGGTAAAGCATTTCAGGGGCGTCTGGTCTATCAGCGCGGCCAGCAGGCGTCACAACCCGGTCTGGTGATGGCTCCCAACTGGATGGGCGTCAGTGATAACGCGGTTGAGCTGGTCAAACAGGTGGTGGAACAAGGTTATGTCGTGCTGATCGCTGACTTATACGGCGCTGATGTCCGCCCGACCAATGCCGAACAGGCGGGTGCGGCAATGCAGTCGGTAAAAGATCAGCCGCAGGAACGTGCGCGTATGCAGGCCGCGCTGGATGCGCTGATTGCGCAGAGTGATGCGCCGGTAGATTCGCAAAACGTCGCCGCCTTCGGCTTCTGCTTTGGCGGACACTGCGTGCTGGAACTGGCGCGCAGCGGTGCCCCCTTGAAAGCGGCGCTGTCATTCCACGGCACGCTGGATACTACCGACCCGGATGGTGCGAAAAACATCCGCGCTGCGGTGCTGGTACTTGATGGCGCAGCAGATCCGCTGGTACCGCGTGAACAACTGCCGGCTTTCGCGGCCGAGATGACTGCCGCTGGCGTCGACTGGCAACTACTGAGCTTTGGTGGCGCAGTACACTCGTTCACCGATCCGCATGCTAATGTGGCAGGCGTCAGTATGTATCATCCTAAAGTCAGCCAGCGCGCGTTTCAGGCGATGTATAACCTACTGGATGAAGTGATGTCCTGATAGTACCGGGCGCGCCAGCTTTGTCAGAGCGCGCCTAAAACCACTCCTTATGCGGCGGATTTGCTAACGCCTCAATCAGCTTGTGGTGAAATGCCGGTGGATCTTCCATCTGCGGTGCATGTCCCATGCCAGGAAAAGCGATCAGCTTTGCATGGGGAATCATCCCGGCGACCTCTTTACCTAACAGATTATAATGACCCAGGCGCGCCTTAACCTCTGCCGACGCAATATCGCTGCCGATAGCGGTAGTATCTGCGGTGCCGATCATCAGCGTGGTTGGCGTCACTAAATCTTTAAATTCATACCAGACCGGCTGTGTAAAAATCATGTCGTAGATCAGCGCCGAATTCCAGGCCACCCGCTGTTTGCCTGGGCCGTTGTTCAGACCCGCCAGCATATCTACCCACTTGTCATACTCCGGCTTCCACTTGCCGCCGTAATAGGTTTTCAGCTCATACTGTTTAATACTTTCCGCACTGACCTTAAGCTCGCGTTGATACCACTGATCAACACTGCGCCACGGCACGCCTTTCGCTTTCCAGTCTTCCAGCCCAATCGGATTGACCAGCACCAATTGTTCGACGTTTTCCGGATACATCAGGCTGTATCGCGTGGCCAGCATGCCGCCGGTGGAATGACCGATAATAATAGCTTTAGGGATATTCAGCTGGGCCAACAGCGCATGGGTATTCTCCGCCAGCTGTTGAAAGCTGTACTGATAGGAAGCCGGTTTGCTCGAACTACAAAAACCAATCTGATCTGGCGCTATTACCCGATAACCGACGCGGATCAACGCGGTAATTGTCTGCTGCCAGGTCGCACCGCAAAAGTTTTTGCCATGCATCAGCACTACCGTATGGCCGTTGGCCTTACCTGACGGCGCGACGTCCATATAACCCATCGTCAACTGCTGAGCTTGCGAGCTAAAACTGAAATGCTGAAGTGGCCAGGGCCAGCTGAAACCTTGTAATTCTTCACCGTATTGCGGCGTGGACTGCGCGGCGACAGCAGAGGTTATCAGCGTTGCCGTCAGCAACAGGTGGCGCAATTTCAGCATGTTTAAGCCCTTGTTTGAATAGCCGTTACTGGCAATTTTAGCATCTAATCGACATTTTTCTTGTTACACCGTTGTTACAATAGGTCAGGCAGCAACTGAACTGCCCTCAGATGAAGGCAGCAAATAACAACAGTGATAGTTAATTCATTCAGGAGCAGTTTTGATGGCGAAGGATTCAGAAATACTCACTCAGTTGCACAGTATCCTGGCAGATGACCAGCTGTTGACCCGTGAAGATGATAAAGCCTATTACACCAAGGGTTTTCGCGTTGGCAAAGGTCAGGCGCTGGCAGTGGCGATCCCGCAGTCGCTGATGCAGCTGTGGCAAGTGCTGCAGGCGTGTGTCCGCTGCGATAAAATCATCCTGATGCAGGCATCAAATACCGGAGTGACCGGCGGCTCGACGCCGGACGGCAATGACTACGATCGAGAGGTTATTATTGTCAGTACCCGCCGTATTAAAGGGGTGCAGGTGATTGATAATGCCCGGCAGATTATTGCCTTTCCCGGCAGTACTCTGACCGAGCTGGAAAATGCGCTCAAACCGCATCATAAAGAGCCACATTCAGTGATTGGTTCTTCGTGCATTGGCGCGTCGGTAATCGGCGGCGTATGTAATAACTCCGGCGGTTCATTGATTCGCCGTGGCCCGGCGTTCACCGAAAAATCGCTGTTTGCGCAAATTAATCCCGATGGCAGTTTATCGTTGGTAAACCACCTCGGCATCGATCTCGGCGCGGGCGCTGAAGAGATGATTCGTCGGCTGGAGCAACAGCAGTATACCACCGGCACCGCCGCTGACTGGGAGGGCAAAATCTGGGCCGATGATTACGCCGCAATTCTGCGCGATACCGCGGCGGATACCCCGACGCGCTACAACGGTAACCCGCAGTATCTGCACGACAGCGCTGGCAGCGCCGGTAAAGTGGCGGTTTTTGCCGTGCGATTGTCCACCTTCGAGGCCAGCGATAACACCGACAGTTTCTATATTGGTACGAATAATGAGAGCGAACTGGTCGAACTTCGCCGCTATTTGCTGGAAAACCTCAGTGAACTGCCGTTGCAGGCGGAGTATATCCACCGCAACGCCTTTGATCTTACCGTGCGCTATGCCAAGCATATGTACTGGGCGATAAACCGGCTCGGCCCGGAAGCGTTACCGTCGCTGATGGCCAATAAAGCGAAGTGGGATGTGCGGGTGAAAAAGCTGCGCATTTTGCCTGCTAATTTTGTCGACAAAGTGCTGCAACTGGCGAATAACCTTACGCCGAAAATGGTGGCGAAACGGATCCTCGATTATCGTGACCGCTTCGAACATCATCTGATGATTAAAGCGGATGCACGTCACGCAGCTGAACTGCAAAACCTGCTCAGTCAGTTCTTCGCTACAAAGTCGGGACAGTTTTTCCGGTGTGACCCCCGCGAGGAAAAAGATGCGTTTCTGGTGCGTTTTGGCGTCGGTGGCTGCACCATCTCATACTGCGACTATCATGGCATCAGTGCCGATCAACGGCTGATCGCCTTTGATGTGGCGCTGCGCCGCAATGACAGCCAGTGGCGCATCACTTTGCCGCCAGAACTACAGGCGCAGGTGCTGGAAGACTCCTGCTGCGGCCATTTTTTCTGCTTTGTGAATCATCAGGACTACATTCTGAAACCAGGCGTCGATGCACAACAGTTTAAGCATCAGGTGCTGGAGTATCTTGATCAGCGCGGCGCTCGCTACCCTGCCGAGCACAATGTCGGCCACCTGTATCATGCATCGGGAGAGTATGAGCAGCATATGCGCCATCTCGAT
Organism: Winslowiella toletana; assembly: GCF_032164335.1. NCBI lineage: Bacteria > Pseudomonadati > Pseudomonadota > Gammaproteobacteria > Enterobacterales > Erwiniaceae > Winslowiella > Winslowiella toletana. The sequence goes on along the minus strand of NZ_CP134152.1, from coordinate 2,057,830 downwards.
CCAACCAACAGCTGCAACCCCGGCATTGGTAAAACCAGTAAGAAGAAATTCTGGCAATAATCATATCACCCCCTCCCCTGCGGCGCACGGCGCTCAGAGGAGGGGCAGGCATCAGCGATAAGCCCCGCGATTAAGCTTAATTTTTAGCGCTATTTTCGTTGCCTGAGCGTTAATTAAATAAACAGCACGCCTTTTTCCATCAGGCGATCGGGAATGTAATTATTTAAGCTGGCTTCTTTGCAGTATTCCTCAAACTGGCGCAGGGTGTGAACTTCCGCTTTTTGATAAATGCTATAGACGCGATTTTCGATGGTTTTTGGGCTGATATTGTAAATAATTGCCATCTCTTTTGTCGATAACCGTTGCAGCATAAGAAAGATGATATCCAGCTCTGCACGCGTAAAAATGCTGTCAGGGACTTCGGTGGTCAGCACGCTCGGTTTTTGCTGATTGATATAAATCAGCGGTGATAATGTGTTGAGAGGTTTCGCATTCCACAATACGCCAATAACTTGTTTTTCATCATTAAATATTGGTAATTTCTCACAGATAAATGGCATCAGCGAATCTCTGCCATACCAGTAATGTGTCTCAATTACCGTCACCCTGCTCTGCATCAGCTCAGTTTTCTTATCGTGCTCAATCATCGCTTCCGCGCAGTCAGTCCAGTCGGCTGGAAACTCTTCATCAAGCCTGCCCTCTATTTCAAAGCTGACAGGCGTGTGGGTATAACGAAAAGCGGCCTGATTCATATAGAGATGACGCGATGCTAAATCCTTTATTCCCCATGGCTCATCAAGATGTTCAGTCATGGCAATCAGCGTATTAAAATAGATCGTGTTCTTTTGAGAAGAGTCCATTCCCACCTCGCAGTATCGAAGACTGATTACAAATTTTTCGCTAAATAATGACGCGTATGTTTATGAGCATATTCAGCTAATTTTCCGTAAGCCTGATATCCCAACTTTTCATAAAACCCTTTGGCCTGAAAACTGAAAGTATCGACATACGCCATGTGGCAATCGCGTTTAATGGCTTCAGCTTCGGCCTGTTTCATCAGCTGATGACCCAGCCCACTTTGCCGGTATGCTTTATCAACCCACAAATATTGCACCTCAAGCCCACCCCACCAGGTGCGCGCCACCAAACCCGCTATAATGTGTTGAGTGTCGTCAGTGAAGGTCAGGAACAGCGGACGAATATCAACTTTATCAATGGTATCGTTATGCGCCCAAAGGCTGGAGATAACAAACACTTCGTCTTTAGGATCAGGCATGTCGGTAATGTTAATTTTCATTTCCGTACCATACTGGTTAAGTTAGCTTTTAGGGAACAAACTATTTTATAAGCATTTAATTCACTTGGTTTTTTTTTAGCAGATTTTCAAGAGGGAATACCACCCCTTCCAGAATTGGTCAGCAGTGATTATGCTTAAAGATATACAGGGATTGGGCAAAAGCTACAACCCTTTTCATAAGAAAAGCTTATCAGTCTAATTATTACAATATTACGCCACACCAGAGGCTCACCAGGGAATCCTCTTTTTTAATAGCGTTTATAAGGTCAGACAGGGGTGATTGAACCCGGCTTGTCAGTAGGAAAACGCGTAACAAAGGGAACATTATCAGGCAGGAAGTCAGATCGGGAGCAGACTACCCGACAATGCCAGGTAGTCTGTTTTATTGCGGGATTATCCGCCGAACTCAGACATCTCTTTGATTTCTGAACGATTAATCTGCTGCTCTTTACCCTGGGCATCTTTATAGGTAATCATACCGGTATCGCTGTCCACCTGTGGTTTACCGTCAGCAACAATCGTGCGGCCATCATTGGTGTGCATGATATGATCATTGGCACAGCCGCTAAGGAACAGGCCGATAGCAATGGCTGAAGCGGCTAAAATTGTCTTTTTCATCTATAACTCCATGTCGTGGGTCCGTCTTTAGGTTCCTGTTAAGGGTAGCCTGTCACACAACTTTGGTTTAGGTATTGATGCGCAACACTTTGTTTTACAGATAATTCCGAGAACAGTGATTGTCTCGCACCAGTATCAAATATTGGGTTTGACGCTAAGCGTCTCGCGCTATTATGCGGATATACGTTACGGACATAACTGCCGATAACCTGGCCCTCACTGGCATAAGTAGCAGAACGATGTTAAAGATGAATCAAGCAATAAAAATGGTCATTATCACCATCCTATTGTCCGGCTGCGCATTAAAACACTATCCGAAATCGACACCGCTCACGACACAGGAATCGGCTGCGCTGGACTGCCCTGCCACCGAGGCTGAAATCGCCAAAATGCACAGCACCCAACAGGAAATAGCGCATACCGGGGCGTTCAGTACGCTAACGGTGGTCGGTTTTATGCTGGATTTTGGTATCGGCAACGGGATCGCTAAAAATCACGCCAGTCATTCAGCTAACGAGAGACTGAGTCAGCTTGAGGCACTGAAAACGATCAAATGCCCGTTGACGGGTTAAACACGCAGCTTTGCCGTACTCTGGCCTCAAACGGTTTAGATAAGGCGCCATTTATCCGCTACGCTTTACCTTGTGAGGTTCTGATTTAATAAGGAATGTAATCATGAGGCTGTTTCGGTTAACTGTTTTGGCTGGCGCAATCGCACTGGCAGGCTGCTCGACGGACTATCAGGGCAAGCAGTGTGTCGGTAAGGTGGAAAGTTTATCCGGTCAGCCATTGGGCCAGACGCAGGCGTTAGTGATAGACCGGTTTAACTCTTTTACCGTCACCACCTCACAGACCAAAATTGATAGTGGTACGCTTAAAACCAGCGATCGCACACTTTATCTGCCCGCCGCAGTGACGCGCGAAGGCTATCTGGCACAACGGCTGTCAGACAATCGCTTCTGCCTGATCGATTCACCCAAAAATCAGATGGTCACTTACACCTGTAAGTGACCGGATGAGTGCCGCTGCCGTCGGCTCGCTGATGAGTGGCGGCAACCCGGATTACTTCTTGAGACCTCCCCTGCTGCATCTTTTACCGCACGAAATGATCAAACCACAGTTGTACAAAATTCACTTCCCTGTATAAGTTTAGTGCGCATTAACTTATTTAACGCACGCTAATTTTTCTGATTACTTCCCGCCTTGTCAGCACAAGGATTGCCCGGCGATATTTTTTATTTGTCATTATGCAGTTCGAATAACTCGTTCCGGTTTTATCCTGCAGCTTATCGGCCAAAAACAATATTCAAGAGGCTCTACACATGCACAAAAAAGACGTCAGCCCTGCAAATATCGCCGGAAATTTTATCCAGTCAGACGATCTGCATCACAGTAAATCAAAGGTTACCGCCGGAAATAGGGATGAGTATGCCGTGAGCCAGCACTCAGCCAATAATAAAGTGGTTATCCTGAAATTACGGGAAAAACTGGAAACCGAACAGGATAGAGTGATGCTTGATATCTATCGTCAGGCTTTGGAGATCGTGGTACAGCGCACGCCAGACGATATTCTGGCCTGATGTTGCCGGACGCCAGGCTGGATATCATCCGCCTGGCTTGTACAGTTATCAGTTTTGAATCAACCAGGTTTGGTGTTGGTAGAGGGAGGTGGCTCCGCCGGACTCAAACTAATGGTAAAGGGGCGATTGGCGGTGCGACGAATGGCGTTGTAAACCTCGCCTTTAATGCTGTTCGCGTCATTATCGAATGCGCGAAAAACCGGCGAAATAAGAGGATTATTATCTATTTTCGACATAACAAGCTCCATTTGTTATTAATAACGTCCCTGCCGATCAATAACCTGGCGATCATGCAGTAGACGCCTGGCCAGGACAATGCCTGATACCGCTCAGCACTCTTTTCCCCATCCGTCAGAGTAAAAATTCAACCTTAATCGCTGAATACGGTGCCGACGGAGGTTGATTCAGAAGCGCATTGCCTGCAATGCTGTCACTCTCCTGTCAGTGTCAGAATATTCTCATTGGTGAGTTTTGCAAGATATGCCGCAGTACGGCATGAATAAACATTATTACAGTAATGATGTTTAATAAATTCCGGAATAATTTTCATCAATTTTGACCGGATTAGCAGAGTGAAGAGTTATCAACGATATTATCAGTCGCTGCATGTTGCCGATATCAATTTCCGCTCAATGCACGCTCCGGCAGCGGAAACTATCGCCGGAGCATGAGACCTGACTGGCAACGGTAATCCTTTGCCATCAAAGCCACTGAGTCAATTAATTATCCAGCTGATACTCAAGCGTTATCTCAGCCTTAAGCAGCTTAGAGACCGGGCAACCGGCTTTCGCCTGGTTGATAATTTTATCGAAGGTTGCGTCATCGATTCCGGGTAATTTAACCTGGCTTTTTAACGCCACTTTGCTGATAGCAAAGCCACCGTCGACCTTATCGAGCGACACATCAGCTGTCGTGTCGATACTTTCCGGCACGAAACCTTCTTCACCCAGCATCAGAGATAACGCCATTGAAAAACAGGCAGAGTGTGCCGCGGCGATCAGTTCCTCGGGATTGGTGCCAGCCTTGCCCTCAAAGCGGGTGTTAAAGCCATACGGCTGCTGTTCAAGCGCTCCGCTCTCGGTGGAAATGTAACCCTTACCTTGCTTGATATTACCTTCCCAGTGAGCCTGTCCTTTTTTATGAATGGTCATGTTGTCCTCCGGTTTTTCTGCATGAACAACCAGTATAGAAAACTTTCAGTGATGCGCTGGTGAATATTTAACCAGTTGAACTTGCAAAACGGCCATAGCTGGCCGTTAATAAAACAGTCAACCTGTGGAGAAAAGTGATGTTTAAACCCGAAGATATCGTTCAGTCTAAAACCGGTGGTCCGAAAATGGTGGTGCTGCAAGTTGAGGGAGATAGCCTGTGGTGCGCGCGTATCGATGATGCAACGAAGAAAGAAATCAAGGTCGCGGCCGACTCAGTCAATCATTATCAAGAAGATGGCGACTTTGGCGTCTGCTGATTAACAGATGGGCCATCTGAAAAATCAATTTTTCAGAATGGCCCTGGTAGCGCTGGCGCATTAGCAGGCAGCCAGTTTTTTCTGAACGCGTTCAGGTTTTTTATTATTTAACGCCCCCGCCAGGGGAAAAGTGTTGTTGCCTCGCAACATTATCGGTATATATAAGCATTAGTAGATTTAATCAATATGCTTTTATCTACTCTGCTGTCAATTTAATTAAATGCACGGAAATAATTAGCCTTATTAGGATGTTTTTCCTGACAATCTGAACTCACTCAAGGAAGAGTACGATGGTAAAAATTGAAGATTATCCGTTAAGTCGTGTGCCTCAGAATAAAAGAGTTTCATTTTTAAGCGTGGCGATAATTCATCTTGGTATGCTGACCGCACTGGACCAATTTATGCTGGGCGCAGTACTGGGCCACAGAATGACCCTTGGCGAAGCGTTTATTGCCATATCAGCAGGTAGCTTGATCTTCGCTGTCGCCACTTTGGGTCTGGGGCTGGCCGGAATGCGCGAGGGCGTATCCGGTAGCCTGCTGGCTCGCTGGTGCGGCTTTGGTCGCATCGGTTCAGTGTTGGTTGGGCTGGTCATCGCCATCTGTTTACTCGGCTGGTTTGGTATCCAGAATGCGATATTTGCCCGCTCACTTGATTTTGCGCTACAAGGCAAGCTTGGGTTTATTCTGTCTGCCAGCCTGACCGGTATTTTTCTGACAATCCTGGTGGCATTTGGCTTTCGGGCATTACGCTTTACCGCGCGCATCGCGGTGCCGATGTTTATTATGCTGGTGGCCTTTATTTCATTTACTACCTTAAGCGGAATCAATACCACTGAAATCATCGCCCAGCCGCCAGTTGGAGAGCCGCTTTCTCTCAGTGAAGGTATTACGATGGTGGTCGGCGGCGCGATAATCGCCAGCCTGATCACGCCGGATCTGACGCGCTATTCACGCAATAAAAAACAGGTGTTTAATATTACGCTGCTGACCATTCTTGTCAGCCAGTATATCGTCAATGGGCTGGCAATACTGATTGCCAAAACGCTGGGGACGGCTGATGTCGTCACCATGATGGCACAAACCGCCGGCGGCATTGGCCTGTTAGTGGTGGTATTTTCTACCCTGCGCGTTAATGATATTAATCTTTACTCATCGTCATTGGGTATCACCAATGCCGTCGAAGGGGTTTTCGGTAAGAAACTGAAATACTCAACCACCACCCTGGTTATCGGGTCTGTCGGAACGTTGCTGTCGGTTTTGGGAATACTGGAGCACTTTGCTGATTTTCTCAGTTTGCTGGGGGTTATTATTCCACCGATTATCAGCGTAATGATGGTTGACTACTATATTTTGCGTAACCACCGTAGCGTGCTGGATCGCAGCCGGGAAAACGGTATCTTACCGGATTCAACTCCGGTTATTGGCTGGCTGGCGGTGATTTCATGTGCAGCAGGAAGCGCTGCAGGAATAATGATTACGGCTGGAGTACCGACACTCAACTCGCTGGTAATTGCAGGGGCACTCTATTATTTATTAAGTAAACTGAAAACATTAATGCATTGAGAACCGCTGCTGTCCGCCAATGGCGGACAGCACCTTGAGCAGATTATGACGTCACTACTGGTTCCGCACTGCCTCCTCTATCGGCCAGAGCTTTAGCCTGTTCGCGATTCAAAAAAAGTCGCGAGAATTCATTGAGTTTCGACATATCCGGTTCGACTTTTAATATTTCAAGCCCTGCGCTGAGTCCGGCGTTGTACAATTTAGCATCGCCCTCTTTGGTTATATCCGTCAATCCTTTAACAAATTCCATTCCGCGCTTAATATTGACCACTGATTTATCATGGCCCGTCGAATTATTTGTACAAATCGCCTCCATTTTGTTTGCCGCAAAGGGTATAGCATGACATTTATCCGCTATATTCTGCCATCCGGCAAAATTAACCACCGCGGTGACGGCCGCACCAATCGCCATAAAACGATGATTTCGGCTGGGCATATGCTCGATATTACTGGTAATAAGCAGCGTTGGCGTCTTTCTGATCTCACGGTTAAGCAAGGACTCTTTTTGCATAACCTGTAAATCCACCGGTACATTTTTCACGTTGTTTGGCCAGGGAAAACCTTTGTTGCCTGTTTCCTGACGATTGCTCATACTGTATACATTAAGTAACACATTTGGATTTGAGTAATTATTGACTGAACTAATTGGCATAGTCATACCTGCTCTGCTGTTTAAATACTGATAAACTAGCATCACGCCAGGCGTTTAACTTTTAAAAAAAGCTCAAATTTCGGATTTTACGCAACGGCAGAAATCGGCTGGCACGACACCGTAGATTTCCAGCCTTTCATTTAAGACAGAGTGATAGTGCAGCTTAAAATCCATCATTTATTATCGGCAGTCGGAGACTCCTTTTAATATGCAGAACAGATTAACATTGCGGCTCTCTTGGCCTGTCAGCGAGTTTCTGCTTCCCGATCTGCGCGCGCTGCTGCCTGCTGAAAGTATCCAGTTTTTTTCCAATGAACTCGATGAACAATGGCACTACACCTTGCTGTGTATACCCGGCGATAAGAATTGCTCACTAATAGTTTCAGCAATCCTTGTCTGGCGACAACTGGGAAGAATTCATGCACTGCATTACAGTAGTGCTGCCGTGACAACGGAGGCTACGCATGCCAGCCAGGAGCAGCTGTTCGGATTACTGAATACGCCAGGCGCGGTAGTAAATATTTCGTAGGATTAGCATCATCGCCAGACGCCCGCTCTGCTGCGTCTGGCGACGAAAATTTAGTCGGCTTTAAACGGATCTTTTTTATCGTCTTCGCTGTCATCGCGCTTTCTGGGAATTTCGCCCTCTTCGTTCGGCGCTCCGCCTGCCGGTAAATCGTCTTTATCTTTGTGCTGTTGGCTCATGTCTGACTCCATTAACTTTGTAGGGTGTCAATAAAGTATAGAAAAGAATAACCAGATTGTTATTAATGTCTCTGGCAGGCTTTGTCGATCTGTTCTTATTCTGCTGTCAGGAGTAAAGCGAAGAATGACAGTGCCTTGCAATAAATGGCTTGCCTTAAGAATTTAACGCGGTGAGTTTATGAATCGTTTTGCTGCAGATTTGCAGAAGAAATAGTTGGCAGGGATAAAATTCACGGCAGCGTTAACTGCCGTGAAATATTTCGGATGATGCGTGATTACATATGTTTAATCATTGCATCGCCAAACTCTGAGGATTTCAGTAGTTTAGCGCCGTCCATCAGACGTTCGAAATCGTAAGTTACGGTTTTCGCCGCGATGGCGCCTTCCATACCTTTAACGATCAGGTCGGCCGCTTCGAACCATTCCATATGACGCAGCATCATTTCTGCCGACAGGATAACTGAACCTGGGTTCACTTTGTCCTGGCCCGCATACTTAGGTGCAGTACCGTGCGTCGCTTCGAACAGCGCACATTCGTCACCGATATTGGCTCCCGGTGCGATACCGATACCACCAACCTGAGCGGCCAGCGCATCAGAAATGTAGTCACCGTTCAGGTTCATACAGGCAATAACGTCATACTCAGCCGGACGCAGCAGAATCTGCTGCAGGAATGCATCGGCGATCACGTCTTTGATGACGATCTCTTTACCGTTGTTAGGGTTCTTGATTTTCACCCACGGGCCGCCGTCGATCAGCTCACCACCAAACTCGTCACGAGCCAGCTGGTAACCCCAATCTTTAAATGCACCTTCGGTGAATTTCATGATGTTGCCTTTGTGCACCAGGGTAACCGAGTCACGATCGTTAGTGATCGCATACTCAATCGCCGCACGCACCAGACGTTTAGTTCCCTCTTCTGAGCACGGCTTAATACCGATACCACACTGCTCAGGGAAGCGAATTTTCTTCACGCCCATTTCGTCTTTCAGGAACTTGATCACTTTGTCTGCTTCAGCAGAGCCCGCTTTCCATTCGATACCCGCATAGATATCTTCAGAGTTTTCGCGGAAGATCACCATATCGGTATCTTCTGGACGCTTAACCGGGCTTGGTGTGCCCTGATAGTAGCGTACCGGACGCAGACAGATATAAAGATCGAGCTGTTGACGCAGGGCAACGTTCAGAGAACGAATACCGCCACCGACCGGGGTGGTCAGCGGGCCTTTAATGGCAACGCGGTACTCTTTAATCAGGTCGAGAGTTTCTTCTGGCAACCAGACATCCGGACCATACAGCTCGGTAGATTTCTCACCGGTATAGATTTCCATCCAGGAGATTTTTCGCTCGCCGTTGTAGGCTTTCTGCACAGCGGCATCAACCACTTTGATCATCACTGGTGAAACATCAACCCCAATACCATCACCTTCGATAAAAGGAATGATAGGGTTGTTTGGAACCACCAGTTTTCCCTGATCCAGGGTGATTTTTTGACCTTCCGCCGGAACAACTACTTTGCTTTCCATTAACCTCTCCTTCGAGCGCTTTTTTGTTAATGATTTGTAAGATGCGCGTCAATACTACTTGAATATTAACTCCGCGCCAATCACCACAGCTTTGCGTTATAATGCGCTTATTGCCACAAACTGCAAAGACCATGCTGAAAACTCCCGTTAAGAATCACCGCGTTAAACGATTCAGCCGCCCTGCTGCGGCGAAAAACGCCGCTAAAGGCCCGCGCCGCGTCATTGTGTTCAACAAACCCTATGACGTGTTGCCTCAGTTTACTGACGAAGCAGGCCGCGCCACGCTGAAAGATTACGTGCCGGTCACTGATGTCTACGCAGCCGGGCGTCTCGACCGCGACAGCGAAGGACTGATGGTGCTGACCAACGATGGCGCGCTGCAAGCAAAGCTGACGCAGCCGGGCAAACGCACCGGAAAAATTTATTATGTTCAGGTCGAGGGCGCACCGCAGGAGAGCGATCTACAGCCGCTGCGCGCAGGGGTTACTTTGAAAGATGGCCCGACATTGCCCGCTGACATCGAATTGGTCGATCAGCCCGACTGGTTATGGCCGCGTCACCCCCCGATTCGCGAACGAAAAGCCATTCCCACCAGCTGGTTAAAAGTGACGCTGCATGAAGGGCGCAACCGTCAGGTGCGGCGAATGACGGCTCATATTGGCTTCCCGACCTTGCGGCTGATTCGCTTCGCCATCGGCTCGATTCAGCTGGATAATTTAGCCTGCGGTGAATGGCGCGATATCAGCGCGAAACTTTAGTGTTGACGTCGATAATCTCATAACCTGCGGTTAACAATTGCGGAGAATCCTATGTTTAAACCTAATGTTACCGTCGCCTGCCTGGTACACGCCGAGGGTCAATTATTGGTGGTGGAAGAGACGATTAACGGTGTCGCTACCTGGAACCAACCTGCCGGCCATCTTGAGGCGAATGAAACTCTGATTGAGGCCGCTGAACGCGAACTGTTCGAAGAGACCGGTATTCAGGCGTCGCCCGCGGCGCTGCTGCGGGTACATCAATGGATTGCACCCGATAACACGCCGTTTTTACGTTTTCTTTTTACCCTCGATTTGCCCTCCCGGCTGGCAACCGCGCCGCAGGATGATGATATTGATCGCTGCTGGTGGCTGACGCCACAGCAAATTCTGCTGGCCGATAATCTTCGTTCACCACTGGTGGCGGAGAGCGTACGAATCTGGCAAACGGGCGAGCGTTATCCGTTGACGTTATTGCAGGCGTTTCAATGGCCGTTTTGCGAGGGTGCGCCAGTCGGCGACGCGTGATAGAATATGCCGCCTGTTTTATTCCTTATCGTGAGTGTGTCATGTCTGACAACAGCCAGAAAAAAGTGATCGTCGGAATGTCCGGCGGCGTCGACTCTTCCGTTTCCGCATGGTTACTGCAACAACAGGGCTATCAGGTCGAAGGCCTGTTTATGAAGAACTGGGAAGAAGATGATGGTGAGGAGTACTGCACCGCTGCCGAAGATCTGGCTGATGCACAAGCGGTTTGTGACAAACTGGGTATCCGCCTGCACAAAGTTAACTTTGCCGCCGAGTACTGGGATAACGTGTTTGAGCATTTCCTTGAAGAGTACAAAGCTGGCCGCACGCCGAACCCGGATATCCTGTGCAATAAAGAGATCAAATTTAAAGCCTTCCTCGAATTTGCTGCGGAAGATCTTGGCGCGGACTTTATCGCCACCGGCCACTACGTGCGTCGCCAGGATGTTGACGGCAAGAGCCGCCTGCTGCGCGGCCTCGACGATAATAAAGATCAGAGTTACTTCCTCTATACCCTCAGCCATCAGCAGATTGCCCAGAGCCTGTTCCCGGTTGGCGAACTGGCCAAGCCAGAAGTGCGCCGCATCGCTGAACAGCTGGAGCTGATTACCGCGAAGAAAAAAGACTCGACCGGCATCTGTTTTATCGGCGAGCGCAAATTCCGTGACTTTTTGGGCCGCTACCTGCCAGCTCAGCCGGGCAAAATTATTAACGTTGATGGCCAGGTCGTTGGCGAACATCAGGGGCTGATGTATCACACCCTGGGCCAGCGTAAAGGCTTAGGCATTGGTGGTCTGAAAGAGAGTAACGACGATCCGTGGTATGTGGTTGACAAAGATGTCGCCAATAATCTGCTGGTGGTGGCGCAGGGTGCCGATCATCCACGCCTGATGTCGGTTGGTCTGATCGCTCAGCAACTGCACTGGGTCGATCGTGAAACGCTGCGCGAGCCATTACGCTGCGTGGTGAAGACACGTTATCGTCAGGCCGATATTGATTGTGTTATTACTCCGCTCGACGACCAGCGTATCGAAGTGCGCTTTGACCAGCCGGTTGCTGCGGTAACCCCAGGCCAGTCAGCGGTGTTTTATCTCGGGGAAGTTTGCCTCGGTGGCGGCATTATTGAAGAGCGCTTACCGCTGTTGTAAGGCGGGCGTTATCGTCGCCCTTCTCAATGTTTTGCACGTGATGTAATGACGGCGTCATCGCCGACGCGTAGACAGGAGTAACCGTGGCCAAGAATTATTATGATATTACCTTAGCGATGGCTGGCATCTGCCAGTCGGCGCATCTGGTACAGCAACTGGCACATCAGGGCCATTGCGACGGCGAAGTCATGCAGGTCTCGCTGAAGAGCTTGCTGGATTTAAATCCATCGTCGACGCTGGCGGTTTACGGCGGTGATGAGGCCAATCTGCGCTTTGGCCTCGAAACCTTGCTGGCGATTCTGAATACCAGCAGCCGCCAGGGCGTCGGTGCCGAACTGACGCGCTACACGCTGAGCCTGATGGTGCTTGAGCGCAAGCTGCACGGCAATAAGCAGGCGATGGACGAACTGGCACGCCGCATCTCCCAGCTTGACCGTCAGCTGGCGCACTACGATCTGGAATCCGATACGCTGCTAAGCGCAATGGCAGCGATTTACGTTGACGTGATCAGTCCGCTTGGGCCGCGTATTCAGGTAACAGGTTCACCCGCGGTGTTACAGAATGCTCAGTTGCAGAGCAAAGTGCGCGCCACCCTGCTGGCCGGAATTCGTTCCGCGGTGCTGTGGCATCAGGTCGGCGGTGGCCGCCTGCAGTTAATGTTTTCCCGCAATCGCCTGACCAGCGAAGCGAAACGAATTTTAGCAAACCTCAGCCCGGCAGAGTAACGCCGGGTGTTCAGCCCAATACCTTGTAAAACGATCCAGGAGTTGCACTGATGGAATTATCCTCTCTGACCGCCGTCTCACCTGTAGATGGTCGTTACGGCGACAAAGTCAGCCCACTGCGCGCTATTTTCAGCGAGTACGGTTTGCTGAAGTTCCGCGTTGAGGTTGAAGTTCGCTGGTTACAGAAACTGGCCGCGACCGCAGAGATCAAGGAAGTTCCTGCATTTGATGCCGACGCAAACGCTTACCTTGATGCTATTGTCGCTAACTTCAACGAAGAAGATGCCGCGCGTATCAAAACCATTGAACGCACCACCAACCACGACGTTAAAGCGGTAGAGTACTTCCTGAAAGAAAAAGTAGAGCCGGTTGCAGCACTGCACGCCGTTTCTGAGTTTATTCACTTCGCCTGTACTTCTGAAGATATCAATAATCTGTCACACGCGCTGATGCTGGAAACTGCCCGTCGTGACGTGGTTATGCCTTACTGGCAGCAGATTATTGGCGCGGTAAAAGATCTGGCGCAACAGTATCGCGATATTCCCCTGCTGTCCCGTACCCACGGCCAGCCAGCGACACCTTCTACCCTTGGTAAAGAGATGGCAAACGTCGCTTACCGCATGGAACGTCAGCTGCGTCAGCTGGAGCGTATCGAAGTGCTGGGCAAGATCAACGGTGCCGTTGGTAATTACAATGCGCACATCGCCGCCTATCCGGAAGTTGACTGGCATCAGCTGAGTGAAGCCTTTGTCACCTCATTGGGCATCACCTGGAACCCGTACACCACGCAGATTGAGCCACACGACTATATCGCTGAGATGTTTGACTGCATGGCGCGCTTTAATACCATCCTGATCGATTTCGATCGTGATATCTGGGGCTATATTGCGCTGAACCATTTCAAGCAGAAAACCATTGCTGGCGAAATCGGCTCTTCCACCATGCCGCATAAAGTTAACCCGATTGACTTCGAAAACTCCGAAGGTAATCTCGGCCTGGCGAATGCCGTTATGCAGCATCTGGCCAGCAAACTGCCGGTATCACGCTGGCAGCGCGATCTGACCGACTCAACGGTGCTGCGAAACCTTGGCGTCGGCGTCGGTTATGCGCTGATCGCTTATCAGGCGACGCTGAAAGGAATCTCTAAACTGGAAGTGAACCGCGACCGTTTACTGGACGAGCTGGATCACAACTGGGAAGTGCTGGCAGAGCCAATCCAGACCGTGATGCGTCGCTATGGCATCGAGAAGCCTTATGAGAAACTGAAAGAGCTGACGCGCGGTAAGCGGGTCGACGCTGCGGGCATGCAGACCTTTATCGACAGCCTGGCGCTGCCGGAAGAGGAGAAAACCCGTCTGAAGCAAATGACACCGGCTAACTACATTGGCCGTGCGATTCAAATGGTTGACGATCTGAAATAATGTCCGGCGGGTCGATGCAAGTCGACCCGCGTTAATCTTTGGTTTACTTGCTTTATCCTATAATCTCAGCATATAAAGAGAGTGAATAATACCGGTTCACTCAGTTTGCGAGAAAGGAACGGCCTATGCGCGTTTTGGTTGTCGAAGATAATGCCCTGTTGCGTCATCACCTGACGGTGCAGCTGCGGGATATGGGACATCAGGTTGATGCCGCTGAAGATGCTAAAGAAGCGGATTATTTCCTTAATGAACATACCCCGGACATCACTCTGGTTGACCTCGGTCTGCCTGATGAAGACGGTATGTCGCTGATCCGCCGCTGGCGCACTCAGGAAGTTAAGCAGCCGATTCTGGTGTTAACCGCACGAGATGGCTGGCAGGCTAAAGTTGAAGCACTGGAAGCCGGTGCCGATGACTATGTCACCAAGCCGTTTCATATTGAAGAAATCGTCGCCCGGATGCAGGCGCTGATGCGTCGTAACAGCGGCCTGGCGTCGCAAATTATCTCACTGCCGCCCTTCCAGATCGACTTGTCACGTCGTGAGCTGACCATTAACGAGCAGCAAATCAAACTGACGGCATTTGAATATACTATTATCGAAACCCTGATTCGCAACACCGGCAAAGTGGTAAGTAAAGATTCGCTGATGCTGCAACTTTATCCCGATGCAGAACTGCGCGAAAGCCATACCATCGATGTCCTGATGGGCCGCTTACGCAAGAAAATTCTTGCTGAGTACAGCAAAGATGTCATTACTACGGTTCGCGGTCAGGGCTACCGCTTCGATCTCTGATTGATGTCACTGCTGCGTCGTTTTATCCCTTACTCACTGCGAGCGCGCTTCCTGCTGGCAACCGCTGCGGTGGTGCTGGTGCTGTCGCTTTCCTACGGGATGGTGGCAGTCGTCGGCTATGTCGTCAGCTTTGACAAAAACACCTATCGGGTAATGCGCGGTGAAAGCAATTTATTCTTTACGCTGGCTCAGTGGCGCAACGGCAAGCTGACTATCGCCCAGCCTGAGCGCATGACGCTTAATTTCCCGACGCTGGTGTTTATTTATGACGAGCGCGGCCATTTGCTGTGGCAGCAGCGTGATGTACCGGAGATTCGCGATAAGATTAAGCCGGAATGGCTGAAAAAGCCGGACTTCTACGAGATCGATACCAACACCAGCACCAGCCGCGAAGCACTGGGTAATAACGCCGATGCGCAAAGTAAACTGCACGCATACGACGACGATGGCAACAGCTCATTTACCCACTCGGTGGCGGTTAATCGCTATGATGCCACCACCAATCTGCCCGCGCTGACCATTGTGGTGGTCGACTCAATTCCACAGGAATTACAGCAGTCTGATATGGTCTGGGTATGGTTTAACTATGTCTTGCTGGTTAATTTACTGCTGGTCATTCCGTTACTGTGGCTGGCAGCGCACTGGAGTTTACGGCCTATCGGCTCGCTGGCCAGCCAGGTGCGCGAACTGGAAGGCGGTACCCGTGAAACCCTCGATCCTTATCCGCCGCAAGAGCTTCGCAGCCTGGTCCGTAATCTCAATCTGTTACTGGATAATGAACGCCAGCGCTACACCCGCTACAGCACCACGCTGTCAGATCTAACCCACAGTCTGAAAACGCCGCTGGCGGTTCTGCAAAGTACCCTGCGCTCGCTGCGCGGCAGCAAAACCTTCACCATTGAGCAAGCTGAGCCGATTATGCTGGAGCAGATCAGTCGTATCTCGCAGCAGATCGGCTACTATCTGCACCGCGCCAGTATGCAGGCCGATCATAATCCGCTGAAGCGCGAGCTGCATTCGGTCTCCGCACTGCTCGACAGCCTCTGCTCCGCACTGAATAAAGTCTATCAGCGTAAAGGCGTTTCGCTGTCACTCGACGTTTCGCCGGAGATCACCTTCGTTGGCGATCCTAACGATTTTATGGAAGTGATGGGGAATGTGCTGGATAACGCCTGTAAATATTGCCTGGAGTTTGTCGAAATCTCATCGCGCCAGACTGATAACGTGCTGTATCTGATTGTGGAAGATGATGGCCCAGGCATTCCGGAAAGTAAGCACGACCTGATTTTCGTGCGCGGTCAGCGTGCTGATACCATGCGCCCTGGTCAGGGTATTGGCCTGGCGGTAGCGCGCGATATTCTCGAGCAATACGAAGGGGATATCCTCACCGGAACCAGTGAGTTAGGCGGAGCAAGAATGGAAGTGGTGTTCCAGCGACAAGAAGTGTCACATAACGGCGAGTAGCAAGCCACTGCACTTCACAGGCGAAGGGTATATACTTCCTGCAATTACTGCCTGAACTGGAACGTTATATGGATTATCAGCTCGATATCAACTGGCCCGAATTTGTGCAACGCTACTGGCAAAAACGCCCGGTGGTGCTTAAACGCGGCTTTAAAAATTTCGTCGACCCTATTACCCCTGATGAACTGGCAGGCCTGGCGATGGAGAACGAAGTCGACAGCCGCCTGGTCAGCCATAATGATGGGAAATGGCAGGTCAGCCACGGGCCTTTCGAGAGCTATGATCATCTGGGTGAAAGCAACTGGTCACTGCTGGTACAAGCGGTAGACCACTGGCATGAGCCTTCTGCTGCGCTGATGCGCCCTTTCCGCTTTTTGCCTGACTGGCGTACTGACGATCTGATGATCTCCTTCTCGGTACCCGGCGGTGGCGTTGGTCCCCACTTCGATCAGTATGACGTGTTTATCGTGCAGGGCACCGGCCGCCGCCGTTGGCGCGTGGGTGACAAAGTGCCGCTTAAGCAGCATTGCCCGCATCCCGATCTGCTGCAGGTTGAACCTTTCGACGCGATTATTGATGAAGAGATGGAGCCGGGCGACATTCTCTATATCCCACCAGGTTTCCCGCACGAAGGTTACTCGCTGGAAAACGCCATCAACTATTCCGTTGGTTTCCGTGCGCCAAGCGGGCGTGAACTGATCAGTGGTTTTGCCGATTACGTACTGCAACGTGAGCTGGGTAGCCATCGCTTCAGCGACCCGGATGTTGCGGCGCGCGATCGTCCGGCAGAGATTTTGCCACAGGAAATCGATGGCATTCGCCAGATGATGCTGGAAGTGATCAATCAGCCGCACCAGTTTAATCAGTGGTTTGGCGAGTTTATTTCGCAATCACGTCATGAGCTGGATATCGCCCCGCCAGAACCGCCTTACCAGCCGGATGAGATTTATGATTCGCTGCAACAGGGCGACAAGCTGACACGCCTCGGCGGTCTGCGCGTTCTGAGCATCGGTGACGCCGTATTTATTAACGGTGAGCAGCTGGAAAGCGCACATCGTGACGCACTGATGGTGCTGGCAAATCAGCTGACGCTGGGGCAGGAAGACTTTGGTGATGCGCTTGACGACCCGTCGTTCCTCGCTCAACTGGCAGCGCTGGTCAACAGCGGCTACTGGTATTTTGGCGAAGAATAACCGAATCTTTTGAAAAACATTCTGGGCGGCCTGGTTGCCGCCCAGAATGTTGCTGCTATTTACGTTCCGCCGCTAACTGCGCAATACGCATGATTACCGCCACCGTTTTCTCCATATTTTCCAGCGAAGCAAACTCATGTTTGCCATGATAGTTATAACCGCCAGTAAAGATGTTGGGACACGGTAATCCCATATAAGATAACGAGGCGCCATCAGTACCGCCGCGGATGGGTTTCACCTGCGGTTCAATTTCACAATCGCGCATTGCCTGCAGTGCCAGCTCAATAATATGCGGATGAGCCTCGACCTTTTCCCGCATATTGTAATAACTGTCTTCAATTGTCACTTCAATAGCGCCCTTCGCCGGCAGCGCTTTGCTGAGGTCGCGGGCAATATCCTGCAGCAGTTTTTTGCGCGCAGCGAAGCCGTCGGCATCAAAATCGCGCACAATATAGTGCAGCTCGGCACGTTCGACGCTGCCTTTAATCTGATGCAGATGGTAAAAACCCTCATAGCCTGAAGTATGCTCCGGTACTTCCTGCGGCGGCAGCGCGGCATGAAAACGCGTTGCCACATCCAGCGCATTGATCATCACGCCTTTGGCAGAGCCAGGATGCACATTATTGCCGGTAATTTTTACCGTTGCCGAGGCGGCGTTAAAATTTTCAAATTCAAACTCGCCCAGGCCGCTGCCATCAATGGTATACGCCCAGTCAGCGGCAAAGGCGGCAACATCAAAATGTGCCGCACCTCTGCCAATCTCTTCGTCCGGCGTAAAGGCCACGCGAATTTCACCATGAGGAATATCACTTTGTGCCAGGCGCGCCATGGCAGTGATAATCTCGGCGATACCGGCTTTATCGTCAGCCCCCAGCAAAGTCTTGCCATCAGTGGTAATCAACGTATGGCCGATCAGCTGATGCAATACCGGAAACATCACCGGCGACAGCACCTCATCCCCAATCCCCAGCGCGATATCCCCGCCGCGATAATTTTCGACAACCTGCGGATTCACATTTTTTGCGGTGAAGTCAGGCGACGTGTCTATGTGGGAAATAAAGCCGATAACCGGTGTTGGCCAGTCGACAGTGGACGGTAAAGTCCCCATCACACAGCAATTGTCAGTCAGCGTGACGTCTTTAAATCCGAGTTCCTTTAGCTCGCTTTGCAATTCTTCTGCCAGCCGCCATTGCCCCTCGGTACTGGGAACCTGACGAGCATGACTCTTAGATTGCGTATCGAAAGAAACGTAGTGTAAAAAGCGATCGAGTAATCTGTTCATCTTTCGTCCCTCTGAATGCCTGCCGCTATTATGGAAAGCTTGATCGGTTAAAGTATTGCTTAAGGTCATAGGTTTTGAGCGTTCGCGCAATTAATTGCCGCTTATTTAGCAGGCATGCAACTTTGCCGCATTGAGAGCAGCGCGCTGTCAGGTTCTGCACGGCACGCCGATTTCGGTATTTATTTATCTTTCGATTGTGATACCGGTCATTATCTCGATGCGGGCACTCAGTTATATCTATCGTTAGTCGGCCACGGATGATTCTTCAGCCTGATGAATGTCACGCTGTCGCCAGGGTTGTCTCTTAGTTTGTTCGCACTGCCGGTAAGCAAAAAATAGCGGCTTTAACCAGGCGGGCTGCGAGTTTTTCAGGTATCATCGCTCCCCAATTTTAAACCTAACCCTTTGATTCAGGCAGCGAATATGATGCAAAAACACGCGCGCAAGCCGCTGGTCACGCTTTCAGGCATCAATAAAGCGTTTGACGGTAAGGACATAATTGCCAATTTTAACCTCACCATTAATCACGGTGAATTTATTACCCTGCTCGGCCCTTCCGGCTGCGGTAAAACCACTATCCTGCGCCTGATTGCCGGGCTGGAAGTCGCCGACCGTGGCGATATCGTGCTGGATGGCGAATCGATTACGGATACTCCGGCTGAGAATCGCCATATTAATACGGTGTTTCAGAGCTACGCACTGTTCCCTCATATGACGGTATTTGAAAACGTTGCTTTCGGCCTGCGAATGCAGAAAACCCCGGCAGATGAAATCACCAGCCGGGTGACGGATGCCCTGGCGATGGTGCAGCTGAACGACTTTGCGCAACGCCGTCCGCACCAGCTTTCCGGTGGCCAGCAGCAGCGCGTGGCCATTGCCCGCGCGGTAGTGAACCGGCCCAAAGTGCTGCTGCTGGATGAATCACTGTCGGCGCTGGACTACAAGCTGCGTAAACAGATGCAGAATGAGCTGAAAGCATTACAGCGTAAGCTCGGTATTACCTTTATCTTTGTGACCCACGATCAGGAAGAAGCGCTGACCATGTCCGATCGTATCGTGGTGATGCGTGAAGGCCAGATTGAACAGGACGGCACGCCGCGCGAAATTTACGAAGAGCCACGTAACCTGTTTGTCGCGCGGTTTATCGGTGAAATTAACGTGTTCAGTGCGGAAGTGCTGCACACGCTGGATAATCAGCGGGTGCGCGCGCGGGTTGAAGGTCGCGAATGCGATATCCTGGTGCCGTTTACCGTGCAGCCCGGACAACGACTCAATGTGCTGCTGCGTCCGGAAGATCTGCGAGTAGAAGAGATCAATGACGGTAACAATATCGACGGGCTGATCGGCTATGTTCGCGAGCGTAACTATAAGGGAATGACGCTGGAGTCCACCGTCGAGCTGGAAAACGGCAAGCTGGTGACGGTAAGCGAATTCTTTAACGAAGACGATCCTGATTTCGATCACTCGCTGAATCAGAAAATGGCGGTGAACTGGGTTGAAAGCTGGGAAGTGGTGCTCAAAGATGAAAACGACGCGTAAACGCTTTCAGAAAATAGTGATATTGACCATTGTCAGCTGGCTGGTGCTGTTTGTGTTCTTGCCCAACCTGATGATTTTCGTCACCAGCTTTCTGACCCGTGATGATGCCAACTTCGTCAAGCTGGTATTCACTCTGGATAACTACAGCCGTCTGGCCGATCCGCTGTATGCCGAAGTGCTGCTGCACTCGCTGAATATGGCGCTGATCGCCACCCTGAGCTGCCTGCTGCTCGGCTATCCTTTCGCCTGGTGCCTGACAAAGCTGCCGGAGCGCCTGCGCCCGCTGATGCTGTTTTTACTGATTGTGCCGTTCTGGACCAATTCGCTGATCCGCATTTACGGTCTGAAAATCTTCCTCAGCACTCGCGGCTGGCTCAATGATTTTCTGCTGTGGCTTGGCGTGATCGATAAGCCGTTCAGCATTATGTACAGCTCACAGGCGGTGATCCTCGGACTGGTGTATATCCTGCTGCCGTTTATGGTGATGCCGCTCTACTCCAGCCTGGAAAAACTGGATAAGCCGGTGCTGGAAGCCGCGCGCGATCTGGGTGCCAGCAAGCTGCAAACCTTTATCCGGATTATTCTACCGCTCACCATGCCGGGAATCGTTGCCGGATGTCTGCTGGTTCTGCTGCCGGCGATGGGGCTGTTCTTTGTTTCCGATTTAATGGGTGGGGCGAAAAACCTGTTAATCGGTAATGTGATTAAAAGTCAGTTCCTTAATATTCGTGACTGGCCGTTTGGCGCGGCCACCAGCGTGGTGCTGACGCTGATCATGGGGCTGATGTTGTTGATATACTGGCGTGCTGCACGTCTGCTGAATAATAAGGTGGTGCTGGAATGATGGCGCGCTGGTTACGTGGCGGCTTTATGACCGTCATATACGCCTGGCTGTATATTCCGATTGTGATTCTGATTATCAACTCGTTTAATCAGTCCCGATTCGGCATAAACTGGCAGGGATTCAGCACTCAGTGGTACAGCCTGCTGCTGAATAACGACAGCCTGATTGATGCGGCGAAGCACTCGCTGATTATGGCTGTGCTGTCGGCCAGCTTTGCCACGTTGATCGGCTCGCTGACCGCCGTAGCGCTCTATCGCTATCGTTTTCGCGGTAAGCCGTTTGTCGGCGGCATGCTGTTTGTGGTGATGATGTCGCCGGATATCGTTATGGCGATTTCTCTGCTGGTGCTGTTTATGCTGCTGGGTATTTCACTCGGCTTCTGGTCACTGCTGTTCTCGCATATTACCTTCTGTCTGCCTTTTGTCGTTATTACCGTCTTTTCACGCTTAAAGGGCTTTGATGTGCGCATGCTGGAAGCGGCAAAAGATCTCGGTGCCAGTGAAATCACCATTTTGCGTAAGATCATTCTGCCGCTGGCGCTGCCAGCAGTCGCGGCGGGCTGGCTGCTGAGCTTTACTCTGTCGATGGATGACGTGGTGGTCTCATCATTTGTTACCGGTCCCAGCTACGAAATATTACCGCTGAAGATCTATTCAATGGTAAAAGTCGGCGTCTCTCCAGAGGTTAATGCGCTGGCGACGATTCTGATGCTGTTGTCGCTGGTGATGGTCGCCCTCAGTCAGTTATTACTGCGCGATAAAACTCGCCGTTAAACCGTTGCGGGGCAATTTTTTGCCCCGCAATAACGGCCTGATTGAAAAATATTCTATTAATTGACTCCGCCATTCAGGCGAAAAGCAGAAGATTTCTTTTATCGGATAGATAATTCTGGACGGCACAAAGCCGGTGGCTTTCTCATCCAGAATACAAATCAGGAATCAATATGGAAATTAATAGTAATACCTCAGTAATAAACAATTTTTCCGCAGATGCCTCGGTAAGTAATAATAATTTAGCTATCCTCAGGCAGCCGCTATCGTCGGGCATGAAACAGGATGAAGCGATCGATCTTAAAAACAGAAAAAATCACGCGCTGACCGTAATGCTGTCTGAGCATACCTCCGCTAACCCGGTGAACTTAACAAATTTGGATCTTAGTGGCATGGACTTAACCGCGCATAACTTTAACTGGGTACAGCTGGAAAGCAGCGACTTGAGTCACTCGATTATTACTGGTTGTCCATTCCGCGAAGCCTCACTCTGCTGTGTCAATATGCAACATGTCGAGGCCGCAGGCTGCGATTTTACGCATGCAGAAATGTACGCCATTAATCTCAGTGACAGTAATTTGCAGCATGCCACGCTGAATGAAGCTAATCTGGAAGAAGCCATATTGACGAGGGCTGATCTTACTCATGCCAGTCTGCAAGATATTGATATTGAGCAATTTGCAGACTTTGATGATGCAACAATGCGCGGAGCCCAGCTGCAAAGATCCAATCTCGAAAATGCCTCGATGCGTAATGTTGATCTGACTGACGCGGATTATTCTGAAACCCGTCTGCCGGCCTCCAGCTATGCATAATCTTAATAATCTGTTTGCCGGTTGGCATCGCGGCTGCAACCTTGACCTCGCCGCTCTCTGGCATATAATCCCGAACAAACGACATCGGGTCAGGTATCCATATTGGCAGCCTGCCTCTGGGAGAAATTATCATGAAAAAGTGGTCACACTGGCTGGCAGCCGGCGCGCTGGCGTTCGGATTACACAGCGCACAGGCAGACGACAGCAAAACGCTCTACTTCTACAACTGGACGGAATATGTTCCGCCGGGACTGTTGGAACAATTTACTAAAGAGACCGGCATTAAAGTCATTTACTCGACGTATGAATCTAACGAGAGTATGTATGCCAAGCTGAAAACGTATAAAGACGGTGCCTACGATCTGGTGGTGCCTTCCACTTACTTCGTTGCCAAAATGCGCAATGAAGGCATGATACAAAAAATAGACAAAAGCAAACTGTCGAACTTTACTAATCTCGATCCGGTGCTGCTGAACAAATCGTTTGATCCGAATAACGACTACTCGATCCCCTATATCTGGGGGGCGACCGCGATTGGCGCAAATACGGATGTTATTGATACCAAAACCGTTACCCGCTGGGCCGATCTGTGGAAGCCGGAATTTAAGCAGAGCCTGCTGTTAACTGACGATGCCCGCGATGTTTTCCAGGTAGCTTTACGTAAACTCGGTTACTCCGGCAATACCACCGATCCTGAACAGATTAATGCCGCCTATGAAGAGCTGAAAAAGCTGATGCCTAATGTGCTGACTTTTAACTCAGACAATCCAGGCAGCCCTTATATGGAGGGTGAAGTTAATCTGGGCATGGTGTGGAACGGTTCGGCTTACGTCGCACGTCAGGCCGGTACGCCGCTGGACGTTATCTGGCCGCAGGAAGGCGGCATTTTCTGGATGGACAGTCTGTCGATACCGGCTAACGCGAAAAATGTAGAGGGTGCGTTGAAGCTGATTAACTTTCTGCTCCGCCCTGACGTCGCGGCAAAAGTAGCCGAAACCATCGGTTATCCGACGCCAAACCTGGCGGCGAAAAAACTGCTGCCGAAAGCGATGTCCGGCGATCCGTCACTGTATCCGAGCGATGAGGTGATCAAAAACGGCGAATGGCAGGATGATGTCGGCGAAGCCAGTATGCAGTACGAAACCCTGTTCCAGAAGTTAAAAGCCGGGCGTTAAAACGCAGATTCGGCACGGGCGTGGTTCTCGCCGCCCGTGCCGTTAATCTCTGCCCTGCAGATCCTCTGTACCGAAGCTAAAGCGGCTCCCGAACAGAATGATTACTTATACAGCCCCAGCAAAAATGTGCGCACGTACAGCGGTACTACCTGACTGGCCGGACCGTATTTTTTCTCTTCGAACTCGCTACCCACCTGGCTTGGCTCCAGATTCAGCTCTACGGTATGCGCGCCCTGTAATTTTGCCTCGTGGACAAAACCCGCCGCCGGATAGACATGGCCCGAGGTGCCGATAGCGACAAAATAATCAGCCTGTTCAATCGCCTGATAAATCTCATCCATTTGCAGCGGCATTTCTCCAAACCACACCACATGCGGGCGCAGCACCGCAGGAAACTGGCAGCAGTGGCAGCGATCGCCTGGCTTAACATCTTCAGTCCAGTCAAGAATCTGCCCACTCATCGAACAGCGCACTTTCAGCAATTCGCCGTGCATATGAATCACCCGCTCGCTGCCGGCTCGCTCGTGCAGGTTATCAATATTTTGCGTCACCAGCAGAAAACCGTCACCCAGTACCGATTCCAGCTCTGCCAGCGCCTGATGCGCGGCATTGGGCTGGATTTCCGGCTGCTGCAACTGCTGACGGCGGGCGTTGTAAAATGCCTGCACCAGCGCCGGATCGCGGGCAAAACCTTCCGGCGTTGCCACATCCTCAACCCGATGCTCTTCCCACAGGCCGTCACTGGCGCGAAAGGTACGAATACCCGACTCAGCAGATATCCCGGCTCCCGTCAGAACTACCACGCGCGGCAGCGGATGTGCTGCCAGCTCAGCGCTACGATCACGCTCGAAAATGCGCTGACGAAAGCGTTGATGAATCTGACGCTTGGTCTTTTTGTAGCGTGCGAGTCGCAGTCGGCGACGGGGTGTGCGCATAAAAGCTCCTTTAATTACTTAAGATGAAGGAATGCGGCGCCGCGCATTCCTCCTGCATCGCCATGTCGGGCTTTCGCAAAACGCGGTGGTTTAGCCACCGGTAACAGGTACTTCGCTACCCGCTGTTCCAGCCCGTCATAGAGCGCATCAAAATTAGACAATCCCCCGCCCAATACTACCAGGTGCGGATCGAGCAGCGTCAGCAAATTGCCAAGGCAAACGGCCAACAGTTCACAATATCGCTCGGTATGGGCCTGCGCCAGTGTATCACCCTGATAATAGCGGGTGATAATTTCAGGTGCACTGAGAGTCTGCTGATAATGATGCTGCCAGAGCCAGGAAAAACCCGGCCCGGAGAGATAGGGTTCAATACAGCCGCGTTTACCGCAGCCGCACATTTGTAGCGGAATATCGTGACCGAGCACCTCAAGGGCATCAACTGGCAAACGCATATGCCCGTACTCGCCGGTAATGTAGTTACGCCCGGTCACCGGTTTACCGTCAACGATCAATCCCCCGCCAACGCCGGTGCCGAGAATCAGCCCGAACACCACCGGACAGGCCTGAAACTCATCGTCCCAGGCTTCGGAGAGCGCAAAGCAGTTGGCATCATTATCGATGCGTACCTCGCGCTGTAGCCGTTGCGACAGATCGGCCCCAAGCGTTTTACCACGCGCGGCCGGCACGTTAGCGGTAAACAGCGTGCCATCGTCCGGAACCGGCAAACCCGGTACGCCGATACCGACGCTACCGCGCTGACCGCAGACGCTGTCGGCCTCCAGCACTAATTGTTCCAGCGTCGCCAGCAGCTGCTGATAATCATCGCGCGGCGTCGCCACGCGTTTGCTCCACCGCTGCTGGCGTTGAGCATCGTAAACACCAATGGCGATTTTGCTGCCGCCCATATCGAGGCCGTAATACATGCGCTATCCCCTTCGGTATCGGTATTATTGTCCGCTTAACACCCGGGCCGGATCAATACGGCTGGCGCGACGCGCCGGATACCAACTGGCCAGCAGGCTCAGCACAATCGCCGTTGCCAGCACTGATATCACGTCGGTCCAGTGCAGTTCTGACGGCAAAAAGTCGATAAAGTAGATATCACCGGAGAGGAACTGATGGCCAATCAGCTTTTCAATACCGTTGATGACGCTGGTCAGATTAAGCGCGGCCAGCACGCCGACCACTACCCCAGTGACGCTGCCCAGCAGGCCCGCCATCAGGCCATACCAGACAAAGATGGCGCGGATCAACCCATCTTTGGCGCCCAGCGTACGCAGCACCGCAATATCGCTGCTTTTATCTTTCACCGCCATGACCAGCGTCGACACGATATTAAAGCAGGCCACCCCGATCACCAGCACCATCGCCAGATACATAATGGCGCGGATCATCTGAATATCACGGTACATATAGCC
The DNA here is from genome assembly GCF_032164335.1 of Winslowiella toletana. Lineage (NCBI taxonomy): Bacteria > Pseudomonadati > Pseudomonadota > Gammaproteobacteria > Enterobacterales > Erwiniaceae > Winslowiella > Winslowiella toletana. The sequence continues at coordinate 2,031,613 of NZ_CP134152.1, read as the reverse complement.
GTATGTTCCTACCCAGCTGCGCAGATAGACATAGGACTGGGTGACTTCACCGGCATCGCGCACCAGTTTATTCGCGCTAAACGGATCGTTAACTTTGATGGCAATTCCGGTGACGTTGTCGCCCATCGCCAGATACTGCTGGGCATCCGCCAGTGGCACCATTGCCAGACTGTGATCGAGCATGCCGCTAAGCTGCAAAATGCCGCTCACCTGCAAGCGCACCCGCTTCGGCTGCAGCAGTTTATGTTCGGTATCACTGTTGGGAATCATAATCGTCAGCCAGTCGCCCTGCTTCAGGCCGAGCGATTTTGCGACCCCACTACCAATAATCACCTGCTGCTTGCCGGCGGCAAAGCTGGACCAGGCGTTATTCTGCACAAATTTTGGCAGCGCACTGAGCTGCATTTCCTGTTGAGGATCAACACCCTTAACCTGAATTGCCTGCAGCTTGGCTCCGCTTTCGATCAGACCGGTGAAATTAATATACGGTGCAGCGGCGGCAATACCTGGCACTTTTTCAATCCGCGGGATCATCTGCTGCCAGCCGCTAAATGGCTGATTAACCGGTTCGATTTCACCGTGCGGAACCACCGCCAGAATGCGGTTATTCAGCTCACGTTCAAAACCGTTCATTGCGCTCAGGCCGACGATCAATACCGCCACGCCCAGTGCAATACCGACGGTGGAAATTACCGAAATCAGCGACACCATGCCGCCACGCCGACGGCCACGGCTGAAACGTAAACCCAGCAGCAGCGATAACGAAGCAGCCATTACAACGCTCCTGCCAGCGTCAGTTCACCACTCAGCTGACCGTCACGCATCTCCATCTGACGCTTCAGACGTTTGGCAAGATGCAGATCGTGGGTCACGACCAGAAAAGCAGTGCCCTGACGCACGTTCAGTTCACCCAGCAGATCGAAGATGGCATCCGCGTTACGTGCATCAAGATTACCGGTCGGTTCATCGGCCAGCACCAGACGCGGATTGTTTACCAGCGCACGGGCAATCGCCACGCGCTGACGTTCGCCGCCCGACAGTTCAGAGGGACGATGCGCGGCGCGTTTTTCCAGGCCTACCGCGCTTAACATCGCCCGGGCTTTTTCCTGCGCCTCAACTTTATTCACTTTACCGATCAGCAGCGGCATCGCCACGTTTTCCAGCGCGGTAAAGTCCGGCAGCAGATGGTGAAACTGATAGATAAAACCGAGCTCGCGGTTACGCAGTTCGGCTTTGGCCGATGAAGAGAGACTGTTCAGCGACTTGCCATCAAACACCACCTCACCGGAAGTGGGTGAGTCCAGACCGCCAAGCAGGTGCATCAGGGTACTTTTGCCGGAACCCGAGCTACCGACAATCGCCATCATTTCACCCGGCTCAATGCTGAATGACACATTGCGCAGCACATCGGTCTGGACGCTGCCTTCCTGATAGCGTTTGCACAGATCGTTACACTGCAACAGGATCGAATTACTCATAGCGTAAAGCCTCAGCGGGTTGTACGGCGGCAGCGCGCCAGGAAGGATAAAGCGTCGAAAGCAGCGCCACCACCATTGCGGTCAGCGCAATGGCGACTACCTGCCACGGCGAAATCGCCACCGGCAGCGCGGCACCATCGAGGAACATGCCAATCACCGGCATCAGATTATTAAGCTGGCTGGCCAGCAATACGCCGAGCAACGCGCCGAGCAACGCGCCGATAATCCCGGCGCTGGCACCCTGCACCATAAACACCATCATAATCTGACGGCGCGTCAGGCCCTGGGTTTGCAAGATCGCCACTTCACCCTGCTTCTCCATAATCAGCAGGCCCAGCGAGGTAATAATGTTAAATGCGGCTACCGCCACAATCAGGCTCAGCAGCAGGCCCATCATATTTTTCTCCATGCGCACCGCCTGGAAAAGCTCGCCTTTGCGTTCGCGCCAGTCTTTCCACACCATGCCGTCAGGCAGTTTTTGCTGACTGAGGGTATCGACACTCAGCGGCTTATCAAGCCATAAACGCCAGCCGGTGATATTGCCCGCCGGATAGCGCATCAGGCGTGAAGCATCCTGCTGGTTGACCAGAATCTGATAACCATCCACTTCACTGTTGGCGGCAAAGGTGCCGATAATATTGAACAGGCGCTGGCTTGGCAGACGGCCCATCGGGGTAAACTGGCTGGCAGACGGCACCATCAGACGAATTGAGTCGCCGCGTTTAACCCCGAGTTGCCCGGCCAGTTGCTCACCGAGAATGACGTTGTACTGCCCCGCCTGCAGATCCTGCTGCTTAACATTAACCAGATACGGCGTCAGCGGATCCTGCTCATCAGGCTGGATGCCAAGCATCACGCCGACCGCCACGCTTCGCGCGCTTTGCAGCACCACATCACCGGTGGTTAACGGCGCAACGCGGCTGACTCCCTGAAGTTTCAGGCTCTCTGCCGGTAATTGTTGAGGATTGACCGACCCTTTGTCGCTGGTAATCAGCGCCTGCGGCATCAGGCCAAGAATATTGTTTTCCAGTTCGCGCTCGAAACCGTTCATCACCGACATAACGGTAACCAACGCCATCACGCCCAGCGTGATGCCGATAGTGGAAAGCCATGAGACAAACCGACCAAAGCGGTCTGACGCTCGTCCGCGCATGTAGCGCAGACCGATAAATAACGCAACAGGTTGATACATGTAATCCGTCTTGTGGCGGTTGCTAATGTAAAGTGTTAAGGATGATAAAGGAGCAGCCCGCTTTATGGAACCACTAAGCCTCTGAGTATGCTGGAAACCCTGTAAAGATAGTGCAGGCGAGCGACTGAATGCTGAAATAATCGACAGTATCGCGGTTTTAATGCCCCTTTTCCCTTCAGGGGTATAAGCGATAAACTATAATCAGTGTCAGTCAGAGAGGTTTTCTTGCGCTATTCAGGCACCGGAGTTGTACCATGTTCAGGTATCCCAAAGGCAGTATCGTCAAACATAAAACCGGCCATATCAACGGTATGGTGGTTAACATCTTCGATCAGGGGGATTCTCCCACCGGCTATTACGTCAGATGGGATGATGGCAACCACAGTTACCATCTGGAAGCCGAGTTGTGCTGGGCGAATATCGATCGGCCCAAAATGCACTACACTCAGCAGTCAACGAAATAGCGACCGCTTGCTGGTTTCATCAGGTCTTCGCGCATGATTCGTATGAATAAAATTCCGCTCGCGATCAGGTGATCCCTGGCGCGTTCTGTGAAATCATTACCGCCATAGAATTAATCAAGAGAACGTCGAACCGACTATGCCAGAACAGACTCGCTATTCCCTGCCTGAGAAAGCCGGCGATCGCTCCCTGCTTGGGCAGCTGACCGGTGCGGCTTGTGCCGTTGAATGTGCTGAAATTATTGAACGTCATCACGGGCCGGTAATGTTAATCGCCCCTGATATGCAGAATGCGCTGCGCCTGCAGGATGAAATCCAGCAGTTTACTGACCAGCCGGTGATTAGCCTCGCCGACTGGGAAACGCTGCCGTTCGACAGCTTCTCGCCGCATCAGGAAATCATCTCATCGCGCCTTTCGACACTGTATCAGTTACCGACACTGCAACGCGGTGTGCTGATCCTGCCGGTTAACACGCTGATGCAGCGCGTTTGTCCGCACAGCTTTTTACATGGTCACGCGCTGGTCATGCAAAAAGGACAGCTGTTATCGCGTGATACGCTGCGCAGCCAGCTGGAGCAGGCAGGCTATCGCAGTGTTGATCAGGTTATGGAACACGGCGAGTACGCCACGCGTGGCGCACTGCTCGATCTCTATCCGATGGGCAGCGAACAGCCTTACCGTATTGACTTCTTTGATGATGAAATCGACAGCCTGCGGGTATTTGACGTCGATTCGCAGCGCACGCTGCAAGAAGTTGAAGCGATTAATTTACTGCCGGCGCATGAATTTCCCACCGATAAAGCCGCTATCGAACTGTTTCGCAGCCAGTGGCGCGAGAAGTTTGATGTAAAACGTGAAGCCGAACATATCTATCAGCAGGTCAGCAAAGGTACGCTGCCTTCCGGTATCGAATACTGGCAGCCGCTGTTTTTTGATCAACCCCTGCCGCCGCTGTTTAGCTATCTGCCGGACAACACACTGATCGTGAATACCGGCGATCTGGAAAGCAGCGCTGACCGTTTTCTGCTTGATGTGAATGCGCGCTATGAAAATCGCCGCGTCGACCCGATGCGTCCGCTGTTAGCGCCGGAAAACCTGTGGTTACGCACTGACCAGCTGTTCAGCGAGCTAAAGAACTGGCCACGGGTTCAGCTCAGCAGTGAAATATTGCCAGCCAAAGCCGCCAATACCAATCTGGATTATCAGCCTTTACCGGATCTTGCGGTCCAGGCGCAGGCAAAAGCGCCACTGGATAATCTGCGCCGTTTCCTTGAAACATTTACCGGATCGGTCATCTTCTCGGTTGAAAGTGAAGGCCGCCGCGAAGCATTACTTGAGCTGCTGGCGCGTATTAAAGTACTGCCAAAAACCCTTCACCGTCTCGATGAGGCTGGCCAGTCGGGTCACTATCTGATGATAGGTGCGAGCGAACGCGGTTTTATTGATGGCCTGCGCCAGCGAGCCTTAATCTGTGAAAGCGATCTGCTGGGCGAACGCGTCACGCGTCGCCGTCAGGACAGCCGCCGCACCATCAACCCGGACGTGTTAATCCGCAACCTCGCCGAACTGCATGAGGGCCAGCCGGTGGTCCATCTGGAACACGGTGTCGGACGCTATCTGGGGATGACCACGCTGGAGACCGGTGGCATCAAGGCGGAATATCTGATGCTGGCTTACGCCGGTGACGCCAAATTATATGTGCCGGTCTCCTCGCTGCATTTAATCAGCCGATACGCTGGCGGCGCTGATGAAAATGCGCCGCTGCATAAATTGGGTAGCGATGCCTGGTCACGCGCGCGCCAGAAAGCCGCCGAGAAAGTGCGTGATGTTGCGGCAGAACTGCTGGATATCTACGCGCAGCGAGCTGCCAAAACCGGATTCGCCTTTAAACACGATCGCGAGCAGTATCAACTGTTTTGCGAAACTTTCCCGTTTGAAACCACACCGGATCAGGCGCAGGCAATCAATGCCGTGCTCAGTGATATGTGTCAGCCGCTGGCGATGGATCGCCTGGTGTGTGGTGACGTCGGCTTTGGTAAGACTGAAGTGGCGATGCGCGCCGCCTTCCTGGCGATTGAAAACCATAAACAGGTAGCCGTGCTGGTGCCAACCACCCTGCTGGCGCAACAGCATTACGATAACTTCCGCGATCGCTTTGCCAACTGGCCAGTGCGCATTGAGATGCTGTCGCGTTTCCGTACCGCCAAAGAACAGGCGCAGATTCTTGAACAGGCGAGCGAAGGCAAGATTGATATTCTGATTGGCACCCATAAGTTGCTGCAAAGCGAGATTAAGTGGCGCGATCTGGGATTACTGATTGTCGATGAAGAGCACCGCTTCGGTGTACGTCATAAAGAGCGCATTAAAGCGATGCGTGCTGACGTGGATATCCTGACGCTGACCGCCACGCCCATTCCGCGTACGCTAAATATGGCGATGAGCGGCATGCGCGATCTGTCGATTATTGCGACCCCGCCGGCGCGCCGTCTGGCAGTGAAAACCTTTGTGCGCGAGTATGACGATCTGGTGGTGCGTGAAGCGATTCTGCGCGAAATCCTGCGTGGCGGCCAGGTTTACTACCTGTACAACGACGTTGAGAATATTGAGAAAGCCTCACAGCGGCTGGCGGAGCTGGTGCCGGAAGCGCGCATTGCCATTGGGCACGGCCAGATGCGCGAACGCGATCTGGAACGGGTCATGAACGACTTCCATCATCAGCGCTTTAACGTACTGGTGTGTACCACCATTATTGAAACCGGCATTGATATCGCCAGCGCCAATACCATTATTATTGAGCGTGCGGACCACTTCGGCCTGGCGCAGCTGCACCAGTTACGCGGTCGCGTCGGGCGTTCGCACCACCAGGCTTACGCCTGGCTGCTGACGCCGCATCCGAAAGCAATGACCACCGATGCCCACAAGCGGCTGGAAGCCATTGCCTCGCTGGAGGATCTTGGCGCAGGCTTTGCGCTGGCGACTCACGACCTGGAGATTCGCGGTGCCGGAGAATTGCTGGGTGAAGACCAGAGCGGCCAGATGGAAACTATCGGTTTCTCACTGTATATGGAACTGCTGGAAAATGCGGTCGATGCCCTGAAAGAGGGCCGCGAACCGTCGCTTGAGGATCTCACCAGCAATCAGACAGAAATCGAACTGCGTATGCCATCGCTGCTGCCGGACGATTTTATTCCGGACGTCAGCACCCGCCTGTCCTTTTATAAACGTATTGCCAGCGCCCAGACCGACAGCGAGCTGGAGGATCTGAAAGTCGAACTGATCGACCGTTTCGGCCTGCTGCCGGATGCGGCGCGTAATCTGCTGGATATCGCGGCGTTACGCTTAACCGCGCAGAAGCTCGGCGTGCGCCGCATTGAAGGCAATGAAAAAGGTGGCTTTATTGAATTCGCTGAGAAGAACAAAGTTGATCCCGGCTGGCTGATTGGTCTGCTACAAAAAGAGCCGCAGCACTGGCGTCTGGATGGCCCAACGCGACTGAAGTTTATTCGCGATCTCAGCGAGCGAAAATTACGCATGAAGTGGATGCGCGATTTTATGACGCAGCTGCTGGAGAATGCGGCTTGACTGGCCGATGCTAACCGGACTTAAATTCAATGCCTGGCTGAAGAGTCAGGCATTTTTTATCGGCGGATAAAACGGTTAACCAAAGCATTTCTGAATTTTCTTTCCAATGGCATGGCCGCTAATCCAACGGGGTTTTGCCTCACGCGATCGTTATCAGAGGATGTCGGGGATCATCTGGCTAAAGCTGACACCTCAACCTGCCCGCAGCACCCTCGCCTGACTGAAATTTATCGTCCGGACTGAGAGCAAAGACGTGGTCTATGCAGGCATTGTGTTTTACACTGCGCGCAGCAAAAACTGAGTAGATAAACGATTAAACAGGCGGTAATAGCGATGAACGGAACGATCACAACCTGGTTTCAAGATAAAGGTTTTGGATTTATCAAAGATGAAAACGGTGATAACCGTTATTTTCATGTGATTAAGGTCGCTAACCCGGAGTTGATTAAAAAAGATGCGGCGGTGACGTTCGAACCCACCACCAATAACAAGGGCTTGTCAGCTTATGCTGTAAAAGTTGCACCAGAAAGCAAATACATCTATATCGCCGGCGAGCGCATTAAGCTCACATCGATTAAGTCTTATCTGGTTTACAGCGAAGAAGTGCCTGCCGATACCGGCATCGATAAAGAAAATGCAGTGCTGTCTGTGGGTCTACTGATGAACAGCATCAGGCCGAAATCATCCGCCAAGCCCGGTGAAATGCGCTCGCTGAAAAAACTGGCGATCACCACCTTCCAGGGAACGACGTTAATTTTCTCGGAAGATGAGATAGACGTGGATGACACGGTGAAAATGCTTAAGGTCTAAAGCATTATTTTTCGTTTTTCCGGTTGCTTCGCTGAAAAAACGAAGTAAGAATTTACTATTCAGACCAGATGGCGCATGCAGCAACTGATACAGACATTGACCCGTAGAGGCTATTATGAGCAATGAAGTACCGATTAAATATTATGACATCGTGGATGAGTATACGACGGAATCCGCTGAACCGGTAAGCGAGTCAGAACGTGACCCGCTGGCACACTATTTCCAGCTGCTCATCACTCGCTTAATGAATAATGAAGAAATCAGCGAGGATGCGCAGAAAGAGATGGCCAGTGAAGCCGGTATCAATGAACGGCGTATCGATGATATCGCCACGTTCCTTAATCAATGGGGTAATGAGTAGCTGCGGTTGACACATCACAAAAAAAATCCGCAAACCAGAAAGTTTACGGATTTTTTATCAGAATAAACCAGCGTTAATGCGCGCCAGTTTACGCCTTATTATTCAGCATCAGCTGGCCTTTACTGTCCAGCGGAATACGGGTCCCCGGATCGTTTTCCATCCGGACTTTGCCCTGCTGGTCGCCGATTTTGTAAGTGACATCGTAACCCAGCATTTTATCATGCTTATCGTAGACCGTTTTGCAGCGCTGCTCGGTGGTGGTGTAGGTATCACGATCCTGCATAGCGCCCTGAACCTGATTACCACCGTAGCCACCGGCCAGTGCGCCAGCAACCGTGGCAACATCACGACCACGTCCTCCGCCAAACTGATGGCCTAACACCCCACCGGCGACGGCACCTAATACTGAACCGGCAATACGGTTTTCATCCTGCACCGGGCGACGGTGCGTTAAGGTGACGTTACGGCACTCCTGACGCGGATTTTTAATGGTTTCTTTAATCGGCGTTGCCGAGAGCACCTGAGCATATTGCGGGCCACTGTCAAACATATTCATTCCGGCGACCGCAGCAACACCCAGAGCAGCTGCAACACCAATTCCAATACCCGCCAACATTGATTTATTCACAGGAAATCCTCCTGACATTGTTACCGCGCATTGTTTTGCCATTGCGCGTTCCCTTGCAATTTTGGCCGACTCGGCGTGCGCGACGCGCCGTGGTACATACGGTGGATTTTGCAGAAACTGCGGCAGCGGAACAATCAGACAAATGGACGAATGTAATAAGGAAAGTCTTTTAGGAGTGTTCCTGGAAGCAGGTATTTGGTAACAACGTTGGCGGCAGCTTAATTATGTTCTGAAATGGCGGGAATAATCCCGCCATATTACTTAGTGCAGTTTCAGGCGCGGGCGAATCACCCGGTTAATACTGCCTACCAGCATCATCAGGCCGGTTTTGAAATAACCATGCAGTGCAATCTGATGCATACGATACAGCGAGATGTAGACGAAACGCGCAATGCGCCCTTCCACCATCATCGAGCCACGCATAAGATTACCCATCAGACTTCCAACGGTAGTGAAACGGGACAGTGAAACCAGTGAACCATGATCTTTATAAACGTAAGGTTTCAGCGTCTGCCCTTTCATCTGTGCCAGAATATTTTCCAGCGCGCGTGACGCCATCTGGTGCGCCGACTGGGCGCGTGGCGGCACAAAACCGCCGCCGGGCAATGCACAGGATGCGCAGTCACCAATGGCATAAATGTTTTCATCGCGCGTGGTCTGCAAGGTCTCATTGACCACCAGCTGATTGATGCGGTTGGTTTCCAGACCACCGAGATCTTTCATAAAGTCTGGCGCCTTGATACCGGCGGCCCATACCATCAAATCCGCTTCAATAAATTCTCCGGACTTGGTGTTCAGCCCTTTAGCATCGGCACTGGTCACCATAGTTTGCGTCAATACGCGCACGCCAAGCTTGGTCAGTTCCTGATGGGCAGCAGTCGAGATACGCGGCGGTAACGCTGGCAGGATACGCTCACCCGCTTCGACCAGCGTCACGTTTAATGCCTGATTATCCAGGCCTTTATAGCCGTAGCTGTGCAGCTGTTTGACCGCATTATGCAATTCAGCAGACAGCTCAACCCCGGTCGCTCCGCCACCAACGATGGCGATATTCACCTTCTCCTGCACGCCTTCATTCGATGAGAATTTCAGGAACAGGTTCAGCATTTCATTATGGAAACGACGGGCCTGCTGCGGGTTATCGAGGAAGATACAGTGGTCTTTAACGCCCGGAGTACCAAAATCATTGGAGGTACTGCCCAGCGCCATTACCAGCGTGTCATACGCCAGTTCACGCTCGGGCACCAGCAGTTCGCCCTGCGCATCGCGAATTTCGGCGAGGTGCAGACGTTTAGTTTCACGATTGAGATCGGTCACCGTTCCCAGCTGGAACTGGAAATGATGGTTGCGCGCATGTGCCAGATAACTCAGCGCATCAATGCCTTCATCAAGAGAACCGGTCGCAACTTCATGTAACAGCGGCTTCCACAAATGGCTGTGATTACGATCGACCAGCGTGATTTCGGCTTTGTTCTTGCGGCCCAGTTTGCGACCAAGCTGGGTTGCCAGCTCCAGTCCACCGGCACCACCACCGACGATGACAATTTTCTTCATTGGTGTAGTCAAACGACCCCCTCAAAATGTGAACCAATCGTTAATTAAAAGTTAAAATAATATCCTTAATTAACATAGGGTTGGCGAACTTAAATCGCTATCTGAAGGCAGGATAACATGGGCGGGTTACTTGGTCATACCAAAATTGATCGTGGTCAATTTTATTGATTAAAACTCAGATTATTACTCATAAAACTTATGATGGCCGATTGCCAGTCGGCCAAAAGCCGATGTTAGCCGAGGGTTTTGAACGCTTTAATTCGTTGTAAATGCGGGGAAATATTCTTGAACTTATGGCTTTGCTCTTCATCCCAGACGATCTCATAAAAGCTCTGCAATAATTGTGCGCTACGCTGATTATCCAGCGCTTCATCATGACGCGACAGCACTGTCAGGCAGCGATCGCGGTTCTTTTCGCGGAAGTTACTGACGCATTTTGTCGCGATATCCAGATACTCTTCCGGCCGGTCGATTTTGCCCGTCATGTTCTCGCCGGGAAACAGGTTGGGATTGACTATCACCTGGCGAATATCACAGAGAAAGCCGATTCTCTCCGCCCAGTATCCCCCCAGACCGACACCGCATATTAACGGGCGATCGTCGGAATTAAGCCGCAGCATCTTGTCAGTCTCTTTGAGTAAATGCTGCATATCATGTTTCGGATGCAGCGTACTGTAGCTCAGCAAGCGGACATCAGGATCGATAAACTGCAGTTGCAGCACTTTTTCATGATTACCCGGACTATTTGAATCAAAACCGTGCAGATAGATGATCATTGTAATCCTCGCCGATGAGATGCAAACCAACTTTGATAGTATAACCTGCCAGCGCTGACGAAATTGATCGCTGACAGGTTTTGCATGATACCGCGGCTAGCGCTGGCTGAGTTCAGCTTTGTGGGCCAGCCACTGATCGTGCAGCTGGCTTAACTGATTATTCGCCGTTTTCCAGCGTGACGAGGCCAGCAACTGCTGGCGGGTAAAGGTTCCCCGATGATACAGCTGACTGACGCGCTCCGCCCTGCGCGGTGCCAGATTGTCCAGTACGCTAACCGCACCTTCACGGTTATTGCAGACCAGAATCATATCGCAACCGGCATCCAGCGACGCCTGCCCACGCTCGGCATAGCTGCCCATAATGGCCGCGCCTTCCATCGACAAATCGTCAGAGAAAATCACGCCATCAAAACCCAGCTCACCGCGCAGCACGGTTTTCAGCCAGTGTGGCGAACCGCTGGCCGGGCGCGGATCAACTTCCGTGTAAATAACGTGCGCCGGCATAATCGCATCCAGTGCTTGCTCATCAATTAACTGTCGGAAGATTTGCATATCATGCTGACGAATCTCAGCTTCGTCACGCCCGTCACGCGGCGTCTCTTTATGCGAGTCGGCACTGACTGCACCGTGTCCGGGGAAGTGTTTGCCAGTGGTTTTCATTCCGGCTTCATGCATGCCATCAATAAAACGGCGCGCCACGGCCAGGGCAATCGCCGGATCCTGATGAAACGAGCGCTCGCCAATTGCCGCGCTGATATGTCCAATATCCAGTACCGGCGCAAAGCTGATATCGATATCCATCGCGATCATTTCCGACGCCATCAACCAGCCGGCCTGCTGCGCCAGCTCACCTGCGGTGGCACTGTCGTGCAACGCGGCAAAGGACTGCATCGCCGGTAATGAAGTAAAACCCTCACGGAAACGCTGCACGCGTCCGCCTTCCTGATCGACCGCGATCACCAGCCGATTGCGCGAAGCGGCACGAATCTGGCGAACCAGTTCACGTAGCTGTTGCGGATCGTGGTAGTTGCGGGTAAACAGAATCAAACCGCCCACCAGCGGATGCTGTAATATTTCGCGCTCTTCCGCATCCAGTTCATAACCCTGTACATCCAGCATTACCGGGCCAGGCGTGGTCAACTCCATCATATTTGAGATTCCCGTTTAAAAGCAGGCGATCATGCCAGACGATCGCCAAAGTAGTTACAGATGGAAAAATGGCAACAGCGGCGGTTAAACCGCCAGCCAGGCGTCAGCGGCAGCCTGATACAAATGAGGATCGCCACTTTGTTCGGCACGTAACTGATACCAGCTGGCCATCAGCAAGCGCAACCACGGCTGCCAGCGCCGCATCTGCCTGTGCAGTACATCCGCATCAATCTGATTATCAGCGGCATACTGCCTCACCAGCGTCGCGCATTGCGCCGCATTTAGCGGATTAGCCGCGGTGATTGCCGCCAGCTCTAACGCGATATCGCCGTCAGCGGCATACTCCCAGTCAATCAGGCGTAAGCGCGACCCGCACTGCAACAAATTACCGGCATGGACATCCATATGCAGCGGCGCAATACGCAGTGGCCGGGGCTCACCGCGTTGCTGTAAACGGCGCAGGGCGCGTAACCATTGGCAGTTACGCTGCTGGCATTGCTGCCAGTAGCTTTCCAGCAGCGGCAGCAGTTGCAGTCGGTAACCGCTCAGCGGTTGGTGATGCAGCTGGCTGAGTAGCCTTACCAGTTGATCAATCCGCGCGGCGAACTGCTTTTCATCCAGCACTTCGCCGTCCAGCCATTCCAGCAGTAACCAGTGCTGATTACGGCCAATCACCTGCGGCACCAGGCCACTGGCAGCAAAACGTTTAAGCAGCTGATACTCGCGACGACGGCTGACGAACGGAATCGGCTGCGGCGCTTCCCGGCGCGCCAGTATCCGTTGCTGACCAATCATCACGACGCCGGTTAAACCGGTCAGCCCGGCCAGCGGTGAAAAGCAACCGGCGGCCTTAGCCGCCGGGAACTGCTGGTCGATTAACCGTTGCAGTGCAGCATCAGTGCTGTACGTCACCGTTTCCAGACCAGATGATTTCGCCAGTCTGTACCAGCATCAGCTGCATTTGCAGCTCAGGAGATTTCACATCGCCCTGCGCATTGCTGTAAAGCACGTATTGCGCACCGACATAACGCGCCAGTCCAATCGCCTTACTACGCGACGTCAGGCTGTCTTCCGCCGACAGGCCCAGCGTCTGTTTCGCGGTATTCAGCTGCTGCGGGGTGATCAGGGTAAATTTGCCGTTATTAGCCAGCGAATTTTGCAGTGCGCTGGTGGCTTTTGCCGTCTGCAGGCTACCGTTGGTGCTGTTTTTAATCCGGTCGACTAACAACACGCTGCCTGGCGTAACGCCTTCGGCCTGCAACATTTTTGCCACCAGTGGCTGCACGCTGGCATCCCAGTTGATGGTGACAATCTTCGGCGGTGGCTGCACGGTTTCACCCGGCTCAGGCTGTGCCGGTGGCTGTTCGACCGGTTGCGTCGGCTGTACCGGTTCAACCGGCGCTGGCTGCTGCTGTGATTGATCACCATTGATACAACCGCTGAGAATCAGCGCCAGTAACATCACGCCGGAAAGTTTATAAATACTGCTGGTCACAATTTTCCCCTTAGAGATAGAGATAAAGTCGCACTTTGCTGGCGGTTAGGTTACCCAGTTGCGAAGCGATTTCGACTTTAGCATGTGCAGGCACCACAATCGTCCGCGGGCGCTCAAAAGGCCGGATTTCCAGTCCTTTGTCGTCATACCAGTAAAAGCGATAATTAACCGTTACCGGTTTTTCCTGCTGATTAAACAGCACGGTGCTGGCACGCTGTTGACCGTCCCGTTCACTGATATCAGGCTCATCAGTAATGATCCCTGCTGACAAAACCGCAGACTCCATCACCAGTGACTGTGAAGTATTGATCATTGACTGTTCGCTGCTGCAACCGCTCAGGGCCAGCAACAGGGGTATACCGGCAAGCAAAGGCCGCATAATGGTGTTCCGCTGAGTAATCAATGTGAAAGCATCGGACCGAGAGGACGACCGCCGACCAGGTGCATATGGATATGATAGACCTCCTGACCACCATGCCGGTTGCAGTTGATAATCAGACGGTAGCCATCTTCCGCAATCCCTTCTTCTTTGGCGATTTTGCCCGCCACGGTGATCATCCGACCCAGCGCCTGCTCATGGGCTTCGCTGGCATCATTAGCAGTGGCAATCAGCACATTGGGAATAATCAATACGTGAGTCGGTGCCTGTGGCGAAATATCACGAAAGGCAGTGACCAGCTCGTCCTGATAAACAATATCAGCCGGAATTTCACGGCGAATGATTTTACTGAAAATAGTTTCTTCAGCCATAGTGCAAATCCTTAGCAGAGAGATAAGTTAACGCAGTATGAGCGAGAAATTCGTTTTCTTTCAACCTTCAAGTCACTTTTCTTTCGCCAACTGCACGGCTTTACATCATTTCCCGCACTCACCGTCTCCACTCGACTCTTTTTGTGCGCCAGCTCGCAAATTTATCGTCCGCATCAAATAAAAATAAAACACTGTTTTATAAATTTAGACTCTGGTCAGCCTGCTCTTTGTATTTTTGCCACTTTTGCCGTCGGGCTTGCAGAATCGCGAAGGTTTAGCCGCCGCTCTCGCTCTACTTTCATGCCAGGCCGTATGCGTTTTCGGCCACCCCAATTATTCACTAAGCGCTGACCAGGGAGTCTCTCACATGCCCTCTCGTAAGATTGGATTAGCTCATTATCTCGCTTATGGCTCCGGCGACTTCCTCGGCGCAGGCACCACTGCGCTGACGGCAGCCTGGCTACTCTACTTCTATACCACGTTCTGTGGACTGACGCCGATTGAGGCCACATTTATCTTCGCGGCGGCGCGCGTGCTGGATGCGGTCATCAGCCCGCTGATGGGCTTCCTGACCGACAACTTTGGATCTACCCGGCTGGGAAAACGCTTCGGTCGGCGCAAATTCTTTATCCTGCTCGGCATTCCTTGCGTGTTTAGCTACAGCCTGATGTGGGTTGGCGATATGAGCTATCTTTATTATTTGCTGACCTACCTGCTGTTCGACATCGTCTACACCATGATTCTGGTGCCGTATGAAACCCTGGTGCCGGAGATGACCGATGACTTTAAGAAGAAAACCAAATTCTCAGGGGCGCGCATCGCGCTGGCGCAGCTATCAGCGATCCTTGCCGCCTTCCTGCCGGGCGTACTGTTAGGCATTTTTGGTAAAGATAACGCCATTTCGTTCTTTTACTCCAGCCTGGTGTTCTCGGTGATTTGCGCCGTGGTGCTGACGCTGGTGTGGTTTTATAGCTGGGAACGTGCGCCGGAGGATTTTTCTGCGGAGTCACGCCGGGCCGAAGAGGAAAAAAGTCAGCTGACCCTAATGCAGAGCCTGAAGCGGCTGTATGTCGAGCTGGCCTCCACTTTCCGCATTCGTATTTTCCGCCAGCACCTGGGCATGTATCTCGGCGGCTATATCGCGCAGGACGTGTTTAACGCAGTGTTTACCTGGTACGTGGTGTTTGTGCTGATGCAAAGCGCCCAGATCGCCTCGAATCTGATGGGCACGATGGCGATTCTGCAGTTTGTCGCGGTGATGGGCATGATCCCGCTGTGTATTCGCCTTGGGCCTGCACCGTCCTACCGCCTGGTGGTAATACTGTTTGGCCGCGCGGCCCTCTCCTACGCCGGACTGTGGTATGCCGGAATGAACGACAATCTGTCGCTACTGCTGGTGATTTCCGCAATCGCCGGGCTGGGTCGTGGCGGAATCAACTATGTACCGTGGAATATCTACACGTACATCGCCGATGTCGATGAGGTGATCACCGGTCAGCGCCGTGAAGGCATTTTCGCCGGAATTATGACGCTGACGCGTAAAGCCTCACAGGCTGGCGCAGTGATGTTTGTCGGCATCGTATTGCAGCTTTCCGGTTTTGTCTCCGGCCAGTCGGTGCAGAGCGAAGCCGTTACCCATACCATCCTGCTGATCCTCAGCGTTGGCACCGTCTGCGTGCTGGCCATTGGCTTCTTTATCTCACTGCGCTTCAAACTGAATCTGCAAACCCACAGCACCCTGCGCGAAGAGACGTTAAAAATGCGCGAGGCGGGTCGTGCAGTGCCGGATCGCATCACGCCGCAGGCTCGCGCCACGGTGGAAGTGCTGGCCGGAATGCCTTACGAGAATCTGTGGGGTAACAACAATATTGGTTTCCTTAATCGCAACAAAGCACCTGCCCCCGCACTGCCAGGCGCAGACACGGGCGCAGTGCCCATCACTCACACGTTGAAAAGATAGGATCGAACGATGACGGTATTCCCTGTAAAACAGAGCGCGTTACTTCGCCAGCCCGAATTTCTGCTGCCACGTGAAGAGCTGACCCAGTTGATCGCCCGGCTGACTGACAACCTGGTGAATATCACTGATACCAGCGGCGAGTTTCTGCTGCGGCTGGATGATGGACGGGTGATCGACACCAAAGGCTGGGCGGGCTGGGAATGGACCCACGGCATTGGCCTGTATGGTATGTATCACTACTATCAGCAAACCGGTGACCCAAAGACGCTGGCGATTATCGACGATTGGTTTGCCGCCCGCCTCGCCGAAGGCACACCGACCAAAAACGTCAACACCGTCTGCCCGTTTCTGACGCTGGCCTATCGCTATGAAGAGACCGGTAATCCAGCGCTGTTGCCAGTTCTGGAGCGCTGGGCAGAATGGGTAATGTACGAAATGCCACGCACCAAGTGCAACGGCCTGCAACACATTGTTTATAATAATGAAAACCACCAGCAACTGTGGGACGACACGCTAATGATGAGCGTGCTGCCGCTGGCGAAAATTGGCAAGCTGCTGAATCGTCAGGATTACACAGAAGAAGCCAGCTATCAGTTCCTGCTGCATGTGCAGTATCTGATGGATCGACAGAGCGGCCTGTGGTTCCACGGCTGGACGTTTGACGGCCAGCATAATTTTGCCAATGCCCGCTGGGCGCGTGGCAACAGCTGGTTGACGATTGTGATCCCGGAGTTTATCGAACTGATGGACTGGCCGGAAAATCACGCCACCCGCCGCTTCCTGCTGCAAGTGCTGGAGACGCAAATTGCTGCGCTGCAACAGTATCAGCATGAAAACGGGCTTTGGCACACGCTGATTGACGATCGTGACAGCTATCCGGAAGCCTCTGCGACCGCCGGTTTTGCCTATGGCATTCTGAAAGCAGTGCGTAAACGCTATATATCGCGGGATTATCTGCCGATGGCGGAAAAAGCGCTGCAGGGCGTGATTCGTCATATCAATGCCGACGGCGAGCTGACGCAGGTCTCGTTTGGCACTGCAATGGGCAAAGATTTGGATTACTATCGCCAAATCCCCCTTACCTCAATGCCTTATGGTCAGGCGATGGCACTGCTGTGCCTGACAGAATATCTGCGTGTTTATCTCTGACGGTTATCGCTGCGCGCATTCTCAGCCATAAAAAAGGGGAGCTTTCGCTCCCCTTTTTACCTGCGGAATCTGGCTTAGTGACTACGGATATAGTCGTCCATTTCCGTTTTCAGGTTGTCAGATTTGGTGCCGAAAATAGCCTGCACACCTGAACCTGCGACCACCACACCAGCAGCGCCCAGTTTCTTCAGGCCAGCCTGATCCACTTTCGCCACGTCGGCGACGCTGACGCGCAGACGGGTAATACAGGCATCCAGGTTAGTGATGTTATCTTTACCACCGAAGGCATTCACCAGGTTAGCCGCCATTTCGTTGGCAGCAGTGGTGCTCTGCTCGGTAGTCGCATCTTCACGACCCGGCGTTTTCAGATTCAGTTTGGCAATCAGTACCCGGAAGACGGTGTAGTAAACCAGACCGTACAGGATGCCGATAATCGGGAACAGCCAGATTTTGCTGCTGTTACCGCTCAGTACGATAAAGTCAATCAGACCGTGCGAGAAGCTGGTGCCGTTACGCATACCCAACAGAATACAGAGCGTAAACGCCAGGCCAGCCAGCAGCGCATGGATCACATACAGAATCGGCGCCACGAACATAAAGGCGAATTCGATCGGTTCAGTGATACCGGTCAGGAACGATGTCAGCGCAGCGGAAATCATGATACCGCCCACTTTGGCACGGTTTTCCGGCTTCGCAGAATGCCAGATGGCAATCGCAGCAGCGGGCAGTCCGAACATTTTAAACAGGAAGCCACCAGACAGTTTACCTGCCGTTGGGTCACCCGCCATATAACGTGGGATATCGCCGTGGAACACCTGGCCCGCTGCGTTGGTGTATTCACCAATCTGCATCTGGAAAGGTACGTTCCAGATATGATGCAGACCAAACGGCACCAGAGCACGTTCAACCACCCCGTAGATGCCGAATGCCATCACTGGATTCTGATAAGCCGCCCACTGGGAGAATTTCTGAATCGCCGTACCCACTGGTGGCCAGATAAATGACAGCACCACACCAAGGAAAATCGCCGTCATACCGGAAATAATCGGCACAAAACGTTTACCGGCAAAGAAGCCCAGATATTCAGGCAACTTAATGCGATAGAAGCGATTAAACATATACGCCGCGATGGAACCGGCGATAATACCGCCGAGCACACCGGTATCGGCAAGGTGTTGCGACGCTATCTCTTCTGGCGGAAGGTTCAGCACCAGTGGCGCTACCACGGCCATGGTTTTCACCATAATGCCGTAAGCCACTACCGCCGCCAGTGCCGAAACACCGTCGTTATTGGTAAAGCCTAACGCCACACCGATGGCGAAAATTAACGGCATGTTGGCAAAAACCGACCCGCCGGCTTCCGCCATAACGTGGGAGACAACGGCGGGCAGCCAGCTGAAGTTTGCTGACCCGACACCCAGCAAAATACCGGCAATCGGCAGAACCGATACCGGCAGCATTAGCGATTTACCAACCTTTTGCAGGTTTGCAAAGGCATTCTTAAACATATTGTGGTGCTCCTGAGTATGATTGCTTTTTTTATCGCGCAGTGCGCGTTGCAAAGGGGGGAGTTCCCTTTGCTGATGGAGCGTCTGAGCGCTCTCTGGATTTATTACGAAGAGTAAAATAAATCGGCATTATTTTGTTTGATGGTTATCACGTTTCGTGGAACCAATCAGCGCAAACCAGAAAATTTATAGCAAATAACGCTAATATTTTAGCCAAAAAAAAAGTGCATGCGCTATTTTATGGCGCTGCACTTTACGACTTTTCACTATTAATTACGAGCTATAAAAGAATTCAGGCGGATTGTTCAGCTCCGAGACGCGACATCGGAATATGAAACAGATCAGAGAAGTTTTGTGTCGTCGCCGCCGCCAGCGTATCCACATCAACGCCCTTCAGCACCGCCATATATTCCGCTACGTCGCGGGTGTAAGCAGGCTGATTCTCTTTACCTCGATGCGGTACTGGTGCCAGATACGGCGAATCGGTCTCGACCAGCATACGATCCAGCGGCACAAAGCGCGCCGCCTCACGCAGCGCTTCGGCATTACGGAAGGTGACAATGCCGGAAAACGAGATATAAAAGCCCATATCCAGCAGCTTACCGGCAGTTTCACGATCTTCGGTAAAGCAGTGCAGCACGCCGCCACAGCCTTCAACCTGTTCTTCGCGCAGGATCGCCAGCGTATCTTCGCGTGCATCGCGGGTGTGGACGATCACCGGTTTATTCATATCGCGGCCAACGCGGATATGCTCGCGAAAGGATGCCTGCTGGCGCGCTTTGGTTTCTGGCTGATAATAGTAATCCAGCCCGGTTTCCCCCATAGCCACCACACGAGGATCGGCAGCCAGCTGGCGTAACTCGGCGAAATCATACTCTTCAGCCTGGTTTAGCGGGTGTACACCGCACGAGTAAGCCACATTATGACGCTCGCCAATCAGCTGCTGCATCGCTTTATAACCCGGCAGAGTAGTGGCAACAGCCAGCATAAATTTAACGTCGCGCGCCGCCGCTTTGGCCAGAACATCATCGAGATTCTGGTGCACAGTTTCGTAGTTCAGGCCATCAAGATGACAGTGGGAATCAACTAAAAACATAAAATTACTCTCTGAAGCGTTGAACCGACGACATCGGTTTAAAAATTTGTTCCCAGCTTAACAGCTGTTCGGTTAACAACAGTTCGCGATTAACCGCTACCACATGCAGCAGCCGATCGCGGCAGGTCATCCAGCTTCGCAGGCTGCTGTCGAGCGCCGATGAGGGCAGCTGCTGGGCTATGTGTGCAATCAGCACCTGTTGATCGACATTGGCAATATACTGACCACCGCCCTGCTGCCACTTCATGGCATCAATCAGCAATGCGCACAGCCAGCCAATACGTGCCGCGGCATCCTCATGATTAAGCACGGGCAGTAAGCTCAGCAAATCCTGTTGCAACGCGGTGGAGAGCTGGCTGCACAGCAGCTGACGCTGCGCCCAATGCTTTTCGTCCAGCAGCGCCAGCGCCGCAGCCGGCGCGCCGCTGCTCAGACGCAAGGCGGTGGTGCAGGCCTCGCTGGAAGCCGGCGTCTGTTTTTGCAACCAGCCAAGACTCTGCGCCTCGAGTGGCGGAGAGAGATGCCAGCTAAAGCAGCGGCTGCGCAGTGTCGCCAGCAGGCGTTGCGGCTCGCGGCTGCTGAGAAAGAACCAGGTATTTTTCGGCGGTTCTTCCAGCGTCTTCAACAGCGCATTGGCCGCGGCCTCGGTTAACTGCGCCGCATCAGGCAGCCAGACCACTTTCGCGCCGCCCTGCTGGGCATGGTGATAAAGCTTTTCGCTGACGCTACGTACCGCATCAATACCCAGCGAACTTTTGCCCTTTTCCGCTTCAAGCTTATACCAGTCAGGATGCGTACCCGCCTGCATCAGCTGGCAGCCGTGGCAGCGTCCGCAGCTTTTCAGCCCGTCGCGTTGCAGACACATCAACCAGCGGCTTAACGCCCATACCAGTGCATCATCCCCCATACCCGGCAGCGCCTGAATCAGCAACGCGTGATGACCACGATCGCCCTGATGCTGCTCAACAATTTGTCGGTAAGGTTGATTCAGCCACGGATACCAGTTCATTATGCCTGCTCCGTCAGCCACTGCTGCAATACCGACTGAAGTGACGCTGTCACTTGCTCAATATTTTGCGTCGCATCAATGGTTTTAATCCGTGGATCGGCAGCTGCCAGTTCCAGATAACGCTGGCGGGTGCGCTCAAAGAAATTCAGCGACTCTTGCTCGATACGGTCCAGCGCTCCCCGCGCACGGGCGCGTTGTAACCCGATTTCCGGCGTAACATCAAGATACAGGGTTAAATCTGGCGCAAAATCAGCCAGCGCGGTATCACGCAGCGCATCCATCAGCTGGCGATCGAGGCCGCGGCCCCCGCCCTGATAGGCTTGCGAAGAGAGATCGTGACGATCGCCCAATACCCAGGCACCCCGCGCCAGCGCCGGTTTGATCACCGTGTCCACCAGCTGAACCCGCGCGGCATACAGCATCAACAGTTCCGCTTTATCGGTTACCTGTTCGCCTTCAATACCTTGCTTTATCAAATCACGCAGTTTCTCAGCCAGCGGCGTTCCGCCCGGCTCACGGGTAAATACCACATCGCTGATGCCATGCTGCGTTAATACCGCAACCACCGCATCACGCGCCGTGGTTTTACCGGCACCTTCGAGACCTTCAATGACGATAAATTTACTGTTCATTCTTTTCCTTCAGTGCCTGACGATAAACCTGCACCGCCCGATTATGGCTGGCCAGATTAGTGGTAAAGGTATGTCCCCCCTTACCATCGGCAACAAAATAGAGGTAACTGGTTTTTAACGGATGCGCAGCCGCTTCAAGTGACGCCTTACCCGGCATCGCAATCGGCCCAGGCGGCATACCGCTAATCACATAGGTATTGTACGCTGTCGGCGTCTCCAGATCTTTGCGCGTCAGATTACCGTTATACTTTTCGCCCATGCCATAGATCACCGTCGGATCGGTTTGCAGCCGCATGCCGAGGCGTAAGCGATTGATAAACACCGACGCGACTTTGCTCCGCTCATCGTTAACCGCCGTCTCTTTCTCGATAATCGATGCCATGGTAACCAGATCGTTTTGGGTCTTGTACGGCAGATCGCGCATTCTGTCCTGCCAGATAGTGTCCACCAGCGTTACCATCCGCTGATTGGCGCGCTTCAGTAGCGCAACGTCGGTGGTATTCGCGGTATACAGGTAAGTATCAGGATAGAACCAACCTTCGACGCCATCGGCGCTGTCGAGCTTCAGCGCCTCTGCCAGCGTGGCAAACTGGTCATCTTTCAGCGTGTGCTTAATGTAAGGCGCAGCGCGCAATTCTGCCATCCACTCCTGCAGACGCGTACCTTCAACAAAGCGAATCGGAAATTGCGCTTCTTTGCCGCTGGCCAGCAGCGCCAGCATCTCACGCACTGTCATCTGCGGCTGCAAACGATAGGTACCGGCTTTAAACTTCGCCAGCTCTGGCTCCAGCTTCAGCAGTGCGCCGAACCAGATGCTGTGTTGAGTGATGTTATCATGCTCCAACTGCGCTTCCAGCGCGACGCGACCGGTTCCCGCAGGCAGAGTGAAAATGGTTTCCTGGTTAATCGCCAGTGGCGATGCAGCAAACTGGCGAATTTGCCAGTAACAGAAGGCGACAATCAGCGCCAGAATAACTATCGCCCCGGCGATAACTTTTCGCTTATTAATCATGCAATATCCATCTAATTAGCAATGAGGGCTTACCCGATCAAACAGCAGACGCGATGAGTAACGCCATTCTTCAATCTGATAAACCGGCAAAACGGGCATCAGTGCATTACAAATCAGCACTTCATCAGCACGGGCGAGTGCACTCATCTCCACGCTGACTTCCTGCCAGTGAAAACCCTGTTGCTCCAGCAGGCTAATAATACGCTGGCGCATTGTGCCACTGACGCCGGATTGCGTCAGCAGCGGAGTGAAAACCTGCTGCCCTTCACGCCAGAACAAATTGGCCGCACAGCATTCCACCAGCTTACCTGCGGTGTCAAGCACCAGCGCCTCGTCAGCACCAGTCTGCTCAAGTTGCGTACGGATCAGCACCTGCTCAAGGCGGTTAAGATGCTTGATGCCGGCCAGCAGCGGATTTTGTCCCAGCCGCACCGGGCTGAGTACCAGCCGCGCGCCACTTTCGCGTAGCCGGTGATAATGCGCCGGATAAGCCGAGATTGAGACAATGCGCGTCGGTAACTGACAGCCCGCCGCACTGTAACCTCGCCCGCCACTGCCGCGGGTAATCAGCGCCTTCAGTACGCCGTCATGTTGCTGTTGCGCCGCATAAACCATTTCAGCTTCCAGCGCGCACCAGTCAACGCCGTCAATCAATAACCGGCTGGCACCCTGTTGCAGGCGCTGCAGATGGTCGGGCAGCCAGTCGACTTTACCCGCACGCACCCGCGCGGTGGTAAAGCAGCCATCGCCAAACTGCACTGCGCGATCGCTGACTGCCAGTTTGTCCTGCCGTTCACCATTGATCCAGACCATGCCCTGCCCCTGTGTGACCATTGTTTGCTTTTAATTTACCCGCCTGCGGCGCGAGAATTCTCCGAATGTCGCAGCGACATGATAAAGATAAAAAAAAGGCCCGCCAATGCGGGCCTCAGAGGTCAATTATCACAGAATTAAACTTTGCGGAAAATCAGCGACCCGTTGGTGCCGCCAAACCCGAAAGAGTTACACAAGGTGTATTCCATGCCCTTAACCTGACGAGCTGTGTGTGGTACGAAGTCGAGATCGCAACCTTCATCCGGATTATCCAGGTTGATGGTTGGTGGCACGACCTGATCGCGCAACGCCAGAATTGAGTAAATAGACTCAACGGCGCCAGCTGCACCTAACAGATGACCGGTCATGGATTTAGTCGAACTCACCATCACGGTTTTCGCTGCCGCACCAAATACCGATTTCACGGCCTGGGTTTCAGCTTTATCACCTGCCGGCGTCGACGTACCGTGCGCGTTAACGTAAGCGATTTGCTCCGGAGACAGTTGCGCATCTTTCAGTGCGTTTTCCATCGCCAGCGCAGCGCCTGCGCCATTCTCAGGTGGTGACGTCATATGATAGGCATCGCTGCTCATACCAAAGCCAACCACTTCCGCATAGATTTTCGCGCCGCGTTTTTTCGCATGTTCGTACTCTTCGAGTACAACCATGCCAGCACCATCGCCCAGCACAAAGCCATCGCGATCTTTATCCCATGGACGGCTTGCCGCCTGAGGATTGTCGTTGCGCGTAGACAACGCACGTGCCGCACCGAAACCACCGATACCCAGTGGGGTGCTGGCTTTCTCAGCGCCCCCTGCGACCATCACATCGGCATCGTTATAAGCGATAATACGCGCAGCTTGGCCGATGTTATGCACGCCAGATGTACAGGCGGTAGCAATAGAAATACTTGGGCCTTTCAGGCCATACATAATTGTCAGGTGACCGGCAATCATGTTGACGATGGTAGAAGGAACAAAGAATGGGCTGATTTTACGCGGTCCACCGTTAACCAGTGCGCTGTGGTTTTCTTCGATCAAACCTAAACCGCCAATCCCGGAACCAATTGCTGCGCCGACACGGCCAGCATTTTCTTCCGTTACTTCCAGGCCGGAATCCTGCATGGCCTGAATGCCAGCGACAATTCCATATTGAATGAAGGCATCCATCTTGCGCTGATCTTTGCGCGAGATAAATTCTTCACAATTAAAATCCTTTACTAAGCCAGCAAAACGCGTTGCGTAGGCACTAGTATCAAAATGGTCGATCAGGCTGATGCCACTCTGACCGGCAAGGAGAGCACTCCAGGTGGACTCTACGGTATTGCCGACAGGAGACAACATGCCAAGACCAGTCACAACTACACGACGCTTAGACACGTTCGTCCTCCAGGGAGGGAAAAAATTGACACTGTGTGAAAGGAAAAAAAAACTCAGGCGGTCGAGCGACCGCCTGATGATGTTCAATTAGCTCTGATGATTATTGATATAATCAATTGCAGCCTGAACAGTCGTGATCTTCTCGGCTTCTTCATCCGGAATCTCGGTGTCGAACTCTTCTTCCAGAGCCATTACCAGCTCAACGGTATCAAGAGAATCAGCGCCCAGATCTTCTACAAAAGAGGCAGTGTTAACAACTTCTTCCTGCTTAACGCCAAGCTGCTCGCCAATGATTTTCTTAACGCGTTCTTCGATAGTGCTCATACTATTAAATTTCCTATCAAAACTCGCTTTCGCGATGGTTTTCGTAGTGTATAAAATGTTGAAAAAGATGCAACTAAATCCCGGCTGGTCAAACCACGATTTTACGCTATTTTGCGGCTTTTGCCCCAAATAACGCAAATAGTTTTCGTGATTATCAGACCATATACATTCCGCCATTGACGTGCAGCGTTTCACCAGTGATGTACGCTGCCTCGTCAGAGGCTAAAAATGCAACGGCATTGGCGATTTCCTGAGCGTCGCCGAGGCGACCCGCAGGCACTTCCGCCAGAATGCCCGTACGCTGATCTTCGCTCAACGCACGCGTCATGTCCGTCTCAATAAAGCCCGGAGCCACAACGTTAACGGTAATGCCACGTGACGCGATTTCGCGCGCCAGTGACTTGCTGAAGCCGATCAAACCCGCTTTTGCTGCAGCGTAGTTTGCCTGGCCCGCATTACCCATAGTTCCAACAACAGAACCGATGGTAATGATACGACCCACGCGTTTTTTCATCATCGCGCGCATTACCGCCTTGGAAAGGCGGAACACAGAAGTCAGATTGGTGTCCAGGATATCCTGCCACTCATCGTCCTTCATACGCATCAGAAGATTATCACGCGTAATGCCAGCATTATTGACTAAAATATCCACTTCGCCAAATTCAGCACGAATATTTTCCAACACGCTTTCAATGGAAGCAGAGTCGGTAACGTTCAGGAGCAAGCCCTTACCGTTATCACCCAGATAAGCGCTAATCGCATCTGCGCCACTTTGGCTGGTCGCAGTACCAATCACTTTAGCACCACGTGCCACCAGCGTTTCCGCAATAGCACGAC
Organism: Winslowiella toletana; assembly: GCF_032164335.1. Lineage (NCBI taxonomy): Bacteria > Pseudomonadati > Pseudomonadota > Gammaproteobacteria > Enterobacterales > Erwiniaceae > Winslowiella > Winslowiella toletana. Next base: position 2,005,657 of record NZ_CP134152.1, on the reverse strand, counting down.
CAATGCCGCGACTTGCACCGGTTACCAGCGCAATTTTTCCTTCGAAGCTCATGTTTTTCCTCGTGTTATTGTTCAATAGCCGCTGACAGGCTGGCCGGGTCATTAACCGCCGCCGCCGTCAGGGTGTCAACAATACGTTTAGTCAGCCCGGTAAGAACTTTACCCGGACCCACTTCCAGCAGCGAAGTCACGCCCTGCGCCGCCATTAATTCGACACAGCCAGTCCAGCGAACCGGGCTGTAAAGCTGGCGCACTAAGGCACTGCGAATCGCTTCAGGCGACGTTTCGCATTTTACATCAACGTTATTCACTACCGGGAATTTTGGCGCATTAAAGGTAATATTTTCCAGCGCTACCGCCAGTTTATCCGCTGCGGGTTTCATCAGCGCACAGTGCGACGGCACGCTTACCGGCAACGGCAGCGCACGTTTTGCGCCAGCCGCTTTACAGGCTGCGCCAGCACGTTCAACCGCTTCTTTGTTACCAGCAATCACCACCTGACCCGGTGAATTGAAGTTCACCGGTGAAACAACCTGACCCTGAGCAGACTCTTCACAGGCTTTTTGAATCGACGCATCGTCGAGACCAATAATCGCCTGCATTGCACCGGTTCCCGCCGGAACCGCTTCCTGCATCAGCTTGCCACGCAGTTCAACTAATTTGATCGCTTCAGCGAAATCCAGCACGCCAGCACAGACCAGAGCAGAATATTCGCCCAGGCTGTGGCCTGCCATCATCGCTGGCGCTTTGCCACCCTTTTCCTGCCATACACGGTAGATGGCGACAGAAGCAGCCAGCAGTGCCGGCTGGGTTTGCCAGGTTTTATTCAGCTCTTCAGCCGGACCCTGCTGCGTTAACTGCCACAGGTCATAACCCAGCGCAGCGGAAGCTTCACGGAACGTGCTCTCAACGACAGAATTTTCTGCCGCCAGGTCAGCAAGCATGCCAACAACCTGAGATCCCTGTCCCGGGAATACCATTGCAAATTGCGTCATTATAAGTTCCTGTTAATCAAAAACGAACCAGCGCCGAGCCCCAGGTGAAACCGCCACCAAAGGCCTCCAGCAGAATCAGCTGACCGCGTTGAATACGTCCATCACGCACCGCTTCATCAAGCGCTGCCGGTACGGAAGCGGCAGAGGTATTACCATGACGATCAAGCGTCACCACCACTTTTTCCATTCCCATACCCAGCTTACGGGCGGTTGCGTTGATAATACGCAGGTTGGCCTGATGCGGCACCAGCCAGTCAAGCGCTTCACGATCAAGGTTGTTCGCTTGCAGCGTTTCTTCAACGATATGGGCCAGTTCAGTCACCGCCACTTTAAAGACTTCGTTGCCGGCCATTGTAAGATAGGGTACTTCTTGCGGATTTGCCCGATCCTGATTCGCCAGCGTCAGCAGTTGACCGTAACGGCCATCGGCATGCAGATGCGTGGAAATGATGCCCTGCTCTTCGCTGGCACCCAGCACCACTGCGCCTGCGCCATCACCAAACAGAATGATGGTGCCACGATCTTCCGGATCCAGCGTACGCGCCAGCACGTCTGCGCCAATCACCAGCGCATGCTTAACCGCGCCGTTCTTAATGTATTGATCGGCTACGCTCAGTGCATAGGTAAACCCTGCACAGGCGGCAGCGAGGTCGAATGCTGCTGCATCCTTGATGCCCAGCATTTGCTGAATCATACAAGCCGAGCTTGGGAAAGCATGGCTTGAGGAGGTTGTCGCGACGACAATCAGCCCGATATCATCTTTATCAACGCCCGCCATCTCCAGCGCGCGCTCAGCGGCGTGGAAGCCCATCGTGGCAACGGTCTCATCCGGACCGGCAATGCGGCGTTCACGAATTCCGGTGCGGGTGACAATCCACTCGTCCGTCGTTTCGACCATTTTTTCCAGATCGGCGTTAGTCCGCACCTGTTCGGGCAAATAGCTGCCCGTACCGATAATCTTCGTATACATGTACGCTCAGTCACTCTTAGGTAATACAGCCTCAAGGCGGGCAGCAATTCGCTCAGGAACTTGCCGCCGCACCGCCTGCTCTGCCTGTTGTATCGCCACAGCAAATGCTTGCTGATTTGCCGCGCCGTGGCTCTTAATTACGGTGCCACGCAATCCTAACAGACAAGCGCCATTGTACTGGTCGGGGTTGAGGTGACCAAAGCGTTTCGCCAGGCGTTTTTTTAAAAAACGCCCGAGCAATGTCATCCACCACGCCCGTTTTTTTCCTTCGCCGGAGGGTTTCAACAGCGAAAGAAACATTCTTACCACGCCTTCCATAGTCTTCAGCGTGACGTTGCCCACGAAACCGTCGCAGACTAAAACATCCGTTTTACCGGTCAGAAGGTCATTGCCCTCGACGTAACCAATATAGTTGATATCCGACGACTCCCGCAGAATTGCTGCGGCATCGCGAATGGTGTCGAGCCCTTTGGTCTCTTCCTGGCCGATATTGAGTAAAGCAACACGGGGTTGCGCTATCTCAAGCACCTGCTCGGCCATCACCGCGCCCATGATGGCAAACTGCACCAGCATCGCGCTATCGCACTCTACATTGGCACCCAAATCCAGCACCACGGTTTTACCCTGTTGCTGATTCGGCAGCACCGTCATCAGCGCCGGACGATCGATACCGTCCAGCGGTTTTAATAACATCTTGGCCAGCCCCATCAGCGCTCCGGTATTACCGGCACTGATACAAGCCTGCGCCTTACCCTCTTTGACCAGCTCCAGCGCGACGCGCATTGAGCTTCCGCGACTGTTGCGGATGGCCTGGGACGGTCTGGCATCACTGGCAATAACCGATTCGGCAGGGATAACCTGCAGACGCCCTTGTAACGCGGAATCAGCTTTGGCAAGTGATGACGAGATTTTGTCGGGATCGCCGACCAGAAGAAGATGCAGCTGCGAGTTAGAGGCCAGTGCCTGCATTGCGGCAGGCACTGTCACGCAGGGACCGAAGTCCCCGCCCATGGCATCTATCGCCAGGGTCAAACGTGTCAAAGTATCGCCTTGCGTATTCGCAAGAATTACTTAGCGATGACCTTGCGACCGCGGTAGTAACCATCCGCAGTGATGTGGTGACGCAGATGAGTTTCGCCAGAAACTTTGTCTACGGAAAGAGTGGAAGTGGTCAGAGCATCGTGAGAGCGACGCATGCCACGCTTGGAACGGGTTGGTTTATTCTGTTGTACGGCCATGGACCTTACTCCTATTACTTACGCTTTAAACTGGCTAATACGGCAAATGGATTTGGTTTTTCTGCCTCTTCAGGCAACTTCCCAAAAACCATGTCCGCCTCGGACACTTCACAGTGTTCAGAATCATGAACCGGAACGACCGGCAATGCGAGGATGATTTCATCTTCGACAACTGCCAGCAGATCAATTTCGCCAAACTCGTTGACGTTGATCGGCTCGTACGCTTCCGGCAGTGCTTCAGCCTGATCGTCATTGACCACCGGACTAAAACAATACGTTATGTGGACCTGGTGAGGGAAAGACTTACCGCAACGCTGACACGACAGGGTTACAGCAACCTCAGCGGTGCCATTCAGCACAGCGAGACGCTGGTTGTCGATAGCGAACGACATGGTACATTCCACATCACTATCCACGCTGACTACAGACTCGGCAACGCGCTCCACCTGTTCAGGTGTGTAAATGCCTTGATAATCAAGGCGTTTTTGAGCCGTACGTACCGGATCAAGAGTCAGGGGTAATTTTACCTTTTGCATAGGGCGCGCATATTAACTTTGTAACGACGTAGAGTCAAAGAAAAAGGCCGTTTAACAGCATCTTTCACCCATTATTCGCATCCAGTGCGGCGCATAGTTTAAAATGCCTTTATCCGATTCGCTATATATATTCCGCAAAAAATGATGACTAATTTAGTTTTAGCCTCCACATCGCCGTTCCGCCAGGCGCTGTTAAATAAACTTGGCTTACCTTTTATAACCGCTGCACCGCAGGTTGACGAGACGCCACTGGCGCACGAAACCGCGCCACAGCTGGTCTCGCGGCTGGCAGCAGCCAAAGCACAGGCGCTGGGCAACCACTACCCTGACCACCTGATAATCGGCAGCGATCAGGTTTGTGTACTAATGAATCAAATAACGGGTAAGCCGCATACCGAACAAAATGCCTGCGCGCAATTACGCCAGGCGAGCGGTCAGTCTGTTATTTTTTATACCGGTCTTGCACTTTATTCGAGCAGTAATCATCAGATAAAGACGATATGTGAAACTTTTACCGTTCACTTTCGTCACTTAACGGATGAAGAAATTCGCGCTTATGTCGCCAGAGAGCAGCCGCTTAACTGCGCTGGCAGCTTTAAAAGTGAAGGATTGGGCATCACGCTATTCGACAGGCTCGAGGGGCGTGACCCCAATACGCTGATTGGATTACCGCTGATAGCGCTGTGTGAAATGTTACGGCAGGCGGGTATGGACCCGTTGTTAAATGCGGTATAAGCCCTGACAACGGGAGCCGAAAACGGCTCCCGTGCTAGCGTGCCGTTATTTCTGACGTAATATCGCCAGACAGCGTTTCAGACTTTCATCCAGCGGCGCTTCCACCCGCATCACTTCACCGGTGTTGGGATGGGTAAAGCGTAAGGCCGCCGCGTGCAGGAACAGACGGTTAAGCCCGGTACCGGCCAGCTGGCGATCAAACTCGCGGTCGCCATAGCGATCGTCAAAGGCGATAGGATGACCACCATGCAAAGTATGCACACGAATCTGGTGGGTGCGACCGGTTACCGGACTGGCCTTTACCAGCGTCGCGTGCTGATAGCGCTCTTCTACCTTGAAGCGGGTTTCAGACGGCTTACCTTCGCTGCTGACGCGTACAATACGCTCACCGCTCTGCAAAATATTTTTCAGCAGCGGCGCCTGCACCACTTTCAGATGCGACGGCCACTGCCCGCGCACCAGCGCCAGATAATCTTTCTGCATATTTTTTTCACGCAGCTGCTCATGCAGCGAACGCAACGCGGAGCGCTTCTTAGCCACCAGCAAAATTCCTGAGGTATCGCGATCGAGGCGATGCACCAGCTCAAGGAAACGGGCATCCGGTCGCAGGGCGCGCAGCCCTTCGATTACCCCAAAGCTCAGGCCGCTACCGCCGTGTACCGCAGTGCCTGACGGCTTGTTCATCACCAGAATATGATCATCTTCATACAGGATGGCATCGGCCAGCGAGGCCACTTTTGCCAGCTTGGGTGAAACCGCGTCCTCTTCTCGCTCGGCAACGCGCACCGGCGGGATACGCACTTCATCACCCGCTTCCAGCTTATATTCCGGTTTTATGCGCTTTTTATTCACGCGCACTTCACCCTTGCGCAAAATGCGGTAGATCATGCTCTTGGGCACGCCTTTCAGCTGCGTGCGTAAAAAATTGTCGATGCGTTGTCCCGCTTCATCGGCGGAAATAGCGATCATTTTAACGGATGGCGTATTGGTTTTCATGGTCGGCGATTCTAATTAGTGAGGGGTAATAGCGCCACCTCTTTTTATGTGCTTAACTGACAGTCTGTCTTGTAAAGCACGGTTTATGAGCACTTTTTATGCGGTTTTTTGGCAACCTAAAAAAAACACGCATTAAAGCTGGAATAAACTTCTCAAGGCGGTAAAAGTCACCTTGCTATAACAAGGTTAGCAATGGAATAATGCTAGCGTTTTTTCACGCTAAATCTTGTGATACAAGTTAATAGCGATATAAAGGAATTTTGCCGGATAGCATACACACGCAGCAATGGCGTAAGACGTATTGTGAAATCAGGCATTTAGCGGGCTGCGGGTTGCAGCCTGGACGACAAGACGGGATAGACTTTCTCTGGTTATTCAGTAGTGGTTCCCCCTCGTAAAAGCGCTGTTTTTTCCGTATGAAAAACAGGCTACCGAGATTTTGCGCCCCTTAGCAGGCGACAACCGTGAGGTTGACGGCTTTGCGATGAGACACGGGGCCATCGGTTGTTCCTCGTCCAGCGTTACCATGCCCGTAGCTTTGTCACTAATGTAAGAATAATGAGTAAGTTACGATGAAAAGAATGTTGATAAACGCAACTCAACAGGAAGAGCTGCGTGTTGCCCTTGTTGATGGACAACGCCTGTACGATCTGGACATAGAAAGTCCAGGACACGAACAGAAAAAAGCCAACATCTATAAAGGTAAGATCACCCGCATTGAACCCAGTCTGGAAGCGGCATTTGTTGATTACGGTGCTGAAAGACACGGTTTCCTACCTCTGAAAGAAATTTCCCGCGAATACTTCCCAGCGAATTACAATTCACACGGCCGCCCGAATATTAAAGATGTGCTGCGTGAAGGCCAGGAAGTCATTGTTCAGATTGATAAAGAAGAGCGCGGTAATAAAGGCGCAGCATTAACCACCTTTATCAGCCTGGCGGGTAGCTATCTGGTTCTGATGCCTAATAACCCGCGAGCCGGTGGTATCTCACGTCGTATCGAAGGTGATGACCGCACTGAACTGAAAGAAGCGCTCTCTTCGCTGGAACTGCCGGATGGCATGGGCCTGATCGTGCGCACCGCTGGCGTTGGTAAATCTGCTGAAGCCTTACAGTGGGATCTCAGCTTCCGCATGAAGCACTGGGAAGCGATCAAAAAAGCCGCCGACAGCCGCCCTGCTCCGTTCCTGATTCATCAGGAAAGCAACGTCATCGTGCGTGCCTTCCGTGACTATCTGCGCCAGGACATCGGTGAAATCCTGATTGATAACCCGAAAGTGCTGGAGCTGGCTCGCCAGCATATCGCTGCCCTGGGTCGTCCCGATTTCAGCAGCAAAATTAAATTGTACACCGGTGAAATTCCGCTGTTCAGCCACTATCAAATCGAATCGCAGATTGAATCTGCCTTCCAGCGCGAAGTGCGCCTGCCTTCTGGCGGCTCGATTGTTATTGATACTACCGAAGCGCTGACCGCTATCGACATCAACTCCGCACGCGCCACGCGCGGTGGTGACATTGAAGAGACGGCGTTCAACACTAACCTGGAAGCTGCCGATGAGATTGCCCGTCAGCTGCGTCTGCGTGACCTGGGCGGCCTGATCGTTATCGACTTTATCGATATGACCCCGGTGCGCCATCAGCGCGCGGTAGAAAACCGTCTGCGCGAAGCGGTACGTCAGGATCGCGCACGTATCCAGATCAGCCACATTTCACGCTTCGGCCTGCTGGAGATGTCGCGTCAGCGCCTCAGCCCGTCGCTGGGTGAATCCAGCCATCACGTTTGTCCGCGCTGTAGCGGCACCGGCACTATTCGTGATAACGAATCACTGTCACTCTCTATTCTGCGTCTGATTGAAGAAGAATCGCTGAAAGAGAACACTAAAGAAGTCCACGCGATTGTGCCGGTTCAGGTCGCCTCTTACCTGCTGAACGAAAAACGTGATGCGGTCAGTGCCATCGAAAAACGTCAGGGCGGTGTGCGTGCCATTATCGTACCTAACGATCAAATGCAGACTCCGCACTACTCGGTACTGCGGGTACGCAATGGCGAAGAGACGCAGACGCTCAGCTACCATCTGCCAAAACTGCATGAAGCTGAAATGGCGCTGCCTTCGGAAGAAGAACACGCCGAGCGTAAGCGTCCTGAGCAACCGGCACTGGCTGCTTTCGTGATGCCTGATGCGCCACCTGCACCGCAGGAAAAAGTCGCAGCTCCGGATGTTAACGTCACTCCTGTCGCCCAGCCTAAAACCAGCGCAACAGCCGCAGCTACGGCGCAACCTGGCTTTATTAGCCGCCTGATTAGCGGCCTGAAGAAACTGTTCGCCGCTGAAGAAACCAGCAAAGAGCAGGCTCCGCAGGCAAGCACTGAGCAGAAAGCAGACAGCAACAGTGAAGCGGCTCCGCAGCGCAATGACCGTCGCAACAACCGCCGCAACAATAATAACCGTCGCGATCGCAATGGTGAGCGTGGTGAACGCAATAACCGCGATAACCGCGATCGTAATAATGATAACCGTGATAACCGTGATAATCGTGATAACCGCGATCGCAATAACGACAATCGTGATAACCGCGAAAATCGTGAGCCGCGTGAGAATCGTGAAGACAATCGTCGTAACAAGCGCCCGGTTGCTGCATCCGCTGAGCCACGTGACGACCGTCAACCACAGAGCGAAGAAGCACGCACGCAACAACGTGATGAGCAGCAGCAACAGCGTCGTGATCAGCGTGCCGAGCGCCAGCGTCGTCGTCAGGAAGAGAAACGCCAGCAGCAGCAAGATGCAGCGAAAGCTGAACAGCCGGTAACAGAAGAAACCGTTGTTCAGAACGCCGTTGAGAGCGAAGAAAATGTGCAGGTTATGCCGCGTCGTAAACCGCGTCAGCTGAGCCAGAAAGTGCGCTATGAGTCGGAATCCACTCCGGTTGCAAAAGAGCCCGTCGATGCTGTTGCGCAGCCAGAAGCGCCACCAGCGGCAGTTGCCTTACCGGCACCGGTCGAAGCAACCGTTGCGACTGATGAGCAGGATGAAGTGGACAACCGCGACAGCAACAATATGCCGCGCCGTTCACGTCGCTCACCTCGTCACCTGCGCGTAAGCGGTCAGCGTCGTCGCCGTTATCGTGACGAGCGTTACCCGGCACAGTCACCGATGCCTTTAGGTTTTGCTGCGGCATCACCAGAAATGGCTTCCGGTAAAGTGTGGGTTAGCTATCCGGTTACCCAGGCTACGGAAGATCACGCCCCGGTTGAATTGCAGAACACTGCCGTTGAGGAACAGCAACAGCCAGGCGCTGCTGCCGTTGCCCTGCCGCAGCATGATGCAGCGCCAGCCGTTGCTGAGCAGCCCGCTGTCGATAACTCGGTTACCGAAGTGGAACCAAAGCAACTGCCGGAACCCGAAGTCACGCTGGTTGAGACAGAAGAAACCGCCGCCATTGAAGTGCCGGTTGACCAGCAGCCAGCGGTGATCGTAGCCGCTGACGAGCCGGTTGCAGAGCAGATTGCTGCCGCCGCCGAGCCAGCTGACGAAGCCAGCAAAGCAGCAGCGGAAGTTGCTCCGACAGTTGAAGAAGCTGCGCCACAAGTCACTGCAGAAGTGGCCAGTGAAATTGCCAGCAACAGTGTGGCTGAGGTCAGTGAAACGCTCGAAGCGCAGGTTGAAGAAATCACCCATGCTGCAGAAGTCGCTGAGCCAGCAGCTGAAGTGACCAGCGCGCCGAAAGTGGCTGATGAAGCTCCTGCCGTTGCGTTTAATGAGCCACATGCTCCGGTTCCGGCTCGCGACGAAGCGGTTGTTGCGCCAGTTATTGCCGATGCTAACGCTCAGGTTAACTGGAAACACCATGCCAGCGCGCCGATGACTAAAGCGCCGGCACCGGTCTGGCAGCCAGAGCCTGCGCGTCACAGTGACTGGGTTCGTCCTGGCTTCGACTTTGACGGTAAAGGTGCAGCAGGCGGCCATGCTGCCAGTCATCATGCAACAGCACCGGCGACCAAACCCTAGTCGCTCAGGTTAAAACGCCCGGCTTCAGCGTCGGGCAGTTTCCGAGGCACTATCTGACACCCTGCCAGCTATCCGCTGTCAGGGTGTTTTTTTAACTTTTTCGCTATAACGCGATTAATGATTCGCAATACTGCCTCTTTTCTTCTCACTTCCATTTTCAGCGCAAATATCATCAAAATATGATATCCATAACAGTAAAAAATAAATAAACCACTCAAAAAACTTGGGCATTAATATAAGATTAGCCTGAATCACTCAATTAACTCACTAAATTGAACATCACAAAAAACAAAGTGATTATTTTAGAATCTCACAAAAATAAATTAAACAAATAAGATCACAAATTACATGGTTAAAAACAATAATTTAAAATAGATGTTGTTTATTGCGAATTTTCTTTACTCGATTAATTACCGTTGTTATTTTTAATAAAACCCAGGAGCAATAATATTAAGCCAGCTGGCTTAATGCATTTCATTTAAAAAGGAGCTTAAAATGACAACTCAGCCTTATACTCAGGCGCACAATTTCTTTAGCGCCGTATCCGGCGGCGTCGATCCCCGTACCGGGCTTTTTATGTTTAACTTTCCCGTTAATAATTTTCACGGTAATAATACACTCGGGCCTGTATTTCCGCTGGCATTAAGCTATTGCCCACTGGACAGCGATAACGATTATCAGCTGGGTATTGGCATGACTCTCGGGGTGAGTTGCTATAATAGCAATAGTCGTAGCCTGATCCTCAGCTCCGGCGAGCGCTTTAAAATAGTTGAAGATGATGATGAAGAAAGCCAGCCAATTATTCGCCAACAAAAAATCGACAGTGTTCATTTCAACAAAAAAGATGATGGATATACCATCACTCACAAATCAGGTCTCATCGAAGTATTAGAGCAAAAACGCAGTGGCATTTATCTGCCGGTAACAATTCATAGCCCGATGGGTTATTACGTTGAGCTGAATTGGGAAATTAGTCCATGGCATAACAGACTGCTGGATATCAGCGACAGTAGAGGAAAAACAGTCTGCATTTTTACCTATGCGGCTGAAAACGTCGAAATAACGTTATGGCCTGATACCGCCGAAGAACAAATTATTGAACTGGCGCTAAAAAATGATTATCTGACCACCATTCGCAATACCAGTGTCACTCCGGTGCTGCAATGGGATCTGGCATGGGACAATGACACCCAGATCCATGAAAAAAATGTGCTGAACCAGGTCATCAGCCCAACCAAATTGATCCAACAAGTTGAATATACCAATGGCCTGATGAAATATTCCATTGACGATGTCAGCGGTTCTTATCCGGCCGTCACTACCTATCTCCAGTCCACGGCAGACAGTTCTCATATGGAACAGATTGTCCAGACGTTCAGTTACTCAACGGAAACTAATTATCTCGGCTACGGGGAGTCCTATTCTTCTTTTGCTGAAGACGATGATAACCTTTACGGCATTCTTAACCCTTACGACTACTCTTCGGTACAGACTCTGAAGGGTGACGGCAAGACGATTGCCGATCGGGTTATCGAGCGTCACTATAATAATTATCATCTGCTGGTTTCAGAAAAACACACCCAGGCTGGCAGCAGCAATGTGGTATTGAGCGAAACAGAATATTACGCCGTCATCGGCGAAGACTTTGACGATCAACCCAATACCTTTCAATTGCCTAAACAGCAATCTTCCAGCTGGACCAATGCTGCAGGCACCTCGCGGACAGAGACTACCCGCTTTACTTATGACGCCTTCGGCAATATCACCAATAAAGTGGCCTCCGATGGCACAGAGACCCGCTATACATGGTTTCCTGCCACCGGCGTGGAAAACCTCTGTCCGGCAGAACCCAACGGATTTACCCGCTTTATGCGTCAGCAGCAGGTAACGCCGCCAGCCGATAAATATCACGACACTCCGGTATTGAAAACCGATTACCAGTATCTTCGGCTGGACAGCTGGAACAACACCGCTCCGGGCTATGCGGTACTCCAGTCACAGGTAACGCACAGTGCTGATAACCTCGTATTGTCAGTCGAGAAATTTACTTATGCCACCGCTGCGGCTCTTGAAACTGGCCGCATGAAAAGTCAGGTTGTTGACGTTCACGGCAGCGACGGCAAAGTCTATACGCACAGCAAAGCCTTCACTTTTAGCGCTGACTATACCGCCGGCACCCTTGCTCAGCAGGTCCAGATTGACACCCATGATAAATTATCCCTCATCCATAAGCGCGTTCAGTCAGTCCACTCGGGGCAGCTGCTGTCAACAACCGATGCGGCGGGTAATACTGTCAAACTGGAATACGATCCGGCGGGCCGACTGATTAGCCAGATACATCATCCGGATTTACCGGCCTACACCGCCAGGGAGAGCTGGCAATATCTGCTTAACCCCTGCGCTGAGGGATTACCTCAGGTGGTGCACACCGATACTCTTGGTAATCAAAAACGCACGACCAGCGACCCGCTTGGCCGTAAGCTGATCGATGAACTGTTTGACCGCGACAACAGCCTGGGCTGGACGCCATTCCAGCAGCATAACTACGATATTCAGGGGCGCTGTTTTCAGTCTCTGTATGCCGATACCCTGCCCTCTCATGATGATGAAGAGGATGACGCGGCAATGATTACTCAGACAATAACCCGTAGCTGGGATGACTGGGGTCAGCTGGCAGCAGAAGCGAGTAAAGACGAAAACATAGCCGGCCATCATGTAACCGACCCGGTGCTGCTCACTGCCACTCACTGGACAACTGGCGACAATAAGGCGCAAAGCACGAAGCAGGTGACTTATCACGACGCCACGTCAAAACTGCCGATCAGGGCTGATTTGCTGACGCTTGAAGAACAGGTTTACAGCTCTACCTACCAGGACTGGGATGCAGGCCGCCGTTTGCGCCAGCATACTGACGAAAACGGGCGTGTAACGCGTTATGACTATGATATTTATGGTCGGGTCATCAAAACTACCCTGCCTGACGGATCAATGATTGAAAAGCAGTATGTGCCATTTTCATCTTCAGCGCTGCCAGTGCTGATTAGCATCACTGCTCCGGGAGACAAAGAGGCCACCACGCTCGGCACCCAAAAATTTGACGGGCTCGGCCGCCTGCTTGAGACCCAAAACGGCGGCAGAAAATATCGTTATGTCTACGTCAACGACTGGCAGCAACATCCTTCCAGCGTCACCGCACCGGATGGTGCCGTACAAAACTTCACCAGCGATCCGGCACTGGGCGAGGCGCCAACACGAATTTTTGCTAACCACAATACCTGCAGCGGTAGCGTGACGCAGACATTCAGCTACAACACCAATACTGGCCAGCTTAACAGCAGCAGCGAAGGTAGCAACACCGAAAGCCAATGGTCATACTTTCCGTCTGGCCGGGTCGAAGAGAAAACCATTGATATCTTAGGTGGCGGTGATAAATCCAGTAGTTTTAAGTATTCACTGCTGGGTTCGCTGCAAAGTTCTGAAGACATCGGCGGCGAACAGCAGCTGCGCCATTACAGCCCGCAGGGTTATCTCTCCAGTATCACTACGGACCAACTGACTATTGTTCTGCAATATGATGATTTGAAGCGCTTGTCTTCATGGACCGCCACCGATTTGATCTCCAACGACACGGTAACCACAAGCGTGACGCGTGACGAACAGGGGCGCGAATCCCAGCGCTCAATGAAGTACAGCAGTGGCGAGGTGCGCACTATTAAACAGTTCTGGGGTGTAAATCATCAGCTCAGCGCTCGCCAGCATGAACTGGGCATCCACACCGAACTGGCAGAATATTTTACCTACGACAATCGTAACCGCCTGGTGGTTTTCCGCTGCGAAGGCACTCGTCTGCCACAGCTGGAGAGTGGCGAAACCTTTACGCAACAGACCTTCAGCTTTGATGCATTGAGTAATATTGTCAGCTGCGTCACTAAGCTAACCAGCGGCGATCTGCACACTACCACCTACCTGTTTGAGAATCCGGATGATCCCTGCCAGTTAACCGGGTTGCAAACTACCGTCGGTAGCGCTGATCCGACGGTTATCAAACTGAAATACGACGCCTGTGGCCGCATGACGCAGGACCAGGCTAAGCGTATTCTCAGTTATGATGCGCTTGGCCGATTACAGGGCATTGAGGGAGCCAGTGATTACAGCTACGACGCGCACAATACCCTCGTCAGCCAGAAGATCACCGCGTCGGGTGAAAATCATCGTCTTTACTATCAGGCCAGCCAGCTGGTCAACGAATGGATCACGGCTGGCGATGGACAACAGGACGCGGCCAAAGACAAAAATATTTCGCTGCGCTATGCCGCGGGTGGCAACGTAGCGGAAGTACATCATGATAAAGGTGATACAGAAGTTAACATGATCACTACCGATGCCAAACAAAGCGTGGTGACGGTAAACGATGATCGGGTAATTACCTATTCCGCCTATGGCGTCAGTGATAACGGTAATCAACTGGAAGACGATGCCGACAAAGTCACTTCAATAGCAGAATTCCACTTTGAATACCGCGATGATTCCGCGCGCTCTGCGGTAATTTACAGCAATGGCTGGAATCAGGCACCGGTTCAGGTACGATTACTGTTATGGGACAAAGATAACAAACCCGTTAAACTGAGTCAGCAGCAACTGTTGCAGGATAATCGCCTGAAGTTTTTCCTGCATGACGGTACGCAGCTGGCAATGAAGCCGATTTCTGATGGTAATAGCGGGCTGACTTACTGGAATGTCGCCGGAGATTACGACAAAGTCGTCGAATATAAAGGCTCGGTGCAATTTACCAAACCGATTACGCGCTCAATAGCGACCTTTAACACAGTAGAATTAGAGGTAGATGCCTGGTCACCAACGGCTAAGCCAATTAAAAAACTGGTGGTCAGTTATGTTATCGATGGTAAAGAAACATTAATCGCCAGCGAGTCTTACAACGCTGCGAGAGTGAACTGGAAAGCAAACTGGTGTTTGCCTGCTGGTGAAGTCACGCTGAAGGCCACGACCACCGACAGTGAAGATCAGTCAATTGTCACCACCCACCCGTTAACCATTCCTGCTCCTAAGGATAAATCGTGGGTAATTATCAATACTCCATCAAACAATGCTGAGTTTACCGCCGCTGAAAAGGTCGCGGTCAACGTCTCATTCCAGGCTAAAGAAGGCAAAAAGTTAACCGGCGTCGCATTATCCTTCGACGGTGATACCATTGAAAATATCAACGTTGATCAGAGTTTTATTAATAAAAACTATACCATCACCATGCCAGACTACACGGCACAATTAACGGCGGCTCTGTGGAGTAATGAAAATGGTGAGGAACAACGTCACAATATTTATCTTTCTGCCCTACAGGAATCCCGCCAGGTTAACAGTTCATCCGGGCAGGATGACAATGAATCGACAGCCGTAATCTATTTTGCTACCGCTGAGACAGGTAATATGTACCAGATTTATGCTCAGCTGGATTTACCGCATGTATCGGAAACCTCTAAGGATCATGAAGAATTAACGATTGAAACCTTGCAAGCTATTAACTACTCCAATACCAGCAACTGGGAAATGACCACCATTCCTGCTGCAGATAAACAGTATTTTGATGGCTACCCTAATCGTAAACAGTGTTATATCTTCTACCAGGAGTTCAGATTTATTTATACCTCGACACCTCAGGCGCTGGTTTCTGTCAAAAATACCGGCACTACCTATAGCGGTGGTTCTATGGGTGAATGGTCAAACTTCCCTCTTTTTAAACCGGTTAGTGCTTTACTCGGCCAAAAAGGGGCCGACTATAATATTAACTTCTGGACAGTTGTACCGAAGCCATATAGCGATCCTTGGCAGATGGGGTTAGCTTTCGATACCCGCTGGAATTTACATGAATATGTTTATCAGGGGGTAACATTTGAGTATGAAATGGATGCGACTTATAACTTTACTGATAAAACCATACCGCCATATCAGTATTTCTCGATCTATCGCATGCAGATATGCAGCCCTGAGTTGGGTTCGGATTTTGATCAGATGGACTGGAACAATATCAATAACAACTCTGTTGTTGAAGTGATCGATGTTTATGGCAACCATGGCACAATCACCATAAAGTATAAAGCTGACTCATTTATCCCGCTCTTTCCGTAATTAAATCACTTCCCCCCTCTGACAGAACAGAGGGGAGGAAGTCAGCAATGATAATCATCACGCCTGCAACTTAAGGAAATTAATATGAAAACATCAAATAAAAAGAATAAGAATATTTTTTTTCGCGATATACCTGAATGCATTCAGGATAACGCAGATAAAGTTAAATATATTTCTGAATTCCATTTAGAATATCGCGATGATTCTGCTCGTTCGGCAGTAATTTACAGTAATGGCAAAAATCAGGTAGCAGCGCGCGTTCGCTTGTTATTACTTGATGAACAAAAAAATCCGGTAAAAATCAGTCAAAGCGAGCTTCTGAAAGATGGGCGTCTAAAGTTTTATCATCTTGATGGAACCCGGATTGAAATGAAACCACTCTCGGATCAAAATAAAGGCCTCACTTACTGGCATCAGGCAGGAAATAACGATAAGGCAGTAACCTATAAATCGACGGTGAAATTTATTAAACCAACAACTCATGCCTTAGACGAGTATAAAGTCGTTGATATAGAGGTGTCGGCCGCAGCGCGATCCGGAACATCAATCAAAAGATTAATTATCAGCTATAAGAAATGGCAAGGTGAATGGAAAATTCATGATATGCCTTATGACACAAAATCGTTAAAAGTGTCTAAACGCTGGTTGTTTATTGCAGAGGATTTCTTACTTCAGGCTAAAGTTATTGACGACCAGAATAAGGAGTTTGTGACTACGCACGATCTTGCTATCCCAAAACCGAAAGACTACCCATGGGTAAATATCAACTATCCTGGCGAGACTGATACCTTTTCCCCCGGTGAAAAAATAAAAACCAATATTGTTTATCAGGCACATGATGATAAAACCTTAACCCGAGTATCAGTTAACGGCGAGGGAAATAATCTTAGCGGTAACACCTATGCGATATCAGAGCAAATTTTAACCATGGACGACAGCGAGAGATTTTTGATGATCGCGACCGGAATCGCCTCTGATAGCAAAATTGCCAGCCAGCGAATGTGGGTTTACCCAAAAGAAAATCAACATAGCCTCGAGGAAATTTCACTATCTGAGACCTCCTCACTGAAAGAGGATACCGATAATGAATCGGTTGCGGTACTGTATTTTTCCACCGCAGAAAGCACCTCAACCTGGGAGTTTTATGCCGTACTTGAACTGGCTAATGTATCTGATACAACTAAAGATAAGGAGGACCTAAAAATCGAAACCATCGAAAGCATTAATTTCTGAGATAAACGTAAAATTATTACTTAATAATATAAGAGTGACTCTTTCGACCCGGTATCCCCACCTGAAAAATGAGTTCTTTCCCAGGTTAAATCCGAGGAAAAGCAACAAATGCATATTTAAATGGAGAGAGATATGACTAAGGTGCATATAACTACTAACATTGAATACGACATGAACAGCAGGACGTTTATTTGTCGCCATCATGATGATCTTACACTCACTCATACTCAAAGCCGTTGTTTTGAAGCGTTGCTGCAAACAGAGTCGTGGCAACCGATGCATAAGGATGAATTAATCTCTCTGCTATGGGGCAAGTGCAACCGGCATTTTAATTACGAACCTGCATTGATTCAGAAGATATATCTGTTACGAAAAGCCCTCTCCTCTATTGGCCTTAATGATATTATTATCACTATTCCGCGCTTTGGATATCAGATAAATGAAAAACATGCCAGAGAGATACGATTCAGTAAAACAGAAACGCCGCGCAAGGGTTTTATCTATGAGATGTTTGATAAAATCAGCATTCTGTTAAGAGCATAGCCCTGAATGTGACCATTACTTAAGGAGTTGTTATGCTGCCAACAACACCCTGGTATTTGACTTTAAATATTCTCAGCGATGAACATGTCCATCAGCTGTTCAATGCTTTGATTGCAGCCAGTCTGTCGATATTGTTTAACATTTATAAGGATTGCTCATGGAAACGAAGAATTTCCGAGGGAATCATCTGCGCCATGCTGGCGTGGTTTGTGGTGGACCTGTTAATGCTGCTTAATATTTCACGCGACTGGGAAACCCTCAGCAGTGTATTTATCGGCCTGTTAGGAGCCGAAGATATTCGTAAAGGGTTTAAATCTTTTTTCCGCAACTACTGGGATAAAAAGAGTTAGCAAAATTAAAACATCCCGTTAGTGCTGTTTGCGACTAACGGGATAAAAAAAATGAATAAAAATAGCCAGTGAAAAATTACACCATCAAGATCAGAATAACGACAGATATCATTTAAAAGGAGTTAAAATGACATTATCTAAAAAAACGAACACTAACGGTTTTTTTCGAGAGATAGCCGAGTGCCTTCAGGATGACGCGGATAAAATTAAATATATTGCTGAATTCCACCTGGAATATCGTGACAGCACCGATCGCTCAGCGGTCATTTACAGTAATGGCTGGAACCAGCTACCGGTAAAAGTGCGCCTGTTATTATTGGATGCGGATCAAAAACCCGTAAAACTGTCTCAGGGGCAGTTGCTGAAAGATAACAGGCTGAAATTTTTTCTTAACGATGGCACTCCCGTAGCAATGAAGCCGCTGTCAGATAAAAATAGCGAATTAACTTACTGGAATATCGCCGACGATTACGCCACTGCGGTTGAGTACAAACAGGTAGTCAAGCCACCGGCCGTAAATTTTATCAAACCCGACACGCCAGATTCATTGTCAGAATATGATTTTGTCTTTATCAAGGTAGCCGCGCAGACCGGTTCTGATATTAATATAAAAAAATTGACGGTAAGTTATATTTATCGAAATAAAGAAACCGTTATCGAAGCCACAGACTATGCCAGCAACACCGTCACATGGTCAAAATACCATACCCTGCCAGCCGGGAACATTGTCTTAAAAGCCAGCGTGACGGATCAACTGGATAATACCGCCGTAGCCACTCACAACATAGTGGTCCCTTTTCCAGAGCAGGAATCCAGCATCATCTTCAACCGGCCAAATAATTTACCTAACCCCAGTTCAGCCCACGCGCGCCCAGGCGATATTGTTCCGGTAAGCGTAGCCTTTCAGACTATCGAAGATGACGATATCAATTTTATTGAATTATTTGTCGACGATAAGAAAGTCGTTAGCCAGGGTGTCGATGGGACTTTCTTTGAAAAACAGCATCAATTCACCATGGCGGATAGCGCATACACGACGGTCAAGGCTAAACTGGGCAATCAAAAACAATTCAGCTGTTTCATTTATAATCGTGATGAGAGCCAAAATCTCAATCTCCCCTCTGATTTATCACCGGCTGCGCATCACGCAGAAGATGATAATGAATCGTTCGCTATAGTCTATTTCTCTACTGCGGAAAACAGTATGGACTATGAGATCTATGCTCAGCTGGATTTACCCGAAGTATCAGATAAAACCAAAGATCATGAACAGCTGGAAATTGAGACACTGCAGAGCATCAACTATTCCGACACCACTAACTGGAATGTGATTGCCATGCCAACATCAACTAAGCAGTATTTTGAAACTCAACGTCCGTGGACCGGAGAAGATGACACTTATTTTTGCGATCAAGAGTTTCGCTTTGAGTTTACTCCATCGCATCCTGCTTTCTTATCAATTAATAACATCGGTGTTTTGGCACCAAGATTACCGCTTTCAGATAAAACCGTGTTCAATTACAACAATGATGTCAGTGCCTTACTGCCCTGGCAAACGTTAGACGGCGCGTTTAATATTAACACCTGGTCAGTAATGAATAACGGGGAATATTATGGCTTTATGCCGGGATATGACTCTCCGACCAGCTGGGAAACGAAAGATCTGGATGTTGAACTGGTCTCTTATTTTGAAGTGGCGGGGTCCTACTTTGTGACCGATCCTGCAATACCTCCTTTTACTTGGATCTCCGTGCATCGCTCTCAGCTGACTTACTATAAAACCTATGCCGCAACCGAAAGTTACCGCTGGGGAGCGCACAATAATGACTCCGTGATTGAAGTCAGAGATCTCTATGGTAATTACGGTAAAATTACCGTGCGATATAAACCAGATAACTGGGAACCGATCTTTCCGGTAACGGAATAAACTCAGCCGAGCGTGCTTTGCTCAGGCAGCCTCACTCTTCTCTGAAGGTAAAAATATCCCGTTAGCCGCAAAACAACGACTAACGGGATGAGGGATTATTTATTAAGCTGGAACAGCGACATTCCGGACATATCGCTAAAGGTCTTATACGAGGCCTGCAGCGCAGTTTGTTGCATCATGTATGTGGAAATAGTGCTGTTGTAATCCACATCCACCAGGTCGCTCATCTGGGTGCTGTAAATCAGACTGCGGTCATCACCCAGTGAATCAAGATTATCCAGTTCACTGAGTTGCGTGCCCAGCTCCGAGCGAACCGTCAGTACATTGTTCAGCGAGTTCCGCAGGCCGCGGTTAGTTTTATCAATTGCTGCGCTAAAGTCGGCCTTTGTCGCTTCATCTGCCCCTTCCTGTGGCGTACGCAAAGCGGTAATGGCGCTATCAAGCATGTTGAACAGGCTGGTCTCGCTGCTGCTGCCGTCAGGTTCTTTCACCGAGTTACCGGTTATCGCCATAAAAACGCTATTCCCGGTATGACTTACCGTCATGGTGCGGCTGGCATCGACTTTTTGCGTGATGGCATCATTGCCGCCGGCATAGCTGACGCTACCGTTGCTGTCGTCAAAGGGTGGCGTATCGCTTTTATAGCCAGCAAAAATATAGCGGCCATTACCATCGGTGGTATTGGCCATATTCAGCAACTGCGCACGAATACCTTCCAGCTGAGTAGCCAGTGAGCCGCGATCATCGTCGCTAAGCGTGCCGGTGCCAGCATTAACCACCAGCTGCTGGGCATCCTGAATGCTACTGGTAACGCTGGAAAGTGTATTCTCTTCCAGCGAGATATTCTGCGTAGCAAAGGTGCGCGCCAGTGAATACTGGCTGTTTTGCGCCTGAGACTGCGCCAGCACTACCGCACGCGACGCAGCAATCGGATCGTCCGAGGGGTTAATCACGCGTTTGCCCGTAGAGAGCTGTTCGCCCGCCTTCATCCAGGATGACTGGGCATCCGAAATGCCCTTCATTTGCTGGCTGTACATCATGCTGGTACTGAGTCGCACGGTCGTTAATCCTTATTCAATTCAATCAACCACGAATGCCAATCAGCGCGTTAAAAATCGCTGAGGCGGTTTGCAGAACCTGCGCATTCGCCATGTAATACTGTTGAAACTGCTGCAGCGCGCCATATTCTTCATCGAGGTTGACGCCTGAAACCGACTGCTGACGATTACTCAACTGCGTCACCAGATTATCCTGGGTAGTACTGGTGGTTTTCAGCGCGCTGGTGTTGTTACCCACTTCACTCACCAGACTGGCATACGCCTGGCTCAGGGTGCTGTTACCGTTCACCACTTTTTTGGTCTGTAAATCCAGCAGCTTCTGGGCATTACGGTTATCACTGGCACCGCCCGCTTCTGCGGCGGCGGCAATTTTGGCCTCATCGGTAATGACCACATCCATATTCACCACCGCATTGGCGACCGGCTTCACGGTAAAACTGTCTTTCGCGCCAGGCGTACCACTGATATTGACCTGCAGTCCATCAAAACTGAGCGTTGGCTGACCACTGTCCGGGTCCGTACCTGCGGTCGCCTTGACGCTGGTGTTATCTGACAGGCGCGTAACGTTCCAGTTTGATCCGTCGTAACTGACATTGTAATCAGTGGCCTGCACCGCACTGCTGTCCTTCAGCTGCGCGCTGAGCGTGGTCGCCGAGCTATTTTTGCTGTTACTGATGACCGTCGGACCACCGAAGCTGAAGAAGTCTTTACCCGCATCGCCATTGCTGTCGACGCCGGCTTTGTGCTGACTGTTAAAGCTGTCAGCAAATGTCATTGCCAGCTGGCCCAGACGATTGCGCGCCGCATCCAGATTCTCACTGCGGAAACTCAACAGGCCGCCCAGTGAACCACTGGCGATCAATTTTTCCGGGATCTCGACATTACCCGCCTTTGCATCAACGTAGCCGACCGTGGTGCGGGAGGGATCGCTGCTGGATGCCATTGCCACCAACTGACTGGCGTTAGCGCCGTTGACCAGCGAAGTACCGTTCGCTAATGACAGGTTATAGCTGCCATCCTGCTGCGATACCGTCACACCCACCAGCTTATTCAGCTCGTTAACCAGCTGATCGCGCTGATCGAGCATACCGTTGGGTTCAGCACCGGCACCTGCGCCGGTCAGCTTACTGATTTGCTGATTAAGGTTGGCAATCTGTCTGGCATAGCCATTAATCTGGTCAACGCTGGCTGAGATCGAGGTATTGACGCTGCTGTCCATACTGCGCAGGTACTGATCGGTCACCTGAAACTGATTCACCAGCCCATCGGCCTTACCCAACAGCGTCTGACGCGCAGAAGGATCGTCTGCGTTACTGACCACATTCTGCAGATTGGTGAAAAAGTCTTGCAGGGTACTGGACAGATTACTGGACGATGTCGACAGCATATTATCTATATTCGATATTTGCTGATACTGAGTACTGGTGGCACTACTTTGTGCGCTGGCACCGCGCAACTGCGCGGTAATAAACGCATCATACTCGCGATTGACGCCGGTCACCGTTACGCCGTTGCCGTAATAACTGCCGCCATTAAGAGTGCTTTGTGCCTGTGCCAGAATCGCTGTCTGACGCGAATAACCGGCAACGTTGTAGTTACTGATATTATTACCGGTAGTGCTTAACGCCGCCTGCGCAGCGCTCAAACCGCTCATGGCGGAGTTAATTAAACTGGACATGTCGGTTCCTTATTATCCCGCGCAATCTTCGGGCCGGCATTGAATAAAACGATTGCCGGAGTGCGTATTTCACAGCACCCGGCCTGTCAGGGTTATCGGCGTTTTACCGCAAAACTTGAGTAGAAATTCAGAACAATTTCGTTAAATCGCTGCTGTAAGCTTTAACCACTTTTTCGCCCATGCTCCTGAATTGCTGAATCATTCCTGTCAGTTTTTGCGCATATTTCGGATCGGTAGCGTAGCCTGCGGCCTGCAAGGCCTGCGCGCCCTGTTCGGCAGTTTGCGCGCTGGCAACGGCGGCATAGCGGGGATTATTAGTGATCAATTTGACATAATCGTTTAATGCTTCGGCGTAAGAGTTGTAGACGCGAAAGCTGGCCTTCACTTTTTTCGCTACGCCATGCTCATATTCGGTGGTGGTAATCTCGGTTTTATCGCCCTGCCAGCTGCTGTTGGCTTTGATACCAAACAGGTTGAAGCTTGGCTTGCCGTCACGGGTCAGGATCTGACGCTGGCCCCAGCCAGACTCCAGTGCCGCCTGCGCCAGAATCAGATGGTGTGGAATACCACTTTCAGCGCTGGCCTGCTGCGCCGGTTGTGCCAGTCGGGCAATAAATTCGCTGCTGTCACCACTTAGCGGCACTGCCGTTGTCGGTATTTTCGGCAGCGCGCGGCGCACCCTCTGTTCCAGTTCGACGGCCGGCAGCGTATTGATAAAGCTCTTATCCAGCGGCATCGGCAGCGTACCGGCAGACTCGTCCGGCTTTGCTGCCGGACTCATCTGCCTGACGATGGTGTCGGCGAGGCCGAGCCCTTTCGCGCCAATCTGCTGCGCAATCTGCTGATCGTACATTGAGGTGTACATCCGCGTTTGTTCAGTACTGAGCATGCCATCCTGCGGCAGCGCCTGCCGCATACTTTTCATCATCATCTGCACAAACATCCCTTCCACCTGTTTCGCCACCTGTAACGCTTTTCCCTTCGGATCGTGACTCGCCTGGCGTTTCAGATCGTTAAGCGACTGGCTGTCATACGCCGCGCTCATCAGCGATTGCGATTGATTCATCAGTCAATTTCCAGTCTGGCGCGTAAACAGCCGGCGCTCTGCATCGATTGCAGAATCGACATCAGCTCCATTGGCGTTGCCCCCAGCGCATTCAGCGCCCGCACAACATTATTCAGATTGGCGCTGGCACTCACCCGCTGTAATGCGCCACCTTCCTGACGCAGATCGATCTGGGTTTGTGGCGTCACCACCGTCTGGCCGCCACCAAACGGCGTATCCGGCTGATTAACGTCCAGCGACCGGTTCACCGTGACCGACAGATTACCCTGCGCGATGGCACAGGTGCTGAGCGTCACTTCGCGGTTCATTACTACCGAACCGGTGCGTGAGTTGATGATCACTTTGGCATCCTGAATCGGAACAGACACCTCAATATTTTGGATATCCGCCAGCAGGCGTACCTGTGAGCTGTTATTCGCCGAGGTTCTGATCTGCACGGTACGCGCATCCAGCGCTTGCGCCGCCGCGTAACCACTGCGGCTGTTTATCGCATCGGTAATGCGCTGCGCCATACTGAAGTCTTCTTCATTCAGTTGCAGATTGATCACGTTGGCGGTGCCAAAATTGGTTGGCAGTTCACGTTCAATGGTCGCGCCACCGCTAATGCGTCCGCCGTTGAGCTGATTCACCTGAACGCTGCTGCCTCCGGCCGCGACACCGGCACCGCCGACCAGGATATTGCCCTGCGCCAGCGCATACACCTGGTTATCGACCCCTTTCAGCGGCGTCATCAGCAGCGTGCCGCCGCGCAGGCTTTTCGCATTCCCCATTGATGAAACCACCACGTCGATCTGCTGCCCCTGGCGGCCAAACGCCGGCAGTTTGGCGGTGATCATCACCGCCGCGACGTTTTTCAGCTGCATATTGGTGCCCGGTGGCACGGTAATTCCAAGCTGTGACAGCATGTTATTCAGCGACTGAGTGGTGAACGGCGTCTGCATGGTCTGATCGCCGGTGCCATCCAGCCCGACCACCAGGCCATAACCGATCAGTGAGTTATCGCGCACGCCCTGCACGCTGGTCAGATCGCGGATTCGATCGGCAGACGCCAGCGAACTGACGGCAAGCAGCAGGAAAAATGCCGCGCGAAGAATAAGTGATTTACGCATTACTACCTCTTACATCGGTGACGCATTCAGGAAGAATCGTTGCAGCCAGCCCATATTCTGCGCCTCATTGATATAGCCGTTACCGACATACTCAATTCGCGCATCGGCAACCTGGGTAGAGACTACCGAGTTACTGCCGCTAATGGTGCGCGGGTTAACCACACCGGAGAAACGAATAAATTCCGTGCCCTGGTTAATGGCAATTTGCTTCTCACCCACCACTTTCAGATTGCCGTTAGGCAGCAGCTGATTGACGGTCACCGTAATGGTGCCGGTAAATGTGTTATTGGCAGACGCGCCGCCTTTCCCGGCAAAGTCATTTTTGCCTTCACCGGCCAGCGCGGTTTTATCCCCGCCCAGCAGCCCGGTCAGTGCGCGCGGCACCGCGGTCAGGCCGACGGCTGAACTGCCATCGCGGCTGGCGTTAGCCGAAGAACTTTTACTGGCGCTGACGTTTTCCTGTAACGTAATGGTCAGGGTATCGCCAATATTGCGCGGGCGGCGATCCTCGAACAGCGGCTGGTAGCCGTAGTTCATTGGCATGACGCCCTGAAAAATCGAACCGTTAACCGTCGGTGGCGATGCGGGCAGCGGCTGCGCCGTTGTCGAGCCTTCCACCAGAGGCGTGCGCGGAACTAAGGCACAACCGTTGAGGGTCAGCAGCACAGTTGCCACTAACCAACGTCCAGGCTTGTTATCTGATTGCTTCGCCACGGAATCACTACCTTTTAAAAGTCGGTTATGAAGGCGGACTGACGCCCGCCCTTACTACATCTTCAGCGGCGTTACAGCTGCGTCAGTTTCTGCAACATCTGATCGGAGGTGCTGATCGCCTTGCTGTTAATTTCATAGGCGCGCTGGGTCTGAATCATGCTGACCAGCTCTTCAGCAACATTGACGTTAGAGGTTTCCACATAGCCCTGATACAGCAAACCAGCACCGTTCAGGCCAGGAGTACTGTCGGTTGGCGCGCCTGATGCCTGAGTCTCCTGATACAGGTTCTCACCGACGCTTTCCAGGCCGGCATCATTGATAAAGGTACTCAGGGTTAACTGCCCGACCTGTACCGGCTGGGTTTGCCCTTGCTGAGTTACACTGACGGTGCCGTCGCGACCAATGGTCATGCTCAGGGCATTGGCCGGAATGGTAATGGCAGGCTGGATCGGAAAACCGCCGTTCGTCACCAGCTGACCATTCTGGTCAGTCTGGAATGAACCATCGCGGGTATAAGCCAGCGAACCGTCCGGCATCTGCACCTGGAAAAAGCCCTGGCCATTAATCGCCACATCTTTCGACGAATCGGTCTGCGACAGGTTGCCCTGGCTGTGCAGACGCTCGGTGGCGACCGGACGCACGCCAGTACCGATCTGTAAACCGGACGGCAGCGTGGTCTGTTCGGAGGACTGCGCCCCAGGCTGACGCAACGTCTGGTACATCAGATCTTCAAATACCGCACGCTGGCGTTTAAAGCCGTTGGTGCTGACGTTCGCCAGGTTGTTGGCGATGACGTCCATATTGGTCTGCTGGGCATCGAGGCCGGTTTTGGCTATCCATAAAGAACGAATCATGTTTTTTTCCTCTGTCCTTAACTGCTCATGTTAAGGATCTGGTTCGCGCGCTGTTCGTTTTCGTCGACGCTGGAAATCACCTTCATTTGCATCTCGAAACGGCGTGCGTTGGCGATCATATCGACCATAGTTTCCACCGGTTTGACGTTACTGCCCTCCAGCACTCCAGGCATCACTTTCACCGTCGGGTCGTTTTGCAGCACCGCGCCACGCTGCTGCTGGGCGCTGGCGGTGAGACGAAACATCCCGTCGTCACCGCGCGTTACTTCCTGCGCATCGGCTTTTACCAGCTTCAGTCGCCCGAGCTGTACCGTGGCGTTAGGCGGATCGCCCGGATTCAGCGCGGTAATCGAACCGTCGGCCGCAATCGTGATTTCGGCATTTTGTGGAATAGCAATTGGCCCGCCGTCACCCATTACCAGGTTGCCCTGAATAGTCAGCTCGCCGGTCGGACTGATCTGCATATTGCCGTTGCGGGTATAGGCTTCGCTGCCGTCAGCGGCCTGCACCGCCAGCCAGCCATCCTGCTGCACCGCAACATCCAGCGGGCGTTCGGTGTAATCCATGCTGCCCTGTGACATATCAGCACCCGGCGTTGATGCCGTGACCAGCGTACGGGTGGGTAACGACATCCCTTCGACCGGCACGGCGCGCAGCGCATTGAGCTGTGCACGAAAACCCGGCGTCGCGGCGTTGGCGAGGTTGCTGGCGGTAACCGCCTGCTGATTGAGCGTCTGACTGGCAGCGCCCATCGCGGTATATATCGCGTGATCCATAAGGCAATCCCGTTAGCACATTAACGCAGGTTAACCAGCGTATTCAGGATCTGATCCTGCGTTTTAATTGTCTGGGCATTAGACTGGTAGTTACGCTGGGCGACAATCATGTTCACCAGCTCTTTACTCAAATCGACGTTGGAAGACTCCAGTGCGCCCGCAGTCAGGGTGCCGAGATTACCGGTACCGGCGAGGCCCAGCAGTGGCTGGCCCGATGCGTCACTGGATGCCCAGACGTTATCGCCTTTTGAAGAGAGGCCTTCCGGATTGGCGAAGTTAGCCAGTGCGATCTGACCAAGCAGCTGGCTTTTTTCGTTGGAGTAATTGCCAACCACGGTGCCATCATCGTTAATCTGATAACTGGTCAGCTCGCCAGGTTTGTAACCATCCTGAGACGGATTACCAAAGGTATTTGCGCCGGTGTTCTGCTGCATACTGTTCAGAAAACTGAGATTAAATGTCTGCGCGTCAGAACCGCTTAATTCGCCCATATTGATTTGATGAACCGCGTCAGAAGTCATCACGCCGTTAGAATTAAAGGTCATGTTAAACGCGGTAGTTTCAGTGCCGGTGCTGCTGTCAACCGGATGAACTGACCAGCTATTATCTGCAGTGCTGCTCTTGACGAAGTAGAGGTCAATGGTGTGCGCATTGCCGAGCGAATCGAAGGTGGTTACCGTGCTTTTTGCATTGAAACTGGCACTGTCAGCGGCATTAAAAGGCGTTACGCCTGGCGCGGTGGACGTGGAATTCAGGTTCGCGACCAGTGAAGCTGTCTGGGTCGCTTTCGCCGTCATCTGCGTCGTCGGCACGCTTAGCGTAACCGGATCGGCACCGGTCTGAATGGTTGGCGGGCTGCCTGCTGCCGGATAACCGGTCAGTGCCAGTCCCTGCATATTGACGATATTACGCTGGGCATCCAGCGTGAACTGACCATTACGACTGTAATAAACCGCGCCGCTGCTGTCCGCCATGCGGAAGAAACCCTGCTGGTTGATGGCCACATCAAGGCCACGGCTGGTGGTGGTTGGCGTGCCGTCATTAAAGTCCTGGATAACACCGGCAACTTTCACGCCCATACCGACCTTCGAACCGGCAAACATATCGGCAAAAGCGACGGTGCTGGATTTAAAACCTGAGGTAGCGGAGTTAGCGATATTGTTACCGATGACGTCGAGATTGCTGGCCGCCGCATTTAAGCCGCTGACCGCCTGGGAAAATGCCATGTGTCACTCCTGAGAAGGATAATAATTATGATGATTAAATAATCTGGCGGATCGCATCGAGCCTGGTGGTGCCCATGGTGCCCAGATCTAAAATTGCCCCGCTGGCATCGGCTGTGACACCGTTTACTAAGGCATAATTGAGTGGCTGGGCCACCAGCTGATCCGCGCCATTGCTGGCCGCCAGCGTAAAGCTGTATTTGCCGTCCGGCGCGGTGGTGCCATCGGTCAGCGTGCCGTCCCAGCTAAAGGTATGAACACCTGCGGTCTGGCTGCCTAAATCGAGGGTGCGCACTACGCTGCCACTGGCATCTCTGATGGTGACGGTGGTTTTATCCGCCGCGTTTGCCAGCTCAAATCCAAATGGCGTGGTCTGTCCGCTGCCTGCCAGAATCTGCGATCCGGTCACCATTACGCCGTGGCCAATCAGCGCCGAAGCCTGTAATGACTGGTTGCTGTTAATCTGGCCAGAGATAGAACCGAGGGTGGTGTTCAGCTTCTCAATCCCGCTGACGGTATTGATCTGCGCCAGCTGAGTGGTCAGCTCGTTATTTTCCATCGGGTTGGTCGGATCCTGATTTTTAAGCTGGGTGACCAGCAGCGTCAGGAAGTTGCTTTGCAGGTCGGACGCACTGCTGGCGGTCGAACTGCTGCTGATACTGGTATTATCCAGTGACTGATTAACGTTAACTGCAATGCCCACTGCGCTTCTCCGTTATTGACCCATGGTCAGCGTTTTCATCATCATCGATTTGACGGTGTTGAGGACTTCGACATTGGCCTGGTAGCTGCGCGAGGCAGACAAGGTATTAACCGTTTCGCCTACCACGTCGACGTTGGGCATCCTGACGTAGCCCCTGGCATCAGCCATCGGGTTGCCGGGCTGATACACCAGTTTGGCTGGCGTCGGATCGTCAATCACCTGCGCCACTTTCACACCGCCGGTCGCCTGACCGGGTGCCGCGTTAACCTGAAAAACCACCTGCTTCGCCACATAGGGCTGTCCATCCGGACCGGTAACGCTATCGGCGTTGGCAAGGTTGCTGGCACTGACGTTCATGCGCTGTGACTGTGCCGCCATCGCCGAACCGGCGATATCAAAAATATTGAGAAGTGCCATAACTTATTGCCCCTGAAGGACGTTCATCATCCCTTTAATCTGGCCGCTGATAAGCGTCAGATCGGTCTGGTATTTCAGGCTGTTGTCTGCAAACTGTGTACGTTCACGGTCCATATCCACCGTATTGCCATCCATCGCGGGCTGGTCAGGAATGCGGTACATCAGATCGAGTGAAGGCGGTTGCAGATTCTGCACCGGAATATGACGTGCCGACGTCAGCGCCAGCGACAGTCCTGAACCCTGCGCACGACCCTGTTCAAGCGCACGTTTCAGTTCGCTGGAAAAATCAATATCACGCGCCTGATAGCCAGGCGTGTCGGCGTTGGCGATGTTGGACGCCAGGATCTCCTGACGCTGGGCCCGCAGGTTTAACGCTTCGGTGCCAAAACGCAGAGCCGCGTCCAGTTTGTCGAGCATGTTTCCTCCGCAAGTGAGAATTTCGAGCGGACAGGATAAGCGCGCAAGGGGAAGGGCTATCGAATGAATAGCGCTAAAAAGCGTCGCTATATTCCGGCTTGGGCTAATGCGCAGGCGAGTAGAATCAGTGCCATATTGGGAAATGGGGAGCGGATAATGCGTAGCGCAACGCCTCTGCTGGTGGGCTTGTTCGGCCTGTTCAGCCTTCAGACACCGGCTGCGGATTTAACCGCGCAGCTAAATCAGTTTTTCAAAGCACGCGATGCACAACATGCTGACAGTATGCAAGTGGTGCTTCGCACCCCTGCCGCACAGTGGCCACCCTGTGAAACCCCGCACTTTTCGTTGCCGGGCAACAGCCGCCCGTGGGGCAATATCAGCGTGGCGGCCAATTGTGGCCAGCAGCGCCGTTATTTACAGGTGCAGGTGCAGGTCAGCGGCCAGTACGTAGTGGCAGCACGTCAGGTCACGCGGGGAACCACGTTAGCCAGTGCCGATCTTCAGTTAATGCGCGGCCGTCTTGATACCCTGCCAGCACGTGCAGTGCTCAATCCACAGCAAGCGATTAACGCCATCAGCGTGCGCGATATCCCGCCGGGACAAGCGGTTACGCTATCGATGGTGCGCCAGCCATGGCGAGTTAAAGCCGGGCAGAATGTGATGGTCATTGCGCAGGGAGAAGGCTTTAATGCCAGCGGCGAAGGACGCGCGCTCAATAATGCTGTCGTTGCGCAGTCGGTACGCGTCAGGATGGGAAATGGTCAGATAGTTAACGGGAAAGTCGCTGCTGATGGGAATGTTCTGATAACGTTATAAACCCCTAAAGCCGGTGCTTTATCTGCCGATAATAAAATTAACATACAGAGTATTATTAGAAAATATTTCGCCTGAACCCACAGGAGTCAGATTATGAGCATCGACAGAACGCAAGCAGTTAACCCGGTCAGCACTGTCCAGCCACGTGAAACTCACGACGCTGGCATCAGCAAACTGCGCCCAAGCGAAATGGTCAAAACCAGCGAAGCCGGCACTCAGGTGAAACTCAGCGACGCCCAGTCTCAACTGATGAAGCCAGGCAGCGAAGACATTAACGTTGCCCGCGTTGAGCAGTTGAAAACGGCCATTCGCAACGGCGAACTGAAAATGGACAGCAGTAAAATTGCCGATGCGCTGATCCAGCAAACCAAAGACGATCTGCAGAGAAAATAACCGTTATGAACGCATTACTGACCGCACTGGATAAAATGCTGGAAGTGCTTTCGTCACTGGCGAAAGTCATGGACGCCGAGCAGCAGCAGCTCTCTGCCGGTCAGCTCAACAGCAACCTACTTCAGCAAATTACCGAAGATAAAAGTTCGTTACTGAACACCCTGAGCTACCTTGATGAAATGCGGCGTCAGGCAGAAAAACAGGCTGACTTATCTGCGCCCTATCCTGCTCAGGCGGCACTGGCCGAGCGCTGGGAGACCATCCAGCAGCGCACCGTGAAATTGCATAACACCAATCAGCACAGCGGCCTGCTGCTCAACCAGCAAATAGCCTACAATGAGCAGGCGCTCGCGCTGTTGAAACCTCACCAGTCACAGGCGTTTTATGGCCCGGATGGACAGACGTTGAGCCCTTTTGGCCGCCGTAAAATCTGAACCCCCAGCCAGCACGAAAGCCGATAACAGCTCCCGTAAAAAAATTCCGCTATGCAGGCGCGGCGACCTCACCGCGCCTGCCGGCAATTTGCCTCTGGCGTGATCAGGCCACCGTCCGGCGGGCAAAATCACGCGGGCGAAAGCCCATCAGTCCGAGCATCAGGAAGTAAACACCACCACCGACGGCACACACTGCCGCCAGCCGCGCCAGCCGCCAGGCCATATTGCCAATATCCCATGCCGGCATCAGCAGGTTCATCCCGACCAGCGCCGCCGCCATCACCAGCACGGCAATTAACAACCGCAGTAAAAAGCTAAACCAGCCCGGCTGCGGGTGGAAGATCTTTTGCTTGCGCAACTGCCAGTAGAGCAGAGACGCATTCAGACAGGCCGCCAGGCCAATCGACAGCGCCAGGCCCGCATGTTTAAGCGGGCCGATAAACGCCAGGTTCATCAGCTGGGTGATCACCAGCGTAACAATGGCAATCTTAACCGGCGTCTTGATATCCTGCCGCGAGTAGAAACCCGGTGCCAGCACCTTAACGACAATTAATCCCATCAGGCCGACGGAATAAGCAATCAGTGCCTGCTGGGTCATCAAAGCATCAAAGGCGGTGAATTTACCGTACTGGAACAGCGCAACCGTTAGCGGTTTCGCCAGAATGCCGAGGGCCACTGCGCTTGGCAGCGCCAGCAGAAAGCAGAGGCGCAAGCCCCAGTCCATCAGGCGTGAATACTCATCGTGATTACCACTGGAGAAGCTTTTCGCCAGCGATGGCAACAGAATAGTGCCTAACGCCACGCCCAGCACCCCAGAAGGAAACTCCATCAGGCGGTCGGCGTAATACATCCACGACACCGAACCTGATACCAGGAAGGAAGCAAAAATGGTGTTGATAATCAGCGAGATCTGGCTGACGGAAACGCCAAGAATTGCCGGTCCCATTTGACGCATCACCCGCCAGACGCCAGCGTCTTTCAGATTAAGGCGCGGCATCACCAGCATGCCAATTTTCTTCAGATGCGGCAGCTGATATCCCAGCTGCAACACGCCGCCCACCACCACCGCCCACGCCAGTGCCAGCACCGGCGGATTAAAGTGAGGCGCAGCAAATACGGCAAACCCAATCATACTGACGTTAAGTAACGTCGGCGCAAACGCCGGCACTGAAAAACGGTTCCAGGTATTGAGAATCGCCCCGGCAAGTGACGCCAGCGAAATGAGTAAGATATAGGGAAACGTAATCCGCAGTAACGAGGACGTTAAGTTAAATTTATCGGCGGTATCGGCAAAACCGGGGGCCGTGACCAGAATCACCCAGGGCGCAGCAATCATGCCGATAAAGGTCACCACCGCCAGTACCAGCGTCAGTAATCCCGCGACATACGCGACAAACACCCGGGTAGCCTCTTCACCCTGCTTGCTTTTGTATTCAGCGAGGATCGGCACAAACGCCTGCGAGAATGCCCCTTCGGCAAAAATACGCCGTAACAGATTGGGCAGTTTAAACGCGACAAAAAAGGCATCGGTGGCCATTCCGGCACCAAATACCCGCGCCACAATCGCATCGCGGGCAAAACCTAATACGCGCGAAAACATAGTCATCGAGCTGACCGCAGCCAGCGATTTCAACAGGTTCATGGTTTACTGCAATTCCTGAAAATAAAGAAAGTCCGGTAAGTAACCGCCTGAGCGAGAGGCCCTCGCCCGATAAACAGCGGCTAGTCTACTGGTACGCAGGGAAATAACCACAAACGTTTGTTACAACGGATTATTCTTTGTCTGCTTCACGCCACAGTTTTTCCACCACCCGCTGCGCCATTAAAGCCTGTTCGCCGGAAGTTTGCGGCATAGTCTGATTTTTCGCGCAGTCGATAAAATGTCGCGCCGCGCCTTCGAATCCGCGCTGCGCCAGCGTCGTTTGCCAGCCCGGAATCGGATCGATCAGCAGCTTGCCGTCAGTTTCCTGCTGCCAGTCACGCATATCGTTGATCTGGTAAACGCTGCCGTCGCATACCGCCATGACCGATTCGCGCTGGCTACCGGCACGGCGATGCATGCTGGTGGTCAGCTGGCAGTCACCCACTGCAAAATGGTGCTCGGCATACAGCATCTCGCCAGCATCATTGGTTTGTAAAATGCCGTCGCGCAGACTCCCCACGCCGCCGCCAAGCCACAACGCGGTATCCACCACGTGCAGATAGTCGTCCAGCAGGGTGAAACGTAAATCATGCGGCCCGACACTGTTGCTGCGATGTTTATCGATGCGAATCGATGCGCAGCCGGATAGCTGTGCTTTCAGTTGCAGATAACGCGGCGCAAAACGACGATTAAACGCCACCATTAGCTTACGGCCGCGCTTTTGCGCCAGTTCCACCAGCTGTTCAGCCTCGCTTAACGTCTCCGCCAGCGGTTTATCAACGCAGACATCCACTCCGGCACGCAGTAACTCACCAACAATATGAAAATGCGTTGGCGTACTGCTGTGAACAAACACCGCATCTGACTGCGCCGCCAGTTGTTCAAGGCTGGAATAACAGGGCATGCGATAACTGTCACAGATCGCCGTGGCTTTTTGCTGATTCGGCGAGAAAGCCCCGGCTAACGCCCAGCCGTCGGTTTTGGTCACCACCGGCAACCATGCCTTCTGAGCAATGCCGCCCAGCCCGACGATGCCAACCCGCAGTTGCGATGTCATATCAGGCTCCTTTTTCTGCCAACAGTGAGGCAAGCTGCAGTTTCAGCGTGGCCACCTCGCTTTCCAGCACCCCAACGCGCGCGGCCAGCTCATCGCTGTAAGCACTCTCTGGCAAACCGGCTTCTGCCAGTTCAGTTTCGCTCACTTCGCCGCTGAACAGGTGCATATAACGACTTTCACGCTTGCCAGGCTCGCGTGCCAGCCGCACCACAAACGGGCCATCTTCCCGGCTGAGTAACTTCTCCAGTGTCTGCTCGACTTCTGCCATATCGGCGAACTCATGCAGACGCCCACTGCGGGTACGTAATTCGCCCGGCGTCTGGGCACCGCGCAGCAATAAAGTCGCAACCACCGCCACTTCCGCACTGCTCAGTTTTAGATCGCCGAAGGCAGAGTTGCAGAAGCGCTGTTCATATTTCACTACCCGATTGCCAAAGCCGCTTAGCGTACTGAGCTGATGTTTTTTCACCAGCAGATCCAGCGTGTCCTGCACCGCATTTTCGCTTAGCGACATCACCGGTTCGCGATTGGACTTTTGATTACAGGCGCTTACCACGCCGTTCAGCGACATCGGATATTGTTCCGGTGTGGTGACCTGCTTTTCCAGCAGACAACCGACCACGCGAGCCTCGACGGGCGTCAGCACGATTTTCATATCAGGGTTCAACCTCTGTTTGTTATTGGCCGCGACGCTCGACTGTCCAGTCAGGCGCGGTTAACGACGTCAGCACATGATCCTGCCAGCGACCGTCAATCAGCAGGTAATCTTTGGCATAGCCCTCTTTCTGGAAGCCAAGCCGTGCCAGTAAATCGCCGCTGCGTGCATTGTGCGGCATATAATTGGCCATAATACGATGCATGCGCTGCTGGCGCTGCATATAGCGTATCGCCGCCTGCAGTGCCTCAAACATCATTCCCTGCCCCTGCCACTTCTCACCCAGCGAATAACCGAGATAGCAGGCGTAAAATGAGCCGCGCAGTACATTACTGAAATTGGCAACACCCCGCACTTCATTCTCGTCAGGATCTAAAATAATGAAATAGAAGGCGCTGCCCTGCTTATGCATTTCGGCAATCAGCCCCAGTCGCGCTTGCCAGCCGGAAGGATAGCAGTGGCTGTCATCGCGAACCGGCTCCCAGGGTTTTAAAAAGGCGCGGTTTTCCGCGTAATAATCCGCCAGCCGCCAGGCATCCCGCTCGTGGACCAGACGTACCACTAAGCGGTCAGTTGTCAGGCGCACTTTCGGCGCAGCAGAACGATAGCCAAACATCTTATCTCCCAAACCCATGGCCGATAAAAAATTGATTGAAAATCACACTACGGCTAAACCCTCAGACAGAGCGCAAGCTATCCGCCATTTTTGCCAGCCTGCTTTCACTATAACCGCCATCTCTGTTCATGGTAAATTGTTGACGACAATTGTGATGACTTTTCAGTGGAAATCACTGAAATCATGACACTAATTGCACAATTAAGATGAAAAACATCGATTGGCAAGTGCTGTTTAACGCTGTGGCAAGGCCGGGATACCTGACTGAGTGGCGGCCAGCCTCCGGTTTGCCCTCTCCGGCAATCTGACCCATACTTCTTCAATACATTCAAAACATTGATAACGGCAGACGCTGCGGTCAATGTTCTTAGGAGAGGGTCTGATGAAACTGTATATCTATGAGCACTGTCCATTCTGCGTTAAAGCACGCATGATTTTTGGCCTTAAAAATCTGCCGATTGAACTGGTGGTAATGCTCAATGACGATGAAGAGACGCCCAAACGTCTGATTGGGCAAAAAATGGCCCCCATCCTGCAAAAAGAGGATGGCAGCTGCATGCCGGAAAGCATGGATATCGTGCACTTTATCGATAATAAAGATCGTGAACCGTTGATCACCGGACAAACTAATCCGGCCATCTCCAGCTGGCTGCGTCAGGTTAATGAATACGTGAATAAACTGCTGTTGCCACGTATTGCCGAAGCGCCTTTTGCTGAGTTTGCTACGCCTGAAGCACGGGCATATTTTAAAAACAAAAAACAGGCCAGCATCGGCAACTTTGAAGAACTGAAGCAGCACTCACCCGGCTTGATCAAAAAGATCAGCGACGATCTGCGTCAGCTGGATAAACTTATCGTTAAACCCAATGCGGTCAACGGCGAGCTGTCGGAAGATGATATTCACCTGTTCCCATTACTGCGTTCACTGTCGCTGGTGGCCGGCGTGGAATATCCGACGCGGGTGGCAGAATACCGTGACAATATGGCGAAACAGACACAGATAAATCTGCTGTCTTCAGTAGCGATTTAATCCCCTCGGTCAGAGAACTGAGCCGCCAAAGGCTCAGTTCTCTGCACTGCTCTCTCTGCTAATTTCTTATCCGATTTAAGTGATATCCTGGTGACTCTTGCTGCCCGCCAGGGCAAGCTATGCGCCAGTATTACCGCAGTTTGCGCGACGAAAATATCGAGGACAGTGATGAATAAAATTTTTCCTGGGCTAATTGCCCTGATTTTTGCCGGTTTGCTTGCCGGCTGTAACCAGCTAACTCAATACACCATCAGCGAGCAAGAGATTAATCAGGCACTGCAAAAGCACAACAATTATGAGAAACAATTGGGTGTTGCCGGGCTGGTTGATGCGCATATTGTGCTGAGCGATCTCAGCAGCCAGATTGGCCGTGAAGAACCGAATAAAATTACCCTCACCGGCAATGCAAAAGTGGATATCACTTCGCTGTTTGGCCCACAAAAGGCCGATATGAAACTGACGATGAAAGCGCAGCCGGTATTTAACAAAGAAGAAGGCGCTATCTATCTGAAGGATATGCAGATCGTTGATGCTCAGGTGCAACCGGAGAAAATGCAGTCGGTGATGAAAACCCTGACGCCGTATCTCGATCAGTCGCTGAAGAGCTACTTTAACCAAAAACCAGCTTATGTCCTCAGCAGCGACCGCAGTAAAGCGGAGTCGCTGGCGAAGCGATTTGCTCAGGGTATTGAGGTTAAACCCGGAGAACTGGTGATACCCTTTACTCAGTAACTCGCCGCCCTCGTGAAAACGGGGGCTTTTTTTTATCTGGCAGCACAAAGCAAGTGCAATCGGTTGCCTTTATCCCTATGCTTAGACCCCGGCTCAAAACCGCCATACGAATTCCCTTCTTAGCCGGAGCATAACTGATGACTGCACAACCCCAGCAATTACTCATTCGCCGCCCTGACGACTGGCATATCCATCTGCGTGATGATGAAATGCTGCAGACCGTGGTGCCGTTTACCAGCGAGGTGTGCGGTCGGGCAATCGTGATGCCGAATCTGGTTCCGCCGGTTACCAGCGTCGCCAGCGCGATAGCCTATCGCGATCGTATTCGCGCGGCCGTACCCGCCGGGCATGATTTCACGCCGCTGATGACCTGTTATCTGACGGATTCCCTTGATGCTGATGAAGTGGAAAAGGGTTTTAGCGAAGGCGTATTTACCGCCGCGAAACTTTATCCGGCGCATGCCACGACCAATTCGAGCCACGGCGTTACCAATATTGCCGCCATCGCGACGGTACTGGACCGGATGCAGAAAATCGGTATGCCGTTACTGATTCATGGCGAAGTGACCGATGCCCATATTGATATTTTTGATCGCGAAGCGCGCTTTATCGACACGGTGATGGAGCCGCTGCGCCGGCAGTTCCCACAGCTGAAAGTGGTATTTGAGCATATCACCACGAAAGAAGCCGCCGCCTATGTGCAGGAAGGCAATCGCTTTATTGCTGCCACCATCACTCCACAACACCTGATGTTTAACCGCAACCATATGCTGGTCGGCGGCGTGCGCCCGCATCTTTACTGCTTGCCGATTCTGAAACGTAATGTACATCAGGAAGCACTGCGCCAGGTTATCGCCAGCGGCAATGACCGCTTCTTCCTCGGCACCGATACTGCCCCGCATAGTCGCCAGCGCAAAGAAGCCAGCTGTGGCTGTGCCGGGGTGTTTAATGCGCCGACTGCGCTACCGGCATACGCAACGGTATTTGAAGAGATGAACGCCCTGCAACATCTGGAGGCGTTTTGCTCGGAAAACGGCCCGCGCTTCTATGGCCTGCCGCTTAATGAAGGCACCATCAAGCTGGTGCGCAAGCCGTTTACCGTCACCGACAGCATTCCGCTGGGCGACGATACGCTGGTGCCATTCCTCGCTGGCGAGACGCTTAACTGGTCGGTAGAACTCTGATAAAAAACTGGGAAGCCGCCGCTTCCCATTTTTATGTTGCTTCCGCGATTAATTGACTGTATAAATGTACAGTATACTTATCGGAGGCTCTCATGCGTGTAGAAGTCACTGTAGCAAAAACCACCACCCTGCCCGCGGGTGCGCTTGAAGCACTTACGCAGGAACTTACCAAACGTATCGATAAGCAGTTTCCTGAATCGGACAACCGCGTATCGGTACGCTATGCCAGCGCCAATAATTTGAGCGTGCTGGGTGCCGGAAAAGAACAAAAAGATCTCATCAGTGACATTCTGCAAGAGACCTGGGAAAGCGCGGATGACTGGTTTATCACTGATTAACCACACCGCCAGCTGTAACCATGAAATGCTGTTGTTTGCCGGGTGTCGCCATCCGGTTTTTTTGTTTTTACCGCTCTCCTCGCTTCACCTTGCTTAAACACCCACCACCTGTATAAACTATTGCTAAACGATGACCTACCTTGCGCTTGTCATGTTTTACAGGAGGTGTTACCCATGACTGCAGATAAACCCGAAGAGGCAATGACATTCGGTGAATTGCTGGCTTTGATCAGCGATCAACAGCGTCGCTTGTCGGTGCTGGAAAATGCCTTTTCATATCTTTCCTTTTGTCTGGACGAGAAGTCGAATCAGCTAATGATTCACAGTCTGCGTCTGGAAGCGCAAAACCAGAATCGCGATGAGACTATGCAACAGCATTTTACGCGTCTCGCCGATGAACTGGAAAAACGCAATGGCATCCTCAAAGTCCAGCCGGATGCTACCGTCTGATGATTAACTCCCGCTGCTGCGGGAGTTTTTTATTTTCCATATTGCTTATCTTTTACGCTTAAATATTCATCAACCAGCAATGCATTTCACTATCTGCACACTTTTCATGCTATCTGTGTTAAATATGCTGTTATAATCAATTCGCTCTATGTAAAAAAGGCCGCATTGGAACCTCGATAAATCACTTCGTTTTGACGAGTAATAAAGGGGGTTATAATGGACAGTAACAAAGACGTAATCCAAACACATCCCCTGGTCGGATGGGATATCAGTACGGTAGACAGCTATGACGCCATGATGATTCGTCTGCATTCGCTCTCATCTGGCGAGCAACCAGCCGATGAGGCTGAAGTGGGACAGACCTACTGGTTAACCACTGATGTTGCCAGGCAGTTTATATCGATTTTAGAAGCTGGCATTGCGAAGATAGAAGCAACTGAATACCAGGATCGTGATTACAAAAAGCATTAACTTTTCACTTGTTGCTTCGGGGCACCCAATATGGGTGCCTTTTTATTGCCGGTAAGTTTTTGCTATTCTGCGGAAAACGATTGCATGAGTCAGGAGTAACACAGATGGTTTACGATTTAATCGTGGTTGGGAGTGGCTCCGTTGGCGCGGCTGCCGGCTTTTATGCCACGCAAGCGGGGCTGAAAGTATTAATGATAGACGGCGCGCATCCGCCGCATCAGCAAGGCAGCCATCATGGCGAAACTCGTTTGATTCGCCATGCATACGGTGAAGGCGCACGCTATGTACCGCTGGTGCTGCGCGCACAAACGTTGTGGGATCAGCTGGAACAGCTGAGCGGCGAGCGCATTATGCAGCGCAGCGGCCTGATTAATCTGGCACCGGTTAACTCTGAATTTATCAATAATGTCATCGACAGCGCGCAGCAATATGGCCTTGATGTACAGATTTTACAGGCTGATGAGGTTCGTCAGCGTTGGCCGCAGTTCGCGGTTCCGGATGACTATATTGGCGTGTTTGAGCCACAGTCTGGCTACCTGAAGTCAGAAGTTGCCATCAAAAGCTGGATTCGTCTGGCTAAAGAAGCCGGCTGCGCGCAGCTGTTTAACTGCCCGGTACAAAGTATTGAGAAAGATGGCGATTTTGAGGTGGTGAATACCCTCGATGGCAGTTATCGCGGCCGCAAGCTGCTGCTCAGTGCCGGAACCTGGGTCAAAGCGCTGTATGCTGACCTGCCGATGACGCCGGTACGTAAAGTGTTTTCCTGGCATCAGGCCGACGGACGTTATAGTGAAAACAACAAGTTTCCGGCATTTGCCGTCGAAATGGTCGATGGCATCCATTATTACGGTTTTCCGGCTGATAATAACGCGTTAAAGGTTGGCAAACATGAAGGTGGTCAGCCGATTGATCGTCCGGAACAGCGTAAAGCCTTTGGTGCCTTTGCCGAAGATGGCAGTGAAGTGTTTAACTTTATGCGTCAGTTCCTGCCTGGCGTAGGTGTCTGCCTGCACGGTGCCGCCTGTACTTATGATAATTCCCCGGACGAAGACTTTATTATCGATACTCTGCCCGGCCATCCTGATCGATTAGTGATTACCGGTTTAAGTGGACATGGATTTAAATTCGCCAGCGTGCTCGGCGAAATCGCCGCGCAGTTTGCCGCCGGAAAAGAATCAGAATTTGATTTAGCGCCGTTTGCTTTATCGCGCTTTCAATAAAAAATGACTCGCTGACCGTTATTCCTGAAAAATAACGCAGCGGCACAAGAAACTGTGCCGCTGAAGAGATTCAGGTGTTAATCATTTATTTGCGAACCAGGCAGCTCTTTGCTGCCTGGTTATATCATCCATCGAATGATTACTTCGCGGCTTTTGCGGCATCCCTCTCTTTCTGACGACGCAGTTTCAGCTTATTAATCAGCTTGTGCGCTTCGGCTTTCGTGCCGACCGCCGGTGCTGAACCACTTAACGGCTTATTGGCTGTTTCACGGGTAAACCAGACGGTAATCAGACCAATAACCGCAGCGCCCATCAGATAATACGCAGGCATCATCAGATTGTTAGTGGTATCGACCAGCCAGGTGGTGATCAACGGTGTAGTACCACCAAATAATGACACCGACAGGTTAAAGCCGATTGCCAGCGCACTATAACGAATATCAGTGGCAAACAGCGCCGGTAGCGCTGAAGGCATGGTGCCGCTAAAGCAGGTATGCAGTACGCCGAGGATCATCAGGCCAAGGAACACCAGACCAAGGTTGCCGCTGCCAATCAGCATCAGACAAGGGATCGCCAGCAAAATAAGCCCCGCCGCACCCAGCGCAATCACCGGACGACGGCCGAGACGGTCGTTCCAGTGCCCCCAGAACAGGGTCAGCGGCATCATAACAAACATCACCACCAGCACCAGCATCAGACCACTTAACTCACTCAGGCCAAGAATACCGGTCAGGTAGCTTGGCATATAAGAGGTCAGCATATAGTTCGAGACATTAAACAGCAGTACCAGACCGATACATTTCAGCATCTGCGCTCGATACTTGCTCAGCATCTGCAATACGCCCAGTCGCGGTTTGCTGTGCTCCAGCTGCTCCTGCTTCTCCATATGCTTCTGGAACGCTGGTGTCTCTTCCAGTTTCAGACGGATATACAGACCGAACAGACCGAGTGGTGCTGCGATAAAGAATGGGATGCGCCAGCCCCAGCTCAGCAGATGCTCAGTCGACATGGCGGCAGTCATGCCGGTAACCAGTCCGGCACCCAGCAGATAGCCTGCCAGAGTACCGAACTCCAGCCAGCTTCCCATAAAGCCACGGCGTTTATCGGTAGAGTATTCGGCGATAAAGGTTGCTGCACCGCCATACTCACCGCCGGTCGAGAAGCCTTGCACCATACGCGCCACCAGTAACAGTACCGGGGCCATTATGCCAATGCTTTCGTAACTGGGAATGATGCCGATACAGAAAGTACCAATCGACATCATGATCATGGTGATTGCCAGTACCTTCTGGCGGCCGATTCGGTCGCCCAGCGGGCCAAATACCAGGCCACCCAGTGGCCTGACCAGGAAGGCGGCGGCAAAAGCACCGAAGGCTGCCAGCAGCTGTGCCGCCGGGCTGCCACCCGGGAAGAATACCTTACCGATGGTCACGGCCAGATAGCTGTAAACGCCGAAGTCGAACCATTCCATGGCGTTACCCAGCGCTGCGGCGCCCACCGCCCGCTTCAGCATGTCTTTGTCGACGATGGTGATATCATCCACCGTCAGCTCTTTTTTCGGACGTTTATTCCAAAAATGCTTCTTCTGTTTTTCTGTTGCTGTTGAGTCGTTCATACCGTTCTCTCGAAAATGACGCGATCAATTTTTACAGCACCATAGCTTTCTTCGCCTGTCATAAAGACCTGTAAATTGAGGGGAAGAAAGCTATAACGCAGCAGTAAAAGCCAGGCTGTCAGTGTGGCACAACAAAACCTGAGATTAATTTACATTTCTTTAATTTATACAAAATAGCGTATTTTTTCAAGTTTTCAGCGGTAAGCGCTGTTATTTCACACAATTCAAGTCGGTATTGCCATAATAATGGCACTGAAAAAATCACATCGCGCAGGTAAATATTTTTCTCTAACAGACTCTGAAAAAAGGTTCTGACTTAGCCTGGCAGAAGAAAATAATTCTGTATTTTTCGTTTCTCACCTGGCGCCTTTACCCGATAAAACTAAGATAAATATCGCCTTTCGGGAGCAGGCTTATTTACATAAAATAACAAAATGCTGACGTAAATTTATATTAGATTCAAATTTTTAGAATACCAGAAAACTCTCACCGCTTTTCTTCAGCCGTTATGCTGCGCCAAATAACTACTCCACCCACAGTTTGAGATGACAGTTTTACGATTAAATTGAATTCATTCAGGTAATTTCATTCAAAATATTTGAATGAAATTATTTAATTTAACCCTACAATAAACATTGTCTTGATTTTTTATTTCCAGTTGTTCAGTCTCATTTCTATTCGTAAATTTGAGGATGCACCACGTGCAGTTAAAAAATACGCCAACCCGATTTGGCTCCCTGTCAATTACCTTACACTGGCTGGTCGCACTGACTGTTTATGGCATGTTTGCGCTTGGTTTGTGGATGGTGACGTTGGGTTATTACGATAACTGGTATCACCAGGCACCCGAACTGCATAAAAGCATCGGTATGGTGCTGTTTGCCGTGATGATCCTGCGACTGCTGTGGCGCTTTATTTCACCGCCACCGAAACCACTGAGCAGTTATACGCCGCTGGTGCGCATCAGTGCGATTGCCGCACATCTGCTACTGTATCTGGTGCTGTTCGCCATTTTAATTACCGGATATCTGATCTCAACCGCTGAAGGCAAACCGATTGAGGTGTTTGGCGTTGTTCCGGTCCCTGCCCTGCTGGCGGGTGGCGCAGAGCAAGCCGATCTGTCCGGCGATATTCATCTGTATCTCGCCTGGAGCGTGGTTATTATTTCGGTTCTTCATGGACTGGCCGCGTTAAAGCATCACTTTATTGATCGTGATATCACTTTGAAACGGATGCTGGGTCACCGCATCGATTAACCTTGTTAACGGAGAAACATAATGTTGAAGAAAAGCGTACTGGGATTAGCCGCTGCTGCCATGCTGATGAGCGCC
Organism: Winslowiella toletana; assembly: GCF_032164335.1. Taxonomy (NCBI): domain Bacteria; kingdom Pseudomonadati; phylum Pseudomonadota; class Gammaproteobacteria; order Enterobacterales; family Erwiniaceae; genus Winslowiella; species Winslowiella toletana. The sequence continues at coordinate 1,961,987 of NZ_CP134152.1, read as the reverse complement.
GGTTCTGCCGTCGCGGCAGACTACAAAATCGACAAAGAGGGACAGCATGCATTTGTGCAGTTCCGCATCAAGCATCTTGGCTATAGCTGGCTGTACGGTACTTTTAAAGACTTCGACGGTAGCTTTACCTTTGATGAGAAAGATCCGTCAGCCGACAAGGTTAACGTCACCATTAACACCAACAGCGTCGATACCAATCATGCTGAGCGTGACAAACACCTGCGCAGTGCTGACTTCCTGAACACCGCTAAATTCGGGCAGGCGACTTTTGTGTCGACCAGCGTGAAGAAAGACGGCGACGATCTGGATATCACCGGTAATCTGACGCTGAATGGCGTGACCAAACCGGTTACGCTGGAAGCGAAACTGCTGGGTGAAGGTAAAGATCCATGGGGCGGCTACCGCGCTGGCTTTGAAGCAGAAGGTAAAATCGCACTGAAGGATTTCAATATCACCAAGGATCTGGGCCCAGCTTCACAAGAAGTTGAGCTGATTATTTCGGTGGAAGGCGTTCGCCAGTAATCCTGCCGGATTACGGAGAATAACCAGGGCGGCTGCGGCCGCCCTGTTGCATTAGCCGTTACTTATTGCCGTCAGGCACAGGGATATGCAGGGTAGTATTCAGCAAGCCACGCGACTTATTAAATATCTTATTTCCATTCTCACGACCGGCACGACGCGCACGCTGCTCCTCCGGTGTCAGAGCCAGCTCTTCCATACAGAGTGGGCTGCAGCAGTTTTTAAACTTCTCGGCGCAGTCAGGACACTGAATAAACAGCAGATGGCAACCGTCATTCTTACAGTTGACATGGGTATCGCAGACCGTGCCGCACTGGTGGCAATGAGCAATCACATCATCAGAGATGCGCTCCCCCATCCGCTCATCAAAGACAAAGTTTTTACCTTTAAAACGAACCGGTAAACCCTGCTCACGCGCACGACGGGCATACTCAATAATGCCGCCTTCGATATGATACACATTTTCAAAACCGTTATGACGCATCCAGGCGCTGGCTTTTTCGCAGCGAATTCCTCCGGTGCAGTACATCACAATTTTCTTATCTTTGTCTTCCTGCAGCATATCAACCGCCATTGGCAGCTGATCGCGGAAAGTATCCGCCGGGATTTCCATCGCCTGTTCGAAGTGACCCACCTCATATTCGTAGTGGTTGCGCATATCGACAAACACCGCGTCAGGATCGTCCAGCATCGCGTTGACTTCTGCCGCTTTCAGATAGGCGCCCACGTCACTGGCATCAAAACTGTCATCGGTAATGCCGTCAGCCACGATACGATCGCGCACTTTCAGCCGCAGAACCCAGAAAGATTTACCATCATCGTCAAGTGCGATGTTCATACGCAGATTATCCAGCGCCGGATCGAAAGCATAAAGCGTCTCTTTCATCTGCTGATAGAGGCTCTCAGGCACACTAATTTGCGCGTTGATGCCTTCAGCTGCAACATAGACGCGGCCAAACACTTTCAGCCGGGTAAACGTCTGATACAGCGAATCACGAAAGGCTTTTGGATCGTTGATGGTGAAGTATTTATAGAAAGAGACTGTGGTGCGCGGCTCAGTTTCAGCCAGCATGCGCGCCTTCAGCTCTTCATTGGAAACAAGGTTATGTAACACTGGCATGGTGTACGTTCCTGTGAGCAATAGAGAGAAATTTTAGCGGCGACATGATACCTGAATCATCGCTGAATGATAGCGGTGACGGCATTTTTCTACCCTGCTGCTACTCTTTTCACCACCGCACATACTGACTTGACCCTGGTGACGAAAACACCGAGCATCAAATTAGCGCACTTACTATCACTATCGTGAATAAAATGGAGTCACCCATGAGTCTACTGTTTACCCCCATGAAAATCGGCAAATTGTCACTGGATAACCGCATTATCATTGCGCCAATGTGTCAGTACTCTGCTGAACAGGGGAAAGCGACAGCCTGGCACCGTATCCATTTGGGCCACCTGGCGCTGTCGGGAGCCGGATTAATGATCCTTGAAGCCGCCGCCATCGAAGCCGCTGGCCGTATCACGCCGCAGGATTTAGGGCTGTGGGACGAGGTTACCGAGCAGGCGCTGGCTGAGGTGATCAATGATGTGCGTAAATACTCTGCTATGCCGCTGGGGATTCAGCTGGGGCACGCCGGGCGTAAAGCATCCACTGACGTGCCATGGCGTGGCGGCGGTTTTCTGCCAGCCAGCGATGGCGGCTGGCAGACCTCGGCACCTTCGGCGGTGCCGTTTAATGACAGTCACGAAGCCCCGCAGGCGATGTCACTCGCGCGCATTGAAGACGTTAAACAGGCTTTTGTCGACAGTGCTGTCCGCGCCGATCGCCTCGGTCTGGATCTGATTGAAGTTCACGCCGCGCACGGTTATCTGCTGCATCAGTTCCTGTCACCGCTGTCCAATCAGCGTGATGATCAATACGGCGGTTCGCTGGAAAACCGGATGCGCATCGTGCTGGAGATTTTCAGCGCAGTGCGCCAGGCCTTCCCTGCCAGTAAGCCGGTTGGCGTGCGTATTTCTGCCACAGACTGGATTGAAGGCGGCTGGGATCTGCAACAATCGATTGCCCTGAGCCAGGCGCTGGAAGCCATCGGCTGTGATTATATTCACGTTTCCAGCGGTGGCCTGTCTCCACAGCAACAGATCGCTGTCGGTCCCGGCTATCAGGTTCCGTTCTCACAGGGGATTAAACAGGCGGTGAGCATTCCGGTTATCGCGGTGGGTTTGATTACTGAGCCGGAACAGGCAGAAGCCATTCTCAGTGAAGGAAAGTCTGATGCTATCGCGCTGGCGCGCGGCATGCTTTACGATCCGCGCTGGCCATGGCATGCGGCGGCAAAACTGGGGGCTAAAGTAAACGCGCCGGAGCAGTACTGGCGCTGTGAGCCACATGAAGTAAAAGGATTGTTCAAACAGTAAGCATTTTTTGCCTGCGGAGCACTCCGCAGGCCGTTTCCAGGCCACCGACAAGTATATATTTCTTTAACAAACCTCACATTACCAGCCAGTTATTTTAGCCTGAGCAAAAAAAATGGCACAATAGGCCATAATCAACAGAATAGTTAAACGCCATAATACTGGCTCATAACATCGAAACTGGAAGAATATGACACAGTTGCCACACTTTTCTCGCGAATTGTTACATCCGCGCTACTGGTTTACCTGGATAGGGATTGGTCTGCTTTACCTTATTGTCTTGCTGCCTTACCCGGTGCTCTACCGGCTGGGCTGCGGTCTGGGCCGCTTATCGATGCGCTTTCTGAAACAACGTGTGTTTGTGGCGCGCCGCAATCTGGAACTGAGTTTCCCGACGATGCCAGCCGCAGAGCGAGAGGCAATGGTGGTTCGCAACTTTGAATCAGTCGGCATGGGTTTGCTGGAAACCGGAATGGCTTGGTTCTGGCCCGACTGGCGCATCAAACGCTGGTTTGCCGTCAGTGGCCTGGAACATATCGACCACGCGCATCAGCAGGGTAAGGGTGTATTGCTAATCGGTATGCACTTTCTGACGCTGGAACTGGGCGCACGTATTTTTGGTATCTATAACCCAGGAATTGGTGTTTATCGTCCAAATGACAATAAACTGCTCGACTGGCTGCAAACATGGGGACGCATGCGCTCAAATAAAAGCATGCTCGATCGTAAAGACCTGAAGGGCATGATCCGCGCGTTGAAAAACGGCGATATTATCTGGTATGCACCGGATCACGACTATGGCCCGCGTAGTAGTGTATTTGTGCCGTTCTTTGGCGTTGATAAAGCGGCTACCACTAAAGGCAGCTATCTTCTGATTCGCAGTGGTAAACCAGCGATCATCCCTTTTGTGCCACGTCGCCTGCCGCATGGTAAAGGTTATGAGATGATTATCCTGCCGGACGTCGACGATATGCCGCTGGATGATGAAATGGCGACCGCTGCGCATATGAATCGCGTGGTTGAAGAAGGAGTATTAATGGCTCCGGAACAGTATATGTGGCTGCATCGCCGCTTTAAAACGCGCCCGGAAGGGGAACCGTCACTGTACTGAGTGCAGAACGCCGCCCTATAATTAATTGAAAATGTACAGGAGCCGCTTTCGGCTCCTGTAGTAATGGCATTCAGGGTCATTTATCCGCCCACTGACTGATCAACCCGTTACACATCGCTTCACTGCGATTAATTAAACCTATCCATTATTCATCTCTAAAATAATTAAATTCTGCCGTAATGATTTAATCGAATTAATTAATTATGGATATTTTTACAACATTGAGTCGAGATTAATAAAATCTAGCATAGCAATGTCGGGGAGCTTAACGCCCGCAAACTATTTAAGAATAATCAGCTTATCATAACCGCCGCTTTCACTGTCAATATGGGTTTTGGCATCCCGATAATCGTTCATCACCAGCTCAACGATTTTGTTGAAGTGCTCGCAGCGGGCACCTTGCTTTCTGGTGATGGTGATTGTCGACTGTGTCTCTTCAACATGGTGGTAAGCGGAGTCCTGCATGTAGTCCATCTTGTAAACCCTCTGGAGTTTTCTCTAATGATAGTACTCTTACAGATTGTATGGGAAAAATCCTTTGGATAAAATCCGAAAAATTAGCGGTATCAGTGGATTAACTCCACTTCAATCACGTCAGATCAGTATGAACGATTTGATGTTGGACAACGATGTTCAGCCCACGATTTAGAAACTGCCAGGCAATACATTTTCCGGTCACCATACTGATGTAAACGATAAAGTACGTAACCATCCGGCCCTCAGTCCAGTGCAGCGTGGATAATTCTCTGTCAGCTGTGTGAATAGCCCAGCATGGCTCAGTCTTTATGTTTTTTCTTTTAACCGCTGTTCCGCTTTCGCTCCAGCCAAGGTTACGACTAACTGAAAATTCCCGTGCGTTACGCATCGCCTCTGCCCTATTGATCATTGCTGTTTTCCATAATAAACATAGTATGTCAGACCACTCACAATTACTGGTCCAAGAAAGATACCGATTATTTCTTGTCGAATATTGGTGAAAGTAATTTCATAAGTGTCTCTCAGTGGAAACTTTAATCCCGCCAGGATATTTTCTTTAGATATGCCTTTCACTCTCATCAATGCGATAGTTTCAGCCAACATTTCTTCCATATAGCGCAGAATAAAAGATCGTTGATACCCACTGTGGTTTAAAAAACACCTTAGTTCTCTCAACAAGTAAAATTTCGGTGTGAGAAATTGATGGACTTTTTCGTGATAAATCGTAATCAATATATCTTCAGCAGCCTCAGCGGATGTTTTCTGATGATGATCATATCTGCGACCAATTTTAATATCTCCCCAAAAATCTGCGCTCCCACTTCCAGCGTGTAATTCATTAGTGAATTTTAATGTGGGTCGATAGCGCCATCCCTTATGATTTTGCATTGCGGCTATCCTGGCCAGATCACTATTGACCTCTAAGCTGTAGCGCGGCACGATGGAATTTCTATAGGTGGTGCGGAACGTATCCCTCGGCCCCTTCTTCAGCAATAACGCCATTACCGTATTTACCCCGATCAGCGTTATGGCCTGCGCCAGATCGCTGGCGGCGGCGTCAAGATCGGCCTCATGGTTGGCATTGTAGGTTTTAGTCGCAAAATCGCAGAGTTTGCTGCCAGCGTCTATGGCAACGCCGCCAACTGCTGCCCAGCCCACGACCAATAAGATAATATCTGCAATTTCACCGGTGCCGATAAAATGCGATCCTGCCCATAAAACCACCGTCGCCGCCATGGTAGCCAGTGCAGCCGGTGATGTTAACGCCAGTAGCTGACTGCCGATATCTTCAGGAAGTAAACGGGCTGCTTTAATTATTGAGGCTTCCAGCCGCGCAGGCAAATCCATTGTGGTGATATCCATATCCTGATCTCCATGTAGTGAGTCGATATTAATTCATATTCTTCTCGGTACTGCTGGCTGATAATATACGATCTGTTGTGATATTTAACAGAGCCTCAGATAAAAAATTAAATATGCAGATTTAATTATGCTTAATAATATTAATTTTAATTAAAATAATAATCTCATCATTATCAATTAGCTTTTCAACCGCTGAGTTTATGCACTTTCCGACGAAAAAATCAGTCACCAACCGGTCCTCCGGCTAACCCCATGATAGCTGGGTATAAATTGACCTTAATTTTTTTTTCATCATCGCAGTTACCCTGCCAGATCTTCGACTATCCTTGTCAGATTAAGCCTAACTTGATCAGGGAGAAAAACTGATGAGCATGTTCTCAACACTGGAAGAAGCTATTGATAACGCGCGTGAAGAGTATCTGGCCAATAACCCGGAGCTGACTGAGGATGAAGCCTCAATCGCCCAGTTTAATCTGCAAAAATACGTGATGCAGGATGGCGATATCATGTGGCAGGCAGAGTTCTTCACTGATGAAGGTGACGAAGGCGAATGCCTGCCGATCCGCAGCGGTGAAGCGGCACAGTCGATCTTTGATGGTGATTTCGATGAAATTGAGCTGCGCCAGGAGTGGCAGGCAGAAAACACGCTGCATGAGTGGGATGAAGGAGAGTTCCAGCTGGAACCGTCCGTCGATACTGAAGAAGGCAGAGCGGCCGCTGAAGAGTGGGAAGACGACAATACTGACGCCGATAATCTCTACGCGGATGATGATCGTTAATTACTCGTAGGGGCCATGTTGCGCATCGACCGGCAGCAGCAGCGTATCGACCACTAATGACAGTGGCAGATCGATGATGGTGAGAACACGCCACGGCGTATCACGCACGTCCCACTGCACGCCAGGATAGTACTGATTACCGTGTCCCTGTCCGGGCACGGTTCTGCTGATAATACTGCCACACCCGGTTAAGGTCAGCAGGCTTACAGCAATAACAGCCACTCGGCCAAATTTGCCAGTCATGCATATTCTCTCGGTAATCATCTGTGAACCATTGGTAAAAAAAAAGGCGGCATTTCTGCCGCCTTTTTACTATTTCGCTGACTGAATCGCCAGCGGATTAAGCTTCAATGTCTGATATTTTTCAAACCAGTCATGATACTTATCAGCATCCTGCCACAAACGGTAGTGGAGGCGCGATAACGTCACCGGATCGCTAAGCAAATTCAGTCGCTGATCGCGGCTGAGTTTTTCCGGCGAATCACTTAATGCCTGTTCAACCCGACGGTCACGTGCATACTCCAGCAGATCGCTTTTCAGGTGACGTGAAGTCGCCATCGCGCTCGCCAGCGCATTAAATGAAGGATGGAATAATGCATGCATAAAGCCATTCTTCAACGCGCGGTCGCGATTCAGATGCAGATAGGCATCGGTATCCAGCAGCTCTTTCGGCGGATCGTACTCTTCCGGTATCAGGAACAGCTTGGCACGTTTCGAGCCGAGTCCCAATGTTGCCCGGCTGGAAAATACCGAAACAAAGGGTGACAGAATCAACGAGAAGACTATCGGTGACAGCCACCACAGGAAGTTAAGATCCAGCCAACCCATACCGACGGCCCATACCACACCCAATAACAGCTGCGAACCATGTCGGGCAAACGCTTCGCTCCACGGGGTCGCATCGTCATCACGCTGTGGTGAGTTCCATACCACTTCCCAGCCGAGGAAGGCACTGACGACAAACACCGTGTGGAACAGCATGCGCACCGGTGCCAGCAGTACCGAGAACAGCATTTCCAGCAGCAGCGAGAAGAACAGGCGAATTGCACCACCATAAGGTTTGGCACCCTTACACCAGATCAACACCACGCTCAGCAGCTTCGGCAGGAACAGCAACACCAGCGTGGTCGAGAACAGCGCTATCGCCAGCTCCGGACGCCACTGCGGCCACACCGGGAACAACTGCCTCGGCTGCAGGAAGTACTGCGGTTCCATCAGAGTATGCACCACCTGCAAGGCGGTGGATAACGCAAGGAACATAAACCACAGCGGTGCCGAGAGGTAGGACATCACACCGGTCAGGAACACCGCACGGTGCACCGGGTGCATGCCTTTAACCAGGAACAGTCGGAAGTTCATCAGGTTACCGTGACACCAGCGGCGGTCGCGTTTCAGCTCATCCAGCAGGTTTGGCGGCAACTCTTCATAAGAACCCGGCAGATCGTAAGCAATCCATACTCCCCAGCCGGCACGACGCATCAACGCGGCTTCGACGAAGTCATGGGAGAGTATCGAACCGGCAAACGAACCTTCGCCCGGCAGCGGAGCCAGCGCACAGTGCTCAATAAACGGTTTCACACGAATGATGGCGTTATGGCCCCAGTAGTGTGACTCACCCAACTGCCAGAAGTGCAGACCGGCGGTAAACAGCGGACCGTACACGCGAGTAGCAAACTGCTGACAGCGCGCATACAGCGTGTCCATACCGGATGCTTTCGGCGAAGACTGGATAATACCGGCGTTAGGATTGGCTTCCATCATGCGCACCAGTCCCGTCAGACACTCGCCGCTCATCACGCTGTCCGCATCCAGCACTACCATATAGCTGTACTGGCTGCCCCAGCGACGGCAGAAGTCATCGATATTACCGCTTTTACGCTTCACACGACGGCGACGGCGGCGATAGAAGATCTTCCCTTCCCCACCGACATCACGCACCAACTCCATCCACGCTTTTTGCTCGGCCATGGCGATATCGGCATCATAGCTGTCGCTGAGGATGTAAACGTCAAAGTGCTGTTGCTGACCGGTACGCACCACGGATTCCCAGGTGGCACGCAGCCCGGCAAACACGCGTTCAACGTCTTCGTTACAGATCGGCATGATCAACGCGGTGCGGTGCTCAGGATTGATCGGCTCATCACCCGTGGTTGAATACGATATGCTGTACTTATCGCGACCAATCAACAGCTGTAAAAAGCCCATCAGCGCGGTCCAGAAACCGGCCGAAACCCAGCAGAACAGAATGGCAAACAGGAACAGTATCCCGGTCTGCAACACGTAAGGCAGGATCTGCAATACCGACTGCTGCCAGTTCTGGTTGATCATCTCCATCGGATCGATCAGTGCCCAGCCCTGGTAGGGCAGAATGGTTTTCATATACCAGGTGGCAACCACCGTCTGCGCCAGGGTCAGCAGCAGCAGAATGTAACGGCGTATGGAGCCAACATGACGCCATTTATCTTCCCTTTTCTGCTCTTCGGCACTGGCATAGCGATGGGTGCTTTTACGGCCACGCAACGAATCCCAGGCTCGGGCCACCGGGTTGGTGCGCCAGGCTTCCGGGAACATAAGCGAGCGCTTTACCGGCGGCATCGCTTTCAGCGTGGTACGATCTAAATAATCTTTATCGAATTGCTCACCACCAGCAACAGAATCTGGCCACGTGGTTTCAATACGTGACTTGACCGATTCCAGAGGCGCATCGTCAGGACGCGCCTCAACCGGGCCATTCTGGCCCAGTTGATGATGAAGCTTGCTGTACACTTCCGCTTTCTCGCCCTCAGCAGGCAGCGAGTGCTGAAGCGCCTCTTTCCGCTCAGCGGACAGAGGCAGCAAGTCGATGTAATCAGCGGGTGTTACAATTGGCTTATTCATTGGCAGGCAACTGATAGCTCCATGTTTCCGTCAGCGTTTTGTCACCATTAACCAGTGCAGCACGCATTTCGGTCGGCTGTTTGTTGTCTTTCACTCGCAGACGCAAGACTAAACGCCAGCCTTTGGTCACCGGGTTATAGCGCACGCTTTGCTCAACCACTTCACCGTTATCACCGACGCTAACCTGCGGGGTAACCGGCGTGTTGTCGGCCAGCTTGCTCATTTCCGGGCCAACAAAATCAACCAGGAAGGCAACGGTGCCGTCCGGCTGACGCACCAGATTAGACTGCTTCACATCACCAGTAGAACGCAGTGTGCTCTTCACATAAGCAGTTTCCGGCGAGTGCAGCTGGCTTTCATCGCGAGTGAAGTGCAGACGATATTTAAAGTTCATCTCTTTGCCAGCTTCTGGCAGCGTTTCCGGCGTCCAGAAGGCGACGATGTTGTCGTTGGTTTCGTCCGCAGTCGGGATCTCTACCAGCTCAACGCGTCCTTTACCCCAGTCACCCTGCGGTTCAACCCAGCCACTTGGACGTTGATCGTAGCGATCGTCAAGATCCTGGAACTGGCTGAAATCGCGACCGCGCTGCAGCAGTCCAAAGCCTTTAGGATTCTCAACGGTGAAAGTACTGACCGCCAGATGCTTAGGATTGTTCAGCGGACGCCAGATCCACTCACCGTTACCGGCGTGAATCGAGAGACCATTAGAATCATGCAGCGCCGGACGATAATTCACCATCGGAGAAGGCTGATTTGGCCCAAACAGGAACATACTGGTCAGGGGTGCTACGCCCAGTTTGCCGACTTTATCGCGCAGATAGACTTTCGACTGCACGTCGACAGTGGTCTCTTTACCCGGATGGATGACAAAACGGTAAGCGCCCGCCGCACGTGGGGAGTCCAGCAATGCATAGATCACCAGATGTTTGTCCTGCGGTTTTGGACGCTCAATCCAATACTCTTTAAAACGCGGGAACTCTTCGCCGGAAGGTAAGGCGGTATCGATCGCCAGACCACGCGCCGAAAGTCCATAAACCTGATCGCCGCCGATAATGCGGAAGTAGCTCGCGCCTAAGAAGCTGCCTATTTCGTCATTTTTATCTTTGCTGTTAAGCGGGTAAAGCACTTTAAAACCGGCGTAACCAAGATTTTTCACGGTTTCCGGATCGTGTTTAACGTTACCGAAATTAAAATAGTCAGGATTATATTTAATCTCACGCACCGTCGTCGCGGTGACTTCGTTCAGTTTCACCGGCGTATCGAAATACATACCCTGGTGATAGAACTCAAGCTTGAACGGGGTTTTCAGCTTGCTCCAGTAAGCTTTATCATGGTTGAACTGAATCTGCTGATAATCAGCAAATTTCATGTCACGTAACTGAGAAGGCAAATTGCTTTTTGGCGCTTCGAATCCTTTACCGGCCAACTCTTTCGCCTGTTTTGCCACATCATCAATGCCAAAAGCCCAACCTGAACTTGCGTACATTGAAAGCAAAACTGCCGCGCCAATCCAGCGCATCTTCATCAGTTTTGGTTCATTTTTCATTTTAATCAGCACATCCCCCCCTTTCGTGTGCTTAAATCAATCCCATCAATCTTAATGGATAATTCAGGTTTCCGACAGCCTGCGCGGGATTATGTTCCCGTGTTTTTTGCCTCTAAGCGCCGATATCTCAAGCGTTTAGAGGATACGGATTTGGCTGATAGTATACTCTTTGTTGCTGCAGTAAAGTAAGCCCGTGCTTTAGCATGGTTCAGGGCGAACCAGGGGTTTAAAACGGTCAAAGAATGGATAATTATGAGTATAAAAAAACCACAACGTGAGTATTTTCTTGATTCAATTCGCGCTTATTTGATGTTACTGGGAATCCCCTTTCACATGTCACTGATTTACTCCAGTCATCAGTGGGCGGTAAACAGTGTTGAACCCAGTGACTGGCTGACGCTATTTAACGACTTTATCCACGCTTTTCGCATGCAGGTTTTCTTCGTTATTTCCGGCTATTTCTCTTTTATGCTTTACCTGCGCTACCAGCCCCAGCGCTGGTTGAAGGTGCGTATCGAGCGCGTCGGCATTCCGATGCTGACGGCCATTCCCCTGGTGACCCTGCCGCAGTTCTTTTTGCTTAAATACTGGACTCCGGCAATCGGTGACTGGAGCAGCTTCGACCTGTATCAAAAATACAATTCCCTGGTGTGGCATCTGGTGTCGCATTTATGGTTTTTGCTGGTGCTGGTGATCCTCACCACGCTCGGCATAATGTTGTTTAAAATATTGCGCGATGGCGGCGAAGAAAAAAGGCCAAAAGCAGACTATTCCGAACTAAAATGGCGACAGCTGACGCTGAGTTTTATTGGATTTGGCTTAATCTGGGGCAGCATTCGTCGGCTGCTGTTTATTTTCCAGCCGGCTTTACTCAGCGATGGTCTGTTTAATTTCGCCATCATGCAGACGCTGTTCTATCTGCCGTTCTTTATGCTGGGCGCAATGGCGTGGAAGCATCCGGCAATTAAAGCGCTGTTTATCAAATTTAATCCGTGGACGCTGGTGGGTTCGACGGCGGCCTTTATCGCCTACCTGCTTAATCAGCGCTACAGCACTGGCGAAGGCTGGTTATATGAAATTGATGCCGTGATTACCATGCTGATGGGGCTGTGGATGGTCAATGTGGTATTCGCCTTTGGCCATAAACTGCTGAACGCGCACTCACCGCGCATCACCTATCTGGTTAATGCTTCGCTGTTTATCTATCTGGTGCATCACCCGTTAACCCTGCTGTACGGCATTTTTATCACTCCGAACATCAGCAGTAATACGCTGGGGTTCTTTGTCGGACTGGCTTTTGTTTTTGGAATCGCCTTCGTACTGTATGAAATTCATCTGCGCATTCCGCTGCTGCGCTTCCTGTTTTCCGGTAAGCCGCAGCGCGTCGAAAAATCATCACAGCAGGTAAACAGCTGATTTTTCCTGTTTAACCAACGGCCTGTTTCACGCAGGCCGTTAGCTGCGATACCTCAGGCTACAACAACCACTCCACCGGTAACCGCCATACCAGGCGCACCAGCAGGCGCTGCATAAAACGGGTGCGCGGTTCATGCTTGTGCACCACCTCGCCCGCTTCGCCTTCATATTCAACCCAGTTTACCCTGCCCCACTTATCAAGGCGCAACTTCCAGGCTTTATCGCGCATCCGGCTGACAAAACGCTGATGGACCGACGTGGCCAGCGCTTCGCTCTCGATAACAAAGCCCATTTCGGTGTTCAGCACTGCCGAACGCGGATCAAAATTAAACGAGCCAATAAACACTTTCTCATCGTCGACGCTAAAGGTTTTGGCATGCAGACTGGAGCCGGAATTACCGGTCAAACCCCGGTCGTGCGGCGCATCACGGTTATCATTGTGAGGTTTTAACTCATAGAGCGTAATGCCGTGGCGCAGCAGTTTTTTGCGCCATTTAGCATAGCCGGCATGAACCACCGACACATCATTAGCCGCCAGCGAATTGGTAAGAATGGCGATTTTCACCCCTTTACGCTTTAGCGCCAGCAGTTGTGCCACGCCCGCGCGCGTCGGCACGAAATAGGCCGAAATAATATCGAACTGCCTCTGGGGTTTACCGATGACCTCCAGCATGCGCTGCGGCAACAGCGTCGAGGCTTTCGCTTTGCCCAGCCCTTTGCGCGGATCGTCGCTCAGCAAGCGGGTTTTGGCCCAGATTAATTCCAGACTTCCACTCTCCAGCCGGGCAACGAACGGTGAGGAGTGCAGACGTTGTAAGTATTGCTGTACCTGCGGATTATCACGCCAGGCGGCCGGCAGCTGCACCGCAGAAAGCGGTTCGTCGCTGCTGCTCTCCACGACTGAGTTCAGTGCCGAGACCGCCCGGCTGTGCCAGTAACGCTCAAAATCAGCACTGACCTCTTTAACCACCGGGCCGAGCGCCATCACGTCAAGATCGGAAAACAGCGGTTCATCACCGGTGCCAAAATACTCATCGCCGATATTACGCCCGCCAACAATGGTTGCCGTACCGTCGGCAGTAAAGCTTTTGTTATGCATCCGCCGGTTAAGACGAGCAAAGTCGGTGAGATAGCCGAGCGCACGCAGGGTACGAAAGGAGAAGGGATTAAACAGACGAATCTGGATATTCTGATGCCGGTTCAGCTCGCTTAGCGTCTCATCCAGCCCCATGGTGTTGTTATCGTCGAGCAACAGCCGCACTTTCACACCGCGCGCGGCGGCCTCAAGCAGCGCACTGAACAGTAAACGCCCCGACATATCGTTTTGCCAGATGTAATACTGAATATCGAGGGTGCGTTCGGCCATTGATATCAGAAAATAGCGTGCGGCAAATGCATCCATGCCATCTTCCAGCGGATGTATACCGCTGTGCTGGGGATGACCGTCAACCTGTGGCGCAACCGCACGCGCCAGTCGGATCTCGCCAGCCGCATTGTCCGTATCAGCGTTGACAGCAAACGCTTCGACCATAATGATTCCTTTTATTTAACATAACAGCGCCTGACAACTCTGGATTGATTATCCCCCTGAACACCCTTTTTTGTCATGCGACTCATCTGATTGCTGGCAGCTACAGGCGAATAGTTGCTTTCAGCATTTAGTCTAGACTTAGCGGAAGCTAACGCGTAGCTATTTGCCATGGAGAAACGCCACATGCCCGCTCTAACCCATGCATCGCGGATACCGCGTCATCGTCCTCAACTGTTCAGCAGTTTTTTTCAGGGCAGCTTTGCCTGCTCAACCGCCTGCCGCGCTGAAGGCAAGCGCGTCGATCTGGTCGTCAGCAGCGGGCACGATATGTTGCTGAACAGCGACTATGCCGCGCTGGCTGACCATCAACTGTTAACCGCTCGCGACGGCGCACGCTGGCATCTGATTGAGCCGCAACCCGGAGAGTATGACTGGTCATCATTTACGCCGATGCTGCACGCCGCTGAGCGCCACGGCATTGAAATCATCTGGGAACTGGCGCATTTTGGCTACCCGTCACACGTCGATATCTGGCAACCGGCGTTTGTCGACAGCTTTGCCCACTTTGCCCGCGCGATGGCTGAAGTGATGCGCGATGAGGGCTTTAGTCGGCCATTTTTTACCCCGATCAATCAAATCTCGTTCTGGTCATGGGCCGGTGCCGACGTCGCCTGGCTGAATCCTAACGCCAGCGGACGGGGTAAAGAACTGAAGTTGCAGCTGGTTCGCGCCACCCTTGCGGCCACAGATGCGATCCGTGAGGTGCTGCCACAGGCTCGCTTCGTGCTGACGGATCCGCTGGTGCACGTGGCAGCGGCAGACGACACGGCGCAAGCGCAAGCGGATGCCCGTCGACAGCATCAGGCGCAGTTCGAGGCGTGGGATATGCTGTGCGGGCGCCTGCATCCTGAGTTGGGAGGCAAGCCGGCCTATCTCGACATTATCGGACTAAACTACTACCCGGATAATCAATGGAACACCCGTGAAGAGACGCTGACGCCGGAGCATGCCGCCTACCGACCGCTTAACCTGCTGCTGGAAGAGGTCTGGCAGCGCTATCAGCGCCCGCTGCTGCTGGCCGAAACCGGAGCGGAAGGCGAAGCGCGAGTCGGCTGGCTGCGCAGCGTCATGGATCAGGTAAACATCGCGCTGGATAACGGCATCGCGCTGGAAGGCGTGTCGCTTTATCCGCTGGTTGAGTATCCGGCGTGGGCAGACGATCGTCGTTCACCCGGCGCGCTGCTGGGATTAGCTGATGCCAATGGTAACCGCACGGTGTATGAACCGTTAGCCTTAGAGTTGCGTAGCCAGCAGATTAAAATCAGGCGCGCTGATTAAGGCCGCGGATTGTCGCTCTTGAGATAGCAAGATTGCGCATCGACCATCTGACTGGAAGGATGACGCACGTCGGAGAGCCAGGTCATGGTGAACAGGACAATGACGCAAACCAGGCAGGCAGAGAGTAAACCAATAAGCGCAATTAGCTTGTCGTCTCTGTTTTCCATCATTTTATCCCCTTTATCACTGCTGATTCGCTGGAATGCGCCTTATGTCATCCATAGCGTAATCATCAGGACGAAGATTATAAGTGTAAAAGAAGTCACTGCAAGTACCACGATAGCAAACTGCGCATCATCCAAAGGAACGCGTGGCTCTTTTTCTAAATCAGGTGGAGTCGGATTTTTCATTTTGGCTAACAATTAACAAGTGCAAAACATGTTTAAAGAGACTTCAGAACGCATGGATTTAAAGCCGCGAACATCTCTGGTGTGCAAACTTAATCACGATATATGTCCTGATGCACATATAAACATAAACATAACTAACCTATTATTATCATCATTGTCATAATCTGCTAACAGATCAATGTTGGTGAAATGACAATCATTATTCGCAGCTTACCATATAATATCAGTGAAATAACGTGAAATCTGCTTTTGCCACTCGGGCCTCAGGCAGCGATACCAGTCAGCTTCGAGGTGAATTTCGGTCGGTTCAGCGCTGAACTGCCTCAGGTTTATCAACCAGGCTTAACTGTAACGTAGTGCAGTATTTTCCACTGAAATCAGCTTCACACTACCGATCCAGCAGCAAGTGATCACAGCGACACAAATGCACCCGGATGATAAAAAAAAAGCGGATGGAATTGCTTCCACCCGCTTTTGTCGTCTGCCTGCGGCTTACCACGCCGCACCGATTATCAGAAGTCGTAACTCATGGAGACTTTCAGGGTACGTGGTTCACCCTGATAGATGTAAGTCCCGCTGTTGTCTACGCTTGCCCAGTAGTTTTCGTTGGTAACGTTATCGACACCAACGCGCCATACCAGGTCGTTCTGCTGCACTTTCATGCTGTAGCGCACGCCCAAATCCAGCGTGGTGTAGCTGTCGAGCTTTTTAGTATTGCCGCTGTTGGCATACTGCGCACCGTTATGGTTTACCAGTGCAATCGCGGTCAGCCCCTCTACTGGCTTGATATCATATTCCGCACCCAGCACCATATTGTAGCTCGGTACACCCACCGCTTTCTTGCCATCGTTGGTGCCGCTGGCGGTTTGGGTCTGCGTTGCATCAATCCAGCTGGCGCTGCCGTTAATCCGCAGGCCCAGTACCGGCTCACCAAACAGGTTCAGTTCAAGGCCACGGTTACGCTGTTCACCATCCAGAACATAGGCATTATTGGCATTAAGCACCGCGGAAGGTAACTTGATTTCATACAGCGCCAGTGAGCCACCGAAGCGCTGATAATCAAACTTCACGCCGACTTCATTCTGCTTAGAGTGAATCACATCGGTGGTACTACCGTAGTTAACCGCACCGCGCGGTGCAGCAGAACCCGGCTGCAGTGATTCAATATGGTTGGCATACAGGGAAATATGCTCCCACGGTTTGACCATCACGCCCACTGCCGGCGTCCAGCGACTCTCGCCGAAGCGCGCATCGGTGTTCTCAGTCGCGGTGCCGTAATTGTATTCGCGCGTGATCACTTTTTGATGACGGGTGCCGAGGGTTAACTGCACTTTATCATCCAGCACGCCAAGGGTATCGGTCAGTAAAATCCCCTGGGTGCGGGTACGGCCACGCATGCCTGGATCATCCAGATCGCCACCAGCGAAATTCAGCGTCGGTGAAGTGATGGCCGGCGTATTATAAATATTGGTCGGCACCCCCGTCAGCGCCATATCGTAAGCCGCTTTATGGCGCTGGCTGGTGGCAGAGTAACCGAGGTTAACGTTATGGCTGACAAAGCCGGTGTCAAATTTACCGCGAACACCAAACATGCCGCTGTAGGAATCATTGATATTGGTGACATCCATACGGCCCATGGTGGCAGAACCGTCAGCACTGGTTAGCGTTGGTGAGCCATAAGCGCCACTCTCGTGCGAGTGCTGGGTGCCGACGCCGCCATACAGCGTCCAGTTATCGGTCATATCAAATTCGCCGCGCAGCATGGCAAACTCGCTTTCCAGATCGCTGTAGACCCATTTCTGACTGGTATTATGGGTCGCTGAAGGCGGTGCAGGGATAAAATCAACGCCGCTGACGTTAACGCCGATACGGCCGCCATGGAACGTCTGTTTCTGATAACCCATATCCAGTGATGAGCGCAGGCGATCGCTGCGGTAGTCCAGCCCGACGGAAGCTACCGTGGTACGGCGTTTTTCGCCATGTACTGCGGTATCGCCTTCGCGCTGTACCAGGTTGACCCGCGCACCGAACTGGTTGTCATCACCAAAACGACGGCCAGCATCCAGCGAGGTTCCAATCTGAGAAGACGACGTGTAATCGAGGCCGAGACGCGTCAGCGGCAGATCGTCAGCATGTTTTGGCTCAAGGTTAATCATACCGCCGACGCCGGTGGCAGCAGCGCCGTTCATCAGTGCATTGGCACCTTTAAACACCTCAACGCGATCGACCATGCTGGCGGAGATAACCTGACGCGGCATAATGCCTGCCAGACCGCCTAAGGTCATATCATCGCCGTCCAGCTGAAAACCACGAATGCGATAGCTTTCGCCAAAGTTGCCGTAACCCTGCACGGTCTGGACGGTAGCGTCATTGCGCACCACGTCAGCAATGGTTTTCGCCTGCTGATCTTCGATCATTTTGGAGGTGAAACCGATAACGTTAAACGGTACATCCATGGCGTTTTGCTGACCGAGCATCCCCATACGGCCACCGTTAGCAATCTGACCATCCAGATAAGCCGGGACTAATTCATCACCACCGGGATTGAAATTACTCTCCGGAGTGGCAACCACCGTCATGGTCTGTTCGGTGTTATTACTGTCGTCAGGCTGTGTCGCCGCAACTGCCGGCAAGGTGGCCGCGCTGATGAATACTGCCAGCAACGTACGGTTGAATCGCCCGGCAGTATACAATGAGCTGTGCATGGTTATTTCCCTAATGGCAAAAGAAGTGATAATCGTTATTATTCCGATTGGGATTATCCTTAGCGACCTTACAATTGCAAGCACAAATTACACTCATGCCCGGGAACTTTTACCGGCCTTTACAATCCATTAACTCCATGTCAGGCACGACGTAACAACCAGATAAACCAGGGCGCGCCGATGAAGGTCGCCAGCAATCCTGCAGGTATCTGATACGGAAAGATTATTATCCGACCTACGCCATCAGCCAGCAGCATCAAGCCCGCTCCCGCGACTATTGCCACCAGTAACTGTGGCATTGCCCGGCGAAAACCAGCCATTCGTGCCAGATGCGGAGCCATTAAACCGACAAAGCTTAATGGCCCGACGCACAGGGTTGCAGCCGCAATCAATGCTGAAGCCAGTAGCAGGATCAGCATCCTTGAGCGCTTCAGCGGTATGCCGATTGCCTGAGCGGTAAAACTGCCTAACGGCAAAATCGTTAACCAGCGCGATAATAGCGGCGTCAGCAGCAGTAACAGCAGCGCCAGTGCAGCGGTCCAGCTGGCCTGACTGGCGGTAACCCGGTAGGTCGAGCCGGACAGCCAGCTTAATACCGAACTGATGCGCGGATCGCCACTGACGAGGAACAGCGTCAAAACAGTGCCGTAGACGGTACTCAACGCCACCCCGGTCAGCAACATCCGCGTCGGGGACAAGCCACCGCGTTGCGCCAGCAGTAGAATCACCATCAGCGTCAGCGCCGCCCCAAGACACCCGGCGGGAAACTGCCAGATGACGTTATTACCCGGCACAAAAAACATCAGCAATACCATGGCGCAGGCGGCACCGGCACTGACACCCAATACCTCCGGGCTGGCCATCGCATTCCCGGTCATGCGCTGAATTAAGGTGCCGGCGGCCGCCAGCATTGCGCCAGCCGCCAGCGCAGCGACCACACGCGGCCAGCGGAATTGCCATACCGCCTGGCTGTCCACCCAGCGGCTCAGCGCATCACCACTGAACAACGCCAGCATTACCATCATCACCAGCAACAGAAAAACTGCCGCCAGCAGCGCAGGCGTCAGCGCCCTCTCCTTGTGCGATGAATGTCGGTGTTCGCCGGAAACCTGCTGGTGCCGCAGGCGCGTCAGCAGCCACAGCATCACCGGTGCGCCAACCAGCGCCGTTGCCGCACCGGTCGGAATCTCGATCCATACCCGCGCCAGCAGCATTACCGCCTGATCGCTGATTAACAGCAGCACGGCACCGGTCAACGCCGACAGCGCCAGTCGTGCGGGCAGCCGTCGGGCACCAAACAATCGCGCAATCACTGGCGCAAACAGGCCGATAAAACCTATCACCCCGGCAACGCTAACCAGCATCGCACTCAGTATTACCGCCAGCATCAGGCCGGAAAATCGCACCAGCGCCAGCCGCATCCCGAGATTGCGCACCACGCCATCTTCCAGCCCCAGCAAATTCAGCGGCCTGATCATCAGCACCACCAGCAGTATCGCCAGCAACATGCGCGGCCAGAGGAAATTAACCTGACTCCAGTCGTTCTGATTCAGCATGCCGCTGCTCCAGATAAACAGATTCTGCAAGCGGTCGTGGTTAAACAGCGCCAGTAAGCTTTTCACTGCGCCACAGTACATGCCGAGCATCAGCCCGGCGAGAATCAGCGTTACCGGCGACATCCGCTTGCCGCTGGCCACCAGCATCACCAACAGGCCGATGACGATAGCGCCTGCCAGCGTCGCCAGTTGCTGACCGGTCTCGCCCCAGCTGGCCGCATACAGCGTCGCCAGGGTCAGACCTAATTGCGCTCCCGCAGAGACGCCAAGCGTTGAAGGTTCTGCCAGCGGATTACGTAAAATCTGCTGAAATAACGCACCGGCCAGCCCCAGCCCGGCACCGACCAGCAGCGATAACAGGGTGCGCGGTAGCATGCTGTAGTGAAACAGCATCTGACTGATATCAAGCTCATCTGGGGTGAAAAACGCCTGACGCCACAGCGGCAGCGCCAGCTGGCTGTGAAAGTTACTAAAAGTCAGCAGCAGCGCCATCAATAATATCAGCGGAAAAATCAGGATTTTCATGCATTCTCCAGCAGCGCGTTCTCAAGCAGTTGGCAGAAACGCATGGCCGAAAAACCGGCTCCGTAAAACCATACCGCCGGAATTAAATGCAACTTTTCTTCGCGTACAAACGGAATGCTGCGCCACAGTGCGGAGTGGGCTATTTGCTGTACCGGATCGTTGTCGCCATGAA
The DNA here is from genome assembly GCF_032164335.1 of Winslowiella toletana. Taxonomy (NCBI): domain Bacteria; kingdom Pseudomonadati; phylum Pseudomonadota; class Gammaproteobacteria; order Enterobacterales; family Erwiniaceae; genus Winslowiella; species Winslowiella toletana. The sequence continues at coordinate 1,941,305 of NZ_CP134152.1, read as the reverse complement.
TCAGGCCAACCGCTCGCACATTTTTCACCTGCGCCAGCGCTTCAATACCGACAATGGTACTGCCCCAATAGCTGCTGCCACCCTGCCAGCCATTTTTTAAACCCATCTGATTCATCGCGTCAGCGAACAGACTGTTATTACCGAAAACCATCACCCGACGGCTGTCGAGAAAAGAGAAGATTAACAGCGGCTCGCTGGCGTAAGCACTGAGACGCTGGCGATGTTGCAGAAAGCGGTTATCCATCCATTGCAGATGCGCTGCGGCCTGCTGCTGATGGTCAAGCAGTGCGCCGAGCGCAATCAGGTCACGGCGCATCAGGGTTAGCGGCATTGATTTACCGTCGGTAAAGTCGCCGCCCCATACCGGTGCGATGGAGTGCAGCGCCTCTGCTGTCGGTCCGTAGCCGTTGGAGCGAACGATCAGTGAAGGTTTCAGCCGCTGCATCATTTCGAGATTGGGTTCGGTACGCAATCCGACATCCAGTACGCCATCAGGCAGCGCCGGCTCTGCCAGCCAGCGTCGATAATTAGGAATATCAGCAATCGCCATTGGCGCGATACCCAGCGCCATCAGCAGCTCAACCGGCCGCCACTCCAGCACGATAATGCGCGTCAGATCGAACTTTTCTGCCTGGCTAAGTGAGGAAAAAAGCAGCGGCGACAGCGCCATCAGCTTAAGAAACTGGCGCCGATTGGGCGCATTAACCGTAATAGTCATGCAAACTTAATGATTATTATTCTGATTTGGGTGGCACAGTATGCAATAACGTGCGGAGGGATGCCAATGGCACTGTTTTTGCCATTCGGCCGGGACGACACCAACAATGTCAGGAGCCGTTTCCGGCTCCCGCTCTGAGCGACGTACCGCGCATTAGTTCCAGCGGCGGAAAATCAGTGACGTATTAATGCCGCCGAACGCAAAGTTGTTCGACTGAACATAGTCAGTATCAATCTGGCGCACGCTGCCGGTTATGTAATCCAGTTCACCGCAATCATCCGCAGGCTGAGTGAGATTCAGCGTCGGCGCAAACCAGCCTTCGCGCATCATCTCAATGCTCATCCAGGCTTCCAGCGCGCCGCAAGCGCCGAGCGTATGACCAAAGTAACTCTTCAACGAAGAGATCGGCGTGTCGCGACCAAATACCGCCGCAGTCGCCAGACTTTCCGCCACATCGCCACGGTCGGTGGCCGTCCCGTGTGCATTAATATAGCCAATATCCTGCGCCCGCAGCCCGGCGCTGCGCAATGCTCCTTCGATGCAGATTTGCATGGTTTCGCGCTGCGGCTGAGTAATGTGCGCCGCATCGCAATTGGTATGGAAACCGACCAGCTCAGCATAGATGGTGGCCCCGCGCGCTAAAGCATGCTCCAGCTCTTCCAGAACCAAACTGCCAGCACCCTCACCAATCACCAGCCCATCACGCTTAACATCAAACGGTGACGGGGTGCTTTTAGGCGCGTCATTACGCTGGCTGGTGGCAAACAGGGTATCAAATACCGCCGCTTCCGACGGACAAAGCTCTTCGGCACCGCCTGCCACCATCACCGTCTGGTAACCGTGACGAATCGCTTCCCACGCATAGCCAATGGCCTGGCTGCCGGAAGTACAGGCGCTGGATGTCGGAATTACCCGGCCGCGTAAGCCAAAAAATAGCCCGGCATTGACGGCGGTGGTATGCGGCATCATCTGAACATAGGTAGTACCGGTAATATTATTGGTGTGTTTCTCGGTCAGCATAGTGGCGAACTCACTTACCGGGCCAGTACTGCCGGTGGAGGAGCCATAAGCTATTCCGGTTTCGCCGTGGGTCAATACCGGATGGCCAATCAGGTTTGCCTGCTCCAGCGCCAGTTCGCTGGCACGTGTTGCCATCAGTGAGACCCGCCCCATCGAGCGAATGCGCTTGCGCGTGTAGTGTTCCGGCACGCTGAAATTATCGACTGGCGCGCCCAGCATCGTATGCAGCCCCTGATAAACCTGCCACTCCGGCATCTTGCGCACCGCGTTCTGCCCGGCGCGTAAGCCCGCAGCGACATCTTGCCAGTTCTCACCGAACGCCGTGACGCCTCCCATCCCGGTGACCACGACCCGCCGCATCACAGCATGCCTCCGTTAACCGAAATCACCTGACGGGTAACATACCCGGCGATATCCGACATCAGATAACTCGCCAGTCCGGCGACTTCATCCGCCGCGCCCATCCGCTTCATCGGGATCATTTTCAGCGCTTCGTCGATCGCCGCCTGTTCCATCTGAATCATGCCGGTATCAATCAGCCCTGGCGCGATGCAGTTAACGGTAATTTTGCGTTTCGCCAGCTCAATCGCCAGCGCTTTGCTGGCACCAATAATCCCGGCTTTGGCCGCGCTGTAGTTAACCTGGCCGCGGTTGCCCATGATACCCGAGACCGACGACAGGGTAATAATCCGCCCCCCCTGCCGCAGACCAATCATCGGCATCACACATGGATGAATCACGTTATAGAAGCTGTCGAGATTCGTATGAATCACGCCGTCCCAGTCCTGCTCGCTCAGCGCCGGAAAGGCACCATCGCGGGTGATACCGGCGTTACTGACCACGCCGTAATAGGCGCCGTGCTGCTCAATATCCTGCTCCAGCCGTTCGCGACACTGTTGACGGTCGGCAATATCAAATCCCAGCACCCGCGCTGAGCCACCGGCCGCTGCAATTTGCGCCACGGTCCGATCTGCGCCAGCCCGGTCACTGTGGTAATGGACGATAAGGGTAAATCCGTCGGCCGCCAGCCGCAGCGCAATGGCGCGGCCAATTCCTTTACTGGCACCGGTGACTAATACTGAGCGAGTCATGAGTTGCTGTCCTGTTGCATAAGTTGAATCAATTCCTTGTCATCTGGCTGGTAAGTATTCAGCCTGCCACTGGCACAGGGTTCGCCGTTAACCGTGATTTCACCTTCAAAGCTGGCAATTTTTTCATCGTGCATCAGTAGCGTGACCTTCACATCCAGCAGCCCGTCGGCTGGAAATACCGGCTGGCTACAACGATAGCCACGCCCACCGAGCAGCATTCCGGGCCGCAGTTCATTATCACCACGCTGACGGGCATGCCAGCCCGACCATACGCCGATGGTTTGCGCGATAATCTCGATGCCAAACCACGCCGGCAGCTGCCCGTCGGCATTGAGAAACGGTGCCAGCACGCCATCACCGCTGACGCGCACCCGGCAGTGGGCGGTTTCATCGCTCACCGCCACTACCTGCTCCAGCAACACCATTGGTGTGGCATGCGGTAAATAGTGTTCAGCACTCAGCAATGCGGCCATCCGTCACTCCTAAAATCAGGCAGGCATTATTGCCGCCAAAGGCAAATGAATTAGACAGTATCAGCGGCTTTTCCAGCGCCTGTGGGGCAGAGAGTAATCCGCAGCGCGGCAGGCTGCTATCGATCTCACCCATTGAAAAATCCTGCGCGGGCAGCGGCAAATCACGCGTCAACAGCAGCCAGCACAGCGCGACTTCGCACACTCCGGCGGCCCCAAGGGTATGTCCGGTCAGATGCTTGGTTGAACTGCACGGCACCTGCCCGGCAAAGATGTCATGGATCACCTGCGCTTCCACCCGATCGTTGAGGCGGGTGGCAGTGCCATGCAGGTTGATATAGCCGAGATCGCGCGGCTGTATCCCGGCCTGCTCCAGCGCCATCACAATGGCCCGCTTTGCTCCTTCGCCCTGCGGATGGGGAGCCGACATATGATACGCGTCGGACGACTCACCCACACCGAGTAAGGCTACCGCCTGCGGCTCGCGCGTTAACAGCATCAGCGCCGCGCCTTCGCCAATCGAGATCCCGTCGCGCTGTGCACTGAACGGTGCGCAACGCGCAGCTGACAGCGACTCCAGACTGTCGAAACCATTAACCGGCATGCGGCTCAGGGTGTCGGCTCCGCCGACAATCGCCACATCGGCCAGACCGGCTTCAATCAGACGCTGGCCGCTAATAATGGCGCGTGCGCTTGATGAACAGGCGGTCGACAGGGTATAAGCCGGGCCGCTAAGGCCGAGCAGGCTGGCCAGAAAGCGCGACGGATCGCCCAGCTCCTGTTGGGCATAGTGATAGCCCTCATCAGCGCCGCTGATAAAGCGGTCAGCTTCATCCACTCCGGCAGTGCTGGTGGCTAAGATCACCGCCACTCGCCCGCGACCAAAACGGGCAATGGCGTCATCAACCTCGCGGCGAATCTGCGCCAGCGCCGCCAGCAACAGGCGATTATTGCGGCTATTATGCTGAGCCAGTTCGGCCGGTAACGGCGGCAGTTCAGCATCAACATGGCCAATCCAGCAGTGACGCCCGCCGGTCAGCCAGTCGTTGGAAGGCCGCATACCTGGCGCATCCCCCCGCACCAGATTAGCGGCGATATCATCCAGCGAATGCCCCAGTGCGTTCAGCATGCCGACGGCGGAAAAATAGATCATGAGGCATCCAGTTGTTGAATAAAGATCTGATAACCAAAAGCAAATTGTTGCACGCTAACCGGCTGACGCTGTTCACCACGCATCAGATAACGAATCTCGGTAATCAGCTTGCCGTCAGCATCACGCAGCTGGCGGCGGTCGCCGCTATCACGCAGCGTCCAGCCCGCGGGCAGCTGTGACTGCCACACCGCCAGTGGCCAGTGGCTCAGCATAATATCCGCCAGCACCTGGCTGGCTGGCGGCATTTCCGGCAGCGCTATCGACTGTTCAGTTTTGATGCCCTGGCTGTCGTAGCTGACGCGGAACAAACGGATCCCCAGCGTCGACAGCCCGATAAGCGTCAGCTGCTGCTGGTCGGCACTCAGCATCACCATCAGTGACTGCTGTTTGCCTTTAAAGCTACCGGTTAATAACTGCTGCTGGCTAAACGGTGGCTCAATGCCTGGTGCGGGCAGCGTCACCTGCACTCCAGGCTTGAGCCACGCCTGCGGGCGCGTCGGATCACTGTGACTGACGCAGCCGCTAAGTAATAAAGCGATCGCTATCGCCTTCCACCAGGATGTCATCGTCTTTTCCTTCTGGATTCAGGTAACGCCAGCGGAGCCAGCAAAAAGGCGGTGAAAATACCGCTGCACAGCACAATACCAAAACTGCTGATGGCCTGCGTCTGGCTGAACACCAGCATTCCCAGCGTCAGTAAGGTGGTGGTCATCGCCAGCGATACCGCCAGCAGCGAGGTGATCGGTGTGCCACGCGGATTACTGAAAAACAGCGTGTAATTAATACCAATCCCCAACACCAGCACCAGCGCCAGCAGTGAAAACAGATTCAGCGAATGGCCGCTGAACGCCAGCCCTGCCAGCCCGCCGCCGAGCGATAACACCGACGGCAATACGCTGACCAGCCCGCGACGGACGCCGAGCCGCAGCATATAACTGATGGCGATAACCGCCAGCGCCGCCAGTAACAGCCAGCTCAGCATTACGCGATAAAAACTGAACAGCTGGTCAAAAGTGCTTTTGCGATCGATCCATGCCACACCGGGCAGCGCCTGCGCCAGCTCTGCCAGTTGCGCACTGTTATGCACGCCGCTGACCGGCACCAGTGCGCCACTGCGGCCATTCGGCAGGCTCAGCCACAAGAGTCGCCAGCCTTCACTATTGGGGCTTTGCAGCCAGGTTTCCGGCGTCACCGGCATCGCACGCAGATCGGGCTGAGCCATCTCAATGCCCGCCTGTCTGAGCTGCGCCATCACCGTCGGTGTCGCCTGTTTCAGCAGCGCTAAATCACGTTGCTGCTGCGCCTGCGAGGCCAGCGGCGGCTGACGCCATGAGGTCAGCCAGTGCTGCTGCTGCGCGTGTTGCAGCTGGGGAGCCAGCGCTTCCAGCCGTTGCAGCGTCTGTTCCGCGCTGTCGCCCCAGACCATAAACCAGGTCTGGTCGGCACGCTGCCCGGTCAGCTGCGTCAGTTGCGCATCCTGCTGCAACAGCTGCGGCGGCAGCGCCTGCAACTGTGAAATATCGTCATCCACCTTCAGTATCGCCAGGCCCGAAAGAGAAACCAGCGCCACCAGCAGCGGTAGCCCGAGCTTCAGCCAGCGCTGACGCCGCCAGGCCGCCAGCCAGCGCGCCATTAACAACATCGCCGGCACCGGACGCACCGGCAAACCGCGTACCAGCCACGGATACCAGCAGATCACCGTCAGGCAGGACGCGGTTAAACCACTGGCAGCAAAGACCGCCAGCTGACGCAGTCCGGGAAACGGCGCTAACAACATAATCAGATAGGCGATTGCAGCGGTCGCCAGCGCCAGCAGCAGCGCAGGCATCACTTTGCGTAAACTCTGCTGCGCGCTGACATCGGCACCGTGCACCATGCGCTCGGTAAGATAATAGAGAGTATAATCCGCCGAGATGCCGACAATACTGATGCTCATCACCAGCGTCATCAGGTGCAGCTCGCCAAAACACAGCAGCGTAATGGTCGTACCCGCCAGCGCGCCTATCGACACTGACAGTGCGCATAGCAGCAGCGGGCGCGGTGAACGAAACAGCGTAAAGATCAGCAGCAGCACCCCAATCACCGTCGCCACACCCAGCGTCGAGACATCATGGCGCGCCTGCTGGCTGGCGAAATCGCTGTACAGCACCGTGCCGCGCGTCAGCAGTTGGGTGTCGGGATATTGTTGTTGCAGCCGCGAAGCCAGTGACTGTAACTGCTGCACCACCGCGTGACTCTGCTGCATATCAAACGAATGGCTTGCCAGTTCACCGTGGATAAAATACCACTGGCGTCCCTGTTTATCGCGCGCCACCAGCCAGCCATCGCGCAGCGCCAGCTGGCTGGCGTTCTGCTGCATTGCCAGCTGAGCGCCGCGCACCAGCAGCAACGGATCGTTAGCCAGCTCCTGACCACTGACACCGGCAAAGGCCGAATAGAGCTGCGCCAGAATCCAGTCTGCCTGCGCGCTGCCGCCGTCGGCCAGCCGCTGGCGAGTGGCAGCATCAATCAGCGCATTACGATGTTGCCAGGCAAACTGCCCCCACCGCTGTTGCTGTTGCGCATCTATCGGCCCTTTGACATTTTTCAACGTCGGCATCGCCTGCAATGCATGCAGAAACGCTTCTGCCACCGCCGCACTACCCTGCTCGCCAGGGCTAATCAGCCAGACCATTTGCCGATCGAGCCGCTGCATAAACCCCTGCTGTAAATCGTCCGGAATGACGCCCATCGCCTGCTTGGGTAATAACGCCAGCACGCTACTGTTAATCGTGGCGCGCGGCAGCAACAGCGCTAAAGTGGCGATCAGCAGCAGGCAGACGGCGATCCAGCTGAAGGCGGCGAAGCGCAGTCGCTTAGAAAACAAAGCGTTGTTTTTCATCTGCGCTTAACGTCCGTGGCGTCAGCCGCTGATTGGTGAAGCGGATCTCAGTCACATCGCCCTGCTTATCATTGAGTTCAATGGCATCCAGCTGGTTTTTTCCCTGCAAAGTGATGGTATTGAACAGCTTATCCAGCGGAGTGCTGGTTGGCGTCAGCACGATGCGCCAGCTGTCGCCCGCCAGAGGACGAAAATCGATGGCGAAATTCTGCTCCAGTACCGTGCGATCGGCCTGAAACAGCGCCCGCAGCAAGTGGTTAAACTGAAACATCTGTGGATTGCTGTCGGCGGTGATAATCTGCGGCGGCTGGCCGTTCATCACCTGCACCATGCGTTTTTCATCCAGCACCAGCGTTAACGGAAACGGCTTCGCCTGCTGCCACCACAACCCTTTATCCTGGGCAATCAGCAGTTCACCGCTGGATTTCAGTGGCTGAGCCATCCCTTTAATCTGGCGCTGCTGGGTAAAATCGGCGCGCACCACCGGCTGGCTGGCAAAGCGCTGTTGCAGTTCATCCAGCGTTACCGCCTGAGCACTCAGACTGAACAGCATCAGTGCGGTCAGTAATAGCTTTATCATGGTGTCACTCCCAGGCGCTCAAACAGTATCGCTGGCGAGACAAAGCTGATCTCTTTCGATTCAATGCTCACCGCCACCTGAATGGTGTAGCCGCTGGTGGTGCGTTTGCCGCTGACACTATCGAAAATTTGATAAGCGATGCGCAGGCGATTTTCAAATTCCTCTATCGTCGCCTGCACCCGAATACGCTGCTCAAAACTCAGCGTGCCGCGATATTTCACCCGCGTATCGACCACCGGCCAGACATAGCCGGAAGCCTCCATCTGGCGGTAGCCATAGTTAAATTTCGCCAGCAGCGCCTCTCGCGCGACTTCAAAATAACGGAAATAGTTGCCGTGCCACACCACGCCCATCGCATCCACATCGTGGAACGGCACGGTCATTTCCAGCTCGATGGAAAATCGTGGATCGTTAATCACGCTCACTCCTTATTCTCCGGCTGCGTGTCTGGCAGCGTCCAGAAATCGAAAAAATTAAACCAGTCGAGCGGCGAGATCAGCGCATGATGCGCCAGCCGTTCGGCATAGCGATCCACCACCTGCTGTAACGCCTGCTGACGTTCGGCACGCGGTAATAACAGCGGATCGGCAAAGGACTCGCAGTAAATACGCAGCTTGCCGCGTTGTTTTAGGGCAAACATCAGCAAAACCGGACAGCGTAACGCGGCGGCAAGAATAAATGGCCCTTGCGGAAACGGTGCCGGACGGCCGAGAAACTCACTCCATACTACCCGACGTGAGCCACCGCGTTGGCGGTTTATCGCTGTACGATCGCCGACGATCGCCACCCATTCACCGGCATCGAGTTTCTCTTGCAGCATAATGGCCGTTTCCGGGCCGATCTCGCTGACCGGAATCAGATTCACCCCAGACAGTGGTGCAATCTCTTCCTGCACCTGACGAAAACGCGGCGCGTTATCGGTAAACACCAGCGCATTAATCACCAGCCCACTGACCTGCTGCGCCATTGCGCGGCAGGCTTCAATATCACCGAGGTGAGAAGCAAGAATCAGCTTTCCCCCCTGGCGCGCATCAGCGATCGCCGCCTCGGCGCCTGGGGCAAAATCAATATCTTTACCCCAGCGCAGATCGCCGCGCCAGCTGGCAATTTTATCCAGCATCGCTTCGCCAAAGCGCAGGAAATGAAAGTAGCTGCCGAGCGGCGTCGGTAACGACACCTGCTGTCGGCGGGCATAACCGGCAATCTGAGCTAACCACTGCTGTGATGCCTGCCGCTGGCTACGCCCGGTCAGCCAGTAGACGGCTATTACCGGCCAGAGAAATAGCGTAAATACCCGTCGGCCAAACCGGCGGTAGATCGCCAGCATCACGCGCATGCCGTGCAGCCCCTTGCGCTCGCTGACGCCGGACCAGTGCTGCTGACGGCGTTTTCGCGCCAGCAGTGAAGGAATGCGCGGTAACATGCCGAAAAACAAGCGGGTATGCATCCATGAAATCCGCAGGTTATCGTGCAGCGCATCGAAGTGCGACAGGCCGTTCTGCGGGTAAGTGACCCGGGTGCGGATAAAGCGGCTGGGGGTGCCGGCCCAATAGAGCCGCACCATAATTTCGCTGTCGAAATCCATCCGTTTGCCAATGCTGCGCTGCCGCATCAGCTTAAGCGTTGCCGCCAGCGGATAGACGCGAAAACCGCACATGCTGTCTTTCAGCGACAGAGAAAGGGTTTCGATCCACACCCAGACGTGAGTCGCATAGCGTCCGTACAGGCGTGATTTGGGAACCGAATCATCATAGACTGGCTGACCGGAGATCAGTGACTCAGGCCAGGCTGCCGCTTCAGCCAGCAGCTTCGGGCAGTCTTCAATCTGATGCTGACCATCAGCATCAACCTGCAAAGCATGGCTGTAGCCCTGTGCTGCAGCCGCTTCGAGGCCATATTTTACCGCCGCGCCTTTACCGCTGTTTTTTTCCAGCCGCAACAGCGTGACACCGTCACAAACCAGCGTTTCCAGCAGCGCTTGCGTGGTTTTATCACTGCCATCGTCGACAATCAGCAGCGGTAAATTAAACGGTGCCAGACGTGCCAGCACCGCCGCCATTGTCGCGCCGTGGTTATAGCAAGGGATCACCACACAGGGCTTAAATTCAGCGTTTAACACAGGCGAATCTTCCCGCTGCTGGCTACCGACCGATCGCCGTTACGAATCATGTAATAGCTAAAGCTGAGCTGTTTTTTCAACTCATCCCACTCCAGGTTCAGCTCCAGCAGGCTGCCGGGCAGCACCGGCTGCTGAAATTTAATATTTTCCACTGACGAGAACTGTTGACCGACAGCCAGACAGCCGATGCCGTAGTGCAGTACCCAGTCCAGCTGTGCCACACCCGGCAACAGCGGCTGCTGCGGAAAATGTCCGCGGAACCAGAAAAGGTCGGCATCAATACGCAGCAACAACGCCAGCTGCGTCAGTTGTTGGCACCGTGAGAGTTCAACTGGCAACATTAAACAGCTCCTCTATTTGCGGCCAGGCACGTTTGCTCTGACTGTTATGCGGGATCAGCCTGACCACCCGCCAGAAACGGGGCATTGCTACCGGCTCCAGCCAGCGCTGCAACTCCCGCTTCCACTGTGGCTTTAACTGCGCCAGCCGGTCGCTATCCTGCTCGTTATGCAGCACCAGCACCACGCCAATCGCCCGACGGCCATAGCGGCTGATCGGCAGTGCCACCGCATCGGCGATACCCGCGATCGCCAACAGACGTCGTTCGATTTCACTCAGTGAAACGCGTTTATCTTCAATTTTCACCACCCGGTCGTAACGCCCGCACAGCTGGAAACCGCCAGATACAGCAAATTCCAGTTTATCGTCCAGCAGCAGTCCATCGTTTTCGGCAATCAGCGGCGATCGGACAAGCCAGCGCTGCTGCCCATGGCGGCTAAATTCAACACCGTCAAACGGCTGCCACAGCGGGTGGGTATCAGTGCGTGAACGCCATGCCAGCACGCCGGTTTCGCTGCTGCCGTATATCTCGTCGACCGCCAGCTGCCAACGGGTGGCGACGGCTGCTGCCGTTTCATCGCTCAGTACCCCGCCCGCAGAAACGATCAGGCGACAACCGGGTGGCGTCAGGGAGAAATCAAGGCGGCGTAAAAAGGCCGGGCTGCTGATAAAAGCCAGCGGACCATCGACCGGCAGCGCGCTCAGCTGCTCGCTATACAACAGCTGAGAACTGACAAACGGCAGGCCAAGCGCCATCGGCAGCATAATGCGAAACGTCAGGCCATACAGATGTTGATGGCTGACCGATGCCACCACGCAACAATCCTGCAAACGCTCGCCCCACAGCGCAGCCAGCCACTGTATTTCAGTATCAAGACAGGCCAGCGGTTTAGTCACCTGTCGCGGCTGACCGGTCGAACCGGAGGTAAACAGCACCAGCTGTGCATCCGGCGCGATAGCCGGTAACGGCTCGCAGCAGGTGTGTGCTGCTGCATCAAGGGTTAACTGCGGGCAGAACGGCGGCAACGCACAGTCCGTCAGCACGGCATCGAAAGCGCTGGCTTGTTCCTGCAACAATGAGGGTCGGCAGTGGCCGGGAATCACCGGGGTTTTACCCGCATGCAGCGCTGCCAGTAAGCCAACGGTAAACTGCCAACTGTCGTCAAAACAGAGCGCCCAGCGCGGCTCCGGCCGCGCCAGCAGCACGCCGCACAACTGTTGCACCTGCTGACGCAGGTGTTGCAGCATCAGCGGTTGCCGCTGATGCCAGCAGACAAGAGCATCAGGACGCGACGGGCTCAGCCAGTCGCTGAGCGCCAGTGCAGTCACGGTCATCAGGCATGACCTCGGATGCGCTGACGCAGCAGCCATTCACTCGCCATTAACACTCCCATCAGCAGATAGCTGATCATGCCATTCCATAGCGTCCACCAGTGCAGATTCCCCGCCAGACAGGTGGCAGTGGCAACACTGCCGTTAAAGACAAAAAACAGACACCAGATTTGCGTCACCCGGCGCGTCCAGCGCACCGCTGCTGGCGAAAGTTGAGGCTCACGCAGCCGTGCCAGACGCTCAACCAGCGGCATGCTGCTGAACAGCGATCCGCCAAACAGCAGCAGCATCACCAGGCTCACCGCCACCGGATACCACAGCAGCAGCTGATGGCTGCGCAGCAGAAAACTGGCGAGGCATAAAGCCGCGCCGGCCAGCGCCAGCAGTTGTCCGGCGCGCGAAAACGCCCCGCTGCTGCCGCGAATTCCCCGCCAGCGCAGTAAAAACAGCAGTGCCAGTAGCGGTATCAGCCAGTGCAGTTGTGGGCGGCTCACCGCCAGCCAGACCAGAAACGGCCAGGCAAGCGTAATCAGCCACGGCAGGATACGCATCAGTAATGGCATCATTGAGTGGGTTGATGATTAGCCTTCGCGGATCAGCTGATCGACCGCGTCGACCACATCCTGTACGGTACGCACCGTTTTAAACGTTTCTGGCTTAATCTTACGGCCAATGCGCTTTTGCAGATGCACCACCATATCGACGGCATCAATGCTGTCCAGCTCCAGGTCTTCGTAAAGACGCGACTCCGGCTGGATATCATCCGCATCCACTTCAAACAGGGTTACCAGCAGCCCGCTTACTTCCTGATAGATTTCTTGCTTATTCATAGGTCACTCGTATCGTAAAGTATCTGGCGCACTACGCGCTGCGTTGTGCAGTGATAAAGGCTGCCAGTGAGGCGACGGAATAAAAATGCTGTCGCATCGCTTCACTTTCGGCAGATAACACCACGCCGTAGCGATTTTTTACCGCCAGACCTAATTCGAGTGCATCGATAGAGTCGAGACCCAGTCCGTCACCAAACAGCGGCGCGTCACTGTCAATCTCATCGCTGCTGATATCTTCAAGATTCAGCGTATCGATAATCATCTGTTTAATTTCGAGGTTTAATGGGTTCATGCCGTGGTTCCACGTGTTCTGGTGTTAATACTTGCTGCAAATGACGGGTCAGACGACGAGCGGCCAGCGGCTGTGCTGCGTCGTTTTGCGCCATAAAGTGTTGACTGTCGATGTGCTGTTTCACGCTGACAGTAAACAGCGGTTTTACCGCCGGAATCTGATACCAGCGACTCTGTTTATCCAGCATGCGTTGCGTGCAGGTGATGTGCACAATGCGCAATTCACAGCCGCAGCGCACCGCAATATTTGCCGCGCCGCGCTGAAGTTTTAATGGCTCGCCGTAGCGGGTGCGGGTGCCCTCAGGAAAAATCAGCAGTGTGTCACCGCGCTGCAAACGCTGGCGGCTCTCTGGCAACAGCGTTTCTGCCTGGCTGTTTATCAAATAATCCGCCGCGCGAATCACGCCGCGAAAGAAAATATTATGTTGCAGTTCAGCCTTTACCAGGCAGTCGACATCCGGCATGACCGAGGCGATCAGGACGTAATCGATTAATGAAGGATGGTTCGCCACCACCAGGCAGCCGCGATCGGCTTGTAACTTTTCGGCACCTTCAATCTGATAGTCGAAGACGCCCGCCGCCCGACAAAAACGCAAAAAGCAGCGAAAACTAAATGAGATGCTTTTTCGTGCCAGCTGGCGACGGCGATGCCGGTCGCGCTGAATAAGCAGCAGCAGATTAAACCCTACCAGCGACAAAAGCAGACCACCGATGCTGAACAGCGTAAAACTGCAGGCGGTCATCAGCAGCCGCCAACCGTAGTTAAGGCGTGAAGCACCGCCCAGACTGAGCACCGAATCAGACATTATCGCACTCCCAGCACCAGTTTAGCTGCGCACCACGCAGGGTAAACTGACGCTGTGACGCCAGCCGCGCATGAAGAAACTGCAAACTTTGCGGCCAGTCGCTGTCAGCCGGCTCATCCGCGATCGCCGTCGTGCAGCTAAGCTGCTTGCCGGTTGCCAGCAGCAGCGCAACAGCATACGGCCAGCGCGGCGCATCGGCGGCTAACCACCGCTGATAGCATTGTGGCACGCTGCCATCAAAATCGACCAGCAGCACCTGCTGGTAGCCCGCACCGTGCAGCGCCGCCACTTCTACCATCCCCTGCTGGAATGAGTCCACTCCGGCAGCCAGCGAGGTGGCAACCCGCGGCGCGCTGGCGGCAATTGTCAGGCTGCCAACCGCCGCATTGTGCACCGACATAGCAAAATCGGTTGGCGAGGGGCTTTGCTGATCCGCCAGCGCAGTCAGAATGCGTAAGTTGCGCTCCAGCTCGCCGTGGCGGCTGGTAAAGACAATGGCATCAACCTGCTGGCGCTGCATCAGCGCCAGACCACAATCGACGGCGAGACGGCTGCCGCTGCTCAGACGGCGCGCTGTCATCATTGGCAGCTGGCGACACTTTGCCAGCGGCAATGCGGCGTCAATAATCGCCTCGTGCTGCGCCCACTGCTGCCAGTCAGCTGACTCAGACAGGCCAGGCGCACTGGCTTGCCAGTCGATGAGATTAAAATGCAGATTCATACCATTATTCTTCTTCAGACGTCGTTGATTGCCGCAAGCCTCAGCATGACGCCAGCAGGCAACAAATACGATCGGAATTCGCCGTATTTGCCAGCACTTTAATCAAAATGAGCAATGACAGAATTTAATCGCGATATTACGTTTATTTCAGCGCCTGAGCGGAGAGTCGCAGCTGTATATCTTCATCGAGGTTATTTACCCAGCGATTGTAATTTCGATGGATCATGCCGCCGCTGGCCATCAAATTATGTGAACCTACATAATTGATATTGTAACGAGTTGCAGTGTAATCAATGCGAATATCCGCACTGTGACCGCGCTGCGCAAGATGTCCGTTAATTACCCCGGGGGCCACCGGCGTCATCACCCATTTCCGCGCCATTCCGGCCTCCAGAATCGCCGTTCTGACCTGATCCTGGCTGACTTTTGCATTAACCGGATGCTGAACATTCAATACTGGCGCAGTGCGTGAACAGGCGGTCAGTGTTGCAATGGCGAACGCCATCGCCAGCAGGTGATGGATTTTCATAATATCCCTTTAAGTGATTCGTCATATATAGCGAAAAAACGCGCGCATAATAGCACCAAATGTAAAGAAAGGTGAAGCGCGGGATGATCGGTGTGGACGAAAGGCGGAAAAACTCATTTTAAAGCGGAAAGATAAACCTTATTTGAACAAAGGGCGGTTTTCTCACCGCCCCTGATAATTATGACGCTGGCTTCCAGCCTCCTCCCAGTGCGCGATACAGATCGATCTGCGCCAACAGCAGGCTGTTTTTCAGCTGTACCACGCTGAGCTGGGTACTGAACAGCGTGCGCTGTGCATCCAGCTCATCAAGATAAGAAGCATAACCATTCTGATAGCGATTGCGTGCAATGCGCAGCGCTTCGCTGACGATCTCCTGCTGTTTTTCTAACTCCCGCAGCTGTTCGCCGTTGCGCTGGATCGCATCAATATCGTTATTCACCTCACTAAAGGCGTTGCGCACCACTTTCTCATAGTTGTACAGCGCCTGATTACGTGAGGCCATCGACACATCCACCTGCGCGGTCAAGGCTTCGCGATTCAGCAGCGGGGCCAGCACGCTGCCGCCCACGCTCCATAAGCGGAACGGATTATCCACCAGCTGATGCAGCACTGAACTTTGCAGCGTGCCGGAGGCCGTCAGATTAAGCGATGGCAGCAGATTAGCCTGCGAGGATTGCAGCGTCTTGTCCGCCGCCAGCAACAGGCGTTCTGCCTGCACAATATCCGGCCGCCGCTGCAACAGTTCCGAAGGCAGCAGCGTCGGTAACTGCTGCGGCATAATCTGGTTAAAGTCTGGGGTGCGGGCAATCTGACGCGGATTCATCCCTGTCAGAATGCTCAGGGCATTTTCCTGCTCGGTAATCTGATGCTGCAACTGCGGTATCTGGGCTTTGGCGCTCTGATACTCTGACGCCGCCTGCACCCACTCCAGCCGCGAGGTATAGCCGGTTTCATACTGGCGCTTCGCCAGCTGCAACGAATTTTCGCGCGAAGCGAGCGTCGCCCGGGTAACGCGCAGTTGCTCATCCAGCGCGCACAGCGTCAGATAGCCTGAGGCTACCGAGCTGGCGACGGTAAGTTCCGCTGCCGACGCGGCCGCCTGCTGGGCTGCCAGTGAATACTGCGCGGCATCAATGCTGCTGCTGCGCGCGCCCCAGATATCGACATCATAATTGGCCTGAAGCAATCCCTGAAACACCGAGTGATCGCCCGGTAGCCCGGTCGCCGCTGAAAGCGTGCGGGCGCGGGTGGCGCTGACGCCAGCATCCAGCGTCGGCAGGTTATCGCCCTGTGCGGCACGCAACTGGGCACGATACTGATCGACGCGCGAACGTGCAGTCAGAATATCCGGGTTATTACGCAGCGACTGCTCGACCAGATGATTCATATTATCGTCGCCGAAGGCGCGCCACCAGTTGGCTTCCAGCGTGGATGCCGGCCCCACCTGGTTGCGCCATTCGACCGGAATCAGCAGCGACTGCGGCGCTTTTTCAACGTTGGTAGAGCAGGCCGCCAGCGCCAGCGGGATCAGCAACGCCAACAGCTTTGGTTGCCAGCGCATCACCGATTCTCCTTAGCCGCGTCAGTTTCAATCGTCAGCTGCACCGACATTCCCGGACGCAGCCGCGCATGATTTTCACTGGTGATTTTAATTCGCACCGGAATACGCTGGGCGATTTTAACAAAGTTACCGGTGGCGTTATCCGGTGAAATAGCACTGAACTCGGAACCTGCCGCCGGAGAGATATACTCCACTTCCCCGCTAAAGCGCTCGCCATCCAGTGCATCCACACGGAACGTCACCGGCAGGCCTGGCTTAACCCGCGCCATCTGCGTCTCTTTCATATTGGCGATCACCCACAGCTGTGCAGGCACCAGAGAGGTCAGGCGCGTACCGGCGGTGACGTAAGCTCCCTGCCGCACCGCAATCTGTCCCAACTGGCCGTCACGCGGCGCGATGATGCGGGTGTTATCAAGATCGATTTGCGCCAGTTCCAGCGCCGCTTGCGCGTTGGCAACATCGGCTTCCATCGAGGCACGATTGACTATCACCGTCTGCAAATCCTGCCGTGATACCTCAAGGGTGGCTTTGGCCTGCTGCACGTCGGCTTCGGTCTGACTGTTACTGGCACGCGACGCATCCCGCTCACGCACCGATAGCGAACCGTCTGACACCAGATTTTCTACCCGCTTCAGATCCAGCCCGCTTTTCACCGCCTGCGCTTTTGCATTGGTCAACGCCGCCTGATTACGCGCAATCACCGCCTCCGCGCTGCGCCGCTGCTGGATATTATTCGCCAGTGCAGCTTGTTTCATATCCAGCTGCGCCTGTGCCTGGTGAACGCGCTGACGATAAATGCGATCGTCGATGGTCATCAGCAGCTCCCCCTGCTTCACCGGCTGGAAATCCTGCACCTCGACGGAGGTGACATAGCCGTTAACCTGAGGGCTGATAAAGGTAATCTGGCCACGCACATAGGCATTTTCGGTACTCTGAGCGCTGCTGGTAAACGGCCACAGCTGCCAGGCGTACAGAATCACCAGAACCCCGACGATAGCGATACCGCTGCCGACGGCGATGGATAAAATACGCAGCTTGTTAGTTCTCTCGCGCTCGGAGGCTTGCGCCTGTTCCTGTTGACTCATTGTTAATCCCTGCCAGATTCAGTTATTGCTGGTGTTTGTTGTGCTGCTTGCTGGTTACGCTTTGCCTGACGCCAGTTGAGATAGCGCAGGCGGGTTAAGCGCCACAGCACCCACATCAGGGTGCACAGCGCCATACCGGCAGTCAGTAAATAGGTATCGTTATATGCCAGTACATTGGCCTGCAATGTGGCGACGCTTTGCAGCTGCACGACGCCCTCGGCATTGCGTAAAATGCCATCGCCAATCAGGCTGTTATACAGCGCGGTATACTGGCTAAGCCGTTCCGTAACATTAGGGTCAAGCAGCGACAGCTGATCGCCCAGCAGACTGGAGTGGTACTTCTCCCGCCAGGTCTGAAAGGTGCCAAGGATCGCCGAGCCAATCAGCCCGCCAAGATTCTGGCTCATGCCGAACAGCACCACAAAGCTGACCAGATTTTTCGGCTGCGTCACCACGCCGCCCACGCCCAGCAGCATCGCCGGGGCAAGGAAAAAGGCGCTGCTGAAGCCAAGCAAAAACTGGCTGAAATACATATTTTCCGGGCGCGTCAGCGGGTTGGAATCAGCATCCATTAGCGAAGCGATCATCATAATCAGCAGCGAGACGACAATTGGCCAGCTAAGATGGGTCGGCTTAATCGTCAGCGCGCTGGCAATGATGCCGACGATCACTCCGGCAATAATCGCCAGCGCCAGACCGCGCATCTGATCGTTTTGCAGGCCAATCTGCTGTAAAAAGCCTATCGCGCCGGTATTCTGCTCGGCCAGCACCACGCGCATCATAATCATCACAATGCCCAGCCGCACTATCGCTCCGCTGCCGAGCCAGCGGGTATTAATTAACGGGTTGGTGCGGTTATGCTCCACCACCACCGCGGCGACAATCAGTACCAGCGCCAGCGCCAGGCAGACACCCAGCCACGGCGTGGTAAACCACCATTCAATGCGCCCCAGCGACAGCACGCCGCACAGCAGCGCCATGCCCGGTGCCAGCAGCACAAAAGTGAGAAAGTCGGTTTTTTCGAACACTTTATTGCGATCGCCGGGCGGCAACTTCAGCAGAAAAACGCAGCCGAGCGCAATCATCGCCAGCCCCAGCTCGAACAGATACAGCCCGCGCCACTCATCAAGCTGCAACAGCTCGGTAGAAAACAGCCGCGCCAGTGGGATCGCCAGCTGCGAGGCGCAGATACCGATGGTCAATGCTTTCAGTCGATGCTTCGCTGGCCACGCCTGAATCTGATAATAAATACCGAGCGAACTGAGCGCCGCACCGACCATGCCATGCGCGGCGCGCACGATAATCGCCGAGCTGAGATCGTTGGCAAACAGATGGAAAAACGCCACCAGCACATACAGCACCAGAAAAGCTTCGGTAAAAATACGCAGGCCAAACTGCTGGCGAAACTTCACCAACAGTAAGTTAATTGAGATATTGCCCATGACATAGACCGCCGGTAACCAGGCAATCTCATTTGAATAGGCGCCAAAGGTTCCCTGTAAATTGGTCAGATTGGCGGTAACCAGCGCGTTACTCAGCGCACCGGTAATCGAAATCAGCAGGCCAATCAGGCCAAAGGCAATGCGTTTATGGCCCGGGTGGATCGGCGTTGACGGCGATCCCGGCAGCATCGGTTTTTCATGCGGCTGCCAGTCACGCGGCCCATAAGGACTGTTTTTCGCCACGTCAGCTTGCTCCGGTTGCCGTCAACAATTGCTGCAAAACTTTCTGTGTAATCGCCAGTTCCTGCTCATCGACGTTCGCCAGCAGTTCACCGCGTAGGGTATCGGCTTCAATTTTCACCCGACGAAACACTTCACTGCCCTGTTCGGTAACCAGCAGCAGCCGCTTGCGTCGATCCTCCTCCGGCTGAACGCGCTGCACCAGGTTTTGCCTGACCAGACGATCGATTAGCGGCACCACGCTGGCTTCTTCCAGCCCGAGTATCTGCGCCAGCGCCTTTTGCGTCATCGGCTCATTTTCGCTGGCGATAGTGGCCACGGCAAACCAGCTGTTCATGCTCAGGCCATTAGCTTTTAAGCGCCGATCGATCGCCAGCCGCCACGCATGGGCAGTGAGATGAAGTAAACGCGAGAAATTATGCTGCTGAGTGTCCAACATATAGAGGCCTGATGATTAGATATCTAACTAAATAATAGCCGCAATTATACGCAAGCAGAAATCCTGTTGTGAAGTCCCTGGTTGCTGGATGTTGTGCACAAAGTGGCAAAATTCAGGTGGATAAAAGTAGTTTAGCAGCGAAAGCTAAAATAGCGCTTCGCTGCTCATTTCACTTAGCGGGCGGTGCAAAAACCTTGATGGCCTGCGGGCGAATGGAAAACTGTGCGGGCGTGGTGCCGACAATCTCACCATCTGCATTAATCGCATGTGGGCGGCGGGTGGTGATGGTCAGTGCGGTCGCCGGGAAAGCGCGCACTTTGCGCCATTTACCGTGGGTGCCGCGCCGCAGATAAGGGGCCAGCGCCAGCATCTCCCACCAGTGATCCAGCTCCAGACTGTAAACATCAAGCTGGCCGTCGTCGGGCGTGGCGCTCTGCTCTACCGTCATACCGCCGCCATAAAAACGGCCATTACCGACTGAAATCTGCATGGTTTTCACCGTTTCCTGCTGACCATGGTGGTTAATCTGCACGGTAAACGGACGACTTTGACGAAACAGCTTCAGCGCGGCAAAAGCGTAACCCAGCACGCCCCAACGCTTCTTTGAAGCAGCCGTCAGGTTTTTCGCCAGCGAGGCAGAGAACCCGATGCTGGCAACATTGAAGAATGGTCGCTCATTAACCATCCCCACATCCAACTGGCGCAGATTTCCGGCGGCAATTATCGCCACCGCACGGTTCAGATCTTTCGGGATAGCCAGCGTGCGCGCCAGATCGTTTGCGGTTCCCAGCGGTAAAATCCCCAGCGGCAAACCGGTTGCCATTAACGCAGCCGCAGCGGTGTTTAACGAGCCGTCACCGCCGCCGACGATCACCAGATCGATGCGATCGGCGCAGGCATAAATCGCCTCGCTGAGGGTCAGTGACGGATCGGGATACACAATCTCAATATCATGACGACCCAGCGCCGCAATCGCCATTTCGAAACTACGGGCGCCATTGCGTGACTGACGGTTAATTAAAAGTAGCGCTCGACGCGACATGTTACTTGCCCTTCTGATAACAGAAGCGCAATTAGACTCTCCTGCCGCAACCTGCTCAAGCGGGCTTTAACTGCCTTACATTGCTGACATTTCATTACGTTAACGTGCAGATGGCCTCGCGTATCGACATCACTTGCCAGCCAGATTACAACGGTTAGTATTATCAAATTGAATATCAGACTAAATAACAGTGAGAAAATGAATCGCTACCCGATGTTCAGTCCGCAGCAGTTGCTGAGCTTTGTTGCCGTTTGTGAGAGCGGCAGCTTCACCCGTGCCGCCGAGCGCGTCTTTCTCTCACAGTCGACCGTCAGTCAGCAAGTGCGCCGACTGGAAGAGATGCTGGGTAAAGCGCTGCTTGAGCGCTCGTCACATCAGGTGTTACTGACCGAGGAGGGTGAAAAGCTGCTGGGCTATGCGCGACGAATTATTGCGCTGAATGGTGAAGCTCATGACGCGCTGACGGATCTGTGGCGCGACGGCGTGGTACGGCTCGGCATGCCGGAAGATTTTGCCGGCCCCACTACCGCCCTGCTGGCCGAATTCAGCCGCACGCACCCGCAGTTGCGGCTGGATGTCTCCAGTGGATTAAGCAATGAGCTACGCAGTGCCTGGCAGCGGGAAGAGCTGGATATCATTCTGATTAAACAAGCCAAAGGGGACAAACCGAAAGCGGCGCGCGCTGAGCCATTATTATGGCTGGACAGCGCCGAATGGCCCACGTTTGAGCAGTCGCCGGTGCCGCTGGTCCTGTTTCCACAAAATGGTTTATATCGTGATGAGCTGTGTCAGGCGATGGATGCGCTGGACCGCCGCTGGCGCATCAGTTACAGCAGCGCCAGCCTTGCCGCACTGGTCGCCGCCAGCGCTGCCGGGCTGGGCGTCACGCTGCTGCCCGCCAGCTGCCGTTTACCCCAGCATCGGGTGCTTGGCGCGGAAAGCGCCCTGCCGGCAGTTGATAATTTTGAGCTGGCACTGTTTTATCGCGATAACGCCTCTGCCGCGCAGCTGGAACTGGCAGAAAAGCTGCGGCAATTTTGTCAGCTGGCTTAGCAGTGTCTTTTCCACTGATAACCAGTGGAAAATATCACAGCCAGCACGCGCCGATTCTTTTAGGGTGGTAACGCAATGCAAACCCTTTCCGTTCGCCTGATTAAGGAAATCGATGTGCAAAACCCTCAACAACCGAGTCGCAGAAACTTTCTCTCACAAAGTGCCAGAGTTACCGCTGGTGGCGTGTTACTGGCATCCGGTATGGCAGCAGCCGCGCCGTCAACGGCAAGCAGCATAAAATGTGCCGATGACGCGCGCAGCGTTAAGCAGTTTGACGCCAGTCACTATCTGCTGCGCAATGTGCGACTCGAAGAGGGATTCGAACGCGAGGGTGAAATGATTATCGGCACCCGTACCGGGCTGTGGACGCTGGAAATCAATCACGGCAAAATCGTCGCCGTTCAGCCCGCGACGACTGCCGCAGCCAGCGATCTGCCAGTGTTTGATGCCGGTGGCTTATTGCTGTTACCTGCCACACGCGATATGCATATCCATCTGGATAAGACCTTTTACGGTGGCCCGTGGCAGGCGCCGCGCCCGCGCAAAGGCAAGACGATTATGGATATGATCGCCCGCGAGCAGCAACTTATCCCACAGTTGCTGCCTACCTCCGTGGCGCGCGCTGAAGCGATCATCGATCTGTTACATGCCAAAGGCACCACGGTGGCGCGCAGCCACTGTAATATCGATCCGGTGAGCGGGCTGAAAAGTCTTGAACATCTGCAAATCGCGCTGGAAAAACACCGTAATGATTTCAGTTGTGAAATCGTTGCTTTTCCACAGCATGGCTTACTGCATTCAAAGGTCGATGGTCTGATGCGTGAAGCGATGCAGATGGGCGTGCAGTTTGTCGGCGGGCTTGATCCGACCAATGTCGATGGTGATATGGAAAAATCACTCGACGCGATGTTCCGTATTGCACTCGATACTAATACCGGCGTGGATATTCATCTGCATGAAACCAGCCCGGCTGGCGTTGCCGCCATCAAATATATGATTAAGACCGTCAAAGAAAATCCCACGCTGAAAGGTAAAGTGACCCTTAGTCACGGCTTTGCGCTGGCGACTTTGTCTGGCAATGAACTGGATACGGTGATTCGTGACATGGCTGAGCAGCAGTTTAGCGTCGCCTCAACGATACCACTGGGCAAACTGACCATGCCATTACCGCAGCTAAGTGCGCAAGGCGTGACGGTAATGACCGGCACCGACAGCGTGATCGATCACTGGTCGCCGTTTGGCAGCGGCAGCATGCTGGAGAAAGCTAACCTGTATGCACAGCTGTACGGCCACTCTGACGAGTTTGGCCTGACGCGCTCACTGGCAATTGCCACCGGTGATGTGCTGCCGCTGGATAGCAGCGGTAAGCGCCAGTGGCCTGCGGTCAATGATGATGCGGAGATGATACTGGTGGATGCCAGCTGCTCTGCCGAAGCGGTGGCACGTATTTCTGAAGTGAAAGCCACATTCCACCAGGGCCGTTTGGTTTTTGGCGGCGTGGCAAAAGCGTAATAGTGAAGTGGGCGGCGGCAACATCGCTGCGGTAACAACGTTACTCTTCGCCGCGTTCGGTTAACACCTTTGCATATCGTGGAGCCGTTTTCGGCTCCCGTTCGGATAAATCCTCGGCATCAACGACGATTGATCAATGCAGCGGGCAAGGCCAGCGATGCGGAATACCAAAAGCCTGTAACAGTAGTAGCGTAAATACCGCAGCAAAAAACAGTGAAATAAGCGCCGCCAGTGCCCCGGTTACCCATTTTTCGATAGCTGAATACGTCATAGTGTGACCTCACTAAATTTCAGTCAGAGAATACTGCTCAGTAATTCCCTTCTGGCACCTGTTGCGCCAAAAGCTCCCTTACCCTTCGTCGTTAACAGATAAGCAACATTGTTAAATATTGCTTATCTGTATAAGGTAGATCATCACTATAAATATCGGGGTTTTAATCGCGCGGCGTTATGTAAATATTTGTAAGTTAAAATCATATTAAACTGAAAATATTGACAATTTTCCATAATCAAAATCAAGGCAGGTCGTTAATCTGGGTGTAAATAGCTAAATCAGCATGGGCAATTATATCGATATAGCTTAAGCAGCGTCGAGGAAGGAATAGTACAACAGAGAATTTCAGACATAAAAAAACCGCCTTTCGGCGGTTACGACATTACTACACATTGCTTTTATTTATTCTGTCTAATCACGACGTTAACACAATCGGATAATGACGCGCATTCTACCATCCGGCGGTATTTTTTCAATAACTTTAGTATGGGTTTACTGACCCGTTCCTTGTGACATTCGCGAACGCAGCTGCGCCAGTAGCCAGTGCAGCGCCGGGTCGTTATCACGCCGCTTATGCCACAGTAACGAAAGCCTGAAAGGAGTAATGCTGACCGGCACCTGGCTGCTTATCAGGCCATAATGCTCTTTCCAGCTGGCGGCCAGCCCTTCCGGTACCGTAGCCAGCAGCGGCATCTGTTCAAGCATCAATGGCAGCGAAGAAAAATGCGGCGTGACGTAGCGAATCCTGCGCGACCTTCTCTGTAAGGCCAGCTGTTCATCCACTTTGCTGTGACTGGCCCCCCGATAGGAAACCAGTACATGATCGGCAGCGACAAACTCATCAAGAGTTATTGGCGTACTCAACGCTAACTGGCGTGGATGCCATAAAGTGCAAAAACGCATTTGGCGAATGTTTTCTCTGATCAGGCCAGCGGGAGTCTCTTCAGCGACCGAAATCGCTACCTCGATTTTATCCTGCTGGATGCTTAATACATCCTGGAAAGGATCGCTGGCGCTGACCTGCAACGTTATCCCCGGCGCTTCCCGTGCGGTACGCGCCAGCAAACCTGGCATCAGCCAGCTCTCTACCCAGTCGCTCATACCCATGCGAAAAGTGTGGCTGTCCGTCGCCGGTGAAAACCTCGGGGGCTGAAACAGTACCTGCTGCATCTGCTCCATCATCGGCAACAGGGCAGCCACCAGCGACTCGGCACGCGGCGTGGCGATCATCCCCTGCGCGCTACGAACAAACAGTGGATCGTTAAACATTTCACGTAATCGGCTCAGCGCGCCGCTGACCGCTGGCTGCCCAAGGTGCAATTTGTCTGCGGTGCGCGATACACTGCCTTCGCGGTGCAGCACCAGCAGCACCGTCAGCAGATTAAGATCAACGCGACTAAAATCACTTTCCCTGATGTTGTTCATTATTTTAATCGATTTGAATGATGTTCATAGCCGCAGGATACTGCCTGTCAGCTGATAACAACAACTGTTAATGAGGAAATAATGAAACTACTGATGGCGCTGATCGCCACCCTGACGTTTTCCAGCGCTACGCTGGCGGCTGAGACGCAGACACCGCTGGATCGCCAGGCTCCGGGATACTACCGCATGATGCTCGGCAAACTGCGTATTACCGCCGTCTCTGACGGCACGGTAACCATTCCACTTGAGAAGCTGCTGACCCACATCACTGCGGAAGAACTGCGGGAAAGGATGGCGAATGAGGCGATGACTCCAGAGGCAGAAACCTCAATTAATGCCTTTGTTATCGATAACGGCCAGCAGCGAATTCTGATCGATGCCGGTGCCGGCGATCTTTTTGGCCACAGCGGCGGCCATCTGCTGGAGAATCTGGCCGCGGCAGGCTACCCGGCGGAATCGATCAATGCGGTATTACTGACCCATATTCATGCTGACCACTCCGGCGGGGTGTCACGCGATGGCAAGCCGGCCTTTCCGAATGCCGAGGTTTATGTAGATAATAAAGATGCAGATTTTTGGTTAAACCAGAACAATATCAACAAAGTGGAAGTAAGCCAGCAGCACACCTTCGCCGAGTCTGAACAGACGCTGCGCCCGGTGATTGATGCCGGACGCTTCTCCACCTTTACCGCACCTGCCAGCGTAGTTGCCGGTATTCAGGCGATTCCGGCCGCCGGACATACGCCGGGCAGCGTGCTGTACCGGATAGAAAGTGAAGGCCAGGTACTGGTGCTGTGGGGTGATATTATCCATGCCAAAGCGGTGCAGATGCCTGACCCGCATGTGGCGATTCATTTTGATGTCAGTCAGCCTGATGCGGTGCTGACCCGTGAAAAAGTGCTGGCGCAGGCGGCAGATCAAGGTTACTGGGTGGCAGCCGCACATATCGCCTTTCCGGGGCTGGGACATGTGAAGAAAGCAACTGATGGCTACCGCTGGGTGGCGTCGAATTATACGACCCAACTGGCACACTGATTTTCTCCCGTGTATCAGCTGGTGCACGGGAATTATTACGGACTCTTCAGTCTGAAATCGGCTTTGAATAGATCGAATACCCAGTCATCCTGCCACTTGCCATAAAGAAAATAGTTTTCACGCAGCGTACCTTTCTGCACTAATCCCGCTTTTTCCAGCACCGCTTTTGACGCCAGTTGCCTGCGGTAACGTTAGCGATTAACTTGCGAAAATGTGGCAGTGAAAATGCTCATTATCACCTTTTTTCCGTATGACCAGACACAGCCAGTGCGTGCTGCCTGGTGTCCAGCGCGGCAGTCGGCTATCGAAGGAGTCGCATTGAAATGATGTAACGCTAACATCAAAATTAATATGCGAAAAGTGCCGTATTTAAGGTGGTATCCGGCAGTCACTTACCGTGATACAGCATATTCTGTGCTATACTGCCCATCCCGGAAATTTTGCATATGAAATCAGAAGACACGCTTGACTGGTATCCAGCCCAGCTCCCACCGGTAAAACTCATTCTTGGCAACGCGATCCTTGAGGTCTGCAAGCTTGGCCGTCCGATCAATACCCGAACTCTGCTTGAATATCTGCAAGTCGCTCAGGCTAAGCAAAAGCGCCGCGATGATAAGATTGCTATGCAGACGGCGATTGATGTGCTCAGAGACAATCAGCGTATTAATGGCCGGTTGTAACGCTACGCAGCCGCCAGTCATTTGTCCTGCAATAAATAGCCACCGTTTGTCATTAACATTTTCTAACGTCTGAAACCATCATCTATAACAACAGGTTATGGAAGAATCGGTCTGCCGCACTTGCACTCTTTGAGGTGACTGCCAGGGTTAATACAGTAATTTAGCCAATAACAGCAGCGAACAAGGAGTCAAAATGGCACGTTTTAATCAAAAAGTTGTGGTGGTCACCGGTGCCGGTTCTGGGATTGGAGCAGCTACCGCCAAACGCTTTGCCAGTGAGGGAGCGGCAGTCGTTTTAGTCGGCCGCACTGAACAAAAGCTGGAAAAAACCCTTGCCACACTCACTCCCGGCAACCACCTTGTGGCCCCCTGCGATGTCGGTGAGGCTGAACAGGTTGAAACCTTGTCACGCCGCGTGCTGGAGAAATATGGTCAGGTTGACGTGCTGGTGAACAATGCGGGCGTTATCGTGCAGGGACGTATCCATGAAGTGGCACTCGACGACTGGAAGCAGTTGATGAAAGTGGATCTGGACGGCGTGTTTCACTGCATTCACTACTTTATGCCCGCACTGCTTAGCAGCAAAGGTAACGTGGTAAACATTTCTTCGGTATCTGGTTTAGGTGGCGACTGGGGAATGAGCATCTACAATGCGGCTAAAGGTGCAGTAACCAACTTTACCCGCGCGCTGGCCATGGACTACGGTACCGATGGCGTGCGCATCAATGCCGTCTGCCCTGGCTTTACCCTGACTGAACTCACTGAAGAAGTGGAAAGTAATCAGCAACTACTGAATAAGTTTTACGAGCGCATCCCACTGGCTCGTGCCGGTCAGCCTGACGATATTGCCGCTGCGGTCGCCTTTATCGCCAGCGATGATGCCGCTTATATTACCGGTGTTAATTTGCCGGTTGATGGCGGCCTGACGGCCTCAAACGGGCAGCCTAAACAGGCGTAACCGGCATAATGACCCGGGCGACACAGTGTGTCGCCTTCGTTTTGCCCTGTCCGACTTATGCTGCGCGGTTAATCTGGCGGCTTAAGGCAATTTTTTCCGCCTGCAGCAGCAGCTCCTGCAAATCATCTTCATCAATATCAATCAACTGCCCCTGCATCAGCGCTTCATGCAAATCATGACGCGTGATTGGTACGTCAATGGCTACCGGCTGCGGTTTGGCTTCAACTGCGGCCAGCGGATGAGGATAGCGACGGCCTGCCAGGTTATTAAACACAATTGCCAACAGCGCCAGGGACACAGAATTAAGTAATATTGGCGTAAAGGCAAACAGATAACCGGCCTGATGCGTCGCTGACCCGCCCAGTATCACGGTTAATGCCACCGCACCACCCGGTGGATGCAGGCAGCGCAGTTGGAACATCAACGCAATGGCAAGACAGGCGGCAACGCCACAGGCAATCGCCGGATTGCTGATCCACATACTGACAGTGACGCCCGACAGTGCAGAAACAAAATTGCCCCCCACCACCGACCATGGCTGCGCCAGCGGGCTGTTCGGTACACCAAACAGCAGTACGGCAGATGCCCCCATCGGTGCCACAAACCAGAGATTTACCTCTCCCAGCAGCCAGTGGCTAAACAAACTGGTGATTGCCAGACCAATGCCTGCACCCAGGCTGGCCAGCAGTATCTGTTTGCGTGCCACCGCCAGCGGATGCGGCCACAGTCGCCCGAAGAAAATGCGCATTTTTTTCGCCAGGCGGGGTGGGGATTGTTGTTCCATTACTTAATTCGCTCGGTCATAACAAAATCTTATCTCAGAAAGCGAGGATTTTCCCTGATTGACGGCGCAGTAACAACCTGAATAAATTTGTGGTTATTAATTTTTACCCTGCTTTAACCCTCTGATAGCATGCATAAACGCCCTGCCCTGGTCGCTTATTGTGAAATCGATCACAAAGCTTTAATGTTAACGTTAACAATAGTGATCGACATCGCATAATTTAGCTTATGATGCTTCAAAAATCACAAAGTTAACGTTAACAATACGGCCAACCTCGTTGATAAGCGGAAAAAAGCGCAACATGAAAACCAGTAAACGTAGTCACTACCTATTGCTTAGCGGGCTGCTATTTTGCTTTTTTTACACCTGGTCCTCGGCATTCTCACTGATCTCCTTATGGCTGAGTCAGAAAGTTGGGTTGCGCGGCAGCGAAACCGGACTGATATTTTCCGCCACCGCACTGACGGCGCTCTGCGCCCAACCGCTGTATGGTTTTATCCAGGATAAGCTGGGATTGCGCAAAAACCTGCTGTGGATGATCGGCGGGTTGCTGTTGATCAGCGGGCCATTCTTTATTTTTGTCTTCGCGCCGCTGCTGCAAATTAATATTCTGCTGGGCGCGGTTGCTGGCGGCCTGTATGTCGGTGCGACTTTTTTTGCCGGTATCGGCGCGCTGGAATCCTACACCGAACGCGTCAGCCGCATTCTGGGCTTTGAGTTTGGCAAGGCGCGGATGTGGGGTTCGCTTGGCTGGGCAACCGCCACTTTCTTCGCCGGTTTTCTGTTTAATATCGATCCCAATCTTAACTTCTGGATGGCGTCGTCAGCGGCGGTAGTATTCCTGCTGCTGTTAGCCTGCCTGCGCGAAGTGAAAACGGAGGCGCTGAGCCAGCTGGAATATGGCAAATCCGACGGCCTGACGCTGGCGGATGTCGCCGCTCTGTTTCGGTTGCCCCGCTTCTGGGCGCTGATTGTGTTTGTCTCCGGCGTCAGTGTGTATAACGTTTACGATCAGCAATTCCCGGTGTACTTCTCGTCGCTATTTTCTGACGTTAAAAACGGCAATGAGATGTACGGCTTCCTTAACTCATTCCAGGTGTTGCTTGAGGCGGGTGGCATGTTTCTCGCCCCCCTGGTGGTCAACCGTATCGGTGCCAAAAATGGCCTGCTGCTGAGCGGCATGATTATGGCGCTGCGGGTGATTGGTTCCGGACTGGCGGCGGATGCAGTGACCATCTCGCTGATGAAGCTGCTGCATGCGGTCGAGCTGCCAATTCTGCTTATCGCGATGTTTAAGTACATTACCACCCGCTTCGACGCGCGACTCTCCGCCACGCTGTATCTGGTCGGCTTCCAGTTTGTCACTCAGGTTTGTGCCAGCGTGCTGTCACCGCTCGCCGGACACGGCTACGACCTGATCGGTTTTGCCAATACCTACATGATCATGGGCACGCTGGTACTCGGCCTGACCCTAATCTCCTGCTTCCTGCTGCTGGGTGACAAAGCCAGCATGCCCCCTTCCCTGCAATTGAAACAGAGTGAGTCCTTATGAAACAGCGACTGGAACGCGCCGAACAGGCGCTGAGCACCGCGGTTAAGCAGCGTGATGATGCTTTTTATCCCCATTATCATCTGGCTCCGCCAGCAGGCTGGATGAACGACCCGAATGGCTTGATCTATCATCAGGGTCTGTATCATGCGTTTTATCAGCATCATCCGTTCAGTGAAAACTGGGGGCCGATGCACTGGGGACACGCCACCAGCCATGACATGGTGCACTGGCAGCATCAACCGATCGCACTGGCGCCAGGCGATGAGTACGATGCTGACGGCTGCTTTTCCGGCAGCGCTGTCGACGACCACGGCATCCTCAGCCTGATTTACACCGGTCACGTCTGGCTAAACGGTGAAGGTAATGACAGCGCAATTCGTGAAGTGCAGTGTCTGGCCACCAGCGAAGACGGCATTCATTTCACCAAACAGGGCGTAGTGCTGACACCGCCACCGGGCATTATGCATTTTCGCGATCCGAAAGTATGGCGTGGAGACGACAACTGGTGGATGGTTATTGGTGCCCGTGACGCTGACGATCGCGGCCAGGTACTGCTTTATCGCGGCAGCAGCCTGCGCGACTGGCAGCTGGATCGCGTGCTGGCGCAGGCCGACGATCAGTGTGGCTATATGTGGGAGTGCCCGGATTTTTTCCCGCTCGGTGAGGAACACATTTTACTTTGCTCGCCGCAGGGTATCGCCGCACAGGGTTATGATTATCGCAACCTGTTTCAGAGCGGCTGCCTGCGCGGCCAGTGGCAGCCAGGCAGTGATTTTACCGTCAGCCATCAATTTACCGAACTGGATCACGGGCATGATTTCTATGCACCACAATCGTTTATCGCCGCAGATGGTCGGCGGATAGTGATAGCGTGGATGGATATGTGGGAATCGACCATGCCATCAAAAGCCGGTGGCTGGGCGGGCTGCATGACGTTACCGCGTGAGCTGACCCTGCAACACAATCAGATCCGAATGTCACCGGTAGCTGAAGTCGATACGCTACGCCGCACTCATCACGCCATTCCGGCCGCTCAGTTGCGCAATTGTGACCAACCGCTGGTGGCTGAGGCAGATGCGGTCGAATTGATTACCCACTGGGATCTCACGGCATCGACTGCCGAAAGCTTTGGCCTGCAACTTGGCGATGGCCTGACCATTGCGGTTGACAGCCAGTCCCGGCGGCTGATTCTGCAACGTCACTATCCGCAGCATGATATTCAGGGATATCGCAGCGTGGCTTTACCGGCGACGGATACCCTGCATCTGCGGGTCTTTATCGACAGCTCGTCGGTAGAGGTATTTGTTAATCATGGTGAAGCGACGCTCTCCAGCCGCATCTGGCCGCAGCAGGGTCAGCGCGCACTGTCGCTGTTTGCCCGCAATGGTCAGGCTGAATTGCTGAGCGGCGACCACTGGACGCTGGCCGCCAACTAAGATTTATAAAGAAGCCCGCTCCAGCAGGGGCGAGGCTATTTTTACTAACCCCTGACTGCCGCGTTGCTCAATCAGATGCAATACCGCTTCGCGGCCAATTTCGACATGTGGAAGCTGTACGGTCGTCAGCGGCGGCAGAAACAGGTCGCCGATTCCGACCATATTGTCATAACCCAGCACCGCCACCTGTTGCGGTATCGCAATCCCTCTGGACAGCAGCACCTGATAGGCAAGAAACGCGATGCGGTCATTGCCACAAATCAGCACGTCAAAATTCGCTTTGCCCTGCACTATCGCCGCGTCCAGTATCGCCACCACATCACGATAATGCTCGTCTCCCCACGTCATATGGACCTGGCGCAACTGCGTCTCAGGCAGCCCGGTTTCGCGCCATGCCTGCTCAGCGCCAGCACGGCGGCTGATGCTGGCGGGCGTGCATTGCGGTAACCAAAAGCACAAAGGATGACGATAGCCACGCTGAATAACCGTTTTCATCGCCTGATACTGGCCAGCAAAATCATCCGGAATATAGCCCGGCAGCGGCTTGCCACGGTTAATGCAGTTAGCCAGCACCAGATTTTTATCCAGCAGATTGTCAGGGATATCGACCTCACGCAGGCCCATACTGGTGTAAATAATTCCGTCGGGGCGCTGAGAGAGCAGCTGATTCACCGCCCGCTCACTGTCCTGCTGCGAAGTAATACTGACCAGAAAGCTGCTCCAGCCAAACTCTCTGGCGGTCATCTCAATTGACAGCAGCATCTCAACGGAAAACGGCGTAGTGGCGGTTTCCAGCGCCAGAACGCCGAGAGTAGAGACTTTACTGCTTTTGCCGCGAATTTTGCGCGCTGAGAAATCGGGCACGTAATTCAGCGCATCAATGGCACGCTGGACTCGCGCCAGCGTTTCAGGCTTCAGCTGCTGCGGTTGATTGATTGCTCTTGATACCGTCATCAGCGAAACCGATGCCAGCTTTGCCACTTCTTTCAGCGAAGCCATAACTCTCCCAGGGACCAATGCCAATAGCCTGATCCTACACAAAAAGCGCCTGGCTGCACCTGGAAAAATGACATTCCGCGTTGATTAAGACTGCGGCGTCTCTGAGGCTGGTGCGGACTCTGAGACTGGCGCTGAATCTGAGGTTTTTGCAGTTTCAGATGCCTGACGGGTCTCCGTTGCCTGCATGGTTTCGGTGGTCTGATCCACTGGCGTTGCCGCAGCGGCTTCTGCTGCCTGGGCTGGCTCTGCTGCTGCGGTTTCGGTGGTCTGAGCTGCCTCCGCTGCCGGACTGGCTTCGGTTGTCTGAGTCGGTTCTGCTGCCGGAGTCGCTACCGTTGCCTGAGCCGGTTCTGCTGCTGCGGTTTCGGTGGTCTCCGCCGCTGACGTTGCCTGAGCTATCTCAGGTTTCTGAACGGTTTCCGCCGCCGGCGCCGGCTCTGTTTTCTGAACAGTTGGCGATATTTTTGCGCTCTCGCTTTTGGTCGCTGCCGGAACCGGCGGCGTTTCTGGATGCGGATCTTCGCTCAGTTCAGTAAACAACGGTTTGCTTTTGGTCACGGTGTAAGCAACATAACGAGTACTGTCGGGCGCGGTAGTGATTTTTACCGAGGGGATAGTGACACGACCAATCAGCGACCGCGCATAGCCTCCTACCTGATGTGCGCCTGCGGGCACATGGAGCGCCATACTTTCACCCACCGGCAGAGCACCCGCTTCGCTACCGTCGACGGTAACAAATATCGTTGCCCCATCAGCGGTACGCGCCGGAAGATGCGTCACTTCGACCAGCGTGTCACCCTGGCTAAAATCGGCCACGGTTTCATTTACTGAATGTTTTGCGCATCCGCTAAGTGATACAGCCGCCGTAATCGCGGCCAAGGTAAATCGGTTAATCATGATGCTTGTGCTTCCTGAGAGGCTTTTTGTGATCCTGCGCAGCAATATAGCGGATATCGCGAATGAGATGAACGTGCGCGGGGGCGATCTCAGAGAATTCTGTTGCCCACCTGCCGTTGATTGCACAACAGGTGAGCCGCGCCACTAAATATCAGAGGATTTACGTAAACCTGCCCGATGCAGCGTGGCGACAATGGCTGATACCGCCACCAGCATCAGCACCACGCCGAGAGCAATCATCGCCACAAAACCAAACCATCTGAACAGCAAAAATCCGGCAATACAGCCAGAGAGAAAAGAGAAAATTGTCGTCAGATGCGTATAAAGCTGTTTCTGATGCAATCGTCGCTCGGCATAAGCTGCATGGGTGACCAGTGACGAGATAAACGATCCTAAGGCAATACCCGCATCGGTCAGCGTACCGGTAACGTGTGTTGACCTCACCCGGCCGTTTGAAAGCTGGGTCGAGGTGGAGTTATGCACGCCCATCAGAAAACCGAGCAGCATCAAAATTTCATTGTTGTTTTTTCGCGCGTAGAAAGCGGTCTCAAAAATTGACGTCAGGGTTAATGCCACCCCTTCAACCAACAGAATAAGACAATAAATCGTCCGCAAATTTTTCTTCAGGCCGGCAACTACACTCAATCGGGCAGTGGTTGAGCCGACGATAAATGCGCCGATCAGCAGCGCAAGAAACAGCAGATCATCAAGATCGGAACCCGAAACTTCCGTGGAGATTTGAGAGGCATTACCGGTCATATGGGAAGGGAAAAAGCCAAATGCACCAAAGGCCATCGCATTAAGCACACCTGCTGTTGTCGCCAGCACTAATGCCAGCGAGCGGTCTTCAGTATGAGACCTTGCTTTCTTCTTTTTAATCAGCAAATTATTCACCATTATGGTTATGGGAAAAAGCCTGTACTCCAGTCATAACTTATTCAGCTTAGCCTCAGATAACAGAAGCGGAAGCAGAATAAACTGAAACGATGCTGACAGCGTGTTGATATAAATTATATTTATTAACTTTCTCATCTACTTTTAAAATAGCCAGCCAGCAAAGTAACGATGAAAAACGCCTGCCTGATATCTGCTTTATTTTTATCGGAATAGCAGAAATAAAACGGCTTCAGGCCTCGTTGCTTAACAGCCCACTATTGTCCTTCAGAGAATAAGCCGTGAAAGAATTTGACTATCAGCAGGATTTCAAAACGATTAATTTTCGTCAGCAGCCTGAACGCTATCAGGTCGGTCGCGGCGAGCAAGGCGTACTGATGGTGGAACCGTATAAAAGTGAAATCTTGCCGCACTGGCGGTTCAAAACTCCGGCGATTGCTGAGGTATCAGCCAAAAAAATCTTTCAATTATACGAAGAATATCGCGCGGCTGAGGAGTTTGTCGGTATGGATATGGCGCGCAAGTTTATCCAGATGGGCTATACCCGCGCCCGGCGTTACGCCAATCATCAGGGCGGACGCAAATATGATGCTGACGGTAAGGTTTTGCCTTATCAACTGAATGAGGAAAAAGCCGAAGCCGCCGCCATCTTTAAGGCTTACTGGGATAAAATTCGTCAGGATAACGATTACCTGGCGCGTAAAAAAAATCATCAGGCTAAGTATGGTTGAAGACGCCGCCCCGTAGAACAGCAGCAGCTGCGCAATAAAAATTTTTTATCGCCAATGCTTCAGCTAAGCGAAAAATGCGACATAGATCACATTTAGGTTGAAATTTGTTAAGGCGGGCCTAAAATCTCCCGCTTTCTTTTTCACCACCTGAGCTGATTGCCTATGTCTGATATCAACGCCGTTTCACGTAAAACCGCCTGGACACGCGTACTGACTCTCGCTGTGGCCGCCTTTATTTTCAATACCACCGAATATATCCCGGTAGGGCTGCTCTCGGACATTGGCAGTAGCTTTGGTATGGCATCAGCACAAACAGGAATTATGCTCACCGTCTATGCGTGGATTGTGGCGCTGATGTCTTTGCCGTTGATGCTGATGACCAGCCATATCAATCGCCGCACGCTGCTGATTACGGTATTCAGCTTGTTTATCGGCAGCCATCTGCTGTCATTTTGGTCCAGCAGTTTTAATATTTTGCTGGTCAGTCGCGCCGGTGTCGCTCTGGCTCACGCATTATTCTGGTCGATTACCGCCTCGCTGGCAGTACGGCTGGCACCAGCCGGTAAGCGGGCGCAGGCGCTCGGACTGATTGCCACCGCTACAGCACTGGCGTCGGTACTCGGCTTACCGCTCGGCAGAATGATTGGCCAGGGTTTCGGCTGGCGCGTCACGTTTCTGGCGATCGCCGCCGTGGCGTTTCTGCTGTTATGGCTGATAGTAAAAGTGATGCCGAACTTGTCTTCCGAACATGCAGGCTCCATCAGAAGCCTGAACGCGCTGTTTCGCCGTCCGGCGCTGCTGGGGCTTTATCTGCTTGCCGTCAGCATCGTCACCGCGCATTTCACCGCGTTTACCTATATTGAGCCTTTTGTCGCGAAGGTCGCGGGGTTCAGTGAGAATTTTGCCACCCTGCTGTTATTAGTGCTGGGCGCAGCGGGCATCGCTGGTAGCTATATTTTCAGTAAATATGGCGAAGCTAATCTGAACCGGATTCTCACCGGATCGATCGCGCTGTTATTGCTCTGTCTGATGTTGTTATCTGGCGCGGCGGTCAGTGAAACAGGCATGGTGATCCTCTGCTTATTATGGGGAGTGGCGTTTATGATCATCGGCATGAGTATGCAGATGAAAGTGCTGACGCTGGCACCTGATGCCACTGATGTGGCGATGGCGATGTTTTCAGGCATCTTCAATATCGGCATTGGCGCAGGCGCACTGCTGGGTAATAAAGTCAGCACTGAGATCTCAATGGCTTCAGTGGGCTATATCGGGGCGGTACCTGCATTGCTGGCGCTGGTAGTGGCTTTCCTGATGTTTCGAAAATCGACCAGCCAGACTCGCCACGATGAACAATCACTGGTAAGCGAAGTTAAATAGCGAGTATCGCGTACAATCGCCTAAAATACGGGTGTTGTGCCTGCCTCAACACCCGTATCACTGGTTAACGGCTTTGCCTGTAATCCCGTAAGCAATCAATGACGACTGGCACAGCCACATTTTGACATTTCGCCCTGCACGGTTTTACCCAGATGCGAATGACGAATTTGCAACTCCCCTTGCTGCCATGCGCCGCTGCGATCGGCACGATTATCTAACAAGCGGTTTAACGCCTCGGTAATCTGTAAATCTTGTCGCTGCGCCCAGCTGGTCAGATGCCAGGTTGATGAACGCGCTTCATCTACATCATCAAAACCCACAACCGCAATATGCGCACCCTGGCCAAAATCGCGAACGGCCTGCATCGCACCAAACGCCAGCAGATCATTTTCACAAAATAGCGCGTTGATACGCTCGGATGCCCGCGCCTGTTTCAGGTAACGCATCATCGCCTGATAAGCCAGCTCCCGGTCATTGCTGCCCGCCACCAGAAGCTGATCAACGATGATGTTGGCCGACGCCAGACTGGCGGCATAGCCCTCCATCCGCCGTTGATGGCTGGAATCATCCCGCCCTTTCATATAGCCAAAGCGCTGAAACCCCTGCCCAACCAGCAAACGGCCTATTTCCGCGCCAGCATAGTAATCATCTGCGCTGACGACCTGCGCATCGGCGTTTTCACTGCGACAAAGATAAACAGCCGGAACAGAGGGTAACTGAGCGGCAGCGAGATTCAGTTCTTCACTGCAAACGGTGGCGAGGAAAACCAGCCCATCAATCTGTAGCCTTCCCGCGTTCACCAGTAGCGATGAATAGTTCTCTGGCGAGTCGACGTTCAGCAACAGGGTGATAAAGCCACGCTTATCAAGTTGCCGGGTCAACTCATTCAGCAGCTTTAGGCTGGCAGGATGCGTGAATTGATCGCTGACGACTCCGATGATATGGCTGCTACTCTGCTTTGGCGGCATCTGTTGTAGGGTGTGATTCATCATTCGTTATCCGATTTCTTCGCAGAATTGACTGATAAAAACACAATAGCAAATTTATCGGATTGGCGGATAGAGGGATTACTCTGTCGACTCTCTGTTATCAGTCAGACACAAGTAACCCTCAGAAATGGAGCATACTACAGTGACAAGTCACAAATTTTTTTCTCTGACCGCATTAAGTCACCGCATAATCAGCAAGCAGAGTTACAGCCCTGCTCTGGTCAGAACAACCGTTTACAATGTATAGCGACCAACAATTTTTAACGCATGAAAGTAAAAACCAGCCTCATCTGACACGCCAAGTTTACGCATTGCCGAGCGTTTATAATGACTGACGGTTTTAAAATTTAAATATAATTTTTTGGCTATTGAATTGGTATTCAGTCCCTGACCAAAATACTTAATAACGCTTATCTCTCGTTGGTTTAAGGCAGAATAGTCGGCTATGATTCCTTTATCCGGAATGCAGAACTCTGCGGCGGAAACTTCATGAAATAAGGAGATGGCCCGGGATATCTTGGCTCTGGCTCTGGCGAGATCATCGTCACGCCAGATAATCAAATTGCAGGCATGGTTACAAGTATCGGCGCAATAATCCCTATCACTCTCCTTTGCAAGCAGAACAAAAACCTGAGTTTTAACTTCACAAATCCTGATCCCAGGAAAATTTAAGCTCTGTTCAGACTCACTGAGCACAATATCAGATTCAAAACGCCCCTGTTCTCCAAAAATTATCAGCGGACTTTCACAGACAGTGTCATGATAAACGTCTTTGATCAGTTCGAGTAACGCATTAGCATAAAAATTATTTTTAGTATTTATTGAAATATTCATATTAAAACTCATTTAAAAAAGATACATAAGGAATTCAATACAATATTCATCTCAACCACAATAAGTTTGATTGGTAATAAAAATATATTTACCTAAGCGCTTATAATGCCTGCCTGCCTTGCCAGCGAGTTCCCAGATCATTTAAAGCCTCATACGCAACGCTATCAGAGAGCGTGACTCCCGCCGCTATCGGCAATGCAACCTTTGAATAAGGCTCAACCATCAGCGGCGAAAACTCTGCCTTACCCAGTTTTAATCCAGCCAGCGAAATATGCCAGGGGGTCGGATTATTAATAATGAGCTTTTTTTCTGCTCCGATGCCGACCACTTCAAACTTCATTTTATTAACATCGGCCTCTTTTAATTCACCAATGCTTTCAGGCCTGACAAATACCTTCATCCTGATTTTCAGCGGTAGCACCAACCGCCTCGCTCCGGCTTGTTGGCTGGCGGTATTAGGGGGAATCTGGAAAATATTAAGCCAAAATACGCTTTCCCGATCCTGCGGCAAGTTACCCGACGACAGTAATATCAGTCTCAAGTTACGTATCTCTCCCGGCTTCATTTTAAAAACCGGAGGATCAATCACAATCGGCGTCTGCACTTTATCCGGTGTGACCGTTGGGTCACCTTTATCAGTCCAGACCTGGACCACCACTGGCTGTTTCTCTGAGTTCACTAATGAAAGTGATTCAGACTGGCTACCCGAGTTAAACACCACCCGAGTTTTTTCCGCATTCACCACTGCATTGGCGTTAAACGCCGTGCTGCAAAGCATAAAACCCATTATAAAAAGGGTTTTATTGAAAACTGACCACCACCTGAAGCTGTGCATTGACGGTACCTGCTGTAGCTGTTTGACCACTGATGGCCTCAAGAGAGGCAGTGAAATTTCCGGTATACGTTGTGACACCGTCGGTAGAATCACCCTGACTGGTAGTTAGATCTTTATAAGCGTACCAACCGCCGGCATTGCCGGTATTGGTTGTCCTGCTGGGCAATAAATTCAGTGCTGTACCACTTTCATTGAAAATTCTGATACCCACTCCAGAGGCCACGCCGGAAGCACCATAATTGTTATCCAACAAATAGGTTATACCCCCGCCAGTTTGTACCAGGCCTAAATTAGTGGCCGCCGCAACTGAACCAGGCTGGTTAACCATAAACCCCATCGCCACATTGGCGCTTGAAGCAGTTGATTTGCTGACGCTGGATATGGCATTGTCCTCACAACTTAAATTTACCGAGAAGTTTTGTTGACTTGTACTTCCGGAATTAAGTTCAGACTCGGTAATAGTCGGCATGAGTACAACTGATGGAAAATCCTTAATCAAACACATTGCGCCCCGCACAAAAGTTAAATCATTAGTCATGCCGAATTTTCCCGGCCAACTAGCAGGCCATCCGCCATAGGTATTTCCTTCCCATGCACCGTCAACTAAGGTGGCATTTATACCTGGACCTCTGAGGGTACTGAATCCGTTTCCGAGATTATTGGTGAATACATAATAGTTTGAAGAGTTACCACCCGTATAAACGGTTGATGCTGTTTTAAAAAGCTCAACAAAAACATCACTGAAAGCACTGGCAGGAATATATATATAGGTTTCATCCTGGATGTATTCATCAGCAGTCATTTTTCTTGATTGCCAGTAACCGGTAAAGTAGTTACCTGATTTCATATTGGTTAATCTTATAGCCACGCCTCTAACATAAGTATGATATGCTCCCGGGATATCACTCGTTTCATTAGCCCCCGCATGAGCAGAATAAGATTGTGTGGCATAGACCTCATACAGAGAAT
This sequence comes from Winslowiella toletana, assembly GCF_032164335.1. Taxonomy (NCBI): domain Bacteria; kingdom Pseudomonadati; phylum Pseudomonadota; class Gammaproteobacteria; order Enterobacterales; family Erwiniaceae; genus Winslowiella; species Winslowiella toletana. The sequence continues at coordinate 1,901,382 of NZ_CP134152.1, read as the reverse complement.
CAGCATCAGCCAGTGCACAACGAAACAGAATTTGATTTGCACTGAAGCCATTCGTTGTCGCAGCTGTAGTAAAATTAGCGACTGAACTCGCCAGTAATGTGCCACCAGGCATAAAACTATCACTGGAACTCACCGATATCACTGGCGGTAAGCCAAGTGGACCATTACAACTTCTGCATGCACCGGCCCAGCTTGCGGCAGTATAGCCCGCCGCAATCATGTCAGCCGATAGTGATGTGGTGCTCGTCACTTTACTACATGCCGCTTGAGCAGTTAGAGGTAAAAGTAGTATCGAAGTTAATATAAAATTTAATATTTTATTCACTATATATCCTCTACAATTCAAACTTACAAGGTAACGTCAACTGAATTAGCTCACCGTCAGATTTTGTAGGTAATTGATAATTTATTTTGCACTGCTCTGATTGAGTCGCACCCCATGAGATGAATAAAACCCCAGAGTGTTCACTGATGCGCGCATATATTTGCCCTGCCTGTCCAACCATGCCTAAATTATTGCCATCTTTATCCATAACATCGGCCCCCATTGGTATTACCTGGCCCTGATCAAGTAAGGTATTAATTAATACCTGCTGGCCGGATAACGTTTCAAAGTTGACCTGGACAAAGGCACCGGCATACGGCACCACCTGCTGACTTCCTCCCTGAATCTCAATCTGAGAATCAAGCCCTTTGGGATCCAGACTGACGGTGTTGTATTGGTAAGGCGAAAGTGAAGGCAAAATCGCGTAACCAAAACTGTCTATTTTTGCACCCTGGCCATTTTTAATTTCAGCTCCTTTAGCCCCTTTCGCTTTTACCAACGCAAAAGTATCGCTGACGTATGGACCATAGGTGACACCACCAGGATGTATCAACAAGGTTCCAGAGGTTCCCAGCCCTAATTGCTTATAATCGCTGCCCTGAGAGTATGAGCCACGGAATGTCCCCTTCGCAGTATTCTGCTGCAACGATCCGCCCCACGTCATAGTATTACTACTCTGTTGATAATTCTCTACGCCACTGTAAAGCGAATATGACAAATTCCTGTTTTCGGTCAATGTTCCTGACATCGAAGTGGTTAGCGACTCTGAAGACTTATTTTTGTTCATATTGACTGAAATATTCGGTCGGCTATCACCCCATTCCAGCGGCATCGAAAACCCTACTGATATTGTATTTTCCGTATATTTCTGTCGGCTTTGATCGTCTTCATAATTACTGACATAATTATTTCTGCTGCTGTAACTGGTTCTCTGTCGTCCAACATTGATGCTGTAACTGATTTTTTTATAGCTGTTACTGTAACCCAGCTGAAACTGGGTAATCCGTGAATTATTGCTGTAATAGTCCGACGTACTGGCATTTAATGACAGCGATCCCAAACTATCAAAATTTTGTACTACTGTAGCGCTAAAGCGGTTCTTTTGATTCAGTGAATCGGAATAATATTGTGTATCCCCGTTCTGGTAACGTCTGACCCCAAGCACATCCTGTAAATCCCTGAAGCCACTGGTCGAATAGCGATAAGCCGCCAGCGTCAGGTTGGTTCCACTGTCAAATGTACGGCTGTAACTGGTTTCGGCACGCCAGCCGGACTGCGTCTGGTCATCCTCCGCTTTAGCGTGCGAGTAAGTGGCGTTAATCCCGACAGCACCGAACTGTGTGGCCATCACACCGCCAATCAGATACGCCTGATAATCTTTTGCCAGTCGTAAGCCAGCATTACCGGTAAAGCGATTACTTAACCCGTGTTGTAAAACACTTTCAAAGAACTCGTTATCAACTTCGTAATGCTGCCGGACCCGACCCAAAGCCAGTTGATAGTTCCAGATCCCCGGGCGCACAGAATCCGGCACCGCGGAGTAAGGCACAGTAAAGCTTGAGGTCTTGCCGTTAGCTTCAAATACGGTTACCTGAAGATCACCCTGACCGCTGGTGTTATATAAATCATCAATAACAAACGGGCCGGGTGAAACCACGGTTTCATAAATGGTATTACCAAACTGTTTCACGACCACCCGCGCAGTTGTATCCGCACTGCCGCGTACTTCCGGCGCATAACCACGTTTACTTTGTGGATACATGCGCAAATCATTTTCCAGTTTAACGCCATTAAACGCCAGACTGCCGAAAAGGCTACTCTTAGTATAACTGTCGCCCAAAGTGACCAACGAACTGATTGAGGGCAGCGGTCGCTGTGCAAAAGTACGCACGCTATCCCAGCTATGGCTCCTGACGCTGTTATTTTCGCTGTAACGTAGGTTAGACAGATTCCTCAGTTGCCACAGACCGATATTGGTACCGCTATTAATACTGCTCCACAGGGTCTTGGTCTTATAGCCGCCGCTACTGTGGGTTTCATAATAGTTAGTGTTATGTTTACTGAACAAACCTAATGCGCCACTGTCCCACTGCGAAACAGGAATAAACCCGCGCGGCTGCCGATACAGCGAGCTTTGCGGAATCAGTAACTTTAATTTCAGTGTAGACTGCTCAAGCTCCCATGAAGAACCTGCTGATAAATCTGAAAACCATGCACATTGTCCATCTACAGGATTAGCCGCCACTGAGTCTGGCTTAAGCTGAATCAGTTTAATATCCTCTGCGCTAAAACAGGGCTGTGTTACGGCCGCAGAGTCACCGGGCTTAGAACCAAAAGCGATCTCCAGATTCTCCTTAATTAACTTGTTATTAACAAAGAGATCAATCCGATAGCGCCCGGCTTCAGTTTCTATCACCTTTTCATTTAATTTCGCCAGATTAATCGATAACCCGGTCCCCTGCAGCAGCCCTGGATCAAAATAAAAGTCCTCAGCCAACGCCACAGGCTGGTAACAAGCCAGGATTGAAAGCGTTATCAAGGAATAAGGTTTTGCCAATAAGCTATCAGCCAGTGATTTCATATACATGATTCACATATGCACCCTGATCGTTAATAGAGGTTAGCTCCACGCTGAAATTCTTCATTGATGGCAACTTTTCGAATTTAATTTCAGTCTGGGAAAAAGGTGCTAACATATCGGCACTGCGGTTATATTTTTTATTTCCTGATTTGATATTAACATTCACCAGCGAAACAAAAAAAGGTGATGTATTATTGATTTTCACTATCGTTTTATCACCAGCCTGACGGGTAGCAATCTGAATATCGTCTTTATTATTTCTGATTTTTTTAGCGATTGACTGAGGACGATAGAAAATCTTTACGCGATTTTTTAACATCACCAGCACTGAGTTACGTTTTTGCTCGCTGTCTTTATCCAGGTTAGCGGGTGGAATCTGTAAAAAGTTAAAGTAAAAAACCGATTCTCGATCCTGAGGTAAGTTTTTTCCACCGCTGTACGCCAGACGCAAAACCTGACCACTGCCTGGCATAATGCGGAACAACGCAGGAGCCGCAACAAAAGGAGCTTTCGCCGTTGCTGGCGTCGATTCTTCATCGCCACTGTCAATCCACACCTGCACCGCATAAGGAATAATATCCTTATTAGCGAACTCAACATTCACTGATGCGCTTTCAGCAGGATAAATTATACGTGTACCGATCATGGTGACGCTGGCATTGGTCAGTGTGGAAAAAATCATCAACGCGACCAACAGTACAATGCCCTTAATTCTGTTTATCGCAGTAGTATCAGCAATCATTTTTACAACCTAATTTATTCTTCACCACGTCGACTCTGAATAAAAAATCTCAGACTGGATAAAATATGATGGCAGGATAACCGCCATCATATTCTGGTTCAGACCGGCTTATTGATAATTCAGTGCATATTGTACAGAGGCTTTAACCGTACCTGCAGCAGCGGCACCCGTTGCAAAATAGCGGGCATAATAGGTTTGCGTTGCGACCGCAGAGTCAGCTGGCAGCGCAATATCTCCTTTGCCTGTCCAGGTAGAATTGAGATCAATTGGTGCACTTGCACTGTCCAATAGCTGAATATTGACATTGGTTGCTGTACCCGTATTACCGAGTGTTCCCGCTCCTGCGGTAGAAGTATCAACTGCATTACCGGTGAATTTCGCACCGATAGTGGAAGCCTCGTCAGAGGTTGTGCAACCACTAACATTAAATTCAAAACTGGTGGTGCCAGCAGTACTGCCTGCCGCGGTCAAATCAGTAGTCGATACGGTTGGTAATAAAACAACCGGGCTCGCCTGACCATTTACCAGTACGGTGCACGTTTGCGCCGTCACCTCACCTTCAAAACTGATGGTGTTGTCCGAAACTGCTGCAGCACTCACTGAGTAAACTGATAGCAGCACACTGCTTAAACACATCACTTTTTGACTAACTTTCATTGCTTACGCCTCAATTTGATCCAGCACTTATTAATAAAAAAATGTCACATTTACTTAGTTTGACCTGACCGCATAATGTTAATCTTTGCCAAAAAAGCTTGGAACTATGTATTGCCAATTAAGAAAAACACAACAGATTTAACTGCATTTAAGGTTAATACATGTTTTAAATGACCAAAAAAAGTATTTAAGCAGTATTTTACACTAAGAATATTAAGGAATTAATTAAGAGGATTCTTGTCTTTTCGACGGATCATGCTGATAAATAGCGTTTTTTATCAGCTCAGAGGAGGGAGTACTGGAAATAAACAGGTGCAGACCAGCCAGGCGGGTTGGGTAGCATTACAAGATGAAGGGGTGTTCAGAGTGTAGGCTGTGAAGGGTTTAACGGTAAGCAGTGACACCCCCGCATCATTCAGAAGCAGGGGGTATCGACTATTTATTACATGTCATAACATAAATCGGTTCGTTGTAGCGAGTAACTACCACTTGCGAAGAGCTTATTATCCGCGTGCTGAATATCATGCTGCCTTTATCCACAGACAAATATTCGGGTAAAGTTGCCCCCAGCAATGAAGACATGTCCCGGTCACTGAGCGTTCTGTGTATGCCGGTTATTTCCATAATATTCTTATTATACTGATAGTTAAAATCTATCCTTCCGCGCGTTAAATATTCCTGTTGCTCATTAAAAATTTTACCTGAGAACTCCATATTTCCCGATTGATTGCTGTTGAAGAGAAAAAAAATCCTGATATTAGCAGTTTTTATATTATCACTTGTGAGATCAATTAATTTTAACTCCGCCTTACAAATCCTGTATGGGAAAACGCCAGGTGCACTCCCTTTTCTATTTTCACTGAAAGTCAATAAAAAAGCAAAAAAGATAAAAAGTAAAATATAAACTACAATTTTAAGTTTTCTGCTAAAAAATGTCATAATGAAACCTCATCATCGACAATGATATTAAAGCAGTCTTGCGGATTGGGGATGGTGCCAGACAGAAGTGTACAGTAGTATATTAACTTATATCCTCTCTCATTAGAAAAATATACATTGGCATCTCTGTTGCAATCCAATTTATATTTTTCCAGTTTAGATTTCACCTCATTGACAGTCAGATTATCCTGGCCCGGTGAAGCTTTCTTTAAGGGATAAATGTTGCAATTATTTATTTTATCAATTGGAGGATAATTAAAATAAACCTGATTACTTTTGTAGTAACTTAGAAAAATCACTAAAATGATTACTAACAATATACAAAATCCTGCAGCAATAGCTATATTCCTCTTATAGTTTACAAAATTAAATGGCTTTTTTTTGATATGCGTATTGTTTTCTGTTAACTTAATCTTGTGAAGGTCCTGCTTATCAAGAACCTCTTCCACATAAGGCAATACGTTTTTTTTCTCTTCACTTTCGGTCACTATTGATAAAGCCTTCATAGAAAATCCGACTTTTGGCAGTGTAACGATAATATTGTCTTCTCCGAGGCTTGCCAGGGATTTCCTGATAACCGAGATGTAGTGATACAGATTATTACTCGACGCCACCAGTCCATGATTTTCCCAAACCTCTGTCAGTATCTCATCACGGGTGAGGACTTTATTGTTGTTCTTAATCAACAGGGTCAATAACCTTGATGCTGGCGCAGCAAGGATAGTTGGGTCTTCACGCCCTTCTGTAAGGCTTAAAGAACCCATTTGATCGTTAAAAATAACACGAGAGTTGATGGTATAAATAGCCACAAGCTACCTGCTAAAATTAATTAATAACTTAATATTTACTATTTATTAATAAATATTTCACTTGTTAACTGCACTTAATGATTTTAAATTTTCTTCGATAGCGAAGATCCACAACCACAATCCCGTCACATTAACTAAACATATAGACTACATAACATGAATGTGCCAGAATCGTTGCAAACTTATGCAAAAGGTTAATCAATATTTAAGAATTGGTGAATTTAAGTTAAGTACAACTGTTAGTCAGGTCATGGCCAGTATAATAGGAATTTTCCCAATTTTAAACTATACAGCAAATGCTATTTTGTTTGGCATTAGGCGATAAAGCTAACATTTTTTACCATACGTAAAATGACGACCAGTTGATTACCTTAATATACCACCACTCTACGGGATAATCTGCTAAAGTAAATTAGTTAAATGCTGACAACTCTTCAGCCCTCTTAACCCGGAGCAGGTTTGCTGACCTCTTTCAACGCGGAAGTCGAGTCTCTGTTTATTTTACCGCCACTCGCACAAAACGTGCATTCCTGCTCAGGAATTATTCTTAATCCCCTAAGAGATAATCCTGGTCAGTAAATTATCTTCTTACTGCAATCGGCTTAGTTATACATAAATCGGATCTTATTAGTCGCGAGATATTAAGAATATTGCTAATTGATAAATATATCGTGAATCTGCTTGATAGCTTGCCAATTACAGTTTCACTTCGTACTATATCAACCTAAAATCAAATGGATATTATGATTGAACCTATTCACGCTCAAATTTTACCATCTCTTAACTGGATGGATACCCTGAGCGCCAGCGGTGAGATCAAGGTCACTGCCAGCTGGATGGGTGTTGACCTGTAATGGAGAAGAAAAACATGAAACTCTGCCGGCCTTGCTTACTGGTGTGCCTTAACAGCTTTATATTTCCTGCCGGTGCGGCATACTTTAATTCTCTGGTTTTCGATATGCAGCCGGACGAAAAATTTATCTCTCGCCCGATGGTCAATGACACATCACGTACCAATCTGTACACCGTATCGGCGTATAAAATCGATAAGCCCGGTAAACACGGGGAAAACCGTATCGACGGCGGAGAGATGGAAGTGGTGTACTCACCGCTGAAATTTACCGTTCAGCCTGATGGCAAAGAGTATTTCAAGTTGTACTATCGCGGCCCGCAGGATGATATTGAGCGTTACTACCGGGTAGTATTCAAAGAGTCACCCATTCAGATTTTCCCGTTCAGGAATCAAAACCAGAATACCGATATTATTCCGGTGGTATCCATGAGTACCTTCCTCGTGGTCAGACCGCGTAAGGCGAAACTGGAATTCAAGATTGATGAAGCCAACGGCACGATTCGTAACACCGGCAACACCTTTTTTCGGGTGATTATTCAAAAAGGCTGTAATGGCGATGATGAAAGCTCTACTCAATTTTATATGCTGCCCGGTGAGGAGTACCGCTCCCCCATTGCCAAAGCCAATAATAAGAAGTTTATTGTCGCCATGGGACGTTATCAAAATCTGGGTGAAGGTTGTTTTAAATCAGCAAGCTAACTTTTGGCTTGTTTAGCCTTGTTGCAGGATAGAATGCTGAAAAAAACGCCCCGCATCTACGGGGTGTTTTCAGCTACGACTGCGTCATAAATCCGTTAGCCGTCAGTTATTACGCTTATTAAACTCTTCATAACGGAAGTACATATCACACGACATCATAAATTCGTTATGCCAGTGCCAGTATGTATGCAAGAAGTAATAAGCCAGGCAAGGCATAAAACAGAGTATGAAGTAGGTTTGAAATCCGATCTGCCACTGTAACAGGCTAAGTGCGCTGCTGATACAGATAATCCACACTGCCACAACCAGCAGCAATAGCAGAACTCTGATGATAAACGGCTTTGCATACAGCGAATGGAAAGGGATTGATTTCGAGAAGAAAAAGTCAATCTCCTTTAAGAACACTCGGCCGAGAAAAACATACCGTTTTGATAACAAAGAAAATATCAGGTTAATCGCCAATACCACCGCACATAAAATCAGCATGGCAATCATTAGCCTGGCTGAAAAGAATCCCTCAGTTAAGGAAAAGTCCGAATTAGCAGCCAACGGACTGACAGATATCAGGTTAATCAAGGCAACCGGTAAAATATAGCATCCCAGATATTGATAAAGATTTCTATAGCGTACTCCAGTTGAAACCGTTGTCAGCAACTGCCTGATATAAACGGTCCTGAGCCAACGAAATATCAACAAGATATATAGCGGTGACAAGACATACAGACAGATGACGCTGTAGATCATCGAGGGTAGCATCAGGCAACATTTAACGATGAGCCAAAAGACGAATATTGACAGCGCACTGATAATCGTTGGCCGTGAGAAAAAAATCAGCGCAGGACTACAGTGTTTCCCTGTAAAAGCATCGACATCGACACGACCTATAACATAACTGTATGCCCACCAGGCTTTTAGTTCATAAATAAAATTAAACAGCATAATAGACAGTAGCCCACTAATGAACCACACATCGTGCTGTGTCACCTTGTAGTCATTATTCTTCCAGTAAAAACCCAGAACAACAAACAGCACAGAATAGAAAAAAAGAACCAGCCTTTTATCCTGAAAACGGATAAATTTAAGATAATCGGGAATCATAGCGCACCAGTAAATATTTAAAACTTTCTGCAATGCAGCGTCATTTCCGGCGCGAAGCCGTCAAAATCATTCAGCATATGCCCGAGATAAGCTTTATTACTCACCTCAATCAGCAATGGTGCCATAGGATTGTTTAATAAATGCTCCATCGACTCAGTCCATTTAACGGTATGGGTTAAGTGCAGCGATAAATTCTCTTTAATCATCGCCGGATCGGCTTCTGGCCTGCCGGTAACATTCATCAGCACGTCGTACTGTGGGCGTTTAATCTCTACCGTGGCTAAAAAGTCTCGCATCTGCTGCACTCCCGCTGCCATCAGTCGGGTATGCCAGGCGCCGCTGACACCAAGTTTTGCCGTCTCATAGCTGCCAGCCGTCAGAGTGCGGGAAAATTCCGTCAATGATGCACTGGTTCCGCCGATAACCTGCTGCCGATGACTATTATCACAACTGACATCCACTTCTGCGTCAGATCGGGCAATCAGGTCGATTATCGTTTGATAATCAATACCTTTTACGGCGTACATTGCACCTTTATTCACTTTACTCAGATCATTCATCAACGTTGAGCGAAAGTGGATCATTTTAAACAGGTCTTCGAGCGTGACGGAATTGGCCGCATATAATGCAGCGTATTCACCTACACTGTGGCCACATAATCCCACCACCTTCGACGTCTCAATTTTCTCACGACACAATGTAAACAGCGTGGCATTAATCGCCGTAACCGCCACCTGTTGACAGGTGGTTTGCACCAGTTTATTCATTGGCCCTTTCAGACAAAGACGGCGAATATCCGTCTGAGAAATATCGCTGGCACAATCCCAGATCTGCCGGGTAACATCATTAATATCCCATAAATCTGAACCCATACCGATGACGGGATTGCCCTGACCGGCAAACATAAAGGCGACCGGCTGTGATTGCTTAATTTCCATAACAAAAACCTTAGAAATGATAATTAAAACCTAAATAATTTCCGAGCGTTTCGCCAAACAGGCCGAATTCGGAATCCTTGTTGCCAAAAGCGGCATACACGCCGGTGTAGATTTCCAGCTGCTTGCTCCATTTATCCAGCGGTTTGGTATAGGTAATCCCCACAATCGAACTCTTATCAAGCATATTAATCACAACCCAGGGTTTCAGGCTGGACTGATCCTGCATCAGGATACTGGCGTAACTGTTAAGGTAATGCCTGCCCAGCAAGTTACCTTTACTGGATGTGTTGTAGATTTCAGATGCCATTAAATATTTATACGCATCGAAGGCGTTATCCAGCGGCGCGTAATGGGTTCTCTGATTGAGAAATTTTATTAAATCGGTCTGTTTGCGCCATTGCGCAGCAGAATAGCCTTCGCTCTGAAAATAATACTCTACGCCAAACTGGCTGAAGCGGTCGGTGGTGTACTGCATTCCCAGCGCCAGCTCAATTCCCTGTTTATCATTGGTGCGGTACAGCTCCTCTGGAAAAGCGTAATTCTGCACTCTCTCAGCACTATCCCTATCCAGATGACGCCACTGCTGTTGCATATGCCAGGCTAATTCGGCATTGAAGATCAACTGCGGAGACAGGTTATAACTGTTAGCCAGCGCCAGGGATTTTGAATCACCCAGCATGAGGCTGGCTGACGGCGTAAAATTGTCAAAGCGATAATCGGTGTAAGTCAGTAAATAACGATCGCTGCTGTTCGAACGTTCGAGCGCAGACCAGTTACTGGAGGACTCATAGCGCTTATCAATGTGCGTAAATTTTGGCGCTACCGTTAATGACAGGGAGCGAACCGCACTATCCTCTGACAGCACTGCGCCCCAGAAGGACTCGGTATAGGCCTGCTTCATAGCGGGATGGTTTATCCGCGTCGGTTTAAATCCTGCATAGTCGTTATTCAACAGACCAGCCGGGGATTTAAGGTAAAACAGCCCTCCCTTATTTCTGATTTTGCCAGCATCCAGCCTGACAGTATCGGAAAGGTTGTAAGAGAGACTTAACCGATCAAACAGCACTCTCATCCGGTTATCATCTTTTTCAAATGCGCCGGTTGTCTGGAACGGATAATAAGCCAGCCCATACAGAGCAACACTGAAACTCAGCCGATCTTCAATCAGCTGACAGCGATTACTGTATTTAACCGCCAGGTCGTTATAACCATTATTGGCGCGGTATGGATTATCCCCGTCTATTTGCCAGGCTGAAGGCATTTTCCGCACGTAAGCGATCTGGCCAAACAGTTCCAGATCGGCGTCAGACAGGCAGGCCGCCACCCTTTCCGCTGGCAGCAACAGCATCGGCAGCATCAGCCAGCGAATAACAGACATTAATTGCCCCCCCGCTGAATATACTCCTTAGTAAAATGCGACAGCGGCAGCGATTCAAATCTTAAATTGCTGTATTCCATTACGGTATAACCACTGCCGTGGCGCGCATCGGTTACCACGATTTTCGCTGGCCTGTGCTTACCAAGCAGCGGCTGATAATCCTGATACAGCACCTCTTTCATAAGTTTGTCATCCAGTGAAAAATAGGAGGCTTTAAACGGACGATAGCTACCCTGTTCAACGAGATAGTTTACTTTTGGATAGGTTACATCCGGCGACTTGCGCTCCAGCGCCAGCTGGTAGCAGATATTGTCACCGCAAGGTTGGTCGTCCAGCCGCTTAGCGTTATAGGCATATTCAAAGTTAGTGACAATGACGTCCCCATTGGAAATCTGACCTAACAGTCTTTGCTGGCGGGAGATGGGAATTGGGCGTCGCAATTCCGGCGTGTAAAACCACAAATCATACCAGTCGGATAACATCACTTTCCCCCTGTCCCTTGGCGGGAAAATAAAGCGTACCAGCGAGCGTGCATCGGCCTCGCTATTCGCCTCAGGTTTAAGAAAGCGCATGGAAACATCCAGAACCTGCTTGTTGGTCGGATCGGCCGCGCCCGGTTTATACTCCAGCACCGTAACGGTGTAGCGGAAGGGTTGATTCGGTGAACGTACATCGTCAGACTGGCGAATAATTTCCAGCGCGGTAGTTTGTGCAGAATCAGCCCATGCCAGCGTCGAAAGCAGCAGAGAAGAGAATAACGATAAAGATGCGCAAACTTTCATTTGGTTGTTCCTAGACTGATTTAAATGCATCTGAAATATTGAGTCTGGATGCCTTAAGCGCCGGCAGTATTGATGCCAGTGACGCCGTCAGGATTGGCAGCACCAGGGTAATCCAGTACAAATCGAAGTTATCGGTTTTGATAAAGGCGTTGTAACCCTGGGACTGGCCCGGTGACGGCGGCATCGCAATGCCTTTCAGGTTAATTATCCCGGCCAGAGCAAAACCGATAATCAGACTGCCGATCGCGCCAATCGCGCCAATAAAGATTCCCTCTAACAGAAACAGTCGCGAGACATGGGCAGGTCGCAGACCAATAGCCCTCAATGTGGTGATTTCACGGGTTCTTTCGAGAATGTTCATGCTCATCGAATTACCGATCATAAAGATCACGATCAGCGCGACGATCACTTTGATAAAGAAGTAGATACCTGACAGCAGACCTTCTACCTGCTGATAAAATATCGATAACTCTTTCCAGTTTTTCACTATCAACGGCAGCTGCTTATCAGCGATAAATTTTTCCAGCTTGATGCTAAATTCATCCAGTTGCCGATCGTCTTTCAGCAAAATAACAAATTTGCTGACGCCGTCAGTGGCCATCACTCGCTGCGCGGTTTGCAGCGGCATTTTCATTGCGACATCATCGTAATCTTTGATTCCTGAAGAAAAAATACCGCGAACCTTAAGCGATAATGCCCCCTGTCCGCCGTGACTGTTGACCACCAGCAGATCCACCCAGTCGGCATAGCGTGCGCTGAGGGTATTTGCCAGACCACTTCCCAGAGTTATTTCGTCATGTTTAATACGTGACAGATCGCTACCGGAAACCAGTTTGTCGAAAGAACCGAGTTTTAATGCCGGTAACGGCTCCACTCCCAGTGCGGAAAAATAGCTGGAGGTTTCGTGCTCATATTGTGAAATTACCCCGGTGAACTCAAGCTGGCCAGAGATGGTCGAAATATACTTCGATAACTCCGGATCATGAATAATATCGGCTTTCAACCCCTGATAATTATTAATGATGCTTTTACTTTTGTTCGAGGTCTCAAAGTATGACTTATCATAGATCTGAATATGACCGATATTGGTGCGTACCGTTTGCTGCTTCAGAATCCAGAAGGAGTAGTCGATAAAGCCGCCGTAGAGGAATATCGCTACGCCACCAAGGATGATGGCAAAAATGGTCGAAAATGAGCGTCTTTTATGTCGGAACAAATTCAGAAAGGCAAATTTGGTATCCTGCGCGGTGAATAATACGCTATACATTAAAAAGCATAAAATCATTAAAACAGCAATGCTGGTTAATATCATTCCAATATTCATTTACTCACCTTTTACCAAAGGCATCAGAATCTGTGAGACTTCATTCAAATCCCATGCAGGCGTGCTGTCAGCCTCCAGCGCCAATAATCTTAATTGCGTCGCGCTGCCGTTTTTCATCTGTTTCAGCAATGCATCAGCGCGTGCATTTTCCTTGCAACTGGACAACGCGCGATAACGCATATAGTTAATCTGCGCAAGGATATCAGCATCAAACTTATCGCTCTGTTTTAACAATATATCGGTATCATTCAACGTAACCACGCAGCGCCCCAAACCTGCCGGTAAATAAGCATCGATACGCGCACGTAAATAACGAACGCGCAGATTCTCTTCATGGGAATCCACCGCTTCATCGAGGTAAAAAAATCCCAATTTGGCGTACTCTGAAGCGTTGACGTAGTCGTTAACCGCTTCAAAGTGATTTGCCAGTCGCAGCATAGCGTAGGAGTAAAATATCAGTGAGGTGATATTTTTTTCGCTGTGATATTCATCAAACAGCTGATTGCTGGTGTTTAACAACGCGTCAGCCTGGCTGGGAAAACCTTGTTGTATTACTTTCTCCACTGCCGGTAGCGGTGCAGCCACAGCTATCTTCTGTGCAGCAATGAATAAGCCAAGCAAAAAAAACAGCATAAGTTTATTTAGCGGAGTCACGGACTAACTCTCCATCTTCAATTTCGATAACACGTCTGGCCCGGTCTTTAAGCTGGGTTGAGTGTGTTGAAATAATAAATGTGGTGCCGGTGTCCTGATTAATCTTCATTAGCAGGTCGAGAATCGCTTCACCGGTTGCGAGATCAAGATTACCGGTTGGCTCATCGGCTACCACCACTTGCGGATTATTTGCCAGCGCTCGGGCAATGGCTACGCGCTGTTGCTGACCGCCCGATAGCTGGCCTGGTTTACGATCGCGCAGCGTGCTAATGCCAACGCTGTCGAGGTAATGCAGCGCCTGCTCTTTTGCTGTTTTTTTGGTGTAATTTCCGTTCAAAATCAACGGGTAATAAACGTTATCAAAGGCACTCAGTACCGGAATCAGGTTGAAAAACTGGAAGATAAAGCCCAGGTGTTTACTTCTGATTATTGACAGCTGATTTTCATTTAAATCGTTAAGCGCTTTGTCCAGAAACAGTGTCGATCCAGCCGTTGGTTTATCTATACCTGACAATATATTGAGCAAAGTGCTCTTTCCACTTCCTGATGGGCCGCATAATGCGAGAAACTCCCCTTTGTTAATCTCAAGGTTAATATTCCTGAGCGCATCAACTTTGTTATCTCCGACGCCATAACTTTTGAAAATATCAATCAATAGTATTGCCGGCAGTGCTTTTATGCTGCTTGCCATCATTTATCCCTGCCAGTATTCGTTAATAGCGGGTATCGAACCAGCTAAAGCCGCCAAAATTATCGGGTATCACCGTGCGCATTTTGCCGTGACAATCTGTTTGCTGGTCAAGATAGATCCAGCTCAGCGCAGGCGAAAGGCATCCGCTGCCGCCATAGAGTTCAGTGAGATTAATCGTTTTAATTTCCGATCCAGCCGTATTGCTCAGCAACTCACGCTCGGTGGCGCTTTTTCTTAAACCGGAGAAGGTGATCAGATTAATATCAGAATCCCTTCCCATCATTTCCATGCTCAAGCTATTATCAGAGTCAGCAGCCGAGTAATGCCCGCAGTTAATCTTAAGATCACTTTCGTGATGACTAAAAATAAAACAGCCCGTTCGCTCAACAGACAAGTTCATTTTGAATTCCTTGTCTCTGATTTTTTCTTTCTTATTAATCGGAATATCTTCTTCAGAGAAAACCAGTACCGGTATCGCCCGATAAGCGGCTAATATCACCACAAAGTCAAAAACACCCCAATTCAGGTAGTCCTCTGCTACTCTCATCGCCTGCACCAGAGACTGTTTTTCCCCTCTGATTTTGCAGGTAAAATCTTTTACCGAAAATTTCTTTACTAAATTTTTCGGTAGTGTATCGATGATTGCCGTATGCAGTGCACTGGAGATATCTTCCAGCGGGCCGGATTCTCCCCAACTATCAACATAAATAAATGCGGTGCGCGACTTTAGCAGCTGCATACGCTGTTTAGCAGTTAATTGCTGCAAAGCGGCGTCAGAAACTTGTTCCATCGCATCGATATACTCTTTATAGCGAGGAGTTCTGATCATCTCTCTGGCATAGGCATCTTTATGGGTGCCAAAACGTTTAAAGCCCCACGCGTGCGCCGCTGTCGACTTAAGTGCCTTCTTATACAGATGAGACTCCCAGACGTTTAACCAGCAGGGATGGTATAAATAAATGCTTTCCTGTGGTTCCGTCATCGAGAATGAAGATAAATACATCACACTTCCTAAATCAGTTTACTGACCAATGTCATTATCAGACATCACCACAGCAATAATCGAACCATCAACACCCAGCCCCACTTTCAGCAGATGATGTTTATCGTGTTTGACGATGCCTTTATTCAGCAACAAATGCCGGGCCATATTTTCACGTATTGCCGTGGTTCCCACCGGGGAAATTAATTCACCGCTGCATAATGAATAGTGACCAATAATTAAATCAACAATGCCAGATCCGGTCGGGGTATAGCCCATCTGCCCTTTATAGGCCAGCACCGGAATAGAGTGTTCAGTTAATAACGCGGCAATCGCCTGCGCCTCTGCCTTATCTGTGGCCTCTGAACCATTACCGTGTGGAACTATGGCACACAGACTGTCAATACTGATGCCGGCTTTGTCGATAGCCTTATTGATCACTTTTAGCCAATTAGCGCTCAGCTGCGTCGCATCGTTTCCTCTGCCAGAGCTAATTTGTGCATAGCTGGAGGCTAAGCTGATGCCATGCGACAGCCCTCTGGCACGGCGATGTCTGGCACTTTCCAGCACCATCGCGCAGTGGCCTTCGGCAAACAGCACACTTTTGCTCTCTTCGCCAAAGGGTTGCACCACTTCACTGTCCAGCATCGATTGCCCGGCAAGAAAAGCAATATCCTGCGTGGTGATCTGCGAGCAGTTAATCACCACAACCAGGTCAATGTCACCACTCTCTATTGCCTGAATCGCCAGATGCACCGCAGACAGAGACGAATTACTGGTGCACTGCAAATTCGGAGGACTGTATTTCAGGCGATATTTTTTTGTGAGACGGTGTGCCAGTTTATCCTGACCCATTTCTCCAACGTGTAAATGAGTAATCGACTTATTGAGCGTGACATCTTCAATATCATTGTGATCATAAAAAGCCAGATAATCGATCACGTCCGCTCTGGGGCCAAGACCGGTAAGATATACCCGGACGTTTTCACCTGATAAGCAATGCTCATCGAGCATTGCTTGTTTCAGTGATTGATTAATCAGGCCACATATCCGTTCAAAAAAACTTTCTTTCGCTGGCGCAAGCCTGGCTGCAAGCTTATTTTCTTTTACTCCGCATTTAATTGCGGCTCTGTCAGATTCAAACCAATAATCCTTCGCAACCGTTCTACCCTGCTTGAGGTTATTGATTAATTCTTCACAGTCGTTAGCAAACGCCAGGCTCGCGCTGTAGCCAGAGATGATAGTGGCATTATCCAAAATACTATCCCTTAATCACAAACGCATAGTAGTTCCCGCCTTCATTGGCGCCGACCAGCAGGACATGCCTGATGGCCTTCTTCAAAGGCTCACGAACAAAGTTAATACGATCGTCACAGAAGGTTTCGGTATAGGGGATAGCAGGAACGGCTTGTTTCTTAATACAGTCAACGATCACCGCAAGGTTCATCAGCGCAGCGCAAGATTCTACAAAACCAAAGCAGGCGTTATAGTTAACCACCGGCACCTGCGGATTTTCCTGCTGGAATGCCCGATGAATGGCGCCGAGTTCAATTTGCACGCTCTCATCTGCGCCGCTGGTGGTACCGCAGACCAGGTCAATATCCCGCGCCGAGATACCCGCGTCAGTAAACGCCCGTTGGATAGCCAGTGCCATGGCATCGGCCTTCTCTTCTGTCTGCTTCGCGTCAAAATAGCTGTTGCTGTTAGATTTGCCGTAGCCGATGATTTCCGCCTGCACCTCGACATTACGCGCCTCAGCCGCTTCCAGGTCTTCAACCAGCAGCATGCAGGCACCTTCGCCCGGTACAAAACCTTTCGGATTTTTACCGTACACCTGGTATTCACGCGCATCCGACGTCATCTGGATTTTCTGCGTTACCGCATCCATATACAGCGCCATTGAAGGGAAATATTCATCTGCGCCACCGACCAGCACCTGAGACTGCAACTGCTGACGCACAATTTCATAGCCATAGGCCAATGCACCAAGCGCCGCGTTCTGGCCGGTTGCCAGCGTAGTGGTGTAGCCTTTAATGCCTTCAGAGATACCACAGAAGGTGGCGATCGAGTTCATCAGCGATCCAGGAAACTCGGAGGTACGCACTTTACGCGGGTCCGGCTTCAGGCTTTGCAGATATTTGTAGGTTGTCTCCTGCGGGCCACGTGACATCCCCATAACCATTCCCAGCTCTTCGCCATCGCGCTTGATCTTCCGCTTCGCGCTGTTTAGTGCTTCGGCCAGGGCGATCAATGCAAAGGTACCGCCACGCGTTGCTTTGCGCGGATCAAAACGACGTAAGTGTTTACGCGGCTCGAGGTTCTGAACCTGGAAGGTTTTAAAGTTCGCTTCATTTTCCGGCAGCGCGTGTGCTTCACTGGCATAATCTGCCCCAAGCAGCGCTTCAAACTGGCCGGTGGTGTTAAGCACATCGAGTAACTCTCTGGCCTCTTCCAGCGTATCTTCATAGAACGCCACCGAACCCAGCTCAACGGTTTTATCGTTAGCCCAGATATGTTCGAGGATTTCGTTGATGCTGTGGCCGATGGCTGAAACCGCACCGATACCAGAAATTGCGACGCGCTTCGCGTTATAGGAGGTAACCGGCGTGGTGCCTGGTTTGGTACTGACAATCATGCAGCAGTTATTACCGCCGAACGCATAATTGTTTTTCATAAAGATATTAACTTCTTTTTCTCTGAACTCGTTTGGTACATAGTCCAGATCGCAATTTGAACGCGGTACGGTGAAATTCAGCGTTGGCAACAGGTTGTTTTCCGGCAGCGTCACCAGACAACCGATCAGCTCAACAATACCGGCGGCACCAATGTTATGGCCAAAGAAAGATTTGGTTGAACTGACCGGCAGATTTTCCACCTGCGGAAACACTTTTTTCATCGCCAGCGTTTCGATACGATCGTTAGCTTCGGTGCCGGTGCCATGCACGTTGACATAGTCGATCTGATCCGGCGTGACGCCGGCATTCTGCATCGCTTTGTTCATTACCTGCACCGCCCCGCTGGCACGCGGGTCTGGCCCGGTCTCGTGATAAGCATCGCAGGAGGTCGCGTAGGAGAGAATTTCGCCATAAATTGTGGCGCCACGGGCAACCGCGTGCTCATACTCTTCCAGCACAATGGCACCCGCGCCTTCACCGATTGACATGCCGGAGCGGCCAGAGAACGGGGTGCAAGATTCAGAGTGCATCACGTTCAGCGCATAAAAGCCGGCGAAGGTCGGCAGATAGATCGGCTCGGTGCCGACTGCCAGCATGGTTTTACTCTTACCATTCTGAATAAAGTCAAACGCGATACCGATCGCGTTCGGGCTGGCGGTACAGGCCGTGGCGACCAGCTCCGTGCCGCCTTTCAGGCCCAGCAGCGTCGATACGCTGGAGCAGCAGGAAGAGAAGCCGCCGGAATACATCGCTTTCTTCAGCGAGAAATCTTTAATACGCTGTTCAAACAGCGGCAGGAATGCTTCGGTACCGGCGGAAGAGACGCCAATCACTAAACCGGTGTTATCAAGGCTGGCCTGATCGTTAACCAGACCCGCCTGGCTTAAGGCATCTTTGCTGACTTTATAGGCCCAAAGCGCGGCATTATCCTGTGATTCAAGAATATCTGCCGGAATATCTGAATAATCAATCTCATGTAATATTTCTGCAGCGCGGGCATTTTCAAACCATTGGGAAAAGCGCACGCTGTCAGTCACGCCGCATTTTTTACTCAGTAATGCCTGCCTGAAGTCGGCGATATTGTCCGCCAGGGAGGATAAAATTCCCATCCCGGTAATTACGACTCTTTTTCTGTTCGTCTTCATAACTAATCCACTAAACCTTTATTCCTGACGTCACGCAGGCAGCGCAAATCTGTTATGGCTCACAGCCGCAAAAATTTACGCTGCCAGGGAAATTAAAGCGTTGCTCTGGTACACACTTAAGGTGCAATTAACATCACAGCGCGCTTTTTGGCTTTGATGCGTCGATATAACTGTGTTCAGTCGGGTTAACCAACATACTGAAGTTGTACAGGAACGGTACGTTATGCGTTTTAGCGGCAACGTCACCCTTGCGGGTCTGAATATCGAAACCGGCGATGTCGGACCAGGCATACTGGCTGTCAATCAGCGCCAGCGCGATATAAGACTGCATGGCCGGCGAATAAACGCCCTTAACAATCACTCCGACCTCAGCGCCATCAACCAGCACTTTGTCATCGGCAGTAATGCCGTTGCAGTCGGTCAGCGGGACGATGCCGACTAATTTGCGTGCAGCACCGGCGCTGGAAAGCCCTTCAACCGCAGATTTGCCAATAAAATCTTCTTTGTCATACTGAACAGCCCACTGCAATTGCAGTTCAACCGGATTGCGGGAGTAGTTTTGATAAACTGACGCATCCCAGCACGGGTTCTCAACGCGCAGTACATCCTGATAATCCAGGCCGCCGGTTTTCAGCTGATACTTTTCACCCTTATCAAGCAGCTGATTCCATACCTCAACCAGCTGCTGCTGTTCACCCGCCAGCAAATAAGCGAATTCACCGTGCTTACCACAGCGGAAAGTAATCAGGCCATCGTCAGTATTCATATATTCGTGGTACGGCAGGCCAACAATGTCGAAGCCATAAATCTCAGACAGCAGTTCCCAGGCGTACGGGCCTTCCAGCAGGATAGCGCCCCACTCTTTGGCATCCATGGAACTGATTTCAGGGGTTTCCTGAATATCCAGGTCCTGACCGTTTTCTAAAATACAGTTCAGTCGTTCAATAATTTCGCTGCAAGATAGCGACTCGGAAAGAATGAAATAGCCTTCATCGGTACAAAGAACGTAAGCGTCCCCCCACACCGAACCATCTTCATTCAGTATCAGCGTATAAATACCCTGTTCGTCGCGAATAATCGAAATATCGGCCGAAGCCATGTGATTAACCAGCGACCACGCATCTTCGCCGACCACGCTAACGATCGACATATGTGAGTAGTCAACCAGTACGGCATTTTCTCTGGCGGCTTTGTAAGTCACGTCCGGGGCGTTATAAGAGGACGGAACAGATTTTCCGTTGTAAACGCCCATTTTTACGTTCTTTTCTAAATGCATATTATAGAGAGCGCTCATAAAATAATCCTGTAGATTTAAATTGAAATAATTAGTGTTGAGTTCGGTTTTTCAGTACAAAGGATGCCAGGTTGTTAATACTTCTCATATAAGAAGGATCATCGCTTTCGCTGACCTGGATACCAAAGATTTTATCCAGCAGTACCAGAATTTCAGTGGCGTCAACGGAGTCCAGCTTCAGCCCGTTACCAAACAGTGCGGTATCATCATCGATCTGCGACTCATTTTTCTGGATATGCAGACGTTGAATAATTTCCGTTTTAATGGTTAGTAAAACGGCTTTACGCTCATCAATATTTTCTTGCATGGTATTCATGGTTGTTACTCCGTACTTTGGTTATTTGTTTCTCGAAAATTAATGATTACACCCTGACTAATCAGCTTTTTGCCCACATGAGCAGATACCGCATAATGCTTGAAGCCATTGCTGTCTGCGAAGGAGAGCTTACTGACGACCTCAATGGTATCCCCCGGCCAGGCAATTTCTTTGAACTTCAAATTTTGTGATGCCAGCACGCCGCGAACCTGAGAACGTCGGGTGCGGATAATCGAACGCATATTTTCATCGTAGATATTGCTATGAATATCGCGCAGCGTTCTCATCTCTTGCTGATATTTTTCTTGCCAGATATCACAGATATCCGTCAGGAAAGAGAGATATTCACTTGCCTGACCAAATATTTCTGAGATAAGCACGCCGGGCATAATTGGGTCTTCAGGAAAGTGCCCGGCCATATAGGGTTCATTATAAGTTACATGTTTTATAATCTTAATGTAGCCATTATCGCCATATTTATAATCATCAATTCTGTCGACCATCACCAGCGGCTGACGCCAGCCGCCCATTTCCAGAAATACTCTGGAAGGAATCGCATATTTAGACATAAATCACCGCATCACCAGGCCACCATCGATAACGATGGTCTGGCCAACAATATAGCTGGAAGCTGAAGAGCTTAAATAAACGATGGTATTAGCGACTTCCTCACATTTTCCCAGGCGTCGTAATGGCACGGAAGCGATCACATCGCGCACCACGGTACGCGGCACCTTCTTCACCATCTTTGATTCGATCATTCCCGGCGCTACCGCATTAACCCGCACCCCTCGAGGGGCCAGTTCAGCCGCCAGCGTACGAGTGAATCCCAGCAATGCGCCCTTGGATGCGCTGTAATTACACTGGCCGACACTGGGGATAATGGCGGCGATAGAGGCCACGTTAACAATTGCCGCACTTTCAGATGCTCTTAACAGCAACAGCGCTTCTTTAGTCAGAACAAAAGTACTCAGCAGGTTGGTATCAATGACCGTATTGAAGTCATCAAAACTCATTGAGGCAAACAAGCTGTCGCGCACGATACCGGCATTATTAACCAGAACATCCAGCTTTTTAGCCTGCTGACTCAGATGCTGACATAACTGAATCACTGAATCTTTGTCAGCCAGATCGCATTGCAGAATATGCAGTCGATCACCATGAGGATGCGTCTCTTTCAGCTGCTCCAGATCCGCAGAATTTGATTTATACAGCGCATAAACATGGCTTTGCTGCTGTAAAAACTCGGCGCATATTCCCAGGCCAATATCACCACTGGCACCGGTCACCAGGACATTCTTGTCAATAAGGTCGTTATATTTATACATAGCTACACTTCAGATAGTTAATAATTAAGAAAGAATCGTGACCGCAATAGCATGCGTTCGACAATGCGAAATACTTAACGATATTTTTGATAAGCCTTTTTCATGAATAATTTCCTTTAGCCGACCCTGCAGCAGAAAGCATGGCGCGCCAAATTCATCGTGAGAAATTTCAGCGTCATGAAAACGAATCCCGTTACGAAATCCTAAGCCTGTCGCTTTGACAATTGACTCTTTGGCTGCCCAAAAACCCGATGCCCTTTCATAATCAGGATTTTTAGCATCAATTTTAACAATTTCCGCCTCGGTGAATATTCGCTGCATAAATGCCATATCGAGGCGCACAATCGCATGCTTAATACGTTCGACTTCCACGATATCCGTACCGACAAACATTATCTTTCCTTGACGTTTACAGTTGATAGTAAATATTAAAATTAGCGGTAAACTTATCGGTATTAAAAGCATCTGGAGAGATCAGTGGCCTGGATAATGAAATATCATAACCCAATGACTTGAAGCTGCCTTTTAAACCGGTGGTTGCGCCCAGCAACTGTTTATTATTATAGCTATCCTGCGAATTATGATCATTGAAAATAGCGCCATAATCGGTACCGACGTACCATTCAAGATTGCTCAGCCCTGTAATAAAATTAACGGTGTTCTGCGCATAAAATCCGCTATCGCCATAAAGCCCGGCGCTGTTCTCAAATCCGCGCACGTTCCAGCGGTTACCTATTGTAAACTGATCCTGTAACGTCAAAGCATCAGGAGAATACTGCCCGCCCATTCGGAGTTCGTAATAACTCTCGACCAACGGCAAATTCAATAATTTTGTGTAGTTCACGTCCAGGTTAAACAGGTTACTTTGTCGACTGACGTCACCTGAGTCCATGTCCGGCGTGTACTCAGCGCCAAGCCAGGGTAAAAATCGCTGATACGAAAGCGTCGTATCCAGCAGCGCACCTGGCATATTCTTCTTAAAATTAACACCAAAGCGCACGTTGTTCATATCACGTTTTTGTAGCGCTAACTCAACGTCTTCTAATTTATAATTGACCTTTCTGCGCAATAACTCTGCACTGAGAGTGACCTTCTTGTCCATGTCACGATAAACGGTTCTGGCTGCCTTCAGGCTTAAATACTCACTGTTACCGTTGTAGTTGAAGGCGTAAGGGTCAATATTAATGACCTGTCGGGATTTACTGTTACTGTAGAACAGCTCGTAATCCCAGTAACCATAAGGTATCGAGTAATAAGCACTGACGCTGTTGTAACGACCGCTTTCATGTTCGGCATTGGTGGTACCAGACAGGTAAAATACGTCGTTCATTTTGGTCAGGTTATAGAGATAACCTGCACCACCCATTAAATTTCGACCGGTACCTTTATCACCCCAGTTGTTAACCCAGGCGCGTGCATTCCAGTTTTTAGTGCGACCGGTATTAATCAGCACATTGCTGTAGCCGCCCTGACTGCCCGGTTCGATATTTATTTTTACGTTAAGGCCAGGCACTTTCTGCAGCACTTCCAGCCCCTGTTCGATATCCCTGACGTTCAGAATCTCGCCGGATTTAAACGGTAAAATCCAGTCGCGAACATCGTTACCCTCAATGATGACGCTTTCAATTCGGCCAGGAACAATATCGAGGATTAATTTCTTCGTCGATAAATCCTGACTGGGTACGTCGATTCGCGTGGTGACATAACCAGAATTAATGAAGTAATCCTGCAATTCAGTCGCCAGTTTGCCAACACCCACCGAACCCAGACAACGCCCGGCCACATCCGCTTTAATTTTTTTAATACTGGCGTCATGCAGAAAATCATTGTTTAAAATCAGTTCATCGATCTCAATACAATGTTCCTCTATCGGAAAATCAATGTTATTGATCTTAAAACTCTCTACTTTTGACCAGACATCCTTTTTAACAACCCTGTTTTCCTGACGCGTGCTGCGGTCAATGTCCTGCTGCGCTTTAATCAGCCGGTTTAAATCAACGTCAGCAACAGATTGCTCGCTAAAACCCAGAGCAACAAAAATCAATAACGGTTTTATTGTGCTTTTCATAACGCCTTTGCCAGGATAAAAGCAGCAGCATAGCTGCTGCTTTATTATCCTATTTAATTACAGTCCAACTACTTTACCGTTACCAGTAACGGTATTTGCAATCAGTTCCAGTCCCTGGCGACCGCCAAGCACGGCTGAACTGCCAGTGTTGTTAACAGTTTTACCCGTAACACTTGCGGTACCTTCGGTGAACATATTACCGGAGTTATACACCGTGCCAGTGGAGTTAACGGTTAACTTATTTTCACCAACCATATCGTTGTAGTTGTAAATCGCGGTTTTTCCGTAAACATTGGTTTCTTTATCTGAGTAGATAGTATTACGGTTATACAACGTTCCTTCTGAATTAACGGTCACTTTTTCTTTACCGGTAATCCAGCCGTAGTTGGTAAAGTTGCTGCCGACATTCAGCGTCAGTGCGCCATCGGCTGCAATAATACCGGTAGCATTATTATCGATCATATTGCCGCTGCTGTATAAAGACAGAGTACGGGTATCAATCGACAGGTCACCTGTTGAGTAGACGGTTGAGTAGTTGCTGCTCATGGTTCCAGCCTTAATGCTTGACTCGCCAGCACCGACCAGCATGCTACGGTCATTATATAAAGCATTGGTAATAGCCAGAGTTAACGGTGCAGATTGGGCAATAATACGGCTGTTATTATTATTCAGCTCTTTTGCAGTAATCTCTACGCCGCCGTTACCAATCATGCCACCCTGCTGTTCAGGCATACCGAAGTACAGACCATACCAGGTCGCGAAACCTTTGCTATCCTGGTTGGTAACCGTAGCGCCAGCATTAACGGTCAGTTTCTTTTTAGCAACGATCAGCGCGGTATTGTTATCGACATTATTAACCGCATTAAGATTAATATTTTGTCCTAACACCAGGCCAGCGGTGTTGTTAATGCGACGAGCCTGAATATTCACATCACCATCTTCAGAAGAGATGGTACCGATACGGTTAGTAACGTCACCGCTTAAATCGATGTTGATACCGGTCTTGCCAACAATGCTCGACTCATTGTTGTTCAGCGAGGCTGCTTTGATAGAAACATTCTTCACAGTCGCGACTTTGCCATTGGCGTTATTTACGCTGGAGGTCGCCAGTAATCCGATATCGCCAGAAGAGGCTATCTGTCCATTACTGTTGTTCAGATTTGCTACGGAAATTTCGATACCACCTTCACCGGCAACAAGCCCCAGCGAGTCGGCACTTGATGCATCAGCAGTTTTGGTACGATTGTTTGTCAGAGTACTTTTCGAAGCATCAATTTTCAGATATCCCGCTGCGGCGCGGATCAGTCCACCGGTATTATTAATTGCACCGGTGCTGGACATATCAATGTTACCTGCAGACTCGATAATGCCGCTGGTGTTGTTAACGCTGGTTGACTTAGAACCAACATAATAGCCCTTAATCTGACCATTACTGTTGTTCAGCGTACCGGTTTCCAGTGCCACGATTGCCGCTTCCATACCGACGGTGGTTCCCTTGCCGTAGTTAGTCAGCGTATTATTATTGGTATTAAGCGCCAGAGTGTTGCCGGCAGCCACCTTACCGTTGGTGTTGTTAAATGCTCCGCTACTGATATAGACATTGGCGCCGGACATAATGTTACCCGCACGGCTATTGTTGATAGCGTTTTTATTGGTATCAATAGAAACGGTCTGATCGCTGACAATCTTACCGGTGATATTATCAATCGCACCATTCGTTTTCACGCCAATAGCACCGGTAGATTTAATCTGCGCAGCGTTATTAATCAGACGGCCCTTAGTATCGATCTGAATGCCACCGGTACCGGCAGCCAGCACGCCGACGTTACGCACGCCGATACCGCTTTCAGTACTGATCAAATTGATTTTATTTGCGTACATGCCACCCAGTTTGGCAACATCAACCGCATAAGTATTTCTGGAACCAGTGGCGGAAACGGTGCCGGTTACCTGATTATCCATATCGACATAATTATTGCCGGCAATCAGAGAGAGCTCTTCGCCAGAAACATTGATGTCGCCATTAACCACAATCGAACGCGCCAGAATCGCGGTTGGTGAATCGCTGGTTAAGCCATTGGTTGTAATAATGCCACCGTTAACTGAATATCCTTTCAGCTCACCATTATCCAGATCCGGTTTACCGGTGGTGACAGTCACTCTATCCGTGTTGATAAAGCCGCAGCTTTCACAGGTAATACCGTTTGGGTTGGCGATAATCAGGTGCGCTTTATCACCGGCCACTTCCATCATGCCACTCAGGGTACTTTTATTTCGCGAGGTCACTTCGTTCAGGATAACTTTGGCGGTTCCTGAAGCTAAGTTGCTGTTACCCGCAATCTGGCCAGCGAGGGTAGTATTAGCTCCATTCTGGCTGTTGTTGAAGATTAAGCCTTCTTTACCGACATTTAGCTTGTCATAAATGTTATGTGAAATACCATTGGCATTAGCTTCATTGATATTAACTACCGGCACACCGTTTGCCATGGTGGTGCTGCCATTTGTCATGCTGAGATCGGCAGCATTGACGACCACTGGCAGTGCCAGCAGAATCGATACCGCTAACGGATTAAATTTCATTAAGCCATGCTTACTTTTCATTTTTTACCTACTTTATAAGTTAGTGTTTACTTTTTAACGCTAAAATAGTGATTTCCAGTCGAAAAATTAGAAAAACTTATATTTAAGTATCTAATTTTTCAACATAATCACTAATTTCAAATTGATATTAAAACGCCAGCATGCCCGGCAAGCGTCAGGGCATCAAAGCTGAAGTGCGGTTAAGCGCGCTTCAAATTGTAGAAACTATTTTTGACTTCAATCTGGCCTGCCATGATAAACCCTCATTATCGGGCTATAGCTTTATGCCTATCGACATTTCATTTAAATAAGGTTTTACACAGCCAGCAAGCACGTCAGAAATCCATGATGGATATATTCACAGAAGTTTCTTACAGCCAGCTAAACACTGCGACTGAAATAAGTTTTTTTAAGATTACTGCCGGGTAAATTAGGAATTTTGCTTAAATTTATCGACTCCATGTCGTTGTATCATCCTTGCACAGTCAGTGGACAGAAGATGTGTTGAGATTTCTTTTTGTTTGTTTTGTTGTGCTGTTTTCAATATTACTTTTCATGTTTTCCGTTCCAATGTCAAGTAATTGGTAACTGCAAATGACAAATAATTTCCATGAGAAAAATCTCTTCTCCTCGTTCCACAGGAAATACTGGCCATCGTTGACATCCTGAGACTAAGAATAGGTTTAGTTATCGCAATCAGACAATTGCTAACCTACATCAGACTATACTTGTAATGCTAAGAGTAAATCTAAAAAACATCCTCCTTCAAATTTCTCTAATTGGAGTCAGCTGGCATTTTATTTCAATTGTTTATCGGCGTTATATCAGGCGCTGGCAAATAGAGTAGTAATAAAATTGGCTCTTAGTAGCTACGTAATCTAGATTTATATCATCCGGTAATAAAGTCAGTGAGGATCGGTTCACTACCTTGCCCAGTGCTTTATATATTCCTGGTAGCCATTTCCGGCGATGAATGCGGTTACAGAAGGCAGAAAAGGAGAGATTACTTGCAGAGAATACAGATTTCACGGCCGACTCAACGTTTATCCTACCGTGTCAGGGATTTGCAACCTGCACTTCATCTGTACGTGAGCCGTATGCACTCCTCCAACATAAGTACATCTGCTCATGTCATGCCAAAGATTTGCATGCTGCAATCGACAGAACGGAAATCGAAACGCAACATCCTGATTCAGGCCAGTCAGAATAATTTGAACTATTTCGTCCGGCATCAATCTTATCTGCGATGCGCTTAGTGATCAGATCAGAAAGACCCTGGTCCACCTCTTGGTATCGCCTTAACACGGGCGTCTGGCTTGTAACATTGTAAATGTTAATTAAACTGCTTACCTATTAACAAATTTGAAACATAAATTTACAAAATCTCCGCCTGAATTCGCTTTATAGCTCATTTTTGACTTTTTGTGCTGTTTTTTTTTAACCAATTCAATGAAAATATAGGAATTATTCTTATATCAGCAGGAAATAATCTTATCTAATTATACAAATGTAGTTCTTTTCAATGCCATATCCGATTGAATATGATCAATTTTTTACCCTCCCCATGTACATAATCTTTAAGAATTTTCCCCCTGGGAAAAAATCATTAATATCATATCCACATCTTGTCACATTATTTATTGATTTGTATTATGCGTCTCAATGGAAATTTGACAGGGTATGTTGATTCTAATGCAAAGTGAAAAAATCGAAATTGACGGGGATCATTTCAATCCCGAAACGAGCGGCGAACCGTCAATAGAAAACAATAACTATTCAGATAAAAAATATTCTATATGGCCGGATAACAATCTCTATCTGCGCGTTGGGATTTACTCAAAACTAATTGAAAAGCATTACAATCATCTGAATAGCAATTTAATCTTTGTTGATTTTTCACACTACAACATCAAACTTTTCACAGATTCGCAGTGGATTGAAAAGTTAGCCACAACCGGCACCGGTTTAATCTTATTATCTGATTATAAGATGGATAACTTTGCTTCTTACTGGTGGAAGAAAAATCATAGCATTGCAACAGTCATCTATTCCAGCGACAGCAAATACACGATCAGAAGAAAAATAAAAGATGTATTCATTGGGCGCTGGCGCAGAGATATCAAGTCTCGCAGCCTGACTTCTCTTGAAGCCGATGTGCTAACTCTGCTAATAAAAGAGCACTCGGTAAAAGATATTGCAGAGCGCCTTGGTCTGGATAAAAAGAAGTTATACAACACTAAGTATTCTTTACAAAGAAAATTGAGCGGGGAGATAAACAAACTTTTTCTATCTTGTAGCGTTATTTGAAGTGTAAGTCGAAGTAAAATCATTGAAAAGATTCCTACTATGGAATGTATCTATATTTTAATTAAGGATTAAATAATGAAAAAATTAGTATTAGCTGCTTCTGTTGCAACCGCTCTGTTATCTGCCAACGCCATGGCTGACGTTACTGCCAGCGCAACTGCAAGCTGGGATGCAAGTGCAACTAAAGACACCAACAGCATTCTGGTGGTCACTCCGCTGAAATCCCTGACTTTCCAGTATGCTCAGGGCCTGCAGGCGTTTAACACTCAGAAAGGTGCTTTTGATGTCACTATCGAAGGTCAGTCAGGTGCAACTGATTTTGAACTGACTTCTCAGATTGTCTCTAACACCCTTGCACGCACTTCCGATGCTTCTACCCTGGATGTTGGTGTAGCATGGAACGGTGAAAAACTGAGCAAAACCGCTCCGGTTACTCTGATTGATACCTCTGAAGGTGTTTCTTCAGGTCTGGATGCACTGGCAGTTGCCTCCGCATATGCCGGTTCTGAGCGCGTAAGCACCCAGGGTAATTTTGACTTCTCTATCGAATCTGCTTCAAACGGCACTCAGACCACTGCATTCAGCGAGCTGGCTGACGGTTACTGGAGTGGCGATGTGAAAGTTCAGTTCACTGCCGTCTGGACCGTACCCGCTGCTACTGAGTAATACCGTTTTAATTCAGTAAATTAAAAAAAGGGGGCTTCTGGCCTCCTTTTAAGGATTCCCCGTGAAAAAAAAATACTCCATTAGTCTGGCTCTTACCGCCATGATGTCCTTTTCAGCCGAGGCAATTAATGTCGGAGAGATCACGTCAATGATGTCTGCCGATAGCAGTATTCTGGCTAAAGAGGTCTCAAATACCACCGATACCGCACGCTATGTCAGTCTCAGTGTGGAACGTATTTCCTCCCCAATGGCTGGGGGTGTCGTTATTCCGATGGAGAGCAAGTCAGAATTACTCTCTACTCCGGCCAGTCTGATTATGCCGGCTGACGCCAGTGAGAACTTCAGGTTTATTTATAAAGGGCCAGAAGATGATAAAGAACGCTATTACCGTCTCTCCTGGACTGACGAACCGGTGACTGAACAGGACGCCAGTAAAAGTGCCAAACTTGGTCAGGCCACAACCTCGGCAATTATTAGTACCATTCTGGTAGTCGCTCCTCGCAAGGAACGCTTCGACTTTGTCAGCAAGGATGGAAAGATAACCAATACCGGCAACTCTTCTTTTCGTGTGATTTCCTATGGACCGTGCCGTGATGCCAGCAGAGATATCGGTAAAGGCTGTCGTGAAAGATATTACTTAATGCCAGGAATAAGCACAAAGATTCAGTATACCGATCTTACTAATAAAAAAACCCGCATTGGCATCTGGCATGACGGGAAGTATATAAACGTAGAATAGAGATTCTTTTATGGATAAGTTAGATCAGGCAAAGGGAACGCTTTTCATTGGAATACTGCTTACTGCCAGCACTGCATATTCAGCTAACATTAATGCGCCAGTACGGATAAATAATTATGTTATTCCGGCAGTGTTCGCTAATGCACTTAATCAGGGTATGACCGTGCCGGTATTTATTCGGTATGAAGAGGAGCAAGGCACTCAGCGAAGCAATCAAAAAATTGCGGACGCGATAATTTCCATCAAAGATGGTGCTTTTCAAATTAATCAAATCACGCTGAATGAACTACCCAACCGCACTGAGCTAGCGCAAAACCTCAAATCAGGGCTTGCTGAGCTAAAAAATCGAAGCCTCGGTGAAAGCAATATCATCCATATCAGTAAAGATGCATCAATATCTCTTGATACCCGAACATTTTATCTGGAGATGACGGTAAACAAGGAAGCAATGGCCGCTGCGGTACTTCCACGTACTAACATTCTCGGCGAATCTTCAGCAGAAAATGTTTCAAATATACTGAATTATTCAGTCGGTAGCTATTACAGCAAATTCAACAATTCTGATAATGCCAGCAGCTATATTACCCTGGATAACACCACTTCCCTGCGCGAACATCATTTCAATCTAAACGGCAGTATTTATGGTATCGGCTCTACCGGGGGTACCAGCGGTCAGCTGTATCGCAGCATGTATGAACGCGATTTTCAGGGTCGTCGCCTGGCGATGGGCATGGTCGACACCTGGAACTTACA
The DNA here is from genome assembly GCF_032164335.1 of Winslowiella toletana. Lineage (NCBI taxonomy): Bacteria > Pseudomonadati > Pseudomonadota > Gammaproteobacteria > Enterobacterales > Erwiniaceae > Winslowiella > Winslowiella toletana. The sequence goes on along the minus strand of NZ_CP134152.1, from coordinate 1,870,059 downwards.
GTCGATTGCCAGCATGAGTGCGCTCAACTCGAGCCGTATCTATGGCGTCAGCTACGGTAATAAAAGCAGCACGCAAATTGAAGACAATACGCTTTCTCTGATCCCGATAACGGTGTTTTTACCCGCAGCCGGCGAAGTCCGTATTTATCGCGAAGAGCGGTTGCTTAGCATCCAAAACTTCTCGATGGGAAGTTATGAGGTGGATACGTCCCGCCTGCCCTTCGGTGTTTATAACGTCAATGTTGAAGTGGTGGTGAACGGCAGAATCGTCAGTTCCCGCACCGCACAAATCAATAAATCCTTTGCGCGTAGTTCCAGCGTAACCGGCGATTTATCATGGCAATTCTTTGGCGGTATGCTCCAGTATTCACGAATGGATTATCGCGATCGCAAAAACATCAATTATGGCGACAAAGATACCTGGATCTCCGGTGTGGCAGCATCGCTCAGTCAGCCATGGCTATCCGGGGTTAATTTTAAGTCCACGCTGTATGGTTTTGATCGTAATTTGGTGAACGAGAGCGAAGTTAACGTTGCCTTTAATGAGTTAGTGACCGCCAACCAACAGACGCTGCTGGCCAATGATTCCAGCTGGCAAAGTATCAGTACGCTTAATCTGAGCATACCGAATGGCTATGGCTCAGTATGGACCTCACGCGAATTCAGTTCGATTGGCGATCGTTTGCCGATGCAAAAAGGAGATTATTTCTCTGTCGGTGTTACTGCCAATTTAAGCAAATTCACACAGTATCTGGGGTCACTTACCGTTAGTAGAACAGACAATAAGTATAACGGTAACAAATACACCAATGCGGATTATAGCCAGTCATTGTTAGCTAACCGCTATGCTTCGATTTCAATGCGCGCCGGTATCCAGCGTTACTATTATGATAACCGCGATGGCGTTAGTGATAAATACATCAACCTCGATATCTCGCTGCCGCTTTCCACCTGGTTTAGTGCCGGCGTCTCCAGCGAAAATGGCAATATGCTGGCCAATGCTACGCTGCGTAAAAACTTTGATAACAGCCCGATTACTCAGGCAGGCGCCTCACTGTCGAAGCGTATAAAAAGTAGTAATAATGATAACAGTTATCGCTCTGACGATTTCTCTGCCAATGGCTACCTCTCGTATGACACCAAATACAATGCCGGTACGCTGTCAGCCACTCAAACCTCGAATAACAGCAGTAACTTCAGCCTTAGCTCACAGGGTAGCGTGGCCTGGACCAAAGACAATGTCGCCCTCGGTAAGGGCACCCAGACCTCTGGAGTGATGGTTAACACCAACTTCAGCGAAGCAGGAAAAATGATTGCACAGATCAATGGCCGCGCATATCCCCTGAGCGGTAAGAAAAACTTTATCAGCCTGCCTCCTTATGCTCAGTACAAGGTTGAGTTGATGAATGACAAAAAATCTGAGGACAGCGTCGATATCGTTAGCGGACGGACTAATAACGTCGTGCTCTACCCTGGGAACGTCAGCGTGCTTAATCCTGAGATTAAACAGTTAGTCACCGTATTTGGTCGGGTTAAAAATCCTGCCGGGGGAGTTTACGCTTTCACTGATATTCATAACCACATTGGTAAAAGTAAGACCGATGAACGCGGTGAATTTGCGATGGATGTTGATAAGCGTTATCCGGTGATCACGCTGATTGACAATAAAGGTGGCACTTGTGAAGCCGATCTCGATCTGCGCGAAGCGCGTGGTGCGGTCTGGGTGGGTGATATTCAGTGTCAGGTATTGCAGCAAACTGCATCGCTTACAGAGGAAAAGCAAAATAATGTCTATTAATCTTAAATCGCTACTGCTGACCTCAGCGTGTATGTTGATGGCACCGTCCGTACTGGCGGCCACCGCCGGCAACGCTGGCAGCGGTGCAAATAGTTACCTGTTTATCGAAAATGCGGTCGATAATGAGTATTTTATTACTTCAAATACCCGTACTCCGCGTTTTAGCGGAGCTAACATCTGGACGCGATATAACAATGGCCAGGAAGCACTGGGATATATGGGGTGGGCTCTGGCGGCCAGTAATCGCTATGTGGATTTCTGGATAACAGACTCGCCGATTGCAACGCCCTTCGTCGGTCTCCGCTGTCGCCAGGATGGCGGTAACTGCCCGTCGGTTGGTCATATTCCGGCGACCTATCTCGACAGTCAGGGCTTATATCATACGATGAACGGTAATAGCATTAATAATGGTAACTCCAGCTATGGCACGTTCAGCCCCTCCTCCTTCGAATATTTTCGTCAGCTTCCGGTTGGCAGTACCAATGCCTTTGAGCTGAATTTCTGCTATACCACCACCAATTACGATTATGAGTCTGGGGTACGCTGTAAAGATATCACTACCGGCGGTGCAACCTGGCGATACTACACGCAAACGGTAACCAAAGTCGGCCATCTTAATTTGCTGAGCACCGGTTCAATGTCTGAAATTATGGTTGCCAGTGATGGCAGCGCCAGCGTCACCGGCAGTGGCGACTTGTGCAACGTTGGCGTGGTTGGAAACGTTAACGGTGTCATCTGCAAAATGGTTTCCTATAACTATCAACAGACGCAGCAGGTCACCAACCAGCTGTTTATCAGCATGATTATCGATACCGCGACTTTGGGCTTTACCCCTGGCAACCGTGATATTCAGTTTAGCGGTGACAATGCCAACTGGAAGCTTTACAACGCAACTAATACAGTCTATTCCGATATTTTCACCACCGGAGGACAATATGTGTATGTTTTCCTGTCAAACACCTTTTTCCGCAACGTGCTGAATAGTGGCAATAATATTACCAATAACGATGCGTTATTTACCTTCGCATTTAATAACACCGCCTATCCAACCTCCGGCTACTACCAGTTTACCGCATCCAATCAGGTGAACATCACGCCAAGAGAATATGGCATTAGTATTATATCGAGTGACGGCAGCAGCAAGCCGAAAAACGCGGGCAATATTGGTAGCGCCCAACCGGTGGAGTTTGAATATAAAGTCACGACCTCGGCCGTGCGTCAGGCAGACAGTATTACCGCCCAGGTGACCGGTGACAGCACCACGATCAATGGAATACCTTACTGCCTGTTTACCTCGACAGACGGCACATATAGCGTGCCCATTCCGGCCTATTTATCCTATACCGCGCAATCCGGCTCCACCGTCACCGAGCGCAACAGCTGTGCAGAGGCGCCGATTGATATGACCGCCGCTAACTGGGTACAGACTGCCTGGGATGCCGCAGTTAATGATGGCTTCTTTTACACCACCACATTGAAATTGCTGTTTCCAATGAATGACTCCCGCTCACGACTGACAGTAGCCGGTGATGACTGGATGGGTACCGTAAGCGCCAGTGGTGAGGTCAAAGTAACGGCAACCTGGGTGGGAGTGGATAAATAAATCTGACTGATACCGCCCCACGTCGGGGCGGTTTTTTAAAGGCTGGAAAAATGTTGCTTCAGTACTTATGAGAAAGCATATGGAAGGTAATATCATTCCCCATTTTTTTCTTTAATGCTGACTTATGAACATAAACGCTCTTCAGACTGCAGTTAAGCTTTGTCGCAATCTCGTGGGTATTTCTGCCAAGAGATATCATGCTTAGTACGTGCATCTCACGCGCAGTGGCGGCTGGTGCTTTAACGCGTATACAGCTTCTTCCACAAAGTATTTTTTTCAACTCTTCGGTAAAACCTGCGATCCCATCGTCCGTTCTGATGATGGCTTTTATGCTACTGGACTGTTTAAGCCAGTAGTTAGCAATTGCGATCATTCTTCTGTCAGAAATGAGTACAATACTCATGTCCGTTTTACTGAGGAACTTCAACCACTCATCATTGATAAGTAGTGCGACATTCCTGAATGAAAAGTCGATAACAATCACCCCTTCAGAGAGGTAACAGGGGCAACGCTTAAAAATCAGTTCATTTAATGCCAGTCTGAAGTAGTGATTATCTTCAGGCCAGACGAAGAGTTTTTTATCCGTGCAAAAATCTATCTTCATGTTTTCATCGTAACTAATACGACAACCGAGCCCGCATCCCATGCAACTCAACGTTTTTTTTATAGTGTGTGTCACCAGGCATCACCCCTTAGCTGAGTTTCACCGCGAATATCTTTAAATAGGTTTTACCATACCCAGCATTAAAGATTTCACCTAAGAAAAATCTGCTTGTCGTCGGTTCTTTACCTTTTAAAACATTCATTAAAATGACTTACAATTCATCCAGGAATAAGCCATATTTTATTGCATCAGGTCAAAGTTAGTGGCATCAGAATATGGTTATCTAAAAGGTATATTTATTTCTCAGCCCGTTAAATTCCTCATCTGTCACATAATAATAACTATTTTATAGCTGCTGCCGATCGGGGATGCCGGAGGTGCTCTGCCGCCACCAGGCTAAACTCTGCGCGGTTGGCCAGTTTCCTTACGCCACGACAGTTGGATCTCCCGGCATGACGATGCCATAATGAAATTTAATTGATGCTCTGATACGAGGAAAAGTTAACGCTATGAAACATATTGTTGAGGGTTTTTTAAACTTCCAGAAAGACATTTTCCCCGACCAGAAAGACCTGTTTCGCAGCCTGGCTTCCAGCCAAAATCCTAAAGCGTTATTCATTTCCTGTTCAGACAGCCGTCTGGTGCCGGAACTGGTCACTCAACAGGATCCGGGTCAGCTGTTTGTAATTCGCAACGCGGGTAACATCGTGCCATCTTTCGGTCCCGAGCCGGGTGGCGTATCGGCGACCATCGAATATGCCGTTGTGGCACTGGGCGTCACCGATATCGTTATTTGCGGTCACTCTAACTGCGGAGCGATGAAGGCGATTGCTACCTGCCAGTGCCTTGATTCTATGCCGGCAGTGGACCACTGGTTGCATTATGCTGATGCAGCGAAAGCCGTCGTTGAGAAGAAAAGCTATGCCAGTGAGATTGATAAAGTTAATGCGATGGTGCAGGAAAACGTCATTGCACAGCTGAACAATATCAAAACCCATCCGTCGGTAGCCGTCGGTTTACGTGACAAGACATTACGCCTGCATGGCTGGGTCTACGATATTGAAAGCGGCGTAATCCGTGCCCTGGATAAAACCAGCAAAGAGTTTGTTACTCTGTCCGATAATCCGGATGTTTGCTTCGAGTAATTTTTTTTGGGGCCGGGACGCCCCTGTAACTTCCACCAGCAGCAAATCAATGAGATGACTGCGACATCGCTGCACACCATCATTACCTGACTGAAGGTATCTATTCCCTCCATTTCGTCCCTTCCCTCGGCATACAGATCAACACGCTATCATCAACCGGACCAGTCTGTGACGCCTGGTGCACATTTCGCACATTACTGTGATGACAAAACCGAATTATCATGCATAATCGTGCAAAATCAGGATTAAACATGAATGGAGCCGTTATGCTTTCCAGCCAGAGAAAAAAGCTGATTCTCGAGCTTCTCGCCCGGGATAAGCAGGTATTATCAACCGAGCTCAGCCAGCGATTTTCGATATCCGAAGACTCAATCCGTCGCGACCTGAGAGAGTTAGCCGCTGAAGGACTATTACAACGTGTGCATGGCGGTGCCCTTCCGGTTTCAGCGGCAAACGCGCCGTTTGAAACCAGAAAAAGCGTGCAGATGGACTCAAAGCGGATTATTGCGCAGAAAGCCGTAAACCTGATTCAACCCGGTCAGGTCGTGATTATTGATGGCGGCACCACCACGGGTGAGATGATTAAACTGTTGCCTGGCGATCTTGCCTTCACCGCCGTTACTCACAGCCCAGCCATTGCCGTGGGACTGGCCGATTATCCGCTGGTAGAAGTCATTGTGATCGGCGGACAGCTGATGAAGCAATCTCTGGTGACGGTTGGCGCCTCGATGCTGGAAGGCATCAGGCGAATCAATGCCGATCTGTTTTTCATGGGGGTGACCGGTGTTCATCAAAGCGCAGGCTTCACCACCGGTAATTATGAAGAAGCCTGTGTAAAGCAGGCGTTATGCGCAAGAGCTGCCGAAACGATGGTGATGGCTTCACCGGAAAAGTTAAATTCGGCTTCTCCTTTTACCATCGGCGACTTAACGCTGGCCAGCACGCTGCTGATCAATGGCACGCTGGATAGCGAGATGAGCCAGCTAATGCAAAAAAGACAAATTACCGTTATTTAATCACTTAGTGAGGATGACCATGAATCCGTCCGAAGCCCGTTTTGAACTGATCGCTGTTCCGGCACCCAAAACCTTTCCCAACGTCAAAACCCCGGTGATTAGCGATGAGGTTATGACCCAGCGCCTGAAGAAAATTCTGAACGCGCTGCATCAGCATAAACTCGATGCTGTGATTATCTATGCCGATAAAGAACATGGTGGAAATTTTGAATACCTTGCTGGCTTTATTCCACGCTTTGAAGAGGCATTGTTGATTCTCACGGCTGACGGACAACTCAGTTATGTTATGGGGAATGAGAACCTCAAACTGGTGCCGCATGCGCGAAACAGCGGAAAGTGTCTTCATGCTCCGGCCTTCTCGCTGCCGAATCAGCCAATGGATAACGATGCGCCGCTGTCTGACGTGCTGGCTCAGGCGGGCCTGAAGAACGGAAATCAGATTGGCGTAGTTGGCTGGAAGCTATTTACCAGCAAGCTTAGTGATACTCAGTATCAGTTCGATGTGCCTGCTTTTATTCTTGAGGCAATTATTGAAACCGCTGGCGACCGGAAAAAGGTGGTCAATGCGACCTCACTGTTTATCTCTCCTGCTGATGGCGCGCGTCGATTGAATACCGCCAGCGAAATAGCCTTTTATGAGTTTGGTGCAAATCTGGCATCGACCAACGTGATGGCGGCGCTGGACCAGATTGAACCGGGTAAAACGGAGAAGCAGATAGGGCACTGGCTGTCTGCCGACGGGCAACCGGGCAACGTAGTGATGATTGCAGCAACCGGCGAACGTTTTGCCGATGCCTGTTTGTATCCCTCGGATAAGCAGATTCAGCGCGGGGATAAATTCTCGCTGACCGTTGGTTTTAAGGGCGGACTGACCAGCCGTGCTGCCTATGTCGTGGCGGATGAGAATGAACTGCCCCCAGCCGTGGCCGATTATCTTTCAGCGCTGGCCATTCCTTACTATCGTGCGGTAACAAGCTGGCTGGAAACCCTTCGTCCCGGCCTGACGGGCGGTGAACTTTATCAAACCATCGAAAACGTCATGCCCAAAGAGAAATGGCACTGGCATCTGAATCCCGGTCATCTGGTGGCAGATGAAGAGTGGCTCTGCTCACCGGTATCTGCGGATTCAGCGATCAAGCTGGAGAGCGGCATGATTTTTCAGATCGACATTATTCCTTCGTTGCCAGGTTATGGCGGCTGCAGTATTGAAGATACTGTCGCGCTGGCTGATGCCACCTTGAGAAAGGAGCTGCAAAGCCACTTTCCGGAAGTCTGGCAGCGCATGGAGACGCGCAAAGCCTATCTGCATGATGTGCTGAATATTACCGTGTCAGAGGACGTTATCCTGCTGTCTAATACCGTGGGATATCTGCGCCCTTTCCTGCTGGATAAGCACAGAGCGCTGGTTCGACAGCCATAATAACGCTGCCAGCTACCTCATTGGTGGCTGGCGAAAAATAGCGCCTTAACCACTCAAGCCTGACCACGTTAAAAGCTGAGATATCAATCTCATCCCCCTCTGATACCCCCCCCATCTGATCATCTATATATCAACGCGTTGTCACCTTTATCGGCTGTTTTAATGACAACCAATGGGCTGAACGTGCCGCAAAATTTTCACTTTCAGGTTGACTTAATATTTAGTGATCACTATAAATATAATTAAATAGCAATCACTACATATTATGAACCTCTGCGCTGTCGGACACGTCAGCAAGGAATGATTAACGCGGGGGCAGGCCGCCCTCTTGTTCAGCCAGCAAACCGTAATACATCTTTTTGATGTGAGGATTGAATCATGACCAAACCCGTTTATGTGCAGGAATATAACGAAATCGTTAGGGTACTGAATAAGTACAATGAAGGTGGTAAGCAAGCTGACAGCAGCATTATGAAACCGGCTTTTAGCCCACAAGCCACCATTTTTGGTGTGGACGGTGACGGTAAACTGACCGGTGGGGCGATCAAGGGGCTGTTTGACACCATTGACTCCGCTTTCCGTCCGTCGCCTGAGGCACAGGGCGTAATTGTAAATATTGATATCGTCGGAACGGCGGCCAGCGCACGCATTGACACCAACGATATCTCTGGCTTCTGCTTCACGGATTTTTTCAATCTGCTGAAGGTCGAAGGAAAATGGACGGTAGTCAGCAAAATCTACCACACCCATGTCGCGCCATAATGCTCTGATATTGAGGGTGTAACCCCTTCAATGTTGCCCCCCGGCGTCCACTCCGGGGTGGCAACATTTTCGTCCGTCATCAGGCCGTTTGCTGATTTACAACGTGTATCGCCGCGTATCAGCGCCCGCTGGCATCCCATGAGGCTGAAACAGTCTCCCCTTTCAAAGGGAACGGCTTTTATCAGCGATGATTTACCGGGCGAGGTAAAAGCAGCACGGCCTGACTGGCGACGCGTTTCAGTTCTTCCTGCGTAATACCATCCTGCGCCGGGATCGACATCCCTTCCAGAAGCGTATTCAGCGTCAGGGCAATGCCATCAACATCGGTATCAGGCGGCAGTTGACCCGACTCAATGCCTGCCTGCAGGCGCTGCCTGAAATAGACACGCCCCTCTTCTCTGAGTGCCTTCACCGCGTCGTAGACATCTTTAGATTCTGGCGAAACATTGATCGCGGCGAGAACAACCAGGCAGCCGCAAGGAGCATCCTGCGACGTCAGAATGACGGCGGACTCCTCAAAAAAGTCACGAATCGCGTCATGCACATTCGCTTTCTGCAGCATCCTTTCCCACGGGGCATCCCAGTAAGTTCTTTCGTAAAAGTTTACCGCTTCAAGAAACAGCTCCGCTTTGCTGCCGAATGCCGCATACAGGCTCGGCGGATTGATATTCATTATCCGGCAAAGTTCACCGACCGAAGCCGGTTCGTATCCGCATCGCCAAAACAGACCCAGCGCGCTGACCAGGGCTTTGTCTCGATCGAAATTACGCGGTCTTCCTCGTCGTGAGGGCGTGTTGTGCGTTGAATCTGTCATATATCCAGCCTGATAAAAAAGAAAAAACTAATGGCTCACTATACAAGATTTTAACGGGAGCTATCGCGCCGCTCCATAAAAGAGCGTAATCCGTCATCGCTGGTCAGGATTATCTCACGGCGCAATGCTTCATTCTCAGACTCTGTTGCTGGCTACCGAACGTCTATCATGCAGATGCTGTCACATCGATCTCAATGACATCGGCGACAGAAAACGATCCCTGTAACATGAAGAATCTCTGGAGCACCTTAAACTGTATCGGACACTACATATTAGTATTATTATATAGCGATTGATACATAAGCTTTGTGTTTTGTTATTGAGCTAATCAATGACAATTCGAACGCAACAGCCAGCCTTGCTGCCGTTCAAAGGGCATCCGCGAAGTCTTGACCGGGAGGAAACGGTAGAATACGCGGCCCGCATGCACCCCGGGGATAAATGCAGTTTTATCTTTAAATTCAGCCACCTGATAAATAATTCATCCAGCCGTAAAATCCATAAGAGATTTTTCTATAGAAAATTGAAGAAAATCAGCTTGCCTTTTTATGTATCGATCGCTATAAATATACAAATACTTAGTGATCGATACATAAATAGGCAAGCAACCTCTTCTGACGCGCAGCGGAACAAACAACATCACGAAACGATAAGGCTCCATCATCCGTTTCGGTCAGAGAATTTATAAGCTTACCGACAGCATATCGCTGGTGCCAACGGCAAAACGGCGAGATGATTATTACCAGGAAGAAAATATGATGAACCCGAAATACGCCCCATTATTCGAGCCCTTTACCCTGAATAACGGTGTCACGATCAAAAACCGATTTACCGTTGCGCCAATGACGCATTTTGCCTCTCATGAAAATGGCAGCATCAGCGATGAAGAGCGCCACTTTCTGAACGACCGCTTCGACGGCTTTGGCCTGTTTATTGCCGCCGCCACGCTGGTATCTGCGGAAGGTAAAGCCTTTGTCGGCCAGCCTGAGGCCATTGGTGAGAAAGACTTGCCCAGCCTGCGTGAAGTCGCCCGCATCGCTAAAAAACAGGGCGCCACGGCGGTTCTGCAGATCCATCACGGCGGCCACCTGTCAATTGCTGAACTACTGAACGGCCGTGAGATGGTCGCTCCGTCGGCAGATGAGAAGTCAGGCGCCCGCGCCCTGACCGACGAAGAGATCCGCAACCTGATTTCCGCCTTCGCCAATGCCGCACATTTAGCCATTCAGGCGGGATTTGACGGCGTCGAAATTCACGGGGCCAATAATTATCTGATCCAGCAGTTTGTCTCGGGGGAAAGTAATCGCCGGACCGACATCTGGGGCGGCAGCATCGAGAACAGGCTGCGCTTCCCGCTGGCGATCGTTGATGCCGTAACGGCAGTCAAACAGCAGTACGCCAGCGACAAGTTTATTGTCGGCTACCGCTTCTCTCCGGAAGAGCCGGGCGAGCACGGCCTGACAATGCAGGATACCTTTGCGCTGATTGACGCCCTGGTCGAAAAACCGCTGCAGTACCTGCACGTTTCGCTGTGGGATTTCTATAAAAAGGCGCGCCGTGGGGCCGATACGTCACTGACCCGCATGCAGTTAATTCACGAGCGTATTAACGGCAAACTGCCGCTGATTGGCGTTGGCAACCTGTTTACCGCGGAGCAAATTCTGGCAGCGTACCAGACGGGCTGGGCTGAGTTTATCGCCACCGGCAAAACGGTAATGATGAACCCGGACCTTATCAGCCTTATCGTTTCCGGTCAGGAAGAGCGGATTGTCACGGCCATCGATCCGCATAAAGAGGACCGCTACCGCATCCCGGATAATCTGTGGAATCAGAATATGCAGCGCCTGTCGTATCTGCCACCGGTCAAAGATGACGCCAACTGGCAGTCTCCGGATATTTAATCACTCGACAAGTTTAAATAATCTCCACGCCGGGTACGCACACCGGGCGAATAATTGAGAGGAACAGAATATGAATTACATTCAAAATAAAACCGCGATAGTGACGGGTGCCTCTTCAGGAATAGGTGCCGCAACGGTAAAAACCCTACTGGAAAATAATGTTAACGTAGTGGCGGTGGCACAAAACGAGGAGCGACTGAATCACTTCGTCGAGCCGCTGAAAAAACAGGGCCATAACATCTCCGGCTATGCCGCCAGCGTCGCAGATGCAGAAGCCATGAAAGCCGTAGCGGAATTCGCCAGTAAAACCTACGGTTCGGTCGATATTCTGGTGAACAATGCGGGCCTGATGCTGTTCTCATACTGGGAAGACCTGGCGGTCAACGACTGGAACAATATGGTGGACGTCAATATCAAGGGCTACCTTAACGCTATTGCCGCGGTATTGCCGTTGATGTTGAAGCAGAAATCGGGCCACATCCTGAACATGGCTTCTGTTGCTGGCCACCAGGTTGATGCGGCAGCAGGTATCTACAGTGCCACCAAGTTCTTTGTTCAGGCGATGACCGAGTCCATGCGCAAGGATCTGGGCGTGAATCACGGCATTCGGGCCAATACGGTCAGCCCTGGCGTCATCAACACCGGCTGGGCGGATAAAGTTGTCGATCCGGAAGGCCGCAAAGCCGCCCAGCAACTGAACAAGATCGCCATCAGCTCTGAAGATGTCGCTAATGCGGTGATTTACGCGCTGAACCAGCCGGAAAATGTCACGGTAAACGATCTGATTATTTCTCCTACGCGTCAGAACTGGTAATTTTCAATCGCAGCTGCTCGTTCAGCAAATGCAAAATAAGGGGAACACATTGTGTTCCCCTTATTTTTTATCTTCATTGCCCGGAAGTTATTTCGCGAAAAGCTGGCTCATATCCTTGAATGCTTTAAATTCAAGGGCATTACCGCAAGGGTCATAAAGAAACATTGTTGCCTGCTCTCCTGTCTGCCCTTTAAAGCGGATATAGGGCTCAATCACGAACGCGGTATTAAACGATCGAAGACGCTCGGCCAGCGCCTCCCACTCGTCCCATTTCAGGATAATCCCGAAATGAGGAACCGGAACGTCGTGGCCGTCCACCGGATTGGAGTGAACATTGTCCTGCGACGCCGTTTTAGGATGCACATGAATTACCAGTTGATGGCCATAAAAATCGAAGTCCACCCACTGTTCACTGGAACGACCTTCACTCAGACCGAATACTTCTGCATAAAAATGTCGCGCGGCCTTCAGATCGTAAACCGGAATGGCAAGATGAAAAGGTGAAAGCCCCATGTTTAATTCCCCCTGTTGTGACTGGCTGTCAGGCCACAAAACATCGCCTGTTTAACATTCAGAAAAGGCGTTAACCTTCCTGCCATTTTTGTTAACTAAATCGTCACAATGGAGGTTATATCCAATAATAATTTATTAAAAACAAATATAATTTTTGTTTTATACAAATAATCTCTATCAATGGGGCTTCCATGATCCGCGAACTCAAAACCTTTATGGTGATTTCAGCTAACGGGACATTCTCAGCAGCGGGAGATAAGCTGGGTCTCACGCAAGCTGCGGTAAGCGCCCAGATGCAGCGCCTGGAATCCGAGCTCGGGGTCACGCTTTTTGACCGAACCGGGCGCACTGCTCGCCTGACCCTAAAAGGACGGCAGCTCGTCAGTCAGGCGCAGGAACTGCTGGCGCTTTACGATACTCTGGGAATGAGGACCGGCGTTAATGTGGTGGCGAAACCGGTGACGATTGGCGCGATCGCTTCGGTGCAGCGAAGTTTACTGCCAGATGTGCTGACGCGATTTTTTAAACAGAATCCGGCCGGACGGGTCCGGGTTATTCCCGGTCTCTCAATGGAACTGGTGAATATGGTGGATGCCGGTGAGCTCGATATGGCTGCCGTGCTGTGCCCGCCCTTCCCCTTACAGAATGGCCTGCAATGGACCATGCTTACGCATGAGCCCTTCCGGCTGGTTGTCCCCGTCACATCAGTGGCGATAATATTTTGGCACTGCTCGCAGAACATCAATTTATCCGCTACGACCGCGCGTCTTTTGGCGGCAGGCATGTCGATCGTTTTCTCAGGGAGAGAAATATATCTGTCAGCGAAATCTGCGAAGTTGACGAGCTGGAAGCAATTATGAGGCTGGTCAGTAACGGCGTCGGCGTGTCACTACTGCCTGAGACCGCGACATGGCGAAAATGGCCGGCCGCAGTCAGGGCCATTGATTTAGGGCCTCTGACATTTTACCGGGATGTCGGACTGATACACCGGCATCTGTCGGGACTTGATGAGCAGGTGCGGCAAATAGCTGAGATGATGTGCGGCAACGCGGATGCGGATTAACCAGTTCAAGGCAAGTAAGACGGTTCAGAAGAGAACCGGCACGTCTGACGCTTGAGTGACAGAAGCCATTGTCAACATCTGAGGCAGCGATCGTGCCGGTATTCGCCTGTCGTCTGTCACTCCTGGGCAAAGGCTCTTTATCAGGTATTATTTGTCTGCCGTGACTTTATTGGCTGACATACGCTATCCCGATACCAATTAAGCAGGGTTTAATTTTCCACTGTCATCTCAAGAGCAACAGGATCTTTTCTTGGTAAGGCGCGCTGCCATCCTGAACCATAACGCGTGTACTGAGCAGGTACATCTATTTCGGTTTTGAGATCATCAGCGGCTGTTCTTGCCCAGAACGGATCTTTTAGCATCTCACGTCCAATTAACACAATGTCAGCCCGGCCATTCTGTAGAATTTCCTCCGCCTGGCGACCGCTTTCAATCAGGCCTACAGCACCAGTCCTGATATCAAGTTCTTTTCGCAGCAATTCAGCGGCAGGAACCTGATAATTTGGGTAGGTATTCACATTCACCATCGCAATGCCGCCTGAGGAGCAATCAATCAAATCGATACCTTGTTCCTTCATCCACTTGCCGTAAATCAGGAAATCCTCCGGCTTATTCCCTCCGTCAACATAATCAGTTGAGGAAATGCGTAAGAATAGTGGACCATCCCATTCACTTCTTACGGCGTCGATCACTTCTCTGACAATTCGGTAGCGATTTTCGTGATTGCCACCGTATTCGTCATTGCGTTGGTTTGCCACAGGAGACAGGAATTCATTCAACAAATAGCCATGTGCGCCATGAATTTCGATAACATCAAATCCAGCCTCACGCGCCCGGCGCGTTGCTTGTTTAAACGCTTCGACCACTTCTTTGATTTCAGTAATCGTCATTTCTTTAGGTACGCGCGAATCAGCGGTAAAAGGGATTGCTGAAGGTGCGATGGACTCAAGATCAATACCGAGTTGTCGGCCTGCATGACCAATCTGAGCTCCGGCTTTTGCCCCAAAGCGTTGAATGGCATTAACCACACGCGATAATCCGTCAATGTGGCTGTCATCCCAGATGCCGATGTCGCCAGGGCCAATAGGGCCGTTAGGCAGTACGGAGGCCGTTTCAAGCATAACAATCCCCGCCCCGCCCAACGCTCTGGCGCCGTAGTGAACCACATGGAAATCGCTGGTATGGCCATCAGCGGTTGCCGAGTGCATACACATCGGCGACATGGCAATGCGGTTACGGAATTCGGTACCGCGAATGGTGATAGGTTCAAATAGCATGGTAGTCATTTACTCTCCAGGATGGATTGATATTCACATCAAAGAAAGTACCATATAAACAAAATGTGTTTATACGGTAAGAAAAAGCCCATAGTTACCTAAAGGTAACTCAGGAGAAGTTGATGAAAAAGCTGCGTAATTACGACTCATCACCAGGATGTTCGATGGAAGCAGCGCTTCATATAATGGGGGGTAAATGGAAAGGCGTAATTCTCTATCACCTTTTCAGGGATGGCACCCTAAGGTTCAGTGAGCTTAATCGTCATATGCCGACGATTAACCAACGACTGCTGACTAAGCAATTAAGAGAACTTGAAGAGGATGGAATCATTACTCGTCAGGTTTATGCCGTGGTACCTCCCAAAGTTGAATATTCTCTTAGTGATGAAGGAAGAGAGTTGCATTCGCTGATTATGGGGTTAAGCGTCTGGGGCAGAAAATGGTTAGAAAAACGCGGAATGAGTACGGCTGAAGGTGAAGACCTCGATGCTTTCAATGCGGTTAACGATATTTTTTCTGATGGCCGTTGAACGAGTAACGGCCGTTAAGCTTTTATCCAACACCGTCACTGAGTTCAGGAAAATATACGATTATCGCTACCAGCCACTGCTGGGCTGGTATCCGATCAAACCTCACCTCGCAGAGGCTGGCGAGGCAAGCCGGATTCAGGCCATGCATCTTTACCCATTCTGACATATTATCTGGATACCCCTTTGCGTTGTATCAATTTCAGCCCCTGCGGTTGTGCCATGATATTGATAATCAGATAAGAGGTGTTGGATATGTTGAAGTTTCGCAGTGGTGCTTTTATGGGGTGCCTGTCTTTAATTGGATTAATGTCCACATCGGCTTTTGCCGGTGATGCTGAATTAGCGGGCAATACCGAGGGAGCCAGCATTATGCAGGTTGAGGTGACTCGCGGACAAATTGACGCGATAAATAATGTTGTTTACGCCCAGATTAAACAAACCCGTTCAAGCCGGCCGATGTCTATGTCGCTGCTGGTTCCCAGAAACGACAGTAAAAAACCGGCTATTCTCTACTTCCCTGGCGGCGGATTTACCTCTGCCGAACAGGATAAATTTATTCAGATGCGAATGGCGCTGGCTGAAGCCGGATTTGTTGTCGCCGCGGTTGAATATCGCGTTATTCCTGATACCTTCCCAGCCCCGCTAGTTGATGCAAAAGCTGCCGTTCGCTATCTGCGTCAGCATGCCAGCGAGTATGGCATCGACCCGACCCGCATTGGTGTGCTGGGTGATTCAGCCGGGGGCTGGCTTGCGCAAATGGTCGCCATGACCGCCGATGAGAAAACATTCGATAAGGGTGATTTCCTCGATCAATCTTCCGATGTGCAGGCTGCGGCAACTATTTATGGCATATCTAATCTGCTAAATATCGGCGAAGGTTTTCCTGAGTCGGTGAAAAAAGTTCATCAGTCTCCTGCGGTGACAGAGGCGCTGCTGGTTAACGGTGCCGCTTTCCGTGATTTTGCCGGCGCACCGATAGACTCAGATAAAGAAAAAGCGCTTTTCGCCAGCCCGCTGGGGCACATTAACGGTAAAAAACCGCCATTTCTTATTATGCACGGCAGCGCAGACACCCTGGTTTCACCAGAGCAAAGCGCTCAGCTTTATCGTGCGCTAAAAAAAGAAGGTAATCAGGCCGACTATATTCTGCTTAAAGGCGCTGAGCATGGCGACGCGCAATGGTATCAACAGCCGGTTATCGATAAAGTTGTTTCCTGGTTCGCCTCCAGTTTGGGAAAACCTTCGGTGAAACCGACAGGCCAGCAGAGTACCAATCCTGATGATAACACCTGACAGCTAGCGATTGACCGGACGGTATGGCGCAATGCTCCGCCGTCCGGTAATCACCACCTGGCTCAACAACAGATTCGTTGTCAGCAATATTCATTCACATCGGTATTTCGCAATCTTTTATATCTGCCAGCGGGCCCAATATGCTGCTGTCGAATTCATTCAGTGGCTGCCCGTCCCTGACGCGCTGTGGCCAGTTGTGATTTGCCAGCGCACCGCGCCCCAGTGCGATAAGATCCGCACCATCGGCTAATAACGCCTCCGCCCTGTGTGGTTCATGCAAATTGCCGTTAGCAATAAGGGTCAACGCCGGGGCATATTTTCGCGCCAGCGCGACCAGTGAAAGACTATTGTCAGAAAATGCGGGCTGCCAGGCTTCATATTCGGTCAGGTGCAGATAATCAATCCCTGACTCTGCCAGCAAAGTAAACACTACGCGTGCGTCCTCTTCGCCATTTGCCCATTTGTGAAAGAAATCATTCACTTTCCCCTGAGAAATACGGATACCGACCGGCACTTCGCTGCCAACCCGGGCGCGCACGGCTTTTATCACTTCCAGGCTTAGGCTGAGTCGCCCGGCGATATCGCCACCCCATTTATCGCTGCGCTGATTGGTGTAGTCGGTAAAAAACTGATCCAGAAGATAGCCGTTGGCACCATGGATCTCCACACCATCAAATCCGGCTTCGATAACCGCGCGTGACGCTGCGTCAGCAAAGCTTTCGATAATGCTCACAATTTCATTATCCGTAAGCGCGCGTGGAAGCGGATACTGACCTTCACCGCGATAGAAGGTCATCTGTTGGCCTTTGGGACGAACCGCTGAGGGAGCTACCGTGCCATCAAGGTACTCATTTCCTTGAGAAAGCGCGCCAGAATGCTGGATTTGAGCAAAGATTCGGCCATCCTGCGCATGAATGGCATCAGTAATTTTACGCCATGCTGATGCCTGTTCGGCATTGATCAGCCCGGCCTGGAACGCATAGGTTTGAGACCATGCATTATCGATATAGATGCCTTCAGTAATTGTCAGGGCAAAACCGCCACGGGCAAAATCCTCGTAATAAGCTCTCATTCGCTCACCGGGAAGCCCATTTTCTGAGGCAGACACGCGGGTCATTGGCGCCACGGCCAGCCGGTTACTGAGCAACAGATTACCGATTTGGGTTGAACTGAACAGCGATGATGAACGCATTAAACTCCGCCTTATTAAGGATTAAAAACATAAGGCAATATAATCGCAGCGCCAGCGGGCTTAAACAGGGCAAACTGATAAGCCTGTATATCAAAATGAGTTATAATTGCCGTGAAACTGCCGCTTGTTAACGGCAGAAAATTTTCCGCCGCTGACTTCAGTTTACTGAGTAACTACCCTGACCTATGAATCTCGACGATGTCCGCCTTTTTTTGACGATTACCGAAACCAGTAGCCTGACGCAGGCGGCAAGACGACTCGATATATCGCCGATGGCGGTTTCGCGGCGGCTGGCAGCGCTGGAAAAAATGCTGGGTGCGCGATTGCTTCAGCGCACAACGCGATCTGTTTCCCTGACGCAGGAAGGTAGCGAATTTTTGCCTTATGCCCGTGCGTTGATTGAAGCAGAGGCCGGAGCCAGGGCGTTGTTCTCTGCGGAAACTAAACAGGCTTCGGGTTTATTGCGGATAACGGCACCTTCGGGATTTGGCCGACGCAATATTCTGCCGCTGGTGCCTGCCCTGCTTGACGACAATCCGCAATTACGGATTGATATTCAGCTTACTGAAGATGTGGTGGACATCGTCGGCCGGGGAATTGATCTCGCCATCCGCATTGCTCCACTGAAGGACTCCAGCCTTATTGCGCGAAAAATTATCCACAATCCGCGCATCGTCTGCGCGTCGCCTGCTTATCTACATAAGTTTGGTGTGCCGGAAACGTTAAATGATTTAACCGGCCATCACTGTCTGAAATTGACCAATGTGCTGCAGTGGACCTTTGAGGCAGAAGGCCAAAGTATCAGCGTCAATGTCGATGGGCGTTTTAGCTCAAGTAATGTGGAAAGCGTCCGGGAGCTTTGCGTTCAGGGGCTGGGAATTGCCCAACTGACGCTCTGGGACGTAAAAAAGGAGCTGAATGATGGCTCACTGGTGGCGATTGCGTTATCCGATGTAACACAACAGGATCTGTCCGTCTGGGCAGTACTGCCCACTACCCGCTATCTTCCGCTGCGGGTGAGTATGTTTATTGATGCGCTAAAAAACTCTTTGAAATAATAACGTCATCAATGGGCGGAGATACCGCCCAGACTTGTTACAGTTGAATGAACTCAGACAGTTAACACAACATTTAAATGTGTTTCCAGCCGAAGAAAGTCATTGGTAATATCCGGTGACTTCATCACATCAAAACAAGAGAATGAAGGCAAAATATCAACACCACAGAATTTATAGTTAGCGGTATTATAGGCAAAAATCTCATCAACAGATTTACCGGAAAATAACCGCTGAGCTTCATCATTGAATGCGGCAGCGGGTGCATTCCAGGTCAATGAGAGCATATATTTTTTACCAGTGAGCTTACCACCGCTGCCATATTGCTTCGCGGGGTCCTGGCGCGTACGTCCGTCCCCCGTCAGGAAACGCTGTTGCAGCATGCCAGCAGTAAATACTTCATCAACATATTTTTTATAGATCCATGGCGTACTAAACCAGTAAACCGGAGATTGCGTAATAATCAAATCAGCCCAAAGATGTTTTTCAACTTCATCGTCGATGTCATAACCTTTTTCGATTTCAGTATGCTTGATATTGTAACCCAGTCGGTTAAGATTATCCGCAATTGCATTAACCATAGCCCGATTTAAATCGCCCGATGAAATACCGTCGTAAAACTGATGTGCATTGATAATTAAAACGTTTTTCATAATTACCTTATTTGATTAATCTTCAGAATGCGGATTATTTTAATATTAAATTTTTATTACGGTTAAAGAAAAATAAGCGATTACCTGCTAAACCAGCTGACACTTAAAGAACGGCGTCAGTTTTTTAGCGGCAGCCATTGCGCCCGCGCCATCATAGAGATCCCTATGCGTTGCGCCGGAAATAATAAACAGCTCCTTGTGCGTCGAGGCTGCCAGGATGAAAAGCCACAATAGCGGCATAGTTGCGCTGCTCGCTGAAATCTTTTGGTCGATAAATATTACCGGCTAATATTATTTCATTGTTTCGGAACGAAACGCCCTGCACAGTGACTTCACCCACCCGTTTTGTTTTACCGGTAGTCTGCGGCGCAGGTGCCAGCACCCCATTATGATCGGATGTCGATCCCTGGCCTAACCAGAGAGTGACCGATTCAGACTGCCATCATAATCCCCGTTGCATTAAGAGATTAGATAGCTAATTCCGCATAGGCTTAGAAAGGAGTTTTCTTAATCGCGGGTGAATGGCCTTGTTTTTGGCAAGGGTCACGCGCGTCGATAGCGAAGTGCCTCAAGAACCAGGGAAAATGCCGGTGAATGCTGGCGACGGCTGGGATAATAGAGATGATAAGCGGGCCGTGGTGGACACCAGTCGGCAAGGATCTGTATCAGCCTGCCGTCTGCTATCGCCGTATCCACAATGTCCTTCGGCAGATAAGCGATACCCAGGCCATCAAGCGCGGCCTGCCGCATCATCGAAATGCTGCTGAACGCGCCGCGGCCCTCAATACGAACCTTTAGTTCATTTCCCTCTTTACTGAACTCCCAGACATAAAAACCCCCATGGGTTGGCAATCGCAGCTTGATACAGCTGTGCTTGCTCAGATCGTAAGGGGTTACAGGCTGCGGTTTATCCTGAAAATACGCGGGTGCCGCAACAACCGCGAAGCAAAAATTCGCCGCTAACGGAATCGAAATCATATCCATATCAATCTGTTCACCCAGTCGGACGCCAGCATCGTAGCGTTCGGCGACGATATCCTTAAGCCCATACTCGCTGATGATTTCGATATTAATATCGGGATAGTCGAGTAACAGCGGCGACAGTTTTGGCCAGAGAATCGTCTCGGCTGCATGCTCAACGGCATTGATACGCACGGTGCCGGCTGGCTTATCTCGCAAACTGCTGAGTGCCGCGATCTCACTTTCAATTTCGTCAAAATGCGGCCCGATGCGGTTGAGCAGTTGTTCACCGGCCTCGGTGACCGAAACGCTGCGTGTGGTGCGGGTGAGTAACCGCAGCCCCAGATGTGATTCAAGCGTGCGGATGGTATAGCTCAGCGCCGATTGCGAAACGCCGAGCTGTGCCGCCGCTTTAGTAAAACTCTGTTCGCGTGCAACCGCGATAAAAGCCAGGTAATCGTTCACATTCTTACGGCGCATTGCTCATCCTGTGGTAATGGCCTGGGCAATACAGACGTCCAGGGCGCGGCTATGGCAAAAAACGGGGAGCGTGTCTCCCCGCCCGGTGAGTTAACGAAGTTGCTGCGCAATCGCACTGTACATCAGCGAAGCCTCAAGTGGCTGTGCTTTAAAATCAGGTTCCGCCTGTGGCCATGTCGACCATTGAACAATCACCAACTGTTCTGCGGGATTAATCATAATCACCTGGCCGTAAATTCCCAATGCCCACATCGAACCTTGCAGTGAGTCGGCAGCGGCCGGCGTAACCTGCTGCGCATCAGCGGGCACCGCATTATTCCACCATTGATAGCCATATGATCCCTCCGGATGCGCCGCTGTGACAGAATTTTTCGCCGTGGTCCAGTCAGATGCCTGTTTCAGCCAGTTATCTGGCAACAGCTTTTTCCCATCCTTCAGTTGCCCACCGCTTAACACAAACTCGCCAAAACGGCCCCAATCCTCCAGCGTGGCATTAAAGCCGTGCGCGCCAACATCATGTTTACCTGGCTGGTAAGCATGCCAGACGCCGTCCTGCGCCATACCATAGGGTTGCCAGATGGTTTTTTCCAGGTACTGAGCCAGCGGCATTCCGGTGGCTTTTTCTAACACATCACCCAGTAGCCATGCGCCACCCGAGGAGTACGACCACGACTGTCCTGCCGGATGGGCGCGTTTCAGGCCAGTGATGATATTACGCACGCAATCATAGGTTCCCGGTTGGGCTTCACACTGCGTCAGGTGGGCGAAATCAGAGTCAGGATTGGTGTAGTCCTCATTCCACTCTACACCGGAAGTATGCTGAATGAGCTGCCTGAGAGTAACATCCTGCCACGCGGTTCCTGTTAAGTCAGGTTCATAGTCCGTAACCCGATCGTCCAGCGAGTGAATTTTACCCTGCTTAATCGCAATGCCCACCAGCGTCGAAACCACCGATTTTCCAACCGAGCGCGATGTCCATAACGTACTGTCGGTATTACCTTCACCGAGATATTTGTAGGCCACTTTGCCATTTTTCAGCACCAGCATACCGGTCACATTTTCACGCTGCAGGTAGTCCTTCAGGGTATAAGTTTTCCCCTTCACACTGTAAGTTGCGCCCTTCAGCTGCTTTTCTGCCAATTGAAGTGGTGTCGATTTGCCATGCTGGAATACGTCGCCAGCATAGTTACGATAATCATTACGAAAACCGACAACGCGCGCTGCCCGATCCCATTGCAGCATATCTTTCGCCTCAGGCAGCGTCTTATCAAAGGGCGTCGGGCAAGCACTGAGCATCACCCCGCCGCAGTTTTGCAGCGATTGCGCAGCAACAGCAGACACAGAAGAGAATGCTGCACAGACCGTGGCAGCCAGCATCAGGGGTTTGATTATTGGGAAAGCAGAATTTCGCATGTTTTTCACTTATTGTTGAGTTAGATAACAGGCGAGATTATAAGAAGGAAAAACCGCTTGAAAAAATCACTATACGGGGGAAAATCCCCCGTATAAATTGTTGATACAGGAGCTGAAATAAATGTCTGCTCTGCGATATTCTTTCGCGCAAATAGAGGCTTTTGCCCGCGTTGCTGAATTGGGTAGTTTATCCAAAGCCGCACAATCACTCGGTAAAGACCGTACCACGCTGAGAGACCTGCTGGATTATCTTGAGGATGCGCTGGGCTATAAGCTGTTTTTGCGCGAGGGCCGCAGCTTAATCCTGACCGGGCAAGGACAACAGCTGCATCGCCAGGCGCATTTACTGTTACGTCAAGCCAGAGCATTCGAGCATTACGTGCAATCGCTGCCGGAAGATGATCAGCGGGAAATCGTCCTGGTTTACGATCCTTTTATTGCGCCCTCGTTTATTGAAGCGGTGACGAGAGCGATGAGTGACCGGGGCATTCGCTTTAGCGCGTGGAGCGCCTCGAGAGAAGAAGCGGAAGCGGCGTTAACCAGCGGCAGAGCGCAAATTGCGCTATGTCAGGCCAACAACCGCGCGCTGGGAATGGATATGGAGTGGTGCGCGCTGGGTAATATCGAGCTTGATTTCTATGGGTCATCAAAACTCTTTCTCAACCAGCAAACACCTCTTACGCTGCTTAATCTCTCTCTGGTGCCGCAAATAGTGATGCACCGCGCGCACGATGAGCAGATTGT
Organism: Winslowiella toletana; assembly: GCF_032164335.1. Classification (NCBI taxonomy): domain Bacteria; kingdom Pseudomonadati; phylum Pseudomonadota; class Gammaproteobacteria; order Enterobacterales; family Erwiniaceae; genus Winslowiella; species Winslowiella toletana. The sequence goes on along the minus strand of NZ_CP134152.1, from coordinate 1,847,009 downwards.
CCGTCGTCTACAGATTTCCGGACGCACGCTGTACGTTAATGAGCGCAGCTCGCTGCGCTATCTGCTGGAGAATGCGCAAGGCTGGGGTTTTTTGCCAAAACATTTTCTGGCTGCCCAATGGAAAAACGTCCGGGTGCTGGACAGTGAAGTCGGCAACCAAGGGCTGAATATCACCCTGGTCGCGATCTGGCAGCCGGGAGCGGCTAAACAGCGCGTGACCGGAGAGTTGATAGCAGAGCTACCGATGATTTGGCGCAAAGTAATGAATAAATCATCGTTTTGATACTCAGCGCAGGAAGATCCTCGCTGGTTTTTTCTTGAACCCAGCTCAGGGCTTAAGGTTCTCTTAAGGTTGTCAGGCGAAAATTATCCGACAACTTCTGGAGAAGACAATGACACTAAAATTAACCCGCCCTGTTTCTGAAATCCTCTCAGTGATGCTGAGCATCTGCGTTATCCTCAGCTTCCTGGTTATCTGGTTCACAACCTGATCATTCGCGCCGCGCTATACGTCAGATTGGTTAAATCTGACGTATGCCCGACAACCTGGTGCAGACTGGCGATTTTCGAGAAAGAATTTCGCATCATGGAGCTGCACAATAAGCGTCACGATGCTTAAGCCTAAGCCGATACCGCCGTAACGCCGGTCAATCCGGACAAAGGCTTTACTCAGCTCACTGATTTTATTTTCATCTATTCCCGGGCCCTGGTCCTCTACCATAAGAACAGGCTGGGGCAACGCCCTGACACCAAGGGTTATAGTGGTGTTTTCCGGACTGTATCGATGGGCATTCTCAACCAGATTTCGTAATAGCGCTTTAAGTAATGTCGCATCGCCGCGCACGATAACATCGCCAGTTATCTCCAGATCAAGCTGCTGCTGATGCTGGGACAGCATCATTTTAAGCTCGCTTTCCATCGGGCGAACCACATCGGTAACCAGTGAAACGCGCTGATAGTTTCCCGATGAAAAAGATTGCCCCACCCGCGCCAGTTGCAGCAGCTGGGCTTAGACCCATGCCCTTAACTAACATACAGTCTATTTGATTAGGTATTTGCTCCTCCCCAACCTTAATAAAACCGCTTACAATATTTAAGTCAAGACCATCAGGTATTACAAACTTTTTATTAATTGCATGCTTAGTAATTTCTTCGTATGCTTTTCCAAGTGTTGGCATATGCGGTATATCAACACCAATAAGATTGTTTTCCTCTTGTTGTACAAAGGCAGTTAATAATTCCGTGGCTTCATTAATCATTTTAATAGTATCCTATCATAAGGATTAAGCTGTATAGCCGCTTCTAAATGCTCCGGCGAAAAGTGGCTATACCGCATCGTCATCTGTATCGTTGAATGCCCTAAGATCTGTAGCAACACCAATATATTGCCACCATTCATCATAAAATGGCTGGCAAAAGTATGCCTCAACGCGTGTGTGCGCTGTCCATCCGGCAATTCAATCTTTGCTCTTTCTATGGCAAAGCTGAACGCATCATAAGCATTTTCAAACAAGCGCCCACGGCGCTTGGGAATTAGCGAATAAAGCTCTTTTGATATCGGAATGGTGCGATTCTTTTTACTTTTCGTATTGGTATAAGTGATGTGGAACGGCATCACTTGCGACTGCCTTAGCTGCTCGGCTTCGCTCCAGCGTGCGCCGGTCGCAAGACAGATACGAACAATGACGCCAAGATCTTTATTAGAGGAGGCATCGCACTCCTGCAACAGTCGTTTAATATCGTCCTCATAGAGAAATGCCAGTTCGTTTTCACTTTCGCGAAACAGACGAACGCCCTTTAAAGGGTTTTCACTTTCCCAGCGCCCTAACCTTTTCAGCTCATTAAAAACCGCGCGAAGGTATGCATGTTCGCGGTTAACCGTGGATTCCTTCGGTAGCTTCTTGAGGCCAGTTTTAGGCTTCGGTGTAAACTCCCCCACCAGACGCTGCTTACGATAACCCGCAAACATTTCCTGATAAAGTAAGGAAGCATCGGGATCACCCAGATGGCTACACAGTGACTTTAACTTTTGCAACCTCGCCTCCCCGTCATTAAGGGTTCGTCCATGCAGTTCATACCAGTCAGTCACAAGCTCGCTAAGCCGTACAGTTTGTGCTTCGGCATTTACTGTATCAACGGTATCAACACCCACTTTAGCCAGCTGTTCTCGCTCAAAGCGTAAAGCCTCACCGCGTGTGACAAAGGTTTTCCGAATGCGCTTACTGCCACGACCATCAGAATAAAAATCACATACCCATTTGCCGTTTTCCGCTTTACGTACAGACATAATCTATCTCACTGATAACTCATTGAGATACTTAATGCTGTATATAAAAACAGTGGTCAGTGTTTGATTTTTGGAGAGTACACATGACCACCATTAATCGATTATTTTGCGACCTGAATGGCTTTGGCGGTGCCAGCTCTTACTCATAGCAACCGCAAGTCAGCTGTTGTATTTAATAAAACCAACAACTTTTCCAATCAATTCAATTTCGTCGTGCGGCCAATCAATGCCATCAATTCGCCACAAGTTACCCGGTATTCTCTGTATATTTTTATAATCAAACACATCAGATCGTTGAATAATCCAGGCTCCATCTACTGCTTTCACAAATTCTTTTTCAACTATATAGCTACAGTTTTCTGTACGAGAACGAACAACCTCTGGTTGGTTAATTCCCTCAGGCAACAAGGAGCGATCAAGAGAAACTGTCTGCGCGGGCAGCAGCTGACCGTCATCAAGAATATGCAGCGGAATGCGGAGTTCTGTCGTAGCGCTATTGTCACCAGCATCAGGCATAGATAGCTCACCTTTCCCCGTCACCAACCACTCTAGGGATACGCCTGTATCAAGAGCACATTGCACAACCGCCTCGCCAGGAAAGTATTCACGTCTGATCCAGGTACTTACGGTTCCCTGCCCCACACCAATCTTTTCAACCAGCTCTCGCTGAGTTGAAAAACCGTATGCTTTCAATAACCTATCAACAACCACCTGCCCGCCGATGAATTTCATTTCAACTTTTCCAATAAAATAGCGCCGATAAATTCAATTTTGAAATGTAAATTGCACATAGTTGAATCGACTCTAAAACAGGTACTTATAAGATGATGTACTGCCCGCTTTGCCAGAATGCTACTCATGCCAGATCGAGCCGCTATTTATCTTAAGAAACAAAATAGCGCTATCACCAGTGCCAGAATATTAATTGTGGCTGCACATTTAAATCACATGAAACCATTACTGGAATAATTATGTAACCCGGTGCCATTAATAAAGCGCCACCTCATCCGGGCAGAGATAATCAGCAACTGATGTGGCTTTAGAAACCTAACCCGCGCCCTATCCTACAGACCCACTTCGGTGGTTTTTTTTAATGCCCAAAATCCACCGTAGTCTCGATGTAGTCATTTTGTAGTCATTCGAGTTGATTCGGCTGGGAGACAGGCACAAAAAAACCGCCTTTCGGCGGTTCTGAAATCATGGCTTAACGCTGTGATTTAAAAGTACTTACTTCAATATGGTGCCCGGGGCGGGACTTGAACCCGCACAGCCATAAGCCGAGGGATTTTAAATCCCTTGTGTCTACCGATTTCACCACCCGGGCAAGGTGTAAACTGGAGGCGCGTCCCGGAGTCGAACCGAGGTAGGCGGATTTGCAATCCGCTGCATGGCCACTCTGCCAACGCGCCTTAATTCTTGCTTAGCCTTTTCAGGCTGTTACCAGATAAGGTCTGATAACGTAAATTTGGAGCGGGAAACGAGACTCGAACTCGCGACCCCGACCTTGGCAAGGTCGTGCTCTACCAACTGAGCTATTCCCGCAGTCATCAGCAAACAACCGAACCTGCTGATTTAATTTATCTTCTGGCGACTGAGCTGCCGTTCGATGCGTTGCATTCTACTGACCTGTAGAAATGAGTCAATAAAATTATCCTCACTTCGTGTCTGTTTGCTGCTTTTTAAATCGTATCGATCAACGTTCAAACAAATCGCCACGTGCTGCGCTTAAATACTGGAACATAGACCAGAACGTCAGCACCGCTGCAATGTACAGTGCAACCACGCCAACGCCTTCTACCATACTGTCCGGACGCCATAACAGCGCGAACAGCGCCAGCATCTGTGCAGTGGTTTTCACTTTGCCTATCCAGGATACTGCCACGCTGCTGCGTTTGCCGATTTCCGCCATCCACTCGCGTAACGCCGAGATAATGATTTCGCGAGCAATCATGGTTGCAGCCGGTAAGGTGATCCACCAGGAGTGAAAATGTTCGGCAACCAGCACCAGCGCCATTGCCACCATCACTTTATCCGCGACCGGATCGAGGAAGGCACCAAAGCGCGTGGTCTGCTTCCAGCGTCGAGCCAGGAAGCCATCAAACCAGTCGGTTACGGCCGCGACGATGAAAATCAGCGCGCAGGCCAGGGGCGCCCAATGAAATGGCAGATAAAATGCCAGCACAAAGAACGGGATAAGAATGACACGAAACAGGGTGAGCCACGTCGGAATATTAAATTGCATATGCTACGGTAACTGTCTGGCCGAAGTAGGATTTACCCGTATGTTCCTACATTGCACCCCGGTATTCAATGCTAGTGTTTCAGCGAATAGAATATTTTTTCCGCGAGGGCATGTGAAATGCCCGGTACTTTGGCAATTTCATCCACTGTTGCCGCCATCAGCGGTTGCAGTCCACCCATGTACTTAAGTAGCTGCTGGCGGCGCTTCGGGCCGATTCCTTCAATCAATTCCAGCGCGCTGGTGTTCTTCACTTTCGCCCTTTTATTACGATGTCCCGTAATTGCATGATTGTGAGAGTCGTCACGAATATGTTGAATCACATGTAACGCCGGAGAGTCCGGCGGCAGAGAAAAACCTTCACCTTCTGGTTCAAAAAACAGCGTTTCCAGTCCTGCCTTACGATCGGTCCCTTTCGCCACGCCTAATAATATCGGTCGATTTTTATCCCACGGCACGTCCAGTTCAGCAAAGACGCTTTTCGCCTGCGACAGCTGCCCTTTGCCGCCATCGATTAACACTACATCCGGGATTTTATTCTCTTCCAGCGCCTTACCGTAACGACGTCGCAGCACCTGGTTCATTGCCGCATAATCATCGCCGGGAGTAATACCGCTGATATTATAACGCCGATATTCCGCTCGCAGCGGCCCATTGCTGTCAAACACCACACAGGAAGCGATGGTTTGCTCACCCATGGTATGGCTGATATCAAAACACTCCATGCGATTAATCGCCGGCAGTTTTAGCAATTCAGCCAGTGCCGCCAGACGCTGATGTATCGTCGAATGCTGCGCCAGTTTCGTGACCAGCGCCGTCGCGGCATTGGTGCGTGCCAGTTTCAGGTAACGCGCGCGATCGCCACGCGGTTTGCTCTGGATATTGACGCGACGGCCCGCCAACTCGGTTAACGAGTCGGCCAGCAGCTGGCGTTCGGGTAGCGCGAAGTCGAGCAGAATCTCTGAGGGCAAGCTACGTGCTTCACTGCCTTGCAGATAAAACTGTCCGACAAAGGTCTGCACCACTTCCGCCAGATCGGTGCCGCCCGGCACTTTTGGGAAATAACTGCGGCTGCCCAGTACTTTACCCTGACGAATAAACAGCACGTGCAGGCAGGCCATACCAGAATCAAAAGAGACACCAATCACATCCAGATCGTCACCCTGATTGGAAACAAACTGCTTCTCAGTGACGCGGCGCACCGCCTGAATTTGATCGCGCAGGCGTGCAGCCTCCTCAAACCTTAGCCCAATGCTGGCCTGTTCCATGCGGCTGACCAGCTGATTGAGCACCTGGTCGTCTTTACCGGCGAGAAACAGCCGCACATAGTCAATCTGCTGCGCATACTCTTCATCGCTGACCAGTCCGGCGACACACGGCCCGAGACAGCGTCCAATCTGGTATTGCAGGCAGGGACGCGAGCGGTTGCGATAGACACTGTTTTCACATTGCCGTACCGGAAAGACTTTTTGCAGCAGCGCCAGCGTCTCACGTACCGCGTAACCATTTGGAAAAGGTCCGAAGTACTCGCCTTTGGCGTGTTTGGCGCCACGGTGAGACGCCAGACGCGGATGCGTGTCCGCGCTCAGGAAAATATAAGGATAGGATTTATCATCACGCAGCAGCACGTTGTAGCGCGGCTGATACAGCTTGATGTAATTATGTTCAAGCAGCAACGCTTCGGTTTCAGTATGAGTAACGGTCACGTCAATCTGCCGGATGTTACTGACCAGCACTTCGGTTTTGCGACTGCCAACATTGCTGCGAAAATAGCTGGATAAGCGCTTTTTCAGATCTTTGGCTTTACCCACATAGATAACCGTACCACCAGCATCGTACATCCGATAGACGCCCGGCTGGCTGGTTACGGTCTTCAGGAAAGATGTTGCGTCAAACGCTTCACTACTCACTGCTTATCAACGACTCCGCATTAAACATGCCGTGACGAATGGCTAAGTGCGTTAACTCTACGTCACCGCTGATATTCAGCTTGCTGAACATGCGATAACGATAGCTGTTAACCGTCTTGGGGCTGAGATTAAGCTGCTCCGAAATCTCGGTCACCTTCTGCCCTTTGGTAATCATCAGCATAATCTGTAATTCGCGCTCCGACAAACAGCTGAACGGTGATTCTGCTTTTTGTGGTTCGATCTGGCTGAGCGCCATTTGCTGCGCGATATCAGAAGCGATATAGCGCTGGCCCGAATTAACTGAACGAATTGCACTGATCACTTCCTGCGGTGCCGCACCTTTGCTCAGGTAGCCAGCGGCTCCCGCCTGCATCACTTTAGCCGGCAACGGATTTTCTGTGTGAATGGTGAGCATGATTATTTTAATATCGGGATTAAAGCGCACGATCTTACGTGTGGCTTCCAGCCCGCCGATACCCGGCATGTTCATATCCATCAGCACGACATCAACGTTGTTCGCACGACACCACTTAACCGCATCCTCGCCGCAGCTTGCTTCCCCGGCAACCAGAATGCCTTTGATATCTTCCAGTATGCGACGAATCCCTGCGCGTACCAGTTCGTGGTCATCTACAAGAAGAACGCTGATCAAAAGAGATCTCTCCAGAAAAGTCGAAGGTGGAATAAAGTAAACCGGCAAATTTAGAGGGTAATGTTACTCTTTTTTCGTTCAGGAATGAACACAAATCATATGGCTGAGGCCGCTGAACGATACTATTTACATGAAGAAATAATTGAGATTAAAAAGTTATATTTTTTTTAAGGTAACGTGCGGTTAATTATGCATATAGCTAATTTAATGTTGCGGCAGTCGCGCCACATAAAATGACAAAACATGACAATTCAACGAGTTAAATTAGTAACATCTGTTATCAATCATTAGCTGTCAATTACCTCCTCGTCGAGCAGAAAATTGCCGTCAGGCAGTAAAATCTCTGGTTAATGTTTATCTTTCATTGAACTGGCTGGCGTGCTCATCCGCTGCGTTTCCTCTTGCAGCCATTAGCGGCCGGACGAGTTGTGATATACTTACAGCACTTTTTTTATTCACATAACGCAAGCGATATGTGGGGGATTAATCTTATCAAGGAGACATCAATGAGTCAGATTGACTTTACTACCTCTGAAGAAACTCAGGCGCTGGCCAATGAAGTGGCCTGTCTTAAGGCGATGGTCACTCTGATGCTGAAAGGCATGGGTCAGGCAGACGCCGGTAAAGTGATTATCAATATGGAAAGGTTTATCGCGCAGCTGGAAGACCAGCAGCAGGCGGACGTTTTCAGTAATACCATCAAACAGATCAAGTTCGCTTACCGTCAGTAAGCGTTTTACTGCTTTAGTTTGTAAGCCCATTGATTTTCCAGCTGAATTAACCCAACGTGTTATCTTTAGGGTAGACAGAAAGAAGCAATGGGCTTTTATAGCAACGCACTATTGGATGATGTCTGTGTCTGGACGACAGACGCGATCAGCCGGCGTCCCAGTTAACTGACATCGCCAACGAAGGCAACACCTCCTCCGGGCTGAAATGGCGCGATCCCTGAAACTTTTCCACCAGCGCCGGTTGCCTGACCGCCAGTCTCACCGCAAACAGATTATCTTCCGACTGGATCAATCCTGGCGTTAAGGGTTCAAAAATAATCTGGTGACGTTCAAACATTTTTTCCATCATCGGCGTCGCGGCACTGGCGACATACTGAATACCAGCCTGTTTCGCCATCCGCAATGCATGCCAGAGAATTTTCAGCGGCAGCTCATTGTCGATATCCAGACGCGCAGAAAAACGCGACATCTCCCAGGTAATATGCCGATCAACCGCCAATGAAGCACCTTGAGGATGATCACTTTCTGGCCACTTCATCAGGCGCGCGCAACCACAAATGCCATGATTTTGGCTCCAGGCGATCAGCCAGGTAACATCTGAACGGTCAAAACGATCATACTCCTGGCCCGGCGTGCTCAGCCGCGAGGGGATCGACCAGCCCTCACCGCGCGCAAAAACGTTGTAACGGTAACTTCCCAATTCCGCTAATAACGAGGATGGCATATCTTTAAGTTGGGTCTGAATAATCTTCATTATTGTCACCTGTCGCATTCCATGATTATTGCCGCGCCATCGCGGTCTGGCAGGTTTGTTACCCTGCGCGCAGGGTAGACAACCGATTAATGATATGGAACTACCAGTTCTGGTAGTTGCAATAACTTCACAGCAAACCAATTGCCGCGGCATAGCAGGCAATTTGCGTTTTATTCGCGGTATTAAATCGTTTTTGCATATTTTTCTGATGAAAATTAACCGTGTGTTCAGAGATAGATAAAATCAGCGATATCTCAGAGGCTGTCTTTCCTTCAGCAGTCCATTTCACTATTTCCAGCTCGCGCCGGCTAAAGCCAATATCGATAACGGATACCGTCGGGTCGTTGAGTCGTTCCAGCGTCGCCAGATACACTTCAGCCAGATATTGCAGTTTCATTTCAAACACCAGGCTGGTGTCACGATGAGGTATTCCACTGCGGGAGGATAACGACAGTATGCCGGTAATCCTGTTCGCTCCCATCACCGAGCAGGAATATCCCGATATCAGACCGGCATCCTGCGCATCACCCCACAGCTTTTCGCAGCCGATAAACAGCTCGTCACGCCATTGAACGGTATGCCCGGGCAACTGGCGCATGGCAACGATCGGATCGATTTGTAGAAAGTTTTCTTTTTGATAATGCTCTAACCAGAATTCCGGATAAGTGGTGAAGAACCAGGTTTTGGGCCGGGTAAAAGGCACCGGATGCTGAATCAGAAAAGTGAAATAGTCATAGCCTAAACTCTCAGCCTGCTGCTGAGCAATTTTGATTAACTGGCCTGTTTCAGTAGCGGACTGGAAAAGAGCAAACAGCTCTTTGCGCCAGCTGAAATAGTTTTCGGATATCATGAAACCCTCACCAGTCGTGATGTTAATTCGCGCCGCGGTTATAATTGTTAATTGCAAATACAATTACAAAAAAATAAATATATTCCGTCAATTTAACTTATTCCATCTGCAGCGCGCTGATACTAATCCATTGGTGAAAAACAGTGATTAATAAATTTTCTGTCACTAATTAGAGCATCTGGTCGGACATCATTAAAAGCGGTGCATGTTAGTGGCTCGCTGACGTCACAATTTCGTCATAAAGGTTTTGGCCGAATTGTTGTCTTTAATCTGCATCTTTTTAGAATAGGATTTTTCTGAAGAATATTCAATATTTTTGATCTTATTATTGGAACATAATTTTACATTTGGTTACTCAAGTTAAATCCGATGAGAAAAATTTCAATAAAAGCCATGTATAACATACAGTTAAATTCGATGACGTCAATTATAACCAATAGCAGTGACGGTTAATGAGTGATGCTGCTCACACTGGCTGGTTGCCCGTGCGTTATTCTTTTTTATTATTAGAAAATTCTTTCCTGACCTGGTAAACGCTATCTGCACAGGCCAAACCCGCGCATTCCAAGATGAAAATGGTTAGCGTGAGCCGCGTTGTAATCCGGCCCCAGCGAATTGCCAAAATAGTCGCAGCTTTGCTGGAAAGCCTGATGCAACCAGGCCGCTTTCTCTTCCGGCTGCTGCCAGTGACGTAATACGCTTATTTTCTCGCCGTTTTTCAGCTGGAATCCGGCGATATCCCAGGCATCGGCGGTGGCATGCTCACTCAAACGCCCCTGGGCTCGATGATAAATATTACGACAGGCATAGCTCCCCAGATGATCAATTCGCGCCAGCGGCGAGGCCATACCCGGTACTCCATTGCCGCTACTGACGCGGTGCACAAACATCACGCTACTTACCGCCATCGGACAGCTGGCCAGAAAGCTACTGCTCAGCGAGACAGCGCCAAAACTTTGCAGGCGCAACGGATTATCCAGCGGACAATTCCCCGCCATTTTACCAGGTCGACTCCAGGCGACCAATCCGGCTTCGCGTGCGCGCTCCATCACCGCCAGGCAAGCTTGTGGGTCCGAGTCCAGCTGACGAAGTTTGTAGCGCGTGATAAAACTGGCAGGATCGGTGACCGACAGTGGCGTGAAGGGATTATATTCCGCAGGCAGATGCTGTTTTATCCATGGCATTGCCAGCCATCCCGCCAGAATAATAACGATGATCGTTAACAGAAATTTCACGGATGACTCTTTCCTTACGCGACAACGGTGGTCAGTTTCGTGTTAAGCATATAGCTAACAATAGACTCTGTCGGACTGGCCCGGGAGGTCGGTGGGCTGTTTATACTGAACTTTACCTGCCCGCTGTCGGTTAAAAGCGCATTTCTGCGATGCGATTAACCTCGGAATCCCCTTGTGGCAGTGATTACCAGGATATCCCTCACGTATGTTAAAAAACAATTACCCGCTAACGCCTTAATTACACTATCTTATGCCAACTTACCTGGGGACACCTCAGATTAAATAACAGCCAACAGAGCTGACACAACATCACTGACAGGAACAGAACCGTTATGGTTGATCAATCTAAACAGGCCGCGCCGGCTACTGATACGCCGGACAAGCTCCAGCGTAACCTCCACAATCGTCATATCCAACTTATCGCCATCGGTGGTGCCATCGGTACCGGCTTATTTATGGGCTCAGGTAAAACCATCAGCCTGGCCGGACCGTCAATCATCTTCGTGTATATGATCATCGGTTTTATGCTGTTTTTCGTGATGCGCGCAATGGGTGAGCTGCTGCTCTCCAATCTGGAATATAAGTCTTTCAGCGATTTCGCCGCCGACCTGCTCGGTCCGTGGGCGGGCTATTTTACCGGCTGGACCTACTGGTTCTGCTGGGTTGTCACCGGTATTGCCGATGTGGTGGCCATCAGTTCCTATTTCCAGCTGTGGTTCCCCGGCTTCTCGGTCTGGATGAGCGCACTGCTTTGCGTGGCCGTGTTCCTCGCGTTGAATATTGCCACGGTTAAAATGTTCGGTGAGATGGAGTTCTGGTTCGCGATTATTAAGATTGTCGCCATCATCGCGCTGATTGTCACCGGCATTGTGCTGGTTGCCATTCACTACCCTTCTGCCAACGGCAGCCATGCGGCGTTATCCAATATCTGGGATCACGGCGGTATGTTCCCGAAAGGCTTGAGCGGCTTCTTTGCCGGCTTCCAGATTGCGGTGTTCGCCTTTGTCGGTATCGAACTGGTGGGTACCGCTGCGGCAGAAACGCATAATCCGAAAACCGTGCTGCCACGCGCGATTAATGCGATTCCAATTCGTATTATCTTCTTCTATGTGCTGGCGCTAATGGTGATTATGGCGGTAACGCCGTGGAACCAGGTAGTGGCGGATCGCAGCCCGTTTGTCGAAATGTTTGTGCTGATTGGCCTGCCCGCGGCGGCCAGCATCGTTAACTTTGTGGTACTGACCTCAGCCGCGTCCTCAGCAAACAGTGGTATTTTCTCCACCAGCCGTATGCTGTACGGTCTGGCTGAGCAGGGTGTGGCGCACCGTGCCTTTGGTCGTCTTTCACGTCGCGCGGTGCCCACCAACGGCCTGTTCTTCTCGTGCCTGTGCCTGCTGGGCGGCGTGGCGTTGATCTACCTGATTCCCAACGTGATGACGGTGTTTACTATGGTCACCACCGTTTCGGCAATTCTGTTTATGTTCGTCTGGACCATAATTCTCTGCTCGTATCTGGCGTACCGTAAGAAGCGTCCACAGCTGCACGCCGAGTCGGTGTATAAAATGCCGCTGGGCAAATTTATGTGCTGGGCATGTATGGCGTTCTTCGCGTTTGTGATTGTACTGCTGACGCTGCAGGAAGATACCCGTCAGGCACTGATGGTGACGCCAGTCTGGTTCCTGATTCTGGCGATTGGCTGGTTTATGCGTAAAAGAAAGCAGGCTTAATTTTCATCGTGCAGAGGAGCCGAAAACGGCTCCTCTGCACAACTCCAGTCATCACCGTCGCCAGTGCCTGTAGCCGTCCCGCTATAACCTTTCCCACAACTCACGAAACGAACCGGACACCGATGGCCGTGGTAATGGCTCGCGCGTCGGTCGAAAATCCGCTTGTTGCCCTTCTCCTTGATTGCCAAGGTTAAAAGTAAAGGTGTAATCCGGTTCTTCTCCCATGCGCAAATCAGTGATCATCAGCTTGCCCTGCTGCTCGCGCATGGCAAAGAAGCCGTGACTGAACCAGGCTACGCGATCGACGTACCAGTCACCTTTATAACGCTGATATAGCGCCGCACCACTGTCGTGATGGCTGAATTTCAGCGGGCGCTGTTGTGACAGCAAGGAATAATAGCTCTCGGCATAGCCCTGCGGCGTCATCACCAGCACGCGCCACACCAGCGTATTAAAAGCGGTTGGCGTCACCAGTAGCTGCTGCGCCGGAATTTGCTGACGCGCAATTTCGGCTTTAACCTGATGAGTAGCATAGCTTTGTGCCACCATACTCCAGCCAAGATAGAGCGTACTAAGCGTCAGCCCCAGACTGTTCCACCACAGGCCACGCTTACCACGCAGGCAGAGCGCCACCACCAGGCAAATCAGTAGCGGTAAGGTATACAGCGGGTCAATAATGTAGATACTGCTGATTGCGTAAGGGAAGTCGGTCAGCGGTAGTCCAAGCTGGGTACCGTATACCGTCATCAGATCGAGCAGCGGATGCGTAATCAATGCCAGCCAGACCGCCACCCACCAGCGCACCCACAGCTGTTTTTGCCGCACAATACCGGCAATCAGCCACGCCAGCAGCGGTGATGCCAGCGTCAGCCAGATCAGCGCATGGCTTTCCGTACGGTGTAACGTCATATTACGTATAGCATCGCCGTGATCGACGAACACATCCATATCCGGCAGCGTGCCACAAACCGCGCCGACCAGCGCAGCCTGCCACAAAGGCGCCTTACGCCCCATTACCGCCACGCTTACCGCAGCACCCAGAACCAATTGTGAGACCGAATCCATACTCTTTTCCCTGATTATTAAACTCTTTTAAGCCTGGCTTATGCTGCCTTAATCAGTGTAAAGATTTTACAGAGCGATCAAATAAAGCGGTCAGCGCACGCGAATACCTTCAATTACCATGCGCTGTACATTCTCCACCGTCTGCTGAAAGAAACTTTCATCGCTGAGTGTTTGTCCGGTAATTGCCTGCACCTGAGTCGCAAAATCGGCGTAATGCTGAGTGGTGGCCCACAGCATAAAGATCAGATGATGCGGCTCGACCGGCGCTAAACGCCCCTGCTCGATCCAGCCTTCAATTACCGCCGATTTCTCTTCCACCAGCGCTTTCAGCATGCCGTCCAGTTCGCCTTTCAGCAGCGGCGCGCCCTGCAACATCTCAAGGCAGAACAGTCGTGACGCCTGCGGATGATCGCGGGAGACTTCAAGCTTCATGCGGATATATTCACCGATCGCCTCCAGCGGCTGTAAATCATCGCGCAATGCACGCAGCGGAGCCAACCAGACATCGAGAATATGCTTCAGCACCGCGATATACAGCTCTTCCTTTGACGGGAAGTAGTAAAGCAGATTGGTTTTTGACACATCAGCCCGCTCCGCCACCTTATCCAGACTGGTGCCATGAATACCGAATTGTGAAAAGAACTCCAGTGCGGCGGCAAGAATCGCCTCACGTTTCGCGGCAACCGCGCGCGCGCGGCGCGTCGGGGCTTTTTCTACAGACTTCACGGCTATTCCTTCTCCAGTCATTTCGGCACGGCTCAGTCAGGCACCCGCGCCTACCTCGTTTGGGTGATGCACCTTGATAGCACATCTCTGCCTGCTTTTTGTGCAGCCATTTTTTACCAAATGGTCTGTTTCAGACCATCCGCTCAACATTGCGCTTAGCTATTTTATATAACCATATGTTTGTAAACATCTTTTATTTTCTGGCACAGGCTTTGCAGATTACTTTACGAGCGCCGCCTCGAGGAAAACTGCAGGATGCACCGCAGCGCGTGAACCACATCCATCGTTAAGCAGAGGGTTTCACATGAAAATTGGTGTCTTTATTCCTATCGGTAACAACGGCTGGCTGATCTCGACCCATGCTCCGCAGTACATGCCAACCTTTGAGCTGAACAAAGCCATTGTACAAAAAGCCGAACACTATCATTTCGATTTTGCGCTCTCGATGATCAAACTTCGCGGCTTTGGCGGTAAAACCGAATTCTGGGATCACAACCTTGAATCTTTTACCCTGATGGCCGGTCTTGCCGCCGTCACCTCACGCATTCAAATCTACGCCACCGCCGCGACGCTGACCTTACCGCCCGCCATTGTCGCACGCATGGCGTCGACGATCGATTCGATTTCCAACGGCCGCTTTGGCGTCAATCTGGTGACCGGCTGGCAAAAGCCGGAGTACGAGCAGATGGGAATCTGGCCTGGCGATGACTATTTTTCACGCCGTTATGACTACCTGACTGAATATGTGCAGGTACTGCGCGATCTGTGGGGCACTGGCAAATCCGATTTAAAAGGTGATTTTTTCACGATGAATGATTGTCGCCTCAGCCCGCAGCCACAGCAACCGATTAAAGTTATTTGTGCCGGGCAAAGTGACGCCGGTATGGAATTCTCGGCGAAATACGCCGATTACAACTTCTGTTTCGGTAAAGGCGTTAACACCCCCACCGCTTTTGCGCCAACCGCATCACGTATGAAAGCGGCAGCGGAAACCAGCGGCCGTGACGTCGGCTCCTATGTGCTGTTTATGATTATCGCCGATGAGACCGACGAAGCGGCGCGCGCCAAATGGGAACATTACAAAGCCGGCGCAGACGAAGAGGCGCTTGCCTGGCTGACCACTCAAAGCCAGCAGGATAAGCGATCAGGCAGCGATACCAATGTGCGCCAGATGGCCGATCCCACCTCTGCGGTCAATATCAATATGGGCACGCTGGTTGGCTCTTACAGTAATGTGGCGAAGATGCTGGATGAGGTCGCCACTGTTGACGGCACCCAGGGCGTGCTGCTGACTTTTGATGATTTCCTGCAGGGTATCGACGCTTTTGGCGAGCGCATTCAGCCGCTGATGCAAAGCCGTCTCGACCTGATTGACGCTGCAAGAGAGGTGGCCTGATGAACCCTCGGAACACTGTTGTCTGCTCCACCGCCGCCACTGAACATACTCTGACGCTGCCTGCGCGGCCGGAAGCTATCGCTTTTCCCCCGCAGCAGACGGCACTTATCGTGGTGGATATGCAGAATGCCTACGCCACTGAGGGAGGCTACCTTGACCTGGCTGGTTTTGATGTTTCAGCTACCCAACCGGTGATTGAAAATATTCACCTTGCGGTTACCGCCGCACGCGCAGCGGGCATTCAGATTATCTGGTTCCAGAATGGCTGGGACGATAACTATGTCGAAGCCGGAGGCGCGGGGTCTCCTAATTTTCACAAATCCAACGCGCTGAAAACCATGCGCCAGCGCCCTGAGCTGCAGGGAAAACTGCTGGCCAAAGGCGGCTGGGACTACGATTTGGTCGATCAACTGCAACCGCAGCCGGGCGATATCGTGCTGCCGAAACCGCGTTACAGCGGCTTTTTCAATACGCCACTCGACAGCATGTTGCGCAGCCGCGGCATCCGCCACCTGGTGTTTACCGGTATCGCCACTAACGTCTGTGTGGAATCAACGCTGCGCGACGGTTTCTTTCTCGAATATTTCGGCGTGGTGCTGGAAGACGCTACCTATCAGGCCGGACCGGCCTTCGCCCAGCAGGCAGCAATTTTCAATATCGAAACCTTTTTCGGCTGGGTTTCCGATGTAGAAAGCTTCTGTAACACGCTGCAATCCGCCGCTACGCCGTTGATGCGTTCGGCTTAATCGCGAAAAGGAGCAGTTGCCATGCCAAAAACAGTTATTACCCCGCCGGGCAGCGGGACTCCACTGGCACCGTTCTCACCCGGCACCCAGGCTGACGGTATTGTTTATGTCTCCGGCACGCTGCCGTTTGATAAACAGAATAATGTTGTGCACGTTGGCGATGCGGCGGCGCAAACCCGGCACGTGCTGGAGCTGATCAAAAGCGTGATTGAGACCGCCGGCGGTTCGCTGGATGACGTGACCTTCAATTCGATTTTTATCACCGACTGGAGTAATTACGCGGCGGTAAATCAGGTGTATGCCGAATACTTCCCCGGCGATAAACCGGCTCGCTTCTGCATTCAGTGCGGGCTGGTAAAACCGGATGCCCTGATTGAAATCGCCAGCGTTGCGCATCTTACTCAATAACGGAGCCCGTTTATGCATCTCGAGCTATCAGGTCTGCAACATCCGCAGGCTCCTGTTTTAGTGCTGTCGGCAGGTCTTGGCGGCCTCGGCAGTTTCTGGCTGCCACAGCTGAGTGCGCTGCGCGAGCACTATCGCGTCGTGGTTTACGATCAGCGTGGCACCGGTCGCAGCGCAGATTCACTGCCAGAAGGCTACAGCATGCAACAGATGGCGACCGAGCTGGCTGATGCGCTGGCACAGCACCACATCCGGCAGTTTGATGTGATTGGTCATGCGCTGGGCGGCATGATCGGTCTGCAACTGGCGCTGGATTACCCTGAACGGGTGTCACGGCTCGTCGTGGTGAATGGCTGGCTGAGTCTGGATGCCCACACCCGGCGTTGTTTTCAGGTACGCCAGGATCTGCTGCTGAATGTCGGCGTCGAGGCGTTTGTCCGCGCGCAGCCGCTGTTTCTTTATCCCGCGGACTGGCTGTCAGAAAATCAGGCGCGGATTGAAGCGGAAGATTCATTGCAGGTCGCGCATTTCCAGGGCACTGAGAACTTGCTGCGGCGGCTGCACGCGCTGATGAGCACCGATTTTAGTCAGCGTGCCGGTGAAATAACCCAGCCGGTGCTGCTGGTTTGCAGCCAGGACGATCTGCTGGTGCCCTGGACCTGCTCAGAAACGCTGTATCAGGCCCTGCCGGCCGCCACGCTGAAGAAAATGCGCTGGGGCGGACACGCAATGAGCGTCACTGACAGCAGCGCCTTTAACACTTTACTGCTGGACTGGTTAAACCACACCCGTCCGGCCAATGTGAAATCACCGGTAATGGAGCCATCATGGCAGAACCTTTAAATAGCGAAGCACTCGCCACCCTGTTTACCGCCGCGCGCACTCACAATGGCTGGCAGGACCAGCCGGTGACCGATGCGCAATTACAGCAGATCTATCAGCTGTTACGGATGGGGCCAACTTCGGCCAACTGTAGCCCGGCGCGCTTCTTTTTTGTGCGCAGCGCGGAAGGTAAAGAGAAGCTGAAGCCTTCGCTCTCCAGCGGCAATCTGGAGAAAACCCTCAGCGCGCCGGTGACCGCTATCGTCGCCTGGGACCCGCAGTTTTACGATGCGCTGCCAACGCTGTTCCCGCATGGCGATGCGCGCTCGTGGTTTACCTCCAGTGCGGAACTGGCAGAAGAAACCGCCTTTCGTAACAGCTCGCTGCAGGCTGCTTATCTGATCGCCGCCTGCCGCGCACTGGGGCTGGATACCGGGCCGATGTCAGGTTTTGATCGCGCCAAAGTGGACAGCGCCTTCTTCGCAGAGAGCGGCTGGAAAAGTAACATGCTGATTAATATCGGCTATGGCGATAGCAGCAAAGTTTATGCTCGCCTGCCGCGCCTGGAATTCAATGATGCCTGCCTGCTCGGATAAGGAGCTAATTATGTCGCTACATACCCTGCCGCTGGCGGCCGCCAGCGTGGAAAAACAGGAGTTTCGTCATGCCATGTCGCGCCTTGGTGCGGCGGTTAACATCATTACCACCGACGGCCCAGGTGGTCGCGCCGGATTTACCGCGTCCGCGGTGTGCAGCGTGACCGATACTCCACCGACGCTGCTGGTTTGCCTTAACCGTTCCGCTTCGGTTTATCCGGTGTTTATGCAAAACCAGACGCTGTGCGTTAACACGCTGGCGGCGGGTCATGAGACGCTTTCCAGCCTGTTCGGTGGCAAAACGCCGATGGAACAGCGCTTTATCGCGGCGGAATGGTCAACGCTGGTGACCGGCTCGCCCATTCTGGCCGGTGCCGTCGCCTCTTTTGACTGCAAAGTTACGCAAGTGGTCAGCGTCGGAACTCATGACATTCTGTTCTGCGAAGCGCAGGCGCTGGTGTGCAACGACCATACCCACGGTCTGATCTATTTCGATCGTGGCTATCATCACCTGATGCGGCAGGAAGCCAGTTAATGCCGTCATCCGATGGTCACTGCGGTAGTTCTTCTTAGGAGAATACAATGCGAAGTTCCTGGTTTCCTCAATGGCGTAAAAAAACGGCGAGCGCAAATAATGAGCTGGTGGCTCCGGATGAAACCTTGCCCGCCGGGCAGACTATCGTGATGGGCCTGCAACATGCGGTGGCGATGTTCGGTGCAACGGTGCTGATGCCGCTGCTGATGGGGCTGGACCCTAACCTGTCCATTTTGATGTCCGGCGTTGGCACGCTACTGTTCTTCCTGATTACCGGTGGCCGGGTGCCCAGCTATCTTGGCTCAAGTGCCGCTTTCGTTGGTGTGGTGATTGCAGTCACCGGCTACAGCGGTCAGGGGCTGAATCCGGCGTTGAGCACCGCGCTCGGCGGCATCATCGCCTGTGGTTTGCTGTATACGCTGATTGGGCTGGTTGTGATAAAAGCGGGAACCCGCTGGATTGAACGCCTGATGCCGCCAGTGGTGACCGGTGCGGTGGTGATGGCGATTGGCCTTAATCTGGCACCGATTGCGGTGCGTGGCGTCTCGGCTTCGATGTTCGACAGCTGGATGGCAGTGATGACGGTGCTGTGCATTGGCGTGGTGGCAGTATTCACCCGTGGCATGGTGCAGCGCTTACTGATTCTGGTGGGCCTGATTCTGGCATGGGCGATCTATGCACTGTTAACCAATGTCATGGGCTTCGGCAAGCCGGTGGACTTGAGCCTGCTGGCGAATGCGCCGTGGTTTGGCCTGCCGCAAACTACCGCGCCCAGCTTCAGCATGCAGGCAATGGTGATGATTGCGCCAGTGGCGGTGATTCTGGTAGCTGAAAACCTCGGTCATCTCAAAGCGGTGGCCGGGATGACCGGGCGCAATCTCGATCCTTATATGGGACGCGCCTTTGTCGGTGATGGCCTGGCCACCATGCTGTCCGGTTCGGTTGGCGGCAGCGGCGTAACTACCTACGCAGAAAATATTGGCGTGATGGCAGTCACCAAAGTTTACTCAACGCTGGTGTTTGTCGCGGCGGCGATCATTGCCATGCTGTTGGGCTTCTCGCCAAAATTTGGTGCGCTGATCCACACCATCCCAGCGGCGGTGATTGGCGGTGCTTCGATTGTGGTATTTGGACTGATTGCGGTAGCCGGCGCGCGTATCTGGGTGCAGAACAATGTCGATCTCAGTCAGAACCGCAACCTGATTATGGTCGCCGTGACGCTGGTACTGGGTGCCGGAGATTTTGCGCTGAATATCGCCGGTTTTACGCTGGGCGGCATCGGCACCGCCACGTTTGGCGCCATAATCCTGAATGCCCTTCTCAGCCACCGGCGCGCGGCGGCATTAACCGATGCAGAGATTGCCGCGCAAAAAAATTAACGGTTTTCGCCAGCGGGTTCAGGCGAAGCTGACGGCTTCGCCTTTTTCTTACGCTTCAGCTTTAGCTCACTGATTAAGACACCCAATACAATTAATGCGCCGCCCAACAGCGCAATACCCGGCAATCGTTCACCAGCAATACGTCCGACAATGCCCGCCCATACCGGCTCACCGGCGTAAATCACCGTCGCGCGGGTTGGCGATACGCTGCGCTGGGCCCAGTTCATGGTAACCTGAATCACTGCGCTGGCGATCCCCAGTCCGACCGCGCTATAGAGCAGAAACGGCGAAAAAGCCGGAACCGACTCGCCATTCGGCAGCATAAAGATAAAAGCACAGGCGGAAGCGACAGCCAGCTGAACAATCGTCACGCGCCTGACGTCTACCTTACCGGCACAGGCGCTAATCAGAATAATCTCCGCCGCAATCGCCAGCGTACTCAGCAGAGTAGCGATTTCACCGGCGCTGAACGCCAGGCTATCCCCTTCTGGTCCTGCCAGTAATAACAGTCCAGTAAAAGCCAGCACCACACCAATCCATGACATCAGGCCCGGCATTCTGCCGAGAAACAACCATTGCAGCAGCGGGACCAGCGGTACATACATTGCGGTGATAAAGGCCGATTTACTGCTGGAGATGGTCTGCATTCCCCAGGTTTGCAGGCCATAGCCGCAAGCGATGGCAAGACCAATCCAGGCGCCGGCTTTGAACTCATGCCAGCTCAATCCGCGCAGGGTTTTCCAGGAAAACAGTGCCAGCAGCAATGCCGCAGTAGCAAAACGCAGCCCGACAAAGAAAAATGGCCCGCTGACGTTCATCGCGTGATGTACCACCAGGAAGGTGCCACCCCACAGCATGGTGATCAGCATCAGCACCGCTTCCTGGATTTTTATATTGAATTTGTAGCGCGAGAGAAACGACGACATAGCCGGGTCCGGATGAAAAATGGGCCGCTAGTTTGCGTTGCGCCGGCAGAGAGGTCAATGGAAAGTGCGGGGGAAAGCTAAACCGCCGGGCAACACCCGGCGGCTAAGGGGAAAACATACCGTGCAGTTAGCGAATAACTACTTTTTACCGCTACTGCGCCCCCCTTTTTCACCGGCTTTGGAAGCGCGCTGCGGATCATTTTTGAAATTACCTCCGCTGCATTTGCCTCCTTTACGGCCAGCCTCTGATGCTCTTTCACGGTCTTCAGCAAAATTACCAGAGCCACCACGGTGTTCTGCCATTTCTTACCTCCGATTTAGTTAAGACATCATCTTGCTTACACCCTGCTGTCTGATGCAACAAGAGGGTACGGCAGCGAACTACCGCCGTACCCTGAATTTTAGACAAACAGCCCTGCCGCACCGCAAGTGTTTATATTTGGAAACAAACAATATTCTAAAAAAGTGCAATTAGCCCGCAGGCTCCACTTAAGCCCCTCTGCGCAATGATGAAATTTTTCCCGATAAAATGATGTCATTTCTTTACGGGTTACTTGCTGTACGCCTGTCACGGCAAGCTGCCTATTCTCTTCTATACTGGGGTGATTGCCCGATATGTATCAACGTAACTTTTCCACCACGGAGCTAATGAATGGCGAAGATCTTAGTGCTTTATTATTCCATGTATGGACATATCGAAACCATGGCGAATGCGGTAGCCGAAGGGGCCAGCAGCGTCACGGGTGCCGAGGTAACGGTCAAGCGCGTGCCTGAAACCATGGAGGCGGAACGCTTCGCCCAGGTTGGCGGTAAAACCCAGCAGGCTGCACCGGAAGCTACGCCCGAAGAACTGTCACACTATGATGCGATTATCTTTGGTACGCCGACCCGCTTCGGCAACATGGCCGGTCAAATGCGTACCTTTCTTGACCGCACCGGTGGACTCTGGGCTTCGGGCGCGCTCTACGGCAAGCTGGCGAGCGTATTTGCCTCTACCGGCACTGGCGGCGGCCAGGAACACACCATCACCTCGACCTGGACCACGCTGGCGCATCACGGCATGGTCATCGTGCCTATTGGTTACGGAACCAAAGAACTGTTTGATATCAGCCAGGTACGCGGTGGTACGCCGTATGGCGCCACCACCCTTGCCGGTGGCGACGGCTCGCGCCAGCCAAGCGAAGAAGAACTGGCTATCGCCCGCTATCAGGGCGAATACGTTGCCGGGCTGGCAACTAAACTTAATGGATAACATCTGCTTCAGGAGGCAATCATGGCTACGCAACAATCTAAAGCACACCGTGTAGGTGAGTGGGCAAACTTGCGTCGTACTTCTCCGGAGATCGCCGAAGCGATTTTCGAACTGGCCGAATATGACGAGAAACTCGCTGAGCAAATTTGGGAACAACAAGGCAGCGACGAAGTGCTACTGCGCGCCTTTGAAAAAACCGATCAGAATGAGCTGACGTGGGATAACAAAGTTGTCGAGCGTAAAAACGTCTAGAAGTCAGCTATTTATGTGGGAAACCACTCTTTGAATCAACATTCACCAGCTTACTCATGGAGAGAATAATGTCCTCATATCAGACCATTAACCCGGCAAATAATAAACTGATCAAATCATGGCCGGGACATAACCCTCAACAGGTCGAGCAGGCGCTGGATACCGCAGCGAAACTGTATAAGTCCGACTGGTGTAAAGGCGATATTCAGCCACGTCTGCAAGTGCTGAAAAAACTTGCCGAAATTATTGACAGCCGCGTCGATGAACTGGCAAAAATTGCCAGCGTTGAAATGGGTAAACTGATTGGCCAGAGTCGCGGCGAAGTACAGCTGTGCGCGCAAATCGCCCGCTACTACGCAGAAAACGCCGAGCGATTTCTGCAGCCTACCCGCTACCCAACCGAACTGGGTGAAGCCTGGGTGGAGAACCATCCAATTGGCGTACTGATGGCGGTCGAACCCTGGAACTTCCCTTACTACCAGCTGATGCGCGTGCTGGCACCCAATCTGGCGGCCGGTAATCCGGTGCTGGCGAAGCATGCCAGTATCGTGCCGCACTGTGCCAGCATTTTTGAACAGTTGGTACGCGAAGCGGGTGCACCAGAAGGCGCGTGGACCAATATGTTTATCTCTAACGACCAGGTTGCCGATCTGATCGCCGATGATCGTATTCAGGGTGCAGCGCTGACCGGTTCAGAAAAAGCCGGTAGCATTGTCGCTTCGCAGGCGGCGAAATATCTGAAAAAGTCCACGCTTGAACTGGGCGGTAACGACGTATTCGTGGTGCTGGATGACTGCGATCTTGATGAAGCAGTGAAGCAAGGTGCACAAGCGCGACTGAACAATGCCGGTCAGGTCTGTACTGCGGCGAAACGTTTTATTGTGCAGCAGAAAGTGGCCGATCGCTTCCTGGAGAAATTTACCGCAGCGTTTAAAGCGGTGAAAATTGGCGATCCACTGGATGAGAGCACTACCCTTGGTCCCCTCTCTTCCGAAGGTGCGCGCGACAGCCTGGTCAAGCAGGTGAAAGCGGCAGTGGAAAACGGTGCCAAACTGCATTATGGCGGTAACGCGGTGGAGGGTGATGGCTGCTTCTATCAGCCCACTATTCTTACTGATATCGCGCGCAGCAACCCGGCCTACTTTGAAGAGTTCTTTGGCCCGGTGGCGCAGGTTTACGTGGTGAAGGATGACGATGAAGTGGTGGAACTGGCCAACGATTCGCACTATGGGCTGGGCGGATCGGTGTTTACCACTGATATCGAACGCGGTAAAAAGCTGGCTTCGCGTATTGAAACCGGCATGGTTTACATCAATTCTCTGACGGATACTGCCGCAGAACTGCCATTCGGTGGGGTTAAACGTTCCGGTTATGGCCGCGAACTGTCCGATCTGGGTATTAAAGAGTTTGTTAACCAGAAGCTGGTTGTGGTGGCGAAATCGTAATACACCTCAAGCCGATATTGCTTAAGAGCGGCGTTCTCGCTGCTTCTGTCGGCAGTTAACATCAGGGGAGCCGCAAGCGGCTCCCCTGTTTTTTCAACATTACTGCGCTTTTGGCGTTTCGCCAGCCGCTTTATCATCCTGCTGTTCAGCCTGCTTTGGCTGCGCAGACTTATCTGTGGCAGCCTGTGCAGCAGAGGCTTTGTCGGCAGCTTCTTTCTCTGCCGCGGCTTTCGCCTTTGCCGCTTTCTCTGCCGCTATCTTCTCTGCAGCTGCTTTGTCGGCAGCGGCTTTCTCTGTCGCCGCCTTTTCAGCTGCTGCTTTCTCTGCTTTTGCTTTCTCTGCCGCCGCCTTCTCAGCTGCTGCTACCTTCTCAGCTGCTGCTTTTTCTGCTGCAGCTTTTTCTGCTGCTGCCTTTTCAGCTGCTGCTTTATCCGCATCCGCTTGAGCAGTATCAGCCGCTGGCTGTTCAGCCGGTTTTGCCGCTGGCGCTGCCTGTTGCAATGCCGTGCCCTGCACTGCGGTATTCAGCACCTGAGTAAACTGATCCCATGAGCAGAAACCGTTAGCATCGGTTTCACAACCCTGCATCTGAAGTGTGACGCGCTTCGGCGGATTTTTCAGCGTGAGGGGTTCAGCGTCGCGTAACTGCTCGGAACTCTGATAAACGTACTCAACTTTTACCAGATCTTTATCGTTCTTGCTGTCGTGCCAGCGCTCAAAGACAATCTGGCCACCGATTGGCGTGCGCTCATTCTGGCCCGGTAATTCGTAAGGTTTGAAGTCCAGTGCGGTCAGCAGCGAAGCGATATTGGAATCATGGCCCACCATCAGCGTAACTTTTGGCGCAGTGGCTTTATCCTGATCGATTAGCTGGCTACGGATATAATCCACCAGCGGCGCAGCGACATTACGCGCCACTTCCGGGGAGGTAAACAGCGCATCCTGATAGCCATTTTTAATCGCTGACAGCTCTTTCCACTGTTCTGCGGTTTTAATCTGGCCCCAGGCCACCTGCTCCATTGGCAAGCCTTCGTAATATTGCAGTGTAAACGCATCAACCAGCGAATTGCCCACTTTCAGCGGACCCGAAACGCCAGGCTCTTCACCGCTGTTGGCTTTGAATTTATTTTGATTTTCACTGCTCAGCGAGCACTGTTTTTTATCGTCACAAGCCGGAGCATTTTTGTAATCGATAATTTTTTCCAGCCGCTGAAACGCCGGCTTCAGGCTCAGTTTTTCAGCCGCCGCGTTCATCGCGGTCAGCGCTTGCTTATTAAACTCTTCGCTGCCGTCAGTGATCACCGGATTAAAGATCGGATCCATGCTGCCCATCTCATCCTGGTGAGTGATGGCAATATCACAACCCGGGAATGCGCCATTGATAAAGAACTGCGCGGTAGCCACGGTGCGCTGTAAACTGTTGGCGTAAGCAAATACATCGTCAGAAGAAGGACACTCGCCGGTTTTTACCAGCCCCTGCTGTGCCAGCCATTCACGGGTATAGTGACCCATATAAACTTCAAGCACGCCACCTTTAGTGGTGAGCTGACCGCCAGGCACATCCCACTGCGGCCAGGATTTTTTGGTCGATTGCTCTAACACGCTGCCATTATCCGCCAGCGGGGCGCGCAGGTTATGGCGACTCATCATTAATACTTGTTGTAACTGCAGATCACCTTCCGCTGCCTGAGCAGAAAATCCTAACGGAAGTGCGGCCAGAACAGATAACGCGCAGAGAGTGTATTTTTTGATCATTGTGCTTATTCCATTGATTCAGATGGTAAACATCCTGGCTATCCAACACGCTGCCAATACTCAGACAGCAAAATATCGACACATCATAACCTGCCCTGTGACGAAAAGCCCCGGACGTTTAAGTCGCGTACAGTGTTAGCAATATAGCAGACTCTGTCACCTGCGGTTTAGTGCCACCAGCAGACTGAAAAGCAACAGAATGTTTTCAGAAGAGATGAGCAGACGCTGAAACGTTGCAGTCCGTGAGTCATGCCAGCCAGTGTCTTATGTTTAATGCCGAAGGTGAACGCATGATTACCGGTCTGATAACAGAACGTTGTTCAAAGGATTGATAACTGAGAGAACGGAAAAGAACATCGGTACAGCTGGAGTGAAAAGTAAAATATTGAGGAGGAAGTTGAACAGGAATGTTCGAAGATAAAACCGAGTGGAAATAAAGATGGCGGAGGAGGAGAGATTCGAACTCTCGAACGGTTTCCCGTCGCCGGTTTTCAAGACCGGTGCCTTCAGCCACTCGGCCACCCCTCCGCAGACTCTATTTCTAAAGCCACCTGAAACGCTGTTAAATACTGCTTAGCTCTTCAGGATGCGTAGCAGTGTAATGGGTTGATTGTTCGAGAGCAACAGGCAATTAGCACTAACGCTACTGACCGCCTAAAATATGTGCTAATTGCTTGTCTTTTAAGTCGTTATGCTGAAAAAAAAGCCTTTTTGACCCGCAGTTTGTTCGCAGACCCGGCGTTTTATCGCGCCGCCATGCAGGAAATTGGTTGGCGCAAATCTGCAGTGAGCCACACACGCCAAGATGAAATAACAAAGAATAAAACAGAAGGGCTCACGCTGTAATAGTGAGAGACAGCAGTGCAGCTGGCAGAAGCAATCGTAGAGGTATTCTGAGGCACAAAGCAAAACGGGCCAGCTTTCGCTGACCCGTTAAATTTGATGGCGGAGGAGGAGAGATTCGAACTCTCGAACGGTTTCCCGTCGCCGGTTTTCAAGACCGGTGCCTTCAGCCACTCGGCCACCCCTCCGCAATGAGGCGCACTATAAACATCTGCCTGATGCTTGTAAAGCGCGTTTTGATTCGTTCGCCTGAAAAATCATCAACTCTGGTTTTTTTGTTGTATTTATCGCCATCACGCGCGGATTATCAGCAGTTTAACGCGTAAAGAAGGGTAAAACGCCTTCCTTTATTTATCCTGCTTGCTTATTGTCGTCGCTATATAATGATCTCAGGAGAGGCGCTTTATGGATCGCATCGTTAGTTCCACACGCGAAAGCTCGCTTATCAGCACCAATAAAGTGCTGCGCAATACCTATTTCCTGCTGGGCCTGACGCTGACCTTCTCAGCCATTACCGCTACGGCCAGCACCGTGTTTGCCCTGCCTTCGCCAGGTTTAATCCTGATGCTGGTCGGCTTCTACGGCCTGATGTTTTTGACCCACAAACTGGCAAACAGCCCGGCGGGTATACTGGCCGCCTTTGCTTTTACCGGTTTCCTTGGTTACTGCCTCGGCCCGATTCTTAACAGTTTCCTCAGTGCCGGAATGGGCGACGTTATCGCGCTGGCACTCGGCGGTACGGCATTGGTATTCTTCTGCTGCTCAGCTTACGTGCTGACCACGCGCAAGGATATGTCATTCCTTGGCGGCATGATGATGGCAGGCTTTGTGGTGCTGCTGGTTGCAGTAGTCGCTAACCTGTTCCTGCAGATTCCGGCGCTGCATCTGGCGATTAGCGCGATGTTTATTCTGTTCTCTGCAGGTGCCATCCTGTATGAAACCAGCAATATCATCCACGGTGGCGAAACCAATTACATTCGCGCAACCGTCACCCTGTATGTCTCGCTGTATAATATCTTTATCAGCCTGTTGAGCATTCTCGGCTTCGCCCGCAGTAACTAAGCTTCACAGATGAACATTTAAAGCCCCGCTTGCGGGGCTTTATTTTTTGCTGAAGGAAAGTTTGCTAAACTGCGCGCCGTAACCGAAGAACGAGGCAGAAACGTGTTATTTGAAGGCAAAGAGATTGAACGCGACGCGCAGGGATATCTGAAAAAGATTAGCGACTGGAATGAAGCGCTGGCGCTGCATATTGCTACAGAAGAGTCGATTGAGATGAGTGAAGCCCACTGGGAAGTGGTGCGGTTCGTCCGCGAGTTTTATCTCGAGTTTAATACCTCTCCAGCCGTGCGGATGCTGGTAAAAGCCGTCGCGCAAAAGTTCGGGGAAGAGAAAGGCAACAGCCGTTATCTGTTCCGTCTGTTTCCGGATGGACCGGCAAAGCAGGCAACCAAAATCGCTGGCCTGCCTAAACCGGTGAAATGTCTCTGAGTTAGCCGGTGGTAAAACCGTTTGGCAGCACTGAAGGCTGATGCGGTTCCACCAGCACTTTATCCACCCGCGCACTTCGAGGCCCGCCGGCTCTCAGCCATGCCAGCAGCGCCTCCACCTGCTGCGCCTCACCGCAGGCCAGTACTTCTACGCTGCCATCATCGAGATTACGCGCATAGCCATTCAGGCCGAGCTTTTTCGCCTCACTTTGCGTGTTGTAACGAAATCCCACGCCCTGAACCCTGCCATGCACCCAAATTTTGCTGCATACTTCTGCCATTATCTCCCCCTGTGAATCAGGATAATTGCAATTTGCCGGTCAGCACCCGACAATGGCGCAAATTTTTCCGTAAATAAGCATAGCAAAATATGAGCGTTCGTTTGATTCTCGCCAAGGGCCGCGAAAAGTCCCTGTTACGTCGTCATCCATGGGTGTTTTCCGGCGCCGTGGCGCGTATGGAAGGCAAAGCCAGCAGTGGTGAAACCATTGATGTCTGTGACAGCCAGGGCAAATGGCTGGCACGTGCAGCCTACTCACCGCAGTCACAGATTCGCGCGCGCGTCTGGAGCTGGCAGCAGGATGAGTCGATTGATATCGACTTCTTTGTTCGTCGTTTGCAGGCGGCTCAGTCGCTGCGTGACTGGCTGGCAGAGCGTGATGATCTCGACAGCTACCGCCTGATTGCCGGTGAATCTGACGGTATGCCGGGTGTCACCATTGACCGTTTCGGTAACTTTCTCGTGCTGCAGTTGTTATCGGCAGGCGCCGAGTATCAGCGTGCGGCGCTGATTTCAGCCCTGACGCAGTGTTATCCGGAGTGTGCCATCTACGATCGCTCCGACGTTTCAGTGCGTAAAAAAGAGGGGCTGGAGCTGACGCAAGGCGTGGTCTGCGGCGATCTGCCACCGCCACTGCTGCCGATTACCGAGCACGGAATGAAGCTGCTGGTTGATATTCAGACTGGCCATAAAACCGGCTATTATCTTGATCAACGCGACAGCCGACTGGCAACGCGTCGCTATGCCAAAGATCGCCGGGTGCTTAACTGCTTCTCTTACACCGGCGGCTTCGCGGTTTCCGCCTTGATGGGCGGCTGCACCGAAGTGATCAGCGTGGATACTTCTCAGGCGGCGCTTGATGTGGCGAAACAGAATGTCGAACTGAATGGCCTTGACGTTTCCAAAGCACAATTCCTGCGTGATGACGTCTTCAAGCTGCTGCGCAGCTATCGCGACAGCGGTGAGAAATTCGATCTGATCGTTATGGATCCACCAAAATTCGTCGAAAATAAAAATCAGCTGGCGGGTGCCTGCCGCGGTTATAAAGATATTAATATGCTGGCAATGCAGCTGTTAAATCCGAATGGCATGCTGCTGACCTTCTCCTGTTCCGGGTTGATGGCGACTGATTTATTTCAGAAAATTATCGCTGATGCCGCGCTTGATGCACATCGTGATGTACAATTTATTGAGCAGTTCCGTCAGGCGGCTGACCATCCCGTGATTGCCAGCTATCCGGAAGGAATGTACCTGAAAGGATTTGCCTGCCGCGTGCTGTGACTTGAAAACAACGTCCCTGACCCCATATCAGAGTCAGGGCATGTTTCTGAGGAGGTCACGATGATTGCCAGTAAATTTGGTATCGGTCAGCAGGTCCGGCATACGATGCTGGGCTTTCTGGGTGTGATAGTGGATGTCGATGCAGAATACTCATTAGATGAACCGGATGTCGAAGCAGCAGCTGAAAATGAACAGCTGCGTGCAGCACCCTGGTATCATGTGGTGATGGAAGATGATGACGGCGAAACGGTACATACCTATCTTGCAGAGTCGCATTTATGTTGGGAAATGCAAGGCGAACATCCGGAACATCCCTCGCTGGATGAACTGGCGGCGTCTCTCCGCTTAAGGCTGAAGACTCCTCATCTGCGCCATTAATATAGCCCCGCTCACGCGGGGTTTTTATTATGCCCTCTCCAGGCCCAATCGTGGTATTTCAATTCTCGGGCAACGATCCATCACCACCCGCAGCCCCGCTTCACCCGCCAGCACCGCCGCCTGCTCGTTAATGACGCCAATTTGTAACCACAGAGTTTTGGCACCAATGGCAATCGCTTCCTGCGCAACGCCCCACGCTGCTTCTGCATTACGGAACACATCGACCATATCGATCGGATGAGGAATATCCCCCAGAGAACCGTACACCTGCTGGCCAAGTAACGTCTGGCCCGCCAGTTTCGGGCTGACAGGAATCACCTGATAGCCCTGAGATAACAAGTAGGCCATCACTTCATAGCTCGGACGAGCCGGATTGTCGCTGGCGCCCACCAGCGCAATGCTTTTCGTGGTGGTCAGTATTTCAGCAATAGTTTGATCGTTCATACCCTACTCCTTATGCGATGAATGCAAACATTTTAGGTTATTTGTGGTCGGAAGAAGAGATCCACATGGCAGGATGCGGTTTTAGGATTAATAGCACGAATAAATATGTTTAAATGTTAATATGCTGCCATAATGTAAGAATTTGATACATTCATCGCGTTTTTTGCGGCCCTCTTGTGCTCTGGAGTAAAGATGAAACTGCGTCTGGTGCTGTCAGGTTTAATAGCCCTGCTGGTTGTTGCATCCTGCAATGCAACCACGCTGAAGCTGGCACCCGAAATTGACCTGCTGGTATTGGATGGACGTAAAATCTCCGGTTCACTGCTTAAAGGTGCTGAAGGGTTAGAACTGGAACGTGGCGAACACCAGTTCCTGTTCCGCGTGCAAAAAACGCTGGATAAAGATCGTCATCATAGCGCCAGAGAGTACGTTTCAGTTCCGCTGATCGTCAGCTTTAACGCGCAGGCAAAATCCGTGACTATTCGGCTGCCTGCACTGCAAACGCTGCACGACAGGCGGCGTTTCGATAAAAACGCTGACTTCCAACTGGTCGATGAACAGGGCCATGAGATTGCCAGCCGGCGCGATCGCCTGCTTACCACCGGTAACAGCGATCTTGAACAGGCGATGATTACCTATAATCGCAATGGCCAGGTGGCTTCGGTTCCGCGTTTTGCCCAGCCGCAAGCAACCACCAGCATTACACAGTTTATGCCTGCCGATCTGGCGGTTAACGACACCGCGACGCAGCGCCTGCTTAATCTGTGGTTTCATCAGGTTGACTCTGCCACCCGACAACGTCTGGTTCTGTGGATGAATGCATTACGGGCAAGTTGATGTTTTACCTGCAGCAGCGTTAAACTTCCTGACGCTGACAAGAAAACTCTACGCCCTCATTTTCATCACTCGACGCCAAACCAGGATGTATTAATGGAGCAAACCAGTCGTACTCTTCCCGAATTTAAACATATCGCTTTAGTTGCACACGACCATTGTAAATCGTCGCTACTGCAGTGGGTCAGCACCCATAAAGCGGTATTAGGTAACCACACGCTTTACGCCACTGGTACCACCGGCAATCTTATTCAGCGCGAGACTGGCCTGGATGTTAACGCCATGCTGAGTGGCCCGATGGGCGGCGATCAGCAGGTTGGCGCATTAATTTCGGAAGGGAAAATTGATTTGCTGATTTTCTTCTGGGACCCGCTGAATGCCGTACCACACGATCCCGATGTGAAGGCGCTACTGCGCCTTGCCACCGTCTGGAACATTCCGGTTGCGACCAACCGCTCGACCGCTGATTTTATTATCCATTCACCGCTGTTTTCACAGCCGGTGGAGATCCTGATCCCGGATTATCAACGCTATCTGCAACAGCGCTTACAGTAATTCTCAGCGGCCAGTATTCGCTGGCCGTTCAGGGCTTGCGTAAGAGTGGAACGCCCAGCCGCTTAAACTGCTCGACAAAATCAGAGGGTTGCTGACGGTCGTATAGCATCCATACCTGCTGCTTTGCCCGGGTAATCGCCACATAGGCCAGCCGCCGCTCTTCTGCGTCCGGAAAATCCTCCGGCTGTGGTAATAACCCCTGCTCCATCACCGATTCACGCGCCGCCGCCGGAAAACCATCTTTACCCTGCTGTAGCCCAAGAATAATAACAAAATCAGCCTGTTGTCCCTTACTGGCATGAATGGTCATAAAGTCCAGTTTTAGCTTCGGCCAGCGGGTTTTCGCCTTTTCCAGCATCTCAGGTCGCAAATGGTGATAACGCGCCAACAGCAGCACCCGCTCCTCTGGTTTAGCGTAACCGCTGATCTTATTCAGTAACGCTTCCAGCTGATCGTCCGGCAACAAAGAGATCGATTTTTTATTCCCCTTGCTGAGACTGTTTAAAGGCTTTTGCAGCTGATGCGGATTTTCCTGCACAAACCGATTGGCAATTTCACCAATTCGGTCGTTAAAGCGGTAGGTCGTGTCCAGCACGCAGCGATCGCCCTCACCAAAATGGTGATGGAAGGCGGTGGTCAGCGTCATTTCCGCGCCGCTAAATCGATAAATGGCCTGCCAGTCGTCGCCGACGGCAAACAGCGAGGTTTGCTTATTCTGCTTGCGCAACGCCACCAGCAGCGCGGCTCGCTGCGGAGAGATATCCTGGAATTCATCAACCAGAATGTGCTTCCACGGGCTGATAAAACGCCCTTTCTCCAGAATATTCACCGCCTGATGAATCAGGCCGGAGAAGTCCACCGCGCCCTCTTCTTTCAGCGCACTCTTCCACGCTTTTAGCAGCGGTGCCATTAACTTAACGCGCTTGCCGAACAGCTCACGCACCTCTTCTGGTGCCGACGCTATCATTGCTGCCTGCGCGCCGCCGTGCATCCGCATTAATCCCAGCCAGCGCTCCAGTCGACTGGCCAGCCGCTGTGCGAGCCGTTCATTTTTCCAGAACGCCTCTTTTTCAATATCCCACTCCAGCTCATCACAGAGCCATTGCCGCCAGCCATTTGCATAGGCTTTTTTCTCGCTGCACTGCTGACGCCAGGTATCAATCAGTAATTTGCGTCGGTAATTGCTGTCCGACTCCAGTTTACTGATTGCCGGTGATTTATTGCTGCCCTGCTGGATAATATGCAGCGCCAGCGCGTGGAAAGTGCGCGCCTGAATATCGTCAACCTCCAGCCGCGACTGAATACGTTGGTTCATCTCATCCGCGGCCTGACGACCAAAGGCCAGCAGCAGGATTTGCTGCGGTGTCGCCTGCTTACGCATTAGCAACCATCCGGCACGCGCTACCAGCACCGAGGTTTTGCCACTGCCGGCACCGGCCAGCACCAGCAGAGCATCCTCACCGTTAACCACCGCGCGCGCCTGGGAATCATTCAGCGGCGAGCTCTCAACGCTGTCAAAGAAACCGGCATACTGTTTCAGCATGCGGCGGGTCCAGTCAGCGTTGCGTTTTGCCAGCTGTTGTTCGCCATGCTGCAACCACTGCAGACAATACTGATAAAGCTCGCGGCAGTTAATAAATTCGTTCAGCCGTTCAACCGGCAATGGCAGCGCAGCAAAAGCTTTCTCAATGCTCTGACGCCGTTCGCCAAGCTCATTGCGTTTAAGCCACTTATCCTGCTGTTCAAAACGTTGCAGCGAATCAACCACTTCCTGCAACACCTGCGCGCTGACCTCGCTCATTTCAGCGCTCCAGCTCTGCCAGGCTTTATTCAGATAGTGATAAAAGCGCTGCGTTTCCTGCCATTCAGTGCCGTGCAGGCGCACCACCTGATTTTCCGGCAGGCTAAATTCCAGCTCTCCCCACACCAGACCGCGCTTGCACTGTATCGCAAGCAACTGATTAAAAGGGATCAGATATTCATGCTTTTCACCGCTGACTTCGACGCCTGCTGCCAGCAGCCGCACCCGATTGTAAGGATGTTGCGCCAGGTGTTTACCCAGCGACGTAGATTTAAGTTCCATTCAGATTGACCATGTCGCGGTTTTCGTGTCTGTTACGCAGTTTAACTGGCAGGAGTTTACCGCTCCACCGTTAAAACACGTTACAATCAGCCAATTATCTGATTGTGAACCCGCGCACTGTTTAAGGGCTGACTATTTATGCGTACCGTACTCAATATACTCAACTTTGTTTTAGGTGGTTTTTTTACCACGTTGTCCTGGCTGACCGCGACAGTGGTGAGCATCATTTTTATTTTCACCCTGCCGCTAACCCGCTCCTGCTGGGAAATCACTAAACTGTCGCTGTTGCCTTATGGCAATGAAGCGGTACATGTGGATACGCTGAATCCCGATAAAAAAAACGCGCTGATGAATTCAGGCGGCACGCTGTTAAATATCCTGTGGTTTATCTTTTTCGGCTGGTGGCTGTGCCTGTGCCATATCTCGGTGGGGATTATCCAGTGTATTACCCTTATCGGCATTCCGGTGGGCATCGCAAACTTCAAAATTGCGGCTATCGCTTTGTGGCCGGTGGGTCGCCGTGTCGTGCCGGTTGAAGTGGCGCAGGCAGCGCGGGAAGCCAATGCCCGTCGTCGTTTTAACTAAGCAGGTAGCGTGTGATTCCAGCCCTTAAGCCACGCCTGCGCCGCTACGCCCTGAGCAGTGCATGGCTGTATAACCTTCGTATTTTGCTGGCGCTGACCGGTGCAGCCGCGGT
This sequence comes from Winslowiella toletana, assembly GCF_032164335.1. Classification (NCBI taxonomy): domain Bacteria; kingdom Pseudomonadati; phylum Pseudomonadota; class Gammaproteobacteria; order Enterobacterales; family Erwiniaceae; genus Winslowiella; species Winslowiella toletana. Next base: position 1,812,439 of record NZ_CP134152.1, on the reverse strand, counting down.
GCCATGGTGGTTAGATCAAATCATCTGGACGATTCCACTGACGCTTGGCGTGGTGGCTGCGGCTTTGGCCGATCTCGACGACCGTTTGAGCGGGCGCTTACGAAATCTGTTGATAACGCTGGTCTGCTTCTGCATTGCCTCGGTATCGGTCGAACTGCTGTTTCCTCACCCCTGGCTGTTTATTATCGGGCTGGCGCTGTCGGCCTGCGGCTTTATCCTGCTGGGGGCGCTGGGTCAACGCTATGCGACCATCGCCTTCGGTGCGCTGCTGATCGCTATCTATACCATGCTGGGAATTGGCCTGTTCCCTCAGTGGTATCAGCAGCCGATGCTGCTGTTGGTTGGGGCGGTCTGGTACAATCTGCTAACGCTGACCGGACATCTGCTGTTTCCCATCCGGCCGCTGCAGGAAAACCTGGCGCGCAGCTTCAGCCAGCTGGCACATTATCTTGAAGCCAAGGCAAACCTGTTTGATCCTGATATTGAAGAGAACGACGATGCGCCGCTGATTGAAGTGGCGATGGCCAACAGTCAGCTGGTGGCGGTGCTTAATCAGACCAAAAGTTCGATTCAGACGCGTTTGCGTGGCGATCGAGGCCAGCGCAGCACCCGCCGCACGCTGCATTACTATTTTGTTGCGCAGGATATTCACGAGCGCGCCAGCTCTTCACACGTGCAATATCATCAGTTACGTAAAGAGTATCGCTACAGCGAGATCCTGTTTCGTTTTCAGCGGCTGCTGAACATGCAGGCAAAGGCATGCCAGCAACTGGCGCATTCTATTCTGATGCGTGAATCCTATCAGCATAATAGCCGTTTCGAATCCGCTTTTGTTCATCTGCAAGCCGCGCTGGATCGGCTGCGCGCCGCTCAACCGGAATCCGGCACCACTAAAGCGATGCACTATCTGCTGCATAACTTAAAGGCCATCGATGCACAGCTGGCGACGATTGAGTCAGAGCAGGCACTGGAGCTGGCTCACGCCACGCATGATAATAATCTGTCGAGTGAAGGACTAACCGGCTGGAGCGATATTCGCCTGCGTATCAGCCGCCATCTGACGCCTGAATCGGCGTTGTTTCGGCATGCGGTCAGAATGTCGCTGGTGCTTTGTGTTGGCTATGCCTTTATCCAGATAACCGGGCTGCAGCATGGTTACTGGATACTGTTAACCAGTCTGTTTGTCTGCCAGCCTAACTACAACGCCACCCGACGACGCCTGGCATTACGTATATTTGGTACGCTGGCCGGGATTGCCGTCGGCCTGCCAATGCTGTGGCTGGTTCCTTCAACAGACGGACAGCTGATGCTGATAGTGCTGACCGGCGTGCTGTTTTTTGCCTTTCGTAATATCCGTTATGCCCATGCCACACTGTTTATCACCCTGCTGGTGCTGCTGTGCTTTAACCTGCTCGGTGAAGGCTTTGAAGTGGCGGTACCCCGCATTGTCGATACCTTACTCGGTTGTGGTATTGCCTGGCTGGCGGTGAGCTATATGTGGCCTGACTGGAAATTTCGTCGTTTACCCGCGGTAACCGATCGCACTCTGAATGCCAACTGCCGCTATCTCGACGCGATTTTAGTGCAGTATCATCAGGGCAAAGATAATCGCCTTGATTACCGTATTGCACGCCGTGACGCACATAACAGTGATGCTGAACTGGCCTCCGTGGTCTCCAATATGTCAACGGAGTCGAACCGCAATCCGGCACTGCTGGAGGCGGCATTTCGCCTGCTCTATCTCAATCACTCGTTTCTCAGCTATATTTCTGCACTGGGCGCGCATCGGGAAAAAATTACCCGTTCCGCTATGCTGCAGCTGCTGGATGATGCCGTCTGCTATGCAGAAGGCGTAATGCAGGTCGATACGGTTGACGAGCAGCAGGCCAGAGAGATGCTGGAGAATCTGAGCAAAAGAATGGCAGAAATTAAGCCTGCGCCTGAAACCAAAGAGCCACTGGTTCTACAACAACTGGGTTTACTGGTGGCTCTTTTACCGGAGATCGCTGCATTGAAAAAGCAGATCTCTCACTCGCTCTAGCCTTACTTTTCAGCCTGAGAACAAAGACTCAGGCAATCGAACCAGTCACGAAGCTCTTGCGTGACGGCATCAGACAGCGCTGCCTGATGCCGTCCTGATATTGCCCCCTCCAGCGCGAACAAAATACTTAAACCGATATTTTTATGCGCCGCTTTCAGTTTTAACCAGCACTGCTTCGATCCCTCTGCCCGCAGGCTTTGCACCGAGCAAATGCCCACTTCACGCAGCATCATCTCCAGCCGTAGCCCCATATTCGGCAGATCTTTTACCCGTGGATTAGCCATCTTATCGAGACATTGTTGCTGTGCCCGCCTCAGAGACCATCGTGAAAGTGCCAACAGCGTTTCGGGTTGTTCCCACATCGCATCATCGACGCGAAAATAGTTCAGTGCCACTGGCATTCCACGCTTCTGAAACACCAGCGGCGGCATACGGCCTGCTCCGATATAGGGCTGTATCTGCTCACAAGCGCGCAGATACAGCTCCCCTTCCGCCACCACGGCGAAGACAATTTTCTCTACCGCGAGGCTGTATCCGCCGAATTGCGTACGCGTATCAATTTTGCCCAGTGAGGAAAGATAACGTTTGGACTGCTCAATCCTTTGTTTAGAGTTATTCATGCAAATCTCCTTTAGCATGCGGGTGAGAATGCAAAAAAACGTTCTTTTACATGAAATTAGAAAATATTCAATTCGCGTAACAGGTTCAATCATTAAATCCATTTGCATCTCGTTTTCATTTTAATCTGCGAGATGTTTTCAGAAATTGAGGTTGATCTTTATCCACAAGCTAGTTACTGTATATCCATACAGTAACACTGCGAGCGAACAAAATATGCGTACTCATCTGCTGAAAACTCAATCTGCTAATGCTGTGATTCATCCTTCCCGTCACACGCCCTCTGTGCCGTCGGTTTCAGGTGGATGTATCAGTGAACTGACTTACAGTGAAGATCAACCAGGCATGACGCAAATGCTGTTATTACCGCTGCTTCAGCAGCTGGGAACGCAATCTCGCTGGCAGTTGTGGCTGACGCCGCCACAAAAATTAAGCCGTCGCTGGTTGCTGCAGTCGGGTTTACCACTGGATAAAGTGATGCAGATTCCACAGGCCGGACAAATCAGCACCGTAGACGCGATGATTAAAGCGTTGCAGACGGGAAATTACAGCGTTGTGTTGGGGTGGTTACCGGAAGATATCGACAGCGACGATCGTCGTCGGCTGGATGAAGCAGCAGCAATTGGCCAGGCTTTGGGTCTGATTATGCGACCTCAGTTTTGCGTTTCGTCCTCCGCCAGACCAGAAAGTGGGCTAAAAATTCACTCTACTTTGTATCATTAAGTAAAAATAAGATTTATCCCAGGATTTTTTTACAATTACTTCTTCATAACACACTGATTCTGCTCTGGCGCGGCTGCGCAAAGGTTTAGCCGCAAAAAGTTCCCAGATTTAATGCATAAAATAGCCCTTAAAATGTTAAATTTTATGTATGAAACACTGTTTTTTTACTGCGCGCCATCACATCCTACTTGTAAGTTTGCTGGTACGTTGTAGACTTTATCTCGCCAGGGTGCTCAATAACCTCCGTTTTTCGGTAGAGTAATAATCGAGCTTGATAACCCGGCGAAGGATTAAACCAAGGGCTTAATTTAAAGCTCATTGCCTATTTGGATGATAACGAGGCGCAAAAATGAAAAAGACAGCTATCGCAATTGCAGTGGCACTGGCTGGCTTCGCTACCGTAGCGCAGGCCGCTCCGAAAGATGACACCTGGTACACCGGTGCTAAACTGGGCTGGTCTCAGTACCACGACAAAGGTTACTACGGTAACGGTTATGTAGATAACGATGGTCCATCTCATGAAAACCAGCTTGGCGCTGGTGCATTCGTGGGTTATCAGGCTAATCCATATCTGGGCTTCGAGCTGGGCTATGACTGGCTGGGCCGCATGCCTAACAAAGGCGACAAAGTAAACGGCGCTTTCAAGGCTCAGGGCGTTCAGCTGGCAGCTAAGTTAAGCTACCCAATTGCTGACGATCTGGACATCTACACCCGTCTGGGTGGTATGGTTTGGCGTGCTGATTCTACTCAGAACAACAACGGCGTTCGCATCAGCGATCACGACACCGGCGTTTCCCCGCTGGCAGCTGTTGGTGTTGAGTATGCGCTGACCAAAAACTGGGCTACCCGTCTGGACTACCAGTGGGTTAACAACATCGGTGACGCAAGCACCGTTGGCGCGCGTCCAGACAACTCCATGCTGAGCGTGGGTGTTTCTTACCGTTTCGGTCAGGACGATGTTGCTGCACCAGCACCAGCACCAGCTCCAGCACCAGCTCCGGTTGTAGAAACCAAGCGTTTCACCCTGAAGTCTGACGTTCTGTTCACCTTCAACAAATCTACTCTGAAGCCAGAAGGTCAGCAGGCTCTGGATCAGCTGTACACCCAGCTGAGCTCTATGGATCCTAAAGACGGTTCCGTACTGGTTCTGGGTTACACCGACCGCATCGGTTCTGAGCAGTACAACCAGAAGCTGTCTGAGAAACGTGCTCAGTCCGTGGTTGATTACCTGGTCTCTAAAGGTATCCCGGCTGACAAAATCTCTGCACGTGGCGAGGGTAAATCTAACCCAGTTACTGGCAACACCTGTGACAGCGTGAAAGGCCGTAATGCCCTGATCGACTGCCTGGCGCCAGACCGTCGTGTAGAAATCGAAGTTAAAGGCATCAAAGACGTTGTAACTCAGCCACAGGCTTAAGTTATCTTCGTGATTAAAAACCCCGCCAAGGCGGGGTTTTTTATTTTCTGTCGAAGCTGAAAAAAATGAGGCTTACTCTTCCGGTTTACCCAGCATATCTTTCAGTCCCTGCTTCAATGAGGTCATCTGATCGGCGTATTTCTCTTTACGCTCGGCATCTTCGATCAGCTGAACAATGGTTTCTGACAGCGTGCAGTGACGCCGCTGTGCCAGTCCCGCCAACCGCTGCCAGACCAGATATTCCAGATCGATCGACTTTTTACGGGTATGTTGATGCTCGGCATTAAAGTGGCGTTTGCGTCGCGCACGGATCGTCTGCTTCATACGATTATCCAGCGCCGGATTGATATGTAACTCAATCCACTTCAGTACTTCCACCGGCCGGTTTTCCATCGCCAGTAACGCGTCCACCGCTTCTTGCGCCGCGCTAATTTCGATATAACGCGTGATCAACTCCCCCTCCCGGTGTTTCTTTACCAGGTAAGTCCATTTCCATCCGCTTTCAAGGTTTTCGAGTTGCTGATATTTCATCGGGATCTCATCGTGACCACGTAACAAGTTAAGAATAACAGCTTTTTTCCGCATTGCGGCAGAGAAAACCATACGATTGAACAGGGTGAGGTTTCTCGCAGGGGCAAAATGCATCTCTTCTGTGCTTAACCGGCTGAAATCTTGTATAATCGCGCTTTTCCTCAATTCAGATAAAATCGATAACTTTGACCAGTAACCGACTAGAATGGCGCGCCCTACAGCCCGATACAGACAGCTACCAGCCTCTTTTTTCCCAGGCATTTGATGACGATACTGACAGCCTGTCTGCGGTACAGCCTCGTCTAATCAATGCGTTAGGTTTACTGCAGCAGTCTTCGGCAGCCTTCCCGTTGATGCTGGTGAAATGTGCGGAAAATCCAGACTACTTACCGTTACTGACCTCGGCATTGCAAAGCCTGACGGATGACGAGCAGCAGGTTTTCGGTGGCGTGTATCAGGTCAATGAACAAAAGATCAGCTGGCAGGCCGCCCGCATTGCGGACGACCGCTTTGCCACCTGTGGCGAAATCAGCTATGCCGACTGGATTGAGCCAGAACAGCTCTTCGGTTGCGTACGCATTCATCATAACAGCATTACGTTAGAGCCAGGACTGCTACACCGCGTTAACGGCGGCACGCTGGTGCTGTCGCTGCGCAGCCTGCTGGCTCAACCGCTAATGTGGCTACGGCTGAAGCAAATTATTACGCGTCAGCGCTTTGACTGGTTATCACCTGATGACACTCGTCCACTGCCGGTCTCCATTCCTTCCATGCCAATGCAGTTCAGGCTGGTACTGAGTGGCGAGCGCGACGCGCTGGCTGACTTTCAGGAAATGGAGCCAGAACTGGCGTCGCTGTGCATCTACAGTGAGTTTGAAGAAAACTTGCAGATTGCTGATGAAGGCGATCTCAGCCTGTGGTGCCAGTGGACCAGCCAGCTGGCCAGACAGTTAGCGCTTCCCGCTATCAATGCTGATTTCTGGCCGGTTTTACTGCGCGAAGCGGCACGTTACACTGGCGACCAGGAAAACGTACCGCTTTGTCCGGCATGGCTTGGCCGCCAGCTGCGTGAAGCGGCATTATACAGCGAGCAACCGCTGCTGACCGGTGAAAGCCTGATCGCCGCCCTCAGCGCCCGTGAATGGCGCGAAAATTATCTCTCTGAGCGCGTGCGTGATGAAATCTTACTGGATCAGATTCTGATTGAAACCGAAGGCGAAGCCATCGGTCAGATTAACGGACTGTCAGTCATCGAGTTTCCCGGCCATCCGCGTCCCTTTGGTGAACCTTCCCGTATCAGCTGTGTCGTACATCCAGGCGACGGCGAATTCACTGATGTTGAGCGTAAAGCTGAATTAGGCGGTAATATTCATGCGAAAGGCATGATGATAATGCAAGCCTATCTGATTGCCGAAATGCAGCTCGATCAGCCACTGCCGTTCTCAGCATCACTGGTGTTTGAGCAGTCTTACTCGGAAGTCGATGGCGACAGCGCATCGCTGGCTGAACTGTGTGCTTTGGTCAGTGCTCTGGCTGTCCAGCCAATAAATCAGCAGATTGCCGTCACCGGTTCCGTTGATCAGTTCGGCAATGTGCAGCCGGTAGGCGGGCTGAATGAAAAGATCGAAGGCTTCTTTGAGGTCTGTCGTCAGCGTAATCTTAACGGTAAACAGGGCGTGATTATTCCCGTCAGTAACATACGTCATCTGAGTTTGCAGCAGGATGTGGTTGATGCGGTACGTGATGGCCAGTTCCATATATGGGCGGTCAACAGTGCTGATGAAGCATTATCTCTGCTGACCGGCGTAGAATGGGATAAAGAAAATGCCCCTTGTCTGCTACGCTCAATTCAGGAGCGTATTGCACAAATTAACCAGCAGGATGCTCGCCAGCGTCCCTGGCCGCTGCGTTGGCTTAACTGGTTTAACCACAGCTGATCGGACTTGTTCAGCTTACACCTGTTAGCTAACCTTCGTGATTCACTAAAATAAGGCTTATTAAGAACATGGTAGATAAACGCGAATCCTATACGAAAGAAGACCTGATTGCTTCTGGACGCGGCGAACTGTTTGGCGCGGGAGGCCCACCGTTGCCATCAGGTAATATGTTGATGATGGACCGCGTGGTTAAAATGACCGAAGACGGCGGTAACTACGGTAAAGGTTACGTTGAAGCCGAGCTGGATATCAATCCGGAGCTGTGGTTCTTCGACTGTCACTTTATTGGTGACCCGGTAATGCCCGGCTGCCTCGGTCTGGATGCCATGTGGCAGCTGGTTGGATTTTATCTCGGCTGGCTGGGTGCGGAAGGCAAAGGCCGCGCACTGGGCGTGGGCGAAGTTAAATTCACCGGCCAGGTTCTGCCAACCGCGAAGAAAGTGACCTATCGCATTCACTTTAAGCGCGTCATTAACCGTAAACTGGTGATGGGTGTGGCGGATGGCGAAGTGCTGGTCGACGGTCATGTTATTTATAACGCGACTGACCTGAAAGTGGGCTTGTTTAAAGACACCACGGCTTTCTAAGCACTGATGTGAAAACCTCCGCGCTGAGCGGAGGTTATCTTCCCTAAATTAACAGTCAGTTATGCGTTAACTGCCCTGTCCTCCATGGCTTGTCGCCAACCTCCCAACCAGTGAGACCTTGCATCAATCACCTGATAGGGACACATCTCTTTAGAGCGTCCGGTAATTCCCGCTTGATAACCCCGTGAATGCGCCCGTTCCAGACGATCACGTTTCTGTCTCTTCATCATGCCTCGGTTCCCTCATTTAGGTCTGCTGGAATGTGGTGTAAAGAAAACAGTGGTCACAGAATGTGCAGCCACAATTAAGTTCTACAGCCTAATATTGGAAAGATCAATGCGCAAAATTCACGCCAATGTCATAAACGTTGGATATGATATGCAGCCTGCTGGCGGCAGCAGACCCGATAAAAGTGGATTATCTTTCTGAAATATCAAATAAAAAGTCCCTGAAGCTGAGAGCAACACGCTCTCAGACAATCAAGGACTTAGCGGTTTAGTAAAAATTTGTCTAATTTAAGCGCGAAAGCTCATTAGCCATTCGCTGAGCTTCCTGCTGCCAACCCTTCGCCAGCGTTCTGACCAACGCATCGTATCCATCCTCATCCTGCGGTAATGCCATCAGGAACGGTCGCTTAATCAGCTGGCTGTCGTGTTGCAGAATCCATTGACCGCTAATAATCACTTTACCGTCATAGCGGCCATGGAAACCAGTCACATTGACGTTAAGCGTATCGTGCTTATCACCCAGCGGCGTCGCCGAGACAATCCAGCCTGGCAGCACAGCGCTAAGGTTACTTACCAGCGTCTGTTGCAGCTGCTGGTCCAACGGGCTGGCCCACAGATTGTTGGCGGCAATGACATATTGCACATCGCTGGTCTGATAGACCACGCCGCTGCCGGCAAGGTAATCAGGCACTGATACGTGCTCAATCCACAGAATCGGCTTGTCAGGCGCGTTGCTGTTGATGGTGCTGGCACTGCCGGCCGCAGCCGGTAGTTGATAGTAAGTGGTTTCCGTTGTACTGCTACAGGCGCTCAGTGCCAGCGCCATTGCCACAGGGATCCATTTCATCATTGTTTAGCCCTCTTTGGCTGTGGGTCCTGGCCTGGTTTTGCTTCGAAGACCAGCGCGTTACTCTTATTATTCAGCGTTCTCAATACTGGCTGCAGTTCACGTAGTACCTGGTCGAGACGCTGCATATCGCCAACCATTTTGCTGTAAGCTGGCGAACCTGGCTGGAAGCCTTTCATACTGCGATTCAGTTCACGCAGGGTTTGTTGCATATCCTGCGGCAGCTCTTTCATCGACTGGCTGGAGGTGATCTGGTTGATATTATCCAGCGTCTTCTGCAACTCACGCAGCGTACGCTGGCTTTCTGCCAGAGTATTGGTTGCCTCGTTCACCATCGGATTCAGTGGCAACGCATTAACCTTATCCAGCGCCGTCATCAGTTTCTGCTGAATCTGGCTCAGACCGCTACTGGTGGTTGGAATAATCTCGTAACCGCCAATCTCATTTGGCCCGGTGTAAGGTTTCACTGAGTTATAGAAGTCGAGATCAACATACAGAGACCCGGTCAGTAAATTGGCCGATTTCAGTGAGGCGCGCAGCCCCTGCTTTCTGCCTTCCTGCAAGCGACGTTCCAGATCGAAGTTGCTGCCCATCATTTTAACGAAGCGTTGCGGCTCAATACGCACCAGCACCGGAATACGATAATCGTTATTCAGCTGCTGATTAGTACCCGGAACAAGGAAAGGTACCTGCGCTACGGTTCCCAGACGGATGCCGCGGAACTCGACCGGTGCGCCCGGCTGCAGACCACGAATCGAATCGTCAAAGAACATAACGAAGTCTTTATGCTCGGTGTACAGCGAATTCTGGATGCTGCGCTGATCGTCAAACAGCTGATACTCAGCATTATTTTCCGCTGGCTCGCCGAGGTCGCGCCCCTCTGGCACGTCGAAGCTGACGCCACCGCTAAACAGGGTCGTCAGTGAGCCCATTTCCACGCGCATGCCGGAAGCCGACATATCCACGGCGATGCCGCTGTCTTTCCAGAAGCGCACGTTGGTGGTGATCAGACGATCGTAAGGCGCGGTAACAAACAGCTGATAACGCATTGAGCGCTTGTCGGTATCGAACTGGCTGGTCTCGACTGAGCCAACGCGATAGCCACGGAACAATACCGGATCGCCGGCATTCAGTTGCCCGGCTTTATTGCTGTAAAGGGTAATACGCACCCCTTTCGCATCAGGCGGTGCCAGCGGTGGCGAATCCAACAGCTCGTAGCTTTCCGGCTTAGCTCCGTCAGTACTGCCCGGCTGCAGTTCAATATAGGCACCGGAAAGTAGCGTTCCGAGCCCGGTCACGCCTTCCTTACCAATTTGCGGTTTTACTACCCAAAACGCGGTATCACTTTTCAGTAGCTTCTCCATACCGGAGTTCATGCGCGCTTTGATTTCCACATGATGCAAATCGTCGCTCAGCACCGCGCTTTCAACGATACCGACGTTAACGCTACGACTTTTAATTGTGGTCTTACCGCCTTCAATCCCTTCGGCATTGGTGGTGATCAGGGTGACTTCAGGCCCCTGATGGCTGAAATGATAAAACAGTATCCACGCACCGATCAGAATGGTTACGATCGGGATGATCCAGACCGGCGACCAGCGTTTGATCTGCTCGACTTTGGCAACGCCGTGATTATTTTCCGTCAACGCTCGGCTCCTTCAAACTTTTTTCTCGTACTCGATCCCAGGTCAGGCGCGGATCAAAAGTGATTGCCGCGAACATGGTGAGAATCACCACCACCGCAAACAACAGCGCACCTGTAGCAGGATAAATACTCATTAATCGCCCCATACGCACCAGCGCAGAGAGCACGGCAATAACAAAAACGTCAATCATCGACCAACGTCCGACAAACTCCACCACTTCATAGATAAGATGCATCTTTTCGCTGTCGTGACGACCACGGCCACGCCCATGCGCATCCCAGCAGAGCCAGCCAATGGCAATCATCTTCAACGACGGCACCATTATGCTGGCGATAAAAATCACCAGCGCGACCGGATAAGAACCGTCGCTCCACAACAGAATAACCCCGGCCATAATGGTTGAATCCATTTTGTTGCCGAGCGCTTCAGTGACCATGATCGGCATCAGGTTGGCCGGAACATACAGCACAATTGAAGTGATCAGCAGCGCGATGGTCCATTGCAGGCTGTGCCTGCGTCTGGCATGCCCGGTGGTTCCGCAACGCGGACAGACCAGCTGATCGACGGGAAGAATCGCGGTACAGCAACGACAGGAGCGCACGCCCTGGCGCAGGCCGCTAATACCGGCAATCGGTTTATGCGGCAGTGCTGGCATCGGATCGACTTGCTGCCATAGCCAGCGGCGATCGACACACTGAAACGCGCGCAGCTGTAACACACAAAACAGACACCAGGGAACAAAGCTGCTGCCGATACCGATATCGCCATAGGCCATCAGTTTGACGAAACTGACCAGCACGCCGGCGAGGAAGATCTCCGCCATACTCCAGCTTTTCAGCTGAAACAGTATACGAGCCATCCAGCGCCGCAGCGGTTCGGCCATGCGCACCTTATTCACCAGCAGCAAAATCGCCACCATGCAAAAAGCCGGAACGCCCTGCACAAACAGCATAAACAGTGTCGCGAGACTGCTGTAATTCTCAGAAACCATCACCTGCGGAATCTGCATCAGGGTGATCTGGCTGCTCAGACCGGCGACCTGCATATTAACAAAAGGAAAAAGGTTGGCGAGCAACAGCATAAACAGTGCAGCAATCGCGTAGCCGGTTGGCCGCTTGCGCGGCTCAACCCAGTTGGCAATTAATGTGGTGTGACAGCGTGGACAACTCGCTTTGCTGCCGGGTTTAATCTCCGGCAGCTGTGTCATCAGGTCACATTGGGGACAGAGCATCCAGTGATGCGCGTGGTCCGACGAACACATACCTTACACTCCCGTTATATCAGGCACCGTTTTTCAGGGATTCAAGGTATTCCCAGCGCTCGAAAGCCACTTCAAGCTCCTGCTCGGTTTGCGCCAGCGCATCCAGCACCGGTTGGGTTTTATCGTGCGGCTGGTTGAAGAAATTGGCATCGGCCATCTGCGCCTGCAGATCGACAATCTTGTTCTCCAGCTGCTCCAGCTTTTGCGGCAGCTGTTCCAGTTCACGTTGCAGGTTATAGCTTAGTTTGGTTACCGGCCGTTTAACAGTTTCGCTTTTAGCACTTTCCTGCTTTGGCGTGTTGGCGGCCGGTTTGCTGGCGGCGCGAGTTTGTTTGTAAGCCGCACGCTGCAACTGCGCATCGTGGTAGCCACCAACAAAGCTGCCAATCTCACCATTGCCTTCAAAGATCCAGCAGTCGGTAACGGTATTGTCGACAAACTGACGATCGTGGCTGACCAGCAGCACGGTACCCTGATAGCCATCAATCAGCTCTTCCAGCAGCTCCAGCGTTTCCACATCGAGGTCGTTGGTCGGTTCATCGAGAATCATCAGGTTGCTGGGTTTCAGGAACAGGCGCGCCAGCAGCAGACGGTTACGCTCACCACCGGACAGCGCACGTACCGGAGTCATTGCGCGTTTCGGGTGGAACAGGAAGTCCTGCAAATAACCCAGTACGTGGCGCGGCTTACCATTTACCAGCACTTCTTGCTTACCTTCGGCAAGGTTATCCATCACGGTGCGGTCCGGATCGAGTTCAGCACGGTGCTGATCGAAATAAGCCACTTCCAGTTTGGTGCCAATATGCACACGGCCGCTGTCGGCTTTCAGCTGATCGAGCATCAGCTTCAGTAAGGTGGTTTTACCACAGCCGTTCGGGCCAACCAGTGCAATCTTGTCGCCGCGCTGCACCTGTACCGAGAAATCTTTAACCAGCTGTTTACCCGAGATGCCGTAATCGACATTTTCCAGCTCAAAGACGATTTTGCCTGAACGGCTGGCTTCGCCCACCGACATATTGGCTTTGCCCATTACTTCGCGGCGCTCAGAACGCTCGCGACGTAAGGCTTTTAATGCGCGCACGCGGCCTTCATTACGGGTACGACGCGCCTTAATGCCCTGACGAATCCAGACCTCTTCCTGCGCCAGTTTACGGTCGAATTCGGCATTCTGCATCTCTTCCACGCGCAGCGCTTCTTCTTTACCCAGCAGATACTGGTCGTAATCACCCGGCCAGGAAACCAGCTTGCCGCGATCGAGATCGACAATGCGGGTTGCCATATTGCGAATAAAGGAACGGTCGTGGGAAATAAATACGATGCTGCCCTGGAAGGTTTTCAGGAATCCTTCCAGCCAGTCGATAGTTTCAATATCGAGGTGGTTCGTTGGCTCATCGAGCATCAGCACGCGCGGATTACTGACCAGCGCACGACCCAGCGCCGCTTTACGCAGCCAGCCTCCGGACAGTGAAGAGAGTGGCACATCGGCCTGCAGGCCAATCTGCTCAAGCACATCATTAATGCGGCTCTCGAGCTGCCACAGATTCTGGTGATCGAGAATCGTTTGCAGACGCGCCATCTCGTTAAGGTTTTTATCGCTCGGATCTTCCATCACCACATGGGAAATTGCGTGATAGGCCTTCAGATGCTCAGCCTGCTCGGCGACACCTTCAGCGACAAAGTCATACACCGAACCCTCGACGTTACGCGGTGGATCCTGCTGCAGGCGGGCAACAATCAGATCCTGTTCGTAAATGATACGGCCATCGTCCAGAGGCTGTTCGCCGTTGATAATTTTCATCAGCGTCGATTTACCGGCGCCATTACGGCCTACCAGACAGACGCGTTCATTCTCTTCGATATGAAGCTCAGTGTTATCCAACAGCGGCGCATCGCTGAATGACAGGTAAGCACCATGAATACTGATCAGTGACATAAAAACTTATTCCTTACCAGCATGAGTAATCAGCCAGCAGTTATGAATTTGACGGTTGCGGGCAAAATCCTGCGACTGGGTTTTGGCCGTAATTTCCTGCGCATTCAGACCCAGTGACGCCAGTCCCTGTTGGTCCATTTTGAATCCGCGTTTATTGTTGGAGAACATGATGGTGCCGCCCTTACGTAACAGACGCTTCAGGTCGGTCATCAGCGCCAGATGATCGCGCTGAACATCAAAACTCTCTTCCATACGTTTTGAGTTGGAGAAAGTCGGTGGATCGATAAAGATCAGATCGAACTGCTCCTGACTTTCGCGCAGCCAGCTGAGGCAATCTGCCTGCATCAGACGATGCTGACGGCCGGTCAGGCCATTCAGGCGCAGGTTGCGCTCTGCCCACTCCAGATAAGTCCGTGACATATCCACGGTAGTGGTGCTGCGCGCACCGCCCAGCCCGGCATGTACGCTGGCGCTGCCGGTGTAAGCAAACAGGTTAAGGAAATCCTTACCTTTGCTCATCTGGCCAAGCATTTTACGCGCCACGCGGTGGTCAAGGAACAGGCCGGTATCGAGATAGTCGGTCAGGTTGACCCATAATTTTGCATTAAATTCCGAAACTTCAAAGAAATCGCCCTTCTCACCCAGTTTCTGATACTGGCTTTTACCCTTCTGCTTTTCACGCGTTTTCATCACCAGCTTGTTAGCTGGCAGATTAAGCACGCTCAGGGTGGCAGAAATGACGTCGAACAGGCGCTGACGAGCTTTATTTGGATCGATAGTTTTCGGCGGCGCATACTCCTGCACCACGACCCAGTCACCGTAGCGGTCGACCGCCACGTTGTAGTCTGGCAGATCGGCGTCGTAAATACGGTAGCATTCGATGCCTTCCTGCTTCGCCCACTTTTCCAGTTTCTTCAGATTTTTACGCAGGCGGTTGGCATAATCTTCCGCGATCTGCCCTACCGCGTTTGGCGAGCTGTTGACCGCCAGCTGATAGTTTTTCTGTACGCAGTCCAGCGGGCCGTTTTTCGCTTTGAACTGGCGATCGGCACGCAGTTGCAGGCAGCTTAACAGCTCCGGTGATGCGCTGAACAGCGACAGATTCCAGCCACCAAAGTGGCTTTTCATAATGCGACCCAGCTGGGAGTGCAGTGCAATCAACGCCGGCTCGCTCTCGAGACGCTCGCCGTATGGCGGGTTACTCAGCACGGTGCCGGTTGGCCCTTCCGGCAATGGATTGGTCAGTTGCAACACATCCTGCACGTTAAAGCTGATCACATCGGCCAGACCGGCACGACGGGCATTCGCGCGCGCGCGCTCCATTACGCGTGAATCATTATCGTAACCATAGAAGCGGGAAGTGGTTTCCTGCAGGCCGCGACGCGCGCGCACCTGAGCTTCACTGGTGACTTCACGCCACAATTCTTCATTATGCTTGTTCCAGCCGAGGAATCCCCAGTGGGTACGATGCAGACCTGGTGCACGATCGCTGGCGATCATCGCCGCTTCAATCAACAGCGTACCTGAACCACACATTGGATCGAGCAGCGGCGTACCCGGCTGCCAGCCGGAGCGCAGCACGATTGAGGCCGCCAGGTTCTCTTTTAACGGTGCCTGACCGGCCTGCTGACGGTAGCCGCGCTGATGCAGGCCATCGCCACTCAAATCGAGGGCAATGCTGGCAGTGTCTTTATTCAACCAGACGTTTACGCGAATATCGGGCTGTTCGCGATCGACATTCGGACGCGGCAAATTTTTACGCGTGAA
Organism: Winslowiella toletana; assembly: GCF_032164335.1. Classification (NCBI taxonomy): domain Bacteria; kingdom Pseudomonadati; phylum Pseudomonadota; class Gammaproteobacteria; order Enterobacterales; family Erwiniaceae; genus Winslowiella; species Winslowiella toletana. The sequence continues at coordinate 1,796,904 of NZ_CP134152.1, read as the reverse complement.
GCTGTCAACGATGGCATCTTTCACTTTCAGCGCACCGAACTGGCTGTTGCGGATCACTTCATTGGTGCCGCTGAAGTGGACGGCAAAAGTCCTGTCGCTGTCGAACATTGCGGTCCAGTCGATCACCTGCGCGCCAATATACAGGTCCAGATCGCTGTAAACACCGCACTCGGTTAATGGCAGCAGAATACGCGACGCCAGTCGACTCCACATCAGGCTTTGATAGAGTAAACGATCGTCTCCCTGAAAATGTACGCCGCCCTGGACGACCTGGCAGTCTTGCGCACCCAGCGCTTCCAGTTCACTTTTCAATAGCTCTTCGAGCCCACGCGCCGTACTGGCAAACAGAGAATTCATATCGTCACTTACTGTCCTGAGAAAATTGTTGCGCATTATAGCTAATCACAGACGCATGTCATAAAGTTAGCTTCTTTTCGTCCGACGATTTATCCGCTTTTAGCCGATTTTCGCTTCAGACTACCCGCTCAAGCATGGAGAGCCCCATGATTACCTTGTCGCGCCTGTTTATTCACCCGGTCAAGTCGATGCGCGGCTTGCAGCTGTCGCACGCCCAGGCGCTGGAGAGCGGTCTGGCATTTGACCGCATTTTTATGATTACCGAGCCGGATGGCACCTTTATTACCGCGCGCCAGTTTCCGGAAATCGTGCTGTTCACCCCGGCGCTGACGATTGATGGCCTGTATCTGCAAGCGCCGGATGGCAGCAGCGCCAGCATTCGTTTTGCCGACTTTGCCGCTGAATCGGCCGCCACCCAGGTTTGGGGCAACCATTTTACCGCACTGATCGCGCCGGAAACCATCAATCACTGGCTGAGCGGTTTTTTTCCGCGTCCGGTACAGCTGCGCTGGGTCGGGCCGGAAATGACTCGCCGGGTGAAAAAACATCCGCAGACTCCACTTGGATTTGCCGACGGCTTTCCCTATCTGTTAGTCAATGATGCCTCACTGTTCGATCTGCAACAGCGCTGCCCGGCCAGCGTTAAACTGGAGCAGTTCCGCCCTAACCTGGTGGTCAGCGGGGCCAGCGCCTGGGCCGAAGACGGCTGGTCAGTGGTGCGCATTGGTGATATTACCTTTGATGTCCCCAAACCTTGCAGCCGCTGCGTATTTACCACCATCAGCCCGGATCGCGGACGCAAACATCCCAGCGGTGAACCGCTGGCCAGCTTGCAAAAATTCCGCAGCGCGGGCGATGACAGCGGCGATGTCGATTTTGGCCTTAATCTTATTGCCCGCAACAGCGGCGTGATCCGCGTTGGCGATCGGCTGGAGATTCTGCAAACCAAAACACCGCGTATTTATGGCGCTGGTCAGGTGGTAGAAACGCTGGCGGTCGAACAACAGGCAGAAACGGCGGTGACCATTGCTTATCAGGGCGGGCAGTTCAGCGGTAACAATCAGCAAGTGCTGCTGGAACAGTTAGAGATGCAGGGCCATCGTATTCCTTACTCCTGTCGCGCCGGAATATGTGGCAGTTGCAAAATGACGCTGGTTTCCGGAGAAGTGAAAGCCATGAAACAGAGTGCGATTCGTGATGACGGCACTATTCTGGCGTGTAGCTGTATTCCTGCGGGCGATATTGAGCTGGCTTAATACTGGAACGCCGAACAGACCCGGCGTTAAACCGCCTGATCGTAACTCACCGACTCTTTCTTCACGTGCGGAACCAGGCGGTCGTGCATAATTTTAATCGCATCGCCCAGCACCATACTGCGCCCGGCCAATGTCAACTGGCTCTGGGCTAACAAACAGAGCGCCGCACTCTCACCGGTTTCTACCACCAGCAGACGTGCCTGCTCGCCATTCTCGCACAGCTGCACCTTGACCATGTCGCCCTCACCCGGACGCCATTCAACGTGATGATAACTTTCAAAATGCCAGCTTTTCGGCATTAACGGCTTGAGAAAGCGGGTTGCCACCAGTGCATTCAGCACCAGCTCAGCGCGTTGTTCGGCTTTCAGCCCGGCCTGTCGGCATTTTTCGTCAAAGTTGAAGAACAGTGCGGCATCGTCGACGCAAAAGCCAGAGACGCTGAAAGCATCCGGGGTTAACATTTTGCGCGGGAAACGGGAACGGAACAGCATACCATCTGCCAGATCGAGCATCATGCGATCATGCTCTGCGTCAAAAAACCAGCGCCAGTTGTCGTCAGGTTTAATTCTCATGGTACGCCCTTTAAAGAAATAAATTGTTACTCTTGCCTGGAGTTTTGTATTCAAAACCTCTGCATAAGCCGAAGATGAAACGTAGCGGCAAAAATGAATATAGACTAAATATTGATGAATCGGGATAAAATATAAACGAGCCAGCGGCAGAAATAAAGCCCCTGGCTAATTTAGCGTAGAACAGTATCAGAGCCGCATCACAGTTGTGACACTATTTCCTTAATCAGTGGCGGTCCTTTATAGATAAAACCAGAATATATTTGCACCAGTGTGGCTCCGGCAGCGATTTTTTCCCGCGCCGCAACCAGAGAATCAATGCCGCCCACGCCGATAATTGGGATGCGCCCCTGCAGCTCCTGTGCCAGGCGGCGAATCACTTCGGTGCTGCGTAACTGTACCGGGCGCCCGCTGAGTCCACCCGCTTCGTCGCAATGTTTTAATCCGGCCACTAGCGAACGGTCGAGGGTGGTATTGGTGGCGATCACGCCATCAATATTATGACGCAGCAAACTCTCCGCTATTTGGATCAACTCTTCTTCAGAGAGATCCGGCGCGATCTTCACCGCCACAGGAACATATTTGTGGTGAATTTTTTCCAGTTCCTGCTGCTTAATTTTGATCGCAGCCAGCAATTCGTCCAGCGCTTCACCATATTGCAGGGTGCGTAAACCTGGCGTGTTCGGTGAGGATATATTGATGGCAATATAACCGGCGTAGGGATAGACCTTCTCCATGCAGATTAAATAATCGTCTTTGCCCTGCTCTACCGGCGTGTCTTTATTCTTGCCGATATTAATGCCGAGAATACCGTCGAAATGAGCTTTTTTAACGTTCTCGACCAGATGATCCACCCCGAGGTTATTAAAACCCATGCGGTTAATAATCCCTTCAGCTTCGACAATACGAAACATGCGCGGCTTGTCGTTACCGGCCTGTGGGCGCGGGGTGACGGTGCCAATTTCGACAAACCCAAAGCCCATCGCGGCAAAAGCATCGATACATTCGCCGTTTTTATCCAGCCCTGCGGCCAGCCCCAGCGGGTTCTTAAATGTCAGCCCCATACACTTCACCGGTTTGTTCGGTAGTTTCTGTCGGATTAGGGCGGAAAAGGGGGTGCCGGATAGTCGGCGCAGCTGCTGAAAAGTCAGTTCATGCGCCCGCTCTGGATCGAGCTGAAACAGCGCCTTACGAACGATGGGATAGTACATACACTCTCCTGGATTCCCGGTGGCCAAACGGGGCGGTATTATCCGGGATAAACAAAAGAAAAAACAGGATCTAAAACAAATCTCGCCGAATAAAGGCAAACGTTTTCTCTGTTCTTACCGTGGATTGCTCTCCTTATCTGAAAACTGGCTTAGATTTGCCGGATAAATCATTTAAACGCCCCTCCCTGCTCTGTCAGGATAGCTTCATCTGTTCTGAAATAAGTTTAATCAATAACTTTTAGTTATAAGGAGTGTTTATGCGCGTTATTAGTCTGGCGGGAAGCCCTCGCTATCCTTCACGCTCCACGGCGCTGTTAACCCTTTGCCAGGCAGCACTGGAAAAACGCGGCGTTGAAGTGATTCCATGGAATCTGCATAACTTCCAGCCAGAAGATCTACTTTATGCGCGTTTTGACTCCCCGGCGCTGCTGGCATTAAAGGAAGACCTTGAAGGCGCCGATGGCTTAATCGTTGCCACGCCGGTGTATAAAGCCTCTTTCTCCGGCGCACTGAAAACCCTGCTCGATCTGCTACCTGAACGCGCCCTCGAACATAAAGTGGTTTTGCCGCTGGCAACCGGCGGCACCATTGCGCATATGCTGGCGGTAGATTACGCCCTGAAGCCGGTGCTTAACGCGCTAAAAGCGCAGGAAGTTCTGCACGGCGTGTTTGCCGATGATACGCAAATCACCCACTACGACCGTCAGCCGGAGTTAAGTGCGGTACTGGCTTCCCGCATTGATGATGCGCTGGAGACCTTCTTCCATGCGCTGTCGCGTCGTCATTACCCCCTCGCCGCTGCGGTATAAGGACAACAAATAATGAAACGATTACGCCATTGGTTATCCGGCTGCGCCCTGAGCGCCCTGCTGGTCTTTACCAGCAGCGCCAGTGCCGATGCATCGGCCCCGCAGCAGTTTCGTATTGGTTATCAGAAAGGCTCGGTGAGTATGGTGCTGGCAAAATCGCATCAGCTGCTGGAGAAGCAGTTTCCTCACACCACCATCAAATGGGTTGAATTTCCGGCCGGGCCACAACTGCTGGAAGCGCTGAACGTGGGCAGCATCGATCTCGGCGGCACCGGCGATATTCCACCACTGTTTGCGCAGGCAGCCGGAGCCGATCTGCTTTACGTCGGTTCCGAACCAGCAAAACCGCTGGCCGAAGTGATTCTGGTGCCGAAAGACAGCCCGCTGAAAAGCGTCGCCGATCTTAAAGGGCACAAAGTTGCCTTCCAGAAAGGCTCCAGCTCGCACAATTTGCTGCTGCGTTCATTGCAACAGGCGGGCCTGAACTTTAGCGATATCAAAGCCACTTATCTGACGCCAGCGGATGCGCGCGCTGCGTTTCAACAGGGTGATGTCGATGCCTGGGCAATTTGGGACCCTTACTACTCTGCCGCGTTATTGCAGGGCGATGTCCGGGTATTAAAGGATGGCACCGACATGAACCTGACCGGCTCGTTCTATCTGGCTGGCCGTAGCTTTGCTGAAGCCAATGGCGGCTTTATTCGTCAGGTACTGGATACCTTCAGCCAGGCCGATGCTCTGACCCGCACCGATAAAGAACAAAGTATCGATCTGCTGGCTAAAGCCATTGGCTTACCCAAACCGGTTGTTGCTACCTACCTCAGCCACCGCCCGCCTACCGTGATTACGCCGGTAAGTGAGCAAACGGCCAAAGCGCAGCAACACACCGCAGACCTGTTTTATCAGAATCGTTTAATGCCGGTGAAAGTCGATATTACCGATCGCATCTGGCACGACGCACCCGCACATCAATAAGGAGCACATCATGAGTCTTTCCGTTTTCTGGTTTCTGCCTACTCACGGTGACGGCCATTATCTTGGTACCGGAGAAGGCGCTCGTCCGGTCGATCATGGCTATCTGCAACAGGTCGCGCAGGCGGCGGACCGCCTTGGCTTTGGCGGCGTACTGATCCCTACCGGCCGCTCCTGCGAGGATGCCTGGCTGGTGGCAGCCTCACTGATTCCGGTTACTCAGCGCCTGCGTTTCCTCGTGGCGCTGCGTCCGGGAGTCATTTCCCCTACTCAGGCCGCTCGTCAGGCCGCAACCCTCGATCGCCTTTCCAATGGTCGCACCTTGTTTAACCTGGTGACCGGCGGCGATCCGGAAGAACTGGCCGGTGATGGTGTGTTTCTCGACCATCGTGAACGGTATGAAGAGTCTGCTGAATTTACCCGCGTCTGGCGACGAGTGCTGGAAGGCGAAACGGTTGATTATGAAGGTAAACACGTGCACGTACGCGGTGCGCGCCTGATGTTTAAACCGGTACAGCAGCCGCGTCCACCGTTGTGGTTTGGCGGCTCATCGGCGGTGGCTCAGGATCTGGCCGCCGAGCAGGTGGATGTTTATCTCACCTGGGGTGAACCACCGGCACAGGTCAAAGAGAAAATTGAAACGGTGCGCGCCAAAGCGGCTGCACAGGGCCGTACGGTTCGTTTTGGCATTCGCCTGCACGTTATCGTGCGTGAAACCAATGAAGAAGCATGGCAGGCGGCGGACCGACTGATTTCACACCTTGATGATGCCACCATCGCCAAAGCGCAGCAGGCGCTGGCCCGTACCGACTCTGTCGGCCAACAGCGTATGGCGGCACTGCACGGTGGTCGCCGCGACAAGCTGGAGATCAGCCCCAATCTGTGGGCAGGCGTCGGTCTGGTCCGTGGCGGTGCCGGAACCGCGCTGGTTGGCGATGGTGCAACCGTTGCGGCGCGGATGCAGGAATATGCCGATCTCGGTATCGAGACGTTTATTCTTTCCGGTTACCCGCATCTGGAAGAAGCCTACCGCGTTGGCGAACTGCTGTTCCCGCACCTCGACCTGAATGTGCCGGAAATTCCGCAACCGCGCAAAATTGCGGCGCATGGTGAAGCGGTGGCGAACGATTTTGCTCCGCAGAAAGTGTCACAGAGTTAAGAGGTCACGATGAGCAAACTACGGAATCGACTGGCCAATCAGCTGGCTCCCTGGGCACTGCCGATACTGCTGGTTGTGGTGTGGCAGATTGCTTCACAAACCGGGCTGCTGTCGACGCGGATTCTGCCGTCACCAGAAAATATTGTTATCACTTTCTGGCGGCTGTCTGCCAGCGGTGAGCTGTGGCAGCATCTGGCAATCAGTAGCTGGCGTGCGATAGTGGGTTTCAGCATCGGTGGCTCGATTGGCCTGTTGCTGGGGCTGATTACCGGTATGTCTCGCTGGGGTGAACGCCTGCTGGATACTTCAGTACAGATGCTGCGTAACGTCCCGCACCTGGCGCTGATCCCGCTGGTCATCCTGTGGTTTGGTATTGATGAGTCAGCGAAAATCTTTCTGGTGGCGCTCGGCACGCTATTCCCGATCTACCTGAATACTTATCACGGTATTCGCAATGTCGATCGCGGGCTGGTGGAGATGGCACGCAGCTATGGTTTATCCGGCTGGAGCCTGTTTGTGCAGGTGATCCTGCCGGGAGCGCTGCCATCGATTATGGTTGGCGTACGCTTTGGGCTCGGCCTGATGTGGCTGACGCTGATTGTCGCGGAAACCATTTCAGCCAACTCCGGTATTGGCTATCTGGCGATGAACGCCCGCGAGTTTCTGCAAACCGATATCGTGGTGGTGGCGATTATTCTTTATGCCCTGCTCGGCAAACTGGCAGACGTCAGTGCGCTGTTACTTGAACGCGTCTGGCTGCGCTGGCATCCGGCCTATCAACTGAAAGAGGAAAACGCATGAGCGAGCTAACTTCTTCGCCGGCGCGTCTCAATGCCGGCACGCCGCTGGTGATCAATGGTGTCAGCAAACAGTACGGCGGCCGTACCATCCTGAATGACATCAACCTGCATATTCCCTCCGGACAGTTTGTCGCGGTGGTCGGCCGCAGCGGCTGCGGCAAAAGTACCCTGTTGCGCTTGCTGGCCGGGCTGGAAACCACCAGCTCCGGCGAGTTACTGGCAGGCAGTACGCCGCTAAGCGAGTCGCGTGATGATACCCGCCTGATGTTTCAGGATGCGCGGCTGCTGCCCTGGAAAAGCGTGATTGATAATGTCGGGCTGGGATTACGCGGTAAGTCGTGGCGCAAGGCGGCGCTGGAAGCGCTGGATGCCGTCGGGCTGGCCGATCGTGCCAGTGAATGGCCAGCGGCCCTTTCCGGCGGACAAAAACAGCGTGTGGCGCTGGCGAGAGCACTGATTCATCGTCCGGGCCTGTTACTGCTGGATGAGCCACTGGGTGCGCTGGACGCGTTAACCCGCATTGAGATGCAGGATCTGATCGAATCACTCTGGCAACAGCATCATTTTACCGTGTTACTGGTCACGCATGACGTCAGCGAAGCGGTGGCAATGGCCGATCGGGTACTGTTAATTGAGGAAGGCAATGTCGGGCTGGATTTAATCGTTGATTTGCCGCGTCCGCGCCGTCGCGGCTCGGCGAAGCTGGCTGAGCTGGAGGCAGAAGTGCTGGATCGAGTGATGAAACGTGCGCCGGCAGAACCGGCAACAGAAAAACGCTACGCGCAGCGTTAAAATTAAGACGGGCGGCGCAAAGCCGCCCGTAAAACCATTACGCGTTTAACGCTTTAGTAATTTTCTCGTAGAGATCGCCAGAGAGTTTATCCAGCCCCTTCAGCTGTTCCAGCGCCTGACGCATTAATCCCTGACGCGTCGCATCGTAACGTTTCAGACGAATCAGCGGCTCAATCATACGCGCAGCAACCTGTGGGTTCCGCGTGTTGAGATCGGACAGAATCTCCACCAGGAACTGATAACCACTGCCATCGATAGCATGAAATGCTGATGGATTGGCTGAAGCAAAAGCGCCAATCAGCGAGCGCGTGCGGTTAGGATTGCTCAGGCTAAACGAACGGTGATGCAGCAGTTCACGCACCCGCGACAACACATCTGCCGCCGGGCTGGTAGCCTGCAGGATAAACCACTTATCCATCACCAGCCCATCCTGATGCCAGCGCTCGTCAAAGCTCGCCAGCAGAGCTTCACGGCATGGCAGCTGCGCGGCAACTGCCGCCGACATCGCCGCTAATGCATCAGTCATATTGTTGGCGTGCTGATACTGCGCGGTAACCAACTTCTCGGCCAGCGTTTCATCACCCAGCGCCAGATAGCTCAGGCAGATGTTTTTCAATGAGCGTTTGCCAATTTCCGCATGTTCCACGCGATATTCACTGCTCTGGTTCGCGTAATAAACCGCCAGCAGTTCGTCAGCCAGCTCCGTCGCCAGCGTGCGCATCAGCGCATCACGTACCGAAGAGATAGCTTCCGGATCGATGGTTTCAAACAGTTCAGCGATTTCGTTCTCACCCGGCAGCGTCAGAATCAGCGCCGTCAGTGCCGGATCGCTGTTCTCTTCCAGCAGCACTGCCCGGAAGGCATCCGCAACATGCTGAGGCAGCGACAGTGGCTGGCCCTGCTGATGACGCGCGACATTCAGCTTGATGTAAGTTGCCAGCAGGCTTTGCGCAGCGTCCCAACGGGAGAAGTCATTGCTGGCGTGACGCATCAGGAAAGTCAGCTGCGCATCACTCCAGTTGTAATCCAGTTTTACCGGCGCGGAGAATTCTCGCAGCAGTGACGGAACCGGCTGGAAGTGAACGTTATCAAAGATAAAAGTCTGGAACTCTTCGGTGACATTCAGCACGTTGTGCACCGGATGGCCGTTATGCTGCAGCGGGATCACTTTTCCTTGTTCATCGTACAGTTCGATGTTCAACGGAATATGCAGCGGCAACTTCTCTTTTTGATCGGCAGTTGGCGGCGTCATCTGGGTAACATGGAGCGTGTACTGCTCCAGTTCCGGATTGTAGTCATCACGCACCGACACCACCGGCGTACCGGACTGGCTGTACCAGCGACGGAACTGCGACAGATCGACATTGGACGCATCTTCCATTGCCTGCACAAAATCATCACAGGTCGCTGCGCTGCCATCATGGCGTTCAAAATAGAGCTGCATGCCTTTCTGGAAATTCTCTTCGCCCAGTAGCGTGTGCAGCATACGAATCACTTCCGAACCTTTCTCATATACCGTCAGGGTATAAAAGTTATTCATCTCGATAACCTGCTCGGGACGAATCGGATGCGCCATCGGGCTGGCGTCTTCGGCAAACTGTGAGCCTCGCATTACACGCACATTATCAATGCGGTTTACCGCACGGGAGCCGAGATCCGAACTGAATTCCTGATCGCGGAAAACCGTCAGCCCCTCTTTCAGGCTGAGCTGGAACCAGTCGCGACAGGTTACACGGTTACCGGTCCAGTTATGGAAGTATTCATGGCCGATCACCGCTTCAATACCGAGGTAGTCTTTATCGGTAGCGGTTTCTGCTTTCGCCAGCACATATTTGGAGTTAAAGACGTTGAGGCCTTTATTCTCCATCGCGCCCATATTAAAGAAATCGACGGCGACGATCATAAAGATATCAAGATCGTATTCAAGGCCGAAGCGCTCTTCATCCCACTTCATGCTGTTTTTCAGCGAGGTCATCGCCCAGTCAGCACGATCGAGATTGCCGCGATCGACATAGATTTCTAACGCCACATCGCGGTTTGATCGCGTGGTAAAACTGTCGCGCAGCACATCAAAATCGCCGGCCACCAGCGCAAACAGGTAGCACGGTTTCGGGAACGGATCTTCCCACTTCATCCAGTGGCGACCGTCTTCCATTTTGCCGCTATCAAGGCGGTTACCGTTGGAGAGCAGGAAAGGATAACGCGCCTGGTCAGCGATAATCGTGGTGGTAAAGCGCGCCAGCACGTCCGGGCGATCGAGATACCAGGTAATATGACGGAATCCTTCCGCTTCACACTGGGTACATAATGCTTCACCGGATTTATACAGGCCTTCCAGCGCGGTATTTTGGTCCGGGTGGATATCGTTAACAATCTTCAGCGTAAAGTTTTCCGGCAGCTGTTCGACGATCAGCGCACCTTCCTGTAATTGGTAATGACTCCAGGGCTGGTCATCAACTTCCAGCGAGATCAGCGTCAAATCTTCGCCATCAAGGCGCAAAGCCGCATTGCTGGCACCCAAGCGTTTGATGCGGCTTACCGCCGTTACGCGAGTCACGCTGGCATCAAGATTAAAAGTCAGATCAATATCGGTAATGGTGTAATCAGGCGCACGATAATCATGGCGATTCTTAGCTTGAGGCTGTTGCGTCATAGAATTCTTCTCACGTCTTCAGAAAAAAGTTAATCGCTTCAAGTCTATTCCTGTTGCGCAAAGGTTGCCACGTGGAATCACCCTTAGCAGCAGCAAATCACACATTCTATTAACAATGGCACTTTTTACCCTCGACCTGACGGTCTGAATTATGCTGTGATCGGGTTCAATAAATAAGTAATCCGGTTATACTTCTGGCTCTTGACTGAGACACTTTACTTACACCAAGGAAACGCTCCGCGCGCGAGAGGATGCTGAAACGCACCATGACACGACACGCTTCCCCGATATTGACTACGCTGCTTGACACTGATGCCTACAAGCTTCATATGCAGCAAGCCGTGTTTCATCGCTATAACGACGTTGTCGTTGCCGCAGAGTTTCGTTGCCGTGGTGACGACCTGCTGGGTATTTATGCAGATGAAATTTCTCAACAGATCGCGATGATGTCCGCGCTGGCACTGAACGACGAGGAGTACAACTACCTCGCGTCACTGCCGTTTTTCACCGCAGACTATCTCAACTGGCTGCGCGACTTCCGTTATGATCCGGCGCAAGTACAGGTGCGCAATCATCATGGCAAACTGGATATCCGCATCACCGGCCCGTGGCGCGAAGTGATTATGTGGGAGGTTCCGCTGCTGGCACTGATCAGTGAAGTGGTGCATCGCCACCGCTCACCGCAGGTGACCACGGAAATGGCAGTGGAACATCTGCACAGTAAGCTGGCAGCGTTTAACCGCCTGACGGCGGATATTGATCTGTCGCGCTTCAGGCTAATGGACTTCGGCAGCCGTCGCCGCTTCTCTGGCGAGGTGCAACTGGCGATTGTCAGCACCCTGAAGCAGCAGTTCCCGTGGCTGGTGGGTTCGAGCAATTATGAAATTGCCCGCAAACTCGATATCACACCGGTGGGCACACAGGCTCATGAGTGGTTCCAGGCACATCAGCAAATCAGCCCGGTGCTGGCCAACAGCCAGCGTGCGGCACTTCAGGCGTGGCTGGACGAGTATGATGACCGGCTGGGTATTGCGTTAACCGACTGCATCACGATGGACGCTTTCCTGCGTGATTTCGGCCCGGCCTTTGCCAGCCGCTATCAGGGTCTGCGCCATGATTCGGGCGATCCGGTTGAATGGGGTGAAAAAGCCATCGCGCATTATCAGCGGCTGGGCATTGACCCACTGAGTAAAACGCTGGTGTTTTCCGATAATCTCGATCTGGAAAAAGCGGTCAACCTTTATCGCCACTTTGATCAGCGCGTTAACCTTAATTTCGGTATCGGTACGCGGCTTACCTGCGATATTCCACAGGTAAAACCGCTGAATATCGTGATCAAACTGGTTGAGTGTAACGGCAAGCCGGTGGCTAAACTCTCCGACAGCCCGGGTAAAACCATCTGTCAGGATCCGGCATTTGTCCGCGCATTACGCAAAGCTTTTGACCTGCCGCTGGTTAAAAAAGCCAGCTGATACCTCACGGGGACGAGCCGCTTCGTCCCCGAACTCCCCGATTTTCAGAATAAATCTCGTCTGCTGCCGCGAATTCTGCTTGTGTCCTGCCCGACGGCAAGTAACATAGCAAGACCCTCAGTTCCGGGGGTTATTAATTTTCAAATCAGAAACTAATAAAGAGAGAAATTTATGAGCGTAGTGCCTGTAGCGGATGTACTGCACGGCCGGGCTGCGGTTGACAGCGAAGTCACCGTACGTGGTTGGGTGCGTACCCGAAGAGATTCGAAAGCCGGTATTTCCTTTGTCGCCGTTTATGACGGTTCCTGCTTTAATCCCGTTCAGGCTGTCGTAAATAATTCTCTGAATAATTATCAGGAAGAAGTATTACGCCTGACCACCGGCTGTTCGGTGATTATCACCGGCAAAGTGGTGGCCTCGCCGGGTGAAGGCCAGAGCTTTGAAATTCAGGCCAGTGCGGTAGAAGTGGTTGGTTGGGTTGACGATCCGGACACCTATCCAATGGCGGCAAAACGTCACAGCATTGAGTATCTGCGTGAAGTTGCTCACCTGCGTCCGCGCACCAACCTGATCGGTGCCGTCGCGCGCGTTCGTCATACGCTGGCCCAGGCGCTGCATCGCTTTTTCCACGAGAACGGCTATTTCTGGGTTTCCACTCCGCTGATTACCGCCTCCGATACCGAAGGTGCCGGTGAGATGTTCCGCGTGTCGACGCTGGACCTGGAAAACCTGCCGCGTGACCCGCAGGGTAAAGTAGATTTCAATGAAGACTTCTTTGGTAAGGAAGCCTTCCTGACGGTTTCTGGCCAGCTGAACGGTGAGACCTACGCCAGCGCACTGTCTAAAATCTACACCTTTGGCCCAACCTTCCGCGCAGAAAACTCCAATACCAGCCGTCACCTGGCTGAATTCTGGATGCTGGAGCCGGAAATTGCTTTTGCCGACCTGGACGATGCAGCGGCGCTGGCTGAAGCGATGCTGAAATATGTGTTTAAAGCGGTACTGGAAGAGCGCGCCGACGATATGGCGTTCTTTGCTGAACGTGTTGATAAAGATGCGGTAGCTCGTCTTGAACGTTTTGTCACCACCGACTTCGCTCAGGTAGATTACACCGACGCGGTAAATATCCTGCTGGCATCCGGCAAGAAGTTTGAGAACGACGTTTCCTGGGGTATCGATCTCTCCTCTGAGCATGAGCGTTATCTCGCCGAGCAGCACTTTAAAGCGCCTGTGGTAGTGAAAAACTATCCGAAAGATATCAAAGCTTTCTATATGCGCCTGAACGAAGACGGTAAAACCGTGGCCGCGATGGACGTTCTGGCTCCGGGTATCGGTGAAATTATTGGGGGTTCACAGCGTGAAGAACGCCTTGATGTGCTGGATGCTCGCCTCGAAGAAATGGGCCTGAATAAAGAAGATTATTGGTGGTATCGCGATCTGCGTCGCTATGGCACCGTGCCTCACTCAGGTTTTGGTTTAGGTTTCGAACGATTAATCGCCTATGTCACCGGCGTACAAAATGTAAGAGATGTTATCCCGTTCCCACGTACGCCACGTAACGCCAGCTTCTGATTTTCAGCATTAAATATAAGAAATTCATATATATAAAAAGGTCAGCCTCGCTGACCTTTTTTTATTTTTGTAAATTTAGAGTTGTCTCACAAAGTTCCGCATTTTTTACATCCAGTTACACATATTTTCCTTTTGCAACCAGATTAGGATATTAGTAGCATTTTCGAGGTGGATTAACCGTGCTTTGAATGGAAAGATGCCTGCAGACACAGGAAGACACCAAACTCTCATCGTGGTTCTGTAAAGAATTATTGACGGCAGTGGCAGGTGTCCGAATAAACTCCAATGAGGGTAATAATAAATGATGAAGCGCAACATTCTTGCAGTAGTAATTCCAGCTCTGTTAGCTGCTGGTGCAGCAAACGCGGCAGAAATCTATAATAAAGACGGCAACAAACTGGACCTGTACGGTAAAGCCGTTGGCCTGCATTACTTCTCTAAAGATGACGGTAGTGACGGCGACCAATCTTATGTGCGTTTCGGCTTCAAAGGTGAAACTCAGATCTCTGACCAACTGACCGGTTACGGCCAGTGGGAATATAACGTTCAGGCGAATAACTCTGAAGGTTCTGACGCGCAAGACGGCAACAAAACCCGTCTGGGCTTTGCTGGTCTGAAATTCGGCGACGCAGGTTCTTTCGACTACGGTCGTAACTACGGCGTGGCTTATGATGCACTGGCATGGACTGATATGCTGCCAGAATTCGGTGGTGACTTCGGCTTCTCCGACACCATGACCAGCCGTACTACCGGCGTGGCAACTTACCGTAACAACAACTTCTTCGGCCTGGTTGATGGCTGGGATTTCGCCGTACAGTATCAGGGTAAAAACGATCGTGAAGACATCCGTCGTGCGAATGGCGATGGCTGGGGTCTGTCCTCTTCTTACGTTTCTCCAATCGGTGTCGGCATCGTAGCTGCATACGCAAGCCAGGACCGTACTGCGCGTCAGAACACCGGTGCAAACACTCTGGGTCGTGGCGACCGTGCTGAAGTTTGGGCAACTGGCCTGAAATATGACGCAAACAGCGTATACCTGGCAGCAACCTACGCTCAGGGCCGTAACGCAACGCCAATTTCTGGTTCACGTGCTAACGCTAATGGCATTGGCCGTACCGACGTTTCTGGTTTTGCTAACAAAACTCAGGACATCGAATTGGTTGCTCAGTACCAGTTCGACTTCGGCCTGCGTCCATCCTTGGCCTATATTCAGACCAAAGCTAAAGACGTAGAAGGTATTGGCGATGTTGACACCACCAAATATGTTTCTGTGGGCAGCACCTACTACTTCAACAAAAACATGTCTACCTATGTTGATTACCGTATCAACCTGCTGAACAACAACAACGCGTTAGACCTGCCTACCGACGATATCGTCGCACTGGGTCTGGTTTACCAGTTCTGATTTCCTGCGATACAGCGTATCGCAGCAAACATAAACGGAGCCGAAAGGCTCCGTTTTTATTTACCGATTTTATCTTTCACTCACCTTTCCCGGCCGCGTTGATTACGGTTTCTGCCGCTCCGGTATTGCCGGTATTAGCCTGCTCAAATCAGTCTGAGATCTGCGTAGTTCTTTTTGTCGCAAACGGTTGGCATTTGCACGTTCTGGCGTTAACCTGAGAGTTCAATTCGCTTTAGAATAAGCTTACGGACCCTCTCATATGTTTGAAAACATTGCAGCTGCACCCGCCGACCCGATTCTTGGTTTAGCCGATCTTTTCCGCGCCGATGACCGTCCCAACAAAATCAATCTCGGTATTGGTGTTTACAAAGATGAAACCGGTAAAACACCTGTACTGACCAGCGTGAAGAAAGCGGAACACTATCTGCTGGAAAACGAAACCACTAAAAATTACCTGAGCATTGATGGCCTGGCGGATTTCGGTCACTGTACGCAGGAGCTGTTATTTGGTAAAGGCAACGAGATTCTCACCAGTAAACGTGCGCGTACTGCGCAAACCCCTGGCGGTACCGGTGCACTGCGCGTAGCGGCAGACTTTCTCGCCAATCAGACCGCGGTAAAACGCATCTGGGTAAGTAACCCAAGCTGGCCTAACCATAAAAATGTGTTCGAGTCTGCGGGCCTGGAAGTGTGCGAATACAATTACTACGATGCGGAAAACCATCAGCTTAATTTCGATGGCATGGTTGCCAGCCTGCGTGAAGCGAAAGCGGGTGACGTAGTGCTGTTCCACGGCTGCTGCCACAACCCAACCGGCGTCGACCCAACCGCAGAACAGTGGGCGCGGCTTTCTGAACTGTCTCAGGCCAGCGGCTGGTTACCGCTGTTTGACTTCGCCTATCAGGGTTTTGCCCGTGGACTCGAAGAAGATGCTGAAGGCCTGCGTATTTTCGCTGCCAGCCATCAGGAACTGATCGTTGCCAGCTCTTACTCCAAGAACTTTGGCCTGTATAACGAGCGCGTGGGGGCATTTACGCTGGTTGCTGCTGATGCTGCAATTGCTGATACCTCTTTCAGCCAGGTAAAAGCCACCATTCGTGCCAACTACTCTAACCCACCGGCTCACGGTGCGGCAGTGGTTGCCACTATTCTGGGTAATGAGGCTCTGCGCACGCTGTGGGAGCAAGAGCTGACCGATATGCGCCAGCGTATTCACCGCATGCGTCAGCTGTTTGTGAATACTTTGCAGGAGAAAGGCGCTAACCGCGACTTCAGCTTTATCATCAATCAGAACGGCATGTTCTCTTTTAGCGGCCTGACCAAAGATCAAGTGGTGCGCTTGCGTGAAGAGTTCGGTGTTTATGCGGTGAATTCCGGACGCGTTAACGTGGCCGGTATGACGCCAGATAACATGGCGCCGCTGTGTGAAGCGATTGTGGCAGTGCTTTAATAGTCCGTTGGGGCGGCGTTATCGCCGCCTCTGATGAAGATGAGCGCTGGACGGGAGCCCGAAAACGGCTCCCCTACGCGGCTACTGCAGGAAAGGATTACTGACCCGTTCGTGACCGAGTGTCGACATCGGTCCGTGGCCTGGGATAAAAGTCACGTCATCGCCCAATGGCAGCAGTTTATCTGTGATGGAATCAATTAACGCCTGATGGTTGCCCTGTGGGAAATCACTGCGGCCAACACCACCATTGAAAATCACATCACCAGAGACCAGCAGACGACCTTCAGCATCAAAGAACACAATATGACCCGGCGTGTGTCCTGGGCAATGCAGGATATCGAGCCTGACATTACCGACCTCAACACTTTCGCCCTCTTCCAGCCAGCGATCCGGCGTCAGTGGCGCGCACTCTGCCAGTCCAAACATACGGCTCTGGGCCGGTAAGCCTTCCAGCCAGAAAGCATCGAGCTTTTGCGGTCCAATAATCTTCACCGCATAATGCGCGGCAAGTTCTGCGGCAGCACCAACGTGATCGAGATGACCGTGCGTCAGCAGAATCTGCTTAACGTTGACACCCTTCTCCGCCACTGCTTGCTTAATCTTCTCAGCGTCACCACCCGGATCGACGATGGCGGCTTCTTGCGTTTCCGCACACCAAATCAACGAACAGTTCTGGGCAAATGCCGTGACGGGAATAATGTGATAGTCCATAACGCTCCGTTACCGGCTAACACAGGGTTGCCGGAATTTCTCTTAATTACCAGGTTCTTACCGGCCCGGTATCAATGTGAACAAAGTCACTGCGGGGGTAATATCCTACACCACCTGCGCGCATTTTTAATGCTGCTTTGCGTACATTGCTGAGAGAAACGCCTTCAATATGGAAATCCATCGCCTGACCCAGCGTGTGGTAACTGTGTTTCGCCACCCCTTTGCTGTGCGAACGCAGGTCATTATTGGTCGCCAGCGAACGATAACCGGAAATCAGCTGCACCGGTTTACGGGTTTCCAGCATCGCCTGCAGACGAAAAAGCTGATCGAAAAGTTTGGGATCGATGCTTTTGACCTTGTTCGCCCGATAATCACGGAAAAAGTGATTCAGACGCGATAGCTCATCTTTGTCATAGCTTTTGCCGTTAAAAAACTCAGTTTTAAGGGTTTCACCGGTATGAAGATTACTGAGGGTAAGAACGCGAGGACGAGGGGTAGAAAGCGTAGCAAATGCCTGACCGGGCAATAGCGCCAATCCACAGGCTGCTCCACCTATTGCCAGTAACCGACGGCGTTGAGAATCGAATTTATCCATGAAATGCTGATACCTGAAAGTAAAGACCGAAAACGGGCAAAAACCACACAAAGCCGAACCATAACCGCCGTGTAGCCATCCGTCAACCCACCAGCCAGTAAACTGCGGTCAGTGTCGGATCCTCAACGCGCAGGGATTAAAAAGCCGGGACGTTGCCCGGCTCTGTTTGTTACTGAATTTTCAACTATTAGAGTAATAGCTGTCCGGCACGCGCCAGCGCCTGTGAGCCTGAGCGTGCAGTGGCATCATAATTGTAAATATCTGTACGAAACTGCGGCTGACCGTCATCGGCCACCCAGGCAGTCAGATAATAGAGGTTAACCGGGATACGGTGGCGAATAGAAACAAAGCGCGTATTGCCCTCTTTCAGGGTGCTGGAGATACGGCTGTCGTTCCAGCCGGCGTCCTGCAACAGCAAATTGGCTAAATCAGATGCCTTGTTCACCCGTACGCAGCCCGAACTCAGCGCACGGATATCTTTCTGAAACAAGCCATGGTTAGGCGTATCGTGCAGATAGATGGCATCTGAGCTTGGCATATTGAATTTATAGCGACCCAGCGAGTTACTGCTGCCTGGAGCCTGTCGTAAGCGGTAAGGGAACGAAGCGGCGGATACCATACTCCAGTCAATCATGGAGGGATCGATAACCTCTGCATCATTGCTCCAGCCGGATAACAGCGTGTAACCGTGCTTATAAAGGTAGGATGGGTCGCGTTTTACCTTCGGAATAATATCCTGGCGCACCAGCGAGGTTGGCACATTCCATGGCGGATTTAACACCACATTATTCAGGGCGCTGCGCATCAACGGCGTTTTACGATCCGGACGACCCACAATCACCCGGGATGAAAGAATTTCATTCCCTTCAGAATAGTAAACCAATGAGTAGTTTGGAATATTCACCATGATGCCGTTATGCATATCATCCGGCAGCAGTCGCAGGCGTTGAATATTCAGTGCCAGCAACGAAGCACGCAGCTGCGGCGAGACGTTTAACCAGTCACGCGTGCGTGGACCAATCGCGCCGTCAGACGCTAATCCCTGCCACTGCTGGAAGCGCTTCAGCCCTTCCACCAGCTCCGGGGTATAAATATTGGCCGAGGTGCTGCTGATGGCCTGCGGCAGAATATTGCTGCTCTGTTCCGGGGTATTCACTGGCAAATCGGCGACGCTGGTTGCCGATGGACTCACGGCAACTGCAGCCTGATCAGCCGGCTGAGGTGCGACAGCGACATCGCTCAGCATCCCGGTGCGCTGTAAAATCTCGCGTAGTGCCGGAACATCCTGACTGATTTGCCCCGGCCGCAGGGTCTGTTTATCGCTCAGTTGCGGCCACGGACGATTATCCGCCAGCAGGGTTTTTAGCGCCTGATGCATGCGCGTATATTGCGGATGCTGAGGAGCCAGCGACACCACAAAAGTTTTCAGTGCGCCCGCATTAGCGGCTGTTTGCCACTGATTGATGACTGAAACCGGCGGCAGCGTCATTTTATACGGCACATTACTGTATAACCATGTCTCGCCCTGAACCGGCACGCTGGAGACAAACTGCAAATAGCCCAGCATTGCGTCAGACAACACGATATCCCGGGCCAGCCCGGTAACTTCAGGATCGGTTAGCTGTTGAATCCACTGTGTGAACTGTGGCTGAACGCCCGAAATCGCCACTTCAGCCAGCTGCTGTTGAAACTGCTGTACCGCCTCGCGATCTTGCCACAGCGGCTGCATATCACGCGCCGCATACAGCGATGCCAGCGATCCGAGATAGAAAGGTTTAGTGGAATGAGGAAGCGCCGCGAGGATCTGCGACTGGCTCTGCGCGGCGGTCATGATACTGCTGGCCGAAGAGGCCGGCAGTGGGGAGTTTATCGCGGCTGCAGCACTGTACACCTGGGCAAGGCAAAGCACGATACAACACCCTAAGGTCGCTTTTTTTAAATTAACTCTATTTGCCAGCAACATCCTTTGCCCCCTGTGAATTCTGTTGAGCTGCAACAGGCAAAATGTTTACCCGCCAGGCTATTAATTGTTGTTATAAGTATAGAAACTAAAACGGCATTTGCCCGTCCGAGGGCAAATGCCATTACCAGATTAATCCGACAGCAAATTTTTTACTATATTTGCGCCCGAGATTTTTCAGTATCGGCTTGAGCAGCCTCACCGTTCGTCAGCGAATGACTGGTTGGAGACGGCTCAGCCGAGAAGCCACGCAGGCCGACCACATGCACGTGTTCAGTGTTCTGGAACACTTTACGCACCAGCTTATAGGTAGTGCCTTTTTCCGGGCTGATGTTCTCCGGCGCGGCAATAATCAGCTGCATCTCGAGGCGATCACATAATTCAAACAGCGTGGCGATCGATTTAGCATCCAGACGCGCTGCCTCATCAAGGAACAGCAAGCGGCAAGGAGAAATATCTTTGCCGCGCAGACGACGCGACTCCTCTTCCCAGCTCTGCACCACCATCACCAGAATCGACATGCCGGTACCGATCGCTTCACCCGTTGACAACGCGCCACTTTCTGCACGCAGCCAGCCGTCTGAGCCACGGTTAACTTCGACTTCCATCTCCAGATAGTTACGGTAGTCGAGCAGCTCTTCACCGATGGTCTGCGGCGTCCGTTGCCCCATATCAATGTGCGGATTCAGGCGCTGGTAAAGTTTCGCCAGCGCTTCAGAGAAGGTCAGGCGATTGCTGTTAAACAGATCCTGATGCTGCTCGTGCTGCTCTGACAACACATTCAGCAGCGTGGAATGCGCCTCGCGCACGTTAACATTAAGGCGCACGCTGCGAACCTGACCAAAACTGACGGCCTGCAAACCCTGGTTCAGCTGACGAATACGATTCTGCTCACGCTGAATGGTCTTGCGAATAATATTCGACACGCTACGCGAACTGATCGCCAGCATTTGCTCACGCGCGGTCAACTCTTCCGTCAGGCGGTTCAGTTCGATTTCCATCTGCTCGATCGCTTCCACCGGATCGTCAGTACGAATAATATCCTGACGGATACGCTCGCGCAGATGCTGGTAAACCGCGATAAAGAACTGGATTTTACGTTCCGGTCGCTTTGGATCTTCCGACAGGCGCAGCACGTCACGCAGATGCTCGTTATCGGCCACCGCCAGACGCAGCGCACCCAACGCCTTATCCGACATTGAACGCAGCTCGTCGCCACCCAGATACGCCAGTTCGCGGCGATGCAGGCGGCGCTCGACGCCGTTGTCTTTTACCATGCGCATCACCGCACACCATCCGGCTTTCGCCGACACCACCTGCTCACGATTCTGATGATAGTCGCGCTCCAGACGGCGCAGCTTCTTCTGCAACGCATCCATTTCCGCTTCGCAAAAGGTCAGCTGTTTCTCCAGCTGATTACGGCGGGCACGGTTATTACTTAACGCGCTGTACAGCTCATCACGGCGAATACGCGCACGTTCTTCGGCACTGGCATCAGCCTGTACGCCGATATCCTGCATCTCCTGATGCAGCTCTTTCAGCATGTCACGCTTGGCATCGAAAGAGCTTTTCAGCGAGGCTAACAGCTGTGAATACTGAGTCAGCTGCGCCTGATGCTGGCGCAGCTGATCGCGCGCACGCGCACGTTCAGACTCCGCATGCTCCAGACGCTGGCGCAGTTTCTCATTTAGATCGCTGTTGCCGGTCAGCATGCCGGCAGAATCAACATAGCCAAAGTGGGCGCGACGCTGCGTCACTTCGGTCAGAGCAAAGGCCTGCTGGCGCGCATCGCGCTGAATTTGCTGCGCCTGTTGATAATCAGCTTTCAGCTGTTCGTGCTGTTCCGGATCGCTCTGCAACACCGAGACAATCGGCTCCAGCCGCGTCAGGCTGTTGCCATGCTGCTGGATAAAGCGCGAGGCTTCATGCGCTTCATCCAGACGCTCACGAATCTCTTCACAGCGGTCCTGCAGTGTTTCATCCGTCAGCAGAGTCACGCGTGGCAGCAGGCGGTTAAGCTGTGCCACCCCCTCTTTCGCCAGTTCATATTGCTGACGCTGCTGCTGGTTCTCATTTTCATGGCTGTTCAGCGCGCGCTCTATTTCCATGCGGCGACCGTTCATCTGGCGAATCTGCGCTTCCGGATCGGCCTCAAAAGCCACCGCGAGGTGACTGCCGATAAAGCGGCTGAACGACTGATGCAGACGCTGAGTTTTCTGCACGTCAAATGAAAGCGTGGCGTACTTTTCCGCCAGCTGCTCACGCTCGGCATGCAGCAGTTCCAGCTGATTTTCACGCGCTGCACGGCCAAACAGAGGGACTTTCGGGAAGCGCGAGTAACGCCACTGGCGCTCGGCAACCTTCACCACAACGGCTTTTTCCAGCTCTTCAACGCTGAATACGCTGTCATCAAATGACTGCGGATCCCCTTCGATCAGGTAGAGATCTTCCGGGCACTCTTCCAGTCCATCCAGTTGCTCACGCACCAGCGACAGATCCGGCACCACGATAGCATGACGCGACGGACCATACAGCGCCGAGAAGTAAGGCGCATCATCGAGCGTGACGTCGTCATAAATTTCCGACAGCAGTACCCCACCGAAACGCTCAGCAAGATTATTCAGGCGCGCATCTTCTGCACCGCCAGGCTGGCTCAGCCTTTCGATCTGTTTCTCGATATCCCGTTTACGCGCGGCAACTTCATCGCGCTCCACGGTGGTTTCGCGTTCACGCTCCAGCAGCTGTTGCATAAACTCGGTGACCTGCTGGCTGTTTTCCAGCGTCTGACCGGTCTGCTCGCTGAGCTGGGTCAGAATCTCCTGCGCTGCCAGCCAGTGCGGTGCACGGGCGGTCAGATTGTTGATGCGTTCACGCAGTTGATCCAGCTCCTGACGCATTAACATGCGGCTTTCACCGGCGTCGGAAACGCTCTGCGACAGCTGCTCGATCTGCGCTTCCAGCTCGCGCTGCAGTGACTCCAGCTCGTGGGCATCGTACTGCTGCCCCTGACGCTTGCAGAACTCATTCAGCAAGCGTTCGGCATCCTGCTGTTCACGCAGGCGCTGCTCCATCTCGCTCAGACGCAGGCGCAGTGATTGCAGTTGCTCTGCATGATGGCGCTGGTTTGCCGCATCACGCAGCAATTCACGGCCCGTTTGCCAGGCTTCGCTGCGGCTTACCGGTCCGGAAATTTTATTGACCAGCTCGAAAGCCTGCTCAAACTGGCTGTGCGCGGCAGCCGCCACGCTCATTTTCTGTTCCAGCATTAACAGCTTGTCAGTCGCTTCCTGCTCTTTCGCCTGGAAGGTTTCCAGCCACTCTTCAGCATTGTCGACCGAAAGCTCAGGCAGGCGACAGATTTCCTGTGCACGTTGCAACGCCTGCAATGCCTGCTGATACTGGATGGCACGGGTTTGCTGCACATCAAGCGCCTGCTGATAATCGGCCAGCTGACTTTTCAGCTCATCAACTTCCAGTTCAGCGGCTTCAGCACGGGCTTCATTCTCTTCCTGCACCTCACGCGCTTCCGCAACCACCTCATTTTGCTCTTCCAGACGATAAGTCAGCTCATCGAGATCGGCTTCATAGCGCTCGATTTTTTCCTGCTGACGCATCGCGGTTTGCACCAGATTAAGGTGATCGCTGGCACCCTGATAATCCGTTTCCAGATCGCTTTCTGCACCGTTATGCTCAGCCAGCTCGCGCGCCATTTCGATATGGCGATACTGCTCGGTGCCCAGCTGTTTACGGCTGCTGAACAGATCGTTACGCAGCAGCAATGCGCCATCAAGATGGATACGGCGTTCGTTAGCATGGCGCATATAGTCTGCCGCCACGTAGTTAGTGGCTTCAGAGATCAAGTGCTTAAACAGATCGCGATCGGACTGCGTGACGCGAATCGCTTCCAGCGTCATGCGGTTTTCACGCAGCGCTGCTTCCATATCCTGGAAGGCTTTACGCACGCCGCTGTTTTCCGGCAACAGATAGTCGCGCAGTGAACGAGTAATCGCGCTGGAGATACCGCCGTACAGTGAGGCCTCAATCAGACGATAATATTTACTGCGATCGCCCGCCGAGCGTAAACGACGCGCCACGATGCCCAGATCGAACATCAGCGAGTGATAATCAATGATCGAGTTAAACTGCTTAAACTGGACGCCTTCAATCGCTTCAAGGCGATCTTTGAGTTCGTTCAGCGGCAGTACACGCGCCTGACGCTCGTTCAGCGTTTCGGTCAGAATTTCCGTCGGGTTCATCGACGATGGCAGGCCATGAATACTGAATGGCTTGATATCGACCTTTTTATCGCGACCGGCAACCTGTTGCAGACGCACGCCGACGATCACGCGCTGATGGCGCGAGTTGACCACGTCCAGCGTCGAATAACAGACGCCCGCGCGCAGCTTGCCGTGCAGACCTTTATCGCGCGAGCCTGAGGTTGCGCCAGCTTCGGTGGTGTTACGGAAGTGCAGCAGGGTCAGATCGGGGATCAGAGCCGTAATAAATGCCGCCATGGTGGTTGATTTGCCCGCACCGTTGCCGCCCGACAGCGTCGTGACCAGCTCGTCGAGATCGAAGGTTCGTGCAAAGAAGCCGTTCCAGTTAATCAGCGTCAGCGAGCGAAATTTTCCGCGTTCAATCATGCCTGTTCATCCTCCGCATTGTCTGACGTAGTGCCGTCTGTCTCGTTTTCGTTTTCATCGGCTTCATCAGTTTGCGCCGTACCGGTTTCGATCGGCATCGCTTCACCGTCACGAATCATTCGCAGCTGCGCCTCGCGCGGATCGTCACCGCTGCGCACATCGGCGCCAAAGCGGAATACGGATTCGTTGATACGAAACTTAGTGCTGTCGTTACCCATAAACCACACCATGCCAAGACGGCGCAGGCGATTTAATGAGGCACGGGTTTTTTCCTGTAGTTTCTGCCGATCGAGATCGGAACCGGTGGAGCGCTGGTTGACCAGCTTCAGCAATTTATTTTCGTCGGCAAGGCTCAGCAGCTCGTCATACAGCTCCTGCTGAGTAAAAATACCTTCGTTCGCCAGGCGTTCCGGGCTGAGATAGAGATAGCAGAGAATCTTCCCGACCATCATATCCAGCTCGGACAGTACCGAACGTGGGATTAAGGTGGTGGAACGCGGACGCAAATAGAAGAAACCTTCTGGCGCACGGATTAACTCGACGTTATAGCGCGCATAAAACTCTTCCAGAAACTCCTGATAATCCATCAGGAAAGCGTGATTATCCAGCTCTTCAATGCCGATATGGCGCCCTGCACGTAACTGGCTATCCAGCGCCGGGAAAATCGGGTTAGCCAGGGCCTGGGCCAGCTTAACCGGCATCACTTGTTCAATATTTGTTGATGACATGTGCCTGCACCTTGGCTCCGTAATCATTAATAGCCTGCCATTCTGCTGACAAACCTGAGAAATCTGCTTCGGCCACGCCTAAACGCACGGCCTGATCGACAACAATACGCGCCACGTCGAAATGACGAGCCCGTGGATATTGCGCCAGATAATCGCGCATTACCGTACCTAAGTTGAGCGGTTTTTGCTGCGTTTTGTAAATCTGCAGCGCTTCTTCAATCATCGCTGCAAGCTGCTCACGAATTTCATTAAATTCTTCATATTCCAGCTCAGAAGGCAGCTCGCCGGTCACTTCTTCGCTGCGCAGCGTCAACTCTTCGTCACGCATATCATACAGACGATCGGCATTGGCGTGGGTCAGCGCCCATGGCGCGTCAAAATAGTTCTGCACCGACTGGCGCAAACGCTGGGCAAACACCCGGTTTTTATCCATATCGATGGCGGTACGAATAAATTTATGCACATGGCGGTCATAGCCAATCCACAGGTCAATCGCCTGCTGGCCCCAGCTGATAATACGATCGAGTTTGTTTTGCAGGTCAAATACCAGCTTATCAACAAAGCCGAGATCCGGGCTGCTCATGGTGGCATCCTGAATACGCAGCAGGTTAGCCTGGAGCTTATCGCCCGCCGCTTCCAGCGTATCCTGCAATTCACGCAACGTGCCGGAGGTTTCTGACAGCAGCAGTTCACAGCTGGAGATCGCCGCACGCCAGTCCTGGTTAAGCAGCTGTGCGATATCGTCTTTCACCGCCTGCTGCTGTTCATCCATGATGCGCTGCGTCATATCGATACTGTCGAAAATTTCCGCTACGGAATATTTTAGCGGAGCGAAAACGTTACGATGCCAGTGGAATTCGTCGCCATCTTCATCCGCTGCATCTGCCGCGCGCTTCAGCTCCTGCGCGACAATTGACAGCTGCATCGACAGGCGTAAGGTGGAGAATTCGCGCTGGCGTATATAGTAGTCGGTAATGCCGATCGCCAGCGGCGTCAGGCGGTAGATTGCATTGCCTTCGGAAATTTCGCTGGTAAAACGATTGAGCAGGCGCTGACGCACCATATCATTGATGGCGTTATTGGCGCGCACCAGCACGGTTTCATTGGTTTGTTCGAAGGCCTTGCTGACATGGCGAAAAGCGTCGATCAGTTCGCCTTCACTCATTTCGCCATCCATGCGCTCGCCGTTTAGGGTGGCAATGGCCAGCAAAAATGCCAGACGTTCGGTCGGTAATGAGACGGAAAAATCATTTTTTCGCGCCCAGGCAACCAGTTCCGGTACAGTCTGGGAAAATTCACTCATAGTTCGTCCTTCTGAATGGGTTTCCGCGCTGTGACGTGGATATAACGCCCCAAACTTAAAAATGGTTCTTGCCGACAATAACGTTGCTCCATTGCCAGCACTTCCTCGAATCTTTCAACCTGCTTCTCTTTATCGCGCATATAGTCGTGGAAAACGCGGATTCCCGCCCGCTGCTCAATCACAAAACCGAGCTGCTGTAGCCAGTCATAAACCCTCTCGGGATCGCGCGGATAATCAGGTGATAACGTTTTCCTTTTGCGCTTGCGCAAATCGGCCTGCAGATAGCCAAAGTTGCCGAGCGTCAGCGTGCGCATGGTGAGGCCATGCAGATTGTAAAACATCAGTGACAGTACGCCACCCGGTGCCAGCGTATCATACAGTGCCGACAGAACCTCTTGTGGCTCTGCCACCCACTCCAGCACAGCGTGAAACAATACCAGATCAACCGGCTTATCCAAATGTTGGCCAACCTGCTGGGCGCTAATTTGTTTAAATTGCATGTTATCGCTCACACCTTTTTCTTCGGCATGAGCTCGTGCACGCTGTAACATTTCGCCGGAGAGATCGCACAGCAGCACCTGATGTCCGCGTGCTGCAAGGCCACAACCGGTTTGCCCTTCGCCACCGCCGGCATCCAGAACCGAAAGCGGGCGCGCTGGCAGCGTGGTTAATAACGCCTCAAGCTCCTGCCACAAGATGGCCTGACGGATACGCCCTTTGGTGGTACCGTAAATGTTTTGTGAGAATTTCTCAGCGATATCATCAAAGTTGCGATCCTGCATAGCTCGGCTCCACGGATTCTGCCGTAATAGAAACGACTATTTTGGCATACACTGGCAGAGAATGAACCTTTCACTCATCGCTTCGCTCCTGGATGATGTTTTTTCGGACAAAAGGAGTCCGTTTTAATGCTTTTTACCGCTAAAAAAGTCGTCGGTGGCCTGCTGCTGCCCCTGCCTTTGCTGCTTGCCGTGATGGCAATCGGCATTTTTCTGCTCTGGTTCGGCCGCTGGCAGAAAACCGGCAAAATTATACTCTCTTCTGGCTGGTTAATCCTGCTGTTAATCAGCCTGCAACCGGTAGCCGATCGCCTGCTGAAACCGCTTGAAGATCGCTATCCGACGTGGAATGGCGGCCAGAAAGTGGCTTATGTGGTGGTGTTAGGCGGAGGCTACACCTGGAATCCGCACT
Organism: Winslowiella toletana; assembly: GCF_032164335.1. Lineage (NCBI taxonomy): Bacteria > Pseudomonadati > Pseudomonadota > Gammaproteobacteria > Enterobacterales > Erwiniaceae > Winslowiella > Winslowiella toletana. The sequence continues at coordinate 1,769,296 of NZ_CP134152.1, read as the reverse complement.
GGGCACCCGGCTCCAATCTGATCAACAACAGTTTGCCACGGCTGGTTGAAGGAGTGCGCCAGTGGCGCGACAATCCGGGATCGAAAATGATTTTTACCGGTTACGCCGCACAGGGTAATCCTGTCAGTACTGCCGAAGCTGGGGCGCGAGTGGCAAAGACCTTAGGCGTGCCGGATGAGGCGATCATTACGCTGAATAAGCCAGTCGATACCGAAGAGGAAGCACGGGAAGTGAAGCGGGCCATTGGCGACCAGCCGTTTCTGCTGGTGACTTCGGCCAACCATATGCGCCGGGCGATGAACTTTTTTCATGCGCAAGGGCTGAAGCCGATTGCCGCTCCGGCGAATCAGATGGCAATTGATTCTCCCTTAAACTGGTGGGAAAAAGTGCTGCCTTCCCCGCTATACCTGAGCCACAGCGATCGCGCCTGGTATGAGTCGTTGGGGCTGGTGTGGCAGTGGCTGAAAGCCGATAAGATTCAACCTGCGGAGTAGCAGGATAACTTTTCGGCTTCGATCTGCCGGCAGGCAAGAGGTAGGGTTTTGACCAGGGCGGCGGGAGAACGCCGCCCCACTAAAGAGGTTACTGCATCGCCTCGCGGACCCGCTGTAAATCTTCGGCTGTATCAACGCCAACGCTGGGAATGGCTTGCGCCACATCAACGTGGATCTTCTCGCCATACCACAGCACCCTGAGCTGCTCTAACAGCTCAATTTGCTCCAGCTGGCTCGGCTGCCAGGTAACGTAACGGCGGATAAAACCGGCGCGATAGGCGTAAAGGCCGATATGGCGCAGGAAAGTATCACCGATGGTGTCACGCGATTTGGCAAACTGCTCGCGATCCCAGGGAATCGGCGCACGAGAGAAATACAGTGCGTGGCCCTGCGCATCCCTGACTACCTTCACCGCATTGGGATTAAACGCTTCTTCGGCGCTGTCAATCGGCACCGCCAGCGTCGCCATACCGGCGGATGAGCGCGTCAGGTTATCCGCAACCTGGCGAATAATCACCGGTGGAATTAACGGTTCATCCCCCTGCACGTTAACGATCACCGTATCATCAGCAAACTGATAATGATCGATGACTTCCGCCAGGCGTTCGGTTCCGGACTGATGGTCGGCACGCGTCATACAGACTTCGCCGCCGGCAGCTTGCACCGCCGCAGCGACATCGGGATGATCGGTGGCAACGATAACGCGATCGGCACCCGATTCCAGCGCCCGCTCCATCACATGGATTACCATCGGTTTACCGTGAATATCCACCAACGGTTTACCCGGTAAACGTGTCGATGCAAAACGTGCCGGTATAATGGCCACAAAACTCATGGATTAGTCTCTTCCAGCGTCATGGTGCGCGCTTCGACTTCCAGCAGCACCGGAATGCCGTCGCGTACCGGGAAGGCCAGACCATCCGGCTTACAGATTAGCTCTTGCTGTTCTTTGTTATAGTAGAGTTTGCCGTTACAGACTGGGCAAGCCACAATTTCGAGTAGACGGTGATCCATGGTTCCTCCGTAATGGACCCAATTTCATCAGGAATCCAAGCATATCACAGCCGACTGGACAGCAGTTATTGTCCGTCTTCGGGTTCCAGCGTAAAGTCGCTATAGACATCGCCAGCCGTGTCCCCAGCAGTTGCTGAGTTCGGCAGGTGCATGGTCAACGATCACCTGCTCTGCCCCTTGCCAGCGGGCAAAGTCGTTCAGGGTTCGGGTCAAATCGCGCACCAGACTCGCATTAACCTTAACTCCCGCTTCCAGCCATATGGCTTTAATTTGCAGTATCTGCTGTTTGCGCAGCATTTTGGCGTCCAGCCGCCCTTTTAACGCGCCGCGATGTAAAATCGGTAACACAAAATAGCCAAATTTACGCCTGGCTTCCGGCGTATAACACTCAAGACGATAATCGAAGTTAAACAGTTCCAGTGCGCGACGACGATCCCAGACCACCGGATCAAATGGCGATAACAACGCGCTGGCGGTTGCCAGTAACGGCTGCTCCAGCAGCGGCAGCAAGCCGCGATGTAAGTACATGATGCCGAGCTTTTCCACCTTAACTGCCACCACTTCACCACGCTCCAGCGCCTGCGATAACAGCGGCTTCACCGGCACACGTTTCAGTCGGTAATAATCCGCCAGCCATTCAGCACGGAAAATACCGAGGCTCCGCATGCTGTTTTGCACCATTTGTTGCACCGCGTCTGGCTCGCTGAGCCTATGCAAATCATCATCCCACTCTGGCAACACTCGCCGCCGAAGATCGTATACACGCTGAAAGTTGCGGCGCTCAGTTACCATCACTTCACCAGCGGTAAACAGATTTTCCAGATGGCGCTTATGCGGTTTCCATGACCACCAGCCGGGTTTCTGGGCCGGTGACGCGCTGAAGTCTGCCGAACGTACCGGGCCATGCTGCTCAATATGCCGCATCAACTGTTGAATGTCCTGCTGATGCTGTTCTACCCAGCCAGCGTTATATTTCCAGCCCATATTGGCCGGTGCCAGCATACGGTGGCGCAGTAATTTGTAATCTTCGACGGGGATAAAACAGGCTTCATGCGCCCAGTATTCGAACAGCTTGCCTTCGGCCAGCGTCATCTCCAGCCACTCAGGTGGAAAAGCGCCCAGCCGACTAAACAGCACCAGGTAAGGACTGCGCGCGACCACATGAATAGTATCGATTTGCAGCAGTGACATATGGCGGATTGCCGCCGCCACGTCATCATATAACGCCTTGCGCGGCGGAGGTTTCAGCAGATTCTGCGCTGCCAGATGCAGCTTTCGGGCAGTATTAAGCGAGAGTTCAGTTTCGGACATTCTGGCATCCTGAATCATCAGATGCCTTAAGTTTAGCGGCTAATCACTCGCCGCTAAGCGTTATTACTGACAGAGCGAGGCAATTTTATTAATCAGTTCCGCAGCGGGCGCCGCGCTAAGCTGTGCATCCACCGGCAGATACCACCAGTTATCCTGAGCAAACTGACGGCATTTTACCGCATCTTTTTCCGTCATAATCAGAGCCTGACTGCCGGTGGTCAGCGCACGTAATTCAGCTTCGCTGTACGCCTGATGGTCAGCAAAAGCCAGCTGTCGGATCGGCATTACTCCCTGCTGCGCCAGCGTATTGAAGAAGCGCGGGGGATGGCCAATACCGGCCATGGCCACCACCTGGTCAAACGCTGACAGCGGTTGCGCCTGGCCGGTTTTCAGGTTAATTGCCGCGCCCGGTTGCAGCTGCATAGCAATTTCATTACCACTGGCGCTGCCGCCATTCACGATCACCGCATCGACACTGTTAAGACGTCCGGCACGTTCACGCATCGGCCCGGCCGGTAACCACCAGCCGTTACCAAAGCGACGCTCGCCATCCACCACCACAATTTCAAAATCGCGCGCCAGCGCATAATGCTGCAGGCCATCGTCGGTGACGATCACATCAATATTACCGCCTGACTGCAGCGCCTGCACCGCCTCACGGCGCACCGGTGAAACCGCCACCGGCGCCTGAGTGCGCTGATAAATTAACACCGGCTCATCACCGGCTTGCGCCGTGGTTGTCGCGGCATCCAGCAGCAACGGATAGCGTTCCGCCTTACCGCCATAGCCACGTGATACCACGCCGACGCGCAAGCCCTGACGTTGCAGCGCCTCCACCAGCCAGATCACCACCGGCGTTTTACCATTGCCGCCGGCGGTCAGATTACCGACCACCACCACCGGGACAGACGCACGCCACACTTTGCGCCAGCCAAGCTGATAGCTCAGACGGATACCATTGCTGATCAGCCCATATAGCCAGCTGAATGGCAGCAGCAGCAGCCAGAGTGGCGAACGTCCGCTCCAGATGCGCTCAATCATTGACCAAACTGCATCTTATGCAACTGGGCGTAGGCGCCTCTCTCACTCAGTAACTGCTCATGTGAGCCGCGCTCAACAATGCGCCCATCTTCCACCACCACAATCTCATCGGCTTTTTCAATGGTCGACAGGCGGTGGGCAATCACCAGTGAGGTACGATTTTTCTGCAGCTCATCCAGCGCTGACTGAATCGCACGCTCCGACTCGGTATCCAGTGCCGAAGTTGCTTCATCGAGGATCAGAATCGGGCTGTCGCGCAGTAAGGCACGGGCGATGGCAATACGCTGACGCTGACCACCCGAAAGCAGCACGCCATTTTCACCAATCACCGTATCCAGGCCGTTTTCCATTTTGCCGATAAAGTCCATCGCATGCGCCATAATCGCCGCTTGCTCAATCTGTTCACGACTGTACTCTTCGCTGCGCGCATAGGCGATATTATTGGCGATAGTATCGTTAAACAGATGAACGTTTTGCGACACCAGCCCAACCTGATTACGCAACGAACTCAGGGTATATTCGCGCAGATCGTGGTCATCCATCAGGATTTCGCCCTGCTGAATATCATAAAAACGCGTCAGCAGGCTGGCGATGGTCGATTTACCCGAACCCGACCGCCCTACCAGAGCCACGGTTTTACCGGCTGGAATGGTTAAATTGATGTTGTGTAACGCCGGGTTTTCGCGTCCCGGATAGGTAAAGGTAACGTCACGGAATTCGATATCACCTTTAGCGCGTTCAATCTGACGCTTACCAGAATCCACTTCCTGCTCGCTGTCGAGGATAGAGAACAGCGTCTGACAGGCCGCCATGCCGCGCTGGAACTGCGCATTAACGTTGGTCAGTGACTTCAGTGGGCGCATCAGCGCGACCATTGAGGAGAACACCACGGTGATGGTACCGGCAGTTAAGGTTTCCATGACGCTTGGGAAGCTGGCTGCATACAGCACAAACGCCAGCGCCATTGAAGCGATCAACTGAATGATAGGATCGGAAATCGATGACGCAGAAACCAGCTTCATACCGTGCTGGCGCATTTTGTTGCTGACTGCTGCAAAGCGATTGCTTTCGATTTCCTGACCACCAAAGATCAGCACTTCTTTATGCCCTTTCAGCATCTGCTCAGCGCTGGTGGTCACTTCACCCATGGTGTTCTGCATATTCTTGCTGATATTACGGAATCGTTTGGAAACCTGACGAATCGCAAACGAGACAATCGGTGCCAGCACAATCAGAATCAGCGACAGCTGCCAGCTGTAGTAGAACATCATGATAAACAGGCCAATAATCGATGCCCCTTCACGCACGACGGTAACCAGTGCGCTGGAAGAGGATGAGGCAACCTGCTCTGAGTCGTAGGTAATGCGCGACAGCAAAGTGCCGGTCGATTGTTGGTCAAAGAACGATACCGGCATCCCCATCATATGACTGAACAGGCGACGACGCATATTCATCACTACGTTACCGGACACCCATGAGATGCAGTAGCTGGAAACAAATCCAGAAATACCGCGCATCAGCATCAGGCCAATCACGGCCAGTGGCATCCAAAGCAGAACCGAGCTATCTGATTTACCAAAACCATCATCGAGTAAAGGTTTCAGCAGTGACAACATTAAGGTATCGCCAGCCGCGTTAACGATCAGTGCAATCGCTGCCACTATCAAACCTGCTTTGTGCGGCGCGATCATCGGCCAGAGGCGACGGAATGTCTGCCATGTCGAGAGATCTTTATCCAGATGCATTATATAACCAGCTTTAGACTTAAGTAGCCGCTCATTCTACCTGGATTCCCTGGGGACGCCAAACCACTGATGATACCAACGGGGCATTATTTGCTCTCTTAACCCTTTGACCTGCCAATTTTCGTTGATAAATTGCACACTCAACTGCCCGGAGAGCGCGGTGTCATGCCATTGATAGCCATTATCCTGATAGCGCTGAATAATTTCTGCCGAGGGTAAACGCCAGGCATTAAAACGCGCGACCGATGCCAGTGCCGCCGTGCCTTTAACATTACGTAATAACAACGCACCAGAAGATGTGCGGCTGCCATGGTGTGGCACCTGAATAATATCGGCCTGTAATGCGGTTTTATAGCGGGCAACCAGCGCTCTTTCACCAGCCGCTTCAAGATCGCCCGTCAGCAGTATACGGTGCCTGCCATCATCAATCAGCAACACGCAGGAATCATCATTCTGGCCACGCTGATTGCCTTGTTCCGGCCACAACACCTGGAAATTGAGGTGTTGCCACTGCCATTGCTCGCCAGCGTAACAGGGCAAGTGGTCAGCCTGGCCCAGCGCGCTTCGCACCGTCAGCTGTGGCCAGGCGCGTAACAGGCTGGCAGTACCGCCGGTATGATCCAGATGAATATGGCTCAGGATAATCTGCTGTGGCTCAATTCCCTGCCAGCGCAGCCAGGGCGCAATGATCCGCTCACCCGCATCGCCGCCAGGCCAGCGATTGCCGGTATCATAGATGACCGCCTTCCCCTGTCGGGATATCACCACCGCCAGGCCATGCCCGACGTCCAGCATATCAATACGCCAGTCCGGTTGCGGAAGGCTCTGTCGCCAGCAGAGTAGCGCCAGCAGCAAGCTGACAATGCTAACCGGAGAAGCGTGCCACCAGCCAAATCGCCAAATCACTAATCCCAGCCAGCACAGCAGGCTGCAGAGTGCCTGTGATTCACTCAGCATTAACCAGCCCGAGGGCAATAACTGTAAGCTATTGATAACCAGCGCCAGTGAACGATCCACCAGCCACCAACTCAGCGAGCTCCAGCTACTGAATGATGTCAGCATACTGAACAAAATTAACGGCACGCTGATCAACGAAACAATCGGTACCGCTATCACATTAGCGATTAACGCGCTCAGGCTGACGCCATGAAAAATAAACCCCTGAACCGGCATCAACAGCAGCATCATTCCCAGCTGCAAATGAAGCAGCTGCAACAATAACCAGCGTTTATCACGCATAAACCGGGCTGGCAGTGGAAACCACTGATACCAGAGCAGCAAAGCCGCCACCGCCAGCGCTGATAGCCAGAAACTGTCGGAGAGGATGGTTAACGGGTCAAAAAACAGAATCAATCCGATGCAGAGGCTCCACACCTGCCAGCCGCTACAGCGCAGCCCGGCCAGCCGCAGGCCACACCACAACGCCAGTGCCAGCATCGCTCTGACCGCCGGAGGGTTAGCGCCCGACAGCCAGGTATAAAGCAGCGCCACCAGCAGGCTGACGGCCAGGGGCATCCGGTAGCCGATTAAATGCGCGGGCAGAAAAAATTGCAGACCACGCGCCAGCAGCCAGCCGGACATCGCCGCCAGCCCGATATGCATTCCCGAAATCGCCATCAGATGTGCAGTGCCGGTTTCACGCAATAGCTGGGTTATGTCGCCAGTCATCTCCCCACGCTCGCCAAAAGCCAGCGCAGTCATCACGCTTTGCCAGCGAAGATGCTGATAATGCGACTTAGCACTGTCGATAATTTTTTGTCGCCAGCTGCATTCGCGCTGCAACAGCCGGGCAGCGCTCGCGCGGCCGGTGAAAAGCGTCTGACTGGCCAGCGCCTGGCGTTGCCGGTCATATTCCCCCTGATTCAGACGGGCGTGAACCGGCCTCAAATTCAGGGTCATCTGCCAGTGCTGACCAACGCAGGCAGGTTCAGCCTGCTGAGGCGGAGTAATAATCGCATATACCGGTGGAAACAGTGGCCGCTGGTCAACTGAAAGCAGGCGCACTTTCAGCCGTTCTCCGCCGTTCATCAGACTGTCGATTTTAACCCTGACCTCGACAGGCGTCGCGCTAAGCTGCTCCAGCTGATCCACCGTCTGGCGAGCGATACTACAGCACCAGACAAACAGCAGCAGCCCGGTTGCCACTACTCGTGCCGTTCGCCAGCGGCTGAGCAGCATCAGCAGAGCGAGGATGCCAGCCAGCCACAGATAATTATTGTGCGGCAGCTCCGGTAGCCAACAAAGTGGCAGGGTCGCGCAGATAATCATCCAGGAGAGCTGAGTAAGGGATTTCACTGTCGTCATTCCTTGTGCGGTGAGCCAGGAGTTTGACGGAAGTGACTCGGCAATGCAGCCGTGATCGGGTGATAGCGGAAAGTGGCTTCCAGGAAATCATTCAGCGTGACATCAGACGACAAAACGCTGTGAGGTTGCACGCAAACGCGAGCAACAGGCAAAAAAAAACGACACCCTGAGGTGTCGTTTTATCGTATCCGCTACGCGGCTGCTTAACCGTAGATATTTGCGCGATCGCGCAGCTCTTTGCCTGGTTTGAAGTGGGGAACGTATTTACCTTCCAGATCCACTTTGTCACCCGTTTTCGGGTTACGGCCAGTGCGAGGTGCACGGTAGTGCAAAGAAAAGCTGCCGAATCCCCGGATTTCGATGCGTTCGCCTTCAGCCAACGTTGTGGCCATATGCTCAAGCATCTCTTTAACCGCATCCTCAACGACTTTCGCCGGAATATGAGTCTGCTGGCCTGCAAGTCTTTCAATCAGTTCTGACTTGGTCATAAATCCTCCGGTTAATCCCTAATGGAAAAGGTTTTGACAGCTTACTACTGAGTCCGGGCGACTTACGCCACCCGGACAGTCAGGTCGATTACTCGCCTTTAGCAGCTTTGAACGCTTCAGCCATAGCGCTGGAGAAGTTGCTTTCTTCCTGTTTGTTGTTAACAGTAGCAATAGCATCTTTCTCGTCAGCTTCGTCTTTCGCACGAACAGACAGGCTAACAACGCGGTTTTTACGATCAACACCGGTGAATTTAGCTTCAACATCGTCGCCAACATTCAGAACCAGAGTTGCATCTTCAACGCGGTCACGTGAAGCTTCAGAAGCACGCAGGTAGCCTTCAACGCCGTCTGCTAATTCAACTGTAGCACCTTTAGCGTCAACTGCAGTCACTTTACCGTTAACAATTGCACCTTTCTTGTTCAGAGAGATGTAGTTGTTGAACGGATCTTCTGCCAGCTGCTTAACGCCCAGGGAGATACGCTCGCGCTCTGCGTCAACTTGCAGAACCACAGCTGCGATTTCGTCGCCTTTCTTGTATTCACGAACTGCTTCTTCTCCGGTAGCGTTCCAGGAGATGTCAGACAGGTGAACCAGGCCGTCGATGCCGCCGTCCAGGCCGATGAAGATACCGAAGTCAGTGATTGACTTGATTTTACCTTCAACACGGTCGCCCTTGTTGTGGGTTTCTGCGAATTGCTGCCATGGGTTAGATTTGCACTGCTTCAGACCCAGGGAGATACGACGACGTTCTTCGTCGATATCCAGAACCATAACTTCCACAACATCACCAACGTTAACAACTTTGGATGGGTGGATGTTTTTGTTGGTCCAGTCCATTTCTGAAACGTGAACCAGACCTTCAACGCCTTCTTCGATCTCAACGAAGCAGCCGTAGTCAGTCAGGTTGGTCACGCGACCAGTCAGCTTGGTGCCTTCTGGGTAACGTTTAGCGATAGCAACCCATGGATCTTCGCCCAGCTGCTTCAGACCCAGTGATACACGGGTACGCTCGCGGTCGAATTTCAGTACTTTGACATTGATTTCATCGCCAACATTGACGATTTCGCTTGGATGCTTAACGCGTTTCCATGCCATGTCAGTGATGTGCAGCAGGCCGTCAACGCCGCCCAGATCAACGAATGCACCGTAGTCAGTGAGGTTCTTAACGATACCTTTAACTTCCATGCCTTCCTGCAGGTTTTCCAGCAGCTGATCGCGCTCTGCGCTGTTCTCGGATTCGATAACCGCACGACGTGAAACAACCACGTTGTTACGTTTCTGATCCAGCTTGATTACTTTGAATTCAAGCTCTTTGCCTTCCAGGTGCAGAGTATCACGCACTGGACGCACATCTACCAGTGAACCTGGCAGGAACGCACGAATACCGTTCAGCTCAACAGTGAAGCCGCCCTTGACTTTGCCGTTAATAACACCGGTAACAGTTTCAGCGTTTTCGTAAGCTTTTTCCAGCGTGATCCAAGCTTCATGACGTTTAGCTTTTTCACGGGACAGCAGGGTTTCACCGAAGCCGTCTTCTACTGCATCCAGAGCAACGTCAACTTCGTCACCAACCTGGATTTCCAGTTCGCCGGCTGCGTTTTTGAACTGCTCTGCAGGAATTGCAGATTCAGATTTCAGACCCGCATCAACCAGAACGATATCTTTGTCGATAGAGACAACGATACCACGAACGATGGAACCCGGACGGGTTTCGATTTCTTTCAGGGACTCTTCAAAGAGTTGAGCAAAAGATTCAGTCATATTGATAATCTTCAGGATTCTTCAATTTAACGTCCACCTGACTTCCTGCCGGATGGGGTTGTTTCACATGCCCCATGACGTCCATATCACAGGGTTAAGGAATTCATCTGCGCGTGACTTACCGAATTAATTATTCGGCAATGCGAGCTTTTCCCGGGCATAGTGTAACGCTTTTTCAATCACCTGCTCAATGGTCATACTGGTTGAATCCAGTACCAGAGCATCTTTAGCAGGGACCAAAGGCGCTATTGCCCGATTACGATCGCGATCATCGCGCTCTTTTATCTCAGATAAAAGGCGTTCAAAGTTAACACTAAAGCCTTTCTCCTGCAACTGTAGCATACGGCGGTGCGCACGCTCTTCAGAACTGGCATCAAGAAAGATTTTTACTGGCGCATCAACAAATACCACGGTTCCCATGTCGCGGCCATCGGCAATTAAGCCCGGCGCTTCTCGGAATGCCCGCTGGCGGCGCAGCAGCGCCTCACGCACGCGCGGAAATGCGGCGACTTTTGATGCGGTGTTACTGACATCCTGCGTTCGAATCTCGGCGGAGACATCCTCGCCTTCCAGAATCACTTCCAGTTCGCCGTTGGTCGACACAAATCGCACGTCCAGATGGGCGGCAATCGGAACCAGCGCTTCTTCAGACTCGATATCCACTTGATGATGCAGAGCAGCAAGCGCTAAAACGCGGTAAATTGCGCCTGAATCCAACAGATGCCATTGCAAGGCTTCTGCCATTGCTTTACACAGCGTGCCTTTACCCGCACCACTTGGCCCATCAATGGTGATAACCGGGGCTGTTGCCGTCATCTTTCTCTCCTGTTGCTGGAAATTTTCCGTGACTGCCTGCACGTCAGACAAATATCGCCGCGCATTATACGCTGCAATAGTCGCGATCGTTACCCCTAAGCATAGACCCAGGAAAAATAATCAACAGGCTGATGGCAAGGTGTGAAGACAGCAGTGGCAAGATGGAGAGAAAAACGCCGCCCGTCGCGGCGTGTTGCGACGGGCGGACCGGATTAAGCCAGCTGGCTGATGCGTGCCAGTTGCTCAAAGTAGTCGGGGAAGGTTTTCGCGGTGCATTTTGGATCGAGAATGGTCACCGGAGTGGATGAGAGCGCCACCAGCGAGAAACACATCGCCATACGATGATCGTTATAGGTGCCGATTTCAGCATACTGAATGGTGTCCGGCGGCGTGATGCGAATATAGTCATGCCCCTCCTCCACTTCCGCGCCGACTTTACGCAGTTCTGTCGCCATTGCCGCCAGGCGATCGGTCTCTTTCACCCGCCAGTTGTAGATATTGCGCAGCACGGTGGTGCCTTTGGCGAACAGCGCCGCGGTGGCAATAGTCATCGCCGCATCCGGAATATGATTCATATCGAGATCGATGGCATTGAGTTCGCCACGGCTACAGGCAATATAATCATCGCCCCATTCCACGATTGCGCCCATTTTTTCCAGCACATCCGCAAAACGAATATCGCCCTGTACGCTGTTACGGCCAATTCCGGTCACGCGCACGGTGCCGCCTTTTACCGCAGCGGCCGCGAGGAAATAAGAGGCGGAAGACGCATCACCTTCAACCAGATAATCACCCGGAGCCTGGTACTGCTGCTTGCCGCGAATATGGAACGTTTTGTATTGATCGTTTTCCACTACCACGCCAAAGGTTTTCATCAGATTCAGCGTGATATCAATGTAAGGCTTAGAAACCAGCTCGCCTTTAATGACAATCTGCGTATCTTGCGGTGCCAGCGGCGCGGTCATCAGCAGAGCGGTCAGAAACTGACTGGAGACGCTGCCATCAACGGCAACTTCACCGCCGACAAAACCGCCTTTGATATGCACCGGTGGATAATCCTGCTGCTCCAGATAGTCAATCTGCGCGCCGCCCTGACGTAATGCGTCAACCAGATGACCGATTGGGCGCTCTTTCATTCGCGGTTCGCCGGTCAGCACAATGTCATTGCTGCCGAGGCAAAGTGCCGCGGCTAAAGGGCGCATCGCGGTACCTGCGTTACCGAGAAACAGTTCCAGCGCGTTATCCGCATGCAGCGGTCCGGCACAACCGACAACTTCACACACGGTACGGTCGGCAGAAAGCGTATAAGTCACACCCAGCGCGGTTAATGCATTGAGCATATGTTTGACGTCATCGCTGTCCAGCAGATTGGTCAGACGCGTGGTGCCATTTGCCAGTGCAGCCAGCAGCAGAGCGCGGTTAGAAACGCTTTTTGAGCCCGGTAAATTAACGGTGCCGTCGACGCGTGCGATGGGTTGTAACGTCAGGGATTCCAGCATGCGAAACTTATTCTCCAAAAAACAATTGCAATGAAACCTCGCGACGGGGCGAGGTTTCAGTATTTACTCATTAATCGTGATCCGAACTCACGCAGGTCATTAACCGTGACGACGCTCGAAGTCCACCATAAAGTCGGTCAGGGTTTTCACCCCTTCCAGCGGCATCGCATTGTAGATGGAAGCACGCATGCCGCCAACCACCCGATGACCTTTCAGTGCATGCAGACCGGCAGCAAACGACTCCTCCAGGAACAGTTTATCCAGATTGGCATCCGCCAGCTGGAAGGGAACGTTCATGCGGGAACGGTTCGCCAGCGCCACGCCATTGCGATAAAAATCACTGTTATCGATCACGCCGTACAGCAGGTCAGCTTTCGCCTGATTGCGTTTATCGATTTCGCTCACGCCACCCTGCTCTTTCAGCCATTTAAATACCAGACCAGAGAGATACCAGGCAAAAGTTGGCGGCGTGTTAAACATCGATTCGTTATCAGCCAGCACTTTATAATCGAGAATAGAAGGCAGCTCTTTACGCGCCTGACCCAGCAGATCCTCACGCACGATCACCAGCGTGATGCCAGCAGGACCGATGTTCTTCTGTGCTCCGGCATAAATCACGCCGTAGCGGCTGACATCAATCGGATGAGAGAGAATGGTTGAGGAGAGATCGGCTACCACCACTTTGTTGCCAAAGTCCGGCTGTTCATTGATGGCGATGCCGTCAATGGTCTCATTCGGGCAGTAGTGTACATAGGCAGCATCATCGCTGAGCGCCCAGCTGCTCATTGGGGTGATTGCGGTTAAGCCGTCAACCGTGGTTTTGGCGTCAATCACATTAGGCGTGCAATATTTCACCGCTTCTTTGATCGCGCTCTGCGCCCAATAGCCACCGTCAACATAATCGGCGGTTTTTGCCTGCCCCAGCAGATTTAACGGCACCGCCGCAAATTGTGCGCGTGCGCCACCGTGGCAGAATAAAACTTTATAGTTGGAGGGGATTTTCATCAGATCGCGCAGATCCTGTTCTGCCTCTTCTGCGACCTGAATAAACTCTTTACTGCGATGGCTAATCTCCATTACGGAGGTGCCTAAACCTTGCCAGTTACACAATTCCTGTTCTGCACGACGAAGCACTTCTACCGGCAGCATTGCCGGTCCGGAGCTAAAATTAAAAACCTGAGTCATTTCCCCTCACCACTGTCAGATCTATCGGTTATGAATCTGCTATCGGTTTTATCACTGCGCCCCTGATGCTGCAATCATTTATCCGGGCTGGATCACGTTTTTACCCGCAGCGCGGCAACAGCTTGTAGGGTAATTGCAAATAACCGCGATATTTTGTTCGAAACCGGCGGCGGGAACACTCCCCCAGCAGCGGGGCTTGCTGAAATCTCGCGGATAAGCGGTAATTGCCCGCGCCGACGCCTCATACAGCATACCGCAGGAAATTATTGCCCTCTGATAGCGATTAGCCCGCAAAACCCGTATCATTGCGCGCTATACGCACAATCAATAATAGTGGGCAAAATGACTCAAACTTATATCCCTGGCAAAGACGCCGCGCTGGAAGATTCCATCGCACGTTTTCAGCAAAAACTGCAGGATCTGGGCTTCAATATTGAAGAAGCGTCCTGGCTGAATCCTGTTCCTAACGTCTGGTCAGTTCACATTCGTGACCGCGATTGCCCACTCTGTTTTACCAATGGTAAAGGCGCGAGCAAAAAGGCCGCGCTGGCCTCCGCGCTGGGTGAGTATTTCGAGCGTCTCTCAACCAACTATTTCTTCGCCGACTTCTGGTTAGGCGACTCTATCGCCAACGGTGATTTTGTTCACTACCCTAACGAGAAATGGTTCCCGCTGACCGAAGATGAGAGCTTACCGCAAGGCATGCTTGATGACCGCCTGCGTAAATTCTACGATCCGGAAAACGAACTGAGCGCCAGCGACCTGATCGATCTGCAGTCCGGCAATGCCGATCGCGGCATCTGCGCCCTGCCGTTCAGCCGTCAGTCAGATAACCAGACCGTCTATATTCCGATGAACATCATCGGCAACCTGTATGTGTCGAACGGCATGTCTGCCGGTAACACCGCCAATGAAGCGCGCGTGCAGGGCCTGTCAGAAGTGTTCGAGCGCTACATTAAAAACCGTATTATTGCTGAATCTATCAGCCTGCCAGAAATTCCGGCCGAGGTGTTGAACCGTTATCCTGGCGTGGTTGAAGCCATCGCACGCCTGGAAGCTGAAGGTTTCCCGATCCTTTCTTACGATGCATCACTGGGCGGCAAATACCCGGTAATCTGCGTGGTGTTGTTTAACCCGGCCAATGGCACCTGCTTCGCCTCTTTCGGCGCGCATCCTGATTTTGGCGTCGCACTTGAGCGTACCGTTACCGAGCTGTTACAGGGCCGCGGCCTGAAAGATCTCGACGTGTTCACTCCGCCCACCTTCGATGATGAAGAAGTGGCCGAGCATGCCAACCTCGAAACCCACTTTATCGATTCCAGCGGCCTGATCTCCTGGGATATGTTTAAAGATGATGCCGATTATCCGTTTGTTGACTGGAGCTTCAGCGGCACCACTGAAGAAGAGTTTGCCACCCTGATGGCAATCTTCAAGGCGGAAGATAAAGAAGTCTATATCGCCGACTACCAGCATCTCGACGTTTACGCCTGCCGTATCATCGTACCGGGCATGTCGGATATCTATCCGGCGGAAGATCTGCTGCTGGCAAATAACAGCATGGGCACTTATCTGCGTGAAACGCTGCTGTCACTGCCAGCAAGCGAATGGCAGAAAGAGGATTATCTTGCGCTGATCGCCCAGCTGGACGAAGAAGGCCATGATGATTTTACCCGTGTGCGTGAGCTGCTGGGTATGGCAACCGGTAAAGATAACGGCTGGTACACCCTGCGCATTGGCGAGCTGAAAGCCATGCTGGCGCTGGCGGGTGGCGATCTGGAGCAGGCACTGATCTGGACTGAGTGGACCATGGAGTTCAACAGCTCGATCTTTAGCCCGGAACGCGCCAACTACTATCGCTGCCTGCAAACCCTGCTGCTGTTATCGCAGGAAGACGAGCGCGATCCGTTGCAGTACCACAACGCTTTTGTCCGTATGTACGGCAGCGCTGCGGTAGAAGCGGCTTCAGCAGCACTGAGCGGCGAAGCGCCGTTCTACGGCCTGCAAGCGGTAGACAGCGATTTAGTCGCTTTCCCGGCACACCAGTCTTTACTGGCAGCGTACGAGAAATTACAGCGCGCTAAACGCCAGTACTGGAAATAATATTGACGGGCTATTTCTGCGATTTCAGCATCGTATGAAATAGCCCGTTTTATTAATTTTGTCCCTCATTTACTCCGCCTGCCGCAATTATTGAAAATAAAAGTCAGTAAACTGTCATTCTTTGTATGTAATATCGCCCTGAAATAGCCTTTTTATATAACCTGGCGGATAATTCTTGTACTGACACTTTAGCAAAACGTGTTATTTTCAACTTTTATTGCACAATTTCAAATATTTTTTTATCAACAAAATCAACAATATAGATCAATTAACCCGCAATTTTTTAGGGTTTTTAAGACGATAATCTTATCCGGTATGATCCATATCAATTTCTACCCTATACTCCTTTGTTAGTATCTCGTTGCTGACAAATTTCAGGAGAACGTTAGTGTGAAAGCTGACAATCCGTTCGACCTACTGTTACCCGCCGCGATGGCTAAAGTCGCTGAAGAAGCGGGAGTATATAAAGCGACCAAACAACCGCTTACTACTTTTTTCCTGGCTATCACCGCTGGCGTGTTTATTTCCATCGCCTTTGTCTTCTATATCACCGTCACCACCGGTACAGGCGCAGTACCCTGGGGCCTGGCAAAACTGGTCGGCGGCATCTGTTTCTCATTGGGATTAATGCTGGTAGTGGTCTGCGGCGCGGATCTGTTTACTTCTACCGTGCTGATTGTGGTGGCTAAAGCCAGCGGTCGCATCAGCTGGTTACAGCTGGCACGTCACTGGATTAACGTTTACATCGGCAACCTGTTTGGCGCACTGTTCTTTGTCGCCCTGATTTGGTTTTCCGGTGAACATATGTTGGCCAACGGCGCATGGGGCCTTAACGTGCTGCAAACCGCCGATCATAAAATGCATCACTCGTTTATCGAGGCTGTCTGTCTGGGCACATTGGCTAACCTGATGGTTTGCCTGGCGGTATGGATGAGTTATTCCGGCCGCACGCTGACAGATAAAATGCTGGCGATGGTGCTGCCCGTCGCGATGTTTGTCGCCTGCGGCTTTGAACACAGCATCGCCAATATGTTTATGATCCCGATGGCTATCGTCATCCGCGATTTCGCTTCACCCGAGTTCTGGCAGGCAGCAGGCGCTACCGCCGATCAGTTCTCCAGCCTGACCGTCAGCAACTTTATTGTCGACAACCTGATTCCTGTCACCATCGGCAACATTATCGGTGGCGGTATTCTGGTCGGACTCACTTATTGGGTTATCTATTTACGCGGCGGCGATAAACATCAACACTAGCCGCCGGGCTTAAGCATACTGAACCGGCCGTCTGTTCAGACGACCGGAACGACGAAAGAACTCCACAAATAAGGTAGGTATCAAATGACCGAGCTTAATCAAAAATTGGCCTCAGCCTGGGAAACTTTCACCGCGGGCGAATGGCAGAATGCCGTCGATGTGCGCGACTTTATTCAGAAAAACTACACGCCGTATGAAGGTGACGAGTCTTTCCTCGCCGGTGCCACTGAAGCCACCACCGCGCTGTGGGAAAGCGTTCTTGAAGGCATCAAAATTGAGAACCGCACCCATGCGCCGGTCGATTTTGATACCGACCTCGCATCAACTATTACTTCGCACGACGCCGGTTTCATCAACAAGAAACTGGAAAAAATCGTCGGCCTGCAAACTGAAGCTCCGCTGAAACGCGGCCTGATTCCGTTTGGCGGCATCAAGATGGTTGAAGGTTCCTGTAAAGTATATGGTCGCGAGCTGGATCCGTCCCTGAAAAAAATCTTCACCGAATATCGTAAAACCCATAACCAGGGCGTATTCGATGTGTATACCCCGGATATCCTGCGTTGCCGTAAATCAGGCGTGCTGACCGGCCTGCCTGATGCTTATGGTCGTGGACGCATCATCGGTGACTACCGCCGCGTTGCGCTGTACGGTATCGATTTCCTGATGAAAGATAAATTCGCCCAGTTCACTTCGCTGCAGAGCGATATGGAAAATGGCGTTGATCTTGAAGCCACTATCCGTCTGCGTGAAGAGATTGCTGACCAGCACCATGCACTGGCGCAAATTAAAGAGATGGCAGCAAAATATGGCTGCGATATCTCCGGCCCGGCTACGAATGCGCTGGAAGCAGTACAGTGGACATACTTCGGCTACCTGGCAGCGGTTAAATCGCAGAACGGTGCAGCAATGTCATTTGGTCGTGTTTCGACCTTCCTTGATATCTACATTGAACGCGATCTGAAAGCCGGCAAGATCACTGAGCAAGAAGCACAGGAACTGATCGACCACCTGGTAATGAAACTGCGTATGGTGCGTTTCCTGCGTACTCCTGAGTATGATGAGCTGTTCTCTGGCGACCCAATCTGGGCCACCGAGTCACTGGCAGGTATGGGCGTTGATGGCCGTACGCTGGTCAGTAAATCCAGCTTCCGCTTCCTGAATACGCTGTACACCATGGGCCCGTCTCCTGAGCCAAACATGACCATTCTGTGGTCTGAAAAACTGCCACTGAACTTTAAAAAATACGCGGCGAAAGTTTCCATCGATACGTCATCAGTGCAGTACGAAAATGATGATCTGATGCGTCCTGATTTTGACAACGATGACTACGCGATTGCCTGCTGCGTCAGCCCAATGATCGTCGGTAAACAAATGCAGTTCTTTGGTGCCCGCGCTAACCTGGCGAAAACCATGCTGTACGCCATCAACGGCGGCATCGATGAAAAAATGAAAATGCAGGTTGGTCCAAAAGAAGCGCCAATCATGGATGAAGTCCTGGACTTCGATATCGTGATGGATCGTTTGGATCACTTTATGGACTGGCTGGCCAAACAGTATGTGACCGCGCTGAACGTCATTCACTATATGCATGACAAATACAGCTACGAAGCATCACTGATGGCTCTGCATGACCGCGATGTTTATCGTACTATGGCATGTGGTATCGCCGGCCTGTCCGTTGCGGCTGACTCACTGTCAGCGATTAAATACGCTAAAGTGAAACCAGTGCGTGATGAAGATGGCCTGGCGATTGACTTTGAAATCGAAGGTGAATATCCGCAGTTTGGTAACAACGACCCGCGCGTTGATGATCTGGCCTGTGATCTGGTTGAACGCTTCATGAAGAAAATTCAGCAGCTGAAAACTTATCGCAATGCGGTGCCAACGCAGTCAGTACTGACCATCACCTCAAACGTGGTGTACGGTAAGAAAACCGGTAACACACCGGATGGTCGTCGCGCCGGTGCACCGTTCGGACCAGGTGCTAACCCAATGCACGGTCGTGACCAGAAAGGCGCGGTTGCATCACTGACTTCAGTGGCGAAACTGCCGTTTGCCTACGCGAAAGACGGTATCTCTTATACCTTCTCTATCGTGCCAAACGCGCTGGGCAAAGATGACGACGTGCGTAAAACCAACCTTGCTGGCCTGATGGATGGCTATTTCCATCACGAATCCAGCATCGAAGGCGGTCAGCACCTTAACGTCAACGTGATGAACCGTGAGATGCTGCTGGATGCAATGGATAATCCGGAAAAATATCCGCAGCTGACCATTCGCGTTTCAGGTTATGCAGTGCGTTTTAACTCGCTGACCAAAGAACAGCAGAAGGACGTAATTACCCGTACCTTCACTAAGTCGCTGTAATCTTAGTCGCCTGAGGGCTTAACAAAGGCTCCACCCGTGGAGCCTTTTTAGTTAAAGCCTGCTTTGCCAGCCATCTGCACGTCAGGTCGCTGGCAAAACAGTCTTACATAACGCAGCGCTTAAAGACTGCGTAACCTGTCACTGACAGGTTCACCATGGAGAACTCATCGCAATGTCAGCTATCGGTCGTATTCACTCATTCGAATCCTGCGGAACCGTAGACGGTCCCGGCATCCGTTTTATCACCTTCTTTCAGGGCTGCCTGATGCGCTGCCTGTACTGCCATAACCGTGATACCTGGGACACCCACGGCGGTACTGAGATCACCGTGGAAGAGTTGATGAAGGATGTGGTTTCCTATCGCCACTTTATGAATGCCTCCGGCGGCGGCGTAACCGCATCGGGCGGCGAAGCGATTTTGCAGGCGGAGTTTGTCCGCGACTGGTTTCGTGCCTGCCATGCGGAAGGTATTCATACCTGTCTCGATACCAATGGCTTTGTGCGCCGCTATGATCCGGTAATTGATGAACTGCTGGATGTGACCGACTTAGTGATGCTGGATCTGAAACAGATGAATGATGATATCCATCAAAATCTGGTCGGCGTTTCTAATCACCGCACGCTGGACTTCGCCCGCTATATTGCTAAACGCGGTATCCGGACCTGGATCCGTTATGTCGTGGTTCCAGGCTATTCGGATGATGATGATTCAGCGCACAAGCTGGGAGAATTTACCCGCGACATGGGCAACGTCGAGAAAATCGAGCTACTGCCTTATCATGAGTTGGGTAAACATAAATGGATTGCGATGGGCGAAGAGTACAAGCTGGACGGCGTCAAGCCACCGACAGCTGACACCATGGATCGCATAAAGCATATTCTTGAAGGCTATGGTCACAAGGTAATGTATTGATACCGGCGGCGAAAACGCCTTCTTAGATCTTTGTCAGTCAGGGGCGGCTAACGTTTTAGCCGCCCCTGAACATATTCAGGCGTGAGCAATTGGCGTCGCGTGCTGGTCGGCTTTACGCAGCAGCATCACCAGATACACCAGCGCCACCGCCGCAATCATCACAAACAGCAGATTGTCCGAATAATTCTGCATCAGCATTGACGTCATGGTAGGCCCCACCAGGCTGCCAATGGTGTAACTTAACAACAGCGCCTGATTCATCGCCACTAATTCATGCCGGGTCACTTTCTCACAGGCCCAGGACATCGCCACCGGATACAGCGTAAAGCCTGCGCAACCGAGCACGAACAGCGCCGGGCCCATTGCAGCATCACTTAACATTGCAATTGCACCGACAATCATCACGAATACCTGCACGCGCAGCACCAGCAAGCGGCCAAAGCGGTCAGCAAGGCGGCCGACCGGCCATTGTCCGATAATCCCGGCACTGACCAGCAGCGCCATCCAGTACCCGACCGAAGCATCGCTCATGCCATGATGTGACAGCCACAGCGGCATCAGGCCGTACAATGACCCCAGAACCACGCCAGAGATAATGCAGCCGTTGATACCCAAACGTGCGCTACGACGGCGCAGCATCGACCACATGCGGCCTGGCGCCTCTTCTTCCTCACCACCGGTATTCACTTTAGTAAATATCAGCGGCAGAATAGCGGCAATCATCACGCCGGTGACCCACGGTAAAACATTCAGCAGCTCTGTCGACACTTTGCTGACCAGCAGCTGACCGACGACGGTACCAAGGTAGTAAACCATCATATATGCCGCCAGCAGCTGACCACGGTTGCGCACCGTGCCACTGCACATCAATGCGCTCTCAACCACCACCCAGATCAGCGCACAGCCCATCCCGGCAGCAAAACGCCCGAGGCTCCACGCCATAAAGCCACTGCTCATTCCTAACCATGCGGTCGCAAGGGCAAACACTACCGTCGCCAGATAGTAGCTGTAGTTAAAACCGAGACGTTTGATTAACCAACCCGCCACCAACGTTCCTGCGAGATTACCGGTAAAAAAGGATGAGCTAACCATCCCGACCTGCCAGGTAGGCAACCGATCGTGCGTCAACCAGAGTGGAACTAAGGTATTGAGCACGGCAATTGAAACCGTCAACAGTAATAAGCCGCAGAGCAGCAAGATGACAGGGCGAGACCAGGTGGACATAGATGAAACGGCCAAAGTAAGCAGGGAGATTTGGCGCGCATATTGCCATTACTAATGCTAATGTCAACGCACAGAAATCGACCATCGCACGATTTGCCTGAGACCGATTTAATTTTTTTATCTACAACGGCTTACGGATAAATGTGGTAACCCCCGCAAAGCGAAATATCTCTATGATTTATCGAATTTTTCGCCAAATATCGCCGGTTGAGATCCATCATTTTTATTGCTGATAAAATTTACTCATAGTCGTAAAAAAAGCCCGGCAACTTATCGTTGCCGGGCTTTCTGAAGCGATGAAACTTTCAGCGCTGTTAGCCGATAAATTCCAGCCCTTTCATATAAGGACGCAATACTTCCGGCACCTGAATACGACCATCAGCTTGCTGATAGTTTTCCAGTACCGCAACCAGCGCGCGACCAACAGCCAGGCCGGAACCGTTCAGGGTATGGACCAGACGCGGTTTCTTCTCGGTTTTGCTGCGGCAACGGGCCTGCATACGGCGCGCCTGGAAATCACTCATATTCGAACATGAAGAGATCTCACGGTAGGTATCTTGCGCCGGCAGCCAGACTTCAAGGTCGTAAGTTTTTGTCGCACCGAAACCCATATCGCCAGTACACAGCAGCACTTTACGATAAGGCAGGTTCAGCAGTTGCAACACTTTCTCAGCGTGACCAGTCAGTTCTTCCAGCGCCTGCATGGAGTCTTCCGGACGAACGATCTGCACCATTTCAACTTTATCAAACTGGTGCATACGGATCAGACCACGGGTGTCACGGCCATAAGAACCGGCTTCAGAACGGAAGCATGGCGTGTGCGCCGTCATCTTCAGCGGCAGAGACTCTTCCTCGACAATTTCGTCACGCACGAGGTTGGTCAACGGCACTTCTGAAGTCGGAATCAGCGCATAACTGCTGCTCTCTGACTCTTCTTCCAGCGGACGCGTATGGAACAGATCTTCGCCAAACTTCGGCAGCTGACCGGTGCCGTACAGCGAGGCGTGGTTAACCAGGTAAGGCACGTAGGTTTCCAGATAACCGTGCTGCTCAGTGTGCAGATCGATCATAAACTGGCTCAGTGCGCGATGCATACGCGCGATCTGACCTTTCATCACCACAAAACGTGAACCGGTCAGTTTAACCGCAGAGGCAAAATCCAGCCCCTGTGCCATCTCGCCCAGTTCAACGTGGTCACGAATGGTAAAATCAATTTTACGTGGTTCGCCCCAGCGGCTGATTTCCAGATTCTCGCTGTCATCTTTACCCAGCGGAACTTCATCAGACGGCAGGTTAGGCATGGTCAGCGCGAAGTCGCGAATTTCATTCTGCAGTGCATCCAGCTCAGACTTGGCGGCGTCAAGACGTTCGCCCAGTGTATTCACTTCCTGACGCAACGACTCGATATCTTCCCCACGCGCTTTGGCCTGACCGATGGATTTGGATCGGGAGTTACGCTCTGCCTGCAGATTTTCAGTTTCGACCTGCAACACTTTACGACGCTCTTCGAGGGAGCGCAGCGTGTCAACATCCAGTTTAAATCCTCGGCGTGCCAGTTTTTCAGCGACTGCGTCTGGCTCGTTACGCAGCAGATTGGGATCGAGCATGCTAATCCTGTGATTATTATGGTTGAGTAACACCCAGAGTTGCTGAAGTTTCAGCAGCAGCATCAGCAGTATTCACCGATTCGAAGGCCTGACCGTAGTCAGCTTATCGTGATTGGTGAGCGTGTTGCCTGGCTGCAACTCCAATAACGTTGGGTAATAAATTAGAGGGACGCATCCGCATATCCGGCGAATACGTTGAATTCATTGCTAACCTTACCGCAACGTCTGAATTAGCGGTAGCGTTTTGTCGGGCTATTTTGATCCTGACCGGTTAACCAGGCGAGCTTTTCGCCAATTTTACCCTCAAGACCGCGAGAAGTTGGCTGATAATAGCGCGTTTGGGCCATCTGTTGCGGGAAGTAGTTTTCACCTGCAGCATAGGCATTAGGTTCATCGTGAGCATAACGATACTCGGCACCCAGCCCCATCTCTTTCATCAGTTTTGTCGGTGCATTACGAAGGTGCTCCGGCACATCGTAATCGGGGTTTTCACGCGCATCGCGCATTGCCGCTTTAAATGCGGTATACACTGCATTGCTCTTTGGCGCGCAGGCAAGGTAGACAATCGCCTGAGCAATCGCGCGTTCACCCTCTGCCGGGCCGACGCGGGTAAAACAATCCCAGGCGGAAATGGCGACCTGCATGCCACGCGGATCGGCATTGCCGACGTCTTCCGAAGCGATCGCCAGCAAACGTCGGGCGACATACAGCGGATCGCCGCCTGCGGTAATAATGCGAGCATACCAGTAAAGCGCCGCATCGGGTGCTGAACCACGCACCGACTTGTGCAGCGCCGAAATTAAGTCGTAAAAACGGTCGCCTTTATTATCGAAACGGGCGCTGCGTTCACCGGAAACCTCATTCAACAGTTGCGGTGTCAGTTCGCGCTGGCCCTGCGCATTGGTTTCGGCCATATCGGCCATCATTTCCAGCGTATTCAGCGCACGGCGCGCATCGCCATTCACCAGCTCGGCAATCATCGCGCGGGTATTATCGGGCAACAAAATATTCTGGCTGCCATAACCGCGCTCACTATCGCTCATCGCCTGTTCAAGCACCTGCTCTATATCAGCGGTAGTCAGTGATTTCAGTAAGTAGACACGCGCCCGCGACAGCAGCGCCGAGTTCAGCTCAAAGGAAGGATTCTCGGTAGTAGCACCGATGAAAGTGATAGTGCCATCTTCG
Organism: Winslowiella toletana; assembly: GCF_032164335.1. Lineage (NCBI taxonomy): Bacteria > Pseudomonadati > Pseudomonadota > Gammaproteobacteria > Enterobacterales > Erwiniaceae > Winslowiella > Winslowiella toletana. The sequence continues at coordinate 1,744,987 of NZ_CP134152.1, read as the reverse complement.
ATGTGCGGCAGAAAGGCATCCTGCTGGCTTTTATTGAAGCGATGCACCTCGTCAACAAACAAGATGGTGCGACGGCCAGCGTTACGATTTTGTCGCGCGCGCTCTATCGCCTCACGGATCTCTTTCACCCCTGAGGTGACGGCGGAAATGCGCTCAACATCAGCCTTGCCGTAATGGCCAATAATTTCTGCCAGTGTGGTTTTACCGGTCCCTGGCGGCCCCCATAAAATCATCGAGTGCAAGTGACCGGCTTCGATGGCGCGCGGCAACGGTTTTCCCGCTGCCAGCAAGTGCTGTTGGCCGATATATTGCGCCAGCGTGTTGGGCCGCATACGCGCGGCCAACGGCTGAAACTCGTTATGAGAAAAATCCAGGGACAGATTACTCACTTAAACCTCACTGACGCTGATCGTCAACCGTCACGCCTTTAGGTGGCGTAAAAGTAAACTTGTCAGCACTTACTGCACCATTCTGCTGGGTTTTCAGCGTATAAGAACTGCGCTGATCGTCTTGCTCAATGGCACTGAACTGATTAATGGTGCCATTAGGTGAAACGTTGATGGTGAACTGCTTCAGGTTACCGGCGGCGCTTTTCGGCGTCAGTGCAAAATTGTCGCCCTGCTGCTTAATGTTGTACTGCTGCCAGTCGCTGGACTGGTTACGTGCAATCAGCATAAATGGCGTGTTGCTGGTAGCATCTTTCAGCCAGCTGGCACTGACCTGCTCGACAAACGGGTTGTAAAACCACAAAGTTTTGCCGTCGGAGATCAGCACGCTTTCATCCGGCGCTGTCATATGCCAGTTAAACAGATTCGGCCGTTGAACCCACAGCTCACCTTCACCATCCTGTACCGAAGAGCCGCTGGCATCGGTAACTTTCTGCGTAAAGCTGGCATGGAAGCTTTTAACTTTGCCCAGGCGTTGCTGCAAATCACTGGCAGCATCAGCCAGTGCAGCCGTCGAAGTCAGGGTAGCCAGCAGGCAGCAAGAAAGTAATAATTTTTTCATTTATATATCCCGTCGTTACGAGCCGTGAAAATCATCGGCACGGGTAGCAATATCGCCGCCCTTAAGTGTGGTAAACAACATTGGCACGGGCGGCAGTAATGCCGTCCGTGCCAATACCAGGCGATCTATTACATCTCATGAGACGGTGGAGCCAGTACTTCACGATTACCGTTATGACCCGGTGATGACACAATCCCCTGTGCCTCCATCTGCTCGATAATTCGTGCCGCACGGTTGTAGCCGATGCGGAACTGACGCTGCACGCCAGAAATCGACGCACGTCGTTTCTCAACGATAAATGCCACCGCCTGATCGAACAGTGGATCCAGCTCTTCGTCAGTATCGAGACCCAGACTGCCACCTTCGCCCTCTTCACCAGCAGTTATGCTGTCGATATATTGCGGGCGACCGCGTGCTTTCCAGTCCTGCACCACCGCATGTACCTCTTCATCACGGACGAATGCGCCATGCACACGTACCGGTATCGAGGAGTTCGGTGGCATATACAGCATATCACCCATTCCCAACAGCGATTCGGCACCGGCCTGATCGAGGATGGTACGCGAGTCAATTTTACTCGATACGGTAAAGGCGATACGGGTCGGAATGTTGGCCTTAATCAGACCGGTAATCACATCCACCGATGGACGCTGGGTCGCCAGTACCAGGTGGATACCTGCCGCACGGGCTTTTTGAGCCAGACGCGCAATCAGCTCTTCCACTTTTTTACCGACTGCCATCATCAGGTCGGCGAACTCATCCACCATCACCACGATATAAGGCAGTTTCTCCAGCACCGGCGGTGTGGTTTCCATGCTGTCGCCCGGCTTCCAGAATGGATCGGGAATCGGACGGCCCATCGCCGCAGCCTGCTCAATCTTCTCGTTGTAACCGGCCAGATTGCGCACGCCCAGCGCCGACATCAGCTTATAACGACGCTCCATTTCACCGACACTCCAACGCAGCGCATTAGCAGCATCTTTCATATCGGTTACCACTTCCGTCAGCAGATGCGGAATACCCTCGTAAACCGACAGCTCGAGCATTTTCGGGTCGATCATAATAAAGCGCACTTCTTCCGGCGTGGCTTTATACAACATACTGATAATCATGGCGTTAACGCCAACTGACTTACCAGAACCGGTGGTACCCGCCACCAGCAAGTGCGGCATTTTACCTAAATCTGCCACCACCGGTTGACCAGCGATATCTTTACCCAGCACCACGGAAAGCGGCGATGGATTGTCGCGGAATTTCGCACAGTCCAGCACTTCGCGCAGGTAAACCGTCTGACGACGTTTGTTTGGCAGTTCCAGTCCGACATAAGGCTTACCTGGAATCACCTCTACCACACGCACCGCCACGGCGGATAACGAGCGCGCCAGGTCACGGGACAAGTTGGAGATTCGGGCAGCTTTTACCCCCGGCGCCAAATCCAGTTCGTAACGCGTAATCACCGGCCCTGGCGAAATGCCCACCACTTCGGCTTTAACGCGATAATCCGCCAGCCGCGCCTCAACCAGACGTGCCGTCTGCTCCAGCGCAAACATATCAACCGGCTCCTCTTCCGCTGGCGGCGAGGTCAGCAGATCTAAGGTTGGCAGCGGCGTGGCAGGTTTATGCAGCGGCTGCTCGTGACGCATCAGGAACGGGTGAATCAGACTGTCGACAGCAGGTTCTGCGGGTTTCTGCACGGCAGCGGCTGGCTGAGCTGCGGGTGCAGACTGCCAGCTGGCCGCTGACGATGCCGTCGGCTGCTGAACGGGCTGTGGCGCATACTGCGGTGCCGCTGGTGCGGACTGCGGCGCGTACTGTGGTGCCGCTGGTGCTGGAGCCGGTTGCTGCCAGGCTGGCGTAGCCGGTTGCGGCGGCTCAACATGATATTCAGGCTGGGCTTCTGCTTCCGGCATTGCATCCAGGGTAAACAGCGGCTCTGTCGGGCCGTCGTCAACCAGATCGTCCATTGGCGAGAAGTCAAAGGCACGCGACGTGTCTAAAGAGAAACTCTGCACCGGTTCAGCCTGAGCCGGCTCTTGCGTGTAACGCTGTTGCTGCTGTTCAGCGAACTGACGCGCCAGCACCGCCTGTTGTAGCGCCTCTTCATCCTCTTGCTCCGGCGCAAACTCTTCGCCATAGCGCTGTTGCTGCTGTGTCATAAAGGCTTCACGCAGCTGCGACTCCTGCATCATCGCCTGTTCATCTTCATCCGGCTGCACAGCCGCCGTTACAGGCTGCGGCGCTAGCTGTTGCTCCTGCTCTTTGGCCTTCTCTTCGGCGATGCGCTGGGATGGCAGCTTAATACCATAAGAAGCCAGTTCACGACGCGTTGGTAGTTTCACCGGATTTGGGCGCGGTAGTTCAGGGCCAATACCCTGTTTTACCTGTGGATTACCGTCGCTGCCGCTGGTCGCAGTGAACCCCGGCATAAATGCCGCTGCACTGGCTGCAACCTTCGCGGCATCGGCAACGCTGCCCGGCTGCGGCGAATTCGCGGCAATCGCCGTCGGCTCAGCTTGTGGAGCCGAGAAATCAAACGGTGAAGCGGTAGATGCTGACGTGTCACGCCAGTTGCCCATGCGCGGGCCATCATCTTCACTCTCCAACGGATGATTCGGCGCAGGTGTTTCGTCCGGTACTTCAAAACGATACACCGGTGGCGCTTCAGGCTGTGGCGCAGGGACGTCTGCCGGAGCTGGCTGGCCGATCGCAGGTGCGGCAACCGCTGCGGCAACCGGACGCTCTGCCGCCGTATCCGGGGCCGTCACTTCAGGTGCTGGCGCACGTTGCGCAGCATTCGCGGTTGCCGCCAGTGCAGCCGTGGTCGCCGCTGCGGCTTTCGCTAACAGTGGGTCCTGCGTTTCAGCGTCTTCATCTTCGCCCTGCTGTTGCGCGGCAACTAGCTTCGGTGCCGACAGCAATACGTCGTCGTCATCATGCGCCGCCACTTTCTGTGCCGGAACAGCGCGGGGTTGATCGTCTTCCTCTTCCTCTTCCTCTTCCTGCCACCGTTCATCGTGGCGGGAGCGGTTACTGGCAAAAGTCAGCACGCCCATCACCGTGCCGCCAATTTTTTCGGCAATCATCAGCCATGACCAGCCGGTATACAGCGTCAGTCCCGCCGCCCAAACGCACAGCAGGGTTAATGTTCCGCCCGCACCATTAAAATAGGGTGCCATCGCATTACTCACCAGGCTGCCAATTACGCCGCCCGATGCGAAATACCAGATGTCATCAGCGTTAATCGCCGCCAGTCCGCAGGTGGTGATCACCAGCGCCAGCACGCCGATCAAGCGTAATGCTACCGCGAAATAGTCGATGTAATCCTGGCTGTCACGCTGGCGGAAGGTGATCCAGCAAAGTCCCAGAATAACCGGAGGAATGGCATAGGCCATTACGCCAAAAATAAACAGCAATGTATCGGCAAGCCACGCGCCCGGCGCGCCACCGAGATTGTGAATCGGTTCATGCCAGGCGGTCTGTGACCAACTGGGATCGGAAGGATTGAAGCTCAGCAGCGCAGCCATCAAATAAACGGCGAAAAGAGCAACAATAATTAACAGCGCTTCGAGTAAACGACGTCCACTACTCAGCGGCTGCAAGGTAACTTCTTTATCTTCTGTGTATTCCTGGCTCAAGAGTACTCTCCAGGTGCCTGTAAACTTGGAAGGCAACAGCGCCGGGCAAGCCCGACGCTGAACCTGTATGAATTCACAGGAGTGTACCGAAATCTATCAGGTTTTGCACCTGCCCTGTGTTACCGCGTTTTAATCACTAAGCGGTTACTTTGTTTCACTTCTTCCATGACAACGTAGGTGCGTGTGTCATTCACACCAGGCAGACGCAGCAAGGTTTCCCCCAGCAATTTACGATAAGCCGACATATCAGGAACACGCGTTTTCAACAGATAGTCGAAATCGCCAGAAACGAGGTGACACTCTTGAGTTTCCTCAAGTTTTTGAACTGCGGCGTTAAATTGCTCAAACACGTCGGGCGCACCACGATTCAGAGTAATCTCAACAAAAACCAGCAGTGAAGCATCAAGATAATGCGGGTTCAGCTGCGCGGTATAGCCAAGAATAAAACCCTGACGCTCCAGGCGACGCACGCGCTCAAGACACGGCGTTGGCGATAAGCCAACCCGTTTGGAAAGTTCGACGTTAGAAATTCGACCATCCTTTTGCAGCTCATTGAGGATATTACGGTCGATTCTGTCGAGATCTTTACCGGGGCGTTTTTTATTGTCTACCATTATTATTGTCTCTCTTAATTCCTTCCCTTTACCTGCCACACCCTGCACGACATCTATGTAACAGAGTTGTTTGAAGTGAAGACATTGAGTCTGTTGCTCGATAAGCGCCATCCATATGACGCATGTTGCCTGTCCACACCATGCGTCATGACAAATGACAGACTGAGTTTATTCGGAGTAATGTGCGAAACACGGTATGAAACCCTGCTCTGCTGCCCTAAAAACCCTCTGCTTCCCATAATGTTTTCGCAAAAGCGCAGCCGATTGTCAAAGTAAAACAAACAAAATCAGTACAACATGCCATATGCCGTGCTGCACGACTGTTTTTAAAAAGGTATTTTTGCTTTGAACGGCGCGCTGTTGCTGCCCGCTGCTGGTTTTTTACCCGGCAGCGTGACACCCGTGATTCATCGGTCAAAACTGTTGCATCGATTGTTAACAAAATTTCAGAATGCTTTTGTTGCGGCGTTAAATTCCCTACAATCCCTGAATATGTTTGCCAGTTAACAAACGAGGGTCTCATGGGCACGGCCAAACACAGTAAATTATTAATTCTGGGCTCTGGTCCAGCAGGCTATACCGCCGCAGTTTACGCAGCGCGCGCTAACCTGAATCCGGTGCTGATTACCGGTCTGGAAAAAGGCGGTCAGCTGACCACGACCACTGACGTGGAGAACTGGCCAGGCGATCCGAGCGAATTAACCGGCCCGCTGCTGATGGAACGCATGCATGAGCATGCGGTGAAGTTCAACACCGAGATTATTTTCGACCATATTCATACCGTTGATTTGCAGAATCGTCCGTTCCGTCTGACCGGCGACAGCGGTGAATACACCGCGGATGCTCTGATCATCGCAACCGGCGCGTCTGCTCGTTACCTGGGTCTGCCTTCGGAAGAAGCCTTCAAAGGCAAAGGCGTTTCCGCTTGTGCTACCTGTGACGGCTTTTTCTATCGTAACCAGAAAGTGGCGGTAATTGGCGGCGGCAATACTGCCGTTGAAGAAGCGCTTTATCTGGCAAATATCGCGGCAGAAGTTCATCTGATTCACCGCCGTGACAGCTTCCGTGCTGAAAAAATCCTGATCGACCGGCTGATGGAAAAAGTTAAAAACGGCAATATCGTGCTGCATACCGATCGGACGCTGGAAGAAGTGGTCGGCGATCAGATGGGCGTGACTGGTGTGCGTCTGCGTGCGGTTTCCGGAAGTGAAGAGATTGAACAGCTGGATGTTGCCGGCCTGTTTGTGGCGATTGGTCACAGTCCAAACACCGCTATCTTTAACGGTCAGCTGGAGCTGGAAAACGGTTATATCAAGGTTCAGTCGGGTATTCACGGCAATGCTACCCAGACCAGTATTCCTGGGGTGTTTGCCGCCGGTGACGTGATGGATCATATTTATCGCCAGGCGATTACTTCAGCCGGTACCGGTTGTATGGCAGCGCTCGACGCTGAACGCTATCTTGACGGATTAGTTAAGAACGATAAGTAAGTTGTTAAAACACTGATCGAATTTTACAACGGCGACTGCTCATCAGTCGCCTTTTTTCATTCTGCCATGTACCATTGCCAGCGACTTATCGTTGGGTCATTTATGTGGCACTCCCCGGTGGCTGCCAGTTTCGTTTTTCTGCAAGAACGGTAACTGATGAACAAGACACGTCAACAACAACTTACCCGCTGGCTGAAACAACAGAGCGTGCATGCGCGCCGTTGGTTACGCCTCTCTTTTCTGCTTGGCCTGATCAGCGCGCTGTTAATCATTGCGCAAGCCTGGTTATTGGCGTCGCTGCTGCATAAGCTGGTTGCGCTTAATATTCCGCGTAGCGAATTAGTCAGCGATTTTATGCTGCTGTTAAGCTGCTTTATTGTCAGGGCGGCGATTGGCTGGCTGCGTGAACGTGTTGGCTTTTACTGTGGGCTGGCAATACGGCGCACGCTGCGTAAAACGGTATTAGATCGTCTGGATAAGTTAGGCCCGGCGTGGATTCAGGGTAAACCGGCCGGTAGCTGGGCAAGCCTGCTGCTGGAACAGATAGAAGAGATGCAGGATTACTATGCCCGCTATCTGCCGCAGATGTCGCTGGCAGTATTAATCCCCTGCTTTATTTTGATTGCCATCTTCCCGATCAACTGGGCATCTGGGGTTATTCTGTTGGCTACCGCCCCGCTAATCCCGCTGTTTATGGCGCTGGTAGGCATGGGGGCAGCGGATGCTAATCGCCGCAACTTTCTGGCGTTATCGCGTCTGAGCGGCCATTTTCTTGATCGATTACGGGGTCTGGAAACTTTACGCCTGTTCCACCGCGCCGCCGCTGAAACCGACAATATTAATACTGCCTCAGAGAGTTTTCGCCAGCGCACTATGGAAGTATTGCGCCTTGCCTTCCTCTCCTCGGCGGTTCTGGAATTTTTCGCGTCACTCTCTATTGCTATTGTGGCGGTCTACTTTGGTTTCTCCTATCTGGGTGAACTTAACTTCGGTCATTACGGCACCGGCGTTACGCTGTTTGCCGGTTTTCTGGTGCTGATCCTCGCACCGGAGTTTTTCCAGCCGCTGCGCGACCTCGGTACTTTTTATCATGCTAAAGCGCAGGCGGTAGGGGCTGCCGATTCGCTGCATACCTTCCTCAGCGAGACTGATGAAATCACCGTGGCACAAGGCGAGCGGATGCTTAACGCCGATGACGCGCTGACGCTGATCGCCAGCCAGCTGGTTATCCTGTCACCTGCTGGCTCAGTGCTGGCCGGGCCGCTTACTTTTACCCTGCAACCCGGGCAGCGGGTGGCGCTGGTCGGGCAAAGCGGCGCGGGTAAAAGCTCGCTGCTGAATGTTCTGTCTGGTTTTCTGCCCTATCAGGGTTCGTTGACGGTAAACGGTATTGAACTGCGTGAACTCAGCGCCGGGCACTGGCAGCAGCAGCTGGCGTGGGTTGGGCAAAATCCACAGTTACCGGCAACGACGCTGCGCGGCAATCTGCTGTCAGGTGAGTCGGGCGATACGGCGCAACTGCAGCACGCTATCCAGCAGGCTGGCGTCGGTGAGTTTCTGGCGCAACTGCCGCAGGGGCTGGATACTGAAATTGGCGATCATGCTGCCCGCCTGTCAGTGGGACAGGCGCAGCGCGTGGCGGTAGCACGTGCACTGCTGAAACCGTCGAGGCTGATGCTGCTCGATGAGCCAGGCGCCAGCCTCGACAGTGACAGTGAACATCAGGTGATGCGCACACTGTTGCAGGCTTCACAACAACAAACCACGCTGCTGGTCACTCATCAGCTGAATCAGCTGTCACAGTGGGATGAAATCTGGGTAATGCGCGATGGCCAGCTGATTCAGCAAGGCAGCTGGGATGCGCTGGTGGCGCAGAATGGGCCATTTGCCGAACTGTTATCTCAGCGCCAGGGAGCCATTGAATAATGAAAGCCCTTCTGCCTTTTCTGAAGCTCTATCGTCGACACTTTGTTCGCTTAACGCTGGGCGTACTGCTGGCGATCATCACCCTGCTGGCAAGCATCGGTTTGCTGACGCTATCGGGCTGGTTTCTCGCCGCCTCGTCGCTGGCGGGCTTTGCTGGCCTGTACACCTTTAATTATATGCTGCCGGCTGCTGGCGTGCGCGGCGCGGCGATTACCCGCACCGCGGCGCGTTATTTTGAGCGGCTGGTCAGTCACGACGGTACTTTCCGCGTGCTGCAACATTTGCGGGTGTTCACTTTCAGCAAATTGCTGCCGCTCTCCCCTGCCGGTATTGCGCGCTTTCGTCAGGGGGAATTACTCAATCTCCTGGTCGCGGACGTCGATACGCTCGATCATCTCTATTTACGGGTCATTTCACCGCTGGTCGGCGCATTGATGGTCATCCTGCTGGTGACCTTTGGCCTGAGCTTTCTGGACAGTCAACTGGCCACGACGCTTGGGCTGATTATGCTGCTGACGCTGCTGGTGATGCCGCCGCTATTTTATCGCGCCGGTCGTCCGGCAGGTGAAGCTATTACGCTGCTGCGCGGTCAGTATCGTCTGCAGCTGATTCGCTGGCTGCAGGGCAGCGCAGAACTGAAAATCTACGGTGCCGCCAGCACCTATCGTGCGCGTCTGGATGAGACCGAACGCCAGTGGCAAAAAGCGCAGCGTCAACAGGCCAGTCTGGGTGGATTATCACAGGCGATGATTCTGCTGATTAGCGGCGTGACCGTCACATTACTGCTGTGGCTCAGCGCCGGCGGAGTGGGTGAAATGACCCAGCCCGGCGCGCTGATTGCGCTTTTCGTGTTCTGCGCGCTGGCGTCGTTTGAAGCGCTGGCACCGGTAGGTGCAGCCTTCCAGCATTTAGGCCAGGTGGTGGCCTCTGCCGTGCGCGTCAACCAGATAATTGACCAGCCAGCGGCCGTCAGTTTTCCGCAGCAGCAACATGCCCGACCGGACGGCATGTCTGTGATGCTGAATAACGTCAGCTTCAGCTACCCTTCCGCCACTCGTCCGGCGATTAACGGCGTGTCGCTGTCGGTTGCCCGCGGAGAGAAGATTGCGCTACTGGGCCGCACCGGATGTGGCAAGTCGACGCTGTTGCAGCTGCTGACCCGCGCATGGGATCCACAAGCCGGTGACATACTGCTGGCAGGCCTGCCGCTGCGCGACTGGGATGAAGCCTCGCTGCGAGCCAGCACCAGCGTGGTCAGCCAGCGCGTGCATCTGTTCAGCCAGACACTGCGCGATAACCTGCTGTTGGCCGCGCCCGCCAGCAGTGATGATGCGCTGACTGCGGTTTTACAGCAGGTTGGCCTCGGTAAGCTGCTGGAGAACGAAGAAGGGCTGAATGCCTGGGTTGGTGAAGGTGGACGTCAGCTCTCCGGCGGTGAATTACGCCGTCTCGGTATTGCCCGCGCGCTGCTTCATGACAGCGATTTGCTGCTGCTGGATGAGCCGACCGAAGGGCTGGATGCCGAAACCGAGCGTCAGATCCTTGAGCTGCTGTGGCAACTGGGCAGCAGTAAAACGCTGATAATGGTCACTCACCGCTTGCAGGGGCTGGATAAACTCGACCGTATTTACGTGATGGATCAGGGAGCGATTCTTGAACAGGGGAATCATGCGGAATTGATTGCCAGACGTGGTCGTTACTGGCATTTTCACCAGCGCTTTGCGCTATAGTGTAAGTTCCTTGCCCGGTGAAAACAGACTATGCGACTGATCCAACTCTCACGTGACTCGCTGAATTTTCCGCCAGCCGAAATGGCGCTGAAAGAACCAAATGGCTTGCTGGCAATGGGCGGCGATCTCAGCCCTGCGCGCTTGCTTAATGCTTATCAGCGCGGAATTTTCCCGTGGTTCTCACCCGGCGATCCGATTCTCTGGTGGTCGCCCGATCCGCGCGCGGTAATGTTTCCCGAGCAGTTTCATCTCAGCCGCAGCATGAAACGCTTTCATCGCCGCTCCCCCTATCACGTCACCCTGAATCAGGCATTTGAGGCCGTGATTGAGGGCTGTGCCAGCGAACGCCATGAGGGAACCTGGATTACGCCACAGGTAAAACAGGCATGGCTGAAATTATTCACCATGGGCAATGCCCAGTCAGTCGAGGTGTGGCTTGAGGATCGCTTAGTCGGTGGCCTGTATGGGATGGCGCTGGGAAAAGTTTTCTGCGGCGAATCGATGTTCAGTCGAAGCGAAAATGCCTCAAAAACCGCGTTACTGGTGTTCAGCCAGCACTTTAGCCAGCATGGCGGGGAACTGATTGATTGTCAGGTATTAAATCCGCACACTGCCTCATTAGGCGCCAGAGAGATTTCACGCGCAGACTGGCTTGCACGGCTGCATTCGCTGGCACAACAGCCGGTGAGCAACGGCTGCTGGCAAGGGCAACGGCTTTTTTAATACTTGAAAATGAGGTTTTCCACGCAATTGCAGATAACAGTGCTATAATATGCGCGTTTGGTATGTCGTCCGCCGTTCGCTGCACCATCAGCGAGCCGGAATTACCAGGCTGGGAATCTCTCAACGCACCGTTTCTGAACTGTTTTAATTGTGCGAATGATGCAGACTTAAAGCAGATTCTTAGCTCGCTATTCCCCCGCTGACGTCATCACACCCAATATTTATTCGCCTGCTGCTGACGATGTAAATCGCATCAATCGCAGCAAGTGCTGGTGACATCACCAACAATTGTTTACATAATACTTGAAATTCGGCATTATCTTGCCGGTTCAAAACTAAGGTAGTCTACCTAGAGGATTCGATGGCCAAAGAAGACAATATTGAAATGCAAGGTACCGTACTTGATACGTTACCTAACACCATGTTCCGCGTTGAATTGGAAAACGGGCACGTGGTTACCGCTCATATCTCCGGTAAAATGCGCAAAAACTATATCCGCATCCTGACGGGCGACAAAGTCACTGTAGAGCTGACCCCGTACGACCTGAGCAAAGGCCGCATTGTCTTCCGTAGTCGCTGATTTGCCCCATTCAGTGTCGATGCGTTAAGCGAGCGACACCCGTAAAAAAAGGCCGGATAATTTATTATCCGGCCTTTATTATTTGTGGGAGCCGAAAACGGCTCCCTGTGATAATGATACGGTTAATGCACCGTACCTTCGGTTTTACGCTTCTGCGCACTCAGGAAGTGATAAGTGAGCTGGTTATTCTCTTTATCCAGCGCCACTGACACTGACCCACCATCTACCAGCGAACCAAACAGCAGCTCGTTAGCCAGCGGTTTTTTCAGGCTCTCCTGCACGGTGCGCGCCATCGGACGAGCGCCCATCGCTTTATCGTAACCCTTCACTGCCAGCCATTCACGGGCTTCATCACTGACTTCCAGCGACACGCCTTTCGCGTCCAGCTGCGCCTGCAGTTCAACAATAAACTTGTCGACCACCTGATGGATGACTTCTGCCGACAGGTGTTTGAACCAAATAATATTGTCGAGACGGTTGCGGAATTCCGGGGTAAAGATCTTTTTGATCTCTTCCATCGCATCGGTACTGTTATCCTGCTGGATCAGGCCGATGGACTTACGCTCGGTCTCACGCACGCCGGCGTTAGTGGTCATCACCAAAATCACATTGCGGAAATCCGCTTTGCGACCGTTATTATCAGTCAGCATACCGTTGTCCATTACCTGCAACAGCAGGTTAAAGACATCCGGGTGCGCTTTCTCAATTTCGTCCAGCAGCAGAACCGCATGCGGATGTTTGATCACCGCATCGGTCAGCAGGCCGCCCTGATCGAAACCGACATAGCCCGGAGGCGCACCAATTAAACGGCTGACGGTGTGACGTTCCATATATTCGGACATATCAAAACGCAGCAGTTCAATCCCCAGCGCTTTCGCCAGCTGCACGGTCACTTCGGTTTTACCAACGCCAGTTGGGCCAGCAAACAGGAATGAACCGACCGGTTTACGATCCTGACCCAGGCCAGCACGACTCATTTTAATCGCTTCGGTTAACGCCTCAATGGCATTATCCTGACCGAACACCAGCATCTTCAGGCGGTCGCCAAGCGTTTTCAGCGTATCACGATCGGTTGCCGAGACACTCTTCTCTGGAATACGCGCAATGCGCGCCACTACTAACTCGATATCGGCGACATTAACGGTTTTCTTACGCTTGCTCACCGGCATCAACCGGCTGCGCGCCCCGGCTTCATCGATCACATCGATCGCTTTGTCCGGCAAATGACGGTCATTGATATATTTCACCGCCAGCTCAACCGCTGCACGCACCGCTTTAGCGGTATAGCGTACATCATGGTGCGCTTCGTACTTCGGCTTCAGACCATTGAGGATCTGCACGGTTTCATCGATCGACGGCTCAGTGATATCGATCTTCTGGAAACGACGCGCCAGCGCACGATCTTTTTCGAAGATATTGCTGAATTCCTGATAAGTCGTCGAACCCATCACGCGGATTTTGCCGCTCGACAGCAGCGGTTTAATCAGGTTGGCCGCATCGACCTGCCCGCCTGACGCCGCGCCCGCACCAATAATGGTGTGGATCTCATCGATAAACAGAATACTGCTGGTATCCTGCTCAAGCTGTTTCAGCAACGCTTTAAAACGTTTTTCAAAGTCACCACGGTATTTGGTGCCGGCTAACAGCGAACCGATATCCAGCGAATAGATGGTGCAGTCCTTGATCACTTCAGGCACGTCGCCCTGCACAATGCGCCAGGCCAGTCCTTCAGCAATGGCGGTTTTACCCACGCCCGACTCACCCACCAGCAGCGGGTTATTTTTGCGGCGACGGCACAGTACCTGAATAGCGCGTTCCAGCTCTTTATCGCGCCCGATCAGCGGATCGATACCGCCAACGCGAGCAAGCTGATTAAGGTTGGTGGTGAAGTTTTCCATACGTTCCTCCCCGCCTGCTTGCTCTTCGTTAACCGGATTTTCTGCCCCTGGCGCCTGGCCAGGTTCATCTTTGCGCGTACCGTGGGAGATAAAGTTGACCACATCCAGTCGGCTGACTTCGTGCTTACGCAGCAGGTAAGCCGCCTGTGATTCCTGTTCGCTGAAAATCGCCACCAGCACGTTCGCGCCCGAAACCTCACTGCGTCCGGATGACTGAACATGGAATACCGCCCGCTGCAACACGCGCTGGAAGCTGAGCGTCGGCTGAGTGTCGCGCTCCTCTTCGCTGGCTGGCAGCACCGGTGTGGTTTGTTCGATGAAGGCTTCGAGCTCCAGACGCAGAGCAACAATATCCACCGTGCAGGCTTCCAGTGCCTCTCTGGCCGACGGGTTGCTGAGCAGTGCCAGCAACAGATGCTCGACGGTCATAAACTCATGACGGTGCTCGCGCGCTCTGGCGAAAGCCATGTTTAAACTGAGTTCCAGTTCTTGATTGAGCATTAGGCACCTCCCCCAATTATCGCCTGACAGACCACTCCCGAATGGAGCAGAAAACCGATCAGGCTTTTTCCAGCGTACATAGCAACGGATGCTCGTTATCTTTGGCGTACTGGTTCACGTGTGCGGCCTTGGTTTCAGCTACTTCGGCGGTGAAAACACCACAAATAGCTTTACCATGATAGTGAACCGTAAGCATCAGTTGCGTTGCACGTTCAACATCATAAGAAAAGAACTTTTGCAGTACGTCAATAACAAATTCCATCGGTGTATAGTCATCATTGTGCAGTATCACTTTATACATCGAGGGCGGCTTAAGCTCCTCACGCAGTTTATCTTCTGCAAGATGTTCAAAGTTAAGCCAGTCGTTAGTGTTTCCCATAGTAATCCGTGATTATTGTTCGTGACGTGCTGGCATCAGATTATCATGCCGTGCATTAAGTTTAACACGCCTGACGATTTGTCCAGCGCGGTTGAAATTTTATCTGATACTGCCGTTGCGCGACCTTCATCACAAAATTCGCAATAGCGTTAACTGCCTCAAATTTTGAGGATTTGGTCGCCGTCTCACAGGGCCATAAGCTTGACGCTAAGTCCGTTTTCTCTACATTGTACAGGCATAAGCTGATTGAGTTTTAAGCAGCTTGGGCTGAAAGCCAGATCACCTCACTACTTATAAATGTCTTGCGAGGGATGTAGAAGCATGGAGACGGGTACTGTTAAATGGTTCAATAACGCCAAAGGCTTCGGCTTTATCTGTCCTGTCGGTGGCGGCGAGGATATTTTCGCGCACTACTCGACGATTCAGATGGATGGTTACAGAACGCTGAAAGCCGGGCAACAAGTCCAGTTTGATTTACACGAAGGGCCTAAAGGCAATCATGCCAGCCTTATTGTTCCAGTAGAAGTGGCGGCCACCGTCAGTGCCTGACCATTTTCTCAGGTATTTTGTACAACCCTACCGAAAAATGCCAGCCACAGATGCTGGCATTTTTTTTTCTCAGACTCATCACGCTTACCAGTAAAATTGGGTCGCTTTTGGCCTTTTCAACCCTGCAACTAATCCGCCTGCCCGCGTGCCAGCCACAGTACGCGCGCAAACATCTGCCGCAGGATTGGCGGAATTGACTCAGTTCCGCGCCCGGCGGCGTCCATCGCCACCGCAATCGCCAGTTCCGGCTTCGACGAGCGCTGAATCGCCTTAGCGATAATGCGCCGCAGGTTCATCGGCACATTGGCTGGCAAATGTGCTATCCGGTGATAAACCTCGTTAAACCCCTGCTTATACAGAAAATGCTCCATATCCAGCGCCGGTAGCGTGGTCAGACGATCGCGCTCGCGCAGCTGATGATCGCTGCACATACTGCGTGCAGTGGCAGCATACTTTTTCCCGGCATCGTCGCCGTCAGTCAGCACGTGCCATTCAATACCCATTCGCTGGGCAAATTTCAGCAGCGGGCGCAGCCCGGATTGGGCAAACTCTATCACTTTCACCCCTTCCGCTTCGAAGTGATGGCCGCACTGGCGCGCCAGTTCATTCATCACCCAGACTTCGGTTTCTCCCTCCACCAGCAGCCAGCAGCGTGCGAACAGCGCCGAGGGGCGGCTGAAACGAATATGAAAAGCGATGCGTCGACTGTCTTCAGCGCTCATACCGCCTGGGCCCAGCCGCCAGGCAGCAACGCGTGACGGCTCGCGCACCAGCCGGCAAACCTGCTCCATTGGCACCTGCGACAGCAGTTCTGAAGAGTTAGTGGTGGTGATTTTTTGCAGTGGCAGCAGTTCCAGTAATCCCCAGGCCACCGACAGCATAATCGGATGCAGGCGGGTTTCCGGATCCTCCACCAGCAGCAACGGGCGGGCATCGGCATCCAGCTGCCACGCACCGCGCGCCTGCGCCAGTAAGGTAAATATCCGCAGCATAATCAACCGTCGGCTGCGGCTGTCAGCATCGGCAATCAGCTGATTAATATTATTCAGATGACGCCATCCCTGATGAGATTCGCGCGCGCTGTGCGGCACCCTGCCCGGCTGCTCGCTGTTCTCCGGCGACTGAACGGAAAAGTAATGTTCCAGCAGTTGCTGCATGGTTTTCAGCCCGTCACGCAGCGCGCTGTCGCTAAGATGTTCAGGACGGACATTTAAATCGCGCGTCAGGCTGTCGATCTGACCGGCCAGCGCACTCAAATCAGGCTCAGTGTGCGTGGCGGGTGTCTCGTGGCGCAGCCGACGATTGAAACGCGCATCACGCAGCCGCAGCACCGGATGCAGCGCCATCAGCGTCTTCACTGCGGCCTCATCCGTTGTGGTAATGACCTGCTGATGAGCGTCAAGAAACTGACGGCGGGTGGTGGCCTGCTGATCGTCATCAAGTTCGCCGCTCACCTGATACACCAGCCGCGGTACGCCGTCTGAGCCGCGCTGCCAGAGATCGCGCAGCGAGCGATAGCGCGGCGCATGAGCCGGATAAGAGTGCCGCTGACGAAAGGTGAAAGTCACCTGTACATGGCGTGTGCGCTGGTTAAGATTGCCGGGCGGGAAGTGAAAGTCATTGAGCACAAACTGATAAAGCGTGGCCTGCGGTGACAGCAATAGCGTCAGCGCATCAAGCAGGCTGGATTTACCCCAGGCATTTTCCCCGATCAGCACATTATTATTTTCCAGCGCCAGCGATAATCGGTTCAGGCCGCGGAATCCAACAATTTCGATATTTTCCAGAATCATAGGCTCTCCTCATCCCGCTTTTATTTGAGAATGACCGCCAGCTGGCGACAGGTCAAGTGATGCTGCTGAACATTGCTTTACTCAACGGTGGTTTTTGGATAGCGTGTTGCCACTTTTTTATAAGGACCAGCCGGCGTTATGTATTCGGGACTACTGATTATTCTTGTACCTTTGATTTTGGGATATTTACTGCGGTTAACGCGTCCGGTGTGGTTGCGCCTGATCAACCGACTACTGAGCGGCATGGTGTACGTCATTCTGTTCTTTATGGGTATCAGCCTGGCGTTTCTCGACAACCTGAGCAGTAATCTGCTGTCGATTTTTCATTACGCGGCGGTCAGCGTGGTATGCATTATGGCCTGTAATCTGCTGGCGCTGTGGCTGCTGGAGCGGCGTAAACCTTGGGTACACCAGCACAAGCAGCAGGCGCTGCCGTCGCGTCTGCATATGGCGCTAGAGTCACTGAAGCTGTGCGGCGTGGTGGTTTTCGGTTTTGTTCTGGGATTAAGCGAGTGGCCACCGTTGCACTATGCCGCGGCGGCCAGCGAGTACGCGCTGATCCTGCTGCTGTTTCTGGTCGGCATCCAGCTGCGCGGCAGCGGTATGAGCTTACGTCAGATCATACTTAATCGTCGCGGCATGATCGTGGCGCTGGTGGTGGCGGTCAGCGCGCTGGTCGGAGGCATGATTGCCGCACTGCTGCTCGATCTGCCGCTGAAAACCGGGCTGGCAATGGCTTCCGGCTACGGCTGGTATTCTCTGTCAGGAATTTTGATGACGGAAGCGTTTGGGCCCGTCATCGGCAGCGCGGCCTTCTTTAATGATCTGCTGCGCGAGCTGTTGGCAATTATGCTGATCCCGACGCTGGTTCGCCGCCATCGCAGTACCGCGCTGGGTCTGTGCGGTGCCACCTCAATGGATTTCACCCTGCCGGTGCTGCAACGCAGCGGCGGAACAGAGATTGTACCCGCAGCGATTGTGCATGGTTTTGCACTGAGTTTGCTGGCTCCGGTGTTAATCGCGCTGTTTTCCTCGTAATACGCTATCTGCCACGGGGCCTGCTAACCCCGTGGCGACAACATCAATTCACACTTTCCCCCTGCTGGTGCAATTCCCGTTTCATTTCCTTCGACTATGCTTTTCTGGTGAATAAAGGTCACTGGCAGGTTAGCCGTTGACCATAATGAGGAGAAAAGGATGAAACAAAGCGTTGCCGCTCTGCTGGCAAAAACTTTAGAAAGCGCCGGCGTAAAACGCATTTGGGGCGTGACCGGGGATTCACTGAACGGACTTAGCGACAGCCTGAACCGTATGGGCACCATTGAGTGGATGCCGACGCGCCATGAGGAAGTCGCCGCCTTTGCCGCCGGTGCCGAAGCGCAAATCAGCGGTGAGCTGGCGGTTTGCGCCGGTTCCTGCGGGCCGGGCAACCTGCATCTGATAAACGGCCTGTTCGACTGCCACCGTAACCAGGTACCGGTACTGGCTATTGCCGCCCACATTCCTTCCAGCGAAATCGGCAGCGGTTATTTTCAGGAAACCCATCCGCAGGAATTGTTCCGTGAATGCAGCCATTACTGTGAACTGGTATCAAATCCTGAGCAGCTGCCGCAGGTACTGGGGATCGCGATGCGTAAAGCTATCCTCAATCGCGGTGTCTCTGTGGTGGTGTTGCCCGGCGACGTGGCGCTACAGGCAGCCCCTGAAGGGGCGACGGCTGACTGGTATCCACCGCAGCATCCGGTGATTCAACCACCAGCCGGTGAAATGGCCAAGCTGGTGGAGGCGCTGAATCAGGCGAAAAATATTACCTTAATGTGTGGCAGCGGCTGTGCCGGTGCGCATCAGGAAGTGGTGCAACTGGCCGCCACGTTGAAAGCGCCGGTGGTTCACGCGCTGCGCGGCAAAGAACATATCGAGTATGACAATCCCTACAGCGTTGGCATGACCGGGCTGATCGGCTTCTCCTCCGGTTATCACGCGATGATGAATGCGGATACCCTGGTGCTGCTCGGTACGCAGTTCCCTTACCGCGCGTTTTATCCGGCTGACGCCAAAATTATTCAGATTGATATCAATCCAGGCAGCATTGGCGCGCACAGTCATGTCGACATGGCGCTGCTGGGTGATATCAAATCCACCCTGACGGCGCTGCTGCCGCAGCTGGAAGAAAAGACCGACCGTCACTTCCTCGATAAGGCGCTGGAACACTACGCGGATGCGCGGAAAAGCCTCGACGATTTGGCTACAGCCAATGATAAGCAGGCGATTCATCCGCAATACCTTGCCCGACAAATCAGCCATTACGCCAGTGAAGACGCGATTTTTACCTGCGATGTCGGTACGCCGACCGTCTGGGCGGCGCGATATCTGGAAATGAACGGCAAACGCCGCCTGCTCGGTTCATTCAGCCACGGCTCAATGGCGAATGCCATGCCGCAGGCGCTGGGTGCGCAATCACTGAATAAACAGCGTCAGGTGGTGGCGATGAGCGGTGATGGTGGCTTTAGCATGCTGATGGGCGACTTCCTGTCAGTGGCGCAGCTGAAATTGCCGATCAAAATCGTGGTATTTAACAACAGCGTACTGGGTTTTGTGGCGATGGAGATGAAAGCCGGTGGCTATCTCACCGACGGCACCGAGCTGGAAAATCCGAATTTTGCTGCGATTGCTAATGCCTGTGGCGTGAAAGGCATCCGGGTGGAAAAAGCCTCGGAGGTGGACGCGGCGCTGGAGCAGGCGTTTGCCCATGACGGCCCGGTACTGGTGGATGTCGTCACCGCCACCGATGAACTGGCGATGCCGCCGCAGATTAAAATGGAGCAGGCGAAAGGCTTCAGTCTGTATATGCTGCGCGCAATCATCAGCGGTCGGGGTGATGAAGTGGTTGAACTGGCGAAAACCAACTGGCTGCGGTAAAACATTGGTGGGAACTTGTTACGGGCGCTGCGGCGCCCGTTTTTAATCAGGAGAGCAACAGTGATTGATTTACGCAGTGATACGGTCACCCGCCCGGGTGCCGCAATGCTGGCAGCAATGATGTCTGCAGAAACCGGCGACGATGTTTACGGCGACGATCCGACCGTCAATGCGCTGGAGGCTGAAGCGGCACGACTCAGCGGGAAAGCGGCGGCGCTGTTGCTCCCAACCGGCACCCAGGCCAACCTCGTGGCGTTACTCAGCCACTGTGAGCGCGGCGATGAGTATATCGTCGGCCAACTGGCACACAACTATAAGTATGAAGCGGGAGGTGCTGCAGTACTGGGCAGTATTCAGCCACAACCGATTCTTGCTGCCGCCGATGGTAGCTTGCCGCTTGATGTAGTGGCATCGGTCATCAAGCCGGATGATGCCCACTTTGCCCGCAGTAAATTATTAAGCCTGGAAAATACCCATAACGGCAAAGTGTTGCCGATGGCCTATTTACAGGAAGCGTTTGCCTTTACCCGTCAGCATCAGCTGGCGCTACATATTGATGGCGCGCGTATTTTCAACGCGGTGGTGGAGCTGGATACCACGCTGGAAGCAATTGCAGGCTATTGCGACAGCCTGACAATCTGCCTGTCGAAAGGTCTTGGCGCGCCGGTAGGATCGCTACTGTGCGGCAGTGAAGATTATATCAAACGTGCCCGCCGCTGGCGCAAAATGACCGGTGGCGGTATGCGCCAGGCGGGAATTCTGGCAGCGGCCGGGCTGTATGCCTTTGAGCATAATATCGCGCGCTTGAAAGAGGATCATGACAATGCCCGCTGGCTGGCCGAACAGCTCAAAGCCATCGGTGTTGATGTCAGGCGTCAGGATACCAATATGGTCTTCGTGCGCCTCGCTGATGAGCAGATTGAACCTTTAAAACAGTATATGCACCAGCGCGGTATTATTATCAGCACCGGCGCGGTAACTCGTCTGGTAACGCATCTGGATGTCGATCGTCACGCGCTGGAACTGCTGGTCAGCCACTGGCAGGCGTTTCTTTCACGCTAACCGGCGGCGAAATCGCCGCCTCTAAAAATTAACCCTGGGGAGATTGTTCTGGCTGATATTTCTCGATTAACGCTCTGGCGATCGCCGCCGTTTCGGCATCCGGCAATCCGCGAAAGTCTGTTGGTCGGAAATGCATCTGGAAAGCAGCAATCACTTTTTGCTGCTGCGACGGCGTCATTCCTTGCGTCACTTCGTAACCATAGCGTGCCAGCAGCGCCATCAGTTCCTCAACCGGCACCGCCTGCTGCGGATCGTTGCCCGCCAGCCAGACGCGCACCCGCTCTGCATCAGGCCACGCCCCTAATCCCTGCTGCGCCAGTAATGCCCAGGGAAATAACGGCCCGGGATCTTGCTTACGCTGCGGCGCGATATCACTGTGGCCGACAATATTTTCTGGCTTAATCTGATAGCGCTGCACAATATCGCGGACCAGAGGTTGCAGCACGGCGATCTGCTCCGGGGTAAATGGCGTCCAGACGACTCCGGTGGCGGTGCGGACATAACCCGGATTAACCAGCTCAATGCCAACTGAGGTATCGTTCAGACGCGTCGCGCCACGCCAGAAGCTGGGCCCGGCATGCCAGGCCAGCTGCGCTTCCGGCACCAGCTGCCAAATTAGCGGATCGCCTTTTTTCTGCGGTGGGCGATCGGGAATCAGATAATGCACGCTGACCTGCCGATCGGTCAGCGTCGCCAGCGAGGTGGGGAAATCCTCGGCGGTGTAGTGAATCACCACCACTTTAATCCGTGGACGCGCACCGTATGCACTGTGGCGCGTGTCCACCCGATAGCCGTCACGCTGTTCAATGCCGGGAGTCGAACAGGCACTGAGCAATATCGCCAGTAACAGCATCCAGTAACGCATTAGCGGATTTTTACTGCGGTTCCACTGACGCTGACCATCAGCATACTGCTGTCTTTACCCACGGTTTCGTAATCGATATCGATACCGACAATCGCATTCGCGCCCAGCGCTTTCGCCTGCTCTTCCATCTCTTCAAAGGCCAGCAGGCGCGCTTTACGCAGCTCTTTTTCGTAAGCGCCAGAACGGCCACCGACAACATCGCGGATGCCGGCAAAGAAGTCACGGAAGATATTCGCGCCAAGAATCGCTTCGCCGGTTACCACGCCGCAATATTCGGTAATGGTCTGCCCTTCCAGCGTCGGGGTAGTTGAAAGTTTCATGCTGCTCTCCTGATCGACCTGATAGCCCGCGAGGTTAAAAACCATGGCTATACTTTATGATAAAAATCATGACTTGCCAGCTAACAATAAGGAAATAGAAATGAAAAACAAAGCGTTTGCCGCGCTGATCCCGGCCGCACTATTGCTGAGTGCCTGTACCACGGTCGAACCAGCTTACAAAGATATTGGCAGTCGCAGCGGGCCATGCGTGGATGGCGGACCGGATGTCGTGGCGCAAAAATTCTATGATCTGCGTATTCAGCAACCGACTCAGGGGCTACCGGACAGCCAGCTGCTGGCAAAATATCGGCCCTATCTCAGTGATTCACTGTACCAGAAGCTGCTGAAAGCCAATGCGGACCGTGATAAACCGACGCAGTTAACCCATGGCGATCTGTTCTCCAGCCATGTGTCCGGCCCGACCTCAGCCAGCGTAGCCGATGCTTCAACCATTCCGAATACTGATGCGCGTAATATTCCGCTGCGGGTTAAACTGAGCCGTAACGGCGAACAAGCCGTGGAGTGGCAGGATGAAGTGCTGATGGTGCGTGAGGGCACCTGCTGGGCAGTGGATGATGTACGTTATGTCGCCAACTGGCCGCGTCCAGGCGGCGGTAGCCTGAGCCAGACGTTAGAAAAATAATGCATTGTTAAGCGCGCCGCGACATTGCGGTGCGCTTATCCGGTGTGACATAACAAAAATATCACTGTATTACCGCTCCCCGCTTGCTATGCGAGATCTTGTGCTACGCTTTAAATACCTGACTTATCATAAATAAATTTTAACGCACGATGATTGCATAACTATTCTGTCGACGTTAAGATTTGCGACATCAATTGCTATTCACTATTTGCGCATGAGTATTCAACTAAACGGTATAAACTGCTACTACGGTGCTCACCAGGCACTGTTCGATATTCAACTGGAATGTCCTGAAGGTGAAACTCTGGTTCTGCTCGGCCCCAGCGGCGCGGGTAAGAGCTCGCTGCTGCGCGTGCTGAATTTGCTGGAGATGCCACGTTCCGGCACCCTGAGCATTGCAGGGAACAATTTCGACTTCAGCAAAACGCCATCCGACAGCGCAATTCGTGAACTGCGTCAAAACGTCGGTATGGTATTCCAGCAATATAATCTCTGGCCTCATTTAACCGTGATGCAAAACCTGATCGAAGCGCCCTGCCGCGTTCTGGGGCTGAGCAAAGATCAGGCGCGTGCGCGTGCCGATAAACTGCTGGAGCGTCTGCGTCTGACCAAGTTTGTCGACCGCTTTCCGCTGCATCTCTCCGGGGGTCAGCAGCAGCGCGTCGCCATTGCGCGCGCATTGATGATGGAACCTGCGGTGTTGCTGTTTGACGAGCCGACCGCCGCGCTGGATCCGGAAATTACCGCACAGATCGTCAGCATTATTCGCGAGCTGTCGCAAACCAGGATTACTCAGGTTATCGTCACCCACGAAGTAGAAGTTGCCCGTAAGACTGCCAGCCGGGTGGTCTATATGGAGAATGGCTTTATCGTTGAGCAGGGTGACGCCAGCCGCTTTACCCAGCCGCAAACCGAAGCGTTTGCTAACTATCTCTCGCACTGAAGCAGGACATAACGATGAAAAAAATGGTACTTGCCGCACTGTTAGCCGGAATGAGCCTCAGCGCCACCGCCGCTCAAACCATTCGCTTCGCCACCGAAGCCTCTTACCCTCCGTTTGAATTCGTTGATTCGAATAATCAAATTCAGGGCTTCGACGTTGATCTGGCTAATGCGCTGTGTAAAGAGATCGACGCTAAATGTACTTTCACCAATCAGGCTTTCGACAGCCTGATCCCAAGCCTGAAATTCCGTCGTTTTGACGCGGTCATGGCTGGCATGGACATTACCCCTGAGCGTGAAAAGCAGGTGCTGTTCACTAATGCTTATTACGATAACTCAGCAACCTTTATCGCGCAGAAAGGCAAAGTAACCGACCTTGCCGCGCTGAAAGGCAAGCGTGTTGGCGTGCAAAACGGCACTACCCATCAGAAATACCTCAGTGATAAGCAAACTGATGTCACTGCCGTGCCGTATGACAGCTACCAAAACGCCATCCTCGATCTGAAAAATGGCCGTATTAACGCAGTATTTGGTGATACTGCGGTAGTGAATGAGTGGCTGAAGCAGAATGCTAATCTGACGCCGGTGGGTGAGAAAGTCACCGACAAAGCCTACTTTGGTACTGGCCTCGGTATCGCACTGCGCCAGGACAACACTGAGCTGCAGGGCAAATTCAACGCCGCACTGGATAAAGTGAAGGCTGATGGCACCTATAAAACCATCTACGAAAAATGGTTCCAACAGTAATTAATTGATGAACGAATTTACACCTCTTGTCAGCGCCGCCGGGATGACCGTCGGCCTGGCCATTTGTGCGCTAATCGTCGGGCTGATTCTGGCAATGATCTTTGCCGTCTGGGAATCGGCCCGCTGGCGTCCTGTGGCCTGGCTCGGCACCGGTCTGGTGACGCTGTTTCGCGGACTGCCGGAAATTCTGGTGGTGCTGTTTATCTACTTCGGCGCCTCGCAGCTGCTGCTGATGCTGTCCGATGGTTTCGTGATTAATTTTGGTCTGTTCCAGCTGCCAGTGCAGATGGAGATTCAAAACTTCGACGTCAGTCCGTTTCTGTGCGGGGTGATTGCGCTGTCGATTCTCTACTCTTCATATGCCTCGCAGACGCTGCGTGGCGCGCTGAAAGCGGTACCGGTCGGCCAGTGGGAGTCAGGTCAGGCGTTAGGGATGGGCAAAACAGCGATCTTTTTCCGCCTGATTATGCCGCAGATGTGGCGACATGCGCTGCCGGGGCTGGGCAATCAGTGGCTGGTGTTGCTGAAGGATACCGCGCTGGTGTCGCTGATTAGCGTCAATGACATCATGCTGCAAACCAAAAGCATTGCCACCCGCACGCAGGAGCCGTTTACCTGGTATATGATTGCCGCCGCTATCTATCTGCTGATCACGCTGTTCAGCCAGTGGGTGCTGAAACGTATTGAGCTGCGCACCACGCGCTTTGAACAGGGAAATAGCTGATGCTTGAGTATTTACCTGAATTGCTCAAAGGGCTGCACACCAGCCTGACGTTAACCGTGGCCTCACTGATTCTGGCGCTGGTGCTGGCCCTGATGTTCACCGTGGTGCTGGCGCTAAAAGTGCCGTTGCTGAGTCAGCTGGTCAAGGGCTATATCACGCTATTTACCGGTACGCCGCTGCTGGTGCAGATCTTTTTGATCTACTACGGTCCGGGTCAGTTTCCGTCGATCCAGCATATTCCGTGGTTATGGCACGTGCTGTCGCAGCCCTGGCTGTGTGCGCTGCTGGCGCTGTCGCTAAACAGTGCCGCCTACACCACGCTGCTGTTTCATGGTGCGGTACGCGCCATTCCGGCCGGTCAGTGGCAATCCTGTGCCGCACTGGGGATGAATCGCAAAGATACGCTGCGTATTCTGTTGCCTTATGCGTTTAAACGCGCCCTCTCCTCTTATTCCAATGAGGTGGTGCTGGTGTTTAAAAGCACGTCGCTGGCCTATACCATCACGCTGATGGAAGTGATGGGTCACGCACAGCTGCTGTATGGCCGCACTTATGACATTTCGGTATTCGCTGCCGCAGGTCTGATCTATCTGGTGGTCAATGGATTACTGACGTTACTGATGCGGTTAATCGAACGGCGCGCACTGGCTTTTGAGCATAGAAATTAACAAAAAGGCGAGTTCATCTCGCCTTTTTAATTATTTATACACAAATATTGCATAGTCATTCATTTAATGGCATCTTGTTTCTCGCCTCACGGCAACATAATGATAAAGAGAAACAGGAGCACCACCGATGAAGAAACTGTTACTGACCGCATTGCTTGCCAGCGTCGCTTTCAGCGCCAGCGCGGCTGAGAAAATTCGTTTTGCCTCTTCTGCCACCTATCCGCCGTTTGAATCTCTGGATAGTAACAATCAAATCGTCGGTTTTGATATCGACCTCGCCAAAGCACTGTGCCAGCAGATGCAGGCAGACTGCACCTTTACCAACAACCCGTTTGACAGCCTAATCCCGGCGCTGAAATTCCGTCGTTACGATGCGGTCATCTCTGGTATGGATATCACCCCTGAGCGCAGCAAACAGGTTTCCTTTACTCAGCCCTACTACGCCAACTCTGCGGTGGTGATTGCCCAGAAAGGCAAGTTCAGCAGCCTGAACGAACTGAAAGGCAAACGTATCGGTATGGAAAACGGCACCACGCATCAGAAATACTTGCAGGAAAAGCATCCGGAAGTCACCACGGTGGCTTACGACAGCTATCAGAATGCGATTCTTGACCTGAAAAATGGTCGTCTGGATGGCGTGTTTGGTGATACTGCAGTCGTGAACGAATGGCTTAAAAGTAATCCGAATCTGGCTACCGTTGGTGAACACGTGACCGATGCACAATATTTTGGCACCGGCTTGGGTATCGCGGTTCGCCCGGATAATCAGGCGTTGCTGACGAAACTGAATGATGCGCTGGCAGCAATCAAAGCTGACGGCACTTACCAGAAGATCAGCGATCACTGGTTCCCACAGTAACTGAACGGGTGGGTCAGACAAGCGAAACGCTTACTCGGGTGAGGTTCTGCACATATCACTGGGAAGCAGTAAGCGGCGAAGTTGTCTGGCCTGCCAATTAACGTCCGCGCTTAAACCCGCTTTAATAACGTCAGCACTTCAGAGTGGGCGGTATGCGGGAACATATCAAACAGCTGCACCCGTTCAATCTGATAGTTTGCCAGCCGGGCAATATCCGTCGACATCGTCTGGGCGTTGCAGCTGGAATAAAGGATATGCTGCGGTGCCATCCGGCTTAAATAATCACACAGCTCAGCACCAATGCCGCGGCGTGGCGGATTGACCAGCACCAGCTCCGGTACTTCGCCATTGGCGGTGGCAAACTGCGTTGAATCCAGCGCGGCAAACTGCACTTTATCCAGCCCCATCTTCTGCGCCGAGCGCTTTGCACAGGCGATCGCTTCGGCATTGATTTCAATACCGGTCAGCGTCATCTCCGGCGTGGCACAGTGCAGACCGAACCCACCAACGCCACAGAACAGATCCCACATCTGGCTGACCGCCAGTTCACTGACCCACTGGCGTGCGGTGGCATACAGCGCGGCAGCGACCTGCGGATTGGTCTGGAAGAAACTTTGCGGCCGAATATACAGCGGCACATGATTAAACTGTTCCGCCAGCGCCTGATTTTCGCTTAGCGGGATCTCTTCATCACCTTCAAGGATCGCCATATGCACCGGCTGAATATTGGCGGATATCACGCTCAGCTGCGGCAACTGCTGTTGTAGCCACGGCAGCGCGGCCTTTAACTGCGCCAGCTTACTGTGTGAGCGCAGCACAAAACGCAGCATCAGTGCCCCTTGCTGGCTACTTTCAGTTAACAGCAGGTACTTCAGCTCACCGCGTTTACGCGCCACGTTATACGGCGTCAGGCCAGCCCGGGCGATAAACGGCTTAAGTTGGGCAAACACCTCGCTGAAGCTGTGCGGATACAGCGGACAGGCGGTAAGATCAACCGGCGTACCGTCACGATGCAGCATGCCAAGCAGCGGACGCTCCACGCTGCCGCTGACCACCATTTTGGCTTTATTACGGAAACCCTGTTGCGCTGAGGTCACTGGCTGACACCATTCGGCGACGGCCTGCTCAGACAGCAGTTGTTCCAGCTGGGATTGTTTGGTGGACAACTGCTGCGGATAAGGTATTTCGAGCCACTGGCAGGAACGGCAACGATCCGCCTGGTAAAGCGCGCAATGCATGTTAAAGCCTGTATTAGATGATTAACGCAAAAATGCGGGCGTGGATTGTAGCACCAGAGCCTAATGCTTGTGAAAAAACTTGCGGCTGCTGGCCGGAACAAACAACAGTATCAGCACCACGACATCAGGGAACTTTTGCAGGATCAGAGTATGGACAATTTCGGCATTGGTTTCACCGCTGATGCTGAAAATCTCCGGATAGACCCAGCCCAGCGACGCCACCAGCATATACAGCACCACAATGATCTGCGTCAGGACATAGCCCCAGCGCCCCCAGTTGGTGCCGCGCAGCAGTGCAATAGCACAGCGTAACTCAATAAAGAAGATTAACTGACTGGCGATAAATATCAGCGTCGAATCCCAGGCCTGTGCGCTGCGATGAATAAAGTTGGCCAGCTCCTCGTAGCCCAGTTCATTGGCGAGCAGCAGCACGCTCAGGCAGCGTGTGGCAATAATCGCGCTGCCGGCAATTAATACCGGAACCGGAATCGCAGAGTGCGTTTCAATGCTGCCTTTTCCCGCTCTGAACACATCCGACATCTGGTTTCTCCTGCAGACCCCGCCACACGCAATAATGATCACAGCAGCGACTCAGTGAGCCGCTGCTGAAAAATTCGTTCCCTTACTGATCATTATATTGGCAAACTATTTCACTTTCATCCACGTGCAGCTTTCTGAATATCACGAATACGCTGTTTTTCTTTATGCGCCATAATGCGCCAGGCGATAAAACCGGCAATTCCCACCACCAGCAGGATCAATGAAGCCAGCGCATTAATTTCCGGATTCATACCACGGCGAACAGAATTCATAATCTCCATCGGTAAAGTATTGGCTCCGGCACCGGTAACAAAACGTGCAATCACCAGGTCATCGAGCGACAGAGTAAAAGCCAGCAGCCAGCCGGTAATAATCGCCGGAGCAATCATCGGCAGCGTAATAACAAAAAACACCTTCAGCGGCGTGGCACCCAGATCCATTGCCGCCTCTTCGATCGAACGATCCAGTTCACGCAGCCGCGCGCTGATCACCACCGCGACATAAGCGGTACAAAAAGTAACATGCGCCATCCAGATGGTGATCATGCCTCGTTCAGGCCAGCCAAAAGCGTGTCCCATCGCGACAAACAGCAGTAACAGTGCCAGACCGGTTATCACATCCGGCATGACCAGCGGCGCGGTCAGCATAAATGCCAGGTTGGTGGAGCCACGAAAGCGGCCAAAACGCACCAGCGCCACCGCCGCCAGCGTGCCCAGCACCACTGCCGTGCTGGCCGCCAGCACCGCGATACTCAGACTGAGGCCGATGGCGTTCAGCATCTTGCTGTCGTGGAACAGCTGTACATACCAGCGCAGCGAAAAACTGTCCCATACCGTGACCAGCGGCGAACTGTTGACTGAATAGATCACCAGCAACAGCATCGGTGCATACAGCAGGGTAAAACCGGTAAGCAGAATCGCCGTCCGCCACGGCGAACGCACAGCAGGCAGTGAATTCATACTTTGGCTCCCGATTGTTTATTCTGATGCTTATGAAACCAGATAATCGGCAACGTCAGAATCAGCAGAATGGTCACCGCCAGAGCGGAAGCCATTGGCCAGTCACGGTTTGAGAACACTTCCGACAAAATGGTGCGGCCAATCATCGCCGTATCTTTACCGCCGAGTAATTCCGGAATCACGTACTCCCCCACCGCCGGAATAAATACCAGCATTGAGCCGGCAATCACGCCGCCTTTGGTCAGTGGCACAATCACCTGGAAGAAAGTTTTAAGCGGTCCGGCACCAAGGTCGAGTGAAGCTTCCACCAGCGAATAGTCAATACGCGTCAGGGCGGCATAAATTGGCAGCACCATAAAGGGCAAATAGCAGTAAACGATGCCGATATACACCGCCACATTGGTGTAGAGAATCTCCAGCGGCTGATTGATAACCCCGAGCCACAGCAGAAAATTATTTAATACGCCGTTATTGTTCAGCAGCCCCATCAGCGCATACACCCTGACCAGAAAAGAGGTCCACGACGGCAGCAGCACCAGTAACAGCAGAATATTACGCACCGACGGCTTACTTTGCGCCACTGCCCACGCCAGCGGATAACCGATCAGTAAACAGATCGCGGTGGATATCGCCGCCAGCTTCAGCGATTGCAGGTAAGAACCGATATAAAAATCATCGCTGAACAGCCGTAAATAGTTGCTGAAATTTAAAACCAGACTGAATTGATCGTCAGCCCAGCTGATTAACTCGGTGTAAGGCGGGCTGGCGCGCAGTGATTCGGCAAAGCTCATTTTCAGCACAAATAAAAATGGCAGGAAAAACAGCATAAACAGCCAGATCCACGGCAGCGCAATTACCAACTTGCGGCCATGTTTTAACAGCAGACGCGCTGCCAGCGATGCGCCTGGTTTCGCCGTCGCGGGCGGAGATTTAGCAAGCGGTTGGTTAAATTGACTCATGTTTCCCTCACTCAGACCGTCAACACAACGCAGCTGTCGGTATCCCAGCAAAGATGCACTTCATCACCCCAGGTCGGCGCTCCCTGACGGAAGCGATGGGCATTCTGTAACTGCGCAGAGATCATCTGGCCACCGCGCAGACGCACATGATAAATCGACAGATCGCCGAGATAAGCGATATGTTCCACTACCCCGACAGCAAAGTTACAGCCGTCTGTCGGAGGCTGGTCACACAGCATCACTTTCTCCGGTCGCAAGGCGATCCACACCGGCATGTTATCCATTACCGAACTGTCAGAGTCGACCTTTAACGGATTAATCAGCCCCGGACTGTCGATGACTAATCCATCCGGCTGACGTTCACGCAGTATGCCTTCAAACACATTTACCGAGCCGATAAACTCCGCGCTGTAGCGGCTGGTTGGATGCTCATAGATCTCTTCCGGCTCGCCAATTTGCTCGAACTTGCCGCGATTCATAATCGCGATGCGTCCGGCCATGGTCATTGCCTCTTCCTGATCGTGGGTGACCATTACGCAGGTCGCGCCGACGCGCTCAAGGATATCCACCACCTCCAGCTGCATCCGATCGCGCAGCTTCTTATCCAGCGCGCCCATCGGTTCATCCAGCAGCAACAACTTTGGACGCTTTGCCAGGCTGCGCGCCAGTGCCACACGCTGACGCTGCCCGCCGGAAAGCTGATGCGGCTTACGTCTGGCAAACTCCTGTAAATGCACCAGCGCCAGCATCTCCTCGACGCGGCTGGCGATTTCAGCTTTCGTCAGTCGATCCTGTTTTAAGCCAAAGGCGATATTCTGCTCTACCGTCATGTGTGGAAACAGCGCATATGACTGGAACATCATATTGATCGGGCGCTGATACGGTGGCACCTGCGAAAGATCCTGCCCATCGAGCACAATTTGCCCGTGGCTGGGCGCTTCAAAGCCCGCCAGCATGCGCAACAGCGTTGACTTTCCACAACCGGACGGGCCAAGCAGGGCAAAAATTTCGCCTTGATAAATGGTCAGGCTGACATCATCAACGGCATTCTGCCCGTCAAAAGATTTCGTCAGGTTGCGAATTTCCAGCAGCGGGGTTAATGCCTTCGCTGGTTTATTTTGCGGACGAGGGATCACATCGTTCACTAACATTTCTCTCCGGTGCAAAGCTGATGTTCACGGCTGGCCGTTTAATGAGATGAAATAACTGATAAAAGTTGGGGTTGGCAACCTGCCTGCCATCACAACGGGAGCCGAAAACGGCTCCCCCTACTGAACTGGCATCAGCTGTATGGCCGCGGGTGGTTATCCGTTACTGACCACTTTTTACTTTAGTCCATGCGCGGGTGCGCACGCGGTCAATTTTCTGATCCTGCACTTTCAGAATAAACAGTTTAGCCATGGTGGCTTCGGTGGGATAAATACCCGGATTATTACGAATGTCGGCCTCGACCAGTGGCAGGGAAGCTTTATTACCGCTGGCATAGAACATTTTATTGGAAATATCTGCAATCACTTTCGGCTCCATCAGATAATTAATAAACTGATAGGCTTCATCTACATTCTTCGCATCTTTCGGAATGGCCAGCATATCGAAGAACGCCAGCGCGCCCTCTTTTGGAATGCTGTAGGCAATATCTACACCATTTTTCGCTTCTTTCGCCCGCTGTTTCGCTTGCAGAATATCCCCTGCCCAGCCGACCGCGACGCAGATATTTCCGTTAGCCAGATCGTTAATATATTGCGAAGAGTGGAAGTAACGAATGTTCGGACGCAGTTTTAACAGCAGATCGGTCGCCGCTCCGGAATACTCTTTCGCATCGCTGCTGTTTGGATCTTTGCCGAGATAGTTCAGTACGGTGGCGAAGATCTCTTCCGGTGCATCGAGGAACGAAACGCCGCAGCTTTTCAGTTTTTCCAGGTTTTCAGGTTTCAGCACCAGATCCCAGCTGTCGACCGGCGCATCTTTGCCCAGCGCCGCCTTCACTTTTTCGACGTTGTAGCCAATGCCAGTGGTCGCCCACAGATAGGGAATCGCATATTTATTACCGGGATCGTGCTGTTCTAATTTCTTCATCAGTTCAGGATCGAGGTTTTTATAGTTCGGCAGCTTACTCTTATCCAACGGCTGGAACACACCGGCTTCCAGCTGACGCGCGAGGAAACTGGAAGAAGGCACCACCACGTCATAGCCGGAGCTGCCGACCATTAATAAGCCTTCCAGCACTTCATTGGAGTCAAAGACGTCATACACCACTTTGATACCGCTCTGTTTTTCAAAGTTCGGTACGGTATCTGCGGAAATATAATCAGACCAGTTATAGACATTCAGTGTCTTTTGTTCTGCCATCGTGCCAGTGGAGACCGCCATCAGCACGCCAGCGACCACAGCTGATAACCATTTTTTGCGTTGGTTGAACATCTTTTCCTTCCTCCTGAACCGGGATCATCACAACTCTGCAGAACAAGCGAATCGCGGTGGCGCTTTTCTGAAAGTAAAAAGTGTTAAAAATCAGGCTTACAATGAATGAATATTCATCGGGCAGTTAATAGAAAAAACCTATGCTGGTACAAGCAACATGCAGCCACGCAAGCATAGCCCCCGATTCCGGCACAGACCATACCCCAGGGTAAAAAACGCCTTTTATCGATTTTCTATGCACGTTTCATCTCTGTGATATGCCAGATGCGGCATAAGCCACGCGTAATATCTGGCAATAAAGGGCAAAGTGCAGAATAAAAACTGGTAGGACAAAAATGAAAAATGCCGCAAAAAGCGGCATTTGAACAGCAGATAAGAGTTTAGTGCAGCATTGACTGGCGGGTAATGGTCGCGGTGCGATCGTCATCCTCACCAACTATTAATAAGTTGTTGGCAAACGCTTCAAGGATCACCATCGAAATTTGCTCTTCGCTCTGCTTCATAAAGTGCGAAAACTGACTGTAAGTCAGACCGGCCGTAATCGTCATTGACTGACAGACAATCAGCTTCGGCAAATTATCATCCTGAATATCCAGGAAGGCTTTTACCGTCAACGAGCTGGCATTAATCTGCGATAAATCGCCTACCAGTGGAATCAACGCGGTTGGCTTTACTTCCGCCAGTGCCGAAAACAGAATAACGTCATCGACCAGATCGAGTTTCGCATCGAAAACGCCGTCAAAGTTTTGCATATGCGGCAGATGAAGCGCCTGGCAGGCATCGCATTCAAACCAGGTGATACTTTGCTGATCCAGCCAACGTCGTAACACGTCAATATCTGGAACGACGAGTGAATCCATAACCTACTGCCTCATGCCGCAATTAAAGAGCGCACAGCTTACGGAAAAAGTGCTGTGAACACCACGATCCTGGAAGAAATATGGCACTCAGCCGCCGGTTTTCAGACTGAAACCAGGCTGAGCCTGCTGTTCAATCCATTCAATCATCAGGCTGGCGATGTTATTGCCGGTGATTTTTTCTACCCCTTCGAGGCCGGGTGAAGCATTGACTTCCATCACCAGCGGCCCACGAGCAGCGCGCAGAATATCTACGCCCGCCACATCCAGCCCCAGCGTGCTGACCGCTTTAACGGCAATTTCACGCTCGCGATCGGTGATCTCAACCGGTCGCGCCGTGCCACCACGATGCAGATTGGAACGGAAGTCGCCCTCCTTCGCCTGGCGTTCAATTGCAGCGACCACTCGATCGCCAATCACCAGACAACGAATATCGCGCCCCTGTGCTTCTTTTATATACTCCTGCACCAGAATATGGGCGTTAAGCCCGCGAAAAGCATCGATCACACTTTCCGCTGCCTGACGAGTTTCCGCCAGCACCACACCGATACCCTGCGTGCCTTCAACCAGTTTGACCACCAGCGGTGCGCCACCGACCATCTCGATCAGATCATGAGTATCATCGGGAGAATGGGCAATGCCGGTCACTGGCAGATCGATGCCCTGCCGCGCCAGCAGTTGCAGCGAGCGCAGCTTGTCGCGCGCACGGGTAATCGCTACCGATTCATTTAGCGGGTAACTGCCGCACATTTCAAACTGGCGCAATACCGCCATGCCGTAAAAGGTGGTCGCCGGGCCAATACGCGGGATAACTGCATCAAAATGGCCCAACGGGCGGCCACGGTAATGCACCCCCGCCGAGGCCGGATTAATATTCATATAGCATGAAAGCGGATCGATAATCTCGACGCTGTGCCCACGCGCCTGCGCCGCTTCAAGCAGGCGTTTGCAGGAGTAGAGAGAACCATCGCGGGATAAAATAGCAATTTTCACCGGCAAGCCTCATAAGCCAGATTTAGCGCGTTGCCCATCCCTGCTTGTGCAGGTAATCGAGGATAAACGGGCGGCTCTCTTTAATAATGGTGCGCTGAATATGCGCGCTCCAGGTATCACTGCGTTGATGGCTGTCGCGCTGCTGATAATAGTCCAGCAGTTGCTGGTCATACGCTTCCAGTTGCGCAGCATCAATCGGTTGGTAGCTGTTTTCATGCACCAGCATTTTTGCCGGCATTCGCGGTTTAACGTCCGGCTGCTGATCCGGCCAGCCGAGACACATACCAAACAGCGGTAACACATACTTTGGCAGTTTAAGCAGCTGACCAACGCTGTCGATATTGTTACGAATGCCACCAATATACACACCGCCCATCCCTAATGACTCTGCCGCTACCATGGCGTTTTGCGCCATCAGTGCGGTATCAACGCAGCCGAGCAGCAGTTGCTCTGCCAGCCCCAGCTGCGCATCCGGGCAAATTTGCAGGTGGCGATTGAAGTCGCCGCAAAACACCCAAAATTCTGCGGCCTGCGCCACATACTTCTGCCCGCCGCTTAGCTCAACCAGCCGATCGCGTAGGGCTTTGTCGGTAACCCGAATAATTGAGGAACACTGTAAAAAACTTGAGGTCGAGGCCGACTGCGCGGCGGCAATAATCGCCTCGCGCTGCGCGTCAGTCATCGGCTGTTCGCTGAAAGCACGAATCGAGCGATGCGAACGTAATAGATCAATGGTCGGCGTCATGAGAATCTCCGGGTCTGGTGGTTTTTTTGTCACGCTTTGGCGTGCCGAGTAGCTGCGGTGCCAACGCCTGCGCGGTTCGCCACATCAGCGTAGCGGCCGCAGGCAACATTAGCGCAATGCCGGCAAAGATCATGATGGTCGCCGCCGCTTTGCCGCTAAGTCCGTCAGGCAGCGACAGCCACTGATTAATTGACATCATCGCCAGCCCCAGCAGCAGAATGCCCAGTACTTCCATTACCAGTACGGTTTTGGGTAACTTTCCAAATGCACGCATTTCCTCTCCTTTGTCTGTCATTCGCTGCGGCTGATGGCACCGCCGCTCTATTAAAGCTTAATTGCTATAACTCTGCATAGCCTGTGCAAATCAGATTAACAGGCAATTCCTTCTTCCTTTCAGCTAACGATGCGGGCATCATAGGCCCATACATCGATAAAATGTGATGACAATCACAGAAAAGAATCTAACCTTTGAGGAGTTACCTTATGTTTGCAGTGATCTTTGGACGTCCAGGCTGCCCTTACTGTGTTCGCGCAAAAGAGCTGGCAGAAAAACTGACTGAAGAGCGTGATGATTTTAACTTCCGTTATATCGACATTCATGCCGAAGGGATCACCAAAGCCGATCTGGAGAAAACGGTGGGTAAGCCGGTCGAAACCGTGCCACAGATTTTCCTCGACCAGAAACACGTTGGTGGCTACACCGAATTCGAAGCTTACGCGAAAGAGCACTTTGGTCTTTTCCAGCAATAACGCGTAACGCATAAAAAAACCGGGTCTCAGCACCCGGTTTTTTTTCGTTGATTAAATACGTCGACGCGAGCCGCCTATCGCTCGCCACAGCATCACCACCAGCGTACCAGAGCCACACCAGAACAGTGCGCTGGCATACCAGGCAAACTCCTGCCAGAACCCCGCGTGCACGACAAAACGCGAATGCAATAGCAACAGGCAAATTGGCGTTGCGAGAATTGCGCCGCACAGCGCCACGCTAAGCGGTGCCTCTTTCGAGTACAGTCCCGCCAGCACACCGGGAAAGATAAACAGCAACAAACCAGGCTGCACGTGCGTTTCACCGGGGCTTTCAATCGCCATGCTATAGCGGGCGATAATAAACACCGCGCAATACAGCATGATACACATCATCACGCCCGATAAACGGACGCCTTGCAGCAACATAGCCTGTCCTCGGTTGAGTCGCCTTGATCTCCATCCCGGAAATTAATTCATTCAGGAGAGATTCAGCAGAAAATAAAAAAGTGTGCTGTTTTTTACTGGCTGAAAAATAAATAAATGCTTAAAATAAGCGCGCTTTTATTTATCCTTTCAGGTCCCTTAACGCCAGACGCTTAAGCATCCTGCGCCCGTTCCGGGTAGATAAACGTTAACGCATAAATTCTCTCCTATCAACAAGTTACTGGTAAACAAGAAGTTAAGCCGTGAACATAAACGTCGCAGAATTGTTAAGCGGGAATTACATCCTGTTATTATTTGTCGTACTGGCTTTGGGTCTTTGCTTAGGTAAATTACGCTTAGGTTCTGTACAACTGGGTAATTCCATTGGTGTTTTAGTGGTATCGCTGTTGTTAGGACAACAACACTTCGCGATCAATACCGAAGCGCTAAACCTTGGCTTTATGTTATTTATTTTTTGTGTCGGCGTAGAAGCCGGACCAAACTTTTTCTCAATCTTCTTTCGCGACGGCAAAAACTATCTGATGCTGGCGCTGGTGATGGTAATCAGTGCAATGGCGATGGCGCTGGGCCTGGGTAAACTGCTGGGCTGGGATATCGGCTTAACCGCCGGGATGCTGGCAGGCTCAATGACCTCCACGCCGGTGCTGGTGGGTGCCGGTGATACGCTGCGCCAGACTGTCAGCGATGGCAAATCGCTCAGCATCATGCAGGATAATCTCAGCCTCGGTTACGCCCTGACCTATTTGGTCGGGCTGGTCAGCCTGATATTTGGCGCACGCTATTTGCCAAAATTACAGCACCAGGATCTGCCGACCAGCGCGCAGCAGATCGCCCGTGAACGTGGCCTGGATACCGACAGCCAGCGTAAAGTCTATTTACCGGTGATCCGCGCCTATCGCGTCGGGCCAGAACTGGTGGCCTGGGCTGACGGCAAAAACCTGCGTGAATTGGGGATTTATCGCCAAACCGGTTGCTATATTGAACGCATTCGTCGTAACGGCATTCTGGCGAATCCGGACGGCGATGCGGTGTTACAGCAAGGGGATGAAATTTCTCTGGTTGGCTATCCTGACGCGCATTCGCGCCTCGACACCAGTTTCCGCAACGGCAAAGAGGTATTCGACCGCGATCTGCTGGATATGCGCATCGTGACCGAAGAGATTGTGGTTAAAAATCACAATGCGGTGAACAAGCGCCTCAGCCAGCTGAAGCTGACCGACCACGGCTGCTTTCTCAACCGGGTGATTCGCAGCCAGATTGAGATGCCGATTGACGATAGCATCATGCTGAATAAAGGCGATGTGCTGCAAGTCAGCGGCGAAGCGCGCCGGGTTAAAACCGTTGCTGACCGCATCGGCTTTATCTCGATTCACAGCCAGTTGACCGATCTGCTGGCCTTCTGCGCCTTCTTTATCATCGGCCTGATGATTGGCATGATCACTTTCCAGTTCAGCAGCTTTAGCTTTGGTATTGGGAATGCGGCAGGACTGCTGTTTGCCGGTATCATGCTCGGCTTTTTGCGCGCCAACCACCCGACTTTCGGCTATATCCCGCAGGGTGCGCTGACCATGGTGAAAGAGTTTGGCCTGATGGTGTTTATGGCTGGTGTCGGGCTGAGTGCTGGCAGCGGCATGGCGCACGGCTTCGGCATCACCGGCTTGCAGATGCTGTTCTCCGGGCTGGCGGTCAGTTTAGTACCGGTAGTGATCTGCTTCCTGTTCGGCGCTTACGTTTTACGAATGAACCGCGCACTGCTGTTCGGCGCGATAATGGGTGCGCGTACCTGCGCGCCAGCGATGGAAATCATCAGCGATACCGCACGCAGCAATATTCCGGCTCTGGGCTACGCCGGCACCTATGCTATCGCCAATGTGTTATTGACGCTGGCCGGAACCTTTATTGTGATTATCTGGCCGCTTCTGCCTGGTTAAAAAATAATTATCAATGACAGAGAACTTTCTGTTACCCGCACAGTCTTAATTAGTGCCACTGCTTTTCTTTGAAATCCCCAAATTGTGGAGCCCGTTAGTCAAATGACTAGCGGGTTTTTTTATGGGCAATGGTTGCAGAACCCCAACTGATGCCGGGCGAGAAACTTGCTGCTCCGCGAAGTATTCAGCGTGTCACCGTCATAAAACTGACATTAATGTTAAACCAAACCACAACATCAGCGCCGATTAGGATAAACTCTATTTACCACTTAATAGCGCTATTTTAAGCTATCCCCCTCGTTTTAATGCTTTTTTTTTGCGCTGCTGGTCAGTGGAATTTCTCCGGTGATGCGCAGAGCAACGTTTCATTTTTAGATGCGTCAGGCATCTGCTTAACAGGAAGAGGATAACTGATAATGGAAGAGTTAAACCGGACGCTGTTTCTCTGGATTAACGCCACACCAGAATCGCCGCAGTGGTTGCTTGCGCTGGCCACCTTTATAGCACGAGATCTGATCGCTATTGTGCCACTGCTGATTGTCGCATTATGGCTGTGGGGACCAAAAGATCGTGTTACCTCGCAACGTGAGCTGGTGCTGAAAACCGGTATTGCGCTGATCTATGCGCTGGCGATCTCCTGGTGTCTGGGCTCACTGTTTCCACACCCGCGCCCTTTTACGCTCAATATCGGCCATCAGTTCCTTGAACACGCGCCGGATTACTCCTATCCAAGCGATCATGGCACCACCATTTTCACTTTTGCACTCTCCTTCCTGTTTTGGCATCGCCGCTGGTCGGGCGCGATTTTAATGTTGGCGGGCGTGTTAATTGCCTGGTCACGCGTGTTCCTCGGCGTGCACTGGCCAATGGATATGATTGGCGGTTTGCTGGTCGGAATGCTCGGTTGCCTGTTCTCCCAACTGGCGTGGCAGTTCTACGGTAACCGCATGCTGAGTGTGCTCAGTCAGTTGTATCGTTTACTGTTCTCCTTTCCGATACGTAAAGGCTGGGTCCGCGATTAATGCTGAAAGGCCCGCAGCGATGCGGGTCTTAATATTTTTAGCCTGTTGAATTTTTAGCTTTTTCCTTCAGCCTTTCCTGCTAAATAATACCTTTCCTGCCACCTCATCATTTATTGCGCAATAAGCGCTGTTTGTCAGACGATTATTAATCCTGTTGCGCAACCCGCGCATTATGTAGCCATATTTATTTATCAAAGATACAACTTCATGATTTAAATCATTTTTATTTTTTCACTGTGCATAAAATCAACAACAATGACAATGTTTAATAGTTGAGAAAAAGTTAGAATATAGTTATTAAGACTGTAAATCCTCGGTTAACCAGAACATGCAATAAACATCTTCAGCAAAAGACAGCTTAATTAACTAAAAATATTAATGCAGTTGTGATCCTGATCACCTGATATCGCCAAACTAACGCTGTCTTCTGCTTATTCCGGTGGTAGAGTGTGCGCCATAAAATAATAGCGATGATTAATCACTGCTGTGGTTGACGATTATTTTTACAGCGCATGAGCAGGCGCGATCGTCGGGTGATAATTGATTGTTTTCTGTTGTGGACAGCACTGGAGAAGATTATGGACTCGTCTCAAACCGCGATTTTGGCGGATGATAAACAGCAAAGTGTGATGGCGTGGCGTAAAAGTGACACCATGTGGATGTTGGGTTTATACGGCACGGCCATCGGCGCAGGCGTACTGTTTCTGCCGATAAACGCCGGGATTGGCGGGCTTATTCCGCTGATTATTATGGCGGTGCTGGCTTTCCCGATGACCTACTACGCGCATCGCGGCCTGTGTCGTTTTGTGCTGTCTGGCAGCAAGCCTGGCGCAGATATCACTGAGGTGGTGGAAGAACATTTCGGCGTCGGTGCCGGTAAGCTGATCACCCTGCTCTACTTCCTTGCCATCTATCCAATCCTGCTGGTCTACAGCGTGGCAATCACCAATACCGTCGACAGCTTTATTACCCATCAGCTGCATCTGCAATCACCGCCGCGTGCATTACTGGCACTGATTTTGTTGATTGGCCTGATGACCATCGTGCGCTTTGGTAAAGATATCATTGTCAAAACCATGAGTCTGCTGGTGTTTCCATTTGTCGCAGTGCTGATGCTGTTGGCGGTGTGGTTAATCCCTAACTGGAGCAGCGCGATTTTCGACAATGTTTCACTGGCAGGCAGTGGCAACGGTCTGCTCATGACGTTATGGCTGGCAATCCCGGTGATGGTTTTCTCCTTTAACCACTCCCCGATTATCTCTGCTTTCGCCGTAGCGAAGCGTGAAGAGTATGGCGATCAGGCCGAGCCTAAATGCTCTCGCATCCTGGCTTTCAGCCATCTGATGATGGTGATAACGGTGATGTTTTTTGTCTTCAGCTGCGTACTCAGCCTGACACCGGAAAACCTGGCAGAAGCAAAACAGCAGAATATTTCGATTCTTTCGTATCTGGCTAACCACTTTAATACGCCAATGATGGCGTGGCTGGCACCGATTATTGCCATCGTGGCGATTACCAAATCCTTCCTTGGTCACTATCTGGGAGCTCGTGAAGGTTTTAACGGTCTGGTGGTGAAATCGCTGCGCGGTCGCGGCAAGCAGATTAGCGAGAACAAACTTAACCGTTTCACTGCGCTGTTTATGCTGGTAACCACCTGGATTGTTGCCAGCTGGAACCCAAGCATTCTCGGAATGATTGAAACCCTTGGTGGTCCGATTATCGCAGTATTGCTGTTCCTGATGCCGATGTACGCAATCAACAAGGTTCCGGCGATGCGCAAATACAGCGGCGCGGCCAGTAACGTGTTTGTGGTACTGATCGGCCTGGTAGCGATTTCGGGAATTCTGTTTAACCTGGTAGGATAAGGTTCGCGGGCGGCGCTTAGCCGCCCGTTTTAATCAGGAAAACCACTTTCCAAACCAACCATCCAGCTTCATCATCACAAAGTCCCAGATACGGCTGAAGAAGCCCCCTTCCTGCACCTCATCCAGTACTACCAGCGGACGCTGCTCAATAGTCTTACCGTTAAGCTGGAAGTCGATAGTTCCTACCTGCTGATATTTCTTTAACGGCGCCTGTAGCTGCGGTGACGTTAGGGTAAAGCTGGCCTTCATATTCTTCATCTGCCCTTTCGGGATGGTCAGTGCGGCATCTTTCTCAACGCCCAGCTTGACCTGCTTACTGTCGCCAAACCATACCCGCTGGGTAGAAAATGCCGTGTTGGCCTTAATTGGCGTCACGGTTTCCCAGAAACGGAAGCCCCACGTCAGCAACTTTTCACTTTCGCGGAAACGAATACTGTCAGTTGCGGCACCCAGCACCACAGAAATCAGCCGCATATCCCCTTCGGTGGCTGAAGCCACCAGGTTATTTCCCGCCCCTGAAGTGTGGCCGGTTTTAATTCCATCCACCTGCAGATTGCTGCTCCACAGCAGACGATTACGGTTATGCTGGCGAATTTTGTTGAAGGTAAACTCTTTTTCTTTATGCAGCGCGTACTCTTCCGGCACATCACGGATCAGCGCCTGGCCAATCAGTGCCATATCGCGTGCGGTACTATACTGCCCATCGGAATCGAGGCCGTGAACGGTTTTGAAGTGGGTGTTTTGCAGACCAAGTGCTTTAACATAGTTGTTCATCAGGCCAACAAAAGAGTCCTGACTGCCGGCGACGTAATCGGCCAGCGCGATACTGGCATCATTACCGGACTGAATGACGATACCTTTGTTCAGTTCAGATACCGGTATACGGTCGCCTGGTTTCAGGAACATCAGTGAGGAGCCTTGCAGAACAGGGTTACCGGTAGCCCAGGCATCTTTACCGACGGTTACTAAATCATCGTTGCTGATTTTTCCGGTTTTGATCGCTTGCCCGATAACATAACTGGCCATCATTTTGGTCAGGCTGGCGGGATCAAGCCGCTCATCAGCACCGGACTCGGCCAGCACTTTACCACTGGCATAATCCATTAAAATCCATGCTTTAGCATCAATCTGCGGTGCCGCAGGGGCTTGCTCAGCGCGAGCGAAAGAGGTTGTTATCACAATCAGGGTAGTGCTGGCAGCCAGTGCCCGGACACTGGCGAAGAGGCGAGTTTTGTTCATGACGTGACCAGAGTATCCATTTAAAATTTTAAAGGTTTCATGATGTTATCCAACAGCACTTAACCTACTACGCTAACCTTTCGGCTAACTGAAAAAAACAGTATGACCGTAAAGTTTTTTAGAGTTTATTAGATAAATCTGGGCTTTGCTGCGAAACAGCGTAATTTCTGCCTGATTTCCGACCAGATAAAATGGGTGTGATTCTGAATTTTTCGCAGATCAGTTAAGGCTGTCACAAAAATCCGCTAACCTGAGATCAGTTGCCTGAGGAGAGTCACCATGGATTTAGCCCTTTTCGACCTTGATGAGACGCTGATTTGCGAAGACAGTACCAGTCTGTGGCTACGCTGGCTGGTATCGCAGGGCTTTGCGCCGGAAACAGTGCTCAAGCAGGAGCAGGAACTGATGGCCCAGTATTATCAGGGCACGCTGTCGATGGAAGAGTATATGAATACCACCCTCGCCCCGCTGTCAGGAATGGCGACGCTGACGGTATCCGGCTGGATACGCCGCTTTGTTCAGCGCGATATTCTGCCACGGGTCTATCCGGACGCACGCGAGCGTCTGGCGTGGCATCAACAGCGTGGCGATACCATTCTGGTGATTTCTGCCAGCGGCGAGCACCTGGTGGCACCGATTGCGCAGCAGCTGGGCGCTCATGGTGCGCTGGCGGTGGGCGTTGAAATCGTCGATGACCGGTATAGCGGTCTGACTTACGGCACTATGACCTATAAAGAGGGCAAAGTCAGCCGACTGGCCGACTGGAAATCCCGTCAGACCGGGCAAACTTTCCATCGCACCTGGGCCTACAGCGACTCAATGAATGACATCCCGCTGCTGGAACAGGCAGACCATGCCTGTGTGATTAATCCGGATGACCGGCTGCATCAGGAAGCGCTGGGGCGCGGCTGGGAAGTGTGTCGCTGGGTAAAATAATCCGGCAGGTGACCAGGGCCAACTGGCCACCTCGCTGAGTTATTTCAATCCGACTTTCAGCAATTTGCCATCGCTTTCATCGGTCAGGACGTAAAGGAAGCCGTCCGGCCCGACGCGCACATCACGAATACGTTCGTGGCGATCCTCCAGCAGACGTTCCTGCTCAGTCACCTTCTCACCGTTGATCGTCAGACGAATCAGGCTTTGCTGTTTCAACGCGCCAATAAACAGCGAGTTTTTCCACGTCGGGAATTTTG
Source organism: Winslowiella toletana (assembly GCF_032164335.1). Classification (NCBI taxonomy): domain Bacteria; kingdom Pseudomonadati; phylum Pseudomonadota; class Gammaproteobacteria; order Enterobacterales; family Erwiniaceae; genus Winslowiella; species Winslowiella toletana. Next base: position 1,701,256 of record NZ_CP134152.1, on the reverse strand, counting down.
CGCTGTTATAGAACGCCATCCCGCTGATAGCAGGTGACACTTTCCACCAGAAGATCGGCTGTTCCGTTCCTTCGACTTCACCGCCTTTGGATTCCGGCACTTTTTCACCACTGTAGTCCAGCCCCCAGGTCGCCAGCGGCCAGCCGTAGTTTTTACCTTTCTCAATAATATTGACTTCATCACCGCCGCGCGCGCCGTGTTCACTTTCCCATATCTGCTGCGTCCATGGATTAAATGCCACCCCCTGTGGATTGCGCAAACCCCAGGCCCAGATTTCAGCACGCGCATTTTCGCGGCCAACAAACGGATTATCTTTCGGGACTTCACCGTCGGCGGTCAGCCGGACCATTTTGCCCTGCAGCTTACTCAGATCCTGCGCGGTGGCGCTGTGAAAATTATCGCCAAATACAATATACAGATAGCCATCACGATCAAACGCCATACGGGTGCCGAGATTGGCTCCGCTGGAGAGCTGAGGCTGCTGGCGCAGCACCACCTTAAAGTCCTTCAGCTGACGGTTATCTTCGCTCAGTATCCCATAACCTACCGAGGCACCGGCACCGCCATTGACGCCTGCTTCGGTAAAGCTCAGCCAGACCCGGCGGCTTTGCCCAAAGTCAGGAGCCAGCACCACATCCAGTAGCCCGCCCTGGCGGTGCGCCCAGACCTTCGGCACTCCCGTAATAGGTTCAGACAGGCCGTTCTGTGGATGCCACAAACGCAGCTGACCGGAACGCTCAGTAATTAAAATATCCGCTTTGCCGGGCAGAAAAGCCAGTGCCCACGGGTGATCCAACTTATCTTGCAGCTGTTCTACGGTAACCTCTGCCGCCATTAGCGAAGCGGAAAACAGCAGTGAGGTACTGACAATCAGGGTCGACAGCAGGCGTGGCATAGGTTCCTCCGGGTAACCATCCGATGTTGAAGTTCGCGCGGTCTTACGCGCAATGACAGCGACTGAGGCTTTAACGTTAGCTCGAAGGAACCTGCAAGCATCCATTTTTACAAAAACTTAATGATCTGACTGAAAGTTCACCGTGTCATTAACCATACTGTTAATTGGCTGTCTTAAATCTTCAAAGTTAATTGGCGTATTGCTGTTAGCGATATTTTTGCCAATTCCCTTACGCACGATTTTAACCATCGGCTTACCGCTTTGCGCATCAATCAGCAGGACTTCAAGAAACAGCGTACTCTGCTGAGTGCGGTGCCCTGCTGCTGCCATGGTTCCGGCAATCACTGCACCAATCGGTATCACTTCGTAAAACTGCACACCTTCATTCTCTGCGGTTACCGCAGTGATGGCGGTTTTCATGATCAGCGTGGCTGGCCCGGCCTCTTTTACCAGCGGTTTACGTTTGGCTACCGCCGCTCTGAGTTGTTGGTCGGTATAATTTCTGATTTGATCAAGCGTGGCCTGGCTGACGCGGGCATTCGGTGCCGCTGCCGGATAGTAAATCACCGGAGTAAAAACGATGCCGCGATAATCACTCTCTTTGAAGTCCGGTGATATCCAGCGCAGGGTGTCCTGCCCGGATGCCGACTGCGTGGCTCGTAATTGACTATAGTCGGGTAAAAATCCGGAGAATTGTCTGGTATCCGCGACTTTAGAGGTACAGCCAGCAAGCACAACACTAACAGCTACCACTGATGCCAGCAGCATTTTACGCTGAATGAACATAGACGTTCCTTTGTGAAGTGAAGCGGTGATTAAATGAATAACCTCTTCATCATAGATAGAGTGCAAATAATTAACCAGCCAGCAAATTCGTTCAACGGCAGCAGATAAAGTCCGGTGGGCAATGTTAATTAGCCATAACATTATATTTCATCGATATTATCAGCACTTACCCGTAACAGATTATTACCATGGCGTTTTTCTGAAAAATGATACGTCGGTAAATAAATGACAAGACTGGTGCTTTTTTAAGCGTTGTTATTTTATACTTTAGGGGTTAAGCCAGCCAGATCCGGCGCGCTTAACCAAGGAGATGTATAAACTAATAGGGAAATAATGATTATGAATGACAGCAAAAATACCAAAAAAACCTCCGGGCGGATTGCCAGCGTCGCGGCGCAAACGCTAAAAAACCCGGATGCCACTGCGATACAAAAAAGCCTGGCGGGTTCCGCCCTCGCGCAATCGCGGACCGATAAAGAGAGCGGTAAAGAGATGGAGGGCAAAGCGTCTTCCGCATTAACCAATCCTGAATCCGATGCGTTAACCCGCAGTCTGGCGGCCAGCGTATTATCTCAGTCAAATAAAGTGCGTTAAGTTAGCTATCGGCGGGATAATTCCCGCCGATATTGCCTGGCCGCCACTCGATTTAATATCCGATAAGATGCTGCATCAGTTTTTTAATTTCGGATCGAGCGCATCGCGCAAACCATCACCCAGCAAATTAAATGCCAGCACCGTAAGAAATATCGCCAGGCTCGGAAATATCGCCACGTGCGGCGCAATCACCATATCTGCACGCGCTTCGTTAAGCATTGCGCCCCACTCTGGCGTTGGCGGCTGAGCGCCGAGACCAAGGAATGACAGGCTGGCGGCAGTAATAATCGAGGTGCCGATGCGCATGGTGAAATAGACCACTATTGATGAGACCGTGCCCGGCAAAATATGACGCATAATAATAGTAAAGTCGGATGCACCAATACTGCGTGCCGACTCGATAAACGTCAGATGTTTGAGCACCAGCGTATTGCCGCGCACCAGTCGGGCAAAGGCAGGAATACTGAATATCGCTACCGCCACAATCACATTGGACATGCCGCTGCCCATAATCGCCACCACGGCAATTGCCAGCAAAATCCCCGGAAAGGCAAACAGCACATCACAGATGCGCATAATCAGGCGATCCCACCAGCCCTCATAGTAACCGGCCAGCAGGCCGAGCACCGTACCGATAGCTGCACCGATTGCCACCGAAAAGAAACCGGCAATTAATGAAATCTGCGTACCGACCAGTACCCGGCTAAAAATATCCCGCCCGAGCGAATCGACGCCCAGAAAGTGCATCATTGACGGCCCCTGGTTAAGCCGGTCGTAGTCAAAATAGTTTTCAGCATCGTAGGGTGCAATCCACGGCGCGATAAATGCCACTATCAGCAGTAACAGTACAAATAGCGCGGCAATCATCGCCACATGCTGACGACGAAAACGTCGCCAGAACTCCCGCCACGGCGTGCGCACGCGATTTTCTTTCACTGTTGGCATTGCGCTCAGTGCCGCTTCACGTCGCCAGTTTTTCATTGCGACTCCTTATTTGTAGCGAATTGCCGGGTTGATGGCGGCATACAGCATATCGACGATCAAATTGATCAAGATAAACTCCAGCGAAAAGAGCAATACCTCGGCCTGAATCACCGGATAGTCGCGCATCTCAACAGAATCGACTAATAACCGCCCGAGTCCCGGCCAGTTAAATACCACTTCAACCACGATCGAGCCGCCGAGCAGAAAACCGAATTGCAGCCCCATCATGGTGACCACCGGAATCATCGCATTGCGCAGCCCATGTTTTACCACCACCAGCGATTCGCGTACCCCTTTGGCACGCGCGGTGCGCATATAGTCTTCCTGCATCACTTCAACAAACGAGGCGCGGGTAAAACGGGCCATCACGGCAGCCACCGCCGCGCCAAGCGTAATCGAAGGTAAAATATAGTGTTTCCAGCTGTCGGCACCGACGGTAGGCAGCCAGCCTAACTTTACTGAAAACACCTGCATCAGCAGCATCCCGAGGGCGAAAGCGGGAAAGGAAATACCGGAAACCGCCAGCGTCATACCGAGACGATCCGGCCAGCGGTTACGCCATACGGCAGAGAGCACGCCAATCGCCATACCAAAAATGACCGCCCATACCATGCTGGAGAGCGTCAGCCACAGCGTTGGCATAAAGCGTGAAGCAATCTCTTCGGAAACCGGGCGTTTCGATACCATCGACTGACCAAAATCGCCCTGCAACGCATTAAGAATAAACTGCCAGAACTGCTGCGGCAGCGGCTGATCGAGGCCCAGCTGCTGGCGCACCATCTCGACCACCGAGGCGTCGGCTTCCGGTCCGGCAATCAGCCGCGCCGGATCGCCCGGCAGCATATGAACAAACAGGAATACCAGTACCGCCACAATCAGCAGCGTTGGAATCAGCCCCAGTAAGCGTTTGATAAAATAATTAAGCATGCATTATCCTGCCCGTTACCACGCCAGCCCTGACGGACTGGCGTTGGCCGGCACTACTTCAGATCGGCTTCATCGAAGTTGAAGGAGGTATCCGGCATTACATAAAAGCCGGTCAGCGTTTTGGTATTCGCCGAAACTAACTGCTCAACCACCAGCGGAGCCCACGGACGATCGTTCCAGATGCGATCCTGCGCATCTTTATACAGTTTGGCTTTCTCATCGCGATCGGTGGTTTTCAGTGCATCGGCCAGATCTTTATCCACCTGCGGATTGCTGTAAAACGCGGTGTTAAAGATGGTTGGCGGCCAGGACGTGGTGGCAAACAGCGGCGTCAGCGCCCAGTCAGCTTCACCGGTGGAGGCAGACCAGCCGGTATAGAACATCCGGACTCCGCTCTCTTTCTGCCCTTTGCTTTCCACTTCCGCCGCACGTTGACCCGCATCCATTGCCGTCACTTTGACCTTAATACCGACCTGCGCCAGCTGCTGCTGAGTAAACTGCAGCACTTTCTGCGCGGTGCTGTGATTGTGCGATGACCACAGCGTGGTGCTGAAACCGTTCGGGAAACCGGCCTCTTTTAACAATTCACGCGCTTTGGCCGGGTCATAAGCTATCGCCGGGTAACTCTGGGCAAAGTCGATAGCGGGCGGCACAATGCCGGTAGCAGGCGTAGCAAAGCCACTGAACGCCACTTTCGCTAACGCCTGACGGTTAATAGCGTAGTTAATGGCTTCACGCACTTTCGGGTTGTCGAACGGTTTCTGCGTCACGTTAAAACTGATATAACGCTGCATGATTGACGGCGAGGTCACCAAATCCAGTTTGCTGTTGCCTTTCAGCACGTTAGCCTGCTCAAAGGGAATCGGGAAGGCGAAGTTGGCCTCACCGGTTTGCAGCATTGCCGCACGGGTGTTGTTATCGACAATCGGCCGCCAGGTAATGCTGTCGAGTTTTGGATAGCCCTTCTTCCAGTAGCCATCCCACTTTTTCACCTTCACAAAGTCGGTCTGATTCCAGGTGACAAACTGATACGGACCGGTACCGACCGGATGGAAACCGATCTCCTTGCCATATTTTTTCAGGGCGGCCGGTGAAATCATCGCCGCAGCCGGATGCGCCAGGTTATTGATAAAGGCTGAGAACGGCTGCTTCAGAGTGATTTTTACCGTATTCGCATCGACCACATCGGTGGCAGCAATGGTTTTAAACAGGTTATAGCGCTTCAGCTGGCTGTCCGGATTGCTGGCGCGATCGAGATTGACCTTAACCGCTTCGGCATTGAAATCGGTGCCATCCTGGAACTTTACCCCCGGACGCAGTTTAATGGTGTAGGTTAATCCATCCGGGCTGGCCTCGTAGCTTTCGGCCAGCACGTTGGTCAGCTTCATCTCTTTATCAAAACCAAACAGTCCCTGATAAAAGGATTTCGCCACCGCCTGTGAAAGCGTGTCGTTAGCATCGTAAGGATCGAGGGTGGTGAAATTGGAGGCGACGGCAATCACCGCATCCTTCGCTGCCCAGGCCGGGACCGCAGCGAAACTCCCAATCAATCCCGCAGTCACCAGCCATTTACGCGTGTGTGAAATCGTCATGTTACAAAGTTCTCCTGTCGTCCCTTGAGTTATACGAAACAAAACACCATCAGGCACCGCTGATTGCATGGCGCGCTACGTAATGCCCTGCGCCAACTTCCACCAGTGGTGCTACTTCGGGTTCATCACCCAGCGCGCGAATCGGACTGGGAATTTCATCGACCAGTAAAGCGCGCTCACGGCGGCGATGGCCGGGATCGGCTACCGGCACGGCTGACATCAGCTTACGGGTATACGGATGCTGCGGGCGCTCGAAAACCGCCTGGCGCGGGCCAATCTCGACAATCTGTCCGAGATACATCACCGCCACACGATGGCTGATTCGCTCCACCACCGCCATATCATGAGAAATAAACAGAAATGCAATGCCGAACTCACGCTGCAAATCGAGCATCAGATTGATAATTTGCGCCTGAATCGACACGTCGAGCGCTGACACTGACTCATCGGCAATCACCACTTTTGGATTCAGCGCCAGCGCACGCGCAATACAGATACGCTGCCGCTGCCCGCCGGAAAACTCGTGCGGATAGCGCTGCGCATGCTCCGGCAGTAAGCCGACTTTCTCGAGTAACCAGGCGACGCGCGCTTCCGCCTCGCGTCCTTTCATCACACCGTGGACCAGCAGCGGCTCCATAATCGAGAAGCCAACCGTCAGGCGCGGATCGAGCGAAGCGTAAGGGTCCTGAAAGATAAACTGAATATCGCGTCGCAAGTGCGACAGCTCGCTGTTTTTCAGCTGGTCGATGCGCTTGCCGTCAAAAGTAATGCTGCCGCCCTGGCTCTCTACCAGTCGTAACAGCGAACGTCCGGTGGTCGATTTACCACAGCCCGACTCCCCCACCAGCGCCAGCGTTTCACCCGGCTTCAGGTCAAAGCTGACCTTTTCTACCGCATGAACCCGGCGCGTTACGCGATTAAAAATACCGCTGCGGATATCAAAACGGGTAATCAGATCGCGCACCTGCAATATCGGCTCGGCGCCAGCCGGTACGGTATCCTGAGCATCCAGTGAAGATGGCTGTTGTCCACCGACCAGCGGAAACTTCGCCGGAAACGGTTGGCCAGCCATCGCGCCGAGTTTGGGCACGGCAGCCAGCAGCGCGCGGGTATACGCCTGCTGCGGCTGACGGAAAATCTGCTCAACCGGCGCGGTTTCCACCCCCTCACCGCGATACATCACCTGCACCCGATCGGCCATTTCTGCCACCACGCCCATATCGTGGGTAATGAAGATCACCGCCATTTCCATCTCTTTTTGCAGCACCCGAATCAGCTGCAAAATTTGCGCCTGAATGGTGACATCCAGCGCAGTAGTCGGCTCATCGGCAATGAGCAGTGCCGGTTTACAGCATAACGCCATAGCGATCATCACCCGCTGGCGCATGCCGCCGGAAAGCTGATGCGGATAGCGGGTCAGCACGTTTTTCGCTTCCGGAATACGCACTAAGTCCAGCATCCGCTGGGCTTCTGCCAGCGCCTGGCGATGATTCAGCCCCTGATGCAGGCGAATCGACTCGGCAATTTGTTCACCCACCGGAAACACCGGATTCAGCGAAGTCATCGGTTCCTGAAAGATCATCGCCATATCGGCACCGCGAATGGTGCGCATCTGCGACTGACGTGCCGTTGCCAGATCCAGCACCTTGCCATTGCGGCGGCGCAGCCAGATCTCGCCGCTGTCCATCTTGCCGCCGCCCTGTTCAATCAGGCGCATCAGCGCCAGTGAGGTCACCGACTTGCCGGAGCCTGATTCGCCGACAATCGCCAACGTTTCACCACGCCTGACCTCCAGCGACAGCTGTCGCACCGCCGGAGTGGTGACGCCTTCATGAGTGAAGCTGACGCTGAGATTGCGTACCGCCAGAACCTGTTCCGCTGACAGCGTCTGATCTGCTGAAGATCCGGTCATACCTGCTCCTTACTCTTCGCGCCAGATACCCACAACCACCCCATCGCCGACATAACCGTAGCCGCGATACATTCCGTCACTGTTAAACGGCAGCGCGATATTGCCATCACGATCGACCGCCACGATGCCGCCGCTGCCGCCAAGCAGCGGGATTTTTTCCATTACCACACGTTCGCTGGCCTGTTTAAGCGACAAGCTGGAGTATTCCACCAGCGCGGCAATATCGTAGGCCGCCAAAGTGCGCATAAATACTTCACCGGTACCGGTGCAGGAGACTGCCACGTTGGCATTATTGGCGTAGCAACCGGCACCGACAATCGGTGTATCACCGACCCGACCGGCCTGCTTGTTGGTCATGCCGCCGGTTGAGGTGGCGGCCGCCAGGTTACCCTGCAGATCGCATGCCACCGCGCCAACGGTGCCGAATTTACGATCGTTATCCAGCGGATCGCCATCGTTCGTATGCGACGCGCCGTCGTGATCCAGCAGCATCTGCTGGCTGTCCAGCGCGCGCTGCAACTGCTGCCAGCGCTCCGGCGTTGAGAAGTAATCGGCTGCCACAGTTTCCAGCCCGTGTTGAGCAGCAAAACTTTCGGCGCCGCTGCCGATATACAGCACATGAGGGCTGTGTTCCAGCACCGCGCGCGCTGCCAGCACCGGATTACGGATATGAGACACGCCGGCAACCGCGCCGACGTTCAGTGAACCACCATCCATCACGCAGGCATCCAGCTCATGGGTACCCTGATGGGTGAAAACTGAGCCTTTACCGGCGTTAAACAGCGGGCACTCTTCCAGAAGGCGAACCGCTTCAGTGACCGCATCCAGCGCGCTGCCGCCCGCCGCCAGTATCGCCTGACCGCTGGCGACCACATCAGAGAGTGCCTGAATATACTGTTGCTCTTTCTCTGCACTCATTGCTCCACGCGCAATGGCTCCTGCGCCGCCGTGAATGGCGATCACTGCTCTGGTCATAATTCACATACCCTGTGTGTTAAATCAGCATGAAAAACACTGAGTTAGCTGAGGTTTATCAAAAAATCAGCGATTTTTGACTATAGGTAGGCTGTAAAGCAATGTAAAGAGGAATGTTTCCTCGCCGCTAATAACAAAACGTAGTAACTAATAACCATAATCGCTATACCGCAGATGCTGCCCGATGACAGCGAGGATGATCCGGCTGTTATTTCACGCCATAATAGACGGCATCTGATGTATTGCTGGAGATACCATGGAACTGTTTACTGCGGGCTTAATCTCCCTTGAAGAAGCGCGCGACAAAATGCTGGCGCAGATTACCCCATTAAGCGATGTTGAAACTGTCGCCATCACTGCCGCCGCCGGACGCATTACCGCTGAAGCAGTGATTTCACCGATTGATGTACCGCCTTTTGCTAACTCGGCAATGGACGGCTATGCGCTACGCATGGCCGACGTTAATCACGATATTCCCTTGCCGGTGGCGGGAAAAGCGTTCGCCGGTGCGCCATATCACGGTGACTGGCCAGCAGGCAGCTGTATTCGCATTATGACCGGTGCGCCGATCCCGCCGGGTGCCGACGCGGTAGTCATGCAGGAGCAGACCGAAAGCAGCGATCGGGGCGTGCGCTTTCTCGCAGCAGTGCAACCGGGCCAGAATATTCGGCTGGCAGGTGAAGATATTCAGCAGGGCGCCAGCGTGCTGGCAAGCGGAATTAAACTCGGCGCTGCGGAACTGCCGCTGCTGGCCTCGCTCGGCATCAGTCAGGTCAGGGTTTTTCGTAAACTGAGGGTGGCGGTATTCTCCACCGGAGACGAGCTACAAGCGGTCGGTACGCCGCTGGCCGCCGGGCAAATCTATGATACCAACCGCTTTGCCGTGCACCTGATGCTGGATGCGCTGGGTTGCGAAGTGATCGATCTCGGGATTATTAAAGATGATCCTGACGCACTGCGCGCGGCGTTTCATCAGGCCGATGCCCAAGCCGATGTGGTAATCAGCAGCGGCGGTGTCTCAGTTGGTGAAGCGGATTACACCAAACAGATGCTGGATGAACTGGGTGAAGTGGGCTTCTGGAAGCTGGCGATGAAACCCGGTAAGCCTTTTGCCTTTGGTCGACTGCAAAACAGCTGGTTCTGCGGACTGCCCGGTAATCCGGTATCCGCTGCCGTGACTTTTTACCAGCTGGTACAGCCGCTGTTAGCCCGTCTTACCGGGCAGCAAACTGACTGCCTGCCGGCAAAAATGCGCGCGCGCGCCACTGAACGCCTGAAGAAATCCCCAGGCCGCCTCGATTTCCAGCGTGGGATATTCAGCCGTAACAACGAGGGCGACCTGCAAGTGCGCAGCACCGGCCATCAGGGTTCGCATGTGTTCAGCTCCTTCAGCCAGGCTAACTGCTTTATCGTCCTTGAACGCGAGCGCGACACAGTGCAGCCCGGTGAGTGGGTAGAAATTGAACCGTTTAACGCACTCTTAGGAGGCTGAGATGCTACCGCCGCTGACCGATGACGAAACGCTGCGCTATAACCGGCAAATTGTGCTGCGCGGATTTGATTTTGAGGGTCAGGAGAAGTTAAAGGCTGCCAGCGTGCTGATTGTCGGGCTTGGCGGGCTGGGCTGCGCCGCCAGCCAATATCTGGCGTCGGCGGGCGTCGGATCGCTGACGCTGCTGGATTTCGACAGCGTGTCGCGCTCTAATTTGCAGCGGCAGATTTTGCATACCGATGCGCAGGTTGGCATGGCAAAAGTCGAATCTGCGCGCCAGCGGCTGGCCGCGATTAACCCCTTAATTACCCTTAACGCCATAAACGCCCATCTGGATGATAACGCGCTGCAAAAACTACTGAATAGCTGCGATTTAGTGCTGGACTGTAGTGATAATCTGGAAACGCGCGAGCAGTTAAACCGGCTTTGCTTTGCGGCAAAGATACCGCTGGTATCGGGTGCTGCCATCCGAATGGAAGGGCAAATTAGCGTCTTCAGCTGGCAGGAAAACGAGCCTTGCTACCGCTGCATCAGTCGCCTGTTTGGCAGTAACGCCCTCACCTGCGTCGAAGCTGGCGTAATGGCACCGCTGGTCGGCGTGATTGGTGGATTGCAGGCGATGGAAGCGATTCGTCTGTTAAGCGATTATGGCAATAGCGTGGCGGGTAAACTGCTGATGTATGATGCCATGACGCTGCAATTCCGCGAAATAAAGCTGGCGAAAGATCCTGGCTGTGAGGTTTGTGGGCGATAAATCAAGAGGAGCCGGGAACGGCGCCCCTGGAAGAAAAAGGTGGCGTTATCGCCACCTTATCAATCAGTTATCCACGCCTTTGCTGCGCAGGTAATCTTCGTAGTTGCCGGTAAAGTCGATAACCTTGTTCGGGGTAATCTCAATCACGCGGCTGGCCAGTGAGCTGACGAATTCACGGTCATGGGAAACGAAGATTAAGGTGCCTTCGTACATCTCCAGCGCCATGTTCAGCGATTCGATAGATTCCATATCCAGGTGGTTGGTGGGTTCATCCATAATCAGGATATTTGGACGTTCCATCATCAGCTTACCAAACAGCATGCGGCCCTTTTCTCCACCGGACAGCACTTTAGCTGGCTTCTTGATATCATCCTGGCTGAACAGCAGACGACCGAGAATACCACGAACCACCTGCTCGTCATCGTTGCCCTGCATCCACTGGCTCATCCAGTCAAACACATTCAAATCGTTATCAAAGTCAGCGGCGTGATCCTGCGCGTAGTAACCAATGCTGGCGTTTTCTGACCATTTTACTTCACCGCTGTCCGGCAGCAGATCGCCAACCAGCGTTTTCAGCAGGGTAGTTTTACCGATACCGTTGGCACCGATAATCGCCACCTTCTCACCCACTTCCACCAGCAGGTTGAGATTTTTGAACAGCGGACCGTTATCAAAACCTTTGGTCAGGTTTTCAAGTTGCAGCGCATTACGGAACAGTTTCTTGTCCTGCTCGAAACGCATAAACGGGTTCTGACGGCTGGAGGCTTTCACCTCTTCCAGCTTGATTTTATCAATCTGTTTAGCACGTGAAGTCGCCTGACGAGATTTTGAGGCGTTGGCACTAAAGCGGCTGACGAACGACTGCAGTTCGTTAATCTGCGCTTTTTTCTTGGCGTTATCCGACAGCAAGCGCTCACGCGACTGGGTAGCCGCGGTCATATATTCGTCGTAGTTGCCCGGATAAACGCGCAGCTCGCCGTAATCAAGGTCAGCCATATGGGTGCAGACCATGTTAAGGAAGTGACGGTCATGCGAAATAATGATCATGGTGCTGTTACGTTCATTCAGCACCTGCTCCAGCCAACGGATGGTATCGATATCCAGGTTGTTGGTCGGTTCGTCGAGCAGCAGAATTTCCGGGTTTGAAAACAGCGCCTGTGCCAACAGCACACGCAGTTTCCAGCCGGGAGCCACTTCGCTCATTGGGCCGTAGTGCTGCTCCAGCGGAATGCCGACGCCGAGTAACAGTTCTCCGGCGCGCGCTTCTGCGGTGTAGCCATCCATTTCGCCGTATTTCACTTCCAGATCGGCCACTTTATAGCCATCTTCTTCACTCATTTCCGGCAGTGCGTAAATACGGTCACGCTCTTCCTTCACTTCCCACAGTTCATGATGACCCATGATCACCGTGTCGAGCACGCTGAATTTCTCAAAGGCGAACTGATCCTGGCGCAGCTTACCAATACGCTCATTCGGATCGAGGGAAACATTACCGCCGGACGGGACCAGATCGCCGCCGAGGATTTTCATAAAGGTTGATTTGCCGCTGCCGTTAGCGCCAATCAGGCCGTAGCGGTTACCGCCGCCAAATTTGACAGAGATGTTTTCGAACAGCGGCTTACTGCCAAACTGCATGGTGACGTTGCTGGAAACTAGCACAGGGATTGCCTTACGGTTGAAGAAGTGGAATGTGATTCAACGCGCATTATGCCATAAAAAACCGGGCGGCGAATACCGCCGGTTTGATAACGATTACGCCTTCTGCTTAACCGGCGCGGCTGTCCGTCGGGTTTCCTTGTCATCACTTAGCCAGTCATGCAGATAGTGTTCAATCTGCTCGAGGCTGCGGTTGCGGGTTTCCGGAATGCATTTCATCACAAAGATCGCCCCGGCAATGCCAATCAGGCCGAAGATAAAGAACGCGCCGGACAGGCCGACTGCCGCCAGCAATATCGGGAAGGCCAGTGAAATCATAAAGTTGGCGATCCACATGGCAAACACCGCGCCGCCCATAAAGATGCCGCGCAGCCGTGTCGGAAAGATTTCCGATAGCAGCAGCCAGGTTACCGGCGACAGCGCACCTTGCTGGAAGCTGAGAAACATCAGCATTCCCAGCAGCACCATATAACCGCGCAGTACATCCGGCTGACCATTGATCGTTTCCGGCATCAGATAGCTGACCGCGCCGATAAAGAACAGGCAGGCGGTACAGCCAAACTGGCCAATCTTTACCATGGTACGGCGGCCAATTTTCCCCAGCAGCCAGATGCCGACAAAGGTCATTAATACCGAAATAACGCCGTTAGCAATGGTGGCGACCAGCGCCGAATCATTGCTCATGCCGACCGCAGTCAACATCGTCGGGGCGTAATACATAATGGTATTCACTCCGGTCAGCTGCTGGATCACCGCGATACCAATACCAATCAGGAACAGTTTAAATAACCACGGGGTTTTCAAATCGCGCAGGCCTGGTTTGCCGAAATCGCGCTGCTCTTCCAGCGTCTCTTCGATCTCCGTCAGCTCCCACTCAACGTCCTCTTTAGCACGGGTGCGCTCCAGCACGCGACGCGCATCGGCTAAACGCCCCTTCATCGCATACCAGCGCGGCGTATCCGGCATAAACATCATGCCAAACCACAGCAATACTGCCGGAATGGTGGCTACCGCCAGCATCCAGCGCCAGGTGTGCTCGCCGCCCCACATATGATTGAAACCGGCATTGGAGATATACGCCAGCATCTGACCGGAAACGATCATCAGCTCCTGTAGCGTAACCAGCTGACCGCGCTTGTTGGCGGGCGCAATCTCGGCGATATACACCGGCACGGTGGCTGCGGCACCGCCGACCGCCACGCCCAGAACCAGACGGAAGAAAATCATCCAGTTAACATCAGGGGCCAGCGCAGAACCGGTGCCACCGATGGCAAAGATGATCGCGAGGATCAGAATAATTTTCTTACGTCCGGCAGCCGCGGCAAAATGGCCTGAAGCCAGTGCACCGAAGGCCGCACCAAACAGCAGCGAGCTGGTTACCAGGCCCGTTGTGAAAGGCGTCAGATGCAGTTCGTCCCCCATAAACAGCAACGCGCCGGAAATCACGCCGGTATCGTAACCAAACAGTAATCCACCTAATGTTGCCACTGCCGCAATCACCTTAACAAAAGGCTCGGTCCGCGTATTGCTGTTCGGCCCCGACGCTTTGTTGGGTGAAATGTATTGTTCTTTTACCATGCTGAAACTCGCCCCTGGTTGAAAGAAAACCTGAGCAACATCCACAGAAGCAATATTCACTCAGTTCGCGCCTTAATTTAGACTGATATTTTCATTTTAATTAACGATGAAAATTAAATTTTGTGGTGCAGGTCATAAGGCAGCGCTTAATTTGTGATAAAAAGCACATTATTGCCTTTGGGTGCTTGTCTTAAGTGTCAGAGACTGCTGCTTAATATGCGTATCGAATTTCACTAAAAATAAAATATGAATTTTATATTTCACTTCATCCCGGTAAAACGGGCAGTGACGAAGAAAAAAAACGTGAAGAGAAGATTATCGGGCGGCCAGATCGCCGCCCTGGGGAAGAAACGAAGAAAATATTCAGCGTTAAGGTTGAGTCGCTGCGGTTTCCATCGGACCAAATACCGAATACTTCGGCAATGTCACGTTCTGATACGGCTCCCAGCCGCCGCCCAGCGCTTTATACAACGCGACCAGATCAAGACTGGTCTGCACCCGCGCCTGCTCTGCCTGCTGCTTCGCCTGCGACAGCTGGCGTTGTACATCCAGCACGTCGATAAAGGTTGAAATCCCTTTACGATAGCTGTCATCTGCCAGATCAAAAGCGTTTTGTAACGCCGCTACCGTTTCATCAAGGCCAGCAACCTGTTGCTGATCGGTGCGGTAACTGACCAGCGCATTTTCCACGTCCTGTAATGCCGTCAGCACCGCCTGACGATAACCCAGTGCCGCGCTGGCCTGCTGCGCGCGCGCCAGTTTCACGCTGGAAACCAGCCGTCCTCCCTGAAAAATCGGTATCGAAACCGACGGGCCGAAGCTGTAAAAATGGCTGCTCCAGTCATCAAGATAATTGGCGTGGCTATTACGCACGCCAAGCTCTCCGGTCAACGATACGCTCGGAAACAGCTGCGCCACTGAGACGCCAATATTAGCGGTGGCCGCATGCAGGTTGGCCTCCGCCTGACGCACATCCGGACGACGCCGCGCCAGTTGCGATGGTACTCCCACCGGCACCGCCGCCGGCAGTTTTGGCATCGCCTTGCTGGCGTTCAGCTCTGCATCCAGTGCGCCGGGTGGTTTACCGAGCAATACTGCCAGACCGTTCATCGCCTGCTGCACCTGTGCCTGGTATTGTGGCAGCTGAGCGCGTAATAAACTCTGCTGCGCTCGGGCATTCTCGACGTCCATCTGCGGCGCCAGGCCGTTGCGCTGCTGACTTTGCGTCAGCTTCAGCGTTTCTGTCGCCACATCAATTTGCGTTTGTAAGGTGCTGGTGATGGCCTGCGCACCGCGCAGCTGCATATAAGCCCGCGCCACTTCCGCTTCCAGCGAGACCAGCGCATCGTTGCGACTCTCGACCGACGCCTGCTGCTGAGCACCTGCCATCTCAACCTGGCGGCGAACCTTGCCCCACATATCCAGCTCCCAGGCCGCATCGAAACTGCCCTGGTAGATATTGATTGGTCGGCTAAGTCCGTCGAGCGCAGTACGCACTTGCGGATCGACCTCACCCAGCCGATCGTAAACCCCGTTCGACTCCAGCTCGCCTTTCAATCCCAGTTGCTGACGCGTCATACCTGCTTTGGCATTCACGCTGGGAAACCAGCCGCCCCGCGCTTGTGACAACTGCTCACGCGCACCGGCAATGCGCAATACCGCCTGTTGCAGCGAAAGATTACCGGCGATGGCCCGCTCTATCAGACTATCCAGCTGAGGATCGTTAAATGACTTCCACCAGTCAGGATCGGTCGACGCCGCCAGCGGTGACGACACCTCACCCGCTTTCATTCCCTGATAGCTGGCGCGGGTCTCGGTTTTCGGTGCCTGGTAGTCTGGCCCGACGGTGCAAGATGAGAGCGCCAGTGCCAGAGCAAGCGCCAGGCTGCTACGCACCGGCAACTGCGCGCGCGTTATAAGAGTCATATCAGTGTGCTCCTGCGCTACCTTCGCTCTTAATCGGCGAAAGCAGTAAACAAAATGGAATCATAATCAGCGCGACAATTCCCAGCCCCATAAATACATCGATATAAGCCAGAATGCGCGCCTGCGCCACCATCTCCTGATACAGCTGGCCGGTGGCTAACGTTACCGGATCGCCGACTGCGCTGGTGAAGTCGCGGATCGCCTGCGCCCAGCGCTCGACGGTCAGATTAAACGGCTCATTCAGCGGCGTCATAGTGTGTGCCATCGTGGCAGTTCGCACCTGTGAGCGTTCGGTAATTGCCGCCGTCGACAGCGAAATGCCGATTGAGCCGGCGACATTGCGAAACATGGTAAACAGCGCCGCCGCATCAGCATTCAGCCGCTGCGGGATCGAGATAAACGCGATAGTGGTCAGCGGGACAAACAAAAAGCCCAGCCCGATTGACTGCGCGCTGCGCATCATCGCCAGCGTAGTGAAATCCACATCCGGCGTCAGCCGCATCGAGTAGAACATCGACAGGCAGAGCAGAGTGAAGCCGAAGGCGATAATCCAGCGCGTTTGCACCACGGGCATTAGCTTCAACACCAACGGAATGGTCATCACTACCAGGATGGCGCCCGGCGACAGCACCAGCCCGGACCAGGTCGCGGTATAGCCCAAATCCTGCTGCGCCAGCTGCGGCAGAACCACCGAGCTACCGTAGAGAATCATCGCCATTCCCGCCATCAGCAGGCTGGAAACCGCAAAGTTACGATCTTTCAGGCAGCGAATATCCACCACCGGTTTTTTCGCATACATCAGCCAGTAAATCGCGCCAACCAGGCCGATGGCGGTCAGCACCGCAAACAGCTGGATAAAGCCGGAAGAGAACCAGTCGTCATCTTCACCGCGATCCAGCATCACCTGTAAGCAGCCGAGGCCGAGAGTGATCAGACTGATGCCGATATAATCAATCCGCAGCTTACTTTTCGCCCACTTACGCTCCCACGGCGGATCTTCCAGCAGCTGATAAATGGCCAGCACCGTCAGGATGCCGACCGGAATATTGATTAAAAAGACCCAGCGCCAGCTGTAGTTATCGGTGATCCAGCCGCCGAGCGTCGGGCCGACAATCGGCGCCACAATAATCGCAATCGACGACAGGCCAAAAGCTTTACCGCGATCTTCCGGCTTAAAGTAATCAAGCAGTACCGACTGCTGCACCGGCTGTAAACCGCCGCCGAAAAAGCCCTGCAGAATGCGGAACAGGATAATTTGCCACAGTTCAGTGGCGATTCCGCACAGGAATGAACAGACGGTAAACATCACAATGCAGATCATAAAGAACTGTTTACGGCCAAATACCCGGCTGAGAAATGCCGAGAGCGGCAACACAATGCCGTTGGCGACCAGATAGGAGGTGAGAACCCAGGTCGATTCGCTGTAGCTGGACGAGAGCGAGCCGGCCACGTGCGGCAGCGCCACGTTAACAATGGTGGTATCGAGGATTTCCATAAACACCGCCAGCGTGACGGTCATCGCCACCAGCCAGGGATTACTGGTGGGTTTCCAGCTCTGGCTATCACTCATTCCAGCGTGACCTTCGGTTCTACCGACAGGCCGAGCGGCAGCGGTTTGTTCACATCGAGACCTTTATCAATCACGATTTTCACCGGCACGCGCTGCACAATTTTGACAAAGTTTCCGGTGGCATTCTCGGCCGGGAAAGTCGAGAAACGCGATCCTGAACCCATCTGAATACTGTCGATGTGCCCTTCCAGCTTCATATCCGGCCAGGCATCAACGCTGATTTCAACTTTATTGCCCGGACGCATACGCTCCAGCTGCGACTCTTTGAAGTTTGCCGTCACCCACACTTCGGATGAGACCAGCGAGAACATCGAGGTGCCGGCCTGCACCAGGCTGCCCAGTTGCACATTGCGCTTGGTGACAAAGCCATCGTAAGGCGCCCGGACATCGGTGTAAGAGAGATTGAGTTCAGCGGTATCCAGCTGTGCCTGCGCCTGCCCGACCTGCTGCTGACGCGCTTCGACATTGGTCTCCTGCTGACGAATTTGCAGTTGTACCTGCGAGGCAACTTCCACCTGCGCTTTGGCACTCTGTAGCTGCGCCTGAGCAGAGCGCAGCTGAACGCTGGCGCTGTCAATATTGCGCTGGGAGGTCGCGCGTGGGTCAACACCGCGCAAGCGACGATACTCTGCCTGCGCATTGATTAAGCTGGCTTCCGCTTTTGCCTGGTCAGCTAATGCCTGGTCGCGCTGCGCCGGATACTGCACCCGCGATAGCGACAGCTGGGCTTGCGCCTGATGCAGCTGAGCAACAGCCAGACCGAGTTGCGCTTTCGCCTGTTCACGCTGGGCGCGGGCATCGCTTGGGTCGATTTGTACCAGTAAATCACCCTTCTTCACCCTCTGATTATCGCTCACCAACAGCTTCACCACGAAGCCAGCCGCTTTCGGCGCAATGGTCACCGCATTACCTTCGGTAAAGGCATCGTCGGTGGTTTCGATATTGCGGGTAGAAATCCAGTACCACAGCGCCACCAGCACCATCAGCCCCACCACGATCAGCAGAATAACGATCGGCTTTTTGCCGGGGCGCTTACGCGGTTGCTCCTCGCTGTTTTGTGTCTCTGAAGCAGATTGATCGGCGTCATCCTGCTGGCGTGCGTGCTGTTCTGATGAAGATTTATCTGAAGTTGTCATAGTTCTCACAGTTTACCGCAGGCTCAAACCGAACCCTTGAAGACCCAAACTGCTATTAACAATAGGAAGAAAACTGACAAATGCCAGGATTTACTTACAATTCCAGATTAGCCCGAAATCAGGGCGTGTGAATCAGCAAAAATAGCCCCCAGCCCAGCGCCATGGTCCATAACAGCATTGGAATTGAGAACAGATGAAAATTCCACCAGATACGCCGATCTTTCGCCATACGCAGCGCAATCAGATTCGCCAGCGAGCCGGGTAACAGGCCAAAACCGCCAATATTCACCGCCCAGGCAAACAGCGTGCTGGCCGGCAGGGTATTCAGCAACAGAATGGTCGCCGGAACATTACTGATAATTTGTGACAGGCCAATTGCCAGCAGGTAACGACCATCGTCACCCAGCTGGGAAATATGCTGTAAAGGTTCCTGTAATAACGGCAAGCGGGTAAGAAAAAATACGTCAATGAACATGGCGATAAATACCGCCAGTAAACTCCAGTCGATTGACAGCAGTACCCGACGGGCAATACAGAAAAACACCACCAGCACTAACAACAGCGCCCATAGCGCCAGTTGCAGTTCCAGCGCCGCGATAAACACCCCATACATCACGACTGAAATCAGTAACAGGGGTCGCTGCCAGCCGCTGGCCTCATCCTGCGTATGACGCTGTATCGTTTTTTTGCTGAAACTGAACCAGGTTACCAGCAACAGGCTGGCAAGGGTCAACGCCGCCAGCGGCAGCATTTGCAGAATAAAGGCGGCAAAACCGAGCTGGCCGTGGCTCCATAACAGAATATTTTGCGGATTACCGATTGGCGTCAGCAGCGAACCGGCGTTAACCGCCAGCGCTTCGAAGATAATCAGCCGCGAAACCGGCAGGCTGGAAAACTTTCTCAGCGTCAGGGTCAGCGGCACCAGAATAAACAGTGCCACATCATTGGTCAGAAAGGTGGAGAGTAGCGCAGCACCGGCGACCATAAACAGTGCAAGCGTGCGCTCGTGCTGAAAACGGTGGATCAAACGGCGGCCCAACACGTCAAAATAGCCGCTGAGTTCGATACCTTTAGTCAGCATCAGCAAACCGCACAGGGTGATAATGGTGTTCCAGTCGACCGCCGTGAGCAGCTCCGCTGGCCTAAAGGGAGCAAAGCAGGCTAACACGACGCC
This sequence comes from Winslowiella toletana, assembly GCF_032164335.1. Taxonomy (NCBI): domain Bacteria; kingdom Pseudomonadati; phylum Pseudomonadota; class Gammaproteobacteria; order Enterobacterales; family Erwiniaceae; genus Winslowiella; species Winslowiella toletana. Next base: position 1,681,305 of record NZ_CP134152.1, on the reverse strand, counting down.
CAGTACCACTAACAGATGAAGAAAGCGATCGTGCAAAAACGGCCTGAGCAGTGTTGCCATGATGACTCGCAGGTCAGAGTGGTCGGAAGTTAGCCACGGTTCTGGTAAAATTGCTGGAAAATTGCCAGCGTTTCGTCACTGACGTGATGCTCGATACCTTCTGCATCCCGGCGTGCAGTGTCGGGGCTGATACCCAGCGCCAGCAAAAAGGTTTCGACGATATGGTGGCGCTCACGGCTCTCTTCCGCCAGCTTCTCGCCTTCTTCGGTCAAAAATACCCCACGATAAGGCACCTGAACCACCAGCCCGCCCGTCGCCAGACGCTTCAGCATTTTCGCTACTGTTGGCTGGGAAACGCCAAGGCGCGCCGCCATATCCACCTGACGCGCTTCTCCAAATTCGCGGATCAGATCGGAAATTAACTCAACATAGTCATCAATCAGCTCGCGGCGATGCGCCTCACGAACCTGACGAAATCCTTCGACATGTTCTTCGATATCTTTCAGTGGCCCATTAAGACTGGCAACAGCGGGTTTGGCGCGACGACTCATTCAACTTCCTCTTCTTTTTAACCTGCGCTATTAACACCCTTGCAGGTCTGTTGGTGCCACATTGTAAACGAAGCTCAAAGAAGCACAAATTTTCCGACAAATAGCACTGGCTATGGGATATAGCCTGTGCTATACCTGTCTATAAAGCAACCATTGAATATGAGTCAGCACAATGCAAATGAGCAATAAGGTGATGCCAGGTTGGGCGTCACAGGAGGTTACCACCATGAAAGCACCATTATTACTGCGGTTGTTTAGTCGATCGCCATTTACTCTGCGCCTGATGCTGTTAGAGATGCTGACCGCGCCCAAGAAGCCTGACAACCAGGCTTCTTAACCTCTTCCCTCTTCTGCCGTATAAAAACTGTTTCCCGGTTCACAGAAACTTTCTTCGCTACTGGTTGCCTTTGTTGAAAGCGAGGATTATCTTGCTATGCCTTTCGTGAGAGTGCTGGCAAAAACGGCGCGCCAAACCCGTCCCTAATCCCATTCAAAACGAGTCGTTCCAGGCCTGACTACGTCTTCAGACACCCACTGAAGATGCGTTTTTTGCGTCTCAATAAGATAAATAATGAATCTGACTCTGATTAAAACTGCGGCGGTGACCGGTTCCCGTGAGCTGTTCAGCCCGTATATTGGGCTGTATCTGCTGTTCTCACTGTTAATCAATCTGGCGTTCGGCTATCCGCTGAGCCTGCTGTATACCTGCGCGTTCAGCGCGCTGATGATGTTGCTGCACAGCCGTGCGCCGCGCCTGTTGAAAGCACTGATTATCGTCACTACGCTGGTGGCCAGTAGCTATTATCCCTTTGGTCAGACTTACGGCCCGCCCAATTTTAATACTCTGCTGGCGTTACATTCGACCAATGTCGCGGAAGCCAGCGAAATCATGCAGATCTTTCCACCGCAGGATTACGCTATCGCCTGCGCCATTCTGCTGACCGGCTTTATCGCCCTGCGCCGTAAGCCTGCCATGGCACGCCGCTGGTCGCATGCTGATTCAGCCTGCCTGGCATTTGCGGCGGTGGCGTGGCTGACGCAACCGGTGCTGAATAAGCTGGCGGACTATCCTTTCAGCCTCAGCGATGCTGGTTATCCGCTGGTGCGCTTTGTTAAGGACAGCGTGGTCAGCAAAATGTCGGTGGATGATGAGATCGACCGCATGAATCAGCTGACGTCGTTGCAGGACAGCTGGACGGTGACCGGCGTAAAGCCTTCACGTCAGGTGTATGTGATGGTGATTGGTGAAAGCGCGCGGCGTGATGCGCTCGGTGCATTCGGCGGGCGCTGGAATAACACCCCGTTTGCCAGTGAGGCGAAAGGCCAATTTTTTGTTAACTACACCGCGGCGGCTTCCTCAACGCAAAAATCACTGGGGTTAACGCTTAACCGGGTGGTCGACGGCCAACCACTGTATCAGGACAATATCGTTACGCTGGCTAACCGTGCCGGCTTTGACACCTGGTGGTTCTCCAATCAGGGACAAATTGGCAAATTTGACACGCCGATTGCCAGTATTGCGCGTCGTGCCGATCACGTACACTTCCTGAAACAGGGGGATTTCGAAGCAGATAAGTCCACCGACGATGACGATTTGCTGAAACTGACGCCGCAGGCGTTGACACAGCCGGTCGATGCCCCCCGCTTGCTGATTTACCATATTATTGGTTCACACCCCAAGGCCTGCGATCGTACCAGGGGCAAGTTTGCCAGCTTTGTTCACTCCACGGAGACGTCGTGCTATCTGTACAGCATCACCCAGACCGATCGCTTTTTACAGCAGCTACAGCAGCAGTTACATAACAGCGGGCTGAGTTACTCGATGCTTTACTTCTCAGATCACGGCATGGCATTTAAAGAGAAAGGCAGTAAAAACGAGTATCTCGCTCATGATGACAAGTATCAGCAAAACTTCCAGGTGCCGATGTTTATCACTTCAGGTCAGGATACTAAGCGTCAGATCATCAAGGCAGCGCGTTCGGCGAATGATTTTTTACAGCTGTTTTCGCAGTGGACTGGCATCAGCAGCAAACAGATTATTGCCCGCTACCGTTTTGCTTCGAAAGATGCTGCACCACCGGTTTACGTCACTAATTTTGCGCTGAAGAAGGTTAATTATCAGTATCTTGGTCAGGATGCGTTTGCCCGCTGAGGCCGGACTCAGCGATTTTTGCCATAAAAAAATCCGCCACCAGGGCGGATTTTTATCATCAAGCCAGAATATTTCTGGCTGGATTAGCAAACTTAGAAGCGGTAACCTGCACCAACGATCCAGGTACCAACGTCTACACTGCGGATACGGCTCTGCTCGTAACCAACATCCAGTGCAACGTTTTCCATTGGGTTGAACTGCAGACCAGCACCGTAGGAGAAACCGTAGTCGCTGCCATCGCCTTTTTCGCGATCTGGGCCAGTTACGCTAGTTTTACCGTAGCCAACACCAACAACACCGTAGATGCTTGCCCAGTCGTTCAGACGGTAAGCTGGACCTGCAGTCAGGCCGTAGTATTGGGATTTAGCGTACAGGGTATCAACGTTCTGGTTTTTTTCGGTCCAGGTGAAAGAACCGATCCAGCCCAGTGGATCGCTGCCGTTTTCGTAGCGATACTTCAAGTTGAAACCGTTGGCTTTATTAACAACACCCTGGAAGTCGCTCTGTGCGTAACCACCAGTGATGGTGCTCTGCGCCATTGCGGAACCCGCGGATACAGCCAGTACACAAGCCAGTGCTGAAAGACATGCAATTTTTTTCATAACCACCTCAAATGTGAAAGTACTTCTCTCCTGACAACAGTTAAAATATAACAAAAATCAGCAAGAAACTCTGCCTGCAAATTGTTGTCTAACACCAGGTATGGTGTAACAGAAAGTTAATGACATTTTGTATGTTACTATTTTATATACCATTTCAGGTAGTATAACCGGTTTAATTCTCAATTGTAAAAAAAGGTTCATTGGGATAATTCTTAATTAATCCTGACACTTCTTTACTTAAATTGCCGCTTTTGACGCTCGTCGACGACATTTTTTTCGCTGCCAGCGCATTTTTTTCTGCCCAGTCTCCATTACACTGACGTACTTATTAATCTTTAACCTCAGGGTTTCCCAGACAGGTTTGCTGCATGTCCTCTGCACTTTCACCGGCAAAGTCGCCGGTATGGCTACCGATATTGGTTTTAATTATTGCCATGACCTCTATTCAGGGTGGCGCTTCACTGGCTAAAACGCTGTTTCCTCAGGTCGGTGCGCCCGGTATTACCGCATTACGACTTGGGCTGGGCACGATTATTTTATGCCTGGTGTTTAAGCCCTGGCGGTTGCGCTTTAGTCGTGAACAGCGCGTGCCCTTGCTGATTTACGGGCTGGCGCTCGGCGGAATGAACTATCTGTTTTATTTGTCGCTGCGTACCGTGCCGCTGGGTATTGCAGTGGCGCTGGAATTTACCGGACCGTTATTTCTTGCCCTGATCGGTTCACGTCGGCTGCTGGATTTTATCTGGGTGCTGCTGGCGATTGTCGGCCTGTGGTTTTTGCTGCCGCTCGGCCATGATATCTCCAGCGTCGATGCACAGGGTGCCGCGCTGGCGGTAGGTGCCGGCGTCTGCTGGGCGTTATATATTCTTTCCGGTCAGAAGGCTGGGGCGGAACATGGCCCGGCTACGGTGGCGATGGGCTCGGTGATCGCATCAGTGATTTTTGTGCCGCTCGGGCTGAGTTTCGCCGACAGCGGTATCTGGCAACTGTCGCTGATTCCGCTGGCGTTGGCGATAGCGGTGCTGTCGACCGCACTGCCCTATTCACTGGAGATGATCGCCTTAACGCGTTTGCCAGCCAGAACCTTTGGCACCATGATGAGTCTTGAACCGGCAATGGCTGCCTTTTCCGGCATGCTGTTTCTCGGTGAACGACTGACGCTGGTGCAATGGCTGGCGCTGCTGGCAATCATCGCGGCTTCCGCCGGTGCAACGCTCACCATGCGGCCTAAAGAAGTCCAGATTACGTCTATAGAGGATATGCCGCGATCTCAGGATTGAGAATATTCCTCGTTCAGCCTCAGTATGAGGCTGAATAATCAGTCGTTATGCTGATTGTGTTATTTATTTTAAATTTAAAGTTAAATAATCGTTACAGTTACATTCTGTCATTCTTCTGCATTAAATAACGCACTTTGTGGTCTTTTCTCGTCATTTATAAATTAAACCTCAACAAATCAGCAAGATAAAACCGACAACTTAATAATAAATATTATCAATACCATTAGCATTTATATTTTACTGCTGTGGCGGCGGCTTTATTACTCAACGATTACTCAACAGGTGGTCGCTATCTGACTAATAGGCAGCAACTTTCCTGCAGAGTAAAAAACAGGTGCTATACTTATTTCCGTACTATTCAGGACAACCGACATTAAGAGGATATTAATGATGAGTACCGCTAAACTGGTTAAAACAAAATCTTCCGATCTGATTTACACCCGTAATGACGTGGCAGAGAATGACAAAAAAGCCACAATCGAGGTGCTCAATCGTCTGGTTACCGAGCTGATTGACCTGTCCCTGATCACCAAACAGGCTCACTGGAACATGCGTGGCGCTAACTTTATTGGCGTGCATGAAATGCTGGACGGATTCCGCACCGCAATTACCGACCACCAGGATACCATTGCAGAACGTGTCGTTCAGCTGGGCGGCGTGGCGCTGGGTACCACTCAGATTGTTAACGACAGAACGCCACTGAAAAGCTATCCGCTGAACATTCACAGCGTTCAGGATCACCTGAAAGCACTGGCTGACCGTTACGGTGTGGTAGCCAACGATCTGCGTAAAGCGATTGGTGAAGTGGCAGATGAAGACAGTGCCGACATCTTTACTGCGGCATCGCGTGACCTCGACAAATTCCTGTGGTTTATCGAGTCTAATATTGAATAACTGATTTATCCGGCGACGCGTTCGCCGGCTTAATCTGACCCGGAAAGCGGATGACCTCGTCATGCGCTTTTTTTTATTGTGGGGAGAAAAATATGGCAAGCGGATGGGCGTCTGATGATGCTGTTCAGCAGCAAATTGATTCCACCATTGATGACGCGATTCAGCGTGCACGACAGCACCTGCACAATGGCGTCAGCGCCGAGTTTTGTCAGGAGTGTGATGAACCGATTCCTGAAGCACGGCGTATCGCCCTGCCCGGCGTGCAATATTGCGTAACCTGTCAGCAGCAGCATGATGAAAAAAGCAGCGCCGCACTGTACAACCGACGCGGCAGCAAAGACAGTCAGCTGCGCTAAACTTCAATTATTCACCCAGAAGTATGAGCCCGATAACATATTTCTAACTATCCTGTTCATTAATCCCCCTATTTAATGCTCTGATTGCCTGTGTGCTGCTGCACCGTTATGATCAAGGCGCACCAGGACGGTGCCCCATTTTGGTGCGCAGCACGTAAAGCTAAAGAATTCCTGTTTGGCCGATGAATTAAGCCACTGTTTTCAATCATAATGAAAAGTTGGCATAGATTTTTCATATGGCAGCAGGCATCAAAAAGCGGGGCCCCCCCGATTCAATGATAAGGATAAAATGATGAAGTCGATTTTTAAGGTTTCCGTTGCCGCGCTGGCGCTGGCATTTGCTGTTTCTTCCACAGCGGCTGAAAAGAAACTGATTGTCGCTACCGATACCGCCTTCGTTCCGTTTGAGTTTAAACAAGGCGATAAATATGTCGGTTTCGATATCGATTTGTGGGACGCCATCGCGAAACAGCTGAACGTCGAATACACCCTGAAGCCTATGGACTTCAGCGGCATCATCCCTGCCCTGCAAACACGCAATATCGACCTGGCACTGGCGGGCATCACCATCACCGACGAGCGCAAAAAGGCGATTGATTTCTCTGACGGTTACTACAAAAGCGGCCTGCTGGTAATGGTAAGAGAGAACAACAATGAGGTGAAAGGCATTGATGATCTGGACGGTAAAGTGGTGGCGGTGAAGAGCGGCACCGGTTCCGTCGATTACGCGAAACAGAACATCAAAACCAAAGCCCTGCGTCAGTTCCCGAATATCGACAATGCTTATATGGAACTGGGTACCAACCGTGCGGATGCCGTCCTGCACGATACACCAAATATTCTGTACTTCATCAATACCGCCGGTAAAGGCAAGTTCAAAGCGGTAGGAGATTCGATTGAAGCACAGCAGTACGGTATTGCTTTCCCGAAAGGCAGCGACGAACTGCGTGAGAAGGTTAACGGCGCGCTGAAAACCCTGCGCGATAACGGCACTTATAATACTATCTATAAAAAATGGTTCGGCAGCGAACCAAAATAATATAATCGGTTAGCGTCCGGCAACTTAACGTGCGGCAACAACGCCGCTCGTTAAATTGCATGCAAAATATTAATCTGCCGGGCATTTATGCCGCTATTAAGTTTTGCCGCGCCATTTACGTCAGTGACGGCATTGCGTCTCTGCGTTTTTCCATTCAACAAAAATTGTTTTAGTTCGGGAGAAAGCATCATGCAGTTCGACTGGAGCGCCATCTGGCCTGCTCTTCCTATCCTGCTTGAAGGCGCCAAAATGACCTTGTGGATCTCGGTCCTCGGTCTGGTTGGCGGCCTGATTATCGGCCTGATTGCCGGATTTGCCCGCGCCTATGGCGGCTGGTTTTCCCGTAATATCGCGCTGGTATTTATTGAATTGATTCGCGGTACGCCAATTGTAGTGCAGGTGATGTTTATTTACTTCGCCCTGCCGATGGCATTTACCGATTTGCGTATCGATCCCTTTAGCGCCGCAGTGGTCACCATCATGATCAACTCTGGGGCCTATATCGCTGAAATCACCCGTGGTGCGGTACTGTCAATCCATAATGGCTTCCGCGAAGCCGGACTGGCACTTGGCCTGTCGCGTCGTGAAACGCTGCGTTATGTCATTATGCCGCTGGCGCTGCGTCGTATGCTGCCGCCATTAGGCAACCAGTGGATTGTCAGCATCAAAGATACCTCACTGTTTATCGTTATCGGTGTCGCTGAACTGACGCGTCAGGGGCAGGAAATTATTGCGGGTAACTTCCGTGCGCTGGAGATCTGGAGCGCGGTCGCGGTTATCTATCTGTTTATTACTCTGGCACTCAGTTTCGTTCTGCGTCGCATTGAAAAAAGGATGAAAATCCTGTGATTGAATTTAAAAATGTCTCCAAGCACTTTGGTCAGACTCAGGTTCTGCACAACATCGATCTGAAGATCAATCAGGGTGAAGTCGTGGTGATTATCGGCCCAAGCGGCTCCGGTAAATCTACCCTGCTGCGCTGCATCAACAAACTGGAAGAGATCACCAGCGGTGAGCTGATTGTTGATGGTCTGAAAGTGAACGATCCAAAAGTCGATGAGCGCCTGATTCGTCAGGAAGCCGGAATGGTGTTCCAGCAGTTCCATCTGTTCCCGCAGATGTCAGCGCTGGATAATGTGGCTTTCGGTCCGATTCGCGTCCGTGGTATGAAGAAAGATGCGGCACACAAACTGGCGAAGGAGCTGTTAAGCAAGGTCGGCCTTGCCGAGCGTGCTCACCATTTCCCTTCCGAGCTGTCCGGCGGCCAGCAGCAGCGTGTGGCCATCGCCCGCGCGCTGGCGGTGAAGCCGAAAATGATGCTGTTTGATGAGCCAACTTCAGCGCTTGATCCGGAGTTGCGCCACGAAGTCCTGAAAGTGATGCAGGATCTGGCTGAAGAAGGGATGACGATGGTTATTGTCACCCATGAGGTCGGGTTCGCACAGAAAGTGGCATCGCGACTGATCTTTATCGACAAAGGCCGCATTGCGGAAGATGGTGACCCGGATACCCTGATCACCAACCCGCCAAGCGCGCGCCTGCGCGAGTTCTTACAGCACGTATCCTGATATTCCGGGCGGCAGCAATGTCGCCCTGCTTCTGTCTGGGCTTACTCCCAAAACCTCCGCCTTTACCTTTCGCCATCCTCAGCTCCGCTATACTTGCTGGTCAACGCTCTTATTGCGCCGTTACAGGAGAATACGATGTTGGCTGTGGTTCAATCGCGACAAACCCTCTGCCAGTGGTTGCTGATTTGCATGCTGCTGTGCGGTTATTCTGGTTCAGCTCTGGCGGTTACCCTGCCTGCCGCCGTGGTTGCCGCCCAGCAATCGCAATCCGCCACCAACAACACGGCAGAGGAGCCAGGCGCTGAGGATAAAAAAGCCGCGTACGCCGCACTGGCTAATATTCTGCAAAACGATCAGACGCGTCAGGAATTGATTGAACAGCTGCGCAATGCCGCCGCCACCCCGGCAGAACACAGTGAACCGGTTCTGACACCGCCCGACACAGAACCGGAAGAGAAGACCGTACTGCAAGGGCTGAGTGACGTCAGCCGCCACTACGGTGGCGCATTCGCCACGCAGTTTACCGAACTGCATCACAATATCGTCTCCGCCCCGCACCGCGCCTTTAATCAACAGACCTTTTTTAACGCCGTCAGCCACTTTCTGATGCTGGCGGTGGCGCTGTTTGCCTTTTACTGGCTGATTTGCTGGCTGGCGCGGCCACTGTATCGCCGCATGGGAAAGTGGGGACGCCTCAAGAACCGCGATCGTTCCAACTGGTTACATCTGCCTGCGATGATTTTTGCGGCGTTTATCATTGACTTAGCGCTGCTGGCGCTGGCGCTGTTTACCGGCCAGATCATGAGCGACTACCTGAATGACGGCAACCGCACCATCGCCCGTCAGCAAGGGCTGTTTCTGAATGCCTTTGCGCTGATCGAATTCTTTAAGGCGATATTACGGCTGATCTTCTGCCCACGTATTGCCGATTTGCGCCCGTTCCGCATTGCCGATAACCGCGCCCGCTACTGGAATACTCGCCTTAGCTGGTTAAGCGGGCTGATTGGCTACGGCTTACTGGTTATCGTGCCGATTGTCAGTAATCAGATAAATGTGCAGATTGGAGCGCTGGTTAACGTGGTGGTGATGAGCCTGATCACCCTGTGGGCACAGTACCTGATTTTTCATAATCGCCGTAATATTCAGTATGAACTGACGGCGCTGGCCGATCGTTCAATGCGCTTTTTCGCGCTGTTTATTCGCGCGTTTGCACTGGTCTGGCACTGGCTGGCGAGCGCCTATTTTATCGTGCTGTTTTTCCTCTCAATGTTTAATCCGGGGGACAGCCTGAAGTTTATGATGTCGGCGTCGGTGCGCAGCCTGGCGATTATCGGCATCGGCGCGCTGATTTCCGGCATTCTGTCGCGCTGGATTGCCAAAAGCATCACGCTGTCACCCGAACTGCAACGCGAGTATCCGGAATTGCAGAAACGAGTTAATGCGTGGTGCTCAACGCTGCTGAAGCTGGCGCGTATTCTGACAGTATTTGCCGTCGGATTACTGCTGCTTAATGCGTGGCATCTGTTCGACCTGTGGCACTGGCTGACGGTGGGTGCCGGTGAAAAAACGGTGGACATTATCATCCGCGTACTGGTGATTCTGCTGTTCTCAGCGGTAGGCTGGACGCTGTTAGCCAGCCTGATAGAAAGCCGTCTCGCCTCCGACTCACATGGTCGCCCTATGCCCGGTGCGCGAACCCGCACCCTACTGACGCTGTTTCGTAATGCGCTGGCGGTCGTGATCAGCACCATTACCATTATGATTTTACTGTCGGAAATTGGCGTGAATATTGCGCCTCTGTTGGCCGGAGCCGGGGCACTTGGTCTGGCGGTATCGTTCGGCTCGCAAACGCTGGTGAAGGATATTATTACCGGGGTATTTATTCAGTTTGAAAATGGCATGAATACCGGCGATCTGGTGACTATCGGACCGATTACCGGCAGCGTCGAACGCATGTCAATTCGCTCCGTTGGCGTGCGCCAGGATACCGGTGCATATCATATTATTCCGTGGTCATCGATCACCACTTTCGCCAACTTTGTCCGCGGTATCGGCTCATTTGTCGCCAATTATGATGTAGATCGCAACGAAGAGAGTGAGAAAGTCAATGCCACCCTACAACAGGCGGTGCAAGAGCTGATGGAGAACAAAGAGATCCGTGGCATGGTGATTGGCGAACCGGCGTTCGCCGGGCTGGTCGGGCTGACCAATCAGTCGTTTACCGTACGCGTGTCCTTTACCACTCAGCCGCTGAAGCAGTGGACGGTACGCTTTGCACTGGATGATATGGTGAAAAAGCATTTCGATGCGGCCGGGATTAAAGCGCCGCGCCAGACGGTGCAGGTGCTGCAAACCGGTAATGATGTGCAGGGAGCGGCGGGCGCTCAGGCATTAGCCGCTCCCGAATAAGGGTTACTTGCTGAGCATGCGGCTACGGGCCGGTTTATCGAAAAAGCTCCAGGCGATAAACCGGCTCTGCTTCTGCCCCTGCGCCATATCGATAATCCGGACCTGCACCGCTTCAACATCTTCCAGCGCCCGACGTAAATCAGGCAGGTTCTCTTTTCGCGACACCAGAGAGGTAAACCACACGCACTGGCGGGAAAAGTCGACGCTTTCGTTAATCATACGAGTGATAAAGGCTTTTTCGCCCCCCTCACACCACAGCTCATCCTGCTGACCACCGAAATTCAGCGGCGCGTTGCGGTCCAGCCCCAGATTACGCAGTTTCCGCTGGCTGCCCTGACGCGCATCGCTGGCTGAAGCGTGGAACGGTGGGTTACATATCGTGGCGTGGAAAATCTCATTTTTATGAATAATGCCGCGAAAAATAGCATCAGCATCCTTCTGGCGACGCAGGCGAATGCCACGATTCAGCCCCGGATTGGCATCGATAATCGCGTTGGCGGCTTTCATGGCCTGCTCGTTGACTTCGGTTCCGGTGAAACGCCAGTCATATTCGCGATAGCCAATCAGCGGATAAATGCAGTTGGCACCACAACCGATATCCAGCAGATTGAGATTACGCGGCACCACCTGCTGATGATCTTCCGCCAGTAAGTCGGCGAGATGATGCAGATAGTCCGCTCGTCCCGGCACTGGCGGACAGAGAAAACCGTCAGGAATGGACCAGTGTTCTATCTGATAAAAGTGATGCAGCAGCGCCTGGTTCAGCACTTTCACCGCATTGGGGTCGGAAAAGTCGACCGACTCATCGCCATACTGATTGACCTGAACCAACGGTTCCAGCGCCGGGTGGCACTGTTTCAGTGCAGCAAAGTCGTAGCGTCCACGGTGACGGTTACGCGGGTGAAGAACGTTTTTTTCGGCAGGCTTTTTCATCGGCATCTCTCAAAGGTTACCCAACGTCGCTGGAGTCGCGGCAAGTGCAACCCTGCGTTTAAACAGACGTTGCAGCCACTTCAGATACCAGGGGTATAGTGGGCGCGTAAGATACTCGCTTTGCAAAAAAGCGTAAACCATTGCCGTGTTTTTTTCTCTGCACCAGACGCGTTAAGATAAGCAAAACATGACAACAACAGGTAACGCTATGTCCCGTCAACGCCACTCGTATCAACCCCGTCTCGGCCACGGGCTGCCACACGATCCGCTGAATGCGATTATCGGACCACGTCCAATTGGCTGGATCAGCTCCGCTAATACTGACGGTCAGCGCAATCTGGCACCCTACAGTTTCTTTAACTGTTTTAATTACCATCCACCGATTATTGGTTTTGCCAGCAGCGGCTGGAAAGACAGCGTAAAAAATATTAGTGAAACCGGTGAATTTGTCTGGAATCTGGCGACACGGCCACTGGCGGTGGCAATGAATGAAAGCTCCGCCTCACTGCCGCAGGGGGAAGATGAGTTTGCTTTCTCCGGCCTGACGCCGGTGGCGGCCACGCAGGTTAATGTCAGCATGGTGGCAGAGAGCCCGGTCAACTTTGAATGCAAGCTGACGCAGTGTATTCAGCTGCAGGCTGCCGACGGTGAAAAGCTGCCGAGCTGGTTGGTTTTAGGCGAAGTGGTGGCGATCCATATCGACAGCGATCTGCTGGAAAACGGCATCTATCAGACCGCCAGAGCGCAGCCGATCCTGCGCGCTGGTGGCCCATCGGCCTATTACGCCATCAGCGAAGATCAGCGCTTTGATCTGGTCAGGCCGGATGCCCGCCCACGCTAATCAGCAGCAATCGCCCCCTGCTCAAGCAGAGTCATAATCAGCTGCTGCAACAGCGGCTGTAATGCTGCCGCTCGCTCACCGCGCCAGGCGAACGGCGGCTGTTCATCCATATAGTTACACTGCGCCAACTCCAGCTGTACCGCAAACTGCTGCTGTTCGGGTTTGCCATATGCGCGGGTGATATAGCCACCTTTAAAGCGCCCGTTGTCTACCCAGCTGAAGCGCGACTGGGCGGAAAAACAGTGAATCAGCGCCGCATCAATCGCCGGGGTGCTGCTGTTACCGTTGTTGGTGCCCAAATTCAGGTCCGGTAACCGACCGTCAAACAGTCGCGGGATCACCGAAGCTATCGAGTGGGCATCGAAGAGCAGCGCGTAGCCATGCTGCTGCTTAAGCCGCGCCAGCTCCTGCTGAAGTTTGTCGTGGTACGGTTGCCAGAGGGTGGCTAAATAGTCTCGGCGCTGATCCGCAGTGGGGGTCATGCCCGGCTTAAAGATTGGCGTACCGTCAAACAGCGTTTCGGGATACAGCCCGGTAGTGGCAGTAGCATACAGCGGCCGATCGTCAGCCGGTCGATTCAGATCGATAACAAAGCGCGAATAGTTGCCTGTCAGCACGCTGGCACCCAGCGGCTGAACAAAATCATACAGCTGCGCCAGATGCCAGTCGGTATCAGGTAAACCCCTGGCGGCGTCGCTCAGGCCCGCTTTCACTTCCGGCGTCAGTGCGGTACCGGCATGAGGAATACTGATCAGCAGCGGCAGCGTCCCGGCTGAGAACTGAAAGGCTTTCATTGCGCTTCTCCTCGATAAATAACCTGACAAGGCAACTGACCACCGAGCCAGTAAACCAGTTCTGCCGGACGCGTCAGCGGCCAGTGAACGAAATTAGCGACTTTACCGCACTCCAGCGATCCGTGGGTTTTCTCCAGTCCCAGCGCTTTGGCGCCATGCAGCGTGACGCCCGCCAGCGCCTCTTCCGGGGTCAGGCGAAACAGGGTGCAGGCCATATTCAGCATCAGACGCAGCGACAGCGCCGGAGAAGTACCAGGATTCGCATCGCTGGCCAGCGCCATCGGCACCTGATACTGGCGGAACAGCGCAACCGGCGGTAATTGAGTCTCACGCAACAGATAAAACGCGCCGGGGAGTAGCACCGCGACCGTGCCATGTTGCGCCATTGCCTGCACGTCGCTTTCGCTGGCGTACTCCAGATGATCGGCTGAAAGCGCATTAAATCGTGCCGCCAGCGCGCTGCCGCCAAGTGAAGAGAGCTGCTCAGCGTGCAATTTAACCGGTAAACCGAGCTGCTGCGCCCGCTCAAATACCCGGCTTACCTGCGCCGGAGAAAAAGCCAGATGTTCACAAAATGCATCCACCGCATTAGCCAGCCGTTCGGCTCTGATTTTCGGCAGCAGACGCTGACAGATAATCTCAATCCAGCCATCCGGGTGATGTTCAAATTCAGGTGGAATCGCGTGTGCCGCCAGGCAAGTTGCCAGTACATCAACCGGAAGCTGCTGCGCCAGCTGGCGAATCGCCTGCAACATGCGTATTTCACTGGCTTCATCGAGGCCGTAACCGGATTTTATCTCCAGCGTCGTAACGCCTTCAGCCAGTAAGCGTTCGATTCGCCAGCGAGCGCTGCTGACCAGTTGCCCGAGGGTCGCTTCGCGCGTAGCGCGCACCGTCGCCAGAATGCCACCGCCCTGCGCGGCAATCTCCGCATAGCTGACGCCATTTAACCGCTGCTCAAACTCATGGCTGCGGTCACCACCAAACACCAGGTGAGTATGGCAGTCGACCAGGCCAGGCGTAATTATGCCCCCGGCAAAATCGGTGCGCTGCGTGGCGGCGATCTTCGTCGACTGCGCGCGCGTACCGATCCAGACAATCACGCCATCGCGCACCGCAATCGCGCCATCGCTAATGATGTTGTACCGCCCGTTGCGCATAGTGACCACATCCGCGCCGAACCACACACTGTCACAGCGTATTTCGTCCGCCATTTGCTCTCCCACATCCTGCGATTGATTTACAGAAACTGCTAAAGTATGTATATGTATATACAACCACAAAGCCTGAGGATCAACCATGTCGAGTTATTTTGCGACGCGTGCACTGCTGGCGGAAGGATGGCGGCATTCGGTGCGTATCGAGGTCAACGCGCAAGGATTTATTGCCAGTATTACTCCTGACAGTCACGCCGCGCAGGCAGTGCGTTTATCCGGTGCCGTCATCCCGGCGATGGCTAATCTGCACTCGCACGCCTTCCAGCGCGCCATGGCCGGGCTGGCGGAGGTAGCGGGCGATCCACAGGACAGCTTCTGGAGCTGGCGCGAGCTGATGTATCGCCTGGTACAGCAGCTGTCACCCCCCCAGCTGGGTGATATCGCGCGTTATCTGTATATCGCGATGCTGAAAGGCGGTTATACCCAGGTTGCGGAGTTTCACTATCTGCATCATGACCACCACGGCCAGCCTTATGCGCAGGATGAGATGCTGCAACAGCTGATTGCTGCTGCCGAACAGGCTGGAATCGGTCAGACGCTGCTGCCGGTGTTATACAGCCACAGCGGATTTGGTGCCCAACCGCCGCAGCCAGCGCAAAAGCGTTTTATCCAGCATAGCGACAGCTATCTGCGCCAACAGGAAAATCTGCGCCACCTACTGCGCAACAAACCGCTGCACAATCAGGGACTGTGCTTCCATTCGCTGCGCGCGGTGACTCAGCAACAAATGGAGCAGGTGCTGGCGGCCAGCTCGCCTGAACTGCCGGTGCATATTCATATTGCCGAACAGGAAAAAGAGGTGAACGATTCGCTGGCATGGAGCGGTGAGCGCCCAGTGAACTGGCTGCTGGAGCGCTTTGCCGTCGATGCGCGCTGGTGCCTGGTTCACGCCACCCACCTTGAGCCGCAGGAAATTACTCGTCTTGCTGCCAGCGGCGCGGTGGTCGGACTCTGCCCGACTACCGAAGCCAATCTCGGAGACGGTATTTTTCCGGCCACCGACTATATTGCCCAGGGCGGGCGCTGGGGTATCGGCTCCGACAGTCATGTCTCACTGAATGTCACAGAGGAGCTGCGCTGGCTGGAGTATGGTCAGCGGCTGCGCGACCGGCGGCGTAACCGCATCATCACTCCACAGCAACGTTCAACAGGCGACCTGCTGTGGCAGCAGGCAGCATCCGGCGGTGCACAGGCCTGCGGCGTAGCCATCGGCTCACTGGCCGTAGGCCAGCGTGCAGACTGGCTGGTACTGGAGCCAGACGCCTGGTTAGCCAGCTGCCACGACAGTGCGCTGCTGAACCGCTGGCTGTTCGCCGGCAGCGGTTCGCAGATCCGCGATGTCTGGGTGGCGGGAAAACAGGTGATTAATGCCGGTCATCATGCGCTACAGTCCGAAGCGGATGCCCGCTTTGCCGCCGTGATGAAAGCCTTACAGTAAAGACGGGGATAAGGGTTTCATGATGCATTTTTATCGAACCGACGATCTGCCAATCAACAAATGGCGTAATGGTGGTGGCGAAACCCGTGAGATCGTCAGCTTTCCGCCAGAAACTAGCTCGTTTGACTGGCGCGCCAGCATTGCCACCCTCGCCAACAACGGCGACTTTTCCGTATTTCCCGGCGTGGATCGGGTGATTACATTAGTCGCCGGAGACAGTGTGGAATTGCACTCGCCTCTGTCACCCATGCAGCTGCTGGAACTGAATCAGCCGTTCTGTTTTGCTGGCGAACAGCCGATATTTGCCCGGCTGACCGGCGGTCAGAGTCTCGACGTTAATATTATGACCCGCCACGATCGCTGCTGCGCCACGGTGGTGATCAGCGGCCGTGCGCAGCAAAGCGATTGTGGCGTGTGTTGGGTGATTGCCGGTCAGTGGTGCGTCGGCGAACAAACGCTGTCACGCGGAGAAGGCTGCTGGTGGCACGTCAGCGGCGAGGTCATTACGCCACTAACAGCGGATGCACTGATGTTGTTTGCTGCAATCAACCGTGCCCTTTAAAGCGACCAAGCAGCTTATAGCGTGAACCGGGATAAAGCAGTCGGGCGTAAGTAACGATTTTACCCTCGCTCCATGTCTGGCGGCGAATCAGTAAACAGGGTTCATGCTCGTCCAGCGACAGATACTGACGCTGGCGGACATCGGCGAGAACGGCTTCAACGATATGCTCACCGGCAGTCAGTGGTGCAACCCGCATCAGATAGGTATAGGGCGTCTGGCTGTCATAATCCTGCCGCAGATAGTCCGGTGCCATCTGCGGATTAACCAGACGATCTTCCAGCTGTACCGGCAGTTCATTTTCATAGTGCACCATCAGCGAATGAAAAATCGACTGGCCAGTGGATAATCCTAATACCGCGGCCTGTTCCGGATCGGCTTTTATTTCGCTTAGCTGCAGAATTTTACAGCGATGCTGATGGCCGCGCTGGGCAATCTCTTCAGCAATATTGTGCACTTCCAGCATTGCGGTGTAGCCCTTGGTTTCGGCCACAAACGTTCCCACGCCCTGCATGCGAATCAAATAACCTTCACCGGTCAGTTCGCGCAGCGCCCGGTTAATCGTCATGCGGCTAACGCCCAATTCATTGACCAGCTCACTTTCGGATGGCACGCGCTGATTGGCTTTCCACACGCCGGCGGCAATCTGGCTGACAATCGCCTGTTTTACCCGCTGATAGATTGGCGCAGGCTGATCGCTCATGGCGGCTGCGAGTTGCGAAATGGCAGTCTGCCCGACCATATAAAGTTCCTTAAAAAACGTCGTAAGTTAAGTCTACTGACTGAGGGCATAAATGTATAGACATCTGCATCCCTGTACCCCTGCTCCGTTTTGTGATCGCTCTGGCACTAAGGCATTAGGTTGTATAGACAACACTATACACTTATGCTTCACTCGACAGTGTTACCCATGCGGCTGCACATGGGTTTAATCCGCGCCAAACTTGTATATACAGGAGTATACCATGTCGTTCAGTACCGATGAATGT
Source organism: Winslowiella toletana (assembly GCF_032164335.1). NCBI lineage: Bacteria > Pseudomonadati > Pseudomonadota > Gammaproteobacteria > Enterobacterales > Erwiniaceae > Winslowiella > Winslowiella toletana. The sequence goes on along the minus strand of NZ_CP134152.1, from coordinate 1,663,683 downwards.
CATCTGATACCCGGAGAAGTAGGTCTGCCGATGCTTAAGGCCATTTACCATGGCGGCGTCACGCTTCGGCTTGCTGACAGCGCACGTGAAGCGGTGCTGAAAGCACATGAAACAGTGAACGCTATTGTCGCGACAGGCAAAGTCACCTACGGCATCAATACCGGCTTTGGCAAACTGGCACAAACCTCGATTCCGGCGGCACGTCTGGCTGAGCTACAACGCAATCTGGTGCTGTCGCACAGTGTCGGGCTGGGAGAGTTACTGCCGGATGAAGTCGTACGCCTGGTGATGGCCAGTAAAATTATTAGCCTGGCGCGCGGGCATTCCGGCGTGCGTATCGAACTGATCGAGATGCTGATCACCCTGTTTAACGCTGGCGTCATGCCCTGCATACCGGAAAAAGGCTCAGTGGGCGCGTCCGGCGATCTGGCTCCGCTGGCACATTTGTCGCTGATGCTGCTGGGTGAAGGCCAGGTCCGCGTTGCCGGTAAGCTGATGAATGCGCCTGACGCGCTACAACAGCTCGGACTGGAACCGGTGGTACTCGGGCCGAAAGAGGGACTGGCACTGCTTAACGGCACCCAGGTATCAACCGCACTGGCATTGCGCGGCCTGTTTGAAGCGGAGAAAACCTTCGCCGCCGGGCTGGTCGCCGGTGCGATGTCGCTGGAAGCAATTAAAGGCTCGATAAAACCCTTTGATGCGCGTATTCATCAGGCGCGCGGCCAGCCGGGACAAATCGCAGTGGCTGCCGCCGTCTCTGAGTTGTTGGCAGGCAGCGAAATTCTGACTTCACATGCGGCCTGTGGACGGGTGCAGGATCCGTACTCCATTCGTTGCGTGCCGCAGGTGATGGGTGCCTGTCTTGATAACCTGAATCATGCCGCGCGAGTATTGCAGATTGAAGCCAATGCCGCTTCCGATAATCCACTGGTATTCCCGGAAAGCGGTGACGTGATTTCCGGCGGCAATTTCCACGCCGAACCGGTGGCATTTGCTGCTGATATTATTGCGCTGGCGATCGCAGAAATTGGCGCAATTTCCGAGCGGCGCATGGCGCTGTTGCTGGACAGCGGTCTCTCTGGCCTGCCGCCGTTCCTGGTGAATGACGGCGGCGTCAATTCAGGATTTATGATCGCTCAGGTCACTGCCGCTGCGCTGGCCTCCGAAAACAAATCTTTGGCCCATCCAGGCAGCGTCGACAGTCTGCCCACTTCCGCCAACCAGGAAGATCATGTCTCAATGGCCACCTACGCCGCACGCCGTCTCGGTGCAATGTGCTTTAACACCGCGGCCGTTGTAGGTATTGAAGCGATGGCCGCCGCACAAGGCATCGACTTTCATCGCCCGCTGCAAAGTTCGCCACTGCTGGAACAACAGCTGGGGACCGTGCGGGAACGCGTGGCTTTTCTCGAAAAAGACCGCCTGATGGCACCCGATATCGAACAAATGCGCCTGTGGGCCAGCAGTAACAACTGGCCCGATGTGATCACCGCCCTGCTACCAAGCCACGCAGGATAAGGAGCCAACAGATGAGTGAATCGATCAGCAGCGCCGTTGCCCGTGAAATTCGGGCACCTCACGGCAGCGAATTACATTGTGCAAACTGGCTGATTGAAGCCGCCTGGCGCATGATCCAGAATAACCTTGATCCTGATGTTGCCGAACGCCCGGAAGATTTGGTGGTGTATGGCGGCATCGGTAAAGCCGCACGCAACCGGGAATGCTTTGAGCAGATTCTGCGTTCGCTGCGCGCATTGCAGCCGGAAGAGACGCTGCTGGTGCAGTCCGGAAAACCGGTTGGCGTGTTCCGCACCCATGCCGATGCACCACGGGTATTAATCGCCAACTCCAACCTGGTGCCGCACTGGGCCAACTGGGACCATTTTCATCAGCTGGATAAAGCCGGGCTGATGATGTACGGCCAGATGACCGCCGGTTCATGGATCTATATCGGCGCGCAGGGCATTGTGCAGGGCACCTTTGAAACCTTCGTCGAAGCGGGCCGTCAGCACTATAACAGTGACCTGAGCGGCCGGTGGATTCTTACCGCCGGGCTGGGCGGCATGGGTGGTGCGCAGCCACTGGCTGGCGTGCTGGCGGGGGCTTCAGTGCTGGCAGTGGAGTGCCAGGAGTCGCGCATCGACTTTCGGCTGCGCACCCGCTATCTCGATTACAAGGCATACAGCATTGACGAAGCCCTGAAAATTATCCGCGAGGCTAACCAGCAGAAGCGGGCGATCTCCGTCGGTCTGTTGGGCAATGCGGCAGAAATCTTGCCGGAGCTGGTTAAGCGCGCCCGGGCAGGCGGCATCAGGCCGGATATCGTTACCGATCAGACCTCAGCACACGATCCGCTTAACGGCTATCTGCCGGCTGGCTGGAGTGTTGAACAGTGGGCTGAAAAACGCCTCAGCGCCCCGAAAGCGGTGGAGAAAGCCGCACGCGCCTCGATGGCAATGCATGTACGGGCGATGCTTGATTTTCACCAGATGGGCATCCCCACCGTGGATTACGGTAATAATATCCGCCAGGTCGCGCTGGATGAAGGAGTAGAAAACGCTTTTGATTTTCCGGGCTTCGTCCCTGCTTATATTCGTCCGCTGTTCTGCGAAGGTAAGGGGCCGTTTCGCTGGGTAGCGCTTTCCGGCGATCCTGAGGATATCTATAAAACCGATGCGAAGCTGAAACAGTTATTCCCGCAGCACGCTAACCTGCATCGCTGGCTGGATATGGCGCAGGAGCGTATCGCCTTCCAGGGATTACCGGCGCGTATCTGTTGGCTCGGCCTTGGCGAGCGTCATCTGGCAGGCCTGGCGTTCAATGAAATGGTGCGCAACGGCGAGCTGAAAGCACCGGTGGTGATTGGTCGTGACCATCTCGATTGTGGGTCCGTCGCCTCGCCAAATCGCGAAACCGAAGCAATGAAAGATGGGTCTGATGCAGTTTCTGACTGGCCGCTGCTGAATGCTCTGCTGAACACCGCGGGCGGTGCCACCTGGGTCAGTCTGCATCATGGTGGTGGCGTCGGTATGGGTTTCTCGCAACATGCGGGCATGGTGATTGTTTGTGACGGCAGTGAGCAGGCCGATGTGCGGCTGGAGCGGGTATTGTGGAACGACCCGGCCACCGGCGTAATGCGGCACGCCGACGCCGGATATTCCCAGGCCGAAACCTGCGCCCGGCAGCATCAGCTGAATCTGCCAATGATGAAATAATCGTTAAACATGATAAGTCTATTAACGATTTTCTTCAGGGACTGATAGACGCCGTGCATCGGTTGCATCTAAAGTGGAAGCCGAATGATTAGCGTCAGACCACGCAGCGGATAAGTGGCATCAGCATGGAGAAGAGACTATTTATGACCATTCCTGTTTCATTGATCGAAGAAGCCATCACCTGGCGACACCAGCTGCACAGGCAACCCGAGCTGGGTTATCAGGAGCATCAGACATCAAACATGGTCGCCGAAAAGCTGCGCTCTTTTGGATTGCAGGTGCACGTGGGTCTGGCCGGAACCGGCGTCGTCGGCACGCTGGAAAATGGCCCGGGTCCGGTCATCGGCCTGCGTGCCGATATGGATGCGCTGCCAATCACTGAACTGGGTAACCCGCCGCATAAATCCAACACTCCCGGCGTGATGCACGCCTGCGGGCATGACGGTCATACCGCCATTCTGCTGGCGACGGCGAAACACCTGAGTCAGACGCGTAATTTCAGTGGCACACTGCACTTTGTTTTTCAGCCTGCCGAAGAGAACCTCGGTGGCGCACGCAGAATGGTCGAAGAAGGTCTGTTTACCCTGTTTCCAATGGACGCCATCTATGGCCTGCACAACTGGCCTGGACTGGCGCTCGGTGAAGTGGCGGTAAACAGTGGTGCGATGATGGCTTCACTGGATTCGTTTGAGATCACCTTAACCGGCAAAAGCTGCCATGCGGCAATGCCGGAGAGTGGTGCCGACCCGATTGTTACCGCCGCCGAGCTGATTATGGCGCTGCAAACCATCCCGGCGCGCCGCCTCTCTCCCCTCGCCTCTGCCGTGGTCAGTATTACGCAAATCAACGGCGGTGAAGCGATTAATGTCATTCCTGAGCAGGTAAAACTGCGCGGCACCGTGCGCTGTTTGCAGAGCGAGGTGCGCAGTAAAGTGCGCGCATTAATCGATGATTTCGTCACCACGCTGCCGACCCCATTTGGTGTTGAAGGGGCAATTAGCTGGTATCCCGGCTATCCGGTAACGAAGAATCATGCCGAATCGGCGCTAAAAGTGCGCGATGCCGCAATCAGCTTGTCAGGTGAGCAAGCGGTACGCTGGGAAGTGAACCCGTCGATGGCATCAGAAGATTTTGCCTGCATGCTGGAAGCGTGTCCGGGGGCTTATTTCTGGATTGGTGCCGATGGCGCAACACCTTCACGGCCGCTGCATAATGCCTGGTATGATTTTAACGACGAGGTGATAGCGCACGGTATCGGTATCTGGCAACAACTGGTGGAACAGCTGTTGCCACGCTGACTGGCGTCAAATGATTCCGCTGGTATCAGCCTCGCGGGTCAATCGGGGCAACCTGCTGGTTGCCCCGATTGACCCGGACGATCAGTATCCCACGGCATCCAGCTCTGCCAGTCCGCTGGCAATATCCGCCGATCGCCCGCTCGCTACCAGGCAGCAGGCGATCTGTAAACGCAACGACTGCGGCACAGGCAGATCTTTATTCACCACTCGCTGAGTCCATGCTGCGGTAACATCGGCCTCTTTTGACGACGCCAGCGCATCACGCGCGATCGTCACTTCTTCCTGCCGCGCCAGTAGCAGCTGGGGTTCCGCCTGAACGGCGCTAATCAGGCTGATCGCCGGGCAGCGCTGTAAGTTGGCATAAACTTCACCTTCCGTGCCATTCATCAGCAGGCCAGTCCCACCGATAGCAGCGAAGAATTTTGCCACTCGCGGAATATATTCCGGATGAGAAACGCTGGAAAGGCGCAGCGCGGCCGCTTCATCGAACGGCGTAGCCAGTTTTGCCAGCGTGTGCGCGCTGTTACGCACCCCCATGCGCCAGCGCAGTGACAGCTGAGTCGCCAGCGGTGGGCAGAGGGTAGCGACCGACATAAACACCAGTTCTCCGGCATCCAGCCGTGCCTGCGCCGACGCCGCATCGGTCACCGCCGGGATGCCCAGCGCGGCAAACACCGTTTCACTGGTGACGCGCGTCGGATCGTCGCTGACGCCATGCACCAGCACCGGAAAACCCAGTTTCGACAGCAACATTGCCAGCAGCGGCGTCAGGTTCGCCTGCTTGCGCGCACCGTTATAGCTGGGGATTACCACCGGCATCGGCTGGCCTGCTGGCGGCGTCAGGCGCATTACCTGCTCCTGCATCGCCTGGTAAAAGCCCAGCATCTCCTCTTCACCTTCACCTTTAATCCGTAAGGCAATTAACAGCCCGCCCAGTTCCAGCTCCGGCACTTCGCCAGCCAGCATTTCACGGTAAAGCGCACGTGCAGTGTCAAAATCGATATCACGCGCATGATTTTTGCCGCGCCCTACTTCTTTGATAATCCGGGTATATTCCATCGCTCATGGTTTCCTGAACTGTCATCGCCAGCAGATTGCTGCCAGCAATATCGCAATAAATTAGCGCCGCCGTTTGGGTTTCTTCAGGCTTTTTTCTTTGGCTGGCTTCGGTGGCTCGCCCTCTGGCATCGGCGGCTGCTCGATAGGAAATACCGGCAGTGCCGCCAGCAGGCGCGGGCCATAACGCTTACTGATTAGCCGTCGGTCGTATATTACAATCTCACCAAAACAGTCGTGGCTACGAATCAGGCGGCCAACCTGCTGAATCAGATTAAATGAGGCGCTGGGCAAACTCTGCACCTCAAATGGATAACGTTTCAGGCTTTTCAGCCACTCGCCCTCGGTTAAAATTACCGGACTGTCTACCGGGGGAAAAGCAATTTTATGAATATGCACCTGGGATAATAAATCGCCCTTCAGATCCAGCCCTTCGGCAAAGGATTGCAGGCCGACCAGAATGCTGGTTTCCCCCTGCTGCACCCGCTGGCGATGCAGCTCCACCAGCCGGGATCGCGGTTTATCTCCCTGAACCAACATCATCAGGCGCAGCGCGGTAACGTGGGTAAGAAAAAGCTGCATCGCCCGTCCGCTGGCAAACAGCACCAGAATCCCTTTGTGTTTCCCCTCGCTGATTTGCTGACTGAAAAAGTGCGCCATCTCGGCAATATGCTGCGCTTCTGTCGCCATCATCGGTTCATGGCGCATCTGCGGAATCAGCAACTTACCCTGCTCAATGTGATTAAACGGTGAGTCCAGCGCCACAAATCGGTCATCGGCTTTTTCACTCAGGCCGGACATCTCCTGCAAGCGGTTAAAACTGCTGAGCGATCGCAGAGTGGCGGAAGTCACCACCACGTGCGGCACTTTACGCCACAGCAGTTTTTCCAGCTGATCGCTGACGCGAATACCGGCACAGTGAAACAGCAAATGCGCATTGCCGTCACGATTCTCACGCGTGACCCACTTTGATACCGGCGCGCCTGAAGCCTGTTCCATTGCGGCCAGACGCCACAGTTTGCTGATCGACTCAAACCATGCAAAAGTACGGTTCATCTGCAGCAAAGTACGGTGCAGGCGTACCACATCATACTGGCCGGTTTTATCACTCAGATCGTTGAGAAAGGCTTCAGACAGCCCGCGCAGCGCATCGTTAAGCTTATACAGCCGTGCGCACAGGGTCAGAATTTCTTCGGGCAGGCACCCCATTTCAAAGCGATATTCGCCTTCAATCTGATCTTTTGGCAGGTACAGCGCCAGCATTGCCGACAGAATCTGCAACTGTTCACGAATCTCTTCGCAGTGGCCTTTCAACCGCTCGGGATTAGCCAGCGGCGGCGGCGATTTAGGACGAAACTGCGCCATACACTGCTCGACCAGCCGCACAAACAGATCAAGTTGCAGGCTGGTCCAGCCTGCGGTGATCTCAGCGCTCATCTCCAGCGCGTCGCGCGCCACTTCCGGCAGGTGATGCCCTTCGTCCAGTACCAGCAGCAAGTTTTTCGCTGGCGGCAGCACGGATTCATTCTCCAGTGCCGCCATCACCAGCGCATGGTTAGCGACCACCACGTCGGCATTTTCAATTTCACGCCGGGCGACAAAAAACGGGCATTCACGATACCAGTGACAATTGTGTCCGAGACAGTTGGCTTTATCGGTACTCAGCCGCTGCCACAGCGAGTCTTCAATTGCATCATGGCTGTGATCGCGCAAACCATCCCACTGATGGCGATCGAGGGATTTTTGCAAAGTGGCACAAATCGCCCGCTCATCTTTACTGGCGGTCAAATCATCATCCAGAAACAGCAGCAGATCCCCTTGCTGATCCTGATCCGCCGCCAGCGCGGATAAATTACGTGGGCAGACGTAACGGCCACGTCCAAAAGCAGCGGTAAATTTAAGATCGGGAATGATCTTTTTCAGCAGCGGTAAATCTTTGCTGAAAATCTGATCCTGCAACGCCACATTAGCGGTGCTGACCACCAGCGGTTTCTCTTGCGCACGGCTAACCGCAATGCCAGGTATCAGATAGGACAGCGTCTTGCCAACGCCGGTTGGCGCTTCGATCGCCAGATGTCTTCCCTCATCGCCAGCCAGCGTTTTCGCCACTTCGGCAATCATCTGGCGCTGCGGTGCGCGGGGAATAAAGTCAGGAACCTGCTGTTGCAGGGCTTTATACCACTGACCAATTTGCGCTTTAAGCGCGGAGGTAAGCATTTAGTTTTCGTTCTGTTTTATATCAATAAGTTGTAAAGGAAGTAGCTTATATTATGCACAACAATTAATCATAAAACACAACAGTGCACTACGGGGAATCGAGCCGGTCCGGCCTTTTATTGCCGCTGAGTTTACCATATGCGAGAAGCATTCCAAATTCAGCCGCTTTTAATTTTCATCGCCAGTCACTCGTGCTTCACTCTAAGTACATGGAATGAATATCGTGCAAAAAATCGCCGGAACAACAGGACAACCTTAAGGATATCGGGTAAATTATGAACAGACTCAGACACACCAACATCACCAGAGGCGCGTTTAATGACTCTGGTGAACATCACACCGGAGGTGATGCAATGCAAACGAGATTAGAAAAACTCGAAAATGATGTACAGGCCATAAAAACCGACGTGGCGGTGATTAAAGCCAGCTACGCCAGCAAAGCCGATGTCAGCGCTATCAAGGGCGATATCAGCGACGCCAAAACCCGCATTATTCTGTGGGTAGTCAGCGCAGTGTTTTTCGCCCAGCTGCTTCCTCCCCTGATTCAGGGGCTGAACGCCTGAAAAGCGGTTAGTCGCTTGCCTAAACAGACCGCCGCATGATTGCCGACGTAACGCCCATAGTTTTCTATGGGTTGATAACCGTGACGCAGATAAAAACTGACGGCACGTTGGTTGATGCGCCGAGTTTCCAGCCAGATTTGTTGATACCCGCAGCCGCGTGCTTCGCTCTCGAGAAATAGCAGAAGTGCTGATCCGATTCCGCGCGATGACGCTGACGCATACATCCGTTTTAGTTCTGCCACCTCAGCAGAAAGCGGCCTGAAGGCTCCGCAACCCAGCGTCGCTCCATGGTGATCGCGGGCTACCGCAAAACAGGCGCGAGGATGCCGCAGGTCATGCGGATTAAATGAGCTGCCACCACTGTCGCCAGTTATCTGCTGTAGCATGGCAGAGAGCTGCGCCATCAATAATTGCGCCTCTGCCGAATCTTCCGGCTCGCGCGCAACGGTTATAACAGCCTCACACTGCGTCATGCGACTGACCGAGGAACTTATACATCACCGTGGTCGCATCAAATCCCCCTTCCGTCGAGCGAGCAAAGAAAGGAATTGCACCCGCCACTCGCCAGCCCAGTGAGAGATAGAGCTGTTCCGCCACGTCACCACTGCGCGTATCCAGCACCATCAGGCTGCGTCTAGCCTGCATGACGATTCGTTCAGCCTGCAACATTAGCTGGCGCGCAATGCCCTGCCGCCGCGCAGCGGAATGAACCAGCAGCTTACTGATCTCAGCACGATGCGCACCGTTAGGCATCATTGCCAGCACCACAATAAGGGTGGCGACGATTTTACCCTGCTGTCGGGCCACCAGCAGCTGTTTATCCCCGCAGGCGATGCTGTAAACCACATCCTGCCAAAAACGGGCAATCGGCGCGGTATCTGTGGCATCGATAAAACCGACGCTGGCTCCCTGCGCCACGCAGTCGCTCAAAACCTCACACAGGGCAGCATGTTCCTGCTGCGCCTGTTCAGCGCTCAGTGTTTCATAGTCAATCATGGGCGACATACCACCAGTGCATAATGTGCTGCCGTTTCCGGCGCGTGAAAAGATGAGCGACCGAACAGATGAAAACGCAGGCAATCCCCGGCGGTCAACCGCCAGTGCTGCTGGTTCATCGCGATCTCAAGTACGCCATTAAGCAGCCAGATATGCTGTTCCAGCCCCGCAACCGGCGGAATGTCGTACTCGATGCGTGCGCCCGCTCGCAATTTTCCTTCAACCAGCTCGGCACGGTAGCCGCTGGCCGGTGGCGATAAACTCCGCCGCTCAAATCCATTTTCTTCATCAACCCACACCGTTTGCTGCGCCGGTTGCAGATGTTGTGCGACATTCTCTTCGACTTCACTCAGCAGACGCGACATTGTCAGGCCATAAGCAGCGCAAAGTTTATTCAACAGTGAAGCGGTCGGGCTGGTTTCGGCCCTCTCAATGCGCGACAGCGACGCCCGGCTGATAGCGGTAATTTCCGCCAGCTCATCCAGTGACCAGCCTTGTGCCAGCCGCAGTTCTGCCAGCCGCTGCGCCAGCCGGTATTCGGTGCTGATTGGCTGATTCATTATTTTCTCATATTTGGGAATAAATCTCACAAATGAGAATAGACCTGAAATTCAATTCAGGTCAATCTGTACAACCAAATAATAGTTGTACAAGTTAACGAGTCGAGCTAACGTTAGTAAGTAGATGTACCAGAAAGAGGAAAAGAATGGCCGTATATAGCATCGGTGAAGTGGCTGAACGCTGCGGAATTAATCCGGTAACCTTGCGCGCATGGCAACGTCGCTACGGTTTGCTGAAACCCCAGCGCTCGGAAGGGGGCCATCGTCAGTTTGATGACGAGGATATCCAGCGCATTGACGAAATCAAACGCTGGGTCGACAGCGGCGTGCCGGTTGGCAAAGTTAAAGCACTGCTGGAAGGTGAAAAAGTTCACCTTAACGACGGCTGGACAATGTTACAGGATGAACTGATGGGCGTATTGCGTACCGTCAGACCAGCGAAATTACGCGTCAAGATTGCCGCAATGGGCAAGGAAAATCCGGCGGACACGCTGATTGATAACGTGATTATTCCGGTACGTCAGCGTCTTGGTCTGGAGCAGAGCACCGCACGTGCCATGAGCAGCCTGCTGGATGGCGCACTGATTGACTACGTTGCTTTCTGCCTGACCGGAGCGCGTAAAAAAGCCGGGAAGGATGCCCTGCTGATTGGCTGGGGCAGCGAAGATCGCACGCGTCTATGGCTCGAAGCCTGGCGTTTATCACAGCAGGGCTGGCGCATTGATGTGTTAGCTGAACCGCTGGAAACGCTGCGACCGGAGCTGTTTCCCGGCCAGTATGTTTTCCTCTGGACCGGAAAAAAACTGAGCCGCGGTCAGCAGGAACAGATCGTGCACTGGCAGGAGCAAGGGTTCTCCATTATGCCGCACGGTAACTGAAGGAGCTGAAACATGACGCAGCAGCATGAGCAACAGGCGACGCTGAATAGTCTGGTGATATTTTACCAGGATATGCAGTCACAACCCCTCAATCAGCTGGCGACGATTTATCATCAGGATATCCTGCTGGTCGATCCGGTCGGCCAGCATCACGGGCTGCAGTCCCTGACCGACTATTTTGCTGCACTGCTGAAAAATCTGCGTTATTGCCGCTTCGAAATTACCCATCAACACGCTTTCGATCAGGGTGCAATGCTGCTGTGGCGCATGGACTACGCCCACCCGGCGTTACAAAAAGGCGCAGCGCAATCGCTGGAAGGCTGTAGTTATCTGACTTTTCGTGACGCCCGCGTCATCTTCCAGCGCGATTATTACGATCTCGGCGAAATGCTGTATGAAAAAGTACCGCTGCTGGGTAGCGCAATTCGTGCATTAAAAAGAAGGCTGAAACCATGAAAAGGGTTCTGATTACCGGCGCGACTTCAGGAATTGGCTCCCAGCTGGCGCGTGATTACGCCGCGGAAGGCTGGCAGGTGACGGCATGTGGCCGCGACCGTAATAAGCTGGAACAACTGCATGAACAGGCACCTGATATCAAATTGTGTGAATTCGATATTACTGACCTGGCAGCCACACGTGCCGCGCTGGCAGGCAAAAGCGCCGAGCTGGTGATTCTCTGCGCCGGCACCTGCGAATACCTCAATCACGGTATTGTTGAAGCGGAGAAAGTCCATCGGGTGATGAGCACAAACTTCAGCGGGCCAGTTAACTGTCTTGATGCTTTGCTGCCGCAGCTGTCGCCCGGTAGCCGCGTGGCGCTGGTTGGCTCTACCGCCAGTATTGTTGCGCTGCCGCGAGCCGAAGCCTACGGGGCTTCAAAAGCAGCCCTCGCCTACTTCGCCCGTAGTCTGGCACAAGATTTAAATCGTCAACAAATTCATATCTCGCTGGTGTTGCCCGGATTCGTCGACACCCCGCTTACCAAACGTAATGATTTCGCCATGCCGATGATAATCAGCGCGGCACAAGCGTCGAAATTTATTCGTCGTGGCCTGGCTCGCGGTAAACGCGAAGTGGTATTTCCCCGTCTGTTTGCCCTGATTCTGCATCTGACCTCGCGCTTGCCACAGTCGTGGCAGCGGAAGTTAACCCAGCAGATAGCGAGGTAATTTTGTGAACATCGCCATTATCGGCAGCGGTATTGCCGGGCTTAGCTGCGCCTGGAAGCTGGCAAATCGTGCCAATGTAGAGCTGTTCGAAGCCGAACCGACGCTGGGTGGACACACCGCAACCGTCGATGTCGAGCTGGAGGGCAAGCACTACGCTATCGACACGGGCTTTATTGTTTTTAACGACCGTACATATCCACGCTTTCTCGCGCTGCTGGCTGAACTCGGCATCGAAAGTCAGAACACCGAAATGAGCTTTTCAGTCAGCAATCATCGCAGCGGCCTCGAATATAACGGCCACTCACTCAGCAGTCTGTTTGCTCAGCGCCGCAATCTGTTCAGCCCGGTATTTCTGCGCTTTGTTGCCGATATTCTGCGCTTTAACCGCTGCGGAAAACGCTGGCTGAAACAGCAAAATGAAGATCAAACGCTGGATGATTTCCTTACCAGCCAACGATTCAACCCATTTTTTGCTCAACATTATATTCTACCGATGGGGGCAGCCATCTGGTCCACTTCGCTGGCCGAAATGCGTAATATGCCGCTGTCGCTGTTCCTGCAATTTTTCAGTCATCACGGCTTACTGGATGTGGTTAATCGCCCGCAGTGGTATGTGATTCCAGGCGGCTCACGTCAGTATATTCGCCGTCTGATGGCGTTGCTCGACGGTAAATTAAAACTTCATCTCAACACCCCGGTGCACGCGGTCTGGCGTGATGACCAAGGGGTTACGCTGGAAACCGCCAACGGCCGGCAGCGCTTTGATCAGGTGATTTTCGCCTGTCACAGTGATCAGGCGCTGAAAATATTGCAGGACGCCTCAGCCGAAGAGCACAGCATGCTGAGCGGCGTGCCCTACCGCGACAATGAGGTGGTGCTGCATACCGATGTCAGCCTGCTGCCGAAAAGTCGCCGCGCGTGGGCCAGCTGGAATTATCAGCTTAATGATCGTGAAACGAATAATCCGCTGACCGGGGCCAGCGTCACTTACAATATGAATATCTTGCAGGGTATCGATGCGCCGCACACGTTCTGCGTCTCGCTCAATCCGGTGCAACCGATTGATGAAAGTAAAGTGCTGGGAAGATACCGCTACTCACATCCGCAGTTTGGCGCGCAAAGCCTGGCAGCACAGCAGCAGCGGCTGGTACTGAATGGCCAGCGTCGCAGCTGGTTCTGTGGCGCGTGGAGTTACAACGGTTTTCATGAAGATGGCATTCGCAGCGCGCTGGATGTGGTCGCAGCCATGGAACAGGCCGCGCTGCTATGAACAGCGCCCTGTACAGCGGCCACGTGCGTCATCGCCGCTTTACCCCGGTCGATCATCAGTTCAGCTACAGCATCTATATGCCGCTGATTGATCTCGATGAGCTGCCGCTATTGCCGCAGCTGGGAATCCGTCTCGGCCGTTTTTCTCCGGCATCGTTTTATCATCAGGATTATCTCGGCGGCGGTGATATCAAAACTCGCGCTCAGCAACGCATTGCCGAACTGACCGGTGAACACCTTACCGGCCGGGTGATGCTGTTATGCCAGCTGCGCTACCTTGGCTGCTCGTTTAACCCGGTTAATTTTTACTATCTGTATGACGCCAGCGATCGGCTGCGCTGGATGCTGGCAGAAGTGCGCAATACGCCGTGGAATGAGCGCCATACCTATGCCGTGAAGCCGGACGGCAGTGAAACCACGGAAAAAGTCTTTCATGTCTCACCGTTTAATCCGATCGATATGATCTATCACTGGCGGCTCTCCGCGCCGGGAAAGTCACTTTCTGTGCATATTGAAAACCACCGCGCCGGTCGCGAGTTCGATGCCACGCTGCATCTGCGTCGTCAGGCGTTGACCCGCAAAAATCTGCGCTATCATTTATGGCGATTTCCACTGATGACTGCGCGTACCGCGCTGGCGATTTACTGGCAGGCTTTTAAATTATGGCGCAAAGGTGCGCCAGTGTATGACCATCCGAAGTCGGAGAAAAAATAATGTGCACTTCAGAAGTCAGTATCACGCACGGCAGTAAGCCCGGTAAGAAACACTCTGCCTCACGCCGCGTGATTTTCGCTCTGTTAAGCCAACTGCGTGGTGCCGGCTTGCGCATTTATGATCCGCACCTTGGCGAGCAGTTTTTTGGTGATTCACAGGCCTCATTGCAGGCAGAACTGCAGGTAAAACATACCCGCGCTTATCGCCGGGTGCTGCTCGGCGGCAGCATCGCAGCGGCAGAAAGTTATATGGATGATGACTGGGACACTCCCGATCTCACGGCGGTTATCCAGACGCTGGCGCTGAATATGGCGGTGATGGATAAGATGGAAGCTCGGTTGAGCTGGCTGACTACCCCACTGAACAAGCTGATCCACGGTTTTCGTCGCAACAGCGTGCGCCAGGCAAAACGCAATATTGCCGCCCACTATGATCTTGGCAACGATTTTTACAGCGCCTTTCTCGATCGCTCGATGCAGTACTCCAGCGCGTGGTTTCGCGACACCAGCAGCAACCTTGAGCAGGCTCAGGAAGCCAAACTACGCCGCCTGTGCGTCAAACTGGCACTGCGCCCCGGCGATCATCTGCTGGAAATCGGCACCGGCTGGGGCGCGCTGGCGGAATTTGCTGCGCGCGAGTACGGCTGCCGCGTCACCACCACGACTATTTCGCGTGAGCAATATCAGTTTGCAAAACAGCGCATCGAACAGGCTGGCCTGAGCGACCGCGTGACGGTGCTGTGCGAAGACTATCGCACGTTACAAGGTCAGTACGACAAACTGGTTTCAGTTGAGATGATTGAAGCCGTGGGTCGTCGCTATATCCCGCTGTTTGTCCAGCGCTGTCAGGAGCTGGTAAAGCCGGGGGGCCGTCTGGTATTGCAGGCGATTACCATCAGCGAGGCGCGCTACAGTAGTTACGCCAGAGGCGTCGACTTTATTCAGCGCTATATCTTTCCCGGCGGTTTTTTACCCTCAACCACCCTGCTGCAACAGACGCTCAGTGAAGTGAGTGACTATCAGGTGCAGGACGTATTTGAAATGGGCAATGATTACGCGCGTACGCTGCGCGAGTGGCGTCAGCGATTTGACCATGCCTGGCCAGAGCTGAAAAACAGCCAGTTCGATGAGCGATTCCGCCGTATGTGGCTGTTTTACCTCTGTTATTGCGAAGCAGGCTTTATGGCGCGCACCATCGGCACCGTTCAGCTGACGGCCGCGCGCGCATGACAGCGCGCTGGCGCTTCTGGCTGCTGACCCTCGGCTTTGATGCTTTCTGGGCGCTGGCGGTTGGATTGCGCGAGCGCACCGAATGGATAGCGCTGACAATTGCGGTGCTGGCACTGCTGTTTTCCGCTGGCGGCAGCCGCTGGCAGATAATCAGCCTGATGGCGTTGGGGATCGCGCTCGACAGCCTGTGGCTGGCGCTGGATCTGTTTCAGTTTAACGGCAGCCACTGGTTACCCCTGTGGATGCTGGCGCTATGGCTGGGTTTTGCCTGTTGGTGGCGGCTGGTAATGGCGACACTTAATCTGCCGCTACTCTGGCTGATTCCACTGGGCGCGGTGGGCGGCCCACTGAGCTATTTTATCGGCGAACAACTGGGCGCTATGGAGCTTCAGCATGCGCCATCACTGGTTTATCCGCTGCTGGCTTGCGGTTGGGCGATCTATTTACCGGTTGCCCGCTGGATTCTGCGAGCGAAAGATAAATCCATCACCGCTGACGACTAGCCTGATATTCGTCACAATCCGACCGGAGGTAAACAGAATGTGGAAAGCGCTTTGTCTGGGAATGTGTCTGTTAGTCAGCGGCTGCGGCACCAGCATCGATGAATATCAGTCGGCCACGCCGAAAATCGATATTTTCCAGTATTTCAATGGTCAGAGTCGCGCCTGGGGAATGGTGCAGGATTTTAGCGGTAAACAGATACGCCGTTTTGAAGTGACTATTCGCGGCGAAGTGCTGGGTGAAACCCTGACTCTGCATGAGCAGTTTGTCTATGATGACGGTGAAAAGCAGACTCGCGTCTGGCAGATTCGTCGTCAGCAAGATGGCAGCTATGTTGGCACAGCGAACGATATTATTGGTACCGCAATTGGACATGCAGCGGGTAACGCCTTTAACTGGCGCTACAAGATGGAGGTTAAAACCGATTCATCCAGCTACCGCCTCGACTTTGACGACTGGATTTTTCAGCAGGATGCGCAGCATTTGCTGAACGTCACCTCAATGAAAAAATTCGGCATTGAAGTGGCCCGGGTAACGATATTCTTTAACAAAGAGGACGCCGCCGGGCAATAAAAGCCTTTAATCGTCTATGATGCGAGGGCAGATCGCGTTATGATCTGCCCTCTTTTTTATGATTAAGGCACTGCAATGAACCTGAAAAAAACCGCAATTATTTCTGGCTTCCTGGTGATGGCGATTGGCGGCGTCGGCGGCCTGATGCTGGTGGGTTATGCCATTATTTTGCATGCCTCTTAAGCCGCTGCAATAATCGCTCAAACAGCCTGTCGGTGATAATGGCCAGCAGCGCCACCAGAATCGCCCCCTGAATAATATAAGCGGTATTAAAACCGCTCAGACCGATAATCACCGGCGTACCGAGCGTTTTCGCCCCCACCGTTGAAGCAATTGCCGCCGTACCGATATTAATGATCACCGAGGTTCGAATACCGGCGAGGATCACCGGTGACGCCAGCGGCAACTCCACTTTATACAGAATCTGCCACGCACTCATGCCGACCCCTTCAGCAATTTCACGCGCACTGGCAGGCACCGCTGAGATCCCGGCTAACGTGCCCTGTAAGATCGGCAATAAGCCATACAGCAGCAGCGCAATCACCGCCGGACGTTCGCCAAAGCCGATAACCGGCACCGCAATCGCCAGTACCGCGACCGGCGGAAAGGTTTGCCCGGCGGCGACCAGCGTTTCGACGATTGAGCGAAACTCGCGCCCGGCACCGCGCGTCACCAGAATTCCCGCGCCGACGCCGATCAAGGTCGCCAGCAGGCTGGAAATTGCCACCAGCTGAATATGCGCCAGCGCCAGCTGCGCAAAACTTTCCTGCTGATACAGCGGACGCTCCAGCTGTGGAAACCAGTGGGCAAACAGCGCGCCGCTGTGGGGTAGCGCCCACAGCAATGCGACAAACAGCAGCAGCAGCCAGCACAACGGGTCGCGTAGCCAGCGCATCATAATTTCTCCCGCTGATGCAGCAAATCGGAAAAATACAGCACGCCCAGCGGTTTCTGCTGCCCGTCGACTACCGGCAGTTTGTCGGTCTGGCGCGCAATAAACTGCGAAAGAGCCTCCCGCAGCGTCGTATCCGCAGCAATCGGTTCATCCTCCTGCCATTCACCGCGTCGCGCCGTTGAACCCGCATTGCCGAGTGATAACAAGCGTACGCCCAGCTCACTGCGGCCAAAGAAATCACGTACAAACTGGTTTGCCGGCCGCGTCAGCAGCTCCACCGGTTTACCCTGCTGAACCACCCTACCGCCATCCATCAGCACAATTTTGTCCGCCAGCGCCAGCGCTTCATCAATATCATGAGTGACCAGCACAATAGTACGCCCCGACAGCTGATGAATACGAATAATCTCCTGCTGCAAGGCACCGCGTGTGACGGGATCAAGCGCACCGAAAGGCTCATCCATCAATAACACTTCCGGGTCGGCGGCCAGCGCACGCGCCACGCCAACCCGCTGCTGCTGACCGCCCGAAAGCTGATGCGGATAACGATGGCGAAGCTCGTCATCCAGATTAAGTAATGCCAGCAGTTCAGCCACACGCTGCTGCACCCGCGCTTTCGGCCAGTTCAGCAGCGCCGGAACGGTGGCGATATTTTTCTCCACCGTCCAGTGCGGAAACAGGCCGATAGACTGGATCGCGTAGCCCATGCGCCGCCGTAACACCTGCGGATTAAACCGGCGAATCTCTTCACCAGCAAAACGGATGGTGCCTTCATCATGTTCAATTAGGCGATTGATCATTTTCAGCGTGGTCGATTTACCAGAACCGGACGTGCCAATCAGTACGGTAAATTCGCCGGCGGCAATATTCAGGGTTAAGTCACTGATCGCCGCCTTGCCGTCAAAGTATTTAGTTACCTGATTAAAGTTGATCATCGGCGATCGATCTCCAGCAACGAAATAATAAATTTAAACAGCGTGTCTACCACCACCGCCAGAGCGATCACCGGGATCACGCCGAGCAGAACCAGCTCCAGTGCACTACTCAGTAAGCCCTGAAAAATAATCGCGCCAAAGCCACCGGCACCAATCAGTGCGGCGATCACTGCCATTCCCACCGTTTGTACGGCGACAACCCGTAAGCCACTTAACATCACCGGCAGTGCCAGCGGCACCTCGGCATGCCAGAACACCTGCCTTCGCGTCATGCCCATGCCGTACGCGGTTTCAATCACCCCAGCCGGAACCTGCTGCAAGCCCGCGACCACGCTGCGCACCAGCGGTAACAGTGCATAAAGCACCAGCGCAATTAATGCCGGAGCCATCCCGATACCGCTGATGCCCCAGCGACTTAGCAGCGGAAAAGCGTTGGCCAGCCCCGCCAGCGGAGCAATTAACAGGCCAAACAGGGCCACCGACGGCACGGTCTGAATAATATTCAGCAGTGAAAATACCGCCGACTGGCAGCGTGGCTGGCGATAGCAGATCAGTCCGAGCGGAATGCCCAGCAGCAATGCCGGCAACAGAGTGCTGAACAGCAGAAGCAGATGACGCGACAGCGCCTGATCGAACACCTCCTGACGATTGCTGTACTCTTTCAGCAACGCCAGCTGATCGAGCTGTCCGAGCGCCAGCAGCAGGATCACCGGGAGCCACATCTGCGCATTCAACAGCAGGCGCCAGAAAGCGCTGCGGATAACACGTGATAGCGCATCGGCGGTAATCAGCAGGCAGAGTGCCGCCGCCAACCACAACCCGCTGCCAAACGCGGTGCGCGCCAGCGGGCTGCCCTGCTGCGCCAGCGCGGTGGCTTCACGGCCACTGAGTGCCAGCATCAAGGTCAGTAACAGCTCGCTGCATAGGACTATTAAGGCCAGATTTAGCCGGCTTACCGGCCACCATGCACACAGCAGCAACAGCGCAACCGGCAACAGCAGCAATCTGTCACTGCCTTGCAGCAGCGACCAGAGCGCCAGCGGTTCGCCAGAAACCAGACGGTTGGGGGCATAAGTCAAAAATGGCAAGGCCGCAAGGGCAAGGCCCAGCAGCAGCGCCAGCGTCAGAAGTACGCGATTGTGTAGTTTAATTGGCAAAATTTCCCCGTTTTGCCGGAAAAGCAGCGCTCGCCCGGCTCAGGTTGCGAAATGGACTTACAGCAGATTCTTCTGTTTGAGATAGTCCGCTGCGACAGTTTTTGCATCCTGCCCTTCAACGGCAATCTTCGCGTTCAACTGTTGCAACGTTTTTTCATCCAGTGAAGCAAACACCGGCTGTAACCATGTGCCGATATCCGGATACTGTTTCAATACCGCATCGCGGATCACCGGCGCTGGCGCATAGATTGGCTGTACGCCTTTCGGATCGCTCAAGGTTTGCAAGGCCAGTGCAGCCACCGGGCCGTCGGTGCCATACGCCATGGCGGCATTGACGCCGGACGTTTGCTGCGCCGCGGCTTTAATCGTTACCGCCGTATCGCCACCGGCCAGCGACAACAGCTGGTCCTGCTTCAGCTGGAAACCATAGGCTTTCTGGAACGCCGGCAGCGCATCCGCCCGTTCAATAAACTCTGCCGACGCCGCCAGCTTGAACTCACCCCCCTGTTTCAGATAGCGGCTGAGATCCTCCAGCGAATTCAGCTTATTCTTCTGCGCCATGTCGCTGCGCACTGCAATTGTCCAGGTATTGTTCGCCGGTGCCGGTGTTAACCACGTCAGCTGATTTTTTTGCTGGTCGAGTTTCTTGACCTTTTCATAACCCGCTGCGGCATTTTTCCACGCCGCATCCTGCTCATCGTTAAAGAAGAACGCGCCATTGCCGGTATATTCCGGATAGATATCCAGTTCACCAGCGATAATCGCCCCGCGCACCACCTGCGTATTGCCGAGCTGAACTTTATTGACGGTTTTTACCCCATGTTTATCCAGCACCTGCAAAATGATATTTCCCAGCAGTGAACCTTCGGTGTCAATTTTCGAGCCGACACGCACCGCATCGGCAGCGGACGCGCTGGCCACCAGCGTCATCAGTGCGGTAAATCCCAACAGGCCGCTACGCAATATATTGAAAGCCATCTTTATTTATCCTTTTTTCCATGAGACAGACGGTAGCCGAAGCAGGCTATAAAAGCGTAGCGCAAACTTGTCTCTACGACTTGCAGGAAGGGCTAATTTTACTGACGCGATTACTGCCCCTGGGATAGCAGCAAGACAATTTGCAAGGTTCAATTGGCTATCACATATAACCAGATAGAATTTAATCTGCGCAGATGGCTGGGTATGCTGTTGATTCAATTCTAATAATGTGTTCACAACATCATGTCTGAAATTACATCTTCGGCGCACGTCGCGTCGGTTGGCGAAGTGCCGTCTGGCAAGGCGGAAATAATACGTAGTGCAGCTGACGTCTCGCAGCTGGTCAATAACAGTACTCAGGCGCGCAGCAATGCGCGCATCGTGATAGGAATTGCGCTGGGCGGCGTATTTCTTGATGCCTACGATCTTGGCGCGCTGGCATTTGGTATCAAAGACGTCACCCGCGAATTTAATCTTTCCCCGGCTGGCACCGGCATGGTGGCCTCGGCTATCACCTTTGGTGCCATTGTCGGTGCACTGATTGGCGGTTATCTCACCGACAAAATTGGTCGTTATCGGGTCTTTATGGCCGATATGTTCTTCTTTGTCATCGCGGCTCTGGCTTGCGCCTTTGCACCTAACGAGTACGTACTCGCAGGCGCGCGCTTTGTGATGGGGCTGGGGGTCGGCATCGATCTGCCGGTAGCAATGGCCTTTCTGGCAGAATTTTCCCGTCTGAAAGGGCGCGGTAATAAAGCTGCCAGCATTGCCATGTGGTGCCCGACCTGGTACGCCGCCATCAGTATCTCTTACCTGCTGGTACTGCTGCTGTATGGGATCTTGCCAGAAAGTCATACAGACTGGCTGTGGCGGCTGATTTTAGGTTTTGGTGCCGTTCCGGCACTGATTATTATCGCCATTCGCAGTCGCTATATGAGCGAGTCACCGATTTGGGCAGCGAATCAGGGAAATCTGCAAGGCGCGGCGCAAATACTCCGCAGCTCTTATGGTATCAATGCTGAAGTGGCCAACGATGCCGATCTGACGCCAGCCAAACCGCCACGCCGCGCCAGCTGGCGGAATTATGGCGAATTGCTGAAGGGAATCTATCTCAGGCGCACGATACTGGCGACGGTGATTTCGGTCGCCTCTTCTTTCGCGTATAACGCGGTCGCATTTGGCCTGCCGGTGATTATCTCCAGCTTTTTTGCCCAGTCGATGCTGACCACCATTCTGGTGTCGCTGGTGCTGAACCTGCTGTTTGCCTTTGTTGGCGGCGTGCTGGCGGTGCGGCTGGTTCCGCGCTTTGGCGCGTGGAAAATGACGGTGCTGGGTTACGCTTTCCAGCTGGTCGCACTGATCGGGCTGGCGGTAATTGGCCGACCGGAAGGGGGACAGGAAGCCGCACTGGCGATCGCTATGCTGGCAATTTTCTTGCTCGGTCAGGGCTTTGGCCCCGGTTCGCATACCATGACCTACGCTTCTCTTAGCTATCCGACTTCCCTGCGTGGCGTCGGTGTCGGTTTCAATCAAACGCTGATGCGCGCCAGTTCGACACTGTCGCTGTTTCTGTTTCCGCTGCTGGCGGCAACGCTGGATACCGGCGTGTTCTGGGTGATAGCAGTCGCTCCACTGGCAGGCTTGTTGGCGCTGCTGCTGATTCGCTGGGAACCATCAGGTTACGATGTGGATGCGGAGGATTTTGCTGATTAATCACGTCTGGCCGGGCTTCACCCGGCCATTGCTTGCGAAGCTGACAGCGTCAGGTTTGGCGGGTAAAGCGTTTTAGCTGCTCAGGAATGCGTGCAAAAGTGTGTA
Source organism: Winslowiella toletana (assembly GCF_032164335.1). Taxonomy (NCBI): domain Bacteria; kingdom Pseudomonadati; phylum Pseudomonadota; class Gammaproteobacteria; order Enterobacterales; family Erwiniaceae; genus Winslowiella; species Winslowiella toletana. Next base: position 1,641,659 of record NZ_CP134152.1, on the reverse strand, counting down.
GAAACCACGGCGTAAACGCCAGCGGATCGCGCGCGATCTCCTGGCTAACCGCTGCGATATCAGCATAACGCCAGTCATCGGCCTCTTGCGGATTCAGACGTGGCAGATCGTCACTGATAGCAAAATAGACATGGCCGTACTCATGTTCGGTCAGTCCATTACTCATCGGCAGGTTATAGCTCAGCTCAAACATTGGCGTCAACGTCAGGCGCAGCCCCATCTCTTCAAACAGGCGTCGCTCAGCGGCGTGTTGAGTGGATTCCTGCGGATAAGGATGACCACAGCAGGTGTTGCTCCACAGCCCGCCGCAGTGATATTTATCACTGGCGCGCTGCTGCAGTAAAAGCTGATGTTTGGAATTAAACACGTATATCGTCACCGCGCGATGCAGTAAGCCTTTTTCGTGTACTTCCAGCTTTTCCATTCTGCCGGTTGGCCGATCGAGGTGATCGACCAGGATAACTTCAATCGCGGACATGACGACTCCTTAAGACTAATCTCACTATTCTGGCATATCCTTCGCCATATTTTCCGCACAAAATCGTTCAGACTTATGTCAAATAGCATCAATAAATCAAGGCAGGGATTATTCCACCTGAAAAACGCGCAAAGGGTTTGTTACCGGCGCGAAGCGCCGTTAGCTGTCCGTCTCCACCACCTGCTGGCGCGGGCGGAAGATATGGCCGGAACCGTACTGTAACAGACGCGCCACCAGCTGATAACCGCCATTTTCGTCGGCCTGAGCAAACTCGCGCTCGGCAGTGGTCACCGGGCTGGCCCACAGTAGATTAACCTTCTCACCCTCGCGCTTTGGCAGCGGGAATTGCCCCTCATCACGCGCCAGTGCGCCTGACAAAATAAAGCCCTCAAAACCAACCGGTGCCACCGACGATTCCAGCGTATGGCCTTCACCAATCCAACTTAGTCTGGCCCACGGCAGATGGGCGAAACCGGCCAGCGCACTAGCCATCTGCACCGCGTTATCTTCTGTCATCACGTCGGCATCAATCGCCATCGCCAGTTCAGTGCGGCGATACTGCGGCGACAGATCTTCATACAGGAAATCGACCCACGGCATCGGCCTGATGCTCATGCCGAGGGTCAGGAAATACCAGACGCCCTGATGATAGTGCTGAGAAATCGCCATCGGCGGCCAGTTACCCTGGTCGATGGCGTAATATTTCAGTGACTCGCCATACTGCGCGGCATAACACTGCAGCATCTCGTGCTGCATTGGCTCCCACAGATGACCGTCATGCCAGTCGCGCCAGAACAGGCGATGTTGCCCGGCGAGTGCATAATATTGATTGGTGGACGCTGAACCCAGCGGTGCGGTCAGGCGGTTCGGTTTAATACAACCCGCCGAAAAACTGACCTGCCGATCCTGATACAGGCTCCAGCCCGGAATCACCGCCAGCAGCTGTCCCTGATACCACACCGCGGCACCGTCGTCGGTCGGCTCCCAGATAATCTGAATACCGGCAGCATCAAGCGGCGGTTCAGCCTCCAGCGTACGGCAATATTCGGCACTGAGCAGCGGCGCAACGCCCTGCTCCATCGCCTGACGATCCTCCTGCTGAGGTGCCGGTAACAGATTGCGTAACCAGCAGCCGCGCACGGCATACTGTGAGCGAAAAGGCTCAGCAGGCCAGATATAGAAATAGGCAGCACGCTCATCCTGTTCGATGACGGCGGTAAGCGTTTGTTGCTGATTAGCGATCTCAGCAATCAGATGCGACTGTGTCATAAAGCCTCAACGTAGCGTGGAGGAATCCTTTTTCCCCGAGAATAGAGCAGGATCGCCTGCCGCGCCACGTCAGCACAAGGGTAAAACTCTCAAATGATGAAATGCCCAATTAAAAAATTTTGGCAGTGATAAATTTTGCCGCGCGTTTTTCGGTTGCTTTATTATGTGTGATGCTGACTGGGTACTGTTATTTAAAAGATTAACCAGCTGTAGTAAATACAACCCTGTATATTTTAACCACATAGCATAATTATTCTTGAAATAATCATGATATTTCTAACACAGGAGTCATATCTTATTATTGACATTGAATGTCACTCGAGTATACAAATTACCATTCAGCGCTCAAAAATAACAACGTGAATTCGTTGCTTAATAAGTTAATGTAACCAGTATCAGTTATCAATGTATAAACAGTTGGCGATAATCGACCCAGCATAGTCAGTACGGCATTAACCTTAACAGTCGCGGCGGTTCCTGGCCCGGTTAGTATTTCATCCATGAAGTTTATTTAAAAACATCTGCGTATTATGATAAGGAAATCATGAAATCCATATATAATGCATCAAAATTATCGAGAACCATTATATCATTCGTTGTTCTACTACTGACACTCGCTGTTTTTAAAAACTTAAAGCTTATAGAAAACACACTTATTAATATCCCCTGCCAGTACACCCGCATCCTTCTTGTGTTAATTATTCCCTTAGGAATAATTAAGCTTCTTGAGCTATTTTATTTCGTTATTCACTGGTTTATTAAAACATGGAAAGAGAATGGACGCGGCTGAAAAGGCATGGGGGATATCCCCCCATGCCTGCTAATCACTACAGGTAGGTGAATTCCGCCTCTTCGGTATCAGCAGAATCCAGCCCAATCATCACGCTGAATTTACCCGGCTCGGCAACCTGCTGCAGTCGCGCATTCCAGAACTTAAGCGCATCAACGTCAATCGGGAAGGTGACGGTTTGTGACTCGCCAGCTTTCAGCATAATTCGCTTGAAGCCTTTCAGTTCTTTAACCGGACGACTGATGCTGGCAACCTGATCGCGCAGGTACATCTGTACCACCGTTGCGCCATCGCGCTTGCCGGTATTAGTGACGGTAACACTGGCGTTGACCGTGCCATCACGCGGCATCGTGTCAGCAGACAGGGTTACTGGCGATACCTTGAAGCTGGTATAGCTGAGACCATAACCAAACGGGAACAGCGGACCGTTGGCAGCGTCATAATAATGGGAGGTATATTTGTTCGGTTTCTCAAAGTTGTAAGGACGCCCGGTGTTCAGATGATTGTAGTAAATCGGAATCTGACCGACAGAACGCGGGAAGGACATTGGCAATTTACCCGACGGGTTATAATCGCCGAACAACACATCGGCAATCGCATTCCCACCTTCAGTGCCGCTGAACCAGGTTTCCAGTATTGCATCGGCCTGCTGCTGCTCTTTGACCAGCGCCAGTGGGCGACCGTTCATCAGTACGATCACTAACGGCTTGCCGGTCGCTTTCAGCGCGTCCAGCAACTTCACCTGGCTTGGCGGAATCGTGATATCACTGCGGCTGGAGGCTTCATGCGCCATACCACGCGCTTCACCGACCGCGGCAACGACCACATCAGCCTGCTTCGCCGCGGCAACCGCTTCGTCCAGCATCTGTTGTGCGCTGCGTGTATCTTTGTTAACCGCATTTTCATACAGGTTCAGGAAATCCTGAATGCCTTTGTTGTCGGTCACGTTAGCGCCTTTGGCATACAGTATTGTCGCTTTACCGTCAGTGGCATTTTTCATCCCCTGCAACAGCGTCACCGCCTGCCCGGAAACTGCCGCCGCCGACCAGCTGCCAATAATGTCATTCTGGCTGTCAGCCAGCGGCCCGACCAGCGCAATGGTGCCGCTTTTCTTCAGCGGCAGCGTTTCCAGCCGATTTTTCAGCAGCACCATGCTCTTACGTGCCACATCGCGTGCTTCGGCACGATGCAGGCGGCTTTCAGCATTGGTATCCTGTGGGTCACTCTCTTTCGCCCCTAAATGACTGTAGGGATCGTTGAACAGACCCATATCGTATTTCACATTCAGCACGTGGCGCGTGGCGTCGTCAATTTCCTGCTCGCTGACCTCGCCGCGCTTCACCAGCCCCGGTAAATACTTGCTGTAATACTCATCGTTCATGCTCATGTTAACGCCGGATTTCAGCGCCAGCCGCACCGCATCTTCAGGATCGCTGGCCACACCATGTTTGATCAACTCTTTGATCGCCCCGTGGTCGCTGATGGTAATCCCTTTGAATTTCCAGTCATCGCGCAGAATATCTTTTAGCAGCCAGCTGTCGGCAGTGGCCGGCACGCCGTTTAGCGAGTTCAGCGACACCATGACGCCGCCGCTACCGGCATCCAGCGCGGCTTTGTACGGTGGCAAATAGTCCTGCAACAGGCGCTGCGGGCTCATATCCACGGTATTGTAATCGCGCCCCCCTTCCACTGCGCCATAGGCGGCATAGTGTTTCACGCTGGTCATCACCGAGTGACGATCTGCCGCGCTTTTACCCTGCATCGACTCCACCAGCGTGCGGCCCATTTCAGCGGTGAGGTAAGTATCTTCACCAAAACCTTCCGATACCCTGCCCCAACGCGGCTCACGGGTGACATCCACCATCGGTGCCCAGGTCATATTCAGGCCATCGTCAGCGGCTTCATAAGCCGAAATACGTCCGACATCGGCTAACGCATCCAGATCCCAGCTGGCAGCCAGCCCTAACGGGATCGGAAACGCGGTGCGCTGACCGTGAATCACATCATAAGCGAAGAACAGCGGTATTTTCAGACGGCTGAGTTGCATCGCCTGATCCTGCATCGCGCGAATATCCTGACGGGTGACGGTATTAAAAATCGCCCCGACCTGCTGCTGCTGGATCATGTCACGGATCACCTCTTTAGTGTTTTCCGGACCGACGGTGATCAGTCGTAGCTGACCGATTTTCTCGTCGAGCGTCATTTTTTTCAGCAGGTCGCTGACAAAGGCATCACGGGCTTGCGGGGTCAACGGATGTTGCGCCGGTTGAACATCGGCAAAGGCTGGCTGCATCGCCAGCGTGACAGCAAGGCTGACAGAGTAAATCCATTTCATCAGATTGGCATCTCACAAGTAACTGCGCGGTAACGATTTATTGCGTAACTGAGCAACAAGGATGGCAGCAGTTTGCCACAATCTGGCGACTGATACCCGACAACAACTTATCGCAATGATAAAACCAGCAAAAAAATCACGGTTCACTCAATGCTAGCGGCAGAATGTTTTTTTTGCGATAGCTTAACCGCGATTAAACCACAGCGATTTCTTCCTTTACAGGTGAGCTAAGGCCGCTTATAGTCCGGCAAAATTTTCCTGGAGAACCCCATTGGACAGTCAAAGTAGTCGATTAACCTCCACGGCAAAATAACCTATCCCCGATACGTTACTTGCCGTACATCACGGCGGGTAGTGTCATCACTCCAGCGTTATCGCTGATGCATCCCGTTTTTATCCGCATATTTCCGGGCAGGATTTGCCCTGAATAAAGGTGCATTATGCGTTTTATCTTATCGTTGATTAGCTCAGCTCTGAATGTGCCCAGCCATAGCCTGTTTCCTCCGGGGCGTAGCTGCTGAAAACTCGCTGATTATTCAGCTCTTTCAGATGCGTTTTACGCATAACAGTTTCCCCTGCCCGCCGTGATGGCGCGCAAAAAGTGAGTAATTATCATGGCATGGTCCCCATTTATCGTGCATCTGGCGCTGGCAGTTTTGCTCGGCGCAGTGATAGGCGCTGAGCGCCAGTGGCGTCAACGGATGGCAGGCCTGCGCACCAATGCGCTGGTCGCCACCGGGGCGGCAATTTTTATTTTAAGTTCTGCCAGCACTTCACCGGACAGTCCGGGACGAATTGCGGCGCAAGTGGTTTCCGGCATTGGTTTTTTAGGTGCTGGCGTGATTATGCGCCAGGGTTTGAATATCAGCGGCCTGAACACCGCTGCGACTCTGTGGTGTTCTGCGGCAGTGGGCGTGCTCTGCGGCCTGGGTCAATTTGCCAACGCCACCGCCGCCACGCTGGTGTTACTCTGCGCCAATATCCTGCTGCGCGAAGCCGCACAGCGTATTAATCTGCAACCAAAAGCGCCAGAAGTGGATACCGAGCAGTGCTATCGTATCCAGATAACCTGCGGCGCCGAAGATGAAATTCTGGTCCGTACGCTGATTCTGCAGGCGCTGAACGGGGTGGCATTACGTCTGCAATCATTGTGCAGCGCCGATATTGATCGTCCAGGCCAGCTGGAAGTTTGCGCCGATATCTTCGGATTCCCCCATGCACAGCGCGAACTGGAAAATATTGTTTGCCGTATCAGTCTGGAAAAAAGCGTCAGCGCCGTCCACTGGCGTATTGCCGACGCAACGTCCTGATAGCTGAGTATTATCGCGGTGGTGTGAATTTCACCACCGTGATAATGCGGGTTGCGCTACAGTATTGGCGTGACACAAAAAAGGACAATGGATATGCACACCTCAGAAAAATCAGCCAATAAATCTCTGCTCGCCGAATTTGCCCGTATCGTCGGTCATCAGCACCTACTTACCGATCCACGTAAAACCGAACGCTACCGCAAAGGCTTCCGCTCCGGCGAGGGCGATGCGCTGGCGGTTATTTTTCCCGGCAGCCTGTCAGCGTTATGGCAGGTACTGAAAGCCGCCGTTGACGCCGATAAAATTATTCTGATGCAGGCAGCCAACACCGGCCTGACGGAAGGTTCAACGCCGCAGGGCAACGATTATCAGCGTGATATCGTGATTATCAGCACCTTACGCATGGATAAGATCCAGTTAATTGATGGCGGCAAACAGGTACTGGCGTTTCCTGGCAGCACGCTTTATCAGCTGGAAAAAGTGCTGAAACCTTTGGGACGAGAACCCCATTCGGTCATTGGTTCCTCCTGCATCGGCGCGTCGGTTATGGGCGGCATCTGTAATAATTCCGGCGGATCGCTGGTAAAACGCGGTCCGGCCTATACCGAGATGGCGCTGTATGCCCGTATCAACGAAAAAGGTCAGTTACAGCTGGTCAATCATCTGGGGATCAATCTTGGCAGCTCACCGGAGCAGATTCTCGGCAAACTCGATGATGAAAACTGGCGTGCCAGTGATGTGTTAAATGACCATCGCCACGCGTCCGACAGTGATTATGCTGAACGGGTACGTGACGTCGAAGCCGATACCCCTTCCCGTTTTAACGCCGATGAGCGTCGCCTGTTTGAAGCCTCCGGCTGCGCCGGTAAGCTGGCGGTATTTGCCGTGCGGCTTGATACCTTTGCTGCCGAAAGCGCGCAGCAGGTATTTTATATCGGCACTAATCACACTGCGGTACTGGATGATCTGCGTCGTCATATGCTGGCTAACTTCAAAAATCTGCCGGTCGCCGGTGAATATATGCATCGGGATATTTTCGATATCGCCGAAGTGTACGGTAAAGATACCTTTGTGATGATCGATAAGCTCGGCACCGATAAGATGCCGCTGTTTTTCACCCTTAAAGGCCGCGCCGATGCGCTGCTGAATCGCCTGAGCTTCCTCAAGCCAAATGCCAGCGATCGCCTGTTGCAAAAAGTCAGCTCATGGCTGCCTTCCCACCTGCCGAAACGGCTGAAGCAGTATCGTGATCGCTTTGAGCACCATCTGATGCTGAAAATGTCCGGTGAAGGGGTAGCAGAGGCACGTGATTATCTAAAACAGGTTTTCCAGCAGGCTGAAGGCGACTTTTTTGAATGCGATGCGCAGGAAGGGGCGAAGGCCTTTTTACATCGCTTCGCAGCGGCAGGCGCGGCGGTGCGTTATCACGCGGTGCATCATAATGAAGTGGAAGACATTCTGGCGCTGGATATTGCCTTGCGCCGCAACGACCGTGACTGGTTTGAGCAGTTGCCGCCAGAGTTTGATGATGCACTGGTACATCGACTGTATTACGGCCACTTTATGTGCCACGTATTTCATCAGGATTACATCGTCAGGAAAGGCGTTGATGCGCATGCGCTGAAAGAAAAAATGTTGGCGATCCTCGCCGCACGCGGTGCGGAATATCCGGCAGAGCATAACGTCGGTCATCTGTATCAGGCGAAACCACAGCTGAAAGCGTTTTATCAGCAGCTGGATCCTACCAACAGTTTTAATCCCGGGATTGGTAAAACCAGCAAAATAAAACACTGGGGAGCATGCGACTGCGGCAAGGATGTGCAGAAAGATAGCTGAACGCTTTAGTTTGATCATCACCACGGGAGCCGAAAACGGCTCCCTTACAATTGCCTACTCCGCCTCTTTCAGCACCATATTGCCGTTCTTACGTTCAATCACCATGGTTTGTGGCGATGACAGCACCACGCCCTCTTTACGTAAGCGAGTAAGAATATCGAACAGCAAATCACTTTTCGCCCCACTCACCTGACGTGGGCTGGCGACGTTGCCGGTAACGCTCAGTACAATGCCACCTGGCGTTAAGTCTTTAAATGACACCGACGGCTCCGGCGTATCAAGAATACGCTCGTTATCGTTATACACGTCCAACAGCAGCTGACGCACCAGCACCGGATCAATATCCAGCGGGAACGTCAGCGTAATGGTCGCCACCCCTTGCGCGTTGCCCATCGTAGCATTACGCACGTTTTGCGAGATAAACTGTGAGTTAGGCACAATTACCGTCGATTTATCACCGAGCTGAATTTCAGTGGCGCGCACATTAATGCGACGAATATCGCCCTCAATGCCGCTAATGCTGACCAGGTCACCAACTTTAACCGGACGTTCGGTCAACAAAATTAAGCCGGAAATAAAGTTTTTAACGATCTCCTGCAAGCCAAAACCAATACCGACTGATAATGCACTGACTATCCACGCCAGTTTGTTCCACTGCAAACCGATGGTTGAGAGCGTCAGCAAAATAATCAGCACGTAGCCAACATTGCTGAACAGCGTCACCAGCGACACGCGCATGCCGGTGTCCATGGTGGTTTTGGGCAGAAAGTCTTTATCCAGCCAGCGTTTTACCGAACGCAGTACATAAATGCCGACCACCAGGCAGAGAAAAGCATTCACCAGATGCGCGGGCACAATATTCAGCGATTCCAGCCCTTTACCACCCCAGAATTCGATCGCTTTTTGCAGCAACTCAATCGGCGTTGAGGTGCCGAGCGTGCCGTTCAGTATGGCGACGGCGGCAAACAGCACCAGGGCGGTTTTACCGATGGCCGACAGCAGTGCTGCCGCCTGCGACAGATGGCGCTCCTCAATATTCAGCGAGGTCTGCAAGCGTTTACCGGTGGTATTATTGGTCGACAACAGGCTTTCGCAGCTATCCTGAACTAACTGGCTGAGCATCCAGAAAGAGCCCAGCACAATGCCAATCCAGATCAGCTCATAACTGAGAAAGCGGCTCAGGGTGACGTAACCAATCACCAGCGAGGCGAGTATTGCTAACCCGGTCAGAGTAATCGCCAGCTGAATCAGGCCAACCAGTGTGGAACGCACTTCAGGTTGCAGACCTGCATGCAGCATTTTGCGACGCGCCCGGCTGGTGCGGAAACTGATCGATAGTGCCGTTGCGCCGACCAGCAGTGCGGTTAAGCCATTGGCCCAGATCGTGGTACCGATGCTGGTTCCGGCGCTGCTGTTAAATGACTCCACCGTCTGGAAGATAAACACCAGTGAGGCGGTAAGCGGCGGGAAAGGTTTCAGCGCGGTAGCCACCTCATTCGAGATAGCAGGCAGTCGCCATGACGGACGGCGGGTAGAGAGGTATGCCCGCCCCAGGCCGGCAATCAGGCCACAGAACACGCTGAGCTGTACCAGCTTATCCACGAAGTCCTGCACATCCTGGGTAACTTCTGCCCGGCGGGTAAAGGCCTGATCGATAAAGTTAAATGCCAGCAACACCGCCACCAGCGTAGTCAGTGCGGTAGTCGTGGCGAGGAAGCTGCGGCGCAGACGCCCTTCCGGCATTTTATGAATGCTTATCCAGGCAAAAAACTCTTCGCAATAACGTCGCCCCAGCGTCGCTACCAGCAACGCCGCAAGAATCCAGGCGATGGTGCCGAAACGCCACTCGGGTTCCCACGAAAGTGCAGCAGTTGCCGCTAACTCGTCGGCGAAGCTACTGATTTTCTGGCCGTCGGAATTATCCGTACCAAATAACGGCGCCCAAAAACGCGTGCCAAAAATACTGCCGGAATTCAGCGCCAGCTGGGTTTTCATCGCATCACGGCGCAGGCTGATAATTTGCGATGACAGATTCAGCGTGTTGTTTTTAAGCGCTTCAGCCTGCTTGATCTGATCGTCCAGTTTACTTTTCTGGCTCTCCAGCGATTTACGCTGACGCGTCATCTCCGGCGTCTCTTTAACACCGCTCTCTGCCGTCGGAGCCGGGCCAAGCACCGCCAGTTGCGCAACCAGCTGCGCCCGTTGTGGAATCAGTGCCTGAACCAGAGTATCGGCGCTGCTGGAAAGCTCCAGCGCCATATCATTAAGCTGCCCGAGTTTGCCGTCGTTATTATTGTCGCCGGAAACCTGCCCTTTAATTTTATCGAGTATTTTCTGCATTTTCTGCAGTTCAGCCGAGGCATTAACCTTCGGCGCTTCATCGCTATTAGCGACAGGCGGCGAAATAGCATCCGCTGCCATACTTAATGCTGGTGTCAGCGTGATAAACGCCAGTAAACACACACGTATAAAAGTGAACAACGTTGACATAGCGAGAGCGACCCATGCGGTTATCAATGACTGGCGCGGCAGCAGGCCGCAGCACGACAGCAAATTAGTTTATGCTGTTACAACACCCTTAACTATAGGATAAATGGTTAAGTATTAGATAACTTATAGTTAATAAGTAACAGTAATGCGCTGCGCTTGTCTGCTGACAAAAGTGACGATCGGTGCGCAATTAGCGCGTTGAACCGCCCTCCCAGGTGACAGAGGAAGGCGGGAAAACTGCCTATTCAACCGTGCTGTTGCTGGCGACCTGCGCGGCTTTCTGTTTTTTATAGCTCAGAGCAGCCGCCGGAACCGGCGCGGCCTTACCGGTTTCAATCCAGCTACGCAGACGATTTGCATCGGCAAAATGGGTATATTTACCAAAAGCATCCAGCACCACCAGCGCCACCGGGCGCTGATTAATCGTAGTCCGCATGACCAGGCAGTGTCCGGCCTCATTAGTAAAACCGGTTTTAGTCAGCTGAATGTTCCAGTCAGGTTTGTAAACCAGATGATTGGTATTGCGGAAAGGCAGGGTGTAATTCGGGCTGCTGAAGTTCGCCATATCTTCATGGGTAGTACTCAACTGACCAATCAGTGGGTACTTTTTAGAGGCAATCAGCAGTTTAGTCAGATCGCGCGCGGTGGAGACATTATTAATCGACAAGCCGGTCGGCTCGACGTAACGGGTGTTACTCATGCCGAGCGCGCGCGCTTTGGCATTCATCGCGCGGATAAACGCATTATAGCCGCCCGGATAGTGATGCGCGAGGCTGGCCGCCGCACGGTTTTCCGATGACATCAGCGCCAGTAACAGCATATTTTTACGGCTGATCTCACTGTTAAGACGTACCCGGGAATAGACGCCACGCATTTCCGGCGTGTGGCTGATATCAACCTTTAACATTTCGTCCAGCGGCAGATGTGCATCCAGCACCACCATCGCGGTCATCACTTTGGTGATGGAAGCAATCGGCCGCACCCGATCAGGATGGCTGGCGAAGATCACTTTATTGGTATTTAGATCGATTACCATCGCGCTGCCGGAGGCGATTTCTGGCTGCGCAGACGCGGCCACTTTGGTGATATTTTGGCTGGCGACGGCCTGGCTGAACATGCCCTGACCAGAAAAAAGAATGGCTAAACTCAAAAGCGAATAACGGATTTTTGCAGGCATCGTGTCAAAACTTAAACGGGTTGATGTTTAGCTGTGCAATACACAGGCCGCCATCCGCGAAAAGTGAGGCCACGCGGGGGCTGGCAGCTGCATCATACTCCGGCACTTAAGTAAATTCCTACTGGAGATTCGTTTCCGGTCGTAAACAAAGTGCCGCTGAGTCACAGCGGCACTGTGGATTAAAACATCAGATATCCGTAGCCCCAAATCATTACCGTCAGTGCCAGTAATACTTCAAACACCAGGATGCCGATGGCCAGTGTCGAACCGGAAAAACGCAGGCTCTCTTCACGGTCAATATTCAGGAACAGCGGAATGCCGACGTATAACAGATAACCGGTATAAACCAGCGCCAGCGCACCGACAAACAGGCACAGCCATACCAGCGGATAGAGCGCCACCAGCCCGCTCAAAAACAGCGGTGTGGCAACATAACCGGCAAAAACCGTACAGCGTTGCAGGCTGGGTCGCTGCGGATAGTCACGCGCCATCCAGTGAATGACCCGCCCCATCACCGCCACGCCACCGAGGATGAGCACATAAAACATTACCGCTAACGCAATACCGGTGATCAGAGACAGTTGAATAGTGCGTCCTGCACCCAGATTCCACCCCAGTTGGGTGGTGCCGATAAACGCGCTAATTACCGGGATCGCCGCCATCACCAGTACATGATGAGTGTAGTGATGGGAAACGCTCTCGTCCTCTTGCTTGATTTCGCGCATTTCCTGATTGGGATGCGCCAGAAGTCCCCAGACATGATTCATAAAATCACTCCTCTGATACGACTAACCGCCAACGTTCACCTGCGATCGGTGGACTTAAGCTAAGTATAAATGTCGCTGGCATTTCCGGCGGTTTATTTGCGTACTTTTTCATCAGCGATAATCAAGCGAGAGATGAAAAGTGCGGAATTTAGCGCTTTTACCTGAAGTCATGGCAATCCGGGTATAAAATTAGCGGTTCACGCGCACTGACAGGAAGGTGAGTTTTGCATATCGATGTAAATGGACTGATTTCACAATACGGTTACTGGGCGCTGTTGATAGGGTGCCTTGCAGAAGGTGAAACCTTTACTTTATTAGGCGGCGTGGCGGCACATGAAGGCTTGCTACATTATGGTTGGGTGGTACTGATTGCCGCGCTGGGTGGCATCATTGGCGATCAAGTGCTGTTTTTTGTTGGTCGCTATTACGGCACGACGATTCTCGGCCGGTTTAAAAAACATCAGGATAAGATTGTTAAAGCCAATAAGATGATTCGTCGTCGGCCGTCGCTATTTGTGATTGGCGTGCGCTTTATGTACGGCTTCCGGCTAATCGGCCCGGTAATTATTGGAGCCAGCCGACTGTCACCCGCCAAATTCCTGCTGCTGAACGTGATTGGCGCACTGCTGTGGGCGCTGATCTTTGTTTCGCTGGGCTACGTTGGCGGACGAGTGATTGCTCCGTGGTTGCACCAGCTCGATCAGCACCTGAAGCATCTGCTGTGGCTGGGGGCGGCAATCGCGCTGGTCTGGGGTGCCCGCGTGGCGTTTCGCCGCTGGTCAGATAATCGACAGCAGTAGCTTTCTTTACGGGCGACGCCATCGTCGCCCGTATAATCGTCACTGACGTTGCATAAAAAACTGCGGATTCGCCAGGCTAAAACCACCATCAATAATAAATGACTGGCCGGTGGTGTAGCTCGACCATTGCGAACAGAGCCAGGCGACCATACTGGCGATCTCACGCGAATCACCGGGGCGCCCGGCGGGAATTTCTGGCATCGGGATCTGATGCGCATCACCACTGTTCATCTGGTTCATCGGCGTGGCTATTGCTCCCGGGGCGACCGCATTGACCAAAATTTTATGCGGTAACAGACTGAGTGCCATCGACTGGGTCAGGCCTCCCAGCGCGTGCTTACTGGCACTGTAGGCAACTGAGCCTGGCAACGGCGTATGCTCATGCACCGAGGTAATATTAATTATACGTCCCCCTTCGCCCTGCTTAACCATATGTCGCGCAGCAATTTGCGCGCAGACAAAGGCTCCGTCAACATTTACGCTAAACACTTTGCGCCAGTCTTCAAAAGTGGTTTCAAGAAAATCAGCTTTGATATTGACCCCGGCATTGTTGACCAGCACATCAATGCGCCCCATCCGGGCAATCAGCTGCTCCAGCGACTTACCACCCTGCTGAGGATCGGCAAGGTCGAGCTGTTCGATTTCGGCTTTCTTGCCGAGGTCGCGCACCTGCTGCGCCGTCTGCTCTGCGCCTTCACTGTCTGAGCGCCAGGTAATACCAATATCAAATCCCTGCTGCGCCAGCATAATTGCCGATGCCTGACCAATTCCGGAATCCGATGCGGTGACGATCGCCACTTTGTTCGTTGGCTTACTCATGCTTTCCTCCTGAACTCAGTTATGGCTGACCAGCAAGTATAGACGCTGGGGTAAAAGCAGCATTTTGCTATAGATATCTTCAGCTTAATTTACACTTCGTTAAGCTTCCTGCCGTCAGTCACGCCATTCGTTGACTATAGTGACAACTGGAAATAACGCTATTTAACGGGAGCCTTATGAAACAAGTTAAGCGAGAAATTGGCGATCACGGAGTGATTGGCGACCTGAGAACCTGCGCGCTGATTGCCAATGATGGCACCATTGATTACTTCTGCTGGCCTAATCTCGACAGCCCATCCGTCTTCACCGCCCTGCTCGACAGCGATGAGTCCGGATTATTCAGTATTGCCCCGGAGTGGACCGACGCGCGCCGCCAGCAACTCTATCTGCCTGATACCAACATTCTGCAAACCCGCTGGCTGGCAAAAGAGGGCGTGGCGGAAATCACCGACTATATGCCGCTTTGTCAGCAGCAGGATAAACAGCCGCGCATTGTTCGCCGGGTAAAAATGGTTCGTGGAGAAGCTCGCTTTCAACTGCGCTGCGCGCCGGTGCATGATTATGCCCGCGCCAATACGCAAGCCAGTCTGAAAGCGGGTTTAGTTGAGTTTTCTGCCGCCGGACAGCCGACGATGAGTCTGGCAGGAACCCAGCCGTTAACCGTCGAGGGTGCCGCCGCCGTCGCCAGTTTTACGCTGAAAGACGGTGAACACGCCGAATTTATGTTTGGTTGCGCCGAAGACGATCATCTCAACAATCTGGAAACCGACTACTGCTTTCAGGAAACCTCTGATTTCTGGCGCAACTGGTCGGCTAAAAGTAATTATCACGGGCGCTGGCAAGAGATGGTCAACCGTTCAGCGCTGGTGCTTAAGCTACTGACTTCATGGCAACATGGCTCAATTGCCGCCGCCGCCACGTTTGGCCTGCCGGAAGAGCTGGGTGGCGAACGCAACTGGGATTATCGCGCCTCATGGATTCGTGACGCCTCCTTCAGTATGTACGCGCTGATGCGGCTGGGCTATGTCTCGGAAGCGAAAGACTTTACCCAATGGGTTGGTCGCTGTGTTGAAAACAGCCATGATGAAGAAGAGAAATTGCAGATCATGTACCGGCTGGACAGCGGCACTGAACTGCATGAGCTCGAGCTGCTGAATCTCTCCGGCTACGCTGGCTCCGCGCCGGTTCGCATCGGTAATGATGCCTGGCGGCAAACCCAGCTGGATATTTATGGCGAGCTGATGGATGCCATCTACCTGGCGAATAAATATGGCGAGGCGATTTCGCATCGCGGCTGGGAAAATGTCTGCCGGATGATCGATCACGTCTGTGAAAACTGGAACCAGCCCGATGCCGGTATCTGGGAAATGCGCGGCGAACCGCAGCATTTTCTGCACTCGCGCCTGATGTGTTGGGTGGCGCTCGACCGTGCGCTGCGGCTGGGAATGAAACGCTCGCTGTCGATGCCTTATGAACGCTGGGACCGGGTACGCGCAGAGATTCGCGCCGATATCTGGAACAATTTCTGGAGTGATGAACTCGGCCACTTCACCGCCACCCGCCACGGTGATGCGCTGGATGCCTCGATGCTGCTGATGCCACTGGTGCGTTTTGTCGGTGCGACCGATCCGGAATGGCTGGCAACGCTGGATGCCATTAAACAGAATCTGGTCAGCGATGGCTTAGTGCGCCGCTACAACGTTGAAGAAACCCCTGCCGACGGTCTGGAAGGTGAGGAAGGGGCATTTGTTGCCTGCTCATTCTGGTACGTTGAGTGTCTGGCGCGTGCCGGTCGGGTAGATGAAGCGCACTTTGAGTTTGAAAAGCTGCTAAGTTATGCCAATCCACTCGGCCTGTATGCGGAAGAGTTTGACGCACGCGGCTACCCACTGGGCAATACGCCGCAGGCACTCAGTCATCTGGCACTTATCAGCGCCGCATTCTTTCTTAACCGGAAACTGAGTGGTGAAGTGCCACTCTGGCAGCCCTGATGCAAAAAAACACGATCCGCCAGTTAAAGCTGGCGTCCGGAGCGACAATTTTACGTAAAGTTAGTTCAACGACGAAAATTCCTGATTCCTTCCGGAGGCATTATGCACATATAATGTGCACCCGGTCACAGACCGGAAGTTGGGTCGACTATTAACAGCCTTATAGGCGCTAACACCTGAAGAACTATGAAAAAGACCATTCGCGCGATCGTCACACTGGCACTGGCATTTGCGGCATTCAGCCACTCTGCTTTTGCTGTGGTTTATCCACTTCCGGAAAAAAATAGCCGGTTGATCGGTGAAAACCTGGAAATTACCGTTCCTCAAGACAGCAAGTTGCCGCTGGAGGCCTTTGCTGCACAGTTCCAGATGGGCCTCAGCAACCTGCTTGAAGCTAACCCTGGTGTGGATGTTTATCTGCCACAGGCAGGCAGTAAACTGATCATCCCTCAGCAGTTGATTCTGCCGGACGCACCACGCGAAGGCATTATCATCAACAGCGCTGAAATGCGTCTTTACTACTATCCGAAAGGCACCAACACCGTGGTGGTGCTGCCAATCGGTATCGGTGAGTTAGGCAAAGATACGCCGATGGACTGGGTCACCAGCGTTCAACGTAAGAAAGATGGCCCGACCTGGACACCAACCAAGAAGATGCATGAAGAGTACGCCGCTCGCGGTGAAAAACTGCTGGATGTCTTCCCGGCGGGTCCGGACAACCCGATGGGTCTGTACGCGCTGTATATCGGCCGCCTGTATGCCATTCACGGCACCAATGCCAACTTCGGTATTGGCCTGCGTGTCAGCCACGGTTGCGTACGTCTGCGTGCTGACGACATTAAATGGCTGTTCGACAATGTGCCGGTTGGCACCCGCGTTCAGTTTATTAACCAGCCGGTGAAAGCCAGCATCGAGCCAGACGGTTCACGCTACGTGGAAATTCACAATCCGCTCTCCACTACCGAAGAGCAGTTTAATTCACGTGAGCCGGTGCCAATCACCATCACCCCAGCCGTCAGTAAAGTGGTGGTTGATGCGTCAGTGAATCAGGCAGCAATGGACACTGCGCTGAAAGCACGCAGCGGTATGCCGACCAAAGTGAACGGCCTGTCAGAAAACGGTGAATCTGCACCGGTAGTTATTCCGGAATCGGATAACGCCCTGCCGCAGGAGCAGGCGATGACGCCAGCGACGCCGCAGAGTGCCGGCGCAGTTGAGTCGACTGAGGGTGCAACCGAGCCGACTGATGGCGCAGCACCGATTACTAATCAGGATACTCTTCAAACCGACGCACCGGTTGCCAGCGATACCTCGCTGTAACGGTTGCAGGTTGACATTAAAACGGGCCGCTCGCGGCCCGTTTTTTATTGTAAAGTCTCACCACTCAGCCTGATTCGACAGCAAAATTTACCCGGCCGGGTTTCCTGGCGGCAAGCTTAACAGCCGCAGCGTAATCAGCACTGCCGTCAGCACCACCCCTGCCGCTGCCAGATAAATCGACTGCATCCCCCAGTGACCAATCAGAATGCCGGCGACCGGCCCGGTCAGACCCAGCCCGAGATCGAGGAACGCAGAATAGGTCCCCAGCGCGCTGCCCTGGTTTTGCGGCTGCACCTGCTTCACCGCTTCCACGCCCAATGCCGGGAACACCAGCGAGAAGCCCGCACCGGTCATAAACGCGCCGACATCCACCAGCCACGGCGTCGCCGCCTGCCAGATAATCAGCAAGCCGACACACTCAATCAGAAATGACACCAGCGACACTTTCAGACCGCCAAAGCGGGTAATCATATTGCTGAACACCAGCCGCATGGCAATAAAACCGAGGCTGAACAACGTCAGGGCGAAAGCCGCGCCGTTCCAGTCACGGCTGGCGAAATAGAGGGTAATAAAGGTGGCGATCACGCCAAAGCCGATGGTGCCCAGCCCCAGACCGAGACCGTACAGCCAGACGCGGGAAAAAACCTGATGAAACGGAATGCGGTTGGCCACCGTCACCTTAATCGCCGGTTTTTTGCTGGCCATCCAGAATCCTACTACCGCCATCAGGATAATCAGTGAGGCAAAACCGGCGATGCCAAACAGCTGATTCAGCATCACCCCCAGCGGCGCACCGATTGCCATCGCCAGATAGGTTGCCACGCCGTTCCACGAAATTACGCGCGCGGTTTGTAGCGTGCCGACCACATTGATGCCCCACAGGGTAGAACCGGTGCTGGTAAAACTCTCGCCAACGCCGAGGAATACCCGCCCGATTGCCAGCAGCAGCAGACTCAGCCAGGGCAGCGTTTGCGCCAGCACCGCGGCAATCGACAATACGCCACTCATACCACAGCATACCAGCCCCAGCATTACGACACGTTTCGGCCCAAGAATATCAGCCAGACGTCCCGACTGTGGGCGACTGATTAGAGTGGCAAAATATTGAATACTGATGATTAAACCGGCCAGAAAGGAGCTGTAACCCAGCTGGTTATGGACAAATCCCGGCAATACCGCCAGCGGCAAGCCCACTGACAGATAGCAAAAGAAAGTGAAAATAATCACCGAGATAATACGTTTATTGAGCTGAAAGTTACTGAGCGCTGCTGCTGATGACATGGTAAAAGCCGTTTTAGCCAGTGATGACAGAAATTATATGATACCCATCAATGGTTAACAGATCTTGCTAAGATTGTTGCGAAATGATTGTGGCAATCTCAGCTGAGGTTTTTAACGCACGAATTTCACTGAACAGATCGGTCGCCTCCGCATATTCCTTACGCAGATAGCCCAGCCACTGTTTGATGCGCGCCACATGATACAGTCCGGTGTCGCCCTGCTTCTCCAGCCGGGTATATTTCTGCAACAGCTGTACCACTTCGGGCCACGGCATACGTGGCTGATTAAATTTAATTACCCGGCTGAGATTCGGCACATTCAGCGCACCGCGGCCAATCATTACCGCATCGCAACCGGTGGTCGCGAGGCAATCCTGCGCGCTTTGCCAGTCCCAGATTTCACCATTGGCGATCACCGGGATGCTTAAACGCTGACGGATATCGCCTATCGCCTGCCAGTTGATGCGTTCCGCTTTATAGCCATCCTCTTTGGTGCGGCCATGTACCGCCAGCTCGGTCGCACCGGCCTGCTGCACCGCATCGGCGATTTCAAACTGCCGATCGCCGGAATCCCAGCCAAGGCGCACCTTTACCGTTACCGGCAGATCGCCCGGTACCGCTGCACGCATCGCTTTAGCAGCACGATAAATCAGTTCGGGATCTTTCAGCAGTGTGGCCCCCCCGCCGCTGCCATTGACCAGTTTTGACGGGCAACCACAGTTGAGATCCACGCCCCATGAACCGAGCGCCACCGCACGCGCCGCGTTTTCCGCCAGCCACTGCGGATGCTGACCGAGTAACTGCACGCGCACACGGGTACCTGACGGCGTCCGGCTGGCGTAATGCAGCTCCGGGCAGAGGCGGTAAAATGATTTTTCTGGCAACAGCTGATCGACCACGCGCAAAAACTCGGTGATGCAAAGATCGTAATCATTCACTTCGCTCAGCAGCTCACGAACCAGAGAGTCGAGAACGCCTTCCATTGGAGCCAGTAAAACCCGCATGTTTGTACACTCACAAAAATTGACGCGCAAGTTTACGAGTTTTCGTCGGGATGTGAAAGTCTGGAGACGGCAATCGCTGCCGCAGATGAAGAGAGGGCCAGCATCGCTGGCCCTTTACTGTCGATTAACCGTTGTTGGACGGGTTCGAACGACGCTGACGAGTCACATTGCTGCGCGGCGCGCCATTGCTGCCGCCTTCCGCTTTGCCACCGCGACCGGCAGATGAGGCACCTGCACCCTGACGACGCTGACCATTGCCCTGGCTGCGTTCGCCGCTGCCCTGACTACGATTCGCGCCCTGACCACGTTCACCGCTGCTCTGACCGCGATGCCCCTGGCCCTGACCTGCGCCACGGCCACGACCGCCGCCGCCATTGCCACCACGACCACCGCCGCCGCTGCCGCGACCGTTCTGGATCGGCTCAGCTTTGATGCTTGGGTCCGGCTCGTAACCGTCGATGGCGATACGTGGAATTTCACGTTTCAGTACGCGTTCGATATCACGCAGCAGTTTATGCTCGTCCACGCACACCAGCGACAGCGCTTCACCGGTAGCCGCCGCACGCCCGGTACGACCGATACGGTGAACGTAATCTTCCGGTACGTTAGGCAACTCATAGTTGACCACGTGCGGCAGCTCTTCGATATCGAGGCCACGCGCGGCAATGTCGGTTGCCACCAGCACGCGAATGCCGCCATCTTTAAAATCACTCAGTGCACGCGTACGCGCGCCCTGGCTTTTATTACCGTGGATCGCCGCTGCGGTGATGCCGTCTTTATTCAGCTGCTCTGCCAGATGGTTAGCGCCGTGCTTGGTGCGGGTAAACACCAGCACCTGCTGCCAGTTATCGCGACCAATCAGGAAAGATAACAGCTCCCGCTTACGCTTCTTATCAACGAAGTGCACATGCTGGGTCACCTGTTCAGAAGCGGTGTTACGACGCGCCACTTCAACCTGCTCAGGATTGGTCAGCAGTTTTTCCGCCAGTGACTTGATCTCATCAGAGAAGGTGGCAGAGAACAGCAGGTTCTGACGTTTGGCAGGCAGTTTCGCCAGCACGCGACGAATATCGTGGATAAAGCCCATATCCAGCATGCGGTCAGCTTCATCCAGCACCAGCACTTCAATTTTCGACAGATCCACCGCGTTCTGATGTTCGAGGTCGAGCAGACGGCCCGGTGTTGCCACCAGCACATCCACGCCACCGCGCAGTTTCAGCATCTGCGGATTAATGCTCACGCCGCCAAACACCACCAGCGAGCGGATATTCAGATACTTGCTGTAATCGCGGACGTTTTCGCCGACCTGCGCCGCCAGCTCACGGGTTGGCGTCAGGATTAACGCACGCACCGGGCGACGGCCCTTGGCGTGCGGCTCGCTGCTGCTTAACAGCTGTAACAGCGGCAGAGTAAAGCCAGCGGTTTTGCCGGTACCGGTTTGTGCGCTGGCCATCAGGTCACGACCTGCCAGAACCACCGGAATCGCCTGACGCTGAATTGGCGTTGGCTCACGGTAACCCTGCTCTTCAACAGCACGCAAAATGTCGGCACTCAGGCCGAGGGAATCAAATGACATAAATTAGAGTAACTCCGGGTCCGCCCTGACCGTGTTCAACGGTGCAGTTTCCAGGGGGATAACTTGACGCCAGGCAAGCCTGACGTTTGAAAGGGGGGCACAAACTACGGTGCGTAAGCTTCTGATTGTAGCATCACCGCCGCCAACTCCCTAATGGTTCCGCTAACGGCCAGGATTAACAGATAAAAAAAGAGGCTGATTGCTCAGCCTCTTCTTATTTACAGCCTTCAGCTGCGCTTTTTTTGTGCGGTGCGCGCCGGCTCTTTCGCCAGTAGCGACACCACCGCCGGGCCTGCGAGCATCAGCAGGCCAATTCCGCCGACCAACAGGTTGTTATGAATCACCCGTGACAGCAGGAACAGCACCAGCATCGCGGCACCAAAGTAGTAAGTCGTGGTAACGTCTTCGAGAAAATCTCCGACATTACGCCAGCGCGGGATGCGCTGTGTCAGCATCATTGCAACAAATACGCTGCTGTACATCGCCAGTAAAACCATGCTGACCTGGATAAGCGACTGATGCTTCCAGCCCCATACCAGGGCGGCGATTAGCAACAGATGCAGTGAAATATGTACACAGGTTTGTCCGGTGACAATCTGAATACGGTTCGACCATTTCATCATTTTCTCCTGGCAGACCCAATTTAAGGTCGCCCAAGCTGTTACCGACAGGTGTCGGTGACACTTCCCTCAGACTAACGCAATTTTCGGATAATGCCGCAAATTACCGCTCATATCGGCACTCTTTTGTGACAAAGACTACACTTTATCCTTAACAAATCCAAAAGGAGAGCGCACCCAGTATGCCACAAAATGCGCAAGGATTTTCATTTAAAGTCCTGACGATCAATACCCATAAAGGTTTCAGCGCCTCAAACCGGCGTTTTATCCTGCCAGAATTGCGCGATGCGGTACGGGCAACGGCGGCAGACATTGTCTTCTTACAGGAGGTGATGGGCACCCATGAAACGCATCCGTTACGCGTCGAAAACTGGCCCGACACACCTCATTACGAATTTCTTGCCGATACCATGTGGGATGATTACGCCTATGGCCGCAATGCGGTCTACCCGGAAGGCGATCACGGTAACGCGGTGTTGTCGCGTTTCCCGATTGTTGAGTATCAAAATCTGGATATTTCGGTCGAGGGCACGGAGAAGCGCGGAATGCTGCACTGTAAGCTACAGGTGCCGAATCATGATGTTACCCTGCATGTGGTCTGCGTGCATCTGGGCCTGCGTGAAGCCCACCGTAGCGCGCAGCTGGATATGATGTGCGACATGCTGCAATCGCTACCTGCTGATGCGCCGGTGGTGGTGGCCGGTGATTTTAACGACTGGCAGCAGCGCGCCAGTCAGCGCTTGCAGCGTTGTGCCGCACTGGAAGAAGTTTTCAGCCGTGAAAACGGCAAACCGGCGCGCACCTTCCCCGCCGGTTTTCCGCTGCTGCGCCTTGATCGCATTTATGTACGCAACGCCAGTGCCAGCCATCCGCAGGCGCTGCCGCGCAAACCCTGGTCCCACCTCTCCGATCACGCGCCGCTGGCCGTGGAGATTCATCTATGACAATGCAATGGCGTGAGGGCAACCGCATCCGGTTGCTGGAAAATGGCGAGGAGTTCTTCCCGCGCGTGTACGGCGCTATCCGCCGTGCTCAGCGCAGTCTGCTGCTGGAGACCTTCATTCTGTTCGAGGATGAAGTAGGCAAACAGCTGCACGGTGTTTTACTGGAAGCCGCACAGCGCGGAGTCAAAATTGAAATGATGGTCGATGGTTACGGTTCACCGGACCTGTCAGACGACTATGTGCAAAGCCTGACCTCGGCTGGCGTGCGTTTTATCTATTACGATCCGCGACCGCTGGTGCTGGGAATGCGCACCAACCTGTTCCGCCGCCTGCACCGCAAAATCGTGGTGGCCGATGACGAAATCGCTTTTGTCGGCGGCATTAATTTTTCCGCCGAGCATATCACCAGCTTCGGCCCGCAGGCTAAACAGGATTATGCCGTTGAGGTCAAAGGGCCGATCGTCGAAGATATCTCGCGCTATGTGCAGCAGCAAATCGGTAGCGAACAGCCCACTCGCCGCTGGTGGCACCGTTCACACCGTCCGGCGCAGAATCGTACTCCCGGCGATGCACAGGCGCTGTTTGTCTTCCGTGATAATGACCAACATCGCGACGATATTGAGCAGAATTATATTGATATGCTGCAAAGTGCCCGCGAGGATGTGATTATCGCTAACGCCTACTTCTTCCCTGGTTATCGCCTGCTGCGTGAAATGCGCAATGCCGCGCAGCGAGGCGTGCGTATCAGACTGATTGTACAGGGCGAGCCGGATATGCCGATTGTTAAAGTCGGTGCAGAGCTGTTGTATAACTATCTGGCCGATGCCGGAGTAGAGATTTATGAATATATTCGCAGACCGCTGCACGGCAAAATTGCAGTGAAAGATCGGCAATGGGCGACCGTCGGATCCAGTAATCTCGATCCTCTCAGCCTGTCGCTTAATCTTGAGGCCAATCTGATCATTCACGATGGACAATTTAACCAGCAGTTACGCGATAATCTTGATCGGCTGATCGCCGAAGACTGCCAGCGCGTCGATGAGAGCCAGCTGCCGAAACGCAACGGGTGGCATCTTGCCAAAAGCGTCATTGTGTTCCATTTTCTGCGTCATTTCCCGGCAATAGCCGGCTGGTTACCTGCCCATACGCCTAAACTGGCGCTGGTCGAGCCACCGGTTCAGCCGGAAATGGAAACCCAGGACCGGATTGATACCGATAACCAGGGAGCGAAATCGTAATGTCAAAAGCGCATCCGAAGTGGAAGCTGGCAAAAAAAATCCTCACCTGGCTGTTTTTTGCCGCCGTGATTGTGCTGCTGGTGATTTACGCGAAAAAGGTTAACTGGGAGGATGTGTATAACGTCATCATCAATTACAACCGAACGGCGATCCTCGCGGCGGTTGCGCTGGTGATTGTCAGCTATCTGACCTACGGCCTGTACGATCTGATCGGCCGTGCTTACTGTGGCCACAAGCTGGCCAAACGCCAGGTGATGCTGGTGTCATTTATCTGTTATGCCTTTAACCTGACGCTCAGCACCTGGGTTGGCGGCGTGGCGATGCGCTACCGCCTCTATTCGCGTCTTGGCCTGTCCGGCAGTACCATTACGCGCATCTTTTCACTCAGTATTGCCACTAACTGGCTGGGCTATATCTTGCTGGCCGGGGTGGTGTTTAGCTGGGGCATGGTGCCCATTCCCAAAGGCTGGTTTATCGGCGAGGGAACCCTGCGGATAATTGGCGTGGCGCTGCTGGCGTTGGTGGTGGTGTATCTTGCGCTCTGCACTTTTTCAAAACGCCGTCGCTGGACGATCAAAGGCCAGAAGCTGGCGCTGCCGTCGCTGCGTATGGCGCTGTTTCAGTTCGTGGTATCCAGCGCTAACTGGATGGTAATGGGCGCAATTATCTGGCTGCTGCTGGCGCAACAGGTGGATTATCCGATTGTACTGGGGGTGTTATTGATCAGCAGTATCGCCGGGGTCATCGTGCATATCCCGGCCGGGATCGGCGTGCTGGAAGCGGTGTTCCTTGCGCTGTTAAGCGGTCAGCATGCCTCCCACGGCAGCATTATTGCTGCGCTGCTGGCCTATCGCGTGCTCTATTTTATTGCCCCGCTGCTGCTGGCGCTGGTGCTCTATTTAGGGCTGGAAGGCCGCGCCAATAGCTTGCGCAAGAAGAATGAGCAGAATATGTAAGGCCGTTACCGGCTAATACTGGAAGACTCCAGGGGAGCAATTATCGGCTCCCCTGGAGATGACAAACAGATTGCTGCGATTAACGGCGGTTGCCGAAAATGCGTAACAGCATCAGGAACAGGTTGATAAAGTCCAGATAGAGCGTTAATGCGCCCATAATCGAGAAACGACGCAGATTTTCTTTATCGTCGACATTGATGCCTTCACCAATATTTTTCAGTTTCTGCGTGTCGTAAGCGGTCAGACCCACAAACACCACCACCCCGATATAAGTTACTGCCCACATCAGTGCGGTGCTTTTAAGCCAGAAATTCACCAGCGTTGCCAGCACGATACCAATCAGCGCCATAAACAGCATATTGCCCATGCCGCTAAGATCGCGTTTGGTGGTGTAGCCCCAGAAACTCATGGCACCAAACATCCCGGCAGCAATAAAGAAGGTGCTGGCAATCGATGAATAGGTGTAAACCAGGAAAATACTGGCCATGGTTAAACCGGTCAGCGCTGAATAGAGCATAAACAGCGCGGTGGCCACTGCCCCGCTCATCTTATGCACCATACCGGACAGCACAAACACCAGTACCAGCTGAACGATGATCAGACCAAAAAAGGTAATCTGATTAGCAAACACCAGTTGCATCACCGACGGCGTGTTCGCCGCAAACCAGGCAACAAAGGCGGTTAACAGTAAGCCACAGGTCATCCAACCATAAACCTGGGCCATATAGGTTTGCAGACCGGTTCCGGCCTGCTGAACAATCGAACCGTTAGAACGTGGATATCGATCCATAACGCGCTCCTTAGCGTAAAAGTGAAATCACTACCTAAAGTTTGGCACAATTTGGGCCATTTTTGCTATTTGCTATTGTTGCAGTTTTTGATTCATTTCCCGCCGTTGAGTATTTATTAACGCGCCATACAGGCCTGATAGCGACTGTCGACCCGCTGGGCGAACCACGCAGTGGTCAGATTACGGGTGATTTTCGGGCTTTCCAGTTTAATGCCCGGCAATACCTCACGCGGCAGACGCTTACCCGCCGTCTTATCAGCCAGCGTGAACAGGTCCTTCCACAAGTCGGTTTTTTCAAACTCCGGCGTATCGCCTTTCTCCAGCGCGCGACGAATCGCCCGATCGCTGATGTCCAGCTGCCTGGCCAGCGTACGCACCGCCAGTTCAGTCGAGCTGGGCTTGTCAGAACCGTACAGGATTAAATCGCCGTCCAGCGCCAGCTTCATGCCGCTGGCGCGGGTGACCGCTGCCTGAAACGCCGCATTTCGGCTGGCGTACCAGCCGGCGTTAAAGTCGGCAAAACGATACAGCGGCTGGCTGTAGTTTGCCGGATAACCCAGCAGATGGCGGGTACCAAACCAGATCCCTCCGCGCTGGCTGAACACTTCACGGCGAATCGAGCCATCAATCGGATACGGATAGCCTTTGGCGTTGGCTTCAGCGAAAGCGATGCTGACCTGCATCGGTCCGCCGGTATGAACCGGGTTAAGATCGCCAAACAGCGTCTGCCCCATCGGTACAATATCGATAAAGTCGTCAAAGATGGCGCTCAGTTCCTTTTCACTGCGTACCTTGTCGAGGCGTTCACTGTAGCTTTTGCCATCAGGCGACTTGATCATTAGCGCGGTGCGCACCATAAACAGTGGCACATGAACTTTTGCGGCACGACGTTCAATCTCACCCCAGGCAATTTTGGGCAGCCCCGGCACCGGCGAGTTGGCATCAAAAGTCGATTCCTGATCGGTTACGGCAATCACGGCACAAATATTGGCCTTGCTCGGCTCAATCTCCTGCGTACGCAGGGCGGTATAGATATCCGTCGCCCACGCCGATTTGTTACTGACTTTCGTCGGCATTAACCGGGTTATTTGCGCTTTGACTTCCGCCGGGCTTTTGGCGGGAGCTTCAATGGTTTTTTTACTACTACATCCTGCCAGCACTAATAAGACTGACAGCAAAATGCCGCGCGGGCGAACTGGGGATAACATGCCGATCCTTATGATTTTTATCTGCGGCAGGCACCTTAACCAGGCTGCCGCAGCGAATCCATCAGATTAGACCATTTTCCGCGGATCAGGCGGGTTGGTACATCGGATAAGTGAAAAACAGCAAATTCAGCAAATTGAGTGCGAAGTGAAACAGCACTGCGACCCACAGACTGCCGCTCCACATCCACGCCAGCCCGAAAATCACCCCGGCCAGCGAAGCAAACGCCACCAGCAACATGCCGCCCGCCAGGTGACTGATGCCAAACAGCAGCGCACTGACCAGTAAGCCATAGACCGGACCAATAAGCTGGCTTAGACGGCGCTGCAAATAACCGCGAAACAGTGCTTCTTCGGCGAGGCTGACAAAAAACAGATTGGCCAGCGCAAACTGCCAGAACCATGTCGGATAATGCAGCTCCAGCTTCAGGCCTCCGACGGCGGTAGCCAGCAGCAGCAGCAATGGCACCGATGCGATCAGCAGCAGCCAGTTACGGGGCCGGGTGCGGCGCAGTGGCTTACAGCAATAAAGCGTCGGCAGAGCAGCCAACAGGACAAAAGGAATCAATGCTTTATCGAAGTTGTAATACATCGAAAATGGCGCACTCAGCGCGCCAACCCGCACATTATCCAGCAGTTTAGGATTGTTGAATCCGGGGAAAAAATGGCTGAGTAAATTCAGGGCAATAAACAGTAAAAGCAGTTCAGCGCTGATAGCAATCGCCTGGATATGGCGGTAACGCCTGAGCAGCAATGCAATGATCGCCACGCACACCATTCCCCACAGGCCCAATGGCTCGACCACCCCGATAGAGGCGGCCCAGAGAATGGACAGCACCAGCATCAGTATGCCAACGCTGCGGTTAAATCCAGCGGTAAGTAACGAGCCAGCCAGTAAAACCCACATAAAAAATCCTTTTAACCTTGAGTAACTTCGGCGCCACCTTTTTAGTGACAGCCGGCTAATCTTATCCTTACAGAGCAGGCAGCGCTACCCGGCTGATGAATTCCAACGGCTTGCAGCTTGCCGATCGCTGTCTCGCGCATCCACCCAACGATCGCCATCGGCTGTCGCCTCGCGCTTCCAGAACGGTGCGCGGGTTTTCAGGTAATCCATCATAAACTCGGCGGCGGCAAACGCCGCTGCACGGTGCGCGCCGGTTACCCCCACCATCACAATTTCATCACCGGGAAACAGTTCGCCAACGCGATGAATCAGCGTCACGCGCTGTAACGGCCAGCGCTGACGCGCCTCGGCAACAATCTCTTCCAGCGCTTTTTCCGTCATTCCCGGATAATATTCCAGCGTCAGCGCGGAGACATTATCCCCCAGATTATGATTACGCACCTTGCCGGTAAAAGTTACCACCGCGCCATCTTCATCACAGGCAGCCAGCCACTGATACTCTTCAGCCATCGAAAATGGCTGATGGCCGACGCGAATACGGGTCTCCATTCTAACCTCCGGTTACCGGTGGAAAAAAGGCGACTTCATCGCCAGCATTAAGCGGGTGTTGCATTGACACCAGCGTCTGGTTAACCGCGGCCAGCAGTTTGCCGGACTCCAGCGCCAGCGCCCAGCGATCGCCCTGTTCTGCCAGCGCCGCGCGCAGGCTCTCGACATCCGGGTAGTCGGCATTCAGGCTTAAACGATCGGTCCCCACCAGCTCACGCACCTGGGCAAAAAACAGCACGTTAAGCATGGGTCACCGCCTGAAAATCTCCGGACTTGCCGCCGCTTTTACTTAGCAGGCGCAGATTATCGATGGTGATATCTTTTTGTACCGCTTTACACATATCGTAGATAGTTAAGGCCGCCACCGACGCCGCGGTCAGCGCTTCCATCTCCACGCCGGTTTTTCCGGTTAGGCGGCAGAGTGACTCCACGCGCACCCGGCTGTGCTCGGGTTCGGCGCGCAAGCTGACTTCCACTTTGCTCAGCATCAGCGGATGACATAACGGAATCAATTCCCAGGTACGTTTCGCTGCCTGAATCCCGGCGATACGTGCCGTGGCAAACACATCGCCTTTATGGTGGCTGCCGTCGATAATCATTTGCAGGGTATCAGGGTGCATCACCACCCAGGCTTCGGCGCGTGCTTCGCGCACCGTTTCAGTTTTGGCGGAAACGTCCACCATGTGCGCCTCACCTGAGGCATTGATATGGGTTAATTGTGACATCGTTACGGCTTCTTTAAGTGCGAAATAAAATTACACGGGCGGGTGCGGGCATCAAGCTGATCGACAATAATGCGCTCCCACGCGCTGCGGCAGGCATTACCGGAACCCGGTACAGCAAAAATTAGCGTCTGGTTGGCCATACCGGCCAATGCGCGCGATTGCAGTGTAGCGCTGCCGATATCCTCGTAGGACACCATACGAAACAGTTCACCGAAACCCTCAATTTCCCGGTCGAACAGCGGCAGCAATGCTTCCGGCGTGCTGTTGCCAGCATTAAATCCGGTACCGCCGTTGATCAGAATCACCTGCACATCACTGCTGGCAATCCAGCTGGAGACAATCGCGCGGATGCGATACTTATTATCTTTGACAATCGCGTGGTCAATCACCTGATGGCCGGCGTCGGTAGCGGCCTCACGCAGATAGTCACCGGAGCTGTCGTTCGACGCATCGCGACGATCGGAAACGGTTAATACGGCAATCGCCGCAGAGATAAATTCGGGTTGAGTTTTACCCATTGGACTTCTCCAGGCCGGTTAGCCGCCAATAAAAGAGAGATTCTGAGTGATGCCAGTATTACCCTGATGCAGAAAGTGAGTCTGCTTTTTGGTTTGCAGACTGGCGGCGATACGCGCCTGTAACTCCTGCTGCTGATCATCGCTGACCAGCAAATCGCGCAGTGATACGCCGCCGTCTCCAAACAGGCACAGATGCAACTTGCCGATGGCCGACACGCGCAGACGATTACAGCTGGCGCAAAAGTCTTTTTCGTAGGGCATGATCAACCCGATTTCGCCCTGATAATCCGGATGACGAAACACCTGCGCCGGGCCATCGCTGCGCGCGCGCGGCAGGCGCTGCCAGCCGAGATTAATCAGCTGGTCGCGAATCACTTCGCCAGAAATATGGTGCTTACGGAACAGGGAACCGCCATCACCGGTTTCCATCAGCTCGATAAAACGCAGCTGAATTGGCCGGGTTTTGATCCAGTCGAGGAAGGTATCCAGACTGTGATGATTAACATCGCGCATCAGTACGGTATTAACTTTGACTTTGTCGAAACCAGCGTCAAAGGCGGCATCGATACCGCGCATTACCTGATGAAATTTATCTTGTCCGGTAATCGCATGAAACTGGCGGGCGTCAAGACTGTCAATGCTGACATTCAGCGCCGTCAGTCCGGCGGCACGCCATGCCGCCACATCGCGTTCGAGACGATAGCCATTCGTGGTCACCGCCAGCTGACGGATAGCGCGATTTTCCCGCACGGCAGCAATGATCTCGACAAAATCACGACGCAGAGACGGCTCACCGCCGGTCAGCCGCACCTTTTCAGTACCCGAAGCCGCAAACGCACGGGTAACCCGGCCGATCTCATCCAGCGACAGGAAGCTTTTATTGGTGGTGCCCTGCGGCTTGTAGCCGTCAGGCAGGCAGTAGTTGCAACGAAAGTTGCATACATCAGTGATCGATAAGCGCAGGTAGTAAAACTTACGCTCAAAATTATCAATAAGTTGTGACACCAGAACACCTTTCCAGATTGGGAGATGCAGTCATTTCTTTCTGCACCCTGGCAGCTCAGAGGCTACGGCCAGTGTGCCCTATCTCGCGTTTCGCGGACTTAGGCACAAAGGCTAGAGTGTGATTTGCAGAATCCCTGCAAGTCATGGTGAAATAATTTTAGCGCTAACCTTATGGCGTTGCCAGAAACAGTTTCGTTGTATATGTTGATACATAGCGGTCGGTTAGACACTTTTCACCACCTTTTCGCCGCATGATAAGCTAATATCCTCCCGATAACTTTGATACCCGTCAGTTATGCGGAGCATAAGCAGTTTGTGCTATAAAGAGCCGCAACCGGCAAAGATGAGCGACAGAGGAGTTTTGGTGAATGCGTAATCGCACACTAGCGGATTTAGACCGCGTGGTGGCACTCGGCGGTGGACACGGATTAGGTCGCGTGATGTCAGCGCTGTCACCCCTGGGTTCAAGACTGACCGGCATCGTCACCACTACCGACAATGGCGGTTCGACCGGCCGTATTCGTCGCTCGGAAGGCGGCATCGCCTGGGGCGATATGCGTAACTGCCTTAATCAGTTAATTACTGAACCAAGCGTCGCCTCAGCGATGTTTGAGTACCGTTTTAACGGTAATGGCGAATTATCGGGCCATAATCTCGGTAATTTGATGCTGAAAGCGCTCGACCACCTCAGCGTGCGACCGATTGAAGCGATTAATCTGATCCGTAACCTGCTGAAAGTTGATGCTTTTCTGATTCCAATGTCAGAACAGCCGGTCGATTTAGTGGCGCTCGATGCTGAGGGTAATTGGGTCTATGGCGAAACCGATATCGATCAGTTAACGCTGCCACCGCAGGAGCTGATGCTTTCGCCAGCGGTAAACGCCACCCGTGAAGCGATTGAGGCCATTGGCGAAGCCGATCTGATTTTAATCGGTCCCGGCAGCTTCTATACCAGCCTGATGCCGGTTCTGCTAATGCCTGATATGGCCCAGGCACTGCGCCGCACGCCGGCAACGATGGTGTTTATTGATAATCTCGGTCGCGAAGTCAGCCCGGCAGCCGCTGATTTGACGCTGGCCGACAAGCTGACAATGATGGAAAAAGTGATCGGTAAGAAAGTCATTGATGCGGTGGTAACCGGCCCGCAGCGAGAAACCCAGGGAGTAGAGGATCGTCTGCTGATCCGTGAGCCGCTGGAAGCCGCTGATATCAAACACCGTCACGACCGCCAGCTGCTGCGTATTGCGCTGGAACATGCTATTCAGGCGATTGCCTGACTTCCGGCGGGCCAGATTTCACAGCCCGCCGGATAGCCGCACCCAATCAGGAAGCCGCAATAAACAGTTCACGCGCCTCATGCAACTGATCGCGCACCGCCGCAGCCTCTTCAAACTCCAGATTCTGCGCATGTTGCTGCATCAGTGATTCCAGCTCATGAATTTTCTTCTGCAACGCCTGCGGCGTCAGCGCCAGGTAGCTGCCCTCGGTCTCGGCCGCCACGCGGGTTGATTTGCCACGCCCTTTGTTTTTGTTTTTGCCGGTGCCCTGTCCAATCTGCAAGATATCAGCGATTTTCTTGTTCAGGCCCTGCGGCACAATGCCATTCTCTTTGTTGTACTGCTCCTGCTTCTCACGGCGGCGCTCGGTCTCGCCGATGGCCTTCGCCATCGAGTTGGTAATGCGATCGCCATACAGAATCGCCTTGCCGTTGATATTACGCGCGGCGCGACCAATGGTCTGAATCAACGAACGTTCGGAGCGCAGGAAGCCCTCTTTGTCGGCATCCAGTATCGCTACCAGCGACACCTCTGGCATATCAAGCCCCTCACGCAGCAGGTTGATCCCCACCAGCACATCGAACTCGCCGAGGCGCAGATCGCGGATAATCTCCACCCTTTCGACAGTATCGATATCCGAGTGCAGATAGCGCACCTTTTCGCCATGCTCCTCAAGGTACTCGGTCAGATCTTCCGCCATGCGCTTGGTCAGCGTGGTCACCAGCACCCTTTCGTTAATCGCCGCCCGCTTACGGATCTCAGACAACAGGTCATCGACCTGAGTCCCGACCGGACGCACTTCGATAATCGGATCGAGCAGACCGGTCGGGCGCACCACCTGATCGATAATCTCTTCACCCGATTTCTCCAGCTCGTAGTTACCCGGCGTCGCGGAGACATAAATGGTCTGTGGTGCCAGCGCTTCAAACTCTTCGAATTTCATCGGGCGGTTATCCAGCGCCGACGGCAGACGGAAGCCATACTCCACCAGCGTCTCTTTACGCGCACGGTCGCCGCGATACATGCCACCAATTTGCGGAATCGTAACGTGCGACTCATCCACCACCAGCAGGCCATCAGCTGGCAGATAGTCAAACAGCGTCGGCGGCGCTTCGCCCGGTCCACGACCTGAAAGGTAGCGCGAATAGTTTTCGATCCCGGAGCAGTAACCCAGCTCGTTCATCATCTCGAGATCGAACTGTGTACGCTGCGACAGGCGCTGCTCTTCCAGCAGCTTATTGTTGGCCAGCAGCACCTGACGACGATCCGCCAGCTCAACTTTGATCTCTTCCATCGCCTGTAAAATACGCTCACGTGGCGTAACGTAGTGGGTTTTCGGGTAGATGGTATAGCGTTGCAGCACCTCCAGCACCTGGCCGGTCAGTGGGTCCAGCAACGACAGCCGCTCGACTTCTTCATCGAACAGCTCAACGCGTAGCGCAATTTCATCGGATTCCGCCGGAAAGATATCGATAACCTCGCCGCGCACGCGGAATGTCCCGCGCTGAAACGCCTGGTCATTGCGCGTGTACTGCAATTCGGTCAGACGGCGCAGAATCGAGCGTTGATCGATTATCATGCCGCGCGTCAGATGCAGCATCATTTTCAGATAAAGATCGGGATCGCCCAGACCATAAATCGCCGATACCGAAGCCACCACAATCACATCGCGGCGTTCCAGCAGCGCTTTGGTGGCCGAGAGCCGCATTTGCTCAATATGTTCGTTCACCGAGGCGTCTTTCTCGATAAAGGTATCTGAGCTTGGCACATAGGCTTCGGGCTGATAGTAGTCGTAATATGAGACGAAATACTCCACCGCATTATCGGGGAAAAACTCTTTCATCTCGCCGTACAGCTGCGCAGCCAGCGTTTTGTTTGGCGCCAGCACCATCGTCGGGCGATTAAGATCGGCAATCACATTCGCGACGGTAAAGGTTTTTCCTGAGCCGGTCACCCCCAGCAGCGTCTGATGGGCAAGACCATCTTCCAGCCCTTCCTCAAGGCGTCGAATTGCCTCGGGCTGGTCGCCAGAAGGTTTAAATGCGGAATTAAGTTTAAAAACTTTGCTCATTGATGGGCTACCTGAAGAAGAAAAGCGCGAACCGGAGTGTAATTCTACTCCCCCTTGGCAAATTTTCCAGAAAATTATACTGGATATAATAACAGTTATTTCGCACAATGTGTGGTCTCAGAGTAATCACTGACTTTTCTCCGACTTTACTGGACAAATGCCTGAGGACAGGTCGATAAGGTTATCCCCAGAAGTTTTGAACCTTTAACATTTGTCAAGCGCACTGTCGCGAAAGCGTCACAGAGGAAATGTCGGAAATGCCGCAGGCTTGATTTTCATCAACTTGTTGATTTCATTTCAATTGATTCCTGAGTCGAGATAAGCATCAGTTAAAGCCGAAGCCGCGTCCGCTCTCGCTTATCACATGTTTTCAGTATCTAATGCACAAGGTTATCCACAGGAATAGTGGATAACTGATTTCAGCGCCCGAAACATCAGGTGTGTATAAATCTGTGCTGCACCCGTTCTGCGCGCTGAAATATTTTTTTTTCGCTTTTTTTCATCTTTTCTTATCGCTAAACGGCCTATGCAATGCATAACTTGCCGCGCCATGCCACTGTTTTCGGACATTGTTTTTGGGATGCGCTTCTCGTCGATATTGCCCAATTCCGCTCCCTTTGCACCACTCAGCCCAGTCATAAGCACCGTAACAGTGCAGGCCACTGTTAACCTTATGTGATTATTTAACTCCACTGACTAATTGAAAGGCTTAATTACTCGCCAAAGGTAAAAGTTAACTTTTTCTGATACGAGCTGGCCTGTTAATTGCAGCACGTCTTTACTACCTCGCGCTTATAAACACCGGGCCAGCAAAGCCCGTTGCCAGCGCAAGATAATCCCGAAGGAGTGTGCCCGATGCTAAGTTTACGTGCGGTTAATCAATTTTATGGTCAGAACCATATTTTGTGGGATGTTGATCTCGATCTGCCGCCCGGTACTTGTACCGGAATTATCGGGCGTCCGGGCATGGGAAAAACCACGCTGGTCAACTGCATTATGGGCAACTTGCCGGTCAACAGCGGCAGCATGACGTGGCAGGAAAATGGCGCGCCGCCGAAAAATCTGCTGCTGCAACCGATGGAGACCCGGGCGCGGATGGGCATCGGCTATGTGCCGCAGGGGCGCCATATTTTCTCGCAGTTAACCATTGAAGAAAATTTACTGATTGCGCTACTGGCCGGACAGAACGACCGCCACTGCGCCATTCCCGCCATGGTGTATGACCTGTTTCCACATCTTTACGCATTGCGCCATCAACGCAGCGGCGAGCTGCCTGTCGAGCAACAGCAGCAGCTGGCGCTGGCACGCGCGCTGGTGTTACAGCCGAAATTACTGATTCTTGATGAGCCGACCGAGGGGATGTCACCGTGGCTGGAGGAGGAGATGGGCAACCTGATTTATCGTCTTAATCATGATTTTGGCCTGACGATTCTGCTGCTGGAGCAGCGCCTGTCGGTGATTCGCCGCGTGGCGCACTACTTTCTGCTGCTGCATCGTGGACGTAATGTGGCGCAAGGTAAGGTTGCCCAGCTGGATGACAGTATGGTCAATATGTGGCTGACGGCGTCGTAACAGAGCGGGACGACATCAATCGTCCCGCGCCGGTTAATCTGGCAGCCGCAGGAAGTCGCCTGCGTGGTCGAATGCTTCAGGGCTGGTCAGCCACGGGATTTCGCCTAAAAACGGCGCCGGCAGCCGCTGGCGCAGCGTGGCGAGATATTCCTGATGCCGCTTACCTGGCGGCGCAATATCGTTAGCAATCCAGCCAGCGAACGGCAATCCGGCGGCGGCAATCGCCTGCGCGGTCAGCATGGCATGATTAATACAGCCCAGCTTAACTCCGACCACCAGGATTACCGGCAGCTGTTCCAGCCTGACCCAGTCGGCAAACGTCGTCTGCTCAGAAAGCGGCGTAAACCAGCCGCCTGCCCCTTCGGTCAGCACCCAGTCCGCTTTAGCACTGAGCTGCGCCAGCCCGGCCGACATCTGGCTGAACGTAATCGCTCTGCCCTGCTCGGCGCTGACGATATGCGGCGAAGTCGGCTCAAGAAAGGCCAGCGGATTCACCTCATGATAATCCAATGCCAGCGCACTGTATTTTTGCAGCGCCAGCGCGTCGCTGTTGCGCAACCCAGCGGGCGTTGATTCACAGCCCGATGCCACGGGCTTGTAGCCGACAGCACAATAGCCTGCCCGCACCGCCGCCTGCAACAAGGCGCTGCTGGCGACGGTTTTTCCCACTTCGGTATCGGTTCCGGTGACGAACCAGCGTTTACTCACAATGAATCACTCCAAACACTAAATGGTAACTGAGCAGAAAACCGCGCGCGTCGCGTTGCCAGACATTCTCCAGCTGCTGCAGACGCTGGCGGGTCATCAGTCCGGCACTGCGGCCCTGATGCACATGGGTTGCGCCAATCCCCTTTAGCGAACGCATCGCCGACAGCACGTCCGGGAAAGCCAGCGTCAGCGTCTGCTGGCTCAGCTGCATTGACCTTCCGGCAGCGGCAGCGGCGATCTGTTCAACGGGAAGAAAAGGATTGACATGTACCGCACCGTCAACCTGTAACCACGCATCACGCACTTCGCTGAGCGAGTCGGCTGCCAGCGTGGAAAACAGCACCTTGCCGCCGACGCGCGTCACCCGGCACAGCTGGTTAAGCGCATGGGCTAAATCATCGCACCACTGTACTGCCAGATTACTCCAGCAGAGATCGACCGCCCGATCGGGCAACGGTATCGCATCGATATCGCCATGCAGATAGTGGTGCGCGACCTGACAATTTTGCGCCTGTGCCAGCATCGCCGCAGAAAGATCGAGCGCTGTCACTTCGCAACCGCGCTCGCGCCAGCGCTGGCTGAACCAGCCGGTGCCACAGCCTGCATCCAGTATGCGGTGATACGGGGAGATATCGATCAGCGACATCAGCTGCTCACCGCAACGTCGTTGCAGCTCAGCATGCTGGTTATAACTGTGCGCGGCGCGGCCAAATGCCTGCGCCACTGCCTGTTTATTCACCCTGAGCGTCATACAGCCTCTCCAGTAGTGCATCGATATCATCTGGCTGCTGGCTGGCATTCAGCGTAATCCGCAGTCTTGCGGTGCCCGGCGGCACGGTAGGCGGGCGGATCGCTGTCACCCAGCAGCCGCGCGCGCGTAACCGCTCAGCTAACGCCACGGCGGCCTGGTTTTCCCCGACGATCAGCGGCTGGATCGCCGTTTGTGAATCGCCGAGGGTATAGGGCAGTTCGCCTGCGCCACGACGAAAACGGGCGATATTTTCATCCAGCTGCTGCCGCAGTTCGTCGCCCTGCTGAACCGCCCTGAGTGCTGCCTGTAACGCACAGGCCTGCGCAGGCGGCATTGAGGTGCTGTAAATCAGATGACGGGCAAACTGCAACAAATAGTCGGCGGTATCGTTATCGCAGAGCACCGCGGCCCCGCTGACGCCAAAAGCTTTGCCAAAGGTGACCACCAGCAATTCCGGTTTGATCTGTTGCTGCCAGCAGCTGCCACGCCCCTGCTCGCCCAGCACCCCAATCCCGTGCGCGTCATCCACCATCAGCCAGCTGCTGGCCTGCCGTGCCAGTTGATGCAGCTGCGCCAGCGGAGCGGCATCGCCGTCCATGCTGAATACCCCTTCGGTCACCACCAGCGTTTCCGCTGCGCTGTCACCGGCCAGCAATTTTTGCAGGCTGGCGGGCTGATTGTGGCTGAAACGACGCAGGGTTGCCGGACTAAGGCTCGCGGCTTCCAGCAATGAAGCGTGCGCTAATTTATCGGCGAAGATACGGTCACCTTTCGCCATTAACGCCGCAATCAGCGCCTGATTTGCCGCAAAACCGGAAATAAACAGCAAGGCGCGGGAATAGCCGAGCCAGTCGGCCAGCTGCGCTTCGAACTCGGCATGGGCAGCGGTATAACCGGTGACGTGCCCCGAGCCGCCAGAGCCAACGCCGTAGCGTTCAGCCCCCTGCTGCCAGGCACGTATCACCCGTAAATCGTGGCTCAGTCCAAGATAATCGTTACCGGAAAAGTTGCGATAACGCTGGTTATTGACCTCAATCCAGCGCGCATCGCCTTGTTGATTAAGGATGCGCTGACGCAGTCGGCCGGTTTCCCGGCGCTGCGTCAGCGCCTGCTGTATGCGGTGTTGCCAGCTCATCAGACCGCCGCGTTGTAAAACTTATCGCTATCGGCATTAAACAGCTGCTCGGTCAACACATGCTGCTGCTCGTTATCCCCTGCGTCAGTGGTGGTGTGCTCAGGATTCAGCCCCAGCTTGCGGAACAACAGCAGGTCTTTATCTTCCTCAGGGTTTGGCGTAGTCAGCAATTTGCAACCGTAGAAAATCGAGTTGGCTCCGGCCATAAAACACATTGCCTGCGTCTGCTCGCTCATCTGCTCGCGACCGGCTGACAGGCGTACATGGGAAGCCGGCATCATAATGCGCGCCACGGCAATGGTGCGGATAAAATCAAACGGCTCGACGTCTTCGTTATCAGCCATCGGCGTGCCTTTCACTTTCACCAGCATATTGATGGGCACGCTTTCTGGCGGCACCGGCAAATTCGCCAGCTGTACCAGCAGACCCGCGCGATCTTTCACCGTTTCGCCCAGCCCGACAATGCCGCCGGAACAGACTTTAATCCCGGCATCGCGCACTTTACCCAGCGTATCCAGACGCTCCTGATAGCTGCGGGTGGTGATCACGCTGCCGTAAAATTCTGGCGAGGTATCGAGGTTGTGATTGTAAAAATCGAGACCGGCGTCAGCGAGGCGGTGCGCCTGGCTGTCGTTCAGCGTGCCGAGCGTCATGCAGGTTTCCATGCCCATCGCCTTGACCCCTTTCACCATCTGCTCAAGGTAGGGTAAATCGCGATCGTGCGGATTTTTCCAGGCTGCGCCCATACAAAAACGGCTGGAGCCGGCGGCTTTCGCCTTGCGTGCTGACGCCAGCACCTCTTCGACTTCCATCAGGCGTTCGGATTCCAGACCGGTTTTATAACGCGCACTCTGCGGACAGTATTTACAATCTTCCGGGCAGGCTCCGGTTTTGATTGAAAGCAGGGTACTGACCTGCACCTGTCGCGGATCAAAATGCTGGCGATGCACCTGCTGCGCTTCGAACATCAGTTCGAGAAAAGGCTTGTTAAACAGGGCCTGCGCCTGTGCGATTGTCCAACGGTTTGCCATTGCTTGCTCCAAAAAAAGGGGGTCGTAAATATTCACTGCTGAGTTATACTTGTAAACTAAATCTTTTTATTTTGGTTTACAAGTCTCGCTATGACCCCATCCGACCTCGCTTTTGACCGCAATCATATCTGGCACCCCTATACCTCGATGACCGATCCCCTGCCCTGCTATCCGGTCGTTGCGGCTGAGGGAACCTCACTGCAACTGAGCGACGGACGCCTGCTGGTCGATGGCATGTCATCCTGGTGGGCGGCGATCCACGGTTATAACCATCCGCGCCTCAATCAGGCAATGCAGCAGCAGATCGGCCAGATGTCGCACGTGATGTTTGGCGGCATTACGCATCCGTCAGCGGTCGCGCTGTGCCGTAAGCTGGTGGCGATGACGCCAGCGGCACTGGAGTGTATATTTCTCGCCGATTCCGGCTCGGTAGCGGTCGAAGTATCGATGAAAATGGCGCTGCAATACTGGCAGGCGCGCGGCGAAAAGCGTCAGCAATTTCTCACCCTTCGTAACGGTTATCACGGCGATACTTTTGCCGCGATGTCGGTCTGCGATCCGCAAAACTCGATGCACAGCCTGTATCAGGGTTACCTGCCGAGCCATCGCTTTGCCGATGCGCCACAGTGTCGCTTTGACGACCGCTGGCTGGAGCGCGATGTCGATTCGTTTGAACAACTGATCGGCAACCATAAATCGTCGCTGGCGGCGGTGATTCTGGAGCCGATTGTGCAGGGCGCGGGCGGCATGCGTTTTTATCATCCGCGCTATTTGCAGCGGGTGCGTGAGCTGTGTGACCAGCATCAGGTACTGCTGATCGCCGATGAAATCGCCACCGGCTTTGGCCGCACGGGCAAACTGTTCGCCTGTGAACATGCCGATATCACGCCGGATATTCTCTGCGTTGGTAAAGCTCTGACCGGCGGCACCATGACGCTCTCTGCCACGCTGACCACTCGTCAGGTGGCAGAGACCATCAGTAACGGTGCAGCAGGCTGCTTTATGCACGGCCCGACCTTTATGGGCAATCCGCTGGCCTGTGCGGTAGCCAGCGAAAGCCTGGCGATACTGGCGGAAAACCACTGGCAGGATCAGGTTGCCAGCATCGAACAGCAGCTGCGCAGCGCGCTGTTACCGCTGCGCGATCATCCGCGGGTGGCCGATGCGCGCGTACTCGGTGCCATCGGCGTGATTGAAACGCACCAGCCGGTGAAGATGGCGGAAATCCAGCAGTTCTTTGTTGAACAAGGCGTCTGGATCAGGCCATTTGGTCGCTTAATCTACCTGATGCCACCGTATGTGATTGAAGCATCAGCGCTTAAGCAGCTGACCGATGCAATTATCGCCGCGGTTGAACAGCCTGTGCTGTTTCAGGGGCACTGAACACCTGCCAGCGGGCACGGCGAGTAGTGATGCGCTACGCTTTTAGTCACTGACTAAAACGCAAAGGAGCCGATTATGTCGCAACTAACAGACACCAATCGCCGTGTAGTACTGGCGTCGCGCCCTCACGGTGCCCCGACTGAAGCCAATTTCCGCATTGAGCATCAGCATGTCCCTGTCCCGGCAGAGGGGCAGGTACTGCTGCGCACCGTCTGGCTGTCGCTCGACCCATATATGCGCGGACGCATGAGCGATGCCCCGTCCTATGTGCCACCGGTGGCGATTGATGAGGTGATGGGTGCCGGCACCGTCGCGATTGTTGAACAATCTAACCATGATGACTATACGCCGGGTGACTGGGTGGTCAGCCAGAGCGGCTGGCAGGACTTTGCCCTGTCAAACGGCAACGACCTGTTTAAACTGAGCGGCCCGGTACTCAAGCACCCTTCCTGGGCGTTGGGTATGCTCGGTATGACCGGCTTTACCGCCTATATGGGGCTGCTGGATATTGGTCAGCCGCAGGCGGGCGAAACCGTGGTGGTGGCTGCCGCAACCGGTGCAGTGGGTTCGATTGTCGGACAGATCGCCAAACTGAAAGGCTGCCATGTGATTGGTATCGCTGGCGGTGCGGAAAAATGCCGCTACGCCGAGGACGTGCTGGGCTTCGATAAGTGCCTGGATCACCATCAGGACGATCTGGCCGAAAAACTGAAACGCTACGCTGCCGACGGCATCGACGTCTACTTTGAAAACGTTGGCGGCAAAGTATTTGATGCGGTACTGCCGCTGATGAACAGCAAAGGGCGTATCCCGATGTGCGGGCTGATCGCCAGCTATAATGCGACTGGTCCGTCAGCCGGCCCGGACCGCCTGACGCAGTTCCAGGGCGCCATTTTGCGTAAACGCCTGCGCGTGCAGGGCTTTATCATCACCCAGGATTATGCCCATCGCTTTGAGGAATTTTTCCGTCAGATGAGCCAGTGGGTGGCGGAAGATCGCTTTGTGTTCCGCGAAGATGTGGTTGACGGGCTGGATAACGCCCCGGAAACCTTTATTGGTATGCTGGAAGGTAAAAACTTTGGCAAAGTGGTGGTACGCGTTGCCGCTGATCAACCCGGAGAACAAAAATGAAAGTGCTGATGGTATTAACCTCCCACAATAAACTGGGCGACACCGGCAAGCCGACTGGCTTCTGGCTGGAAGAATTTGCCGCACCCTATTATGTGTTTAAAGATGCCGGTGCCAATGTGGTGCTGGCTTCACCGCTGGGCGGGCAGCCACCGCTTGATCCGGTCAGCGATCAGCCTGAGGCACAAACTGCCGATACCGACCGCTTCCGTCAGGACTCCGCCGCGCAGCAGGCGCTGGCTAATACCCTGAAGCTGGAAACTGTCGACAGCAGCAAATATGACGCGGTGTTTTATCCCGGCGGTCACGGCCCCCTGTGGGACCTGGCCGAAGATAAATACAGCATCGCGCTGATTGAAAACCTGTATGCCAGCGGTAAACCGATTGGCGCGGTCTGTCATGCGCCCGGTGTACTGCGTCACGTTAAGAATGCTGACGGCACGCCGCTGGTGGCCGGCAAGCGCGTGACAGGGTTTACCAACAGTGAAGAAGAGGCGGTCGGGCTGACCGACGTGGTGCCTTTTTTGGTGGAAGATCAGCTGAAACAGCTGGGCGCACAGTTTGAACGTACCGATGACTGGGGCGTACTTAGCCTGACCGATGGTCAGCTGGTGACCGGGCAGAATCCCGCCTCTTCCGCCGCCGCCGCTGAAGCGTTACTGAAGTTACTGCAGAAATAAATTATATACAGGAGCGTTGATGAGAATTTACAGCCAGGATCTCAATCACGGAGAGAAGATGCCGCTGCGCCATGTGTTTAACGGCAAAGGCTATCAGGGAGAGAATATCTCTCCGCATCTGGCATGGGATGAGGTGCCATCCGGCACCAAAAGTTTTGTTGTCACCTGTTACGATCCTGATGCGCCAACCGGTTCCGGCTGGTGGCACTGGGGCGTGGCGAATATTCCGGCCAATATTACGGTGTTGCCGCAGGGTGCGGGTTCCGGCATTGCCGAACTGCCTGCCGAGGCGGTACAGACCCGTACCGATTCTGGTCATGCCGGATACGGCGGTGCTGCGCCACCACAAGGTGAATCGCATCGCTATATCTTTACCGTGTATGCGTTAGATGTGGAAAAGCTGGAAGTGGATGAACACGACAGTGGTGCCGTGCTCGGTTTTAATGTGCATTTCCATACCCTGGGCAGCGCATCATTAACTGTAATTTTCAATTAATTCAGCAAATTAAGTGGGCGAC
Organism: Winslowiella toletana; assembly: GCF_032164335.1. NCBI lineage: Bacteria > Pseudomonadati > Pseudomonadota > Gammaproteobacteria > Enterobacterales > Erwiniaceae > Winslowiella > Winslowiella toletana. Next base: position 1,598,706 of record NZ_CP134152.1, on the reverse strand, counting down.
ATTTCGCCGCCCACTTTAGAAACTGGCATCCAGGATAATTACAGCTGGTGAATCACCACCCACATCGGGCCCTGGCCTACCGCGTAACGTGCTAACGGGTTAAGCAGCCCGGTCTCAGCAGCGATTTTATACACTTCGATATGGTGCGACTTCTGTCCTGCCGCCACCAGATACTGGCCGCTGTGGTCGATATTAAACCCGCGCGGCTGCTGTTCAGTTGGCTGATAGCCAACCACTTCGAGCAGGCCACCCTCTTCACTGACGCGGAATGCAGTTATCACACTGGCGGTACGGTCACAGGCGTAGAGATAACGGCCATCCGGCGTCAGGTGAATATCGGCCGCCCAGCGCGTATCACTAAAGCCCTGCGGCATCATATCCAGACTCTGTACGCGTTCCACTTCGCCATTAGCATTGTTCAGCTGCCAGACGTCTACGGTGCTGTCGAGCTCGTTCACGCAATAGGCATACTGTTGATTCGGATGGAACGCCATATGGCGCGGCCCTGCGCCCTCAACGGTAGTCACCTGCGCCTGTTGACGCGGTTCCAGCTTGCCATCAGCGCTCAGCGAATAGAGGCAGATGCGGTCCTGTTTCAGCGCCGGGACAAACACCGTCTGATTGCTGATATCAGCATTGGCCGAGTGGCAGCCTTCCAGTCCGCCAATCACCTGGCTCGGCTCCTGTGGCAAGCCGTCTGTACCAATCGGGCTGATGCTGAAAGAGGCATCATTATACGAGGCGCTGAATAAGAAGCGACCGTTGCGATCGGTGGAAATATGGCTCGGGCTGCCCGGCAGCGAAGCCTGTCCGGCCTCTGTCAGCGTACCGTCTTCAGCAATACGGAAGGCGATCACACGAAAATCTGGGCGGGCACCGACGTAGAGATAACCCTGGGTCGGATTCACTACCATTGGCTGAACCTGTCCGGCGACGTCAACCACCTGCAGTAACGTCAGCTCGCCCTGCTCGCTGAGCTGCCAGACGTGGATTTGCTGGCTTTCGGGGCTGGCGGTGTAGACAACTTGTTTCATGAATGCTCCTTGTTCAATGCCTGAAAGAGAGACCTGCCGCAAAGCGTAGCGTGTTTTACGGCAGCCCGTCAGTTGGATTTGTCACCGGCTGGTTTGGTCGAAACAGCAGCAAGGTGTAGTATCATTGACTTATTAATAATTACCACCGGAATGACTTATGAGCTATCGCGTAATTGCCCTTGATCTCGACGGCACCCTGCTGACCCCCAATAAAACCATACTCCCTGAGTCGCTGGAAGCACTGGCGAAGGCGCAACAGGCTGGCGTAAAAGTGCTGATCGTCACCGGTCGTCATCACGTGGCTATCCATCCTTTTTATCAGGCACTGGCGTTAGATACACCTGCAATCTGCTGTAATGGCACCTATTTGTATGATTATCAGGCGAAAAAGGTGCTGGCGTCCGACCCACTGGCCAAACCGCAGGCGCAAAGAGTGATTGAAATGCTCGAGCAGCAGTCGATTCATGGTCTGCTGTATGTCGATAACGCGATGCTGTATCAGAACGCCACCGGTCACGTCACCCGCACGCTTAACTGGGCGCAGTCACTGCCGGAATCGCAGCGTCCGACCTTCCTGCAGGTCGACAGCCTGGCTGAAGCGGCGCAATCGGCACAGTCAATTTGGAAATTTGCCCTCTCCCACCCAGACACCAGCGCATTACAGCAGTTCGCTGACAGCGTAGAACAACAGCTCGGTCTGGCGTGCGAATGGTCATGGCACGATCAGGTTGATATTGCACAATTGGGAAATAGCAAAGGTAAACGATTAGCACAATGGGTTGAATCGCAGGGATTATCAATGAACCAGGTTATTGCTTTTGGGGATAACCATAACGATCTTAGTATGCTAAAAAATGCTGGTCTTGCCGTGGCTATGGGTAATGCCGTAGATGAAGTGAAAGAATGTGCTGATTTAGTGATAGGTACTAATGCTGAATCTGGAATTTCAGAGGTAGTTAAAAAGTGCTTTGCCAGTCTACCCGCATAAAAGATTGTCTGAATGTCAGTTAGGTTAAGACGTCATAAATTGTAGCGGCACACTGAATTTGACCACCTGAATAGAGGTGATATCATCGCTTCACAGTCAAAACTATGACGGGACTTAACAAACGCAATTTTAGCTCCGAGTTTCGCCTCGAAGATGCCCAGCTTGTACTCGATCAGCATTACACTATTGCCGCTGCTCCCACGGCAATGAATGTTGGCAAATCTACTATGAACAAGGGGTTCGACAACTTAAAGAAGAACGTGGTGGAAAGTCGCTCACTCCTTCGCCAATGAAACCTGTACAGATTGAAATATGCGAGCTTTAGAAAAGACATCAACACGTTGAAATAGAGAGATATTTTAAAGAAAGCTACCGCGCTCTTGATTTCATACTCCCTGAACAGTTCTTATTAGTTGAGAAATTCAGGGCGCGGTTTCCGATTGCCATTCTGTGCAACGTGTCTGGGATCCATCTCGGCAGCTATAAATACTGGTGGCAGCCAAAAAGTCTGATTTCACGAAAGTGGCATTACTGAGCCTTGAACGTTAAGTTTATCGCGAAAGTAACGACTCAGCAGGAGCGCGCAGCATTGCCGCTATGGTCACAACTAAAGTTATAAAATTGAGCCGCTGGAGGGCAACAAAGCTAAAGAAGGCGATCAATATTATCAGCTGTCAGCAGCCCGGCCATCGTTGTAAGAAGGAGTTTAAGGAACACATTGGGTTCTCTAATTATCAGGATCGTCAGTTAGCTGTTTTTGAGCCTAATCAGGCCTGATGCGTTGATATGACTTATATCTGGACGGGAAAACGCTGAGCTTATCTGGCTGCTGTAAACGATTTATTTGCCCGTAAACCGGTCGGCTAAGCGATGTCATTTTTCTCAGGTTCAGCACTGACAGCGAAAGCGCTGCCGATGGCCTGTAAAGCATGGGAAAAACCGACTAATTTGTTGTATCACTCGGATCAAGAAATTTACTATATAACCAGTAATTTTAGACAGTTACCGTGGTGACATTAGATAAATTAAAGCCTGAAAACGAAGTGTGTGCCGGATAACGTGTATGCAAACTTAACTTAAGCCAATGCGGCGATAACGAATTACATCACGTGAAATTACAGCCAGCTCAGACCTCATCAATATAATGGTAGTTTGACGACGAATGAATCAGAACGATTGTTATGGAAAACTTTAGAGCAGTGGCCAGTTTTGTTGACCACTAAACACTCACTGCCTTGAAAGAAGTATCAAAGTGCAGAAAGAATAGATTCGGAAAATCTGAATGCGTTTAATTGAGCGGCCTCTTAGCTTTTTCGTAAACACGACTACAACGGTTAGGTCGTCACAGAACTGATGTCTACGGCAGTGATGGGTCCTGCAAGAACTATAGCTCTAAGGCCGATATGATTTAGGAGGATGTGGGCTGTGGTTTTAGAGAATTCGCAGAAGCTTTGGCTGGTGTAAGCCGGAAAGTTTGGTAGTTACTTTAAGCATATCAAGTCTAATTATCTTATATAAAAATAAATTAATCTATATCATCAAGGTGTTACGCATATAAAATACGCACCAGAACTTATTGATGCGATAACGTTATCATCCAACTTTGAAAAGGTAATGATCCGCACAGACCCCGAACTTAACCCTTTGAAATATTGAACATTTAGTTCTTCTGGAACATTATCCAAAGAAGGCTTAATGACTGACTTCATCGTCATTTCATAAGTTGATTCTTCTAACTTTACATAATCTAATACTACACTCCTGTTTACCTTGAAGCTTTTTTCATTATCATATGCCTCCCCGTATGCGTGAATTAAACCCTGACCATTTTTATATAAAATGATTGTAAGCGTTATACTGAAGAGATCTTTTTCATTCAGATTATCTTTTTTCTGTACTAAGATAGTCGAGCAGGTCAGATCGATATTCCTGCTTCTGTTCAGATAGATAATTAATGCGGTCACTAAGATTAGTAAAAAAATAGAAATTTTCTTTTTCATACTATTTCCAGATAGTGAAATATACATTTACGCAAGTGCTTTTTTGACTACTCCCTTCAATGCACCTGGACACTAAAACACTTGATTCTTTATTTATGTGTTTTAGTTTGTTAGCAAATATGTAAAAAATTGAATTAACTTCACAACTTAATTTGCTTGCAAATATAGCTTTATGAATAAACTCATCTTTTAAATCGTTTACTTCCAGACTTTTAGGTCCTGAAACCTCATAAACAGGACATGACTCATGATAATAAACCAATCTCGGTGTTGAATTATCTGATTTCATAGTAATTTTATCACTGATAAAAAAAACACATATTGTGGAAATAATAATTAATGAAGCCAAACAAAAAAGCTTTTTTTTTATACTGACTGATGATTCAACTTCCATCTCTTTAATGGTAATAGCACTTACACTGATATCCTTAGTAAAAAGGTATCCGATCCTGGGAATAGTTGTAATTATCGTCTCATCTGGAAAGAAATCAGAAAATATTCTTCTTAACTTACTCATATATTGGTTTAGTGTGTTTGTCGAAGAAATCAGACCTTCTTTGTCCCACACCTCAGAGAAAAACATGTCTCTGGAGATAACCTCACCCTGCCTGCTAATGAGTAAGAGTAAAATACTATTCGCTATTTTTGAAATAACTATAGAATTTTCCAGCTCATCTTTTATATGTCTTAAGGAACCATCAAATGAATTATAAATTATTTCATTTTTAATAAGGTAGTTCATTTTTTCGACCCCAGAAAAAAAATAAAAATGCAAGCGCCTTTCACTGCTAGTACTATAAATTAAATAAAAAATAGTAGCAACTTTTTTTATAGACTTTAACGAGGTTAAAATTATTTAATTTGATGGGTTGTAACATTTTCAATTTTTAAGATTATCTGATTCCAACAGCGTTTCAGTAATCCTCTGGGAAGCTTCGACATTTAAATTAGGTGTGCATTAAAGCAATCCTGGACTGCTTCGCCCACGTTACCGGAACCAGCAATGCAGAACATTATGCTTCAAAATGTCATAATTTCAAGTTTTTTTGTTATAATTTTATTTTTTTGAATTATATAGTTCCTTAAGATTAACTTTTCTTGTTGTAATATCCACATCGAAAATGTGTACAAGCAGAACATTCTGTTTAGTATGATTTTTTTGATAATGTAAATAGATAGATTGCTCCTAATAATTGAACTTCGTACATCCGAGGTGGGTTAGCAGCGGCAATTGAGTTTAATTAGCATTTTATAAGGATTTTTATAAATGAAAAAAAATATTATAGCTTCTTTAATACCTGCAGTAATGATGTTTGGTACTGTTCCTGCATTTGCCGATTCTGTAACCGTTGATGGTGGTAAAATTAACTTTACCGGGGCTGTCATCGCTGCGCCGTGTGCGGTTGATGCGACGTCCGATGGACAGACGGTCGTTTTGGGGCAGATCCCAGCAAACCGCCTTTCTGCTAAAGGTGATACAAGTTCGACTGTACCATTTACCATCAGGCTTACGGGCTGTGATTTAACACCTGATAATTCCGGGGATGAAACCGAAGCTGTCAGCTACACTAGCGCTTCAATCACGTTCAATGGGGCAACCGCAGGCGACAGCTCTACTCTGGCTATCTCCTCTGCGGCAAGCGGTGCCGGTGATACGACCTCTGCTGCCAAAAACGTGGGTCTTCAGATCCTGCAAAACAATATACCAGTGACCGTTGATGGAAGCGCCGCTACAGCCGCTCAAAAAATCTATGCTGGCGCGAACGAAATCCCGTTCAGTGCAGCATATGTTGCCACTGCCGATGGCGTCGTAGCCGGCTCTGCAAACTCCACAGTTAACTTCCAGGTTACTTACGAGTAACCCTGTGTCGCTCCTGTCCCATTCTTTAATGGAGGCAGGAGCGCTTGGCTCATCATAATCAAGGACAAAATATGTCTCGCACCCTGTTCCGTAATACCTTATATGCCCTCGCGATCTCAGCCGCCACAGTGGCGTCATTTCAGTCATCGGCCGGAGGAATAACTCTTGGGGGAACGCGGGTTATTTACCCTGCAGGTCAGAAGCAATCCACAATGTCTGTGCGTAATATGTCAGACCAGGCAAGTTTTATGGTTCAGTCATGGGTGGAAGATGCTGATGGAAATAAAAGTCAGGATTTCATCGTGACTCCGCCACTTTACGTCAGCAGCCCCGGAAATGAAAATACCCTGAGGATGATTTATGCAGGAAAGCCGGTAAGAACCGATCAGGAAACCTTGTATTACTTCAATACGAAATCCATCCCATCGCTCGACAAAAAGAACATGGAAGGAAAAAATATTCTGATGGTAGCGGCTGTCACGCGGATAAAGCTTTTTGTTCGTCCGGATGGTCTCAAGCCCGCCATCGATAAGGCACCAGCTGAACTGACTTTTCACAGAAAAGGCAATAATGTAAGCATTGAAAATCCGACCCCTTACCATATCACGCTGGTACAAATCAGAGTCGGCGATCATAAATTGCCTGACACCATGGTAGGCCCCAGCAACAATATCTCCCTGCCACTACCGGTCGGTACTGGCAGCAATATAGCTTTCCGCACTATCAATGATTTCGGTGCCGCAACGCCGGTAATTAATGCCGTGTTGAAATAGGGTTACATACTTTAGGTTTATTAAGCCAGCTGTTTTCGGACTGTTTATGATTTTCCACTTTGCATTTGAAAAAAACCGCCATGCCCACGGTATTAATTCCGCTGCATATTGGATACTTTCGGGCATAACTTTTATGCTACCAGCAGCCGTTCACGCTGAGCTTTATTTTGCACCGGAATTAATCGCCTCCGATCCACAAATGGTGGCAGACCTGTCTCGTTTTGAAAAGGCAGGTACACAGCTTCCGGGAACCTATCAAGTAGATATTTTCGTAAACGGAACACTTGTCACTACGCGCGATCTGCAATTTATTGATGCTGCCGACCATGAAAAAAATGCAAAGAGTGAAAATAATAGCCGTTCTGACATCCGGGACAAAACCGGACTTATGGCCTGCCTGACGCGTAAAGAACTTGATAGTTTTGGTATAAACACCGTGGCATTTCCTGCGTTCGACGACCAGGATGACACATCATGCATATCGCCGGGTAAAAATATTCCAGATGCATATACTGAATTCGATTTTCAACACATGCGTCTGGACATCAGTATCCCGCAAGCCGCCATGCACAAAAGCGTGCACGGTTATATTTCTCCTGAACGCTGGGATGAGGGAATTAATGCTGCCCTGCTTAATTACAACTTCAGCGGAAATACCAGCAAAGGCAGCAGCGGTAACAGCAGCAGTCACTATCTCAATCTCAACAGCGGCCTGAATCTGGGCCCGTGGCGACTTCGTGATTACCGGACATGGAATCAATCCAGCAGTCCTTACAGTAGCTACCATCAATGGCAGCACATCAAAACCTATGCCGGGCGGGCCATCATGCCACTGCGCAGTGAGATGGTGGTGGGTGACAGTTCAACCAGCGGCGATATATTTGACTCGCTGGGATTCCGCGGCGTGCAACTCGCAACGGATGACTCCATGTTTCCGGATAGCCAGCGAGGATTTGCACCCGTGGTACGCGGTACGGCCAGCACTAACGCCAGGGTCACCATCCGGCAGAATGGCTACACAATTTACCAGACTTTTGTGGCTCCGGGTGCCTTTGCAATTGACGATCTTTATCCCGTCAGCTCAAGCGGCGACCTTGAAGTGACTGTCACAGAGGCTGATGGTGTCGCAAGGGTATTCACCATCCCCTACTCCTCTGTTCCGGTCCTGCTGCGTGAGGGACGGCTGAAGTATACCCTGACCGCCGGACGCTACCGATCAACCGGCGACCGCTATGAAGATCCGGACTTTTTCCAGGGAACCCTGGTATGGGGACTGCCCCGTGACGTCACTGTTTATGGCGGGATGCAGTACTCAAAAAACTACTTTGCCGGGCTTCTGGGCAGCGGACTGAATATGGGGACGTTAGGTGCATTTTCAGTCGACGTCACGCAGGCCGACAGTACACTTGCTGACGGTTCTCGTCATCAGGGACATTCTCTACGCATGCTGTACGCCCGTACGCTGAACTCGCTGGGAACCACCGTACAGCTGACAGGCTATCGCTACTCTTCTCAGGGCTTTCACACGTTGGATGAAACAGCCCTGAAAGCCATGAAAGGCTGGCTTTATGAAACGGATGAGTTAACCACCGACGGCAGACCCGCTCAACAGAGCTACACGGACTATTACAACCTGTATAACAGCCGTCGTTCAAAGCTTCAGGCAAACATATCGCAGCGTATTGGTAAGCAGGGCTCGCTTTATCTCTCCGCCGTCCGGCAGACGTACCGCAATACGAACCAGACCAGCGACTCTCTTCAGGTCGGATTCAGCAGCGCCATAGGGAGCGTTAACTACAACCTGAATTACAGTCACAGCCGTTCCTCAGGCGGAGCAGGTTCAGAGGGCGCAGCGTTTTTGTCTCTGTCTGTGCCACTTGGTTCTTTGATAGCGGGCAACAGGGGGCCCGGTAACACTTACGCCACATACAGCGACAGCCGCGACAGCCGGGGGACGATTACTCATCAGGCGGGGCTCAGCGGTACCGCACTGGAGGGAGATAACCTGAGCTGGAATGCATCCCAGGGATATGGCTCAGAAGGGGGAAGCAGTGGTAGCCTGGGGGCAGATTATCGTGGCACTTATGGCAGCACGCGGGCTGGATATAGCTACAGCAGCGGCTATCGTCAGGTGAACTACGGACTATCAGGCGGCGCGCTTCTGCACGCAGGGGGGCTAACCCTCGGGCAGTCTCTGGGGGAAACCAGCGTGCTGGTCGCCGCACCCGGCGTGTCCGGTGTGGCGCTGGAGAACGAGACTGGCGTGCGTACAGACTGGAGAGGGTATGCCATTAAACCTTATGCATCAATGTACAGAGAGAATCGCGTGGCGCTGGATACGGCCTCGCTGGATGACCAAACAGAAATTGATGATGCCGTCAGCCGGGTGGTACCGACCCGCGGCGCCGTGGTCCGGGCAACCTTTAAGGCGAACACGGGCAGCCGCGTGCTGATGACGCTGACGCATAACGGAAAGCTCCTGCCGTTTGGTACGACCGTAACAGTGGGAGAACGCGGCGGCATAGTAGGCGATGAGGGGCAGGTCTATCTCTCAGGCATGTCAGAGAGCGGAGCGGTAAAAGCAGACTGGGGTAGTGGGCGCACATGCTCAGCCCCATATCGCCTGCCCGAAAAAAATCAAGACCAACCTGTAGTCAGGATCAACAGTATCTGTAGCTGAGAGTAGTGCCAAGAGTCAGAGAAATTATATGTGTTACGCATTTGAACACAGAATCACAAGGGAACAATTATGCCAAAGGTGAAAAAAAAATTGACGTTAAGGGGAATGGCCTCATTGCCTGGTGTCATTATGCTGCTGAGCAGCAGCCTGATATCCGGAGTTAACGCCGATGGCAACACCGCGACCCTCAACATCACTGGTCGCGTACTGGCTAACTCCTGCACTGTAGATACGTCTTCTGCAGTGCAGAACATCAGACTGCCTGATATCGGCGATCGAGACCTCTCAGGAAAGGGGCGAACGGGGGGCGAGAAAACAATTGATATCACCCTTAAGAACTGTGGCGAGGCGACGAGCAGCGTGATTGTTACGGCGTCAGGGGGAACAGACGCCGATGACCTCTCTGCTTTTGCAAACACGGCGGCCGGTGGCGCTGCCGGAGTTGGCCTGTATTTTTATCAGACAGACGGTAAAACTCTGTTCAGACCTGATGGCAGCATCAAAGAAACAAGCGTCCTGCAACCTGCAGTAGATAATACTCTTACGTATAAAGCGGCTTATGTCAGTACGCAGGAAACGGTAAAAGCAGGGAGTTTTAGTTCAGTTGTCAACCTGCGGTTCGATTATCAGTAACAAAATGGCTGACGATCCTTTGACCTGTTTTTACGTTGCCTATGGATGGCTGTGCAACCAGAGAAAAAACGCTCCGGCAAATGCAGATATCTGGCATCTGAGATGGCGCTGGCCTGTGATAAAAGAGACTTTTTTCGCACGGTAACTCAGGGATGCTTTCACCTTTTACCTATGGAGCTTTACGGACAAGGTCAGTCCGCCAGAGAGATGTGGTCAGCTGTGGATGATCTTGTACTTAAGTGGGTGGCTTTGCAGATAGAGAGTCAGTTACCTCGGCCTGAAGCCTGTCACCACCTTAAAGGTAAAGTTGTCAGGCAAAGCCTGCGCGAAGTCAGCCATGCTCTGCATTCAGAGCAGTACAAATCGTCCATCGAACGGACATAAGAGGATATTACCGAAATATCAACAAGGTGCAGCTTACTTCGCTGGTGAGTCAATACGTAACCGATCCTATCTGTTATGAACTGATAATCCAGTACATCAATTACAGTGTGGAATCAGGTGGCGAGATACACACGCCTTCAAGCGTTATTCCGCGCGGGTGTGCGCTGAGCCCTTTGTTTGGTGGCAGTCTGCTACATCATATTGACGATTTTTACCGGAGTCTGGATCCGCATGAGATATTTTATGTCAGATACATGGATGATTTTCTGTTTTTCACTCGCACGCGCTGGCAGTTGCGGCGAAATATTGCAAGGCTGGCAGCGTTTTTTGACCTGTGTGGTTTTGAGCGACATCCCGATAAAACGCAGAGCGGGCGAATTTGCAACGGCTTTGACTGGCTGGGTGTCTGGTTTTCAGACTGCCCGCCCGCCATAGCTCCACGCGCGTTAGATAATCACATCAAAAGACGTATGCGGCTTTATGAGCAAGCTCGCCGGCAGGGCAAATCCGATAACCAAGCCCGGCAACGGGTGCATATGTATGATGAACGATGGAAGAGGTGGACAAAAGGCTGTCTGAGTCATGCTAACCGTACCTCCGCAACTCGCACTCGACCTGACTTGTCGTCCCTAACACCAAAATCAATAACATGGGGTAAACCATCATGAAGCTCATACCCACAGCTCTGCTACTCATCATCACCTCCGCTGCGGTGTGTACCGCTGAAGCGCACCCGACATACGTCACGGCTGCTAGGTATTTCATTCTAGCGAATTTTCAGGAACAATCTGGGTGGGTTTTCCCCACGGAAACGATCGACCGAGCTATCTATACGCCCGACCGCCCTGGCCCCGCCTACGTCATATGCAACGCCTCGTTGGACGCTCTATATACTACTGCTATACAGGCGTCTGATAGTATCCCTGGTACACCTTTTCGGTACAACCATTCGGTTGGTTCTTGGGGAACCCAAGGTACTTGGTCCATGCATCCTTCGAAATTCGTTATCGGAAACATGGCGGGCGTCACCGAAAACTCTCAGTACTCCTTCTATTGTGCGTATCGCCCCAGCCAGCGGACCCTTGCAGCCATGGTAATCACTGAAATGGTGGAAATAGTTCGCATCCATGTACAGTTGGAAAATACCTTTCCGAAGCCGCAACCTACCCTGCAGCTACCAGGGGCTTTGCATCTGGGTGATATCAACCCCGGTCAGTCGACCGAAACCCCAGTACCGGTAGCAATAAACTGCGCCACATGCGCCGATGGACAACCTATGCAAGGAACAATTGCATGGCGGCTGGAATCCTCGCCGGACAACCCGTCCGCAGAGAAACCTGGTATGATTTTCATGGGTGCAGAGTCTGCCGCTACGGAAGGTACAAACGTCGTAACGTTCGGGCGATTCCTGACAGAAGTATCTGATTATGAACTCCGATGGCCACGGACAAATTCCGCACCTTTAGCCCCGGGGAGTTATCGGTGGACTCTGACAATGACACTGTCGATTCTGTAAAACGAGCAATAGTGTAATTCGCCGCTACCCTGTTTCGATGGTGATAACGTTGTAATGGCAATGGGTGTACGGAAGTGTACTTTTGCAAAAATCGATTGTGCCCGAATAAGCACCACTGAACATGGATTTCGTACTCGTCAGAGACTCAGATTCTCTTCCACTTAATGTCTACAGGGATACGCCCCGGAAGGATACCCAGGTCGACCGTGTCCAGGAGATGACTTGAACGGTAATACTTAATCAGATTTGCAATATCAACCCGGATATTAAGGTAGTTATGATGGCACCAGTTTTGGTATTTACGTAGGAAGAACTAAAAACTCTCGGGGGATAGTGATACGACTGCAACGACAAATTTAAGCATCACTTTGGTAAAATATCTACATTGACGGCCAGGTTACGTCGTGACAGTGAAGTACACCCCCCTGGCCCGTAGAAAAATCTGACCTGGATTTTAAGCACAGGAGGAGTCGCGGCCACACAACGATTTATCCCTGAACTGAACTTAAACTGGTCAAATTGACGCTTAAGGCCAGCGAATTTGGTGTTAATGATAATCGGCTCTTTAAATGGATGCGCCCTGGCAGAGCGAAGGCCGCTTCGCCTGGCCTTCTGCACTGGACGGTATTCCTGACGCCTGCCCAGTTAGCGATGCTGCTGGAGGGTATTGACTGGCGGCAGTCCAGGCACATCATTCCCTTACTGACGATGTTGTAAAAGGCACGCAACCCTATTACCGGGAGTGTACTGACCAACTCCGCGAACGGGAAACGCAACTCTACCTGGAAGACGATACCAAAGCCTGGCTGCGCCGGGTTATCGGCACCAATCTCGAGCCGGGCATTGCAGAAATCATTTATCGCGAAGTGCTGTAATCAGGGCGTGATCGACACGCTTTTAATCTGCGCATACAGCCACATGCCCGGCTTGATCGCCAGTTCATCGCGCGCCCAGGGCGTGATTCGCGCCCACAGCTCGCTGTTACCGATCTGCAGTTTGACTTCGACCTGCCCCTCAATGTCCAGCAGCTCTGTCACCTTCGCGGGTAGCACATTTCGGATGGTGCTGTTAAGCGGCGGCTGCAATACCAGCGAGACATCAGCGGACTGAATGCGGATGCGCAGCGGCGTTTTCAGCGGCAGCTCCAGCCGACTGACCCAGATAGATTGATCGCCAAGCGACAGCGCGGTCATCTGATAGCGCGGGTGCTGTTCCTGCACCTGCACGCGCAGCACGCTGCTCTGATCGGCACGCGGCAGCCAAGGCCGCATCGCACTGCTGCTCCACACCTGTTCCAGCGCGCCAAACGCTTTTACTTTGCCCTGATCGAGCACCAGCACGTTGTCGGCCAGATGCAGTATTTCATCCAGGCTGTGCGAGACATACAGCAGCGGAATATCGACCTGCTGCGCCAGCTTTTGCAAATAAGGTAACAGCTCACGTTTACGCGGGATATCAAGCGAAGCCAGCGGTTCATCCAGCAGTAAAATTTCCGGCGCACTCAGCAGCGCACGCCCAATTGCCACCCGCTGTTTTTCGCCGCCGGATAGCGACCAGGGAAAGCGCGCCAGTAACGGTTCGATACCCAACAGCTGCACCAGGCTGTCAAACTGCGGCTTCATGCTTTTCGCCATGCCGTACTGCAAATTACCGCGTACCCGATAGTGTGGAAACAACCGCGCATCCTGAAATACATAGCCGACGCGACGCTTTTCCGGCGGTAAATTAATCCGGTTTTTTGCGTCGCTCAGCATCCGACCATTAAGCCGGATAAAGCCTTGCTGCGGCTGGGTTAAGCCGCTGATGGCGTTGATCAGCGAGGTTTTCCCCGCACCGGATACGCCGAAAATTGCGGTGATGCCCTTCGCCGGCAGTTTTTCGTTTATCGTCAGCTGATGGTTACCCAGCTGCTGAGTGAAGTTAAGTTCCAGCATCAGGCCCCCAGCCGTTTACGGCCCCAGCGGGCCAACCATTCGGAAACCAGCAGCGACGCCAGCGCCAGCACGATAGCAATGACGCAGAGTCGTGCCGCCGCGCCTTCAGCACCCGGCGTTTCAATCAGCGTGTACATCGCCAGTGGAATCGTGCGCGTTTCACCCGGAATATTGGACACAAAGGTAATGGTGGCACCGAATTCGCCCAGTGAGCGGGCAAAACCCAGCACGGTGCCAACAATAATACCCGGCAGCGTCAATGGCAGGGTTATGGTGAAAAATACCCGCCAGCGCCCGGCTCCCAGCGTACGCGCCGCCTGTTCCAGACGGGTATCGACCGCTTCCAGCGCCAGACGTATAGCGCGGACCATCAGCGGAAAGGCCACCACCGCCGAAGCCAGTGCTGCGCCGCGCCAGCTAAAGGCAAAACTGAAGCCAAACCAGTTATATAACCATTCGCCGATAAAGCCGCGTCGTCCCATCGCCACCAGCAACAGATAACCGACCACGACCGGTGGCAGCACCAGCGGCAGATGGATGACGCTGTCGAGTAACGCTTTACCGGGGAAATGACAGCGCACCAGAATCCACGCCATCAGGATGCCGAGCGGCAAGCTGCAGATTACCGCCAGCGTGGAGACTTTCAGGCTCAGTTCAACCGCCTGCCATTCGGCATCACTCAATATCATGTCCGCGGTGCAAATCCATAGCGTTTAAAGATGACCGCCGCTTCCGGGCTTTTCAGGTATTGAAAGAAGGCACTGACGGCGGCGGAAGGATGCTGGCTGACAATCGCCATCGGATACTCCACCGGCTTGTGGCTGTCAGCCGGGAAGATTCCGACTACCTTCACTTTTTTACTGGCAACCGCATCGGAGCCATACACAATGCCGTAAGGCGTTTCGTCGCGCTCGACCAGCGCCAGCGCTGCACGCACATTGTTGGCACGCGCCATCACCGGAGAAAGCGTCTCCCAGGCACCCAGGTTTTGTAACGCCTCTTTAGCATAAATGCCGGCAGGCACATGATCCGGGTCGCCGACCGCCAGCCGCTGACCTTTCAGCAGGCTTTTCCAGTCAGTGGTTTTACTGATATCGACCGGCTGTGGCTGGCTGGCCGTCGGGGCAATCAGTACCAGTTCATTGCCCAGCAGCGTGTAACGCGTCTGCTTATCAACGCTGTGTTTATCGATGGCATAGTCCATCCACTGTTGGTCGGCAGAGATAAACAGATCCGCTGGCGCGCCCTGCTCAATCTGGCGCGCCAGCGTCGAAGATGAGGCGAATGATGAGACGATTTTAACCGGCTTTCCCTGCTGATACTGCGTGGCAATATCCTCAAGCGCATTAGTTAGCGAAGCCGCAGCAAAAACGGTAATGGTATTGTCAGCCGCCACCGCGTGGCCCGCCAGCGATAACGTTATCGCGGCGCCGGTAAACCAGCGGCTCAATTTAACAGACATAGCACTCTCCAGGTTACGTTATATATTTAATGATATAACGACAATTCAAAAGCTGTCATGTGGTTTATCGGCAAACGGTGATGAAAATTGAGGGGGGGGGATAAAACTGAACGCCTGACAGAGTCAGGCGTTGAAAACAGGATTACTGGCGGTTTTTAGCTGGCTGGTCGTCACGATGGCCAATTTTGGAGATGATGTTAAACACTTCACCCAGGCCATAAATCGCACCGAGGATAAGAGCCATCACTACCGGCACCATGATGACAGCGAATGCCAGACTTTTTAATAATTCAAACATGGAAGCCTCAACTGAGCTGTGCAAAGAAACTATTGTAACGGCAGCAGAAAAAAGTGCACTGACCTTTTGTGCGCTTTACATTGCACTGACTCAATCAAGTTGACAGCGAACCGTCAGCTGGCGAATTTCGCACTGCCCGTTCAGCAATCCAACCAGCTGTTGCGCCGCTGCCTGTCCGGCATCGCTGAAGCCTAAATCCACCGACACGGTATCGGGAAACAGAAAGCTCAGCAGCGGAGTATGACCAATGCTGCAAATTTTTAACCGCGTCTGCGGATGCTGCTGCACGTATTTGATCGCCCCCAGCGCAATGGTATCCGAGGCACAAATCAGCGCGCTGGTGTCGGGTTTAATCACCTGCGCCGCCAGGTTGAAGCCACTCTGATAGCTGAGATCGCCCAGCGCCGCATGCGGCGTCAGATTATAGTGCTGGCAGGCATCGCGGTATGCCTGATGGCGCAGACGTCCGGTGGTTTCGTCTTTTTCGTCCACGCCAATATAGCTGATTTGCTGATGGCCCTGCTGGTGCAATCGCTTCATCAGCAAGCTGACCGCGCCGGCATCGTCAAAGCATACCGAGGATAATCCGGCGTATTCACGCACCATCACCACCATTTTACTTTGCCATTCCAGCAGCATCTCACTGTGCAGCCCGGTAAAGCCAAACAGAATGACTCCATCGACATTACGCTGATGCAGCACGCGCAAATGCTCCGTTACCAGCTCGGCGTTTAATAAGCTCTCCATCAGAATGGAATCGTAGCCCTGCTCATACAGCAGCGGCAATATTGCCCGTACCGCCTGATTTTCCGAAGGGGAATCAAGACGGGAAACAATAATGCCGATGATTTTATCGCTCTGCCCGCGCATCGCCTGCGCAGATTTCGACGGAATAAAACCCTGTTCGCGGATCACCGCCTCTACCCGCTCGCGGGTTTGCTGGCTCACCTTGCCTTCATTATTCAGCACGCGGGAGACGGTAGATTTACCGACGCCGCTAAGACGAGCGATATCTTTAATGGTAAGACGCGGTTGAGATGATTGCATGGTATTGAAAGGTAAGCCTTGTTCGGGGCAACGCTGCCATAAAGCCAATTTGCTGAGTGTACCACCTCTGCCGTCGGTAGCGATCTGTCCGGTAAATTTAGCCGGAAAACGCAGATTTTTTGTGACAGCAATCATAAATGGGAACGTTCCCACTTATGTTATCCCGCGGAACCCGATATCTTCACGCTGCTCCAGATTGCCCTTGTCTCTTCCGTGAAACTGGCAGGAAAACATAATGAAAAAATCCAATCCCCAGGATATAGATCGCCTGATTGCGCTGGTTGGCGGTAAAGCCAATATCGCCGCCGTCACGCACTGCATTACCCGCTTACGCTTTGTGCTAAATGATCCAACGATTGCCGATCCCAAGGCGATTGAATTCCTGCCGATGGTAAAAGGCTGCTTTACCAATGCCGGCCAGTTTCAGGTAGTGATCGGCGTCGATGTTGATGACTGGTACAAGCTGTTATTGCAACGTGCCGCACTGGACTCCAGCGATAAAGAGAGCGCCAAACGCGCCGCACGTCAAAATATGAGCTGGCATGAGAGTCTGATCTCTCACTTTGCCGAAATCTTTTTCCCACTGCTGCCGGTGTTGATCAGCGGCGGCTTGATTCTCGGTTTCCGCAACGTTATCGGTGATGTGCCGCTGTTTGGCGATCGGCCATTAACCGAGGGGCATCCGTTCTGGCAAACGGTGTACGACTTTTTGTGGCTGATTGGCGAAGCGATCTTCTTCTATCTGCCGGTGGGCATCTGCTGGTCAACGGTCAAAAAAATGGGCGGCACCCCGGCGCTGGGCATTGTGCTTGGCATCACCCTGGTCTCGCCGCAGCTGATGAACGCCTATCAGATCGGCCAACAAATACCGGAAGTCTGGAATTTTGGGCTGTTTTCCATTGAGAAAGTGGGCTACCAGGCACAGGTGATCCCGTCACTGCTGGCCGGTATGGCGCTGGCATTTATTGAACTGCGCCTGAAACGCTGGGTGCCGGCTTACTTATATATGGTGGTGGTGCCGGTGGTCTCGCTGCTGCTGGCGGTATTCCTCGCCCATACGCTGATCGGTCCACTGGGACGCATGATAGGTGATGGCGTCGCCTGGGCGGTAAAAGGGCTGATGACCGGCAGTTTCGCTCCGATTGGTGCCGCCTTATTTGGATTCCTCTACGCACCGCTGGTGATTACCGGCGTGCATCAGACCACGCTGGCTATCGATTTACAGCTGATTCAGAACCTCGGTGGCACACCGGTCTGGCCAATTATCGCGCTGTCGAATATCGCTCAGGCATCTTCGGTGCTGGGAATTATCCTGATCAGCCGTAAAGCCAACGAACGCGAAATATCGGTCCCAGCCGCGATCTCTGCCTATCTCGGCGTCACCGAACCGGCTATGTACGGCATCAATATGAAATATCGCTTCCCGATGCTGTGCGCAATGATCGGTTCGGCCTGTGCCGGGCTGATTTGCGGCAGCTTTGGCGTGCTGGCAAACGGTATTGGCGTCGGCGGTTTACCCGGCATTCTGTCGATTCAGCCGCAATTTTGGCAGATCTACAGCATCGCGATGATGGTTGCGATTGTGGTGCCGCTGGTGCTGACCATCGCAGTTTACAAACGTAAAACCCGCATGAATGCCTTGCCGGTAATGTAATTTTTAAACCCGGTGGCGCAGAAATTTTGCACCACCGCGCTAATACAGGACGTTTTATGATGAACAACACCCCCACTCCCTGGTGGCAGAACGGCGTTATTTACCAAATCTATCCACGCAGTTTTCAGGACAGCAGTGGTAATGGTGTCGGCGATCTTAATGGTATCACTCAGCGCCTCGACTACCTGCAGTGGCTGGGTGTCGATGCCATCTGGCTGACGCCGGTTTACCTCTCGCCACAGGTGGATAATGGCTACGACGTTGCCGATTACTACGCCATTGATCCCGCCTTTGGCACCATGGCGGATTTCGAGCGGCTGGTAGCAGAAGCGCATCAGCGCAATATACGCGTAGTGATGGACATGGTGTTTAACCACACTTCGACCGAACACGCGTGGTTTAAGGACGCCTGCAATCCGCACAGCCCACTGCGCGACTACTATATCTGGCGCGATGGCGTCGAGGGTAAAGCACCGAATAACTGGCATTCGAAGTTTGGCGGCCCGGCATGGCAATGGCACCAGGAGAGCGGACAGTATTATCTGCACTCGTTCGCCGTCGAGCAGGCCGATCTGAACTGGGAAAATCCGGCGGTACGCAACGAACTTAAACAGGTGTGCCATTTCTGGGCGGATAAAGGCGTGGATGGCTTACGTCTTGATGTGATTAACCTGGTATCGAAACATCCGGATTTTCCAGACGACCATCAGGGAGATGGCCGCCGCTTCTATACCGATGGTCCTAACATTCATGCGTTTCTTCATGAGATGAGCCGGGATGTGTTTCAGCCGCGCGGACTGATGACGGTCGGTGAAATGTCCTCCACTCAGCTTGAGCACTGCCGCCGCTACGCCAGGTTAGATGGCCAAGAGCTGTCGATGACCTTTAATTTTCATCATCTGAAAATTGACTATCCGGGCGGAGTAAAATGGAGCCGTGCCAAACCGGATCTGCTGATGCTGAAACGGCTGTTCTCGGAGTGGCAACAGGGTATGCACGGCTATGCCTGGAACGCGCTGTTCTGGTGTAATCACGATCAGCCGCGCATCGTCTCGCGCCTTGGTGACGAAGGTGAGCTGCGCAACGTGGCGGCCAAAATGCTGGCGATGGCGCTGCACGGCATGCAGGGCACGCCGTATATCTATCAGGGCGAAGAGATCGGCATGACTAATCCTCACTTTACGCAGATTGATCAGTATCGCGACGTGGAAAGCCTGAATATGTTCAATACGCTGCGCGAACAGGGGCGCGATGCCGAAGAGCTACTGGCCATTTTGCGTCAGAAATCACGTGATAACAGCCGCACGCCGATGCAGTGGGATGCCGGGCGCAACGCCGGATTTACCGAGGGTGACAGCTGGATTGAACCGGCCGATAACTATCGCCAGATTAATGTCGCACAGGCGCAGGCCGACAGTGACTCGGTGCTGTACACCTATCAGCAGCTGATTGCGTTACGTAAAACCCTGCCGGTGCTGACCCACGGTGACTATACCGATTTAGCACCCGATCACCCGCATTTATGGTGTTATCAGCGCCAGACAGCCGGTACTACGCTGCGGGTCATCGCTAACCTTAGTGGCGAACCGCTGACGCTGAGTGAGAATCTGCTGCCAGATCGCAGCCACTGGTGGCTGCTTTACAGCAACTATCCCGGCTCTCAGCCGTCGGCAGACACCCTAACGCTACAACCTTATGAAGCAGCATGGTGGCTACTGGAGCCTTAACCCTGATCCTGTCGGGGGTGGAATTCTCTCCGCCCCTGTAACAATTCCTGCCTGTGCTTTACACTCTGCTCCATGATTTATTGCCGGAAAATTCTATGCAGGCCGACATTTCACTCATCATCAAGCTGCAACAAAAACTGTTTGCCGATCCGCGGCGTATCGCGTTGCTGAAGCAGATCAAGCACACCGGCTCAATTAGCCAGGGCGCGAAACTGGCAGGCATCAGCTATAAAAGCGCCTGGGATGCGATCAATGAAATGAACCAGATGGCCGATCGGATGCTGGTTGAACGCGCGACCGGCGGTAAAGGCGGCGGCGGCGCGGTGCTGACGCAGTATGGCGACCGTCTGATCCAGCTGTTTCAGTTAATGGAGCAAATCCAGCAAAAAGCGTTCGACGTATTACAGGATGACCAGTTGCCGCTGGACAGTCTGCTGGCCGCCATCTCGCGGTTTTCGCTGCAAACCAGCGCGCGCAATCAGCTGTTTGGCACGGTGACCCAGCGCGACCGTTTGCAGGTGCAACAGCATGTTGAAGTACTGCTGGCCGATGGCGTCAGCCGGATTAAGGTGGCACTGACCGAACAGAGTGCCGATCGCCTGCAGCTGAGCGCCGGTAAAGAGGTACTGATACTGATCAAAGCGCCGTGGGTGGAGCTGACGCGTGCCAGCAGCGAAGCCGATAATCAACTGGCCTGCACCATCAGCGACATTGAACGCGCGCCGCATCAGAGTGAAGTGCTGCTGTCGCTGGCCAGCGGTGAAACGCTCTGTGCCACGGTACCCGCGCAGCTGATGGAGCAGCAAAACTTTCAGCCTGGCGACAGCGTTACCGCCTGTTTCAATGCCGATCGCGTTATCATCGCCACACTGCTGTGAAAGCCCGCATCCTGTTTGACATTGTGTCAGCCAGTGGTTAAAACCATTAATACAATGCATAAAATGGGATGTAAAATGGCTGTATTGCAAATTACGCAAGGCACGTTTCGTCTTAGCGATACCCGAATACTGACTCTCAACGATCTCGCCCTGCGCAGCGGCGAAAGCTGGGCTTTTGTTGGCGCTAACGGCAGCGGCAAATCCTCACTGGCGCGTGCGCTTTCTGGCGAACTGACCCAGCTGACCGGCACGCGTCAGTGCCAGTTTCAGCGCCCCGCCCGCCTTTCGCTGGAACAATTGCAAAAACTGGTGGAAGAAGAGTGGCAGCGCAACAATACCGATTTACTCAGCCCGGGTGAAGATGATACCGGCCGCACCACCGCGCAAATTATCCAGCATGAGGTAACGGATGCCGCCCGTGCGCAGCGGCTGGCGGCACAATTCGGTATCAGTCATCTGATGGAACGCCGGTTTAAATATCTCTCCACGGGTGAGACGCGCAAAACCCTGCTGTGTCAGGCGCTGATGGCGCAACCCGATCTGCTGATCCTCGATGAACCGTTTGATGGCCTTGACGTGCAGTCGCGCAGCAATCTGGCGACGCTGCTTGGCGAACTGCATCGGCAGGGGCTGACGCTGGTACTGGTATTGAACCGCTTTGATGATATTCCTGACTATGTTGAGCACGTTGGGGTACTGGCGGAATGTACCCTGACGCACCTTGGCGCGCGTCAGGAAATTCTCTCCGAGGCGCTGGTGGCGCAGCTGGCACACAGTGAAAAACTGGCGGGTATGGCGCTGCCGGAAGCCGATGATGCAAGCGTTACCCCCCCGCTGGCGGCCGATGCCTCGCTTATCGTGCTGAACGATGGCGTGGTGTCGTATAACGATCGCGCCATTCTGCACCACCTAAGCTGGGAAGTGAAACCGGGTCAGCACTGGCAGATTGTCGGGCCGAACGGTGCCGGAAAATCCACCCTGCTGAGCCTGGTCACCGGCGATCATCCCCAGGGTTACAGCAACGATCTGACGCTGTTTGGCATCCGGCGCGGCAGCGGCGAAACCATCTGGGATATCAAGCAACATATCGGTTATGTCAGCAGCAGTCTGCATCTCGATTACCGCGTCAGCTCCAGCGTGCGCAACGTGATCCTGTCCGGCTACTTTGATTCAATTGGGATTTATCAGGCAGTTTCCGATCGTCAGCAGCATCTGGCAACGCGCTGGCTGGCGCTGCTCGGCATGGATAAAGCCAGTGCCGATGCGCCATTCCACAGTCTGTCATGGGGTCAGCAACGGCTGGTGCTGATCGCGCGTGCGCTGGTCAAACATCCGGCGCTATTAATTCTTGATGAGCCGTTACAGGGGCTGGACCCGATTAACCGCCTGCTGGTTCGCCGCTTTATTGATGTGCTGATTGGCGAGGGGCAAACCCAGCTGCTGTTTGTCTCACATCATGCGGAGGATGCACCGCAGTGTATTACCCACCGCTTAACTTTTGTCCCCGAGGGTGAAATCTATCATTATCAGCAGGAAGCCCTGAGCTAACGGCTGATGGCAGACCGGTTAATCACCGGTCTGCAACCTGACAATGTAACCGCTACCACCACTCAGGCTATTTTCAACTCCTTCATGGTTAATCACCATCATCCAGACTGATAATTAAGATTATTAAGCTTGTGTAAACGATTCCATTTATTCAGACTTGATCACGCTTTCATCGGCCTGAATGTGCTACTTTTTACTCAGGCACTCTTGGCTTTATTCGGTTATCAGGATTGAAAATGGAAAAATTTAACCCGGTCGATCATCCGCATCGCCGTTACAACCCACTGTCTGACCAATGGGTATTGGTTTCTCCGCACCGTGCTAAACGTCCGTGGCAAGGCGCACAGGAAACGCCGTCGCAAGATAAATTACCGGCGCACGATCCTGACTGCTTTTTATGCCCGGGCAATACCCGTGTGACCGGCGATAAAAACCCGCACTATAGCCATACCTATGTGTTCACTAACGACTTTGCCGCACTGATGACCGACACCCCGGATGCGCCGCAAACCGACGACCTGCTGATGCGCTGCGAGAGCGCACGCGGCACCAGCCGGGTGATCTGCTTCTCGCCAGATCACAGCAAAACGCTGCCGGAATTGTCTCTGACGGCGCTGGAACAGGTGGTGCGTACCTGGCAGGAGCAAACCGCCGATCTCGGTCAGCACTATCCCTGGGTACAGGTGTTTGAAAACAAAGGCGCGGCAATGGGCTGCTCCAATCCGCATCCGCATGGTCAGGTCTGGGCCAACAGTTTTCTACCCAATGAAGTCAAACGTGAAGATGAGCTACAGCGCGCTTATTACCAGCAGCACGGCTCGCCGATGCTGGTGGATTACTGCGCGCGTGAATTAAATGACGGTAGCCGCACGGTGGTGGAAACCGAACACTGGCTGGCGGTAGTGCCGTGGTGGGCGGCATGGCCATTTGAAACCTTGCTGCTGCCGAAAGCCACCGTTAAACGACTGGTCGATCTGACGGATGCCCAGCGTCAGGATCTGGCGCTGGCGCTAAAAAAACTGACCAGCCGCTATGACAATCTGTTCCAGTGCTCCTTCCCCTACTCGATGGGCTGGCACGGCGCACCGTTTAATGGTGAAGAAAACACTCACTGGCAGCTGCATGCCCACTTCTATCCCCCGTTACTGCGCTCGGCGACCGTGCGTAAATTTATGGTCGGCTACGAAATGCTGGCTGAAACCCAGCGGGACTTAACGGCGGAACAGGCGGCAGAACGCCTGCGTTCTGTCAGCGATATTCATTTCCGCGAGACCGGAGCATCACAATGAGTTTACAAGCCGTTACCCAGCAGATTTTTAACGATAAGTTTGGCTATCAGCCAACCCATTTTATTCAGGCACCGGGCCGCGTGAACCTGATTGGCGAGCACACCGATTACAATGATGGTTTTGTGCTGCCTTGCGCCATTGATTATCAGACGGTGATCGCCTGCGCAAAGCGTGACGATCGCCAGGTGCGCGTTATCGCGGTGGACTACGACAATCAGCAGGATATCTTCTCGCTGGATGCGCCAATCGAAAGTATTCAGGACAAAATGTGGGCCAACTATGTGCGCGGTGTGGTGAAACATCTGCAACTGCGCAACAGCAACTTTGGCGGCGTTGATATGGTGATCAGCGGCAACGTGCCGCAGGGTGCCGGTCTCAGCTCGTCGGCCTCGCTGGAAGTGGCGGTCGGCACGGTATTACAGCAGCTTTACCAGTTGCCGATTGATGGCGCGCAGATCGCGCTGAATGGTCAGGAAGCCGAAAATCAGTTCGTCGGCTGTAACTGCGGCATTATGGATCAGTTAATTTCGGCGCTGGGCCAACAGGACCACGCAATGCTGCTCGACTGCCGCACGCTGGGTACTCGTCCGGTATCAATGCCGGAAGAGATCGCGGTGGTGATCATTAACTCTAACTTCCGCCGCAGCCTGGTCGGCAGTGAATACAATACCCGCCGCCAGCAGTGTGAAGCCGGCGCGCAATTCTTCGGTAAGTCTTCGCTGCGCGATGTCGATATCAGCGAATTTCACGCGGCTGAGCAGCAGCTTGATGCGGAAGTGGCAAAACGCGTGCGCCACGTGCTGACGGAAAATGCCCGCACGCTGGAGGCTGCCGATGCGCTAAGCCGTGGCGACCTGGCGCGCATGGGCGTGCTGATGGCCGAGTCCCATGCGTCGATGCGTGACGACTTCGAAATTACCGTGCCACCGATCGATATGATCGTCGATATCGTTAAAGAGGTGATTGGCGATCAAGGCGGCGTGCGTATGACCGGCGGCGGCTTCGGCGGCTGTGTGGTTGCGCTGATGCCTGTTGATCGGGTCGACAGCGTTAAAGCGGCGCTGGCCGAACAGTATCAGGCCAAATCGGGCATTCAAGAGACGGTGTATATCTGCAAAGCATCAGCAGGAGCCGGTCAATGCTAAATCAACCTCATTCGCTGGCGCCGGACGGCCAGCCGTGGCGTATTACCGTGCTGCGCAATCAAAACGGTATGGTGGTGACCTTTATGGACTGGGGAGCCACCTGGCTCTCGGCGCGCGTGCCGATGAAAGACGGCACGGTACGTGAGGCGCTGTTAGGTTGTGCCACGCCATCAGATTATCTGAATCAGGCGGCCTACCTCGGTGCCACCGTTGGCCGCTACGCTAACCGTATCGCCAACGCCACGCTGCAACAGGGCAATATCAGGCTGGCGGCTAATCAGGGCCAGCATCAGCTGCACGGCGGTCCGGAAGGGTTCGATAAGCGCCGCTGGCAGATCGTCAGCCAGAGTGAAACCGAAGTGCGTTACCGCATTGATTCGCCGGATGGCGATCAGGGTTTTCCCGGCAATCTGCTGGCCTCGGTATGCTATCGCCTCGATAACAATAACTGCCTGTCGATTGAATATCAGGCAACGGTCGACCAGCCCTGCCCGGTCAATCTGACCAACCACGCCTATTTTAATCTGGATGCGCAGCATGGCGATGCACGTCAGCATCGTCTGCAACTGTTGGCAGACTGCTATTTGCCGGTCGACAGTAACGGCATTCCGCTAACGGACGCCAACGGAACAAAATTAAAACCGGTGACCGGGAACAGTTTTGATTTTCGCCAGCCGAAAACCGTCGCCGCACAGTTTTTGCAGGATGAAGACCAGCGAGTGGTAAACGGTTACGATCATGCGTTTTTGCTCAATGCGCAGGGTGATGACAGCCAGCCAGCTGCCGAGCTATGGTCGGCTGACGGACAATTACAGCTGACGGTGCACACCACTGCCCCGGCGCTGCAGTTCTACTCCGGCAATTATCTTGACGGTACTCCCGCGCGTGGACAGGGCGAGTATGCCGCCTTCGACGGTATCGCACTGGAGAGTGAATTCCTGCCAGATTCGCCTAACCATGCTGAATGGCCCCAGGCCAGCTGCTGGTTGCAGCCAGGTGAACGCTGGCAGTCCGTGACGCGTTATACCCTGACTGCCGGTTAAATTCCGGATGAAAAACGCGCACTGCGTTCGTCTCAGGCTTACGCAGTGCGCAGATTTCAGCTATGGTAGAGAGATACAGGTTGTCAGAATGGCAATCATTACCCGGTGTTACTGCCGTTGCCGCCGCTGAATCATTGACTCCGGTCAATGAGAGAGACGAATCGGGCTGCAGCTTCGGCCGACATGGGTATAATCGCTTTCATAGAAATGTCAGATGATTAAGGAGTTAAGCTATGGCTGTAACTAAACTGGTTCTGGTACGTCACGGCGAAAGCCAGTGGAACAACGAAAACCGCTTCACCGGTTGGTATGATGTCGATCTGTCCGATAAAGGTCGTACTGAAGCCAAAGCAGCAGGCGAATTGCTGAAAAAAGAAGGCTTTGCTTTCGATTTTGCTTATACCTCCGTGCTGAAACGTGCCATCCACACCCTGTGGAACGTTCTTGACGAACTGGATCAGGCCTGGCTGCCAACTGAGAAATCATGGAAGCTGAATGAGCGTCACTACGGTGCGTTGCAGGGTCTGAACAAAGCTGAAACCGCTGAAAAATACGGTGACGAGCAGGTTAAGCAGTGGCGTCGTGGCTTTGCCATCACCCCACCAGAACTGACCCGTGAAGATGAGCGCTTCCCTGGCCACGATCCGCGTTATGCCAAACTGACTGACGCAGAACTGCCACTGACCGAAAGCCTGGCGCTGACCATCGATCGCGTAATTCCTTACTGGAATGAAACCATTCTGCCACGCATTAAAAGCGGTGAGCGCGTGATCGTTGCTGCACACGGTAACTCACTGCGTGCGCTGGTAAAATACCTCGATGATCTGAGCGAAGATGAAATTCTTGAGCTGAACATCCCGACCGGTGTTCCGCTGGTGTATGAGTTCGACGAGAACTTTAAACCGCTGAAACGTTATTACCTCGGTGATGCCGATGAGATTGCCGCGAAAGCCGCAGCCGTCGCTAACCAGGGCAAAGCGAAGTAATCATTCGCCGACCAGCGATAGCCGATCGGTTAAACCATCCGGTCGGCGCATAATAAAAAGCCCCATCATTTTTTGATGGGGCTTTTTTTATCTCCTGTCGTCAGGCTGTTCCAGCTTAATATTAAGTGCATCTTCAGGATGTGCTGCAACCACAGCCTGTTTCATCCGGCTAACGTTCTCTTGAATAATATCCTCTCCACCACCATTGCTGATAGCAGTTGCCAGGGCAAAATAGATATTTTCATTATCACTTATTTTAATTACGCTGTTCTTGCGGCCTTTTTTAGCCATAACATCGTAACGAATAATTCCCCTGTCACCCATTCGTTCTTTCAGATGATAAGCAATGCTGCCTTTAGGCACCGGACTATTTATGCCGTCAGGAGAAAATACCTGATAGCCGTTGTTCCAGTCATGAATGACAAAGTATTTCTGCTCTGAACGGGCAATGACGGTAAATTTATCGTTATCCACAGTTTTTTGCAGCAGATATTTTGGATTGTAATTGTCACCATAATCAACCAACAGCTGCTCATTCTCTTTGATTTCTCTGGTGGTATAATAAAATGGCAAAATATCATTGATATAACCGATTGCTAAGTTATTCTCACCCAGCGCCGGAAGCCCGCGCAGGCTGGCGGTATTAATCAACGCCAGTTTATTCGCATTTTGTAAACCACTGACCGATCCCTCAGTGTTGGTTCCCCAGAGATAAGTCAGCACCTTCTCAGAACCCATTTTTCGGTATTCGGTGGTCAGTGACTCATCCGTTGGATGCCAGACGCCACTGTAGCCGCCAATAAAGGTCGAGGCTGGAATCGTTCTCTTCGCCTGAACCTGCAAACCTACCTGCGGTTGCTGTTCATCATAGACAACTTTCAGATTATCTCTGGTAAATGCCGCCTGACTGGCACCATCGCTGTCGACCAGCGCTTGCGCTTGCGCACTAAACTTTTCCCATCGTTTAGTCCATTCCGTTCCCGGCCTGCCTTGCGGTTTGAAAGTGGGTTTGGCACTAACCGGAGAAGCGATCAGCTCTTTAGTCAGGCTACGGGACAGATCGTTGGCGTCAACCAACAGCGCTCGAAAGTCTGACCACTGACTTCTCAGCAACCGGTTATCCGTTACTATGCCGGAGTCAGGATCTGGCTTTATCGGTAACGGCAGCGAAGCGCTGAATTCTGGCTGAAGCGTTTCCCGCAGCGCATTAACGGTGACTCGGGCATGAGCGGCGATCTCTTTATTTGAAATCAGCCAGCTCATTTGTTGCTGTTCGCGCTGTTCAGCCAGCCGTCGCGCATAGCGCTGATTTTTATGCTGAATAACCAGGCCATCTTGATCGCTGTCGGTCTCTTCATCTGGCAACCGCGGGATATCTTCCAGCCAGCTGGCCTTTTCAGTCTCCAGCTTTTGTCGTAAAAAGTGAGGTTCGATACCGGCGTAGGTGGCAATATCCTTGATGCTTACCAGCATCGCTTTCGGGGGTTCATCACGTTGCTGAAGCAGGCGTCGCGCAAACAAAATGCTTTTTTGCTGCCAGCTTTCGAAGTCATCCGTCGGCGCGGCAGACTCTTCTGTTAATCTCGGGTGGCTGTGCAACCACAATTTATTCCGTTCGCGCAGGGTGACCATCACCGATTGCAATGTCGCCCTGGCAAAACTGGTGATGCTGTTTTTGTCGACCGTCCCGCTCACCAGCGTTCCGTCAGCCAGCTGCTCTTCACGTAAGCCGAGCAAACGCACAGCATAAGCGGTGTCACCTTCACCCTGCTGGCGCGGATAGTTTCGTAACCATTGCTTTTCTTCGTCCCGCAGTGTTCGCTTCTCCAGCCACAGTTCGCTTAGCCGATTTGACAAGGTAAACTCATCGACGCCCGCCATCTTAGCAATATCGGCAAACTTCATGACAGTGAGCGAATCGTCGTACACGCGCACGGCATAATCGAGTGCCGTTTCTCCGGGTTCCTGGTGAATAACAATCTGTTGCTCCCAGTTTCTCATCGCCGCTTTATTGATTTTTTTTCTCCCCCACTTGCTTCCGCCGCTCTGACTCTCCTCTGCGCCAGTCTCTATACCCTGCTGCGCCGGGCGTTTAATCTGACTGATGGGTGGTTGCGGTTGCCGGGGAGGAAGCTGATGTAAACTGCTGAGGAGTGTCTGGCGATCGATCCCGGTATGAAAGGCAATTGCATTGTCAGAGGGGCGATTAGGTGGGTAGTTAAACAGACGGCGGGCATAGTCGACCTTGCTTTCATTATCTCGCTGCGGATGAAGCGCCAGCCAGCTCTTCTCGCCGTCAGTGATCCACGACGGGCCGGCACAAGATTCTTCATCAGCCCGCTTACTTCGCTGGCACAAACGCTTTTCCACCAGCTCATAAACTTCCTCATCGCGCTGATAACGAAATAACCACTCACTATCCGTCCCGTCGTTATTCTCCAGCGGCAAAGTGAACAGGTCAGGATTAACTTCATTCTGCTTAACCGCAATATATTGCGCCGCCCCCTGCTTATCGCTGCCTGTATGGATAAAAATCTCACCGCGACTGCGGTAGGTAAGCTGGTATCCCGGCAGCGCATAGCTGGCAGAGAAAGGGTTATCGGGCTGCACTTTCAGCGCATCTGGCACATCGGCAAATGCCTTGTGCTCCAGCGCGGCAAATTGCCATTGCTGCTGATTCTCATCGAAGTGGAAACGCATATCGTCCGCGCCCGCCTGCTCAGGATGATAACGGGCCGGATGTTCGGTCGGCACCAGCGCCAGATAGCTCATGTCACCCTCTGCTTCAGCGCGCCAGCGCAACAGGTAGCGGTGCTCCAGATTGTACAATCCCGGCCTGCCAGCAACCGGCGTCAGCGCCTGCGGGGCAACATCCTTGCGCAACCAGCCGGCATCAATTTTTCCTTCGGCCGCGGTTAGCTGGCTGAAGGGTGAAGTGACGATATCCCATCTGCTGGTCGACGGCTGCCATTTTAATACTGGCAGCTGAGGCGAAGGTGCATCTTCACTGCCTCTGACAGTGAAAAAATCGCCTTCGGGCCAGCCCTCGATATAATCGATTTTTGCACTTCCTGGATTGTCAGCCTGCGACCGGACTTCCAGATAATATTTTCCCTGCTGTGTTTGCCATACTCTGCGCTCCGAGCCGGAGCGGGTGGTCAGCACCCCCTGCCGTCCAGGTTCGGCAGTCATTGCTGCTTCGGGTATCACCGCCAGGCTGCGGGCATGCAGGTGTGTGTTACCGGCATAGAATGGCGCCCATTGCTGAGTATGCTGATTAAAATAAATTTTTTGCCCGTCCGACAGTCGCATAGTGCCGTCATCAAGCGAGGGAGTAACCGCAAAATAGCCATCGCTGTTTTTTACAAAGAAGCCCGGGGTTGAACTCTGAGTGAAACGATACTCCCCAGGCATGTTTTCGATCCGCCATTTATTATTCCGTGGATTACGCGTTGCCATGCGCCCTGTCACGGCAGAGCTTCCCACTGGCACCGCCGTAGCGAGCTGCCCTCCTTGTGGAAACAGATGCCAGCGCATCCCGGCAATCTTAGTTTGCAGCACCGATTGTAGCGTCAGCCCGCTTGTTGAATGGGTAATCAGCGTCCCGGGCAACGCCAGCACCGGTTTTATCGCCGGCGTCAATCTGAAGCGAAATGCCTTACCCGCCGCCATTTCCGGTGGCATAACCACATTCGATGCCAGTCTTAGCCATCGCTCGCCACTGGATTCTCCTGGCTCAGGATCGAGAATTTCCCCCCTGAACAATTCACCAAGCGTTTGCGAAAATTTGCCTAATAGCGCCATGGTTCCCGAGGCCAGAAAATGTGCCCGGCTACCCGACTGGTGACCCTGCAAAAATAATGCGTAACTGTTTTTGTTCTGTTTCTCCCCCCAGCCAACCATACGCGCACCGACGCTGCCATCGGCCAGTCGCTGATCTCTGAGTGACACCTGATACAGCATTATTCGCGTTTTCATCTCATCGGCATGCGCCCGCTCCTGTCGGGAATTTTCAGCAGCAGGAGGCGTGATAAAAATAATCTCTGTTCCTGAAAGACTGGCCATCAGCTGTTGCCGCTGATTTTTATCCAGCGACAGATTAGTACGTAGCAGAAACTCATCCAACTGCTGACTCAAGCGATCGGTGTCAATATTTTTCGGCAAGCTGCCAGGCCTCCCGGCAACGTCAGCTGGCTTGCCCGATGCCGAATACTGCTGCGCTTGTGCTGGTGCCCAGGGCAGAAGATGCTGCATGACCCGGTTAACGGCGTTATCGACGCGGTGCAGCATTCCAGAATCCTTCGTATGCGCACTCAACAGGGCAAGTACGCCAGCTCGCGTGATCTTCTTTGCCATTCCCTCACCCCTCGGTGAAGATAGCGCGGGAAGCGAGGAAATATCTCTGATTACTGGCAAAATTCCTTGTCCGGGTGATACCGGCTGCAGGCGACTCAGTTCCTGCCACATTTTCTCACACTGCTTATTCGCTTTATCTGAAAGCGATGTGCTGATATTTCTGATCTCATGACAGCGAAAACTAAATAGTGAATCGTGATCATTACCAATAGCTAAATTATTAAACATACGAACAATATCATTTATTATTACTGGCATAAGCGCATTCCATTGCTGATATCACATTAAAGGGAGAATCACGCACTGCGAGAAAGATAAAATCTGATTAATTCTTACATCAACAATAATGAAAAGTTTTTATTTTCACTTCTGAAAAACGCTGACGACCCTTATAAAAATTTAATATTATTTAATAATAAAAACATTAATTAACTATTGTTATTTTTTAGATTTCAAAAATATTAATTCACGCTATGATGATTTAATTAATTCCTTTTGTACTGTTAGCGACATTTGTCGCAGTTCAGGTTAGCGCGAAGAAAAAAATCCGCCGAAAGGCGGATTTATCATGCTGTTTTCTGCTGCCGAAAATTAGCCGCGACGCGCTTTCACCGCCGCCGCCAGCTGGCGCAGAACCGTTTCGGTATCTTCCCAGCCAATGCAGGCATCAGTCACGCTTTTACCGTAGACCAGCGGTTCGCCGCTCTCCAGATTCTGATTGCCTTCCACCAGGTGGCTTTCAATCATCACGCCCATAATCGCCTGCTCACCACCGGCAATCTGTCCGGCAACATCCTCTGCCACCACCATCTGCTTCTGGAACTGTTTGCTGCTGTTGGCATGGCTGAAGTCGATCATCACCTGCGCCGGCAGCCCGGCTTTTTCCAGCCCGGTTTTAACCGCGCTGACATGATGCGCGCTGTAGTTTGGCTCTTTACCACCGCGCAAAATGATATGACAGTCGCTGTTACCACTGGTTTCGACAATCGCTGAATGACCGTACTTGGTCACTGACAGGAAGCAGTGCGGCGCGCTGGCGGCATTGATTGCATCAATCGCCACTTTAATTGTGCCATCGGTACCGTTTTTAAAACCTACCGGGCAGGACAAACCGGATGACAGTTCACGGTGCACCTGTGATTCGGTGGTGCGCGCGCCAATCGCGCCCCAGCTCATCAGATCGGCCATATACTGTGGGGTGATCATATCAAGGAACTCACCGGCGGCAGGCAGACCACTGTTATTGATATCCAACAACAGCTTACGCGCAATGCGCAGCCCGTCATTAATCTGGTAGCTGCTATCCATATGCGGATCGTTGATCAGCCCTTTCCAACCAACCGTCGTGCGCGGCTTTTCAAAATAGACGCGCATCACGACTTCAAGGCTGTCGCTCAACTCTTCACGCAGTTTCAGCAGGCGTGCACCATACTCTTTTGCTGCTTCGGTATCGTGGATCGAACAAGGCCCAATCACCACCAGCAAACGATCGTCTTTATTTTTAAGAATATTGTGAATTGCCTGACGAGCGCGGGAGACGGTTTCAGCGGCTTTTTCCGTAGCCGGAAATTTTTCAAGCAGTGCAACAGGAGGAAGTAGTTCTTTTATCTCTTTGATTCGTAAGTCATCATTCTGGTAATTCATAACTTTTCCATTAAATTCTTTGCCCAATGCGCATCGGGCTAACCCGACCAATTTATCCCGTAGAAACTGTGGTGTAAATCGACTCTGCGGTTTTTTGCATCATAACCGATTTGCGTTTTAAGCCTGCTTTACTACACTTTTAAGCGTAAACACTTAAAAAGATCGCATTCACACCACAATTGTTTGAATTGTGGTCTAAAGTCGCGATTTTATTTTGTCGATATGATTTTTTAACAGTTTACACGCCGTATCGGGTTGAGCTCGGCCACCAATAAAATTAACAGGAGCAAAATGATGAAGAAGTTCGCAATCGTTTTTTTAACCGCCGCCATGACTTTGGGTAGTGGTGCAGCAATGGCCGCCAGCAACAACGGTACTGCTAATCAGGCCGCAGATGCGGGTGCAGCAGCAGGCGGCGCAAAACAGAATTTGCAACCGAACAATGTTGATAACAGCCAAATCAACACCGGCAGCGGTACTTCCAGCACCGCAACCGACAGCAGCAATATGACTGCTGATGAGATTCATAAAAACGCCCAGTGCAAAGACGGTAAATGCCCCGACGTTAATAAAAAAGTGGAAACTAAAGTGGGTGGCGGTGACGTTAACACCAAAACCGACGGCACCACGCAGTAATCACTAACAGGAGAGCTTCGGCTCTCCTTTGATTTTGTTGCATCCCTCCCCCGCTCCGCTATGCTGAACGCCTTGATTACATTCGGATCTCATCATGGCCACTCTGCTGTTAATCGACGATCATCCACTGGTACAGGTGGCGCTCGAAGCTGCCCTGACGCGCTCGCCGATTCCGCTTCAGCTTTTTGCCGTCAGTAGCGAACAACAGGCACGCGACTCTTTGCGCGATCGCCCGGTTGATTTAATCATTCTCGATATTGGCTTGCCCGACAGCGACGGGCTGGAACTGCTTAAGCGGCTGAAACACCGTGATGAACATCAGGCAGTGTTGATCTACTCCGCTCAGGAGGAGCAGCTGTATATCCGCATGGCGCAAGCGGCGGGTGCGGCCGGTTATATTGCCAAACGTCAGCCGATGGAAAAGCTACTGGCCGCCATTCTGGCAATCCTTGGCGGGCAGCAGGCGTTTCCCGATCTCAGCGAGTCGGGCAATACAGCTACCGCCAGTCTGACCAGCAAAGAGATGCAAATTCTTGCGCTGCTGGCACGCGGGCTTTCTAACCTGCAAATTGCTGAGCAATTGCATATCAGCAATAAAACCGTCAGCACCCATAAAAAGAATATTCTGGATAAAACCGGTGCCAGCTCGGTGGTCGACCTCGCCGCGATATGGAAAGCGCAGCAGTGAAGTGGCTGCGCATGCTGGCGCTGTTCTGCCTGTTGGTCAGTGCCAGTGCACCGGCGGCGTATCACGCTATCAGCAGCGTTTCGCTACCCGGCGGAATGATGCCCACCGCGGAACTGCGTCCGTGGCAAGGTAAACGCTTACGCGTCGGTATTCTTGATGACCACAGCACGCCGTGGAATATCGCCGTCGGTAACGATTTGTATGGCATTAACGCCGACTATCTGGCGTTGCTGAGCCACAGCAGCGGATTACAGTTTGAAATTGTCGGCTACCCAGACTGGCCGGCGATGCTTGCGGCATTGCAACAGGGCCAGCTCGACCTGCTGTTCGGCATACCGCAATATCCGTTACCTGCCGGACTGTATGCGACTCAGCCATGGTACAGCAGCCCACTGCGTATCTATCGCAACCGCAACAATCAGCGGCCAGTAATGTTTAATACCCAGGGTGTCCGCATCGCCATTGGTAAACAGACGCTGCAACGGGTTAATGTCGATTTTGCCCGTCAGCATCAGTGGCTGACGCTCGACAGCGATTTGCAGGCGCTTTACACCCTGCTTAATCAGCAAACTGACTATGTGGTGGCCGATGAGACCAGCGCCGGATTCTTGCTCAATCAGCTGCAACAGGGGCAAATCTATCAGCTGGAATCGCCGATGGATCCCGGTCAGCTGAATTTACTGGCGGTCAGCGGTGACAGTGCACTGACGGCGGCACTCGACAGTTTCTTAAGCCAGCTGCCAATGGATGTGGTCAACGAGATTCAGGGCCGCTGGAACAGCCAGCTGCCGCGCTATTTCGATACCAATACCGCCCGTCTGACCACGCTGGAACGTCAGTGGATCGAACAACATCCGGTGATTGACTATGCGGCGCTGGCCGACGACTATCCGTGGAGCTATCGCACCGCCAACGGCACGGCCAGCGGCTACAGCGTCGAGTTACTTAATGCCATCGGTCAGAATACCGGGCTGCGCTTTCAGCCGCGCTGGGTAGACAACAGCCAACAGGCCAAAAGCCTGCTGAAACAGCCGCGTCCAATGCTGCAACTGATGCTGCCGCTAACCGGCAATGACAATATGCAGGGAAACTCGCTGCCGGTATGGCGCGCGCTGTGGGGCGTTTATACCGCCAATTCGCCGCGCAGCATTCTCAGCTGGCAGGATTTATCGGGCATGCGCATCGGCGTCAGGCGCGGCGATATCGCGGCTGAGCTGGTTCCCAGTGGGCTGAATGTGATTCCGTTCGACAACAGTAAAGCATTGTATGACGCGCTGGCTAATGGCCAGCTGGATGCACTGGTGGATAATGTTCTGTCGGCGCGCTGGCTGATTCAGGCGCGCTACAATGACGTGATTCATCTGGCGTTTGCCGCCAGTGATACCGCCTGGCCGATTGCCATGGGGATCAGCGCCGGGCAGCCGCTGCTGCGTTCGATACTGAATAAGGGTCTGCAACAGATTCCACCTGAAACCCAGCAGCGCATGCGCGAGAACTGGAGTAATAATCCTCAACTGGCGAACGGTGACAGCGGTAATATGCGGCCAGTCTCGCTATTTTTGTTTATCGCCGCGCTGTTCGCGATTGCTTTTCTGCTGATTCTGCTGCTGCGCCGCTATATCCAGCAGCGGCGCGAACTGCGCCAGCGTCGTCAACTGGAGCAGCAGCGTGAAGAAGCGCTGCGCGCCAACCAGATGAAAAGTCAGTTTCTGGCGACCGTCAGCCACGAGCTGCGCACACCGATGCAGGCGATACTTGGCCTGCTGGAAGTGGAGCTGGCGAAACAGCCGCAGGCCGTTAATCTGACGGTGATCCACAGCAGCGCGGCTTCGCTGATGACCTTGCTGAACGATCTGCAGGATCACGCGAAGATCGAAAGTAATACCTTTACGCTGCACCCGCGCGCGGTGGACCTGCAACAGTGGCTGGCACAGCTAAATGATTTTTATCACCCGTTACTGCGTGACGATGGCCCGGAGTTACAGATTGCGGCGCTGACGCCGCTACCGCAAACCGTGATGCTGGACTGTGAGCGCTTGCAGCAGATCGCCAATAACCTGATGAGCAATGCGATTAAATTTACCCGTCACGGCACTATCCGCCTGACGCTGGCGCAAACTGACGCTGCACAGCTCTGTTTGCAGGTCAGCGACAACGGCAGCGGTATTGCGGCGGATGAGCAGTCGCGGCTGTTTGAGCCCTGGTATCAGACGCCGTCCGGTAAAGCACTGTCGGTACAGGGAAGTGGTTTAGGTTTATCCATCTGTCGCGAGATTATCAGCCGTATGGGCGGCAGCATCGAACTGCACTCGCTGCAGGGCGAGGGAACCACCGTCACGGTGTGGCTGCCGCTGATCAGCGTCGAGGCTGATAGTTTATCGATCGCGCCACCAGCCGCGGCTGAGAGCGCTAATCCGCCGCTTAACCAGCTGCGGGTCGCCATCGTAGACGACCATCCGACGAATCTGCTGGTGATGCAGCAACAGCTGGCGCATTTTGGCGTAAACGCGATCACCTTCGACAACGGTACAGAACTGCTGCGGGCCAGCAATTCACCGCCGTTTGATCTGGTGTTTATCGACTACAGTATGCCGCGCCCTGATGGCAACACGGTAGCGCGTATTTTGCGCCGTCGCTATCGTCATCATCCGCAGCCACCGACGCTGGTACTCTGTTCTGCTGATGCGCAGTCGGCTGCCCTCACCTTTGCCGATGCCTTTCTGTTAAAACCGGTGTCGCTGGCGGATATTGCCGCGCTGTTGCACCAGCACGCTCGGCAGCCATTCGACGACCTTGATGCACGTATACAGCGGCTGGCTAACCATCAGCCACACTTTGTGCCGCGTATTGTTGATACCTTACGTGCGGCGCTGCGCGACGACAGCCAGGCACTGGCGGCGGCAATCCGCCAGCAACAGTGGCAAGAAACAGAGCAGATCGCTCACCGTATTAAAGGCAGCTGGCTGCTGCTGGGCTATCAGCAGGGGGAAGCGCTTTGTCAGCAGATTATTGAACAGGCGAAACAGCATGCCATCTGCGTGCCGGAATGGAATTTGTTGATATCATTAACTGAGAAATTACTGAAAAAACTGGAAGATTATGGCGCATCAACACAATCACACTGAAGGCGGTGGTAATCGTAACCGGTTACTGGCTGCATTTATCGTTACTGCGGTTTTTATGGTGGTCGAAGTGGCAGGCGGACTGCTCTCCGGTTCACTGGCGCTGCTGGCGGATGCCGGACATATGCTGACCGATACGGCAGCGTTGCTGGTCGCGCTGATGGCGATGCACTTTGCCCAACGTAAACCGAATGCGCGCCACACCTTTGGCCTGTTGCGCCTCACCACGCTGGCCGCTTTTGTAAATGCGCTGGCGCTGCTGGTGATTACTGTACTGATAGTCTGGGAAGCGATACGTCGGTTTTATCAGCCGGAGCCGGTAGCCGGTGGACTGATGCTGGGGGTCGCGGTGGCGGGCCTGCTGGCGAATATTCTGTCGTTCTGGCTATTGCATCGTGGCAGTGAAGAGAAAAATCTTAACGTGCGGGCTGCGGCACTGCATGTGCTTGGCGATTTGCTCGGCTCGGTCGGCGCGATCGTTGCCGCGCTGATTATTATGTCCACCGGCTGGACGCCCATCGATCCGATTCTGTCGATTCTGGTTTCGGCGCTGGTTCTGCGTAGCGCCTGGTCACTGCTGAAAGAGAGTTTTCACGAGCTACTCGAAGGGTCACCCAGTTCAGTCAATGCCGATAAGCTGAAACGCGATTTAACCCTGAGTATTGCAGAAGTGCGCAATGTGCATCATGTGCATATCTGGCAGGTGGGAGAAAAACCGGTAATGACGCTGCACGTTCAGGTGATTCCGCCTCACGATCACGATGCGCTGTTACATCGTATTCATGATTATCTGCACCGTAATTATCAGATCGATCACGCCACGGTGCAGATGGAGTATCAGCCCTGTGGCGGTGACGACTGTGATTTAGGCCATTCCGGCCAGCCGCACACCCACCACCACCAGCACTAAGGTATCAGGAGAGCGCGCGCGAACCATTTTCACGCGCGCTGCGCATCCACAGCCAACAGCCGTTCAGCGCAATCAAGGTTAACAGCGCATATTCCAGCGACATCGCATAGACTCCCTGACGGGCAAAGATGCTGACGCTGATTACATTGATAATCACCCACAGCAGCCAGTTCTCGACGTATTTACGCGTCATCAGAATCATCGCCACAATCGACAGCACCATCATGCACGAATCCCAGAATGGGAAGGCATCCGGTTGCAATTCCGGCATTGCCACACTGAAGCCCAGCGCCTGCATCATCTCAACCGCGATTCGCGTCAGGAAAGCGAACACCGGATCGATAAAGCGGGTCATCAAAGCAATCGCCACCACGCTGGCAACGCCCCAACCAATCGCTTTTGGCAATGAC
This sequence comes from Winslowiella toletana, assembly GCF_032164335.1. Classification (NCBI taxonomy): domain Bacteria; kingdom Pseudomonadati; phylum Pseudomonadota; class Gammaproteobacteria; order Enterobacterales; family Erwiniaceae; genus Winslowiella; species Winslowiella toletana. The sequence goes on along the minus strand of NZ_CP134152.1, from coordinate 1,560,060 downwards.
AGCCAGCGGATCTTCAGCTGGGCCTGATGATCGGCGTTCTGACGACTCCAGGCGTACCAGCCATAAATATTGGCGGCAAAAAAGAACAGCTGCAGTAACAGGCTGGCATAAAGCTGAATCTGGAAGAAAATTACCGCAAACAGTGAAACGTTGATCAGGCCAAACAGGTAATTAATGATCTTCTCTTTACTCGCCAGCCAGATACACAACAGGCCAGCGAGCGTTCCGATAGCTTCAATCCATGACAGATCGTAACCACCTGCTCCAATTGGGATATGAACCAAAATATTCTGCGTGCTAAAAAAATCCATACTGGCACCTTATGGCGGGATATCAGGCGTTGCCCTTTACCTTGAGTTTGAGATCTGCAGCAAAAGATAGCATACGATTCAACGGGATCAATGCCGCCTGGCGTAAAGCCTCATCAACATGAATTTCATGCTGACTGCCACCCTGCTCCAGTCCGTCGGCAATCGCCTTTAATCCGTTCATCGCCATCCACGGACAGTGCGCGCAAGTGCGGCAACTGGCACCTTCGCCAGCGGTCGGCGCTTCCAGCAGCTCTTTATCCGGACACGCCTGCTGCATTTTGTAGAAAATACCGCGGTCGGTCGCCACAATCATCTGCGGATGCGGCAGATTTTGCGCCGCCTGAATCAGCTGACTGGTCGATCCCACCGCATCCGCCAGATCGACAATCGCCTGTGGTGACTCCGGGTGCACCAGCACCGCAGCCTGCGGATAAAGCGCTTTCATCCGCTGCAACGCCTGGGTTTTAAATTCATCGTGCACAATACAGGCCCCCTGCCAGCACAGCACATCAGCATTGGTTTGCCTGGTGACATAGCGTCCAAGATGGCGATCCGGCGCCCAGATGATCTTCTCACCCAGACTGTCGAGATGTTCAATCAGCTCAACCGCGATGCTGGAGGTCACCACCCAGTCGGCGCGTGCCTTAACTGCCGCAGAGGTGTTGGCATACACCACCACGGTACGATCCGGATGGCTGTCGCAAAACTGATTAAATTCTTCAATTGGGCAGCCGAGGTCCAGCGAGCACTCCGCCTGCAAAGTCGGCATCAACACGGTCTTTTCCGGGCTAAGAATCTTCGCTGTTTCGCCCATAAATCGCACGCCCGCAACCAGCAGCGTCGATGCTGAATGGTTGCTGCCAAAGCGCGCCATCTCCAGCGAATCGGAAATGCAGCCGCCGGTCTCTTCCGCCAGCGCCTGAATTTCCGGGTCGGTATAATAATGCGCCACCATCACCGCGTTGCGCTCTTTCAGCAGACGCTTAATCTTTTCCCGGTAATAATGTTTTTCATCGGCAGACAATCGCGCCGGTTTTGGCGGAAATGGATACACTGCGGTTTCCGGATCGAACATCAAGCTCATATCACCCATCTCGTTTCTTCGACTTAACGTATTAAGCCAAATTTCAGCATTCAATCCGGCATTAAGCGCCAGATGTTTTATATGCTAAACACGATAGCGAAATTGTTTGTGCCTGTCGCTGAATTTTTATCTTTAAACGCAAGTTGTGACGCGGATCATTCCGATGCTGTCGACCGGGCGGTTTCGATATCCAGTAAAAACGCTTTGGTCGCCAGACCGCCAGCAAAGCCGGTGAGTTTGCCGTTGGCACCAATCACCCGATGACAAGGGGCGACAATTGAAATCGGATTCTTACCATTTGCGGCGCCAACGGCACGCACCGCTTTAGGATGCCCAATCTGTCTGGCAATTTCGCCATAACTGCGGGTTTCGCCAAACGGAATCGCCACCAGTGCTGTCCAGACCTTTTTCTGAAATTCGGTGCCAACAAAATCCAGTGGCAGTTCAAAGTTGCGTCGCCGACCGGCAAAATATTCATTCAGCTGGCGTTCAGTTTCCAGCAGCAGCGGATGCAGGTTATGCTCGCCAGCCGGGCCCAGACGCACCCGTTGCGGATCGTCATCCTGCCACAGTACCGCGGCCAGTCCGTTATCACTGGCCAGTAACGTCAGTACGCCTACCGGCGATGTCATCAGTTTGTAGTAGTAAGCCATTTTCTGCTCTCTGGTTGCTGCTGCGGCGTCGGGATGACAACCGCACTAATGACAGCGATTATCGCTGATTTGCCGGCAACAACTGGCCGTTTTCGGCCATCAGGTTAAAATAGTTTCATGTCCGAAAATGGCCAGTCGCGGGTGATGGCTTGCTCTACAGTGGCGTTAACTTTTACCGTCAGGAGTTCCGCATCATGGATAACAATGCCGCTTATCAGGCACTCACCTCGCGCGATGTGCGTTTCGACGGCGTATTTTATGTTGGTGTCACCTCAACCGGTATTTACTGCCGCCCGATCTGCCCGGTGAAAGCGCCACGCCAGGAAAACTGCCTATTTTTCGACAGTGCCGAAGCGGCAGAAAAAGCCGCTTTTCGCCCCTGCCTGCGCTGCCGCCCTGAACTGGCCCCCGGCCATGCGCCGGTTGACAACGCGCACCGTATCGCCGAACTGTTAGTGCAGCGGATTGATGAAAATGTTGCAGAAGAAGAGAGCCTGCATACTATTGCCGGACAGCTGGGTATCAGCTCACGCCAGCTACGGCGTATCGTGAACCAACAGCTCGGCGTTTCGCCGCGCGAACTGAAGCAGACGCGGCGTCTGTTGTTAGCCAAGCAATTGCTGACCGAGACTCAGCTGCCAGTCACTGAGATTGCTTTTGCCAGTGGTTTTTCCAGCCTGCGCCGCTTTAATGATGCGTTTAATCGCCAGTATCGCCTGTCGCCCAGCCGCCTGCGGAAAGCAGCCGTTGATCCGAACTATCGCTTAATCAATAGTGAAACCTCGACTCTACAACTGAGCTACCGCCCGCCCTACGACTGGCAGGCGATGCTGGCGTTTCTCAGCCTGCGCGCGATTAAAGATGTGGAATTAATCACTGATGACAGTTATGCACGCACCGTCCGTCTTGGCAGCCATACCGGATGGGTGCGCGTGACGCATGCGCCGGCGAAACACGCGCTAATGGTCGAGTTTACCCATTCGTTAACCCCGGTGCTGCCAGCACTGTTACGGCGCTTACGCAACCTGTTTGACCTCAGTGCCCGTCCGGATCTGATTGCTGCCCATTTGCAACAGCATCCGCTGCTGCAACAGAGCCTGCTCACTAATCCAGGTCTGCGGGTACCCGGCGCATTTGATGGCTTCGAAATGGCGATCCGCGCGATTCTCGGCCAGCAAATCACCGTTAAAGCCGCGACCACTATTGCCTGTCGCTTTGCCGACGCTTTTGGCGACCCGATTACCACACCGTTTGCCGGACTCAGCCGCCTGTCACCACTGGCGACCCGTGTTATCGATGCCAGTATCGATGATATCGCCAGCCTCGGGATTGTCAGTGCCCGAGCCAGATGCATTATTGCCATGGCGCAAGCTTGTGCATCCGGTGATCTTCGGCTTGAGGCGGGCAACGACCCGGATCAAACGATAGCTCAACTGGTGACGCTGCCAGGTATCGGCCAGTGGACCGCTAACTATATTGCGATGCGCGCGCTACGCTGGCCGGATGCCTTTCCGAAAGAGGATATTGCGGTAAGAAACAATCTTGGGGGCGTTAGCGCAAAACAGGCTGAAGAGATGTCGCAGGCATGGCGACCGTGGCGCAGTTATGCGGTGATGCATATCTGGAAAAATATGTCGTAGAAAAGGAAGGTGCCATTGGGCGTAGGTAAGCGTCAACTCAGCATCGTCTGGTTCTCTTCGTCAGGCTCTGTCGTTAAGGCATCCACTTATTTCTACAGGTGGACACCTCCGTGAGTACACAACAACGACGTTCCTGTCTGCAATATTACTGGTCAAAACGGCACTCAAGGTCAGTGAAGAAGAGGGCGAGCGTTGCCGGGCTTGCCCGTGAATAAGGCGTTAATGATAATCTGGTCTTTAAATGGTTACGCCTCTGGCAGAGCGAAGGCCGGATATCCCGACCGCGACGTACATACCGAAAAACGGCATCTCCCGCTCTTCTGCCCGTAAAGGTAACCACGGTGCCACTGCTCTCACCGCCCGATAACGTCTGCCATGCCCGGCTCCGGCATGGCGATATCACGCATGACATAAGCGAAATTTACTCGATACCTGACTGTCCCTGAGACACACGATGAGAGGCAAAGGACTGACGACCTCCGGAAAAGAGAAACGGACAAAATTCTTTTCGCAAAGGCACCTGAAGTGCATCCAGCCACAGGTGCGGGACAGAGCGCGAAGGTGACGCTTACAGCGGCCGGGTGAACGACCCTATCGTTCAGTCCGACTGCTGCGCCCGTTCCGGTAACTATCATCTTGAGTTCAACCCGGAAAGGCACGACAAAGCGCCAGTAGCAGCAGCCATTGGTAACAGGGGTGTGCAACAAGGAGTACTAAAGAGGTCCTGAAGTTGTGGCTGGAGTACAGCTGCACCGGAAGAGCAGTTTTGGTAATTGCGGCCTGGTACACCCAGTTACCTCGGTTAGAAAATCTGCCTGGATTTTCTGTCCATCGGAAAAACCACCTGCCAGTTTTTTTCGTTTACAGAGCAGGAGATTACGCACAAAGAAAAAGGATCTCGAGGAGATCCTTTTCGGTTCGTGACCTGGTATGCCGTCAGTCTGCGCTCTCCTGCCCACCATATTTGACTCTCAGGCGGGCGGTAATCCGGTCCATCGCCTCGCGCTCCCGGGTAAAGCTTTGTGCATAGCGCGTTTTACCCTGTAGCCCCAGCATCGGCCGCCAGACCTGCGGCGGGTTATTCTCCGCCCCCTTATTTACCGGATCGTCTGCAGCCGGCTGACAGGCCGCAACCACCTCCGCCGGCCATGCCGGAATTTTGCTGGTCGCCATCACCAGCCAGCGCGGAAAGCTGATCACGAAGAAAATGGGCAGCTGCAGCGCATTCACAATCAGACCGAGCCGCCCGAACAACTGCTTGCTGAGGTAGAGCAGACCGAACAGCCAGCCTTCCTTCTGTTTTTCCACCGGCGGGCACCAGGGAATGGTGTCCACCAGGTCCGGGAGGTACTCATCGCCCTCCTCCATATAACAGCGGATAAATTCCCAGTACATGAGTATGACCTCAGGGCCCTGGCTCAAATCAATCGGAAGGGGGATCACCTCCGCTACCGTGTCCCCGTCTTCTTCCGTAGTGCACCCCACAATGGTCCACTGCGTTGATAATGGCATTTTTGCTGAACACAGAACAAAGTGGATATCCCGCCACGGAACGGACAGCACAGTCCCACCGGACTGGTACACATACACCATCCCGTTTTTACGGTTAAAACGGATCGGATAGTAGGTGCTGAAAAATATCTCGGAGGTCATCGACCGGTATGTTACCCAAGAGAGTGGAAGTGATATTAAGCACCATACCACAATCAAATATATCCAAGTCTGAAGCGGATACCCGCCCTCCCAGAGCATAGGAACTATCAATGAGAGAAAGGTGCCTATAAATATCAGACAAAAAAAGAAAGCCCCGGCCAGCGTCCACGTCCCACGCCAGTTGTAAGAACGATCAACCAGCTCGAGATAGGTCGAGTTCAGCCGCACCACGCTGTCGAACCCGTAAATCCCTTTCACATCCGGGTCGCCTGTTGTGTGCGAATAAATCCGGCTAACATTTTCATCACTGAGCCGGAGAAACCCGGTGTAAAACCGCTTTGACGGGTCGATAGGGAGTCGTTTAAAGGGATTAAACATGTGCCGCTCCCTGTGCGTTCAGGGCCATATAGCCATCCTTTTCCATAAGTGCGTCCGGATAAATAGCCGGAATATCGTTCTCACCCGGCGGCACCCGCCGCCACTGCGTGCTGAGCAGCCAGCTCTGTATATTATTGCGGCTGTGAGTTAACAGCCAGGCTCCCGCTCCCAGAGCCAGCAGCATCCCGACAAAAATCCCCGCTGGTCCCAGCAAAAACGCCGCCAGTTGGAAGCCGGCCAGAGTGGCCCGCGATACGCCAAACAATGAGGTGAGGAGCGCAACGGATATTCTGCTGCCTCCACCAACGGTCATCATCCCGACACCGGCAGCGGATAAAAATAACCGTCGCCGGTGGCGTAATAGTTCATCCAGCGCTGTGAGCGTTCCGCCAGGATATACAGATACCCCTGCCGCATCAGCCGGGCGGCGTAGTCGGCCTCGCCTTCCGCCGCCACAGTGATGCTGCCTGGCGGCGTCGGCAGCCTGTCGCCTTTTTCCATGACTGCCGGACGAACCGGTAAGACGGGTAAACCGTAGCGCCGGCAGAATTTGCATCCCTTCGCGTTGCTCATGATGAGTCAGTTCCTTTTCCTGTCAGGGAGGCTGACCGGCACTATGCCCCTGTTTTTATGGTGGTTATCTCCTCATCATACACCACGCATGACATAAGCGAAATTTACTGGATACCTGAAGGCACACGATGAGAGGCAAAGGACTGACGACCTCCGGAAAAAGAGAAACGGACAAAATCCTTTTCGCAAAGGCACCTGCGGTGCATCCAGCGACAGGTGCGGGACAGAGCGCGAAGGTGACGCTTACAGCGACCGGGTGAACGAACCCATCGTTCAGTCCGACTGCTGCGCCCGTTCCGGTAACTATCATCTTGAGTCCAACCCGGTAAGGCACGACAACGCGCAAGTGGCAGCAGCCATTGGTAACAGGGGTGTGCAACTAAGGAGTACTAAAGAGGTCCTGAAGTTGTGGCTTGAGTACAGCTACACCGGGAGAGCAGATTTGGTAATTGCGGCCTGGTACACCCAGTTACCTCGGCTAGAGAATCTGCCTGGATTTTCTGTCCATCGGAAAAATCATCTGCCAGTTTTTTTCGTTTACAGAGCAGGAGATTACGCACAAAGAAAAAGGATCTCGAGGAGATCCTTTTCGGTTCGTGACCTGGTAGGCCGTCAGTCTGCGCTCTCCTGCCCACCATATTTGACTCTCAGGCGGGCGGTAATCCGGTCCATCGCCTCGCGCTCCCGGGCAAAGCTTTGTGCATAGCGCGTTCTACCCTGTAGCCCCAGCATTGGCCGCCAGACCTGCGGCGGATTGTGCTCAGCCCCCTTGTTGACCGGGTCGTTTTCATCCGGCTGACAGGTCGCAGCTATCTCCGCAGGCCAGATCGGTACCTTACTGGTTTTCATGACCAGCCAGCGTGAAAAGCTGATGATGAAAAAGAAGGGAAACTGCAGTGCATTTACCAGCAATCCGAGCCGCCCGTACTGCTTACTGAGATAGAGTAATCCGAACAGCCAGCCCTCTTTCTGATTTTCCACCGGCGGGCACCAGGGTATCGTATCCACCAGATCCGGAAGATATTCGTCACCTTCTTCCATATAACAGCGGATAAATTCCCAGCACATGGTCAGGTCTTCGGGATCCCAGGCCAGATTAATCGGAAGGGGGAAGGTCCGCGTGATCGCGTCCCCGTCATCTGCCATAACACACCCTGTAATGGTCCATTCTGTAATGGTGAAATTCTTTCCACCAGTCAGAACAAAACGAAGATCCTGCCACGGTACTGATAAAACATCTCCACCGGACTGGTGGACATACACCATCCCGTTTTTACGGTTAAAGCGGATCGGGTAATAGGTACTGAAAAACATCTCAGAGGTCATTAATCGATATGTTGCCCAAGAAATAAGAAGGGCAACACTCCACATACCTATAAAAAAAAACCAGTCAAAAAAAACAAACTCTCCCTGCACCAGGGTTGTAATCAGTTGCCAAACAAAGAAACCGAAAAATGACCAGCAAAAAAAGAAAGCCCCGGCCAGCGTCCACGTTCCGCGCCAGTTGTAATAACGGTCAACCAGCTCCAGATAGGTCGAGTTCAGCCGCACCACGCTGTCGAATCCGTAAATTCCTTTCACATCCGGGTCACCGGTTTTCTGCGAATAAACACGGGAGACGCCTTTATCACTGAGACAAGAAAGACCCCTATGGAACAGTTTTGACGGGTCGGCTGGTACCCGCTTAAAAGGGTTAAACATGTGCGTCTTCCTGTACTGTCAGGGCCATATAGCCCTCTTTTTCCATGCGGGCGTCCGGATAAATAGCCGGAATATCGTTCTCACCCGGCGGTACCCGCCGCCATTGCGTGCTGAGCAGCCAGGTCTGTATATTATTGCGGCTATGAATTAACATCCTGGCTCCCTCTCCCAGAGCCAGCAGCATCCCGACAAAAATCCCCGCTGGTCCCAGGAAGAACACTGCCAGTTCTGAACTGCCAAGCATTGTTGCTGATAACCCCAAACGACCAAGGATTGCGAACGATATTTTGCTGCCACCACCCACGGTCATCATACCAACACCTAAGGCATTAATTGCATGCGCAATACCGATATCTTTCTTTCCGTTATTCCACGCATCCAAAGCGCTATCTACTTCAGCCCCGGCATAAATCAGTCCGCCGCCATACCCTATCCAGCCCCAGATAACTGTCCCCACAATCCTCATCGCACCGTTCCTTATCACCGACATGGCTGAAGGCAGCTCCAGCGATATCAGCGGCGTCATCGCCAGCTTCAGCGCCTCCGCCGTTGACGCCACCGCCATGCCGGCATTGGCCCCGAACACCGTCGCAACCTTCCCTTCAACCGGCAGGCCGCTATTTTTCAGACCATAGCTCAGCACCATCCACTGGAAGTACGCCGAGAACACCGTCCCGCCAAACGTCATGCCTTGCGCCGCCATCTCCGTCGCCAGCGTGCCGGATTTCATCTCCCCACTTTCCACGCGCGGTGGTACGCTGCCGCCTTCCGGCAGCGGATAAAAATAACCGTCGCCGGTGGCGTAATAGTTCATCCAGCGCTGTGAGCGTTCCGCCAGGATATACAGATAGCCCTGCCGCATCAGCCGGGCGGCGTAGTCGGCCTCGCCTTTTTCCATGACTGCCGGACGAACCGGTAAGACGGATAAACCGTAGCGCCGGCAGAATTTGCATCCCTTCGCGTTGCTCATGATGAGTCAGTTCCTTTTCCTGTCAGGGAGGCTGACCGGCTGACCGGAAACTATGCCCCTGTTTTTATGGTGGTTATCTCCTCATCATACACCACGCATGACATAAGCGAAATTTACTGGATACCTGACTGTCCCGGAGGCACACGATGAGAGGCAAAGGACTGACGACCTCCGGAAAAGAGAAACGGACAAAATTCTTTTCGCAAAGGCACCTGAAGTGCATCCAGCCACAGGTGCGGGACAGAGCGCGAAGGTGACGCTTACAGCGGCCGGGTGAACGAACCCATCGTTCAGTCCGACTGCTGCGCCCGTTCCGGTAACTATCATCTTGAGTCCAACCCGGTAAGGCACGACAACGCGCCAGTAGCAGCAGCCATTGGTAACAGGGGTGTGCAACAAGGAGTACTAAAGAGGTCCTGAAGTTGTGGCTGGAGTACAGCTGCACCGGAAGAGCAGTTTTGGTAATTGCGGCCTGGTACACTCAGTTACCTCGGTTAGAAAATCTGCCCGGATTTTCTGTCCATCGGAAAAACCACCTGCCAGTTTTTTTTCGTTTACAGAGCAGGAGATTACGCACAAAGAAAAAGGATCTCGAGGAGATCCTTTTCGGTTCGTGACCGGAAAACCTTTCAGTCTGCGCTCTCCTGCCCACCATATTTGGCTTTCAGGCGGGCAACTATCCGGTCCATCGCCCCGCGCTCCCGGGCAAAGCTTTGTGCATAGCGCGTTTTACCCTGTAGCCCCAGCATCGGCCGCCAGACCTGCGGCGGGTTATTCTCCGCCCCCTTATTTACCGGATCGTCTGCAGCCGGCTGACAGGCCGCAACCACCTCCGCCGGCCATGCCGGGATTTTACTGGTCGCCATCACCAGCCAGCGCGGAAAGCTGATCACGAAGAAAATGGGCAGCTGCAGCGCATTCACAATCAGACCGAGCCGCCCGAACAACTGCTTGCTGAGGTAGAGGAGACCGAACAGCCAGCCTTCCTTCTGTTTTTCCACCGGCGGGCACCAGGGAATGGTGTCCACCAGGTCCGGGAGGTACTCATCGCCCTCCTCCATATAGCAGCGGATAAACTCCCAGTACATGGTCAGGTCTTCGGGATCCAAGTTTAAATTGACTGGAAGAGGGATCGCCTCCGCTACCGTATCTCCGTCGTCCTCCGTAACACATCCGATAATGGTCCATTCAGTGGTGGTAGGGGATACCTTTCCACTGGTCAGAACAAAGTGAATATCTCTCCACGGCACAGACAAAACCGTCCCACAGAATCGGTAGACATACACCATCCCGTTTTTACGGTTAAAGCGGATCGGATAGTAGGTGCTTAACAACGCCTCAGAAGTCATCATTCGGTATGTGAGTAGAGAGAACGGCAATGTGACAGCCCAGATTAAAGCGGTTCCAAACCAGATGCCAAAACTATACCCCCCCCATCCCATCATCACCGCAATGAAGCTGTAGCAAAACAAACTAAAGCTCATGCAAAAAAAGAAAGCTCCTGCCAACGTCTTCGTACCGCGCCAGTTGTAATAACGATCAACCAGCTCCAGATAAGTCGAGTTCAGCCGGACCACGCTGTCGAACCCATAAATCCCTTTTACATCCGGGTCGCCTGCTTTGTGAGAATATATCCGGCTAACATTTTCATCACTAAGCCGGATAAACCCGGTGTAAAACCGCGTTGACGGGTCGGCAGGGAATCGTTTAAAGGGATTAAACATGTGCCGCTCCCTGTGCGTTCAGGGCCATATAGCCATCCTTTTCCACACGTGCATCCGGATAGATTGCCGGAATATCACTCTCGTCCGGCGGCACCCGCCACCACTGCGTGCTGAGCAGCCAGCTCTGTATATCGTTCCGGGTATGGCTTAACAGCCAGGCCCCGGCTCCCAGAATCAGCAGCATCCCGACGAAAATCCCCGCAGGTCCCAGCAGAAACGCCGCCAGTTGAGAGCCGGCCAGAGTGGCCCGCGATACGCCAAACAATGAGGTGAGGAGCGCAACGGATATTCTGCTGCCTCCACCAACGGTCATCATCCCGACACCGGCAGCGGATAAAAATAACCGTCGCCGGTGGCGTAATAGTTCATCCAGCGCTGTGAGCGTTCCGCCAGGATATACAGATAGCCCTGCCGCATTAGCCGGGCGGCGTAGTCGGCCTCGCCTTCCACCGCCACAGTGATGCTGCCAGGCAGCGTCGGCAGCCTGTCGCCTTTTTCCATGACTGCCGGACGAACAGGCAAGACGGGTAAACCGTAGCGCCGGCAGAATTGGCATCCCTTCGCGTTGCTCATGATGAGTCAGTTCCTTTTCCTGTCAGCAGAGGCTGACCGGCTGACCGGAAACTATGCCCCTGTTTTTATGGTGGTTATCTCCTCATCATACACCACGCATGACATAAGCGAAATTTACTGGATACCTGAAGGCACACGATGAGAGGCAAAGGACTGACGACCCCCGGAAAAAGAGAAACGGACAAAATCCTTCTCGCAAAGGCACCTGCGATGCATCCAGCGACAGGTGCGGGACAGAGCGCGAAGGTGACGCTTACAGCGGCCGGGTGAACGACCCTATCGTTTAGTCCGACTGCTGCGCCCGTTCCGGTAACTATCATCTTGAGTTCAACCCGGAAAGGCACGACAACGCGCCAGTGGCAGCAGCCATTGGTAACAGGGGTGTGCAACTAAGGAGTACTAAAGAGGTCCTGAAGTTGTGGCTGGAGTACAGCTGCACCGGAAGAGCAGTTTTGGTAATTGCGGCCTGGTACACCCAGTTACCTCGGCTAGAAAATCTGCCTGAATTTTTTATCCATCGGAAAAACCACCTGCCAGTTTTTTTCGTTTACAGAGCAGGAGATTACGCACAAAGAAAAAGGATCTCGAGGAGATCCTTTTTCGGCTCGTGACCTGGTATGCCGTCAGTCTGCGCTCTCCTGCCCACCATATTTGGCTCTCAGGCGGGCGGTAATCCGGTCCATCGCCTCGCGCTCCCGGGCAAAGCTTTGCGCGTAGCGAGCTTTCCCCTGAAGCCCCAGCATCGGCCGCCAGACCTGCGGCGGGTTATTCTCCGCCCCCTTATTCACCGGATCGTCTGCAGCCGGCTGACAGGCCGCAACCACTTCCGCCGGCCATGCCGGAATTTTACTGGTCGCCATCACCAGCCAGCGCGGAAAGCTGATAACGAAGAAAATGGGCAGCTGCAGCGCATTCACAATCAGACCGAGCCGCCCGAACAACTGCTTGCTGAGGTAGAGCAGCCCGAACAGCCAGCCTTCCTTCTGTTTTTCGACCGGCGGGCACCAGGGAATGGTGTCCACCAGGTCCGGGAGGTACTCATCCCCCTCTTCCATATAACAGCGGATAAATTCCCAGTACATGAGTATGACCTCAGGGCCCTGGCTCAAATCAATCGGAAGGGGAATAGTTTCCGCTACCGTGTCCCCGTCTTCTTCCGTAGTACACCCCACAATGGTCCACTGCGTTGATAATGGCATTTTTGCTGAACACAGAACAAAGTGGATATCCCGCCACGGAACGGACAGTACCGTTCCACCTGACTGATACACATACATCATCCCGTTTTTACGGTTAAAACGGATCGGATAGTAGGTGCTGAAAAATATCTCAGAGGTCATTAATCGATATGTTGCCCAAGAAATAAGAAGGGCAATACTCCACATACATATAAAAAAAAGCCAGTCAGAAAAAACGGATCCTTCCTGCATCAGGATTGTAATCAGTTGCCAAAGAAAGAAACCGAAAAATGACCAGCAGAAAAAGAAAGCCCCGGCCAGCGTCCACGTTCCGCGCCAGTTGTAATAACGGTCAACCAGCTCCAGATAGGTCGAGTTCAGCCGCACCACGCTGTCGAACCCGTAAATCCCTTTCACATCCGGGTCGCCTGTCTGCTGCGAATAAATCCGGGATATGCTATTATCACTCAGATTTAAAAAAGGCGCATTGAACCGTTTTGACGGGTCTCCAGGCAGCCGCTTAAAAGGATTAAACATGTGCGCCTCCCTTTGGGATCAGGCTCATATAGCCCTCTTTTTCCATGCGGGCGTCCGGATAAATAGCCGGAATATCGTTCTCACCCGGCGGCACCCGCCGCCACTGCGTGCTGAGAAGCCAGTTCTGTATATTATTGCGGCTGTGAATTAACAGCCAGGCTCCCGACCCCAGAGCCAGCAGCATCCCGACAAAAATCCCCGCGGGTCCCAGCAGAAACGCCGCCAGTTGAGAGCCGGCCAGAGTGGCCCGCGATACGCCAAACAATGAGGTGAGGAGCGCTACAGATATTCTGCTGCCTCCACCAACGGTCATCATCCAGACACCGGCAGCGTCACCAGCGACGCGGTGGCCAGCTCTGCCGGCTGGGTGATACAGGATTTCATCTCCCCACTTTCCACGCGCGGTGGTACGCTGCCGCCTTCCGGCAGCGGATAAAAATAACCGTCGCCGGTGGCGTAATAGTTCATCCAGCGCTGTGAGCGTTCCGCCAGGATATACAGATAGCCCTGCCGCATCAGCCGGGCGGTGTAGTCGGCCTCGCCTTCCACCGCCACAGTGATGCTGCCTGGCGGCGTCGGCAGCCTGTCGCCTTTTTCCATGACTGCCGGACGAACCGGTAAGACGGATAAACCGTAGCGCCGGCAGAATTGGCATCCCTTCGCGTTGCTCATGATGAGTCAGTTCCTTTTCCTGTCAGCAGAGGCTGACCGGCTGACCGGAAACTATGCCCCTGTTTTTATGGTGGTTATCTTCTCATCATACACCACGCATGACATAAGCGAAATTTACTCGATACCTGACTGTCCCTGAGACACACGATGAGAGGCAAAGGACTGACGACCTCCGGAAAAGAGAAACGGACAAAATCCTTCTCGCAAAGGCACCTGCGATGCATCCAGCGACAGGTGCGGGACAGAGCGCGAAGGTGACGCTTACAGCGGCCGGGTGAACGACCCTATCGTTCAGTCCGACTGCTGCGCCCTTTCCGGTAACTATCATCTTGAGTTCAACCCGGAAAGGCACGACAACGCGCCAGTGGCAGCAGCCATTGGTAACAGGGGTGTGCAACTAAGGAGTACTAAAGAGGTCCTGAAGTTGTGGCTGGAGTACAGCTGCACCGGAAAAGCAGTTTTGGTAATTGCGGCCTGGTACACCCAGTTACTTCGGTTAGAAAATCTGCCCGGATTTTCTGTCCATCGGAAAAATCACCTGCCAGCTTTTTTCGTTTACAGAGCAGGAGATTACGCACAAAGAAAAAGGATCTCGAGGAGATCCTTTTCGGTTCGTGACCCGGTATACCGTCAGTCTGTGCTCTCCTGCCCGCCATATTTGACTTTCAGCCGGGCGATGATCCGGTCCATCGCCTCACGCTCTCTGGCAAAACTTTGTGCATAGCGCGTTTTCCCCTGCAGCCCCAGCATCGGCCGCCAGACCTGCGGCGGGTTATTCTCCGCCCCTATATTGACCGGATCGTTTTCTGCCGGCTGACAGGCTGAAACCACCTCCGCCGGCCACACCGGAATGTTACAGGTAGCCATAACCAGCCAGCGTGGAAAACTAATCACGAAGAAAATGGGCAACTGCAGCGCATTCACAATCAGACCGAGCCGCCCGAACAACTGCTTACTGAGATAGAGCAGCCCGAACAGCCAGCCTTCCTTCTGTTTTTCGACCGGCGGGCACCAGGGAATGGTGTCCACCAGGTCCGGGAGGTACTCATCCCCCTCTTCCATATAACAGCGGATAAATTCCCAGTACATGAGGATGACCTCAGGGCCCTGGCTCAAATCAATCGGGAGGGGAATCGCCTTCGCGACCGTGTCCCCGTCCTCTTCCGTGGTGCACCCCACAATGGTCCATTGTGTTGAGGACCCCATCTTTGCTGAAGTCAGGACAAAGTGGATATCCCTCCACGGTACAAACAGCACCGTTCCACCGGACTGATACACATACACCATCCCATTTTTACGGTTAAATCGGATCGGATAGTAGGTACTGAAAAAAACCTCAGAGGTCATCATTCGATATGTGAGTAGAGAGAGCGGCAATGTGATAGCCCAGATTAAAAGGGTTCCAAACCAGAAACCAAAACTGTACCCCCCCCATCCCATCATCACTCCAATGAAGCTGTAGCAAAACAAACCAAAGAACATACAAAAAAAGATTACCCCGGCCAGCGTCCACGTTCCACGCCAGTTGTAGGACTGGTCAACCAGCTCCAGATAGGTCGAGTTCAGCCGGACCACGCTGTCAAACCCAGAAATACCTTTCACATTCGGGTCGCCTTTTTCCTGCGAATAAATCCGGGAAACGCCTTTATATCCAAACTGCCCCCCTTTATCACTCAGACGAAGAAACCCCTTATAGAACCGCCCTGAGGATGGGTCGACAGGGAGTCGCTTAAAAGGATTAAACATGTGCCGCTCCCTGTGCGTTCAGGGCCATATAGCCGTCCTTTTCCATACGTGCATCCGGATAGATAGCCGGGATATCACTCTCCCCCGGCGGCACCCGCCGCCACTGCGTGCTAAGCAGCCAGTTCTGTATGTCGTTCCGGGTATGGCTTAACAGCCAGGCTCCCGCCCCCAAAACCAGCAGCATCCCGACAAATATCCCCGCAGGTCCCAGCAGAAACGCCGCCAGTTGGAAGCCGGCCAGAGTGGCCCGCGATACGCCAAACAATGAGGTGAGGAGCGCAACGGATATTCTGCTGCCTCCACCAACGGTCATCATCCAGACACCGGCAGCGGATAAAAATAACCGTCGCCGGTGGCGTAACAGTTCATCCAGCGCTGTGAGCGTTCCGCCAGGATATACAGATAGCCCTGCCGCATCAGCCGGGCGGTGTAGTCGGCCTCGCCTTCCGCCGCCACCGGCACAGTGATGCTGCCAGGCGGCGTCGGCAGCCTGTCGCCTTTTTCCATGACTGCCGGACGAACAGGCAAGACGGGTAAACCGTAGCGCCGGCAGAATTGGCATCCCTTCGCGTTGCTCATGATGAGTCAGTTCCTTTTCCTGTCAGGAGAGGCTGACCGGCTGACCGGAAACCATGCCCCTGTTTTTATGGTGGTTATCTCCTCATCATACACCACGCATGACATAAGCGAAATTTACTGAATACCTGACTGTCCCTGAGGCACACGATGAGAGGCAAAGGACTGACGACCTCCGGAAAAGAGAAACGGACAAAATTCTTTTCGCAAAGGCACCTGCGGTGCATCCAGCGACAGGTGCGGGACAGAGCGCGAAGGTGACGCTTACAGCGGCCGGGTGAACGAACCCATCGTTTAGTCCGACTGCTGCGCCCGTTCCGGTAACTATCATCTTGAGTCCAACCCGGTAAGGCACGACAACGCGCCAGTAGCAGCAGCCATTGGTAACAGGGGGGTGCAACTAAGGAGTACTAAAGAGGTCCTGAAGTTGTGGCTGGAGTACAGCTGCACCGGAAGAGCAGTTTTGGTAATTGCGGCCTTGTACACCCAGTTACCTCGGTTAGAAAATCTGCCTGGATTTTCTGTCCATCGGAAAAATCACCTGCCAGTTTTTTTCGTTTACAGAGCAGGAGATTACGCACAAAGAAGAAGGATCTCGAGGAGATCCTTTTTCGGCTCGTGACCTGGTATGCCGTCAGTCTGCGCTCTCCTGCCCACCATATTTGGCTCTCAGGCGGGCGGTAATCCGGTCCATCGCCTCGCGCTCCCGGGCAAAGCTTTGCGCGTAGCGAGCTTTCCCCTGAAGCCCCAGCATCGGCCGCCAGACCTGCGGCGGGTTATTCTCCGCCCCCTTATTCACCGGATCGTCTGCAGCCGGCTGACAGGCCGCAACCACCTCCGCCGGCCATGCCGGAATTTTACTGGTCGCCATCACCAGCCAGCGCGGAAAGCTGATCACGAAGAAAATGGGCAGCTGCAGCGCATTCACAATCAGACCGAGCCGCCCGAACAACTGCTTGCTGAGGTAGAGCAGACCGAACAGCCAGCCTTCCTTTTGTTTTTCCACCGGCGGGCACCAGGGAATGGTGTCCACCAGGTCCGGGAGGTACTCATCCCCCTCTTCCATATAACAGCGGATAAACTCCCAGTACATGAGTATGACCTCAGGGCCCTGGCTCAAATCAATCGGAAGGGGAATAGTTTCCGCTACCGTGTCCCCGTCTTCTTCCGTAGTACACCCCACAATGGTCCACTGCGTTGATAATGGCATTTTTGCTGAACACAGAACAAAGTGGATATCCCGCCACGGAACGGACAGCACCGTTCCACCTGACTGATACACATACATCATCCCGTTTTTACGGTTAAAACGGATCGGATAGTAGGTGCTGAAAAATATCTCAGAGGTCATTAATCGATATGTCACCCAAGAGAGCGGAAGTGATATTAAGCACCAGACCACAATCAAATATATCCAAGTCTGAAGCGGATACCCGCCCTCCCAGAGCATAGGAACTATCAATGAGAGAAAGGTGCCTATAAATATCAGACAAAAAAAGAAAGCCCCGGCCAGCGTCCACGTTCCGCGCCAGTTGTAAGAACGGTCAACCAGCTCCAGATAGGTCGAGTTCAGCCGCACCACGCTGTCGAACCCGTAAATCCCTTTCACATCCGGGTCGCCTGTCTGCTGCGAATAAATCCGGGATATACTATTATCACTCAGATTTAAAAAAGGCGCATTGAACCGTTTTGACGGGTCTCCAGGCAGCCGCTTAAAAGGATTAAACATGTGCGCCTCCCTTTGGGATCAGACTCATATAGCCATCCTTTTCCATACGTGCATCCGGATAGATAGCCGGAATATCGCTCTCGCCCGGCGGCACCCGCCGCCACTGCGTGCTGAGCAGCCAGCTCTGTATATTATTGCGGCTGTGGATTAACAGCCAGGCTCCGGCCCCCAGAGCCAGCAGCATCCTGACAAAAATCCCCGCTGGTCCCAGCAGAAACGCCGCCAGTTGGAAGCCGGCCAGAGTGGCCCGCGATACGCCAAACAATGAGGTGAGGAGCGCAACGGATATTCTGCTGCCTCCACCAACGGTCATCATCCAGACACCGGCAGCGGATAAAAATAACCGTCGCCGGTGGCGTAATAGCTCATCCAGCGCTGTGAGCGTTCCGCCAGGATATACAGATAGCCCTGCCGCATCAGCCGGGCGGCGTAGTCGGCCTCGCCTTCCACCGCCACAGTGATGCTGCCTGGCGGCGTCGGCAGCCTGTCGCCTTTTTCCATGACTGCCGGACGAACCGGTAAGACGGGTAAACCGTAGCGCCGGCAGAATTGGCATCCCTTCGCGTTGCTCATGATGAGTCAGTTCCTTTTCCTGTCAGCAGAGGCTGACCGGCTGACCGGCTGACCGGCTGACCGGAAACTATGCCCCTGTTTTTATGGTGGTTATCTCCTCATCATACACCACGCATGACATAAGCGAAATTTACTGGATACCTGAAGGCACACGATGAGAGGCAAAGGACTGACGACCTCCGGAAAAGAGAAACGGACAAAATCCTTCTCGCAAAGGCATCTGCGATGCATCCAGCGACAGGTGCGGGACAGAGCGCGAAGGTGACGCTTACAGCGGCCGGGTGAACGACCCTATCGTTCAGTCCGACTGCTGCGCCCTTTCCGGTAACTATCATCTTGAGTCCAACCCGGTAAGGCACGACAACGCGCCAGTGGCAGCAGCCATTGGTAACAGGGGTGTGCAACTAAGGAGTACTAAAGAGGTCCTGAAGTTGTGGCTGGAGTACAGCTGCACCGGAAAAGCAGTTTTGGTAATTGCGGCCTGGTACACCCAGTTACCTCGGCTAGAAAATCTGCCCGGATTTTCTGTCCATCGGAAAAATCACCTGCCAGCTTTTTTCGTTTACAGAGCAGGAGATTACGCACAAAGAAAAAGGATCTCGAGGAGATCCTTTTCGGTTCGTGACCGGGAAACCTTTCAGTCTGCGCTCTCCTGCCCACCATATTTGGCTCTCAGGCGGGCGGTAATCCGGTCCATCGCCTCGCGCTCCCGGGCAAAGCTTTGTGCATAGCGCGTTTTACCCTGTAGCCCCAGCATCGGCCGCCAGACCTGCGGCGGGTTATTCTCCGCCCCCTTATTCACCGGATCGTCTGCAGCCGGCTGACAGGCCGCAACCACCTCCGCCGGCCATGCCGGAATTTTACTGGTCGCCATCACCAGCCAGCGCGGAAAGCTGATCACGAAGAAAATGGGCAGCTGCAGCGCATTCACAATCAGACCGAGCCGCCCGAACAACTGCTTGCTGAGGTAGAGCAGCCCGAACAGCCAGCCTTCCTTCTGTTTTTCCACCGGCGGGCACCAGGGAATGGTGTCCACCAGGTCCGGGAGGTACTCATCGCCCTCCTCCATATAGCAGCGGATAAACTCCCAGTACATGGTCAGGTCTTCGGGATCCAAGTTTAAATTGACTGGAAGAGGGATCGCCTCCGCTACCGTATCTCCGTCGTCCTCCGTAACACATCCGATAATGGTCCATTCAGTGGTGGTAGGGGATACCTTTCCACTGGTCAGAACAAAGTGAATATCTCTCCACGGCACAGACAAAACCGTCCCACAGGATCGGTAGACATACACCATCCCGTTTTTACGGTTAAAGCGGATCGGATAGTAGGTGCTTAACAACGCCTCAGAAGTCATCATTCGGTATGTGAGTAGAGAGAGCGGCAATGTAATAACCCACGTTAAAATAGCCGCAAACCAGATGCCAAAACTGTATCCCCCCCATCCCAGCACAGCTCCGATGGTGCCGTAACAAAACAAACCAAAGAACATGCAAAAAAAGAAGGTCCCTGCCAACGTCTTCGTACCGCGCCAGTTGTAATAACGGTCAACCAGCTCCAGATAAGTCGAGTTCAGCCGGACCACGCTGTCGAACCCATAAATCCCTTTCACATCCGGGTCGCCTGTCTGCTGCGAATAAACTCGAGAGACGCCTTTATCACTCAGCCGGAGAAACCCGGTGTAAAACCGCGTTGACGGGTCGGCAGGGAATCGTTTAAAGGGATTAAACATGTGCGGCCCCCTGTGCGGTGAGGGCCATATAGCCGTCTTTTTCCATACGGGCGTCCGGATAAATAGCCGGAATATCACTCTCGCCCGGCGGCACCCGCCGCCACTGCGTGCTGAGCAGCCAGCTCTGTATATTATTGCGGCTGTGGATTAACAGCCAGGCTCCCGCCCCCAGAGCCAGCAGCATCCCGACAAAAATCCCCGCAGGTCCCAGCAGAAACGCCGCCAGTTGAGAGCCGGCCAGAGTGGCCCGCGATACGCCAAACAATGAGGTGAGGAGCGCTACAGATATTCTGCTGCCTCCACCAACGGTCATCATCCCGACCCCCGCGGAATTAATCAAATGCCCCAGGCCAGTGCCGACTTTTCCTTCGAAGGCATCAGACAATCCATTCCAAAATTCAATACCGGAATAAATTACACCGCCACTATACCCTGTCCAGCCCCAGATACCCGCCCCCACAACCCTCATCGCGCCGTTCCTGACCAGCGATATGACCGAAGGCAGCTCCAGCCTCATCAGCGGCGTCATCGCCAGTTTCAGCGCCTCCGCCGTTGACGCCACCGCCATGCCGGCATTGGCCCCGAACACCGTCGCAGCCTTCCCTTCAACCGGCAGGCCGCTATTTTTCAGACCATAGCTCAGCACCATCCACTGGAAGTACGCCGAAAACACCGTCCCGCCAAACGTCATGCCTTTCGCCGCCATCTCCGTCGCCAGCGTACCGGGTTTCATCCCACTCAGCTTCGCCACCGATGCATTCAGTGAAGTCGGGAACAGCATCCGCGCCAGTTCATCCTCCGTGAGCATCACCGTACTGAGCTTCGCCAGCCGTTCTTTAACCGGCAGGGCTGCCAGCGCTTTCGCCGCCGCCACATCCAGGATGCGCGGCAGCTGTATCTGCCCACCCGCGCTCTCCGGCAATTCTTTCACCAGCCGCTCAGCCAGCTTACGCATCGCGGTATACAGCTGGCCGCCGCTTTTTCCGCTCATCTCCAGCATCCCGGCCATTCCCCGGGTCATGGCCCCGACAAAGTTTTTCGTCCCCGGCATCACGCTGACCGCCGAGAACGCCTTGCCCTGCATCGCCAGCATCCCGATGGCAAAGCGCACCGGCGTACCCTTCACCATCAGGTCCACCGATTTCATCATCGCCTCAGACCACAGCAGGCTGAGCTTTTCCAGCCCCGTCAGAATGGCACCGGCATAGTTGCCGCTGTATCCCTTGGCCCCGTCTGCCAGGCGATCCCAGCTCATCCCCAGCCACCAGTCCGGCCCGCCGGTTTTCAGTTGTGCATCTACCTGCGCTATCCACCCGTCATGATTAAAGAATGCCGCCCGCTGCAGGAAGTTTTCCGGGGTCAGCGCGGCCTGATTCAGCTGCTGGTCGATGTGGGTGATTACCCCACCTTTGTCACTCATCCCCGCCAGCACTTTCGCCACCGTCTGGATATAGCGCCCGCCGCTGTGCGCACAGGTCGGGTCAAAATGCTGCACAAAGTAATCGGCCATCGCCGGCCCCTGCAGCCAGGCCAGGTACATCCGGGTAACGGGAATGACTGAACTATTGTCGTACGCTGTCA
This sequence comes from Winslowiella toletana, assembly GCF_032164335.1. Classification (NCBI taxonomy): domain Bacteria; kingdom Pseudomonadati; phylum Pseudomonadota; class Gammaproteobacteria; order Enterobacterales; family Erwiniaceae; genus Winslowiella; species Winslowiella toletana. Next base: position 1,538,476 of record NZ_CP134152.1, on the reverse strand, counting down.
GCCAGTCTTCCAGGGTCTGGCTGAACGCCTGCTCCTGCGTCCGGTCGATGTATTTTTCGTAACCGCTCTGCCACGCCTCGTCCACCCGGTCATCCCGGCTGACATCGTTCAGCGCGTGCATCCTGTCGGCCACGGCCGGGGCCGGAAAATGCGGTCCCGCCGGGCTGTCCCAGCCGTAGCGCATCTGCTGCTCAAAATGCGCGTCGCCGGTCTCTGCAGACAGATAAAAATGATTGCGCATCGCCAGCTCAACGCTGCCGAGCATCGTCTGCAGCGCAATACCCCGGCTCAGCGCCGGGTTAGTGGCAATGGCCTGCTGCATCCGGTAGCGCGCCAGCGCCGAAATCTCCGTCGCCACCCCGACCGGATCGGAAAGCACCAGAATCGCGCCGTTGCCGGCGCTCAGGCTCTCGGCGGCCTGCTGCAGGTCGGTTGCTGAATGCCGGCTAACGGCCCTGAGGGGTGACGGTGTCCAGTGTTTAAGGGTGCTGCGGCTCAGCCCCGGGCTGTACTCCGCCACGCTGCTGAGCTGGCTGAACGGCAGCGCCTGCTGTCCGCTGTGCCTGGCAAGCCACGCATCCATATCAAATGGCTGCATGTACCGGCGGCGGAAAGTCGCCTCCTCATGCTGCCGGCGCACTGCAGGCGTCCACTGCTCTTCTGACCAGGCAAACCAGTACACCCCGTTCAGCATACCCGGCGGTTTTACCGGCAGCGTCACCAGCGACGCGGTGGCCAGCTCTGCCGGCTGGGTAATACAGGGTTTCATCTCCCCGCTTTCCACGCGCGGCGGTACGCTGCCGTCTTCCGGCAGCGGGTAAAAATAACCGTCGCCGGTGGCGTAATAGTTCATCCAGCGCTGTGAGCGTTCCGCCAGGATATACAGATAGCCCTGCCGCATCAGCCGGGCGGTGTAGTCGGCCTCGCCTTCCGCCGCCACCGGCACAGTGATGCTGCCAGGCAGCGTCGGCAGCCTGTCGCCTTTTTCCATGACTGCCGGACGAACAGGCAAGACGGGTAAACCGTAGCGCCGGCAGAATTTGCATCCCTTCGCGTTGCTCATGATGAGTCAGTTCCTTTTCCTGTCAGGAGAGGCTGACCGGCTGACCGGAAACCATGCCCCTGTTTTTATGGTGGTTATCTCCCCATCATACACCACGCATGACATAACCGAAATCAGCTACCGGACAGGCAAGGATCAACACGGTGAGTTTGAAACCAGTGAACTGATACGGATCAACGGTGATCTCAATACGAGTGCGACACCGCGGCGGCACAGAAAGGGACCGTCAAAAGGTGATATTTCGGCGGAAAATTCGCAGCTCGCGGCGATTCAGAAGCAACTGGACTCCCTGTAGCAGACTATCACCCTGATAGCAGCTTGAGCTGATGCGCAGTACCTTCCGGGTTATCAGCACGGTGCGGGCGCGAGTGCTGCCGGGCTGGATGAGCGCCTGCTGCTGCCTGATGGCCCCGGTGGAGGAGGCGCTGGCGTATTAAAGCGGGGACGGCTGGGCAGAGCCAGACAACAATATCGCAGAAAACGCTCTGCAGATGGTGAGCCTGGCGCGGAAAAACTGGCTATTCTTCGGCTCAGATCACGGCGGCGATCGCGTTGCGCTGATGTACAGCAAACTGAATGGCGTAGATTTTGAGAGCTATATGCGGCATCTGATGACAGTTATCGCCGACTGGCCGGTCATCCGCGTACCTAACTTCTGCTGTGGAATATCATTATCCGTTCTGAAGTAGAATCAATACGGTTCAGGTTGGACGCTGACCGGCGAGAAATAATTCCGGCGATTTAATGGGATATTTGAGTGGGGGCGTTTGCAACTCCCTTTCTCATGCCACCCAGGGAACCGGCAATGAAAACATCACCGCCACTACAATGGCATCAGAAACGAAAAAAGCACCCATTGGGTGCTTTTTCCTGAATTTGGTGGGTCGTGCAGGATTCGAACCTGCGACCAATTGATTAAAAGTCAACTGCTCTACCAACTGAGCTAACGACCCGCTGTGCGGTTTAAACTATTACTCTTCGAAGTGGTGGGTCGTGCAGGATGACTCGGCCTGTGGCCTCGCCCTTCAGGCCGTTGCCGGAGGCAACGTTGTCTCGCTTTCGCTCGACCCGAACCTTTACGGTTCTCATCCTTTCCGATTTGACACCGGGTACAACTTTTAAATTGGTGGGTCGTGCAGGATTCGAACCTGCGACCAATTGATTAAAAGTCAACTGCTCTACCAACTGAGCTAACGACCCGCTGTGCGGTTTAAACTTTTACTCTTCGAAGTGGTGGGTCATGCAGGATGACTCGGCCTGTGGCCTCGCCCTTCGGGCCGTTGCCGGAGGCAACGTTGTCTCGCTTTCGCTCGACCCGAACCTTTACGGTTCTCATCCTTTCCGATTTGACACCGGGTACAACTTTAAAATTGGTGGGTCGTGCAGGATTCGAACCTGCGACCAATTGATTAAAAGTCAACTGCTCTACCAACTGAGCTAACGACCCGCAGTGCGGTTTAAACTTTACTCTTCGAAGTGGTGGGTCGTGCAGGATGACTCGGCCTGTGGCCTCGCCCTTCGGGCCGTTGCCGGAGGCAACGTTGTCTCGCTTTCGCTCGACCCGAACCTTTACGGTTCTCATCCTTTCCGATTTGACACCGGGTACAACTTTAAAATTGGTGGGTCGTGCAGGATTCGAACCTGCGACCAATTGATTAAAAGTCAACTGCTCTACCAACTGAGCTAACGACCCACTTTTATGCTGTCAGCGCGCTTTCACTTATGCCCTGTCAACGGCGGCATATATTACTGATTTGAATTTTCAGCGCAACCACTATTTTCCAATAAGTGGTTCAACTGCTTGCCTTTCGTGCGGCAAGACCAGAAATCACTCGATATCTGGTCAAACCGCGACGATTACAGGCTCGCAGCGCGTTTTTGCGCCTGCTTTGCTGATTCAGTATTTGGATACTGTTTGATGACCTGCTGATAAACCGCTTTGGCTTTCGCATTGTCACCTTTGTCCTGCATGATCACCCCCACCTTATACAGCGCTTCCGAGCTTTTCGGTGATTTAGGGTAATTTTTGACAACAGTAGCGAAATAATAAGCAGCGTCGTCTTTCTTACCTTTGTTGTAATTCAACTGACCGAGCCAGTAATTGGCATTCGGCTGGTAAGTAGAGTCCGGGTATTTCTTAATGAATGCCTGAAAAGCCGCAATCGCTTGATCGTATTGCTTCTTCTCCAGCACCAGCGATACCGCAGCATTGTAATCCGTGTTGGCATCACCGCTCTGCGTTGGGGCAGCAGTGCTGCTGTCGCCGCCTGTAGACGCCCCGGTAGCCGCTGCCGCAGCACCCGCACCAGCAGAAGCTGCATCGCCACCTGACGCGGCCTGTGCGCCACCGTTGCTGCTGATACTGTCGATTTGTTGATAGATCTGTTTCTGCCGCTCAACAACCTGATTCAGTTGGTAAGTACTTTCCTGAATCTGACCACGCAATGAGTCGATATCGCGCTGATTATCATTTAGCTGCTGCTGAAGTTGTTGAAGGAGTTGCCCCTGAGCATTAGAAATACGCTCAAGTGTAGTGACACGGTCTTCTACCGAGCCAGAGCCAACGCTACTGATTGACGCCTGGGCATTAGCGGCCCAGGGGGCCGCTACGCCAATCAGTAACGACAGACTCAACAGGTGAGTTCTGAAGCTACTAATCATGTGATTCTCTTAGTATACCAGTACGGCACGACGGTTTTTGGCATAAGCCGCTTCGTCATGACCCAGTACAGCTGGTTTTTCTTTACCGTAAGAAACGATAGAGATCTGGTCAGCAGAAACGCCTTTACCCTGCAGGTACATTTTCACCGAGTTAGCACGACGCTCGCCCAGGGAAATGTTGTACTCAGGAGTACCGCGCTCATCCGCATGGCCTTCAACGGTGACTTTATAAGACGGGTTGCTACGCAGGAATGCTGCGTGTGCATCCAGCATCTGAGAGAAGTCAGAACCGATGTCGTATTTGTCCAGACCGAAGTAGACAATGTTGTTTCTCTGCAGTTCTTGCATCTGCAGACGTGCTTGTTCTTCAGAAGACATGTTACCGTTGTTCATGCCGCTGTTAGAACCATTACCATCAGCACCCATACCGGTCTGATCGTTGTTGTTGTTTTTATGTGAGCTACATGCAGCCACAGCAATCACTGGCAGTGCCAGCAGTAAACCCTTCAGCACTTTGTTCAGTTGCATTTCTAAAATCCTATTATTGTTTGCTATACACATTTACACATGCATCACAGATACGGCGACCAGGCAGGAGATTTGACCTGTCCATCAGTTGCCGGAAGACGCGCTTTGAAACGCCCATCGGTCGAAACCAACTGCAACACGGAACCCATACCCTGAGTAGAGCTGTAGATCACCATCGTGCCGTTAGGTGCGAGACTTGGCGTCTCATCCAGGAACGTGTCCGTTAATGTTTGAACGGCTCCCGTTTCCAGATCTTGTCTGGCGATATGCTGCGCACCGCCATTGGTGCTTACCATCACCAAAGATTTACCGTCGGAGCTGACATCAGAGTTCTGATTCTGAGAACCTTCCCAGGTCAGACGCTGTGGCGCGCCGCCGTTAATATTTACTTTATAAATCTGAGGGCGACCTGCCTGATCCGAGGTATAGGCCAGGTTCTGGCTATCCGGGAACCAGGTCGGCTCAGTATTGTTGCTGCGACCATCGGTTATCTGACGCATCTGACCAGAAGCAAGGTCGGTGACATAAATATTCAGGCTACCGCTTTTAGACAGCGCGAATGCCAGCTTGCTGCCGTCCGGTGAGAACGCTGGCGCACCGTTGTGACGCGGGAACGAAGCAATTTGTTTCGTTGCTCCGGTTGCCAGTGTCTGCACCACCAGCGCTGAACGACCGCTTTCAAACGTCACGTAAGCCAGTTTGCTGGCATCCGGTGACCATGACGGTGACATCAGCGGCTGTGGAGAACGGTGAACCACGGCCTGATTGTAGCCATCGTAGTCAGAGACACGCAGCTCATACGGGAACTGACCGCCGTTGGTGGTGACCACGTAAGCGATACGGGTACGGAACGCGCCCTTAATCCCGGTCAGCTTCTCAAACGCTTCATCACTGGCAGTATGGGCAGCAAAACGCAGCCACTGCTTAGTCACCTTGAATGAGTTCTGTGCCAGTACAGTACCCGGAGAACCGGCAGTATCGACCAGTTGATAAGAGACCGTGTAGCTGCCATCGGCGCCAGGCTGTACCTGACCGACCACAACAGCGTCAATGCCCAGTGCGCTCCACGCGGCAGGCTGAACTTCAGATGGTGAAGTCGGCTGCTGTGGTAAACGCGCGCGATCCAGTGGGTTAAATTTACCACTGTTGCGCAAATCGGCAGCGACAATACCGCCAATATCTTCTGGTGCCGCACCCGGGCCTTCCCATTTAAACGGCACAACGCCGATAGGACGCGCGGAGTTAACACCCTGGGTAATCTCAATACGGACTTCAGCATGCAGCACGGCTGCCCACAGAAGTAAAAAGCTTAACGCTACACGAAGTGCCTGCTTCATCATTTCTCCCTTATCTGAACGCGTAGTTCTCGATAATTAGCAGTGTTTCAACGAACCATTAATGCAAAGCAATTTAGAGTACGGCATGTTTAACATAGTTCAACATGCCGAATGTTACTGCGTTACTGAGGTTTAAAAGTCATCGGTGCATTTTTAAACACTTCATACACTGCCTGGCTTGGTGGCTTAGGAATGCGGGCCTGTCTGGCTGCTGCAATCGCTGCACGACAAAGTGCCGGGTCGCCACCTTCCGCTTTCACATCTATCAACAAACCATCCGGTGCCAGTTTAATGCGTAAATCACAGCTTTTGCCACGGTATAAATCTGCATCATAGAACTTGCTTTGAATCGCGCCGACGATCTGGCCTAAATATCCATTAATCTCAGCACCTGACGCACCGGCTGTTTTCTGATTTCCCTGCCCTGCCGCCCCGCTTTTACCTTCTTTCGGGGCATTCTTACCGGAAGTCAGCCCGCCAAGAAGATCGTCGACGTCACTGGACGCCGCAGCATCAGCAGCCGCCTTCTTCTTCGCATCGGCAGCCGCTTTGGCTTTCGCCGCAGCATCCGCTTTTTTCTTCGCGTCAGCAGCGGCTTTCTCTTTAGCTGCTTCAGCCGCTTTCTCTTTCGCTTCCTGAGCCGCTTTCTCCTGCGCCTCTTTAGCATCTGCTGCCGCTTTGGCTTTCGCATCGGCTGCTGCCTTCGCTTTAGCATCGGCTTTCGCTTTCGCGTCTTCCGCCGCCTTCACTTTAGCCGCTTCTGCCGCAGCCTCTTTTGCCGCGGCCTCTTTCGCCTGCTCTTCCGCTTTTTTCTTCGCATCAGCAGCCGCTTTCTTCACTTCTTCGTCAGCCTTCTTCTTCGCCTCAGCAGCGGCTTTGGCCTGAGCATCCGCTTCCACTTTAGCATCGGCTTTCGCCTTCGCTGCTGCCGCTTCCGCCTGTTTCTGCTGCTCCTGCGCTTCTTTAGCGGCTGCCTGCGCTTGTTTCTGCTGCTCGGCCTGATCCTTAGCCTGCTGTTTCGCTTCTTCCTGAGCCTGCAAACGCTCTTTCTCCAGCTCTTTCAACCGCTGTTGTTCCGCAGCCTGCTTCTGCTGAAGCTCCTCTGCCTGCTGTTCAGCCTGTTTTTTACGCTGCTGCTCAGCCCGCTTGCTGTCATTTTGTTGATTCTGCTGACGATTATACTGTTCAACCATCGCGCCAGAATCGACCATCACGGCATCTATATCGCTCCCGCCACCGCCAGCGCTGGCGTCGATTTTTTCGTCAAACGAGCTCCAGATCAGCAATGCAATCAGAATGATATGCAGTATCACTGAGATGATAATGGCGCGTTTTAACTTATCGTTCTGCTCGGTTGCCTTCGACACTCTCGGTTCCCAAAAAACGGTTCGAATGAATTAGATCGGCTGCGTCATTAATCCGACGGACTTCACGCCCGCCTGGTGCAGCAGATTCAGCGCTTTGATGATTTCGTCATAAGGCACGTCTTTTGCGCCGCCAATCAGGAACACCGTTTTCGGGTTCTCCTGAAGTCGACGCTGCGCTTCAGCCACCACCTGCTCGGAAGGCAGCTGCTCCATACGATCGTGATCCACCACCAGGCTGTACTGACCGACACCTGACACTTCAACGATCACCGGTGGATTATCATCACTGGAGACCGTTTTTGAATCTGTCGCATCCGGCAGATCAACTTCCACGCTTTGAGTAATGATCGGTGCTGTAGCCATAAAAATCAGCAGCAGCACCAGTAACACGTCGAGCAGCGGAACAATGTTGATCTCGGACTTGAGATCGCGGCGACCGCGACCACGCGTTCTGGCCATGGGTAACCTCCGATTACTTGCTGTTCTCGCTGGAGAACGCCTGACGATGCAGGATAGCCGTGAACTCTTCCATAAAGTTGTCGTAGTTCTGCTCAAGCTTGTTGACCCGCAGGGTCAGGCGGTTGAAGGCCATAACCGCCGGAATTGCGGCAAACAGGCCGATTGCGGTAGCGATCAGTGCTTCGGCAATACCCGGTGCAACCATCTGCAAGGTGGCCTGCTTCACCGCGCCCAGCGCGATAAAGGCATGCATAATCCCCCAGACAGTACCAAACAGACCGATATACGGGCTGATGGAACCGACGGTGCCAAGAAACGGAATATGGTTTTCCAGCGTTTCCAGCTCACGGTTCATAGAAATACGCATTGCACGGCTGGCACCTTCCACCACCGCTTCTGGCGCATGGTTATTGGCACGATGCAGTCGCGCAAACTCTTTAAAGCCGGCATAGAAAATTTGCTCAGAGCCGCCAAGCTCATCACGACGTGCCTGGCTCTCCTGATACAGACGAGACAGTTCAATACCGGACCAAAATTTATCTTCAAAAGCCTCAGCATCACGCCCTGCGGCGTTGAGTATACGGGTACGCTGGATAATGATTGCCCATGAGGCAATAGAAAATCCAATCAAAATCAACATGATAAGTTTGACCAGAAGGCTTGCCTTCAGGAACAAATCAAGAACGTTCATGTCAGCCACTGCTTGAACTCCGCGACAATAGACTTGGGAAGCGCTATCGGCTTCATTAGATGTGGGTTGATGCAGGCGATCAGAACTTCCGCTTCGTTCAGAACCTTGCCTTCAGCATTAACGATACGTTGTGCGAATGTCATAGTTGTCCTGCGCATGGCTACTATCTCGCTTTGCACTTCCAGCAAATCATCAAGGCGCGCTGGCGCAAGGTAGTCAACTGTGATTCGACGCACCACAAAAGCAAGCTGCTGTTCCAGCAGTGCTTGTTGGTTGAAATGTTGCTGGCGCAGCATTTCAGTACGTGCTCGTTCATAAAAAGCGACATAGCTGGCATGGTAAACCACGCCGCCGGCATCCGTATCTTCGTAATAGACGCGAACCGGCCATCTAAACAGCGTTGTACTCACTCTACATCCCGGTAATGCTCTTAAACGTTGCTACTATACGCAAGAGCGATCGGCTTTGGAATGGATTGCCAGAGGGTTACGAAAATAATTATCTGCAGGAAACAACTGGAAGGATTTTCGGGATGAATCTTAGACAAGTCCTGACAAAAAAAGAGATTTATCTACTTTTTAAATGGCCGTCAGTCGCCCGGCCATTGAAATCAGTCTTACAGGAAGAAGAAAGCCAGCCCCAGCACCAGGATAATCTGTGCCAGTAACGGTGAAAACAGTGTACGCCAGAGCAGGCGACGCTGGCGAAAACCAACGCCGTGAATAACGCCGGTACACACTGCCCACATCATCAGCAATCCCTGCCAGATGTAAAGTGGACTGGTTTTAGCGGCAAAGCGTGACGGTTCCCAGAACATGCAACCCGCCAACAACAGTGCCAGCACCAGAGAAAGAGCCCGTAACGGGCTCTTATCCATCACGTCATACAAGCGTGCAATCAGCTTCGCCATCACTTCTGCTCTTTCGCCTCAGCACTCTCTTCGATGTGCTCAAGCGCCAGCGCGGTGATGATGCCAAATGAACAGGCCAGCAGCGTGCCGAGAATCCAGGCAAAATACCACATTGTTCTGCTCCTTAATTAATAGAGAGAATGTTTATTGTTTTCGATCTGCTCTTTAGTGATGCGACCGAACATTTTGTAGTAACACCAGCTGGTGTACGCCAGGATAATTGGCACGAAAACTATCGCCACGAAGGTCATCAGTTTCAGCGTCAGCAAGCTGGACGTCGCATCCCACATCGTCAGGCTGACGTTGGGCACGGTGCTGGACGGCATAATAAACGGGAACATCGCCACGCCCGCCGTCAGGATCACACAGGCCACCGTCAGTGAAGAGAAGATAAACGCCCAGGCGCCCTTCTCCAGTCGGGAACAGAGGATAGTCAGTAACGGCAATGCCACGCCAAGCGCCGGGATCAGCCACAGAATCGGTGTCTGGTTAAAGTTAACCAGCCAGGCGCCGGCTTCACGCGCCACCTCTTTCGTCAGCGGATTGGATGGTGCTGCATGGTCGAGGGCTGAGGTCACGACATAACCGTCAATACCATAAATTACCCAGATACCTGCCACTGCAAAGCCGACCATCATGACCAGCGCGGAGATTTGCGCCGCAATGCGCGCGCGCAGATGCACTTCACCGGTGGTACGCATTTGCAGGTAAGTTGCGCCCTGCGTCAGAATCATAGTCAGGCTGACAATACCGGCCAGCAGGCCAAACGGATTCAGCAGCTGGAAGAAATTGCCGGTGTAGAACAGACGCAGATATTCATCAGCATGGAACGGTACGCCCTGCAGCAGGTTACCGAACGCCACCCCAATCACTAACGGCGGCACAAAGCTGCCGATGAAAATGCCCCAGTCCCACATGCCGCGCCAGCGCATATCTTCAATCTTCGAGCGGTAGTCAAAACCGACCGGACGGAAGAACAGCGACGCCAGCACCAGAATCATCGCCACATAGAAACCGGAGAAGGCAGCGGCATACACCATCGGCCAGGCGGCAAACAGCGCGCCACCTGCGGTGATCAGCCACACCTGGTTTCCATCCCAGTGCGGTGCAATCGAGTTAATCATGACCCGGCGTTCGGTGTCCGTGCGGCCGATAACGCGTGACAGCATGCCGACGCCCATATCGAAACCATCGGTGACGGCAAAGCCAATTAGCAAGATGCCAATCAACAGCCACCAGATAAAACGCAATACTTCGTAATCTAACATTTACCGACTCCTGTTTATCACAGCGGCTTTGACGAAAGCGTTGACTGTTCGAAGTGATAACGACCCGTTTTCAGGCTGCTTGGGCCGAGGCGCGCATATTTGAACATCAGATACATTTCAGCCACCAGGAACAGCGTATACAGACCGCAAATCAGCCCCATCGAGAACAGCAGGTCACCAACGGTCAGCGAGGAGTTCGCTACCGCAGTCGGCAACACTTCACCGATTGCCCACGGCTGACGGCCATACTCCGCAACAAACCAGCCGGCTTCGATGGCAATCCACGGTAATGGAATGCCGTACAGCGCCGCTTTCAGCAACAGACGGTTTTTGCCAATACGATTACGAATGACGCTCCAGAACGACAGACCGATAATGATCAGCATCAGCACACCACAGCCAACCATAATGCGGAAGGAGAAGTAGAGTGGCGCAACGCGTGGAATCGAATCTTTGGTTGCCTGCTGAATCTGCGCTTCAGACGCGTCAGCGACGTTCGGCGTATAGCGTTTCAGCAACAGACCATAGCCCAGATCCTGTTTATGCTGATTGAATGCGTCGCGTACGGCGGGATCCTGATTACCTGAGCGCAGCTCTTCCAGCAGCTGGTAGGCTTTCATACCGTTACGGATGCGCACTTCATGCTGCACCATCAGTTCTTTCAGGCCGACAACTGGCTTATCAACAGATCGGGTAGCGATCAGCCCAAGCAGGTAGGGGATCTGAATGGCGTACTTATTCTCCTGAGTTTCCTGGTCAGGCAGGGCAAACAGCGTAAATGCCGCCGGAGCCGGTTGGGTTTCCCATTCCGCTTCGATTGCCGCCAGTTTGGTTTTCTGCACGTCACCCATTTCGTAACCAGATTCATCACCCAGCACGATGACAGACAGGATGGCTGCCATACCAAAGCTGGCAGCGATTGCGAAGGAGCGCTTGGCAAAGGCCACATCGCGACCACGCAATAAGTAGTAGGAGCTGATACCGAGCACGAACATCGCACCACAGGTATAACCCGCCGCAACGGTATGCACAAACTTCACCTGCGCAACCGGGTTGAACACCAGTTCAGAGAAGCTGACCATCTCCATACGCATGGTTTCAAAATTGAAATCAGAGGCGATAGGGTTTTGCATCCAGCCGTTTGCCACCAGGATCCACAATGCCGAGAGATTGGAACCGAGTGCCACCAGCCAGGTGACGGCCATATGTTGAACTTTGCTGAGACGATCCCAGCCAAAGAAGAATAAACCTACGAAGGTGGATTCAAGGAAGAACGCCATCAATCCTTCGATCGCCAGCGGTGCTCCGAAGATGTCACCGACATAGTGCGAAAAGTATGACCAGTTAGTTCCGAACTGGAACTCCATGGTCAAGCCTGTGGCCACGCCCAGCGCAAAGTTTATTGCAAACAACTTGCCCCAGAACTTGGTCATATCCTTATAAATTTGTTTACCCGACAGCACATATACGGTTTCCATGATCGCCAGCAAAAACGCCAGACCCAGCGTTAGCGGTACGAACAGGAAATGATACATTGCCGTCAGAGCAAACTGTAAGCGCGACAGTTCGACGATATCAAACATCTTGACCCCTTGCTCCTCGCAGGAAGACTCCAACATATGGCAAAAATAACCGACCAGTGCCAGTTATCAGTCGCCACTGTGAATGCCCAATAAAAAACGGGTGATATTGATCCAGTAAGACTGCGTAATTCCGCCCAGAACAGGCAGAGTCAGTGCAGCGGATAAATAAAGTAAAATTTACGGCTAAATGAGACATGAATATCATACGCCGCTTTATGCCAACGACAAATAATTATTAGCGTGATGCTTATCCAATTTTGGCCGTTATCCCGAATTTCGCCTGAATGCCAGATCCACGCGAAATTGACGCAACGCAATTTATACGAAAAGTAAGACGATGATCCAGTCCTAAACCTTGATATCAATTGTTTTTTTTAATCTATGTTAATGAGGGATGGGCAGAATCAGCATCGGGTAAATTCAGTGTTAAATAATTGAGTCTGTTGCGTGACAAGACATCAGTATTAATGAAAGTAACTGACATTTTTTTAACGTCACTGTAGCAATGTTATGAAGAAACTTCTGTATTAAACAGCGAATGTTCTGAGCATTAATATAACCACTGTTATTCTTTTTAGTGGTAGATACTCTTAATTAATTCACAAAACGTTCACGCTTAATATAATGATATTTAACCTTTTAAGTAAGCATAGCTGACTTCTGCTGATTTGCAGAAAAAAAGCAGGATGCAATCGGCTGACATCCTTCACTGAAGCCCGTCACGGCGCACTCCCGGCGGGAAAATCAATAAAAAAGGCCACCTGTAGGTGGCCAATAGTCGAGATTTTAAACCTGCCAGGCAGGTTTCAGACACAGCTTTTTATTGAGGTAATACCGCTTTAACCGCGTCGCCGATATCTGCCAGGCTACGCACAGTTTTCACGCCTGCGGCTTCGAGCGCAGCAAATTTCTCATCAGCGGTGCCTTTACCGCCAGCGATAATCGCACCGGCGTGGCCCATACGCTTGCCTTTCGGCGCAGTCACACCCGCGATATAACCCACTACCGGTTTGGTGACGTGATCTTTGATAAACGCCGCAGCTTCTTCTTCCGCGCTGCCACCGATTTCACCGATCATCACGATCGCTTCAGTCTGTGGATCGTCCTGGAACAGCTTCAGAATATCGATAAAGTTAGAGCCTGGAATTGGATCGCCGCCGATACCGACACAGGTAGACTGACCGTAACCGATATCGGTGGTCTGCTTAACCGCTTCATAAGTCAGGGTGCCGGAGCGTGAAACGATGCCGATACGACCTGGCTGATGGATATGGCCTGGCATAATGCCAATTTTGCATTCACCTGGGGTGATCACGCCCGGGCAGTTTGGCCCGATCATGCGCACGCCGGCTTCGTCCAGCTTCACTTTCACCGCCAGCATATCGAGGGTAGGAATACCTTCGGTGATGGTGATGATCAGTTTGATACCTGCTTCAATCGCTTCAAGAATACCGTCTTTGCAGAAAGGGGCTGGAACGTAAATCACCGAAGCCGTTGCGCCAGTCGCTTCCACCGCTTCACGCACGGTGTTAAACACTGGCAGACCCAGATGCTCAGTACCGCCTTTACCTGGCGTCACACCGCCAACCAGCTGCGTGCCATAAGCCAGCGCCTGCTCGGAGTGGAAAGTACCCTGGCCGCCGGTGAAACCCTGGCAGATAACTTTGGTGTTTTTGTCGATCAAAATGGACATTATTTACCCTCCGCTGCAGCTACAACGCGCTGCGCTGCGTCACTCAGGCTGGTTGCTGCAATAATATTCAGACCGCTGTCTGCCAGTTTTTTGGCACCCAGCTCGGCATTGTTACCTTCCAGACGCACCACCACCGGTACGTTGACACCCACTTCGGCGACTGCGCCGATAATGCCGTCTGCAATCAGGTCACAGCGCACGATGCCACCGAAGATGTTAACAAATACCGCTTTAACCGCATCATCGGACAGAATGATTTTAAACGCTTCGGTCACGCGCTCTTTGGTCGCGCCGCCGCCCACGTCAAGGAAGTTTGCTGGTTGGCCACCGCTCAGTTTAACGATGTCCATGGTGCCCATTGCCAGACCGGCACCGTTCACCATACAGCCGATGTTCCCTTCCAGTGCCACATAGTTCAGCTCCCACTGTGCAGCGTGTGCTTCACGGGAGTCTTCCTGGCTTGGATCGCGCATTTCGCGCAGTTCGGGCTGGCGGAACAGCGCATTGCCGTCGGCAGTCAGTTTGCCATCCAGACAAACCAGATCGCCCTGCTTAGTGATCACCAGCGGGTTAATCTCAACCAGTGCCAAATCGCGCTCAAGGAACAGCGTCGCCAGACCCATAAAGATTTTGGTGAACTGGTTAACTTGCTTACCGGTCAGACCCAGCTTAAATGCCAGCTCGCGGCCCTGGTAAGGCTGTGGACCGGTTAAAGGATCCAGCGCCATTTTATGAATCAGGTGCGGGGTCTCTTCCGCCACCTTCTCAATTTCCACGCCGCCTTCGGTCGAGGCCATAAACACCACACGACGGGTGCCACGGTCAACGACAGCGCCGAGGTACAGTTCTTTATCAATGTCAGTGGCCGCTTCAACCAGAATCTGGTTTACCGGCTGACCATGAGCATCAGTCTGATAGGTCACCAGACGTTTACCCAGCCAGTTTTCAGCGAAAGTACGAATGTCTTCCTTGCTGTTCACTACCTTCACACCGCCCGCTTTACCACGGCCACCGGCATGAACCTGACATTTTACCACCCACGGGCCTGCGCCGATTTTAGAGGCTGCTTCTTCCGCTTCACGTGGCGTGGTGCAGGCGTAACCGGTAGGAGCCGGCAGGCCATACCGTGCAAACAGCTGTTTCGCCTGGTATTCGTGTAAGTTCATGATGTTCTATCCATTCAGATCTGAAAAGATTTGGCCGACTTCACTTTGTCACGCTGCCGCCAGCGGCAGATAACAGAGTGAGCGATCGACCACACATAGGGTTGGGCACGGCTAAAAACCGTGCCCGACGAGGTTAAACGTCCAGCAGCAGGCGTGCCGGATCTTCCAGCATCTCTTTAACCGCCACCAGATAACCAACGGATTCGCGTCCGTCAATCAGGCGGTGATCGTAAGAGAGTGCCAGATACATCATCGGCAGGATCTCAACCTGGCCGTTGACCGCCATCGGACGATCTTTGATGGCGTGCATACCAAGAATCGCGCTCTGCGGCGGGTTGATAATTGGTGTCGACATCAGTGAACCAAATACTCCACCATTAGTAATGGTGAAGTTACCGCCGGTCAGTTCGTCTACGGTCAGTTTACCGTCACGACCTTTAACCGCCAGTTCCTTGATTTTCTTCTCGATATCCGCCATACCCAGCGCATCAACATCACGCAGTACCGGCGTGACCAGGCCACGTGGGGTAGACACCGCGATGCTGACATCGAAGTAGTTGTGGTAAACCACATCTTCACCATCGATTGACGCATTCACTTCCGGGAAACGCTTCAGCGCTTCAACCACTGCTTTGATGTAGAAGGACATAAAGCCCAGACGAACACCGTGACGCTTCTCGAAGGCTTCGCCATACTGCTTACGCAGCTGCATGATTGGCTTCATGTTCACTTCGTTGAAGGTGGTCAACATCGCCGTGCTGTTTTTCGCTTCCAGCAGACGCTCTGCCACGCGTTTGCGCAGACGAGTCATCGGCACGCGTTTTTCACTGCGACCGGCCAGAGATGGGGCTGCTGCTGGTGCCGCTGCTGGTTTCGCTTCCGCTTTTTTATCAGCTGGTTTGCTGTTCGCCAGGTGCTTCTCAACATCTTCACGGGTAATACGACCGCCAACACCACTGCCTTTAATTGCAGCAGCATCAAGATCGTGCTCAGCGATCAGACGACGGATCGCCGGGCTGAGCGCATCGTTGCTCTCTTCGTCCAGTGCCGCAGTATGGCGCTGAGACGGAGTCGACTCTTTCGTGTCTGATTTAGCAGAGGTCTCTTTGCCGCCGCTGTTACCTTCTTTCAGACGACCCAGCGCCTGACGGGAGGTTACGGTTGCACCCTCGTCTTCCAGAATGGCTTCAAGAATGCCATCAGCAGAAGCAGGCACTTCCAGCACAACTTTATCCGTTTCAATTTCTACCAGCACTTCGTCGCGGGTTACCGCATCGCCTGGTTTTTTGTGCCAGGTTGCCACGGTGGCATCGGCAACGGATTCAGGCAGGTCGGGAACGAGAATATCTACGCTACTCATTATCTATCCTTTATTTAATCAACGTTCAGCGCGTCATTAACCAGGTCTTGTTGCTGCTTCTGGTGAACGGACATGTAGCCAACTGCCGGCGAAGCGGATGCTGGGCGACCGGCGTAACGTAATGAAGCACCAAATGGCACAACCTCACGGAAATGGTGCTGACTGCAATACCAGGCACCCTGGTTTAGCGGCTCTTCCTGACACCAGACGAAATCATGTACGTGTGAATACGGCTGCAATGCATCCTGTACCGCTTTATGCGGGAAAGGATACAGCTGTTCGATACGCACAATGGCAACGTCAGTTTGTTCGTTTTTGCGACGCTGCTCTAACAGGTCATAGTAAACTTTGCCTGAGCAGAGCACGACGCGTTTAACACCTTGCGGATCAAGGTCATCAATTTCGCCGATAGCCGGTTTAAAGCCACCGGTAGCCAAATCTTCCAGGCTGGAAATGGCCAGCGGATGACGCAGCAGCGATTTCGGTGACATCACCACCAGCGGACGACGCATCCCGCGCAGCGCCTGACGACGCAGCATGTGGTAAACCTGTGCCGGGGTGGAAGGTACGCAAACCTGCATATTCTGCTCTGCGCAAAGTTGCAGGTAACGCTCCAGACGCGCAGAGGAGTGCTCTGGACCCTGGCCTTCGTAACCGTGTGGCAGCAGCATCACCAGGCCGCACATCCGGCCCCACTTCTGCTCACCAGAACTGATGAACTGATCGATAACCACCTGCGCACCGTTGGCGAAATCGCCAAACTGCGCTTCCCAGATGGTCAGGGTGCGGGGTTCAGCAGTGGCATAACCGTATTCAAATGCCAGTACCGCTTCTTCAGACAGCACGGAGTCCCAGACTTTAAACACGCCCTGCCCGCTGTGAACATGCTGCAGTGGGGTGTAGGTGGAACCGTTAGCCTGGTTATGAATCACCGCATGGCGATGGAAGAAGGTGCCGCGGCCCATATCTTCACCGGAAAGACGGCACGGAATGCCTTCATCTACCAGCGTGGCATAAGCGAGGTTTTCAGCTGCGCCCCAGTCAAACGGCTTGTTACCCGCCGCCATTTGCGCACGATCGTTGTAAATCTTCGCTACGCGCGACTGCATCTCAACGTTTTCCGGCACCTGACTGATACGTTTAGCCAGATCCTGCAAACGCTTAAGATCGAGGGATTCCGGATACGCTTCATCCCAGTCGTGGTTCAGATACGGTGACCAGGTGAAAGAGTGCAGGCTCATTGGACGCCATTCAGGCACCACACATTCGCCGGCATCCAGCGCATCACGGTACAGGTTGACCATTTCCGTGGCATCTTCAAGGCTGGCAACTTTTTCGGCTTCCAGCTTGTCAGCATACAACTTGCGCGGCGTCGGGTGCTTCTTGATCTTCTGGTACATAATCGGCTGCGTCGCACTTGGCTCATCAGCTTCGTTATGACCATGACGGCGATAGCACACCAGGTCGATAAACACGTCACGTTTGAAGGTGTTACGGAAATCCAACGCCAGACGGGTAACAAACGCCACCGCTTCAGGATCGTCAGCATTAACGTGGAAAATCGGTGCCAGCACCATTTTGCCGATATCGGTACAGTACTGGGTCGAGCGCGCATCTTTTGGATTGGAGGTGGTGAAACCAATCTGATTGTTAATCACGATGCGAACGGTACCGCCAACTTCATAACCGCGCGCCTGCGACATGTTCAGCGTTTCCTGAACCACGCCCTGACCGGTTACGGCGGCATCACCGTGAATCGTGATCGGTAATACTTTATTGCTGCTCGGCTCGTCGAGACGATCCAGCCGCGCGCGCACAGATCCCATCACCACCGGGCTAACGATCTCAAGGTGAGACGGGTTAAACGCCAGCGCCAGGTGAACCATGCCGCCTTCGGTTTCAACATCAGACGAGAAGCCCATGTGGTACTTCACGTCACCGGTGCCGAGATGCTCTTTATGCTTACCGGAGAATTCGTCGAACAGATCCTGCGGCTTTTTACCCAGCACGTTGATCAGAACGTTCAGACGACCGCGGTGCGCCATACCCAGCACCACTTCACGGGTTCCGCTTTTACCGGCGTGACGAATCATTTCGTTCAGCATCGGCACCAGCGCATCGCCACCTTCCAGTGAGAAGCGTTTTGCACCCGGGAATTTCGCCCCAAGATAACGCTCCAGACCTTCGGCCGCCGTCAGCTGTTTCAGGAAACCTTTTTTCTCATCGGTAGTGAAGTTTGCATGGCCGACTACCGATTCGATGCGCTGCTGAATCCAGCGTTTCTCTTCGGTGTTGGTGATATGCATATACTCCGCACCGATCGATCCACAGTAGGTTTGCTTCAGCGCCGCATACAGATCGGCGAGCTTCATGGTCTCTTTGCCGATGGCAAACGAGCCTACGTTAAAGCTTTCCTGGAAATCTGCGTCGTTCAGATCGTGGAAGGCAGGATCGAGATCCGGCACATTTTCCTGCTGCCACAGACCAAGTGGATCAAGGCTGGCATGCTGATGGCCGCGAAAACGAAACGCGTTGATCAGTTGCAGGACTTTGACCTGTTTGCTGTTGGTATCAGGATCGGTGACAGAAGAGGTGTAACGCGAAGCGTCTTTCGCCAGACGACGAAAATACTCGCGCGTTGAGGAGTGGAACTGCTCAGGTCTAACCCCAGTGCCAGGAAGCTGCTGGAACATCTCACGCCATGCAGCATCTACAGAGTCAGGATCGGTTAGAAAATCTTCATAGAGCTGCTCTATGTAAGACTGGTTCGCGCCGGCCAGCCAGGAAGAGTCCAGCCAGGGCTTCATCGCGCTGTTCTGCATTGTGATCCCTTAAGCATTTTATGCTTTTTTTCGAGGTTTCATTTTTTGCCGGGTTAACGGCTTGCCGTAGTACAAATACAGTTCAACGATACGAGCATTGTGCGCTATCGGCGCCCGGCCCGTAAGGGAACCTTTAAAAACGGTCGCGTATCACGCAAGCGTTTTTAACGGCTTCCTGTTTCTCCGGGAACCCCGAGGTTCCCGGAGGCTGTGCGGTTATGCGCTTCTCTGCAACAGCATCGACTTAATATGGCCGATGGCGCGCGTTGGGTTAAGCCCTTTCGGACATACGCTCACACAGTTCATAATGCTGTGACAGCGGAATACGCTGAAAGCATCATTTAAATCATCCAGTCGCGCATTGGTCTCGGTATCGCGACTGTCGATCAGGAAACGATAGGCAGCCAGTAAGCCAGCCGGACCGATAAACTTGTCCGGATTCCACCAGAATGACGGACAAGAGGTCGAGCAGCAGGCACACAGAATACATTCGTACAGGCCATCGAGTTTTTCACGCTGTTCCGGCTGTTGCAAATGTTCACGTGCTGGCGGATTCTCTCCATTATTCAACAGGTAAGGCTTAATCTTCTCATACTGAGCGTAGAACTGGCTCATGTCTACTACCAGATCGCGTATTACCGGTAATCCAGGCAGTGGGCGGATAACAATTTTCTGTTTGCCATTGCCAAGCGCCGACACCGGCGTGATACACGCCAGGCCGTTTTTACCGTTCATATTGAGGCCGTCAGAACCACACACCCCCTCACGACAGGAGCGACGGAATGCCAGCGTCGGGTCCTTCTCTTTCAGACGCATCAGTGCGTCCAGCAACATCATGTCGCGCCCTTCTTCACTTTCCAGTGTGTACTCCTGCATACGCGGAGCATCGTCAACATCCGGGTTGTAACGATAAATAGAAAATTCGAGTCTCATCTTCTTATCTCCGCAAATTTAGTAAGTACGCGCTTTCGGCGGGAAAGCCTCGCGCAGCTTCGGCTGCATGTTCACCTCACGGCGCGTCATGCTTTCGCTTTGCGGCAGATACAAGCTGTGACATAACCAGTTCGCATCATCACGGTCCGGGAAGTCAAAGCGGCTGTGTGCGCCACGACTTTCGGTGCGGAAGTTAGCGGATACCGCAGTGGCGTAGGCGGTTTCCATCAGGTTATCCAGTTCCAGACACTCAACACGCTGGGTGTTGAAGTCGCTGGAGCGGTCATCCAGACGTGCGTTTTTCAGACGTTCGCGCAGCGCTTTCAGCTCTTCCAGACCTTTCGCCATTGCATCACCTTCACGGAATACCGAGAAGTTATGCTGCATGCAGGACTGCAGTGCTTTGCGCAGTTCCGCCGGGTCTTCACCGGTGGTGTTATTGTTCCAGCGATTCATACGCGCCAGTGACGCTTCAATCTCTTCTTCGGTCGCATCACGCAGTTCGCCCTGTTGCTCGATAGATTCCTGCAGATGCAGACCGGCAGAACGGCCAAACACCACCAGATCGAGCAGCGAGTTCCCCCCCAGACGGTTAGCACCGTGTACCGATACGCAGGCAATTTCACCGACCGCAAACAGGCCCGGGATCACCACATCTTCACCCTGCTCGTTTACCGTCAGCGCCTGACCGGTCACTTTGGTTGGAATGCCGCCCATCATATAGTGGCAGGTTGGAATCACCGGAATCGGCTCTTTCACCGGGTCGACGTGAGCAAAGGTACGTGACAGCTCCAGAATGCCCGGCAGACGGGATTCGAGCACATCTTTACCCAGGTGATCCAGTTTCAGTTTGGCGTGCGGCCCCCACGGACCATCACAGCCACGGCCTTCACGAATTTCGATCATAATCGAACGCGCAACCACATCACGGCCGGCGAGGTCTTTGGCATTTGGCGCGTAACGCTCCATAAAGCGCTCGCCGTGTTTGTTCAGCAGATATCCGCCTTCACCACGACAGCCTTCGGTGACCAGCACCCCGGCACCAGCGATGCCGGTTGGGTGGAACTGCCACATTTCCATATCCTGCACCGGCACACCGGCGCGCAGCGCCATGCCGACGCCGTCACCGGTATTGATATGGGCGTTAGTGGTGGACTGATAGATACGGCCTGCCCCCCCGGTCGCCAGCACCGTGGCGCGGGCTTTAAAGTAAACCACTTCGCCATCTTCAATATTCAGCGCGGTACAGCCGACAATGGCACCATCGGCGTTTTTCACCAGATCCAGCGCATACCATTCGGAGAAAATGGTGGTTTTGTTTTTCAGGTTCTGCTGATACAGCGTATGCAGCAAGGCGTGACCGGTGCGGTCAGCCGCCGCGGCAGTACGTGCCGCCTGCTCGCCACCGAAGTTCAGTGACTGGCCGCCGAATGGACGCTGATAGATGCGGCCATCGTCCAGACGGGAGAACGGCAGGCCCATATGTTCCAGTTCCAGAATCGCTTCCGGACCGGTTTTACACATATATTCGATCGCGTCCTGGTCGCCGATATAGTCGGAGCCTTTAACGGTGTCATACATGTGCCATTCCCAGTTGTCCTCGTGGCTGTTACCCAGCGCAACGGTAATACCGCCCTGAGCAGACACGGTATGGGAACGGGTTGGAAAAACTTTCGACAACAGGGCACAGCTCTGGCCCGATTGGGAAATCTGTAGCGCGGCACGCATGCCTGCACCACCAGCGCCGATTACGACGGCGTCAAATTCTCTGACTGGCAATTTCATTAAGCACCCCAAACCACAACAGTTCCATAAATTGCATAGACCAACAGTGCAACCACTACCACCAGTTGCAACATTAAGCGCAGCGCAACCGGCTTAACGTAGTCAGTCAGCACCTGCCACATACCAATCCAGCCATGCACCAGAATGGATAACAGCGTCAGGAGCGTGAACACCTTGGTGAAGGAGGAGGCAAAAAATCCACGCCAGATGTCGTAGGTCAGCGTATCTGACACCACCAGGAAACCGAGGATATAGAGCACATAAAGGGTAATAACCATGGCAGCGGCACGTAACAGCAGCCAGTCATGTACGCCGTTGCGCCCCAGTGCAGAAGCATTGCTTACCATACGAGGACTCCAGCCAGAATTGAAAGCACGACGGTGATACCAAAAGTCACCTGGGCAGAACGCGTACCAATTTGTAAGGTTTCGCCGAGGTAACCAAAATCCATCAGCATATGGCGGATGCCACCGGCAATGTGATATGCCAGCGCGGTAAGAATGCCCCATACGATGAATTTAACGATAAAGCTGTCCATGACGGCGGATGCCTGCAGGAAGCCTTCGGGTGATGAGAGAGAGAGACCAAGTAGCCATAGCAGAATACCGACCGCCACGAAGGTGATCACGCCGGAGACGCGGTGGAGAATGGACGCTATTGCAGTAACGGGAAACCGGATCGTAGTGAGATCCAAGTTGACAGGTCTTTGTTTTTTCACGGTTTTGCCCACACAGCTTTTCTTATTTTGCTTCCTCCGGTCCTGAAGGGGGGTCAGACAGCGTTAACAATAAAGCACTGCGCCAGGCACTTAAACTACAACGTCCAGTGTCAAAACGACGCGTATGAAACGCTGGGTGGCTCCTACTGCAGGGTGTTCCGGAGACCTGGCCGAAGTATAGGGGGATCACATTCTGATTACAATTCCCCTACAATCTCTTTGGTATAATTTAGGTCGAACAGTGATCAACCTCACGGTTTTCACAATTTATACAAATTTAATTATCTGATTTGACAAAAGTTCAACATTCCTGTTACAAACGAGGGATTGAAAACCCTATGATGCACAAAAGTTATGGGGATACACTTTCCCCTAAGCACAAGTTATGTAACAGTGATTGAGTGAGCTACTCAAAAGCATCAGATAAAGGTTACGAGAAAATAATGACCAGACCGGATCTTTAACAACCGTGTAACGCAGCATTTCATGCCTGCCGGACCCTCGCTTGTACGCGCCCATCGCTCTGTACCCTGCAAGATAAAATATGTCACAGAGGCGATAGACTGCATTTCTTCGCAGGCAGCCCAAGGTATGATGGCCAATCAGGTGTCAAAGATCCCTACAAATAAGGCGCTAAGGAGACTGTAAATGGCTGATAAAAAAGCGACACTAACCCTGGAAGGCGAAGCTCCGATTGAGCTGGACGTACTTAAAGGTACGCTTGGCGAAGACGAAATCGATATCCGAAGCCTGGGTTCAAAAGGCCTGTTCACGTTTGACCCTGGCTTTACGTCTACTGCATCCTGTGAATCCAAAATCACCTATATCGATGGTGAAGAAGGCATTCTGCTGCATCGCGGTTTCCCGATTGACCAGTTAGCTCTGCACTCTAACTACCTCGAAGTCTGCTATATCCTGCTGAACGGTGAAGCGCCAACTCAGGCGGAATTTGATGAATTCCGCACGACCGTAACCCGCCATACGATGATTCATGAGCAGATTAATCGTCTGTTTATGGGCTTCCGCCGTGATTCTCATCCGATGGCAGTGATGTGCGGTGTTACCGGTGCACTGGCGGCGTTTTATCATGACTCCTTAGACGTTAACATCGAGCGCCACCGTGAAATCGCCGCCTTCCGCCTGCTGTCGAAAATGCCGACCGTCGCCGCGATGTGCTACAAATATTCTATCGGCCAGCCGTTTGTCTATCCACGTAATGACCTCTCTTACGCGGGTAACTTCCTGAACATGATGTTCTCTACCCCGTGCGAAGAGTACAAGGTTAATCCGGTGCTGGAACGCGCAATGGATCGTATTCTGGTACTGCATGCCGATCACGAGCAGAATGCCTCTACTTCAACGGTGCGTACCGCAGGTTCCTCCGGAGCGAATCCCTTTGCCTGTATCGCGGCAGGCATCGCCTCACTGTGGGGACCCGCTCACGGTGGAGCCAATGAAGCCTGCCTGCGCATGCTGGAAGAGATCAGCAACGTTGACCATATTCCTGAGTTTGTTAAACGTGCGAAAGACAAAAATGACTCTTTCCGCCTGATGGGCTTTGGCCATCGCGTTTACAAAAATTACGATCCGCGTGCGACCGTGATGCGTGAAACCTGTCACGAAGTGCTGAACGAGCTGGGTATGAAAGATGACCTGCTGGAAGTAGCGATGGAGCTGGAACATATTGCGCTGAACGACCCGTACTTTATCGAGCGTAAACTCTATCCAAACGTCGATTTCTATTCTGGCATTATTCTGAAAGCGATGGGTATTCCTTCTTCGATGTTCACCGTGATCTTTGCGATGGCGCGTACCGTAGGCTGGATTGCTCACTGGAAAGAGATGCACGATGACGGCATTAAAATTGCCCGTCCACGTCAGCTGTATACCGGTTACGATAAGCGTGATTTCTCTTCACAGCTGAAGAAAAAATAACCTCAGCGTTATCGTTATCAACAGAAATCCGTAATCCCGTTGGATTACGGATTTTTTTTGCTGTTGCGTATCGAGTGCTGGCTCATTGCAGTCAGCCAGGCTGGCATCATTACCACCAGGCCAGATCCAGATAATCAAGCCGACGTGGGAAAACTGGCGTGATTTTATCGGGGGTGATTGGCCCCTGAATCTGAACCTCACGCACCCAAACAAATGAGTCGGGTATTTTGTAACGCAGACTTTTGTAGGTGAGATCCGAAAAATTCAAATGGCCGTAAATATGCATATCACTATTTCTGGCGATTTCTTTAATAAATCTTTTCCCTTTTACCAGGTACTCGCTGGAGAAATCAACGAAGTTCCTGCCTTGCGGGTTAATCTTATACAGTAAAAAATATCGGTTGGGATTATGGGTGAACTCTCTGAATCCCTGAGAATATAATTCATCCTGGATAATACTGTGAAATTCATTCACACCGGCTAGCGTCCGACTGGAAAATACCGTTTCTTGCTGGAAAGCAGCATAAACATGTCGCGTAAAATGGGTTCTGGTTCCCTGAAAACCCGAACTCATGATTTCCCTGGGTGAGCGCTGATCATAGCGGTATAGCGTATTAAAATCGGTCAGGGAGCTGGAGCGGATCAGGGCGGAACCGCCAGCTGCCCCACGTCCGCTCAGCCCGACTTCCCGGATATTTCCCAGCCGCTGCCTTAATTCGCTGCTGGCCTCATTGAGCATACGGTATCCACCCGCGCCCAGCGCAACGCCACAACTGAGCATTCCGCCGGCAAAAGAGAGCCAGCCCAGAACTGCTGATGCTTGCGGGCGACTCTGCTCAATGGCGGAACTGCCGACTCCGGTCACATCGGCTACAAAGGCTGAGGTGCCGATGGCTAATGTCATCGTTTCAGCGCCAGCCAGTGCTACGCTAAGGCTCCCTGCCGCAGCAATCGAAGCGCCGCCGGTAAAAATTGCCGCGATAATACCAAGAATTCCCAGCCCCATTCCCAGCCCGGCCTGCCAGCTGAAATGACCTGATGGATCGGCCCGGTTAACCGGGTCGCCGGCACAATATGCATACGGATTAATGCCGCCCGCGCCAAACGGGCTCCAGCTGGCCGGGCAGTTAAAACGCATCGTTGCTGGATTATACGCGCGGTAGCCATTGCCCAAATGATAATTCTGACTGACGGCATCGCGCCGTTCTCCGTTAAATCTCAGACCGTTGTTAGCCATAGATAAACTCCTGATAATCAAAGCTCCAAGTCTTTTGATCATATAGAGTTCTGGAGAAAGGAAAAAATCAATTAAATCAGATGGTAACTGATATCACACAATGAGGTTTGCCTGAACTGAGCGATCAGGCAAATATTACACACTTACGGCAACTCTTAATGCTGGCATCCCGGACACCAATAAAATGGCCGCGATGACAGCGTGCTCTTTTCAATGGTGGTGCCGCAACGCTCACAGGGTTTACCGGTGCGGTGAAATACCTTAAAGCGGAAGGCCGCACCGTGATGAACATTTTCATCCATGGTGCCGCGCATCTGATAAGAGTGACGAGGGATGGCCAGCAGTGCATCAGCAAAAGCCGCCAGCTGTTCCGGCGCTAAATCCTGCGCTTTATGTTGCGGCAACAACTGCGCCTGCCAGAGAATCTCAGCGCGCAGGTAATTGCCCAGTCCGGCCAGAAATGCCTGATCCAGTAACAGACCACTGAACTGCCGTCGACGAAAACGTGTCGACAGCAGTCGCTGCTCGACCTGCTGGGTGGTGAGGCTCATATCCAGCACGTCCGGCCCAACGCGTTGTAAAAACGGATGCGTCGCCAGCGTTTCGCTATTCAGCAGCTCAATATCCGAGGCGCTGTACAACAAAATAGCCTGATCCTTACTGGCCAGCCGCACGCGTAACACGCGATTGGTCTCTGGCTCAGCGCCACTCTTCACCACCCGCCAGACGCCATACAGTTGATTATGGCTGTACAGCGTCAGGCCATTAGAGAAGTGGGTCAGCAGCGCTTTACCGCGCGTTTCAATCGCCGTCACCTTCTCTCCCAGTAGTGCAGGCTCGTAGGTTTTCAGTTGCGGGTAAGCAAACCAGACCTCGGTCAGCTTTTTCCCCAGAATGGCGCGCTCCAGTTTATCAGCCGCCCGTCGAATTTCCGGACCTTCTGGCATAACAACTCCCTGCTTTAATGCGTAGCTCCGCCCACCAGGCGGATATCCTGTTCGGTTCTTAATGCGACAGAGATCGCCATTTCCAGCGCCAGAATCACCGTCGCCGCTGCCATACTCGGCATTCCGGGCAGTTTTGCCGCCTGTTCCGGCAGATATGGAATATGAATAAAGCCACCGCGCACACCGTCGCCCTGCTCTGCCAGCCGGTGCAACAGGCCATACATCACATGGTTACAGACATAGGTTCCGGCAGTTTGTGACACCGAAGCCGGAATACCCGCTTCGCGTATCCCCTCCACCAGCGCTTTAATCGGTAGCGTTGAGAAGTAGGCCGCTGGCCCCCCGGCCACAATCGGCTCATCAATCGGCTGGTTTTGCTGATTATCCGGGATTCGCGCATCATCGACATTGATTGCCACACGTTCGATGCTGATATCACTGCGCCCGCCCGCCTGGCCCACGGCAATCACCAGAGCCGGTTGCAGCTCATCCATCTCCTTGTACAGCGCTTTCAGCGCTTCGCCAAACACACAAGGTAGCTGGCGGGCGACAATTTTTGCCCCGCCGAGCAATTGCTCATTAAGCTGACGCACCGCTTCCCAGGACGGGTTGATCTGTTCGCCACCAAATGGCTCAAATGCGGTAATCAGTACCGTTTTCATTACACCCTCACAGGAACATCAGGAAATAGAGCAGGAATACGTTAACTATTAACAATAGCACGCCGGTTGGCACCTGAGCTTTGATCACCGCGTTGCGATCGGGCAGTTCCAGCAGCGCCACCGGGACAATATTAAAGTTAGCCGCCATCGGCGTCATCAGCGTGCCGCAATAACCGGAGAACATACCGATAGCCGCCATCACCGCCGGATTGCCGCCGTGTTGCAAAATCAGAATCGGAATACCTATCCCGGCGGTCACAATCGGGAAGGCGGCAAAAGCGTTACCCATCACCATCGTCAGTAACGCCATGCCGATAACGTAGGTCGCCACCGCCACAAAGCGGTTATCGACCGCCAGATAGCTTTCAGTCAGGTGAGAAATCGCCACGCCAACGCCAGCGGTAGTAAACAGCAGGCCAAGAGTGGCGAGGATTTGCGGCAGAATAAATGCCCAGCCAATGGAGTCGAGCAGGCGGCGCGCTTCCTGTAGTGACTGAGCCGGCGCTTCGCGCGTCAGTTTCATCGCCACCAGCCAGCCGACAATACAGCCAACGGCCATCGAGAACAGTGTAATCAGCGTTGAGTGATTACCTTCCCCAAAAAACGCCTCTTTTAAACCGGGAATGTAGTTAAACGACAGCACGCCCACCACAGTGACTATCGGAATAGAGAGTGCCGGCAGAAACAGTTTATTGCCGAGGCGGCTGGCGCTCTCTTTACGCTGTTCATCCGTTCGTTGGTGATAGCGCCCAAGTTTAACGCCGCCCAGACCAGCAACCAGCGCCATAATCACCACCAGCACGCCAACGGTGATATTCAGCCAGCGCTGGCCTTCCGCAGCGGAACCGGCAAACTGATTCATCAGCGAATAGGCCCAGTCACCGATCAAAAATACCAGGCCATACAGCCCCCAGAACAGTCCGGTTGTCAGGCGACGTGGATTCGCCTTGTCGCGCCAGGACATGATCGCCACGATCAGCAGGATCACCCCTGCCAGCCAGAAAAGATATTGTTGCTGGAACATTAGCGATCTCCTTTCGCTTGCTGCGCTTGTGCATTCAGCGACGCCAGTTCAGCGGCGAGGGTTTTATCCAGCCGGTGTAAGCGGACGGCATGAATGATAAACGCGCAGATGGCGGTCGGAATGCCCCACAGTGCAATATGCAGCGGCTCGGTTTGAATCCCGCCGGACTCCAGCATAAAGTTATGCATAAAGATGATGGCACCAAAAGCTACAAAGATATCCTCGCCAAAGAACAGGCCGACGTTATCGGTCGCCGCCGACATGGCACGCAAACGGTAGCGCACCTGCGGCGGTAACTCGCCATAGCGGCTTTGAGCTGCGCCTTCGGCCATCGGTGCCAGCAGCGGACGCACCATTTGTGGATGGCCGCCAAGGCTGGTTAAGCCCAGCGCCGCAGTGGCTTCACGTACAAACAGGTAGACAATCAGCAGGCGACCGGCGGTAGCGCTTTTGATATGGGCAATCCAACCTTGCGCCCGCTCTTTCAGGCCATGACGCTCGACCAGACCAATTACCGCCAGCGGCAGCAGCAGGATTAACGCCAGATTACGGGTGTTAAGAAAGCCGGATCCCAACTTTTCCAGAATGGTATCAATTGGCATATTGGCGGCAATACCGGTAATAAGACCGGAAGCAATCACCACCAGTACCGGGTTAAAGCGTAATAAGAAGCCGATAATGATCGCCGCGATACCAATCAACGGCCAGAGATTAACAGCAGTTTCCATGATGACTCTCCAGGGAGTAATAAAACTCTCCGGCCTGATAGCCGGAGAAAATACAGCAGAATAATTATTGTTGGCTGGTTACGCTGATGTGCTGTTCAGCAAAGGCTGCGCGCAGCCGACGAGCGAAGACCAGCGCATGGGCACCGTCACCATGCAGGCAAACGCTGTCTGCCCGCACCGCCACCTCCTCACCGCTGATGCTCAACACTTTTCCGTGCTGTACCATGTTCAGCGTCTGCTCAATGGCCTGCTGCTCGCTTTCAATTATCGCGCCGGGCTGGCTGCGCGGCACCAGCGTGCCGTCGGCCTGGTAGCCACGGTCGGCGAACACTTCCTGACGCGCCACCAGCCCCAGTCGCTCAGCGGCACCGATCAGTTCGCTGTTTGCCAGCCCGACCAGAATCAGTGAAGGATCGACCGCTTGAACCGCGCGGGCAATGGCGTCCGCCAGTTGGCTATCGACTGCCGCCTGGTTATACAGCATACCGTGCGGCTTGACGTGAACCAGCTTGCCGCCTTCACTCTCAACTATCGCTTTCAGTGCCCCAATCTGGTACACCACCTGGGCGTATACCGTCTCTGGCGGCAGCTGCATCGCGGTGCGACCAAAGTTTTCCCGATCGGGAAAGCTTGGGTGTGCGCCAATCGCTACTCCAGACTCCAGCGCCCAACGAACTGACTGCAACATGGTTTGCGCATCGCCGGCATGAAAACCGCAGGCGATATTAGCGGAGGTGACCAGCTGCAACAGCTGTTGGTCGCTGCCGCTGCCCTCGCCCAGATCGGCGTTAAGATCAATTTTCATCTTCTAATCCCCACACCATCTGGTCGATTGCCCGCTGCTGCTGCTGTTTGGCTTTCAGCGCTTCATCCAGCGTGCAGTGCACAAAATGGATCGGCTCACCGAGGCGAATTTGCGCCAGATGATAGAGATCGGCTTCGATAACGCAGGCAATGCGCGGGTAGCCCCCGGTGGTTTGCGCGTCAGACATCAGCACAATCGGCTGACCATTTGGCGGAACCTGAATCACCCCCGGTAGCAGGCCGTGCGACAGCAGCTCACGATCGCTGTCACGCGCCAGGATACGCCCCTGCAAGCGGTAACCCATACGGTTACTTTGCGGGCTTAGCTTCCATGAGGTGCGCCAGAAGGCTTCCTGAGATTCACGGCTGAATTCGTGATACTCAGGTCCTGGCAACGCGCGCAGGCGATTGCCCCACAGCAGCTGACGCACGCCGGCCGCTTTGCGAAAGCGGTCAGTAGGCTGACCCAGCGGCAACTGATCACCATCTTCAACCCGACGCCCGTGCTGACCGCCAAAACCGGCTTTCAGATCGGTACTGACTGAGCCAAGCAGCGGCGGGATATCAAAGCCACCGTCCAGCGCCAGATAACTGCGCATGCCGTGTACCGGCTTCGCCAGCGTCAGCGTTTGCCCGGCTTTAACCGCCGTACGCCAGCCGGTCCACACCGGCTTGCCATCAATACTGGCGTGACATCCGGCACCGGTCAGCGCAATCCAGCCGTCACGGCCAAATTCGGCGCTGAACTGCCCCAGCGTAATCTCCAGTACCGCACTATCCTGCGCGTTGCCCACCAGCAGATTGGCGGTTTTCATCGCCGGAATATCCAGCGCACCGTTGAGGGCAATGCCATACTGACGCCAGCCGGTACGGCCCGCGTCCTGGATTGAGGTGCTGATTCCGGCACGAAGAATGGTCAGCATATGCCCTCCTTCTGAGGCACAAAGCGAATGCTGTCGCCAGGACGCAGCACGGTTGGCGGCTGATGCTGTGGATTAAACAGCTGCAGATTACTGCGGCCTATCAGCTGCCAGCCACCCGGTGAGGCCAGTGGATAAATACCGGTCTGGCTGCCGCCAATTCCTACCGACCCGGCTGGCACGACCACCCTGGGTTCGGCACGACGCGGGGTGTGCAGCCGTTTGTCCAGCCCTCCCAGATACGGGAAACCCGGCTGAAAACCGATAAAATAGACCACATAATCCGCTGAAGCGTGTAACTCCACCACTTGCCGCGTGGTTAACTGATGATGACGCGCCACTTCTTCAAGATCGGGACCAGCCTCACCGCCATAAATCACCGGAATTTCTATCTGGCGCGACTCAGGCAGCACCGCCTCACTCTCTTCCCACCAGCTTTGCAGACGCTCTATCGCATCCAGCGCGGTCTGCTGCGGGTTATGCAACACCACGGTCAAATTGTTCATTCCCGGAATGGATTCCACCACATCCGGATGACTCTTCAGGCGCTCGCTCAGCCCCCAAATCCGTTGCTGGCTGGCAAGGGACACCGGGGGATCCAGTTCAAGCACTACCGCGCGTTCCCCTAACAGGTAACAGCGTGCTCGTTGCAATATGCACCTCCTGACAGACTAAAAACACATCCTTAACGCCTGAAATTGCAGCAATATCAGACCCTTTGGGTATTAGCTTATTCATTTAAGGCAAACAGTTATGCTTAACAAGTATATGGGTGTCAATCATTTTACTCCTTCAGCTCCGGCAGAAGTGAAGGAGTAACAGACGAGAATCAGGCAGGATTGTCGATATCGATGAAGGTAACGTCGAGGCCGTAGCTTTCCGCCAGCCACTCGCCCAGCGCTTTAATCCCTGCGCGCTCGGTAGCGTGGTGACCGGCGGCAAAAAAGTGCAGACCGTTTTCGCGCGCGCTGTGAATGGTCTTTTCCGAGACTTCACCGGTGATAAATGCATCCACACCAAACTCCGCCGCGTCATCAATAAAACCCTGCCCACCGCCGCTGCACCAGGCGATGCGACGGATATGCTGAGGAGCATTATCACCACAGTGCAGTGGCGTGCGGCCGAGAACCTCAGTAATGCGCTGCGCCAGCTGCTCACCGGTCAGCGTTTCTTTCAGTTCGCCCCATGGCACCAATGGCATAATCTCACCGCGCACCTCTATTTGCAGCAGTTTCGCCAATTGGGCGTTATTGCCCAGCTGCGGGTGGGCATCCAGCGGCAAATGCCAGCCATAAAGGTTGATGTCATTTGCCAGCAGCGCTTTCAGGCGATTGCGCTTCATCCCCTTGATCACCGGGGCTTCGTTTTTCCAGAAATAACCATGGTGAACCAGTACCGCGTCGGCCTGCAGACGCACGGCCTCATCCAGCAATGCCTGACAAGCGGTGACGCCGGTAATAATCTTCTTCACCTCGCAGCGACCTTCCACCTGCAGCCCATTCGGTGCGTAATCGCTAAAGGCCGCGGTGTTGAGCTGCTGGTTGACGATCTGTTCCAGTTCGGAATTGCGCATTGTTTTACCTGCCTATTTTCTTGCTGCCTCAAAGGCTTCCAGTGTTCTTTTACGTGCTTCCTTATGGTCTACCAAAGGCTCAGGATAATCGAGTTTTTGCTGATTTTTCTTTGCCCACAGCTGCGGCTGATGAATTGCGTCGTCTGGCACCTGCTGGAGTTCCGGCAGCCAGTGGCGAATAAATTCGCCTTTACTATCAAAGCGTTCACCCTGAGTAATCGGGTTGAAAATACGAAAATAGGGTGCCGCATCGGTGCCGGTAGACGCCGCCCACTGCCAGCCACCGTTATTAGCCGCCAGATCGCCGTCGATCAGCTGTGACATAAAGTAGCGCTCGCCTTCGCGCCAGTCGATCAGCAGATCCTTAACCAGAAAACTGGCGGTGATCATCCGCAAACGGTTATGCATCCAGCCCAGTGTATTCAACTGACGCATGGCAGCATCAACTATCGGATAGCCGGTTTTACCCTGCTGCCAGGCCTTCAGCTGACTGTCATCATGACGCCATTTGACCTTTTTAGTCCAGACGGTGAAGGGCTGATGGCGGCACAGTGACGGATAGGCAACCAGCAAATGGCGATAAAACTCGCGCCAGATCAGCTCATTCAGCCAGATAAAGCTGTCGTCACCTTCCAGCGCCTTCGGATGTTGCTTCAGCAATCGATGCAGGCACTGACGCGGCGATAACACACCGGTGGTCAGATACACCGACAGTCGGCTGGTGCCATCTGTCGCCGGAATATCGCGCTGGCTGGGATAGTCAGTCACCGCTTGCTGGCAGAAATGACGCAATTGTTTAATTGCCGCCTGCTCGCCGGCAGCAAAAAGCTGCTGATCGTAAGACTGTCGTGGGTAGTCGAACGGCTCCAGCCGGGGGAGTTTTTTCAGCGGTGCGCCCTCACGCGCTTGCGGTGCGGGCACGCACTCCGGCAAGCCCTGGTGCAGGCGTTTAACAAAAGCTTTGCTGAAGGGCGTAAACACCTTGTACATTTCCCGATTACCCGTCTGCACGCTGCCCGGCGGCAACAGCAGGCTGTCATCAAATCCCTGAGCAATAATATCCTGATCGAACAATAATTTTTCCGCCGCCGCATCGCGTTGCCGTTCGTTAACCTCATACTGATAGTTATAGAACAGGCGATCGACCTGATGTTGCTGGCAAAATTCAGCCAGCTGCTCTACCGACGCCGCAAAATCATCGCACTGTAAATAGTGCAGCGGGATACCACGCCCGGCCAGCTCCTGCTGCATCAACTGCAGATTGTCATAAATAAACGCCGCCTGACGCGGCGCCATCTGATGTTGCTGCCACTGTACCGGGGTGGCAATAAACAGGGCGATAACTTTCGCCTTAGTGTCGCGGCACGCGGCGTACAGCGCGGTATTATCATTGACGCGCAAATCATTACGCAGCCAGACCAGATGGGTGGTCATAAAACTCCTGCCGTATCAGTGACCGTAGCGCAAACGCAGCGCTTCCGGATAGGGTTCGAAATAGCGCTGCTGAGCCAGATAAGCATCCGGAAATTCCGCCATATAGTGTTTAAGTAAGGTAATCGGCGCCAGCAGCGGCTGGATCCCCTGCCGATAGCGGTCAATCAGCGTCGCCAGCTCCTGCCGTTGTGGCGAAGTCAGCTGCTTACGGAAATAACCTTGAACATGCATCAGCACATTAGTGTGATTACTGCGCGTCGCTTGCTGTGCCAGCAGGCTCATCAGACGATTACGATACTCAACCGCATACTCCTCCAGCGACTCCCATTGCTCCATCGCGGCAACAAAACGGCCCAGTTCGCGATATTGTGGTTGAGAATGCGCCAACAGCAAAAGCTTGTAACGGCTGTGAAATTCCATCAGGCCGTGGCGGGTCAGGCCTGACTTACACAGCTGATTAAACTCATACAGCGCGTAAACCCGCTCGACAAAATTTTCCCGGATGGCATCGTCATGCAGCCGCCCATCTTCCTCAACCGGTAGCCAGGGAATTGCGCGCATCAGCTCGCGGGTGAAAATCCCTGTCCCGGCTTTTCGATTGTTATTCGTGTCGGATTCATAAATCCGCACCCGCTCCATCCCGCAGCTGGGTGATTTAGCACAGACGATATAGCCGCACAGATGGTGTAGATGCGCCACCTTTTCCCTGGAGAATGCCTGCATCTTATCGGTGATATCGTCACCACCCTGCTTGCTGTAGCAGAGCGCCACCTCATCCTGTTGCGCTTTCACCAGCCGCAGCGCCGGACGCGGCGTCTGTAAACCGATGGCGACTTCAGGGCAAACCGGTTCAAAGCGCACAAAAGGAGCGAGTTCATCAGTGGCAAAAGCAAAACGTTTGTGACCGCCGTCAAAACGGACGCTGTCACCAAGCAGACAAGCACTGATGCCAATTGGAATTTTATCGCTCATAGTTGTACAACCCCTTAAATCTTGTAGAGGTTTAAGTGTAGCTGAAACTGAAGACGGTGGCACGGGAAGGTTGAAGACAGGGGGAAGATTCAATTAAAAATTTTGCATATCAGCTCAGGCAACCCATGACGGTAGTTGTGCCGAACCAATCTATCAATATTGAGGAAAGGTTGTCAGATTCTGCCCAGGTCAAGTCGGCTGAAGCTAAAAAATCGAAAGAGTCGCTTCCCACTTATTTTATATGATTATGATAATATCTTGATGCTTTGCTGAGCTTGCAAAATCTGAGTTATGTCGTCACCAAAGTTATCATTATATTCTTCCATCAGGTTAATCGTATGTATGATGAAATTGAATGAGCATTCTGATTTATCAATATTTACCAGTAATGACATTTCCTGAAGAGAGACTAAATCACTATCGTCATTTCCCTGTCATAAATCCACTTAACTTCTCTCACATCCAGGCTATTGGCTGCCATTCATCTTAATAGTCAATTTAAGTTATGTGAGCATTCTTAAATATATACTCACCCAAGCTAGCCATTTTAAAGCCTCCTTAGTAAATAAGGGGGGACCATCATGAATTGAGCCATACTGGTTTGATGCCGGATGTTTACCTTTTTCGGGCTTTGTCTGATGAGCATGCCATTGACACCGAGGAACACTTTGTTCTGGCTCATCAATGCGGTTGATATCTTTAGGTCCCTGACCTCTATTAACGTTCTTTAGTGCATCCTTTGGTGTTCCTGCACATATAACTTTTGCTAACCCCAGCGGGTTCACCCACTCCAGCGGATTCGGCGCATACTGATACAGATTCAGCCCGCCCTATCGGGTCCGGCTGGGTAAACCGCGCGCAGTCGGGATCGTAGTAGCGGAATAGATTGTAGTGAAGCCCGGTTTCCCTGTCGAGGTACTGCCCCTGCATTCGCAGGCTCTGCGCAAGAGATTGATGTAGCTAAGCGACTTGACTGAGCTTGAATACAGATGGTTAAAAGTAAAGATTCACAGGGTGCATAATTATCATTTCTGCCCCTACAACTCACGTTATAAATTATACAATTGAAAAAATCGTCCCTAATACTTCAGGGTCTGAACGGATTAGATCAGAAATCACTGCCTTCAGGCAATCTTCTGTGATAACATCTATTATAATAAAGTTCTCTGCCCAGAAATACTTTCCTCCGGCACTCTCATCAGTAATTTTGTCTTTTTTCATTACTGCCTCTACTCCTTTTAAAGTAAAAGCCCATCCGTAAAATCTCACCCCATTAAAATATATATAGAATTCAATATCTTCAGAATTGCCGAACTCACGCCATACTTCAAGTTGAAAATTATTAGAATGCATTATTATAATCTCCCATTATATATTTCTTTAATTATATTAATCACCTTAGGCTGATTACCTTTTCCTGAATAACCAATAATTTGAACTTTACTGCCAATCACAATAGCATAAATACGTCCGCCGCTCCTGTGTCTGAATTCGGTAATACCATCAAAAACTTTAGTACCTATGCCAGGATTCATATTTCCTTGACGAACCTGTGCTAAGAGAGAATTAATCCCTCGACTTTCATCTTGCGATAATTTCTGGGCTTCTTTCAATAGAGCCGATTCTTCTTTAACTCGACTCGTAATTGAGCAAGCCGTCAATCCCCAAGGATCAATCCAGCTTAGCGGATTCGGCGCATACTGATACAGATTCAGCCCGCCCGCCAGCCCAATCGGATCTTGTTACGTAAACCGCCCGATTTGCAGATCGCACTGCCTATTGGGGTCGTAATGGGTCAGGTATTTTGTATCATAGTTCATATGCTATCGCCCTACCATGATAGTTTTTATCTGTATAAAATTATTTAATATCAAATAGTAAATTAAGCACAGACTTATTGAGTACAGAAATATCACTCAACTCAATGCGGACTGGGTGCGGGATAGCGGTGAGCTGTATCTGGCGGGGGACTGACTGACGCAAATCGACCTGACCGGGCATCACTGGAGATTAGCGAGATCCCCGACCTGGTGGTTATTAAAACTGACAGCAATATTAAATGGATGTAAAAACATGAGAGAGCAACTCTATGCTTACCCTCTCTTTTTTATTACAAGATCATAATAATGTTATTCACTCAGACTTAAATGGATGAAGACACTCTTTAAACACTTCTTGCAATGTGTCTTCACTCATTTTATTAATAGATTCATCTTCGTGTGCTTTGATTTTACTCATTACAATAACTTCATTATCTAAATTTCTTTTACTATAAAATTTCTTTTCATACTCACCAAGATAGTCAGCCTCAATAAGCTTATCAAAGAAGTTATTGATCGCATAACTTCCAGCATATTGTAATGACTCGACATCATCACAAGAGAACTTAATATACATAATGAGTTTTTTGAGCGCACTAATCTCATCTTGTGTAATATTTATTTTTTTCTCATTCTCAGCCACTACACTTACCTCTTGCATTCATCTGATTCGTAGTTAGTTTATTACGAGTTTCATACTCCATTTTGGATGTTAACGAGTAAGGGTTGCTCCCTGAGTAGAGTACGTCATTCAATTTTATTCTGCCTGAATGTATGTATTCAAGGGCTGATGAGGCTTTTATGTTGCCCATTTGAACAGGGTCTGCTTTAAAGATAATCGCATAATCTCCTCTTCCTACGTGCTTAGGATCATTGATAAGAATATCCCTCATAACATCCTTTGGAGACATTAATATATCCGTTATATAAACCTTGCCCTTAGCATTCGCTTCAAGAACACCCGTTTTCATTATACTCTCGAAACCAGCCTTGTCGGTATAATGTATAAATACATTATCACCACTCAACCCAAGCGGATCGATCCAGCTCAATGGGTTTGGAGCGTAGGCGTATGTGTTTAACCCACCTCCCAGCCCAATCGGATCATAGGGATGATTCCGGTGCCATCGTACTTTTTAATCTCTGAGGGTCGAATTCCCCGCCCCTTGGGGCGTTCAACTCTCGCTGTTGACTGTGGTTTTGATACCCCGCTGCTTGCGGCGGGGTTGTTCATTGCACTTAACTTACTGATGGGGATAGCTTTTCAGGGGCGGTTTTTCACGTAAGGAGCCGCTGCTTAACCCGGCAGCCCCGACGTACACTTTTGCCCCGGACATGCTATCGCCATAACGGGCAGCTAAAAAAAGCCGGGAAGATCTTTTCAGATATTATTTGAAACATATCTAATTATTTATCTCATTAATTTTTGGCTTCCATACATTCATCCAATTTTTTTCTATTTCTGATGAATAGTTCTTAATAGTGTAAAGATCACCTTCATCTTTATGTGATAAAAAACACTGATCAACACAATTAACCACCCAGGATAAAAAATCCTTTACCTCTGTATCACTTCCGTTCTCCTTTATAAATAGCATAGAGTTATCAATCAAGTCATCCAATAAAGAAGGATAGAACAATGCTTCCTCAAACAATGAGAAACAAAAAGTACCCTCAATAAGATCATTTCTGTTTTTAAGGATTTCTTCTTTAAGAACAATATTCATCTAACACCCCGGCCCTTTTCTTTTAGCTGCTTTTCCGGATTTTCTCTCATTATAAGAGCCATCTAAATTAAAGACACCCTTAGACTTACCCAATGAAGAAAATGTCTCATAATGATCTTTATGCAAATTATCCAAATAGAAATAATCTCCGTTTTTAAAGGTAACATCACCAACTTTAACTTTGGATGTGATTTTATAAATCTCAGCCCCTTGATATTTTTTCCCAGTTGTCTGAGCTGCATCGCCAATAATATCTATAAAACTTAAACCCAGTGGATCGATCCAACTGAGTGGGTTTGGAGCGTAGGCGTAGAGGTTTAATCCCCCCGCCAGCCCCACAGGGTCATGTTGAGTAAAGCGTCCGCCGTTCGGATCGTACTATCAGCGTCGGTTGTAATTCACCATCATTTTTGTATCGCAGTTCATAGAATCTGGTTCTTTTGGCTTATCTTTGAAGTTATTTCATTCGTTTATCATATTTAGACTTTGCTTCAGTTCTTACAAATTCGCTTGGGTCGTTTTTAGCCATATCCTTTAGAATAAAGAGTGGCAAACCTTTATTGTAAGTTAATTTTGCTCTAATTCCCTCGTCTGCATCTTTAGAAAATAATTGATAAATCTCAATATCCAAAGGGTATTTTGAGGATATAGCATCCCTAATTACCGGATCGTTATCAAGAGAAAGAATATTAATTATCTCCATAGGGATTGACTTATTTCTTGCAACCCAAACTTTCATGTCTGGATGGTTTTCAATCAGTTCCATCCAAACATCAATGGGTGCTTCTTCTATACCAGTCCTGTTATATTCAGCAGGGATGTCACTATTTCTCAACTTTATGAATTCAGATGTTGTATTTATCATGTCTTTGGCTCATTTAATAGTAATACTATTGCAACTTTTCTTAGGAATACTTTTTCCTGTATTACCTTTATGTTTATCAGGTATGAACTGACCATGTTTATCAGCGTCAGCAATCCATTCTAAGGATGTTGATGTTTCTCTAAATACTTTATAGGCAGATCCGCCATGACCGGTAGTATCTTTAGACCACCACAATCCAGTTTGTCCATCTCTATAATATTTCTCTTTAAAAGGACCACCTTGCAAAATAGCAGTTGTTCTATCACCATCTATTTGCCAACCTGTTAGACCAAGCGGATCAATCCAGCTTAGCGGATTCGGCGCATACTGATACAGATTCAGCCCGCCCGCCAACCCAATCGGGTCCGGCTGGGTAAACCGCGCGCAGTCGGGATCGTAGTAGCGAAATAGATTGTAGTGAAGCCCGGTTTCCCTGTCGAGGTACTGCCCCTGCATTCGCAGGCTCTGCGCAAAGTCCGGCGCGTCCTGCCGCGTCTCACGCAGCAGCTTGCCCCACGCGCCGTTTCCCGCACGCCAGCGCACCGCGCCCGCCTCGTCGGTCAGCGCCTCCGGCGTGCCGTCCGGGCGGCAGTGGTACCAGTAAACCGCCGGGTTTTCCGCCCCGTCAATCCGCGCCAGCGGCTCGTAGCTTCCCGGCCCGGCCCAGACGTAAGTCAGCGGTACCCCGTCCTCAATTTCCTGCAGCAGCCGCAGCCCCTCCCAGACGAAGCGCGTGGTCTGCGGCTCCCCGCAGACTTCACCCGACGCATCCTGCCGCCAGCGGGTTTTGCTGACGCGCCGCCCCAGCGGGTCGTAGCGGAAGCCGACGTGAAGCCGCAACCCCCGGTCGTCGCGGGTGTCGTGCACCACCTCTGCCAGCCGCTGCTCCCCGTCGTAGCGGTAGCGCCAGCGCTCGCGCCCGCTGACCTTCTCCGCCACCCGCCCGTACGCGTCATACCGCCAGCGCACGCCGTTCAGCTGCGTGACCCGGTTGCCGGCAACCGCCCCCGCGCCCGAGTCGACCGGGTTGGACGCCGCGTCCCACCGCCAGCGCTCATGGTCCGCCAGCCCGCCGCCCTGGGCCAGCAGCCGCCCCGCGCCGTCGTATTGCCAGCTGCGCCACGCGTGCGGGTTGTCGTCATGCTCCTCGCGCACCGGCCGGTGCGCGTTGTCATACTGCCAGCTGCGCGACCATTGGCGCGGCGCCGGGCGCACCTGCCCGCCGCGTAACAGCTCGCGGCTGCGCAGCCGCCCGTGCCGGTCGTACGCCGTGCGGCTGGTCAGCGCCCCCTGGCTGCGGCTCACCTCGCGGTGCAGCGGGTCGCGGCGAAAGTCGCTTATCGCAAGGCCGTCCAGCGCGATGCCGAGCAGGTGCCCGCCGCCGTAGTACAGGTTTTTCAGCCGCCGCCCGTCCGGCAGCGTCACCGCCGTGCGGCTGCCCGCGGCATCGTGGGCGTACTCCACCCGGCCGTTCTCCCCACACTCCGCGACCGTGCGGCCGCAGCGGTCGTACTCCAGCCCCAACGCCTGCGGCCCGCCGCCGTGCGGGTGCGTGACGGCGCGCAGCAGCCGCCCGCCCGGCGAGTGCTCAAAGCGGGTGACGCCGTCCGCGGTGTGCCGCGCGGCCAGCAGCCCGCGCGCATCGTACTCATACTCCTCGGCGAGCGGCGCCGCGCCCTCCGCCGACAGCGCTCGCGAAACCAGCCGCCCGGCGGCGTCGTGGCGGTACGCGGTGGTGACGCCGTCCGGCGCGGTTTCGCTCTCCGGCAGGCCGCCCGGCCGCCAGCGGAAAAGGTGCCGCGCGCCGTTCTCATTCACCAGCGCCGCCAGCCGCCCCTGCGCGTCGTACTCGCGCCGCACCTCACCCCCCTCCGGATTGCGGGTGGCCACCAGCCTGCCGCAGGCGTCGTGGCGGAAGTGGTGGCGCTTCCCGGTGGCGTCGGTGAGCGTTTTCAGCAGGCCGCGCGCGTCGTACTCCCGGCTTTCCTGCCACCCCTCCGCCCGGCTCACCCGCAGCGGGCGGCCCGCCGCGTCGTACTCCAGCCGGGTCTCCTCGCCGTCGGCGAGCATTTCAGCCTGCAGCCAGCCCCGCGAATGATAACGCCAGCGCGTGCTGCTGCCGGTGCAGTCGGTGACGCGCGTCAGCTGCCCTGCGTCATCGTAGTCCCGGCGGCTGATCCCGCCGTTGGCGTCCGTCACCGCCACCACTTGCCCGTACTCGTCGCGCTCAAGGCGCGTGGTCTGCCCGCAGGCGTCAGTCACCGCCGCCAGCCCGTGGTGCGCGTCGTACGCCAGCCGGGTGACGCCGCCGTCGGCGTCGGTGATGCTGGCCGGCAGCGCGCGGTGCGCCAGCCACTCCGTCGCCCGCACGTGACCGGCGGGATCCTCCTCCTCCACCAGGTTGCCCGCGTCGTCATAGCGGTACAGCGTGGCGTGGCCGGCGGGGTCGATGAGCCGAGTCAGCAGCCCGTCGTCGTCGCGGGTGAACAGCCAGCTTTCGCCGCGTGCGTCGGTATAGTGGGTGACCTGCTGCTGCCGATCCCACCTGTGCCGGCGCACCGCGCCGTCACCGCCGGTGACGGTGGTCAGCCCGGCGGGCAGGTCGTAGCTGATTTCGCAGGCCGCGCCGCCGCTGCTGCGGGCGGCGACCACCCGCCAGTGGTCGTGCCGCCGCCAGCGGTATTCGCACTCGCGCCCGCCGGGCAGCCGCTGCCAGACCATCAGGCCCGCCCCGTCGTAGCGAAACCCGCGGGTGGCCACCCCGGCGGCGTCGGTCACCGAGGCCAGCCGGCCGCCCGCGTCGTAGCCATAGCGCACCAGCGGCCACCGCCGCCCGCCGTCGTGATGGCTGAGGGCGGTGACGCGCGCCGGGAAGTCCGGGCTATCGTAGTGCAGGGTGAGGTTAACCGCCCCCGGCTCGTCGCGGATGCGCACCGGCCGTTCGTCGTCGTCGTATTCGCACTCCAGCCGGTTGCCGTACTCGTCGCTGAGCGAGGCCAGCCGCAGCCGCGCCGGGTTGCCGCGCAGTGGCCGGTACAGCCGCCACAGGCCGCCGTCGTCGGCCACCGCCAGTGCGCCGCCCGGTCCGGCGCGAAAAATTAGCCCATCGCCGCGGCTGAACAGCGGCTCATCAGGCGGCGGCAGCGTGAAGCGCAGCCCGCGCCCGGTTTCGTCCAGCCACAGCGCGTCGTCGCCGCGCAGCTCGATGCGGCTGTCGAAGGCGGTCATCCAGCCGCGGCCGAAAATGCCGGCCGTCCGCGAGCGGCTGTTGTAGCAGCGCTGCCAGCGCAGCGGCAGGCGGCCAGGCAGCACGAAGTCGAGGTCGTCGTCGCCATTAAGTACCTTGGCGCCGCTGGCGGCGTGCACCGGGTCCGGACTGGCGAAGGCGGCGTTTATCAGCAGGTCCGCCGCCATGCCGCCGCCGGCGCGGTACAGCATGCAGGGCAGGTTTTTCAGCACCGCGCCGGGGCGCCCGCGCATCAGGGGCAGCAGCATCGCGGCCGGCAGTAGCCACGGGGTGGTGCCGCTGCGGATTTGCCGCACCACCCGGGCGCGGCCGCCGATAATCACGTCGGGCGAGGCGCCGGCGGCCACGGTCGCACCGCAGGTGGTGCGGTCGCCGCTGCGCACCGCCGGCTGTCCGTTGATAAACACCGAGTCCGAGCCCTCGGCGAGCCAGTCCGGCCCGCGGTGGCGGTCGCAGCCGATAGTGTCCTGATGGGCCGGGTCGGCGGCCTCCGCTTCGGCCTCAACCGGCCGCCAGAAGCCGCTGAGCGTCTGCCCGGCGGCGCCGAGCAGCGCCGCGCCGTAGTCAAAAAAGTCCTGCGGCTGCTGCACAACCGCCTGCGGGCTGCCGGACGGACGCGGTTTGCCGGCGGCACGCGCGGCGGGCAGGCCGTTGATAAAGACGTCGGGAGAGCCGCTGGTGATGCGCCCGCAGGGGGCGCGGCGGAAAGAGGAAACTGCTGATGCCGTCGGCGGCGCGGGAGATGTCACAGGTCACCCCGGCGAGGTTGGCCAGCAGGCCGCCGATAATGCCGCTGAGCACGCAGCCGGAGCCGACCGCCGCCAGCCCGGCGGCCAGCGCACCGGCCCCGGCCAGCGGGGCGGTAACCGCGGCGGCGGCGGCCACGGCGGCACCGGCTGCGGCGTACGCCGCGCCTTCGACCAGCAGGCTGGTGATTTCGGCAAACATGCTGGTGTGCACCAGCGCGTCGTTCTGGCGGGCGGCAAAATAATCACTCATAGTTCAGACGTCCTGTCCGGGTTGTTTTATCTCGTCACGACATCCGCGTGCAGAGGGGAGGCATCAGTTTTACTGATTAATTTCACACAGTGATTAGTTTTTTACCGTGACGGCGATCGCGAAGGCGATTCAACGGAAATCAGCAGAGCGTTGACGCGGGAAGCTAAAAATAAAAAATCCCGCAAATGCGGGATTTAAGATCGGGAATCTGTTTTCAGTTCCCGTTGACGTGCAGGGTGTAAACCCTCAGCGCCGGCGTTGAAATCACCGCCTGAGAGGTAACTTAATAGAAATCGCAGGCCGCAGCTTCTGACTGAGCCAACCAGACCGGCTTGGTGCTGGTTTTGCTCCAGAATCGGTGCAGATAGCTGTAGAAACGAGCACGATCCTCACGGAATAACATCACCGGCAGCGCCAGCACACCAATGATGACAGCCGCTACGCGACGCAGAATAACTTTATACAGTGAATAGTTCTGATACATGGCCACGCCTCCGAAATTGAAATAAATTCTGTATGTAATCTGTCCAATTAATATACGCTGCCTGATGTAATTTTACTACTGATCCGACCACTTTTTTGGCGAAAAATACGCTGTTTTTAGCTATCGCTGTAATTGAGTTACAGAATTGTTATCAAATAACGACAAAGTGTTAACGCAGCGGCGATTTTTATACTTTTTTTATATCCTGCCCTGCTTTCTATACACCTTCTTTGCACGCCGATGATTACTCTGCGCTTATCTGAATCACACCCCGGAGGTGTACTGTGAGTGTTGAGATTATCGCTGGCGTGCTACTGGTTGCATTACTGACCGGCTACCTGATTTACGCCCTGATTAATGCGGAGGCGTTCTGATGGCCGCCTCCGCAAGCCTGTTACTGTTTAGCTTTGTGGCGCTGTTGCTGATACTGGCGCAACCACTGGGTAAAAGCATGGTGAAATTGGTTGATGGCCACGCGGGTCCGTGGCGGGCTGGCTTTGAACGCCGCCTGTGGTGGCTGTGTGGTATCCGCCAGAAAGAGATGGGCTGGATTCGCTATTTTTGGGCGATTATCGCGATCAATCTGCTCGGCGTACTGGTGCTGTTCGCCATCCTGATGTTGCAGGATCGCCTGCCGCTTAATCCGCAACACTTTCCGGCGATGAGCTGGCATCTGGCGCTTAACACGGCGATAAGTTTTGTCACTAATACCAACTGGCAGGCCTACAGTGGCGAAAATACCCTGAGCTACTTTAGTCAGATGGTTGGCCTGACGGTGCAGAACTTCCTTTCAGCCGCCAGCGGTATTGCGGTCGCGCTGGTGCTGATTCGGGCTTTCTCACGGCAAAGCGTGGATACCCTTGGTAACGCCTGGCAGGATCTGTTACGCATTACTCTTTATCTGCTGCTGCCGCTGTCATTAATCCTTGCGCTGTTTTTTGTCAGCCAGGGCGTACTGCAAAACCTTAGCGCTTATCAGACTCTTCATACACTGGCCGGATCGAGCCAGACTTTACCGATGGGGCCGATCGCTTCGCAGGAGTCG
Source organism: Winslowiella toletana (assembly GCF_032164335.1). Classification (NCBI taxonomy): domain Bacteria; kingdom Pseudomonadati; phylum Pseudomonadota; class Gammaproteobacteria; order Enterobacterales; family Erwiniaceae; genus Winslowiella; species Winslowiella toletana. Next base: position 1,493,709 of record NZ_CP134152.1, on the reverse strand, counting down.
ATTAAGCTGCTGGGCACTAACGGCGGCGGTTTCCTTGGCGCTAACTCAGCTCATCCGTTTGAAAACCCCAATGCCCTGACCAACATTGTGCAGATGCTGGCGATTCTGCTGATTCCGGCAGCGCTTTGTTTCACCTTTGGCGAAGCGGTGCGTGACCGCCGCCAGGGCCATGCGCTGCTGGCCACCATGACGCTGCTGTTTATTATCGCCGCCAGCGTGGTGATGTGGGCCGAGCTAAAAGGCAATCCTCACCTGCTTACGGCTGGCGCTTCCTCGCCGTTTAATATGGAAGGCAAAGAGGCGCGCTTTGGCATCCTCAGTTCCACACTGTATGCGGTAGTGACTACCGCCGCCTCCTGTGGTGCGGTTAATGCCATGCATGACTCCTTTACCGCACTCGGCGGTATGGTGCCAATGCTGCTGATGCAGATTGGTGAAGTGATTTTTGGCGGCGTCGGCTCTGGCCTGTACGGCATGATGCTGTTTGTTTTGCTGGCGGTATTTATTGCCGGGCTGATGATTGGTCGATCGCCGGAGTACCTCGGTAAAAAAATCGATACCAAAGAGATCAAAATGACCGCGCTGGCGATTCTGGTTACACCCACGCTGGTGCTAATCGGCAGCGCACTGGCGATTGCCACCGACGCCGGACGCGCAGGCATCCTTAATCCTGGACCGCACGGTTTTAGCGAAGTGCTGTATGCGCTCTCGTCGGCTGCCAATAACAACGGTAGCGCCTTTGCCGGGCTCAGTGCCAATACTCCGTTCTACAACCTGTTGCTGGCGTTTGCCATGTTTGTTGGCCGCTTCGGCATTATTCTGCCGGTGCTGGCGATTGCTGGTTCACTGGTAGCGAAAAAAGCGCAGCCGGCCGGAACCGGCACTCTGCCGAGCCACGGCGCACTGTTTATCGGATTGCTGACCGGCACCGTTCTGCTGGTTGCCGCGCTGACGTTTGTCCCGGTGCTGGCAATTGGCCCGGTGGCTGAACATCTTCAATTGACTCATTAAGTACCGGAGCAGTTTATGACTCGCAAGCAACAACCTCTATTTGATGCGGCAATGACGCGTCAGGCGCTGGTCGATGCGCTGAAAAAATGCGATCCCCGCGTGCAGTGGCGGAATCCGGTGATGTTTATCGTCTATCTCGGCTCGATTATTACCAGCCTGATCGCCCTGTCGATTGTGTCAGGTTACGCCAGCGGCAACGCCGGGTTTACCGCCGTCATCGCCATCTGGCTGTGGTTTACCGTGCTGTTTGCCAACTTTGCGGAAGCGATAGCTGAAGGCCGCAGTAAAGCGCAAGCTAACGCGCTTAAGGGAATGAAGAAAACCAGCTGGGCCAATAAATTGTCAGCCGCACGCCACGACGCACCAGCCGAACGCGTTACGGCAGAATCGCTGCGTAAAGGCGATATCGTGCTGGCCGCAGCGGGCGATACTATTCCCTGCGACGGTGAAGTGCTTGAAGGCGGCGCTTCGGTAGACGAAAGCGCGATTACCGGCGAGTCCGCGCCGGTGATTCGAGAATCAGGCGGTGACTTTGCCTCGGTAACCGGCGGCACGCGGGTGTTATCTGACTGGCTGGTTATTCAGTGCAGCGTTAACCCAGGAGAAACCTTCCTCGACCGGATGATTGCCATGGTTGAAGGAGCAAAACGCCGCAAAACGCCAAGCGAAATCTCCCTGACTATTCTGCTGGTAGCACTGACGCTGGTGTTTCTGTTTGCCACCGCCACGCTCTGGCCTTACAGCTGGTTTGCCGGTCAGCCGATCAGTATTACGGTGCTGATTGCACTGCTGGTCTGTCTGATTCCGACCACCATTGGCGGATTATTATCGGCAATTGGTGTCGCCGGGATGAGCCGGATGCTGGCCGCTAACGTTATTGCCACCAGCGGCCGCGCGGTGGAAGCCGCTGGTGATATTAATGTGCTGCTGCTGGATAAAACCGGCACCATCACGCTGGGTAACCGCCAAGCCTCTGCATTTTTAACCGCGCCTGGCGTCAGCGAACAACAGCTGGCGGATGCCGCGCAGCTGGCTTCACTGGCCGATGAAACCCCGGAAGGCCGCAGTATCGTGGTGCTGGCAAAACAGCGCTTTAACCTGCGCGAGCGCGATCTGCACGCACTGAACGCGACCTTTGTGCCCTTCTCTGCCCAGACCCGCATGAGCGGCGTCAATATTCAGCAGCGCATGATTCGCAAAGGTGCGGTGGATGCGATTAAACGCCACGTCGAGGCTAACGGCGGTCAGTTCCAGCCTGAAGTGATGACGCTGGTTGAACAGGTGGCACGCACCGGCGGTACGCCGCTGGTGGTTGCCGAAGGCAATGTGGCGCTGGGGGTGGTAGCGTTAAAAGATATTGTGAAGGGTGGGATAAAAGAGCGCTTTGCCGAACTGCGCACCATGGGGATTAAAACCGTGATGATCACCGGTGATAACCCGTTAACCGCCGCCGCGATTGCCGCAGAAGCCGGTGTCGATGACTTTTTGTCAGAAGCTACGCCGGAAGCCAAACTGGCACTGATTCGTCAGTATCAGTCCGAAGGCCGGCTGGTGGCGATGACCGGTGACGGCACCAATGATGCGCCCGCGCTGGCACAAGCCGATGTGGCGGTGGCGATGAACTCAGGTACGCAGGCGGCAAAAGAAGCGGGCAATATGGTCGACCTCGATTCCAACCCCACCAAACTGATTGAAGTGGTGCATATTGGCAAACAGATGCTGATGACACGCGGTTCACTGACCACCTTCAGTATTGCCAATGACGTAGCAAAATACTTTGCCATTATTCCGGCGGCGTTTGCCGTCAGCTGGCCACAGCTGAATGCACTGAACATTATGCATCTGCACTCTCCGGCCTCGGCGATTTTGTCAGCAGTGATGTTTAATGCGCTGATTATCGTCTTTCTCATCCCACTGGCATTAAAAGGGGTCAGCTATCGGCCGCTGGGTGCGGCTGCACTGCTGCGACGCAATCTGTGGATTTATGGCGCTGGCGGTATTCTGGTGCCGTTTGTCGGTATCAAAGCTATCGATCTGCTATTAACCATGACCGGTCTGGTTTAAGGAAACGTTATGTCCATTTTACGTCCGGCACTGCTGGTGTTTATTCTGCTTTCACTGATTACCGGTGCGGCTTACCCGCTGTTGGTTACCGGGCTGGCGCAGGCGATTTTCCCGTGGCAGGCCAATGGCTCGTTGATCGAGGTGTCAGGCCAGCCGCGCGGTTCTGAGTTAATCGGTCAGGCATTTACCCGGCCGGCAGATTTCCAGGGCCGTCCATCCGCCACCGCCGACGCGCCTTATAATGCACTGGCGTCAGCGGGTAGCAATCTGGCAGCCAGTAATCCAGCGCTCGATCGCTTGTTTGCCGAACGCATTGCGGCACTGCGCGCGGCTAATCCGCAGGCCAGCCGCGAGGTACCGTCAGATTTGGTGACGGCTTCCGCCAGCGGCCTTGATCCCGAAATCTCAGCGGCTGCGGCATACTGGCAGGCTGCGCGCGTAGCACAGGCGCGTAACATCCCGCTGGCAGAGGTCGATGCGCTGATTGCACAGCACATCAAACAGCCGCTTTTGAAATTTACTGGCGAAGCAACGGTAAATGTCTTTATGCTGAATCTGGCGTTAGAACAAAAGAACGCGCAGTCGACCCGATAATAAGGAACCTTCATGAACCAGGAGCTACAGCGTCCGTCACCGGAAAAGCTGTTGCAGCAGCACAGCACCCCGCCGCGCGGTAAACTAAAGATCTTTTTTGGTGCCTGCGCCGGTGTCGGCAAAACCTTCGCCATGTTGCAGGAGGGGCGTCGGCTGCGCGAGCAGGGTCTTGATGTGCTGATTGGTGTGGTAGAGACCCACGGGCGGCGTGAAACGGCCGCCTTGCTGGATGGACTCAGCGTATTGCCGCTGAAAATATCCACACAGCAGGGCCGCCAGTATCCGGAGTTCGACCTCGACGCCGCACTCGCCCGTGCGCCAGCGATTATTTTGATCGATGAGCTGGCGCACAGCAATATTGCCGGATCACGCCATCCGAAACGCTGGCAGGACGTCGAAGAACTGCTGAACGCCGGGATCGACGTGTTTACCACGGTCAATGTGCAGCATCTGGAAAGCCTGAATGATGTGGTCGGCAGCATTACCGGCATTCTGGTGCGCGAAACCGTACCGGACCCGATTTTCGATCTGGCCGATGAGATTGTGCTGGTTGATCTGACGCCGGACGATTTAAGACAGCGGCTGGCCGAAGGTAAAGTGTATATCGCCGGGCAAGCCGAACGCGCTATCGAGCATTTCTTCCGTAAAGGCAATCTTATCGCGCTGCGTGAACTGGCGCTGCGCCGCACCGCCGATCGCGTCGATGATCAGATGCGTGCCTGGCGCGATCATAAAGGGCGTGAGCAAGTCTGGCATACCCGCGATGCGGTATTGGTGTGTATCGGCGAAGGCGCCGGCAACGAAAAACTGGTGCGCACCGCTGCGCGTCTGGCGGCAAAGCTGGATGCGCCGTGGCACGCGGTGTATGTAGAAACGCCACGCCTGCATAAGTTGCCTGGCGATCAGCGACGCCGCATTTTGCAGGCGCTGAAACTGGCACAGGATCTTGGCGCAGAAACCGCCACTCTTTCCGACACTCACGAAGAGCTCTCGGTGCTGCGCTATGCACGTGAACACGATCTCGGCAAAATAGTGATTGGCCGCCGATCCTCACAGCGCTGGAAACGCGATGGCTTTGCTAACCGACTGGGCAAACTGGGGCCGGATCTCGATCTGCTGATCGTTGCGCGTGATGAACCCGACTCCGCGCTGTCAACGCGCCCGGTCAGTAGTAAAAGTCCCGCAGAAAAATGGCGTAAGCCGCTGGAAGGCTGTGCGCTGGCAGTCGCATGGTGCGCGACGCTTACCGTCGGCGCCAGCTGGCTGTTTCCGCAGGTAGCCGATGCCAATCTGGTGATGCTGTATCTGCTCGGCGTGGTGATCGTCGCGCTGCTGTATGGTCGCTGGCCATCGGTGGTGGCATCGCTGATTAACGTCGCCAGCTTTGATCTGTTTTTTATCGCGCCGCGCGGCACCCTGGCAGTATCGGATCTCGAGTATTTACTGACCTTCGCCATTATGCTGGCGGTAGGGATAATTATCGGTAATCTGACCGCCAGTATGCGCTATCAGGCGCGGGTGGCGCGCTATCGTGAAGCGCGCGTGCGTCAGCTGTATGAGGTTTCGCGTGCGCTTAGCCGCACCCGTAGTCAACAGGATATTATTGCAGTCAGTCAGCATTTTATTGATAACACCTTTCGTGCCAGCAGCGAGCTATTGATTCCGGACGCCCACGGACAGCTACCGCAGCCGCGCCAGGCCGATGCCGCTATTGCGCGCTGGAGTTTTGACAATAATCAGCCGGCCGGTGCCGGGACCGCTACCCTGCCCGGGCTGCCCTGCCTGATTCTGCCATTAACCATGCAGGAAAAATGCTGGGGACTGCTGGTGATCGAACCGTCCAGCCTGCGGCAACTGATGATCCCGGAACAGCAGCGGCTGATTGAAACGGTAATTGTGCTGATCGCCAGCGCGCTGGAACGTCTGGCGCTGACCCACTCTGAAGAACAAGCGCGCTTCTCCGCTGAAAGTGAGCAGTTACGAAACTCACTGCTGGCGGCGCTTTCTCACGATTTACGCACTCCGCTAACGGTGCTGTTTGGCATGTCCGAAATCCTGACGCTGGATTTATCCGCAGTGAACTCACCTTACGCGCCGCAGGCAAATCAGATTCGCCAGCATATTATTAATACAACCAGGCTGGTGAATAATCTGCTGGATATGGCGCGCATCCAGTCCGGCGGTTTTGTGCTGCGTAAAGAGTGGCTGACGCTGGAGGAAATTATTGGCAGCACCCTTAATGCCATCGCGCCGCTGCTGAATGGACGCCGTATTCAAACCGACCTGCCGGCTGAGCTGTTACTGGTTGAGGTTGATGGCCCGCTGATTGAGCGGCTGCTGACCAATTTACTGGAGAATGCGATAAAATATGCCGGTCATGCAGCGCAAATTGGTATTCGTGCGCGCCGCACGGATAATCTGCTGGATATCGAAGTGTGGGATGACGGGCCAGGCATTTTGCACGGGCAGGAAAAGCAGATCTTTGATAAGTTTACCCGTGGCAATAAAGAGTCGGCGATCCCCGGCGTTGGTCTGGGGCTGGCTATTTGCCAGGCGATTGTTACCCTGCATCAGGGTGAAATTAGCGCTGAAAATCGCCCGTCCGGTGGTGCCAGTTTTCACCTGCGTCTGCCACAGGATAAGCCGCCAGAATTAGCCCCCGAAGAGCCAGAGGAAATGTGACCACAGTTCTGATTGTCGAAGATGAAAAAGAGATTCGTCGCTTTCTGCGCATCGCGCTGGAAGGCGAATCGTTGCGGGTATTTGACAGCGAAACGCTTCAGCGCGGATTAATTGAGGCCGCCACCCGTAAACCGGATCTGGTGATTTTGGATCTTGGGCTGCCTGACGGCGACGGCATTGAATTTATTCGCGATGTGCGCCAGTGGAGCGCCGTGCCGATTGTGGTGCTGTCGGCGCGCAGTGATGAACAGGATAAAATTGCGGCGCTGGATGCCGGTGCCGATGACTTTCTGTCGAAACCCTTTGGCGTCGGTGAGCTGCTGGCGCGGGTGCGCGTAGCCTTACGCCGTCAGGCCTCCACCAGTCCGCAGGCGACGGTTGCCTTTTCTGCCGTGACGGTGGATATTGCCGCCCGGCGCGTGACGCGTGACGGCCAGGAGTTGCACCTGACACCGATTGAATTTCGTCTGCTGGTAACATTACTGAATAACGCCGGAAAGGTGCTGACCCAGCGCCAGTTGCTGACACAGGTGTGGGGGCCGAATGCGGTCGAGCACAGCCACTATCTGCGCATCTATATGGGGCATTTACGGCAAAAACTGGAAGCCGATCCGGCACAGCCCAAACATCTGCTGACCGAAACCGGCATTGGTTATCGGTTTATGCCTTAGGAGCCGTTTTCGGCTCCCGGCATAATGATAAATTGCTGCTAACCGATAAAGTTAAGCGTTTTTCAGCACTTCACTGACAATCTCTACCGCTTCTTTTTCAATCTTTTCGCGATGCTCAGCACCGAGGAAGCTTTCACAGTAGATTTTGTAGGCGTCTTCAGTGCCGGATGGACGCGCGGCAAACCAGCCGTTATCGGTCATCACTTTCAGGCCACCAATTGATGCGCCATTACCCGGAGCCGCGGTCAGACGTGCGGTAATCGGGTCGCCGGCCAGCGTATCTGCGCTGACCATTTCCGGTGACAGCTTAGACAGCGCGGCTTTCTGCGCCGAAGTGGCAGAGGCCTGCAGACGGTTATAGCTCGGTGCACCAAAACGCTCTGCCAGCTCATCGTAATGCTGCTGTGGATTTTTACCGGTCACCGCAGTGATTTCCGCCGCCAGCAGACACATAATGATGCCGTCTTTATCGGTTGACCATGGGGTGCCGTCAAAGCGCAGGAAAGAAGCCCCGGCACTCTCTTCACCGCCGAAACCGAAGCTGCCATCAAACAGACCATCAACGAACCATTTAAAGCCAACCGGCACTTCCACCAGCTTACGGCCAATGTCGTTGACTACACGGTCAATCATTGCACTGGAAACCAGTGTTTTACCCACCGCGACATCCTTGCCCCACTGCGGACGATGCTGGAACAAATAGTTGATCGCCACCGCCAGATAGTGGTTCGGATTCATCAGGCCAGCAGGCGTAACGATGCCGTGACGGTCGTAGTCCGGATCGTTAGCAAACGCCAGATCGAACTTATCACGCAGCGCCAGCAGGCCCGCCATCGCTGACTCAGACGAGCAATCCATGCGGATAGCGCCATCTTTATCAAGATGCATAAAGCGGAAAGTCTGATCAACCGCGTCGTTAACAATCGTCAGGTCAAGATCGTAGAACTCAGCAATGCGCTGCCAGTAAGCGATGCCGGAACCACCGAGTGGATCGACACCGATTTTCAGCCCCGCTTGCTTAATCGCCGCAATATCCACCACCTCTGCCAGACCTTCAATATAAGGCTGGATCAGATCCTGCTGCTGAATATGACCGCTCGCCCAGGCTTGATCCAGCGTCAGGCGTTTAACCCCTTTCAGACCGTCGTGGATCAGCTGGTTAGCGCGATCTTCCACCACTTTGGTGACGTTAGTATCTGCCGGACCGCCATTCGGTGGATTATATTTAATGCCACCGTCGTCTGGCGGGTTATGTGATGGTGTAATCACGATGCCGTCGGCCAGCGTAGCTGCGAGCTTGTTGTGTTGCAGAATAGCGTTAGAGATAGCAGGCGTTGGCGTGTAACCATTATCCTGCTGTACGATCACGTCCACACCGTTAGCGGCCAGCACTTCCAGCACCGAGATAATCGCCGGCTCAGAGAGTGCGTGCGTGTCTTTACCGACATAGCACGGCCCGGTGATACCATTTTTTTTGCGTTCTTCCGCAATGGCCTGCGCGATTGCCAGAATATGTGGCTCGTTAAAGCTGTGGCGTGCTGCGCTACCGCGATGGCCAGAAGTACCAAATTTCACCGCGTGTTCTGCATTGGCCAGATCCGGCTGCAGCACGTAATACTGGGACGTTAATTGTGCAACGTTAATCAAATCGCTTTGCTGGGCGGGTTGCCCGGCACGGGGGTGATTGGCCATTGGCGCTGCTCCCTGACGCTTCAGTTAGATGGTGCCGCAAACCTTCTCTGTCAGCTCCGCCGGGAACTGCATCGACAACATGATGTGTTCAATCATGCTGCATTTGCGACCTGTATTAGTATTGGTAATCACCCAGTATGGCGTGCCGGGAACGTGCTTCGGCTTAGTGTGCGTGCCGTTCTGGATGAGAACTTGTTGATTGCCCGCAAAATAGACGCGAGTGCGACCGTGAAGTGACTCCGTCGCCTCGGCAAACGCTTTCGGATCCAGTGAATAGAGGGTCGACAAAATCAGCATAAAGCGATTAACCGCTCGCTTCTGCTCGGCATATTCATCGGACAGCAGCAGTTCACGCACGGCACGGACACGGTCCTGCGGGCGAGGTTCGGTTTTCACCACTGCGGCATCTTTCACCGGCAAGGTTTGCGGTGCTACTGCCGCTGGCGCGCTTTGACCAGCGGTAAACTTCAGCATACGCCGTAAAATATCAGATGCGCTCTCGCCAATGTGTTGAGTGTGGCTGGCAATATAGCGGTATAGCTCTTCGTCGACTTCAATCGTTTTCATCTTTATCCGTACGGTTATTGCGTTTTGCAGAACCGGTCCGATCTGGCCGCAGCCGTCAGCATAAACGTCTGCACAAATTGTGACCCGGCTCTAACATAAGGATTATAAAGTTAAATCTTGTGGCAGTGTAGCGCCAGCGCCCTTTGCAGGCAAAAGTCAGATAATGCCGCAAAAAGTTCGTTAACCGCGTTGCGCTTTCACCCGGCAAGAAACCTGAAATCCATGATAACCTAAGCTTTCGTTTCCACTGTAAGAACTTTGCCATGAATTTGAATGCTCGCCTGCAAACTGAACAATCTGTCGCTTCCTCCACGCCAATTCTGCTGATCCATGGGCTGTTTGGCAGCCTCGATAATTTGGGGGGGCTGGCACGCGGTCTGAAAACCGATCGTCCGATTTTGCAGGTTGACGTGCGTAATCATGGCTTGTCGCCGCGCAGTGAGCAGATGAATTATCGGCTGATGGCGCAGGATATGATCGATACGCTGGATGCACAGGGCATTGATAAGGTCGCGGTTATCGGCCATTCAATGGGTGGAAAAATTGCCATGACGCTCAGTGCGCTGGCACCGGAACGCATCGAGCAACTGGTGATGATCGATATCGCGCCGGTGGATTACCAGACGCGTCGCCATGACGCCATCTTTGCCGGGGTAAATGCGGTAACCGAAGCCGGTGTCACGTTACGCTCGCAGGCAGCTGACGTAATGCGCAGCCAGATTGATGAAGAAGGCGTGATTCAGTTTCTGTTGAAATCCTTTCATGAGGGCCAGTGGCGCTTTAACGTGCCGGCACTCTGGGACAATTACACCACGATTTCTGGCTGGGAAACCGTACCGGCCTGGCCACATCCGGCGCTGTTTATTCGCGGCGAACTCTCTCCTTATCTTGATGATATTCATCGTGATGCACTGCTCAGCCAATTCCCGCAGGCGCGTGCCCATGTGATTGCCGGAGCCGGACATTGGGTACATGCCGAAAAACCTGATGCTGTTTTACGCGCAATTCGCCGTTTTTTTGCGCTTTAAAAGCAAATAGTTGCTGACACAGTGAAATGATTGTCGCGACGACTTTCACTGGGGTATGATGGCGCGCTAAAATTTTGCCGCTGTACGCAATATCGACTCTCGGCAGTAGCGGGCCAGAAAAACGTTGCGAATATCCGGCGGCAAACCGGCTCATTTAGTCAAAACCCTTGGCGTTTTCAGACGCTGACGCTCATTCAGTATCACGATTCTATGGCAAAAGAGAATACGGACCGCACGACGATCGATCTGTTTGCAGATGAACGCCGCCCGGGCCGACCAAAAACCAATCCGCTTACGCGTGATGAACAGCTGCGCATCAATAAACGCAATCAGCTAAAACGCGACAAAGTTCGTGGGCTGCGCCGCGTCGAGCTGAAAATGAACAGCGACGCGGTTGATGCACTCAATCAGCTGGCTGAAGAGCGCAATATGAGCCGCAGCGAGCTGATTGAAGAGATGATTTTGTTGCAGCTTAACGCCACTGCGCTCTGACTCAGGCGAGGTCAGCTGCGGCTTTGAACGCACAATGCGACAAATCCGGCGGCATTTGAAGTTCCGCGCCCCGAGACTGTCTGCTATCATTGCCAGTAACTGACTATCTTTAGTATTCACTATATCATTAAGTTTCAAGAGGTTATTAGACTCATGGCAATCACAGGCATTTTCTTTGGCAGCGACACTGGCAATACGGAAAACATTGCAAAGATGATCCAAAAGCAACTGGGCAAAGATGTTGCAGATGTTCATGACATTGCCAAGAGCGCTAAAGAGGATCTTGAAGCTTATGATATCTTACTGCTCGGCATCCCAACCTGGTACTACGGTGAAGCGCAGTGCGACTGGGATGACTTCTTCCCAACGCTGGAAGAGATCGACTTCAATGGCAAGCTGGTCGCGCTGTTTGGCTGCGGCGATCAGGAAGATTATGCTGAATACTTCTGTGATGCGATGGGCACCATTCGCGATATTATCGAGCCAAATGGCGCGGTTATCGTCGGCCACTGGCCGACCGAAGGTTATCATTTTGAGGCATCAAAAGGCCTGGCCGATGATAAACACTTCCTCGGACTGGCGATTGACGAAGATCGCCAGCCAGAACTCACCAACGAGCGTGTTGAAAAGTGGGTTAAACAAATTTTTGATGAACTTCATTTAAAAGAAATCATCGAAGCTTAAGCTGTCTGGCTTATTGTGGGCGCTGGCTCACAATGAGCCAGTGGTTTTTCCTATAGAAATGATAGATACATATTTGTAACTTTTGACTGTAAATCTGTACAATACCCCCCCATCGGTCAGCCCGCTATTGACTCTTTTTTGAGAGTACAGGGTTTAGCAAAGTAGCCATAATGGGATAGGCTATGAGGCATGAACTTCTCACGGACGTAACTCCTTACATCCATCGGTAAGTTTAACGCCCTCCCTGCGGTTTTCATTTCGAAGCATGAGTTCTATAATGAGACGCAATTAGATTTAGCGTCGACCGATGTTCAGGGCTTTTCAGCCACATTGTGACTAGCAAAGTAACAGGACAATATCCGCATGACTGACAACAACACCGCATTAAAGAAGGCCGGCCTGAAAGTCACGCTTCCCCGACTGAAAATTCTGGAAGTGCTTCAGGAACCAGAGGGCCATCACGTCAGTGCGGAAGACTTGTACAAGCGCCTGATTGATTTGGGCGAAGAAATTGGTCTGGCGACGGTATATCGCGTTCTTAACCAGTTTGATGACGCGGGTATCGTTACCCGTCATAACTTTGAAGGCGGCAAGTCCGTTTTCGAACTTACGCAGCAGCATCATCACGATCATCTGATCTGCCTTGATTGTGGCAAAGTGATTGAGTTCAGTGATGAATCAATTGAAACGCGTCAGCGTGAAATCGCAACGCGTCACGGCATTAAGCTGACTAACCACAGCCTGTACCTCTATGGTCACTGCTCAACGGGTGACTGCCGCGAAGACGAAACGCTGCACGACAAATAAATTCTGCTTCGCAGAGTTTTAAACAAAACCGGTGACCCGTCACCGGTTTTTTTATGCCCAAATTTAGCGTGCGTAGACCGGCAACAAATTGGCGTAAGACAGTAAACTGACCACAATATTGATACCGCCAAACAGCAGCACCAGCATAATCGTCAGATGCCCGCCGGCCACCCGATAGGCGGCAGGCCCAAAACGCTGCCTGGCTTTAAATGCCAGCAGTGCCGGAGTGATTACCGCCCACAGCGTCGCCGCCAGCCCGGCATAGCCAATCGCATGCAGGAATCCATTTGGATAGATCAGGCTGGCTGTTAACGGAACCGCAAACGTCATCAGCGTAGTTTTCAGACGCCCCACGGCATTATTTGCCATGCCAAACAGATCGGCAAGGTAGTCAAACAGTCCGAGACTGACGCCCAAAAATGAGCTGGCAACGGCAAAATTGGAAAACAGTAGCAGCAGCACACTTAACCACGGGCTGCTAATCAGATCGCCAAAGGTCGCCACCAGCGCATCAATGTTGCCACCCGCCTGGGCTATATCGATAAATTTCGCGCGCTGAATATTGCCCATCGCACTGATTAACCAGACAAAGTAGATTGCCAGCGCGATCAGCGTGCCGTAAATCAGGCACTTTCTCACCTTAGCGGCATCCTGGCGGTAATAGCTGACCAGCCCGGAAATATTGCCATGATAACCAAACGATGCCAGACAGAATGGCAGCACCATAAAGATATAGGGAAAATAGCTTGCCCCACTCTGCTGGGTATTGAGCAGATTATCGACCTGCACATGCCACAGCAAACCGCCAAATGTCAGCAGAAAAGCGGCCAGTTTGGCGAACAGAAAGATAAAGGTCATTCTGCTGACCACTGCGGTGCCCAGCCAGATAAATACCGCTAACAGCAGAGTAAACAGAAATCCTGCCATCCGCTGTGATAACCACGGCAGCGCGCTGGCAAAAGTATGATGCAGGATTGAACCGCTGGCAGAGATATAGGCGTAGGTCAAAATCCCCAGCACAAACGCGATGGTAATGCCGTTAATCACATTCCACTTACTGCCCAGCAGATCGCGGGTTACCGTTGAAAAATTCGCGCCTTCCGGATAATGCTGGCTCGACTCCAGATACAGCAGCCCGGATAACAGCATGCAAAACCACGAGAACAGCAAAATCAACGTGGACCAGGAAAACCAAGCGCCAGACATCACGATCGGCAGAGAAAACATGCCTGCGCCAATAATTGTGCCGCTGATGATCATGGTTCCCCACATCACCGACGGTGCTTTTCGTCCTGAAATTATTTCAGCCATAAAAGAATTGTCGTCCATTGCAAATAAAAAAAACGCAGCTTTCAGGCTGCGTTTTTTACTGTCACGGCGAGATTTATCCGCCGATTTTCGCCCAGGTGTCGCGCAGGCCAACGGTACGGTTAAATACCAGCTTTGACCGGCTGGAGTAGCGACTGTCGGCACAGAAGTAGCCTTCACGTTCAAACTGATAAGGGCTGCTGGCTTCTGCCGCTTGCAGGCTCGGCTCAACAAAGCCCTGCTGAATCACCAGGGATTCCGGGTTGATGGTCGCGAGGAAATCTTCCGCGCCAGCCGGATTTGGCACGCTGAACAGGCGATCGTACAAGCGAAACTCCGCCGGTAACGCATGCACAGCAGACACCCAGTGGATCACCCCTTTCACCTTGCGGCCATCAGCCGGATCTTTGCTGAGGGTGTCGGTGTCGCAGGTGCAATACAGGCAAGTGATATTGCCCGCTTCATCTTTGGCCACGCGCTCGGCTTTAATCACGTAAGCATTACGCAGTCGCACTTCTTTGCCCAGCACCAGACGCTTGTACTGCTTGTTGGCTTCTTCGCGGAAGTCAGCACGATCGATGTAGATCTCGCGGCTGAACGGCACTTCGCGGCTGCCCATTTCCGGCTTATTCGGATGAGCAGGCATCGTCAGCAGCTCTTCATGACCGGCCGGCAAGTTTTCGATAACCACTTTCACCGGATCCAGCACCGCCATCGCACGCGGCGCATTTTCATTCAGATCGTCACGAATACAGGATTCCAGCGACGCCATCTCAACAATGTTATCCTGCTTAGTGATACCGATACGGCGGCAGAACTCACGAATCGAAGCGGCAGTGTAGCCACGACGACGCAGGCCAGAAACCGTCAGCATGCGCGGATCATCCCAGCCTTCCACCACGTTTTCGGTCACCAGCAGATTCAACTTACGCTTGGACATGATCGCGTATTCGAGATTCAGGCGTGAGAACTCGTACTGGCGCGGATGTACCGGAATGCTGATGTTATCCAGCACCCAGTCATACAGACGACGATTGTCCTGGAACTCCAGCGTACACAGCGAGTGGGTAATGCCTTCCAGCGCATCGGAAATGCAGTGGGTAAAGTCATACATCGGATAGATGCACCACTTATTGCCGGTCTGATGGTGTTCCGCAAATTTAATGCGATACAGTACCGGATCGCGCATCACGATAAAGTTAGACGCCATATCGATTTTGGCACGCAGACAGGCGCTACCTTCGGCAAATTCACCGTTACGCATTTTTTCAAACAGCGCCAGGTTTTCCTGCGGCGTACGGTCACGATACGGGCTGTTTTTGCCCGGCGAAGTCAGGGTGCCGCGATATTCACGGATCTGTTCTGGCGTCAGTTCATCAACATAGGCCAGGCCTTTATTGATCAGCTCAATCGCGTAGTTATGCAGTTGATCGAAATAGTCAGAGGAATAGCAAATTTCGCCGCTCCACTGGAAACCGAGCCATTGCACGTCATGCTTGATAGATTCAACAAACTCCAGGTCTTCTTTGACCGGGTTGGTGTCGTCGAAACGCAAGTTACATTGACCCTGATAATCTTGCGCGATGCCAAAGTTCAGGCAGATCGACTTTGCATGACCAATGTGCAGGTAGCCATTCGGCTCCGGCGGAAAACGGGTATGCACGCTGGCGTGCTTACCGGTCGCCAAATCTTCGTCAATAATCTGACGAATAAAGTTAGTTGGGCGGGCTTCTGCCTCACTCATCTCAATTTCCTCAACACAATATATGTCTGGTGATTTGTATCACGAAATAACGGAGTATGATCCACAAAGCAGAGAAGGGAAACAACCGTTAGTTTACGAATAACGTAAAAAAGGGCGGGAATTGCTTCCCGCCCTGCTCAGCCGCGATAACTCAGGCGGCGAATGCCCTGACGGCATTCGCCACTGAATCAGCTTTTAATTTCGAACAGTTTGGTTTCACCCGCCACCACGGAGCCGCTGGCTAACAGATTCACGCCGGCGAAGTCATCAATATTGCTGACCACTACCGGGCTGATCATTGAGCGTGCGTTGGCGTTGAGGAACTCAAGGTCCATCTCCAGCACCGGCTGACCGGCCGTGACGGTTGCCCCCTCTTCCACCAGACGGGTAAAGCCTTTACCGCCCAGCGCCACGGTGTCCAGCCCCATGTGCACCACGATCTCCACGCCATTGTCGGTTTCGAGACAGAAGGCATGATTGGTGTTAAAGATTTTAACGATCGTACCGGCAATCGGTGCCACCACAGTTTTGTCAGTCGGCTTAATCGCCAAACCGTCACCGACCGCTTTGCTGGCAAAGGCTTCGTCAGGCACCTGTTCAATCGCCACCACTTCACCGCTTACCGGCGCGACCAGCGTGGCAATAATGCCTTTTGCTGCGTTAGGTACCGCTTGTGGCTGTGCAGTTGGCATCACCGCTGCGCCTGATACTGCCGGAGCAGAAGCCGCAACCGGGCCTTTGGCTAATACGGTTTTCATCGCAGAGGCGATGCTTTCCGCACGCGTACCAACAATAATCTGCACGCTCTGTTTATTCAGACGAATCACACCCGAGGCGCCAAGGCGTTTGGCAACCGCATCGTTCACTTCAGCAGAATCTTTTACATTCAGACGTAAACGGGTAATACAGGCATCAATCCCAGTCAGGTTGTCAGAACCGCCCACTGAGCTGATGTAACGACGTGCCAGTGATTCAGTCTCTGATTCACCGTTATCACTGTGATCGACGTTAGTGTCATAACCATCCGTTTCATCTCCGGCCACTGACAGTTCACGGCCTGGGGTTAACAGATTGAATTTTTTGATGGTGAAACGAAACACCACATAGTAGATAACGAAGAACACCAGACCTTGTGGAATCAGCATATACCACTGGTTAGCCAGCGGGTTACGCGTTGACAGCACCATATCCACCAGGCCGGCGCTGAAGCCGAAGCCGGCAATCCAGTGCATGCTGGCGGCGATAAATACCGATATACCGGTCAGCACTGCGTGGAGGAAATACAGCACCGGTGCCACAAACATAAAGGAGAACTCAAGCGGCTCGGTAATACCAGTAAAGAAGGCAGCAAAGGCGGCGGCCATCATGATCCCGGCAACTTTCGCGCGATTTTCCGGACGTGAACAGTGATAAATTGCCAGCGCCGCACCCGGCAGACCGAACATCATAATCGGGAAGAAGCCCGCCTGATAACGGCCGGTAATACCGACGATACCTTTACCGCTTTCAATCGACTGCGCACCGCCAAGGAAGTTAGGAATATCGTTGATACCGGCAACGTCAAACCAGAACACCGAGTTCAGCGCATGATGCAGACCTACAGGAATCAAAATACGGTTAAAGAAGGCATAAATGCCCGCACCGGCAGATCCCAGCTTCTGAATGTGCTCACCAAAGTTGACCAGACCACCGAAAATGACCGGCCAGACATACATCAGGATAAATGCCACGAGGATCATCAGGAAGGAGACCAGAATCGGCACCAGACGACGTCCGCTGAAGAAAGAGAGAGCTTTTGGCAGTTCAACATGGCTGAAGCGGTTATACACTTCCGCCGAGATCACGCCGACCAGAATACCAATAAACTGGTTATCAATTTTGCCAAATGCCGCTGGCACCTGTTCAACCGGGATCTTTTGGATCATCGCCACTGCGGCGGGTGAACAGAGGGTGGTAACCACCAGGAAGCCAATAAAGCCGGTCAATGCCGCCGCCCCGTCTTTATCTTTCGACATGCCGTACGCCACACCAATGGCGAACAGTACCGGCATGTTATCTATAATTGCTGAACCTGATTTAATGAACAGGGCAGCCAACGCGTTACCTGCTCCCCAGCTATTTGGATCGATCCAGTATCCTACACCCATTAAAATTGCTGCAGCAGGTAGTGTGGCTACCGGCACCATCAGCGCCCGGCCTATTTTCTGCAAGTAACTTAAAATATTCACCTTTTCCCCCTCCGAGAGCCGACAAGGTCGCTAAAACTGTTTGGTATTATTATCACAATTCTCAGCTAACCTGATGACAGTACACATCACGATGCGAAGTGTAAAAAAAAATTAATTCGCTGCGCAAATTAAAACCGCTGTATATGTGATATTTATCACCAAATACCGCATATTTTCCTCAATGCGGCTGGCTATGGCCGCAAACTTATTTTATGATCCGAATTATCAAGGCGGTTTTTTTCCTCTGCCGTTATCGCTAAGTCGCGTTACGATTAGTGTTATCAGCTGAAAGGCCGTCTTCAATCTGATTCAATTCTGCTTAAATGAGGTGAAACATGAGACTGATTCCACTGGCAACCGCTGGGCAAGTAGGCAAATGGGCCGCGCGTCATATCGTCAACCGCATCAATGCATTCAAACCTACGGCAGATCGCCCATTTGTTTTAGGCCTTCCTACCGGCGGCACCCCGCTGGAAGCCTATAAACATTTAATCGAGATGCATAAAGCGGGCCAGGTTAGCTTTAAACATGTTGTCACCTTTAACATGGACGAATACGTCGGCCTGCCAAAAGAGCATCCGGAAAGCTACCACAGTTTTATGTTTCGTAATTTCTTTGATCACGTTGATATCCCTCATGAAAATATCAACCTGCTCAATGGTAATGCCGAGGATATTGACGCAGAATGTCGCCAGTATGAAGAAAAGATTCGCGCTTATGGCAAAATTCACCTGTTTATGGGTGGCGTAGGCAACGATGGTCACATCGCGTTTAACGAACCCGCGTCTTCGCTGGCATCCCGCACCCGCATTAAAACGCTGACGCATGAAACGCGCCTGGCGAATTCCCGCTTCTTCGATGGCGATGTTGATCAGGTGCCTAAATATGCGCTGACAGTGGGCGTTGGTACGCTGCTGGATGCAGAAGAAGTGATGATTCTGGTTATCGGCCACGTCAAAGCGCAGGCATTGCAGGCCGCGGTGGAAGGTAACGTTAATCATATGTGGACCATCAGCTGCCTGCAGCTGCATGCGAAATCCGTGGTGGTTTGTGATGAACCTTCGACCATGGAACTGAAAGTGAAAACCGTGAAATATTTCCGCGAAATGGAAGCGGAAAATATGAAAGGTCTGTAGTCGCTGTCTGACGTTTATCATCAACAGAGTAAGGCGCGGAAAGGCTCCGCGCCGGAAATAACCAGTTATTTAGTCAGCATAATGCCGGGAGATAATTATGTACGCATTAACCCAGGGCCGCATTTATACCGGCCATGAAATCCTTGACGATCATGCAGTAGTCATTGCTGATGGCCTGATTGAGCGTGTCTGCCCGCTGGCGGAACTCCCTGCCGGCATTGCCACGCGCGACGTCAAGGGCGCGATTATTGCCCCCGGCTTTATTGACGTGCAGCTTAACGGCTGTGGCGGCGTACAGTTTAATGACGACATCAATGCTATCAGTGTTGAAACGCTGAATATTATGCAGCGCGCCAATGAAAAATCAGGCTGCACCAGCTTTTTACCTACCTTGATCACCAGCAGCGACGAGTTGATGACGCGTGCGGTGGAAGTCATGCGCGCTTATCTGGCGCAGAATGCCCATCAGGCACTGGGCCTGCACCTGGAAGGCCCGTGGCTAAGTGTCGCCAAAAAAGGCACCCACGATCCGGCGCTAATTCGCCAGCCCGATCCAGCACTGGTTAATTTCCTCTGTGAAAATGCCGATGTAATAACTAAAGTTACGCTGGCACCGGAAGTGGCAGGCAGCGAGGTTATTCGTCAGCTGCAAGCAGCCGGCATTATTGTTTCTGCCGGTCACTCGCATGCCACTTATCAGGAAGCAAGAAACGGCATTACCGCTGGCATCAGCTTTGCCACCCATCTGTATAACGCCATGCCAACTCTGACTGGCCGTGAGCCTGGCCTGATTGGCGCACTGTTTGATTCACCGGATGTTTACTGCGGTATTATTGCCGATGGTTTACATGTTCATTACGCTAATGTGCGCAATGCCAAACGCATTAAAGGCGACAAGCTGGTGCTGGTCACCGACGCTACCGCGCCAGCGGGTGCGACCATTGATCAGTTCATTTTTGCAGGCAAAACAATATACTATCGTAACGGGCTGTGTGTTGATGAAAACGGTACGCTCAGTGGTTCTGCATTAACTATGATTGAAGCAGTCGAGAACTGCGTCGAACATGCCGGTATTTCACTGGATGAAACCCTGAGAATGGCAACGCTCTATCCAGCCCGGGCAATGGGCGTGGACAAGCAGTTAGGTTCTGTTGAAGCAGGAAAAGTAGCAAACCTGACTGTTTTCACCCGCGATTATAAAATTATCCAGACTATCGTTAATGGTGACGAAGTCCTAAGCGAGTAATCACTGAATGACCACTGGCGGCCAGGCACAAATAGGAAATGTCGATCTCGTAAAGCAACTGAACAGCGCAGCCGTCTACCGGCTGATTGACCAGCAGGGTCCAATCTCGCGCATCAAGATCGCCGAACTCAGCCAGCTTGCTCCCGCCAGCGTCACTAAAATTACCCGCCAGCTTATTGAGCGCGGGTTGATTAAAGAGGTCGACCAACAGGCCTCTACCGGTGGTCGTCGCGCCATCTCCATTGTCACGGAAACCCGGGGCTTTAATACCATCGGCGTGCGGCTTGGCCGCAATGATGCCACCCTGACGCTGTACGATTTAAGCGGCAAATCCCTTGCTGAAGAGCACTATCCGTTACCGGAACGCACCCAGGAAACGCTGGAAAATGCGCTGTTTACCGCCATCGAAAACTTCTGTGAGCAGCATCAGCGTAAACTGCGCGAGCTGATTGCCATTTCGGTGATTTTGCCCGGGCTGGTCGATCCGAATAACGGTGTTATTCGCTATATGCCGCATATCAATGTCTGTAACTGGCAGCTGGTTGTGCAACTGGAAAAACGTTTCAACGTCACCAGTTTTGTCGGCCACGATATTCGCAGCCTGGCGCTGGCTGAGCACTACTTTGGTGCATCGCGCGACTGCGCCGACTCTATTCTGGTGCGCCTACATCGCGGTACCGGTGCCGGTATTATCACCAATGGTCAAATTTTCCTCGGCAGCAATGGTAACGTCGGCGAAATTGGCCATATTCAGGTCGACCCGTTGGGTGAGCGCTGCCATTGCGGCAATTTTGGCTGCCTGGAAACCATTGCCGCCAATGGCGCGATTGAAAATCGGGTGCGCCACCTGCTAACGCAAGGTTATCCAAGCTCCCTGACGCTTAACGACTGCCAGATCCAGCAAATCTGTAAAGCCGCTAACCGCGGCGATGCGCTGGCCTGCGAGGTGATTGAGCATGTCGGTCGCTACTTAGGTAAAGCGATTGCTATCGCCATTAACCTGTTTAATCCGCAAAAAGTGGTGATCGCCGGTGAAATTACCGAAGCCGGGAAAGTACTGCTGCCGGCGATAGAAGCCTGCATCAATACCCAGGTACTGAAAGCCTTCCGCAAAAATCTACCGGTAGTGCGCTCGGAAATCGACCACAGTTCTGCCATCGGCGCCTTTGCGCTGGCCAAACGCGCAATGCTAAACGGCATTCTGCTGCAACGTTTGCTGGAAGTGTAATACCTCAGCCAGCCTGGTGCTGGCTTACCCCCTACGGATAAGCGTAATGACCTTAAAAAATGTGATTTGTGATATTGATGGCGTGCTGATGCACGACAACACCGCCGTTCCTGGCGCCAATGAATTTCTCAATCGCGTGCTGGAAAACGGCATGCCGTTGGTGGTACTGACTAACTACCCTTCCCAGACCGCCCAGGATCTGGCCAACCGCTTTGCCTCAGCCGGGATTGATGTGCCGGACAGCGTGTTTTACACCTCGGCAATGGCGACAGCGGACTTTTTACGGCGTCAGGATGGCAAGAAAGCTTATGTGGTTGGCGAAGGCGCACTGATCCACGAGCTGTACAAAGCCGGTTTCACCATTACGGATATTAATCCTGACTTTGTTATCGTTGGTGAGACGCGCTCGTTTAACTGGGAGATGATGCACAAAGCAGCTTTCTTTGTGGCCAACGGCGCACGCTTTATTGCCACTAACCCTGACACTCACGGTCGCGGCTTCTATCCGGCCTGTGGTGCGCTCTGCGCCGGTATAGAGAAAATCTCTGGCCGTAAGCCGTTCTATGTTGGCAAGCCAAGCCCATGGATTATTCGTGCGGCGCTGAACAAGATGCAGGGGCACTCTGAGGATACCGTGATTGTCGGCGATAACCTGCGCACTGATATTCTGGCTGGCTTCCAGGCCGGTCTGGAGACCATCCTGGTGCTCTCCGGCGTCTCGACCTTAAGTGATATCGATGCGATGCCTTTCCGTCCGACGTGGATTTATCCGTCGGTAGCGGATATCGATATTATCTGAACTCAGTAAGCCCGGCAGCGCCGGGCTTTTTATTGTCCATTCGCCGCCTGTTTTTTACGCACTTTTATCGCCATATTGACGAATCGACAATAAAAACCGCTTAAAACTGATAATCCATCAAAGATCTTCGCAAGCAAGCAAACAATTTCTCAAGTAATCGCTAAAATGCTTGATTGAAGTCCAGATTTAGCGCATTTTCTTATCCATCGGGCAGCAAAAGTGCTGCATAAATAAAATCATTACTGCCAGGGTTAGCCGTTAGGGAGCGTTACTATGTGTTCTATTTTTGGTGTGCTGGATCTGAAAACCGATCCTGTTGAGTTGCGTAAGAAAGCACTGGAGCTTTCGCGTCTGATGCGTCATCGCGGTCCGGACTGGTCTGGCGTTTACGCCGATGACAATGCCATTCTGTCCCATGAGCGTCTCTCAATTGTTGACGTTAACAACGGCGCACAGCCGCTGTATAACGCCGCTCACACCCACGTACTGGCAGTTAACGGCGAAATCTACAACCATCAGGCGCTGCGTGCCGAACTGAGCGATCGCTACGAGTTTCAGACCGATTCTGACTGTGAAGTGATTCTGGCGCTGTATCAGGAAAAAGGCATCGATTTCCTCGACGATCTGCAAGGTATGTTTGCCTTTATCCTGTATGACAGTGTGAAAAACACTTACCTGATTGGCCGCGACCATATCGGCATCATCCCTCTGTATATGGGTAACGATGAGCACGGTAACCTGTTTGTTGCTTCTGAAATGAAAGCGCTGGTGCCGGTGTGCCGCAGCATCAAAGAATTCCCACCGGGAAGCTACCTGTCGAGCGAAGATGGCGAGATCCGTCGTTACTGGCAGCGTGACTGGTTCGATTATGAAGCAGTGGAGCACAACACCACCGATGCTACCGCGCTGAAAAACGCGCTGGAAGAGTCAGTGAAAAGCCATCTGATGTCTGATGTGCCTTATGGCGTACTGCTTTCAGGCGGCCTGGACTCATCGATTATCTCGGCAGTGACCAAGCGTTATGCCGCGAAACGCGTTGAAGATCAGGATAAAAGCGAAGCCTGGTGGCCGCAGCTGCACTCATTTGCTGTTGGTCTGGAAGGCTCGCCGGATCTCAAAGCGGCTAAATCCGTCGCTGACCATCTCGGCACCGTGCACCATGAAATTCATTTCACCGTGCAGGAAGGCCTCGATGCCATCCGTGATGTGATTTATCACATTGAAACTTACGACGTCACCACCATCCGCGCTTCTACGCCGATGTATCTTATGTCACGTAAGATTAAAGCGATGGGCATCAAAATGGTGCTGTCAGGCGAAGGTGCAGACGAAGTGTTTGGCGGTTATCTCTATTTCCATAAAGCGCCGAATGCCAAAGAGTTCCACGAAGAAAACGTGCGTAAGCTGCTGGCACTGCATATGTTCGACTGTGCGCGTGCTAACAAAGCGATGTCCGCATGGGGTGTTGAAGCTCGCGTGCCATTCCTCGATAAGAAATTCCTCGACGTGGCGATGCGCATCAACCCGCAGGATAAAATGTGTGGTCCAAACGGTAAAATGGAAAAACATATTCTGCGTGAATGTTTCTCATCTTACCTGCCTGAGAGTGTGGCATGGCGTCAGAAAGAGCAGTTCTCTGATGGCGTAGGTTACAGCTGGATTGATACGCTGAAAGAAGTGGCTGCGCAGCAGGTCACCGACCAACAGCTGCAGACGGCGCACTTCCGCTTCCCGTACAACACGCCATCGTCGAAAGAAGGCTACCTGTACCGTGAAATCTTTGAAGAGCTGTTCCCGCTGCCAAGCGCCGCTGAATGCGTACCAGGTGGCCCTTCTGTCGCTTGCTCATCCGCTAAAGCGATTGAGTGGGATGAGTCATTCAAAAACATGAATGATCCGTCAGGACGTGCTGTCGGTGTGCACGCTTCCGCGTACAAATAAGCAATTGTTTACATGATTAAAAACGGGCCGTCTGCGGCCCGTTTTTATTCGCTACCAGCATCTGTCAACCTAAAAACGCTGCCTTTATCATCAAACTGGTTACAACCCAGACAAACGAAGCGTTTCAGGTGAAAAACGTCAAAAAAGATGTTGACGCTTTCGGGCCACTTACGCATAATGCGCCCCGCAACGCCGATGAAGGTAACGCGAAAAAAAGATGGCTACTTAGCTCAGCTGGTTAGAGCACAGCACTCATAATGCTGGGGTCACAGGTTCGATTCCCGTAGTAGCCACCATCTTTTTTTTAGCGGGAGTGGCGAAATTGGTAGACGCACCAGATTTAGGTTCTGGCGCCGCAAGGTGTGCGAGTTCAAGTCTCGCCTCCCGCACCATTTCCATCAGCGACGTTGTACGGATGGGGTATCGCCAAGCGGTAAGGCACCGGTTTTTGATACCGGCATTCCCTGGTTCGAATCCAGGTACCCCAGCCACAAACTGATTTATCACGGACTCGTGGTACGGATATTGGGATATCGCCAAGCGGTAAGGCACCGGTTTTTGATACCGGCATTCCCTGGTTCGAATCCAGGTATCCCAGCCAAATCAGTTTGGTAGTAAAGTGTAGTGAGAAAATGTAATTGCAACAGAAAGGCTACTTAGCTCAGCTGGTTAGAGCACAGCACTCATAATGCTGGGGTCACAGGTTCGATTCCCGTAGTAGCCACCATTTTCTAAAAATTTGGGGTGTCGCCAAGCGGTAAGGCTCTGGTTTCTGATACCAGCATTCCGGGGTTCGAATCCCTGCACCCCAGCCAAATTTTAAGACGATTTGTTTTACAGATCGCACCCAAGCTTTTGGGGTGTCGCCAAGCGGTAAGGCACTGGTTTCTGATACCAGCATTCCGGGGTTCGAATCCCTGCACCCCAGCCAAGCAAGTAAAAAAGCCCGCTTCTGCGGGCTTTTTTGCGTCTGTCGTTCGCCTTCCGTATCAATGTCTGGCACCCTGCATATCGTCAGGACGGGAGCCAAAAACGGCTCCCCTGCATGCTCAGATCTATAATCCCAATGCGTAACGCAATGCCTGCCGTTTTAACACGCCGGAATGCTGGGCGGCAATCAACCCCAGATTGCGAATCACCTTCAGTGGACCAAGCTGATTGCTGAAAGTGAAGTAAAACAGATCCATGCCGCTCTGCATCAATAAATTATCTTTCTGGCGTTTACGCTGATAGCGCTGCAACACATGGCGCGAACTCCAGTTTTCCGCCTGATTGCGCGCCTCGGTCAGCACGTCAATCAAGGCATCAACATCGCGATAGCCAAGATTCACGCCCTGCCCCGCCAGCGGATTAATGGTGTGTGCCGCATCGCCCACCAGTGCTAAACCGTCAATCACGTAGTGGGTGGCGTGACGGCGCACCAGCGGGAAGGAACCGGCGGCCACTGCGCTAAAGCGTCCTAAGCGCGCCGGGAAGTTGGCCTGAATCTCTTTTTGCAGCTGTGCCATCGGCATCGCCTGTAACTGCCGGATACGCGCCGGTGCGTCATACCACACCAGCGACGCCCAGTTATCAAACAGCGGCAAAAAGGCACGCGGGCCCTGAGGAGTAAACTGCTGCCAGGTGGTATCCCCGGCCGGATGTTCGCAACGAATACTGATTAACATACAGGACTGACTGTAGTTCCAGCCGTGAATGCCAATACCCGCCAGCTGACGCACCCGCGAATTTGCGCCATCAGCACCCACCACCAGCCGTGCGGAAAGCTGCTGCTGGTTATCCAGCGTTACCGTCCAGCCACCGTTGCGTTGCTCGATACTTTTCAGGCTGGCCGGACAGAGTAAAGTCACATCCTGCTGCTGCAGGCGCTGCCATAATGCGCGCTGTAACACCCGGTTTTCCACCATAAAGCCCAGCTCGGGTAACCCCAGCGAAGCGGCATCAAAAGTCACACTGGCGGTTTGCCACTCCCAGGTTTCCAGCTGACGGTAGGCAGCGGAACGCATCTGTTCAACAGCAGGCCATGCCTCAAGCTGTTTCAACAAATCCACTGACGCACTGCCAATCGCAGAAATTCTCACATCAGGGTCACTTTGCGCATCAAATTCCGCCGGCTGTTCCTGCTCCAGCACCGCAATGGAAAATCCTTGCTGCGCCAGACCGCTGGCCAGCGCTGCGCCCACCATGCCGCCACCAACCACCACGACATCAAAATGTGTATCTTGCATATTATTATCCTTAATGCGGCCGGGAATGCTGGCCGTTAAGTCAGAAAGCGCTTTCGCTAAAGTGTACCGGATTTTGCGGCGACAAACAGAATCGCCCTTCACCACGACCATAATTCGCCCAGTGGCCAGCATCCCCCATCAGTTTGAAAGGGTATGCTGGTCACAACAGCATCAAAGCATTACAATACGTGCCCTGCACTCCCTTCCGCATTGAGTAATGGCATGTCGATGACAAAAAAACTGCATATTAAAACCTGGGGCTGTCAGATGAACGAGTACGATTCATCGAAGATGGCTGACCTGCTGGAAACGACTCACGGCTACACCCTCACTGAGGTGGCTGAAGAGGCCGATATTCTGCTGTTGAATACCTGCTCGATCCGCGAAAAAGCGCAGGAGAAAGTCTTTCATCAGTTGGGCCGCTGGAAAACGTTGAAAGAGAGCAATCCCGAGCTGATTATTGGCGTCGGTGGCTGCGTGGCATCGCAGGAAGGGGACCATATTCGTCAGCGCGCGCACTACGTCGATATCGTTTTCGGCCCGCAAACGCTGCATCGTCTGCCGGAAATGATTAACACCGTGCGCGGTTCAAAAAGCCCGGTAGTGGACATCAGCTTCCCGGAGATTGAGAAATTCGATCGCCTGCCGGAGCCGAAAGCAGATGGCCCCAGCGCATTCGTGTCGATCATGGAAGGCTGCAATAAATACTGTACATTCTGCGTGGTGCCCTACACCCGTGGTGAAGAAGTCAGCCGTCCATGCGACGATATTCTGTTTGAAATCGCCCAGTTGGCCGCGCAGGGTGTGCGCGAAGTGAATCTGCTGGGTCAGAACGTCAATGCCTATCGCGGTATGACGTTCGACAATGAAATCTGCACCTTCGCCGATCTGCTGCGTCTGGTTGCGGCGATTGATGGTATTGACCGCATCCGCTTTACCACCAGCCACCCGATCGAGTTCACCGATGACATAATTGAAGTTTATCGTGATACGCCGGAGCTGGTCAGCTTCCTGCACTTGCCGGTACAGAGCGGTGCCGACCGCATTCTGACGCTGATGAAACGCGCACACACCGCACTGGAATATAAAGCGATCATTCGCAAAGTGGTTGCGGCACGCCCTAATATCCAGATCAGCTCTGACTTTATTATCGGCTTCCCGGGCGAAACTCAGGCCGATTTTGAACAGACGATGAAGCTGATTGCCGATGTCAACTTTGATGTCAGCTACAGCTTTATCTACTCTGCCCGTCCGGGAACGCCAGCCGCTGATCTGCCGGACGATGTGCCAGACGAAGAGAAAAAGCAGCGCCTGTACATTTTGCAGGATCGCATTAACCAGCAGGCCATGGCGTGGAGCCGTCGTATGCTGGGTACCGTACAGCGTATTCTGGTGGAAGGCACCTCACGTAAAAACGTGATGGAGCTGTCAGGCCGCACCGAGAACAACCGCGTGGTGAACTTTGAGGGCACCCCGGAGATGATCGGTAAATTTGTTGATGTCGAAATCGTTGATGTCTATACCAACTCGCTACGCGGCAAAGTCGTGCGCACCGAAGATCAGCTGGGACTGCGTGTAGTTGAAAGTCCGGCTTCGGTGATTGCGCGTACGCGTAAAGAAAACGAGCTGGGCGTAGGCACCTTCCAGCCTTGATTCCCCGACGATACTGCGGCGAGCGTTCCGGCTCGCCGCGCAATTTCACCCCGTTGCTCTTGCTTTCTGAAAGCAGCGCCCAAATATCTGCTCTCTCGCTTGCGACATTTTGCACGGGCATAAATAATTCATGTAATGGCGCTGACCCGATCGGTCAGTTATCCGGCATTGCCGGTCAGCAAGCTATTGTACCTCAATCCCTGTAACTGGCCCTGAGCGACCCAAAGGATTAGTTTGAATATCGAAACTCGCGAAATAGTGTTAGAACCCGCCGACAATCGCCGGTTACTCAGCCTGTGCGGTCCGTTTGACGATAACATCAAGCAACTGGAACGTCGGTTGGGCATTGAGATCAACCGCCGCGACAATGCCTTTAAACTGGTTGGCCGCGCGCTCTCGGTTAATGCTGCTGCCGACATCCTACGTGATTTGTACGTCGATACCGCGCCGGTACGCGGCAACAGTGCCGATATTGATCCCGAGCAGATTCATCTGGCAATCAAAGAGAGCCGGGTGCTGGAACAGACCGCCGACAGCGTGCCTGAATTTGGCAAAGCCGTGAATATCAAGACCAAGCGTGGCGTGATTAAACCACGTACGCCAAACCAGGCGCAGTACATCGCCAATATTCTTGATAACGACATCACCTTCGGCGTTGGCCCGGCTGGTACCGGTAAAACCTATCTGGCGGTTGCCGCTGCGGTAGATGCACTGGAGCGCCAGGAGATCCGTCGTATTCTGCTGACGCGTCCGGCGGTCGAAGCCGGTGAAAAACTTGGCTTCCTGCCGGGCGATCTCAGCCAGAAAGTCGACCCTTATCTGCGTCCGCTGTATGACGCCCTGTTCGAGATGCTGGGCTTTGAACGCGTAGAGAAGCTAATGGAGCGCAACGTGATTGAAGTTGCGCCGCTGGCTTATATGCGCGGCCGCACCCTTAACGATGCGTTTATCATTCTTGATGAAAGTCAGAACACCACCATCGAGCAGATGAAAATGTTTCTGACGCGTATCGGCTTCAACTCGAAAGCAGTGATCACCGGCGACGTGACGCAAATCGATCTGCCGCGCAACCTGAAATCAGGCCTGCGCCATGCGATTGAAGTATTATCTGATGTAGAAGAGATCAGCTTTAACTTCTTCCACAGCGAAGACGTGGTGCGCCACCCGGTGGTTGCCCGTATCGTGGTCGCCTATGAGGCATGGGAAGCAGCAGATCAGAAACGCCGCGATGCACAGGCCGAAGAGCGTAAACGCGAAGCCCTTGCCGCACAAGCTGCCCAGGAGCAGAAATGAGTGAAGTGATTCTCGACCTGCAAATCGCCAGCGAGTCTGACGAAGGTTTACCGCAGGAGGCTGATTTTCAGCACTGGCTGGAAGCGGTTTTACCCCAGTTCCAGCCAGAAAGTGAAGTGACCATCCGCATCGTCGACGAAGCGGAAAGTCACGAGCTGAATATGACTTATCGTGGTAAAGATAAGCCAACTAACGTGCTGTCATTTCCGTTCGAAGCACCACCCGGTATCGAGCTGCCGCTGCTGGGCGATCTGATTATTTGTCGTCAGGTTGTGGAGCAGGAAGCCGTCGAGCAACAGAAGGCGCTGCTGGCGCACTGGGCACATATGGTGATTCATGGCAGCCTGCATTTACTGGGCTATGATCACATCGAAGATGATGAAGCCGAAGAGATGGAATCACTGGAAACCGAGATAATGCTTGCTCTTGGTTATCCCGATCCGTACATTTCGGAGAAAGAAGAGCCGTAATGGCAACCGACAGCCGATTTCTGCTGCCGGCTTCTGCAATATTACACTGCTGTCAGCGCAGCGCTGACAGTCCGATCCCCTGTTAGAGAGACCTTAACAAAAACGCCATGAGCGACGACCATTCACAAAACAGCGACAGTCCCAGTAGTAAAAAGGGATTCTTTACCCTTCTTCTCAATCAGCTTTTTCACGGCGAGCCCAAAAACCGTGATGACTTGCTGGAACTGATTCGCGACTCTGAACAGAACGAACTGATCGATCCCGATACCCGTGACATGCTGGAAGGCGTGATGGATATTGCGGAGCAGCGCGTTCGCGACATTATGATCCCGCGTTCACAGATGGTGACGTTAAAACGTAACCAGTCACTTGAGGAATGCCTTGCCGTTATTATCGAATCCGCACACTCGCGTTTTCCGGTAATCAGCGAGGATAAAGATCATATTGAAGGGATTCTGATGGCTAAAGATTTGCTGCCGTTTATGAGCAGTGGATCTGAACCATTCAGCATGGAAAAAGTATTACGCCCGGCGGTGGTGGTACCGGAAAGTAAGCGTGTTGACCGCATGCTGAAAGAGTTCCGTTCCCAGCGCTACCATATGGCAATTGTGATTGACGAATTTGGCGGTGTTTCAGGTCTGGTCACTATCGAAGATATCCTCGAGCTGATCGTCGGCGAAATTGAAGATGAATATGACGATGAAGAAGATCGTGATATCCGTCAGCTCAGCCGTCACACCTACACCATCCGCGCACTGACGCCGATTGAAGACTTCAATGAAGTGTTTGAAACCAACTTCAGCGATGAAGAAGTCGACACCATTGGCGGCCTGGTAATGCAAGGATTTGGTCATCTGCCGGCACGCGGTGAAAGCATCGACATTGATGGTTATCAGTTCAAGGTTGCTATGGCTGACAGTCGACGCATCATTCAGGTCCACGTTACAATTCCGGATAATTCGCCGCAACCACAACTGGAAGAATAATTGATCTATGGCTATCGCCTCACTTTACCAGCGCCAGCGGGTTCGCCTGCTACTGGCGCTGATTACAGGTGCCTGTGGCACGCTGGCATTTTCGCCCTATGATTTTTGGCCTGCCGCCCTGGTGTCACTGGTTGGCTTACTGGCTTTAACACTGAATCGCACCACGCCTCAGGCGACAGCCATTGGCTTTGTCTGGGGAATGGGACTGTTTGGCAGTGGTATCAATTGGGTCTATGTCAGTATTGCCACGTTTGGCGGTATGCCCGGACCGGTAAATGTGTTGCTGGTGGTGTTGCTGGCGGCGTACCTGTCGCTGTACACCCTGCTGTTTGCCGCAGTGCTTAATCGCCTGTTTCCGCGCACCTCGCTGGTGCGCCTGGTGCTGGCGGCACCGGTACTGTGGCAAATCACCGAGTTTTTACGCGGCTGGATACTGACTGGCTTCCCGTGGTTGCAGTTTGGCTACAGTCAGATTAACGGTCCGCTAAAAGGCCTGGCGCCGATTTTTGGCGTTGAGTCGATTACCTTTGTGCTGATGATGATCGCCGGCCTGCTGGTGTATGCGGTTACGCAGCGCCATCTGCTGGCCGCCATCGGTGCCATCGCGCTACTGCTGCTGCCGTGGCCACTGCGCCAGCTAAGCTGGTATCAGCCGCTACCCGATCGCGCGGTCAATGTTGCGCTGGTACAGGGTAACATTGCTCAGTCGATGAAGTGGGACCCGAACGTCCTGCTAAAAACACTGCGCATTTATAGCCAGCTTTCCCGGCCCTATTTCGGTCAATCGCCGATAATTATCTGGCCTGAATCGGCCATTCCGGACCTTGAGGTCAATCAGCAGCCGTTCCTTAAATCACTGGATGACGAACTACGTGCCACCGGCAGCAGCCTGATTACCGGCATCGTTGATTCACGTCTTGAAGGTAATCGCTACCATGATTACAACTCAATTATCGTGCTGGGCGGTCAGCAACCTTACAATTACAACAGCGGTAATCGCTATCAGAAAAACCATCTGGTACCGTTTGGCGAGTTTGTCCCGCTGGAAAGCGTGCTACGCCCGCTGGCACCGTTCTTTGACCTGCCAATGTCGTCGTTCAGCCGTGGGGATTATATCCAGCCACAGCTGAATGTGGCCGGATACAACCTGACGGCCGCCATTTGCTATGAGATTGTGCTCGGCCAGCAGGTGCGTGATAACTTCCGCCCGGATACTAATTTTCTGCTGACAATCTCCAATGACGCGTGGTTTGGTCATTCGATTGGTCCGTGGCAGCATTTCCAGATGGCGCGCATGCGGGCACTGGAGCTGGGCCGCCCGTTGCTGCGCGGCACCAATAATGGCGTGACTGCGGTGATCACCGCTGACGGCGAAGTGCAGAAAATCATCCCGCAGTTTACCCGCGAGGTATTGGACGCCCGGGTTACGCCAACCACCGGACTGACCCCGTACGCACGCTTCGGCAACTGGCCAGTATGGGTTATCACTCTGCTGTTTGGCTTTGCAGCGGCAATATTCGCATTGCGTAGGCCGCGCTGAGTTATCTCCCGCTGATGCACGGCCATGACGCCGCCCTGACGATATTCTGTGGTCAGGGCGGCCCATCCGCTGCTGACAATATCCTGCTTGCGAAGACGACCGCGGCTGGTTGACGGCTTATTAGCCCAACGCTAGTATTACTCCCATCTAATTTTTCTTTCAGGAACTGAAATGCTAACCCTGTTCGCTTCGGATCAACTCGTTACCCGAGTTTGCTCTGACATTCGCTTGCGATGAAGCATTGTTCAGAGCCTGATCGGGAGGTTTACCCTCCATCCATTTATCGCCAGATGACTTTAGCCGCGTTCAGATAAGCGGTGACGCAAGGTATATGGCGAGGAATTCAGGGCCGTGGATGATTATTCATCCATGGCCCTTTTCGTATGAATTGCCTAATGGCAACAACTCATAACGAGCAGGGCATGCCCTGCTCGTTTTTTTTTGCCTTATTCAGAGGCTCCCGGACATTTAAGAGGTTTTCTATGTCTCAAAATATTTACGACAATCAGGCGTTCTTCGATGGTTACGCTCAACTTCCCCGCTCGCAGTTCGGCCTGGAAGGCGCCCCCGAATGGGCCGCGATTCAGGCCATGCTGCCGGATCTGACCGGCAAAAAGGTTATTGACCTCGGTTGCGGCTACGGCTGGTTTTGTCGCGCTGCACGGGCTGCGGGTGCCGCCGAAGTGACCTGTGTCGATTTGTCTGAGAAAATGCTGGCGCGAGCACGCGAGCTGACTCACGATTCCGGCATTCGCTACCAGACTGGCGATCTCGGTAATCTCACCTTGCCCAGCCAGGCTTACGATCTGGTATACAGCTCACTGACGCTGCATTATCTGCCCGACCTTGCCCCGCTGCTGGCCACTATATTTCAAGCGCTGCAACCCGGAGGATGGCTGGTTTTCACCACCGAGCATCCCATCTACACCTGTCCAGTTCGACAGGGCTGGCTGACTGATGGAGAGGGCCAGCGGTCATGGGCGGTGAATAATTATCAACACGAAGGCCAGCGCATTAGCAACTGGCTGGCAGACGGGGTAATAAAATACCATCGCACCCTTGGCACCACCTTAAATGCGCTAATGGCTGCCGGTTTTACTCTTCGCTGTGTGAATGAATGGGGCCCGGATGCAGAGCAGATTGCCTCGACCCCGGCACTGGCTGAAGAGGCAGAGCGGCCGATGATGGTACTGATCTCCGCGCAACGATAACCCCCCCTCTGCCACCGAATTGAACTGCGGTGGCAGAGTTTTATATTTCGATTTGGCACTCAATCCTTCCCTCTCCCTGCCTAAACGCATTTGGCATGATGCTTGCTACCTCTTTCAGTGTATCTGCTGCTGAGAGTGCCCTGTAACGCGATGAAAAACTGATTTGCACCGTTGAGGCTCATAACTTGCCCCAAGGCGGAGCACAGCCAAAAAAATTGCCTTGTATTGGTGCGGGCGACTTCGCAAAAAAGAAACTTTTTTGTTTCATAGCGTTAACATTCCGCTATTTTAATAGCTAATCAGAGCAGTAATCGTTCAGGTAACAGAAGAAAAGCCGCTGGAAATACACACAACATCATAATCGGCGCAGTTTTTATACTTTGCGTCAAAATGACAAAGGAGTTGGAACATGAAATTACGAAAACTGGGGCTTAGCCTTGCACTGGCTGGATTAGCCTCCGGTATCGCTCATGCCGAAGAAGCAAAACCGCAAACGGCAGATCAGGCCGCGGTTGCACAGCAGCAAATGACCACTCTCGATAAAATTAATAAAAACGGCGTTATCGTGGTCGGCCATCGCGAATCGTCGGTTCCTTTCTCGTATTACGACAACCAGCAAAAGGTGGTGGGTTATTCACAGGACTATTCCAACGCTATCGTTGAAGCGGTGAAGAAGAAGCTGAACAAACCTGACCTGCAGGTGAAGTATCTGCCTATCACCTCACAGAACCGCATTCCGTTGCTGCAAAATGGCACCTTTGACTTTGAGTGTGGTTCCACCACCAATAATCTTGAGCGCCAGAAACAAGCCGCCTTCTCAGACACCATCTTTGTCGTCGGCACTCGTCTGTTGGTGAAAAAAGGTGGCGAGATTAAAGACTTCGGCGATCTGAAAGGCAAAACCGTTGTTGTGACTTCCGGCACCACTTCCGAAATTCTGCTGAATAAGCTGAACGACGAGAAAAAAATGGGCATGCGCATTATCAGTGCGAAAGACCATGGTGACTCATTCCGTACGCTGGAAACCGGTCGCGCAGTGGCCTTTATGATGGATGACGCGCTGTTAGCTGGCGAACGCGCGAAAGCGAAAAAACAGGCTAACTGGGAGATCGTCGGTACGCCACAGTCGCAGGAAGCCTATGGCTGTATGCTGCGTAAAAACGATCCTGAGTTTAAGAAGCTGATGGATGACACCATCGCGCAGGCGCAGACCTCTGGTGAAGCGGCTAAATGGTTTGAGAAGTGGTTTAACAATCCCATTCCACCAAAAAACATGAACCTCGATTTCGCGCTGTCGGATGATATGAAAGCGCTGTTTAAAGAGCCGAATGATAAAGCACTGAACTAATAATGAAAAAAAAGGGCAGCGCGCCTGCCCTATCGATTGCTGATAACCGGCCCGGACAGACTACATGTTGACTGGTCGTTCCCCAGACAACATTACCGGGGGCCACTCACCAATCTTCAGGGTAGCTTCGCTACCCTTTTTTACCGGAGTTATTTATGTCAATCGATTGGAACTGGGGTATTTTTTTAGAACAGGCCCCGTTCGGCAATACCACCTATCTTGGCTGGCTGTGGTCAGGCTTTCAGGTCACCATTGCGGTTTCCGTTTGCGCCTGGATTATTGCCTTCTTTATCGGCTCGCTGTTTGGCATCCTGCGCACCGTGCCCAACCGTCTGCTCTCCTCTATCGGCACCTGCTACGTTGAGTTATTCCGTAATATTCCGCTAATTGTTCAGTTCTTTTTCTGGTATCTGGTGGCACCAGAGCTGGTCGGCGAAAAGCTTGGCATGTGGTTTAAGGCTGAGCTGGACCCGAATATACAGTTCTTTATCTCATCCATGATCTGCCTTGGCCTGTTTACTGCCGCCCGCGTTTGCGAGCAGGTACGTGCGGCAATTCAGTCGCTGCCGAGCGGACAGAAAAATGCCGGGCTGGCGATGGGCCTGACGCTGCCACAGACATACCGCTATGTGCTGTTGCCGAATGCATACCGGGTAATCGTGCCACCGATGACGTCGGAAATGCTCAACCTGGTAAAAAACTCCGCTATTGCTTCCACTATCGGCCTGGTGGATATGGCCGCGCAGGCCGGTAAGCTGCTGGATTACTCGGCTCACGCTTACGAATCCTTCACTGCCATTACCCTGGCGTATGTGGCCATCAACCTGGTGATTATGCTGATTATGAGCCTGGTCGAACGTAAGGTTCGCGTGCCGGGAAATATGGGGAGTAAATGATGTACGAGTTCGACTGGAGTTCGATTATTCCCAGCCTGCCGTATCTGCTGAACGGACTGGTGATCACGCTGAAAATCACCGTCACGGCAGTGATTTTTGGCATCATCTGGGGCACTCTGCTGGCGGTAATGCGCCTCTCCACTTTTAAACCCATCAGCTGGTTCGCCAGGCTGTACGTGAACCTGTTCCGCTCGGTACCGCTGGTGATGGTGCTGTTGTGGTTCTATCTGGTAGTACCGAGCTTTTTGCAACAGGTACTGGGATTATCACCGAAAACCGATATTCGTCTGATCTCGGCGATGGTGGCCTTCTCGCTGTTTGAAGCGGCCTACTATTCAGAAATTATTCGTGCCGGCATTCTCAGCGTGTCGCGTGGACAAGGCAATGCGGCGCTGGCGCTGGGTATGACACAGTGGCAGTCGATGAAACTGATTGTTCTGCCACAGGCATTCCGTGCCATGGTGCCGCTGCTGCTGACTCAGGGTATTGTCCTGTTCCAGGATACTTCACTGGTGTACGTGCTCAGTCTGGCAGACTTTTTCCGCACCGCCTCAACCATTGGCGAACGCGACGGCACCCAGGTCGAGATGATTCTGTTTGCTGGTCTGGTCTACTTTGTTATCAGCCTTTCCGCTTCAATGCTGGTCAGCTATTTAAAGAAAAGGACAGTTTAAATGATTACCCTGAAAAATATTTCCAAGTGGTATGGTCACTTTCAGGTGCTGACCGACTGCTCAACTGAAGTGAAAAAAGGTGAAGTGGTGGTGGTTTGCGGTCCGTCTGGCTCAGGGAAATCGACGCTGATTAAAACTGTTAACGGCCTCGAGCCGATTCAGCAAGGCACTATCATCGTCAACGGCATTACCGTCACTGATAAAAAAACCAATCTGGCACAGCTACGCTCCAAAGTTGGCATGGTATTTCAGCATTTTGAGCTGTTTCCACACCTCAGCATCGTGGAGAATTTAACGCTGGCGCAGGTGAAAGTATTAAAACGCAATAAAGAGGAAGCGCGGCAGAAAGGGCTGAAATTACTTGAGCGAGTTGGCCTGTCGGCACATGCCAACAAGCACCCTGGCCAGCTTTCAGGCGGTCAGCAACAGCGCGTGGCGATTGCCCGTGCATTGTGTATGGATCCGGTGGCAATGCTGTTTGACGAACCGACTTCAGCACTCGATCCGGAGATGATCAATGAGGTGCTGGACGTCATGGTCGAACTGGCCAATGAAGGCATGACGATGATGGTGGTGACGCACGAAATGGGCTTTGCGCGCAAAGTGGCGAACCGGGTGATCTTTATGGATGAAGGAAAAATTGTTGAGGACCGTCCAAAAGATGAGTTCTTTAACAATCCCCAATCCGAACGTGCCAAAGACTTCCTGGCAAAAATCCTGCATTAATCGTAATGGGCGAGGTTCACCTCGCCCTTTGTCATCACCGGTTACGGCGCAAATGGCTGACGCTGGAACTGGTCGTGACCACATTCCGCGCAGCGCGTTAAAGTTTCCGGCGTGTAGATCGCCCGGGTGAAATGACACTTTTCACACACCAGATTACCCAGTCCGACTACCTCGCCACTCTGATACACGCCGTGGTGGTTGAGATCCTGAAATACTTCACGCCACTCCAGCTGGCTTTTATCGGTAATATCCGCCAGTTCTTTCCATACGCTCTGGCGAATCACGCGCATAAACACGCTGTCGTTTAGATCTTCCTCATTCTCCCCGTAGCTGCGGGCAAACTCTTCCAGATCGCGCCGTACCGCGCGCAATACCCCTTCGACTTCGCTGCGGGTCAACTCCCCGGTAGCCAGTAACCGCTGGCGCGCATTTTCTA
This sequence comes from Winslowiella toletana, assembly GCF_032164335.1. Classification (NCBI taxonomy): domain Bacteria; kingdom Pseudomonadati; phylum Pseudomonadota; class Gammaproteobacteria; order Enterobacterales; family Erwiniaceae; genus Winslowiella; species Winslowiella toletana. The sequence goes on along the minus strand of NZ_CP134152.1, from coordinate 1,456,326 downwards.
CCAGGCCATCAATGTCCCGATCGCCCCGGTTCAGTCTGTCAGTTAACGATGCGACTAATTCGCGATAATACTGAGCAACCTTGTTCATCTTCTCTCCTGTAAAATCCTGAAAGATAACCCTGTTTAACTATAGACTCTGGTCGGCGTTTGCCCTGTCGACAGCGTCACAACAGTGAAAATCTGGAAGCAAGATTCCGGCTTAAGGATAAATCGACCTCGTCTGGACGCTAACTATTGTTGCTGCGAAGGCTTATCAGCTATGCTATGCGGATCTGATGTCTACTAATCTAAATAGTAAATTAGTTAATAATTGAGCTATTCAATAAGGACCACTGGCAGCCATGCAAGAGCAATACCGCCCGGAAGAGATAGAATCCCACGTCCAGCTTCACTGGCACGAGAAGCAGACTTTTAAAGTGACTGAAGAGGAAGGCAAAGAGAAGTATTACTGCCTCTCGATGCTGCCCTATCCTTCTGGCCGCCTACATATGGGCCACGTTCGTAACTACACCATCGGCGATGTGATTGCCCGTTACCAGCGTATGCTGGGTAAAAACGTGTTACAGCCGATTGGCTGGGACGCCTTTGGTCTGCCAGCAGAAGGTGCGGCGGTTAAAAACAACACTGCTCCGGCACCGTGGACGTACGAAAATATCGATTATATGAAGAACCAGCTGAAACTGCTGGGCTTTGGCTATGACTGGAGCCGTGAACTGGCTACCTGTCAGCCAGAATATTATCGCTGGGAGCAGTGGTTCTTCACCAAACTGTATGAGAAAGGCCTGGTTTATAAAAAAACCTCGGCGGTCAACTGGTGTCCGCACGATCAGACCGTACTGGCTAATGAACAGGTCATCGACGGCTGCTGCTGGCGCTGTGATACCAAAGTTGAGCGTAAAGAGATTCCACAGTGGTTTGTGAAAATTACTGACTACGCGGATGAACTGCTAAACGACCTCGACAAGCTGGAAGACTGGCCTGAACAGGTTAAAACCATGCAGCGCAACTGGATTGGCCGCTCTGAAGGGGTGGAAATCACCTTTGACGTGGTCGACAGCAGCGAAAAACTGACGGTTTACACCACCCGCCCGGACACCTTTATGGGTGCCACTTATCTGGCGGTTGCCGCCGGTCATCCGCTGGCAGCACAGGCTGCGGCGAGTAATCCGGCGCTGGCAGACTTTATTGCTGAATGCCGTAACACCAAAGTTGCGGAAGCCGAAATGGCGACCATGGAGAAGAAAGGCATGGCCACCGGCCTGTTTGCTCTTCATCCGCTGACCGGTGAAAAAGTGCCGGTGTGGGCTGCTAACTTCGTATTAATGGAGTACGGCACTGGCGCAGTAATGGCGGTTCCGGCACATGACCAGCGCGACTGGGAATTTGCCAGCAAATATGATCTGAACATTAAGCCGGTGGTCCTTAACCTTGATGGCAGCGAGCCAGACGTCATCGCCGCGGCGATGACTGACAAAGGCACCCTGTTCAACTCGGGCGAGTTCAGCGGCCTGTCTTATGAAGATGGCTTTAACGCCATTGCCAATAAACTGGCTGAAATAGGCGTTGGCGAGCGTAAAGTTAACTACCGTCTGCGCGACTGGGGCGTTTCCCGCCAGCGTTACTGGGGTGCACCTATTCCAATGGTAACGCTGGAAGACGGCACCGTGATGCCAACACCAGAAGATCAGCTGCCGGTGATTCTGCCGGAAGACGTGGTGATGGACGGCATTACCAGCCCGATTAAAGCCGACCCTGAGTGGGCAAAAACCACCGTTAACGGCCAGCCGGCGCTGCGCGAAACCGACACCTTTGATACCTTTATGGAGTCTTCCTGGTACTACGCGCGCTACACCTGCCCGGACTACGACAAAGGGATGCTGGACCCGGCTGCGGCAAACTACTGGCTGCCGGTCGATCAGTATGTTGGTGGTATCGAACACGCCATCATGCACCTGCTGTATTTCCGCTTCTATCACAAGCTGCTGCGTGATGCTGGCCTGGTCAGCTCTGACGAACCGGCGAAACGCCTGCTGTGCCAGGGCATGGTGCTGGCCGATGCGTTCTACTTCCTCGGTGCTAACGGCGAGCGTAACTGGGTCTCTCCGGTTGATGTTACCGTCGAGCGTGACGAGAAAGGCCGCATTGTTAAAGCGTCTGACGCCGAAGGCCACGAGCTGGTCTACGCTGGCATGAGCAAAATGTCGAAGTCGAAGAACAACGGCATTGACCCGCAGGTGATGGTTGAGCGTTACGGTGCCGATACCGTGCGTCTGTTTATGATGTTTGCTTCACCGGCAGAAATGACGCTGGAGTGGCAGGAGTCCGGTGTGGAAGGCGCAAACCGCTTCCTGAAACGCGTCTGGAAACTGGTGTTCGATCATACCGCTAAAGGTGCGGTCAGCGCGCTGGATGTGGCGGCGCTGAATGACGATCAGAAAGCCCTGCGCCGCGATCTGCACAAGACCATCGCCAAAGTTTCCGATGATATTGGCCGCCGTCAGACCTTCAATACCGCGATTGCGGCTATTATGGAACTGATGAATAAGCTGGGCCGCGCACCACAGGAAAGCGAGCAGGATCGTGCCCTGATGAACGAAGCGCTGCTGGCGGTCGTTCGCATGCTCTATCCGTTCACCCCGCACGCCAGCTTTACCCTGTGGCAGGCGCTGGGTGGCAACGAGGATGTGGATAACGCACCCTGGCCACAGGCTGATGAAACGGCAATGGTGGAAGATTCGCTGCTGGTAGTGGTTCAGGTCAACGGCAAGGTACGCGGCAAAATTACCGTTCCGGCGGATGCCACTCAGGAACAGGTACAAGCACGCGCTGCGCAGGAGCATCTGGTAGCGAAATATCTGGACGGCGTTACCATCCGTAAAGTGATTTACGTCCCCGGCAAACTGCTTAACCTGGTCGTAGGTTAAGTTCAGGAGGAACTGTGCGACATCCGATTTTGACTCTGTTTTTAGGCCTTGCGGTGCTGGTCACCGCCGGTTGCGGTTTTCATCTGCGCGGCACCACTCAGGTGCCGCCAGAAATGAAAACGCTGATCCTCGATACCAGCGATCCCTATGGCCCGCTGGCGCGTTCGGTGCGTGAGCAGTTGCGCCTGAATAATGTGTCAATCGTCAAGGATCCGGGCCTGCGTAAGGATATTCCATCGCTGCGCATTATTGGTTCCAGCGAAAACCGTGATACCGCCTCGATCTTCCAGGATGGCAGAACGGCGGAATATTCGATGATGATGACGGTTAATGCTCAGGTGCTGTTGCCGAATAAGGGTATCTATCCGATTAGCGCAACGGTTTATCGTTCGTTCTTCGATAACCCACTGGCAGCGCTGGCGAAAGACTCCGAGCAGGAGATTATTCGTCAGGAAATGCGCCAGCAAGCCGCACAACAGCTGGTGCGTAAGCTGCTGACGGTACATGCTGCGCAGGATAGCCTTGATGATTCTGCCGCGGCTGATGCAGCAGCAATACCGGGAAGCACAGTCAATCCTCAGAGCGACAGTGCACCGATGTCAGGTGCAGCCGGTCGCCAATGATCAGGATCTATCCTGAGCAACTCAGCGCGCAGCTTCAGGATGGGCTGCGCGCCTGTTATCTGCTCTGCGGCAATGAACCGCTGTTACTGCAAGAGAGCCAGGACGCCATTCGTGCCGCAGCGCAACAGCACGAATTCAGTGAACACTTCAGCGTTACCCTCGATGCCAGCACCGACTGGGACGCCATTTTCAGTACCTGCCAGGAACTTAGCCTGTTTGCCAGCCGACAAACTTTGCTGCTGATGCTGCCGGAAAACGGGGCGAATGCCGTTATCGGTGAACAGCTGGTGAAACTGTCGACCCTGCTGCACAGCGATATTCTGCTGATTTTACGCAGCCCTAAGCTGACCAAAGCGCAGGAAAACAGTGCCTGGTATAAAGCATTAAGCACCAACGGCGTGATGGTTCCCTGCCTGACGCCCGAGCAGGCCCAACTGCCGCGCTGGGTTGCTACCCGCGCCAAAGCGATGAAGCTGACGCTCGACGATGCCGCTAACCAACTGCTCTGCTACTGCTATGAGGGCAATTTACTGGCGCTGTCGCAGGCGCTGGAACGCCTGTCGTTACTGTGGCCGGACGGCAAGCTGACGCTGCCACGGGTTGAACAGGCGGTCAGTGACGCGGCGCACTTTACCCCTTTTCACTGGGTCGATGCGCTGCTGGCCGGTAAAAGCAAACGTGCGTTACATATTCTGCGCCAGATGAAAGCGGAAGACAGCGAGCCGGTGATTATAATCCGCACGCTACAGCGCGATCTGATGACCCTACTGCAATTACAGCGGCAGATGGCCAACACCGCGCTGCGAACGCTGTTCGATCAGCATCGCGTCTGGCAAAATCGTCGCCCGCTGTTCAGTGACGCCTTGCAGCGCATTAGCGCACAACAGTTATTACAGGCGATTCGTCTGTTAACCCGTATCGAGATGACGCTGAAGCAAGATTACGGTCAGTCGTTATGGTCTGAGCTGGAAACGCTGTCGCTCCTACTGTGTAATAAATCGTTTCCAGAGAGTTTTTGTGATGTCTGAAAACACGGCACTGCATGCGCTGTTTGGCGGCACCTTTGATCCAATCCATTTCGGCCATTTACATCCGGTCGAAGCGCTGGCCCACCAGGTCGGTTTGCAGCAGGTGACGCTGTTACCCAACAACGTGCCGCCGCACCGTCCTCAGCCAGAAGCCTCGGCGACTCAGCGCGTCGCAATGGTAAAACTGGCGATTGCCGATCGGCCGCTGTTCCGCCTTGACCCACGCGAACTGCAACGTTCTGCGCCGTCCTGGACGGTGGAGACGCTGGCAGAACTGCGTCGGGAGCGTGGCAATCAGCAACCGCTGGCGTTTATTATTGGTCAGGATTCACTGCTGACGCTGCATAAATGGCATCGCTGGCAGGATCTGCTGTCGCTGTGTCATTTGCTGGTATGCAAACGTCCCGGCTATCCGGCCACCATGGAAACTGACGAAATGCAGCAGTGGCTCAACAACCATCTGGCACCCGATGCCCACGCGTTGCGTCAGCAACCCGCAGGCTGGATATTTTTGGCTGACACCCCACTGGTGTCAATCTCGGCAACAGAAATCCGTCAGCGACGCCATCTTGGCGAATCCTGTGATGACCTGTTGCCTGCCGCAGTCAGTGCGTATATCGATCGCGAAGGGTTGTACTCTCGTTGAGAGGGCCGTGATATACTGCGCCGCTAATTTTTTGGGCCTGCTGCCCATGGATAAATCCTGTTACGGTTATCAACAACAACCCCGCGCGGGTTATGAGATAACCGCTCAGACACAACTACCCGAGGGGGAACCTTTTGCAAGGTAAAGCACTCCAAGACTTCGTTATTGATAAGCTTGATGATCTCAAAGGTCAGGATATCGTTTCCCTGGACGTTCAGGGCAAGTCCAGCATCACCGACTGTATGATTATCTGCACCGGCACCTCCACGCGTCACGTCGCGGCAATCGCTGACCATGTGGCAATGGAATCACGCGCTGCGGGTCTGATCCCGTTGGCGATTGAAGGTCAGAGCCTCGCCGACTGGGTGGTGGTTGACCTCGGTGAAGTGATTGTGCACGTAATGCAGGAAGAGAGTCGTCAACTGTACGAGCTGGAAAAACTCTGGAGTTAATGCGTGAAGTTGCAGCTTGTTGCCGTCGGCACCAAAATGCCCGACTGGGTACAAACCGGCTTTATGGAATACCTGCGCCGGTTTCCCAAAGATATGCCGCTGGAACTGACGGAAGTTCCGGCCGGTAAACGTGGCAAGAATGCCGACATCAAACGCATCCTCGATAAAGAGGGTGAGTCGATGCTGGCCGCCGTCGGCAAAGGTAATCGCATCGTTACGCTGGATATTCCTGGCCAGAAGTGGGAAACCCCGCAGTTGGCTAATCAGCTTGAACGCTGGAAACAAGACGGACGAGATGTCAGCCTGTTAATCGGCGGCCCGGAAGGGCTTTCACCGGCCTGTAAAGCCGCTGCCGAACAGAGCTGGTCGCTCTCAGCACTGACCTTACCCCATCCGCTGGTACGTGTCCTGGTTGCTGAGAGTCTCTATCGCGCCTGGAGTATTACTGCGAATCATCCTTATCATCGTGAATAACCGATATACCCATCATAGCAGTGTGCGTGGGCTATGTGGGCGGCGCCAGCGTCGCCCCTGAATACCGGCAACGCCAATTATTTAGGGTATGCATTAACCGGATAGAATAAGCAGCGGATGAAATTAAAACGCAACTCTTTTCGTGACTACTCCGCCGAACAATCGCTGTTTGTGCGGCGTGCGATAATTGCCTTTTTAGGCATTCTGATCCTCTCCAGCGTGCTGGTGGTCAATCTGTACCATCTGCAAATTCTGCGTTTCGACGATTACAGTACCCGTTCCAATCAGAACCGTATCAAACTGGTACCGGTTGCCCCCAGCCGCGGCATTATTTATGACCGTAACGGCGTTCCGCTGGCGCTTAACCGCACCATTTATCAGGTAGAACTGGTTCCTGAAAAGGTTGATAACCTGAAGCAGGTGCTCGAAGAGTTGCGTCCGGTGGTCGATTTGACCGACGCGGATATCGAGGCGTTTGAAAAAGAACGTAAGCGCTCACGGCGTTTTACCTCTATTGCGGTTAAAACCGGGCTGAACGATGTGCAGGTCGCCCGTTTCGCCGTTAACCAGTACCGTTTTCCCGGCGTTGAAGTCAAAGGCTATCAGCGTCGTTACTATCCTTATGGCGCCGCGCTGACCCACGTTATTGGCTATGTTTCCAAAATTAACGATCGCGACGTTGATCGCCTTGATAAAGCCGGTAAGTGGCCAAACTATGCCGCCACCCACGACATTGGCAAGCTCGGGGTTGAACGCTTTTATGAAGATGTGCTGCATGGCAAAACCGGCTACGAAGAGGTGGAAGTTAACAACCGGGGCCGGGTGATTCGTCAGCTGCATGAACAGTCGCCACAGGCCGGGCGTGATATCACCCTGACCATCGACCTGAAACTGCAACAGTATATTGAGACGCTGCTGACCGGTAGCCGTGCGGCGGTGGTGGTAACTGACCCACGAACCGGTGAGCTGCTGGCGCTGGTATCGACGCCGAGCTATGACCCTAACCTGTTCGTCGATGGCATCTCCAGTACTGATTACAACCGCCTGCTGCACGACGAAAACCGTCCGTTAATTAACCGTGCCACACAGGGGACTTATCCTCCGGCATCAACGGTTAAGCCTTATGTGGCGGTCTCGGCACTCAGTGCCGGGGTTATAAACAAAAATACCAGTCTGTTTGATCCCGGCTGGTGGCAACTGCCAGGCTCGGAAAAACGCTATCGTGACTGGAAGCGCTGGGGTCACGGCCGCCTGAACGTAACCAAATCGCTGGAAGAGTCGGCCGATACCTTCTTCTATCAGGTGGCTTACGATATGGGTATCGATCGTCTGTCTGAGTGGATGAGCAAGTTTGGCTATGGCCATCTGACCGGCATCGACCTGTCGGAAGAGTACGCTGGCATCATGCCAACGCGCGACTGGAAACTGAAGCGCTTCAAAAAGCCGTGGTATCAGGGTGACACCATTCCGGTCGGTATCGGTCAGGGCTACTGGACCGCGACGCCGCTGCAAATGAACAAGGCGATGATGACGCTGATTAACGATGGCATTGTCAAAGTGCCCCATTTGCTGCGCGCCACCCACGTGAATAATGTGATGGTGCCTTATAAACAAGTCGACGAGCCGCCGATTGGGGATATTCATTCTGGTTATTGGGAAATTGCCAAAGATGGTATGTACGGCGTTGCTAACCGACCAAACGGTACTGCACATAAGAGCTTTGCTAATGCGCCGTATAAGATTGCGGCGAAATCCGGTACTGCTCAGGTGTATGGCCTGAAAGAGAATGAAGTCTATAACGCCCATAAAATTGCCGAACGCCTGCGTGACCACAAACTGATGACCGCGTTTGCGCCTTATGACAATCCACGCGTCGCCGTCAGCATCATTCTGGAAAACGGCGGTGCCGGCCCGGCGGTTGGAACCATTATGCGCCAGATTCTCGACCACATTATGCTGGGCGACAACAATACAGATCTGCCTGATGCTCCTCCGGTGCCATCAGGTTATGAAGGTGAATAAAGCATGTCCATGAACGATAGCCCGCAAAAAAGGAGCATCTGGACCAAACTCCATATCGATCCGATCTTCCTGCTGATTATCACCGGGTTACTGGTTTACAGCGCCCTTGTAATGTGGAGCGCCAGCGGCCAGGATCCGGGCATGATGGAGCGCAAGGTCGGCCAGATTTTGATGGGGCTGGTGGTCATGATCGTCATGGCGCAGGTTCCGCCACGCGTTTATGAGGGCTGGGCTCCCTATCTCTACATTGTCTGCGTGATATTACTGATCGCCGTTGATGCCTTCGGTCAAATCAGTAAAGGGGCGCAACGCTGGCTGGATCTGGGTATCGTGCGCTTCCAGCCTTCGGAGATTGCTAAAATAGCCGTGCCGTTAATGGTGGCGCGCTTTATCAACCGCGATGTCTGCCCGCCGACGTTGAAAAACACCGGTATCGCGCTGATTCTGATCTTTGTGCCAACCTTACTGGTCGCGGCACAGCCTGACCTCGGCACCTCGATTCTGGTCGCTACCTCCGGCCTGTTTGTGCTGTTCCTGTCCGGCATGAGCTGGCGGCTGATCGGCATTGCGGTGCTGCTGGTCGCCGCCTTTATTCCGATACTGTGGTTCTTTTTAATGCACGACTACCAGCGCGACCGCGTCATGATGCTACTTGACCCGGAAAGCGATCCGCTCGGTGCCGGCTATCATATTATTCAGTCGAAAATCGCTATTGGCTCCGGCGGACTGCGCGGTAAAGGCTGGCTGCATGGCACCCAGTCACAGCTGGAGTTCTTGCCCGAACGTCATACCGACTTTATTTTCGCGGTACTGGCAGAGGAGTTAGGCCTGGTCGGAGTGCTGATTTTGCTGGGGCTCTATTTGTTACTGATCATCCGTGGGCTGATGATTGCCGCACGCGCTCAGACCACCTTTGGTCGGGTGATGGCGGGCGGACTGATGCTGATCCTGTTTGTCTATGTTTTTGTTAACATTGGTATGGTTAGTGGTATCTTACCGGTAGTTGGCGTACCTTTGCCGCTGGTTAGTTATGGTGGCTCTGCGTTAATCGTACTTATGGCCGGATTTGGCATTGTGATGTCGATCCATACTCATCGAAAAATGTTGTCAAAAAGCGTTTAAGAGGCTTCACATGCGTAAGGATTGGCTTTGGGTTGGCGCAGCATCACTGGTACTGGCAGCATGTACCGTGCCGGATCGGCAGACACAGGCACCTCAGCAACCGGCTTATAATGGCCCGGTGGTTGAGATTGGCGGTGTTGAACCTCGCTATGAACCGATTAACCCCGGTACCAATCAGGATTATTCAGTAAACGGTAAAACTTACCGTATTGTGAAAGATCCATCGAATTTCAGTGAAACCGGGCTGGCTGCGTGGTACGGCGATGAGGCCAACGGCAATCAGACGGCAATCGGTGAAACCTTTGATCCCAATGGGCTGACTGCCGCCCATCCTACCCTGCCGCTACCCAGCTATGTCCGTGTGACCAACATGGCGAATGGTCGCCAGCTTGTGGTGCGCGTTAACGACCGCGGCCCTTACACGCCGGGACGTATTATCGATCTGTCCCGCGCTGCGGGCGATCGCCTGAATATCTCTAACAATACCAAAGTGCGCGTCGACTTTATTCAGGTCGCGCCGGATGGTTCGCTTTCCGGCCCCGGCACGGTGGGAACCACCGTAGCGAAACAGAGCTATGCCCTGCCCGCGCGTCCGGATATTGCCGGTGGTATGACGGTAATCGGTGGTGCATCCGCCGCTGCCGCAAGCCAGCCGCAGCCGGTAGCAAATCAGGACGATGGCAGTCGCCAGCTGGATAACCAAACCCTGAGCAGTGATGACAATTTAGGCGCACCGGTACGCAGCGGCGGTTTCCTTGGCGCAGCCACGCCACTGCGCCCAGGCGTGCTGCAAGGCAGTGAGCCAGCGCCGGTAGCAGCTCCGGCCGTTGCCGCTACCGCAACCTCTTCCGCAGCCACTGCAACCGGCGGTTTTGTGGTGCAGGTTGGCGCGCTGAGCGACAGCAACCGGGCGCATCAGTGGGTGCAATCCCTTAGCCAGCAATTTGGCGTACCTGGAAATGTTTCGGCTAACGGCAACGTTTATCGCGTGCAGTTAGGCCCGTTCAGCGATCGTCAACAGGCGGCAGCTCTGCAGCAGCGCCTGTCAAGCGAAGCACAGCAGCAATCATTTATTACTGTCGCACCAGGCGGAATGTAATCTCTGCGGGCAGCCGACAAGCTTTATGTTTACAGACGCCTGCGTGTTACGTCTGTTAACAAGTGAGGCGGAAAGTCGGATGCCTGCAAAATAAGCATTTGCTATAGTGGGTCACTTTTTTCAACTTAACTCCACGGATGTTGTAGTCCCAAACATGAACACTCAGACACCTTCTCGTTTTCTTAAACGCCTGACAGTGGGTTCACTGATCGCGATCAGCATCACCACCTTCGCCCATGCCGAAGATGTTAATCTGAAAACTATGATTCCCGGCGTGCCGGATATCGATGCTGAAGCCTATGTCCTGATCGACTACAACTCAGGAAAAGTGCTGGCGGAAAAAAATGCCGACGCACGCCGCGATCCGGCCAGCCTGACCAAAATGATGACCAGCTATGTTATCGGCCAGGCGGTTAAAGCCGGAAAAATTCATCAGGATGATATCGTCACCGTCGGCCAGGACGCCTGGGCAACCGGTAATCCGGTGTTTAAAGGCTCCTCACTGATGTTCCTGAAACCTGGCGATCGCGTGCCGGTTTCCCAGCTGACGCGCGGTATCGTACTGCAATCCGGTAACGATGCCTGCGTGGCGATGGCTGATTACGTCGCGGGCAGTCAGGATGCATTTGTTGGCCTGATGAACAACTATGTAAAAGCGCTGGGCCTGCAAAATACCCATTTCCAGACCGTTCATGGCCTGGACGCTGAAGGCCAGTACAGCTCGGCGCGCGACATGGCGCTGATTGGCCAGGCGCTGATCCGTGATGTGCCGGAAGAGTACGCGGTTTATAAAGAGAAAGAGTTTACCTTTAACAACATTCGCCAGATGAACCGTAACGGACTGCTGTGGGACACCAGTCTGCAAGTTGACGGTATCAAAACCGGCCATACCAACGCGGCAGGCTACAACCTGGTGGCCTCGGCGACTGAAGGCCAGATGCGCCTGATTTCAGCGGTCATGGGCGGCCATACTTATAAAGGTCGTGAGACGGAAAGTAAGAAGCTGCTGACCTGGGGCTTCCGTTTCTTCGAGACCGTGGCACCACTGAAAGCCGGTAAAGAGTTCGCCTCTGAGCCAGTGTGGTTTGGCGACAGCGATCGCGTGCAGTTGGGCGTTGAAAAAGATGCTTACCTGACCATTCCTCGTGGCCGGATGAAAGACCTGAAAGCCAGCTACGTGCTGACCAACACCGAACTGCACGCACCGCTGCAGAAAAACCAGGTGGTCGGCAGCATCAACTTCCAGCTGGATGGTAAAATCATCGATCAGCGTCCACTGGTAGTGCTGAAAGAAGTCCAGGAAGGTAACTTCTTTGGCCGTATCGTTGACTACATCAAACTGATGTTCCACCACTGGTTCGGTTAATTTGTTGCTGCGGGTAGCCATCGCGCTGCCCGCAATAGTGATCCCGGTCTGGCTCACCGCAGCCAGCCGTCATTCCCCACGGTCCTGGCAACTTTGCATTTCTACCTTGATTATTTCCTTCTGAAACCCCATATAATACCCATTAAGAAACTCCCGTTATTCTGGGAGCCCACGTTTTAGTGCACCGGAGCATCTATGAAAACCAATCTGAAAGAATTACTTGAATTTCCTTGCAGCTTCCCGTTTAAAGTTATGGGCCTGGCGCACGAAGGACTGGTCGATCAAGTAGTCGAAGTGGTTCAGCGTCATGCGCCTGGTGATTACACCCCGGAAGTCAAACCGAGCAGCAAAGGTAACTACCACTCGGTGTCGATCACTATTAACGCCACGCATATCGAGCAGATCGAAACGCTGTATGAAGAGTTAGGCAACATCGAAATCGTGCGCATGGTGCTGTAAGCGCATCCTGCGTTAAAGGGCGGGTAGCTCTCGCCCTTTAGCAACGTTATACTGCCCTTCTCTTTTCCTGCCGGACACTCGTTTTGTATCAGGACAGCCTCATCATACGCCAACTGGGCCTGCGTCAGTGGGAGCCCGTTTCGCAAGCTATGCATCAGTTTACCGACCAACGTACCGACGCTACCGCCGATGAACTCTGGCTGGTTGAGCACCCTGCGGTTTTCACTCAGGGTCAGGCTGGTAAAGCTGAACATCTGCTGATGACCGGTGATATTCCGGTGGTGCAGAGTGACCGTGGTGGCCAGGTGACTTATCACGGCCCAGGTCAGCAGGTGATGTATGTGTTGATCGATCTGAAGCGGCGCAAAATTGGCGTTCGCCAGTTAGTCAGCGCCATTGAACAGACGGTGGTCGATACGCTGGCACATTTTGGCGTCAGCGCCAATGCGCGTGCGGATGCACCTGGCGTCTACGTTGACGGCAAAAAAATCTGTTCCCTTGGCCTGCGCATTCGTCAGGGCTGTTCATTTCACGGGCTGGCGCTGAATATCAATATGGATTTAACGCCGTTTCTGCGGATAAACCCCTGCGGCTATGCCGGACTGGAGATGACCCAGCTGAGCGCCTGGCAGCCTGGGGTGACACTGTCGGACGTGCAGCCGGTATTAATCGAAAAATTTATGGCGCTGCTGGCGATAAACACCTCAGAATATCGCGATCCGCAAGAGTTGAATCTTTGATGTTCCACTGCTGTGCGCGCTGCTTTACAATTCTGCAACGTTTTCACCTGTAACCGGGCTGATTGTCGGGCGGTGAGATGATATAATTTTTGCGCTTTTATCAAATAAAGTTGAAAATTGAGTACGACTCACTGAGTTTTATGCCTCTTTCAGAACGCAATCCAAATTGGAACCTGCAAGCTTATGAGTAAACCTATTCAGATGGAACGCGGCGTTAAGTATCGCGACGCAGACAAAATGGCACTGATCCCGGTAAAAACCGTGATAACTGAGCGGCCGGAGATCTTAAGAAAGCCAGAGTGGATGAAAATCAAACTGCCTGCTGACTCCACACGTATTCAGGGTATCAAAGCCGCAATGCGTAAAAACGGTCTGCATTCCGTCTGTGAAGAAGCCTCCTGCCCTAACCTTGCAGAGTGTTTTAACCACGGCACCGCAACCTTTATGATTTTGGGTGCGATTTGTACCCGCCGCTGTCCGTTCTGCGACGTGGCGCACGGCCGACCAATGACGCCGGATGCCAACGAACCGGGTAAACTGGCGCAAACTATCGCCGATATGGCGCTACGCTATGTGGTTATCACTTCAGTGGACCGTGATGATTTACGTGACGGCGGCGCTCAGCATTTTGCCGACTGCATCGCGGCTATCCGCGAAAAAAGCCCGACGATAAAAATTGAAACGCTGGTGCCGGACTTCCGCGGACGTATGGATCGCGCACTGGATATTCTCAATGCCACGCCGCCAGATGTGTTTAACCACAACCTGGAAAACGTTCCGCGTGTTTATCGCCAGGTGCGCCCGGGAGCCAACTATGAATGGTCACTGAAACTGCTGGAGCGCTTTAAAGAAGCGCACCCGGAGATTCCGACCAAATCAGGTCTGATGGTGGGTCTGGGTGAAACCAACGCCGAAATCGTTGAGGTTATGCGCGATCTGCGTCGCCATGGCGTTACCATGCTGACGCTCGGCCAGTATTTACAGCCAAGCCGTCACCATTTACCGGTACAGCGCTATGTCAGCCCGGCTGAGTTCGACGAAATGAAAGAAGAAGCGCTGGCGATGGGCTTTACCCACGCCGCCTGCGGACCTTTTGTTCGTTCTTCTTATCATGCCGATATGCAGGCGAAAGGTCTGGAAGTGAAATAACCGCCGCTGCGGAGTGGATTCCTGACATCCCAGGGGAGCTATTTCGGCTCCCTTATTAATGGCGGTAATCAAAAAAAAGAACCGGCTGCCTGCGGACTACCGGTTCTTTTTTATCTGAAGCACTGTAATCTGTAGTTACATTTACGTAACAACCCCTCAGTCTTTATGCACCACACGATCCGGCGCAGTCTCTTCAGCAGCAGTTTTTTTCGCTGATGTATCGTCATCACTCATGGCTTTTTTAAAGCCCTTAATCGCCGATCCAAGGTCACCGCCGAGCGAACGTAACTTATTGGTGCCGAACAGCAGAACGATCAATGCACCGATAATCAGCAGTTTAGCAATACTGATACCTTCCATAACACCTTCTTATTTTACCATAGTACACACCTGTCCCCTTTATTAACGCGCAGTTGTGCAGGCAATACAATGGCAATCTGTAACAGATTAAGACTCTTTCAGCTCCGGGCGGGCGAAACGTCGATTCTCCAGCACCGGCAGCACGCTGCGGGCGTAAGCGATACGAGCGGCATCCAGCTCTGCATACAACAGCGTCGGAGCCTCTGCGGCTTTGACCACTGCCACGCCTAAGGGATCAACCACCATGCTGTTACCGATATTGCGTGGACCACACTCGCCTACCGCCACCAGATAACAGGTATTCTCCAGCGCACGGGCGGTGACCAGCACCTCCCAGTGCATCTCCTTCAGCGGGCCTCTGAGCCACGCTGACGGCAGAACCAGAACCTCGGCACCCTCTATCGCCAGACGTCGCGCCAGCTCGGGAAAACGTACGTCATAGCAGGTCATCAGGCCAACCTTCATCCCGCCGACCTCAATCAGGGCCGGCACCTGCTCACCGGCAGTAATATTTTTTGATTCCTTCACCGCGAAAGCATCATACAGATGTAATTTGTCGTAGCGCGCAACCACCTCACCGGCGCGAATGGCGATCAGCACATTCAGCGCACGGCCATCAGCAGTGGGCACTGGCACGCTCATCATGGTGGTCAGGCGGCTGTTGCGGCTGGCGGCCAGCAGCTGGCTGACAAACGGCCCATCCAGCGGTTGGGCCGCCTTCAGCACAAAGTCGGCATCGCTATTATCCCGTGCCAGCACGGCTTCCGGTAACACCAGCAGTTCGGCTTCAGCGGCTGCCGCATCTGCCATCAGCCTGATGCAGGTCGCCGCGTTAAGCTGCCAGTCACGCTCGACCGCGAACTGTCCCATCGCTATTTTCATTATCATTCTCCCGGGGCAGTGACGTTCGTCAGCTCAGCGGTTTGATATGGTATCGGGGTGATTCCTGATAGCCTTCACGGGCGTAAAAGCTGTTGGCTTTGATGCGATGTTCGTTACAGTGCACTTCAACGCGATCGCAACCGCGCTGCTGCGCCAGTTGCTCAGCATACTGCAACAACTGCTGCCCCACCCCTTTACTTCTCTCACCCTCGGCAATGCAGAAGTAGCTGATGCGGGCAAAATCACCGGCCAGCGCCAGCTGAGGAATAAAATGCAGCGACAGGAAACCCAGCACCGACGGCCCATGTTCCGCGACCAGCAGGCACTCATCGGGGTCGGCAATCAACTGCGCCAGACGTTTATCGATAAAATTTTCAGTCGCGCCATAACCTAACTCTGCCAGCAGCGCGCTGAGCGCGAAGCTGTCCTGCAATTGTGCCGGGCGAATATTCATGGTGACTCCCTCAGTCTGAGCGATGATGAATAAGCGGGAACTGCTGTTGACGATCGATAACCGGGAAGAAAACGGGTAAAAAAAAACCCGCCAGCGGCGGGTTTTTAAAATTCTGTCTGATAACTAACTTAAATTGCAGCAACGTTAGTAGCAGATGGGCCTTTAGCGCCGTCAGTGATTTCAAACTCTACACGCTGACCTTCAGCCAGGGTTTTGAAACCGTTGCTCTGGATAGCGGAAAAGTGTACGAATACATCTTTGCTACCATCTTCAGGAGTAATGAAACCGAATCCTTTGGACTCATTAAACCACTTAACGCTACCTTTAATCTTAGACATCAATATTACCTTTACATGAAAAATGGACACTAAACTGTGTCGAGTGTTAGTACAGCAATTGCGAGCGCTTTTGTCCAGTCCGGCATGAAGAAAAAGTGATAAATATCGAGTTTTTTTCATCTTAGCCGTGCCGGACGCTCAATTAAACAACTAAAAAGAGAAGCGCGCCCAGGCAAAGAAAACATTACCGTTATTGTAAGTTCCCGGAATATAAGTCATTTGGAAAGTTGCTGGGCCGTAACCTATTGATGCTAAAGGAAGCAGTACCGGAATCGGGATATACTTCCAGTTATCACGCGCGGTCACCCCGGCGGTATAACCCGCACCCAGGCGAAAATTCTGATCGCTGAACGGACGCCAGGTTTTTTCCCAGCCGTAGCCGCCAATCGGTTCCCACTTATTATACGAGTCTTTAAACGCCATCAGGTAGATGCCGTTCCAGTTTCCATGCTCGTCAAAGCGAGAAATACCGCCACCGGCCCCCCAGGGGCGCTCGTTATACTTATCGGTTTTTTCTTTATCGTACGTCCAGCGGTTGTGCCAGGTGATAGCCGGGACATATAAGTCGTAAGAGTCGGGTGAGGTCCAGGTTTTTTCGACATTGTCGGTAAAGGTCTGCCACAACGTCTTACTCTGATCGATTATTTCACCCGCAGATGCTACCGAAGAAAACAGGCAACTGGAAAGAACCACTGGCAGGAAATATTGATTAATTGCTTTCACTTCAGTAACTACCATTCTTTGTATGAACTAAAATTTTAACAGCGCAAACTTCAACATTGTTTAAATCAGCCAGGCGAGCAGCGCAGCTGGCCGCGGCAAACGCTGCTATCTAAGCAGAAAATCCAAATATCCGCCCCGCATTTTAACTGCTGGATAAATTCTTTTCACATTGACATCCGATAACTTTCATAGATTTTCAAATGGAATGATTTCTTTACATCAAGATGTAACTGCATGATTCAGGTATTATCGCCCGATTGTTCAAAATAGCGCCGTTAATCAGAAGTTTCGCAGGGAAGCAATGTGAAGGTTTTATTGATAAAAGTCATGGAATCTTCGAAAAAAAACTCGGTGATTGCCAACGCTATTATCAGATTAACGCCAGAGCAACCAAAAATATTATGGAAATTCAGGCGAATATCTATTTCGTACGGGTATCAAACTTAGATAAACTTAATTTATCGATTTCTTATTAATTTTTGATAAGATAAATCTCATCTCAGCAGACAAGGATAAGTGAAATGGTCATGAAAGTGAGATGTACTTCGTGTGGAAGTAAAAAGTTTGTTTATACCTCCAAAGGAGAAAATCCTACAGAGCATCACGGCGCAGTTTGCGCGAACTGTAACAAACCGCTAACCCTAAAGGATTTGCTTCCACTGACGCCAATGGATCCGATTATCAAATGCTTGATCGGTCAGCGTAAGACAGGTTGAGATAGCAGACTGCCGCCGCAAACCGCAGCGACAGCCAGACAAGATTAAAAAATCAGTTTGAATACGCCGGTCAGCGTCAGCAGGCCGACGATAAAGATAATTGCGATAATCCAGAGAATAATTTTCATTCCATTTTCCTCGCCAATAAAAGAGATAAAAACCACGTTTCGTAGTGACTTAAGTATAGAAGAAGATTCGGATATTGTCGGAAATGGACATTTTTTTGCCCGCCGAATCCCCCACTAAAGCCACATCCGCGTCGGTGAGGGGTGGTGTTCTCGTTTTACAACATCAGCCAGCCGAGCCAGACAAAGGCGAATCCCGCCAGCCCCATGACCGTGGTCAGAACCGTCCAGGTGCGCAGTCCATCGGCAACTGACAGCCCAAGATAGCGTGTGACCACCCAGAACCCGGCATCATTGACATGTGATAACCCGAGCGCGCCAAAGCAGGCTGATAAGGCCACCAGCACCAGCTGCATTCCCTGCAAGTCAGCGACTGCACTACCTAACAGGCCACAGGTGGTGACGATAGCCACCGTCGCCGAGCCTTGCGAGGCGCGCAGCGCCAGCGACAGCACAAATGCCGCCGGTATAATCGGCAGATGAATACTCTCCAGTAGTAAAGCCAGCGCCTTGCCCACTCCTGACTCAACCAGCACTTTGCCAAACGCGCCGCCGGCACCAGCCACCAGTAGCACGCCAGCCGCGCCAGGAATCGCGCTGGTCACCACGGTATCCAGTTTATCTTTACCCCATCCCCCCCGAAGACCAAGTAACCACGCCGCCAGCAGCAAGGCAATAAGCAGAGCAATTGCAGGCGTGCTGATCAGCGCAACCACACCGTGTAACACGCCGGTTTCTGGCAACCACGGCGTCAGTAACGTACCGAGCATAATCAGTAATACCGGAATCACAATCAGCGCCGAGATCAGCAACGCCCCCGGTGGCTGAGCCTCAGCATGCGACTTTTTATCCTTGTCCGCCAGCTGTAGCTGCTCCAGCACTTCGACCGACAAATGATAATTTTTACGGTTCATCAGCTTTGCCACGTAATAACCAAATATTGCCGCCGGTATCGAGATGGCAATTCCCAGCATCATTACCCAGCCAATATCCGCATTCAGTAATCCTGCCGCTGCTGCCGCACCGGGATGCGTCGGAATCGAAACGTGCACCAGTAACATTACGCCTGCCATCGGCAAACCATATTTTAACGGTGAGACGCGTGCGACTTTGGCAAAACCATAAATTAGCGGAACAACAATAATAAAGCCGACTTCAAAAAATACCGGCAGACCGAGAATAAACGCCACCAGCGTCAATGCCGCCACCGAGCGTTTTATCCCCATATTACGGGTAAAACGCGCGGCCAGAGAGTCTGCGCCGCCGGAGGCTTCAATAATCGCTCCCAGCATTGCACCCAGCACAATAATAATCGAGATATGCCCCAGCAAACCGCCCATGCCAGACATAATCACTTCCATGATATGTTTAGCCGGAATACCGGTACTGATGGCGACAAACAGACTGGAAATTAATAAAGCAACAAACGGATGAACTTTCGCTTTTATTACCAGTACCAGCAACAAAATAACGCTGACAACAGCAATGGTTAACAGTAGGGTGGTAGACATAGTAAAAACCTCATTGTGGGGCGTTATTATGTTTAAGGCTTTGTTTTAATTAATACTTCCCAGGTGTATAACAGAATTTTGGCACAGTAAGTCTGCTGCCGGAGGCAGCGCGCCCGGCACAATAACGATTTCAGCCGTTATTTCAGCGAACGCCAGTTGGCAAACCAGCCAAGTCCATCAAGCGTCGCGCCACGCGGAAAATACTCGCAGCCAATCCAGCCGGAATACCCGACCTCATCCAGCAACTGAAACAGCCACGGATAATTGATCTCGCCTTCATCCGGTTCATGACGATCCG
Source organism: Winslowiella toletana (assembly GCF_032164335.1). Taxonomy (NCBI): domain Bacteria; kingdom Pseudomonadati; phylum Pseudomonadota; class Gammaproteobacteria; order Enterobacterales; family Erwiniaceae; genus Winslowiella; species Winslowiella toletana. The sequence goes on along the minus strand of NZ_CP134152.1, from coordinate 1,436,815 downwards.
GAGCCGAGGCGATCTGAATATGCTGATAGCATCCGGCGTACTGACGGATTAAATGGCTCAGGTTGCCGTCGACCAGTTGCGCATGGAACAAATCGAGTTGGGTAAACACGTTGTCACGGTCAATGCGTTTCACCATCTCCAGTGTCTGATACTGACTGGCATAGAGATAATGTGGCTTGGTCACTGGATTCAGCGCCTCAATCAGCAGGCGAATATTGTGTGGAGCGAAACGCTCGGCGGCGTAACGCATATTGTTAATAAACGCCTGGCAGTATGCTTCACGATCGGCCCCTTCCGGCAGCGTCGCCGCCATCACATGCACCTGCGGGCAGTTAAGCGCAATGGCATACTCCAGCGCATTGTCGATATCACGCTGCGCCTGCTGCTCACGTCCGGGAATGGCCGCCACACCCCACTCACCCGCTGTCACATTACCTGGCGCGGTATTAAACAGCACCAGTTGCAACTGATTTTGTTGCAGTCGACTTTTTAGTACCTCAGCCGGATAGTCATAGGGAAACAGAAACTCGACCGCCTGAAATCCTGCTGCCGCCGCAGCATCAAACCGTTCGAGAAACGGCAGTTCGGTAAACATGGTCGATAAATTGGCTGCAAACTTTGGCATAATTAACTCCTTAACTCTGCCACTTCATCATCGCTGAGATAACGAATCGGTCGATCGCCGAGGGTGAAAATCAAACGAGCGGTCTCTTCCAGCTCTTCAGTATTGTCTGCCGCTTCACGCAGACTTTTGCCAACAACCACCGGTCCGTGATTAGCCAGCAGAAACGCGTTGTAGTGCGGCGCCAGCTCGGCCAAATCCTCACCGAGGCGTGCATCGCCCGGGCGATAATAAGGCACGACCGGCACATCACCGACGCGCATTACCACATAAGGCGTAAAGGGTTTAATGCAGTTTTTACTGTCCAGCCCTTGCAGGCATGACAGCGCGGTCAGATACAGGCTGTGCAAGTGCACCACCGCTTTACATCCTGGTTTGTTCAGATAGATAGCCCGATGGAAACTGATCTCTTTCGACGGTTTATCGCCGGAAAGCCACTCCCCTTCCAGCGTCACTTTTGACAGGGTGTCCGGATTAAGATCGCCGAGGCATGAGCCGGTAGGCGTCGCCAGTAAGCTGCCATCCTCCAGCAGCATCGACAGATTTCCGGCTGAACCGGTGGCATAGCCACGCTGGAAGAAAGATGCGCCCAGTTTTACCATCTCTTCGCGAGCTTGTTGTTCGGTCATCGTGGAAACTCCGTTTGTGCGCGGGCAAAGAAATTCTCATCACCAAAGTTGCCAGACTTCAGCGCCAGCGAGAGTGGCTGCCCGGTATCCCGCACCCAGGGTACTCCCGGCGAAATCGCCGGACCGATATGAAATGCACTGACGCCCAGCGTCTGCGCCACCACCCCGGACGTTTCGCCGCCCGCGACAATAAAGCGCTGGAAACCTCGCGCCTTCAGCTCACGCACGACGGCGGCGAAACAGTGCTCTACCGCCTCGCTACTGCGTGCAGCGCCGTACTGCGACTGAATCTGTTGCAACTGCTGCGCATCCGAAGTGGCAAACAGCAGCGGCGCCAGCTCGCCGTCGGCGTTCTGCTCTACCCAGTCAGACAGCTGCAAGGCATAACCTTGCGAATCGTCAAGGCAGCGCTCAACCTCGACCACTTTAGCCGGAGCCTGCTGGCGATAGACCGCTACCTGTCGATTGGTCATCGTCGAGCAGGATCCTGAAATCACGACCGCGCGCTCGCCCTGTGGTGCCCCCGCCGCTTCGGCTTGTTGCCGATCGCCGCCGCCAGAAGCCAGCTGCCGCGCCAGGCCAATCGCCAGACCGGAACCACCGGTCACCAGCTTCATCTCCTTCAGCGCCGCTCCCTGAGTGAGCAGATGCTGTTCATTCAGCGCATCCAGCACCACATAGCGCACCGCTTCGGCTTTCAGCGCAGCCAGCCGCGCCTGTACTGCCTCTGGCCCCTGATCAATCACCGCGCTGGCAATCAGCCCGGCTTTTCCTCGCGCCTGACTTTCCATCAGACGCATCAGGTTGCTGTCGGTCATTGGCGTCACCGGATGATGGCGCATGCCGGACTCGGACAGCAGCGTATCCATCACAAACAGGTAGCCCTGATAAACGGTACGACCGTTAACCGGTAGCGCCGGTGAGATAATGGTTTGCGGTTCATCCAGCGCATCCAGCAGCGCATCGGTGACCGGGCCAATATTTCCCTGCGCGGTGCTGTCAAAGGTGGAGCAATATTTGAAATAAAAGCGCTCGCAGCCCTGCTGTTGCAGCCAGCGCAGCGCCGCCAGTGAATCACTGACCGCCTGCTCTGACGGACAGGATCGCGATTTCAGGCTGACCACAATCGCGTCGGTGCCAAAACGCTCATCGCCCGACGGCACGCCATTCAGCTGTACCGTCGACATGCCGTTTTGTACCAGAAAACTGGCGATATCCGTGGCACCGGTAAAGTCGTCGGCAATCACACCCAGGCGCATTATGGTTGCTCCTTCTTTTCCGGCAGCGTAATGCCGCTAAAAATTTTGATTACCGCGCTGTCATCCTGCTTGCCAAAGCCGGCGTTACTGGCAGAAGTAAACATATTGAACGCCGTTGAGGCCAGCGGTAATGGGAAGTGCAGCGCTTTTGCGGTGTCCGCCACCAGACCCAGATCTTTTACAAAAATATCCACCGCAGACTTGGGCGAGTAGTCGCCATCCACCACGTGGCGCATGCGGTTTTCAAACATCCACGAGTTACCTGCCGCATTGGTTACCACGTCATACATGGTATCCAGTGGGATACCGGCACGCGCCGCCAGCGCCATCGCTTCCGCTCCGGCGGCAATATGCACGCCGGCCAGCAGCTGATGGATAATTTTGACGGTAGAACCGAGGCCTATTTCACTGCCGATGCGATAGACCTTGCTGGCCACCGCATCCAGCACCGGTTGCAGGATGGCAAAGGCCCGATCGCTGCCGGAAGCCATCACCGTCATTTCGCCCAGCGCGGCTTTGGCGGCTCCACCCGATACCGGCGCATCCAGCATCAGCAGTTGATGCTGCGCCAGCTGCTGCTCAATCAACTGAGCATCCTGCGAGGAGATGGTTGAAGAGACCATCACTACCGTGCCAGCTTTCAGTTTGCTGGCGATGCCGCGCTCACCAAACAGGATGCCTTTCACCTGCTGCGCATTGACCACCAGCAGCAGCACCGCGTCCAGCTGGCTGGCAAAGGCATCAGCACTGCTTTCAGCAGCCTGTGCGCCGCTTTGACGCAGCGTTTCCAGCGCCTGCGGATTGAGGTCGACGCCAAAGGTATTCAGACCAGCCTTAATGCAGGACTGCGCCGCCCCCATGCCCATTGAACCCAGGCCAATCACGCCGACGTTAAATGCTGATGTCTGTGCCATAACTTCCTCGTGTTAATTTTGGTGATAATTTGTTTTGTTGTGTTAAGTATAAGCACTCTGCGGCGGCTTTCACGTGATGAATCTCACAATTATTAACGTCCACCACGGCGGGTTTTAACACTAATTAACAAGAGCAAGGCGGGTATATGAATAACTTATGATTAAAAACAATGAGTTAATTTGTATACCATGTACCTCGCTGGTGATGAATTTTTGATCGGCTGCCAAATGAATGCGCCAGAATGTGAAAAAATGATAAAAACGCCGCAACGCCAGCGCTATACTGAAAATAACAGGTCAGGGTCTGTCAGAAAGGAGTAGTCATGATCCCGGTACAACGTCATCAACAAATTTTAGCGCTGATAGCAGAGCGCGGCGTCATTAGCATTAATGAGCTGACAGAGCGCCTGGGGGTTTCCCATATGACCATCCGGCGTGACGTGCAGAAGCTGGAGGAGCAAGGTGCACTGCTGTCAGTCTCCGGCGGGGTGCGCTCTACAGAGCGACTGGCGGCAGAGCCTTCGCACCTGGACAAAACCGCCATGTTCAGTGAGGAAAAATTCGTTATCGGCCAGAGCGCCGCACAACATATTCCACGCAATAGCTGTATCTATCTGGATGCCGGAACCACCACGCTGGCACTGGCGCGTGAACTGGCTGGTCGTGACGATCTGTTAATCGTCACCAATGACTTTGTGATCGCCAATTTTATTATTGAGTCCACCCAATGCCGGATGATTCACACTGGCGGTAGCTTATGTCGTGAAAACCGCTCCTGCGTTGGCGAGGCAGCGGCGCGCGCACTGCAAAACCTGTCAATTGATATCGCCTTTATCTCAGCGTCCTGCTGGGGACAGCGCGGCATTTTTACGCCGGATGAAGATAAAGTGATGGTGAAGCGGATGGTCGCCGAAGTCAGCAGCAAGCGCGTATTGCTGAGCGACAGCTCAAAATACAATAAAATTGCGACCTTCCTGGCGCTTCCACTGGATAATTTTGATGCGATAATCACTGACAGCAAACTGCCTTCCAGTGCGCAGCAAACGCTGGCATCAGCCGCGCCGGAGCTGATTGTGGCTCGCTGAAAAAGAATATTGCGAGCGCGATCACGAGACTGCCGTCTCTTCCCTGCTGCCGCTTCGCCGTTCCTTGTCTGAGCAACTAAACTTAATCACGTTGGCCTGGGCCGTTTAATGCCCTCACTTGTTATAAGTTCAAATCAGCAGGTAACAAGGAGATAAGATGAGCACGATTAATACCCGTATGGGCAGGTACAGTTTAAAGGCTCGCGATGTGGGCAATCATATCCGCGGCACCATTGCGATTAATGATGAAGGCGGTACTCCTCTCACTATGCAAGATTTTGATGAGCACTACCTGGATGATGTGATTAACAATGTCATCTATCCGCTAACCGGTGGCAATCGTGATATCACCAGACAGCTACGCGAACAAATGGTGAAAGCGGGCTTTGAACAGCCGCATTAAGCCTGTTATTTTCGGGCCGCCGCAGTGTGGCCCGGATGTTTTCTGCAGCTTACAGAGGATCTGATGCATAACGATTTCAACTGGCTCAACGAACCGCCGCAATGGTCGGTTAATGACGATTCACTGCATGTTGTCACGGCCGATAACAGTGATTTCTGGCGAGAAACCTGGTATGGCTTTACCCGCCACTCGGGCCACTTTTATTACCGTGAGGTTAGCGAGGATTTTACCTTTCAGGTTAAGGTCAATGCGGAGTTCTCCGCACTATACGATCAGGCTGGAATTATGATCGCCATTGATGAACAGCAGTGGCTTAAATCCGGCATTGAATTTAGCGATGGCCAACCGATGATGGGCAGCGTATTAACTGTTGGGCACTCTGACTGGGCAACCGGGGTGTTTCCCGCTGATGCCGCACAGTTCTGGATGCGAATCACTTTAAAAAATGGCTGTTTGCGGCTGCAATATTCTGCGGATGGCATCAGCTGGCCGCTACTGAGGTTATGCCGCTTCCCGCAAGCCAGCCACTACCGCATTGGCGTAATGTGCTGCACTCCGGAGCGCGCGGGTCTGAGCGTGATATTTAGCGAGATCAATCTGACGCCAGCGCTGGATTTGGATCTGCATGATTTAAGCTAAAATGAAAAAACGCCGCCCCGGTGTTATTTCTGTCTCAGGGGCGGCGTCTGGCAATTAACTGACGACACGGCTAACAGTTGAACGGCCGATTAAATCACATTCGACAGCAGCAGACAGCCCACCAGTCCACACACCGAAATAATCGTTTCCAGCACTGACCATGAACGAATAGTCTCGCCAATCGTCAGATTAAAGTACTCCTTAAACAGCCAGAAACCTGGGTCATTAACGTGAGAGAAAATCACGCTACCGGAACCGACCGCAATCACCATCAGCTCCGGGCTGGCGCCACTGGTAATAATCAGCGGGGCAACAATTCCCCCGGCGGTGATGGCCGCAACGGTAGCTGAACCGAGCGCAATACGCAGCACCGCTGCAATCGTCCATGCCATCAGAATCGGCGACAGGTTGCTGGCATGCATCATGTTGGCAATGTAGGTGTCGACGCCACTGTCCACCAGCACTTGTTTAAACGCGCCGCCACCGCCGATAATCAGCAGCATCATCGCGATGATCTTAATCGAATCACTGATGGTGCCCATCACTTCATCGATACTGCGACCGCGATTGAGACCAAAGGTAAAGATAGCGATCAGCACGGCGATCAGCGTCGCCATAATCGGATCACCTAAAAACTCGGCGTAAGGCAGAATCACATGGCCTTTTGGCAGCACCATTTCAGCCACCGCACGCAGTGCCATCAGAATCACCGGCACCAGTGAAGTCCAGACGCTGACGCCAAAGCCAGGCATCTCCGCTTCGGTAAAGGTTTTCGGGTTATACAGCCCTTTTGGAATCGGTTTATCGATACCTTTCAGGAAGCGCGCATAAACCGGGCCGGCCAGTATTACCGTCGGAATAGCCAGCAGGGTGCCAAACAGCAGGGTTTTACCCATATCGGCGTTAAACAGCGTGGCAATCGCGGTTGGGCCAGGATGCGGTGGCAGAAAACCGTGAGTGACAGACAGCGCAGCTGCCATCGGTACACCGACATACAGTAACGGCACGCGGGCAGAAGCGGCGATGGAGAACACCAGCGGTAGCAGCAGGACAAAGCCCACCTCATAAAACAGCGCGAAACCAACGGTAAAACCGGTCAGTACCACCGCCCACTGAATATGTTTTTCACCAAACTTATCGATCAGCGTGGTGGCAATACGCTGAGCGCCACCGCAATCTGCCAGCAGCTTACCCAGCATGGCACCGAAGCCCATAATCAGCGCCAGGCTCCCTAAGGTGCCACCAACGCCGGCTTTAATTGAGCCGATCACTTTATCAACGGGCATACCCTGCATAATACCGACCGCCAGGGCGACCAGAATCAGCGCGATAAATCCATTCAGTTTGAAGCGAATCATCAGCAGCAGCAGTAATGCTACCCCGATCGCAACGATGACTAATGGCATAAATTCTTCTCCGGTGCATGCAGATTATCAGCAGGTTGATAGCCGCATATTTATCATTATTCCCAATCTCCGGCCTGACCGTATCAGGCAGGATTGGGTGGATTTTCAGGTCATACATCAGGCGCATCCGGCCTGTTACCGATAACATGTTAGCGGTAACATCCGCTCACAGTAATCCCTGACGCAGGCTGAATTACCATTTTGGGAGCATGATCAAAGTTTTGAAATAAGGTCATTAACCGATTTTTCATTCCCGGCCTGGCCATCACAGGTAAACTGTCGGCTTACCTGTGATAAGAAAAAGTTGAGAGAACCGATGAATATCAGTCAGATGATTTCCAACCGGCAGACCTTTTTCGGTAACGGAAGTCTGCGAGAGCTAATACCGCTGCTTGAGGCTTCCCCACTGCCTACCCTGTTGTTTTGCGGACGCTCCTTTTTGCAGGGCGCGGCTTACGCCCGCATTAAGCAACCACTGGATGGGTTACTGCTCGGCCATGAAATCGTCAGCCATGAAGCCTCACCTGATGAGATTGATTGCTGGGTCGCGCGCTGGCGCGGCAAGGTGTCACGGGTCGTCGCGATTGGCGGCGGCAGCGTACTGGATGCCGCCAAAGCCTTTGCCGCACTGAGTGAACATCCGCTACCGACTTTGCGCTATCTGGAAAAAGTCGGCGACAGCAAACTTAGTGCAAATACGCTGCCGTTGATTGCCATCCCGACCACTGCCGGCACCGGCAGTGAAGTGACGCAAAATGCGGTGGTGACCGATAAAGCGACGATCAAAGTAAAAGCCTCGCTACGCCACCCCAATTTTGTGCCGCAGGTTGCGATTCTTGATCCGCTGCTGCTGAAAGGTGCACCGGACCAGGTACTGGCCTGCTGCGCGATTGATGCCTTCACCCATTTATTTGAAGCTTATCTGTCGGCCAAAGGAAATGCGTTTAGCCGCCAGACCGCCATCAGCGGTATGCAGGCGTTTATCAACGGCTGGCCGGCACTTAATCGCGACGATCGCCTGGGTGACGATGCACGTGAGCAGATGATGATGGCTTCGTGGCTCGGCGGACTGAGCCTGAGTATGGCGGGACTCGGCGTAATTCATGGCATTGCCGGTGAGTTGGGAGCCATTAAGGATTATCATCACGGTGAAGTCTGCGGTCGCCTGCTATTGCCATTTCTGACGCTGCTACATAACAGTCAACATCCACAGCAGCAGCAACTGATGACAGAACTGGCGAGCAAACTGTTTGATAAAGTCAGTGACAGCCCGGCACTCCTGCTGGCGGAGTGGATCAAAGCTCAGGCGATAACGCCATTCTGGCAAACGCCACAGCCGTTAAGTGAAGAGGAACGGCAGTGGATTCTGGCGCGCTCCAACAGTAAAAACTCGCTGGTTGACTATTCACGCGAGCAACAGTACTGGATGCTGCAGCAGGCCTACCCGTAGCAGCGGCGTTCTCACCGCCCGAACCGGGGTTTTGCACCCGACATCGCTTCAGGGCGGGAGCTGAAAACGGCTCCCCTACAATCCAGGAGAGCCGTTCTCGCCGCCCAAGTCAAAGATTTGCCGCAGGCTCAGAGGTTAAATCACAGTTGCTGGCCGTTGCTGGCGATCACTGCTTTATACCAGTCGAAACTTTTCTTGCGGGAACGTGCCAGCGTGCCCGTACCGTCATCATGTTTATCGACATAAATAAAGCCGTAGCGCTTGCTGTACTGCCCGGTGGTAAAGGAGACGCAGTCGATGCAGCCCCACGGCGTATAACCCATCAAATCGACACCGTCTTCAGTCACCGCTTTTTTCATCTGCTCAATATGCGCCTGTAAATAAGCGATGCGGTAATCATCGTTGATGCTGCCGTCGGCCTCAACGCGATCCACCGCGCCAAAACCATTTTCCACAATAAACATCGGCTTCTGATAGCGCTCATAGAATGCATTCAGAGTATAACGCAGGCCAACCGGGTCAATCTGCCAGCCCCACTCTGACGCCTTAACGTGTGGATTCTTCACGCTGCCATTAAAACCGGCAATCGCATCGCCACTGGCGTTATCTTTCGCCGCATACTGCACCGCGTTACTCATGTAGTAGCTGAAACCGAGATAGTCAGCGCAGCCTTCGCTGAGGATTTGACGATCGTCCGCCTCCATCTCAATCTGGTAGCCTTTACGCGCCCACTCACTGAGGATATAAGACGGATAATAACCGCGCAGCTGAACGTCGCCGAACAAATGACGCTCACGCATCGCTTCCTGAGCAAACATCACATCATCCGGATTGCAGGACCACGGATAAAGCGGCACCAGCGCCAGCATGCAGCCAATTTTAAACTCAGGATTGATCTGATGACCCAGTTTGACCACTTTGGCACTGGCAACAAACTGGTGATGCAGCGTCTGATACATCGCCAGCTCAGGATTTGGCTGGTCGGTAAACACCACGCCGGAACAGCAGTAGCCAAACAGCGGATACTGCCAGTTACGCTGATTATTGATTTCGTTAAACGTCATCCAGTATTTCACTTTTGACTGATAACGCTTCATCACCACTTCGCTGTAGCGCACAAAGAAATCAACCACTTTGCGGTTCAGCCAGCCGCCATACTCTTTCACCAGGTGATACGGCATCTCAAAATGCGACAGCGTAATTACCGGCTCAATATTATGCTTCAGCAGCTCATCAAACAGGTCGTCGTAAAACTGTAATCCAGCCTCATTCGGCTGTTGCTCGTCGCCATTGGGAAAAATACGCGTCCAGGCAATTGAGGTACGAAAACACTTAAACCCCATTTCAGCGAACAGCGCGATATCCTGCTTATAGTTCGAGTAAAAATCGACCGCCTGGTGATTTGGATAGCTATAGCCTGGCTGAACGCCGTCAGTAATCACCCGATCAACACCGTGTGCGCCGCCGGAAAGAACATCACAAATACTGACGCCCTTGCCACCTTGATCCCAACCACCTTCAACCTGATGCGCCGCTACCGCGCCGCCCCACAGAAAGTCTTTCGGTAATTGTTGTTCAGACATGTCATATCCTTTTTAAAAACAGATAAATTCGCTGGCGCACGGCCAGCGTGGTTAATAATCCACTGCGCTATCAAGATTCTGCCCGTTGCTGCGGATTACGCGTTGATACCAGGCAAAACTTTTCTTCTTAAAGCGCGCTAAATCTTTCAGATCATGTTCGTCGCGATTAACGTAAATAAAGCCATAACGTTTGCGAATGCCCTGATGCGTACTGACCAGATCGATGGCCGACCACGGGCAGTAGCCAAACAGATCGACGCCATCGGAGATCGCCAGCTGCAGCTGCTGAATATGTTCACTGAGATAGGCAATCCGGTAGTCGTCATGGATTTTATTGCCCGCAGCCAGCTCGTCAAATGCACCGAGGCCATTTTCCGTCACAATCAGTGGCAGATGATAACGATCGTAAATTTCACGAGCGGTAATGCGAAAACCTACCGGATCGATATACCAGTTAAACTGATTTTTCTTCAGATAACGGTTTTCGGTACCGACATACACGGTTTCATCGATGCCCGCCAGCTGCTGATCGACTAACTGAGCAGCGGCATCTTCGTCGCTGTCTGCTGGCAGCCCGGCTCCCACCGTGGCTGAGGCATAATAGTTAAAGGCGATAAAGTCCGGTTTCCCGGCGCGCAGAATAGCCATCTCGGCGTCGGTAATGGTCGGCAGATAGCCCTTCTCCGCCATAAAGCTCCAGGCCACGGCGTTATAGCGTCCATAACAGGCCAGATCGAGATACAGCCAGTTACGTATCGACGTGAAATTATTGGCCGCCAGCACATCTTCCGGACGCGGGCTGGCCGGATAAACGCAGGAAATATTCGGTGCCGGGCCAATTTTCGCCTGCGGCAGCATCTGGTGACAGGCAATCATCGCTTTGGCCTGCGCCAGCATCATATGGTGATTCTGCTGATACAGCGTTTTTTGTGGGTCTGGCGTGCCCGGTGGCAGCGTGCCGATGACATCCCCTTTCAGGATCATCATGTTCTGTTCGTTGATCGTCAGCCAGTAATTGACGCGATCGCCATATAATTCAAACGCGGTTTTGGCGAAATGCTCGAAGGCGTCAATGGTCGCCGGATCGGACCAGCCGCCCTTTTCCTGCAGCGCCCACGGCAGATCAAAATGGTACAGCGTGACCAGCGGTTCAATATCATGCTGACGCAGTGCATCGATCAGCCGATGGTAAAACGCCGCGCCTTCAGCATTCAGCTCACCGCTGCCCTGTGGAAACAGGCGGCTCCAGGCAATTGAAAAGCGATAGGTTTTCAGCCCAAGCTCGGCAAACAGTGCCACATCCTGCTGAAAACGATGATAGTGATCGCTGGTCACGGTAAAATCGGTAATGCTGTCGCTAAAACGGGCTTTATCGATCACCGATGGCCCTTTACCGTCTTCATTCCATGCGCCTTCAACCTGATAAGCTGAGGTCGATGCTCCCCATAAAAATCCTTCAGGAAACGGGGTTAACTGCTGATGTTTCATCGTTTAACTCTCCTGAAATTAAGCAGATTTAAGTGCGGCAATTTCACGGTGCAGCACGATAATCTCTTCTGCCAGCTCGCGACACAGCATGGCGTTCATTAGATGATCCTGCGCATGAACCAGAATTAAATTCACCGGGATCTTGCCGCAGCCTTCATCAGCCCCGATCAGCGCGGTCTGGATCTTATGCGCTTCACGCGCCGCCGCCGAGGCCGCCGTCAGATGTTGATCGGCTGTAGCCCAGTCGTGTTTCCGTGCTGCGCGTAGCGCTTCCATCGATAACGAGCGCGCTTCACCGGCATGAATAATCAGCTCCATTACCGTGGTTTCATCAAGTTCCATTAATGGCTCTCCGCAGTTTGTAAATTCTGTTTCTCTTCCGCTTCGGCTTGGGCCAGCAGCTGGCGCTCATACATTTTGAAGAACGGGTAATAAATCAGGGTCGATACGCCAATCAGTACTGCCACCAGAATTATCGCGCGATAATCCCAGCCGGTTGACCAGGCAGCACCTATCGGCCCCGGCGTGGTCCAGGGTGCCAGCGAAATAACGTGGTTAACTAAATCGGTTCGCGTGGCGACCCAGGCAATGATGGCATTGACCAGCGGCGCGGTGACAAAGGGAATAAACAGCAACGGGTTCATCACCACCGGCGAACCAAAAATAATCGGCTCGTTGATATTAAACATGCTCGGCACCAGCCCCAGCTTACCAATCGAGCGCAGGTGCGGTGCGCGGCTGCGCAAATAGAGGAATACCAGACCCATGGTGGAGCCGGAACCGCCGACCACAATAAAGAACTGCCAGAACGGCTCGATAAAGATTTGGGTAATCGGTTGACCGGCATTCAGCTCCTGCTGATTGATGCCGAGATTGGTCAGCCAGAACGCCTGCAAGATACCGCCGACAATCACCGCGCCATGAATACCAGCGAACCACAGCAAATGGCAAAGCAACACCGCAATCAGAACCGCCGGCAGCGAGTCCGAGGCCGAGATAATCGGCGCAAAGATTGCCATAATCGCCTGTGGCAGCAGCATGCCAAATTCATGCTGAATAAACAGGCTTAGCGGGAACAGCGTCAGAAAGATAGCCAGAATCGGAATCAGCAGATCGAACGACTGGCGGATCTTCGGTGGCACCTGCTCCGGCAATTTGATGCCAATATTATGTTTTTGCAGGAAGTGCATTAATTCAGTGCTGTAAAGCGCCACCAGAATAGCGGTAAAAATACCCTCGCCGCCCAACGATCCGACCGGCAGTGCGCCATTGGTGTGCGGTGCGGCCACGACCAGAAATGACATCAGTGACAGGCAGGCAGCCATAAAACCATTCATTTTATAGCTTAGCGCCAGGTTATAAGAGATAGCCGCGGCGATATACACCGCCATAATGCCCATGGTCATATTGAACGGCATCATGATTTGCTCAGAATAGCTGGCCACCATCCCCAGCCACCACTTGGCAATCGCCCACTGGCTGTCGGCGCTAAAAGGCGGATGGGCAAACAGCAGCATAAAAGAGCCGACAATCAGAAACGGCATCGACGAAATAAATCCGTCTTTAATTGCCGTTACGTGTCGTTGATTTGACAACCGTGCCGCTACCGGACTGATACGATTTTCAATAATGCCAAATAATGATTCACTGAATGCGCCCATTATTATTCTCCGCGTGGGGTGATCAACGCCAGTGCATCATTCAATACCTTTTTACCGTTCATCATACCGTAATCCATGGTATTAATGACCGCCACCGGCTTATGCTTCTCCGCAGCAATCGCCTGAAAATCCGCTAATTTATATTTTATTTGCGGCCCCAACAGGCAGCAGTCCCATGCATCAATCTGGCTGGCAAAGTCATCAAAGCCAACCGCCAGTAACTCTACGTCAATCCCTTGTTCTTTCGCTTCTTTTTCCATTCTTTGCACCAGCATACTGGTAGACATCCCGCCGGCACAGCACAGTAAAATTTTTTTCATCGCTATCTCCCGCCTGTTGTTTAACCTGATTTAGACAAATCAAGCAACAATCTGCAACCGGTTTCATATTACTTTTCACATTTTGTGATTCGGATCGCAGTGGGCAGCAAAGCTTATAAAAAACGCAATAAAATAATAATTGAATATATTTTAATTTCGAACTATTACTTGTTTCAGACATTATTAAACCACGAGCATAACCGCCTGCAAAATTAACCGTATTATTGCGCCGCAACGTTAGCTGCTGCAGATAAAATCGCAATACGTTAAACTGCGCCCGGAGTTTTCATGTTCAGGAATCCAGTATGACGACGATGCTAGATGTGGCGAAAAAGGCTGGCGTCTCTAAGGCGACGGTTTCACGCGTGCTTGCCGGCAATAGCTATGTCAGCAAAACCACCAGGGATCGGGTATTTAAGGCGATTGAAGAGACCGGCTATCGGCCCAATCTGCTGGCGCGTAATCTGGCGACGCGTAAATCGCAAAGTATCGGTCTGGTGGTAACCAACACGCTGTACCATGGCCCCTACTTCAGCGAACTGCTGTTTCAAACCGCCACGCTGACTGAGCAGCATGGTCGTCAGCTGATTCTGGCCGATGGTAAGCACAGCGCGGAAGAGGAACGTCAGGCGATCCAGTTTTTACTCGATCTGCGCTGTGACGCAATCATTATCTATCCGCGCTTTCTCAATCCGGCGGAGCTGGATGCGATTATTGAACAGCATCCGCAGCCGATCATGGTGGTTAACCGCCAGCTCAGCCGCCACCCGGATAACTGTGTGTTTGCCGCGCATCAACAGGATAGCCTGGAGGCGGTCAGCCATCTGATTATACAGGGCCACCGTCAGATCGCCTTTATTCGCGGCATCAGCGGTTCACCAACCAGCGAAAGCCGCTATGCCGGTTATCAGCAGGCGCTGGCAGCACACAATATTGAGTTTGAAGCGGCGCGAGTGATCGAGGGAGCATGGACGCCCGAGAGTGGAAGACTGGCCGCACAGCAGTTGCTGGCGCGCGGCGTCGACTTTTCGGCTCTGGTTGCCGGTAATGACGATATGGCGATTGGCGCTGCCAGAGCCTTTCACCAGGCGGGAATCAGCGTACCGCAGCAGATTTCCCTGCTGGGTTTCGACGATACGCCAACCGCTTCGTTCTTTATTCCGACTTTAACTACCGTGCATGTGCCGGTGGCGGAGATGATCAAAGAGACGCTGAACCGGCTGCTCAACTTACTCGACGGCAAAGCAAATGTTCCGCAGACGCCGTTCAGAGGCAAACTGATGTTACGTGAGTCGGTTATTCCGTTTTCCGACCGCGCTCAGGCCAGCAGATCACCAGCAGGCCGCTGACAATCAACACCACACCGCCCAGCGTCCCCCAGTAAAAAGGTTCATTCAGACCAGGTAAAAACAGCGCGGCTAACCACACCAGAATATAACTCAGACTGAGCAGCGGATAGGCGCGGCTCAGGCTGATATAGTGCAGCGCCACCACCCAGCACAACATTGAGAATCCATAGGCGCTCAGCCCGGCGAGCAGCGCAATTGCCCCGGGGGTGACGGCCAGTAAGGCGTAAAAAAACGCCTGCAGGTCGCTGGCGGGCGGCAAATTCAGCATCGCCCATTTCATACTGAGCTGTGCTGCGCTCACCAACAAAATACTGAGTGCCGCCCACAGATAGCCAATCATGCGTAAATTCCCAAGACCATTACTCCGGCGACAATCAGCATAATCCCCAGGGCGTGACGCAGGCTGATGCGCTCCTGCCACAACCAGCGCGCGGCAAGGGCGATAACAATAAAATTCAGGCTAAGCATCGGATAGGCGACGCTAACCGGCACCTGCTGTAATACCCACAGCCACACCAGCATTGCGCTACCCAGCAGCAGCACACTGAGGCCCAGCCATAACAGCATATGCCGTTTATATCGCACCACGCCGCGGCGGTGAGTGGCCTGTTTCTGACAAAGCTGGCCTGCACAACTGAGCAGGCTGGCAATGGCAATCAGCAGGATATTCATGGTTGCTGATTATATTGATACAAGATGAATCGCCCTTGTTGATAAATATAGTCAGCCGCAGGCAGCGTATTACTGGTTTCGTCTTCACCTCTTGCCAGTAACAAGATCAACGAGACTTTTCCCTGACGGCGATGAATTGCCAGCCAGTCAGCGAATTCGGGGCCATCGACCAGACGGTGGCGCGCATCCGCATACTGCAGGCCATATTTCAGTTCTCCGGCTTCCTCAAAGAAATCGATATCACTGCGCTTCAGTTCCCAGGCAATGCCCGCAGCCACGCCGGGACTGTCAGCCAGAATAAAGCGGCTGTCGCTGATATTCTGACGTACGGCTTGAATAAAGGCCTGCGGCTGCTTCGAATCCTCAACCTGTTGCGGAATCACTGCACCGACCAGCAGTGCAATCCCCAGAGGACAAAGTACCGCTGCCGGCCAGCGTCGCTCAGGGTTTTTCAGCGTGAACGCCCCCACCAGTGCCCAGAATACAAAAGCACTGGCGGCCAGTATTACCTTCAGTAGTTCACTGGTGGCGTACAGTGGATGCCGCGTAACGCTCCACGGGGCCAGCACCAACAGCACCACCAGCGCGCAGATCAGGCCAAACAGCATATTAATCCAGCCATTGGTGCGCAGTACCGCGCTACCCGTGGCAACCAGCTGCATTGCATGGCGCGCCATTAAAATCGCCAGCGGCGCAAAGCAGGGCAGAATATAGGTTGGCAACTTGCCTTTTGCTACGCTGAAAAACAGCAGCGGCATAATAAACCATCCCAGTAAATAGAGGCTGCCGCTATCTTGCTGCCGCTGCTGCCAGCTGCGCCGCAGCGCGCCGGGTAGCAGCGCCAGCCACGGCAGTGTTCCGGCCAGCAGTACCGGCAAGTAATACCAGAATGGCGCTTTATGCTGCGCATTGTCCTCGGCAAAACGCTGAATATGTTCGACCCAGAAGAAATAGTGCCAGAAATCAGGCTCGCGCCGGGCTATCGCCAGTGCCCACGGCAGGGTAATCAGCAGCGCACTAAGTATCGCCAGCGGTCCGAACAGCAGCAGCTCTTTCCAGCGCTTTTGCTGAATCACCCACGGCAGAACGCCAATCACCGGAACCGCCAGCGCCAGAAAACCTTTGGTCATAAAGCCCATGCCGCAGGCCAGTCCCAGCAATATCCAGGCCAGCACTTTTTTACCGGTGCTCTTCGCTTCAACCGCCAGCCAGAAACTGCACATCGCCGCCGCCAGCCACAGGGTGATCATCGGATCCAACACCGCATAGCTGCCAATGGCATAGACTAAAAAGCAGCTGAGGAAAATGATCGCGGCCATCAGTGAAGTTTTACTGTCGCGCCACATTTTCCAGCTCAGCCAGTAAACCATTAATGCCGTCAGCGTGACTGAAAATACCGAGCCGAAACGCACGCCAAAATTACTGGCGCCAAACAGCCACTGACCGAGATTATTAATCCAGTAACCTGCGACCGGCTTTTCGAAATAACGCAGGTCAAAAAAATGCGGCACGACCCAGTCGCCGCTGGCCAACATTTCGCGACTGATTTCAGCGTAGCGTGTTTCATCCGGCTGCCACAGGCTACGAAACTCAATAGGGATCAGGTAATACAATGAAAAAAGCACCAGCAGAAGCCAGCCATTTTTTAACATTTTCATCTTGTCTTCACTCTGATAATTGCTCGCATCCCAGCCATCCTTCCCTGCCATGCAGCGACCCGCGCACCACTTTGCCGGTCGGCAACGTAGAGGTATCCGCAGGAAGTAACTCGCTGAGTGGACAAAATTGAATCCCCTGCTGCTCCGCCATGGTTAAAAGCTCGGCAAACAACTGACGCATCGCAATCCCTTCAACTTCAGCATGGATGGTATACACCGGCGTTCCGCGATGCTGGTTAATTTTATCAATAATAAAGGCGTTATAGTTTTCGGCCGTCACTTCACTACCAATCACTTCATCCCAGGTTGGCAGCGTCACCGGGATCTGTACCGTGCCCAGCGATCCATCCGCCAGCCGTGGTCGGAAAGGCGCGCTGCCGCGGCAGTCGCTGTTATAGTGAAAAGCAAAAGCCTCTTTGGCTTCGATTACCCGCTGATCGGCACGCCAGCCAGCGACCGCTGAACAGCTGACGGCGTCACCGGTAATCTCACATAATGCCTGATACCCACGGTCTATCTGCTGGCTGAGTTGTTGCTCTGACCAGACTCCGGCCCAGGTTTGCCAGGCGAAGTGGTCCCAGGCGTGCAGGCCAACTTCATGCTGCTCAGCGGCCGCGCGAATCACCTCCGGCAACCCCTGACCAATATTACGCCCCGGCCACGCGGTGCCCGCCAGCAAAATATCCCAGCCGTACAGCGAGGCGGCATTGGAGCGCAGCATCTTCCAGAAGAATTTCGGTTTCAGCAGGCGCCAAAGATGGCGCCCCATGTTGTCCGGCCCGACACTAAAGAAAAATGTTGCTGTGGTGTGGTGCGCGCTAAGCATTTCCAGTAAGGCAGGAACGCCGTCGCGCGTTCCGCGCCAGGTATCAACATCAATCCGCAAACCGACTTTTTTCATTAACTCCCTTCCACCGGATCAACGGTTTTCAGGAAGAAATCCAGCGTGTCATCAATGGTTTTTTCCATTCCAACTTCTGGCGTCCAGTTCAGCAGGCGACGCGCGTTGCGAATGCTGGGCTTGCGGTGCTCAACATCCTGATAGCCCTTACCGTAATAACTGCTGCTTTCCACTTCGCGGAAGCCAGCAAACGGCGGGAACTGATCGCGCAGCGGATGACGCTCAAAACTCGCCAGCAGCTGCTCTGCCAGCTGTTTGATACTGGCTTCATTTTCCGGATTACCAATATTGATAATCTGGCCGTCGCAATTATTGTTTTTATTTTCAATAATGCGGAACAGAGCCTCAACGCCGTCAGCAATGTCGGTAAAGCAGCGTTTCTGCTGGCCGCCATCGATCAGTTTAATCGGCGAGCCTTCCACCAGGTTCAGAATCAGCTGGGTAATCGCCCTTGAGCTGCCGATACGCGCCGCATTCAGGTTATCCAGTCGTGGCCCCATCCAGTTGAAAGGTCGGAACAGGGTGAAGCGCAGTCCCTCTTTCTCGCCGTAAGCCCACAGCACGCGATCCAGCAACTGTTTCGATACCGAATAGATCCAGCGCTGTTTATTGATTGGCCCGACGATCAGATTCGAGTGATCCTCATCAAACACCGGGTCGCTACACATGCCATACACTTCCGAGGTTGACGGGAAGATTATCCGTTTTTTATATTTCACACAGTCGCGGATAATTTTCAGGTTCTCTTCGAAATCCAGTTCGAATACTCGCAGCGGATTACGGGTATATTCAATCGGTGTGGCAATTGCCACCAGCGGCAGAATGACATCACATTTTTTAATGTGATATTCAATCCACTCGGAGTGAATACTGATATCCCCTTCGACAAAATGGAAACGCGGGTTAGTCATAAAACGGCTGATGGCATCCGAGCTGATATCGAGGCCAAAAATTTCGAAGTTATCATCCTGCAACAAACGTTCGGTCAGGTGATTACCAATAAAGCCATTCACACCAAGAATTAATACCCGGGTGCGGCGTTTAACTGCGGCGTGCGGCAGGTTGTTTAATAATGCGCCGGGAACCAGGCCCAGCGTCTGGGCCAGCTGCGACCCCTGCATATACACGCCGTTTTCGCTCTGGCCGGTCAGCACTTCCAGTGCTTCACTGCCACAGGCGATAATCAGTGGCTGCGTCGACAGCACAGTACCGGGTTTTGCCGCTGGCATCTCGCTGTGTACGCGAGTTTTCCAGAGGGTAAATTTACTGGCTCCGACATAGCTGAATGCCCCAGGCCAGGGATCGGTCACCGCACGCACCAGATTGTGGATCACCGCTGCGGGTTGATCCCATTGAACACGGCCATCTTCCGGCGTTCTGCGGCCAAAATAGCGTGCTTTACTGTTGTCCTGCGGCTGTTCAGTGAAATCACCGGTTAAAATCCGCGGCAGAATATCGCTTAACAGGTCGGCGGCGGTCTGATTAAGTTTGCCATGCAGGGTGCGGGCATTATCTTCCGCGCTGATTGCTACCCGCTGTTGGGCAACAATCGCCCCGGCATCAGCACGCGCAACCATGCGATGCAGCGTGACGCCAGTTTCTGTTTCGCCGTTGACCAGCGCCCAGTTAAGCGGTGCACGTCCGCGGTAGTCAGGCAGCAAGGAGCCGTGAAGATTAAAAGCCCCCTGCTTCGCACAGTTAATAATCTCGTCACACAGCATATTGCGATAGTAAAAAGAGAAGATAACCTCAGGCTCGCTGCTTTTAATCCGGTCTACCCACAGCGGATGATTAATATCTTCTGGTGCAAATACCGGAATACCCTGCTCAGCAGCGGTGCGCGCTACCGAGGCAAAAAACTGATTCTCACCCACCGCATCAGCATGCGTATAGATAGCGGTAATGTCATAACCCGCGTTGACCAGCGCATTGATACCAACGCACCCCATATCGTGATAAGCAAAGACGACGGCTTTCATTATTGATTGTCCTGTGCAGAAGAAGATGGTGAGTGTTTAACTACGCGCTGGATGAAATAACGCGGGCGGGCACGGACGTCGTTATAGATACGTCCAATATATTCACCGAGTAAGCCCATGCCGACGAACTGCGCGCCAATAAAAATAAACAGAATGGCGAACAGCATAAATACGCCTTCTGCCGCCCACTGCGGTCCAAAAAACAGCCGCAGTACGATCAGCAGCAACGAAATGGCAAAGCCAAATAATGCAATCGCGCTGCCAAATACGCTCAGCATTCGCAGTGGCGTAGTGGTCAGGCAGGTGATCAGGTCGTACATCAAATTAATCAGCTTCATAAAGCTGTATTTTGAGTCGCCAAACTCACGCTCGGCATGTTTAACCGGAATTTCAATCGCCCGACGGGCAAAGGTGTTCGCCAGAATCGGAATAAAGGTGCTGCGCTCGTGGCAATGCAGCATTGCCTCAATAATATGACGGCGGTAAGCGCGCAGCATGCATCCGTAGTCGCCCATCGCTTTACCGGTGGTGCGCTGAATCAGATGATTGATCATGCGCGACGCGCGTTTACGGAACCAGCTGTCCTGGCGGTTTTGCCGCACGGTACCGACTACGTCATAACCCTCTGCCGCCACGCTGACTAAACGCGGAATCTCTTCCGGCGGGTTTTGCAGATCGGCATCCAGCGTAATAATTAAATCACCGCTGACGTGGCTGAAACCGGCCATAATCGCCGAATGCTGGCCATAGTTACGGTTGAGTAATACCGCGACAATATGGCTGTCCGGCTGTTCAGCCGCTGCCGCCATCATCTCCGCCGAATCATCACTGCTGCCGTCATCCACCAGCAAAATTTCATAATCCATGGGCAGCAAGGCGCAGGCAGCAGTGGTGCGCCGGATCAATTCCGGCAGGCACGCCTGCTCGTTAAAGACTGGGATCACTACCGAGACTTTATTAATTGGTTGTTCATTCATGTCGTTATTTTCCGGCAATCTCGTTTAGCGCGAGGATTACGCGCGTAGTGTCTTCATCAGTCATGCCCGGGAACAATGGAATGGAACAAATACGTGCAGAGTTCCACTCGGTATCCGGTAATGAGAGCTGAGGAAAGCGTTCGCGATAATATTTTTGCGTATGCGCCGCGCGGAAATGCAGCCCGCTGCCAATGCCGCGGTTTTTTAACTGCTGCATTAATTCATCGCGGCTGATACCGGCTTTCTGCTCATCAACCCGAATAATAAACAGGTGCCAGGCGTGATGATGTTGCCATTCAGGCAGTGCCAGCGGCGTTAAGGGGCCGCCCGCCAGCGCCTGTAGATAACGCCCGGCAATCTCAGCGCGCCGCGCATTGAGCTGAGGAAGTTTTTCCAGCTGCACCAGCGCAATCGCCGCATTGATATCCGCCAGATTGTATTTGAATCCGGGGCTGATAACCTCGGCCTGCGGCGCACGGCCCAGCGTCTGGCGGTCATAAGCGTCCACGCCCAGACCATGAAACTTAAGGCTGCGGATGCGGTTCGCCAACTGTTCATCATCGGTGACGACCAGCCCGCCCTCAGCGCAGGTGATATTTTTAATTGCATGGAAAGAGAAAATGGCGGTGCCGGATGCACCAATATGCGCGCCCTTGTAGTAAGTGCCCACCGCGTGCGCAGCATCCTCAATCACCGGAATACCATGGCGTTCACCAATGGCGCGAATCGCATCAATATCCGCCGGCGCTCCGGCATAGTGCACCGGTACAATTGCCCGGGTGCGCGGGGTAATGGCGGCTTCAATCAGCTCGGGCGTCACCATCAGGGTTTCGCGATCGACATCAATCATTACCGGCTCAGCGCCCAGTAACACGATCATATTCAGCGTGGAAACCCAGGTCAGAGAAGGCGTAATCACCTCATCCCCGGCCTTAATCCCTAAAGCCATCAGCGTGACGTGCATCCCCGCCGTTGCAGAACTCAGCGCGATAGCGTGTTGATTACCGGTCAACTGACAAAATGCCTGCTCCAGCTGCTGATTTTTGGGGCCAGTAGTAATCCAGCCGGAGGTAAAAACCTCACGGACGGCAGCTAATTCGCTTTCACCCAACGCGGGACGGGAAAAGGGCAGGAACTCAGACATTGTTAAATTTCCTTAAGCCTTTAACATTTGATGTTTTAGCAATTTGTGCTAATAGTCAGCCGTAAATCGATTAAACAGACTGTGATGCACTACGCAAAAATCATAACTGCAAAATATTAAATGAATATTTAACGGTATTTATATTGTTGATAATTCTGTCCGATAAGGAAGTCAGAAGATTAACACATATAAAACAATATTTTACACATGTAACATTGGAATGTGACATATGAATGAAATTTAGCCAGTTTTGAAGAGTGATTTTGCTCGCAGATTGATGAAAAAATTGAGAAAAATCAGTCTGTCGATCGGCCGATTCTCGATCATAAAAAAAATTCATCAATTCAGCTGCGGGTTAATCTATGTTGGGAAAGAGTGACTCAGGAAAGAGGCGTGGCCGGTCGTCAGCCCTTAGCGAAGCGGTGAAGTCAGTTTGGCGAGGGGTTAACCGCAGGTAATTTGTCGCGGCGGCAAGAACACCGCCGCGACAGCAGAGTTGTGACCTGGGCGAAGTTTCAACCGCCCCGGTTAATCACTGATTATTAATGCTTTAGGTTTTCTCTTACCTTTTTTACCTGGTCTGCGCTGACTGCCGCGGCGTTATTGCTCCAGCCCTGACGAATAAAGGTCGCAAGCTGCGCGACTTCATCGTCATTCAGACGTTGAGCAAAACCTGGCATCGCCAGTGTTGAAGGTGCACGGGCAGTAGACGGCTGCTGAGCGCCCGCGAGAATGGTATGAATCAACCCACCCGGATCCTGCGTATTGACGATGGTTGCCTGATCCAGCTGCGGGAAGATTGCTGGTGAACCTTTGCCGGTAACAAAGTGGCAGGCACCGCAGTTATCAAGATAAAGGCGCTCGCCGAGGGTCAGATTTTTCGCTGCCGTCAGTTTGGCTTCGGTTGCCTGTGCCGCTTGCTCATCACCTTTCACCAGCGGTGGATTACCACCGAGGAACTTCAGGTAAGCCGCAATCGAGCGCAAGTCTTCATCAGTCATATACGAGGTGCTGTGCTCGACTACCGAGGTCATTTCCCCGCCCACTGCCGCTTTGTCGTTACGTCCGGTTGCCAGATAATCGACAATTTCCTGCTCGCTCCAGCGCGGCAAGCCGCGCAGGGTCGGCACATCCCAGCCGTTGAGATTGCCACCGGCAAGGAACTGCGGCTCGCTGCTGTCGAGGGCTTTCTCATTCATACCCAGACCACGTGGGGTATGGCAACTGCCGCAGTGCCCGAGACTTTCCACCAGGTAGGCACCACGATTGATCTGCGCAGAAGCGCCGCCAATCGGCTGGAAAGGCGTATCACTGGTGAATGCCCAGTTCCAGAAACGCATTCCCCAGCGCTGGCTAAACGGAAAGCTGAGATCGGTCTTCGGCGGCTGTTCCGCGCTGGCCTTTACTCCCTGCATGAAATAGACGTAAAGCGCATGCATATCCTCATCACTGATTTTCACATAATCAGGATACGGCATCGCCGGATACAAACGGGTGCCATCCGGCAGCACGCCCTTACGCACCGCATCCGCAAATTGCTGCTCGCTGTAATGACCAATACCATGCTGCTTATCGGGGGTGATATTGGTCGAATAAATGGTGCCCAGATTCGACTCAATCGCCAACCCCCCGGAAAACTCAGCTTTACCCGGAATCGAGTGACAAGCACTGCAATCACCCAGCCGGGAAATATACTCGCCTCGCTTAATCAGCTCAGCATTATCCGCCTGCGCGCTGGCTGCCCAACCCAGTGCCACCACCAGCGCATTTGCGATAAAAAAACCTTTAGCTTTGATCATTTTCATCTCACTTATGCCTGCACCAGAGGGCCCGGATTTTTCAGGTACTGATCTTTGATTGCCTGCGCCGCCATCAGGGTGATGGCACCGATGGTATCAGTCGGGTTTGCCTGGAAGTTCTGTGGGAACGCGTTGCCGCCCGGCACAAACACGTTATGCACATCCCAGCTTTGTAGGTAACGATTTAACGCCGAGGTCTTCGGCGAATCGCCCATCACTGCACCACCGACATTGTGAGTAGAGACGTATTTAGTCAGATCAAAATGCGCATCCATGCCGAGGAAGCTTTCGCTGTAGCTGTCAGGGTTCAGCTCTTTAGTGATATCGCCGACAATGCCACGCAGATGCTGTTGCAGTTTCAGCTCGTTCTCTTTCCAGTCGAAAGTCATGCGCAGCAGCGGATAGCCGTACTCGTCTTTATAGTTCGGATCGAGGTCAAGATAGATATCGCGATAAGACATACAGGTGGTGGTAATGCTGATTTTCATCGAATGGCCATACCACTCTTCCAGCCCCTCTTTCCAGCCGCTACCCCAGCCTGGCGTTCCTTTAGGTAACGCGGTGCTGATTGGCGTGCCGGTTGCCTGAGAACTGTGGATCTTCGCCCCGCCAATAAAGCCCAATGACGGACCATCAAAGTTGCCTGGCGAAATGTCATTAAACATCTGTCCGGTCGCACCGGCAGTGGCGAAAGGATTAAAGTTTTTATCTTTGAAGAACAGCGTGGCACCGCCGTTGCTGAGGAAGGCATAGTTACGCCCAACCACCCCTTCATTGGTGATCGGGTTATACGGCTGACCAATGCCGGATAACAGCATCAGACGCACGTTAACGAACTGGAAGCCGCTCAGCACCACGATTTTCGCGGGCTGGAAGCACTCGTTACCCTGCTCATCAATGTAAAGCACGCCTTTGGCGGTTTTCTTATCCTCGTGCAGTACCACTTTCATCACGTTGGCATGCACTTCATAAGAGAAGTTGTCCATACGTTTTAATGCATCCATAACCGCAGTTTGCGGCGATGCTTTCGAGTAGTTCAGGCACGGGTATTTACTGCAATAGCCGCAATAGTTACAAGGCGCGATCTGATTACCGTACGGGTTGGTCCACGGGCGGGAAACGCAAGCGGACGGATTCGGGAACGGATGATAGCCGAGCTTTTTCGCCGCTTTAACAAACATCGTGTTGTTAAGGGTATCATCGAGCGGCGGCAACGGATAAGGATTCGCTCGCGGGCCTTCAAAAGGATCGCCGCCTTCCAGAATTTTTCCGCGCAGATTGCCGGTTTGCCCCGACTGACCACAGATCATTTCAAACTTTTCGTAGTAAGGTTCGATCTCATCCCAGCTAAACGGGAAATCGCCAATTTCCATCTCTTCGGCGAGAATACCTGGCTTATACGCCTGATCGGCATAGGTTTTCAGTTTCAGGTCGGTCGGCGTTGGGCGAATTAACACTGCCGTCCAGTGCAGGCCTGAACCGCCCACTCCGTTACCCGGACAGAATGCGCCCCATTTGCGCGTCGGTAGTGCAGTCTGACGCATATTGTGTCGCACGGTTACCGCCGCTTCTGCCGGGGTCGCCATCACTTTGTTACGTACGGCGTAAGCGTATTCGTCGGCCGGTTTCGGATAAGCAAACGCATCGTAATTGCGGTCCGGACCGCGCTCCAGCGCGCGGACTTTTAATCCGGCCATTGCCAGCTCGATACTCATCAGCGAGCCAGCCCATCCCAGGCCGACGACGACGACGTCGACTTCTTCTTTATTCAGCTGTGCCATTGTTAACCCTGTCAATCTGCAAAAAACTTAAAAAAAACTCAAAAGGTTCAGGCGCGTGCGCCCTCAATACTCACCGGACCTAATGGATAAGGCACGTTGTGCTGTTTAACCCACTCCAGGTAGCTGGCGCGTGCACCAGGAAAGCCAATGGCAATCCATGCTTTCATGCCTTTGTTGCCACCGTACATCGGATCGGAGAGATAGCCGTGTTTGGTTTCAGAAAGCAGTTCGCTAAAGAATTGAGCCGGTTTCAGGGCGTCCTCTCCCATGCTGGCAAAGTCGATCTGATTGTTTTGTAACTGCGTCAGTACCGTCTCTTTGTCCCGATCGGACAACAGACGGAAAGGCTGTTGGTATTGCTGCTGGCACCAGCGGTTAGTCAGCTCAATACCGATTTTGAAGATTTGCTGCGGACGATAGGGAATCTGATAGCCCATGGTGGCAGGCGCATGCGGCTCGAAAGGCCCCTGCATATAGATCTCATCACCCAGATCGCCATGCAGCTGCTGATCGATAAAGATCGGCACGTTGGTTTCCAGTGCGCCAGGCGCGTTGCCTTTACCACCGGCCGGAATTAAACGGTCACAGGCAGCCATCACAAACTGCCACTGCTCGGTGGTAAAGAAGATTGGTTTATAGTCCAGCAGTTCCGGAGCGGCCATTTCTGCCGCCTCGGCAGCAGTCAGACCTTTAAATATCATGTCGCTGACCGGCAGTGCCATCAGCGAGCCGATTAAAAACTTACGGCGGGTAGTCTCTTTTTGAAGCAGCATAGCATTACGACTCTCACATGCTTAAAAGTAATAGCAAAGTTAAAAAATTGGCGGGATTTAAAACAATTAAATAATAACATGGATACATATATTACTAATTGTAATTTTTATGCCTGAATTATGTTCTTATTAATTTTAATCACAGGAGATGACTGGCTATTTTGGTGATTATCTCCGCTCTTCCTGGCACAAATCCGAGTAGATTTATAATTAAGACAAATATGGCGAAAGTTTGCGCAATTAAAGCGGTAATATAATTACTGTCGGTGACAGTCATCAGGATAAATAAATAAACACAATTATTTTTGATAATAATTCTTATTTTCAATAAAGCCGTTAAACACTAACCTGTCGGCGTTATGAACCAGACTCATTAGTGAATCACCTCAAGTCCGTTATAATGATGTATCTTCATTAACGGGCGGGATATCGCAACAGGGATTGCCTACCGTCAGGCATCAATTTTTTCAATCCACTCGCCGACCACGGATTTGCCCATGCTAAAAGATAATTTTAATGACTTACTTTCACTGATTGTGATTGCCAGAGAGAGGAGCTTTACCAAAGCGGCGGCAAAGCTGGGGGTATCACAATCAGCATTAAGTCATGCGATTCGTGGTCTGGAGGAGCGCCTCGATTTACGACTGTTAACCCGTACTACCCGCAGCGTTGCGCCGACGGAAGCGGGAGAAAAGCTGATTAACGCCCTTGGGCCGCGTTTTGCCGAAATTGAAAGTGAGCTGATGGCGCTGAGCGAAATGCGCGAGAAACCGGCCGGAAATATTCGTATCAGCGCCGGCGAACACGCGCTGCGCTGCGCACTCTGGCCAGCACTCGAGCAGTTCCTCAAAGATTATCCCGATATTAAAGTCGAAATCGTCAGTGATAATACGCTGACGGATATTGTCAGCGGTCGTTTTGATGCGGGTGTCCGGCTGGGTGAGCAAGTGGCTAAGGATATGATTGCCGTGAGTATCGGCCCGGAAATGCGGATGGCCGTTGTCGGTTCGCCAGCGTATTTTTCACGCTGTGGTCGCCCGGTAACGCCGCAGGATTTACAGCAGCATAACTGTATTAATATGCGCTTACCCACTATGGGTGGGCTGTATGCCTGGGAGTTTGAAAAAGATCAGCGCGAACTGCGCGTGCGGGTTGAAGGGCAGCTGACGTTCAATAATCTGCAACCGCGTATTGATGCCGCGATAGCCGGCATTGGTCTGGCGATTGTGCCGGAAGACACCATAATCCAGGCCGTGGCCGACGGGAAACTGGAAACGGTACTGGATGACTGGTGCCCCGCTTTCCCCGGCTATTACCTCTATTATCCCAGCCGGAAACAGCATACCGCGGCTTTTGCGCTGCTGATTGACGCGCTACGCTATTCGCCGGAATAAATCCGCCAGTGTTGCGATACGGACGACGTTTTCGCCGTCCGTATTCAGGGCTGGCAGATAACTTAACGCCCGACTCTGTCCGCTATCTCTTTCGGATAGCGCGCACCCTGCACTTCAATATCCGCCAGCGCACGGTTAATCAGGCTCAGTTCCTGCGCTGACAGCGTCAGTTGTGCCGCTGCGGTATTCTCTTCCAGCCGGTGGAGTTTAGTGGTGCCGGGAATAGGAACGATCCACGGCTTCTGCGCCAGCAACCAGGCCAGCGCAATCTGCGCCGGAGTCGCCTCTTTCTGCCGGGCAATATTAGCCAGTTCATCAACCAGAACCTGGTTGGCTTTACGCGCATCGGTACTGAAGCGTGGCACTTTATTGCGGAAGTCTGAACTGGCGAAGGCGGTATTTTCATTAATCGCTCCGGTCAGAAAACCTTTTCCCAGCGGACTAAACGGCACGAAACCAATGCCAAGTTCTTCCAGCGTTGGGATAATTTCCTGCTCGGGTTCACGCCACCACAGCGAATATTCACTTTGCAGTGCCGCCACCGGTTGTACCGCATGGGCGCGACGAATGGTTTGCGCACCGGCTTCGGACAAACCAAAGTGCTTAACCTTGCCTTCAGCAATCAGCTGCTTAACCGTACCGGCAACCTCTTCAATCGGCACATCCGGATCGACACGATGCTGATAAAGCAGATCAATAGCTTCAACATTCAGGCGTTTCAACGAGCCTTCCACGGCTTTGCGAATATGTTCCGGGCGGCTGTTAAGAATTTGCTGGTTGTCGGGTTGCGGCAAATCAAAGCCAAATTTACTGGCGATGACCACCCGATCGCGAAATGGAGCCAGCGCTTCGCCCAATAAGGTTTCATTAGTAAAGGGGCCGTAGACTTCTGCGGTGTCAAAAAAAGTGACGCCACGTTCAACCGCAGCGCGGATTAACGCAATCGCCTGCTGCTTATCGGTGGCCGGCCCGTAACCGAAACTTAGTCCCATGCAGCCAAGCCCAAGCGCTGAAACTTCAGGACCGTGGCTACCCAGTTTACGTTGTTGCATGTGCTTCTCCGACATCAGGTTAGAGTATGGCGATGGCAATCCATCACGCTCGATAACCTTAAGAACTACAGCCGGAAAAAACTATCTGCATTATCTGCTTGATGCTATGAGCTGAGCTCATATATCAGAAGAAGCGGTGTTACAGACTGCTGCGAAAATCAGCAATGACCGTTGATACAGCAAGATAACTCACCGTCATACGGGATTTGCAAAAAATACAGACTGCACCATGGGGATTCTTTGGGGAGACATCATACAGGGAAGAGCGATATTGATGACCGTAACAGGACGGGCATTGGAATTTTAAATTTAAGATATAAACCTTCATTATTACTTATAGAGACACCACCATAACACGGCACAACCGCACTGTCTGTTTTATTTTAGCGCTGAGTTAACGTTGGCTGGCGCTAAAAATGCCAGCCTGACGTGGTTAATTCTGGCTGTCGCAGCGCAGCCCCAGTGTGCTACCAAGAAACTGATAACTCAGCTGTTGATCATCGACGGCCAGCGAATTAAAGTCACGCACCGATAAAATATCGCGATTATTGGTATTGTTAATCGCAATACAGTTCGCCCCGGCCGTCAGCGCAGAAATAATGCCGTTATCTGAATCCTCAAACACCAAAGTCTGTTCTGGCCGGGTGTTAAATCGCTCGATAGCGGTGGTATAGGGCAGTGGATCAGGCTTGCCGCGCACCACGTCGTGCCGGGAGATAATGCAGCTGAAAATATGCAAATTATGCTGATCGAGCACATTATTGATTTTTTCCGGCCAGCTGCTGGTAACGATGCCGATATTTAACGGACAGCTTTTTAGCTGAAACAGCAGCGACTTCAGACCATCAATCAGCACGCACTCAGCTTCAGCTTCCCGCTGATCGACCTTTCTGTGAATCAGCGCGCGTGTTTCGGCAGTGAAATGTGGAAAGATATTCTCCAGGGTATATTTATGCGATGCGCCGATAATATACTTTTCGATCTGTTCTGGTGAAATATCACAGCCATACTCTCTGGCGGTGGTTTTCCAGGCATTAACGATGGCTTCGTTAGAGTCAATAATAACTCCATCAAGATCGAACAAAATGGTATTTATCCATTTAGGTTCATTCTCTTTCATCACTTATTCCTTGTAACGAGAAATTTATCATTAAAAATGACTGCATCAACGGCACCTTCACGTAATACGGATAATGCCTGCTGCGGAGTGTTGATTATTGGTTCTTCATGGCGATTAAATGAGGTATTGATCAGGCAAGGCTGGCCGGATAACTGATACCATTTATTGATTAATGAATACATCAAGGGATCGCTCTCCTCGCGAATAATCTGCGGTCGGGCGGTATTGTCGATATGTACGGTTGCCGGACAGCGTGCGGTCATTACTGGCTTGCAGTTATAGGTAATCGTCATAAATTCCGCTGATTTATCCCTGTCAGACCAGTGACAAAAGCAGAACTCTGCCAGATTTTCCGCCGTTACCGGAGCAAAAGGCATAAACTCGGTGCGCTTGAGTTTTTCATTCAGCCATATGTTCACATCCTTGTTGTTTGCATGACAGATGATACTGCGCTGGCACAGCGCCCGAGCGCCAAACTCCATGCGACCACGAAAGAACGCCAGAATGGTGTCTGAACGCAGCAAGGTTAAGATCTCTTTAACCAGATCGCCGGGCTGCTCAACCCTCAAATCGCGGTGCTGCGACAGAATCTCCTCAATCTGCCGGTTACTGTATTCAGGACCAAGCGCCATGCTGTTAAGCGGGCAGCGATTTCCTGTTTTACGCCATAACGCCGTCACCGCCGCGGCCAGCGGTAATCCCTCATCTCCCATGCAGGGCAGCACGTAAACGTTTTCGATACCGGCCAGTTCCCGCACACATTGGTTAAGGCGAACATTGCCAAATAGCCCACCTGCCAGACAGATATTTTTAACCTTATAATTTTTCACATAAGGCATCAAAATTGCCGCAATAATATCCTGAATATGTTTTTGCGCCGCCGCAGCAATATCCTGTGGAGAAAAGCTATTGATTTCATCGACCAGCTTTTCAGAGTAACCATGGTAAGACGGCAAATAATAGTCGCCACAATTGGCAATCAGCCGACTGTCGCGCACATCGATCATTTTGCGCATCAGCGGCAGTGCCTTAAGCGGATCGCCATGCGCCGCCAGCCCGGTGATTTTACCTTCATGACGATTAGCCTTAAAGCCGAGTAAATGCGTGATGCGGCCATAAAAATAGCCAAGGCTGTCAAGCGTGGTTTCGCGTTGCAGCACCACCTCACTGCCGTTATCGATATAGCGTACCGTCAGTGAAATAAAGTCGCCCCGGCCGTCACAGGTCACTACCAGAGCCTGATCAAACGGCGAACAGAGCCAGGCCCCCCAGGCGTGAGTATCGTGATGATCGATGTACATCACTTTGCCCGATAAATTATTTTCCGCGATAAAAAGATCGAATTCGGCTCTTTTCCCGGCGTCATTAATCATTTCATCGGCAATTCTCTTCTTTAAAATAAATACATTGTCGAAATTATTAATACACTCATAAATAATTCTTTCGACATAGAGGTTAAGACAGTAGCCCTCGTTAAACCCGGCGTTCCAACCATAGGCGACAATATCGACATCCGATAAACTCTTACCTGTTGCGCTTAATACATAATCTATCGACTGCTGTGGCCAGATCTTATGGCCTTTGATACGGGTAAACCGCTCTTCATGCGCCGCCGCAACGATTTTATCTCCTTCAACCAGACAGGCTCCGGCGGTATCATTGTTAGTAATACCGAGAATTAACATATCACCACCTCTTTTAAAGGGTCATCTGCCGCCGTTGCGCTGATTAACGCGAATTTATCCAAAGCCTCTTTATTATTTTCTGCGATAATATGTAAACGGGATATATTAAACTGCTGTAGTAATACCGATCGAATTACCTCGCCAGCACCAGCCTCATCAAGCGACTGAGGAACAACGATTTTTCCTTTGATAAAAAAGATAAAGTGTTGCTTTTCCATTGCATCCCCCTGAACCATAAACTGACCGAATGTGATCAGAGTCACGGTGTCATGATTTGCTGATATTAGAAGGCAAAAAAAGATGAAAATATAATCAAAATAAATCTGCGATTGATAATGAAACGGAATGGATACTCGACTGTTACAGGCATTCGTGATGTTGGCTGAAACTAAAAATTATCGTGAAGCGGCGCAGAAACTATTTATGACACAGCCGGCCTTAACCAAGAAAATTCAGTCACTGGAAAATGAACTCGGCGTGCATCTGTTTATTCGCGGACGCCATGGTGCGCAGCTTACCCATGCAGGTATGCAACTGATTGATAAAGCCCATGAAGCGGTCTCTGGAATCAGTGAATTCCGCCAGCTGGCGCTGAATGTTGCCCGGGGAAAAACCGGCAACCTGGCGATAGGTTTTGGATTATCAGGTATCAAGGTGGCGCCAGAGCTGGTGGCAGATTTTCGCCGCAGCTGGCCTGAAATTAATATCAGCCTCGAAGATATGCCATCGGCAGTGCAAATTGACGCGCTGCTTGCCGGTCGCTTACAGCTGGCTTTTATGCGCCTGCCGGTTGAGCCGCCGTTAACCGGTATAGCATTGAAGGCGGAATCACTGGTGCTGGCGGTACCGCAAAAGGAGAAAGCGTTAATTAATGCCCAGCTGAATGCTTCAACCGATTATCAGGCGTTCGCCGAGCTACCGCTATTGCAGCTGTCTGCCGACAGAGGCCCGGGGCTTAACCGGCAAATCGCCAGATTTATGCGGTTTAATCGAATCGAGCCGCAGATAGTCCAGCAGGCAAATGATATTCAGACGCTGATTGCCATGGTTGCAGCGGGCATCGGCAGCGCTATTGTGCCGGAAGCCGCGGTGTATATTGCGCCATCGGGAATCGGGATGATCCCGCTGTACGGCCCCTACTCCGGCTGGGATGTCGGTATCATCTGGAATAGCGCGCACCAGGATCGCACCCGCGATCTGTTTATTGCGCTGGTGAAAAGTGATCTCAGGGTACGATAACGCCAGCGGAACCTCGTTCGAGGCTCTCCCGCTTTACGCCAGAGCCGCCTGCTGCCGACGCCACTCTCCCGGCGACATCTGATAAATCTGGCGAAATACTCTGGCAAACTGCATCTGATCGCGGTAGCCGACCGAAAACGCAATCACCTTTATCGGCAGCCTGGCGTCGAGCAGCAGTGAGGTGGCAACGTTCATCCGCAACATAATCAGATAGTGTTTCGGCCCATAGCCAAAACGCTGCTTAAACAACCGGCTCAGATAGCTGCGATCGACCCGGCACCAGGCGGCAATATCACTGACGCTGATACTTTCATGATAATTGCGCTCCATCCAGTGAATGGCTTTTTCCACCGGTTGATCATCGCCCTGGCGTGCCGTACCGGTCTGTGGCGCATTCGCCAGCAGCGCATCGAGAAACAGGCAGGTAAGACCGGCGATACGCAATGACTGCCCGGTCTCCTGTTGAACGATTTGCTGTAAATAGTGTAACTCTTCACGCTGCTCGCCGCCGGCAACCGGGGTATAAACCGGATTATCACGGTTTAATCCGCAGGATTCAAATGTGCGCGCCACAATTAAACCGTCAATTTCAATCCACATATATTCCCACGGCTGGCGTTTATCGGCGCAATAAGTGGTAATTTCATGTGGATGAATCAGAAAGGCTTCTCCGGCATATACCTGATGACGTCCCCGCTCGGTAAACAGCTCGCCGGTTCCGCGAATGATATAATGCAGTAAATAGTGCTGACGTACCGCCGGACCATAGCTATGCCCTGGACGACAGACTTCATGACCATACTGAAAAACATTCAGACCGAAATGCGATATCTCTTCAGGTTTTAGATCCTTCTGCATTTTCACCTCAGGTTTTACCGCATATACGACATCACATAACCCTATAGATAATGCTGTTTGTAATGCCCCGCCGTGCTGCTGGCAAGCACTACGCTGCTGCTAACCGATGATTTGAGAACAACTTCACAGTTTTTACCGGCTTTTATTTTTCGCCATATTGATGTCACAAAACGACATATACATTAATTCAGTCTCTGCCTAGAGTCTTTCCATCGCAACATTCACAGGCAAAGGAAAGAATCATGAAAATCACTTTTATCGGTGCGGGCAGCACCGTATTTGCAAAAAATGTGCTCGGCGACATTATGGCAACACCGGCATTATCGGATGTGCAGATTGCACTTTACGATATTGATGAAAGTCGTTTGCAAGATTCGTGGAATATGCTGAATAACATTAATCAGAATATTAATCAGGGCCGCGCATCGATTGAAAAATATGTCGGCGTTGAACAGCGCCGCGCGGCATTACAAGGGGCGAAATATGTGATTAATGCGATTCAGGTCGGCGGTTATCAGCCCTGTACCGTCACCGACTTTGACATTCCAAAACAGTTTGGTTTGCGTCAGACCATTGCGGATACGCTGGGAATTGGCGGTCTGTTTCGCGCCCTGCGCACCATTCCTGTGCTGTTCGACATCGCCCGCGACATGGAACAAGTCTGTCCGGACGCCTGGTTCCTTAACTACACCAATCCAATGGCGTCACTGACCGGCGCGATGTTGCGTCATACCGGCATTAAAACCGTTGGGCTGTGCCACAGTGTGCAGGTCTGCGCCGAGACGCTGCTGAAGGCGGTGGATATGCCAACCGACGGCGTCACCTGGCAAATTGCCGGGATCAATCATATGGCGTGGCTGCTGGATATTAAGCGCCACGGCGAGGATATTTATCCGGAAATTAAACGCCGCGCCGCCGGCTTGCAGCATAAGCATGACGATATGGTGCGTCATGAGATTATGCGGGTATTCGGCTACTACGTGACCGAGTCTTCTGAGCATAACGCGGAATATATGCCCTACTGGATTAAACGCAACTATCCGCAGTTAATCGAGCGCTTTAATATTCCGCTGGATGAGTATCCGCGTCGCTGTATTGAGCAAATCAATAACTGGCAGCTGCAACGTGAACAATTAACCCGTGACGAAGCGCTGACTCATCACCGCAGCCATGAATACGCCTCTTATATCATTGAGGCGATGGAAACTGACCTGCCGTATAAAATTGGCGGGAATGTACTCAACCGTGGGCTGATCACCAACCTGCCGACCGACGCCTGCGTGGAAGTGCCGTGCCTGGTGGATGCGCAGGGCATCACGCCAACCGTTGTCGGCGATCTGCCTCCGCAGCTGGCGGCGCTCAACCGCACCAATATCAACACCCAGTTATTGACGATAGAAGCAGCCGTGACGCTGAAAAAA
Organism: Winslowiella toletana; assembly: GCF_032164335.1. Classification (NCBI taxonomy): domain Bacteria; kingdom Pseudomonadati; phylum Pseudomonadota; class Gammaproteobacteria; order Enterobacterales; family Erwiniaceae; genus Winslowiella; species Winslowiella toletana. The sequence goes on along the minus strand of NZ_CP134152.1, from coordinate 1,401,554 downwards.
GAACATATCTATCACGCCGCGCTGCTCGATCCGCATACCTCGGCTGAGCTGTCGATCGATGACACTATCCGACTGTGCGACGCGTTAATCGAGGCGCACGGCAACTGGTTGCCGACTTACCGCTGATACCCCCACCTACCCTACATTAAGCCGCACAGAAAGGAGGCCGACGCTGTTTTTCTGGCTGTCAGCGTCGGTACTCCGGGGACGTGCGGAGATAGCCATGAGCGTATCGTTAAAAACTAAAATCAGCTATGGATTCGGTGCCTTTGGTAAAGACTTTGCCATCGGGATTATTTATATGTACCTGATGTACTACTATACCGATGTCGTCGGCATATCCGTCAGTATGGTAGCTTCACTGTTTCTGGTAGCGCGAATTCTGGATGCGCTGCTTGATCCGGTTATGGGCTGGATCGTCGAACGCACCCGCACACGCTGGGGTAAATTTAAACCGTGGATTCTGATTGGCACCCTGGTCAATTCCGTGGTGCTGATCAGCGTATTCTGCGCGCACAACTTCTCCGGTGGCGCGCTGATTGCTTATATCTGGGTGACTTACATTCTCTGGGGCTTTACCTACACCATAATGGATGTGCCGTTCTGGTCACTGGTGCCCTGCATCACCGTCGATAAGCGCGAGCGCGAAGCACTGATTCCCTGGCCGCGCTTTTTTGCCAGCAGCGCGGGTTATCTCACCGGCGTAATTGGCCTGCCGCTGATAAACCTGCTGGGGCAAGGGCATCAGGGCGACGGCTTTATGCGCTTTACCTTTATTCTGGTGTTCTTTTTTATCCTCTCCACGCTTGTTACGCTGGTCAACGTTAAAGAGAAATACTCCTCATCGCACCATGGCGCGACGCAGGTGCAGCATGGTCTGAAAAGCGTGCTGATGATGATTGTGCGCAATAAACCGCTGTTTGCGCTGCTGGTTATGGCCCTTTCATGGAATATGGCGCATAACGTCATTCAGTCATTTGCCATTTACTACTTCAAGTATGTCGTCGGTCGGGAAGAGCTTTTCCCCTGGTATATGATGTATGCCGGAATCGCTAACCTGGCGACCATTGCGCTGTTCCCGATGCTGGCGAAGCGCTTTTCGCGCCGGGTGTTATGGATTAGCGCCTCGGTGTTACCGGTGCTGAGCTGCCTGCTGCTGCTGTACGTTGGACTGTATGCGCCGCAGAGCGCGACGCTGATTGCGCTGTCCGGCATTATGGCTAACAGCGGCGGCGCTTTCTTCTGGGTATTGCTGGTGATTATGGTTGCCGACACCGTCGACTATGGCGACTACGCGCTGGGCATGCGCATCGAAAGTATCGCTTTTGCGGTGCAAACCATGGTGGTCAAGGCCGGTGCAGCTTTTGCCGGGCTGGTGATTGGCGTGCTGCTGGGAGCGGCCGGTTATCAGGCTGGCGTGCCGCAAACTGCCAGTACCATAATGGGCATGCAGGGCATCATGATTGTGGTACCGATGCTGTTCTTTGGCCTGACGCTGTGGGTCTATCTGCGACACTACACCCTCGACGGTGCGTTACTTCAGCAGGTGCAAAATCATCTGAAGCGCAAATATGACGAACCGGTTGATGCCGCAGCACGCGCGGCGGCGGTAAGCAGCGACACTCATCCGGTCGCTGGCGAGCCCACTACGGTTAAGGGATAATCCGACGTGCAGCAGCCGGTAAACGACACCGGTTTGCTGCGCGATTGACTTTTAAAGCACATCATCAGCGTTAAAAACTGTATTGTACGCCGACGCGAAAGCGCGTCTGCCGCTCGTCGCTGGTTTTACGCACGCTGATATTCCCCAGTTCGGTATAGGGAGCCCAGTTTTTATTCAGCTTCCACAATGCTTTCACATTATGTTCATAGTCCCACTTTTTATTATCGAAACGAATTTGATCGCTGTGTTTATAGATGAAATTATATTCAAAACGCCAGTCCTGATAGCGATATCCCAGCCAGAACTCACCGCGATTGGTTTTCTCATCTTCTTTCCCTTCATCTGAAACACGTTTATATTCGTAGCGGTAACGTCCATTTAAATAAATCCCGCTATCAAAGGCGTAACCGGTGGTTAAAAAGGGTTTATAGATGCTGCTGTTGCTGGATGATTCGAGCGTGAATCCCGGCTGAATAAACCACTCCGGCGTGATCTTATATTGATAGTTGATGCTGTTTTCCGTGCCGTTACTGACGATATCGTGGAATGCTTTATTGCTATTATCGCCGCCCGACTTCCATTTCGCTTCCAGCGAGAAACCAATACCGTTGTCAAAACGATGGGAGACGGAAAAGCGATCCTTGTGGACCTTGCTGTCATCCTGCCACTCATGCCGCACATCCAGCGTGACCGCCGCAGCCTGAAAAGAACACAGCAGTAACCCGCAGATCATTAATGTCTGTTTAGTCATTACAAAACCCCATTGGTATTTTTTATTCGTGTTACGTCAGGTTTTATTATTTCGCTGTTTGTTTATTATCATCCAGCGTCAGAAAGTGATTATTTTTCAGACGACCGGTTACCGCATCGGCATATTGCGCGGGTGAAGTTCGCAAGGAAATATTACCTTCCAGCTGCCCCTGTTTATCTGGCTGGGTGTAGGGGCCGGGACGGAAAAGATAATTAAAGCGTTTATTGTCGACCGCAATATTATTCCGCACCAGTAATGCACCCGGATTAAAGTTATCGGTGAAGCCATCCATGCCATTCTCTATCGCCACACTGTCCGACACCTGATGTGCGACCGGCAAACCTTCGCCGCCGAGTTTAAAACCATTATTACGATTACGCAGCGAGATACTTTTCTCGATAATCACCCGGCCATTTGGGCCGTCTTCGATTTTATTAAACAGGTCAAAACCATCGTCAACATTATCATGGGCGAAACAGGCAATCAGTTTATTGCCCTCTCCGACGCGCATTTTCACCGCAAAGCCATCGGCGTTTATCTGGCCGGGATCCTGATTAGCATAAGACTCAGAGTTGGAAATGATATTGTGGCTGGCCCACAGTGCGCGTCCCACATCCGGCGGTGAAGCCACCCAGATACCGGTGTCGTCAGCATGGTGTGCCACTACCCGATCGATATGATTATAACTGCCGGAAATATTGAAGCTTTTAGCCGTCACGCTAATCCCCTGAATATCCCAGTGGCTGGCGGCAAGATTAAGCCCATAAAACACCGCATGCTTACCGAGCGGACGCAGTTTTTTCGCCTGCTGAGGCGTGCCGCTGGCGCTGGCAGGCAGCGTGGTCAGGGGATAATCACCATCAGCCAGCCACAGGGTTCCACCCGGTGACAGTGCGGAAGCCGCAGTCGCAAAATCCAGTGGCTGCTCACGACTGCCGTTATTATCAGCCTTGCCCTGTGGCGATACATAAAGATTATCGGCATCGGCCAGCTTTACCGGCTTAACCGTCAGCTTATCAGTCAGGGTTTCATCGCTGTCGGTCACCAGACGCCAGTCGATCTTCCGGGGTTCAGCAGCGATCCTGAGCGCCAGCGACTGCATCTCACCGGCTTTTATCGCTTGATCCTGCACCAGTGGTTGGCCGTTAACGCTGACCGTCAGCTTACCCGGTTGATTACTGCGCAACTGGAAGCGGTAATCCGGTCGCGCTGCCAGCGTTGAAGAGGCAATCTCAACCTTTGCCGCCTGGCGCGCAGGCGTAAATGTCTCTGTTGCTGTCGCCTGATGCTCACTCAGCGTCAGGCTGGCCTGATGAACGGTAATCCGTGCATTGCGCGAGGCAAAAAAGCCGACGTAATAGCCGGTTTTGTCCTGTACCAGCACCCGATCTGCATCACCCGTACGCTGAGTGACCCACTGGTCACTGCCCGCTGGAGCCCAACCGGCGATAAAACCGTCGTTGGTACGCGCCAGCCGCAGACGAAAACGCGGCGTCTGACGGATATCCAGGCGGTGATGGTATGCCTCGCGCACCATCTCCACCCCGGCATTGCCCCAGGGATTTTTTACACCGTTACGCGCGATTTGCGTTATCTGTAGCAGATAATGAGATTTCTTATCCTCGGTAAGCAGCGCATTCATCACCATATTGGCAGCGGCCGGAAACTCTTCGTAACCCGGTTTCAGCTTCTCTGAGCGCGGCTGGCCCAGCACATCCCTGACCAGCAGGCCTGCGCCCTCCTGCCCGGCAGGCAGCGCCCCATTTTCCGGACCAAATTGCTCGACGCTGATCTCGGCATCCAGCTGCATATTGGCGCTGGCGGGCAATCGGGTGTAATAAAACGTCAGGCCGTCATGGCTGTTACCAATCTTACCGCCACGGCTTTCAATATTAACCGGCGTGATCAGCTTGCCGCCTTGCGCCGGAACCGGCTGACCATTCTCCCGCGTCACATTATTGACACCGATTTTCTCCGGCAAAACATTGGTAGCAAAATTCACATCGGTCGACTGACCAAAGGCGATGGCTCGCCACACCAGCTTATTGCTGTCAGGTAACTGACTGGCTGCGCTGCAACTGATGCCCAGCATAAACAGCGATGCGGAAATGACCGTTAATTTCCTCATTTCTCTTTCCTTAAAACGTGTTCATCCCTTCCTGCCCAATGGGCAGGAATGTATTGATCAGCAAGTGGAGTGGATTAACGTTGTGGCAGCTGTTCCGGCATCGCTGGCGCGGCCTCTTCAGCCAGCTTCATTTTCCGCGAGATATCGCTGTTGCCCCAGCACTGCTCGTAGGGATATCCCACCAGAGTTTCGATGACTTCGCGCACTTCGGGTTTAATGGCACTCAGCTCACCACCGGCTTTAATTCGTGCCACCTCTTCCAGCACGACGCGGTGAGTTTTGCGATCGAGGGTCATCTGGCGACTAAAGAAAATGGCCACCAGCGCCAGCACAATTACGCCACCGAAGAACACCCACGAAATCGCGGTAATCGCGCTTTCCGGCTGTACATGAGATTTCGACTGGAAGCCGTAATAGCTGAGCAGAGCGCCCATCGCAAAGACGATAATTGAGCGCACGATTTTGCCGGCGAAGGTCATGGCACCGGCATAAATGCCCTCACGGCGACGGCCGGTAAACACTTCATCCACGTCCGCCAGGAAGGTGTAGACCGTCCACGGAATGTAATACACGCCGCCGGTTCCCAGACCAAAGATGACGGTTACCCCAATGATCGCCATGGTTGCCAGATGCGCCGGTAATTGCAGGAAATGCAATAAGCTGTAACAGCACACCGCGAAGACCACGATTAACAGCGCCCAGGTGTAAGGTTTACTAAAGCCAAACTTGACGCAGATGCCAATAAAAATCGCGGTGGAGAACAGTTGCAGAATGGCATTCAGGCTGTTCAGTCCGGCAAGGATTGCCGGGTCGTATTGCAGCACAAAAATAACATAGTAGGTAAAGACGGAAGCAAACAGCCATTCAGCGCCAAAACCAAACAGGTACATGCCGAGATGCTTACGAAACACTCGCAGATAGAATGTCGACTGCATATCGCGCGCCAGCGCCACTATCGTCTTCCACAGGGTCTTTTTCTGCTTTATCGCCTTGATTCCGGTATCTTTTCGCTCCCATGAGAAGCCGTGCAGCAGTGCCACCGCCACGAACAGGATCAGCCCATAGGTTATGCCGGTATACAGAAAAGGCTGCGCAGAGTCTTTACCGTACAGCAGGATAAATTGTCCGGGAATAAATGCTGCAAGGAAGTTAGCAATTTTACCGAACATGGCTTTATAGCCGGTCAGTTTGCTGCGCACCGCAAAATCGTCGGTCATTTCGGTGGCGAGGGTTTCATACGGCACCATCACCGAAGTATAAATCAGCTCAAAAATGACGTAAGTGGTCAGGTAATACCAGAAGCCAAAGCCTTCCACCCACAGCAGCGGGTAGAACATCATTAACGGTGCGCCAATCAGCAGGAAGAAACGTCGACGACCAAAACGCTTGCCCAGCCAGGTATTGCCAAAGTTGTCGCTGAGGTAGCCCATAAGAGGATTACTGATGGCGTCGATCACGCTGGCCACCGAAAAGATAAATGCTGCCTCCAGCAGTGTCAGCCCGCAGAAGGTGGTATAAAAATAGAGTAACCACGCACCGGCAATCGCCAGGGCGCCACTTCCCAGCAAATTGCCTCCGCCATAAGCCAGTTGATGCCCCAGCGTGACTTTCCGCCCATCTTCCAAAAGTATCGTTTTTTTATTCATAACATTCAGGTCTCTTGAAATTAATGAACCGATGTTTCATTTTTAATAAAGCATGGTTTTATATATTTATGAGACCTGAATTGATGTGACCAATGTCACTCTAAACATAAGAAGATTTTTTTATTTAGATTTTGCGACTCAGATAACAATTTTTGTCTGACGTTGAACTTACTTTCTTAAGACCAATATAAAATCACTTAAAATCAACAAATTAACCACCAGTTAAAGTGATAAATGTGATGTTAACGTCATACAAATTAAGGCTAATGTATTACCTGCCCGCAATGAAAAGATGAAAATTATTGATATCAGAAATATAAAAAGAGGTGATGTTCGCGAGGTTTATGGCATAACTGGATAGTTCAGGGGAGCCGTTTCGGCTCCCGCAGGCGGTCAGTGTGAGGCTCTACGACGTTTTTTATCTTCATACATCACCGCATCCGCAGCGCGTACCGCCATATCCGGAGTGGCAATTGCCGGATTAGCGACAATTACGCCAATGCTGGCACCCGCGTAATCGATAAAGCAGGATTCGAGCTGATATTCTCCGCTCAGTAATGCCGCAAGCCTGGCTTTAAATGCCCCGGCAGCATCAATAGCCTGATCATAAATTTCCGGCCCAGCCATCGCCATAATAAATTCATCCCCTCCCAACCGCCCCAGTACTTCATCGCTGGTGGCTTGCTGTCGCAGGCGCTGGGCGATGGATTTCAAAAAAGCGTCGCCGGCTTCATGTCCGTAGCGATCGTTAATTTGTTTGAAACCGTCCAGGTCGGCAAATGCCACCAGCACATAACGTGAGTCAGCACAGGCGCGGGAGAAAAGCTTCGGCATCTGCTCGAAAACCGCCCGTCGGTTGGGCAGGCTGGTAAGCTCATCAGTAAAGCTAACCGCAGTCAGTGCGGCATTGGCTTCCTGCAATTGCTGTAGCAGCTGCTCTTTGTGGATGTACTGGCCAATCAGCTCGGCAAAAAGTTGTAACACCTGCTCTGCACGCGGAGAAAGGGGGTGACTCTGACTGCTGGCAGCACAAAGCGTGCCATAAAGGTCGCCCTCACCCAGCATCACCGGAGTACTGATATAAGTGGTGATGCCCAGCTGCTTTGCCGCCTGCGAATCACCCCAGGTTCCTGGCACGTCACGGTTAAATGGACGGCCTTCATCCAGCGCACGTTTGCATAAGGTATCTTCCCACGGCACGGTCAATCCTTCAGGGATCTGCATCTCTTTGCTGTTACGCGAGAATAAAATCTGCTGCTGGATACCATCAGCATCAATACGCGTCAGATAGGTCGACTCCATTTCCGTCACCAGCTCGAGCATTTCCAACAACTGACGAACAAAGCCTTCAAGCGTTTTTTCAGATTCCAGCACCGTAGAGAGGCGCTCAATCAAATTTTCCGTCATAAATCTGCGTATCCTGTTCCCAGGTGTTGGTGTGAATAAAAAGATAAATGGAGGCAAATGCCTCATCAAAAAAAGCAAAACCTATTGATTTTTAATCATTAATTCTAGTACCCGGATACCTGGAATCTATCAGCCACCAGGCGCCGTCGGCAATTTTTAGGATTTTTCGATGGGATTATCTTAACAGCGGAGACTGGAATCTCTCAATGGCTGGTTGCGGCAATGTTAATCCGGTGCTTGCGCTGCCACGGCGGGTGAAACAGGAGTCGCCCCGGTCAACCAGGGCGGCTCCATCGTCAACGAGGATAATTACCGATCAACCTTCTCTGCACGACTCACGCGTTTGCCATCGGCACTGGCCGAGCGAACCCACACTTCCCCCGCAACAGACGGTCTTTGCTGGTCGTTATAACTCAGCCACTGTTTACCTCCGTCGACGGAATACTGGATAGCCACGCCCGGCAGTGCAATATTGGCCTGCAGCGTGCCATCAACTACGCGAGCGCCCGGCAGCGGCAAACGATACTGAATATTGGCTAAATCCATTTTCGGCAGTTCGCGCTGCCCCAGCAGCGTGGCGAAGCGCGCCCAGTCATCCTGCAAGGCTTTGCTGTTCACAAATTGCGTTTTCCCCGCAGAAAACTCGCGTCCTGCTTTATAGTCCAGTTCCCAGTCAGCGCGATGCCACGCCCGCTCTGCCAGCGGTAACATGCGCGGATAAATACGGTACTCCATATCTTCATCGGTGCGGACGGTTTCGCTCCACAGCTGGCCTGAGATGCCATAAGCGCCCGGCCAGGCTTTGTCACTTTTGGCAACAAAGCTATTGCCATCACGATCCAGCGAGGTTTCTGCATTTTGCGGCAGGTTGTCTGGCGCGAAGCTAAAGATCTTCGCTTCATCGGTATAGCGGGTGCCCCAGTAGTAACCACGCTCCTGCGGATTTACCTCCGCCGGAAAGTCTAAATAGACGTAGTCCGGATTGGATATCGTCACTTCATAGCCTTTATTGGCCCAGTCATTAACGGTATCAAATCCTCCCCAGTACAGTGTTTCCCAGAAGTTAACGCCAACGCGTTTTGTCGCAAAGGCTTTGGCATTTTTAGCGTGTTTCAGACCATCTTCCCAGGCCTGCATTTTTTCGATGCCGTGTGCATTAACCAGTTTACTGACCTCAACCGCAAAGTGGCTGGCAAGATGTTCAACGTCCTCAACTTTCCCGTCACTGACCATCTTCTGACAAACCGGCGACTTCGCCCACGGCTTGTCCTGATGACTCAGATCAACCTGCCCTTTTCCTGCCTCTGCCTCGCCGCTGTAACCGCTGCCCAGGTAAATATTTTTCGCTTCATCACCGCCAAAATGCCAGGTGGTTAACGGCTGACCGGCCTCCTGATGCATGCGGGCCATTTCGCCAATGACTTTATCGGCAAAGCGCCGCGAGGCATCAAGACAAGGATTAAGGTAGCTATGGCGATCGTAATATTGCACCGAGGTGGTATTAGAGGTATCTGCCGGATCGAGCAGGCGATATTCACTGGCCTGCTGCGGTTGACCAGCGGCAGATAATTTACGATAACGCGCTTCCATTGCGATAATCGCCGCCCGGGCGTGGGCGGGCATATCAATTTCCGGAATCACTTCAATCTGCCGCGCCTGCGCGTAGCGAACGATATCAATATAGTCAGCACGGGTGAAATAGCCGCTGCCATTATTGTTACTGTCCGGGCCAGAACCCAGCTGTGGTAACAGGCAGGTGGTTTCCGTCAGATCGTGGCAGCGCTTACCGCCGACTTCAGTCAGCTCCGGCAGGCCGGGAATTTCAATGCGCCAGCCCTCATCATCACTCAGATGAAAGTGGAATTTATTCAGTTTATAGGCTGACATCTGGTCCAGCATCCGCAGTATCGCCTGCTTCGAATGGAAGTTACGTCCGACGTCGAGCATCATGCCGCGATAATCAAATCGTGGCGCATCTTTCGCATCCAGTTGGGCAATCGTTTTGCTGCCATCGCCAGCCACCAGCGACAGAATGGATTGCAGACCGTAAAACACCCCAGCGCGATCGTAGCCGATCACCTTCGCCCCTTGCTGACCAATACTCAGGGTATAAGCGCCTGATTTCGCCAGTTCACCGCTTAAAGCCGAGGGTTCAACCTGGGTCGTGACAGGATAGCCAGAAGGATCGCTGGCAATGCCCAGCGCGGCAAACCGCTGACTGACCGCTTCTGCTGAAGGCTGCGGCAGCACGCTAAGATTCAGCGCCACGCCTTTGCTGAGATCAACATCCGCCGAGTGGATGCTCACTTCCCGCGGCGTCGGCACAATCTGCCCGCGTAACGCCGTTACCGCCAACGGTTCTGTCACTGCATTTTTGACAAAGCGGGTGGCGGGCGTCATCAAAATATTATTATCCGCTGCGGTGCGTTTCCACTGGTCACCGCTAAACGGCGTGACAAAATGATGCAGATCCTCACTGTCGGTATTCGCCAGCACCTTTGGCTGCGCATCACCGGAAGTGGCATACCAGCGCGGCATCAGGTCAGTCTCAAACAGCTGCCAGTATTCGCCAACCAGCGGAATATTTACCGACTGGTTCGCAGCAAAGCCGTTAAATTTATCCGTCGGCTCCAGCTTATGCAGATCGCCAGTCACTGGCGTGATGGTAAAGTTCTCATTATCCACCTGTAAAATGCGGCGAATACTGTGGAAATAGATTGCCCAGTCGTGGCCTGTAATCTCCTGCCCGCCGTTGGTCAGCGTAATAGTCGCGGTGTAGCATGAGGCAAAATCGGCTCCCAGCTCACCACACTTCACGCCATTATCTGCCGCGCGGTTGTCCTGCAAGCGGTAATTCACCTGTAGCTCACTGAGCCGATCGACAAGATGCTGATCTGCAATACTGCTTCCGACGCAGCCGAACAATCCCGCCGCAATAATCGCTTTTAATTTAAATGCTTTCATCTGCAACCTAATCCTTACTTGCTGGTTTCCACTATCAGAACAGGGTGAACGGCGCGATAACCATAAACTTCACGTCTCTTTCATCCTGAAAAATATTGCCGTAACCACCGCTCCAGCTTGGCAGATCGGAGTGATTGTTATACTGGGTGTAATGCAGTCTGAACTGGGTGTTTTTGGCGCGGCCTTGCTGCACGGTGTACTGCGCATCAAGGCTCCAGGCGCTCTCTTTCAGGCGCTGGCTTTGATCAAATAGAGGATTGCTGCTGGGCCGGGCATCCCAGGCGTAAACCCATGAACCGCCGACGGCAAAGCCCGGCAGATCCCAGTTTTTCAGGTCATACATCACCCCGGCATACACCGCTTTTTCACCGTTGGCGTTAAAGTCCGAACGGTTATCCCACCAGATATCCAGCCGCCCGTTGGAAGTGGCGTATCCCGGCGTCATACGTTGCAGAAAGTAGCCCTGATTACCTTCGGCTTTCACCATGGTGCCTTCAAGCCGCCAGTTAAACGGGCCAGTGGTATACGCTAAAGTCACCGCCTGCAACCACGCCAGGCCGTCATACAGACTGTTGGCATCGTTGCTGTTTACCCTGTCCTGCGCACCATAGAACTGATAGCTGGTGGTCAGGGGGTTTCCGGCCAGCTCAGTTTTCCAGCTGGCTTTGGTAAAGTACTGGTCGAGATAACCGGCGGCCTGACCATAAGCCGCTTCCAGCACAAAATCGTTTTTAAAGTCGTATTTGAACCCCAGTGAGTGAAGATAAGAAACGCGGGTTTTACGATCATTACGCCGAAAATCATCCATTTCGATATGCCAGGGAGACTTGTATTTGTCCGCCCACATATACGACAGGCTCAGCTCGCCACTGATCCCAAAATCAGCTTTATATCCGACTTCGGCACCGCGATAAGTGCCGGGCATAAAACTCCAGTGAGGTGCGAGCAGCGTCTGACCACCCGGCTGAATATAACCGGCGTGCCCCCAGAAATTGTCATGACGAAATTTTGCCGCGGCCTTATATAAACTGACGCCGCTTTTATCACCGGAGAAATCTTCGCTCAAGGCACGGTTACGGGATGAAAAGGCGATTTCATTGGGATGGCCGCTGGCGCTGGCCTCGGCTAATTCAACGGCGGTAAAGGCTGCCAGGTCGATGCCGAATAAGTCCCAGGCATAGCCAGAGGAGAAATCGAGGCTCAGGTTGGCAGTGGCATGTGAAAGATTGGTGGTGTAACGGTTGTAGTCCGGGTTATCGACAATCACCGTGCTGCCGTCGGGGCGCGTTTCCTCGCGGGTTTTATTCAGGTCTTTACGATCACGCTCACGCTGCCAGTAATAGAAGCCACCGGTCAGGCTGGAATCTTCTATAAATCCTTCTGCCTGAGCAGCAGCGGAAAAAACCATTCCGCCCGTACCCGCCAGTAAGGTTCCGGCCAGGGTGAAAGCCGCGGGTATCAGGGTAGCAGGAGGAGATTTCAGGCAAGCCGTGGCCGTGCCCCGGTTAAGGTGCTGATTCATATAAAATCCTTTTTAACTGACAAAACCCGATTAGCAGACCCAGGACTGAGATACGCCTGGAGCAGCCGATGATGAATGAGCATCAGAGTATTTTTCGCGACGCGAATTATCAATCATTGATTAAACTGAATTTGCGAAATTTTGACCGGGCGCACATTTTGTAAACCCGTGTTGCAAGATGTGTATCGCCAGTTTCATGCTGATGAAATTAGGATTAATTCCTTTAAAAATCATGAAAATGATAATTATAAAAACTGGATGGGCGGCATGAGAGAGGTCAGTACGACTTCATCTGAGATTCAGCGGGAAACAATGATATTTTTTCAGGATAAATATGTTTGTGCGGCGGGAGAAAATATCCTGTCTGCGCGTCAGCAACAGACAGGAAAGGCAGGAGATTAATTAACGGTAGAGCGTTGGCTAAGCCACCAGGCATGCAGCACCAGCGCAGCCGCCGGAATCGCCTCGATATCACGCTCAAAGTCTTCATGAGACATTTCATCGAGTTTGACAAAGTTCTCTTCCAGCCCGTGCAGTGCGATCAGCTGCAGTGAAGGTTGCAGCGTTTCCGGCAGTGCCGACCAGTCATCAAGCGCCACGCCGCGCATATAGCCAAAGCACCACTGCTCGAGAATGGTGTACTCTTTATCGTCGACCATGCTTTCACCGAACAGCGGTTCAAACTGTTCCGGATAGTCATTAAGCCGCTCAGCGATGTCGTTCATATGCTGGAAACTCAGTTCCATAAAGCGCTGCAATTCGTCTTCTGATTCCCAGACCGGTGCATACTGTTCGCCACCCCACAGCGCCGGTAACCATTGAGAGGGTTCAATCCGATTGGGCCCCGAAAGAATGGCGGTCAGCAAACCATCCAGCTCAGAAACATCGAGTATCGAATGCTCATTACTGTACTTCATAAGAACATCATCAAGCCATTCCAGCTCTTCAAGCTCCAGTGGTCCTCGATTCATACTGTGGTCTCCTTGGATAGTTTTGCCAGTTCAGATGCAGAGTTCGCCAAAAAGCGAAAGGCGATTAACCATCATAACATTGTTACAGATGAGAGTTTACGGCGTCTGAGCAGGCTTCACTGAGGCGAAACCCGCTTTTTATTGCAGTTGATAGCGGTTATCCAGCAGGGTGAAAGTAAACTGCCGCTGTGAAGAGCAGATTACCTGGCGCTGTCTGGTAACGAAAATCGCCTCGATATCAGGGGTTTCAGCAATATAAGCCAGCCCTTTATCCACGCCCATGCCGTACAGCAGCGTGGTATAGATATCGCCATCAATAGATTGAGGGGAAATAATAGTGACGCTCAGCAGCTCGTTATCCAGCGGAAAACCGCTTTGTGGATCGAGAATATGGTGATAACGCTGCCCTGCCAGCTCAAAGTAACGCTCATAAATGCCGGAAGTCACCACCGATTTGCCGCAGACGCTAATCACACCGATTAACTCATCTGGCCCGGCAAACGGCTTTTTCAGGCCAATTCCCCAGTCAGGCATTCCGCCAATCGTCTGCACATTACCGCCAAGGTTGATCAGCGCGTCAGTAACTTGTTGCTGCCGAAGAAAATCCCGCACCCGATCGGCGATATAACCTTTGGCAATCGCCCCAAGATCGATCTCCATGCCTTTGGTCTGCAGAAAAACGGAACGCGCCTGGCGGTCCAGGATTACCTGTCGGGGATTGGTTAACGTCAACAGCCGCGCTATTTCTGCGGCGGGTGGGATGCTGTTGCCCTGGAAACCGATTTTCCAGCACTTTACCAGCGGGCCGATGGTGAAATTAAAGCAGCTTCCTGTCAGTAAACTGATCTCTCTGGCGCGGGCAATCAGATCAAATACCGGCTGGCTGACTACCACCGGATGATCTCCCGCCGCCTGATTAACCGACATCACCTCGGAAGCCGGCCGGTTTACCGTGAACAGATTTTCCTGCTGTTTTATCAGCCTGAACACATCTGCGGCTAACGGCTGATTGTGCTCCAGCAGCTTAAGGAGGATCGGAGAACCCATCAAAACGGCTGAGTAAGCATAAACGCGATCGTCTGGCGACATTGCTGTTCCCTCCCGGCGAGTCGCTATTGCCCCCGCCTGTTATCGCCTGCTCCTGCAAGCGCCGGGCGCATCGCCCGGCTCTGTACATTACCGCTTATTGACGTGCCAGCGCCGCCGCATTACGACCAGCCAGAATACCGAAGATAATAATATCGGCCACCGCATTACCGCCGATGCGGTTAGCGCCGTGAATGCCGCCGACCACTTCGCCCGCAGCCCAGGCGCCTTTAATGACCTGTTTTTCCGCATCCAGCACTGCGGTATCAGTGTTAATGGTCACGCCGCCCATGGTGTGATGCACCCCTGGCGCGATGCGGATGGCGTAGAACGGCCCGACATTAAGCGGATGACGCAGCGCGGTTTTCCGACCGAAGTCTTCGTCATTCTGCTGATCGACAAAGTGGTTATAGCGTTCCAGCGTTGCCAGCAAAGCAGCATCATCCATGTTCAGCTTCACCGCCAGTTCCTGTGGTGTCGCGCCTTTAATCACAAAGCCCTTGGCGATGTACTCATCGGCAGCTTTGTTATTCAGCCGCACCTGCTCATCGAAGATAATCCACGCGCTTTTCTCCGGCAGAGCAATAATTTCCGCAGAGACTTTGTCACGGGTTTCCATCTCGTTATAGAAGCGCTGACCCGCCTGGCTGACCAGAATCGCGCCGCCGCCACGGATGGCTTCGGAAATCAGATAAGAGGTGGTCTGTTCAACGGTTGGGTGGATCTGAATTTCACCCATATCCACCGTGTCTGCGCCGATCTTTTGCAGTATGGCGATACCGCTGCCGGTTGCACCGGCATGGTTGGTGGTGACAAAACCATCCAGCTCCGGACGGTATTTAACCACCATCTCACGGTTAGCACTGAAACCACCGGTGGCGACAATCACGCTTTTGGCGTTGAGAATGCGGCTGTCATTGTATTCATCCACCACTTTCACGCCGGTTACTGCGCCATTTTCCGTCAGGATTTCGGCGACGGAGGTTTCCAGCAGCACCTCAATATTGCGCTGATTAATGTTTTTCACCAGCCCACTAATCAGGAAGCCACCGACCGCGGAACGGTCAGCAGGACGGTGAGTACGATCGATGCTCATACCGCCTGTAATGGTGATATCGTTCAGTTCAATACCGTGCGCCGCCAGCCATTCCACTGCTTCAGGTGCCAGCTCGACAAACTCTTTTAGCAATTGCGGATTGTTTTTAAACTTGCCGCCTTTGAGCGTCTCTTCATAAAACAGCTCTTTGCTGTCTTTAATGCCTTTCAGCTGCTGGAAGCGGGTTTCCGCAGCGTTCATTCCGACCGAAGCCTTAATGGTATTGCCGCCGATGGTCGGCATCTTCTCAATAATAACGACGTGAGCACCTTCTTCGCTGGCCTGAATGGCCGCCGCAAGGCCTGCACCACCGCTACCTACCACCACGACGTCGTAGTTTTGCGGCGCCTGAGGATTACCGCCCTCTTCAATCACATGCTCTTTACTGGAGGTGGTCAGCGCACGGGATACGGCTTTCTTCAGTGCCTCACTCTGGGTGGTGGCACCGGTAATCGCATCGACATGCGGGCTGTTCGCCACCAGAATGCGCGAACGCAGACTCTCAAAGGTGGTGGTGAAGTCAACATCCAGCGTATCGTCCGGCACCAGCTTGATATCGGTAATACGGTCGGTATCAAGCACGACGTTGATTTTCAGCTTCAGCGCCTCGGCTTCCACTTTTTCCTGATAGACACCGGCTTTATATTTGCGGCCGGTGGCGCTCATATCGCGGATCATCGCGTCGACCAGCGAGAAGCGCCACAGCGGTTCCGGAATATTCAGCGCTTCACGCTGGGTGCTGTCGATAAACAGCTCAAGCTGTTGGTTATTGATGATGCGATCGGTCCAGTCCGGGTAAGCGATGCAGGCTTTACCTACCGCGACCAGGTCAAAGCCGTGCTCCAGCCCGATTTCAGCATCGGCTTTATTAACCACGCCACCAACACCAATAACCGGAACTTTCGCCAGCACAGGTGAGCGCATGGCGCGATATTTTTCAATCAGTGGAGTAGGATCGCTGGTGTCGACAATTGATGGGCGCAGCAGCTGTCCTACCGAGAAATGCACATAATCCAGCCCACGCGCGGCCAGTTTCTCCAGCAGGTACATGGTGTCGTCAAAACGGATGCCCGGAACTTCCAGCTCTTCCGGCGAGAAACGGTAACCGATAATAAATGAGGCATCGGCAAAGCGCTCCGCCATTTTATGCGTGATTTCCAGCACTTCCAGCGGGAAGCGGGCACGATTGTCGCGGCTGCCGCCCCATTTATCATCACGCTGGTTAGAGTTCGGTGAATAGAACTGCTGAATCAAATAGGTGTTAGCGCCGTGGATTTCAACGCCGTCAAATCCGGCTTTGATCGCACGGTTCACCGCATCACCAAACTTGGTGATCATCACTTCAACTTCTTCACCGGTCAGCGCTTGCGGCTGAGTCGCACCTTCGCGCGGCGCGGCAATGGCGCTCGGGGCAACCGGCGTTCTGCCGCCAATCAGCTCCGGCTCCACCATTCTGCCACCGTGATAGATTTGCAGAATGGCCTTTGAACCTTTGGACTTAATCGCCTCGGCAATCTTCGCCAGGCCCGAAATTTTATTGTCGCTGTCGATGGCAATCGCGCCCGGGAAAGCGGGGCCTTTAGGATCAATAAAACAGCATTCAACGATCACAGTACCGATGCTGCCCGCACGGTCACGGTAATACTCCACCAGCTCACTGGTCACGGTGCCGTCATAAAAACCGGTACAGGTGGTCATTGGTGCCATCAACAGACGGTTTTTAAGGACTGCGCCGTTCGGCAGTGTGAGGGGGTTCAGTAGCGGGGTGAGCGTATTCATATAAGCAACTCCAAATTTAAAAGTTTTGAATCTGGCCCGGACACATTATTTCTTTGTAGTTATTGGTTCCGGTATTATGCATCTAATATACCTAATAATGACTTTTACAGGCTATACATTTAGCTATTAAACTTTTAAATCCATGGAAAACAGGCTAGATATTGCAAAAAATAGCGACAGGTTTTTTAATTGTTAATCAAGAGTGATAAAAAATCAACTTGACGGCTACAATTAAATTAAAACCAATAAAATCATGAAGTTAAAATGCAATATTGTCTTTTAGATTAAAGGAATCTACAGTCTAAGAGACTGGAAGAGGTTTGATTGAAATCAATACTATTTTCAATCATTAAGGCACTATAACGACTAAGGGAATGGCTATTCATCACGACAAAAAGGCACCTGGAGATAGTTCTTAATTACAATACCCTTTTGTCAACCCAAAAAAATATCCATACGATTTCAAGATACCCCCAATAAATAACTCAAGAAGCTGCAGATAAATTACTAAAAGATCGGGTAATATTGGGGCGTTAAACGCATTCTTTTTAACTTGCAGACAAATACTATAAAACAGGTATCGATATGAGTGAAGCTGCGAAGACTGTTCCTGCCCCTCCGGGAGCAAAAAAACGCCTGATATTAATGTTCCTGCCGGTACTGGTGGCGGTGCTGTTGCTATTGGTTCCGGTTCCTGAAGGACTGGAGCCCTATGCCTGGCACTTCTTTGCCATTTTTATCGGCGTGATTATCGGCTTAATCTTTGAACCCCTGCCCGGGGCGGTGATTGGCCTGACCGGCGTAGTAGTGATTGCGCTATTTAGCCCGTGGGTGTTATTCAGCTCGGCAGAGCTGGCCAATCCTAACTTTAAACTCGCCAGTGAATCGTTTAAATGGGCCGTCAGCGGATTTGGTAACTCCACCGTCTGGCTGATCTTTGGTGCGTTTATGTTCGCCGCCGGCTATGACAAAACGCAGCTTGGTCGTCGTCTGGCGCTGATTCTGGTGAAATATCTTGGACGCCGCAGCCTGACGCTCGGCTATGCCATCACCTTCGCTGACCTGTTGCTGGCACCATTTACACCTTCCAGCACCGCACGAAGCGGCGGCACCATCTACCCAATCATTGCCAACCTGCCGCCGCTGTATGGTTCGAAACCTAACGATCCCAGCGCCCGCAAGATTGGTTCTTATCTGATGTGGGTGGGGATCGCCGCGTCCTGTATCACCAGCTCGATGTTCCTGTCGGCGCTGGCACCGAACCTGCTGGCGCTGGCGCTGGTGAAAAGCATCATCGGCTTCGATATCTCATGGGGAATGTGGTTCCTCGCCTTCCTGCCGCTGGGCGTGCTGCTGATTCTGACCATGCCGTTACTGGTTTACTGGTTCTATCCACCAGAAGTGAAAGTTAACGATGAAGTGCCGCGCTGGGCCAGCAATGAACTGGAAAAACTCGGCAGACTGTCACGTAACGAAATCTTGCTGCTGGTGTTAGTCTGCTGCGCACTGCTGATGTGGATTTTTGCTACCGCCTGGATTGAACCGGCGATGGCTGCCCTGCTGGTCGTGGTACTGATGCTGTGGACCGGGGTGCTGAACTGGAATGACATTACCAGTAATAAACCCGCCTGGAACACCTTCGCCTGGTTTGCCACGCTGGTTGCGCTGGCAGATGGCCTGGCACGCGTCGGCTTTATCGCCTGGTTGGGTAAAGAAGGCGGTCAGCTGCTCGACGGTATTCCACCGGAAGTGGCAGCGGTAATGCTGTTGGTAGCCTTCTTCCTGCTGCACTATCTGTTTGCCAGTACCACCGCGCATACCACCGCGCTGTTACCGGCGATGCTGACCATTGCCGCCGCGATTCCGGGCATCAATATGCCGGTATACTGTCTGATGATGGTAACGTCACTGGGCCTGATGGGGATTATCACACCATACGGTACCGGTCCAAGCCCGATTTTCTACGGCAGTGGCTATCTTCCGACTAAAGATTACTGGCGTCTGGGCACTATCTTCGGCGCCATCTTCCTTGCCGGATTAATGCTGATTGGCTATCCGTGGATGGTTATGATGTTCTGATAGCGCTCAGCTATGAAACATCTGTCAACAGGCTGCCCGAATGGCGGCCTGTTTTTTTATCAGTGATAGCAGGCTGCTCTCAGCCAAAAATCGCGATACTGCTATTTCCGATTGGGGGCAGTATCCGCGATAAATCTCATCAGTCGCTGCAAATCAATCTCTACCGTTGCGTTTGGTGCACTGCCTGCACTGGCCAGACTATGCCAGAGATCCATCGCTGCGCGCGCCCTCTCCAGCCACAGTTGCGGGTCCGGCTGACGATCTCTCACCTGATCCATACAATCATGGATAAAATCTTCCGTCGTAAAGGTCATTGCCGCGTAACTAAGATCAAAAGTGATTGTCCCTTCCATGATCCACGTCCTCTGTAGGTTTAACCTCTTACTGCTGCTCTGATGCCAACTCTGCTGCCTGCCCGGTAATCCATGAGTGAACAGCGATACCCGACAGGTTAATCATCCTCTTATCAGGTTAAATTTCATACAAACTTAAACCAAACAGAAAAGGCTTGAGCCTGCCTGATAAACATTTATGAATATCATTCATAATCACTATGCCGTTTTCTACGATTATCTTTCTGCCAATCGCCATTAACATACTCTCCCCCTTTTTATATCCCGTTGGATGACTATGTTTGATTCTCAGGCGCGCACGCACAGCGTGGGCGACAAATCGACCGGCCTCACTTTTGTCCTTATTCTTAGTGCGTTAATGGCCTTCACCTCGTTATCTACTGATATTTACCTGCCGGCGATGCCGGTTATGGCGAATGAGTTACAGGGCGATGCCGAGCTGACCATTACCGGTTTCCTTGTCGGCTTCTGTATTGCGCAGTTGATTTGGGGCCCGTTAAGCGATCATTTCGGGCGTCGCGCGCCGCTGTTTATCGGTATGGTGTTGTTTATTATCGGTTCGGTGGGCTGCGCCCTCTCAACCGACATGAGCCAAATTGTCTTCTGGCGCATTTTCCAGGCTATCGGTGCCTGTACCGGGCCGATGCTGGCGCGAGCGATGATTCGTGACTTGTTCAGCCGCACACGGGCCGCGCAAATGCTGTCAACACTGATGATTGTTATGGCCATCGCGCCGATAGCCGGGCCGTTGTTGGGTGGGCAGATGATCAAGCTGACGTCATGGCATGCTATTTTTTGGCTGCTGGGGATTATCGGGGGAGTAATGCTGATTTCTTTATTCTGGCTACCTGAAACCCTCCCGGCAGAGAAGCGGGTCAAAGCCTCGCTATCCAGCGCTTTTCACAACTATTATACGCTGCTGAAAAATACGCAATTTATGCGGTTTACCTTATGCCTGACATTCTTTTATGTTGCGGCCTATGCTTTTATTACCGGTTCGCCTTTTGTCTATATCGCCTATTTCGGCATCGATCCGCAGCATTATGGCTGGCTGTTTGCGCTGAATATTGTCGGTGTTATGGGAATGAGTATCCTAAATCGCCGTCTGGTCAGCCGCTATTCGCTTGAGATGCTGCTGAAAATTGCCGTGGTGGTGGCAGCACTCGCTGCGCTCACTCTTGCACTGGCGGTAAAACTGCACGTTGGCGGCGTCATCATGATTATCGCCACGGTGTTTGTGTTCTTCTCGATGAACGGCGTGATTGCTGCAACCTCAACTGCCGCGGCGCTGGATGCGGTACCCAATGTGGCCGGTTCGGCATCGGCGTTAATCGGCTCGTTACAGTATGGCAGCGGCATTATCTCTTCATTACTGCTGGCGCTGATGAGTGACGGCACACCGTGGACCATGGCGTGGATTATCGCCTTGTTCACTCTGGCCAGCGCGGTAATGGCACTCACCACCCGCGGCGCGAAACCTCTCAGCTGATCGGCAGCGTCGCCAGATTAATTACTGCTGCTCATGACAGTATTCAGGATTTAACACTAATCACTGCGCCAACGCCGTCTACTATTAAATGTCGTTAAAAAAATAATGTGCAGTGCAGTTATGGACAGCGTCCATTTTTTCCTTGTTGAATATTAAGAATACTGGAGGCCTGGCATGAGCAGCCATGGTAATAACGCCGATCGCAGCAGTAAACAGCAGGCGAATAATTCTGAGCAGTGTGACTTCAGCCTGACAAGACGGGAGTTGCTGAAAGCCGGTGCTGCGTCAGCGGCTGTGGCAGCCGTCACGCCATCTAATGCCCTGGCCGACAGCGAGCCTCGGGTGACGCCCGCCCCTGAAATGACGGATCTAACGCTAAACGTAAATGGACAGGTCCGGCAGCTAAAAGCCGACACCCGCACCACGCTGCTGGATGCGTTGCGCGAACATCTGCATTTCACCGGCACCAAAAAAGGCTGTGACCACGGCCAGTGCGGCGCCTGTACCGTAATGGTAAACGGACGTCGCATCAACTCGTGCCTTACGCTGGCAGTGATGCAGCAGGGCGCGGAAATCACCACCATCGAAGGTCTTGGCACCCCCGACAATCTGCATCCGATGCAGGCCGCCTTTATCAAGCATGACGGTTACCAGTGCGGTTACTGCACGCCAGGGCAAATCTGCTCGTCGGTGGCGGTGCTGAAAGAGATCGAGATGGGAATTCCAAGTCATGTGACCCTCGATCTGGTTTCGCCGCCGCAGGCAACCCCGGACGAAATCCGTGAGCGAATGAGCGGCAACATCTGCCGCTGCGGCGCTTATGCCAACATTCTTGCTGCAATTGAAGACGTCGCCGGGAGCCAGACATCATGAAGGCCTTTACTTACGAACGCGTTACCACTCCGTCCGAGGCGGCAGCCAGCGCCCAACGCAAGCCGGGGGCAAAATTTATTGCCGGTGGCACCAACCTGCTTGATTTGATGAAGCTGGAGATAGAGACCCCAACTCATCTGATTGATGTTAATGCTCTGGCGCTGGATAAAATTGAGCCGACCGCTGACGGCGGCCTGCGCATAGGTGCGCTGGTGCGCAATACCGATCTGGCTGCCGACCCACGGGTGCGTCGCGACTATGCGGTGCTTTCCCGCGCGCTGCTGGCTGGCGCATCAGGTCAGTTGCGTAATCAGGCTACCACCGCCGGTAATCTGTTGCAGCGCACGCGCTGCCCCTATTTTTACGATACTAATCAATCCTGTAATAAACGCCTTCCCGGCAGCGGCTGTGCGGCGCTGGAGGGATTTAGCCGACAACATGCGGTGATTGGCGCAAGTCAGGCCTGTATCGCCACCCATCCGAGTGATATGGCCGTCGCCATGCGCCTGCTCGATGCGGTAGTCGAGACGGTCAGCCCGGACGGCAGCACGCGCACCCTTCCGCTGGCAGAGTTCTATCGCGCGCCTGGCAATACGCCTCACCTGGAAACTCAGCTGGCATCAGGTGAACTGATTACCGCAGTTACCCTGCCGCCACCTCTTGGCGGTAATCATATCTACCGTAAAGTACGCGATCGCGCCTCTTACGCCTTTGCCCTGATTTCGGTCGCCGCGGTTGTGCAGGCCGACGGCAGCGGTCGCGTTGCTCTGGGTGGCGTCGCACATAAACCGTGGCGGCTGGAAGAAGCCGATGCGGAGCTGGTTAACGGTACGCAGAAAGTCTGGGAGCGTTTATTCGCCGCGGCGCAGCCGACCGATGAAAACCAGTTTAAGTTAATCCTGGCGCAGCGCACGCTCGCCTCTGTGCTGACGGAAGCGAGGGCTTAAGATGATGAAATTTGATAATCCGGCAACGGAAAACCCGATTGACCAGCTCAAGGTGATTGGCCATCCGCACGATCGCGTTGACGGCCCGCTGAAAACGACCGGCAGCGCGCATTATGCCTACGAATGGCATAAAGAAGCGCCTGATGTGGCGTATGGCTATATTGTCGGTTCTGCCATTGCCAGGGGACGTATTAACGCGATCGACCTGCGGGCGGCCAAAAACGCTCCCGGCGTGCTGGCGATTGTCACCGCCGATAACGCCGGTCGCCTTGGTAAAGGAGAGATGAACGCGGCAAAGTTGCTCGGTGGCCCGGACATTGAACACTATCATCAGGCCATTGCGGTCGTGGTTGCTGAAACTTTCGAGCAGGCGCGCGCGGCGGCAGCACTGGTTGAGGTGCATTATCGCCGCGAACGTGGCGCTTACAGTCTTGCCGCTGAGAAACCTGCCGTCACTACGCCACCAAAAGGTGAATCAGACAAAACAATCGGCGATTTCGCCAGCGCCTTCTCAGCTTCGGCGGTGCAGTTTGATGCCACCTACACCACGCCCGATCAGAGCCATATGGCCATGGAGCCCCATGCTTCAATGGCGGCCTGGCAAGGTGATAAGCTCACCGTCTGGACCTCTAACCAGATGATCGACTGGTGCCGCAACGAACTGGCAAAAACGCTAAAGCTGTCCAAAGAGAATGTGCGGGTGATGTCGCCATATATCGGCGGCGGCTTTGGCGGAAAACTGTTCCTGCGCAGTGACGCGGTGCTGGCGGCGCTGGCGGCTCGCGCGGCAAAACGTCCGGTCAAGATTGCGCTGCAACGGCCGCTGATTGCCAACAATACCACTCACCGCCCGGCGACTATCCAGCGTATCCGAATTGGCACGGATCAGAACGGGCAGATTAGCGCCATCTCTCATGAGAGCTGGTCAGGCAACCTGCCTGGCGGCACGCCGGAAACTGCCGTTCAGCAGACCGAACTGCTGTATGCCGGCGCAAACCGCTTAACCGGACTGCGCCTGGCGCGGCTCGATCTGCCGGAAGGCAATGCGATGCGCGCCCCCGGAGAAGCGCCCGGCCTGATGGCTCTGGAGATTGCCATCGATGAGATCGCCGAAAAGGCAGGCATGGACCCGGTAGAGTTCCGTATTCTCAATGATACCCAGGTCGATCCGGCTAATCCCGAGCGGCACTTTTCCCGGCGTCAGCTGATTGAGTGTCTGCGCAAAGGGGCTGAACAATTTGGCTGGAGCCAGCGCAACCCCCAACCGGCCCAGCTGCACGATGGGCGCTGGATGGTTGGCCTTGGCGTGGCGGCAGGCTTTCGCAACAACCTGGTGATGCAGTCCGCCGCACGCGTTCATCTCAACGCCGACGGCGTGGTGACGGTTGAAACCGATATGACCGATATTGGCACCGGCAGCTACACCATTATTGCGCAAACGGCAGCTGAAATGCTCGGCGTACCGCTGGACAAAGTGGTGGTGCGGCTGGGCGATTCCGATTTCCCGGTGTCTGCCGGTTCCGGTGGGCAATGGGGAGCCAACAGCTCCACGGCTGGCGTTTACGCGGCCTGCGTCAAACTGCGCGAGGCGGTGGCGAACAAACTCGGATTTGATCCTGATGAGTCGCTATTTGCCGATCAACAGATACGTCTTGGCGATCGCCATGCTCCGCTGTCAGAAGCGGCCGCTGACGGTACGATTAGCGTTGAGGACAGCATCGAATTCGGCGATCTGGATAAGCAATATCAACAGTCCACCTTCGCGGCGCATTTCGTTGAAGTTGGTGTCGACAGGGCGACCGGCGAGACGCGGGTTCGCCGCATGCTGGCAGTTTGCGCAGCCGGCCGGATACTGAATCCGAAAACCGCGCGCAGTCAGGTGATTGGCGCCATGACGATGGGTGTTGGCGCGGCGCTGATGGAAGAGCTGGCCGTCGATACCCGACTGGGGTTTTTCGTTAATCACGATTTGGCAGGTTATGAGGTGCCGGTACATGCCGATATCCCCGAGCAGGAAGTCATCTTCCTCGAGGACAACGACCCGATGTCATCGCCGATGAAAGCCAAAGGGGTTGGTGAGCTGGGTTTGTGTGGCGTCAGTGCCGCTATCGCCAATGCCGTTTACAACGCGACAGGCGTGCGGGTCAGGGATTATCCGGTCACGCTCGATAAGTTACTGGAAGGGTTGCCAACGGTTATTTGACATTACGCCAGCCGCATTTGAGGATAAATAACCTATGCTGCAACAATTTTCCCTTATCGAACAATCAGATGAGGACTCGCTGACGCCAGAACAGGCATTTTCGACCGATGACAACGTCGAGATCCTGCGTTTTGCGGCCAAAGCCGCTGACGACGGTATGGCGGTTGCACTGGTGACGTTAGTGGATATCCGTGGCGGCAGTGCGCGTGAGCCGGGAGCGCAGATGGCGGTACGGCAGGACGGCTTATACTGCGGCTTTGTATCCGGCGGCTGTGTAGAAGCCGCCGCTGCCCATGAGGCGCTGGACGTTATCCGTTGCGGTCATGACCGCACGGTGAGTTACGGCGTCGGCTCTCCGTGGTTTGATATCGTCCTCCCATGCGGAGGCGGTATTACCCTGAGTATTCATAAATTGCGCTGCGTCCGGCCACTGCTAAAGGTGCTGACGGCTATCGATCGGCGCCAGGCTGCTGCCCTGCGCTATCACCCCCCGTCTCAGACGCTGCAAAGCCCGGATTCCGCAGCGCTGGAGAGCGGCTGGAATGGTGCTTTTTTTGATATCAGTTACCGCCCGAAAACGCGCGTGATGATTTATGGACGATCCTGGGAAGCCGAGGTCACTGCCAGCCTGGCTCAGGCTGCCGGCTATGAGGTTGCCACCGGCGACAGCACGCCGCACAGCGTGACAGCCACAGCCGTTGATACAAGCACCGCGGTGATCCTGCTTTACCACGATCTTAACCGCGAGCTGCCGGTACTGCAGGCGGCGCTGGCGGCTAAACCCTTTTACATCGGCGCACTGGGAAGCCGCCGCACCCACCAGAATCGCGTTCAGAGGCTGACGGAGCTTGGCTGGCATGCCAGCGATATCGCGCGGATCAAAGCGCCAATCGGCATTTTTCCTAAAGCACGCGATGCGCATTCACTGGCGCTCTCCATATTGGCCGATGTGGCTGCGGCGCGTCTGAGCAGTGCAGACCAGGGAAGATCAGGCTAATGTCCTTACCGACGGTGATTATCCTGGCCGCCGGAAAAGGAGAAAGATTTCTCGCTTCCGGCGCGACGACGCACAAGCTGGATGCGCGACTCGCGGGAAAAACGGTGTTGTCGCATCTGCTGCAGGCCGTGCAATCATCGGGCCTGAAATGGCACCTGGTCAGGCCTGAAGGGGGAACGGGCGGCATCGGCGACTCTATCGCCATCGGCGTGCGTGCAACCTCAGACGCCGCGGGATGGCTGATTCTGCCAGCTGATTTGCCGCTGATTAAACCGGCTTCTTTGCAGCGCGTCGCCGATGCGCTGCGGGGAAATCTTATTGTGGTACCGCACTACCGCCAGCAACAAGGGCATCCGGTGGGATTCAGCCGGGAATATCTGACATCACTCAGCGCGCTGTCCGGCGATATCGGCGCACGGAAAATCGTGCGGGATGCACGACAACGCGGCAATGTGCTGGATATGGCTCTTACCGATGCCGGTGCAGTGCGCGACATCGATCAACTTTCAGATTTGCGCCTTGCGCAGCGCTGGCTGACGAGATAATCCACGCGAAAATCAGCAATTAATGCCGTTGTTAAACGGGCGCAGCACAAAGGTCAGCGTAGCAACCCGCCAGGAGACTTGTTAACAGGTTTTTTCATGGCTACTATCAAGACTTGTGTAACGGTGTTTAATTAAGGTATGCGATGCCTAACATAATCCTGAGCGATACCAGTGCCAGCATCAGCGAACTGAAGAAAAACCCTATGGCTACGGTCAGTGCAGGTAACGGCTTTCCGGTGGCGATCCTGAATCGTAATCAACCCGCTTTCTACTGTATACCCGCCGAACTCTACGAGCGCATGCTTGAAGCGCTGGATAATCACGAACTGGCAAAGCTGGTAAACGAACGCAGCAACCAACCGCTACACCATGTGGATTTGGATAGCTATCTATGAATTACACGGTCAGATTTAGGGAGGATGCGCTGAGGGAATGGCATAAGCTGGATAAGCCCCTGCAACAGCAATTCGCAAAAAAGCTGAAGAAATGCTGTGAAAACCCCCACACAGATACTGCAAAATTACATGGAATGAAAGATTGCTATAAAATCAAACTTCGCGCTTCTGGTTTTCGTCTGGTCTATCAGGTGATAGACGATAGGTTAATTATCGCTGTTGTCGCCGTGGGTAAACGTGAACACAGTGATGTTTATCATCTTGCAAGCGAAAGACTGAGGTAATAAATAGCTAAACGGCGAAGGATTACTTCAGTCACACCCTAATTAAATAATAAATGCTGTGTGCCACTACGCCGATCATTAATGAGATTTTCTCATAGGGTCTATCTAATCAAATGCCTTATCAGCGGCTTATAAATCGATAATAGTAGTTACCTATTATCGATTGCAAAATAACGCTTATTTCTGCTCGCGTACGCCAGTGATAAAACCTGGATTAAATATTCTTATCGAAAAAAATATTGAGCTGGTTTACCGCCTGGTCAACATAGCGAGGCACCCAGTAAGTTTCGATATGGGTGGCGCCATCAATCAGGAACAGCTGTTTGTCAGGCGTTCCACTGGCTTTTTTAAACGCGCCTTCCGTCATGTAAAGCGAATCGGCTTTGGTGCCGGCCATCATCAGCAGCGGTTGATGAATCAGATCCATATTGCTTTGGGCATCAAAGCGCACCAAATCAAGCAGGCTGCTCATGGTATAGCGAAAAGTTGAATTGGGATGCGCGTGAGTTTTGCCGTAGTACTCAAAGCCCTGGCGATAAAGATCGAACGGCAGTTTCGCAATTTGTTCGTCGGTCAGCCTGGCATCGCCGGTGTACGTTATTTCCCCGGTGGCCACTTCTTTGGCACGCGCCTCTGAGGCTTGCTGCAGGCGTTGCTGAATAGTTGCGAGCTGGGAATCCTGATCACCGTTACGGCGCACCAGCCCGGAGTCAAACATGCTCAACGTCGCCAGCGCTTTAAAACGTTTGTCTGTCTGGGCGGCTTTTAACGAATAACCGCCGCCGCCGCAGATACCCAGCAGGCCAATGCGTTCAGCATCTACGCCTGGATACTGGCTGAGATAATCGGCCATGCCGTGAATATCTTTAATGCGGTTAGCAACCCCTTAAGGATAAAATCCAGTCGTGGTTTTGAGAATATTACGCTAGCAGGCATTGCCGGGCTTATCGCCAAAAAGTATCAGCTAATGCTGATCGGCAGTATTGAAACCATCAATATAGATCGGGCGACGCTGTATGAAGAGACGGGCTTGAGCTGGCCAGCGAGTATGGCTATGCAGCGAAGGTAGTTAGCGACAAGTTAATTTTCTTCCATCTGAGCACGCTGCGCGGCCTGGAATCGATTAAACAACTTAAGTCACAGGATATAACCTGTTTTTCTCTGCGCAATACCTCAACATGGTCTACAAGTTTCCGAAAGTGAAACACCATAAAGCAGAAGCAAAAAGCTGATCGTCTATGAGTCTAATTTAAGCGAGAAACAGACCAAGGGTGGCAAGATCAACGGCACAGATTTACTGAAGGTCAACAGCCGCGTCAGCGATCCAGATAGAGCCCCCATTAAGGCTGATTCTGGGCTGGTCAGCCACAACGAACATCAGCAATGCGGCTCTCTGACGATGATGGGCACACCGCAGCTAATGGCAGGCAAATAAATTGAGCTGGCAGGTTTAGCCATTTATCCGTTCAGCGGCTGGCAACCAGGCTACGACATGTGTTTGTTCGTAACAGCGGTTAAGTGAAGGAACTGAAAGTTGATGTGGTGTAACTTCAACCGGAGCAATTCTGGACACTAAAGGAAATTCCAATCATCATTCACACTGAAAATTGTTTGTTACAAGGTGGAAAGATGGCTCTTTTTTCTCAGCGCATGGGAATAACTCCGTTAAAAAAGGCGATTCAACTTGAGTCAATGGATGACGACTTACGTTGTGGACTCTGGAACGTTTTACAGGTTTGTTTTTGGGATCAAAATGGATACGAAATTTCTCACCAGTTGGACGATATTGCGAAAAAAGTTTGGTTTTCTCTATTCAAACTACCCATTGATACATGTCCATCTTTTTTCTATCAGGACCTATACGGTCGATTAGCTGATAATTGCGCACATGCTATCTGCCGTAAATTCTTTTTAGACGAGAAAACCAAGTGGTGGCAAATCTATGATTTTACAGAATTCATATTCAATGAGCTTGAACTGTCGGAAGATACAAAAGCCAATGCTGTAAATTTCCTCAACCGTATGCTGGAGCGTGAGAATGCAGCATACAGATACGTTGGTTCTCAATTGGTTGCTATCAGCGATATTAACGAAATCAACGCTATAGAAATCGCGCTTGAGGAAAATGGTAAAGCAGTGACGTACCATTTTCAGGTAGCATTATCACTGCTGGCTGATCGAAAGTGCCCTGATTATCGTAATTCGATCAAAGAATCGATTTCTGCCGTAGAAAGCTTGTGCGCCACATTAGCTGGGAGTAACACGAAAAAGTTTAGTGATGCACTGGCTGAACTGGAAAAAATGTGTTCTTTTCACCCTGCGTTAAAGCGAGCATTCTTACAGCTTTATGGCTATACCAGTGACAGTGGTGGTATTCGCCATGCGCTAACCGAAGATTCAAAGCATCCCTCATATGCTGATGCTAAGTTTATGCTGGTGACATGCAGTGCATTTTGCAATTTTTTGCGGGCAAAAATGTCAGAGATATCCCAGTAAAGCAACGTTTCTATTTCTTAAACGTCTTTAATATCGTCGTTTTTGCGTACCTGATGACCGCCGGATTTACTGCACAGTCAGCGGTTACCGAGCCGCTAATTATGCTGCACGGTGCCGGGCAGTTTTCCCGCACCTGGGAAAGCACACCGGATGGCCGCGAAGGTTTCCAGAACATTTTCCTGCGCCGCGGTTTCTCAACGTATCTGGTCGATCAACCGCGTCGCGGTAACGCAGGACGCAGCATGGTTGAAGCAACGGTGACGCCAAAACCGGATGAGCAGCTATGGTTCAACCAGTTTCGTCTCGGCGTCTGGCCTGACTTTTTTAAAGACGTTCAGTTTTCTCATGATAAAGAAGCGCTGAATCAGTTTTTCCGCCAGATGACGCCGAATACCGGCCCTTTTGATCTTAAGGTTATCTCCGATGCCCTGTCGGCGGTGGTGGATAAAACCGGCCCGGCCATCCTGTTCACCCACTCTCAGGGCGGCGGTCCGGGCTGGTATACCGCGATGAAAAATCACAAGGTAAAAGCCATTGTCGCTTTTGAACCCGGCAGCAGCTTTGTGTTTCCCGAAAACGAGCTACCTGCTCCGATGCCCAGCGCATTCGATACGCTGCAAGGTGAACCCGTTCCACGGGATCAATTTATGGCGTTGACCAAAATCCCGATTCTGATTTTTTATGGCGATAACATTCCGCAAAAACCGACGGCAATGCCTGCCCAGGATAGCTGGCGGGTGCGTCTGGCGATGGCGCGGGAATGGCGCGATGTGGTCAATAAACACGGTGGCGATGTTACGGTTATCCATTTGCCTGAAATTGGCATTAAAGGAAACACTCACTTCCCGTTCTCCGATCTGAACAATGTGCAGATTGCCGACCAGGTCAGCAAATTTCTGCAGGAAAAAAATCTGCAGTAGCGTGCAGTTACGGAGCAGAGTTCCGATGATTAATGAACTCTGCTAATTAGCCCTAGCTTATTACGCCCTCTAATCTAATAAATACCCTTGCGTTATGCTTTAAGTACACAACAGCTAAGGATTACGTCATGCAAACAGTAAAACTGAACAACGGTATGGATATGCCCCTGCTGGGCTTTGGTGTCTTTCAGATGACGGATGCCGCAGAGTGCGAGCGCGCGGTTATCGATGCCATTGAGACCGGCTACCGGCTGATTGATACCGCCGCCTCCTACCAGAATGAAACTCAGGTTGGGAATGCGCTGAAGCACAGCGGCATTGCGCGCGAAGAGCTGTTTGTTACCACTAAATTATGGTTGCAGGATGCCCATTACGAAGGTGCAAAAGCACAGTTTGAGCGCTCGCTGAATCGTCTGCAGCTGGACTACGTCGATCTTTATCTGATTCATCAGCCTTATGGCGATGTTCATGGCGCGTGGCGTGCGATGGAAGAGTTGCATCAGGCCGGTAAAATCCGTGCAATCGGCGTCAGCAACTTTCAACCCGACAGGCTCGCCGATTTGATCGCTTTCAATAAGGTAGTGCCTGCGGTTAACCAGGTGGAAGTCAATCCGTTCAATCAGCAACTCCATGCAGTGCCGTGGATGAAGAGCCGTGGCATTCAGCCAGAAGCCTGGGCACCGTTTGCCGAGGGGAAAAATGGCCTGTTCCAGCATCCGCTGTTAACCGCCATTGGCGAACGGTATGGCAAAAGTGTCGGCCAGGTAGTACTGCGCTGGATTTATCAACGCGGCATCGTTTCGCTGGCAAAATCGGTACGCAAACAGCGAATGGCCGAAAATATTGATGTGCTGGACTTTGCGCTGACCGAGGAAGAGCTGATACAAATCACCGCACTGGATAGCGCCACCAGCGCGTTCTTCTCTCATCGCGATCCGGCGATGGTCGAGTGGCTCACCGGCCGTAGACTCGACGTCTGAGACTCAGCATCCGGCGATGCCGCGAAAGGTGTCGCCGGGCGTTAAGCAGAATGTCGCAGCGCCTCGATTAACAACGCAAAAGCCGGAGGATGCTGCTTGCGGCTGGGATAATAGAGGTAATAGCCCGGAAATGTCGGACACCACTCCTGCAGAATCTGGATAAGCGCGCCTGATTTAAGTTCATCCTGAATCATATCTTCCGGCACGCAAGCAATGCCAAACCCGCAGGTAACCGCATCAATTCTTTCGGATAACAGGTTAAATGTCAGTTGCCCCTCTACCCTGACGCGCAGCGGTTTCCCTTCTTTCTCAAACTCCCAATGATACAGGCTGCCCAACGTCGGCAGCCGCATGTTAATACAGCGGTGATGCTGTAAATCATGCGGCGTCTGCGGAATACTCTGCGTGGCCAAATAAGCCGGAGCCGCCACCACCGCCATACGCATATCGGGGCCGATTCTGACCGCAACCATATCCTTATCGACACTCTCACCCAGCCGGATACCGGCATCGTAACGGCCATCAACAATATTGACGAATCCATTATCGACCACCAGCTCGATATTAATTTCAGGATATTCTCTCAGGAAAGGTTTCAGTTTTGGCCACAGCAAGCTGCGTGCAGCATGCTCGCCAGCAGTCAGGCGAATATTGCCTGACGCCGTGCCATTTAATTGAATCAGGGCTTCCAGCTCCTGTTCCAGATCGGCAAGACGGGGTTCGAGGCAGGTGATAATTCGTTCACCGGCCTCTGTCGGTGCCACACTGCGGGTGGTACGTGTGAGAAGGCGGATATTCAGACGTTTTTCTAATGCCTTCATCGCATGGCTTAATGCCGATTGCGAGACGCCAAGTTTAGCCGCTGCTTTGGTAAAACTTCGCTCTCTGGCAACAACCAGGAAGATCTGGAGTTCATTGAAGTTTTCTTTAAGCATGGCAGATTTCCTTAACTGATATAGCCTGAAAGACAAAATGTATAGGCTGCTGGCAAAGCCAGTCATTCTGACTTTATAGCTGATATCAGTGACAAAGAAAATCTGACATTAGCCCGGCGCATCGTTCAAAAAAAAACCAAAAAGTAATTTAATCGCTAATCTGACAAAGATGTCAGATTAGCGTCAGCACCCCGACAGTTAAGCAGCGTATATTCAGTCACTAAGATGCACAGTAATTAAATGCGTCTCTTTAAAGCAGACACGCTAAACTTTTCGACATTTTTTTTACTTTTATGAGGTTATTATTATGAAATCTTTACTGATCGCCACAGTTATTATGGGTATGGGTTCCTTTAGTACGGCAATGGCTGCTCAACCGGTCAATGACACCAGCGGAAAAGAGAAGATTGGCGTGGTTTCCGCCAGTAATGCTTATACGCTTGATGATTTGTCAGCTGCATTATCACTCAAGGCGAGTGAGAAAGGCGCTACGTCGTTCAAAATATTATCCACCTCAGGCCAGAACAAACTGCACGGGGTCGCAGAAATTTATCGCTAAATTCGGATGGCTTATTTCGTCATCATTATCTCTGGCCAATCCCCTGAACGGCATGGCCTTAGGATAATAAGTGCAATTTCTGTCCGCTGGATAAACCTGCTGTACGGTAAACTGCTGAAGAGCCAATTGCCATAAACTTCTCGTGACGGTAACAATGGCATCTTCAGCCGTTTATTTTTGAATTATACTTCTGGTCGAAATATGAATAACGGTTATTTTTTATTCATCAGAAACTTTAATAACGATTTTGCCAAATGCGCCACGTGAAAGATGCTTAAAGGCGTCAATGACGTGGTCAAAATCATAAACATGCTCAATAACCGGCTTAATATTATGCTCATTCAGAAACGGATTCATGCGATCGAATGAAGAACGTGGTGCAACCGCAATCCCGCGAAGGGTGGTCTGGCGGAAAATCACCGGCATAAGATCGAGCTGCGCCGTCTGGCCGGTCAGAAACCCGACCTGCGCGACCGTTCCGGCAACTTTTGTCGCCGCAACGGACTGATTGATACCGTCACCACCCGCGACTTCTACCGTGATATCTGCTCCTCTGCCCTCGGTAAGCTCAAGCACTTTATGCTGCCAGTCTGGATGCGTTTTATAGTTAATTCCTTCATCTGCACCGAGCAACTTAATTCGTTCAAGGTTGGCGTCACTGCTGGAAGTGGCAATAACTCGTGCCCCGTAAGCGTGTGCTATTTGCGTGGCGAAAACCGATACGCCGCCGGTTCCCTGCACCAGCACCGTCTGACCAGGCTGCAGTTTGCCGACATCCATCAAGGCGTACCATGCCGTCAGTGCGGCAATCGGCAATGTGGCGGCTTCTTCATCCGTCATACTGTCCGGGGCGCTAACCGCGCTGTTTTCATGAATAATCATATATTCAGCGAGGCCGCCCGGCAGCGGCATCCCGATGCACCAGGCCGGTTCATCTGCCGCCGGCGCACCGTCAAGCCAGCGGGAATAGAGATGCGAATTTACCCGATCGCCAGCGCTGAAACGTGTTACCCCCTCACCTACAGCGACAACGGTACCTGCTGCATCAGAGACCGGAATCAGGGGTTTAGGCACCAGGTGCGGCTCATAAAACCTTTCAACGATGGCTTTATCGCGAAAATTCAGGGAAACCGCACCCACTTTAACCAGCAATTCCCCCGGCCCCGGCTGGGGTGTCGGCACTTCTTCAGGCTGCAAATTCTCGAGACCGAAATCTTTCAATAACCATGCTTTCATTTTGTCTGCTTCCCACTTAGTGAACTTAAGATGCCGTCAGCATAAGTTTGCCAGCCCGAGGGAAAAAGCGGTCAGCTGGTAATTCAGTGTTATCACAGCGGAAACAATCCTGTGACTGGAGTGAGAAGGTTTATAATCCGCCTTATCCGTGTTACTGAAATTACGCTGTGGAGCACCCGTTTAACATGCAATCCAACATGCTCGAACTGATGAAGATTTTCGCTCAGGTAGTGGAATCCGGAAGCTTCTCCAAAGCCGCAGACAGGCTACAGATGCACCGTCCGGCGGTGAGTAAGGCCATCCAGCAACTGGAGGACGAACTCGGCGTTAAGATCCTGCACCGTACGACACGCAGACTGAGCGTAACGGAAGAAGGAGAGGAAATTTATCAGCGTTCTAAGTTGGTTCTGGCTGATGTCAGCGACATGATGGCTTCTTTTTCACCCACTCAGCCGCCGCGCGGTCGCCTGCGCGTTGATGCGCCGCTGGCGCTGACGCATGCCATTCTGGTGCCGGCATTAAGCGAATTTCAGACGCTTTATCCTGAAATTGAACTGGTCCTCACCGCTTCAGACAGGATCACGGATTTCGTTTCAGAAGGTATCGACTGTGTGATCCGGCTGGGTGAGCTGGAGGATTCGAGCTTTATTTCTCGCCGAGTCGGCAACGTGTCGATGGCAACCTGCGCGGCCCCCTCCTATCTCGCCCGACAGGGCGTTCCGCTGACACCTGACGATCTGGTACATCACAAAGCGGTAAATTTTTTCAGCGAGCACAGTCGTGAAGTGATGGACTGGAATTACGCTATCGACGGAGAGATTGTCTCGCGTCGCCCAGGCAGCAATATGCTGGTCAACAACTCTGACGTGCTGATTTCCTGTGGGCTGGCCGGGCTGGGAATGCTTCACGCCCTGCGCACCGCGCTGGAACCGCATATTCAGTCCGGAAAGCTAATTGAACTGCTGGCTGAATACGCGACGGTAACCAAGCCTGTTTCGGTGCTTTATCCGGATCGGCGCTATCTTTCACCAAAGGTTAGGGTATTTACCGACTGGTTCTCGGCGTTGTTTGCGAAGCAGCAGACTCTGCTTATTTCTTCATGACGTTTTGTAATGGACTGCGCCGGACACACGCCACTTAATACCAGCCTCTGCCAATAAGAGGCTGGTAACGAGGTTTTACTTCAGATTTGCCTGAAAGAATGATGTCAGCCTGGCAAAAGGAATCAGATCGGTACGGTCATAGAGATCCACATGCCCGGCACCCGGTACGATATACAGCTCTTTAGGCTGCCCCGCGCGTTTATAAGCATCCTCGCTGAACTCCTTCGAATGCGCCTGATCACCAGTGATAAACAGCATTGGACGCGGTGAGATAGTTTCAATATCGTTAAACGGATAGAAATTCATAAACTTCACATTGCTGGTCAGTGTTGGATGCGTCGTCAGCTGCGGAGTGGTGCCCTCTGGGGTAAACTCGCCGCGCGGAGTACGGTAGAAATCATAAAACTCTTTCTCAATCGCTGAAGAATTTTCATCGATTTTATGTACCGTGCCGCTGGTGTATTGAGTTTCGCCACCGGTGAACTCGCTATAACGCTGCTCTGCTGCTGCGGCGATAATCTGTTTACGCTGTTCCAGCGTTAATGAGTGGTTAAGCGCGTTGCGGTTAGCCGATCCCATGTCATACATGCTGACGGTAGCAATCGCCTTCATGCGCGGATCGATTTTCGCCGCGCTGATAACAAAGCTGCCGCTGCCGCAAATACCCAACACGCCGATACGATTACGGTCGATAAACGGGCGTGTCCCGAGGTAATCCACTGCCGCGCTGAAATCTTCGGCATAGATATCAGGCGAGACGGCATTACGCGGCTGCCCCTCACTTTCTCCCCAGAAGGAAAGATCGATAGCCAGCGTAACAAAACCTTGTTCTGCCAGCTTCTGGGCGTAAAGATTTGAGCTTTGTTCTTTAACTGCGCCCATCGGATGCCCGACGATAATCGCCGGATTTTTGGCTTTTTGATCCAGATCTTTCGGTATAAACAGATTACCGGTGACGGTCATTTGATACTGATTTTTAAAGGTGACCTTTTGCTGGGTAACCTTATCGCTTTTATAAAAATTATCCGCTCCCTCAGACATATCGGCGGCTGTTGCAGCAAACGAGCCAATCAACAGCCCTAACAGCAGGGTAAATTTTCTCACTGTGGCATCCTCAGTTGGTTTGAGTAATCTCTTTACGAGAGGTCAATAAAGTCAGCGCGGCAGCGATAATCAACAGAGCCGCGCTGATGATGAAAGTGCTTTGATAGCCGCTGTGGTCGAAGGCGAAGCCGCCAACCGTTGAGCCGAATGCAATGGACAGCTGCACTATCGCCACCATCAGTCCACCGCCCGCTTCGGCATCATTCGGCAGCGTTCTGGCTATCCACGTCCACCAGCCGGTCGGTGCAGCAGTGGCGATCAGCCCCCATAAACCCAGCAGCGGAGCAACAATGAATACGCTGTGACCAAAAGCGATCAGCGCGCCGGCAACTGCGGCCATCAGTAAAGGAATGGCTATCAGCGTGGGATAAAAAGCGGATTTTAAAAACACGGTTATCACCAGCGTACCAATAAAGCCCGCCACGCCGATGGTCAGCAAAATAAGAGAGAGCATGGCGATATTTACCCGCGTCACCGTTTCAAGAAACGGTCGTAAATAGGTAAACAAGGAAAACTGCCCCATAAAAAATATTCCGCAGGCTGCAAGCCCGACCACTACCAGCGGGTTAGCAAACAGACGAAAAACCGTGCCTTCGGATTGACGGTTCTGATCCGTTTTCATCCCAGGCAGGCTGATGTACTGCCAGATAAAGGCGATAACTGCGATCGGAACCAGACAAAAAAAAGCTCCGCGCCAGCCAATAATCGAACCCAGATAACTGCCAAGCGGTGCAGCAACGACGGTGGCAAGGGCATTACCGCCGTTAAAGATTGCCAGCGCCCGCGGCACCAGATGCTGCGGCACCATGCGTATTGCGGTGGCGGCAGACATCGACCAGAATCCGCCAATCGCGACACCTATCAGGGCGCGCCCGACCATATACACCAGGTAATTGGGCGCTGAAGCGATAATCACACCAGAGACTGCCATCAAAGCCGTCATCGCCAACAATAAAAATTTGCGGTTAACATTTCTGGCAATGGTGGACAGCGAGAGACTGGTCATGACAGCCAGCGCCCCGGAAATCGCGATTCCCTGCCCTGCCAGCCCTTGCGAAACGCCTAAATCTGCGGCAATCGGCGATAGCAGACTGACCGGCATAAATTCCGATGCAACCAGCACAAAGACGCATAACGTCATCGCAAAGACGCCGCTCCAGTACGCGTGTTGTTTGTGATGTGATGCCTCATTCGACAATATAGACATAATCGCCAGCTCCCGTTAAATCCCCGACCGTTTTCAGGCAAGCCGGGGCCGGACGCTATTCAGAGGAATAACGTCAAAATAAATAGTCAGAAAAACCAACAGCGCGTAATCGCGATTGCGCAGTAATCACTGGTTGGAAATTTTACACTTCGGGAGTAAGGTTACTAGCTAATGAATACTTAATGGGCTTATAAGTGTTGCTTATAAATAATGAGAGGAACGCTGATGAAGCGCAATCTTAATGACCTGGTTTACTTTGTTACGGTCGCGCGTGAAGGCAGCTTTACCCGCGCAGCTGCGCATCTTGGCGTGACTCAACCCGCTCTCAGCCAGGCGATTTCAGCGCTGGAAGATCGCTTGCAAATTCGCCTGCTGACGCGAACCACCCGCAGCGTATCACCCACTGCCGCGGGCGAACGCCTGTTACAAGCCATCGGCACCCGCATTGATGAAATTGAAACCGAGCTGGATATGTTAACCGAACTGCGCGACAAGCCAGCCGGAACGGTACGCATCACCTGCGGCCCTGATGTTTTGCACACCACTCTGCTCCCCAAGCTAACGCCACTTTTGCGCGAATATCCGGATATTCATATCGAATTCGATGCCAACCACGGCTTTCGCGATATTGTCGCGGACCGTTTCGATGCGGGAGTACGGCTTGGCGACACCATTGATAAAGATATGATTGCCTTGCCGATTGGCCCCAAATTACGCATGGCGGCGGTGGCTTCTCCGGACTATTTTGCGCGATATCCTGCGCCGAAAACCCCCTATGAATTGACGCAACACCAGTGTATTAATCAACGCCAGATCAGGTCTGGCGGGCTGTACGTCTGGGATTTTGATCAGGATGGGGGCGATTTAAACGTGCGCGTTAACGGGCAGCTCACATTTAATACAACATCACATATTGTTGATGCCGCACTGGCCGGGCTGGGCATTGCTTTTCTGCCTGAAGAAGAGTTTGGCGACCATCTTAAGGAAGGGCGTCTGGTGCGCGTGCTGGAACCCTGGTGCCAGCCGTTTCCCGGCTATTATTTGTATTATCCCAGCCGTAAGCAGCCTTCTCCGGCATTTTCGCTGGTGCTGGAGGCACTGCGTGTCAGAAGCCAGAGTTAATTTGCTTGTTCTGTAACTGTAAGCCCCCGCATAACCGCGACTTCAGGCAAGTTATCTGCAACTTTTGCGTGGCACGGTGAAACAATGGCTGAGCAGTATCACTGGCCTGTGGCTGACGTTTCCGCAGCCTGCCACTGACTTTACATCGTAGGTTCTGTGCGGGCTCATCGGAAGTT
Source organism: Winslowiella toletana (assembly GCF_032164335.1). Taxonomy (NCBI): domain Bacteria; kingdom Pseudomonadati; phylum Pseudomonadota; class Gammaproteobacteria; order Enterobacterales; family Erwiniaceae; genus Winslowiella; species Winslowiella toletana. The sequence goes on along the minus strand of NZ_CP134152.1, from coordinate 1,362,538 downwards.
CACGATGTAACCGATCCTCACCCTGAAGGGGCAATGGATGGCGGCGCTGGGGTTTGAGACCGGGCAGAAGATCGCGGTGATCATCCGGCTGGGGGAGATCCGAATAATAAAAAACCGGCTCGTGGCCGGTTTAATATTTTAAGTATTTAAGCTATTTGGTCGGGGAGTAATGCAATTTGTGAGATAGTCCTTCCTTCAGAGTCACAGAACTCGACTTCATAAGCTTTCTCTGGTTTTTCATAGATGTCGATAACCACGCCCTGCATCCCTCGATACAAATTCTCTTCTGGCACATCGACCTTTAATGTAACAACATCAAACGGTGTAAAACTCACCAGTGACCTCATTTGTTAACGTATATAGTTGTCAATCTCGGCGTTGTAGATACCACATCATAGATCCAGCCAGTTCTTACTACTACCGCATTTCCGTTAGGTCCAGTAATCGGCACGTCAATAGTCATTCGCTGACCAAATTTATCTGAGGACCCCATTTTTACAGGATTCATCTTCACACCTTTCTGTACTTTCGCAATCAGATCCGCTGCATTTGACTGGTTATAACCTAGCGCTGATTCAAAAACTTTTGCTTTGTTACCTCCGGTAGGATGCTCCGTATTTAAAGCATAGGATGTAACTTTATTGGGATCGATTACAGCCTTATCAGCATTGACTAACCTTCCGGTTGCCGTTGTTTGTGCAACAGTTTCAGCGTAAGTATAATTTTTCCAGTTCTCTGCCGGGCCGGAGAGTTTGCCTGAAGATATAGCTTCCGTAGTACCAGCCGTTTTACCAGCGTCTACAACTGCCGATTCAGCCTTACCCGCAACCTTAGCAACAACCTTCTCCGTCAGTACCGCACCACCTTTTAACATCCCGGCGCCGCCTGCCAGCAATCCGGCAATGTCCGTCACCAGCTTACCGCCCTCAACACCCGCGCCTGCCTCATACGACGAGTCTCCGGCTACCCGACCTGCGGCTAACGTGCTGAGCGCACTGATATTGGCTTTTTGCTCATTGGTCAGATTACCGGGCTCAATGCCCGGATACAACTCACTGGCGATGGCTGTTGCGGCCAACTCTCCCGCTGCCGCACCTGCTGCGCCCCCGGCCGCAGAACCGCCTTACAGCCAGGCAATAACGCCACCGACAAGTGCATGCCCTGCCGTATTTGCAGCAATATTATCACCCGTGGCTTTTTTCACCGCGGCTGACAGATAAGGCGCCAGCCCACCAGCCAGTGCCTGGTTTATGTCTCCGCCACATGCTGGAACGGCTGCTCATCGAACCCGATGAGGCCCTGTGCAGGATGCTCGAGGGCGACGACTTTCGGCGCTACGTCGATAGGGGGGCAGCATGAACATCACCTTTACACCCCAACCGGTCCCAGAGTGACGATCAGCGGCAACACACTGGCTGGGCTGGATTTTATCTCCGGCACACCGTTACAACTCACGCTCCGACCCGATGGCCTGTGGATCACCCTCGTCACCGATGAAGCCACCTGGAACGCATTGTGTGAAGCCAGTCAGCAGCGGCAAGATTTAGGGGCGGACTGGGTACGGCAGAACGGTGAGCTGATCATCGCCGGAGGCTGGATCATTGAGCCCGGGATCACCGATGTGGCACAACTGGAGATCAGCGCCGCACCCGGTGTGATCCGGTTACGGCGGCGGGAAGATGGGGGATTTCAGGCGTAGAAGCAAAGCTCCCGGCCAGTTGGCCGGGAGCTTTTCAGCTCATTTTTTTATATATATGCTTCAACCACTCTTCAGAAGAAGACCATTCATTAGGGTAATAATAGCTACAATCAATTTTGTTAAGAAGGATGTCCTGTAATTCTTCATCTGATAGAGAAAGTGCCAGCAGATAATCTATTTCAGATTTCATCTGCAACCGCTCCTCCGCAGTCTCGGTAGCTTTGTAAGCAGCCAATGTTTCATCCGCATTACCAAACAGCACCTCAAAATCCTGGTTAAAGTAACACCTCAGCAGATATGACAAAGAAGGATACTTTTCTTTAATACTCATGGTGTTGGATACCCAGTAATGATTTTATACCCATCAGGCATTGAAGGATCTCTTCCAATGATAATTCTGGCATTTGTGGCTGGTACAGCACTTGTAGCCCCGCGAGTAACACTAATACCAATAGCAGTAGAAGATTGATAATCAAGTTCCAGGTAAACCTTTTGGCTACCAGATAAATAACTCTGGATCTTCGACTGATTGCTATCAATAACTTTGCTTGTCACAGCTTCTGCTGTAGCTCTATCAGTAAATGTAGATGCTGTTTTTGTATTGCCTGTAGACACTCTATCAAATAACTCCGCTTCAGTTTTTCCTACATGCCGATCAATCAAATGGCCACCTGCTTTCTCATGGGCCGCCAATCCACCGCCGGGCACAATGGTGCTGCTTTGTCCCGTCGCTGTTGTTTCTTTCGCCCCTGATCCTTTACCGATCCCTGCCGCAATTCCCGCTGCGCTAGTTCCTGCCACCTGGGCTAGCGAATTGATAGCAAGCTGCTTCGCTTCAGATGAATCGCCAGACATTAGCGCGTTGTGGATCGCCGCATTTCTGTCTGCTTCCAACTGGATAGTAGTGACCTGAAGAATAGATAATACGTTCTGTTCTTCCGGGCTTAAACTACCGTTAGCCCGCGCTTTTTCCATCAACTCGTTGGTACGATTAGCGTAATCTGCCTGTAACTTGCCGACTTCATTAGCCTTATCGACACAGTCTTGAGCGCCGGTACAGTTCACAACACTTTCATGCTGTTCGGCGTTAATCTTCTTGTATTTCTCAACTACGGCGGTGCAAGCCTCACTTCCCTGACACTGAGTCATTTCTTTGGCTCGGTCTTGGTTTTCCGGCACACTCAGCGCATTATTCTCCACCGCCACCTTACCGCCAACAGCACCCGCGCCTGCCGCATACGACGAGTCTCCGGCTACCCCGCCTGCCAGACCTACGGCTAACGTGCTGAGCGCACTGATATTGGCTTTTTGCTCATTGGTCAGATTACCGGGTTCAATGCCCGGATACAACTCACTGGCGATGGCTGTTGCGGCCAACTCTCCCGCTGCCGCACCTGCTGCGCCCCCGGCCGCAGAACCGCCTTGCAGCCAGGCAATAACGCCACCGACAAGTGCATGCCCTGCCGTATTTGCAGCAATATTATCACCCGTGGCTTTTTTCACCGCGGCTGACAGATAAGGCGCCAGCCCACCAGCCAGTGCCTGGTTTATGTCTCCGCCACATGCTGGAACGGCTGCTCATCGAACCCGATGAGGCCCTGTGCAGGATGCTCGAGGGCGACGACTTTCGGCGCTACGTTGATAGGGGGGCAGCATGAACATCACCTTTACACCCCAACCGGTCCCAGAGTGGCGATCAGCGGCAACACACTGGCCGGGCTGGATTTTATCTCCGGCACACCGTTACAACTCACGCTCCGACCCGATGGCCTGTGGATCACCCTCGTCACCGATGAAGCCACCTGGGACGCATTGTGTGAAGCCAGCCAGCAGCGGCAAGATTTGGGGGCGGACTGGGTACGGCAGAACGGTGAGCTGATCATCGCCGGAGGCTGGATCATTGAGCCCGGGATCACCGATGTGGCACAACTGGAGATCACCACCGCACCCGGTGTGATCCGGTTGCAGCGGCGGGAAGATGGGGGATTTCAGGCGTAGAAGCAAAGACCCCGGCCAGTTGGCCGGGATTCACCACAAGGTCTAGATTAGATCTTCGCCATTTAAAAGCACAATAATATTTTCCTCCCCTAACTCTTTCCTGAGCATGTCTGCTACTTCAGAAGTGTTCAACGCAGGGAAGGATTTATCATTGACTGCAATCAAAAAATAAGACATTGGTTCTTTTAGGCCGAACTCTTCAGCAATTAATAGCTTAGTCTCTTGATTGTATTTTTCAACACGATCATCAATCAGCGCAAGCTGTTGGCGACTTAAAATTGTATGTGGATCAAACATAAGATACGGACCATCAAAGAGATGGTCGTACTTTGCTCTCACCACACTTAACCTTTCCCTCAGATCATCAATACTTATTGATGTGTAACACGCTATATCAATTGACATTTTTTCACCTTACTTAATTCGAATTGGCTTTCCTGACTGGTCGATAACGATAACCTTATCTAATCCTTTGATTGGCCAATCACTAAATTGTTTTTGCAAATCACTAACGCTTGCTTTTGTATCTGCCAAGTTGATAACAACATTGTTCGTTTGGCCACTATTCACTTTTTCTAAAGCTCGGTCATAAATATTACGAACTGAGTTTGTGCTAGGGGCAATATTATCGAACACCTCACCATTGATTTTATAGTCTGGATTTTTAACTCCTGGTGTTACAGGGTTCTGCTCAACATGATAGCCATTTTGAGACAGGATCGCTGCCCCCTCATTTTCTCGTTGCAATGAACGTATATTTTCTGCTGAAGCATTTGGTGGCAGTTTAGTTGGTTGGCCGCTTAAAGAACCTGTTGTACCTTTTCCTGCATTCTTAGCGGCATTCGCCACAACAGCTTCAGCTTTCGCCGCCGCCGCCTCTGCGGCCGTTTTACCAACCCCAATAGCTCCCGCTGCACCTACACCACCAGGTGTAATTCCTTCTGCTACTTGCAACCCCGCGTTATTCAGACAGATTGCCGGTGCAGCTTTACAACCTTCCAGCGCTGCTTTGGCTGCCGCCACTATTTCCGGTGTTGCTCCTATTATCAGTGCACCGCCAGCCACTCCAGCAACACCTGCTGACACCACCAGATTTCCTTCAGCAACGCCTTTCGCAATGCCGGTCTTACAGGCCGTATCACAACCTGGGGTGTTGCCCAGCCAGAACCCAAGATCTGAGCCTGTACTCAGCGCATTATTCTCCACCGCCACCTTACCGCCAACAGCACCTGCGCCTGCCGCATACGACGAGTCTCCGGCTACCCCGCCTGCCAGACCTGCGGCTAACGTGCTGAGCGCACTGATATTGGCTTTTTGCTCATTAGTCAGATTACCGGGTTCAATGCCCGGATACAACTCGCTGGCGATGGCTGTTGCGGCCAACTCTCCCGCTGCCGCACCTGCTGCGCCCCCGGCCGCAGAACCGCCTTGCAGCCAGGCAATAACGCCCCCGACAAGTGCATGCCCTGCCGTATTTGCAGCAATATTATCACCCGTGGCTTTTTTCACCGCGGCTGACAGATAAGGAGCCAGCCCACCGGCCAGTGCCTGGTTTATGTCTCCGCCGCTCAGCCCGGCCAGTGCACCGGTGATTGCCGTACCAGCTGTCCAGAATGGGCTGCCGATGCCGTATTTCTTGTCGGCCTCAATGTACTCCGGCGAATTCTCCAGCATCGTCTGCTGGCCCGCGGGCGATGCATTATTGTACTCATCCGTTTTTGTCAACCTTGCCAGTGCAATATCTCTGGCATTCAGCCGAGCCTGCAGCACGACATTTTGCATGGTCTGCACGCCGACCTGGCCGACAGCCTGTGCCAGCGCCTGGTTTTGCTCGATTTTCTCCCGGTCGAAAATTTTATCGATTTGGCCATTCGCGTTGTCAGTATCACGGCTGAGATCATTCAGGTTTTGCGTTTGTTGGCTGGTATCACGCACCGTAATAGTGCCATTGGCAACCGCTGAACTGGTGGTCCCCGATGCACTGCCGTTGATATTGGTAATTACCGGCAGTGCGCCACCAGTATTATGCCGGCCACTGTCATCAACGATTGATGAGAATCCAGCGCTTAGCCCCACGCTGCTGGCGTTATAGTCCGCCTTGTTCTGAATGCCATCCCAGCCCAGCGTACCGGTTGATAAGGCGTTATTGGCAGCATTGGCTGTGGAGGCAATCACCGCGCCGTTGAGTTGTGTGCGATCGCCGACAACAATGTTATAGCCTTTATCACCTGCAAATAAGCCGCTCTGCTCACCCACGCTGGCATATTCGCTGGACGTTTTAGATTTGCTGATATTAACAGCGGCAGAGCCCGTCATGCTGCCAAGGGTAAAGCTTGCACCACCGCTAACACTTTGTTGCTCACTGCTATAATCATCAGTGTCTTGCAGGCTGGTGAGGGTTAAATCACGACCTGCGCTGGCGGTAATACCCTCAGCTAACGCCTGTGCACCAGAGAGTACGGTGTCGCGCCCGCTGCTGATGCTCAGACTGTCTTTCGCATTGACGCGGGTGTTAACGTACTCCGTCGTTTCGCCATCCGATGAGCCTTTAGCGAGATAACCGCTGGCCTGTACGCCAATACCGGTCTCTTTTCCCAGTGAAATATGACCGCCGACACTCCAGCCGCTTGAATTGTCCTCTGTCGTCTGTTTACTGCTGTTACTCGCTGCCTGAAGCAGCAAATCATTCTCTGCGGCCAGCGTGATCTTATTACCCGTCACACCGCTGCCAATAATATTGATATCGCCCGTTTGATTATTGGCACCGGTTGAAACGATGGCGACATTGCCGCCGCCGGTCACTGAGCTGCCGGTTATCTGATTCTGCTGCAGTTCTGACGTGGACTGACTTTTGCTCGCGCCAATATTGACCTGCAACTGAATAAGATTGCCGTCAATATTGCCGTTCATCAGTTGTGAAGCCTGCGAGGTGGCACCGTTCATCGAAGCCATCCACCCTTGCTCTGCTGCCTGAACCGCATACAGGGCTTTCATCCGGCTATCACCCGTTTGCGAAGCCTGCCTGGCAATATTGTTGAGAGATAACAACGCGTCCGTCACCGGGCTGGACAACGAGACCGTCAGGCCACTTTGCTTTTGCTCGTAGACCTGCTTGCGGGTCAGCATGTCATTGCCAGGATCAATCGTCACAGCGCCGCCGACAATATTCACATCGTCTTTGGCGATGATATCCGAGCCGCCTATATGCGCTTTTTCACCTGCGATCAGGTTTACACTGCCTCCGGTGCTGCCGACTGCGCTGCTGCTCTGACTTTGCGTCGTGCCATCCTGATTAATCTGCTGGCGTGAAGATTTGCTGCCAATGGTTACGCCGAGGCCGCCGCCACTAAACATGCCGCTGGTTTTTTTCTCACTCAGGCGATAGCTGGACTGCTCTTCCTTCGCCGCCTCAATATTCAGGTCTTTACCCGCTTTTAACGTGATATCGCCATCGCCGACGACCGAAGAACCCTGGACGGTCAGGCTTTGTCCGGCGACCACGGACACTTTGTCGCCGCTTAGCTGTGAGGCTTTTTCCGTGCTGGCATAATCCTCTGATACCGTATGCGTAGTCGTGCTGGACAGTAATCCTTTCTTAACCGTGGTTTTCTCGTCGTAGCTGTAATCACTCTCTTGCGCCGTGGTGATATTAACGTCATGGCCTGCGTCTATAGCCAAATCGCCTTTCGCATCAACCTGAGCAGCCTGAGAAGTAATATCACGCCCGGCAACCACCGAACTGTTACCTCCGCTGGCAATCTGCGTCCCTTTCTGACGCACCGTATCGCGGATGCTGACGCTATTGTTACCGTGGTTTTCGCTATATGTATCGCTCTGCTGCGCATCAAGATTGACATCGCGACCTGCACTGAGCGAAACATTGAGATCGGCAGTCAGCTGCGCAGCCTTAGCGTTGAGATCATGACCTGCGCTGGCCTGCAGAGACCCTCCCGCGCTGATATTGCTCACCTGACTGTCGGTAGCGTGTGCGCTGCTGACTGCCGTCGATTTACTGGTGCTAAGCACATTACTGTTAAGATTGATATCGTTCAGCGCCACCAGCTGCAGATCACTGCCCGCGCTAAGTTTCGCTGCAGTGTTGTTGATGTTGTTGCCCGCACTGAGCGACAGGCCCTGACCGGCAGTAATGCTGGCAACATCACCGGTCTGCGTCTCACTGAACGTCAGTAACGCGCTGTTATTTTCGCTGCTGCCCGCTGCGGCATTCCATTGCTGCGCCTGGGTGATGTTATTGATATCCCCGGCCACAGATTGCAAAGCAACGGTCTGCCCGGAAATCGACGAGCCAATATTATTGATATCACCCAGTGCGCTGAGTTGCAGGCTGCCGTTGGAGGCGATCAGACCGGCATTGAGGTTATCCAGCGTGCTGCTGCTTTTTGCCGTCAGCTGTGTCTCAGCCTGTAATGTACTGCCTGCATTAACGATATGCCCGGACTGAAGATTAACGCTGCTGCCGGCGATCACACTACCGGTTAACACCTTGACATCATTGGCAGAAAGATAAAGCTTAGGCGCAAGAACGGTCTGCCCGTTAACGGTAGTTTTCTCCCACCAGATAATACTGCTGGTCAACGCTGCGACCTGATCCTGCGTGAGGCTGACGCCAAATTGCAGGCCAAGCCCACTCTGCTGTGCAGCTGCGTTATCGATCAAATACTGCATCTGCTCCAGATCAGAGCCGGTTCCGGCGACGTAACGCTGGCCGGTCTGGCTGAGTACCGCATTACTAATATAACGGGTATCAAACGCCGCATCGCCAAGGAATTTATAGTCGTAATCCGGTCTCAGATTAAGCCTGTCGAGGAAGTAGGCTGAGCCGATAAATTGACTCTGATCGGTGTACAACGCCGCCGTCTCAATACGCGGCGTGGTTGGCGTACCCGGTATAACCGCAGGATTCGCTATCTCACCGGCCACAGGGATCCCGCCCGGTAAGGCCTCAGGACTCTGCGCTGAACCGGCCGGTCGTGCAAGATAATCATTTAACGCCTGAAATAATCCAGCATCGGTTTTACCCACGCTGGCCAGCTGCGGATTAGTGGTGACCAGGTACGGACTGGAAGGATCTTCGCTCGCCACAAAGAGACCATTATTTCCCGTCGGCAGCGGATAGTCCGTCAGCGCTGCGCCCTGATTACCGATCTGCTTAAGCGCACTGCCAATCGATTCGCTCCACTGTACGGAACCCACGACCAGATTCCCTGCGCTTGCCAGTTGCTGGCCTGGTGTTCCGCTGACCGGTTGCAGGCCTGGCATACCCATTAACGTTGGTGCACTGATTACCTGCGATAAACCGCCCGCGTTAGCGGTTGTCGTCGTGTTACTGATGTCATCACGGAAGCTGGCGTTGACGGCACCGCCTGCCTGAATAACTGAACGATAACCTTCACCAGTATTGACCGTTTCATAGACGGGGCCGCCGACAAGATTGTAGGTAACGAGACTATCGGTTGAATTAGATCTAAAGCAGCACTGCTCAGAATCTGGTGCGAAGAAAGCCAGATCGTACCGGCCACTGAACTCCTTGCTCGCCTGCTTTCCGGTATACTGATACGTCAGATACTCATTCTGAACGCCATTTTCATAGGACTGATTATTCAGCGATTGGCCCGATAAAGAAATATTGCCGCCGGCGAGAATATTACTGGCGATATTATCAAGGGTATCTGCCGCGACGGTCAGATTACCGTTGGCCGCTATACGGCCTGCACCACCATTGGCCTGAGCCGCAACCGTTGAGCTGGCCACTAAATAGCGTTTTTCCGCTCCGCTACTGTTAGGTGCAAGATAAAAGTGTTCGTCATCGGAGCCATTACTGTGACCGGTACTGCCGCCCGTTTTCACCGTTTCCGTGTAGAAACCCAGCTCGCTTTCGTCTAAATCCCCTAATCTCATATCAACCGAGCTTTGACCCAGCCACAAAGGTCCATCAGCCGGTGTGAGCGAGGTGTTGACCACCACCAGTCCATCACGCTGGTTTAGCAGATGATCGGTGTTAATGGTGATATCGCCACGGGTGGTTTCAATATTACCTGAGGTATTGACCACTTCATTGCTGGCATGACCCGCCGCGTCCCTTTGCATCCACAGGCTATTGCCCGCCAGAATGTCACCGCGATTATTTTGAATACTGTTCGCCAGCAGCTGCATGTTGTTACCGGCATAAATCAGCGCACTGTTAATCAGTTGGGTGGCAGCAGTCATCACCAGATTGCCTGCGCCACCAATAAATCCGCTGTTACTGATAAGTCCGCGGCTGTTCAGGGCAATATCACCACCGGACTGCACGCTGCCGCTGTCACTGAGTGTGATATTACCGGCATCAACAGCCACGCGCCCTTCTCCACCGCGCAGTTGACCTTGATTCACAAAGTTCCCGGTCGCGCTGAGCAGAATATCGCTTCCCTGAAGCGTGCCCAGCACGTTGAGGTCGCCCTGAGTACTTAAGTTAAGTGCCTGACCTGCCGCCAGTATCCCGCTCTGAGTGAACCCCGACCCAAGTTGTAACGTCATGTCACCGAGTGCCAGTACGCTGCCCGACTGAGTCAATGTCGGTGTCACCAGCGTCAGCGATCCCGCGCTAAAGAGATTGGCGCCCGACAGATTTTCAATATTTTGCAGACTGAGATTAAGCGCCTGACTGCCGAACAGCGTGCCGCTGTTGCGCAGCGCATTGCCGGTTAATTGCAGCCGATCGCCCTGAAGCTGCCCCTGATTGTTCACCGTCCCGACGCTCACTGCCCCGTCGCCCTGTGCCGTCAGCGTACCGTTGTTGTTCAGTGTGTTACCGCTGAGAGTCAATCCCTGAGCCTGCAGTACACCGCTGTTGTTCAGGACAGGCGCAGACAGCGTCAGTTTACCGCCGGTCAGCAGACTGCCCTGATTATTAAGGCTATCGACCAGCGTCAGCTGGCTAATGCCATCGCCCTGAATGTGTCCCTGATTGAGCAGCGACTGCGCCCCGAGTTCGAAGATTCCCTGACTGCGCAGCGTGCCGCCCAGCAGATTGCTGACATCACCCTGAACCGTCGCCAGCAGGCTATGCTGGCTCTCGACTTGTCCGAGGTTAGACAGGCTATTGGTTTTCAGGATCAGATCGTTTGCCTGGATATTGCCGCGGTTGGCAATACTCCCGGCATTCAGGGTGCTGGTGCCAGCGCTAAGTAATGTGGCGTTCTGCTGCAGCTGTAATGCGCCACTCAGCGTCGCCGCCAGTTGGCTGACGCCAGTGATCGCGCCGCCGTTAGTCAGGGTTTCGCCCTGAAGTGTGAGATTATCGGCCGACCAGTTTCCCTGATTATTCAGGCTACCTGCCTGCAGAATAGCCAGTCCGGAGGAGATAATTTTACCTGAGGCCAGGGTGTTGAGTTCGCCAGAGAGATTGAGCGTTGCACGCGAGACAGTTTGTATCGCACCACTGAGATCAAGCTGGCTGGCATGCAGTTCCGTATTATCAGCCTGCCAGCGACCTTCATTGATAACATGATTGGCCGCGATGTTTAGCGATCCTTGCGTCAGCATACTGCCGGACGCCGCATTGTTAATATCCTGCTGAAGCTGTGCAGTCAGCGCTTTCAGGCCAATCAGATTACCGCTGTTATCTGCACTATCCGCGATAACAGTCAGCGTATCGCCCTGAATCTGCCCCTGATTATTCAGGTAACTCACTGAGAGCGCGGCATCTTTTCCACTGAGCAACTGGCCGCTGTTATCCAGTTGGGTTGCACCAACGGTTGCCACACCCTGCGTCAGCAGGCTGCCCGTATTGTTGAGCGTATTGTGTATGTTCAGGGAAAGCCCGTTGCTGCCCAGCACCGTACCGCTGTTGGTAAAGCTGTTGCCAGCAACATTCAGCGCATCTGCTTGCAAACGCCCCTGATTGTGGAATTCACCCAGTTGTAAGTCGAGCAATCCGCCGGAAAGCACGCGCCCGGATGCACCATTGCTCAGCAAGTCGGCGGTTAGCGTGAGGTCAGTACTGCCCTGCAGCAAACCCTGGTTCGTCACGCTGACGGCGTTGATGTCTGTCATTGTTGCCGCCAGCTCGCCTGCATTAATCAGAGAGCCGGTCGACAGGCTGAGATTGCCTGTCGCCGCGACAACGCCAGACTCTTGGTTAGTCAGACTGGTAATGGCGTTAATAGCCAAGTGGTCTGCAGAAAGACGTCCCTGGTTAACCAGCGTATCGCCTTTAAGCAATATCTGGTTTTTCGCAGTAAGTTGCCCCTGCTGCTGAAGCGTTTTCGCTTCAATTTGCAGGCTGTCGTCTGCGGTGATAGCCCCTTTGTTGCTTAGGGCACTGACCCTGAGGGCAACCGCATTCGCCGCCAGTGTGGCCGCGCTATTCACTATCCCGGCAAGCAGCGTCAACGCTCCGGGCGTGACCAGCCTGCCGTCTAAATCTGCCCGCTGCGTTGCCGTGAGGCTAAGCGCATTTTTACCCTGGATTTGCGATTCGCTGCCGGTGATCAGCTGCCCGGTTTTCAACGTCATCGCGCCGTCAGCGGATAAAAATCCATTGAGCGTTGCCGATGCTGTATCCAGCATGACATCACCCTGACTGGTTTGCACTGAACCGACGCGGCTGGTCAGCGACCCAGCGTGAAGCTCTGCGCCCCGCGTTGCGGTTAATCTGCCCCCCAGCCCGGCCAGCTCAGTGTGAAGCGTAAGATATCCACCGGACAACAACGTGCTGTTATCGCCTGAGGTCAGTTCATCACGTACGTTCAGGTCAATATTTCCCTGTGCCCCAATCAGCCCCTGATGATTGAGCTGATTCAGGGTTAAGGTCTGATCACCAGCGGATTGCGACGTGCCAGTGTTATTGAAGGTTTCACCGTTAAGCCACTGGCTCCCCATCGACTGAAGCAGCCCGTCGTTATTTAACGTTCTGAAACTAAACTGCCCATTACGATTAGCCGCCAGCGTGCCGCCGTTGCGAAAATCACCGGAAGAGAACGTCAGATCCTGACCGGCAATCAGGCTACCCAGCCACTGACCTCCTTCGGCGATCTGCGCATTAATATCACGGTGTGCGGAGATCTTACCGCTACCGGCGGCATTAAGTTCACGGGTGTCAATTATCAGATTTTTGCCCGCACTGCTCACCCCATCAAGTTGCTGCTGAAGGGCTAACAGGCGCATATCGCCCAAAGACGTCAGCGAGCCAGTATTAGTGAGCACCAACTCACCGCCACTGACCTCCACGCTTTGTGCCTCCAGCACACCCGCCAGCGTGGCGCGATGGCTGGAAGAAATCGACAAATCTTTATCGCTGTGGATCTTGCTATCTGTGCCCACGGCAAGATCGCTGGCATTCAGGCTGATATTGCCCGGCGTTGAAAGCTGACCATTTAGCCACTGCTGCGCTACGTTGAACTGAATATCACCCAGACTGGTGATCAGCGAGTGTGATCCGGCAGAGACCGATGCAGCATTGAGCATCAATCCGCTTTTACCGGTCAGCACGCCGTCAAAAGTCATCTGGCCGCCACCCATCGTCAACCGATCGCCCGCGAAAATGGATCCTTTCTCGTCAAGCGTCAGGCGCTCAGCTGTCTGTAGCGCCAGTGATTGCTGCGAACCAATAAGCCCATAATTATAAACATTATTAGTAAAGATTTGCTGTACGCCGCCAGACTGGATATTTCCACTGTTGCTCAGTGCTGAGGCGTTAATGGTCTGAGAATCCTGCGCCTGAATCAGCCCGCTGTTTGACAGACCCGCGTTGACGCGGAACTCTGCAGCGCTGTTGGTGGCGAGAGTGCCGCTGTTCTGCAGGCTGTCAGCCTGGATTTTCTGCCCACCGGTGGCCTGAATTTTACCCTGATTATTCAGTGCCGTTGCCTGCACAGCTTGCTCTCCCCGCGCCTGCACTGTACCGGTATTAAGCAGTTTCCTGGTAGTCAGAACGGTATTGCCGTCGGCCGCAATCAGCCCGCTATTGCTGAGATCGCCTGTATTAAGATTAAGATTTTTACCGGCTGTCAGGCTACCCTGCCACTGCCCACCGTTGCTGGCACTGGCACTGATATTCCCGGCAGCCGACACCTGCGCCGCACTGTCAGAGCTGAGCTGACCCGCTACCAACGCCATATTGCCACCGCTGGTGACGCGGCTGCCCTGCATCGCCAGCGTGCCGTCGGTGTTCAACGCCATATCGCCAGCGGACTGCTGACTACCCTGCAGTGCAATATCCTGCGCATTGGCGATCAGCTTACCCGCCGCCGAGACATTGCTCAGCTTCAGCTTACCGCTGGCATCAATCTGCATATCGCCAACCGCGGTATTCAGGTTGCCTAGATTAACGCCAACTCCTTTTTCACTGGAAACCAGATGGATACGATTGGCGTACATCCCGCCGAGCACGCCGGTATCAATTGCCACCTTCGGCGCATCGCCAGTACCTGCAATCGGCGTAATATGACCCGCAGCATCAACGCGGTTAGCACCGAGGGTAATCGCCGCCTCTTTGGCATAAAGCTGCGCATTGATGTCAGTTGCGCGGGCAATCAGCGCGAACTTGTCACTCTGACTGGCATCCAGCCCTTTACCCTGAATACTGATCGCCCCCTGTGTGACCTCAAGCGACTTAAGTTGCCCGTCTGGCCCCATCACCGGCTTACCTGTGGTCAGCGTTGCGTTCGGTGTGTTGATAAAACCGCAGCCGTTACAGGTAATACCATAGGGATTAGCGACCATAACGCTGGCGGCTTTACCGGCCACTTCCAGGTATCCCTGCAACTGTGAGCGGTTAGGCGCCACCACCTCATTGATGATGCCCTTTGCTTCTTGCCCGGCTTTCAGATTCGGGTTGTTCTGTATCAGGCCCCCAAGCTGGCTTTGAGTCAGCTGACCGGTGGCATTGTTAAGGATTAATCCTTCACTATCGACATTGAACTCATTGTATTTATTGTGGGAGATGCCGGCCTGATTAGGCGTAGCAATATTGACCACCGGCACGCCGTTACCCGCTTTATCCAGCGAGGTATTTCCCGCTGCAACGTTGACGCCAGCGGCAAAAGCAGGCAGCAACGGCTGCCACATAAGCAGGCTACAGAGCAAATAAGTCAGACCACGCTGAGACAGTTTTACCGGTTTGTTATGGTTCATCCCTGATACCTTTTCCTGAAAATTAAAGTACGATGCTCGCGCGATAAAAAACGGAGACGCGGTCGGGCCCAAGCCATTCCGGCCAGGCAAACGGCAAGCCTACGGTGAACTGACTGCTGAAATAACGGTTGCGGCTGCCCACACCCACAGCACCGCCCCACAATGAGCCAGACGCAAAACTGTCCTGGTTATCATGCCTGAGGTAACCGCCATCGATGGCTGCCAGTGCGTTGAGAGTGCCGATAAAAGGCAGCGTCAGCAGGTCATAATTAATTTCATTTCGCCAGTAGCCGCCTTTGTCACCGGAAAGATATTGTTCCCTGAAGCCCCTGACCGAGCTTTCTCCGCCAATGGTCAAACGTTCGCTGCCATAGAGGCGGTCAGGCGTCCATTGCCCGTAAAAGCTGGTCAGATAGTGCCAGCCCTGTGCTAACGGCAGGTAATAGCTGCCTGATAACGTCCATTTGTTGAACCCGGCACGAGGTACATCTGCGGATTTATCCGCATCATTCTCAGCACCAAACCACGGCACGCCGCGGCTGTAAGCAGGGTTCAGGGTGGCAAACCCTGCCCAGATTTTCTGGCTGTGATTTGCACCCAGCATCACGCTGGTCAGCTTACGGCTGCTGCTAAGGCGGGTATCATTGAGGTAGTTACGGCCGATACGGTGAGACAAACCGAGAGACGCGCCGGTTTTCATATCGCCGTTACGGAAAAGCACGCGCGACAGGGTCAGGTGATGAATCTGGCTGTCACCGTCAGAACGCCAGTCAAATCCCTGATTATTAATGGTTGTCAGATAGTCACTGTAGGAATAATTATAATCCATCAGCCAGTAGCCGTAAGGCACGCTGAAGTCAGCCTGCACGCTGCGCGCATTATGATCGCTGGCAAAATCGCTGCTGCGCGCGCCGGAAATAAACCACTGGTCGGCAAATCCGAGCAGGTTATTGGCCGTCAGTGAGCCATTTATTTGCCCGGTGCCGGTACTTTTTTGCCCACTGTTATCAAAACCGACCCCCGCCGTCAGCGGAAACTCAGGAGTGGCAGTCAGATTAACTATCGAATAGCCGGGCAGGGTTCCTGGCAGGATCTCAATTTGGACCGGTAATTTACGCAACCGGTTGATGCTTTCCATGCCCTGTTCAATATCGCGCAGGTTGAGAATTTTATTTTTCAGTCCAGGAAAAGCCATACTTAGCATTCTGGCATCCTGTTTCTCCAGCTCGATTTTCTCCAGCTTTCCTTCAAGGACCTGCAGATCTAATTGCCCGTGGGAGAGATCCTGCTCAGTGAGAAAAGCGCGGCTGGTTATATAGCCGCGGCTGATGTACCAGTCTGATACCTGTTGCACCAGCGTTTGTATCTGGCTAAGGGGAAGACAACGCTGAAGATAGGGCTGAGTCAGTTGCTGCTTTACTGATGCGGGCAGATGCTCAGCACCGTTTAACTGTATGGATGAGATAACAAAACAAGGGCTTCCTGGTTGATTCGCAGAGGGACGGGTTGCCGGTAGCAAGGGAGTAATACTGCGCTGTAACGACTGTCGCTGCTGACTATTTTGTTGTAATAACCGCTGCTGCTGCTGCTGAATGGCATCACGATCGGCAGGCGTAATTAGCGCGGCACTGGCATGAAAGGGTAGTGCCATAACCACAGAGAGAGAAAGCACGGGATAACGAATGAAGGTGAATAATCTCCCCCCACTGATTGCAGCTAAAGATTTTACTGACAGTAATACGCCAGAGTATTTAATATTACTGGAGAAAGCCGCGAGATAGCGTTTTTTATTCTTATGCGCGTAGAGATGCTTATCTAAGTCGTCATCCATGACAGACAATCCATGATAATTTTTTAAGCATAAAATACGCTTTTCTGTTCACAACTCAAGTGCAAAAGTAATTTTTTATCATCAACACCTTAAAAAATTAATTCATTTATAGTTGCACACATAATTATAATAAAGAATATTCTTACTTGTAATATAATTATCGTTCTTTCGATTTATCGCTCTGTTTTTTATTAAGAATATAATTTGCAGGCTATCAAATTTTTTCCCGAACCCGAAAGAGTCAACCTTATCAGACTGACTCTTCCACAGTCTGATAAGAACAATGCATCGACTACAAGATTAAACTGGCAATATATTTACTGGTATAGAATCAGATAAAACAGATGATTGTTTTATCAAAACGTCATATACAGAACGGGTTCAAAGAAATAGATTAAAGCGCCCAGCATGACAAATGATGGCAGCGTTACTAATAACGAAATCCATTTTTTCCGAATAGAAAGGAAAGAGAGTATAATTGTCGATATTGCAAATATTATATTGATAGCAAAAACAAGATAAGGCATGATTATTTGCATACCTTTTAATTCAAAGGTTATAAAAGCATAAAACGTACCGAGAAAAAAACCGAGATTGATTATGGAAAGAAATAAGATAGTCAGATTTTTCTTCACAACAACACAATCTCCTTGATGATAAATATACAATTTTCATGCTATTAAACCGCCGCAAGTTTAAATCATAAACATGAATAATACAATCAATAATCAGGCACTATCGCAATAGCGCCATCAGAAAGCCAGCCGTTTAAAAGCGTAACAGCAAGAAAATCACTTAGGCAGTCCCAACCCTTTAATTCCCATATCTTTTATTACCTGTGCATTTTGTTTATCAAACATTATATCCTGATGGAATTTTTCTGCGCGGCGATCGCTTCTTTCCTCCTGGTAGCAAACATCACGACTTATTCCCTTATCTTCACACTCTTTAATACGTTCCATTTCTGTTTTGGTGGCGCATCCTGAGAGAGAAACAGCAATAACAGCCAAAAAAATTACGTTTTTCATGGTTAATCCTTTTCCTTGTGATCAGGAAAATGATATTAAACAGCCGATCACAAACGTTTTCTAAACGAGCGATAAATGGTACATTTTCAGGAAAGTTCCCTGCCAGAGATGATTCTTAACAATTTTTTTCTTCTGACGATTAAGATGATTCGGAGCAACCGCGGTTGCTGACCATCCTGCTTATATCCGTTGCTGGCTACGGGCCAGCAACGAGGACAGCCTGAGTAAGGCGTTTAATACTTTATTAATACCGCTGCACTCTGCCATCCCGCACCTATGGTCCAAAAAACCAGGTGATCTCCTCTTGATAACTTTCCTTGTTTTTTTAATTCGTGAAAGGCAATAAAGGGACTATTCGTCGCGGTGTAACCATAGGTATCGCCGATAAATGGCGCTTTAGCGGCAGGGATATTCAACAGCTGACAAATTTTCCTGATATTGCCAAGGGACATTTGAGATAAAAAATAATAGCGAATATCTTCACCTGTCAGGCCATTCCTCGTAAGCAGAACTTCAATCGATTCGCCTGCAACATCGACACAAACTGCATCGTCAAAAGGGATAAATTTAACCCGGGACGAGAGTTCTTCACGCTGGACAGAGGAGAGGCCGTTAGCGGGAAATAGGGAGTTATTAATGACTGAGGTTTGCACCCGAAACTCAGAGTCTATAACCCCCTCACTCGCCGTCGATTTTTCCAGTAATACCGCGACCGCTGAATCAGCAAAACAGGAGTGATAAAAGGGTTCACCCTCGCTGTGTGGACCAAGATAATCTCCACCGACGACCAGCGCCCGCTGGCACGATAATCGTGACATCATAATGCGCGATACCTGCTCAACGGCAATAAGCAAACCTGCACAATTGGCATTCATATCATAAGAGAGTGTTCGCTCTCCTCCACCGAGGGCGTGGTGTATTTTTAGTGCTGTTGCAGGGATAAGATATTCCGGCGTCTGCGAACTGAAAATAATTAGGTCGAGATCGCAGGCCTGCCATCCGGCCTGCTCTAACGCCATTTCAGCAGCAGCGACTGCCATAGTTAGCGTATTTTCAGAATCATTATTAATCAGATAACGATTCTGTTGCCCAAGAGAAGCTAATAAGCCTTTAACCTCAATACCTTGTGATGCATAGTAGTTAATGTACCAGTCATTTCCCCTGACATGTTCAGGGTGATAGAGTCCCGTGGATACAAGGCTGATTCCGCTCATTATTTCTCCGAAAGATCATCATGTCATCTGGTGAGTTATAGATACCGGGACTTTTTTTATTTTCAGCAATACAGCAGTAGCCGTCGCTGCTGGGCCAAATCCCAACAAAATTACGCGATCGCCATCCGACAGGCTGCGGTGATTAATCAGAGCCATAAAACCAAAGTAATTCTGCGCAGGCCCTAAACTTCCATACTGCTGAAAAATTGAGAAAATACGTCTCCGGTCAACACCCAATGCGGTTGCACTGGCACTTGCCACCCAGTTAGTTGGATCATAAATATGAAAAGCATCAATATCTGCCAGGCTAATAGCGGCTTTTTCACACAGCGAACGGCAACATCGTGCAGCGGTTTCCGGGTAATGCTCAGCAATAAATTGGCCGGATTCAGGCGGATAACTGACGTAGCGTGCTCCGTTTATTTGGCCCGCGACCAATGGAGCATAATCATGCGTACTGATGGTATGGCTGGAAATAATTTCTGAACCGGACGCAGAAGCAAGAATCATACAAGCGGCGCCATCACTGAGCAGCGACGTTGCCGAGTCATCTGGCCTGAACCAGTGTGCATAGCTGCAGGCAGCAATAACAGCAATATTGCGATAGTTGCCCTGACTGATTAATCCTGCCGCCAGCTCCAGCGCAGTCAGCCCCCCTGCCGTTCCTGAACTTACGGGCACCACCGGGCAACGTAATTGTGTTTCCCGCACCAGTGCGGAGACCTCCTCATCCAGTATTGTGGCAGGCCAGACCAGGCTAACAATGACATAATCCAGCTGGTTTACTTGCATTCCAACCTGCTGTAGCGCGTTCAACAAACTGGTTTTCATTAATAATGAGATTTGCTGTTGATGCTGCGCGCGCCAGATATGTCTTGGCCCGTCAGACAGTGTGCCGCTGCTGAATACTGTCAGAACATCTTTATCCGGCGTGATAATAATAGTGTTGTCCGGTAGCACACCGGCACAAGAGATGATGTCTACCCTGTCAGTTTTAGCCGCCATCGTCATAGCTTCTGTAACGTATTGATTCTGTCATCCAGAGGCGGGACAGCATAACGATCAACAATCACATCAATAACCGCCGTCTGCCGGGCGCTAATTGCCTGTATCAACGCCTCTTTCAGTGCAGCCTTATCACTGACACGATAACCCGTGGCTCCCAATGATTTTCCGAGTAAAGCAAAGTCTGTGGCGGGAATATCGCAATCCAGCGGCGCATTGCCCAGCATATCCAGCCCCTGTCGGCACATGTTGTAACAGCCATCATTCATCACCAGCCATATAGCCGGAAGTTTATATTGGACAGCGGTACTGACCTCATTGCCCATTAACATCGCACCATCACCAATAACCCCGACCGCACAATGCGTGGTGCTGGCAGCGATTCCGATAAGTCCGCAAGCGTAATGCCCCATCGCACCGAATCCGGTACTGGTTCGATAACGAACCGGCCGGGAGAATTTTAAAAAGCGATTGGTCCAGACAAAAGAGTTGCCTGCGTCTGCTGCCAGGTAGCCGTCATATTTTTCTATGACGATCTCCTGTAAAACCTGCATCACGATGCGCGGATGCAGAGCGTTTTCTTTGCGTTCGGCATCCTCTGAATTCGCGGTGAATAACTCAGGTGATGGAGTGAATACCGGTAACAACTGCTGCGGAGTCGGCTCTTTAAGCCTGAGTGTTTGTGATAATGACGCCAGAAACCGATCGATTTCACACTCAATAACGATGGTCTGTGGCGGCAGATTCGAAGCGACATCCCGGCTATTCAGACCAATATAATAAATAATTGAATCAGACAGTTGATCCTGAGCCCTGGATGAACTGAGCTCGCTGAGGCGCGATCCCAAAATCACCACCACCGGATGACGCCTGGGATCCAGTTGCGCAGCGATGTTTTCGCCATTCGATCCCAGCCCGGTTGCACCGGCATACAGCGGGTGCTTTTCCGGAAATATGCCTTTTCCTCGCGGAGTTGATATCACGCTGGATTGCGTCTTGACTGCAATCCTGGTGAGATTTTCTGCGGCATGACGTGCACCAAAACCGACCCAAAAAAGCGTTTTTTGCGTCATCATGTCATCGGCTAATTTATGGACCTGTGACAGGGCCTTTTCAGATATCCCTTCAGGTGGGGTGCCGCCAGCAATATTACATCCGCCATCTTCCAGCAAGGCTTTCTGTAGCGTGGTAGTGATAAACACGCCGATGCTACAGCCAGACGGTTCTCTAAGCTTTGCGGCAATTTCTTTTTTAGCAGCCAGATAATCAGACATCGTTGAAATAACGAAAACGCTATCAAAATAACCCTGCCCGTCATTCTGAAGCAGCGTCTCAACATCCTGTCGGGTTGTTTCCTGCAAACACCAGCGACCGGTCTTGGCTTCAGCGGTAATCGATGAGATAAAAATAAGCTGTGATCCATCAATCCGTGCAGCTTTGATACCGGTCAGCGCATTGGTAATACCCGGCCCCGCAGTTGCGAAGGCGACTGTCGGTTGGTTTTGACACAAACTATATTCAGAAGCAGCAAAAACACCACCGGACTCATGCCTGCAGTGGTAGAGCCTGATTTTTTCTGACTGAGACAGCGCTTGCCAGACAGGAACGATAAATCCACCAGAGACGCCAAAGGCCGCACCCACCCGCAAACCTTCAAGAAATTTTACCAAATCATCTGCGACCGTTATTTCCATTTCACCCTCTCAATTAAATTTGTCGTTGTGACCAATACTGGATTTACAGGTTTCAGTCCGCTTTAAAACGGCTGACAGAACGCTGCGCCAAATCTACGAGATTGAGAAATATAATTACAATTCAATTACTTATTTTGTTTACACCAAAAAAAACAGGTTACAAATGGATTTAAGGTTACCTGAGTGTGGTAGATTTAAAATGAAACACCAAATTATGAGACTCAATTCTTTTTTTCAGCAAATGAGTAATAAAATTACTATAATGATTCGTAACAGGAGAAAGGCGCACGGTGAATAGGGTCATTACTGACCTGACGATTTTGCAGTTAGTCGCGGGAAAACGCCGGTCAAAGCTCCTGCTGAAAGGCCGACAACCAGCGTCACGCAGAAGGAAAAATGATATTCACAGAACGCCAAAGGCGGTGGATTTATTCAAGATCAGTTTTTATAAACCGTGCCGGGTTCAACATCCAGCCAGCTACATCAGCCATCGCTTTTGGGCGCAGATTAACACACTCATCACAGGTCATATTTCCCGACTGACTTGCGCAGCCTGTACGCCATAGCAGTGTCTCGCCCTGATTTCAGGCGATAACAGAGCAATAAAAGATGCCAGTCTAAGCAGAGCATTTTTATAAATACCTTACGGTAAAGAGCCATGTCCATATGTGATCTTAGCAATTTATATAAGTAACGACGGCTATTTGGCAGGAGATAATACCGTGAAACTCTGCTGCCCCAGGCGCACTGTTCTATTTTTAGCCAATAATATTTGAGTATCAGGTATAACAGCCGGGCGTCATTGAACCTGTTGAATCTCAATCGGCGTTATTGCCGTCCAGATATCGGACCATGCCACTGGCTAATATAATTTACTGCTGAAACTTTTATATTCTTCGCGATGTTATCGTTTGGATAATATATTTTAAATTCAGTGTTAAATGACATAAACGATAAATAAACAAAAGCATTGTGCAATTATTAACTTTAGATAAACCTGTCCTAAACTCCATAATTTTCCCTGATAAATTGAGGGAAAGCTGATTTTGAGACAGCGATACAGCCCGACAGCTATTTCGCCCTGTCTGCCTCACAACCAAATACAATGCAATTTGTTGACTTTATTGATAATTTTAAAATAAAGGACATTTATGTGCTGGTTACGGACAACCTCTTACTTTCTTCGTACATTGACCCTCGATTCATAAGGCTATGCTGACCACACACCATAGACTTAAACATTTCTAATGTATTTATTATGTTATCAGCAAAAAAAAAACATTACTTTTCTCAAAACATGACTATCCTGAGTAAATACGATTTTTCTGATTGACGGAGTTCCATATAAATCCGATCCGCCAATCGACCTTTTCACAACGCATTCTGAAGCGTTATTAGCGTTTTTATACACGATAGAGAGAACTGTATGGATCATGCACTTGTAGCAATTCAGTCATTAGATGTTCCCAACACGGCATTTATATTGCTCTGTGCCAGCCTTGTTATGCTAATGACGCCCGGACTGGCCTTTTTCTATGGCGGTTTGGTCCCACGCAGAAGCATTGTGACAATAATGTCACAAAGTTTTTTCTCAATGGGATGGGTAGCAATCCTTTGGTTTGTAGTGGGTTATTCGCTTAGCTTTGGCCCGACGATGAATGGAATTATCGGTGACCCGTTCTACTACGCTTTTTTGAACAATATTACTCCGCAAACCATGTATACCGGTAATGACGGTGGATTGCCTCTGTTAGTCCATTTCGTCTATCAAATGATGTTTGCCATTATTACACCAGCGTTAATTACCGGTGCTTTCGCCAACCGCGTGAACTTCCCGGCTTATCTGGTGTTTCTGACTTTCTGGACACTTTTGGTTTATTGCCCATTTGTTCATATGGTCTGGAGTCCGGAAGGGATGTTTGCTAAGTGGGGAGTGGTGGATTTTGCCGGCGGTATTGTCGTTCACGCCACCGCTGGTTTTGCCGCCCTCGCGTCAGCGCTGTATGTCGGTAAACGTACTGTCGTTTCAGATGGCAGCCATAACATTCCCTATATCGCATTGGGTGCCGGTTTACTGTGGTTTGGTTGGTATGGCTTCAACGCCGGTTCAGAACTGCAGGTTAATACCATCACCGTTTCCGCTTTTATCACCACTGATATCGCCGCTGCATTTGCTGCTATCACCTGGTTTATTATCGAGAAAATCCGTACGGGTAAACCTAAGCTGATCGGCTTTTTAACCGGTGCGGTCGCGGGTCTTGCAACCATCACACCTGCCGCAGGCTATGTTTCCATTCAGTCAGCAGCGATTATTGGCATCATTGCCAGCCTGGTCTGTTATTACGTGGTTCTGCTGGTAAGACGCCATCTTGACGATGCACTGGACGTATTTGGCGTTCATGGTGTTGGTGGCATAACCGGCTCAATTCTGGTGGGTGTGTTCGCCTCAACCGCCTGGAACGCGAAAGGTCCTGATGGCCTGCTGGAAGGCAATGGGATGCAAATCGTTAAACAGATTACTGCCGTCGTCTTTACCAGCGTCTGGTCGTTTATTTTTACACTCGCCATTTTGTGGTTAATTAATAAATTCACCCCGGTTAAAGTCAATCAAAATACCGTTGGGGCAGAACTGGATTACACATTATTCGGTGAAGATGCCTACTCTGAGAAGAATTAATATCATCCGTACCTTCGATTCACAGGAGCAGTTTGTCGATGACGTAACCCACAGCCCTTAAATTCAAGTTGGGAATTTATCGGATTAATACGTTAATCGGCAAAACTGCACGTCCTATTCCGGAAGGTATATACATCAAAGATAGCATTGTTAATGGAGAAATTATGCAACTTACACCCAGAGAAATAGAAAAGCTGATGGTTTATACCTTAGCTGATGTCGCGTTAAAAAGGAAAAATAAGGGGCTGAAGCTTAATCACCCAGAAGCCGTCGCTATTATTACCGTCACCGCAATGGAAGGGGCGCGCGAGGGAAAAACCCTGGAAAAAGTGATGGTCGAAGCGCGTACCGTTTTAACTAAAGAAGATGTGATGGACGGCGTTGCTGATTTAATTCCCAACGTGCAGGTGGAAGCCATTTTTACTGATGGCAGCCGCCTTGTAACGGTCCATGACCCGATTCAGTGATTAAACGACGCCTTTTCACTTCAAGGATTATTTATGAAAAAGAAATCTGACACCACGTCAACCGTGGCTACCACCGCTGAAACAACGGTGCCGCTCGGTGGTTATGTATTAGCAGATACACCAATCACATTTAATGAAGATCGTCCGGTCACCAAAGTGAGTGTTAAAAATACCGGCGATCGCCCAGTTCAGGTAGGTTCTCACTTTCACTTTTTTGAAGCGAATAAAGAACTGGAGTTCGAGCGCGAAAAAGCGTTTGGCAAACGGCTGAATATCACCGCAACCACCGCTATACGTTTTGAACCGGGCGATGTTATTACGGTTGAGTTGATTCCTTTCGCAGGCAAACAAACGGTCTACGGATTTAATAACCTGGTTGACGGCTGGGTCGGTAATTCTTCCGGCGATCAAAGTGATGCGCCTGACGAAATTCTTGAAAACGCGGTCAAGCGCGGATTCAAATCGTCTCATTAAAATTTAAAAATTAAATGCAATTGGAGGAATCATGCCAACAATTTCAAGAAAAGAATATGCCAGTCTGTTTGGACCAACCGCCGGTGACAAAATTCGCTTAGGTGAGACCGACCTTTATATTGAAATCGAAAAAGATCTGCGTGGTTACGGTGAAGAATCCGTATACGGCGGAGGCAAATCGCTGCGTGATGGAATGGGCGCCAATAACACGTTAACGCGTGATAACGGCGTGCTGGATTTGGTGATTACCAACGTCACCATTGTTGATGCCAAACAGGGTGTCATCAAAGCTGATGTCGGTATCAAAGATGGCCTGATTGTTGGCATCGGTAAAAGTGGCAACCCGGCAGTCATGGACGGCGTGACGCCAAATATGATTGTCGGACTGAGCACTGACGCCATTTCCGGCGAACACTTAATCCTGACCGCTGCCGGTATCGACAGCCATATTCACTTTATCTCGCCACAGCAGGCTTATGCTGCGCTGTCCAATGGTGTTACCACCTTCTTTGGTGGCGGTATTGGCCCAACAGATGGCACCAACGGCACCACGGTAACGCCAGGGCCGTGGAATATTCGCAACATGCTGCGTTCGTTTGAAGGACTGCCGGTCAATGTTGGCCTGTTAGGTAAAGGCAACGCCTTCGGCAGAGCCCCACTGGTGGAGCAAATTGTTGCAGGTGTCGCCGGTTTGAAAGTGCATGAAGACTGGGGTGCTACGCCAAACGCGATACGCCACTCATTGCGCATCGCGGACGAAATGGATGTTCAGGTATCGGTGCATACCGACAGCCTTAACGAAGCGGGTTATGTAGAAAACACCATTGAAGCGTTCGAGGGTCGCACCATCCACACCTTCCACACTGAAGGTGCAGGTGGTGGACACGCGCCGGACATCATCAAAGTCGCCAGTCAGCCAAATGTGTTGCCAAGTTCAACCAACCCTACCCTGCCTTTCGGCATCAACACTCAGGCCGAACTGTTCGACATGATCATGGTTTGTCACAACCTGAATCCGAACGTAGCTGCAGATGTCTCTTTCGCGGAAAGCCGCGTACGTCCGGAAACTATCGCTGCCGAAAACGTGCTTCATGACATGGGGGTTATCTCTATGTTCTCCAGTGACTCTCAGGCAATGGGCCGCGTTGGGGAGAACTGGTTGCGCATCGTGCAGACCGCTCATGCGATGAAGTGTGCACGCGGCAAACTGCCGGAAGACAGCGACAGCAACGATAACTTCAGGGTACTGCGCTATGTCGCCAAAGTCACCATTAACCCGGCAATTGCGCAGGGTGTAAGCCACGTTATTGGCTCAGTTGAAGTGGGCAAAATGGCTGACCTGGTACTGTGGGATCCGCGCTCGTTCGGCGCTAAACCAAAGCTGGTGATTAAGGGTGGGATGATCAACTGGGCGCTGATGGGCGATCCCAATGCGTCGTTACCAACACCGCAGCCAGTGTTCTATCGCCCGATGTTTGGTGCGATGGGTAAAACCCTGCAGGACACCTGTGTCACTTTCGTTTCTCAGGCCGCACTGGATGACGGCGTGAAAGAGAAAGCAGGACTGGAGCGTCAGGTTATTGCCATCAAAAATTGCCGATCGATTACCAAACAGGATTTGGTGCGCAACTCAGCCACGCCACACATTGATGTCGATCCTGAAACATTCGCCGTAAAAGTTGACGGGGTGCATGCCACCTGTGAACCGATCACTACTGCGGTAATGAACCAGAAATACTTCTTTGGCTAAGCGCACCTTTCGCGCGTTCTGATCTAAGGCGATTACAACATGATACTGATTGAAAACATTATTGGTAATACTAAAAACGACCCGTCATGGCAAGAAAAAACCAAGGAATATCAGCACGATGTGTTGTCTCTCGAGCAGTGGGAAGCCCAGAAGAGTCGTTGCCGTAAGCAAAGTGAACAAGGGCTTGATATCGGTATCGCGCTGGATCGCCGTGTTCGGTTAACGGATGGGGATGTTTTGTTATGTGATGACGACAAAAAATATCTGTTAACCGTTCATATCACCCTGCGCGAAGTTCTGGTTATCCACCTGGAAAGCCTGGCAGATGCAGGTTTCGAAGCGTCTATTAAACGCGTGTTTGAACTGGGGCATGCCCT
This sequence comes from Winslowiella toletana, assembly GCF_032164335.1. NCBI lineage: Bacteria > Pseudomonadati > Pseudomonadota > Gammaproteobacteria > Enterobacterales > Erwiniaceae > Winslowiella > Winslowiella toletana. The sequence goes on along the minus strand of NZ_CP134152.1, from coordinate 1,335,188 downwards.
GGGTAACCAACACTGGAAGTCAGTGATTAAAAGCACTGAGGTGTATGTGCCGCTGACTGTCGAAAAGAAAATGATGAATTCGGTCATGAAAACCCACGGCTACAGTGAGTCTGAATATCACTTTGTACCGGGTGAAACAGTGCTACCGCTTCTCACCCCGTCTGAGTCGCGACTGCTGTTTGGTGGCGCTGAAGATTCCCATGTGCATGTCAGCGTGATCCACCAGCATTCACATGAAGACCATGCTCATCCTCACCATCACGACCACGCACCTCATGGGAAAGAGCATGAGCATAAACATTAATATTGATGAACCACACCAGCTTCTTCATCTGGTCAGGGTGCTTCAATTTGGTGACTCGGTGCTGCCAGTAGGAGCATTTTCCTTTTCCTGCGGGGTTGAATCAGCCATTCAGGTTGGGCTGGTTCACGATGTTGTGACGTTAAAAGCCTTTGTCGAAACCTCGCTAAGGCAGGCCGCACAATGCGATGCCATTGGGTTGGCCCATGCTCATCAAGCCTTGCTTGATGGCGACTTCAGGCAAATTCTGGCCGTTGATCGCGAGATTATTAATCGCAAACTCAACGATGAAGCGCGGGTAATGACTCAGCGGATGGGCAAGAAGCTGGTGGAAATGACCATCAAAGTCTTCGAGTCAGAAGTGCTGACGTGGTGGCTTGATAAAATTAAGGCCGGTGAAACCGCAGGCACCTTTCCGGTAAGCCAGGCATTAATCATGGCATTACAGGGTGTCAGCGCCCAGGAAGCCATCGCCATGCATCAGTATGGCGTTGCCATGACAATCTTAAGCGCCGCACAACGGTTGATGCGAATAACGCACTTTGATAGCCAGAAAATTCTGTTTGAGGTTAACAAAAGCATACCCGAATTTTGCCAGCAGGCCGTTAATGCAAATATCAGCGAGATGGCATCGTACACGCCACTGATCGATATTCTGGCAGCCGTACACGTTGATGCGCATGTGCGTTTATTTATGAATTAATGAAAAGGAAAGAACAATGAAAAAAATTACGCGCTTAGGTATTGGCGGCCCGGTCGGCTCAGGTAAAACAGCCATCATTGAAGTAATCACGCCAAAATTAATTGAGCGAGGTTATAAGCCGCTGATCATTACCAATGATGTGGTGACCACTGAAGATGCTAAACAAGTCAAACGTACCCTGAAAGGTATTCTCGACGAAGACAAAATTTTAGGCGTTGAAACCGGCGCCTGCCCGCATACCGCGGTGCGCGAAGATCCCAGCATGAATATTGCTGCCGTCGAGGAAATGGAAGATAAATATCCTGACAGCGATCTGATCATGATTGAAAGCGGCGGCGATAATTTAACCCTGACCTTCAGTCCGGCGCTGGCTGATTTTTATATCTATGTTATTGATGTGGCCGAAGGGGAAAAAATTCCGCGTAAAAATGGGCCGGGCCTGGTGCAGGCCGATATTCTGGTAATTAATAAAATTGACTTGGCCCCATACGTTGGCGCGAGCCTTGAGGTCATGGAACATGACACTAAAATTGTGCGCAGCGGCCGTCCCTATATTTTAACCAATTGCAAAACCGGCGAAGGCATCGATGCTCTGGTGGATATGATCGAAAAAGACTTCCTGTTTACGCACGCTAAATAGGGGGCCACGATGCAGATTAATGAAGAGGCGCCGCTGGCGCTTGATTCTCTCTCGCTGGGCGCATTAGCGCCCGAATTAGCGAATTATCAACATGAGCCGCCGCAAATGGCCAGTGCCGCCGTTGGCAAACACGGCTATCTGCGGCTGAGATTTGCTAAGCGTGGCGCTAAAAGTACCCTGCATGAAATGGAAAGAAAAGTACCGCTGCTGGTACAAAAAGCGCTCTACTGGGATGAGGAAATGCCGTTCCTGCCCTGTGTGACGATGATTTCCACTTCAGGATGTATTTTGCAGGGTGATCGCTTAACCGTTGAGATTGACGTTGACGCGGGAGCGTGTGCCCACGTTACCACGCAATCTGCGACTAAAGTTCATTCGATGGATAATAACTTCGCCGCACAAACGCAGCATATTCGCGTCGGAAAGCAGGCCTATCTTGAATTTATGCCCGACCAGCTGATCCCGCATCGCAATTCACGATTTATCAGTGATACCGTGATTGAATGTGACAGCACCGCGACCGTCATTTATTCAGAGATTTTAATGTCCGGGCGCAAATATCATCATCAGGATGAGCGTTTTGGATTTGATGTCTACTCTTCCCGCATTACGGCGAAAAATGAGCTTGGCAACACCCTGTTTAATGAAAAACTGGTGTTAACGCCGAAAGAAAGGCCGCTGGATGTGGTAGGCGTAATGGGCAAATTTGACGTTTACGGCAACGTCATTGTTTTAACACCGAAAGAACATCAGGATGAAATTTTAGCCCAGTCGCCATCATTTTACAGCGAGCAGTTGTGTTATGGCGTCAGCCGTTTACCGAATGAATCAGGGCTTATTTTCAAAGTGCTTTCGTGCGACAGCACCGATGTAAAAAATGCTATCCGCGAATTCTGGCAAAAAGTTCGTAAAGTCACCACCGGATATTCATTACCCACGCCGTTTATCTGGAAAGTATGATTATTCCGTATTTGTGCCAGCCGAGGAAAAAGGGCTTCTATTGCCCTCTTTTCTCAAAGAGTTCGCCAGGGCAAAAGTCAATTATCAGGAGGAGTTACTGATATGAGTATCTCATCAAGCATATCAACTAAATGGGATCATTTCGCAGATTCCAACGGCGTGATTAAGTTTATCGACGTGACGCTGCGTGGATGCGCGCAGGTGATGTTTCAAAATAATCCGCTTACCGGATTAATCTTCTTTATTGCAATATTTATTGCTGCCTACGGTGAGGGAAACCCCGCTGCGGCATATGGCTGTGTTCTGGGTACCCTGATAGCAACATTTACCGGCCGGTTTCTTCGCGATCGCACATCCTGGCTGGCGGGACTTTACGGTTACAACGGCTGTCTGGTTGGGGTTGCGCTGCCGACCTTTCTGGCAGTGACGCCACTGCTTTGGTGCTGCATTGTTATTGGCAGCATCGTTTCGGTTATCGCCACCGTCAGTATTGCCGACGTACTGAAAACCTGGAAGGTTGCGGCGTTAACGGCTCCGTTCGTACTGACAACCTGGGTTATTTTGCTGGCAAGCTATGCGTTTTCTGATCTGCCAGCCTCAGGCTTGCCGGTCCCTGAACTTCCTCTTCCTTTAATGGATGTCAGCGCACAAAGCTTTTTTAACGACAGAATCTTCGAAAATTTATTTAAAGGCATTTCTGAAGTCTATTTATTGAGTAGCGTCACCGCCGGTGTGCTGTTTGTTGTCGGTCTCGCGGTGGCATCACGCTGGGCGGCGATATTCGCTATCGGTGGCTCGTTTCTCGCCATTATCACTGCCGCGTTGCTGGGTGCGAAAGCCAACAGTATTGAGAGCGGACTGTATGCGTTTAGCGCCGTACTGACGGCCATCGCCCTCGGTTCCACCTTCAATAAACCAAGCTGGCGCGTGCTGGGTTACACCTTGATTGGCGTGGTGTTTACCGTTTTTGTTCAGGGCGCGATGAATACGTTGCTGACTCCAGTGGGCATACCGACGCTGACCATGCCGTTTGTGCTGGCGTCGTGGCTATTCCTGGTACCGAATCAGGATATTATGCCACCGCATCGTCAAGGGCAGTAATGCTTTGCTGACCGATGATAACAGGAGCCACCCCAATGCTGTTGCATAAATTAATTGGCTGGATGCCAGGGCTTAACGATCTCATCCATTATAAGAAAGCGTTTATCAAGGATGATATTGTGGCAGGACTTTCGGTTTCCGCCGTAGCATTGCCGGTGGCTATTGCCTACACCCAGTTAATGGGCATTAACCCGGTGATTGGGCTGTATGCCTGTATCCTGCCGATGATTGTTTATGCATTATTTGGTACTTCGCGCCAGCTTATTGTCGGGCCTGATGTGGCAACCTGCGCGGTTATTGCCTCGGTAACCATGCCGTTAGCAATGGGAAATAGTGATGTCATATGGGAACTGACTATTATTATGACCATCATGACAGGGCTGTGGTGCCTGCTTGCAGGTTATTTTCGGCTCGCTATTTTTGCCGAGTTTCTGTCACAACCTATTCTGACGGGCCTGTTTAACGGCGTGGCGGTCACTATCGTTGCCAGCCAGATGAGCAATATTTTTGGCCTGACTCCGTTACCCACCAACTTCATCGCCAGCGTGCTGGCGTTACCGGGAAAAATAGTCGAACTGCACGGGATTACGCTGGCACTGGCCTTAAGCAGCCTGGCGATTTTATTACTTTTTAAAAAATTCAGACCGACCTGGCCCTCTACGCTTATCGTGATGGTACTCGGTACCGTGCTGAGTGGTTTTTTTGACTTCCATGCCGCCGGCATTGCCATAATTGGTGATATCGGCACAGGTTTACCGCATATTCACACTCCCTACTTTGACTTCTTGCTATATAAAGAACTGCTGATCCCCTCGCTTAACCTGACGGTTATCAGTATCGCCAGTTACATGATGACGGTCAGAAGCTTTGCAGAAAAAAATCATTATGAAGTGGATATTGACCAGGAGCTACGCGCATTAGGCTATATCAATATTGCCGCTGGCATCAGTCAGGGATTTGCCGTAAGCGCCGCGACCAGCCGCACCGCCGTTAACGATGCTAACGGTGGCAAAACCCAGATGGTCTCTGTTGTAGCGGCATTAATGATTGCGCTGGTACTGTTTTTCCTGACGCAATACCTGAGTTTTATCCCGCTGGCCGTACTCGGCGCCGTGCTTGTTTTTTCAGCGACCTCAATGTTTAGTCTGTCCACGCTGTATGCGATGCGTAAAACCAACCGCGCAGATTTTATTTTAGCGTCATTTACGTTTCTGGCGGTGCTGGTCGTTGGATTAGTGAACGGTATTGGCTTTGCTATTCTGGTCGGATTACTGCAGTTTTTGCACACTGTTTTCAGACCAACCGATTTACTCCTTGGTTTAGACGACGGTGGCGTTGTTCGCTCCATGCGTGCGGATAATGATATTAAACCGATCCCCGGTGCGCTGTTGTACCGTTTTAACTCACCACTTACCTATTTTAATATCAGCTACTTTAAAAAGCGTATTCATCAACTTATTGATGACTCACCCACACCGTTGCAATGGGTGATTATCGATGCTGCAAGCAGTTTTACCTATAACGACTCTACGGTGATGAAATATATCAGCGAACTGGCAAATGAATTAAAAAACAGAGAGATAAAATTAATTTTAGCCGGACGCAGCAGCGAATTACGCTCATGGTTACTTAAAAACCAACTGGCCTTGTACCCGAAAGGGCCGATATTAGTTCCCGATCTCTATTTTGCCATCGGTCTGATGCAAAGCTATCGCGAACAAAATGAAATTAACGAACAAACTCTGGCACTGGATTCCGCTGTTGCGCACAGAACCAGCCAGCTTAACTGATTTTGAACAAAATGATTAACCTGCGCAAAAAGATAGCATTGCATGATTTATCTTACCGCCATGGAATTTAAGGAAACGACATGCCACTGAACCTGAAAGCACTAAGTTATGCACTTGCCTTAATCGTAAGTACTTCACCGTTTTTTTCCCATGCTGATAATTCGCCGTCACCGCGACACTCGCTCAAACTGGCGATTGGTGACGAACCAGCAGAAGGCTTTGATCCTTTGTTGGGCTGGGGTCACGGCAGCTACTTGTTATTACACAGCCCGCTGTTAAAACAGAAAATCGATTTAAGCTGGGATAATTTACTCACCGAGGAAGTGGTTAATAGCACCGACGGAAAAACCTGGACAATAACACTTAAACCCGACCTGAAATTCTCTGATGGTTCTTCTCTCACCGCCAGAGACGTCGCCTTTACCTATAATCAGGCTGCGCAAAGCGGCGGTAAAATTGATATGGGTAATTTTGCCTCAGCCAAAGCTCTGGACGACCGTCAGGTTGAAATTGCCTTATCTGCGCCGCAAAGCACATTCGTCAATGTCTTAGGATCGCTCGGGATCGTGTCTGAAGAAAAATACGATGCAAAAACCTATGCGCAGAATCCTGTCGGCGCAGGCCCCTATCGCCTGGTAGATTTCCAGCCGGGTCAGCAACTCATCGTCGAAGCGAACCCTTATTATTCCGGCCCTAAAAATGATTTCGATAAGCTGGTCTTCGTCTTTTTAGATGAAGACAGTGCCTACGCGGCAGCGCAAAGTGGCCAGTTAGGGTTAGTCAGAATAGCGCCTTCTGTCGCGGTGACACCGAAACAGGGTTTAAAACTGTGGGTTCGTCCGAGCGTAGAAAACCGCGGAATTGTTTTCCCAACCACGCCCGCCGGAAAAAAAGACGCCAACGGTTATCCTGTCGGCAATGATGTTACTGCCGATGTCGCTATCCGCCGCGCCATCAACTACGCCATTGACCGTCAACTGCTTGCTGACCAACTAATGGAAGGCCACGCCATCCCCGCCTACACCGCCGTACAGGGTTTGCCCTGGGATAACCCAAAGGCATCGTTTAAAGACGGTGATATTGCCAGAGCGAAACAGATTCTGGATGACGCCGGCTGGAAAGCTGGCGATGACGGAATTCGGGTCAAAAACGGTAAAAAAGCGCAGCTCACGCTTTGGTACGCCAGTGGTGACAGCACCCGACGCGATCTGGCGCAGGCGGTTCGCGCCATGGTGAAACCTTTGGGTATCGAGATGGATCTGAAATCCGGCAGCTGGGAAACGGTTGAGCGAAATATGCATGCCAACCCGACACTGTTTGGCTGGGGCGGCCTCGATCCAATGGAGCTTTACCATCATTACAGCAGCAAAACCGCTGGCATTGAGTATTTCAACCCGGGCTACTACAGCAATAAAACGGTTGACCAGCATCTGCAACAGGCACTTGATGCACCAACCTGGCAGCAAGCTGTTCCTTTCTGGCAGCAGGTTGAATGGGACGGCAAAACCGGAGTAGGCGTACAAGGCGATGCAGCCTGGGCCTGGCTGCTTAATTTACAACATACTTATCTTGCAAATCCCTGCGTCGACTTAGGCAACGCCGCGCCTGAAGTTCACGGCAGCTGGTCGGTACTGAACAATCTGCAAGACTGGAAATGGACGTGCAACTGAAGCGCCTCTTTATGACAACGCTGAGCGTGGCCCGGTCTGACGGGCTGCGCCAGCTGCTGTTTACATTGCTGCGGCTGGTACTGCTGCTGATTCTGGTGATGGCGGGAACCTTTACGCTACTCAGCTTTTCGCCGGTTGACCCGATTCGAGCCTACATCGGTAACGATTTACTGCATGTGCCTCCTCAACAGTATCCGTTGATCGCTGCGCGCTGGGGATTGGATCAACCTTTATGGCTGCGTTTCTGGCACTGGTTTTCGCAACTGATACAGGGCGATCTCGGTTATTCGATGGTGTATAACGCCCCCGTAGCGCAAGTGATCGGTGAGCGCTTCTCGGTTTCTTTTGCCTTATTAGCCAGTGCGTGGGTGTTGTCAGGCGTGTCAGGTATCCTGATGGGATTTCTCGCCGGACGTTATCTCAATCGCTGGCCGGACCGGTTAATCTGCCGCATCAGCTATCTGTCATCTTCACTGCCGACGTTTTGGGTCGGATTATTACTGCTGGTCATTTTTGCCGTGCACTGGCAATGGTTTCCGGTTTGCTGTGCCTGGGATCCGGGCAGCAACGCGCAGGACGCCAGCATTGGCGATCGTATTCATCATTTAATTTTGCCGGTGATTGCGCTGAGCCTGATGGGCTTTGGACAAATCGCGCTGCACACCCGGGAGAAAATTGCCGAAGTGATGCGCAGTGATTTTGTGCACTATGCCCGCGCGCAGGGTGATAAAGGCTGGTCATTGTTACGCGTACAAGTATTTCGCCATGCGCTGACACCGGCGTTATGCCTGCAATTCGCTTCGATAGGAGAATTGCTTGGCGGATCGTTACTGGCCGAAAAAATATTTGCTTACCCCGGCTTAGGGCAAGCCACCATTGACGCCGGGCTGCGCGGCGATATTCCTCTGCTGATGGGCATTGTGCTGTTTTGTACGCTGCTGGTGTTTTGCGGCAATAGTCTCTCTGCGCTGTTATTGGCAAGAATGAACCGGATTCTGGAACATAAATGATGCTAAATAATCCCGCTCCAGCGTTGCTACGGGTGATCTTTTCCACCCTGCTTCTCAGCCTGTTGACGATATATGGTATTTCTTTGCTGTCAGCTGATATACCGATCGATCTGCTGGCGCGCTATCAGCCACCGAGCGCTGCACACTGGTTTGGCACTGACAATATGGGGCGTGACCTGTGGTTACGCTGCTTTCAGGGCGCATTGATCAGTTTGCAAATTGGTGTTGGCGCAGCATTGTGCAGCGGAATCATCGCGATGCTGGTCGCCAGCCTGACCTTAATCCATCCGACTATCGACCAGGCTCTGCGGTTAGTTATCGACACGTTGCTCTCATTACCGCATTTGCTGTTGCTGATCTTAATTTGCTTTACCGTGGGGGGTGGAAAGCAAGGTGTGATCATCGCCGTCGCCTTAACTCACTGGCCAAAGCTGGCATTAATCCTGCGGGCGGAAGCACAACGCATCCGCACCAGTGATTACATGACGCTGGCCCAGCGGATAGGAAATGGTCGTTGGTACTGCTGGCGGGCGCATTATCTGCCCGCGTTATCGTCACAGTGGTTTGTTGGCACGCTGTTGATGTTTCCTCATGCAGTGTTACATAGCGCAGCGCTGAGCTTTCTCGGCTTCGGGCTGGCACCGCATGAACCGTCACTGGGCATTTTGCTGTCAGATGCTTTACGTTTTCTCAGCAATGGGAGTTGGTGGTTGGCGGTGTTTCCCGGCCTGATGCTTTTGCTGATTGTTTTACTGTTTGATCAAAGCGTTCGCGCTATTCACTCCCTGTGGCTGAGGAATCAATCATGCTAAATTTCAGGCACGTCTCTGTTGAAAATGTTCACTACAATTGGTTTGGCCGCAAACGGCTCTCACCGATCCTCAGCGATATCAATCTGACGCTGCAACGCGGTGAAATTACCGCGCTGGTAGGTGGCAGCGGCGAAGGTAAGAGCCTGCTGCTGCAAAGTGCCCTGGCGCTGTTGCCGGAAAATTTGCGGATGCGCGGAGAGATCAGGCTTGAAGGTAAATCGCTTAATTCACGGCAATGCCAAAAGTTGCGTGGAAATACCCTGTGCTATGTGCCGCAAGGCGTAAGTTCGCTTAATCCTTTACTCAGGGTGGGCACTCAACTGAAGCGCAGCCTGCAACTGAGCGGCAGACATACCTGCGCGCTGGCACTTGAGCAGCAGATTAAACACTTTCATCTTCAGACCGACATCCTGCTGAAGTACCCCAGGCAGTTATCCGGCGGTATGGCAAAGCGTGTGCTGGCATGTAATGCCGCGTTGGGCGGAGCGCACTATATTCTGGCGGATGAAATTACTGCCTGGCTCGATGAACCGCTGGCCTTCCAGCTCTTACAACAGTTACGCGCGCTGAGCGCCCAGGGTGCCGGAGTACTGTGGGTAACGCACGATCTGTCACTGGCGGCGCGTTTTGCCGATCGTATCGTCGCGCTTAATGAGGGGCGGATTAGCGATGATATCTCAATCAATGAATTAAAAAACGGCAGCGGCAGCGCAGCGCTACGCCGACACTGGCTGGCGCTGCCGGAATACTACAGCTTATTTCCTGACGACAGCTCGTCAGTTCAGGCACGGAGAGCGTGATGTTTTGTGTTTCTCAGCTGACTATCGAGCAAGATAAGCGCCTGCTCTGGAATAATTTATCTTTTGATTTATCCGCGGGTGAAAGATTAGGAATATCCGCGCCAAGCGGTTATGGCAAAACAATGTTAGGCCGGGTATTGGCCGGCTGGCAGGCATATCAGCAGGGGCAAATTACCCTGGATGGTCTCCCGCTGCCGAAGCATGGCTATTGTCCTGTCCAGTTAGTTCCGCAACATCCCGAGCTTACATTTAATTCATTCCGCACCACGGGAGATGCGCTACGCGACGCGTGGAGCCCTGATGAAACCCAGATGGCGCATTTTCACGTCAATCCAGAGTGGCTGACGCGTAAACCCGGCCAGCTTTCCGGCGGTGAACTGGCGCGCATTGCGCTACTGCGCGCGCTTGATCCGCGTACTCGCCTGCTGATTGCTGATGAAGTGACTGCGCAACTTGATCCCCCTATCCAGCGAGACATCTGGCAGCGGTTAATTATCGAATCTCAGCAACGCGGTCTGAGCATCATTATTTTTAGTCATCAGCTGGCATTACTGCAGCAAATCTGCACGCGCATTATTGTTGCGCCGGTTTAGGAGGCAGGTGTTTCTGAAGAATAACTGCGGCTGATGCGTTGCAAAAATAACAAAAAAGCTGCACCGACCGGTGCAGCTTTTGTTTTCAGCAGACCCCGCCAGGATCCGAACATGGCTGAGCGGATATTCAGGCCGGTTTAATTAAGTTCTAAAAAATATTGTGCAATTTTGAAGTAGATAATCAGCCCGGTACCATCAATGAGAGTGGCAATAAAAGGTGCTGAGACAACAGCGGGATCTATGCCCACGCGTTTTAAAACCATCGGAATAACTGATGAAATGATTGCACTCCACATGGTGATACAAACCAATGTCAGACTGACGATAAGCGTTATTTCAGGCCCAATCCCCATCATCCAGGCTCTACCGCAGCCCGCTAAACCCAGCGTGACTGCCACCATCAGTGATGTTGTCATCTCCTTGCGAATAATTTTACCCAAATCGCGCAAATGCACTTCACCCAGCGCCATAGCGCGCACCAGTGTTGAGGTAATCTGCGTGCCGCTGTTCCCTCCGGTACCAATCAGCAAAGGAATAAAGAAGGCCAGTGCAATCGCTGACTCTAACGCATCTTCAAAGTGCTGAATGACGCTGCTGGTGTAAGCTTCAGCAATAAATAGCAACAATAACCATACCGCACGTTTCTTCCACAGGGTAACTGGGCTGGTTTCAAGATAAGGTTTATCAAGTGGCAAACTTGCCCCTTGCCTTTGTGCATCTTCAGTAACATCATCCTCTAATAAATGCGCAATTTCTTTCGCTGTTACGCATCCCACGAGTTTGCCATTACTGACGACGGGGAGAATATCACAGTCGCTTTTAGAAATTAATTCGACAATATCTTGCCTTTGATCACCCGGTGCCAGACTAATGTAGCTTTCATCCATTAAATTAGTGATTGGCTGCATCACCTCTTTTTCTTGCAACATTTTTTTTACGGATAATATCCCACATAACTTTTTTCCATCCGTGATAAACACCTGTGATGGTATATCGTCATCTTTGAGTTTAGTTAGAAACATCTCGCGAGCTTCGTAAACCTGCAGGATATGCGGCAATGCGATATAGTCAGTGTCCATATACTGAGCTATAGCATCATCTTCAAATTCTGAATAATTGTTATGAATGGTATGTTTGACGTGATGAGGCATGGTTTAATTCCCTATAGAATAAAAATCTCATAGGGGCGACAAGACTTCAATAGGAAAATGGATCCCTACGTCTTGGTTTTAGCACTATACAACGTATCTCACGTTGTCTGCGACAACATAAGAAGTTACCTTGGCAACACCTTGATTCGATGAAACCTGTATTTCCCTGCGAGGCCTCTCTCGATGCCATCAGGGCGGTAACTTGTGTTTGTATAGGAGCCTCGCCATAACGAGATCGTTAACAACAGAACTATCTTACACAGCATCTTCATCATAACGTGTAAAAAATAGATTACGTTTATCAATTGTTTACAAAACCATACTAAGGGTGAGGCTTTTTAGCCTGCGCTTCACGATTACACAACATTATTCTACTGCGAGTTTTTTTAGGACTCCCCGCGACAACACCTGGCGGGCATCCTTTAATGCTACATATATCCCAGCCATCGAATGACTTTCGCAGATTTTTTAAAGTCACGCTTCCTGATTGCATTCTGTTAGATAGCCGTTGAACATTATAACAACCCGCGTAATCAAAAAACCCTCTGCATCATCATAACATTTACAATAATGAAACTTGCTTTTGATATATAATGCAATAACATATTAATTCTTGATTGGTTATCTTGAAAATATTTTACTTCTTCCTGTTTTCCTACAGGCATCAGATAAATTTGACGCCACCTGTTTTGTCGTCTGATACCGGAGCCATTGATTAAACCTTAATATAAGGAATGACATTTCATTCACTTTAAGGATTTATAATGGCGGTTGACAAGCAAGCTAAACCTGCCCCTACCAAACAACTTGGCGTGCTTGCGATGACGTTACTCGTTATCAGCGCGATGTTTGGTGGGGGTGTATACAACATCCCGCAAAACATGGCTCAATCAGCCGCACTGGGCGCGATTTTGATCGCCTGGGTCGTTACCGGATTGGGCGTTTTTTTCCTCGCAAGAACCTTTCAGATTCTTGCGGACATTCATCCAGAAATGACGTCGGGTATTTACATGTACTCCCGGGCTGGATTTGGGAAATTGAGTGGTTTCTTAATCGCCTGGGGATACTGGATGTCAGCCGCATTCGGTAATGTCGGATACGCCGTATTACTGATGGACGCACTGAATTACTTTTTCCCTCCCTATTTTCAAGGCGGCAATACCTGGCAAGCCATTACTACAGCTTCGATCATCATCTGGGCACTCAGTATTTTTGTTATGCGTGGGGTTAAAGGCATCTCGGTTCTTAACCTTGTTGGCACCATTGCTAAATTTATCCCGGTTGCTGTCTTTATCTTCGTGTTGGCCTTTTTCTCTCTGCGTTACCACATGATGGGAACTGACTTTTGGGGACACTTAAGAGATAACGCATTACATGATCGACCACTTGGCGGCCTTTTCGATCAAGTCAAAAGCACCATGCTGGTAACGCTTTGGATGTATATCGGGATCGAAGGTGCGGTTGTCATGTCTGATAAAGCCGATGGACGCACCGTAAGTCGTGCGACGATTCTCGGCTTTATCATTTCAACTGTCCTGTTTATGTTAGTCAGCATTTTGCCTTTCGGCGTGTTCTCTCAAGGGGAACTTGCCGCCATGAATGCCCCCTCTACAGCGGCAATTCTGAGCGCGATAGTTGGCAAATGGGGTGGCGTCTTTATCAATGTCGGCGTCATCATTGCCTTACTCTCTTCATGGCTGGTGTGGACGCTACTGGTAGCCGAACTGCCGTGGGCGTGTGCTAAAGATGGCACCTTTCCCAAGTTTTTTGCAAAAACGAATGCCAACGGCGTTGCTTCAAACTCACTATGGGTTTCAACACTGGTTATGCAGGCAGCGATGGCACTGGTCTTCTTCTCCAATAATGCCTGGAATGCCATGCTTTCTATTACCGGCGTGGTAATTCTTCCTGCCTATATCGGGTCCGCCGCATTTTTGTGGAAAGTTATAGCCAAAAAAGATTATCCAAAAACTGCACGCTATAGCCTGAACAGCGCATTAGTGACGAGCGTATTAGCAACGCTGTATGGATTTTGGCTGGTTTATGCTGCCGGGATCTCCTTCATCCTTGTTGGATGTGCAATCTACGCCATTGGATTATTAGTATTCGTATGGGCACGTAAAGAACAAGCCCCTAAGGAGCCGTTATTCACAGGCTCAGAAAAAGTATTGGTGATGCTGATTATTATTGCTGCGCTGACCAGCTTGTGGATGCTCTTTACCGGCCATCTCCCGCAGATTTATAAACCATCCTGAATCATAATTTTATTATATAACTTATATCTGGAGTCAAAATGCACGCTTCTTTAAAACCTTGTAATAAGACCTATACCGTTGGAAAATGGATGCCATCCGATCAGCGTACTCTGCGCAATTGGATGTTAAAAATAATGGAAAAGGCCGAGAACAATACCGACGCATTATTACCCTGTGTCGAGGACTTTAAAAACTTTATCGAGAATGACCCGAAAGCATTTATGCTCTTTACGCAAATGTTTGACCAGGTTAATCAAGATGACGCTCACGCACTTTCGCCATCAGGATTACCGCAAGTACGCGATTATCAGCATATGCTGAGCTTAATAAACGTCATCATGACTCATGCGCCAGAGTTCGATGAAACAGGATTAGTGGGCTTCCCTTTTAACGCCATCTTCAACTGGTCTATGGCAACACAAGGCGGCTGGAGTGGTTTCCTGGACGAACGAATCAATAAACATATTAAAACCATACTTAATGAATGGGCGGTGTTTCTCAGTTCAGCTCAAAGCACCTCGGTTTTAAATGACGATCCCCGCTCTGGCTGGTTTGGTGAAGACGCCCGTAAAGCTATGCCGACATTTGTGGATGACTTTATTTGCGACCCATCGCTTGATCATCACGGATTCAAATCATGGGATGATTTCTTTACGCGACAGTTCCGCGAAGGCGTCCGCCCTGTTGCTGAACCCGATAATGATGATGTGATTGTAAATGCCTGTGAGTCAGCACCCTATCGTCTTGCCAAAGATGTGAAACAACGCGATCAATTTTGGATTAAATCACAGCCCTACGCGCTGCAATATATGATGGATAACGATCCTTTGGCTGAGGCTTTTACAGGAGCGACGGTGTATCAGGCATTTCTGAGCGCCCTGAGCTATCACCGCTGGCATGCACCCGTATCAGGCAGGATTGTTAAAACACGTATTATCGATGGAACCTACTACTCCGAAACATTAAGTGAAGGGGAAGATGTTGCAGGCCCAAATGCTTCTCAGGGATATATTACTGAACTGGCAACCCGAGCATTAATTTTTATTGAGGCTGATAATCCGGAAATTGGATTAATGTGCTTTATGGCCGTGGGTATGGCTGAGGTATCCACCTGTGATGTGACCGTTTACGAAGGACAACACGTTACCAAAGGTGAGCAATTGGGCATGTTCCACTTCGGTGGTTCAACTCACTGCTTATTCTTCCGTCCGGAAGTCAATCTGGAGTTTGATTTTCATGGCCAAACGCCGGGACTGGAAAGTAATAATATTCCTGTTAACAGCGCGTTAGCCCGTATCAAACGAAGCTAAGTCACGCAGCCGGGGCAGGCTCCTGCCCCGGAAAAATAATTCAGAGCATAGCGCTTATTCTTATGCCATTCCAGCATCAAGACTTTGCAGCTGTCGTTGATTAACCTTAGAGCCTTACTGATTTATCAGCGCCAGTGATGCCTTTCAACAAGATGAAAGGCATCATATCAGGCAATATAATTATCATTCCCTTTGAGTGGGAGACGAATCAGCCTTTACGCAAGCCAACTTTAGCAATTTGAGCATTGACCGGTATATTATGGCTGTGATGTCCAGGAACCTGACCATGCAGATCAAATTCAATATTCACCTGAGGGCCGAAGAACAGGCAATGGGTTGACCCACCGAAGTGGAACATGCCCAATTGATCGCCTTTTTTGACATATTGCCCTTCAAAAGCGGTAATTTCACAGGTGGATACTTCAGCCATACCAATCGCCATCACGCACATCAGACCGATATCAGGATTATCGGCTTCAATGAAAATAAGACCGCGCGTGGCAATCTCGGCAATATACGACTGCGAGCGATCGGGACCGGCTGCATCGATACCGGCATACAGCGATTCTGAATAATAAGTTCCTTCAATCATCCGCGTTTTCACCACACGACCTGATACCGGTGAATGCCAGCGATGATAGCTCAAGGCACTGAGATACGCCTGATAGATAGTGCCGCCCTCAAACTGAGAGACCAGAGGATCGTTATCCATCATAAATTGCAGAGCATAAGGCTGAGCTTTAATCCAGAATTTATCCCGCAGCTGGACATCGGTTGCGACACGGTAAGGTGCTGACTCACAAGCGTTAATGATGATGGCATCATTATCCGGCTCAGCAACAGGCCGTGCACCTTCGCGTAGAGTACGAGTAAAAAAATCATCCCAGGAATGGAACCCGTAATGCGGTAATTGCGGATCACACTGGAAATCCTCTACAAAAGTTGGCATAGCGTGCAGAGCATCTTTACCGAACCAGCCTTTTTTTGGGTCATCACTCAGAACGTAAGCACTGTCAGCAGAACGCAAGAATTTTCCCCATTCGTTCAGAATCGCTTTCAGGTGCAAGTTGACTTTCTCGTTGATAAACCCAGCCCAGCCACCACGGGTTGCCATCGACCAGTCAAAGAGCGCATTGAACGGACAACCCACCAGCCCGGTTTCATCGAAATCGGGGGCATGGGTCATAATCACATTGATCATGCTCAGCATATGGTGGTAATCGCGTACCTGCGGCAGTCCGCCTGGTGACAGTTTTTTGTCTCTGCCAACCTGATCAAACATCTGGTTAAAAAACATGTACGCTTTAGGATCGCTTTCAATAAAATCCTTAAAATTCTGAACCGCAGGGAGGAGTGGCGTATCATTATTTTCTGCTTTATTCATAATACGCAGTAGCCATTCCGTCAGTGTTTTCTGATCGGAAGGCATCCATTTCCCGATAGTGAAGGTTTTATCGCAAGGATTGATTTCGTTATTCATATTAAACCTCGATTAATTTATAAAATTTTATCCGTAAAAAAAACAAATACATTATGACTGGAGCACTTCTTTCTGCTCATCATTATTACTCTGTTCAATTACAGGTTTATTTTGCTGAGCGGAGGTATACCGGCCAAAGATAACCCATCCTGCGAAAGTAACCAGTGAGCCATAAACCACTGCCTGACTGCCTGAACTGTAAATGGCATAGAATGTATAGGCATTCGCGAGGAAACAGACCATACCGATTGTGACCAGTTTTGAATGGCTTAATTTTCCTTGTTTAAATTCATCAGATGACTTAATAATTGTGGAGCATGCAGACATTGATAAAATATAAGGAATAAGATCAATGACCACAGAGAAGTCGACAATGACGTTAAACTCATGACTGAAGCTTGGTGTAATGGACATCATCAAAAACAATGACTGAATAATACAAATAATGATCATGCCAATTACTGGCGCACCCCGTTTAGTTATCTTCCCAAATATTTTGTAAAAATAGCCGACATCTGCGCAGGATTTAAAAACCTGGCCGGTAGTGAACTGCCAGGTCAGTAATGATCCAAGACAGGCGATACACATCAGCAACTCGATAACTTTTCCGGTAACACCGCCAAACATGTGTGAATAGACTAAGCCGAAGGGCGCAGAAGAAGCAGCCAGTTCCTGATAAGGAATAATGCCGCCAATAACCGCAGTAGAAAGAATATAAATAACCGCAGTAAAAAGTGTTCCGGCCAAAACTGCAATCGGTACCGCTTTTTCAGGATTCTCCACCGCATCGGAATTGGCACTGGCCGATTCAAGACCTAAAAATGCCCACATCGTCAATGCCAGAGCCTGAGGCAGGGCATCAAAAAATCCAAGATGGTGGGGATTCCAGCCTGCGACATAAATGTCAGTTTTAAACCAGAACCAGCCAAGAATGATGATCCCGATAACCGGTATAATCACGCCCCATACGGTAACGGAACCAATACGCCCGGTTATTTTAGAGCTCCAGAAATTAGGTAACGTTGTCAGCCAGATAAACAGCATCGTCCACAATGCGGTCGCGATACCACCAAGTTCAATATCAAAAAAATTACAGAAATAGCCAACAGCCGAGATCGCGACTCCCACATTAGCAATCACAATAGCGATAGCATACGTGTAGTTGGCAAGCATATTACCCGATCGCCCAAAAGAATACTGAGCATATCCTCCCATCCCACCAATATTTTTACTGTAACGACCACATTTCGCAAATCCATAGGCCAAAGCCATTGCCCCGACTGAAGTTAATATCCAGGAAAAGATAGTGATATTTCCTACACCTGCCATTTGCGAGGGCAGCATAATAATACCTGACCCTATCATATTGACGACAGTGATTATTGTCAGTTGCAAAGCGCCCATTTTATGCTTTTGGGAACCTGCCATAATTATCCCCTTATTACTTTTAGAAAGTAATTATCATAATGAATATGCACAGTCGCAGTCGATTATGCATATTTTTTAATTTAACTCCCGCATCGCTACTTTCTTATTCAGACAGTCTTCAGCAGGAGTCTACCGGAGGTGTTATCGGGGATCGCCCCCGATAACCGGTGATTAGAATAGTATTAAGATATTTAAATCCGACCTGATGGGATTTGCTGCGTAATACAGTGAATATTTCCACCACCCAGCAATATTTCGCGGCTGGATAACGGTATAATTTTATGCTGCGGAAATGCTTCCTGAATCACCGCGACGGCCTTAGCGTCCGTTTGCGGATCGAACTGTGGAAATATAACCCGTCCATTTGTAACCAGATAATTGACATACGAACCGGCCAGACGCTGACCCACGCCGCGGCTCATGCCTGGACTGGGTTGTATGGAGCTCGCTTCTTCTTCCGTAATAAACAGTGGACCAGGCTGGGGCAATTTTCGGACTTTTATTTTGCGTCCTTTAGCATCTGTTTCATTTTCAAGCACATCAAGCGCTTTTTTTGACCGGGCGTATTGAGGATCACTTTCATCATCCGTCCAGGTCAGGACGACTTCCCCCGGACTGGTGAAGCAACACATATTATCAATATGGCCGGACGTTTCATCCTCATAAACGCCTAAGGGTAACCAGATCACTTTATCAATATTGAGATAATCCCTTAAATAATCCTCGATCTGGGATTTCGTCAATGCAGGATTACGATCCGGATTAAGGTGAACTTCCTCCGTTGCGATGCAGGTCCCCTCTCCGTCGACGTGAATACCGCCGCCTTCTACTACCAACGGGGCCTGATAGCGTTCGAAGTTATGGTGGGCCAGGATCTGTGGCGCGACCTGCTCATCTTTATCCCAGGGATTGTAAAGTCCGCCTTTGACTCCACCCCAAGAGGTAAAAATCCAGTCGACACCACGGCGTTCACCCTTCTCATTAATGACCAGCGTTGGGCCACAGTCGCGTACCCAGGCATCATCGCTTTCCATCGGCACAATAGTGACCCGAGAAGGCAGTATAAGTTTCGCCTCATCTACACATTCCACTGGGACACCAACAAACACTGGCGTAGCGACACTGATGGCCTCGGCCACTGCAGCGTAATTTTTCTGAGCAGGTCTGGCTCCTTCCCGCCAGTTGTCAGTTCGGTACGGCCATAGCATCCATATCGCTTCGTGAGACTCCCATTCGGCTGGCATCCAGAATCCATCGTGTGCAGGTCGGGTAACGCGTGTTGTTGTACTCATCTTATTTCTCTCCTGTCACACTGAAAGCATTCCGGCCATCTGAGGTTGTCAATATGTTGTACATTTCGGGGCGACGATCGCGGAACAGGCACCACCAGTCGCGATGCTGTTTGATTGCATCAAGATCAAAGGAATGGACCAGAATACCTTCTGAGACTTTATCGGCCTGAGCGACGAGTGTGCCGGTTTGATCAGCGATAAAGGAGCTGCCATAGAAGGTCATTTCGAGGCCGGGAGTAAATTTACTCTCTTCAGTACCGATACGGTTAGATGCGATAACCGGCACCATATTGGCGCCCGCTGCACCACATTGCACATGAGTCCAGTGTGGTTGACTGTCATACTGGCCTACCCCCTCACCAGGTTCTGTACCTATCGCGGTCGGATGAAAAATCAATTCCGCACCCATCAAAGCCAATGAACGCTGAGTTTCAGGAAACCATTGATCCCAGCAGATACCGACCCCAATTCGGCCAAACTGTGTATCCCAGACGCGGAAACCGGTGTCCCCGGGAGTAAAATACTGTTTTTCCTGATAACCAAAATCATTGGGAATATGCGTCTTACGGTAATAACCCAGAATGGACCCATCGGCGTCAATCATTGCCAGCGAGTTGAAATAGGCATTATTTCCTTTCTCAAAAAAAGAAAGGGGCAGAACAATATTTAGTGATTTTGCTAACGCTTGAAAATGTCTCAGCAATGGACTGTTATCTACTGACTGAGCCAGAGTTAAATGACGCATATCCTGATCAATACAGAAATAAGGCGACATAAATAACTCCTGGAGCAGAATCACATTAGCGCCTTTTGCCTGTGCTTCGCGTATGAGCTTATCTGCTCGTGCAATATTTTCCTCTAAATTCCAGCTGCAGTGCATTTGAGTTGCAGCCACCGTAACCATTCTGGTCATAGTTATCTCCTGATATTTAATAATTAATAAGTGATTCGTTCTGATGAAGAATATTATCTAAAAACAACCTTATGTAAAGTTTTCACTAATTACCTATATCTCACTGAAAAAACAGAGAAGTTATTCATCTTGACATTTCGTGCTTAATTTATTTAAAGGAAGGTTTCATAGTAGTTAAAAGAATTATTTCATAATAAAAAACATAGAGTTAAAACATGATAGTAATTATCATTATGCTTTTCGATAGAGGAATGGCCTAAAAAAGACATTTTTGTTGAAGCTCAGTCGCTATTTGTTTATGAATGAAAGTGTGCAAGCCCCATAAAAAGAAACAGCATGTTTAAGCATCATTTAATTAAGGTATCAGCGTGTTTACACATTATTTAATTCGGGCTGAAGTAATCAGCAAGCAGATAAACAGCGGCAGTAGCAGGTAAGCATCGTAATTTTCTCGCCACGACGATTAATAGTTTGGAGTGAATGTGATTAATAGCAGGATTGCGGCGACAGCACTCATTAGGGCGCAGGACACTGGCTGACGCTCTGAGCCCCACGCGGACGCGCCTGGAGCATTGTTATTTCTACTACAGACCTACGCTTTCGATATTATCGTTGCTCACACTCAAAGCGATCCAGTAGAAGCATACGTTTGGCAACTTCAGTAAATAATGCTGACGTTTTAGTCGTTTGTGGTTGATAGATTCGGAAACCGATGATCGTGCGCTTACCCTCATCCCAATAATCACCCTCACAACCTTCGACGTTCAAAGCAGAGATTGCCCGCTCACGCAGCTCCTCGTCGATAAGCTCGCAAGTATAGGTACGGACCTCATATTGTTCTTCCGGCTCACCGTGCAGGAACAACACAACATCGGAATATGATGTCCAGTGTTCGAAAGAAAAACGCAGTGCTGGATAGCCGGACCATGTGTGCTGTGTCACTTTTACTTCATATTGCTGTCGACTAAATTGCGCAGTTAGCCAACGTCTACCTTCCTCCATCATCCCCTTAATCACACTGTTTTTCAGTTGCACCATTTCATGTATCCGATGCAGGTTTTCACGGATAAACTCTTCAGTTTCCACGGGGAAGGCTGGATTTATCATCAATGACTCCAGATGTAACACATATTCACGTAGCAGAATTAACCACTTATTCAGCGGCGCGCTGATAAAAGCCTCACCGAGGCGGAGAGTCAGTTGTCGGGTAAACTCACGATAGCTGACTCCCGTCCAGCCAACTGGTGCGCGACCATTCGGTGACAGCACGATGTAGTAAGGCTTTTTCTCCCGATAGCTTTCGTCATTCAGGTAAGCAGTGTAATCATCAAATGGGTTATTCAGTAGATGCCCGATTTTATTTTCGATGATCATTACCCATTCATTCGACTCGAGAAGAAGATCAATACGATTACCCGCTACGGTGCTTACCTCACGCTCCGGCGGTTTAATCAGTGCTGATGCGAGGTTACCCGCCTCTTTCAGACAAGCCAGCAGTGCATCCAGCGTCAGTGTATCTAATCCATGCTCACCATCAGGATCGAGATAAAATGCCAGCACGTCACTGACTGGGTTTTCATAATGTCCTCGTGCCCCAACAGAAAAAAGGTTAGCTTCTCTTTCGTGCGGAACAGGTAAGGTTTTAAGATGGTTGAGTAGAGATTCTAAATCCGTGAGTTTCAAACAAAGATCCTTGTGATATTAACAGCCTTTTTTTGATAACTGTGGACTAAGAGTCAATCTAATCAATAACTGAAACCCTTTTCCATTAATTTCTCACAGACTATCAAGATCTTATCGATCATCCCTAATAAAACCGGCAATCAATGTCGGTTAATCCACTATGGATAAGTAGGTTCGACAGCTGAAAGAAGAGCGAGGGGGAAAATAACCCATATCGTCACCAATGACACCTGAGCAGGTTGAAATACGCGAACTGAAGAAAAGACTTCGACGCGTTGAAATGGATAGTAATATATTTCAAAAGGCTACTGAAGTCGCCGGATCTCAGACTGAGTATCGGGCTGCGTTTTAGTGGCTGATGAATCAGGGCCCTACTTTTTTAACCAGGCGTAGAGGCTGTGCGTGGTGATATCAAGACGGGTGGCGACGCATGCAATGAATGGCCGCGGTCAACAACCTGTTTAACCGCTTCAATTTGGTACTCTTCGGGATGACGTTTATCGCTCATGGGCACCTCTCTTATCAGTCATCTTAAATGACTCTGAGGTGTCTGTTAAATCCGCGGTGATTCAATGTACCAGCGGGGTTTAGCCTAAATGCTGAGAAGGCCCCCGACTCATCAGCATAGCAGTCTGGCACAAGCTTACCCGGTAGTTCGCATTTGGCCGGTGTGAGTTGAGTAGCACCTCTTTCCCCGGAATATGAAGCTTTGGTGTCTGCCAGCGGACGTCAGGTAATGATAAACATCAGGGCGCAGAAAATTATTTACTTCAGCAAGTATAAAAAATCATATTCTTCTATATGTATTTATTTTTTAATAAAATTTATATGTTCGCATTGCTATTTCAGGATCCATGAACGCCAAAGAAGCTCCCTGTCCAGAGGAGTTGCCCCAATATAAATGAGACACATTTCACATTTATAAAAAAAAGCACAAGTAAAGCGTAAGGAATACTGGAAGCTTTAGGGTGGCATCATCACCCACAACCCCATAACAATTAGCTGATTTTATTATGAAATTAAAAAATACAAGAACCCACTCATAATTATAATATCCAGAAGGAATTTTATAACCAAGAGAAAAAACAATTCTTTTATTGTTTCACAAAGTAAGAATTTACGATACCTTACATAAGCCACATACAGGTGGGATTAAACCAATAAGGATATAGAATATGAGAACGTTATCATAACAGGAAATGGAACAGGTTTCCGGAGCAGGAAATTATTCAGATAAATACGGCCCGGGTAACAGCAGCAGCAGCAGCAGTAAAAATAATGGCGGTAATTCCTCCTCCAGTTCATACGTTGAAGGATGCAATAACGGAATTATTGGTGGAATGATTGCTGGATCGGCAGGCGGAGTCGTTGGGCTGGGGCTTGCTGGCGGAGCGATTGCGGGCGGATGCTTCTCTTGAAGCTCATCTTCTAATAATGGTAGCAATAACAGTAGTGCTGGCAATATCGGCGGACAGTGTCACTGGTAGTCACCATCCCGGCTGAAACGCCGGGATATTCGGAGTGAAATAATGCAGAAAGTAATTAGTGGACTGGTAATTTTTGTTTGTGTTCTTTTGTCAGCATCATTTTTAAAAGGTGCGGGAGTGGGTTTCGAAAAGTGGTATGGGGCTCCACAGGGTATTTCACAAATTATTGTGATAATCCTGACCATGGTAGGTTTTGTGAAAGCAGCACTCTATCTGCTACAGTTATTTTTCAAAAATAAAAAAAATTAACCTCTCAAGAACGTCTCACCGTATTTGTTTTTTTACTCTATCCGTTCGTGTCAGGCATTTTTAAATGATTTAAGCTTCTCCTATACAGAACGATGCGCATCGCCGTCTAACAAACACATAACTTTTCCAAGGTCTCTGCCGGAAAACAAGAGCCCAGCAAACACCACAGCAGAGTTTTCTAAAGCGCCGAAGATTTGAACATCGACCTTATCGGGCAGCGCCTCTCGTTTCAGAAGAACCTCACGGCTATCATCAAGTCCACAGCAAGCGACCTGCCTGATTAAGCATAAGTAACTGATAATAAAGATTTTTTTACTATGAATGAGCTATAAGTAGATCATACGGTCTGACTTAGTGTCAATCACTTTTGTGTCATCCTTGTATCACTTCTTGTGTCACCTGCCGCTGCCTGAGCAAAATCAAAGAGTCCCCATGATGTGCTCGCAGGACACTTAAAGTGCTCACAGGAAACCATCAGATAACTCAGGGGCCTATGGGGGTTAATTTGAATGTTACTCTATCTAATACTTATACAAATTTTTCTGAGAAATTCTTAAAGGTGCTTAAAAATCACCCACCGCATCCATTGCGTTCAGGCACTTGGTTGACCACATGCCCTTTAAGCCCTGGTCTTTAGCCTTAGACAACGTCAGGTGACAGCCATACAGCGCTGTTTATTAGTCGTGCAGTCACGCCAGCGTTTCATATGGTCATATGCGTAGTCAAGGTCAGCGTTCTCAGAGACGATACGTTCCATCTGTTCGGCTTTTGCCTGATGTCCTAACTGTTCCATCTTCACGGCGAAGATTGTGTAGTGGTCAACAAAAACTGGCCACGGCTTTAGAGTTTTCCAGAACAATCGCTTTGATTCATCCGGCGTCAGACCTCCATTATTTTGATGAGGTCTGAGCAGGCTGTGATATCCCATGATGTGATTTGTTATCGCCATACTGGCTTCGATAAAATTTACGAACCCATTTCCAGCACCCACGCTATTTTCAGGCTTCTCAAGAACCGTTCCATTGGGCTGTTATCCCAGCAATTTTCCCGACGACTCAGACTTTGGTTTATCTGATACCTCCACAGTAACTGTCTGAAATTCCTGCTGGTATAGTGGCTTCCTTGATCCGAGTGATACAGTAAATTAGACGGTTTAGCTTAACACCACTTTATTAAGAACTGTTCAGACCGTCAAAAATTTTAATTTCTTAGCCGACTCAATACTGTTAGTTATTGCCTCTTCCTCACTTCTTCCAGTTGTTATGACAAATCCATAACGATTGAATGAATCCTCTATTGGCTTAATAATGTCTCCAGATTTACAGCCAATCTCAATATCAATGACATTTGAACTGTGTTTTAACCTCTCAATTCCAGCAATACTAATTAATTTTCCGGGTGGGGGGTTAAAAAAACGGATCGCTGCATGGTGAGTAAAATATGTGACTTTATCAGTTGCAGAACATAAGCCTAACGGCCAAAGCATTGAAAGTTCGACAAGATCAATACCTGTACTCATTTTTACCAAAGAAGAAATCCGATCACCGCCAATTCTATTATGAGTTTCGATAATACTTATCTTATTGCCTTCTAACTTAAATTCAGTATGTGTAGGGCCATTATCAACACCGATTAAGGTAAGAAAATCTCCTATGTAGGTTTCAATTAAATTTTTAACTTCATCAGTTAGATTTGCTGGAACACAATGCCCCATTTCTGTAAAGTTCTTTCCATCGGATGACTCGATGAGAATTTTGCGTGTGATCCCCGCCACAAGATGTTTGCCCTTAAAGGAAAAACACTCTGCTGAAAACTCATCCCCATATAGAAACTCTTCACCAATTAGCTCTATAGAGAAATCAACTTCTTCAAACTCATCAATTGAGTTTATCTTCTTTACATTTTGACTACCATAACCATCAACTGGTTTCACTATAATCGGATAACCAGCAGATTCGGCAAATACACTCAATTCTTTGATATTCCCTGGATGGCAATATTTAACAGAGAAATTTCCTTTATCACAAAGAAATTTTCTCATTTCATTCTTGTCATGAATAATTTCAATGACATTGGGTGCCAAACCAGGCAAATCAAAAAAAGCTGAAAGTTCAGCAGCGATTCTCAGTGATTTTTCAGTAAGTGTAACTATAGCATGTATAGGTTGAGAGATATTGATAGAGGAAAGTAGTTTTTTCGATAAGTCAGCATCCTGAAAATCATATAAAAAAACCTGCACACCAGTAAGACCAACGTAATTACCAGCATTTTCTACCTTATCAATGATAGTAATAATCAAGTTATGATACAAAGCACAGTCTACCATGGCTGCATGAGGTGAAATAAGGACTATGTGTTTTTTCATTTAATAATTCCGTCTGATCCATTATCAGGGTTCAAAATACAGACCATTGCTACGATTGCTGAAGACAAAGACAAAACACCCCAAATACTGATTCCCATCAATCCAGAGGTATAAAGCAGTGTTCCAATGTAACTCCCTACCAACCCACCAAAAGCGCCCGCAAGACTCATTATACCAAATGTAGTAGCGACCATTTTCTTGCTAACATTTGTTGCATCGTAATCAAGACGAATCTGTATTATTATCTCTGCAAAAGAGAAAACAATCACAGCTAAAAAAACAAGAGCATAACTATCCTTTATCATATTCATCAGTAAAAAACATAATGAAAACAGAATAAAAGTAATTGAGATTACTTTTTTAGCTGCCCCATTGCATGCCCATTTAGATATTGCAGATTGAAAGAATATGACAATGAAAGCATTACAAATAAAAATGTAGCTTACAATCTTATTGTCAAATTTCTCACTGCTAAATATAGGAATTGTAACTTCAATCTGCATGTAAAATGCCATAAAGAGGAACATGAAAAGTGCAATTGCAATCATCATTCTATTCGTAAGCAGAACACCAAAATCCTTAGCACTTACTTGACTTGATGCTAACCTTTCATTACGACCTTCAAGCTTTAAATTCATTAAGGTGAGTATTGAAAAAATAACGGCTACAGTTACAAAAAGCACTGAAGGCGATAGTGTAAAAACAGACATCCCAATAACAGGCCCTATAGCTACACCTATGTTTGAAAATATCATGCGTGTTGACAATACATCTATCTTATCTTTATCACTTGTAACTTTTACAAGATAGGATTTTGCTGCAGGGAGATAGATACTGCTCCCTAACCCAATTATCGAACATGCGATAAGAAGAAGATAAAAACTATCAACATAACCGACAAGTAAATAACCTGGGATTCTTATTGTAAGTCCAAGTAGCATCGTCCCTTTAATATGCAAATAGTCAGACATTAAACCGCCGAAGAATGAACCAGCCCGCTGACACCAGAAAGCAACACCAATAATAAGTCCTACTTGAGCTGTTGTTATTGTTTCTAGCTTACTAAGATAAATTGCTAAAAATGGGATAATCATAAATATACCTATATTACTTAATAAGGAAGTAATAAGTATAAGTTTTACATTACTGCTAAAAGTATTAAATTTTATATTAAGCATACTTAGTCCATTAGTACTAATGCCTTATTTGCTTCCGACAAAGCATTCAATAAAGCCATTTCACTATTCTCAGCTGTTGTTAACAATATCGCAACACATGCAGACTGATCGGTAACGGAAATAATTTCTTTACCTGGCAAAGCACAAGGATATATTTTTGTTCTGTCTTTATTGATTAAAGTATCATTAATTTTTTGGAAACGACCGGGTTCACTGGCATAAATAAATACTTGTCCAGTATATGTTTCAGGTATTAACTCAATATCAAATAACTCTGGTCTGACTCCCATTGCCATTTCGATGAATGCTTTATATACGTTATAGTTGTAGGCCTGACAAAGAGCCTCACCAATTTGAACTCCACCAAGACGCGGGTTTACCTCTACCACCTCGAAACCATTTGCTGTAACTATGAACTCTGTGTGTGCAAAACCATCAGTGTATGATATCGCTGTAAGCACGTTTACTATCCATTCTTCTACACCTTTAAGTTCACTACTTTCAGCGTTAATCGGCAGAGAGATTGCTTTCTCCATAAAGAGTGGCATGTCAGAAAGCACTCGGCTTGAAACAGCTATTACTCTGGTTTCGCCACGAAAGCTAATTGTTTCTACACTATATAATGTTCCACAAAAGTAAGTTTCCACCAGTAATCTTTTTAAATTTTTATTTTTCTTCTCTGCAAGAATAATGTTGTTAGCTTTGATTTTATCCTCTGCAAACCAAACATTCTTCGAACCTGTACCAGTTGGATCTTTAATAATAACTGGAAATACAAAGTCTTCGCTTACGGTATCTGATGACAAATCCACATCTGTATAAACACCAGATGTTAAATCATTTTCCTTTAATATCTTGCGAAGCAAAGCTTTATTCCTACATATTGATGTCGATTTAGGGTTTTGTCCAGTAATACCCAGGATAGATGAGATTTCTTGAACGGATAGAGTCCAGGTATCGGTTAGATTAATTATACCAGAAAAACCCTCCAATTTTCGACAATACTCAATGACGTTATCGTTTTTAAAAGTGTCAATTTCCACCAAAACAAGACGATTAGTTTTAATTTTTTCTAACTCATAAAAATATATATTTCTATTATATGTAAGAAGATGGAGTGTAGCATCCAATTCTTCAGCAGCTTTCACAAGTTTTCCCAAACCAAAAGTTAACGCTTCAACCAGTACAAAATTCATAATCAACCTCATCGTTTTGATAAAAATTCATTCAAATGTTGTTTATTTTTTCTATTCCACTGGTATCTGGACCAAGGTAGAGAAAGCTCACTCGAAGCACTTATAATTACAGGCTCGAATAAATCGACTTCCTTAGCTTCCTCATGCCGGGTAAAAACAGTTTCCACATATCTGTGTCCTGTGTCGGGTGCTATAATGAGACAGGGAATATCAGGCCTTAAGCGGACTTCTCGGCTTCCAACGCAGTAGCTTCCTCCGCTAGAAAGACCAGCAAACACTGCATGCTTTCTCATCAGCTCAATCGTTCCACTAAGACAAACATCAAATGAAAGCCAATCTATCGAATCATAATTATTATATTTGACATTCTGAAAATCTATGGCACTACCGATACCAGCAATTATAATTTCTGGATCTTCAACTTCTTGCGATCCGAATGTAATACTACCAAAAGGTTGAATACCACAGAGATTAACTGTAACATTTTTCTGTCTTAAATAGATTCCAACAGCACCTGTTGAACATCCAGAACCCACACCACCTACGACCGTAATCTCCTTACAATCAAGTTCTTCTATTATAATTTTAGCGAACTCTTCATAGCCGCAATAATGAATATCGTTATGATATTGTTGCATCCAATAATAATTTTTTCTTTCCTTTATTAATTTCTCTACTTTTTCAACTCGACAATTTTGATCGTGTTTTAGGCTTCCCGCAGAAGGGACTCCTTCTACATAAGCTCCGAGAAGTTGTAATTGAATCCTCATTGAAGTGTCGACTGCCTTCGAGGCAACAATATGACAATCCAAACCATACTTATGGCAAGCCAATGCCAATGCATAAGCATAAATTCCACTTGAGCTATCAATGAGGGTAGTGTTGGAATTTATGACTCCATTCTCTAAAAGCTTCCCAACTGCATGGAGTGTAGAAAAAATTTTCATTGACTCAAAACGAGCAATGTACAAATTATTTTTTAATTTTACGATGTCGGGTGTTTTTAATGCATCTGCAATATGACTAAACATCAAAAATCTCCCCATAACAGGCTTGCAATCCCTGTTCTTCAAATATATCCTTTGCAAAGGCTATATTTTTATCATCTGGTTTCGATGCATATAGGTATCCTATGAGTGAACCTGTATGAGCAACAATCATTCCATCCGCGCTGGCATTCTTTAGTTTACTTTTAAGGCTGTGATATGATTTTTTAGGAATAACACCTTGAGATAAATCTGCACTATGGGTTGAACAATTTATGACTTGAATTTTATTAGAATCAAAAAAAGACTCACGAACTTTTCTAGACAACTCGGAATAACTCTTAACTTCATCATTATAATGTGAAATTAAAATTTCACGTGTTTTTGAAGTATCTATTCTTTTTTGTTCAAGAGCATAAATACAATATATTTTTCCTATAGGTCTATATAAATCAACAATTTTTTGCTGCTGACTCATGTACATGCAAGGAACATCAATGTAAACCGAATCAGAACGCTCGACATCTTTGAGGCATTCAATAAAGTTATCAAGTGTTGGTATAATATCTAATGCTCTACAAATGCATCTCAGACTGGCTATGATATCCGCTGTAGAACTCGACATACCTGCACCGATAACTATGTCACTATCAAAATGCCACTGCCCTTCAATTCTTGAAGTTGAAACTTTTTCGAAGAAGTTTGATAAAGTTTTTTTTACTTTAATTTTGCCTAAAGATTCAAGGTTACAATATTCGCCAGGACGGAATACTGCTTTTGTCATGTTTTTCGATAATGCTGAAATTATTGATATTTCAGTCCCTTCCTTTGTAAACATAGGGCCTTGAAAAATTTCCCCCAAGGTCCCACCACATTCAGCACTGTAAATCATTGAATTCATCTGGCACTCCATTGCTACAGATTCGCTGCCTAATTAATTTCCCATAAAAACTATAACACTCAGTTATCTTTTTTTTAACCACTGTAAACCGGCCCGTTTCGCGTAAAGCGCTCAATAAGCGTATTTTTTTTGAACAAAACGCACTTCTAAATTAGCGCGCTAATCTATTCATAGTTTTAAATTCTGCATATAATAAATAATGTAAACTTTTTATCTACACTACAAGAATTGTATGTGATATATCTCTTTTTATATAAAATGTATTGACATTTAATACCTTTCTTTTTTCGTGGTTAATATCACATAATCTTTTACTAACGATCATGTTGTACCCTCTGTAATCGTGCCATTCATATTTAGGTGTCTTCCAGCGTACTCATCCCGCCAACGAAGGAGATCGCTATGCGTAAAGCTCTTTTTATTGAGCATCAGATCATCACTGTAATTAAATCGATTGTAGCCGGACGAGCCGTGAAAGATATCTGCCATGAGGACGGTATCTCTGAAGCGGCTTACTACAACTGGAAATCTAAGTAAGGTGACATGGAAGCGTCTGATATTAATAAGACAAAAGACCTTGAAAACGTAAACCAATGTCTTAAGCAGATGTGTGTTGACCTGAGTCTGGAGTGTCGTGCATTCAAAGATGTCATCGAAAAAAACGTTAAAACCAGCCTTAAGCGTGAACTGGTTAAGCATCTTACCACGACATTCTGCCTCAGTATTCGTCAGGCATGCCGGGCACTGAACCTGAGCATAACGCTTTATCACTGTACGCTGTAAAACTGGGATTTATCAGACGAGAAAAGCCGACACAGAATACTATATAGAAATGCTTAACCGCACTTACCGAACAGAAGTCCATGATTTATCTGTTCACAATCCTGAATGAAGTACGGGAAATCACTGAAAGATGGCTGTCAGAGGTTAACTGTGAACCTCCGCATGAATTACTGAAAACCTGGCGGCGGAGGAATACTGGCTACAATATCATCTGGCCGGGATCTCAAACAGTGCGTGGAACTAAAACGGATCTCTTTATAAGCCCAAGAGCTATCGGCCAGCGCAATAGAGTAAAGGCCACAGGCCATCTCAGGCTGGATACGATTGATTAATCCTTCGTCACTCTCGCCTGATTGAGTATTACGGTGATTTTGCAGTGGTCAGGCATATTACTCTCCTGGTTCATCATTGGGCGCACGCTTAAATGCGCCCTGGGATGAGGACTGTTTGATGATTGCGTCGTCTCAGCAGTTAAGGCTGCCTACCTGGCCCGTATCAATTCTTTTTTCATAAAGTCAATATATTCAATATGATAGCGTTATGCCAATATATATACAGCATTCAGTTTATTTAATGTTTAATTCTGGTTTGTAATATAGCGTCTAACAAAATATATAAGGACTATTCTTAACATGAAAATTTCAATCATTGCTGCTACCGTTTTAATTGGTGCTTTTTTAAGCGGATGTTCTGTGCAAAACGATAAAACACAGTTTCAAGGCCTGGGCTTAACGTATCAGTCAGATATCAAAAAGCTGGATAATGGAGACTATCTCACCGAAGTTGAAGCCGCGCCTGCTGCAGGTCGTATTCCAGGTGCTATTGGCACTGCAACTAAAAAAGCTACTGACTTTTGTCGGGTACAAAATAAATCCATGCAAGAAGTGAAAACTGATATTGATACACACTTACTCGTTAATGGCGTTGCTCGCCTGACTTTCAAATGTGTTTAAATATCCCTAAGCTGTGAAGCATTCCATAAGACTTAGAGAGCCGTTGTGAAAGTGGCTCTCAGTTTTTCAAACGCTGTTTTGTATTGATTAAGTGACTATTGGTAATAGCAGCATCGTTGTCGGGTTAAAAGACTCAACAGATGTTATTTCCGCTGACTCGCGCGAGCGAATTGCATCGTGAATATTCTCGATATACCCAAGGCTCTTTTGTTTTTGGTTGCGCATAATGTAAGCAATACATTTATCATTACGCTTGCACCAGCAGACCCCTTTTCTCCCATAAATGTTATTTTTGGAAGCGGTTCTATTCATCCCATTCCGGCTTCTTGTCGTCAGCCTTAAATTACACCGTCTCTGACGCCGCCAGGGCTATGGACGTTGGCCTTTCTACGATGACAAAATGGGTAAAACAACTGCGTGATGAGCGTCAGGGAAAAACGCCAAAAGCCTCCCCGAACAGTTCTCGATAATCGGGAAACTTAGGGCGCGTTAACCTGTGGCCACACTCTACCATGTGTTCTGGATTCATCGCAGCAGCTACAAATACTGGAAAACCGTCCTGAAAAACCCGACGGCAGACGGACTGTATTACGCAGGTACAGCATTATGCTCATTTGGCACCGAACCACTCAACCGAGCATGCACGACATATTGATGCGATTTTTAATGTCTCTGTCCCAAATTTGTCCCACGGGGTAAATTTGAAATCAGGAGAAGGAAGGTAACTCATTGAATTGTATTGGTACCCCCTACAGGATTGGATAATAACCAACAAACCAATGTTAAATAAAAGTATTTATCAGTTTCAAAATCACACATACCCCCAAA
The DNA here is from genome assembly GCF_032164335.1 of Winslowiella toletana. NCBI lineage: Bacteria > Pseudomonadati > Pseudomonadota > Gammaproteobacteria > Enterobacterales > Erwiniaceae > Winslowiella > Winslowiella toletana. The sequence goes on along the minus strand of NZ_CP134152.1, from coordinate 1,302,370 downwards.
GATACCCCCAAATGTTTTTGTGACAACTCATTTTGGCTATTTTTTATCCACAACAGGCGTATTCAACTCACTGCATAACGCAATAAGCTGAAACCCTTATTGTATGATAGATCTTTCCTACATTAAGGAAGCCACCAGCCATGAGAATGACCAGCCGTAAAAAAGAGATACTGAGTTTCTTCGAACTTGAGCACCGCGAGTGGGTAACGTGTGAGATTGGTGCGCCGCCGTTCGATGTATCCGGGGTCGCATATCTGCTCAGTGGCATGGACTCATTCAAATCACGACATCATTTGGAATCAGCCAGGCGAACGCTGGAGGCGATGGTTAATAATGGGCTGCTGGAAAAGGTAACCAGCTATGAGCAGCGACAGGACAGCACACAGTCGGGAGCAGGCAAAGGCGTATGGTGTAACTGTTCCCGTTACGGTCTTCCCGGTTTATGTTTGGTTATGCGGGACGATAGCGGCAAGTTAAACGCGATTGACGGGGAAGCGGTTCGGGTAAGTTAGAAGATAACGCAGTAGTGAGTACGGATTATTAGCTTTGCTAATGACGCTTCCTTATTGTAAGAAAGATGCGGATTTTTCTCTCTATATAATTAAGCAAAAACGTGTCGTTCAGTTGGTTCAGTTCGTTCAATTTGTAAAGATGGTTGTTTTAAAAGTATTAATTTAAAAAAAGTGAACCAACACAATCTCCAATTGAACCAACAACAGGGCATTCTAAACCAACACATTTTAATGTTTTACACTGTCTTACGGTGCTAAAATAGCCGCCTGTTCCTCCAACTTGGTGTGTTATGAGCAAATCTCTGTCTGTTACCTTCCGCGTACCTAGTGATTTAAGCGAAGCTTTTACCAGTGCTGTAAATGCCGCTGGTGGCGATAAAACTGCTTGGCTGGTCGATGCTGCCCGCCAAAAGCTGAACCGGCCAGAAAGCAACCCTAACGCGCGCATAATGGCGCTGGTGGAACGAATGGAGATCGCGGCGGCTGCTCTGATTGGCGGAAAGCAAGGTATCCCTCCTTTACAATACGATGAACAGGCCGTGATCCATGTTGTGGAAGAGGCAATCGCGCAGGGGTTTAATAATGGTCGCATCATCGCAGAACGGCTTAACGACGCTGGCTATCAGACTAAGGCAGGCAAGGCATGGGATAAGGACATATTTAGTGCGTGGAAGAGAAGAGATTCAAAGCGTGCATGATGGCTACTAATCCTCTAAATCGGAATCAGCTATCAAGTCTGAATGTCTTTCAGTCCTAGCGATAAACAGGCCCATAATTCCCACGTTTGGTAGATGGTACCGTATGGTATCTTTCATAGCTTTGAAGTGGCTACCTGCGGTGAGGACATCATCAAAAATGACAATTGTATTTCTAATGCCAACTGTGATTGTTTGATCGAATTGATAATTAGCAGCTATTTGAGCAGGCGACGGACGAGCCACTGAATTGTGTGACGCGCCCATTGATAACCGCTGTGTAACAAGTTCGCGAAACTGTAGGTTTCCGTTACGTTGATGGCAGGCTCTTAAAATATCAGAGATCCGATCGTCATAAGCTGGGTCAGTGCGGCATTTAGACGGCGGTACTGGTACGAATGTGTAATCATGAAGGTTGCCAATAGTTTGAGTAATTAAGGTGGCCACCTGCTGAATTGCTTGGCCCTTGAACCGGTATTCGTAGCTACCACGCTTATCATTCCCTTTTTTTAAGTTCCAAATTAGCTGGTTAGTTTCGCTATGCCTAAAACCTTTACGCGCGGTGTACTCACCAAAAAAATAGCAGTTATCTTCATCGTCAAGATGATGATGATCAGGACGTTTTAACTCATCAATTTTGGTTAAACGGAATGTCATTTCAGATGCTCCCGAACATCTTCATAGCTCTTAACTCTGATAGCACCTTGAGCTTCATACTTTGCAGGCCATGAGATAGAGGGGTTTTGGAAACATGATTCCAAAATAAACAGCTTCCTGCCTTGCGCCAGCGCAGCTCTTGCTTGTGTCAGAGTACCGGACGTGTCTGATGCCTCAATAATGATTGTTGCTTTAGTTAAGGCAGACATCGTTATGTTACGCTCTGGGAAGAAAATACGATTACTGCGAAAGTCTTGATCCAGATAGCGTTGGAATGGAACCTGACTGATAAGCAGATAGTTTTCTCTAATCGTCTTTTGCAGACCAACATTCTGTTTTGGATAGTTATGAGAAAGTGGGGTACCTATAACAGCAATGGTTTTACCACCCATTTCCAGCGCGGTTTGATGCGCACAAGTATCTACGCCTTCAGCTAAACCTGACACGATTGTAAACCCGTCATTAACTAGGCACTTAACCAACTTACGTGTCCTTCTCACCCCTTCCTCAGATACTTTGCGCGAACCAACTACCGCCACTGAAGGAGTATTCACTAAGTCCCACCAACCCTGATAGTAGAGAACTTCTATGGGATGACGAGCGTCACGTAGCTTTTCTGGATATTCTCCAGCTCCATGCACACGCACACCAAAATCCTCAACGTTGTATTTATCGAGAATGCTCTTCAGCTTCGATTTAAAGGTATCGATCGTGCTATCAGGAACCAGTTCAGACGGTAAGAGGTCACCGTGAGCATGACGAAACTTATCGGCAATCGTTTTGAAGGTTGCGCCTTGTTCCGTCCACAATGCCTCGTAAGCAGCCATCTCCCGGAAAGGAGACACGGCTCGCTCGAATGAGTTGTGTGATGCGAAATCAAGTAGTGACATAGTTTTCTGGCTATCCAATGAGTGGCTTAAAAGTAACTTCTTTCACTTTACAGTAACCAGTTCGGTCATAGCTACTGTATGTGTGATCAGTATAATTATTTATATTATAACAATGACGGCGTCAATACGCGTACATTTTAAGCTGCCGTTTGAATCTCTGAGGTTCTTCCAGCAGAACCCCGTCGCGTTCATCCTCTGCCGATGCTGCTCTTTCGCCTGTGGAACCTAAGTCACTCTAATATGGATAGTGTAGAGCATGTGCTTGTCCAGGGGCTTACTGCTCTGGCGGGCAATTGTAGCAGTGTCATCTCTATTTTTTGTCAGTCAATCGTTGCGCATCTGGCTTTTTTACAGTGAACGTTCAGGTGTTCTTTATGCTAAATACGGCTTGTGGCGTCAATGGGTATCCGACGAACCACTGATCATCTGTCAGGATTTTCGAGCCTCACGATTAGGATTACTCTCTCGCTTGTCCATATCGCGTGTCCAATCATTTACATCAATGTCATAAAAACACAATTTAGTATGATTGCTGAGAATGCGGCTTTGGAAAAAATACTAAAGGCTCTAAGTCTCGCCCCCCATTTCTCATAGGTGATTTTTATGAACAAAGCTCCTTTGAAAGTTTCTTTACCATCTGAAATAGCAGTAGCTTTTTGCGCGACTCTTAAAGAAAACGACATTAAATATGTTCCTGATTTAAAAGGCTCTATAGAGAAAAGAAGCGGCTATGATTTTGTCGTCAATAGTGCTGAAGAAGTGAAGCAGATACTAATCCTAGTGCTCAAATCAGAGTATTTCTGGACTACGGTTGCTGGTGCTATTTTGGCCTTTACTCGGCGACATAAACACAAGTCAATCATAGTAGAAAAGGATGGCTTCAAATTCAAAGCTACCGGGATGAGCCAAGCTGAGCTTTCAAAATCTTTAGAAGGTGCCACTAAGCTCATCCTAACTACCAAAGAAAACGAAGCTGATAAATGATTTAATTTGTTGTGGGTATAGAGCTTTCGCAAGCCTTTTAACTTTTCGCTTGAAATAGTCATCAGCAATTTATCGTTCTCGCTGCGTGTGAACCCTTTCTGGTCAGGCCGCTTGAATGCCAACATCTACAGGCTCCCTGCCCTTTCTTGCTGCCAACGCCGATAGCCTTCCAGCTGACGGGCTTTACCTTCTGCTGTTAATGCGCCCGTACTGTGACCACCATGATACTTGCAGCGCCCGTTGGTGCTGATGTCAGTTCGCTTGCACGGCGTTCCGGCTCTGGTCTTCGCCGCGCATGGGATGTGGAGTAATTCATCCGGCATCGGTTCATGTATCGGCTTTAATTCTTGTCGATACCCTGACGCCTGCCATCTGTCGAAGCGCTCTTTTTGGCGCTGGTGGTAGGCTTTCAGCTGCTTGAGTAGTTCCGCTCTGCTGTCCATCTCGTTTCACCTCAAAGTTAACTTTTGTCAGGTATTCATGGGGTAGGGCAGTTAGTGCGAACCTTAATGCTAATCGCGCTATATCTGTTCGCTGCCGTCACCCACCAGCAACGCCTTCAGCTCTGCCGATTGTGGGAATGAATTGCCGCGGCGAGAAAGCCTCTCAACAGCGCACTCATAAGTCCCTGCAGGGGCATTACCAGCTAACTCATCCATCAGTGCAGAAATCACCTGCACATCGCCATCTTTGGTCACCATGGCCTTTTCCAGCCGGTTCAATCTCGCCAGTAAATTACTCATGATGACCAGCCTGCAGGATGTTTAAGTTATGTCGATGAGCCTCATCAGTGGTGGCAATACGGAATTGCCCTTTATCCTTCACCCAGCCGCCGCCACACTCGCGGGAGCCGTCCGGGCTGACACCGATGAGCCAGATTTCATTGGGGCCGCTGCTGGTGGTCTGAGCGCCGATAGTGGCCTCTAATGCTTCTATTCGTCTTAGCAGGCTCATTGATTTCTCTCCTGTGCTTTTTCCAGCTCAGCGAGACGCTCAGCCAGCTCTGAAATTTCGATAATCTTCGCCATGTTCGCCAGACCATCCAGAATCATTTTCCCCTGGTCGGCGGGCAGTTCTCCTGCGGCGATCGCCTTCACCACAGAACGTGCCGCTGCAGGTAAATCGCTATCGTCCAGCTCAAACGAAACCGGCTGATATACTGGCTTGCTCGGCGGGACTACTCTGTCCAGGATGAGACGGCAGGCTGCCATATCACCATCTTTAGCCGCATCCATGATGGTTTTAACGGCATCATCAGCACCACCTTCCAGCACGCGTCTCAACTCAGCCGCCTTGCTGCTGCGCCCACCGGGATTACCCGATGCTCCTTTCTTCCATTTGCCGCCCTTGTCACGACTGGCCTGTTCTTTCGTGCTGTCAGGCATGTGTATGCCACCTCTCGCTATTACTCGTTACCACTTAACCATTCTCAACGAACCAATCAGCAAAATAATTTGCCGGCTGTCTAGGAGTCGCGTCCCTGCGACCGTTCAGATTACTTTTTGTGGAGCAAACCACCGGGGCGCTGGGCGTTCTTAATCGTTTCGATTGTGGTTTCACGCACAATCTTTGCCAGCTCTTCAGGTGCTTTCAGCTGCGATTTAATCTCAGCTAACTCGGCCTCTAACACTGCAAATTTCTGTTCTAAATTCATGTGATATCTCCTGATTTAAAATGGGATCTGCTCAAACGCGCTGAAGATCGCGAATGTAAGTTTCTGCAATGGCTTCAGCTAGGCGTTGAAGTTGTTCCATTAAGCCTCCTGCGCCAATTGTGCGAGCGCTTTATCCATTAGTCCGCGAGCAATAACATGGATGGTTGGAGCCACGCCCAGCACGGATTTGGCGCGCTCCTGCTCCTGAATTTTGCGAAGTGCTTCGAGTTGTTCAATGCTGAGAAGTACGGGCTTAACGCGAGTCGGAATCATAATCACCTCCTGATAAATATACAGTGATTATAATTGCAGTAAGTGAAATGCTTATTTTTTATATGCCGATTTATGAAACGGTGATTTGATCGTTTCGATCGAATTTTTTACTTATAAAAAACCTCGCCGAAGCGAGGTGTGGCTGAAAAATTTTATAAGCGCTTATATAGCAACATAGAGAAGAAGGTTTATAACGAGCTTTTCTTGACGTCCTCAATCTCCGCGTTGCAAGCATCTATGTTGTCAAAATCATACTGAAGGAAAACATACCCTTTGCCAGAGCTATTGGCTCTAGCTTCCATGGATACCAATGCAAGTTTGTTTTTGAGAGGTATTGCGGGCGATCCTTCCCATTGGGCTGAGAGGAAACGTTCCTTTTTGTTTAGCGCCATCATCCAGTCTTGAGGTTCTTTCCAGATTGAACCTGAAAGTAAAAAATCGGTACTTTTAGGTTTGCCATAGATTGAAGATAGAGAATCCATAAGCTCTTTGTATTTTGACTGGAGCGCAAGTCCATAGCTGTCTGTATCAATATTTTTACCTAACGCTCTGATTTGGCATAGGCCAGACTTTGGCGAAATTAATAGACCAAAACCCTCAAATTCAGCGTTCTTTTTCGGTGGAGATTTTACCGTATAGAGATTTGGCACGCCCTCATAGGGCTTGAGCTCTTCACCGGTCATATCTTCGATATTCTTTTTGCTTAAACCTGACTCCAAGCCAAATGGCCCATCTCCCGGCGGGAGTAATGGCTGATTATTGCTAGCCTGAGCTGGTTTATCGATTTTCTTTGCTTCAGCAACATTGCCCTGCTTCAAATCAGATGGCATAGCGTTAGCAAGTCCATACTTGGCTGACAAATAGCGTTGTTGAAGCATCGCCATGGTTTGCTCCTGAGTTGCGATTGCTGCCAGTTTCATCGCAAGAACCAGGCCACCGCTATACTGGTTGGCTTCTGCTTTAGCCTGAGAAATCTGAGCATTTAACGCATCTATTTCGCTCTTAACTGACTCAGCCGTCGCCTCATCAGGTTTTGCTCCTGGCACATCCATTGTTATTTTTGCGCCTGATTCAATAGCATCAATTCGCTGCTTAATTAGCGCCTGGTTTGTTTTGAGAATTTCCACTCTGGCGCTGATTAATGTCTTGATCAGCCCGCCAGAGTAGTTCTGATTTGCGGCATTCGCAGACGAAATATCACTTTCTGTTTGTGATAATTCCACCTTGAGTTGCTCGACCTTTTGTTTCTCTTCAGGAGAAAGCTCCTTTGGGCCACATCCTGTCAAAATGAACACAAATATAAGACATGCCAGAATAGACTTTTTCATTTCCTTGCCCCATAGAAAAAGCCACCCGAAGGTGGCTTAGGATCAGATGTGGTTTTCACATCCCATCTGTGATTTATCGATGATTTGCGTTCCCTCAACACGGAAACCGTAGGTGCCGAAGAGGAAGGCGTGGTTTAACTGGTAGATAACCACGTCACTCAGTCCTACCGCACACTTATCTTTCTCAATAGCATGATCCATCGCCGTTTTAACGTTCGGAATACCTAAAGGGAAAATTACGATTGGCGCTTTATCTTCGCCGGTAACGCGAGCACCTTTCTCAAACTTAGCTGCGTTCAGATTGTAGTTTTTGGTACTTGCGACAGTCATATCAGCAACACGCACAGTACATCCCGAAAGTAATAGCGCCCCAAGCGCCACTGCCAAAACCTTTTTCATTATTTATATTTCCATTAATTGCAATCGGAAACATCCTATCAATAATTATTAACATTGCAATTGTTGTTACACCTTTGTTTTCCGGTCTTCCTCGATGGATAACTCACTTCATTTTTAATCTGAATGCTTCACCACCCGTCTTGGCTAAGCCCATCCTGCGCTGTGTGTCTGCTGCCGCTCTGGTCACATCACCAAATGACTCGATAACCACAGCGTGCCTGACGCGCTTCGCCAGACATTCATTACGCCGGTTTCTGAGCCATTCACGACCGGATTCAGTGCCACATTGGTCAAACACTTCCAGCCAGCGAGAGGCCGCTCTTCTGTACAGGCCTTTCGCCTCAAGTTCTTCTGCTTTTTTGTCATTTACCATGCGCGACGTCCTGAATAAACATGTATTACGCTGAGTTTGTTGGTTCAAAACAGCCATTTGTTGGTTCAGTGTTGGTTCAGTTTTTAGATAAAACTCTTTATAAATCAGAGCATGGAAACAAATGAACCAACTGAACCAACTGAACCAACAACATTTGTCTCACATGTGAGGATTAATCCTCGCCTGCCTCATCCTCTGGCCGGTACTGGATGACATAAACGTTGTACTGCCGCTTGTTAATCCTCGGTGACTTACGCTGAAAGCCTCTGCCGCTGGCTGGTGGTGTCATCATTCCGCTTTCCACCAGCACGCGCGCGAACTGCTTCGGGTTGAAACCGCTGGCGATCTCCTGCTCAAACGTTGCCGGGAAGGTGTAAAACACGATGGGATCATCTTCATGGCTGCCGCTGGCGCGATAGCCCGCCATCTCACGGATTGGTAGCGATTGAGGGTCATACGGGAATGGGGCGAACCGGCTGAAGCCATTGGCGTTCAGAAATGCTTCGCACTGAGCAATGATTTGCTGATGCTCTTTGTTGCCGGTACCAAACTCTCTCACCCATGCGTTATAGCTGTGCTGAACGGCGTCACGGCAGGTTTGCTCATCCCATCCCGTGATAACCCGCCCCATCAGCAGCGCAGCCTCAAGAATGGCAAAGCGAGCGCCCACGCGATGAACCTGCTCGCCGTATTCTGCCGGTATTAAGCCGCGCCAGCGCGTCTCTGCCTCCCTGACAGCCTCGGTGGCCTGTTGCTGATTGCCAGCTAACCACTTAATCCATTCCCGGCCTGCTGCGCCGTGGTGATTCTGCCAGGCATCCTTCAGCGCGTCGGCGTGCTGTTTGCCGTTCTCATGCTGGTGGAATCTCACAGCCTTACTCAGCGGTATATTCAGGAGCCTGACCAGCTGGCCCGCTTTGGCTTTTCGCCCGGCCATAGCGATGAATGTTTCTAAATCCATCTCACCTGTACTGATAGCCACGGTGCGCCAGCGCTTCAGGTCACGGTTGCCGCCTTCTTTGGCCCCCTGCAGTTTCCCCACACCGTTGAACAGCGCATAGGCAGACTGTGAGACGCTGACTGGATCAGCGCCCTGCCCCACCTCATCTAGCGGCATCAACGCATCGTTGTGGGCGGCAGCTTCGTTAGCCAGCCCTAATGCGGTGCCATACCACGTCAGGCGCAGCTGGTCAGGATTACCGTACAGGCTGCTGGCAACGTTCGCGGTTGTGGTTTTACCGGCGCTTGATTGCTCATAGAAGTGAATGCCGAAGCCATCCGCACCCGCCAGGCCAATCAGGGGCGCAGCTAGCGCGGCAGCAACGCCTGTCATCATCGAATAATTACCGGCAGCCAGCGCCCCAACATTTTGACCCCAGCTCTCTGCGCTTCCCCGGCAGGTGTAACCAGCTGCGGCAGAACTGCGGCCATTGAAGAGTACTGGCTTATCGGGTGTGCCGATAACCTCCCCATCCGGCATGATATAAGCACCGCACTGCCACCCTGTAGCATGCGCCACTCTCCAGACTTCTCGTGATCCATTACGCTGTAGCCAGTCCGCCAGAATCGCTCTCAGGCCGCTTTTGGTTGTGACGTTCACGCCACCAGCTTTGAGCGTTCTCCATCCCTCACGTTCGCCGATGTCAGCCAGCGGGATTGCCTGTATGGTTTCACTGTCTGGCCCCCATGCCTGCCAGCGCAGAATCAGAAACTGCTCTTTATCATCGCGCCCGGTGCCGATAACCTGTAGAGGGGAACACAGCCAGCTTTCGCGGTTGATGATTTCACCGGTCTGCTTATCGGTGTTTGGCTCAACCCAGTACACACCATCCTGACGGCTTTCAATGCGTGGTTTGAGCGCATCACGATCCGGCGCTGCTGTTTTACCGCCTTTAATCACTTCCAGTTGAGCGCCCATGTTTTCCTCCTGCGGTTGATACATTCCAGATGCAAAATATTTTGCTGCTGCTTCCAGTCCGTTTTGCTGACGGTAATCGTCCCAGTCCGCTTTGTAGCGGGTCGGGGGTAATGACACTGAGCCATTGACGGCTTCGGCGGCTCTTTCAGCAAACACCTTGCCGCTGTTCACCTTCGGCTTACCGTTGGCATCAAGTTCCCCTGGCTCATGCCAGTCGTTATCACCGGCAATGATGAACGTGGCATTCGGATACAGGCTGCGCATAGCCTCCGCGACGGGTGGCAGATTACCGGCATCAAGCGCCACCACTGCCAGCGCATCAGGCCGCATTAGGTGAGCGGTGAGGGTTGTTGCCAGCCCTTCACCAATGATGATTTCCTTCACTTCCTGCGGCTGGTTAACGAGGTGCCACGCTCCGCGCTTGGCTGAGCCATAGAGCACTTTCTTTTCACCCTGCGGCGTGATGGTCTGTGCTGCGGCCACATCGCCGGATTCGTCCACCAGCGGCAGCAGAATTGAACCATCGGGCAAGCCAGGCAGCGTGAAGCCGTTCAGCCCTCTGGCAATCAGATATTCGCTTTCGCCTGCCCTGGTTTGCGCTGCGAGCCTCTGATAGTGGCCCACAAAGCTTTCGCGGCGCTGTTTTGCTTCTTCGACTTCCTTCTGCTGGCGCTCCTGCTCATGCTGGTGGCGCTGCTCATCCAGCTGCTGCCTTCTCTGGTTGGCGGCTTTCTGGTCTGTTTCTGTCGCCCGGTAATCAATACCCAGCACATCAGCCGCCATGCGGGCGGCCTCAGTGGTGCCGCACTGATTAACCTTCTGGATCAGGTCTAAGCCATCACCCGCGCCGCACTGGTTGCAGAAAAAACTACCGCGCCCTTTATCATCGAAACGGAAGCGATCTTTACCGCCACAGGCGGGGCATGATGTGTGCTGGCGGGGTGAATGGTGTACGTCAATGCCCAGCTGGCTCAGTACCATCGGCCAGCGGTCAGCCGCGGCGGTCGTCGTCTCCCGAATAAGGTCATAGTTACGCATGGAAACTCACCTCCCCTTTAGAAAGAGAGGTGCTCATGTCATTAATCATGCTCTGCCAGATGCTTTCACCGCGCTCAGTGAGGCTGCCGCCGTCTGTGCAGAGGGTCAGCAGATTGCCCGCCAGTGCCTCCCAGTGCGGATATTCCTGCTTTATCGGCTCAAGCAGATAGCTATCCACCAGCAGCCTGATACCGGCTGAACCGTCCACAATGGCAACCTCAACCCGCTGGCCTTTAATTTCCATCGGGAACCAGTCGCCACCGCTCTGCCGTTTGAGATGGTCATAAATTGCTGTTGAATACTGGTTCGCCAGCGCATTAAGTCGGAAGTTTTTAGTAATTAGCGTCATTGTTTGGCCTGCCCTTCCTTGTCTTTAAAATTGCGGCCAGCATCGACTGAGACTTTGTGCGTCCTGGATTCTCTTTGCGCATCGCACTCTTCAAAGCGGGTCAGGTTATGGATTTCTTCCACCCAGCGATAAACCTCTTCGCGCAGAAGCTCGGAGGATGTGTTGGGGATCACTTCCGTCAGCAGGTGACATAAACCAGCCTGCGCACGCAGCAGTCGGTCGCGTGAAATGTTCTCTGCCGTGGCGGGAAGAGGCGCAGATTCACGGCCAACTACAGCCAAAACGCGGCGCACGCTGTCTTTGTACGAAGAAAGGTTGTTATCACGCATGAGCCACCTCCTGAACCGGCAGGCGGGCAGCTAATGAAAGAATGAAATTGGGTGCCAGAACGCGGCGGGCTTCTTTCTCGCTGGCGGCCTCAACGGAGACGCGGCACGGTTTAGCCAGCATGTCAGCGCGTGACAGAGCCAGAAAGCGAAACTGAAATTTGGGTGTGGCTTGGATGAGGGTAGTAGCCATGGTGGCAGCCTCCTTTGTGTGATTTTTGCAACCACCACCGAAGAGACCAATCTTGCTGGTGGTGGACTGAGCGGAGTTGGTCTTACCGGACACAAAGGAAACCGGCGCTTCCGAAGAAGCCACCACCCAGCCCACCATTACTCTGTAAGCGACGCGGATTATACCCGCATTGCTGAAAAAAGGGTGAGACAGATCGAGGACACAAAAAAAGACGCCAGGCGCGTCGTGTGTCGCCTTTGTGATTACCGGGAGACCAATCCCGGCACTGGATTTTGCCAGTGCAAGATGAGGATAGTCCGAAGTTTGCGGAGAGGGCAAGCGGTTTTTTAAGTGTTTGTGATAACCCGCACCACTAGTGTAAGACACTACCTTACACAGCATGGAGCTAGCCGCTGTCAGGCACAAAGCCAAATTTTCGGCTGAGTGGATGTCAGGTTTTGTGAGGTTCCCTAGGCTAACTTTTGCTAACAGGCGAGCCAGCGGGAAGCCTTTCATCTGGACGGTTGTATCAAGCATGGTCTGCCTCCAGGCGTTTAGCCAACCATCGCTGTGACAGACGCATTAACTCAGCTTTACGCTGGTCATAGATCATGCCCATATCTATCAGGGTGGTGTTTGTGCCTTCCAGATAGGTTAGGTGTTCCAGTTGAACGGCGTTCATAGCATCGCGTGGTTCCCCGGTAATGCCATTCACCTGCGCCCACTGTTTAGCTGTCAGGCCACCCAATACAATGCGGGCGATCATGTTGCTCTCGTTGGAATAGTGACGGGGTAAAGTCTGCTTACCCTGTTCAGCACGGGCAGCCTCCAGCGCGGCACACATTGGCGTGAACATGTTGGCGGCACCGATACGGGCTTTGAGTTGGCGTCGGTACTTGGCGGCTATCGCTGGCGCACTAAGCTGTAACGCCTCTTCGCATTGGATGAAGTAACGGCGCACGGCCCGGCCCTGCTCACTGCGCTCCACCATCGCCAGTTCTTTGGCCATGTTCAGCGTCGTAAGGTATTCATGACTGATTTGCTGGCGAGACTTTGAGCTACTCAAATTTGAGGAGCGCAAATTTTCAACAATGATGTAGTCCGTCCCCTCCTTAAACCCATACTCACTAATGCGGCGCTTGATCCAGTCAGTCAGTCTGGTTTCTACCCCCAACGCTTTGTGTAACGATGTTCCGCTCACAATATTGGTTTCACGCCCACCAATCTGACCGGAAATAACCGGAACAATAGCGGCAAACTCGTTGCCTGAAATATCGCTAATGCTGGGGGCAGGCTGAGGGGTGGCCTCAGAAATTAATCTGCTTTTTTTAGTTTTCATTTATCAGGCTCCGTTAAGCGGCGTTGAACGCATCCGGGTAGAGAGAAAGAATGTCGTTAATCTCACGCCGAGACAGGCCGGTATATCCACCAGCAGCGGCATTACTATTAACCAGTTGAATCACTCGCATCACGTCAGCGCGGCAGGTGATCCGGTAACGGAAGTGGCTACCGATGCCATCACCATTAGGCTCGTCAATGCGCTCCAGGCGAATATCAAGCCTTCTTTCCAGCTCAGTCGCGTAATTACGGGCGCTGGACAAGCAGCAGTAGCGGAGAATCTCGTTCTCAGTGAAGCCATTAACGCCAGTACGCATCATGTAAACGCGAGCGCGGTGTTTCTTTGGGGTTGGCTTAATGACTGCGGCAGGCGTAATATCAGAGACGTCAGCTCCCTGATTAGCCGCCTGTGATGGGCGGTTTTTCTTTTCCATCAGACTACCTCGCCACGGGATTCAGCGATGCGCTGGTTAATCCACTCTTCAATTTCACTTTCGATAAAAGCTATGGCACGGCTGCCAATTTTGATGGAAGAAGGGAAACGTTCTTCTTTGAGTAAGCGATAAATCCACGCCTTGCTGTAGCCAGTACGGCGCTGAACTTCTGATAAGCGAATTAATGATTGAGACATATTTACCTCGTAACGTCTATTGCGGTTTACGAGATAATTACACTAAAAAAACAGGCAATATAGATGGGTGTTATTTTTTCGTGTGCCCACCATTATTTCGAGGCAAAAAGATAAAGGGGCCTACCGTTTCTGAGTTTAACGGCGGCCAAAATGGCTTGAAATTTTGCGCTAATCAGATTGGTACCCCCTTTCCTTAGCAATAGTGGCACCGTTTATCATTTTGATTTCTTTGACCTTCTTCCGATCCCTTGTAGGTGAGAAGGGCGCAGCACAAGGTTAACAGCATCTGCCATGTTTTTACCCGCCCCTCTTTCGGTGAGATAATCAATTACTTCGTTTTTTGTGGGGGCTGTCTGAGGATTATCTTCGTCATAAGTAGACCAAAGTTCTTTTATTGCGTCTTGAACAAATTCTAAACCTTCGCTGTGATGATTATATTGTGAAAGCATCAAGACACTTTGCTTTTCTTCTTCGGGATTCACATCAATAACTACTTCTGCCGAATGACTTCGCCAACCATTTTGTGACCGTGATGGAAGACTAAGCGTTTTTGGTAATGGCTTTCTGGCTATATCAACCTTTTCCGCCCTAACCCATGCAAATAATGAGTCGCGCGTGATTATAGTCTTACCTTTACTTAATTCGTGCCCTCTTTCAGTTGGTTTCACCTGATAATATTCATCTGGGCTATTCCATTCCTCATAATGCCGAATCGCAATACATTCTACGGGAGTTAATACCCCCCTCCGTATAGCGCTAAGCATGCCATCTGAAAGACCCCAAGCAAGTTTCCATCTTGGATGGTTCTCAGTTCTGACTTCTATCAAATTGCGTTCATAAGGATCTATACCAGAACATAAGAGTGCGGCTTGCTCAATGCTGAATTCTTGAACCGTTCGCCAGTGGGTCAGATCAGGCAGATCATCATATACAGGCATGTACAACCCCCAAGTCACATAATGTCCAGAACAGTCTACTGTGGTCTACTGAGGCTGTCTATCCATCCAGTTAAGCGCGTTTCCCAAACGAACCGTGAACCACGTTATCGCCCTTTTCCAGCGCATCCATATAGTCGGCATACCACTGAAGCATTTCTCTGCGGCCGTCCAGATATTGGGCGTGGTTATAGGTACCGCGAATGCTGTTCTTATCGGCGTGAGCCAGCTGCGTTTCAATCCAGGCAGTGTTGTAACCCTGCTCATGCAGAATGGTGCTCATGGTGTGCCGGAAACCATGACCGGTAGCTTTACCGTCATAGCCGATACGTTTTATCACCTGATTGATACTGGCTTCGCTCATTGTCTTACCGGCATCGTTGCGCCCCGGGAATACAAAGCGCCCTCTTCCCGTCAGCTGGTGGATTTCTTCAAGGAGAGATTTAACCTGGATGGAAAGCGGCACTACATGAGGGCGGCGCATCTTCATCCGCTCTGCAGGTATTTGCCAGATTCCTTTCTCTAAATCGAATTCAGCCCATTCCGCGGCACGCAATTCAATCGTGCGCGTGCCAGTAAGCATCAGTAGCCGGGTGGCATTTTGTGTAACCCTACTGCCCGTATATTCACTAAGTGCACGAAGGAAGCCCCCAATCTGCTCGGTAAGAAGATGAGGAAAATGCTTTTGCTTTGGCGCTTTGAGTGCGCTGGCGAGATCGGTCACAGGGTTATGCTCTGCCCTGCCAGTGATAACGGCATAGGTAAAAATCTGGCGGCAAGCCTGACGAGTTTTCTTCAGCTTATCCAGAACGCCGCGCTGCTCCATCTTTCTGAGCACCAGCAGCATTTCTGCCGCTTTGATTTCTGCAATGGCACGCTTACCGATAAACGGGAAAACATCTTTCTGCAGGTATTCCAGAATATCGCTGGCATAGCCCTGTGACCAGTTAGGGCGCTTATGCTCGTGCCATTCAATCGCCAGCGCCTCAAAGCTGTTGCTGACGGCCAGAATCTTAGCCTGCTTTTCTGCCTGTTTAACTTCGCCCGGATCACCACCAGCAGCCAAAGTACGCTTTGCTTCGTCACGCTTTGTTCTGGCATCAGCCAGAGATACATCAGGATATACCCCCAACGCCAGCAGCTTTTCTTTTCCCGCAACGCGATACTTTAAGCGCCAGTAGCGTGATCCATTGGTGTTAACGAGAAGGTAAAGACCGCCGCCGTCAGAGAGCTTGTAGGCTTTATCTCTGGCCTTGGAAGTGTCCACTGTGCGGGCATTGAGTTTCAATTTGGGGGTATCTCATTTCATTGAACAGGAATCTACCCCCAAATGTACCCCCACATGGCTGTAGATTTCAATAGATGTGAGTAGACGTTGAGATAATGATATTCGCGGGAAGAGGCTTACAGACTGGGGTTTTGTGGACTTGAGTAGACGACGGGAGAAGTAAGAATGGTACGCCCTACAGGATTCGAACCTGTGACCTACGGCTTAGAAGGCCGGTGCTCTATCCAACTGAGCTAAGGGCGCATGGTGACTGCGACGAATTATACGGTGCGCGTGTGATGAGTCAACGTTTTTACTTATTACTACGCCCTGTTGCTGCACTTATGAACAGTAACAGCCTTATTTGTGCCTGAAAGCGCTATTAATCACAGATTATTTAAGTTTTACTCAGTGTCGGTTCAGCCGTGAATCAATAGAATAGACATTGCCGTGTTCCGCTTCAGTGAACGTCTCTGCGGGTGCAAAACGCGCGTTGTAGCGCAAGCGGAAAGCATGCATCTCCTGAGCATCGGGCTCAGTCTCGCGCAGGAAGCCAAGCGCCAGGCGAACATGCTCACTGCTCAATGTGGTCGGCAGATAGGCTTTGCGCAGCACGCCGCGCCAGAACATCAGGCTTTCATCGGACTCATCAACAATAAAGACCTGATAGATAAATAACACGCTGGCGGCATTGGCAAAGTGGGATTCATTATCACGAGAGAGATAATCGACAAATTCATCCCCTGCCGGTTTTCCCATCAGGCTAACCAGCGATTCCACGTAAACCGGGTCGAGATTCAGCCGTTTGCTCAGCGCTTTGGTTGCCCGGCGTGATTGCGAGTTGAGCACGCGGAAACCAATAATAAACACCAATACCAGAGTCACGAGCATCAGCCAGATCATGCGTTATCCTGCCAAAAGGCGTTGAATCGGGAAATAAGGGTCGTCAGAGTAGCAGTCAGCCCGGGGGCAGGCAACCTGCTGAAGGGGCTGGCGCGGGATGATATCGCCTCAGTAAAAAAAACTCATGCCCGGATTATCAACAAACAGAGAACATTCTGTGCCTGACAGCGGCGCTGGCTTCTGACAGAATAGGCATATTCCCCCGTTTCAACTTAACACAGATGGATTTCCTCTCTGATGGTAGCAAAAATTATTGACGGTAAAACGATTGCGCAGCAGGTGCGCCTTGAGGTTGCTGAAAAAGTTAAGCAACGTCTGGCTGACGGAAAACGTGCACCTGGCCTGGCAGTGGTGTTAGTCGGTGAAAATCCGGCATCGCAGATTTATGTCGGCAGCAAACGTCGTGCTTGTGAAGAAGTCGGTTTTCTTTCGCGTTCATACGACCTGCCCGCCACCACCAGCGAAGCCGAGTTACTGGCGCTGATTGATAAGCTGAATAACGACAGGGAAATCGACGGTATTCTGGTGCAACTGCCGCTGCCTGCCGGCATCGATAATGTCAAAGTGCTGGAACACATTTCGCCGGATAAAGATGTGGATGGGTTCCATCCGTATAATGTTGGTCGTCTGTGCCAGCGAGCGCCCAAGCTGCGCCCCTGCACGCCGCGCGGCATTGTAACGCTGCTGGAGCGTTATAATATCGATACCTATGGCCTGAACGCGGTAGTGGTTGGCGCATCCAATATCGTCGGCCGCCCGATGAGCATGGAGCTGTTGCTGTCCGGTTGCACCACCACCGTCACCCACCGCTTTACCCGCGATCTGCGTCACCATGTTGAGCATGCCGATCTGCTGGTGGTCGCGGTCGGTAAACCGGGCTTTATCCCAGGTGAATGGATTAAGCCAGGCGCGATTGTTATCGATGTCGGAATTAACCGTCTGGAAAGCGGCAAAGTGGTCGGCGATGTGGATTTTGACAGCGCATCAGAACGCGCAGCCTATATTACGCCGGTACCTGGCGGTGTCGGCCCGATGACGGTGGCAACCCTGATTCAGAATACCCTGCAGGCATGCGAAGAGTATCACGACGGAGCAGCAAAATAATGGCAACCTTTTCTCTGGGTAAGCACCCACATGTAGATTTATGCGATTTACTGAAGCTGGAAGGCTGGGTAGAAAGCGGCGCGATGGCCAAGACGCTGATTGCGGATGGTTATGTCACCGTAAATGGCGCGGTTGAAACCCGCAAACGCTGCAAGATTGTCGCCGGACAAGTTGTTGAGTTTGATGGTAATCAGGTGACGGTAACGGCCTGAAGCCAGTGATTAACGGCAGCCCTGGCTGCCGTTTGATGACTTATCCTGAAAAGTACGTTTAGCCTGGCTGTCATCAGGATAAGGATTCGCAGGATTGTAAATCATTCTGGAAGCTGCTCAAGCTTTTAAAAAAAAGAGGCCTGGTCGTATCCAAACTCCATGTTGGTTAAACATCCTTTTACTGACAATATCTTCATCTTCCCGTTAAGCTAAAGCTTATTTACTTACGACGCCAGCTGGTTCCCTGCGGGCCATCCTCCAGAATAATGCCCAGCTCGTTCAGCTTATCGCGGGCAATATCCGCTTGCGCCCAGTCTTTTGCCTGGCGCGCATCAAAACGCATTTTGATCAGCGCTTCAATCTCCGCCACTTCCGCGTCGTTACTCTGTGCACCGCTTTGCAGGAACTGCTCCGGATCCTGCGCCAGCAGGCCCAGCACACCCGCTAACTGACGCAGTTTCGCCGCCAGACCGTTGGCTGCGCCGATATCTTCGCTTTTCAGGCGGTTAACCTCTCGCGCCATATCGAACAGTACCGAGTAGGCTTCTGGCGTGTTGAAATCATCGTCCATCGCCTCGCGGAAACGCGCTTCAAAGGCTTCACCACCGGCAGCTACTGCACTCGTGTCGGTATTGCGCAACGCGGTGTACAGACGCTCCAGCGCGGCACGCGCCTGCTTAAGGTTATCTTCACCGTAGTTGAGCTGGCTGCGATAGTGGCCGGACATCAGGAAGTAACGCACGGTTTCCGCATCGTAATGCGCCAGCACGTCACGCACGGTAAAGAAATTATCCAGCGATTTTGACATCTTCTCGCGGTCAACCATGACCATGCCGGAGTGCATCCAGTAATTAACATAAGGGCCGTCATGTGCGCAGGTTGACTGGGCAATTTCATTTTCATGGTGCGGGAACATCAGGTCGGAACCGCCGCCATGAATATCAAAATGCTCACCAAGCTGTTTGCAGTTCATCGCTGAACATTCGATATGCCAGCCCGGACGCCCTTCACCCCACGGTGACGACCAGCTCGGTTCACCGGCTTTCGACATTTTCCACAGCACGAAATCCATCGGGTTGCGCTTCACGTCAGCAGCCACTTCAACACGTGCGCCCGCCTGTAATTGCTCCAGATCCTGTCGCGAAAGTTTGCCGTAATCGGCATCACTTTCCACCGAGAACATCACGTCACCATTGCTGGCAACATAAGCATGTTCACGCTCAATCAGCTTCGCCACCAGCTCGATAATTTCGCCGATATGACGGGTGGCACGCGGCTCGAGATCCGGCGGCAGAATATTCAGCGCGGCGAAATCGGCATGCATTTCGGCGATCATGCGATTGGTCAGCGTTTCAACGCTTTCGCCATTTTCATTGGCACGCTTGATAATTTTGTCATCAATATCAGTGATATTGCGCACGTAATTCAGCTGATAGCCGCAATAACGCAGATAACGCGAAACGACGTCAAACGCCACAAAAGTACGACCGTGGCCAATATGACAGAGGTCATAAACGGTAATTCCGCACACGTACATGCCGATCTTGCCAGCATGAATAGGTTTAAATTCCTCTTTTTGACGACTCAGGGTGTTGTAAATCTTTAGCATTGAGACATTCCGTATGACGTGTGCGGGTTAACAAACTGATTATTTCCCGGGTAGCTGGCGCGGCAGCAACAACGGCAATCACCCGGGTATATAAAGGCTTATTTTGACGTATTGTTAACGTAAGCGCGCTGCAATGCAAGAACATGGCAGCAACTCGGCTGATGTCGCCATGCTGACGCGTCATCACAATTTGTGATATAAGAAGCGTCTGTCAAAACTGGCCCGGCATTTTTACTACCCTGCCGTGAGCGCAGTCGTTTAAAACTCCCACCTTTAACAGGACGAGATTATGGTTACTTTCCAGACCAATCATGGCGACATCGTTATCAAAACTTTCGACGATAAAGCCCCAGCCACCGTGAAGAACTTCCTGGATTACTGTCGTGAAGGTTTCTACGACAACACCATTTTCCACCGTGTAATCAACGGCTTTATGGTTCAGGGCGGCGGCTTTGAGCCAGGCATGAAGCAGAAAGCAACGAAAGAAGAAATCCGCAACGAAGCTAATAACGGCCTGAAAAACACCAAAGGCACGCTGGCAATGGCGCGTACTTCTGCCCCACACTCCGCCACTGCCCAGTTCTTTATCAACGTTGCAGACAACGACTTCCTGAACTTCAGCGGTGAGAACCTGCAGGGTTGGGGTTATTGCGTATTTGCTGAAGTAGTTGAAGGTATGGACGTGGTTGAGAAAATCAAAGGCGTTGCTACCGGCCGTAGCGGTATGCATCAGGACGTGCCAAAAGAAGACGTCGTGATCCAGAAAGTGACCGTTAGCGAGTAATGTCACGCACGCTATTTATCGCAGATTTGCATCTGTGTGAAGAAGAACCGGCAATTACTGCCGGTTTTCTGCGTTTTTTACAGCGCGAGGCACCGCATGCCGATGCGCTGTATATTCTTGGCGATCTGTTCGAAGCCTGGATTGGCGATGACGACCCTAATCCACTGCATGCCGAGGTCGCGGCGGCGCTGATGGCGCTGAAGCAACAGGGCGTGCCCTGCTACTTTATTCACGGTAATCGTGATTTTCTGCTGGGCCATCGCTTTGCCCACGCCAGCGGCATGATTCTGCTGCCGGAAGAGCAGCTGCTGGAACTGTATGGTAAACGCGTACTGATTCTGCAT
This sequence comes from Winslowiella toletana, assembly GCF_032164335.1. Classification (NCBI taxonomy): domain Bacteria; kingdom Pseudomonadati; phylum Pseudomonadota; class Gammaproteobacteria; order Enterobacterales; family Erwiniaceae; genus Winslowiella; species Winslowiella toletana. The sequence goes on along the minus strand of NZ_CP134152.1, from coordinate 1,281,675 downwards.
GGCGACACCCTCTGCACCGACGATCAAGGCTATCAGCGTTTTCGCCGCAAGGTGCATCAGCGCTGGCTACAAAAGCTGTTCCTCGCGCTGCCGCTGTTTATCCGCCAGCGCATCGCCGCCAATATGCGCGCCAACAGTAAAAATGCCAATCGCGGCAAATCCGCAGCCATTATGGATGTTAATCAACACGCGGTAACGGATGCTTTCCAGCGCCACCAGGCGCAGTGGATGATTCACGGGCATACCCACCGGCCTGCGGTACACGCCTTACAAATTAATGGTCAGCCAGCAGAACGCGTGGTGCTGGGTGCCTGGCACCAGCAAGGCTCGATGATTCAGGTCGATGCTGACGCCGTGACGCTGAGCGCTTTCCCCTTCTGATCTCGCCTTAATAAGCCGAATTTTGCCGCGCCAGGCGGCTACGCAACCGTTTTCCTCGCTGTCGAGTCATGGTATTCTCTCTGCCCTTCCCACCCGGCTGTTAAAAATTACACGGGTGAAGTTTGTACAATCACAGGAGTCAGACTCGCATGTCATCCAACGCCGCCCCAGCCCGCATTGCCATTGTTATGGGTTCAAAAAGTGACTGGGCAACCATGGAGTTTACCGCAGAGATTCTTACCACCCTTGCGGTTCCTTTCGACGTTGAAGTGGTCTCAGCCCATCGCACCCCGGATAAACTGTTTAGCTTCGCTGAAAACGCAGCGGGAAATGGCTATCAGGTCATTATTGCCGGTGCCGGTGGCGCGGCCCATTTGCCAGGCATGCTGGCAGCGAAAACGCTGGTTCCGGTGCTGGGTGTACCGGTACAGAGCGCGGCCCTCAGCGGTGTTGATAGCCTCTACTCCATCGTGCAGATGCCGCGTGGTATTCCGGTCGGTACGCTGGCGATTGGTAAAGCCGGTGCCGCCAATGCCGCGCTGCTGGCGGCGCAGATTCTGGCAATCCACGATAGCGAACTGGCGGCGCGTCTGGCCGACTGGCGTCAGAGTCAGACCGATGAAGTGCTTAACAATCCTGATCCACGGGGTAATGCATGAAGCCGGTTTGCGTATTAGGTAATGGTCAGCTTGGGCGCATGCTGCGTCAGGCTGGCGAGCCATTGGGCATCGCGGTGTATCCGGTGGGGCTGGACGCCGAGCCGGAAGCGCTGCCCATTCAGCAAAGCGTGATTACTGCCGAGATTGAACGCTGGCCGGAAACTGCGCTGACCCGTGAACTGGCGAAACACCCGGCGTTTGTAAACCGCGATATTTTTCCTATACTGGCCGATCGCCTGACGCAAAAACAGCTTCTCGATCAGCTTGGCCTCGCGACCGCCCCGTGGCAGCTGTTGGCGTCAGACGATCAATGGCCGCAGGTGTTTTCAACGCTGGGTGAACTGGCGATCGTTAAACGTCGCACCGGCGGCTATGACGGGCGCGGACAGTGGCGTTTGCGTGCCGATCAAATCCAGCAGTTGCCGCCAGAGTGTTACGGTGAGTGCATCGTCGAACAGGGCATTAACTTCAGTGGCGAAGTCTCTCTGGTGGGGGCGCGCAACCCTAATGGCGAGACGGTATTTTATCCGTTGACCCATAACCTGCATCAGGATGGCATTCTGCGCACCAGCGTGGCGTTGCCTGAGCCGGATGCCGCACTGCAACAGCAGGCGGAGCAGATGCTGTCTGCCATTATGCATAAGCTGCACTATGTCGGCGTGATGGCGATGGAGTGTTTTGTGGTGCCGGAAGGTCTGTTAATCAATGAACTGGCCCCGCGCGTGCACAACAGTGGTCACTGGACGCAAAACGGCGCATCGATCAGCCAGTTTGAACTGCATCTGCGAGCAATTCTTGATTTGCCAATGCCGAAACCGGTAGTCAGCTCACCGTCGGTGATGGTTAATCTGATTGGCACCGAGATTAATTTGCAGTGGTTACAGCAGCCGTTAGTTAATCTGCACTGGTATGAGAAAGAAGTGCGTGCCGGACGTAAAGTCGGTCATCTCAATCTGAATGACGTTGAGGGTAGTACGTTAATCAACGCATTAAACGCGCTGGTGCCGATGTTACCGCCGGAATATGCCAGCGGTATTGAGTGGGCTATCGCAAAACTGTAACGGTAAGGGAGCCGAAAACGGCTCCCTTTCGACTAAATGAGCTTTACGCAGACTCATAACTTCTGAATAACGCCTTCCCTTTCAGTAAGCGAATACCCAGCCAGCCACCACACACCGACAGCAGCAGCGCGCCGGCCAGCGGCAACACACCCCAAAGCATATAGTCAGGCTGCCACGGGAAATCAAATACCTTACGTTGCAAACCCCACAGCGCGGCTTCAGCGCCGATTGCGGCGGCAATCCCGGACACCGCGCCCAGCACGGCAAACTCACTCCACAAGGTGCCGCGCAGCAGTTTTTTACTGGCTCCCAGTGTGCGATACACTACCAGCTCCTGTCGCCGCTGGCGCATACCGACCTGAATTTGTGCCAGTAACAGCAGCACACCACAAGCGGTAACCAGCACTACCATAATTTCCAGCGCACGGCTGACCTGCGTCAGCACCTGCCCGACCTGACGCAAAATGCTGCCAATATCCAGCAGGCTGAGCGTCGGGAACTGGCGATTGAGCTGCGCCAGCATGGTCGGATCGCTGTCCATATGGAAGCTGGTCAGCCAGGTTTGTGGCTGCTGGTCAAGCGCTCCCGGCGGGAAAATAAAGAAGAAGAAGGGGCGCAGGCTTTCACGGTCAATTGAACGCAGGCTGGTAATTTTTGCGCTAAACGACTGCGTATCTCCGGTAAAGGTCAGCGTATCGCCCAGCTTCAGGCCCAGCCGCTCCGTCAACTCTTCCGCCATTGACACCTCACCTTGTTTCGGCGGCCAGCTTCCCGCTACCAGCGGGCTGTTATCCGGCAACTGTTCAAGCCACGTCAGGTTAATTTCACGGTTATAGGTATTGTCTTCAGCCGGATCGACCGGCGTATTATTAGTCTCAGTCAGCCGCACGCGCGCGATCGGATAAAAGTTTTCCGTTTTAATCTGCTGCTGTTGCAGGAAGGTTTTCACCTGCGGTACCTGTTCAGTGGCGATATTCAGCAGATAGTAATTTGGACTGTCCGGCGGCAGTTGCTGCTGCCAGCGATCAAGCAAATCACCACGCATCACCAGTAGCAGCGCCAGCAGCATAAACGACAGCGAAAACGCCGCCAGCTGGCTCAGAGTGGTCAGCGGCTGGCGCAACAGGCGATTGATTGCGAGGCGGAATGCCAGATTACGCACCGACAGTTTACGTAACAGCAATAAACCGCCCCAGCCCACCGCACCCAGCAATAGCGCCAGCAATGCAATACCGGCGATCAGCGCCCATAACAGGATGCTGCCGCCTACCAGCAACGCCAGTAAGCCAATCACTACCAGAGCCATAACCGGCAGATAAAACTTCAGCGGCCAGACGTCGGCAATCGCATCACGACGCAGCACCCGCAGCGGCTGAGTTGCCAGCAGCAGGCGATAGGGCCGCAGCCCAACCAGCAACGAGATAACAAACAGCGAGCCAATTGCCCACAGCCATGGCCAGATGCCGGAAGGTGGTAGTGCCGCCGGCAGCACCGGCTTCAGCATTTGTAACAGCAATGCTTCAAATCCCAGCCCCAGCGCGCTACCCACCACCGCCGCCAGCAGTAATACCGCCAGCCACTGGCCGATAATCAGCTTGCGCAGCGCCGCACGATTGGCCCCCAGGGTCTTTAATACGGCGACTAAATCATAGCGACTGCGGCAATAATGGCTCATTGCCACCGCCACCGCTGAAATCGCCAGTATCAGAGTCAGTAATGCGGAAAGCAGCAGAAATTGCTGAGCGCGTTGCAGCGAGCGGCCAAGCGCATCATCGGAATTGTCCACGCTCATCCAGCGCTGATCGGCTTTCAGCTGCGGCTCAATCCAGCGATCGTAGCGGCTGAGCTGCTCCGGCGTACCGGCAAACTTATAACGCCAGGTTAGCCGGCTACCCGGCTGAACCGCGCCGGTTTTTTCCACATCCGCCAGGTTCATCATCAGCCGTGGGGCAGTCTGAAAAGGATTAAAACCGGAATCCGGCTCCTGAATCACCTCGCCCGCGATACGCAGTGAGGTATCACCAACGTCCAGCATATCGCCGGTTTTCAGATTAAGCAGCGCCAGCAAACGTGGCGCGGCCAGCACCGTACCCGGCTGCGGTTTAAGGTTTGCCGGTTCCGTGGTCAGCTGACCAAACATCGGATAAACATCATCGACCGCTTTCACCGAGGCCAGCTGCGGCGTATTTTCGGCGAAGGTCATGGTCATAAAACTCAGTTGGCTGCTGATCTGCAAGCCGTCACTGCGCGCCTGCTGCAACCATTCTGGCGATACCGGATTCGAGCTGCTTAAGGTGCGGTCGCCCGCCATAAAATCGCGGCTTTGTTGATTCAGCCCTTTCTCCATTCGGTCGCTGAGTGAACCCAGCGCCAGCACGCAGGCGACAGCCAGCGTCAGCGCCAGCCAGACAATCAGCAGCGATGGCGAACGCCATTCACGCCAGAACCAGCGCCAAATCATGCTTCCTCCCACAATTTACCGTCGCGCAGCCGCAGTCGGCGGTCACAGCGCGCCGCCAGTTGCTCATCATGGGTTACCAGAATCAGGGTGGTGGCAAAATCACGATTAAGAGAAAACAACAGATCGGCGATGCGGTCACCGGTTTTACGATCAAGATTGCCGGTCGGTTCATCGGCGAACAGCAAATCAGGGCGACCATTGAAGGCGCGCGCCAGCGCCACGCGCTGCTGCTCACCGCCGGACAGCTGGGCGGGAAGATGACTCAGACGTTCTGCCAGCCCCAGTTGAGCCAGCAAAGCGCTGGCCTGCTCGCGACTCTGACTCTCACTGTCGCCGCGCAGCAGGGCCGGAAGCTGCACGTTTTCCAACGCATTTAGCGTTGGCACCAACATAAACGACTGAAAAACAAAGCCAACATGTTTTGCCCGCAAAGCCGCACGCTGCTCTTCGTTATGCTGATGTAACGGCTCGCCGCAAAGAAACACTTCCCCTTCACTGCCGTCATCAAGCCCGGCAAGAATACCCAACAGCGTAGATTTACCCGATCCCGACTCGCCAATCAGGGCGATAGTCTCAGCCGGTTTGACAACCAGCTCAACTCCGGTAAGGATGGTTAACTGATGATCACCCTGACCGACGGACTTACTAAGACGATGAACTTCAAGAATGTTTTCCGCTGGCATTACCCGTTCCTGTTATTATTGCTACTCATTTCGCGCGTGGCGTCGGCAGATACCCTGCTGATTCTCGGCGACAGTTTAAGCGCCGGATATCGCATGTCGGCCAGCGCGGCATGGCCTGCGCTGCTTAACGATAAATGGCAAGAAAAGCCCACCGTGATTAACGGTAGTATCAGTGGTGATACCGCCACTCAGGGTCTGAGCCGTTTGCCCGCCCTGCTGAAACAACATCAACCGCAGTGGGTGCTGATCGAACTGGGCGGTAACGATGGTTTACGCGGTTTCCCGCCGCAAAATATCGAACAGGATCTGCGTAAAATCATTACCGAAATCAAGGCGGCAGATGCCCAGCCGCTGTTAATGCAAATCCGTTTGCCCGCGAACTATGGTCGCCGCTACAACGAGGCATTCAGCGGGATTTACCCGAAGCTGGCGCAGGAGTTCAACATTCCATTAATCCCCTTTTTTATGGAGCAGGTTTATCTGAAACCTGAGTGGATGCAGCAGGATGGTATTCATCCCGCTCCCGATGCGCAGCCCTTTATTGCTGATCTGATGGCCAGACAACTGTCACCTCTAGTTAAGCACGAGTGAAAGAAAACTGTGATCGCTGACAGGTAAAGTTATGAAAAAAAGCATTTTAATTACCGGTTGTTCCAGTGGTATTGGCCTGGTCGCCGCCGAAGATTTACAGCGTCGAGGCTATCAGGTGTTTGCCGCCTGTCGCAAAGCGGACGATGTGGCGCGCATGAATCAGTTGGGATTTACCGGCATTGAACTGGACCTTGATGATGCCTATAGCGTCGGGCAGGCCGCGCAGCAGGTGATTGAGCTTAGCGGCAATCAGCTGTATGCGCTGTTTAATAATGGGGGTTACGGCGTTTATGGCGCGCTGCATACGTTGTCGCGCCAGCAGCTGGAACAGCAGTTTTCGACCAACTTCTTTGGCCTGCATCAGCTGACGATGCTACTGCTGCCAGCGCTGCTGGCGAATGGCGGTGGACGAATTATTAATACCAGCTCAGTGCTGGGATTGCTGTCGACGCCGCGCCGCGGTGCCTATGCTGCCAGTAAATATGCGCTTGAAGCCTGGTCTGATGCGCTTCGCATGGAGCTGCACGGCACCGGGGTACGCGTCAGCCTGATTGAGCCAGGGCCTATTCACACCCGCTTTACTGATAACGTTAATCAAACTCAGCAGGATAGTCCGGTAAAAAATCCGTCGATTGCGGCCCGTTTTACGCTGCCGCCAGCAGCAATTCTGCCGAAATTGCACCATGCTTTAGAGAGTAAGCATCCTAAATTGCGCTATCCGGTCACCCTGGTGGCCTGGGCAATGACCGTTATCCGTCGTTTGCTGCCGGGCTGGATGCTGGATCGCATTTTGCGCAGTAACTAGCACTGCAACAACAATTTCGCTTGAAGCGAGGCGTAACGCCCCAATATTGTTACAAAGTCATCAGCAAAAGAGACGAATTCATGTCACCACAAGCTTCGATTATTAACATCAATGAATCTAACCTGCATCAGACGCTGGAGCAGTCAGCTTCCATTCCGGTGCTGTTTTACTTCTGGTCTGAACGCAGCCAGCACTGTCTGGAGCTGACTCCACTGCTGGAACGCCTCGCGCAGCAGTATGCTGGTCAGTTTATTCTGGCGAAGCTGGATTGCGATGCGGAGCAGGCGGTTGCTGCCCAGTTCGGTCTGCGCTCGATTCCGACCGTCTACCTGTTCCAGAATGGTCAGCCCGTCGACGGTTTCCAGGGGCCACAGCCGGAAGAAGCGGTGCGTGCGCTGTTGGAAAAAGTGTTGCCGCGTGAAGAAGAGCTGAAAGCACAGGAAGCGCTGCTGCTGATGCAGGAAGGCAAAATGATCGACGCGCTGCCGCTGCTGAAAGATGCCTGGCAGCTGAGCAATCAGTCGAGTGAGATTGGCTTTCTGCTGGCCGAAGTTCTGATCGCCCTGAGCCGCAGCGATGAAGCCGAAGCGGTACTGAAAGTGGTGCCATTACAGGATCAGGACACCCGTTATCAGGGGCTGATGGCGCAAATCGATCTGCTGAAACAGGCCGCGGACACCCCGGAAATTCAGCAGTTACAACAGCAGCTGGAAGCCGAGCCGGAAAATGCTGAACTGGCGGCGAAACTCGCGCTGCAACTGCACCAGGTTGGCCGTAATGAAGAGGCGCTGGAGCTGCTGTTCGTGCATCTGAAAAAAGACATGAATGCCGCAGACGGCCAGGTGCGCAAAATGCTGCAGGAGATTCTGGCGGCGCTCGGTACCGGTGATGCACTGGCAGCGAAATATCGCCGCCAGCTCTATTCGCTGCTCTACTAAGCGCGAATTAAACGGGTCGGAATGAGTCGGCCCGTTCATCAACAATCTGGAGGTTGTCTATGCTGGCTGTTATCCCGGTGCTGATTATTCTGGCACTGATCGTCGTCTGGTCTGGCGTAAAAATTGTTCCACAAGGTTATCAGTGGACGGTTGAGCGCTTCGGTCGTTATACCAATACCCTCTCGCCTGGGCTGAACCTGATCGTGCCGTTTATGGATCGTGTTGGTCGTAAGATCAATATGATGGAACAGGTGCTGGATATCCCGTCGCAGGAGATCATCTCCAAAGACAACGCCAATGTGACCATCGATGCCGTCTGCTTTATTCAGGTCGTTGATGCCTCACGCGCTGCCTATGAAGTCAGTAATCTTGAGCTGTCGATTCTTAATCTCACCATGACCAATATTCGTACCGTACTGGGTTCTATGGAGCTGGATGAGATGCTGTCACAGCGTGACAATATTAATACCCGCCTGCTGCATATCGTTGATGAAGCCACCAATCCGTGGGGCATTAAAGTGACGCGTATTGAGATCCGTGATGTACGCCCGCCGGTGGAATTGATCGCCTCAATGAATGCGCAGATGAAAGCGGAGCGTACCAAACGCGCTGATATCCTCGAAGCAGAAGGGGTAAGGCAGGCGGCGATTCTGCGCGCAGAGGGCGATAAACAGTCACAGATCCTAAAAGCCGAAGGTGAACGTCAATCAGCATTTTTACAAGCTGAAGCGCGTGAACGTGCCGCCGAAGCGGAAGCGCGTGCGACCAAAATGGTGTCTGAGGCGATCGCTGCTGGTGATTTGCAGGCGATTAACTACTTTGTGGCACAAAAATATACCGATGCGCTGCAAAAAATCGGTTCTGCCAATAACAGCAAAGTGGTGCTGATGCCGCTCGACGCCACCAGCCTGATGGGTTCGATTGCCGGTATCAGCGAGCTGCTAAAGGAAACTAAACAGGATCGGAGTAACAGCTGATGCTGGCCGAAATGGTTGCCCATCCCCACTGGTTCTGGCTGACGCTCGGCGGGCTGCTGCTGGTCGCGGAAATGCTCGGTACCAGTGGATATCTGCTGTGGAGCGGGATTTCTGCGGTGCTGGTTGGTTTAGCGAGCTGGCTGGTTCCGCTGCCGTGGGCGTGGCAGGGGGTGCTGTTTGCGGTGATCACCATGATTTCCGCCTGGCTTTGGTATCGCTGGATGCAGCGGCGTGAAACACAGCGACAACCCAATACTCTGAATCAACGGGGTAATCAGATGATTGGTCGGCATTTGACGCTGCATACGGCATTGGTCAACGGCATCGGTCATATTCAGACTGGCGACAGTAGCTGGCGGGTACAGGCGGACAGTGACCTGCCTGCCGGTTGCGAGGTGGTGGTGGTAGCAATTGAAGGCATTACCTTACGCATCAGCCCACGGGTTTAAACCGACTTTACCGAGTGACAGCATCCCGCAAGGTTGTTGATAATCGGGCAGTCAGCACTGTCATCGCCAGGGCAAGCCGCTGCCAGTTCCAGCAGGCGCTGGCGCATCTGGCTGAGCTGATCGATATGTGCCTCGATCTCGGCAACTTTATCGAGGGTGCGCGCTTTAACATCCGCGCTGTGGCGTGCAGGATCGTTGAATAGCGCCACCATTTCCCGACACTCATCGAGATTAAACCCCACCTGCCGCGCCTGACGCAGCAGCATCAGTTCATCCAGATGTTTACTGGTATAACTGCGATAACCATTCTCGCTGCGCAGTGGCGGCGTCACCAGCCCTTTCTCTTCATAAAAGCGAATCGCTTTGCTGGTCAGCCCGGTCTTTTTCGCCACGTCACTGATATTCATCGTTCCCCCTCACCTCACCTCTGGTGGTCATATTTTAGCAGATGCTGACTTCAGCGGTACTGCGCCCGCTCCCGAATTTTAATGGCGGTAAAATGTTAGCCTCCAGCACTTTCGACATCACAATTTTCAATGACTCCGATGATAAATCCCTTTAATAATCAGCCTCTGATGGTTATGGTGGAAAAAATCAGATGCATAAAATAACCAGAGGAAAGGGAAGAACATGCGTAAAATCACTTATGCCCTCAGTGCCGCCTGCCTGCTTATTGGCCTCAGCCAGAACCTGATGGCGAAAGAATCGGTACCGGAACCGCTCTATTCAGGCGTAAATGTCGCGCAGCTTGCACAGCAGGCACCAATACATTGGGTTTCCGTCGCGCAAATTGAAAATAGCCTGCAGGGGCGTCCACCGATGGCGGTGGGTTTTGATATTGATGATACCGTATTGTTTTCCAGCCCCGGTTTTTATCGCGGTCAGAAAGAATTTTCTCCTGGCGGGCAGAGCTATTTAAAAAATCCACAGTTCTGGGAAAAAATGAATAATGGCTGGGATGAATTCAGCATGCCGAAAGAAGTCGGCAGCAGCCTGATTGCCATGCATCTCAAGCGTGGTGACAGCATTTACTTTGTAACCGGCCGTAGCCAGACGCAAAGCGAAACGGTGACCAAAACCTTACAGCAAGATTTCAGCATTCCTGACGCCAGTGTTAACCCGGTTATTTTTGCCGGTGATAAAGCAGGTCAGAATACCAAAACGCAGTGGCTGAAAGATAAAGAGATTAAAATATTTTATGGTGACTCTGATAATGATATCACCGCCGCACAGGAAGCGGGTGCGCGCGGCATTCGCGTGCTGCGTGCATCAAACTCCAGCTATCAGCCATTGCCACAGGCTGGCTCATACGGCGAAGAAGTTATCGTAAATTCTGAATATTAAAACGACTGAAAGGCGTGCCGAATAATCCGGCACGCCTTTTTATTTTATGCCGATGGCAAATAGAGGAAATGTCTGTTTATTTAATTATCAGGCTGCGGCAATTGCCCCAATCACAGCAATAGTTGCAGCTGAAACCATAACAATCAGAATCACCGTGGTCGCGGCGACGCCTCCGCCCACCAGCGATGCCGTCTTGCCTTTAGAAAAATCTTTTCTTTCCAGCGAGGCGATATCAGATATCGCAATAACCTTACCTGTATCACTAACAATAGTATTAGGTTCAACTTTCCCTACGGTTAATTCATCCTCTTTGCCATCTTTTAATTTATATTTAATTTTATCACCGACATACAACGGAGGATCCATTTTATAATAACTGTAGTCACTGCCTATTTTATCCCGGTTAAGCTGTACAGCGTTATATGACGAGCAGCCGCTCATCGTCAGCGCGGCCAGCAACATCACCGCGGAGATGCTTTTTTTGAATTTCATATTTGTTTGCCCCTACCCAAAGGCGATTAATCAGTACCGGAGTTTGTCACTACGGTTACACTCCGCATTGCTGGAAATAGCGTTAATTTTTTTACCGGCTAAATACCACGTTATAATGGCATAGCCAACCTGACTAAAAGTTAAACAAAATGATTCTGATTAGCGTTACAGACGCGGAACATTTGCACTAAAGTTCTACCCTGCTTAAACAGAGACAGGATAGAGGCTTGACCCTCCCCCTGATGGAAGGTTTAAGCTTATATTCAATCCGGACTGGCACTGGCGTCAATCGGGAAAATCAGGAGCGATAACTATGTCACAGATTATTTCACTGGCGCTGGAAGGGCTATCCTGCCAGCACTGCGTCAAACGGGTAAAAGAGGTTCTGGAACAACGTGATGACGTTGAACAGGCTGACGTGTCCCTTCATGAGGCGCGGGTAACCGGCACCGCTTGCGGCTACAAGTTGATTGAGGCAATCGAACAGGCGGGTTATCAGGCTACCCTGCAAGCGGATACCGCCCACCCAAAGCCTGATCCGCTGACAGATTCAGAACACCAGCCGGAAGCGCTGACAGCGGACACTCCACAGCTTCCGGCACCCACTGCCGTCGACAGCTATCAATTGCTGATTGACGGAATGACCTGTGCCAGCTGTGTCAATCGGGTACAGAGTGCTTTACAACAGGTTCCCGGCGTCACGCAGGCGCGTGTCAATCTTGCCGAACGCAGCGCGCTGGTGCTGGGTTCGGCCTCGCCACAGGCGCTGGTGCAGGCGGTTGAAAAAGCCGGTTATGCTGCTGAAGTGATTGAAGATGAAACCGAGCGGCGCGAGAAACAACAAAATAACGCGCGTCAGGCGATGCGCCGCTTTAGCTGGCAATCGGCGTTGGCGCTGACGCTCGGCATCCCACTAATGATTTGGGGGATGATCGGCGACAATATGATGCTCACCGAAAGCAACCGCAGCGGCTGGCTGGTGGCTGGCGTAATGACGTTGCTGGTCATGGTGATTGCCGGTGGCCATTTCTACCGCAGCGCATGGCGTAGCCTGTTGAAAGGCACCGCCACCATGGATACGCTGGTGGCACTGGGAACCGCCGCCGCCTGGCTCTACTCAATAAGCGTGAATATCTGGCCTGATTTCTTCCCGATGGCCGCACGTCACCTCTATTACGAAGCCAGCGCAATGATTATTGGCCTGATTAATCTTGGCCATGCGCTGGAGCAACGCGCACGTCAGCGCTCTTCAAAAGCACTGGAACGGTTGCTCGACCTTACCCCCGCTTCGGCACGAGTGATGACCGACGATGGCGAAAAAGTGCTGCCGCTGAGTGAAGTGACGCCGGGCATGACATTACGGCTCACCACCGGCGATCGCGTTCCGGTTGATGGCGAGATCAACTCAGGTGAAGCCTGGCTGGATGAAGCCATGCTGACCGGCGAGCCGGTACCACAGCAAAAATCTGTCGGTGATACGTTACATGCCGGTACGCTATTACAGGATGGCAGCGTACTGTTTACTGCCCAGGCTACCGGGAAAAATACTACCCTGGCACGAATTATTCAGATGGTGCGTCAGGCGCAAAGCAGCAAGCCGGAAATTGGCAAACTGGCCGATCGGATCTCTGCGGTGTTTGTGCCAACCGTGGTGGCCATCGCCATTATCAGCGCGGCAATCTGGTATTTCGTCGGCCCACAGCCGCAGCTGGTTTATACCCTGGTGATTGCCACCACCGTACTGATTATTGCCTGTCCTTGTGCGCTGGGGCTGGCAACACCGATGTCGATTATTTCCGGCGTTGGCCGCGCCGCCGAATTCGGCGTGCTGGTGCGCGATGCCGATGCGCTGCAACGCGCCAGCAGTCTCGATACGCTGGTATTTGATAAAACCGGTACGCTGACCGAAGGCGCGCCGCGAGTCACGGATATTCTCACCTATAATCAGGCTGAACAGTCACAGGCGCTGCGCTGGGCGGCGGCGCTGGAACAGGGATCAAATCATCCACTGGCGCGCGCCATCACAGAACGCGCCGGTGCAACGTCGCTGCCTGCAACTGAGCAATTTCGTACAATCCCTGGCCAGGGCGTGAGCGGCATAATTGACGGCATCAAAGTGCTGGTGGGCAATCATGCCATGATGCAACAGCATCAAATCGCCACCGATCAGGCGGATGAGTCGATTGCTTCACTGGCTGAAAGCGGTGCTACACCGGTGATGCTGGCAGCCGATGGCAAACTGGTCGCGGTAATGGCCATTCGCGATCCGCTGCGTGCCACCAGCGCCGATGCGCTGAAACGCCTGCATCAGCTTGGCTATCGACTGATTATGCTGACCGGTGATAATCCGGCGACGGCGCATGCCATTGCGCGCCAGGCGGGCATTGATGAGGTGATTGCCGGTGTGTTACCGGATGGCAAAGCGCAGGCGATTATCCGTTTGCAGCAGCAAGGTCGTCAGGTGGCAATGATCGGCGATGGTATTAATGACGCCCCGGCGCTGGCGCAGGCGGATGTCGGTATAGCGATGGGCGGCGGCAGCGATGTGGCGATTGAAACCGCCTCCATTACCCTGATGCGGCATGATCTAAACAGCGTGGCTGATGCGCTGGCGATTGCCAAAGCCACATTACGCAATATGAAGCAAAATCTGCTGGGTGCCTTTATTTATAACTCATTGGGTATCCCGATTGCGGCGGGCGTGCTGTATCCGCTGACCGGTACATTACTGAGTCCGGTGGTTGCTGGTGCGGCGATGGCGCTATCCTCTATTACCGTGGTCAGCAACGCCAATCGCCTGCTGCGTTATCAGCCACCAAAAGCATGAGCTTACAGATCTCCTCTGTTCATCATACAGTTAAACCGCTAGCATAAATTGTTTGATTGCATAAGGCGGAAAAATGGGCAAATTGCTGCGTAAAGTGGCCTCACTGTTCAGAGAGCTTTCTCCGGTGGAATACGCGTACCCGGCGCTGGATATTTTGCTGCCTGGTGAGCGGCAACTGCATCTGGTCGGCAGCATCCATATGGGCACCCGCGATATGATGCCGCTGCCCGCCACGCTGTTGCAGCGTCTGAGTAAAGCGGATGCGCTGATTGTCGAAGCGGATATTACCGGCGGCGTCTCGCCCTTCGCCCACAGCGAATCGCATCCGCCGCTGGAGCAGCGCCTTTCAGCCGAAAACATGCAAACGCTGAAGCGGCTGTGCGAAGAGCTGTCAATTGATGTCGAAATGATCGCCTCACTGCCCGGCTGGCAGGTGGCGCTGATGTTGCAGGCACAGCAGGCGCAGCAACTGGGCCTGCGCCCGGATTATGGTATTGATTACCAACTGTTGCAGGCAGCAAAACAGCAGCAGCTGACAGTGACAGAGCTGGAAGGCCCGGACGAGCAGCTGGAACTGCTGAAAACCCTGCCGGACAACGGTCTGCCGCTGCTGACCGATACCCTGCAACACTGGCATACCAATGCCCGCCTGTTGCAGACCATGGTGAGCTGGTGGCTGGAGACGCCTCCGGCGCAGAACCAGGTGGCGCTGCCGACCACCTTCTGTAGCGAACTGAATGATGTGTTAATGAATCAGCGCAATCTGCGCTGGTGCGAAGCGCTGCACCGCTTACCGGCGGGCCGATACGTGGTGGCGGTCGGGGCACTGCATCTGTATGGCGAGGGAAATTTGCCGGATTTGCTGAAAGGCAGATAAAAAAAAGGCCAATATTGCTATCGGCCCGTCAAAGAGGAATTTTTTTATGATTTTGGTTATCCACCAACAATTGACTTGCTGATGGGACGGCGATTGTCGCTCAAAGCCTGGAATTTCGCCAGCACTTTTCTTCATCAGTGACTATGAGACTTTTCTAAAAAGGATCGAAAAATGACCCCGGCGGTTAAACTACTGGAAAAACAGAAAGTCGCCTTCACTCTGCATCCCTACCAACATGACAGTGATGACACTCACTTTGGTGATGAGGCTGTACGTAAGCTAAATCTGAATGCCGAACAGGTGTATAAAACCCTGTTGGTGGCGATGGACGGCGATGCAAAAAACCTCGCGGTGGCGGTAACGCCGGTTTCGAGCCAGCTGGATCTGAAAAAGGTCGCTAAAGCGCTGGGCGCAAAAAAAGTGGAAATGGCCGATCCACAGATTGCGCAACGCGTAACGGGTTATCTGGTTGGCGGCATTAGCCCGCTGGGCCAGAAGAAGCGACTGCCAACAGTAGTTGATCACCTGGCGACCGGCTGGCCAGCTATCTATATTTCCGGCGGTAAGCGCGGGCTGGATATCGAGCTGGCCGCCAGCGATTTGGTGTCGCTGCTTAATGCCCGACTGGCTGATATCGCGCGCCGAGATTAATTTTACCGCTGGGCGCAAAGCTGGTCGATCATCCAGCGTCCGGCCGGACCAGGCGGCGAGCGTTTTGACCACACCGCATCCACCTCAATACTCTGCGGCCAGCCGTTTACCGGCAGCTCGGTCAAGACCTGGTGACCAAACTGCTCCACCAGCCAGCGCGGCAGAATGCTCCAGCCAAAGCCCTGCTCCGCCATCTCCAGCAAAAACAGATAGGAATGCGCATACCACACCGCCGCCGTTGCCGAAGTGCGCGGGTGCAAACTCGGTGCCCAGGTATTCAGCCGCAACTGACGTTCGCCGTCGAGCTGACTTTGCGTCACCAGGCGCTGTTGTGCCAGTGGATGCTGCTGATGAATATAGATCGCCATCTGTGCCTTAACCTGTAGGCGCGAGGAAGCAATTTCCAGCGGCAGTTTAGGCTGCACTCGCACCACGCCGACATGAACGCGGCCAACCTGTAGCTGATCGATAACATCGACATCTTCAGCAATCATGCATTCAAACTCAATTGCCGGATAACGTGCCGCAAAACGCTTCAGCAGTGATTCATGGTGATCCGCCTGCCAGAAGTCGGAGATCGCCAGGCTGAGCCGCGGCTCAACGTTGCCAGCCAGCCGCACCGCCAGCTCATCCAGACGCGAACTGGCCGCCAGAATTTCCTGCACCTGTGCCAGCGCCCGTCGCCCTTCCTCAGTCAGCACCGGCTGGCGCGCCTCGCGGTTAAATAGCGCAAAGCCGAGATCGGTTTCTAAATTAGCCACGGCGGTGCTGACGGTTGACTGACTTTTACGTAACGCGCGCGCCGCCGCCGAAAAAGAGCCGCTTTCAACGGTTTGTACAAATGCTTCGAGTGATTCAGGAGAGTAACGCATGGCAAACTATCGCTTTTATCGATGGATACTCATTTTATATTACCAATAAAAACGATGATAATCGCCATCAGAACTTATTAAGGAGTGGATATGCGTACCAGAACACTGAAAGAACGTTTTTTACATGCTGCAGGCTTTGAGGTGCTGGCGATCGCAATCGTTGCGCCACTGGCTGCCTGGATTATGGATAAACCGCTGTTTCAGATGGGTGCTTTGGCGATCATGTTATCGACCGTGGCCATGCTGTGGAATATGATTTACAACGCCGGTTTTGATCGCTTGTGTCCACCGGGCGTGGTGAAACGCGGCCTGGGTATTCGTATTATGCATGCGCTGGGATTTGAAGGCGGTTTTATCGCTATTGGCTTGCCGATCGCCGCATGGATGCTGAATGCCACCTTGTGGGAAGCGTTTCTGGTTGAAGTGGGCTTTTTCCTGTTCTTCCTGCCGTACACCGTGGTCTATAACTGGGCGTATGACACCTTACGTCAGAAGGTGATGGCGAAGCGCGAGTGTCAGGCCTGAGAACCGCAACGCCATGTCACGGGCGACGAAATCGCCGCCCGTGCAATAAAACGCGTCAGTTTACTGTTTTATAAACAATTTCGCCCTTCGGTGCATATTTCTCCGCATCCAGCGGTGAATGTTGCTCGATATACTGTTTCAATACTTCCGCATCAACAAAACCGGTATTAACGTAACTTGCCAGATTGCTGACCACCGGATAACCGTCACCGCCGGTCGCGTTAAAGCTGAGTAACGCCATGCGGTAAGTTTTGTCCTGCTGCAACGGCTCACCTTTGATTTTGACCTCGCTGACGCCTTTACCGTCGGCAACCAGACTGACATTAGCAAATTGCGCATAGGCTCCGGAATCGACCTGCATATTGGCGACCACCGCCAGATACTTTTCGACATCGCTACCTTTCATATCGACATAAGTCAGGGTATTGCCAAACGGCTGCACCTTCAGCACATCTTTATAGGTGATATCGCCCTTTTCGATGGAATCACGCACGCCACCTCCGCTCATCACGGCAAAATCCGCGTTGGTGCGATCGATCTGTCCGGCAAGGATCACCCGCGACAGGTTAGTCTGAACAAAGCGTACTTTGCTGCGATCGCCTTCCAGATGCTGATTCACGCTACCGATCTTCACGCCAAGCTGTGCCTCGCCTTTTTTCTGGAAAGGCGTCAGTAATTTCATCATCCCCGGATGTTTTTCGATTGGCTGGGTATAGTTCACCCAAGTCTCAGTGCCATCACTGTTTTTGACTTTATGCTTCAGGTTAACCGGGATCAGCTGATAGTGATCCATCGTCAGCTTGCCGTTGAGGAAAGTGAAATCTGCCCGACCAACATATTTGCCCCACTCATGAGCCTGCACGATCCAGGTGCCGTTTTGCTGATCCGGTACGCACGGCGTGCCGGGCACATAGTCAGCCTGTTTAACATTGTCTTTTGCCATACAGACCGGATCCTGCGAATGACCGCCGACGATCATATCGAGATAGCCTGTCGGCAGCTCGCGTGCCATTTCAACATCACCCGGGGCATTTGAACCATGATGACCATTGTCGTAATGGCCCATATGGGTCGCCGCAATAATCACATCCGGCTTTTCACTGGCGCGCAGCGCCTCTACCACGGCTTTTGCTTCCGCAGCAGGCTTACGGAACTCCATATCGGTGAAGTATTCCGGATTGCCGATTTTGGCGGTGTCGTCGGTGGTTAAGCCGATAACCGCGATTTTCAGTCCAGAACGGTTAAATAACGCGTAAGGCTGAAACAGGCGCTCGCCGCTGCTTTTCTGATAAATATTGGCAGACAGCAGCGGAAACTTGGCCCACTTTTGCTGCTGACGCAATACCGACAGCGGATTATCAAACTCATGATTACCGATCGCCATCGCATCATAACCAATCAGGTTCATGCCGCGAAAATCAGGTTCAGCGTCCTGTAAATCGGACTCCGGCACGCCGGTATTAATATCTCCGCCGGAGAGGATCAGTACCGACCCCCCGTGCGCCTGCACATCGTAACGAATACTGTCGACCAGGGTTTTCTGTGCCGCGAGGCCATACTCATCGCGATCGTTATTCCAGAAACGCCCGTGGTGATCGTTGGTGTGCAGTACGGTGAACTTATAGCTGCGGTCTTTTTCCCACGCCTGCGCCAGCAATGGCGTCGCCATTAATGACAACAATAAAATGCCCGGTAAGGCTTTGGTAGTGAAACGCAAAATCAATCTCCTTGTCTGCAACGCCATCTGGTCATCGCGCCAGTGTAAGTCGCCGCGTGCGATAACATCAATGCTTTCAATTTTTTACTCCTGGTGACTTATTATCCCGCAATTTGATTACCGCACCCAGTCAGGATTGTTATAGATATGTTAGCGATCACGGTTTCAGTGATTGCAATCTGTCGGGTAACCCGGTTGAATATCCCGCGAGACACAAAAAAATTCTAACGAAATCAGGTTAATTTATGGCAAGCGATCAAACGGTTTCTGCAACTCCGGCGGCATCCCCACGCACCGCTTTTGGCGTGCTGGGTGCCATCAGCCTGGCGCATTTATTAAATGATATGATTCAGTCGCTGATTCTGGCGATTTATCCGCTGCTGCGCAGTGAGTTTTCACTCAGTTTTGTGCAAATCGGGCTGATAACTCTGACTTTTCAGGTCACAGCCTCGCTGCTTCAGCCGCTGATTGGTCATTTTACCGATAAGCATCCTCAGCCCTGGTCATTGCCGATTGGTATGGGTTTTACCCTTTCCGGCCTGATATTGCTGGCAATGGCGCATAACTTCCCATTAATCTTGCTGGCCGCCGCATTGGTTGGCACCGGTTCGTCGGTGTTTCACCCGGAATCTTCCCGGGTGGCGCGTATGGCATCCGGCGGACGTCACGGTCTGGCACAGTCGCTGTTTCAGGTCGGTGGTAATCTCGGCAGTTCACTCGGGCCGCTGCTGGCTGCATTGATTATCGCCCCTTACGGTAAAGGTAACGTTGCCTGGTTTACGCTGGCGGCGCTGCTGGCGATTGTGGTGCTGTTGCAGATTAGCCGCTGGTATCAGCATCAGAATCGGGTGGCGAAAAGCCGTCCGGTCAGCGTAATTATCAATCCGCTGCCGCGTAAGAAAGTGGTGCTGGCGGTCAGCATTCTGCTGCTGCTGATCTTCTCTAAATATTTTTATCTGTCCAGTATCAGCAGTTATTACACCTTTTATCTGATCCATAAATTTGGCCTGTCAGTACAGGATGCACAGTTCCACCTGTTCGCCTTTCTGTTTGCGGTAGCCGCCGGTACGGTAATTGGCGGGCCGCTGGGCGATAAGATTGGCCGTAAATACGTTATCTGGGGTTCAATCCTCGGCGTTGCACCCTTTACCCTGCTGTTGCCCCACGCTTCGCTGGCGTGGACCGGCATCCTGAGCGTGATTATTGGTCTGATTCTCGCCTCGGCCTTTTCCGCCATTCTGGTGTACGCGCAGGAGCTGATGCCGGGACGCATCGGCATGGTTTCCGGCCTGTTCTTTGGCTTTGCTTTTGGGATGGGCGGGCTGGGTGCCGCAGTGTTAGGTCTGGTTGCCGATCGCACCAGCATTGAGTTGGTCTACCAAATCTGTGCTTATCTGCCACTTATTGGCATTCTGACGGCTTTCCTGCCGGATAATCGGCGAAAATAGCCTGCCAGTGCTATGGATATCTGTGAATTGCGTCGCACCTCAGCGTGATAATATATAGTCTGAATTATGATGAGTGGCAGAAATCTCACTCATTGACGGGTTTTCACTGATTTTTCATATTTTTTGCAATTATCACCATTATTGACAAGCGCGCGTCTGAAATATGCAATAAACTTAATGCTTACAACCGGACACATTTGCATACACCCGTAGTGACTGAATATGCAGCAAGGCGGTCAGATTACCCACCGCGATGCAGGGTTGGTATTCGCCGCCCATCCGCGCCTGATGCCGTTACAGCTTCAGTTATTCCGGGAGACACAAGGAGACAGGCATGCATCACACCACACCGCTTATCACGACAATTGTCGGAGGCCTGGTTCTTGCCTTCCTCCTTGGCATGCTGGCCAACCGCCTGCGCATCTCGCCGTTAGTCGGGTATTTGTTAGCAGGGGTACTGGCTGGCCCTTTTACGCCAGGCTTCGTCGCTGACACCAACCTCGCCCCGGAGCTGGCTGAACTCGGCGTTATTCTGCTGATGTTTGGTGTTGGTCTGCACTTCTCGCTTAAAGATTTAATGTCCGTCAAATCCATCGCCATTCCCGGCGCTATTGCGCAGATTGCGGTCGCCACTCTGTTGGGTATGGCGCTGTCGTGGAGTATGGGCTGGTCGCTGATGACCGGCCTGGTGTTTGGCCTCTGTCTCTCCACCGCCAGTACCGTGGTGTTACTGCGCGCGCTGGAAGAACGTCAGTTAATTGACAGCCAGCGCGGTCAAATTGCCATTGGCTGGCTGATTGTTGAAGACCTGGTCATGGTATTAACCCTGGTTCTGCTGCCTGCTATTGCCGGTATGCTGGAGCAAGGCAATGCCAGTATCTCAATGCTGGCGTGGGATCTGGTGCTGACCATCGGTAAAGTGGTGGCATTTATGGTGCTGATGATGGTGGTTGGCCGCCGCGTAGTACCATGGATTCTGGCAAAAAGCGCCGCTACCGGTTCACGTGAGCTGTTCACTCTCGCAGTATTAGCATTGGCGCTGGGTATTGCCTTTGGCGCCGTTGAATTCTTTGATGTCTCCTTCGCGTTGGGCGCCTTCTTTGCCGGTATGGTGCTGAATGAGTCAGAGCTGAGCCACCGTGCTGCCCACGATACGCTGCCGCTGCGCGATGCGTTTGCGGTGCTGTTCTTCGTCTCGGTTGGTATGCTGTTTGACCCGATGATTCTGGTACAGGAGCCGCTGGCGGTTCTTGGTGCGCTGGCCATTATCGTGCTCGGCAAATCCATCGTTGCCTATTTCCTGGTGACACTGTTTGGACACTCGCGTCGTACCGCGCTGACCATTTCGGCAAGTCTGGCACAAATCGGCGAGTTCGCCTTTATTCTGGCTGGACTGGGTATTTCTCTCAATCTTCTCTCAGCAGAGGGGCGTAATCTGGTGCTGGCAGCGGCGATTCTGTCGATTATGCTCAACCCGATTCTGTTTACCCTGCTGGAGCGTTTTCTGGAAAAAACAGAAACCATCGATGAACAGACAATGGAAGAAGCCATCGAAGATGAGAAACAGATTCCGGTCGACCTGTGTAATCACGCGCTGGTGGTCGGCTACGGGCGCGTCGGCAGCCTGCTTGGCTCGCGCCTGATTGAAGCTGGCGTACCGATTGTGGTGGTTGAAAACTCCCGGCCACGCGTCGAGGCGTTGCGTGAACAGGGAATCAAAGCGGTGCTGGGCAATGCGGCGCGCGCCGACACCATGGAACTGGCGCGGCTGGATTGTGCCCGCTGGTTGTTACTGACAATTCCAAATGGTTATGAAGCCGGAGAGATCGTCACCGCCGCTCGCGAAAAGCGCCCTAATATCGAGATTATTGCCCGTGCGCATTACGACGATGAAGTGGAATACATCATGGAGCGCGGAGCCGATCGCGTGGTGATGGGCGAGCGTGAAATCGCTAACAGCATGTTGAATATGCTTAAGCTGGACCTGGAAACCGAGCCGCAACCCCAGCAGTGCCCAATTTAATCGCTATAAAGCAATATGGGCGGCATTTAGCCGCCCATTCACTGAATTAACCGGTAGTTACCTTTCCCAGTAAGACTCTTCCAGGCTGTCTTCACGTTCCGGCAATCCCCGCGTCAGGCGTGGTGAGTGCTGATTTAACACCTGATAGCTGACGCGATTAGCGTACTTACATACTTGTGCCAGCGAGGAGTAGGTCAGATAACTGCGTGCATGCTTGCTGGAATTCGGCACATTGGTCCGGTGATAGTTGTTGGCGGTAATATCGTGCAGTAACGCCGCCAGCGCTCCATCCCCTGCCCCGTTGGTATTCATTATCTTCTCAGGGCCGCCCATATAGGGAGCGATATGCGAGAAAATGCGCAGCGGCTGCTGACAATCCTGATGGCGCATCGCACGGCTGAATTCATACTGGTTAAACTCGGCAATTGCCCCCGGCAGCAGCGGATGATTGGTCTTGCGTTTGCCTTCATCCTCGGTAAAACCTGCCATATACAGCCCGTTTGGCCCGGCGGTACATAATACCAGGTCAACCCAGTCCAGTGCCTTATCTGACGCCAGTAGCGGATCGCTGAGGCCGGTCAGCTCCTGCGCTTCATCTTCATTCATCGCCACAATAGATACGTGGTCGCGCAGGAAGTCGCGCCAGAACTGTGGGTTATCGGCAATCACATATTTGGTGCCGAGCGTCAGAACCACCGGCACATTATGCTTTTTCGCATATTCAATCGCTTTCATGGTGGCAGCCGGCATCGGCTCACCCGGCTTGCAGCGCACCAGGTAAGAAGTCAGCACCAGCGCAGAAGCACCGGCGATCACCTGTTCCGGAATATTCTCCTCGCGCAGCTGATTCATCATCCCCGGGCTGATGGCAAAGGTCCGCTCACCGTTATCGCCAATCAGGGTAAAGCAGCGGCCAATCGCACCATCGACGCCTTGCAGGTAGTTGAGATCGGTACGGCTGGAGGTGTTACACAGGTAGCGATAGGCATAGCCACCAATCTGCACGTTGCTGCACATCACACCCAGCAGCACCGAGCGGTCATCCGCCAGCACCGAGTAGTTATGCAGGGTGTTACCGATGGTGCCACCGGCAAACTGATGGCTGATTAACTGCTCGCGCATCAGCTCGCTGTACAGCGCTTCAGCAACGTCATCGTCAATCACCAGCGAGTGACCGGCGCTGAGACCATAACGCGCGACAAAAGCATCATCCACTTTGGCTTCGATATCCACCAGCGTCTGATCGATACCCACTACCCAGCTGCTGCCGTTTTCATTTTCTGGCTGGAGTTGAGGTTGCAGTAACGGATCGCGTGCGCTAACGGGGAAGTAGTGTTTGGATTTACGTTTGCCGGGAAATTTCATGATTAATAACTTTGGAAGAATTCAGGCCGTGAATCATAACATATTCACGGCCCCACTTAGCCAGAGTGATTAACGCTGGCGGTTGACTAAATCCACCATCATATCGATATGTTCGGCGTCATCATTTAGCGCCGGAATATATTCAAACTGCGTACCACCAGCATGCATAAAGAATTCACGGTTCTGTTCGCTAATCTCTTCCAGCGTTTCCAGGCAGTCTGCTGAGAAGCCAGGGCTCATAATCTGAATATGCTTAATGCCCTTAGCCGGTAAACCTTTCAGCGTTTCATCGGTATACGGCGTTAACCAGGGTTCGCGACCGAAGCGCGACTGGAAGGTCAACATCACTTCGTTCGGACCCAGTCCCAGCGCCGCCGCCAGTGCATCGGCCGTATCGTGGCAGCGCTGCGGATAATCATCACCTTCGTCGGCAAAACGCTGTGGAATGCCGTGAAAAGACATCACCAGCAGATCGGGTTTACCGTGGGCAGCAAAAGAGCGTTCCACCGACGCCTTCAGCGCGGCAATGTAGCCAGGATGAGTGGCATAATCGCGGATAAACTGCACGTCCGGTAGCGAACGGTAGCCGGCAAACACTTTGGTTAAGCCATCCCACACCGCCGCTACGGTCGAGCAGGAGAATTGCGGATAGAGCGGCAGCACGATCAGGCGCGTGACGCCCTGCTGCATCAGGCTGTCCACCGCGCTTTTCAGGCTGGGATTACCGTAGCTCATGCCGAGCGCAACCGGCATATCCAGACGGGCTGCCAGCGCGTCACGCTGACGTTTGCTGTAAACCAGCAGCGGAGAACCGTCATCCATCCATACCGAAGCGTACAGCTTTGCCACGCGCGGAGAGCGAATCGGCAGGATCGCGCCGTTAAGGAGCGGCCACCACAACCAGCGCGGCGTATCAACAACGCGCGGATCGCTAAGAAATTGTTTCAGGTAGCGCTTTACCGCAGCGGCGGTTGGCGCATCAGGCGTGCCGAGATTTACCAGCAATACGCCGGGTTTATCTTGCCTCATTTTTATTCCTTTTATTGGCATAAAGGTGGGTATAAATGAAAACGAGAATGATTGTAGCTAAAAATTGCGGGGGATGAACCGATTGCTGCAAAAGGGCCAGGTGAAACCCGGCCCAGAAACGATTAACCGAGGATTTTTGCCAGCTCGGCGCTGACTTCAGACACTTTGCGCGTGCCGTCAATTTTGTGGTAAGCGGTGTTACCGGCTGCCGCTTCTTTGCTGTAATAAGCAATCAGCGGAGCAGTCATCTGATGGTATTCCACCAGGCGCTTACGCACGGTCTCTTCCTGATCGTCTTTACGCGTGGTCAGCTCTTCGCCGGTCGCGTCGTCTTTGCCTTCTTCTTTCGGTGGATTGAAGGTGACGTGGTAAACGCGGCCTGATGGCGCATGCACACGGCGACCCACAATACGCTCAACGATCAGTTCATCAGGTACGGCGAACTCCAGCACGTTATCCACTTTGATGCCGGCTTCTTTCATAGCATCAGCTTGTGGAATGGTACGCGGGAAGCCGTCGAGCAGAAAACCGTTACGGCAATCATCCTGCGCAATTCGCTCTTTAACCAGCGCAATGACCAGCTCATCGGTCACCAGCTTGCCAGCATCCATAATCTCTTTGGCTTGTTTACCCAGCTCACTTTCAGCTTTGACTGCTGCACGTAACATGTCACCGGTGGAGATTTGCGGAATGCCGTATTTCTCCATAATGAACTGAGCCTGAGTACCTTTTCCTGCGCCCGGAGCGCCGAGCAGAATAATACGCATTGCGTAAATCCCCTTGCGAATCGCATTGATCTAACTAATAAGGCCAAGAACATACCATTAAGCCCAGGTATCCACAAGAAAGCGGGCAGTTAAGCGGCAGTAACATTTATGCTGCCATATTGTGAATTAATAGATAAATCCATCATTATTACAGCAACTTAACAAGCTTGTTCTCGGTAACACCTTCGGGGGTTGGCGTGTTTATCGTCACTGCATTTATCCGTTTTATTCAGCGTGCGCTTTCAGCTACGCCAGATTATACGGCTGCCAGTGACTGCTGCGTATTATCCCTAGCGCATCGGCCAGCGGCCTCGCCGGAACCGTTGAGGCTTCAAACAGCCGCAGTTCACTGCGCATCAGGGTACTGAAGGCGGTGGTGCGCAGCGCAATCATCGCCAGGCCAGACGACAACGAAGCATGCCGGTGAAGTGGCGTAATAAAAATAGCGCTGTCGCGCACCAGCTCCTCATGCAGCGAGGTGGCAAAACTGTCGGAGGCATCGACCACTCCCTTTCCCTCACAGCCGCGCAGGCTGTTGACCTTACCGGTGCGGGGATTTACATGGGTGATCATCGGCACTTTTCCCGGTTCGCCAAGACGTGCGGTGCGGTGGTTCAACAGTTCACTGGCTGGCAGCTGGCTGGTTTGTCGCGCCACACAGCGCGCCACCTCCTGCTTATGAAACAGATGCGATAAGATCACCCGTCCGGCTGTGACTGATTTCACAAAAAAGAGATCGTGATTTTCCAGCTTATACAGGCGGGAAAGGGCCTGGCGCAGCTGATTGTGCAGCGTCTTTGCGTCCTTTTCGGACGATGCATCTGCAATTTTTTGCCGCAAAGGAGAGAGCGAGGATTTATCCATTATTGATTAACTCTTGCCGGTAAAAAACTGCTTTGCGGCTGATTGCTGTGTGCAGCCGCGGAGAGAGTGCATGGTTGTTATTTTTTTGCGGCCAGCAGTGCCAGAAAGCACGTTACTGATTCCCCGGTGCTGGCGAAGTAATTAGCGGCCACGGCTTATTCTCGCCGTGTTTCGTTAACTTCCGTCGCCAAGAGTATGAAATTGCAGCTGGACTTTGAAATGATATAAACAGACACTTCTTGTTAGTTTTTCTAACAGGTAGTCATCAATGGCGGGACTTCCCTCATTACGCGCACTGCGTTATTTTCAGCAGGCGGCACTGCACAACAGCTTCAGCCTTGCGGCTCAGTCACTGAATGTTACCCACAGCGCCGTCAGCCATCAGATCAAACAGCTGGAGGAGTGGCTGGGTAAACCGTTGTTTATCAGGGCGAATGGTCGGGTTCAGCTGACAGCAGACGGCGAGCGCCTGAAGAAAACCTGTACGCAGGCATTTAACGAAATTGAAATCACCTGTGAGAAAATATCGCAACGCACCAGCAGCAGCCTGACGGTATCCAGTGCCCCCAGTTTTCTTTCCCAGTGGCTGATCCCACGCATCAGTGATTTCAGCCGGCAGCACCCCAATATTGCTCTTAATTTTCAGACGCATATGGATATTGATAAAGTGCGCAGCGATCAGACTGACGTGCTGATTCTAAGCCACGAGCAGACCACTCATCAGGATATTGCCACTACGCTGATTACCGTTGATTATATTGGCCCGGTTTGCTCAGCCGATTTTGATCGGCAGGTCGACTTCGACACCGATTTCACCACCCTGCCACTGCTGCATGCCGATACCAAGCGTCATGCCTGGGCTGAATGGGCGGAAAAAAGCGGCGCACGCGGAGACTTCTGGGCTGGCAGATATTTCGATAACCTGACGCTCGGTATTCAGGCGGCGCGCAACGGATTAGGCCTGATGATTACGCCACGGATTCTGGTAAAAAAAGAGCTGGAAGATGGCACGCTGATTGCGCCGGTGGGATTCACTGCGATGGCTCGTGCCACCTGGATGATGGTGAAGCAGGCAAGGGAAGATGAGCCGGACATTGTGATTTTTCGCCGCTGGTTACTGGCTGAAGCGGCTGGCGCAGAGTAAAAAAGGCGGCCTTAGCCGCCTTCAGATCCGGTTATGATGACATGCAGGATGCCACCTCCGGGCATGGGCGGCGAAAACGCCGCCGCTTTACAACCGGCCTCAGGCAATCAGCAGCTGATTCATCCGGCGGATAAACTGGTTTGGATCGTCCAGCGTACCGCGCTCAGCAAACAGCGCCTGATCCAGCAACAGCTCGATCCACTCGGCAAAGCGCGCTTCGTCCTGCGTGTCGGCAGCGCGTTTCACCAGCGCGTGATCCGGATTGATCTCAAACAGATACTTCACTTCCGGCACCGCCTGCCCCGCCGCGGCAAACAGTTTCGCCATTTGGGTACTCATGTCGTTGGCTTCGGTAGTCACGATTGCCGGCGTATCAGTCAGACGATGGGTCAGGCGCACTTCTTTCACTCGTTCGCCAAGCAAGGTTTTCACCCGCTCGATAAACGGCTCCAGCGCTTTTTCCGCTTCTTTCTGCTCGTCGCTCTCTTCATCAGCCAGCTTGCTTAAAGAATCGTCCGCCTTGCTGACCGACTGGAAGGACTTACCGTCAAACTCAGTCAGGTAGCTCATCATCCATTCGTCAATGCGGTCTGAAAGCAACAGGACTTCGATGCCCTTCTTGCGGAACACCTCAAGGTGCGGGCTGCTTTTCGCCGCTGCATAGCTGTCGGCAGTGATGTAGTAAATTTTATCCTGACCTTCAACCATCCGGCTGACGTAGTCTTCCAGCGACACGGTCTGCGCTGAACCTTCACTGCTGGTTGAAGCAAAGCGCAGCAGTTTAGCGATAGTTTCACCGTTGCTGGCATCTTCTGCCGGGCCTTCTTTCAGGACCAGGCCAAATTGCTGCCAGAACTGCTGATATTTTTCCGCATCATCCTTCGCCATTTTCTCCAGCATCTGCAACACACGCTTACTCAGCGCACTGCGCAGGTTCTGGGTGATACGGCTGTCCTGCAGGATTTCACGAGACACGTTCAGCGGCAGGTCGTTGGAGTCGATCAGTCCACGCACAAAGCGCAGGTAGTTCGGCATAAACTGCTCAGCGTCATCCATGATAAACACGCGCTGAACATACAGTTTCAGGCCATGCTTATGATCGCGGTTCCACATATCCCACGGTGCCTGTGCCGGAATATACAGCAGGCTGGTGTACTCTTGCTTGCCCTCGACGCGGTTGTGGCTCCAGGCCGCCGGATCGGTAAAGTCGTGGGCAATATGCTTGTAGAACTCTTTGTATTCGTCGTCGCTGACGTCGGACTTATTACGCGTCCATAACGCCTGCGCTTTGTTGATTTTTTCCCAGTGGGTGGTGTCGTCTTCTTCGTTGTGCGTCTCAATCTCTACCGGCAGAGCAATGTGGTCAGAGTATTTGCTGATAATGCCACGCACGCGCCACGCATCAAGGAACTCATCTTCGCCTTCACGCAGATGCAGAGTGATTTCGGTGCCACGATCGGCTTTTTCGATATCAGCAATGGTGTAGTCACCCTCACCTTCCGACTCCCAGAATACCCCTTCATCGGCAGCAGCACCGGCCGCACGGGTGCGCACCGAGACTTTATCCGCCACGATAAACGCCGAGTAGAAACCGACACCAAACTGACCAATCAGTTGGCTGTCTTTCGCCTGGTCGGAACCGAGCGACTCGAGGAAAGATTTGGTGCCAGATTTGGCAATCGTCCCCAGGTTTTCAATGACTTCATCACGACGCATACCAATACCGTTATCGCTCAGCGTAATGGTACGTTGCTCCTTGTTCACCGAAACCCGGACCCGCAGCTCGCCATCACCTTCATACAGTTCAGGGGAAGAGAGCGCGCGGAAACGCAGCTTGTCCGCAGCATCTGAAGCGTTGGAGATCAGCTCGCGCAGGAAGATTTCTTTATTTGAATAGAGGGAGTGGATCATCAAATGCAGAAGCTGTTTTACTTCTGACTGGAAGCCACGTGTCTCTTGTCCTTTCATGGTCATTGATACCTCAACAAATCAGGTTTATTGAATGTTGAGGAGGAGATGGGGATGAAATAAAACTTTTCAAGCAGGCACGATTACGCCGTACCTGCAAATGTTCAGAATTTAATCTTTTGACGTCCCGCCAGCGAGTGTGACAGGGTGGTGCCATCGACCATTTCCAGTTCGCCACCCATCGGTACACCGTGAGCGATGCGGCTGGCATCGACACCATACTGCCCGCAAAGCTCCGCAATATAGTTAGCAGTCGCCTCACCTTCTACCGTCGGATTGGTAGCAAGAATCACTTCCTGAAGAGTTTCACGTTCCAGTCGCTGTTCAAGGCGATCCAGTCCGATATCATTAGGGCCGATACCGTCCAGCGGTGAAAGATGGCCCATCAGCACAAAGTAGCGACCGCCAAACTGGCCGGTTTGCTCAATGGCGTGAATATCAGCCGGGCTTTCCACCACGCAGATCTGACCATTCTGCTGACGTCGCGGATTGGCGCAGATGGTGCAAATGTCCTGCTCGGTAAAAGTATGGCAATCCTTACAGTGACCGATTTCAGACATCGCGCGGGTCAGCGCCTGCGCCAGCCGCATTCCGCCGCTGCGATCGCGCTGCAACAGCTGGAATGCCATGCGCTGCGCTGATTTAGGCCCGACACCGGGTAAACAGCGCAGCGACTCCATCAGTGTTTCGAGGAGCGGGCTGGTTTGCATCAGAATGGCATCTTAAAGCCCGGCGGCAACTGCATTCCGCTGGAAACTGCTGCCATTTTCTCTTTCTGCGCTTCACCAACACGGCGCGCCGCGTCGTTGAATGCCGCAGCGACCAGATCTTCCAGCATGTCTTTGTCATCTTCCAGCAAGCTTGGATCGACTTCAACACGACGGCAGTTATGTGCGCCGTTAATGGTCACTTTTACCAGACCGGCACCGGATTCACCGGTAACTTCCATTGCAGCAATCTCTTCCTGCACCTGGGCCATTTTGTCCTGCATTTGCTGGGCCTGCTTCATCAGGTTGCCCAAACCGGCTTTACCAAACATAGTCTTCTCTCTCAGCTCAGGCCGCGTAATCGTCGGATACGCTTAGGCGGCGGTTCAAACGGGGCGAATACTCTCTTCATCCAGATCGGCATCAAAAAACCGACGCAGGGTCTGGATGTGAGTATCCGCGATTATCGACTGGCGCGCCTGCGCCAGCTTTTCTTCATAAATTGCCTGTCGCCACTCCAGTGGGGTTAGCACCGAAGGATTATCATCTTCGATAATCGTCAGTTCAACTGTCTGGCCTGCCGCCAGGCTTAATGCTTCCGCCAGCACTTTCTGTGCCGATGGCGAATTAAGGTGGCGCTGTCCGGCACGTAAGTGTAGACAAACGCCCTGCTCAGTCTGTTCTTTCCAGGCGTTTAATGCCAGCTGCTGGACGAGTTTAGGCAGCGTCATTGCGGCAATTTCTGCCGCCCAGGCATCGCGCTGCTGCGACTCTTCTGTCAGTCGGTTGGCCAGCTCCGGCGTTTTCTCGTGCTCTAACGCCGAGCGCAATGCTTTCGGCGTGGCGACCGGCTCCGGCTTCGCCTCGACCGGGTTCAGCGCTTTCCAGCGGTACGCCTCTTTTTTTACCGCCGCGCCAGCCTCAGCGGCAGCGGCTTGCTGTCGCTTCTGACCGCGCTCGGTAACTGAAGCCAGTCGCTCCAGTGCCGAACTTGCCGGCCGCGCACCTGGCGCCGCCGGCTCACTCTTTTTTGCTTTGGTCGCTCCCTGCTGACGCATCAGTTGGGTGCGCGCCTGCAGTAGCTGACTGGTAGCATCGGGCAAATTATCCGGCGGTGCGCTGTCCGGCACGGTATGAGGTGCTGGCGGCTGTGACGGCGCGCTGGTCGATGCACTCAGCTGTGGCTGAGCTTGCGGCGTCATCACCGGCCGGGATACCGGTTCGGCAATCACCTGGCGCGGATGAAACGCCAGCGCGCGCAGTAACGTCATTTCAACGCCCATACGCCGATCCGGTGCCAGCGCCAGCTCTTTACGTCCGACTAACAGCGTCTGATAGTAAAGCTGCACATCCGCAGGTGGCAACACTCGGGCCAGCTCGCGCAACCGCTGTTCTATAGCGGCTTGATCGTCGCCGATCGCCGAAGGCAACAGCTGCAACATCGCAATACGGTGCAGCAGACGCAACATTTCAACCAGCAACGCTTCCCATTCTACGCCGCGTGACGCAGCCTGGTTCAGCAGCGCCATCATCTGCTGACCTTCAGCATCCACTAACGCTTCAATCAGTGCCAGTGGCTGTTCGTCATCGAGCGTGCCAAGCATGGCGTTAACCGTCTCGGTACTGACCTGCCCCAGTCCCATGGCGATCGCCTGATCGGCCAGGCTGAGCGCATCACGCATACTGCCATCGGCGGCACGCGCCAGCAGCTGCAGAGCACGGTTTTCCGC
Source organism: Winslowiella toletana (assembly GCF_032164335.1). NCBI lineage: Bacteria > Pseudomonadati > Pseudomonadota > Gammaproteobacteria > Enterobacterales > Erwiniaceae > Winslowiella > Winslowiella toletana. The sequence continues at coordinate 1,250,320 of NZ_CP134152.1, read as the reverse complement.
CGGTATCGCTTCCTGTTTTAATACATGCTCCAGCTGGCCGCGAATTTGCTCGACATCCAATGCTTTCAGATGGAACTGCAGACAGCGTGACAGAATAGTCACCGGCAGCTTTTGCGGATCGGTCGTGGCAAGCAGGAATTTGACGTGTGACGGCGGCTCTTCCAGCGTTTTCAACAGGGCGTTGAAACTGTGCCGCGACAGCATGTGCACTTCGTCAATCAGGTAAACTTTAAAACGCCCGCGTGCCGGAGCGTACTGGACGTTGTCCAGCAGATCGCGGGTGTCTTCAACTTTGGTGCGTGAAGCCGCATCGATCTCGATCAGATCGACAAAGCGCCCCTGCTCAATTTCACGGCAGTTATCGCACTGGCCGCAGGGGGTGGCAGTAATGCCGGTTTCACAGTTCAGTCCTTTCGCCAGCAGGCGCGCAATGGTGGTCTTTCCCACACCGCGGGTGCCGGAAAAAAGATAAGCGTGATGGATGCGGCCGAGCGACAGGCCATTTGCCAGCGCTGTCAGGACATGCTCCTGACCGACAACATCAGTAAACGCTTGTGGACGCCACTTGCGGGCAAGTACCTGATAGCTCATTAATTCGCAGAATTTGTCAGTGAAACAGAGGTTAATGCTAACACAGCCGCAGTTTTACAGCGAGGCTGAAGATGGTAGGTACAGAATGCCCAATATCATTCGAGCGGCAGCCAACGCCACTGCCGCCTGAAGTATCTGGGATCTTAGTGGCCGGGGAAATTGACTAAGCTATAGCAGTCAACGCCCATCGCTTTCAGGCGCGCTTCACCGGTCAGATCAAACAGGTTGATCACAAAAGCGGCGTTTTTCACTTCACCACCGGCGCGGCGGATCAGTTTCACCGTGGCTTCCAGCGTGCCGCCAGTTGCCAGCAGGTCATCAACCACCAGCACGACATCGCCGGCGCCAATCGCGTCGCAATGCAGTTCAAGGCTGTCGGTGCCGTATTCCAGCTCGTAGCTTTCACTGAAGGTTTTGCGTGGCAATTTGCCCGGTTTACGCACCGGTACAAAACCAACGCCCAGCCCCAGCGCGACGGGTGCACCAAACAGGAAACCACGCGCTTCGGTGCCCACCACCTTGGTGATGCCAGTATTGCGATAGCGATCAACTAACAGTTCAATGCAGATGGCATACGCTTTCGGGTCTTCCAGCAGGCTGGTTACATCACGAAAGAGGATGCCCGGCTTAGGATAGTCCGGGATGCTTTTGATACTGTCTTTAAGGAATTCAAGCTGCTGCGCAGTCGCGGTCATAATGTTATGCCTGGTAAAAACGAATCTGACTCGCGCAGCTCCGGACCTCTCTGGCAGTCTACAGCCGCAGAGAGAGATCGGGTCAAACAGGGGAGCCGCGCACGAAAACGTTCAAATCTAAGCAAAGTGCCGGATAATTGCAACCATCATCCGCCACATCAGCGATTTTCTTGCTCTGACGCAACCACCGGCAGGCGCAGCATAAACCAGATTAATCCGCAGAGCATGAGTGCCAGCAGAACACGTAACCACAGCAGTTTTACCAGCCACAGTGAAACGGCAAAGGTAATCACAATAAACAGTATCGCCCGGCCTTTTGCCTTGGGCGGTAGGGCGCGATGTTGTTGCCAGTGACGAATATAGCCGCCAAACCATGAGCGATATAGTAACCAGTGGTGAAAGCGCGGAGAAGAACGTGCAAAACACCATGCCGCCAGTAGAATAAACGGCGTAGTCGGTAATAGCGGCAAAATAACGCCAAGCGTGCCGAGCGCAATTGCCAGCCAGCCGATGATCAAGAGTAAGATGCGCTGCATAGAGTGACCTGAATACGTCGAACTGCGATTATTTTACCACAGTGACCGGAAACCTTAATGAAAACCACCCTTTTACTGCAACAGCTGGATGCGCGGCTCAATCAGTTGGCGCGTAGCATCTCGCCACTGGCGGAGCGTCGCACTCGCCGGGCTCGCTTCGACAATCAGCTGTTTTATTGCAAGAGCACGCGCCTTGGGGATTATCTACAGGAAGTGCAGCAAACGCTGGCACAATTAAAACAGTGCGTGGCCGGAACCCAGCCTGAGCGTCTCAGCTGGCTGGCAGAACGGGTGGTGCTGCAAACTGGCGCGCTACAGCGTGAGGTTGCCACGCAGACGCTGCGCAGCCAGGAGGGCGTGAAGCAAAGCCCGGCGGAAAAATTGCATCAGAAACTGGCCGACCATCATGAATTTGAGCGGCGTCTGCTGGCAATGCTGATGGAACGCGAGCGCCAACTTGGGCAACAGGAAACGCTGCTGCAACAGCAAAAAATTCAGCAGGAGATGGTGGCGCTGGAAGCGCGTTTACAGCGCTGCCGTGCGGCGCTGAAGCAGATTGAGCAGGAGATTGCTCAACGTGAACAGGGTTTTTAACTATAATCACAGCCTGGTGACATCGGGGGAAGCACAATGGGAATTGTCAGCTGGATTATTATCGGCCTGCTCGCCGGTTTTGTGGTGCGTAAATTTTTCCCTGGCCGACCGGGGGGATTAATTCCGACGCTGGTGCTGGCGATGATCGGTGGATTGATTGGCGGCTATATCAGCAGCTACTTCAGCTGGGGCTCACTGACTCAACTGCACCCACGGGCGCTGTTGTTCGCCCTGCTCGGCTCACTGCTGATGCTACTGGTGGTTAAAAAATTACGAATTTAACGGAGTGAAGGATGTCTTTAGAAAATGCCCCCGATGAGGTCAAACTGGCAGTCGATCTGATTATGCTGCTGGAAGAGAACCAGGTGGCACCGCAAACGGTGCTGGCGGCACTGGAGATCATCAGACGCGATTTCGAAAATAAGCTGGCGCAGGCATAGATTATTTGCCATTGGCAGGCTGACGGAGCGACGGGCTGCTGGTCAGCATTTCGATTAGGGTTTCCACTAAAAGTGGCGCATCCGCCGCCAGATCGAAACTCTCCGGCATAAACAGCCAGTTTTCCATAATACCGCTGACGTAGCCGCGAATGATTACCGCCGCGCGTCGGGTATCAAGGTCAGCCGGTAACTGCTGGTGTCCGATGCAGTCGCGCAGGACTTCTTCAATTTTTTCGTAGCATTCCAGATATAAATTTTGCTGCACCATTTGCAGAGTTGTCATTTCACCGACAAACTCACACTTGTGGAAAATGATTTCCATAAGTGACCTTCTGCGCTGGTCGCGTGCTGTTGCCTCAAAGACATAGTTAAGCATTGCGCGCATAACTGATAGTGGATCACCTGGGTATTTTATTTGATACTCATGTTCTAAGTCCTCCATTCCGGACTCAGACTGCGCCCAAATCTCATTCAGTAAGTCGGCTTTGTTTTTGAAATGCCAGTAAATCGCACCACGTGTCACGCCGGCAGCATGAGCAATATCTGCCAGTGACGTTGCAGAGACACCATGTTCAGAGAACCGGGCAATTGCCGCATCAATGATTTGGCCCCGCGTTTCAAGGGCTTGTTCTTTGGTTTTTCGTGCCATAAGTGGGGTATTTACAAAAGGTTAGATTTACATACATTTGCGAATGTATGTAACATAGCACGACCATAATTTAAACGCAGCAATGGGTTTAACGGTTTGTGATCCATTGAACAATCGATATCGGACACTCGAGGTTTATTTATGAACAAAAACAGAGGGTTAACGCCTCTGGCGGCCGTCCTGATGCTATCAGGCAGCTTAGTGCTAACAGGATGTGATGAAAATAAATCCCAGGAAGCCGGCCAGCAACAAGCACCAGAAGTTGGCATCGTCACCCTGAAAAGTGAACCGTTGACCATTACTACTGACCTACCGGGAAGAACCTCATCTTACCGTATTGCAGAAGTGCGCCCGCAGGTTTCGGGCATTATTTTGAAACGGAATTTCGTTGAGGGAAGTGAGATTAAAGCCGGGGAATCGCTGTATCAGATCGATCCGGCTACCTATCAGGCTGCCTATGACAGCGCTAAGGGCGACCTCGCGCAGGCTCAGGCAAACGCGCAAATCGCCGCTGTAACGGTGAAACGCTATAAGCCACTGCTCGGCACCAAATACATCAGTCAGCAGGATTACGACCAGGCGATTGCGACCCAGAGCCAGACTGCTGCCGCAGTTCAGGCTGCTAAAGCCAATGTCGAAAGCGCGCGTATCAATCTCGCCTATACCAAAGTGACTTCGCCAATTAGCGGACGCATTGGTAAATCGACAGTGACGGAAGGTGCACTGGTGCAGAGCGGTCAGACTACCGCACTGGCAACCGTGCAACAACTCGACCCGATCTATGTCGATGTGACGCAATCCAGCGGTGATTTCCTGCGCCTGCGTGAAGAGCTGCAATCCGGCAAACTGAAACAGACTGACGGCAAAGCCAGCGTCAAACTGTTAACGCAGGATGGTAATACTCACCCGCAGGCGGGAACATTAGAATTCTCTGATGTTACCGTGGATGAGACCACCGGCTCGATTATGCTGCGCGCTATGTTCCCTAACCCTGACAAAAGTTTGCTGCCGGGTATGTTCGTTCGTGCACGTCTGGATGAAGGTACCAATCCAAATGCCCTGCTGGTTCCACAGCAAGGTGTAACGCGGACGCCAACCGGTGAAGCTACCGCGATGATCGTTGGTGCAGACAATAAAGTGGAAGAGCGCAAGCTGACCGCTGAGAAGGCGATTGGCAATATGTGGTTAGTGACTGCAGGCCTGAAGGATGGCGATCGCGTGATTGTTACCGGCATTCAGCGTGCGAAACCCGGCGCTAAGGTGACTCCGCAAGAAATGAGTTCAGACGAGGCGAAGAAACAAGATTCGCAGCAGCAGTCTGAACCAGGCAAGTCTTAAACAGGAGCCGCTGATACATGGCTAAGTTCTTTATCGATCGCCCCATATTTGCATGGGTCATCGCCATCATCATTATGCTGGCGGGTGCGCTGTCGATTCTCAAACTGCCGATTGAGCAATATCCTAATGTTGCTCCACCTGCGATTGAGATCACAGCAACCTACCCAGGTGCGGATGCGAAAACCTTGCAGGACTCGGTCACACAGGTAATCGAACAGAATATGAATGGCCTTGATGGCCAGATGTATATGAGTTCCAGTAGTGACTCCTCAGGTACGGTTACGCTGACGATTACCTTTGAATCGGGAACCGATCCGGATATCGCTCAGGTTCAGGTGCAGAACAAACTGCAGTTGGCAACGCCGTTGCTGCCGCAGGAAGTTCAGCAACAGGGGATCAGGGTTCAGAAATCGTCCAGCAGCTTCTTGATGGTGGCAGGTTTCATCAACACTAACGGCAGCATGACGCAGAACGATATTTCGGACTACGTTGGCTCCAACATTAAAGATCCTATCAGTCGTGTTAACGGCGTTGGTGATACTCAGCTGTTTGGTGCGCAGTATGCGATGCGTATCTGGATGGATCCGCACAAGCTGAACAACTATGCATTAACTCCGGTTGATGTGATTAGCGCTATTAACAACCAGAACTCACAGGTTGCAGCCGGCCAGCTTGGTGGTACGCCACCGGTGAAAGGCCAGCAGCTTAACGCCTCGATTATCGCGCAGACCCGTCTGACCTCAACCGATGAGTTCGGCAAAATCTTGCTGAAAGTCAACGAGGATGGTTCTCAGGTTCGCCTGAGTGACGTTGCGAAAATCGAACTCGGCGGTGAAAACTACGAGATCATTGCCCGTTTTAATGGCCAGCCGGCCTCCGGTCTGGGGATTAAACTGGCGACCGGTGCTAACGCACTGGATACCGCTGCCGCGGTAAAAGCGCAGCTGGCTGAACTGGAACCGTTCTTCCCGTCTGGTCTACAGGTGGTTTACCCGTACGACACCACGCCGTTTGTTAAGATCTCTATCAATGAAGTGGTGAAAACCCTCGTTGAAGCTATCGTGCTGGTGTTCCTGGTCATGTACCTGTTCCTGCAAAACTTCCGCGCAACCCTGATCCCAACGATTGCGGTGCCGGTAGTTCTGCTGGGTACATTTGCCATCATTAACGCCTTTGGCTATTCGATAAACACCCTGACGATGTTTGGTCTGGTGCTGGCAATCGGGCTATTGGTGGATGACGCCATCGTGGTGGTGGAGAACGTCGAACGCGTGATGGTGGAAGAAGGACTGCCACCGAAAGAAGCCACGCGTAAATCAATGGGCCAGATTCAGGGCGCGTTGGTGGGTATTGCGCTGGTGCTGTCAGCGGTATTTATTCCGATGGCGTTCTTTGGCGGCTCGACCGGTGTTATCTATCGTCAGTTCTCGATCACTATCGTCTCGGCGATGGTTCTGTCGGTCGTTGTTGCACTGATCCTGACTCCGGCACTTTGTGCCACCATGCTGAAGCCGGTTAAAAAAGGCGACCACGGTAAGACCACTGGCTTCTTCGGCTGGTTTAACCGCATGTTTGATAAGAGCACCAATCACTACACCGATAGTGTGGGCCATATCATTCGCAGTACCGGTCGTTATCTGGTTATCTACCTGCTGATCGTAGTCGGCATGGCGTTTCTGTTCTTGCGCCTGCCAAGCTCGTTCCTGCCGGAAGAGGACCAGGGGGTATTTCTGACCATGGCTCAGCTGCCAGCGGGTGCGACTCAGGAACGTACTCAGAAGGTGCTGGATCAGATCACTGATTACTACCTGGAAAAAGAAAAAGCCACCGTACAATCCGTGTTTACCGTTAACGGCTTTGGCTTTGCAGGTCGTGGTCAGAACACCGGTATTGCCTTCGTCAGTCTGAAACCGTGGGATGAACGTTCTGGTTCAGAAAACAAAGTCCCGGCGATTATCGGACGTGCAATGGGTGCCCTCTCGTCAATTAAAGATGCGATGGTCATTCCGTTTAACCTGCCGGCAATTGTCGAGCTGGGTACGGCAACCGGTTTTGACTTCCAGCTGATCGATCAGGCTAACCTGGGTCACGAAAAACTTACTCAGGCGCGTAATCAGTTACTGGGTATGGTCGCGCAACACAGCGATGAGCTGGTGGGTGTGCGTCCAAACGGTCTGGAAGATACGCCACAGTTCAAGCTGAATATCGACCAGGAGAAAGCACAGGCATTAGGTGTTTCTATCTCTGATATCAACACCACGCTGGGTGCATCCTGGGGCGGAAGTTACGTTAACGACTTTATCGACCGCGGTCGCGTGAAGAAAGTTTACGTAATGGGTGAAGCGCCTTACCGTATGCTGCCAAGCGACATTGGTGACTGGTATGTGCGTAACAGCAGCGGTGGCATGGTTTCATTCAGCGCCTTCTCTTCGGCGAAGTGGGAATATGGCTCGCCGCGTCTGGAACGCTATAACGGTCTGCCATCCATGGAGATTCTTGGCCAGGCTGCACCGGGCAAAAGCTCTGGTGACGCGATGAATCTGATGGAAGAGCTGGCGTCTAAGCTGCCAACCGGTATCGGCTATGACTGGACGGGTATGTCCTATCAGGAACGTCTGTCCGGTAACCAGGCCCCTGCCCTGTATGCCATCTCGCTGATTGTGGTATTCCTCTGTCTGGCGGCATTGTATGAAAGCTGGTCAATTCCGTTCTCAGTCATGCTGGTAGTGCCACTCGGGGTTATCGGTGCGCTGCTGTTTACCACCCTGCGTGGTCTCAGTAATGACGTTTACTTTGTGGTAGGCCTGCTGACAACCATTGGCTTGTCGGCGAAGAATGCGATATTGATCGTAGAATTCGCCAAAGATCTGATGGAGAAAGAAGGCAAAGGTCTGGTAGAAGCGACGCTGGATGCAGTTCGTATGCGTTTACGTCCAATTCTGATGACCTCACTGGCGTTTATCCTCGGGGTACTGCCTCTGACCATCAGTACCGGTGCGGGTTCCGGCTCTCAGAACGCCGTAGGTACTGGCGTAATGGGCGGCATGGTCACCGCGACGGTGCTGGCAATCTTCTTCGTACCGGTGTTCTTTGTCGTGGTTCGTCGCCGCTTCAGTAAACACAAAGAAGAAGTTGAGCACGGACATCCTGTCGAGCATAAATCACAAGATCACTAAGTTTTCTCAGTGACTGAAAGAGGCCGCAAATGCGGCCTCTTTTTTTTGCCTGCGGATCGGGTTGCATTTCAGCTAAGCGACGCGCATAATAATTGTTATGTTATAACATACCATTTTGGAGCAACCATGAAAGCTGATATCCATCCCCACTATCGCCCGGTGATTTTTCATGACACCAGTGCCGATCATTACTTCAAAGTAGGATCGACCATCAAAACCGACCGCACCGTCGAGTTCGAAGGGGCAACTTATCCTTACGTAACGCTTGATGTCTCCTCCGCTTCCCATGCGTATTACACCGGCAAGCAGAAAGAGTTCAACAAGGAAGGCAGCGCAGCTCGCTTTAATAAGCGTTTTGGCAGTTTTCTTGGTAACAGCAATAAATAAGGAACTGTCTCATGCAGGTACTGAGTTCATTACGTTCAGCCAAAAAGCGCCATAAAGACTGCAAGGTAGTGCGTCGCCACGGTCGCATCTATGTGATTTGCAAAACTAACCCACGCTTTAAAGCGGTTCAGGGCAGAAAGAAAAAACGATAGTGTTGTTGTGTCATGTTGTCCTTTTGGGCCGGACTTCCCATCCGGCCCTTTTTTATTACTTCATACTGCCTGCCATCGCCTCAACGTTGTGCTTAAATGCCGCAATATAGCTGGCTGCTGGCCCATCTTTTTCTGATAACGCTTCAGGATACAGTTCCCCGCCCGGCTGTGCGCCGGTGGCAGAGGCAATCTGCTTAACCAGCCGCGGATCGGTCTGGTTCTCAATAAAGTAGCGATGAATATCCCCGGTTTTAAGCTGCTTAATTAACGCCGCCACATCGCCAGCACTGGCTTCCGACTCGGTAGAAAAACCAACCGGCGCAAGAAAACGTACGCCATAACGCTGACCAAAATAGCCGAACGCATCGTGACTGGTCAGCACCTGACGTTTCGCCTCAGGAATCGCGTCAAAGGTCTGTTCCGCCCAGCTATCCAGCTGGTTGAGCTGGCTGATATAGGCCGCACCGTGCTGACGGAAGTAGTCCGCATTATCTGGATCGGCAGCGATCAGCGCATTCATCACGTTAGTAGCATACACCGTGCCGTTGTGCATGCTGTTCCACGCATGTGGATCGGTAATAGTGTGCCCATCTTCTGTCATTTTGCGCGTATCAATACCCTGAGATGCAACCACGACTTTGCCCTGATAACCTGAGGCGCTGACCAGTCGATCCATCCAGCCTTCCAGCCCGAGGCCGCTGACAAAGACTACCTGCGCTTTTGATAAAGCCTGGCTGTCCTGTGGCGTTGGCTCAAAGCTGTGCGGATCGCCGTTCGGTCCAACCAGACTTCTTACCCGGACGTGTTCGCCGCCAACCTGCTGCACGATGTCGGCTAACACGGTAAAACTGGCAACGGTTTCTACCGTTTTCGCCAGCGCCAGCGGGCTGCTGAGCAGTGCCGCAACCGCCAGCGCCAATGATAACTTCTTCATACTTTCTCCTTGCCTGTCGTTAAAAAGCGGCGGCTGCTGAGCAGACCACCGCATGGCCCCAATAAAATTGAGATAAAAAACAGTATTGCGGCACTCAGCACCACCGCCGGACCGGCAGGCAGTGAGAGATAAAATGAAGCAAACAGGCCACTGAAGCTGGCGATCACCGCCAGAATTATTGCGGCGGTCAGCATTCCCGGCAGGCGAATACTCCAGAAGCGGGCGCTGGTAGCGGGCAACATCATCAGTCCAACCGACATCAAAGTACCGAGCACCTGAAATCCGGCCACCAGATTCATCACCACCAGTATCAGAAAAATGCCGTTGACCAGCGGTGAGCTCCAGCGGCTTTGCGCACGCAGAAAACTGGCATCGAAGGCATCGATAACCAGTGGACGATAGATCAAGGCCAGTGCCATCAGGGTAATCGCGGCAATGCTACCTACCAGCAGGATCGATTGATTATCAACCGCCAAAAGCGATCCAAAGAGCACGTGCAGCAGATCGACACTCGATCCGCGCAGCGACACCAGCGTGACGCCTAAAGCCAGCGAACCCAGATAAAAACCGGCAAAGCTGGCGTCTTCACGCAACGGGGTTAAGCGGCTGACTGCGCCGGAAAGCAGTGCCACCGACAACCCGGCGATAAAACCGCCCACGCCCATCGCTACCAGCGATAGGCCGGAAATCAGGTAGCCAATCGCCGCACCCGGCAACACCGCATGTGATAACGCGTCGCCAACCAGGCTCATACGCCGCAGCAGTAAAAATACCCCTAGCGGAGTGGCGCTAATCGATAACGCAATACAGGCCACTAACGCCCGGCGCATAAAACCAAATTCGATAAAAGGTTGCAGCAGCGAGATAACCATTATCGCTCTCCCATCTGGCGCAGCGACGCGGCCTGCACGTCGCGCGAACGCCATTCGGCAGCATCGTCCTGTAAACGCAGAACTTGCGGAAACCAGGTATCGACCATGCTCATATCGTGCAGCACCACGATTAAGGTGCAGCCCTGACGATGGCGATCGGCCAGTAAGTCCAGCAGCAATGCAATGGTCTGGCTGTCAATGCCGGTAAACGGCTCGTCCAGCAGCAGCAGAGAAGCCTGTTGCATCAGTAAACGCGCAAACAGCACCCGCTGTAACTGGCCACCAGACAGCATTCCGGGTTGCGCATCGGCAAAATCGTCCATTCTCACCTTACGCAACGTTTGCATAATCTCCTGACGCAGCTGACGGCCAATGCAGCCAAACCAGCCGGTGCGCTGCCAGCACCCCATCGCCACCAGATCAAACACGGTGATCGGGAACTGGCGTTCGATTTCCGTCTGCTGCGGTAGCCAGCCAACGGCAGAGGGCGGCAGCGATAACTGATATGAGCCGTTCACCGGCGGCAGTAACCCCGCCAGAGTCTTCAGTAACGTCGACTTACCACAGCCGTTGGCACCAACCAGCGCAGTCATCGATCCCGGTAAAAAGCGTCCACTGATCGGCGGTGTCACCGACTGATGCCGGTATCCCGCCTGTAACTTATCCAGGCTAATCATTGTGACATTGCCCAGCCCAGTGCCGCGCACAGCAAGGCAATGGGTATCAGACTCAGTAACAGCCTGACTGCCGCAGAGCGGGTAAACAGCGTGGGTTTGGTGGTAAAAGAGTAAGGCATGACGATGATCCGACAGATTTATTATGTTATAACATAACATTAAATCTTCCGGGCGGTTATTTATACACGGCAAAAAAACTGTTTCGAGGTGTTACGCCAGCGATATTCAGCACGGTTTGCTTATCTGGTAAAATAAATTAATATTCATGCTTTAAGCTATCAGAGAAAAAGCCTTGACCTTTCAAGATAAATCACATAAAAATCATAACGATAGATAATTATCTTTTTTTGCATCTTGCTTTATCGGCTGCGCGGCACAATGATAAACATTAAGGTGAAATTAACTTAATGAGGGAAAAATGCGCAAATTGATCCCGTGCAATTATTCGCAGGATGAAGTTAACCCGCTATTATTGATGCAAGTCATTCAACAGAATATTCTCAAAATACAACCACAGTTAGTTGGCGATTTAACCTGGTATTCGCAAGATGCGCGTTTTGTTCCCGACAGCCTGAAAATTATTTCAGTCGATCCACTGGAAAGTTTGCGTTATAAGATGCGTTATCAGTTTACATGGAACATATTCAATGCCTGTTTAGATATTGATGCTGGCCAGACCGTTGCTGAAAGCGTCTGTTTCCAGATTATTCCGGGCCATCTGGTTTTTGAACTGATTGACAACCACTATCCAACAACCGCCGATGAATTGTAATTTTTGGTAATATCCTCAGGCAATATTAATTAATCTGCGTTATATTCAATATGTCCGTTTATAAAGTATTTTTTTATAATCGCTTCCAGGCCGCATACCTTCAGCTCAGCCCAAGTAACGGCTTTTGTCATTCGCTATGGAGGGGAAAGAGATGGACGAATACTCACCGAAAAGGCATGATATTGCTCAATTGAAATTCTTGTGTGAAAATCTGTATGACGAGAGTATGGCAACCCTGGGCGACAGTCACCATGGGTGGGTCAACGACCCGACGTCAGCCGTCAATTTACAACTTAACGAATTGATTGAGCATATCGCTTCTTTCACCATGAATTACAAAATTAAACACGTTGAAGATACGGATCTGATTGCTCAAATTGATGAATATCTTGATGACACATTTATGCTTTTTAGTAACTACGGTATTAATGTGCAGGATCTTCAACGTTGGCAGAAATCAGCCCGGCGACTTTTTAACATCTTCATCGAAGAATGCGCTCAGCGACCTTTATCAGCTAGCCATTCATTTTAGCAACCCATTATTTTTACTACGGTTTAACAATGACAGACAAAATTCTGACCAAAACTGATTATCTGATGCGTTTAAGACGTTGTCGTTCAATTGATACTCTTGAGCGCGTAATTGAAAAAAATAAGTACGAATTATCTGATGATGAATTAGAAGTGTTTAATTCTGCGGCGGACCATCGACTGGCTGAATTGACCATGAATAAGCTGTACGATAAAATTCCGGTATCAGTCTGGAAATATGTACGTTAAAGGCAACTTTAAATATTGTGACGGGAAAAGTAATGCGAAGGGCTGAAATTGGTGGAGGCCCTGCCAGCGACATCCCGGCACACGCGTTACCTGCTGCGGCTGCTTCCTTCCGGATCTGACCGAGTTCACAAGTTAGCGTTGCGGGAGCACCAACAGGGCCTCCATTGACGGCTCTAACGTTCAGAGCGCAGGCATTATCAATGATGCCTTCATCAATTGCAAGCGAACCCCAGGCGACCGTTGCTTTCTTGAACAACTGATGCATTTTAGTCAAATTTAACGGCGTTGCACTGCCGGTTACTGCCTAAAATATCCGCAGCCGACTTTGACGGTTAATTGATCATACTGGCGATTATCGCAGCAATGCTGCCGCAGGCTGCCGGGCTCGCTGATTAAAATTGCTTTAGTATCCATAAGTTATCGATTAAGGTTTTGTAATTATTCCTTCGGATAATTCGCATGTTCGACAATGACAGCTTTCAACAACGTGTCTGGCAGATAGTGGCATCGATTCCCTTCGGCTGCGTCACCACTTATGGTGAAATCGCCCGTCTGGCCGGCTCACCGCGTGCCGCCAGACAAGTAGGCGGCGTGCTGCGCCGTCTGCCGCAGGGCAGCAAACTTCCCTGGCATCGGGTTATCAATCGTAAGGGTGAGATATCTTTGGTGGGTGACGATCTCAGTCGCCAGCGTGATGCGCTGGAGGCCGAAGGGGTTGAAGTCAGCAACGACGGGAAAGTGTCACTGGCAGATTACCGCTGGAAACTTTAAGTTAAGACGGGAGCCGAAAACGGCTCCCTTGCAAATGACTACACCGCAGTAATGTTCTCACTGCCCACAAGAATTATCAGTACATTGTCGGAGCCGGTACTGAAGTTGAAGGCGTCACCTGCGTTGGTGAAGTTGACGGTACCGTGCGGGTCGCGCCGTTTTGGGTTGGCATCGCCACTGACGGCACCGGCACCATAATCAGCTCCGCTTTGGTTCCACCACCGTTAATAACCGGTTTAACCGTATCGGTAATAAATGCCAATTTGCCATCAATTGTCACTGCGGCACTTAACAGGATACGCGCGTTAGGCTGGATATCTGCCGGATTAAACGGTAGCACGAACTGGAATGGCGACTGTTTGCCATCGGTACGAACCGCACGCTGCGCCAGCACTTTAGACGGCGCGTCAGCCAGTGAAGCGTCTGACAGCGTTACCGTCAGTACCGCGTCAGGTGGCAAGGCAATGCGCTGGCGGATATACACCGAGCCGCTGACATTTGGTTGCGCTATGGCCGCCTGCTGCCCAGCCGTCGGCGATCCCAGCGTTGGAGTAGGAATATCATTGCTTTTATCTGCACAACCAGCCAGTGCCACAGCCAGCGCAGCGCCACTCATTACATGCCAAAGTTTCATTGATTTCTGCTCCTTATGATCAATGTTTGCCGGTAAACCTGCCGGAAACTACGCTATTAACAGCGTCACAGAGTTAATTCTGGCACAACTTACTGATTTTTGCCTGGGACAGCAGTTTCATCAGCGTGAAATGCAAAAAACAGCGCATTAGCTTTGAACGCAGTTGACGGTAACTGGTCGGATCTCGCAAACTAACTGCTGAACCATTTTCGAGGATGTTGCTATGAGCCAGGCACTGCAAAACCTGTTAGATCTGCTCAAATTAGAAAAATTAGAAGAAGGCCTGTTTCGTGGTCAGAGCGAGGACTTAGGCCTGCGCCAGGTCTTTGGAGGCCAGGTTGTCGGCCAGGCGCTGTACGCGGCTAAACAGATGGTGCCTGCCGACCGGATGATCCACTCTTTTCACAGCTATTTCTTACGCCCCGGCGACAGCCAGAAGCCGATAATCTACGATGTCGAAACCCTGCGTGACGGCAATAGCTTCAGCGCGCGCCGCGTCAGCGCGATTCAGAATGGCCAGCCGATTTTCTATATGACCGCTTCATTCCAGTCGCCGGAAAGCGGTTACGAACATCAAAACAGCATGCCGCAGGTTCCGGGGCCGGAAAATCTGCCCTCAGAGACCGATATCGCCATACAGCTGGCGGAATTTATTCCGGAAAAGGCGCGCGAAAAATTTCTTGCTGAAAAACCACTGGAAATTCGCCCGGTGAAGTTTCACAACCCGCTGCAAGGGCATGTGGATCTGCCTGAACGTCAGGTGTGGTTTCGCGCAAATGGTCAGATGCCCGAGGATATCCGTATTCATCAGTATCTGCTGGGTTATGCTTCGGATTTCAACTTTTTGCCGGTGGCATTACAGCCACATGGTAAGGGGTTCCTTGAGTCGGGAATGCAGGTGGCAACCATCGACCACTCGATGTGGTTCCACCGCCCTTTCGATCTGAATCAGTGGCTGCTGTATAACGTAGTCAGCACCTCAGCTTCAGGCGCTCGCGGCTTTGTACGCGGTGAATTCTATACTCAGGATGGCACGCTGGTGGCATCGACGGTGCAGGAAGGGGTTATGCGTCATCGCAGTTAAGCTGGCCGGAGGCAAATAGTAAGGGGCGATGTCAGTGACATCGCCCCTTTTTTTTCTTCTGTTTTTTATTGCACTGCTTTTCTTAGTCAGCCATTACGCTTAGTGGTTGTAAGCATTCTCGCCGTGGCTGTTAACGTCCAGACCTTCACGCTCCTGCTCTTCCGGTACACGCAGGCCAACAATCATGTCGGCAATTTTGAAGCCGATAAAGGCAACCACTGCGGTCCAGACAATCGTCACTACCACACTCAGCAACTGAATCAGCACCTGGTGGCCCATGGTCACGCCCTCTGCGTAGCCAACGCCGCCCAGTGAGGTAGAGGCGAACACACCGGTCAGGATGCAGCCGACAATACCACAAACGCCGTGCACACCGAACACATCGCAGGGATCGTCAACGCGCAGCCATTTCTTCAGGATGGTGACACCCCACAGGCCAGCGATACCACCGGCGATACCAATAATCAGAGCACCCCCGACGCCGACATAACCGCAGGCTGGCGTTATTGCGACCAGACCGGCAATGACGCCTGAACAAGCACCCAGCAGTGAAGGCTTACCGCGGAACATCCACTCGCCAAAGGTCCACGCCAGTACCGCGCCCGCTGTTGCCATTACGGTATTGAGGAACGCCAGCGCGGCGATTTCGTTGGCAGAGCTTGCCGAACCGGCGTTGAAACCAAACCAGCCAACATACAGAATCGCCGTACCGATAAATACCATCGGCAGGTTGTGTGGTTTGAAAGCTTCTTTACCGAAGCCAGCACGTTTGCCCAGCAGGTAAGCGCCAACCAGACCGGCAACCGCGGCATTGATGTGCACCACTGTCCCACCGGCGAAGTCCAGCGCGCCATCCTGTGCCAGGAAACCACCGCCCCACACCATATGCGCCACCGGCAAATAAGCCAGCGTCAGCCAAATCACCACAAAGATCAGTACCGCCGAGAAGCGAATACGCTCGGCGATGGCACCAACAATCAGCCCCACGGTAATACAAGCGAATGAACACTGAAACGCCACGTGAATATACTGATAGAAGGAACCCGACAAGGCCGTCAGTTCGATATTTTTCAGCATTGCCATGCTGAAACCACCGAAGAAAGCATTACCTTCGCTGAACGCCAGCGAGTAGCCATACAGCATCCACAGCACGCAAACCAGCGAAAAAGTAACCGCCACCTGCGTCAACATCGACAGCACGTTTTTACCGCGAATCAGACCGCCGTAAAACAATGCAATACCTGGTATAGACATAAACAGCACCAGCGCGGTGCAAATCATCATAAAGGCGTTATCAGCTTTATCTGCAACGGCAGGTGCAGCCATCGCGAGCGATGGTAACAGTGCCAGGCTTGCCAAACCCAACGTCGTCAGTACTTTTTTCATTTTATTCCATCCCATCACAGTTCAGACCCCGAAATTACAGCGCGGCTTCGTCAGTTTCACCGGTACGAATACGGATGACACGCTGCAGTTCTGCAACGAAGATCTTACCGTCGCCAATTTTGCCGGTGTAAGCGGCTTTGCTAATCACGTCGATCACTTCATCGATCTGATCGTCGGCGATAGCCACATCAATTTTTACTTTTGGCAGGAAGTTCACGCTGTACTCAGCACCGCGATAGAGTTCTGCATGACCTTTCTGGCGACCAAAACCTTTCACCTCGGTGACGGTCAGGCCCTGAATGCCGATAGAGGACAGTGCTTCACGCACGTCTTCCAGTTTGAACGGTTTGATTACCACGGTAACCAGCTTCATACGATCCCCTCCAGCTATTGGAAAATGTCAGTTACACCCAACCCGGGATGTATAAAGCAAAGGCTGTGCCATAAATTAAAAACCGGGAAATTTCAGCGAATAAGACGGTCTGCAACCGGGTAATACCGGGCATCAGGATGGGAAGCGCCGCAGCGTACTGGCGGGCAATAAGGACAAAACGCACCATTTCGGTGCGTCAGCTGTTCAGGAAAGTGCATCAAGGTGAAACATGCCGAAAAAATTGCGCAAAAAAGGTGCAATCAGTCCTCAGGCTTCGGCCGTGATGCCCGAGTTAAGTTCATCGCCGGCCAGCTGCAACTGATACATTTGCCAGTAACGCCCCTGCTGCGCCAGTAATTCGCGGTGATTACCCTGCTCGACTGCCTGGCCGCGATGCAGCACCAGAATGGTATCGGCTTCGATAATGGTGGACAGGCGATGGGCAATCACCACCAGCGTGGTGTGCTGACGAATCGCCCGCAGCGCGCGCTGAATCGCCTGCTCAGTACCCGAATCAATATTGGCAGTCGCTTCATCCAGAATCAGAATCTGCGGTGCCGCCACCAGCACACGCGCCATGGCCAGCAGCTGTTTCTGGCCGACTGACAAATTATTACCCTGCTCGCCCAGCCGGGTATGGATCCCCTCGGCCAGGCCGCGCGCCAGTTCGGCCAGCTGTACGGTCTCAAGTGCCTGCCACACCTGCTGCTCGCTGATATCGCGCCCCAGCGTGACATTGGCAAAAAAGGTATCCGCCAGCACCACCGGATCCTGCTGTACCATCGCCACGCCCTGACGTAGCGTCTGGTGGCTGAGGCTGCTCAACGGGCGGCCATCGAGGCGAATTTCGCCCTGCTTCAGCGGATAATAACCCATCAGTAAATTAGCCAGCGTGCTCTTGCCGCTGCCGGTATGCCCGACCAGCGCGACAAAATCGCGCGCAGGCACCTGCAAATTAATGTCACTGAGTACATTACGATCGTCGCGATAGGCAAAGCTGAGCTGGTCAACCTCAATGCGGCCGCTGGTCAGCGGCCGCCGGTCGTGACCGTATTGCTGGCGCGGCGCATCCATCAGTTCAAAAATACGCTCGCCGGCGACCACCGCTTGCTGCAACATTGATTGTTGCGTGGTCAGCTCAATCAGCGGCTCGTTGAGTCGTCCAAGGTAGTTAATAAAGGCATACAGCACGCCAACCTCAATACTGCCGACCGAAGAGAAGCCAAACAGCATCATCAGGCCGCACAGTATCAGAGCCGAGAACAGGCTGAGTAACGGACGCAGTAAAAAGCCATCAAGCCGCAGCGTTTGCATCCGCGCCAGATAGTGTGAACGGCTGGCTTCGCCCATGCGCTCGCCAAAGCGAGCCTGCTGGCGAAACTGCTGAATAACGCTCATACCGTTAATTACTTCATTAAAGCCGTTGTTAATATCCGCCAGATAGCTGCGTACCCGACGCACGATTGGCGTGCTGTAGCGCTGATAAATCAGCATTACGGTGATTACCGCCGGGAAAATCGTGATTGCCACCAGCGCCATGCGCCAGTCAAGGCTGAACATCGCCACCAGCATGGCACCAATCAGCGCCGCGGCACGCAGTACCGTCGCCACCACGGTGACATACAGATCGCGCACCACTTCGGTGTCATTGGTCACACGCGAAATAATTTGCCCAACCGGTTGAGTATCGAACGCGCTGAGTGGCTGACGCAGCGCCGCATCCATCACATCACTGCGCAGGCGTTGCACCACACCGACCGCCGCCTCACTGAACAGCAGTGACTGAGCGTAATGCAGTGAGGCCGCCAGCACCTGCAGCAAGATGTAACCGACCACCAGTCCGAGCGCGATCCCCAGCGGCATATGGTGTTTCGCCACCATATTATCGATAAAGTAGCTGATCAGGATCGGTCCCATCACTTCCGCCGCCGCCGCGATCCATAACAGCACTACCGCAATACCCAGCGATTTACGCCAGGGTTTACCGTAGGAGAGCAGGCGCTTTAAGGTAGGCCAAATCTGCGGCAAACTATTCATGTGGCACGCCCTTCTCATTCTCATCTTCATCAAGCGCCGCTTCCAGCTGCTGATAACGATACATATCGCTGTACCAGCCCGACTGTTCCGTTAACTGCTCATGGCTACCGCGCTGCGCCACCACGCCGTGCTGCATCACCAGAATTTCACTGGCCTCGGTCAGAGCTGACAGGCGATGGGCACTGATAATCACCGTGCGTCCTTCACCCCAGCTGCGCAGATTATGCAGAATCTGATGCTCAGTGCGACCATCCACCGCCGACAGTGCATCATCCAGCAGCAAGATTTCGGCGTTAAGCAGCAGCGCGCGCGCGATAGAAATACGCTGTTTTTGTCCGCCGGACAGCATCACACCGCGCTCGCCCACCTCAGTTTCATAACCCTGCGGCAGCCGCAAAATATCGTCATGCACGCTGGCGAGACGCGCCGCCTCTTCAATTTCGCTCTGCGTCGCCCCCGGACGACCCAGCGCAATATTATTGGCGACGCTATCAGAAAACAGGAACGGCGTCTGATTGACCACCGCCAGTCGCCCACGCCAGCTGTCAATGCGTAGCTGAGTCAGCGGAATACCGTGATAGCGAATATCGCCCTGCGCAATATCGAAATGGCGCTGAATCAGACTCAGCAAGGTGCTTTTACCGGAACCGGTCGGGCCGCACAGCCCTAACATCTGCCCCGGCTTCAGGTTGAAATTCACATTGCGTAACGCGGCCTGCTGACTGCCCGGCCAGCTAAATTCACGGATCGCCACCTGCAACATACCGCGCCCTTCCGGCAGCGTTTTATCGCCGTCGGCGACCGCTGGCGCTTCTGATAACAGCGCGCGAATGCGGCTCCACGCCGCGCTGCCGCGCTCGACAATATTAAACATCCACGCCAGCGCCAGCATTGGCCAGATCATCAGGCCGAGATACATCACAAAACTGGTCAACTGGCCCAGCGTCATGTCCCCATGCCATACCAGCCAGCTGCCGCCGCCAATCGCCAGCAGGTTAGACATGCCGATTGCGATATAAATAGTGGGATCAAAACGCGCATCCACGCGCGCGACGCGCATGTTTTTCTCGCCGGTATCACGGGCGATATCGGCAAACTGGGCAGACTGATGGTCTTCCAGACCAAAAGCTTTGATCATGCGGATACTGGTCAGGCTTTCCTGAGTCTGGTTATTCAATGAGGAGAACGCAGCCTGTGCCAG
This sequence comes from Winslowiella toletana, assembly GCF_032164335.1. Taxonomy (NCBI): domain Bacteria; kingdom Pseudomonadati; phylum Pseudomonadota; class Gammaproteobacteria; order Enterobacterales; family Erwiniaceae; genus Winslowiella; species Winslowiella toletana. Next base: position 1,230,241 of record NZ_CP134152.1, on the reverse strand, counting down.
TTTGAAGCGGTTATGCAGCTGATCGCCGTAGCGTTTAATCACCAGCGCCATTACCGGCATTGGTAACAGCGCCAGCAGCGTCAGTTGCCAGCTGATTTGCGTGCTCATTACGATCAGCACCGCCAGCCCCATCACCAGAGAGTCCACCAGCGTCAGTACTCCTTCGCCGGCGGCAAATACCACCCGGTCGACGTCATTGGTGGCGCGGGCAATCAGATCACCGGTGCGGTGGCGCAGATAAAATTCAGGGTGCTGCCGGCTCAGCTGACGATAGAAATCTTCGCGCAGCTCCACCGCCAGTTGATAAGAGGCACCGAACAGCAGCACGCGCCAGACGTAACGCAGCAGATAGACCACCAGCGCGGTTACCAGCATCAAGCCGATCCACATCATAATTTGCCCGGCGCTCATCTGCTGTTGCGTCACGCCGTCGACAATCTCCCCCACCACTTTTGGTGGCAGCAGTTGCAAAATTGCTATCACAATCAGCAATGAAACCGCGCCGAGATAACGACGCCATTCCCGGGCAAAATACCAACTTAATTGGCTAAACAATCGCACGCAATAATTCCTGGGGTTGGAGAAAGCGGTGATACCGCATCAGATTATGGATTTACCGGCAATGCCGTAGTGTATTTTATCTCTTCCATGGCAAAACTCGAAGTGACATCGATTAAGCCTGGAATGCCGTTCACTAAACGTTTGTAAAACGCATCGTAGCGTTTCATGTCAGCCACCTGGATTCGCAGCAGATAATCATACTCACCGGCCATGCGATAAAACGCCATGACTTCTGGCATGCTCTGTACCACATCAACAAACTGCTGATACCACTCGCTGCTGTGCTGATGCGTTTTAATCAGCATAAACGCCGTCAGCGACAGCCCGAGTTTTTCACCGTCAAGCAGCGCTACCCGGCCACGGATAATGCCGTCATCTTCCAGCTTTTTCAGCCGTTTCCAGCACGGTGTGGTGGTGAGATTCACCGCGTCGGCCAGCGCCTGTAAGGACAACGTGCAGTCATTCTGCAATAACGCCAGCAGTTTACGGTCAGTTTTATCTAACATACGGCCATCCAGGAGAAAATATTTCTCTAATCTGGCGATTATACAGGAAAGAAGGCAAACCTTTTTTCCCGGAAATGCCTTACTCTCTGTTCATCATTTTCAGGAGCCAGCCCATGAACAGCCAGTGGACCAAACACGCCATCAAAGAAATCAACGCTGACTTTCAGCGATCTGCCGATACTCATCTGATCCGCCTGGCACTGGCTGATTATCCTGGCATCTGGCTGTATCTGAAAGATGAAAGCACCCATCCGACCGGCAGCCTGAAACATCGGCTGGCACGCTCCCTGTTTTTGTATGGCCTGAGTAATGGCTGGATAAAACAGGATCGTCCGATTATCGAGGCATCATCGGGCAGTACCGCCGTGTCGGAAGCTTATTTTGCCCGGCTGTTGGGGTTACCTTTTATTGCCGTGATGCCGGCCAGCACCGCCAGACGTAAAGTTGAGCAGATTGCCTTTTATGGCGGGCAGTGTCATTTCGTCAGCGATCCTTGTCAGCTGTATGCTGAATCAGAACGGCTGGCGCGCGATCTCGATGGTCACTTTATGGATCAGTTTACCTATGCCGAGCGTGCCACCGACTGGCGTGGCAATAACAATATCGCGGAAAGCATCTTCCGCCAGATGTCCAGCGAGCCTTTCCCGATTCCTGATACCATTGTAATGAGTGCCGGAACCGGCGGTACTTCAGCCACCATTGGCCGCTATTTACGTTACCAGGGTCATGATACCCAATTGATGGTGGTCGACCCTGAAAATTCAGTATTTTATGACTACTGGCGTCAGCGTGATGCTGCCCTGCGTAGCGCGGTGGGCAGCAAAATTGAAGGGATTGGCCGCCCACGCGTCGAGCCGTCGTTTATTCCCGACGTAATTGACAGCATGCTGAAGGTGCCGGATGGCGCCAGCATCGCAACCATGCTGTGGATGGAAAAACAGCTTGGCCGCAAAGTCGGCGCGTCCACCGGCACCAACGTTTGGGGTGCCTTGCAGGTCGCCCGACAGATGCGTGAGCAAGGGCGTCAGGGGGCGATTGTTACTCTGCTGTGTGACAGCGGTGAACGCTATCTCGACAGTTACTACAACGCCAAATGGGTGGCTGACAATATCGGTGATATCAGCAGTTGGCAGGCGGCGTTATCAAGCGGCAACGTCTGACCGTTAGCTTTTTGCCGGACGAGTGGTCAGCGGATTATACCCGCCGCTGATCCCCCGGTTCTCTTTGATGACACGGAATAAATTATCTCTCGATTCCAGCTCGACAAGCCCCTCATTTAAAGATTCTTCCGCTACCAGTAAATTACCGTTAAACATCTTTTCAAGGTGGGTGGGTGACGCATGCGCATTGACCATGGATTGCAATTCACCTTCTGTGGTTACCGGCCCGCTGAATGCTTTTACCGATAAACCCGACTGCCGGGCAAAGCTGGCGGCAAAGCTGTCAGCGCCATCCGCGGAATAGCAAACGATCTGTCTTACGCCGCCGTCAGCATAATCAGAGAAGTTGATGCCCATATCCGACAGATAAGCTGCAAAGCTTGCACCGGTATAGCGGGTGGATACCTGACTGAATCCAACGGTCGCGTAATTTAAACTTTGTTCAAACCGGCCATGCGCAACAATATTCAGACGTCGGGAGCCTTTTTTAACGTCATCAAAGCTGTAATAGATGTCTGTGATCCTCGAGGGGCGAGTTGAGCTTCCTACTCCCAGCATCTGAATATTTTCTATATCGTCGACATTTCCCCATGTGGATCTCGCTGAACTCAAGTTGCCCAGTTGTCTGACTGCTGAATTCACTCTTCGCCAGGCCATAGATGCCAGCCCCATCCCGAGGGAAAGCATTCCGGCTGCAAGAGAGATCCAGCTTAGCGCCGTTGACGCTCTGCGGTTGCTGTGTGCGGTGGCGGTGCTGGCGATGCCGCTGACATCTGCCACCAGCCCTGCAATTCCGCTGAGCAATGACAGCGGCGAGGCGCTGCCGATTGCCGCACTGAGACTTCCGGCTACGGCGATAGCGGCACCGCCGGTTAACAGCGCAGCGACAATGCCCAAAATTCCCAGTCCGATCCCCAGGCCAGCCAGCCAGCTTGCGTGCCCCGACGGGTCAACGCGATTCAGCGGATCGCCGTCACAGTAGAGATAAGGATTGATGCCGCCAGCGCCAAAGGGCGCCCAGCCATCCGGGCGATTAAATCGCATCAGCGAGGGATGATAAGCGCGATAACCGTTACCTAAATGGCTGGCTCCGCTGATTGGGTCCAGACGCTGGCCATTAAATCCCACCCGACAAGGGTTCATATTTCGCTCCATTGAAAATAGCCTGAGAAGATTGAGGTTATCTCAGCCACAGCAAAGCGAAGCCAGTAAAATTAAATTCAATTAATCATTATGTTACGTAATCATTAAGGTGATGCCGGGCGAAAAAAAGCCGAACAGTGCGAAGTGACCGGCTCGCGATAGTTAACACTGGCGGGATGGGTTGCTGTCGCGTCAGGAGCGCGGGGTATAACTGAGATCCGGAGTTGTCAGCCAGTGATTCAGATAATGTGATACCCCCTGCGTCGCACAATGCCCGATCACCGGTAAATGCGGCAGTTCGTTTTTCAGTTGATGCATTGCATTGCCCATAATAAATCCGCGCCCGACGCTCTCCAGCATTTCCCGATCGTTCATCGCATCACCAAAAGCCATGCAGTCGGCCATTGTCAGCCCCAAATGGTTGCTGAGAAAATTAAGCGCGGTGCCTTTATTACAGTTAAGCGGCAGCACTTCCAGACACTCCCAGGCCGAAAAACACAAATGCGCACGATCGCCCAGCGCTTCGCGCAGCTGGATCTCGAGGCGGCACAGCTCGTCATGCTCAGCGATAAAGCAGATTTTAGTTACTTTATCGGCCGGAATATTGCGTACATCACCCAGCTGATAACTGAAGCCACTCAGCAGATGCGCCTGTAATATTTCCGGCAGCTCCGCGCCGGTAAACCAGCCATCATCATTAAACAGATGCAGAGTGGCCGTGGTGTCCCACTGGGTGTGGGTCACCAGGTGCGCAATCTCCGCGGGCAAATCGCAGCCGAACAATTGCTCGCCCTGTAGTCCGTTGATACGTGTGCCATTGCCGGTGATAAGCCAGGCATCAAGAGCCAGATCGGCGGCCAGAATCTTCATTTCAAGCAGATGCCTGCCGGTAGCGAAAGCCAGCACCACCTTTTTCTGCTGCAGCGCACGCAGTGCCGCCAGCGTTTCTTCCCCTAACTGGTGGTTAGGCAATAATAAGGTGCCATCCATATCAAAAGCGGCTAAACGTGACATCTCATCTCCTGCTAACGATTAAATAATCATCGTAGAGTATCACCTGGTATTTACGGAACTAATAGTGAATACTTTGTGAAATCACTTCCGGGTTTCATTATGCGCCAGCTCAATCGTCTGAATCAGTTTACCAGACTGTGGCAACACAGTCGGGGCGCGGTACAGCAAACCAGCGTGGCCGAGATGGCTGAACGTTGCTTTTGCAGTGAGCGCCATGTTCGTACTCTGTTGCGCCAGTGGCAACAGAATGAATGGCTTGACTGGCAGGCACAATCCGGCCGCGGTAAACGCGGCACGCTGCGCTTTCTGCAAAATCCTGAGCAGTTACGCAGCGCGTTGCTACAGCAGCAACTGGATGGCGGTCAAACGCAGCATGCGCTGCAATTAGTGCAACTGGCACCAGAGCAGCTTGCTCATCTGTTGCAGCCGTTTATGGGCGGACAGTGGCAGAATGACGCACCGACGCTGCGTATCCCCTACTACCGCCCACTGGATGATATTCAGCCGCTAAGCCTTGACGGACGTGCCGAGCAGCATCTGGCGCGGCATATTTATGCCGGACTCACCCGCTTTGCCGACCACCAGCCGGTGGCCGATCTGGCACATCACTGGGTGTGCGGTGACAATCAGAAAGAGTGGTTTTTCTTTTTGCGCCCGCAGCTGCACTGGCACAGCGGCGAAGCGATCGATGCCGGTCAGTTACAGCAGCAACTGCAACGCATTCTGCAAAGTGAAACCGGCAGTAAACTGCTTGCCAGTGTCAAAAGCATCACGCTGGCGCATGCACTCTGCCTGCGCTTTGAACTGCACTGTCCTGACAACTGGCTGGCACACCGCCTGGCCAGTGTGAGCTGTCTGTTACCCCATCCACAGGATGAAAAGTTGGGGGCCGGGCCGTATCGTCTCAGCCATTTTTCGCCAACGCTGGTGCGGATCGAAAGCCACGGCTGGTATCACCTGCAACATCCGCTGATGCAGGCGATTGAGTACTGGATTACGCCACAGCTGTTCGACAGCCAGCTGGGCACCAGCTGTCGCCATCCGGTGCAGATTGCCATTGGCGCACAGCATGAGTTGTCGCGGCTACGCCCGGTCAGTAACAGCATCAGTCTCGGCTTCTGTTATCTGGCGATCAGGCAAAGCGATGCGTTGAGCCCTGCCCAGGCGGCAAAACTGATGCATTTGATCCAGCAGGCGGAGATGGTTGCCAGGCTGCCGCTGGAAGAGGGACTGATTACTCCGGGTCGCGAATTGCTGCCGGGCTGGCCACTACCATGCTGGCCGGAGAATCCGCATATTTCGCTACCGGCGATCCTGCAACTCCACTATCACCTGCCGGTGGAGCTGGATGCGATGGCGCATCAGTTACAGCAACTGTTGGCAATGCATGATTGTCAGCTGCAGCTGCATTTTCATCCGGGTAAAAGCTGGAAAAATTACAACGATCTGCCCAGCGCCGATCTGATCATGGGCGATCGCCTGATTGGCGACGCGCCGCAATTTACGCTGGAAAGCTGGTTACGCCTTGATTCACTCTGGCCCGCCATTCTGGACGCAGAACAGTATCGCAGGTTGATCGCCAGCCTCGATCAGATCCAGGCGCTGGCGCAGGAATCCGATCGCTTTGACGGCCTGCAACACACTTTTCAGCAGCTGATGAGCGATGCGGTTATCACGCCGCTGTTTAATTATCGCTATCAGGTCAGCGCACCGCCCGGCGTAGAAGGAATTTATCTTAACAGCTGGGGCTGGTTTGATTTTACCCGCGCCTGGATACCCCCACCGGTGATGATTGAGTGAGAGTGCCGCAGGCAGTACCATAGGCGCTTAACCCGATATTCAGGACAACTATGAAACGTGCAATAGTGGTTTTTAGCGGCGGTCAGGATTCAACAACCTGCCTGATTCAGGCCCTCAAACAATATGACGAAGTGCATTGCGTCACTTTTGATTATGGTCAGCGCCATCGCGAAGAGATCGAGGTTGCGCAGGCGCTCTCTCTGCAGCTGGGTGCGCGGGCGCATAAGGTGCTGGATGTCACCCTGCTGAATGAACTGGCGGTCAGTAGCCTGACGCGTGATAACATTCCGGTTCCCGCCTTCGATCCGGATGCCGGCGGTTTACCCAGCACCTTTGTACCGGGACGCAACATTCTGTTTCTGACGCTGGCATCAATTTATGCTTATCAGGTAGAAGCAGAAGCGGTGATCACCGGCGTCTGTGAAACCGACTTTTCGGGTTATCCCGACTGCCGAGATGAATTTGTTAAAGCGCTGAATCATGCCGTCGAACTGGGTATGGCTCGCAGCGTGCGTTTTGAAACGCCGCTGATGTGGCTGAATAAAGCCGAAACCTGGGCGCTGGCCGATTACTGGCAGCAGTTGCCGCTGGTGCGCCAGCAGACGCTGACCTGCTATAACGGCATTAAGGGTGATGGCTGTGGCGAATGTGCCGCCTGTCATTTGCGTGCCAATGGCCTGAAAGAGTATCAGGCTGACGCCGCCACAGTGATGGCCAGTATGCAGCAAAAAACCGGCCTGATTTAATTTTGCTTCCGGTATTATGGGGAGCCGTTTTCGGCTCCCTTGCTGATGGTCTGCCGAGTGGCGCGCCACTACACTTCTGTTAACATTGACTGCAGCCGCGCTTTCATGTCCTCTTCAAGCGGCAGCGCTTTTTGCGTGCGCAGATCAACACATACGAATGTCAGCGCAGCATCCGCTACCAGCGTCCCGTCGGCCAGCAATACTTTTTGGCTCATCACCCCGCTTTTGCCCTTCAGCTCCAGCAGCTGACTGTCGATAGTCAGTACGTCACCCAGTACCGCCGGACGACGATAATTAATATTGATATTGACCGCAATAAACGCCAGATGGTTGTCGCTGAGCCACTGAAAAGCCTGTTTGCGCTCCAGCCACTCCCAGCGCGCTTCTTCAAGAAACTCCAGGTAGCGCGCATTGTTGACATGCTGATAAACATCCAGATGATAACCGCGCACTTTAATTGTTGTCTGCATAACGTTGTCGCCCCGCCAGAAGAAAAGGCCATACCGACTGGTATGACCTCTTACAGGTTAGCAGCCTGGTTTCCCGCTTTCGACAGCAACATGCCTGGCTGAGAGCGCGATCACAATTTCAGCCGGGCCAGATTACGCTCTACCAGTGCATTACCGATACCCGGCACCTCTTTCAGCTGTTCTACTGCACTGAACGGGCCATATTTTTCGCGGTAGCTGACTATCGATTCTGCTTTCTTAATGCCCACACCATTCATTGCCGCAGCCAGCTGTTCTGCGCTGGCATTGTTGATACTGATGGCTTCCGCGGAACTGGCTGTAGCAGCCTCTGCTTCGGTCTGCGCTTGCGGCTCGCCCAGTGAACTGGCGTGCTGCGCGCTGGCCACCGCAACTCCACTACCGAACAGCAGCGCCAGCGAGAGACAGAGTGCATTAAGTGATTTGTTGTTCATGCTGTAATTCCTCCGTGTGTTTGACAGCACGGCTAACATACGTGGTTTACTTAGCAGGAAACAAACGGCAAAAAACCAAAATGGAAAAGGCCGCATAAGCGGCCTTTTCTGTTGCAACGGGTTGCATTTTAATTGCGAGGATTACTGTGCCTGTGCAGCAGCGCCATACTTAATTTTGGCGTCTTTACGCAGGTTGCTCAGCAGTGCTTCAAAAGCGATTTGCGCATTGTTCTGGGTCATGCCCTCGATCATTGCTTTCTTCTGCTCTTCCGGCATGCTGCCAGCCTGCACTTTATCCAGTGACAGCAGCACAACATTGCCCTGCATATCTTCGCTGATGCCATAAGAGGCATGGTCTTTCGTCGGCTCCGGCAGCGCAAACACCGCCTGAGTGATTGCGTCCTGACCGTTACGCGTCAGGGTTTTGCTTTCACCAAAGCTCAGGCCTGCCGCTTTCAGCGCATCCTGTTTGCCCGCTTTCAGCTCGGCAATGATTTTGTCAGCATCCGCTTTCGCCTGCTTAACCGCTTTATTGTGCTTAACGGTATCAACAATCTGCGCCTGAACCTCAGCAAACGGTTTCACCGCTTCGGCTTTATGTTCGGTGGTGCGCAGAACAAATGCACGATCGCCATCAACGGTAATGATGTCGGAGTTGCTGCCCGGCGCGCCGCCTTCTCCAACTAAGCCGCCGTTGAAGATCGCCTGCTCTACCGGTTTGAAGTTCAGCTCGGCTGGCAGATTGTCTTTACCAAACCAGCTGGTCTCAACCGCCTTCACACCCGCCGCCTCTTCTGCGCTGGCCAGTGACTCGTTATCATTACTCGCTGCGTCACTGACTTTCTGCTGCAGTTTGTAATACGCGTCGATAGCTTTTTCCTGCTTCACTTTATCAGCGATAGCATCACGGACTTCAGACAGCGGTTTAATCTTCTCTGGCTGAATATCGTCAAGACGCGCCACCAGGAAACCAACAGAAGAGTTGATCACTCCAGAGAGCTGGCCTTTGCTGGTCAGGTTAGCGTCTTTCAGCTCATCAGGCGTGGTAGAAGGCTCCAGCCAGCCCATATCACCGCCTTTGCGTGCAGAGATCGGATCGACTGATTTTTCTTTCGCCAGAGCAGCAAAGTCACCGCCCTGCTTCAGCTGATCGAGAACCGCCTGCGCTTCTGCTTCGGTTTTGGTCTGAATGATGCTGTAGCGATTACGCTGCGGTTGGCCATAGTCAGCTTTATTATCTTCATACCAGCTCTGAATTTCGCTGTCGCTGGCCGGCTGCTGCATGCTTGCCGCATCCAGCTTGATATAGCTGACACGGAACTGCTCTGGCGCCATAAAGCTGTTTTGATTCTGCTGGTAGTAGTTTTTGCTCTCTTCGTCGCTGACGGTCTGCTGCGCCGCCAGCTTATTGACGTCGATAGTCGCAGTACGCACCAGGCGCTCTTGTGAAACTAATGCTGCCAGCGCGTCTGACTCACCTTGCAGCATAAAGTCGGTACCGGCCACTGCCGTCACCAGTTGCTGACTGGTCAGCTGCTTACGCAGTGCTTCGGCATATTGATCGGGGCTGAAGCCCATATTGCCGATCAGCGCCTGATATTTGGCATTATCAAATTTGCCATCGGTCTGGAATGCTGGCTGTTCGAAGATTGCCTGTTTGATCTGGTCATCACTGATGCCCAGTTTCAGATCTTTGGCGTACTGGCCCAGCAGCACTTCATCAATCAGCTGAGACAACGCCTGCTGACGCATCTGCTGCATATAGCCTTCGTTACTGGCCAGCTGAGAGAACTGCTCGCCCAGCATCTGCTGCTGACGGCTACGCTCAGTGGAAAAAGCTCGCTCTAATTGCGACCGGCTGATCTCCTGACCGTTAACTTTTGCTGCGTAGTCTCCGTTACCGCCAATCAAAAAGTCGCCGACCCCGGTCAGCACGAATGACAGGATAATCAGTCCCAAAATAATTTTGAGCACGACATGGTTCGACGCCGCGCGTAAATTGTCCATCATGGTATGCCAACACTCCGCTGTAGTGTGAATGTAAACCCTACGTTTTCATCCCGCATCCTCGCGGGAATTCGACGCTGCTGCACTTCAGGCCTGCAGCATTCGGCCAGGTTTTGACACGCGCAAACAGCGTTTGTCACAGATAACGATAAAAAAAGGCACATCAATTGCCTGATGTGCCCTTATGTTACATGAGAACGCTTTGTCAGTCCTCAATCCACCGAAGAAATTGCTTCAATGTAGGATTAACTGCTATCAGTTTACCGCGTCTTTCAGCGCTTTACCGGCACGGAAGCCAGGAACTTTACCCGCTGGGATGGTGATCTCTTTACCCGTCTGAGGGTTACGGCCAGTACGCTCTGAACGCTCGCGAACAGAGAAAGTACCAAAACCAACCAGCGCCACTTCTTCACCTGCTTTCAGAGAATCGGAAATGGAAACCATAAAAGCATCTAATACACGTCCAGCTGCTGCTTTGGAAATGTCAGCATTCGCAGCAATTTTGTCGATCAACTGTGACTTATTCACTCTATTCATCCCCTCTTTATTATTCACATCGTACCCGAGCATCCCGCCCTGCACGATCGCGCAGCAAGTTATATCAAGCCTGAAGTGCTGAAACAATATTTAATCATTAACAGTTTCATCTCAGCAGCCCTCTAAATTAGCGAGTCAAAAAAAAGCTGGCAAGCCCGATTTGACTTACCAGCTGCACTTTTTGACGCTTTTTGTCTTAAATCACTATTTTACAGTCGCAACCTGCATGCCGTATGGGGCATTTTGCAACGCCAGCGCCAGCACTTCCTCAATGCGCTTCACCGGATGAATTTCCAGATCGGCAATCACGTTATCAGGAATCTCTTCCAGATCGCGTTTGTTCTCATCAGGAATCAGCACGGTTTTGATACCACCACGGTGTGCCGCCAGCAGTTTCTCTTTCAGGCCACCAATCGGCAGAACCTGACCACGCAGCGTGATCTCACCGGTCATCGCCACATCGGCACGAACCGGATTACCGGTCAGGCAGGAAACCAGCGCGGTACACATTGCAATACCCGCGCTCGGGCCATCTTTTGGCGTAGCGCCTTCTGGCACGTGCACGTGGATATCACGTTTTTCGTAGAAGTCACCGTTGATACCCAGTTTCTCCGCACGTGCGCGTACCACGGTTAACGCTGCCTGGATCGACTCCTGCATCACTTCACCGAGTGAACCGGTGTAAGTCAGCTTGCCTTTACCCGGAACACAGGCGGTTTCGATGGTCAGCAGATCGCCGCCGACTTCGGTCCACGCCAGTCCAGTCACCTGACCAACGCGGTTTTCACTTTCTGCGCGGCCATAGTCAAAGCGCTGCACGCCAAGGAAATCTTTGAGGTTATCGCCGTTGATTTCGATGTGTTTGACAGCTTTGTCCATCAGCAGCGCTTTCACCGCTTTACGACACAGTTTCGACAGTTCACGCTCCAGGCTACGCACCCCGGCTTCACGGGTGTAGTAGCGGATAATGCCGACGATAGCGCTGTCGTCCACCGAAATTTCATTTTTCTTCAGCGCGTTACGCTCAATCTGCTTTGGCAGCAGGTGCTGTTTAGCGATGTTCAGTTTTTCATCTTCGGTATAACCCGACAGACGAATCACTTCCATACGGTCAAGCAGCGGAGCCGGAATGTTCATGGAGTTTGACGTCGCGACAAACATCACATCGGAGAGATCGTAATCCACTTCCAGATAGTGATCGTTAAACGCGATGTTCTGCTCCGGATCTAACACTTCCAGCAGTGCAGAAGCCGGGTCGCCACGCATATCTGACGACATTTTGTCGATCTCATCCAACAGGAAAAGCGGGTTTTTAACGCCGACTTTCGCCATTTTCTGAATCAGTTTGCCCGGCATAGAGCCGATATAGGTACGGCGGTGACCACGGATTTCCGCTTCGTCACGCACGCCACCCAACGCCATGCGCACGTATTTACGTCCGGTGGCTTTGGCAATCGACTGGCCCAGTGAGGTTTTACCAACACCCGGCGGCCCTACCAGACACAGAATCGGCCCTTTAATCTTGCTGACGCGACTCTGTACCGCTAAATATTCCAGAATGCGGTCTTTGACGCGCTCGAGACCAAAGTGGTCGGTATCCAGCGTTTCCTGCGCTTTAAGCAGGTCTTTCTTCACCTTGCTGCGGGCGTTCCACGGAACCTGAACCATCCAGTCAATGTAACCGCGCACCACGGTCGCTTCTGCTGACATCGGCGACATCATTTTCAGCTTCTGCAGCTCAGCTTCGGTTTTTTCGCGCGCTTCTTTTGGCATTTTTGCCGCATCGATTTTGCGCTTCAGGGCTTCATTTTCGTCAGGTGCGTCATCCATTTCGCCCAGTTCTTTCTGAATCGCCTTCATCTGCTCATTCAGATAGTACTCGCGCTGACTTTTTTCCATCTGTTTTTTGACGCGGTTGCGGATGCGTTTTTCTACCTGCAACAGGTCAATTTCAGATTCCATCATCGCCATCAGATATTCCAGACGTTCGTTAACGTCTGACATCTCCAGCACCGACTGTTTATCCGCCAGCTTCAGTGGCATATGCGCAGCAACGGTATCGGCCAGACGTGCGGCGTCATCGATGCTGTTCAGCGACGTCAGCACTTCTGGTGGAATTTTTTTGTTCAGTTTGATGTAGCCTTCAAACTGATTAATCGCGGTGCGTACCAGCACTTCCTGCTCACGCTCTTCGATTTCTGGTGAAACCAGATATTCCGCCTGTGCAGTAAAGTGGTCGCCGTTATCAGCCAGGGTAGTGATATGCGCACGCTGTAAGCCTTCCACCAGCACTTTTACCGTGCCATCTGGCAACTTCAGCATTTGCAATATTGAGGCAACGGTCCCTACCGAGAAGAGATCGTTAATGCCAGGTTCATCCGTTGAAGCCTCTTTCTGTGCAACCAGCATGATCTTTTTATCGTGATCCATGGCGGCTTCGAGGCACCGAATCGATTTTTCCCGACCAACAAACAACGGAATTACCATGTGCGGATAAACCACTACGTCGCGCAGAGGCAACACAGGGATTTCAATGCGTTCAGAACGCTCAGGATTCATAGAGCTCTCTCTTAGTTTAATGTCCGCCAGGGTGATGGGAACCGCATAATGCAGTAAAAGTGCGGTCAACCCACAGGTATTTGAGTATATGGGGATGAATGTCAGACATTCAACGTAAAGCTGGAGAGAAAAATAAAAGGGGAAAGAATTTTCCCCTTTTTAGATAACTGTCTGGATTGATTTGGTTATTTATTCGCCAGAAGCTTGTTGTGCTTCAGGCTTACCGTAAATCAGCATCGGATCGGTTTGCTCATCGATCACTGATTCATCAATCACCACTTTCTCCACGTCATCCATTGAAGGCAAATCGTACATGGTGTTCAGCAGCGCACCCTCGACGATAGAACGCAGACCACGCGCACCGGTTTTACGCGACATGGCTTTTTTGGCAATCGCCGTTAACGCCTCGTCACGGAATTCCAGCTCCACGCCTTCCAGGTTAAACAACGCCTGGTACTGTTTAGTCAGCGCATTCTTCGGCTCACGCAGAATCTGGATCAACGCTTCTTCACTCAGCTCATTCAGCGTTGCCACAACAGGCAGACGACCAATAAACTCAGGAATCAGACCAAACTTGATCAGATCTTCCGGTTCCACCTGCTCAAGCAGCTGGCCTTCAGACGCTTTCTGCGATTTACCTTTTACCGTCGCACCGAAACCAATACCGGAGCCGGTTTCAACACGCTGCGAAATCACTTTATCCAGGCCGGCAAACGCACCGCCACAGATAAACAGGATCTTCGAGGTGTCGACCTGCAGGAACTCCTGCTGCGGATGTTTACGCCCGCCCTGCGGCGGCACCGCGGCAACCGTACCTTCGATCAGCTTCAGCAATGCCTGCTGCACGCCCTCACCGGAAACATCACGCGTAATTGACGGGTTATCCGACTTACGTGAGATTTTATCAATCTCATCGATGTAAACGATGCCGCGCTGGGCTTTCTGCACGTCGTAGTCGCACTTCTGCAACAGTTTCTGAATGATGTTTTCGACATCCTCACCCACATAACCGGCTTCGGTCAGGGTGGTGGCATCGGCCATAGTAAATGGCACATCCAACAGACGCGCTAAGGTTTCTGCCAGCAGCGTTTTACCGCTACCAGTAGGACCGATCAGCAGAATGTTACTCTTGCCCAACTCAATACCATTGCTGGTATCGCCATTGCGCAGGCGCTTGTAGTGGTTGTAGACCGCAACGGCCAGCACCTTTTTCGCCTTCTCCTGACCGATAACATAATCATCGAGGTGATGGCGGATTTCGTGCGGCGTCGGCAGCGCACTGCGCTCGCGGTGCGGGGCCACTTCTTTAATCTCTTCGCGAATGATGTCATTACACAGATCGACACACTCATCGCAGATATACACTGACGGCCCGGCAATCAGCTTGCGCACTTCATGCTGGCTTTTGCCGCAAAAAGAGCAGTACAGCAGCTTTCCTGAACCGTCTTTGCGCTTATCTGTCATCAGTTAACCTCTTCATTTATTCGTCCGCATGCTTTGCGGCGATGACAACGCCTGGCGCTGCCCTCGATAGTGCAACTCTCGGCGCTGGACTCACTAACTATAGTCCGAACAGCGGATTTGAGCCTTATTCGCGATGCGTCAGGATGGAATCGACTAAACCATACTCTACAGCTTCACTCGCGGAGAGGAAACGATCGCGTTCAGTGTCTCTCTCTATTTCTTCAAGAGATTTACCCGTATGTTCAGCCATTAACTGGTTCATGCGCTGTTTCACTTTCAGAATTTCACGCGCATGAATCTCAATATCGGTCGCCTGGCCCTGATAACCACCTAACGGCTGGTGAATCATTACGCGCGAGTTTGGCAGGCAGTAACGCTTACCTTTAGTGCCCGCAGTCAGCAGGAACGCGCCCATGGAACAGGCCTGGCCCATACAAATAGTGCTGACATCCGGCTTGATGAATTTCATGGTGTCGTAAATCGACATACCTGCGGTAATTACGCCACCAGGAGAGTTGATGTAGAGATGGATGTCTTTTTCCGGATTTTCCGCTTCAAGAAACAGCATCTGCGCCACAATCAGATTTGCCATATGATCCTCAACCTGACCGGTAAGGAAAATAATGCGCTCTTTCAGCAGGCGCGAAAAGATGTCGTAAGATCGCTCTCCGCGCGAAGTTTGTTCAACCACCATTGGCACCAAAGCCATATGAGGTGCAGTTTGTTCACGTTCGCCACTGTATGACATTACCGTCTCCTGGATAAATTTCATTTGGCAACACTCTGTACCGATTCTACTAGAGTGAGTCGGGGAATACGAAGATTCCCGAGGTTCACTCGCCGACGCCATCCGGACGGTCAATCAGCCAGCATTCAATAACGGGTATATGCATAAACTATCTGGGGATGCTGCCCTGGTATTTCAAGCATAACAACGTTTTCGTCAATCGCTAACCAGGAAAAACAGCATAGACGATAATTCGTCGCATAATTAAGCAAATAACTGTTAAAAGGTGACGTTTGATAGAAAATGATCAAGAAAAAGCCCGCGACCTTGCGGCTGCGGGCTTGATTTATCTGACAGAAAAATCCGATCAGGCAGAAGCAGTCTGATTCATCAGATCCTGGAAGCCAGTCGCTTTTTCAGTCACTTTTGCTTTAGCCAGAACCGCTTCAACCGCTTGTTCTTCCAGAGCAACGTTACGCATGTTGTTCATCAGCTCATTGTTTTTGCTGTAGAACTCGATAACTTCCTGCGGATCTTCATACGCAGAAGCCATCTCTTCGATCAGCGCTTTAACGCGATCTTCGTCAGCTTTCAGCTCATGGGTACGAATCACTTCACCCAGCAGTAAACCAACCACTACGCGACGTTTTGCCTGCTCTTCGAACAGTTCACGTGGCAATTCAAACGCTTGTTTCTCGTTACCACCGAAACGCTGAGCAGCCTGACGACGCAGAACGTCGATTTCGCTGTCAATCAGTGCTGCCGGAACGTCGATTTCATTTGCGTTAACCAGACCGTCGATTGCCTGAGTTTTCACACGGTTACGCACTGCGCCTTTCAGCTCGCGCTCCATGTTTTTACGCACTTCGGCACGCAGACCTTCAACGGAGCCATCTTCAACGCCGAAACGCTTGATGAACTCTTCGGTGAATTCTGGCAGCTCGCGCTCTTCAACTTTTTTCAGCACGATGTCGAACTTCGCTGCTTTACCTTTCAGGTTTTCAGCGTGGTAATCGTCCGGGAAGTTAACGTCGATGGTGAACTCTTCGCCAGCTTTATGGCCAACAACACCTTCTTCGAAACCTGGGATCATACGACCCTGGCCCATTGCCAGTACGAAGTCAGACGCTTTGCCGCCTTCGAACTCTTCGCCGTCGACAGAACCGGTGAAATCGATAGTTGCGCGATCTTCAGCAGTCGCAGCAGCATCGGTCTCTTTCCAGGTCGCCTGCTGCTTACGCAGGGTGTCCAGCATGGTATCGACGTCAGCATCGGTCACTTCAACAACCGGTTTTTCAACTTCGATTGCGTCCAGACCTTTCAGCTCAACTTCCGGATAGACTTCGAATTCAACCGCAAAAGTGAAGTCTTCACCCGTTTTGTACTCGCCTGGCACGTAGTTAGGTGCGCCAGCCGGATTAATTTTTTCTTTGATGATCGCGTCAACAAAGTTGCGCTGCATCAGTTCGCCCAGCACGTCCTGACGAACAGAAGCACCGTAACGCTGTGCAACAACGGTCATCGGTACTTTGCCTTTACGGAAGCCATCGATACGTACTTTTTTAGCCACGTCGACCAGCTCTTTTTTAACAGCGCTCTCGATGCTGTCAGCAGCGACAGTAATCGTAACGCGACGGCCCAGGCCCTGAGTGGTTTCTACTGAAACTTGCATCTTGTTACCTCAAAAAAAATCACGTGCTCGGTCAACTTCAGACAGCACACAAACCGCATCAGGCGATAGTGTGCGCTCTCTAACAACCGGGACGGCCTCTGTTGTCAGAACCGAATTCCCTGTTACCAGAAGCGTCCCGAAGACATTCCGGAAAAATAGACGCAGCATTATAGCGGCATCGCCGGACTGAGTCGAGAACGCAAAATCGCCCCAAACCCACCGTTTTTTACAAATTCCGCTACAAATCGCAAAATATTGCCCCGTTATTTACGCGGACAGATAATGCGGCACAAAACGACAAAACGGCCCGCAGGCCGTTTTCTTTAATTAACATCCCTGAAATCAGGCCAGGGTACCGGCACCACGACAATTTGGTGATGCGGGTACAGTATCCTGCAACCCTTCCCACTCTTTAACGGTGTAAGTATGCAGCGCCAGCGCGTGCACACTACCTGCTAACTCATCGGCTAACACACCATAAATGGCACGATGCCGCATCAGGAAACGTTGGTTCGTGAAACTGTCACTGACAATGATCACTTTGAAGTGACTTTCCGAACCAGCTGGCACGTTATGACGGTAACTTTCGTCGTTGACCTCCAGATGAACCGGATTAAACGCCGTGCGTAACTTTTCTTCTATTTGTCCGCGAATCATAACTACACTCCTCTACGGCAGCGAGCTGCGCCCCATCTCTTTAAATAATAGTCGGTTTTTAATCCAACCCGCGGTTTCGCGAAGAAAATTTCTCAAGCTGTTCTTTTCTCAGGTTGTCATCAACAGCGCTTCGCTGAACCACTTGCCCTTCGCGGAGTCCTAAATTACCGCAAGCTGATGAATTTACGCCCTCTCAGGGCTTCCCTCCACGCCTGCCAATGATATGATGGCCGACGTTTTGTCAGCAATACAACTTACGCGAATGAGAAAATACGCATGTTAAAAAAATTATTATTTCCGCTGCTGGCCGTATTTATTCTGGCTGGCTGTGCCAACAACAGCAATACATTAAACGTTTCACCTAAGATCGATCTGCCACAGCAGGATCCAAGCCTGACCGGCATCACGGTCAGCATCAACGGTGCCGATCAACGTAGCGACCAGGCACTGGCAAAAGTGAATCGCGATGGCCAGCTGGTTACCCTGACGCCTTCGCGCGATCTGCGCTTCCTGCTGCAGGAAGTGCTTGAGAAACAAATGGGCGCCCGTGGCTATATGATTGGACCGAACGGCGCGGTGGATCTGCAAATTGTGGTTAACAATCTGTATGCCGATGTCACTCAGGGCAGCGTGCGTTACAGCATTACCACCAAAGCTGATATCTCTATTATCGCCACGGCGAAAAACGGTAATAAGCAGGTGAAAAACTATCGTCAGACCTACAGTGTTGAAGGCGCTTTCAGCGCTAACAATGAAAAAATCACTAAAGCGGTTAACGCAACCCTTGGCGACGTGATTTCTGATATGGCGCAAGACACCAGCATCCATACCTTTATTAAGCAAAACGCACGTTAAGTTGCTGCGGGTGGTGCAAACGCCACCCTGACGGATATTCTATGCACGGGCGGTATTTTTCGCCGCCCGTAATGATAATGTTCTGCGGCGTTTCCGATAGCCCGACCGTTATGTGATACCGAGATTTTATGGGCAATAACTACCTTCGCATTTTCACTCAACGTAACGCCGCCCTTCTGCTGTTGTTAGGCTTCGCTTCCGGTTTACCTCTTGCATTAACCTCCGGCACGCTGCAGGCGTGGATGACCGTTGAGAATGTCGACCTGAAAACCATTGGTTTCTTCTCACTGGTCGGCCAGGCGTATGTATTCAAGTTCCTCTGGTCGCCGATGATGGACCGTTACACGCCGCCATTCCTCGGGCGTCGTCGCGGCTGGTTATTGATCTCGCAGCTGCTGTTAATTGCCGGCATAGTGGCGATGGGCTTTATGGAGCCGTCGCGCAATCTGACGATGCTGGCTGCCCTGGCGGTGCTGGTCGCCTTCTGCTCGGCATCGCAGGATATTGTTTTTGACGCGTGGAAAACCGATGTGCTGCCAGCGGAAGAGCGCGGCAGCGGCGCGGCGATTACGGTTTTAGGCTATCGGCTGGCAATGCTGGTATCGGGCGGGCTGGCACTGTGGCTGGCCGATCGCTATCTCGGCTGGCAGGCGACCTACTGGCTGATGGCGCTGATGATGGTGCCCGGAGTGATTGCGACGCTGTGCGCCAGCGAACCGACGGATGCCATTCCCAAGCCGCGCAGCCTGGAACAGGCCGTCATGGAACCGCTGCGCGACTTTTTTAACCGCAACAATGCCTGGCTGATTCTTTCCTTAATTGTGTTGTACAAGCTCGGCGATGCGTTTGCTGCCAGCCTGACTACCACTTTCCTGATTCGCGGCGTTGGTTTTGACGCCGGAGAGGTCGGGCTGGTTAACAAAACCCTTGGCCTGCTGGCGACAATCATCGGTGCCCTGTACGGCGGCGTATTGATGCAGCGCCTGACGCTGTTTCGCGCCTTGATGATCTTTGGTATTTTGCAGGCGGTTTCAAATCTCGGCTACTGGATACTGTCGGTCACTGATAAACAGATGCTCAGCATGGCCAGTGCGGTATTTGTTGAGAATCTTTGTGGCGGCATGGGCACCGCCGCTTTTGTTGCGCTGCTGATGACACTCTGCAACAAATCCTTTTCTGCTACCCAATTTGCGCTGCTCTCTGCGCTGTCGGCCGTTGGTCGGGTGTATGTTGGTCCGGTTGCCGGATGGTTTGTCGAGCTTTGGGGCTGGCCGACGTTTTATGCCTTTTCGGTGGTCGCCGCGCTTCCCGGGCTGCTGCTGCTGGCCGGTTGCAAACGCACGCTGGAATATACTCAGGCTACCGACAGCTTTATGCCACGTACGGCGTTCCGCAGTGGTTATCGCTGGGCGCTACGCGCGCTGACCGCTGGCTGCGTAATACTGGCGGGCTGGTTGCTGCTGTTGGCTATCGACGCGTTGGGATGGGAGGTGAGTGGTGGCTTACTGACTTCACTGTTTGAACTGGCTATGGTGCTGGCGCTGACCGGCATTGTTATCGGCTCGCTGCTGGATTATCTGGCACAACGTAAAACCACTGAGTGAAAATTTCGGCCTGTTACCACATGACGGGCCGTTCATCTTTTCACCAGCGAGACAAAATTTCCGCTGTAAATCATTTACCCCGTTCAGGTTATTTTTAAAAAAAAGACGTCGGCAACTATGTTGTTTTTTGTACTATATTAAAAACCGGTACGTTATTATTTTTGTATATTTAATATCACCCAAATGATACAGATTTGTTAAATATTTGAGTAGTAAATTCGATGGTTATATCGCCACGGTTTTTTCCTCAGAAAAAATAAGCCATTTCTGTTATATTAGCGCCAACTCATTGTGGTCGTTAATATTTTGTCATTATGAGTAACATCTGTGACACCCTTAGCAAAAGGTGTCAACACTGGCCTGACACAATCTTAAGCTGGTTTACAGTGCCGAAACCTTGCCGTAAAATGCCGCCACACTTAAACGACAATAGAGCCCTTGTCATTGAGGTCGTTAAATGAGACTCATGAAATACAATAAAAGTTTGGGGATTTTGTCATTAATTGCAGGCACTTTATTGTTAAGTGGCTGTGATAGTGCATTGTTAAATCCCAAAGGACAGATTGCATTGGAGCAACGTTCGCTGATACTGACCGCTTTCGGTTTGATGTTGATCGTCGTTATTCCGGCAGTCTTAATGGCAGTGGTGTTCGCCTGGAAATATCGGGAGTCCAACACCAAGGCAAAATACAGCCCTAACTGGTCACACTCGAATAAAGTGGAAGCCGTAGTCTGGACTGTGCCGATCCTGATCATCGTGTTCCTTGGTATTCTGACGTGGAAATCAACCCACGCGCTGGAACCAAGCAAACCGCTGGTCTCTGATGTCAAGCCTATCGAAATTGATGTGGTGGCGCTGGACTGGAAATGGCTGTTTATCTACCCTGAGCAGGGTATTGCAACCGTAAACCAGATCGCCTTCCCGGCGAACACGCCAGTGAACTTTAAGATCACCTCTAATTCCGTGATGAACTCCTTCTTCATTCCTACCCTTGGTAGCCAGATTTACGCTATGGCGGGTATGCAGACTAAACTGCACTTGATTGCGAATGAACCCGGCACGTTTGACGGCATCTCTTCCAACTTTAGTGGTAAAGGCTTCTCTGGCATGAAGTTTAAAGCCATCGCAACTGCTGACAATGCGGCATTTGAGCAGTGGGTCGCTAAAGTGAAGCAGTCGCCAAATACCTTAACCACGATGGATGAATTCGAAAAAATCGCTGCACCTAGCGAGAATCATCCAGTTGAGTTCTTCTCTACCGCTAATCCTGAATTGTTCAAGCAAGTCATTGGCAAATTCAAGATGAGCCACGGGAAGATGGACATGTCTGAACACGAAGGCATGGACATGAGCGAAGCCTCTCACGCTGGAGCTGAGGAATAACACGATGTTGGGAAAATTAACACTGGATGCAGTACCGTTACACGAGCCAATTATCGTGATTACGGTTGCCGCCATTATTCTTGGTGGTCTGGCACTTGCTGGTGCATTAACTTACTTCGGTAAGTGGAAATACCTGTGGACCGAGTGGCTGACTTCCGTCGACCACAAACGCCTCGGTATCATGTATATCATTATGGCTTTCGTCATGTTGCTGCGCGGCTTTGCCGATGCGGTAATGATGCGTAGCCAGCAGGTTCTGGCCTCCGCAGGTGAAGCCGGCTTCTTGCCACCCCATCACTACGATCAGATCTTCACCGCCCACGGCGTGATTATGATCTTCTTCGTGGCGATGCCGTTTGTTGTCGGTCTGATGAACATCGCTGTTCCTTTGCAGATTGGCGCACGCGACGTGGCCTTCCCGTTCCTGAACAACCTCAGCTTCTGGTTTACTGCTGTCGGTGTGGTGCTGGTTAACCTGTCACTGGGTGTGGGCGAATTCGCACAGACCGGCTGGCTGGCTTATCCACCGCTCTCTGGCGCGGAGTACAGTCCGGGGGTCGGGGTCGACTACTGGATATGGAGCCTGCAGTTGTCCGGTATCGGTACGACATTAACCGGGATTAACTTCTTCGTTACTATCCTGAAAATGCGTGCACCGGGCATGACCATGTTCAAGATGCCAGTATTTACCTGGGCATCTCTGTGTACTAACGTTCTGATTATCGCTTCTTTCCCGGTGTTGACCGTAACACTGGCGTTGCTGACCCTTGATCGCTATCTGGGCTTCCATTTCTTTACCAATGATATGGGCGGCAACATGATGATGTACGTCAACCTGATTTGGGTTTGGGGTCATCCGGAAGTGTACATCCTGGTTCTGCCGGTCTTCGGTGTGTTCTCCGAAGTGGTTGCAACCTTCTCTAAAAAACGTCTGTTTGGTTACACCTCACTGGTATGGGCAACGGTAGTTATTACCATCCTGTCCTTTATCGTGTGGCTGCACCACTTCTTCACCATGGGTGCAGGTGCGAACGTTAACGCCTTCTTCGGTATTATGACGATGATTATCGCCATTCCGACCGGTGTTAAAATCTTTAACTGGCTGTTCACCATGTACCAGGGCCGCATCGTGATGCACTCTGCCATGCTGTGGACTGTTGGCTTCCTGGTCACCTTCTCTGTTGGTGGTATGACCGGTGTTCTGCTGGCGGTTCCAGGTGCTGACTTCGTGCTGCACAACAGTCTGTTCCTGATTGCACACTTCCATAACGTGATTATCGGTGGTGTGGTGTTCGGTTGTTTTGCTGGTGTGACTTACTGGTTCCCGAAAGCATTCGGCTTCACCCTGAACGAAACCTGGGGTAAACGCGCGTTCTGGTTCTGGATCATCGGCTTCTTCACTGCCTTTATGCCGCTGTACGTGCTTGGCTTTATGGGTATGACCCGTCGTCTGAGCCAGGATATCGATCCTCAGTTCCACTCGATGCTGGTTGTTGCAGCCTTCGGTGCGGCACTGATTGCATGTGGTGTGATTTGTCAGGCAATTCAGTTCTACGTTTCTGTCCGTGACCGTGAGCTGAACCGTGATGTGACTGGCGACCCGTGGGGCGGCCGTACGCTGGAGTGGGCAACCTCTTCTCCACCGCCGTTCTATAACTTTGCCGTAATTCCAGAAATTCACGAACGTGATGCTTTCTGGGAAATCAAAGAGAAAGGTGAAGCATACAAGCAGCCTGCTCATTACGAAGAAATCCACATGCCGAAAAACAGCGGCGCGGGTGTCGTAATTGGCTTCTTCAGCCTGATCTTTGGTTTTGCTGCAATCTGGCACATCTGGTGGTTAGTTGGTCTGTCATTCCTCGGTATGATCCTGACTTGGGTGATTAAGAGCTTTGACGAAGACGTGGACTACTACGTACCGGTTGCAGAAGTCGAGAAAATCGAGAATCAGCACTTTGACGAAATTACCAAAGCAGGCCTGAAATAATGTCAACTGAAACTCTGAATAAACACCACGACGCCCATGCGGAGCATGGGCATCACGATGCAGGAGCCAATAAAGTCTTTGGCTTCTGGATCTACCTGATGAGTGACTGCATTATCTTCGCAACCCTGTTTGCGACCTATGCAGTAATGGTCAACAGCACTGCTGGCGGCCCGTCTGGTAAAGATATTTTTGAACTGCCGTTTGTACTGGTAGAAACCGCACTGCTGTTATTTAGCTCTATTACCTATGGTTTTGCTGTTATCAGCATGAACAAAGGTGCTAAAGCAGCGGTTAACGGCTGGCTGGCACTGACTTTCCTGTTTGGTGTCGGCTTTATCGGTATGGAGATCTACGAATTCCATCATCTGATCGCTGAAGGCTTTGGTCCACAGCGTAGCGGCTTCCTGTCTGCCTTCTTTACCTTAGTCGGCACGCACGGTCTGCACGTGACCTCTGGTCTGATCTGGATGCTGGTACTGATGTATCAGATCTCCCGTCGCGGCCTGAACGCGACCAACCGCACCCGTATCATGTGCCTGAGCATGTTCTGGCACTTCCTTGATGTGGTATGGATCTGCGTATTCACCGTTGTCTATCTGATGGGGGCCATGTAATGAGTCATTCTGCAAACGAACATGGTGCATCTCACGGTAGCGTGAAGTCATATATGATCGGCTTTGTTCTGTCGATCATCCTGACGGGTATCCCATTCTGGATGGTTATGGATGGCGGTGCTTCTCACGGTACTATCCTGGGTGTGGTTCTGGTTTGTGCGGTCGTTCAGGTGCTGGTGCATCTGGCGTACTTCCTGCACCTGAATACCTCTTCGGATGAAGGTTGGAATATGGTTGCTATTGTGTTCGCAGCAATCATTATCCTGATCGTTGTTGTTGGCTCGATATGGATCATGTGGAACCTCAACTACAACATGATGGTTCACTAAAGAGTCGCCTGTGATGATTAAGCAATACCTGCAAGTAACGAAACCAGGAATTATTTTCGGAAATTTAATTTCTGTCATCGGGGGATTCCTGTTGGCCTCTAAGGGCAACATCGATTATTCCCTGTTTCTCACCACCTTAGTCGGTGTCTCTCTGGTGGTCGCATCAGGTTGTGTTTACAACAACTTTATCGACCGCGATATCGACAAAAAAATGGAGAGAACGAAAAACCGAGTGATGGTCAAAGGACTTATCTCGCCGACAGTAATCCTGGTTTATGCAACCGTTCTGGGTATTGCTGGCTTTGCGTTGCTGTACCTTGGCGCTAATCCGCTGGCCATGTGGCTGGCGGTGATGGGCTTCGTGGTTTATGTCGGCGTATACAGTCTGTATATGAAGCGTAAATCAGTATACGGCACGTTAGTCGGTAGTCTTTCCGGCGCAGCGCCGCCGGTTATCGGCTACTGTGCGGTGACCAACGAGTTTGATGCCGGAGCATTGATCCTGCTGGCTATCTTTAGCCTGTGGCAGATGCCGCATTCCTATGCGATTGCTATCTTCCGCTTTAAAGATTATCAGGCAGCGAATATCCCGGTTCTGCCAGTGGTAAAAGGCATTTCGGTGGCAAAACACCATATCACGGTGTATATCATCGCGTTTATGGTAGCCACGCTGATGCTGACCCTCAGCGGTTACGCGGGTTACAAATATCTGGTGGTTGCAGCTGCGGTGAGCGTGTGGTGGCTGGGGATGGCACTGAAAGGTTACAACACTTCAAACGATCGCGTTTGGGCTCGTAAACTGTTTGTCTTCTCCATCGTCGCCATTACCTCACTGAGCGTGATGATGTCTGTAGACTTTATGGCTCCTGCCTCTAAAGATCTGCTGACTTACGTCTGGTAACGACAAAGCACATCACTAAGGGCGCGTTTATCGCGCCCTTTCTTTTTGTTACCACTGCTTAAACACTTATGTTTTACCTGCCCTGCCCTGATACTTAAAATGACCCAATGAATGAAGATGCTATTCCATCAGGTTATTCGCCTGACCAATAGTACCTGGTGGAATAGACTCTAACTGAGGTTTTAATGAACGATAATAAAATGACTCCAGTCGAGCTACGCGCGACCTGGGGTTTAGGGACCGTTTTTTCCCTGCGTATGCTGGGAATGTTTATGGTCTTACCGGTACTGACCACTTATGGCATGGCGTTACAGGGAGCCAGCGAAGCGCTGATTGGGCTGGCGATTGGTATTTACGGGCTGGCGCAAGCTATCTTCCAGATTCCCTTTGGCCTGCTTTCAGACCGTATTGGCCGTAAACCGCTGATCGTTGGCGGGCTGTTAGTGTTTGTGCTGGGTAGCGTGATTGCCGCCTGCACCACCTCCATCTGGGGAGTCATTCTTGGCCGTGCTTTACAAGGCTCCGGCGCGATTGCGGCTGCGGTAATGGCGCTGTTGTCGGATTTAACTCGCGAACAGAATCGCACCAAAGCGATGGCATTTATCGGCATCAGTTTTGGTGTTACTTTTGCCATTGCGATGGTGGTCGGCCCAATTGTCACTCATGCGTTGGGCCTGCATGCGCTGTTCTGGATGATTGCCATCCTCGCAACACTCGGCATCGTGATCACCCTGCTGGTGGTGCCCTCCTCGACGCACCATGTGTTGAATCGTGAATCCGGCATGGTCAAAGCCAGTATTCGTGAGGTGCTGGCTAATCCACGCCTGCTGAAGCTCAATTTTGGCATCCTTTGCCTGCACATTCTGTTGATGTCGAGTTTCGTCGCGCTACCTGGACAATTTGAACAGGCCGGTTTTCCGCCTGAGCAGCACTGGAAAGTCTATCTGGCTACCATGCTGATTGCCTTTGCCGCTGTGATCCCGTTTATCATCTATGCGGAAGTGAAACGCCGTATGAAGCGCGTTTTTGTCGGCTGCGTGGCGCTGATCCTGATAGCTGAGATTGTGCTGTGGGGCGCAGGTAACCACTTCTGGACCCTGGTGTTTGGCGTGCAGCTGTTCTTCCTCGCCTTCAATCTGATGGAGGCGATTTTGCCGTCGCTGATCAGTAAAGAGTCACCTCCGGGCTACAAAGGGACGGCGATGGGGGTTTACTCCACCAGCCAGTTTATTGGCGTGGCGATTGGCGGTAGCCTTGGCGGCTGGATTTTTGGCAATGTTGATGCGCAGAGCGTTTTCCTGCTGGGTGCAGTGCTGGCCGCGGTGTGGCTGTTTGTCAGCTTCAGTATGCATGAACCGCCTTACGTCAGCAGTTTGCGCATTACGCTCAATGATGCTCAGGGCAGTTTCGAGAAAGTTGAGCAGCGGCTGAAAGCACAGCCTGGCGTCGCGGCAGTGTTTATCGTGCCGGAAGAGAAAAGTGCGTATGTTAAAATTGACAGCAAGATGACCAACCGCGTTGAGTTAGAGGCGCTGGTAGCCTCGGCGTAGTCGTTTTCGGCGGCGTAAACGCCGCCGCTACGCAAACTTTATGTTAAGGCGGCAGTCGATTTCGCCGCCTCTGTTATCAGTCGCGGAAGTTTTTGAACTGGAACGGCTGTCCCAAATCGCCATTGCGCACTAACGCCATCGCGCTCTGCAAATCATCACGCGACTTACCGTTAACCCGCACTTCATCGCCCTGAATCTGCGACTGCACTTTAATTTTGCTGTCTTTGATCAGCTTAACGATCTTCTTCGCCATTTCGGTCTCGATGCCCTGTTTCATTTTGGCTTCGACGCTCCAGGTTTTACCGCTATGTTCAATCTGCTCTGCCACATCGAGTGAGGCACCCTCGATACCACGCTTCAGCAGCTTCTCGCGCAGGATATCCACCAGCTGTTTTACCTGGAAATCTGATTCACTGATCACTTTTATCGATTCGTTTTGCTCATTCAGCTCAAAGCTGGCGGTAACGTTACGAAAATCAAAGCGGGTGGACAGCTCGCGGTTGGCATTTTCCACCGCATTGCGTACTTCTTGCATGTCGATTTCAGAAACAATATCGAAAGATGGCATGATTTATTCTCCAGATTCTAAAGTGACATGCATAATACTCGGTTGTCTGGTTCAAAGAAAACCGCCAGCAGAGAAAGCTATAATTAAAACTGTGCCGGGTGAGGCGCAGTGTATAAACCCGTACGCGGGGAGGAATAATGAAAATTACCGTTCTGGGTTGCGGTGCGTTGGGGCAAATTTGGTTATCTGCCCTCCATAAACAGGGAAATGACGTTCAGGGATGGCTGAGAGTTCCGCAGCCCTACTGTTCTGCGAACATTATCGACCTTGAAGGCAATACGGTTAATCAGACCTGGATTGCCAACGATCCGCAGTTTTTGGCGCAAACCGAATTATTACTGGTGACGCTTAAGGCGTGGCAGGTTTCTGAAGCCTTGCGCAGCCTGCAAACACAGTTACCTGCTGACTGCCCGATTTTACTGCTGCATAACGGCATGGGCACGCTGGATGAGCTGAAAGATCTGCCACAGCCGATTCTGCAAGGTATTACTACCCATGCCGCTAAACGTGATGGCACCGTGATTATTCATGTTGCCAACGGTGTCACCCATATCGGCCCCGGCACGCCAGAAAGTGCCGGGCTGAGCGATCTGGCGGAAGTGCTGCATCAGGCGCTGCCTGACGTTGCCTGGCATAATCATATGGCGTCGGCCAGCTGGCAGAAGCTGGCAGTTAACTGCGTGATAAACCCGTTGACGGTGATCTGGAACTGTAGCAATGGCGACCTGCTGGCACACCGCGAGCAGATCGTGCGCCTGTGCGAAGAAATTGCCACCGTTATGGAACGCGAAGGCCAGCACACCTCGCCGGACAGCCTGCTGGATTATGTTCTCGCGGTCATCGAAAGCACCGCCGGGAATACCTCGTCGATGCTGCAAGATATCCGCGCCGAACGCCGCACGGAAATTGAATATATTACCGGCTATCTGCTACGTCGCGCACGCGCCCAGGGGATTGCTACGCCGGAAAACAGTCGTCTGTATGAATTGATTAAGCGAAAGGAGCAAGATTATGAGCGCGAACGCATCGGTGCTGGTTTGCCTGGCACATGGAACTGAGGAAACTGAAGCGGTCACTACCATCGACTTACTGGTTCGTGGCGGCCTGAACGTCACCACCGCCAGCGTGGAGAGTAATGGTGAACGCGAAATAGTCTGCTCACGCGGCGTGCGCCTGCTGGCCGATGCGCCACTGGTAGAAGTGGCGGATAATGACTTTGCGGCCATCGTGCTGCCCGGTGGCCTGAAGGGCGCCGAAACTTTCCGCGACAGCCCGCTGCTGGTGGAAAGCGTGCGTCAGTTTCATCTTTCCGGCCGCATTGTTGCCGCTATCTGTGCCGCCGCCGGGACGGTGCTGGTTCCCCATGATCTGTTTCCGGTCGGTAATATGACCGGTTATCCGGGCCTGAAAGAGACCATACCAGCAGAAAAATGGATGGATCGCCGCGTGGTATGGGATCCGCGCGTTAACTTACTGACCAGCCAGGGGCCGGGTACGGCGATTGATTTTGCGCTGAAGCTGATTGATTTGTTGGTCGGCAAGGAGAAAGCACACGAAGTAGCGTCGCAGCTGGTGTTAGCCGCCGGGATTTTTGATTATCGCGAGTGGGTAGAATAAGGCAGCCATTAACAACGGGCGGCGTACATAAACGCCGCCCGTTCAGAACTATGGGCGATAAACCTTCACGTTTTTAAAGCCCTGTTCGTGCAGATACAGCGCCTGTAAACGGCTCATCACGCCACGATCACAGTACAGCAACCAGGTTTTACTCTGATCGAGGTCGCCAAACTGGCTGCTGAGCTTGTAGAACGGCAGCGATTTCACTTCCATCCCCTCAATCTCCAGCGGTTTGTCGTCCTGCTCATCGATTGAGCGAATATCCAGCACCACATCATTTGCGCTAAATGAGGCAACGGTTTCAACTTCCACCACCTCTTCCTGCGTCTGGGTAGCGATTTCGCGGATATCAACATTGGTCGCTTCCTGCACCACCTGGTCGAGAATGGCAAAATCGAAGTTCTGCTCTTCCGCTTCAATCTTCGCCTTCACCGCTTTCACCGTCGGGCTTTTCGAAATAACACCACAGTATTCCGGCATGGTACGGGCGAAATCTTCGGTGCCGATATGGCGCGCCAGATTGATGATATGCTCTTTGTCGTGCGAAATCAGCGGACGCAGAATTAAGGTATCGCTGGCATTATCGATCAGCCGCAGGTTAGTCAGCGTCTGGCTGGAAACCTGACCCAGTGCCTCACCGGTCACCAGCGCCTGTACGCCGTAACGCTCAGCCACGCGCGAAGCCGCACGTACCATCATACGCTTCAGCACCACGCCCATCTGGCCATCATCGACTTTTTCCAGAATCTCACCGACTACCGGTTCAAAGTTGATCGCCACAAACCGTACCCGGTGCGAGCTGCCAAAGCGATTCCACAGGTAGTGTGCGACCTGACGTACGCCAATTTCATGCGCTGCACCGCCAAGATTGAAGAAACAGTAGTGCACACGGCAGCCACGACGCATCAGCATATAGCTGGAAACGCCAGAGTCAAAACCACCGGAGATCAGTGACAGTACATCTTCCTGAGTACCGATCGGGAAGCCACCAATACCTTCATAGCGGCCAGTGACCAGCAGCAGGCGATCGTTTTCAATCTCCAGATTAACCGTCACCTGTGGCTGATTGAGTTTCACCTGTGCGCTGGCGACATGCTGATTCAGTCCACCACCGACATAGCGTTCGACGTCCTGTGAGCTAAACTCGTGCTTACCACGGCGTTTTACGCGCACGCAGAAGGTTTTGCCTTCAATACGCTCACGATTTAGCTCCAGCGTCTGCTCGAAGATGTCATGAACATCGGTATAAGCGCGGTCTTCGACGGCCAGAATGTGATGAATACCGGGAATTCGCGTCAGCAGATCAACAATGGTGCTGCGCAGCTCTTCGTTTTTAGAGCGAACTTCAATATGATCCCAATGGCGAACGACCGCCAGCGAGTCATCGTGGTGCTTGAGAACGTTACGAATATTCCCCGTCAGTATTTTGATGAAGCGCAAGCGCACAGATTGGCTCTTGATTGTGATTTCGGGGAACAATTTAATGATAAACTTCATGGCGGCACAGGTTCGTTAGGCAATTAAGGGCTGAAAAGCACAGCACTTAGCTGTTAAAATCAATGTATTGCAAAGTAGCCTGAGCCCTTTGCATCCGAGGCGCGAAAGTATACCACCTTTGACTGGCGACTGCTTCAGCAACCGCCGCCCATATCATTATTTTGCTAATTAATTCCAGTCGGCTACCATAGCTGCCAGCAAGATGATGAAAAACCACTGAGCCGATACGTATTATGCCGAAAAAAGCCGAACAGCCCGCCAGTTTTGAGACCTCACTGCAGCAGCTTGAACAGATTGTCACTCGTCTGGAAAGTGGTGATCTGCCGCTGGAAGAGGCGCTGAACGAATTTGAGCGCGGCGTGCAACTGGCGCGTACAGGTCAGCAAAAACTGCAGCAGGCCGAGCAGCGCGTCCAGATTTTACTGAGCGACGACAAAGATGCAGAACTCTCTCCTTTCACTCCGGAAAGTGAATGATGGATTTCGCCAGTTTACTTGATGCCTATCACCAGCGCGTAAATGGCGCGCTGAGCCGCATGCTGGCGCCACTGCCTTTTCAGAGTTCTCCTCTGGTGAAGGCCATGGAATATGGCGCATTATTGGGCGGCAAAAGATTACGTCCGTTTCTGGTTTACGCGACCGGTGAGATGTTAAAAGCCGACCCGGCCAGCCTGGATGCCCCAGCGGCGGCGGTGGAATGTATTCATGCATACTCCCTGATCCACGACGATCTACCGGCAATGGACAACGACAGCCTGCGTCGTGGTCAACCCACCTGTCATATTAAATTCGGTGAAGAGACGGCGATTCTGGCGGGCGATGCCCTGCAAACACTGGCGTTTACCATCCTCGCAGATCAACCAATGCCGGGAGTCAGCGCCGTGGATCGTATTGCGATGATCTCTGAACTGGCGCAGGCCAGCGGTGTGGCTGGAATGTGCGGCGGTCAGGCGCTTGATCTGGCAGCCGAAGGTAAGCAAATTGATTTAACCGCACTGGAGCAGATTCATCGCCATAAAACTGGCGCGTTGATCCGCTCCGCCGTGCGCTTAGGTGCATTAACCGCAGGTGAACGTGGACGCCAGGCGATGCCTGCGCTCGATCGCTATGCCAATGCGGTCGGCTTAGCCTTCCAGGTTCAGGACGATATTCTGGATGTGGTCGGGGACACCGCCGTGCTGGGCAAACGTCAGGGTGCCGACCAGGATTTAGGTAAAAGTACCTATCCGGCGTTAATGGGGCTGGAAAATGCCCGCTCAAAGGCCTGGGACCTCTATCAGGAGTCGCTCAGCGCTCTGGAAACGCTTGCTGCGCAATCATTTAATACAACGTCATTACAAGCGTTAGCAAGTTTCATAATTGAACGCGATAAATAACTGCCACGATGAGTCTCTGATGAGTTTTGATATTGCAAAATACCCGACATTAGCTCTGGCAAGTTCGGTGCAAGAGTTACGTTTGTTACCGAAAGAGAGCCTGCCGAAGCTGTGTGATGAGCTGCGGCAATATTTGCTCGACAGCGTAAGCCGCTCCAGCGGACATTTTGCTTCCGGCCTTGGCGTGGTAGAGCTTACGGTGGCATTGCACTATGTCTACAACACGCCGTTCGATCACCTGGTGTGGGACGTTGGCCATCAGGCTTACCCGCACAAAATCCTGACCGGACGTCGCGATCGTATCGGCACCATCCGGCAGAAAAACGGTTTACACCCTTTCCCGTGGCGTGAAGAGAGCGAATTCGACGTGCTGTGCGTCGGCCACTCTTCCACCTCGATCAGTGCAGGTCTCGGCATGGCCGTGGCAGCTGGCAAAGAAGGTAAAGGCCGCCGTACCGCCTGCGTGATTGGCGATGGTGCCATCACTGCCGGCATGGCTTTTGAAGCGATGAACCATGCAGGCGATATCAAAGCCGATTTACTGGTGGTGCTGAACGACAACGAAATGTCGATTTCAGAAAACGTTGGCGCACTGAACAATCGCCTGGCGCAGATCCTCTCCGGCAAAACCTACTCGCGCTTGCGTGAGAGCGGCAAAAAAGTGCTGGACGGTCTGCCACCGATCAAAGAGCTGGTGAAACGCACCGAAGAGCATCTGAAAGGTATGGTGGTGCCGGGTACGCTGTTTGAAGAGCTCGGCTTCAACTATATCGGTCCGGTTGACGGCCATGATGTGCTGGCGCTGGTGAATACGCTGAAGAATATGCGTGACCTGAAAGGCCCGCAGTTCCTGCATATTATGACCAAAAAAGGCAAAGGCTACGCACCGGCTGAAAAAGATCCGATTAGCTGGCATGCGGTTCCGAAATTCGATCCGGCCAGCGGCCTGCTGCCAAAAAGCGCGGAAGGACTGCCAAGCTACTCGAAGATTTTCGGTAACTGGCTGAACGAAACCGCCGCTGACGACGCTAAATTAATGGCGGTGACGCCAGCGATGCGTGAAGGCTCGGGAATGGTTGAGTTTTCCCGCAACTATCCTGGACAATATTTTGATGTGGCAATTGCGGAACAGCATGCGGTGACCTTTGCTGCAGGGCTGGCGATTGGTGGCTATAAGCCGGTGGTCGCGATCTACTCTACCTTCCTGCAACGCGCTTACGATCAGCTCATTCACGATGTGGCGATCCAGAAATTACCGGTACTGTTTGCCATTGATCGCGGCGGCATTGTCGGTGCCGACGGGCAAACCCACCAGGGCGCGTTCGATATCGCTTTCCTGCGTTGTATTCCCGACATGCTGATTATGACGCCGAGCGATGAAAATGAGTGTCGTCAGATGCTGTATACCGGCTTCCACTACAATGATGGCCCGAGCGCAGTGCGTTATCCACGTGGTAACGGCACCGGCGCAACGCTGGAACCTCTGGCCGGGCTGCCACTGGGTAAAGGCGTGAAGAAACGCAGCGGTGAAAAGCTGGCGATTCTGAACTTCGGTACGCTGCTGCCGGAAGCGCAGGCCGCCGCCGAAGCGCTGAATGCCACTCTGGTCGATATGCGTTTTGTTAAACCGCTGGATGAGGCATTGATTCTTGAGCTGGCTGCCAGCCACGAATCGCTGATTACGCTGGAGGAAGGCGCAATCAAAGGCGGTGCGGGCAGCGGCGTTAACGAGCTGCTGATGGCTAAACGTCGCCCGGTGCCGGTGCTGAATATTGGTCTGCCGGATCGGTTTATTCCGCAAGGCACCCAGGATGAAGTGCGTCATGATTTCCAGCTGGATGCCGAGGGTATTCGCGCACAAATCGCCAGCTGGCTGGCACAGTAACCTGTCAATGCGCTCCCCGTTCGGGGAGCGTCTCACCTGCTATGCTTATAAAAATCATCTGGCTGGAAAGCCCGTAAGCTGAATAGCAGGAGCACTTATGAAAACCATCCAATTAGGCAGCACCGATCTGCAGGTTTCCCGTCTCTGCCTGGGCTGTATGACCTATGGCGAGCCCGAACGCGGCAAGCACGCGTGGACATTACCGGAAGAGAGCAGCAGGCCGCTAATCAAGCAGGCGCTGGAAGCCGGTATCAACTTCTTCGATACCGCTAATAGCTACTCTGATGGCAGTAGCGAAGAGATTGTTGGACGCGCACTGCGTGACTATGCTCGTCGTGACGAGATCGTTGTCGCCACTAAAGTCTATTTTCCAATGAGTAATCTGCCCGGCGGTCTGTCGCGAAAAAATATTCTGCAGTCGATTGATGACAGCCTGTCGCGGCTCGGTATGGATTATGTCGATCTGCTGCAAATTCACCGCTGGGACTATCACACCCCGCTGGAAGAGACGCTGGAAGCGCTGCATGAGGTGGTAAAAGCCGGTAAAGCGCGCCACATCGGTGCTTCATCAATGTACGCCTGGCAGTTTGCCAAAGCGCTGTATACCGCCGATCTGCACGGCTGGACGCGTTTTGCTTCCATGCAGGATCAGTACAATCTGATTCAGCGCGAAGAAGAGCGCGAAATGCATCCACTTTGCCAGGCAGAAAATATCGCCGTATTGCCCTGGAGCCCACTGGCGCGCGGCCGT
The DNA here is from genome assembly GCF_032164335.1 of Winslowiella toletana. NCBI lineage: Bacteria > Pseudomonadati > Pseudomonadota > Gammaproteobacteria > Enterobacterales > Erwiniaceae > Winslowiella > Winslowiella toletana. The sequence goes on along the minus strand of NZ_CP134152.1, from coordinate 1,195,849 downwards.
TTGACCCGCCCGTGGGGTGAAACTACCGCGCGTTCGGTATCGGATGAGTATGGCAATACCCTGTATAATCAGAGTGAAGAGAACGATGCGGCCATCGCTGAACGCGTTGCAGTCATTGCAGAGGCTAGAGGCGTCAGCCGGGCGCAAATCGCGCTGGCGTGGATGCTGAGTAAACCGGCCGTCACCGCGCCAATTATCGGCGCTTCACGCGCCGGACAGCTGGAAGATTTAGTTAAAGCCGTGGATGTGGAACTCAGCAGTGAAGAGATTGCCGAGCTGGAAACGGTTTATCATCCGCACCATTTAGTGGGGTTTGAGTAGCTGCATGCCACTCAATTTCAGGGCGGCGCTGACGCCGCCCGTGCGAGCCATCACGATCAGAAACGGTAACCCACACCCACTGTCCAGACATTCATCTGGGTGCGTTTATCGTCTTTATCATAGCTCTTTCTCGGTGCCAGGCTACTACGCTCGTAACCGGCATCCAGCACCAGATTTTGTATCAAATCAACCTGAACACCCAGGCCCCAGGTAAAGCCGTAAGTATCACTTTTCGCGTCACTGTGACTGTATGACAGTTGCCCTTTACTTGCCCCGGCCAACGCATACAGCGTGACAAAATCAGCCACGCGCAGTGCCGGACCCGTGGTCAGCGAATAATAATTGAACTTCATTTTGCTAAAGCCCATATCCTGCTCGTTCCAGGTACTGGTGAATGAGCCAGCCCAGCCGACGGGTAAATCGCTGTTGTCATAGATATATTTGGTGTTAAAGCCTTTGGAATTGAGAAAATCGTTTGAGGCGTAACCGGCAGAAAACGTATGGTTACTTTCGGCTTTGGCTGAGGTGTTGACAGCCAATAAGGCTGCTAAAGATAAGATGAGCGTTGCTTTACGCATGTTACTGTCCTTGTTATCTGGTTATCCATCGAATTAAAGAAAGGCGTCTCCTTTCTGGCAGAATCATAACCAGATCTAGTAACGTTACTCAATAGTCACTATGGTAAATCATTGAAAATATCATCAAGGGGAGGAAAGTGTTTGATCTCTGAATAATGTGCTCACTCCCTCACAGAGTAAGGGAGTCACAATACGATGATTATAACGGCCGGTGGTGACCTGAAGGTTTAAAGATTGCCGCCGCTTTAGCGCGCGGCAAAATGGTCGAATCCTTTCAAATCAAACTCAACGGCTTTGCCCTGCTCCATCAGCTTCACCCCTTCCGAAACCGGTGCAATCTGACCAATACAGGTATAGGGCACGCCATGATGACCCAGCGCCACATCCAGCGCACCGCGGTTAATTTCCGGCACGGTAAAGCACAACTCGTAATCTTCGCCACCGGTTAATGCCCAGCGCAGCGCCTGCTGCATCTCAATATTGTCGACCAGTACCGGCGACAGCGGCAGCGCATCGAGATTGATCCGTGCGCCGCAGTCACTGGCTTTCAGGATATGCCCCAGATCTGACATCAGCCCGTCAGAGATATCAATCGCCGAGCTGGCCAGATCGCGCAGCGCCTGACCTTGCAGCACACGCGGCATCGGACGCAAATGACGTTTGATCAGCGCTTCACAGGCAGCAGGATCGGCGATGCGAATATGATGCTGTAACAGCGCCAGACCCGCCGCACTGTCGCCCAGCGTACCGGTTACATAGATCCAGTCACCGGGACGCGCACCAGAACGTTTCAGCGCTCGACCCACCGGCACCAGACCATGAATACCCAAGGTCAGGCTGCGCGGGCCGCGGGTGGTATCCCCGCCAATCAGCTGCATATCGTAGTAATCCAGCAGCTCAAACAGGCTGTCGCTGAAGGCTTTCAGCCAGCTTTCATCAACTTCCGGCAGGGTGATCGCCAGCGTTAACCACGCCGGATCGGCGCCCATTGCCGCCAGATCGCTCAGATTCACCGCCAGCGCTTTATAACCTAAATCAGCAGGATGGATATCACGTAAAAAGTGAATGCCTTCAACCAGCGTGTCAGTGCTTATTGCGAGGGTTTGTTTTTCCGCTACGTTGAGTAACGCGCAGTCGTCGCCAATGCCTTTTTCCACATCGCGACGAGAGCTTGTCACACGATTAAAATAACGTGCGATAAGTTCGAATTCGCCACATGCCATAAATGCGTTCCGCTAAGACTTAAAGAAAAGGCCGGAGAACCGGCCTGAATTGATTATTTGCGATTAGGGCGAATTGCCGGGCCTGCTTTATCCAGTACGCCGTTGACGAATTTGTGGCTGTCTTCAGCACCAAATATTTTCGCCAGCTCGATACCTTCATTGATGGCCACTTTGTAAGGCACATCGGAGCGCTTACTCAGTTCAAACAGCGAAATACGCAGGATGGCTTTTTCCACCTGGCCCAGCTCTTCCAGCTGACGCGACAGGTAAGGCTTCATCAGACCGTCGAGGTATGCGCTGTTGGTTGCAACGCCGCCCACTAACTCACGGAAATAGTTGATATCGACGTCTTTGACGTCTTGTTCCGCCAGAAACTGGTATTCGACATCAGCGATGTCGTTTTTAGACAGCTGCCAGGAGTAAAGCGCCTGGACAGCGCACTCACGGGCGCGGCGACGTGCAGCAGGTTTCACAAAATTCCCCTTACAAAAAATCAGGCTTTGATGGCTTTCAATACATTAATCATTTCGAGTGCAGTCAGCGCAGCTTCTGCGCCTTTGTTACCCGCTTTGGTGCCGGCGCGCTCAATGGCCTGCTCGATGTTTTCGGTAGTCAGAACACCGAAAGCCACCGGAATGTCGCTGTTCATCGCAACACTTGCCAGGCCAGAGCTGGCTTCACCAGCAACATATTCAAAGTGCGCGGTGCCGCCACGGATTACCGTGCCGAGCGCGATTACCGTGTCATGTTTACCGGCTTTCGCCAGCGCACGCGCGGTAATCGGTAATTCATAAGCACCTGGAACCCAGACGACAGTGATATTTTCATCTTTTACCTGGCCGATACGCTTCAGCGCGTCAATTGCGCCGCTCAGCAGGCTTTCATTGATGAAGTTGTTAAAGCGCGCGATAACAATTGCAACGCGAGCGTCGGGAGTGGCAACAGCTGCTTCGATAATCTTCATATTAGTCCTTTCAGGGTTCTGTTTGGCCCCGCAGGGGGGCGGATTCTATCATACTCTTCGTCGGTCTGCTTCCGCTTTTCCGCAGGCCGCTAGCGAGGACTCAGCGTCAGGCGCAAATCTGGCCCAACCTGACGGACATCGCTAAAAGAAAATTCTGGTGCATCAGCCAGTTGCGTTAGCCCAGGCAGATGACACAGGCCGCGCGCATGGTCACCCAATAATTTTGGCGCAAGGTATACTATCACCTCGTCGACCACACCAGCGGTCAACAATGCACCTGCCAGACTGGCTCCGGCTTCAACCCACAGGGTATTTACCTGACGTTTGCCCAACAGCATTAATAAAGAGACCAAATCGATACGCTGATTCAGCGCCGGAACTTTCAGCTGTTCCACGCTCTCTGGCCAGGCTTGCCGATCCGGCTGCAAACGCGCCAGCAGGCTGTTACCCGGCAGGTTAATCAGGCGGTGCTGTGGCGTCACGCGGTTCTGACTGTCAATAATCACCCGCAGCGGCTGATGTAAATCTTCTGCGGCATAAGCTGCGTGGCTGGCGCTGTCCAGCTCTTCCCAGCGCACCGTCAATGACGGATCGTCTGCCAGAACCGTGGCGCTGCTGCTGAGAATCGCCGAACTCTGCGCCCGCAGTCGCTGCACATCACGCCGCGCCTGCGGTGAGGTGATCCACTGGCTTTCGCCGCTGGCCATCGCCGTGCGACCATCCAGTGAGGCACCCAGTTTAAGCTGTACCCACGGAAAACCGGTGCGCATACGCTTAAGAAAGCCGCGATTAAGGGCTTCGGCTTCATGGCTCATCAGGCCATGACTGACCTCAATGCCCGCCTGCTTCAGACGATAAAGCCCGCGCCCAGCCACTTCAGGGTTAGGGTCCTGCATGGCGGCGACCACACGCTGCACGCCAGCAGTAATCAGCGCATCACAGCAGGGGGGCGTGCGGCCAAAGTGGCTACAGGGTTCGAGCGTAACGTAAGCGGTCGCGCCTTTGGCTTTATCACCGGCCATGCGCAGCGCATGCACTTCAGCGTGCGGCTCCCCGGCGCGCTGATGCCAGCCCTCACCGACAATCTCGCCGTCACGAACAATCACACAGCCAACATTGGGGTTCGGCGTGGTGGTAAATCTGCCCCGGCGCGCCAGCTCCAGCGCACGGGCCATGTAAAATTCATCTCGCATGGCTTAATCCTGTAAGCGGGCGATCTCTTCGCCAAATTCACGGATATCTTCAAAGCTGCGATAAACCGAGGCAAAACGAATGTAAGCCACTTTATCCAGCTTTTTCAGCTCGTCCATTACCAGATTGCCAATCATCTTGCTCGGCACTTCGCGCTCGCCGGTAGCGCGCAGCTGGGTTTTAATATGACTTATGGCGTTTTCCACGTCATCAGAATTAACCGGGCGCTTTTCCAGTGCCTTCATCAGGCCGCTGGTCAGTTTATCTTCGTTAAAAGGTTCGCGAATATCATTGCTCTTGACCACACGCGGCATCACCAGCTCTGCCACTTCGAAAGTGGTAAAGCGCTCATGACATACCAGACACTGACGACGGCGGCGCACCGAAGTACCCTCACCCACCAGACGGGAGTCAATCACTTTGGTATCCACAGCAGAACAGAATGGGCAATGCATGATGCTTCCTGATAATTCAGCAAATTGTTCAACAGTGTAGCGCGAAGTGCCGTTCAACAAAATAACCGCATTTGGCTTTCCTTGCCTTTCCGGCTACTTTGCCTCAGTTGCGCATTCCGCGCAGCAGTGCAAAAGAAATGGCGTAAATTCCGCTATGCTTAACTGATAACTGAAACAGTCCTGTTTTCAAGCTATCGCGAGACGTGGAGGCGAGATGGAAAGGAATAAGCGGTACAAACCCGCATTACTGGCAATGGTGATCATGCTGGCCGGTTGCGCAGCACCGAAGCCACCCGCAGTCAATCAACTGCACAATGAAGTGGGTAAACTTAATCAGGAATTGCGTCAGCTGACCGATCAGGCGTCGATGCTTGAGCAGCAGCGCTTGCTTAACAATGGTGTAGCCAATGGCGCATGGCTACTGCCGTCAGCTAATACCGCCGTCGTATTACAAAGTAATGCCGGGCAGCTGCGGCTGTCATTAAGTCATGTCGAAGCGGAAGCCAACGGCACCCGCGCGCTGTTACATATCCGCGCGGCAAGCGAGCAACGGCTGGTACCAATGACGATTAAAGTTGAATGGGGCGAACTCGATCCGACCACCGGAAAACCGCTGGCGGTCGACAGCCAGTCGCAAACGATTGAAGTTCCCTCTACTTTGCTACCCAGAGCCGATGCTACCGTGCCACTGCGTTTAAGCGGTATTCAGCCGGAACAGCTTGGCTACGTGCGGGTGCATGATGTCATGCCCGCCGCGGCAACCTCGCCGGTTACGCCGCCGCCAGCGCAATAAAAAAAGCCACGCAAATGCGTGGCTTTTTATTAACCGTGCGGTTCCGCTGTTAAGGCAGAATCGACGGTTGATCCGCACCTTCTTTATCCACTTTCTGCTGGATCATGTGCTCACGCTTCATGCCCAGTTTCAACGCCAGCGCAGAGGCGACGTAGATGGAAGAGACGGTACCGATTGAAACACCAATCAGCATGGTCAGCGAGAAGCCTTCCAGCAGTGCGCCACCGAAGATATACAGCATCAGCACCACCACTAACGTGGTAGCGGAAGTCATAATGGTACGGCTCAGCGTCTGGGTCAGTGAGACGTTAACGATATCGTAAGGCGTGCCGCGACGGATTTTGCGGAAGTTCTCACGAATACGGTCCGATACCACGATACTGTCGTTCAGCGAGTAACCGATAACCGACATCAGTGAGGCAATAATGGTCAGGTCAATCTCGACATGGAACAGCGAGAGAATACCCATGGTGATGATCACGTCGTGCGCCAGTGCTAATACCGCACCCAGCGCCAGTCGCCACTCAAAGCGGAAACCGACGTAAATCAGAATCGCAATCAGCGCTACCAGCAGCGCCATGCTGCCCGCCTGCGCCAGATCGCTGCCCACGCTAGGGCCGACGAACTCAATACGCTTAACCGTCGCATTTTGCTCAGTCGCCTGATTGATAATCGTCACCACCTTGCTGCCTAACTCCTGACCCGCATTGCCTTCATTTGGCGACATGCGCACCAAAACGTCACGGCTGCTGCCAAAGTTCTGCACCTGCGGTTCGGCGAAACCGGAATTCACCAGCGCCCCACGCAGGGAGTCCAGATCGGCAGGCTTCTCGAGGGTAATTTCAATGACTGTACCGCCGGTGAAATCAAGCCCCCAGTTAAATCCGCGCACGCCCATAATGATCACCGCAGCGACCAACAGCAACCCGGAAATGGTGAAAGCCAGTTTATCCCAGCGCATAAAGTCATGAACTTTACGCCCGTAGTTTAGTTGTTCAACGCTATAGTCCTGTGCCACAACGCACTCCTCAAATAGACAGCTTGTTGATGCGTTTGCCGCCGTACAACAGGTTGACGATGGCACGTGTACCGACAATTGCAGTGAACATTGAGGTCACCACGCCGATGGCGGTAGTGATCGCAAAGCCTTTAATCGAACCGGTACCCACAGCGTACAGAATGACGGCGGTAATCAGGGTGGTTACGTTAGCATCGACGATACTGGAGAACGCACCTTTATAACCTTCATGAATCGATTGTTGAATCGACCGACCATTCTTCAGCTCTTCTTTGATACGTTCATTGATCAGTACGTTGGCATCAACCGCCACCGCCAGCGTCAAGACAATACCCGCGATACCTGGCATGGTGAGCGTGGCACCCGGCAGCAGCGACATCACCCCGATGATTAACACCAGGTTAGCAATCAGCGCCGAGGTAGCAATCACACCAAACTTACGGTAGTAAACCACCATAAACACGATAGATGCCAGCAGACCCCACAAGCACGCTTCCAGACCCTGTGTGATGTTCTGTGCACCCATGGTCGGGCCGATAGTCCGCTCTTCAACGATCTGAATTGGCGCGATCAGCGCACCGGCACGCAGCAGCAACGACAGTTGACGCGCTTCGTTCGGGTTATTGATACCGGTAATACGGAAGCTGTTACCCAGACGAGACTGGATATTCGCAACGTTGATCACCTCTTCCTGCTTCTCAAGGATGGCGCGACCGGTGGCATCTTTCTTACCGCTGTCTTTGTACTCAACAAACAGCGTTGCCATTGGTTTACCAATATTGTCCTTGGTGAAGTTGGACATGATGTTACCGCCAGCGCTGTCCAGTGAAATATTCACCTGTGGCTGGTTGTACTCATCGGTACTGGAAGTGGAATCGGTAATATGGTCACCGGTCAAAATCACACGCTTGTACAGCACAACCGGCTGCCCTTCACGGGTGTTTTTAACTTCAGAGTCACCAGGCACACGGCCAGAAGCCGCCGCAGACTGATCGACGCTGGTGTTGACCAGACGGAATTCCAGAGTTGCGGTTGCGCCAAGAATCTCTTTCGCACGCGCAGTATCCTGAATCCCTGGCAGCTCTACCACGATGCGGTCAGAGCCCTGACGCTGCACCAGTGGCTCGGCCACGCCAAGCTGGTTAACACGATTACGTAAAATATTGATGTTTTGCTGAACCGCATACTCACGCGCTTCACGCATACGCTCGTCACTCATCACAGCACGCAGTGCATTACTGCCGCTGTTGCTGATAACCAGATCGCGATGGCGGGAAGTTAAGTACTGCACCGCATCATTACGGGCGCTGGCGTCACGGAAACGCACTTCCACACCGTAGTTATCAATTTTACGAACGTTAGTGTAAGGAATATTTTTGTCACGCAGGTCGCTACGCAGGCTGTCGGTATTCTGTTCCTGCAGTTTACCCAGTGCGGTATCCATATCCACTTCCATCAGGAAGTGAACACCGCCACGCAGGTCAAGGCCGAGTTTCATCGGCTCTGCCCCCAGCAGACTCAGCCAGGCTGGCGTTGCTGGTGCGAGGTTAAGTGCGACAACGTAATTCTCGCCAAGAACCTTCATAATCGCTTCGCGGGCGCGCAGCTGCACATCCGTATTAGCGAAACGCGCCAGAATGGCACCGTTTTCCAGCGCAATTGATTTGCTCTGAATATTGTCTTGTTTTAATGCTTCCTGGATCTGACCCAGCGTTTGCTCACTGGCGGCGGCACCGCGCGCGCCAGTGATTTGAACAGCCGGATCCTCACCATAAAGGTTGGGAAGTGCGTACAGCAGACCGACGAGAATCACGACGATCAGCATGATGTACTTCCACAGAGGATAACGGTTTAACACGGCAGTTCCCTTAGGGAAAAACTAAATTACAGCGCCTTTATCGTACCTTTCGGCAGAACGGCAGCCACGAAATCACGTTTGACCACAACTTCCGTTGTATCGTTCAGCGCAATTGCTACATAACCGGTTTCAGCGACTTTAGTCACACGACCTACCAGACCACCGGTGGTCAGCACTTCATCACCTTTGGCAATGGAGTCCATCAGCTTCTTGTGCTCTTTCGCACGCTTCTGCTGCGGACGCAGGATCATGAAGTAGAAAATCAGACCAAATACTACCAGCATGATTACCAGAGAATAAGGACTTCCCTGAGACGGCGCGCCTGCTGCAGCCACTGCGTCAGAAATGAAAAAGCTCATTAAATTTCCCTCATTGTTTAATTATCAGACGGTTAAAGGCGGAACTGCCTTACCCTTCCGTTCATAGAACTCGGTAACGAAGCACTCTAATTTACCCTCTTCGATGGCCTGGCGTAAACCCGCCATCAAACGCTGGTAATAGCGCAAGTTATGAATAGTGTTCAGCCGCGCACCCAGGATTTCATTACAGCGATCAAGGTGGTGCAAGTAAGCACGGCTGTAACTGCGACAGGTGTAGCAATCACATTCGGCATCCAGCGGAGAGGTGTCATCTTTATACTTCGCATTGCGGATTTTAACCACGCCATCGGTCACAAACAGATGACCGTTACGCGCGTTACGGGTTGGCATCACACAGTCGAACATATCAACGCCGCGACGAACCCCTTCCACCAGGTCCTCAGGTTTACCCACGCCCATCAGATAGCGCGGCTTGTCTTCCGGGATCTGCGGGCAGACATGCTCCAGAATACGGTGCATATCTTCTTTCGGCTCACCGACCGCCAGGCCGCCCACAGCGTACCCATCAAAGCCAATCTCTACCAGCCCTTTGACGGAGACATCACGTAAATCTTCGTAAACACCGCCCTGAATAATGCCAAACAGCGCATTTTTATTGCCGAGCGAATCGAAACGGTCACGGCTGCGTTGTGCCCAGCGCAGTGACATTTCCATCGAGTTTTTGGCGTAATCCCAGTCAGCAGGATAAGGCGTACATTCGTCAAAGATCATGACGATATCGGAACCGAGATCGTACTGAATCTCCATCGATTTTTCCGGATCGAGGAAGATAGGATCGCCATTGATCGGGTTACGGAAATGAACGCCGGCTTCGGTGATCTTACGGATATCACCGAGGCTGAATACCTGAAAACCGCCGGAGTCGGTAAGAATCGGGCCTTTCCACTGCATAAAGTCGTGCAGGTCGCCATGCAGCTTCATGATCTCCTGGCCAGGACGCAGCCAGAGGTGGAAAGTGTTGCCCAGAATAATCTGCGCGCCGGTCTCGTGCACTTCTTCCGGGGTCATCCCCTTAACGGTACCGTAGGTGCCGACCGGCATAAACGCCGGGGTTTCTACCACGCCACGATCAAATACCAGGCGTCCGCGACGGGCGCGTCCATCGGTAGTATCAAGTTCAAACTTCACATTGCCTCCAGACCATCAGAGAAACAGTCTGATGATGTTAACAACCGCGCGCTGCGCGATTAAAGGTTCCGCCCGGTTAACCCCGGCGGAATAAATTACTCGCCGACCACTTCGACTTCGGCCTGCGGATTACGGCTGATAAACATCGCATCGCCGTAACTAAAGAAACGATATTGCTCCGCCACCGCCTGCTGATAAGCCTGCATGGTGTGGCGGTAACCTGCAAATGCCGACACCAGCATAATCAGCGTCGACTCCGGCAGGTGGAAATTGGTCACCAGCGCATCGACAACCTGGTAGTGATAGCCCGGGTAGATAAAGATTTTGGTATCGTCGAAGAAGGGCGCAATCAGTGCATCCTGACTGGCTTTGGCCGCGCTTTCCAGCGAACGCACCGACGTGGTGCCGACCGCTACCACCCGCTTACCGCGCGCTTTGCACGCCAGTACCGCATCGACGACATCCTGCGGCACTTCAGCATATTCGGCATGCATAATATGGTCTTCGATGGTTTCTACCCGCACCGGCTGGAAAGTGCCCGCACCAACATGCAGCGTAACGAACGCCATCTCAATGCCTTTCTCACGCAGCGCAGCCAGCAACGGCTCGTCAAAATGCAGACCGGCAGTCGGCGCGGCAACCGCGCCCGGACGCTGGCTGTAGACCGTCTGATACAGCTCACGGTCAGCATCTTCATCAGGACGGTCGATATACGGCGGCAGTGGCATATGGCCGACGGCGTTCAGAATATCGAGTACCGCGCGTTCGTCGTGAAACTCGATTTCAAACAGCGCATCATGGCGCGCTACCATCGTCGCTTTCACGCTTTCATCTTCACCCAGCAATAACTCTGCACCGGGCTTCGGCGATTTAGAAGAGCGCACATGCGCCAGCACGCGTTTTTCATCGAGCATACGCTCGACCAGCACTTCGATTTTACCGCCGCTGGCTTTACGTCCGAATACGCGCGCCGGAATCACCCGGGTATTATTGAATACCAGCAGATCGCCAGCCTCGAGTTTATCCAGCAAATCGGTGAATACCCCATGCGTCAGTTCACCGCTCGGCCCGTCGAGGGAAAGCAGGCGACATCCGCTGCGCTGTGGCTGCGGGTAATGGGCAATCAAAGATTCAGGTAACTCAAAAGAAAAATCGGCAACGCGCATGGGTATCAATCTTCAGGTGTGAAACAGGCGGCATAGTTTAGCCGAAAAGCGCTCAATTCTAAACAACTGGCTGAAACGGATAATAAACCATCGTGTAACCGGGCGAAGGCGCACGCGCCGCCCGTGCCATTGAGCGGTAAAATGGCTATACTCGCCGGCATGAACTTTCTTGCTCATCTTCATCTGGCCACGCTGGCCAACAGTTCGCTGCTCGGCAATCTGATGGCCGACTTCGTCCGCGGCAACCCGCATAACGACTGGCCTCAGCCGGTAGCCGAAGGCATTTCGTTGCACCGTCGTATTGATGTCATGACGGATTCGCTGCCGGAAGTCCGCGCCGCGCGCCGTTACTTCCGCGAGGAAACGTATCGCGTTGCGCCCATTACGCTGGATGTTATCTGGGACCATTTTCTCGCGCGCCACTGGCAACAGATTGCGCCGGAAATATCCTTGCCAACTTTCCTCAACCAGGCACGCGCGGTGATCCAGCCTGAATTACCGTCGACGCCAGAGCGCTTTCAGAACCTTAATCGCTATTTATGGACCGAGCGCTGGATGGAAAACTATGCCGATGCAGCTTACTTAGAGAAGGTGCTGTATGGCATGGCCTCACGCCGCCCCCGGCTGGCTGCCCTCAGCGACTCTTATCAGGATTTTGTCGCGCATTATCATCAATTTGACACACTGTTCTGGCAGTTTTATCCGCGCATGATGGCACAAGCCGCACAGCAGCAGCTGTGAAGCAGCCAGAAACCACTTGCTGCTTGCCCTTTTGTCAGAAAGGGTTATTGTATGAGGCTACCTTGATAATGCACCCTATTTGATAGGTAACGCCTATCAAATTAATCGGCGTTATGCATTGGTTCCCGCGGTAACGTACCCTCTATAATTGCGGGCATTAAATTTTATTAACCTCACACTTTTACAGGAGTGAATATGGTCCTGGTAACTCGTCAAGCCCCTGATTTTACTGCAGCAGCTGTACTGGGCAACGGTGAAATCGTTGAAAACTTTAACTTTAAAAAACACACCGCTGGTAAAGCCACCGTTGTGTTCTTTTGGCCAATGGACTTCACCTTCGTCTGCCCGTCTGAGCTGATTGCTTTTGACAAGCGTTACGAAGAGTTCCAGAAGCGTGGTGTTGAAGTTGTTGGTGTCTCCTTCGATTCCGAGTTCGTGCACAACGCATGGCGTAAAACTCCGGTTGAGAAAGGCGGCATCGGCGAAGTGAAATACGCAATGGTTGCTGATATCAAACGCGAAATCCAGAAAGCTTACGGTATCGAGCATCCGGACGCAGGCGTTGCACTGCGCGGCTCTTTCCTGATCGACCAGAACGGCGTTGTTCGTCATCAGGTTGTCAACGATCTGCCACTGGGCCGTAACGTTGATGAAATGCTGCGTATGGTTGACGCGCTGCAATTCCACGAAGAGCACGGTGAAGTTTGCCCGGCTCAGTGGGAAAAAGGAAAAGAAGGCATGGGCGCATCTCCGGAAGGCGTTGCGAAATACCTGTCTGAAAACGCGACCAACCTGTAATTCAGGTCTGTTGCAGAAAAAGCTCGCTTCGGCGGGCTTTTTTTATGCCCGCAGCATGACGTATCAGTCATCAACCAGCGAAGCGGTTAATAAAAAGGGCGGGAGAACCCGCCCTTTCCGTCAGTTATGGCTTAGCGGCGACTGACGCGCTGCTTAATCACATAACCGACCAGTAGCAATACAATCCACGCCATACCGACATACAGCGAAATACGGGTATCCGGGAAGTAGCCAATCAGGCCGATGATAAACACCAGAAATGCGATACCAACCATCGCGGTAGCCGAGCCGCCCGGCAAGGCAAACTTCAGCGCCTTCGCCTCTTCACTGCTCAGTTTACGACGGAAAGCAATTTGCGAACTGAGGATCATAATCCACACCCACACCGTGGCAAACGTCGCCAGTGAGGCGATTACCAGGAACACTTTTTCCGGCATCAGGTAGTTCAGGTAGACCGCCACCAGCATCGCCAGCATCATCACGATCACCGTGACCCACGGAATACCGCGACGTGAGACTTTCATAAACATCTTCGGCGCATGGCCCTGTTCGGCCATCCCGTGCAGCATACGACCGACGCCAAACACATCGCTGTTAATCGCCGACAGCGAGGCGGTGATGACGACGAAATTAAGGATAGAAGCGGCAGCAGCAATACCGAGGTGCTGGAAAGTCAGAACAAACGGACTGCCCGAGGTGCCCACCTGGTTCCACGGGTAAATCGACATAATGACAAACAGCGTGCCGACATAGAACACCAGAATACGCAGCGGCACCGAGTTAATCGCACGTGGAATCGACTTTTCCGGATCTTTCGCTTCACCGGCGGTGATACCGATAATTTCAATACCGCCGTAAGCAAACATCACCATCTGCAGCGACAGCAGCATGCCGACGATACCGTGAGCAAAGAAGCCGCCATTGGTCCACAGATTATGGATACCGGTTGGCTGACCACCGTTGCCAATCCCCCAGATAATGATGCCGAAGCCAGCGAGGATCATGATGATAATGGTGGCAACTTTAAAGAAGGAGAACCAGAACTCCACCTCGCCAAACACTTTCACGCTGAGCAAGTTGATGCCGCCGATAATCAGCACCACGCTCAGTACCCAGATCCAGTGCGGCACATCCGGGAACCAGACGCCCATATAGATGCCAAAGGCAGTAACATCGGCAATGGCAACAATCAGGATTTCAAAACAGTAGGTCCAGCCGGTGATATAACCTGCCAGCGGGCCGAGATAATCCTGAGCATAGCGCGAAAACGAGCTGGACTGCGGATTGTTCACCGACATCTCACCCAGCGCACGCATAATAATATAGGCTACCGCGCCGCCAATAATATAGGCCAGCAGCACGCTTGGTCCGGCCATTCTGATGGCATCAGCCGAGCCGTAAAACAGCCCGGTACCAATTGCCGATCCTAATGCCATAAAACGGATATGGCGCGTGCTCAGTCCGCGTTTGAGCTTGTTCGTTTCTTGCATAGCGACTTATCACCTGTGGAAATGAAAAAACCACGGGCAAGCCCGTGGTTAAAAAATAAACCTGAATTCTTACTGGTGCGCAGTGACGTGCTGACGCCCCATCACGCGATCGATAATCGCGACAACCACCAGTATCGCCAGTGATGGCGGCAGCCAGGACAGACCCTGATCGGCCAGCGGTAAATGCTGACTCCAGGCTGGCAGAACATCGTTGAAACTGGTGGTCTTAATCGCGTCAATGATACCAAAGAGCAGGCTAATCAGCATCGTTGGCGCAATAATCCGGCTGCTGTTATTCCACCAGCGCAGAGTAAAGCTCAGCACTACCAGCACAATACACGGTGGATAGATAGCGGTCAGCACCGGAATCGAGACCTGAATCAGGTGGCTCAGACCGAGGTTTGAGACCAGCATTGAGAACAGACCGAGAATAAATACCAGCGTGCGGTAAGAGAGCGGCAGATACTGCTGAAAGAACTCCGCACAGGCGCAGGTCAGGCCAACCGCTGTAACGATACAGGCGACGAAAATCAGCGCAGCAAGGAAGAAGCTGCCCATTCCGCCAAAGGTATGCTGCACATAGTTATGTAAAATCATCGCGCCGTTGGCATTCTGATCGACAATGCTGGCACTGTGCGAACCCAGTTTAAACAGGCTGAGATAGACCAGCGTCAAACCGACACCGGCAATCAGGCCAGCAATCACGGTGTAACGAGTCAGCAGGCGCGCATCGCTGACGCCACGTGAACGCGCAGCATTAACAATAACGATGCCAAACACCATCGCGCCCAGCGTATCCATGGTCAGATAGCCCTGCACGAAACCGTTGGAGAACGCAGCATGCTGATAGGCTTCCGTCGCCGGAGCGAAATCGCCTGCTGGCCACAGCATTGCAGCAACGCCGAGCACACCCAATGCAATAATTTTCAGCGGCGCCAGAATATTGCCTACGGTATCCAGCAGCTTGCCCGGATAAAGAGAAATACCCATGACCAGCGCGAAATAGACCACGCTGTAGATAAACAGTGGCAGCGGGCCGTCACCGGTCAGCGGTGCAATACCCACTTCGAAGGAAACCGTTGCGGTACGCGGAGTGGCGAACAGCGGGCCGACTGCCAGGTAGCAGACCGTCGCCAGCAGCAGACCCGCCGCTTTACCAATCGGCGAGCTCAGGGCGTCAACACCGCCACCGACGCGTGCCAGCGCGATCACCGTAATCACCGGTAAACCCACTGCGGTAATCAGAAAACCCAGTGAAGCCATCCAGACGTGTTCGCCAGACTGAATTCCCACCATTGGCGGGAAGATAATATTGCCCGCGCCGACAAACAGGGCAAAGGTCATAAAGCCCAGCGCGATGATATCTTTAGGAGTTAAACGATATTTCATAAAAGCCGTGATGCCTGTTCCTGATGTTGCAGTGAAAGTTGTGTTTAAAGCGTTGCGAACCCCACAGCACGTTAAAATTTTCATTAATTCAGACAACTACAGAGCATTATGCTTACTGATGGCCTGGCGCGCAGGTGATTTGAGCTAATTTTCTTCTGTTCACAGGGGGATAAATCGACAACGGCGCTAAGTAAAACGTTTATAGCGAAGAAAGGCAATACGGGATCGGAAAAGCAGGATGATATAGCAGATATTTCTCTAAAAGCAGTGCATCACTTCAACATATGAGTAATGCACACTAGATGATTTGTATTTTTTATGTACAACCAGGGGTTATATTGCTCGTTTGTGCGCATTCTGATGCACAAAAGGCGCGGAAAGCCGCGCCTGTCCGCACAACTTTACGCCAGTTACCAGACGTTTTTAGCGATATCGACCAGCAAACGCAGCTTGGCCCACTGCTGCTCTTCCGTCAGACTGTTGCCTTCCTCCGTTGAGGCAAATCCGCACTGCGGGCTGAGGCAGATTTGATTGATGTCGACATACTGCGCCGCTTCAGCCAGGCGCTGTTTTACCGTTTCCGGATTTTCCAGCTCGCCATTTTTAGTCGTGATCAGACCGAGCACCACCTGCTGGTTGCCTGGCCGGATAAAGCGCAGCGGCTCAAAACCACCGGAGCGCTGGTTATCGTACTCCAGGAAGAAAGCGTCAATGTTCACCGTGCCAAACAGAATTTCAGCCACTGGCTCGTAGCCGCCTTCAGAGATCCAGGTAGAGCGGAAGTTACCACGGCAAACATGCAGGCCAATGGTCAGATCGTCTGGCTTACCCTCAATGGCTTTATTCAGCACGCGGGCATAGATACGCGCCAGCTCTTCAGGATCGTCACCGCGCTCGCGGATCTGTTGTTTCTGATCGTCGGAGCAGAGATAGGCCCAGACGGTGTCATCCAGCTGCAAATAGCGGCAGCCGGCATCATAGAACGCTTTGATCGCATCACGATAAGTCTGTGCCAGGTCGTCAAAGTACGCATCCAGCTCAGGATAAACCGTTGCGTCGATCGCTTTACGTCCGCCGCGGAAGTGCAGCACGCTTGGGCTGGGTATCGTCATTTTGGCCACGGCATCACCACTGACGCTTTGCAGATAGCGAAAATCTTCCAGCATCGGGTGGTCGCCAAAGCCCAGCTTGCTGACCACGCGCACGCTGTGAGCTTTGGTCTGCACGCCGTTAAACTGGATGCCCTGATCGACATCGTAGCGCTCAACACCCTGCAGGCCGTCGAAAAAGTCAAAATGCCACCATGCGCGACGGAACTCACCGTCAGTCACCACCTGTAAACCGCAGGCACGTTGATGAGTCACCACATGACGGATCGCCTCATCTTCGATACGACGCAGTGCGCTGGCATCGATTTCACCCGCAGTAAACTGCTCACGCGCCTGTTTAATTGCCTGCGGACGCAGAAAGCTGCCAACGGTATCGGCACGAAATGGCGCGGTGGTTCTTTGCATGGTTTTTAACTCCTGACTGATGCGCGCAGCGCATAATTTACCGGTAAAATAGTTGCCCTTCGTTATTTTTTAGACTTCTGGACATCTATATGTCTGAACCCACATTGCCATGAGCCTTGTTCAGGTGCAACAGAGGAAATTTCATTAGTGATGAATTAAATTCATGTTGGCAGGTGAGCGGCCTGATGCCGCCCCTGGGGTTAACACGTACCGGCTAATAATTTTAAAATTTAGTTAATCAGCGCCCGTGCCTGACGCAGCTGCGCTTCAGACAGCGGCAAATAGCCCGAACGCTCCACCAGCGCCTGCCCTTGTGGCGAAATCGCCTGCTGCAAAAAGGCACGGGTTAACGGCTCCAGCGGTTTACCTGGGGCTTTATTCACATAGATATAGAGTGGGCGAAGATAAGGATAACTGCCGTTACGAATATTTTCGGTGATTGGCATCACGCCTGGCTGGCCATCACGGCCAATCGCCAGCGTTTTAACGCCGCTGATATGAAAACCAATACTGGCATAGCCAATGCCATTCAGACTGCTGGCCACCGCCTGCACCACCGCCGCCGAACCGGGATACTCACTGACATCCTGGCGAAAATCACCGTTACACAGCGCCTGCTGTTTGAAGAACCCCCAGGTGCCGGAAGCGGAATTGCGCCCAAAGCGTTGCAGGGTGCGCCGCTGCCAGTCAGGTGCGGTCAGCGCTAAGTCTCCCCAATATTGCGGCGCAGCGGTAGCACCACATAAGCGCGTGACCGAAAATAGCGCATCAAGCTGCTGACTATCGATTGAGTTCAGCGGATTGTCCTGATTCACCACCACCACCAGCGCATCCATCGCCACCGGTACAGCCAGCGGTGGATAACCATATTTAGCCTCAAATAACTGGCGTTCTCCCGCCTGCATCGGGCGGCTCATGGCACCAAGCTGCGCTGCGCCAGCAGCCAGAGCTATCGGCGCGGTGGACGAACCGGCAGCCTGAACCTGCACGTTCACACCAGGGAACTGACGGTTAAAGTTCTCACCCCATAGCGCCATCAGGTTACCGAGGGTATCCGAACCGACGCTGGTAAGATTTCCCGCCAGCATCCCCTCTTTCGCCTGAACTGCCGCTGACAGCACCAGCGCCGCTGCCAGAATCACTCGTTTCATGCTTTGCGTCCGTGAATGGTTAACGCTTTGCATTCTCCGGTAATTCAGCCGGAACAATCAACCTCGGCGCCAGCGTAAAGGCAAAACAGGTCTCAACATCAGCAGCACTGGTAATATCCAGCCGCGAATTATGATGGCTCAGCGCATGTTTTACGATCGCCAGCCCAAGACCGCTGCCGCCGGTGGCGCGCGAACGCGCTTTATCCACGCGGTAAAAGCGTTCGGTAAGCCGTGGAATATGTTCCTTCGCAATCCCCGGTCCGTTATCTTTCACCGCAAAATGCGCGCCGGTTTTATTACGCAACCAGCTGATATCAATCCGGGTGCCTGCTGGCGTATGGTTAACCGAGTTATAGACCAGGTTAGAAAGCGCACTGCGCAGTTGTTCATCATTACCGAACACCCGCAGGTGTGGATCGGTATGGAAATGAATTTCATGCCGTCCATTGCTCAGCGTTTCCGCCTCACGTTGCAGCAGGCGCAACATCATCGGCACGTCCACTTTCTCCTGCAAATCAATCGCCGGCGCCGCTTCAATCCGCGACAGGGTAAGCAGCTGTTTAACCAGGCTATCCATACGCCGCGTCTGCTCCTGCATGGTATGCAGAGCCTTGCTGCGTGCAGGTCCTTCCAGCACCGCATCGTTCATCATTTCCAGATAACCCTGCAACACGGTTAACGGCGTGCGCAGTTCGTGACTGACATTGGCGAAAAAGTTGCGCCGCGCCCCTTCCAGCTGATGCATCTGAGTAACATCACGCGCCACCAGCAGCCACTGCCCTTCGCTGTAAGGCATGATACGAAACTCTAAATGACGATGATTATTCAGTACCAGAGTTAGCGGTCGGGAAAAATCGCGCTGGCGCAGATAGTGGGAAAACTCAGGATAGCGCAGCAGGTTAAGAATATTTTGTCCGTTATCCTCCGGCCAGCGCAGCCCAAGATGCTGTTGTGCCAGGCCGTTACACCAGAAAATATTGCCCTCTTCGGTCGTCAACACCACCGCATCCGGCAACGATTCTGCGCCGCTGCGAAAACGTTTAATCAGGTTGCCCAGCTCGCGACGTCGCCGCCGGTTACGCAGTTGCATCTGATACAAACCATAGAACAGTGGCTCCCAGCTGGCTTGCCCGGCGGGCGGCGTCATCGTACGGTCGATCCATAGCCAGTGCGACAGGCGCTGCAGATTATAGAAATGCCAGCCCAGCACGCCAAGCACCGACAGCAGCAGCCACCACGGCAGAAAACCCACCACCAGGCCGAGTATCAGTGCTGGCACGCAGGCCAGCAGCAGTTCCAGTAATAATCTCTTCCAGGAGAGGCGTTCCAGCACGGTTCAGACTCCGATCAAAAACGAGCGGAGAAACGATACCCCGTTCCACGCACCGTTTGCACCATGCGATCGTGGCCGGAAACTTCCAGCGCCTTGCGCAAACGGCGGATGTGCACATCAACAGTACGATCTTCCACATAAACATTGGTGCCCCAGACGTGATTCAGCAGCTGTTCACGGCTGTATACCCGTTCCGGATGGGTCATAAAAAAGTGCAGTAATTTATATTCGGTCGGGCCCATTTCCAGCGGGGTATTTTCTGACATCACCCGGTGCGACGAAGGATCGAGGCTGAGTCCCTGCATTTCGATCACCTCTTCAACCGCCATCGGTGATATACGGCGCATCACCGCTTTGATGCGTGCCACCAGCTCTTTCGGTGAAAACGGCTTGGTGATGTAGTCATCGGCACCGACTTCCAGCCCGCGCACCCGGTCTTCCTCTTCACCACGCGCAGTCAGCATCATCACCGGAATATCCCGGGTCATGGCTTCGCGTTTCAGATGCTTAATAAATTGAATGCCGCTGCCGCCAGGTAACATCCAGTCGAGCAGAATCAGATCGGGCCAGGGTTCGATAAGTAAATTGATCGCACTGTCATAATCTTCCGCTTCTATCGGTTGATAGTCATTTTGCTCAAGAACGAAACACAACATCTCACGGATTGGGGCTTCATCTTCGACTACCAAAATGCGCTTAGCCATTATTGCTCCTGCTGATGTGACTTTAGTCACTGGGATTCGCGGCGCCATTATGCGTCAGTTTTATGACAGATTTATGAAAAATGCACGGACCAAAATCGCCTTTGTGATACTTTTTTTTAGGCTGATTATGCATTTACTCACCCGCCGTTAAGCTCTCTGTTTATAATCGGCAACTTACGTTACCGTTATGTACCCTAAATAAATCGGGAAGTTTTATGCGCATTATCCACACCTCGGACTGGCATCTCGGTCAGTTTTTCTACACCAAAAGCCGGGCGCCGGAGCATCAGGCGTTTCTTAACTGGCTGGTACAGGTGGTAGAACAACATCAGGTCGATGCGGTGATTGTGGCCGGTGATATCTTCGATACCGGCTCGCCTCCGAGCTATGCGCGTGAACTGTATAACCGTTTTGTCGTGCAACTGCAGCAAACCGGCTGCCAGCTGGTAGTGCTCGGCGGAAACCATGATTCAGTGGCAACGCTCAATGAATCTCGCGAGCTGCTGGCCTGCCTGAATACCCGGGTGATTGCTGCCGCCAGCGATGACATCGGGCAGCAAGTGTTACAGCTGAATGACCGTCAGGGCAACCCAGCTGCGCTACTGTGTGCGATTCCATTTTTACGCCCGCGCGATATTCTGCGCAGCCAGGCCGGGCAATCGGGACGCGAAAAACAGCAAAGTCTGCTGGAAGCCATCAGCGAGCATTATCAGAGCTGCTATCAGCATGCACTGACACAGCGCACCGCGCTGGGGCTGGCATTACCGATTATCGCTACGGGCCATCTGACGACCGTCGGCGTCACCACCAGTGACTCGGTGCGTGATATCTATATCGGCACGCTCGATGCCTTCCCGGCGCAGGCTTTTCCGCCCGCCGATTATATCGCACTGGGCCATATTCATCGGGCGCAGCGCGTCGCCAACAGCGAACATATTCGCTACAGCGGTTCGCCTGTCCCACTCAGTTTTGATGAACTGGGTAAAGAGAAGAGCGTATTTCTGGTGGAGTTTGCCGGCGACCAGCTTCGCCGCGTTGAAGCGCTGCAGGTTCCGTTATTTCAGCCGATGTGCATGATTAAAGGCTCGCTGGCAGAAATTGAGCAGCAGCTGGCACAATTCACCGATACTGACAGCAATGTCTGGCTGGATATCGAAATCGTCACCGCCGATTATCTCAATGATATTCAGCGCCGCATCCAGGAGCTGACCGCCGCGCTGCCGGTAGAAGTGGTGTTACTGCGCCGCAGCCGCGAACAGCGTGACAAGGTGATTGCACGTCAAAATAACGAAACCCTAAGTGAACTGAGCGTTGAAGAGGTGTTTGCCCGGCGGCTGGAGCAGCAAGAAGATAATGATACTCCGCGTCAGCAGCGCGCGCAGCAGCTGTTTGTTACCACTTTAGATGCCATTCGCCATGAGGAGCAGCCGTGAAAATTTTGACGCTGCGTTTTAAGAACATCAACTCGCTGAAGGGCGAATGGAAAATCGATTTCACCGCTGAACCCTTCGCCAGTAACGGCTTGTTTGCGATTACCGGGCCAACCGGAGCCGGTAAAACCACCCTGCTCGATGCTATTTGCCTGGCGCTGTATCATCAGACCTCGCGCCTCGGCGGTATTACCCAGTCGCAAAACGATCTGATCACTCGCGATACCGCCGAATGCCTTGCCGAAGTGGAGTTTGAAGTTAAGGGTGAAGCCTGGCGCGCATTCTGGAGTCAGAATCGCGCGCGTGGCGCGGTGGATGGCAATTTGCAGGCGCCAAGAGTCGAGCTGGCGCGCTGTAGCGATAACACCATTGTCGCCGATAAAGTTAACGACAAGCTTAAAATGACTGAAAGTCTGACCGGCCTCGATTTTAACCGTTTTACCAAATCGATGATGCTTTCCCAGGGTCAGTTTGCCGCCTTTCTGAATGCCAAAGCCAATGAACGCGCAGAGCTGCTGGAAGAGCTGACCGGCACCGAAATTTATGGCCGCATCTCAATGGAGGTGTTTGAACGTCATAAAGCCACCCGCCTTGCGCTGGATAATTTGCGCGCGCAGGCATCCGGGATGGCGTTACTGGATGAAGAGACGCGTCAGACTCTGCAACAGCAGCTGGATCAGTTGATTGCGCAGGAGCAAGTACTTACCCAGCAACTGAATAAGCGACAGCTTGAGCAACAATGGCTGACCCAGCGCGATAAGCTGCAACAAAGTTGTCAGCAGGCAGAGAGCACTCAGCAGCAGGCGGAGCACGCATGGCAGCAGGCACTTCCGCAGCGGGAGCAGCTGGCGCAGGCAGAACCGGCAGAAAAACTGCGTCCGCTGTGGCAACAGCGTAACCAGACTCAACAGGATGTAACCGATGCTGAGCAACAGCTTCACGCGCTGAGCACACAGCAGCAGCAAGCCAGCATCGCGCTGCACAGCCTGAGCGAACAGCAGCAGCAGGCAGAATCGCAGCTGAAACAGTTGTCAGCACAACGTCAGCAGCAGGAAACGCTGATTAATGAGCAGGTTATTCCGCTCGATCATCAGCTGGCAACATTGCAACAGCAGGCAGAACAGCTGGACAAAACGCTAAGTGAGTACCAACTTTCACAGCAGCAGAAACTGCAAAATCAGGCGCAGTATGCTCAGGAAATCAACAACCTGGAGCAGCAACGCTACCAGCATCAACAGTGGCGCGAGCAGCATGAGCACGTCGCTCACTGGGGTGAATCACTGCTGTTGTGGCGGGAACGATTCAGCCAGTTACAAAAAAGCGAGCAAGCACTGACTTCGCTGCAACAGCGCGAACAGCAACAGTTGCAGACTATTGCACTGCAAAATCAGTCGCTTGAGCAGCAGGCAACGCAGCTGGCCCCGCTACAGGCACAGTACGATATTACACAGCAGCAGCAGAATCAGGCCGAACAAGCGCTGGCGACGCTGCAACAGCAGCAACCCGAACAGACATTGCGGGCAGCGCTGGCGGCCCTGCAACAGCAACGTCCGCAGCGGCAACAGCTGGCGCTGCTGTCATCGCAGTGGCTGCAGCTGAGTCAGCAGCAACAACGTCAGCACGCTGCACTGCAGCAGCTGAATTCGCAATTACTCCAGGACGAGCAGCAGCTGCAAGCGCTGCGCGGCGCATGGAAAGAGAAAAAGCAGCACTATCTCGATCTGAAAACCCGCTGCGAACTGGAAAAGCAAATCGCCGATTTAGCGCACTATCGCGCGGCGTTACAGCCTGAGCAACCCTGTCCGCTATGCGGCTCCTGTCAGCACCCGGCCATTGCCGAGTATCAGTCACTGGAACTGTCCGAAAATCAGCAGCGCCTGCAGCAACTGGAAAAAGAGGTGCAGCAACTCGCAGAGCAAGGCAGTGCCAAAGGTGAGCAGGTGCGGCTGAGCAAGCTACAACTGGAAAAACAGCAGCAGGAAAGCCAGCAAATCGCCAGCGATATCGCCGGTTTGCTGCAACTGTGGCAGCAACTTGCCAGCCAGCTGGCAACAGACTTTGTCACGCCGGAAGCGGAAGCCGTCAGCCACTGGCTGCAACAGCAGGAGCAGCAGGAAGCCAGCCTGCAACAGACGCTGATCCACTATGAGCAGGCGTCGCGCCTGCATCAGCAAACTAAAGATGCCTGTAGCGCGCAATGGCAGGCGCTGCAAAAACATCAGCAGTCACAGCAACTGGCGCAGCAGCAGCTGAACCATGCGCAGCAACAGCTGGATGAGCTGCAAAAACAGCAGCAAAGCGATCGTCAGCAGGCCCGGCAATTACGCGAAGCACTCACCGCCGAACTGGCCGTTTATCAGTTCAGTTTACCTGACGCCGACAGTGCCGACAGCTGGTTACAGGCACGCCAGCAACAGTGGCAACAGTGGCAGCAAACTGAACAACAACTGACTGAACTGCAGCCTAAGCTGGCGGCGCTGGAAAGCCGCCAGCAAAGCCTCGCCAGTGAGCTGGCTGAGTTGCAAAAGCGCCTGACCAGCAGCGCAACCGAGCGCGATACGCTGCATCAGCACACCCTGGCTCTCCAGCAACAGCGCCAGCAGCTGTTTGGCGATCGCCAGATCGGCGACGTCCGGCAGCAGCTGCAACAGCAGATGGTTCAGGCAGAAGCGCTCAGTGCTGAGAGACAGCAACAGTGGCTGACAGCACAGAACCAGCTGAATAATCTGACCGGACAGCATAACTCACTAAATAATCAGCTGACATCATTACAATCCCGCCTGAAACAGGCGCAGGAACAGCTGAGTAACGCACTGACCGCCAGCGCTTTCGCCGATGAAAGTGCCTTTACCGCCGCACTGCTTGATGACGCCAGCGCACAACGCTTGCGTCAGCAGCAGCAACAGCTGGAAAGTCAGCGTCAGCAGGCGGTGGTGCTGTATCAGCAGGCCAGCAAAGCGCTAAGCGAACATCAGGCGCTGCAGCCGGAAAATCTGAATGACCAACCAGAAACCCTCAGCGAACAGATAGATATTTTACGCTTGCAGGTGCGAGACAATGCCCAGCAGCAGGGCCAGGCACGCCAGCAGCTGGATAGCGACCAGCAGCGTCGACAGCAGCAACAGAGCCTGCTGCAACAAATTGCCGACGGCGAGCAGCAGGCGGATGACTGGGGTTATCTCAATCAAATGATTGGTTCACGAGACGGCGATAAATTCCGTAAATTTGCTCAGGGACTGACGCTCGATCATCTGGTGTGGCTGGCGAATAATCAGCTAACCCGCCTGCATGGTCGCTATCTGCTGCAACGGAAATCACAGGAAGCCCTGGAGTTGCAGGTGATCGATACCTGGCAGGCCGATGCCCAGCGCGATACCCGTACCCTGTCCGGCGGCGAAAGTTTCCTGGTCAGCCTGGCGCTGGCGCTGGCGCTGTCCGATTTGGTTAGCCATAAAACCCGTATTGAGTCGCTGTTCCTTGATGAAGGCTTTGGCACGCTTGATGCTGAAACACTGGATACCGCGCTGGATGCCCTCGATGCGCTGAACGCCAGCGGCAAAACCATCGGCGTGATCAGTCACGTCGACGCGATGAAAGAGCGTATCCCGGTGCAGATTAAAGTACGCAAGGTGAACGGCCTCGGCTACAGTAAACTGGAACCCGTATTTTCAGTTTAATCGGCCTTTCGTCGCGCTACAGATAGCGTTAGTGTGGCGCCTTTGCCGCACCACGCGCTGTTCAGAGGTAGAGATGTCACGATTGACTGTATTAATGGGGATGGCGCTTAGTCAGTTGTTACTGAGCGCCTGTCAGATGCCGGCTGACAAGCAGCCAACAGGGGCAGAACAGGCTTGTTCGCGCACGCAAACTATGAGTAAAGAGATGTGCATGTATACCCGGCAGATATATGCAAAGGTCACGGCAAATTTCTTTGATTATGACCGCTATTCTGGCCAGCAGTGCGATGCGACCATCGAGTACAGCAGCATTCATCAGCGCTATAACGTGATTCGCACTCAGGGTGATGAACCGCTGTGCCTGAAGGCCTGGCAAGTTATCGGCACGGCGAAAGATCTTCCACCGCCGCCGACTAATTTTACCCGAGGTGTGGTGCTGAGTTTCCGGCCAGACTGATAGTGAATGCTTACAGCGGCCACAGCCACGCCGCGCCACGCACGCCGCTGGAATCACCATGTTGCGCTCTGAGCACCGGCGTTTCACACTCGCCACCGAACACCCAGTTTTTCAGCAGCAGCGGCACTGTTTGATACAGGCGCTCTACATTACTCATGCCACCGCCCAGCACAATGACATCCGGATCGAGAATATTGACAACCTGCCCGAGAGATTTCGCCAGCCGTAGCTCATAACGATTCATCGCCAGCTCTGCCAGCGGATCCTGCTGCCCCAGCAGCTCAATAATCTCTGCTCCGCTACGTTTCTGCCCGCTTAACCGATGGTAATCGGTGGCAAAACCGGTGCCGGAAATAAAGGTCTCGATACAGCCGGCCTTGCCGCAGTAACATGGAACCTGCTGCCGATAGCGTAATTCGTCTTCATCCATCCACGGCAGTGGGTTGTGCCCCCATTCGCCTGCGTTGCCATTACCGCCGATGTGCGCCTGACCATTTAACGCCACGCCCGCGCCGCAGCCGGTGCCGATAATCACCGCAAATACCGTCGATTTACCCGCCGCCGCGCCGTCGACCGCTTCTGAAACCGCCAGACAGTTGGCGTCGTTGGCGATACGCACTTCGCGTTGCAGCAGCGCGGCAAGATCGGTATCCATCGGCTGCCCATTAAGCCAGGTCGAGTTGGCATTTTTCACTTTGCCAGTATAGGGCGATAAGGTGCCGGGAATTCCGATTCCCACGCTGCCCTGCTGGCCGGTTTTCTCTTCCGCCAGTTTTACCAGTGTTGCAATCGCATTCAGCGTTTGTTGGTAGTCGTCACGCGGAGTCGCCACTCGATGGCGAAACAGCTCTTCGCCCTGGTCAGATAACGCAATCACTTCAATTTTAGTGCCGCCTAAATCAATGCCTATACGCACCTGTTATTCCTCATTATTCGTCACAATGCTCCTAACATTAGAAGGGTGGCGCAGGAAAGGCAATGAAACCGCCGCGATGTTTCGCTATCATGCCCGCTGACTTTGAAACATGCGCGTTCGATCGCGCTCCAGCCAGGGAAAACACCATGTTGTGGTTTAAAAATTTGATGGTTTATCGTCTGAATCGTGACATTCCGCTGTCCGTTGACGATATGGAAAAACAACTCGATGCGTTTTCTTTTAGCCCGTGCGGCAGCCAGGATATGGCCAAAACCGGTTGGGTTTCGCCGATGGGATCGCGCAGCGACGCGCTGACCCACGTGAATAACGGTCAAATCCTGATTTGCGCGCGCAAAGAAGAGAAAATTCTGCCATCGCCGGTGATTAAACAGGCGCTGGAAGCAAAGATTGAAAAGCTTGAAGCTGAACAACAGCGTAAGCTGAAAAAAACCGAGAAAGACTCGCTGAAAGATGAAGTGTTGCACAGCCTGCTGCCGCGCGCCTTCAGTCGTTTCAGTCAGACCTTCTTATGGATCGATACGGTCAACAATTTGATTATGGTTGACTGTGCCAGCGCCAAAAAAGCGGAAGATACGCTGGCGCTGCTGCGTAAAAGCCTCGGTTCGCTGCCGGTGGTGCCGCTGACGCTGGAAAGCCCGATTGAGCTGACGCTGACCGAGTGGGTGCGTTCCGGCGATCTGCCAGCCGGTTTTGCATTAATGGATGAAGCCGAGCTGAAAGCGATTCTGGAAGATGGTGGCGTGATCCGTTGTAAGAAGCAGGATCTGGTTTGCGACGAAATCGCCAACCATATCGAAGCCGGCAAGCTGGTGACCAAACTGGCACTGGACTGGCAGGAGCGCATCCAGCTGATATTGTCTGATGACGGCTCGCTGAAACGCCTGAAGTTTTCCGACACCCTGCGCGAGCAGAACGACGATATCGATCGTGAAGATTTTGCTCTGCGTTTTGATGCTGACTTTATTCTGATGACCAGCGAACTGGCAGCACTGGTCAGTAATCTGGTTGAAGCACTGGGCGGCGAAGCACAGCGTTAACAACCCGCCTGCGCGGCAGCAAGGCCGGGGATCTCCCGGCCTGAGATCTTACAGGTAACGACACAGATACGAGGTCGGTTCTGCGACCTGCAGATGGAACTCGCTGTGCGCCGGAACATTGAAAATCTCACCCGCCTGATACAGTTTCCACTCGGTTTCACCCGGTAGCAGTACCTTCAGTGAACCACTGACCACCGTCATCTCTTCTGCCTGACCGGTGCCAAAATTGTATTCACCTTCGACCATCACGCCAACGCTGGCGCGTCCGGTACTGGCACTGTCAAAAGCAATCGATTTCACTTTTCCGTCAAAGTACTCGCTAATGGTGAGCATACTGCTTCCTCGAAACCTAAAAATGGGTGGAAAAACAGTGTAGAACGTTGATTCAGCCTCTGTCACGCAAAATTCGTCTGTGGTGAGTGGCGTGACTACATCAACAGTTCAGCCGCCAGCGTTGCCACCAGCGTATTCGATAACAGCACCGGAATACCGAGCAGTTTTTGCAGGAAGTCGCGATGGCGCTGGTGGTATCCCATACTGTCCAGCAGCAGCACATCTGCCCCCTGCTCCAGCAGTGACAGCGCCGCATCGATCAGTTGTTCATCGTCAGATTGCCAGGGGCTGGCGACCGCAAAACAGGGAGGATTGCTGAGATTTTTCCATTTTCCCGCCTGCTCTTCAATTTGCTCAAATAGCGGCACCATTATCCCGACCTGATACCCGGCAACGATGGCTTCAACCAGCGGAGGAATAATGCGATCCGGCTCGAGTAATACCGCGCTGGTGGTATTAAGCGAGAAAATATTGCCCGGGCAGCACAATAAAATTGTGTCATATCCCTGCTGTTCCAGCGCCAGCAGACACTTTTGCAGTCCGGCTTCAACTTTAGCCGCCGATAAAGTCAATGAGCTGCCATCCTGCAAGTGGACCAGTAGCGTTTTTTCATCAGCTTCCGGCATAAACTGCTGGTTTATATCGCTTAGCGTCATGCCATCTAACAGGGCGACACTGGTAATCTGCTGCTCCGGTAAGTGCTCAAGTAGCAGTGGAAAGAAATCGCTGCGGGGCATATGGCTGATTGTCAGCGTGACCAGTGTCTGTTTCATAAAAGCTGTCCGGGTGAAATGCTTCTGACTGCTTTATCGCGCCAGATTTTTTTAAATAATCGGCCATGATAAAACCGGTAAGACTGACGTCCAACCTCTTTTGCCCAACCTTTAGTAATTAATCCGGCAAAGTAGTAATCAATGCGATAAAGCCATCAATGTCGCCTTTCATTTAGAGCATAGCCCATCTAAATGAGACTCTGATCTCAATGAGACTTTCATATAAAAGCCAGCAAATCACTGCGAATGGGGTTCAGACTGCATCAGGATTCAGGGGGAGAAATGCGAGGAAAAGCGTCGGCGTCCTTGCCGCTGGAACTATTCTTTATCTTTATCTTCGTAGCGTTCTCTGGCGTCCAGCGCTTCCTGTTCAGTTTCATGTTCGCTGATCAAGGTATTGGCATGAGGGTGATCGGCGCGCAGCTGATACCAGGTGACGGTTTTGCCGGGCGCACCTTTCTCTACCGTTTCAATTCGCGCTTCACGTGGATATGGAGGTCTTGTCGCCATAAAAGTCTTCCCTCTTATTGTCGATGAATACTATCCGCTAAATCCTGGGAAAGATTCCCGTCGCAGACATTTTTACTGCCCGAAGGATAAGTATAGACAATTTCAGGTATTTTTCAGGACGACAGCGGAGAGCAGACGACGAGGGCGTCGCCTGCCGGACAACAGATTAGCTGGCGCGCGCCAGAGACAAGGTTTGCAACAGCTGGAGGACAACTTGCTCAGGCGTATGCATCGCATTGATCACATGATGGGCCGCCTGATGATAGAGCCTGTCGCGCTGTGACAGCACTTCCACCATCTCGTCAGCAATTGGACGCCCGGTTAAGGTTGGACGCTGCTCCTGCTCAGGATACGCCTCCAGCCGGGCAGCCAGCACATCCGCTTCGGCATTCAGATAAACCACCGTGCCGTGATTGCGCATAAACTCACAATTTGCTTCGGCCAGAACCATTCCGCCACCGGTAGCAATCACCGTGGAGGGCGCGGTCACAGCCATCAGCGATTGTGTTTCACGCTGGCGAAATCCATCCCATCCTTCAGCAGCAACGATATCGGCAACCGTACGCTGCGTGCTCTGCTGTAGAAAGTGATCGGTATCACTAAACGCATAGCCCAGCGCCTGGGAAAGTGCCATTCCAACGGTAGTTTTTCCGCATCCGCGGGCGCCGATCAAATAGATGGGTAACGACATAAAGCGCAAATCCTCAGGCGCATTACCGATACCACGAGTGCCATCGATAATGCTTAAAACAGGTCAACTTTGCGTCGCATCATACCGACAATTTTTTCTGTGAGCCAGATGTAACCACAGATTTACGCCTGCCAGATGACAAACCTGATGATTTTTTATCTGCAGGCTGAGTCAGCCTCTCAGCAACCATTTATCCAGTTCGTTGGCGAACTGCTGTCGATCCTTTTGGCTTAATGCGCTCGGCCCACCGGTCTGAATGCCACTGGAACGCATCGTGTCCATAAAATCTCGCATCGTCAGGCGTTCACGTATCGTGGCATTGCTGTAACGCTCGCCGCGCGGATTCAGTGCCACGGCACCTTTTTCCATCACCTCCGCCGCCAGCGGGATATCGGCGGTAATCACTAAATCGCCTTTCTCCGAGCGCCGGACGATTTCATTATCCGCCACATCAAAACCGGCGGGCACGCGTAACGTGCGAATAAAACGCGATGGCGGCACCGTTAACGGCTGATTGGCAACAAAGGTAATCTCGATCTGCGCACGCTCAGCAGCGCGGTACAACACTTCTTTAATCACTTTTGGACACGCATCGGCATCCACCCAGATTGGCATAACATTTCCTGTCAGGATTGGGGAACTATGGAGATCTTGCCGTTCTTTTCCAGAATGGCAAATTTTATCTGATCAAAACGCTTAACCACTGTAAACCACAGGCTGAGAACAGGATGTTGTCTTGCTTTATCTCCGCCATTCACGATTGGCATTGTTTTAAGATCGCTGAAGCTGGATTAAGGTGAAGAATGTCGTAAGCTAGTTGGCGGCGAAAAACACAACGCATTAAGGAGCAGATGTTGGAGAAGAAGATAGGTTTTATCGGCTGCGGCAACATGTCTAAAGCCATCATTGGCGGTCTGGTGGCCGGTGGACAGATTCAACCGGAGAACATCTGGGTCTTCGACCATAAACCTGAAACCAATCAGGCGATGCAGCAGCAGTATGGCATCACGCCCGCAGAGAGTGCGGAAGAGGTGGCTAAACAGACCGATATTTTATTTGCTGCCGTAAAGCCAAACGTGATTCTGAAAGTCCTGAAGGACCTGGCCGGCAGTCTGAACAGAGATACGCTGGTGGTGTCAATTGCCGCCGGAGTGACGCTGGATGCGCTGGCGATGGCGCTTGGTCATGACCGCAAGATTGTGCGGGTAATGCCTAATACACCGGCGCTGGTTAACGAAGGTATGACTTCGGTTACGCCAAATGCGCTGGTATCCCAGCAAGAAACCGAAGAAGTCGTGGCCATTTTTAACAGCTTTGGCAAAGCAGCGGTTGTCGCTGAATATCTGATCCACTCGGTGGTTGGCGTCAGCGGTTCAGCACCCGCCTACGTATTTATGTTTATCGAAGCGATGGCCGACGCCGCGGTACTCGGCGGCATGCCGCGTGCCCAGGCTTATCAATTTGCTGCACAGGCGGTAAAAGGCTCAGCCCAGATGGTTCTGGAAACCGGCAAGCATCCAGCCGAACTGAAAGATATGGTCTGTTCACCAGGCGGCACCACCATTGAAGCGGTGAAAGTGCTGGAAGAGAAAGGCTTCCGTTCAGCAGTCATCGAAGCGATAAGCCAGTGTATGGCGAAATCTGAAGCGCTGAGTAAAAAATCCTGAGTTGTCGGGTCGGGCCTGCCCGACCCGTAAGCTTTACTGCCGTTGCTTAGCCAGTGAAATGGCCTGCTGAAGCGTCATCGGTTGCTGCATACGCATCACCAGCTCAGCCGTCAGAGTGTACATTCCACAGGATATCACCGCTGCCAGCTTTCCTTGCTGACCATAGAAACCGATAAACTTCTGATCGTCTAACGATCCGATCAGCTCGAACTGATCCCATTCG
Source organism: Winslowiella toletana (assembly GCF_032164335.1). Classification (NCBI taxonomy): domain Bacteria; kingdom Pseudomonadati; phylum Pseudomonadota; class Gammaproteobacteria; order Enterobacterales; family Erwiniaceae; genus Winslowiella; species Winslowiella toletana. The sequence continues at coordinate 1,163,919 of NZ_CP134152.1, read as the reverse complement.
CTGGCATGTCCCAGATATTCATAGCGAGTGCCAAAATGCGCGGTCCAGAAAAACGGCACCCGGTCAAAAACCTGTGTCGCACCCAGCATGTTCTTTGCCGCCAAACGACCTTGCTGCTGTGCCACCCGATAGTGTTCGATGCGCTGATAGCCCTTCGCGACCGGATAACTGGCAATATCACCTACCGCCCAGATATTTTCACTCAGCTGCAACTGTTGATTGGTTGGCAGGCTGCCATCATCCAGCAATTCGATATCATGGATAAATCCGGTGGCGGGCGCTACACCAGTGGCCAGCAGCACGACATCCGCAGGCACCACTTCACCACTTTTCAGTTCCACGCCGCAAACCTGCCGTTCACCCTGCAGTGCGGCAACCTCACCCTCAATAAAGCGCACACCCTGCCCTTCATGCAGTTGACGGAAGAAGCCGGCAATCTTTGAGCCAAACTGCTTTTTAAACGGCAGCGCATCGCGGGCGATCACCTGCACTTCGATCCCACGCGCTCGCAGCGCCGATGCCAGCTCCATACCAATAAAACTGTTGCCGATAATTACCAGCTTTTGCTTTTCATCCACTTCCCGCAACAAACTGTCGGCTTGCTCAATACTGCGCAACAGATGCACACCAAACAGTGCCTTACCGGGTATCTCGGGACGCTGGGGTACGCCTCCGCTGGCAATCAGTAATTTATCGAAATGCAGCGTCGAACCATCAGCAAAATGCAGATTTTGCTGACGGCTGTCGAGCCGCTCAACATCACCATAATAGCGCTCGACCTGCTGCAAAAATGCGTCATCGACCGGCGCAGGCACTTCACTGATTTTCATCTCTCCGGCAGCAACAAATTTACTGAGTGCAGTGCGATCGTAGGGCGCTTCTCGCTCGCGATCGACCAGTATCAGTTTGCCAGCAAAACCTTGATCGCGTAGCGTCCACGCTGCCGCACTGCCCGCCGCCCCACTCCCCACAATGACAAAAACCGCCGATGAAGGACTGCCAGATTGGGGTTGCCGTGCCGGCAGCGGCTCAGGCTTAACCTGCACCATGCCATTTTCAATCCGCAGTGGGTACTGCGGCAAATGACTCAGCGCCAGCGGCTCTGCCAGGCTGCCGTCATCAAGATTGAACGCTGCCTTATGCCACGGGCAAATCAGCTTGCCATCGCAGATTGCACCTTGTTCCAGCGGGGCTCCGGCATGAGGGCATGTTGCCTGATACGCATGGACTGAATCACCATGACGGATCAATAACACATCGGTTTCCCCTACCGGGGCTTTAACCGGCTTCATCTCTGGAAGATCCTGCAATACCATTACATTCTGATAACCCACGACATGACTCCCTTGCATTGATTGGTGTTGCGCAATGGCAAAACCGGCCAGTGGCATACCCATATAGTTATTGTGAATATTAAGCCTGGCAGGCTAAGCGAAGATGGCAACGCGTGAAGTAAAGCGAAGGGGAAATGCTGGCTAACTGATTGTTTAGCGGTATTTTAAAATATTTAAGCAAATATTAACCGGCAAAATTTATCCTGACGCGCAGGACGGCGGAACGGCTATATAACAGGATTGTTAGGCATCAATAAATACCGGCGATAATTGCTATCGATCCGCCACTTCGGTGCGGCTACGCCCGGCCTTTTTTGCCCGGTATAACGCTACGTCCGCCGCCTTAATCCAGTCATGATAGTTTTTCATATGCTCGCTGTATTCAGCTACGCCAACGCTGATATGGATTGTCATTGCCGGTGCCTGACCCTTTCCTGCCAGGTGCAAATTATCCCGCACCCGACTAATGGCCTGAATCGCCTTTGCCGAAGAGGTGCCTGGCATAATCACGGCAAATTCATCGCCACCAAAGCGACCGATAATATCGCTGGTGCGAAGCCTTAGGCGCAACTCTTCCGTCACCCGCATCAGTGCTTCATCACCCAGGTCGTGTCCCCAGGTATCGTTAATAGTTTTAAAATGGTCGAGATCAATAAGTAGTAACGTGGCAATGTGTTGATAGCGCTGACAGTTGTCATATTCATTGTGCAGCAAATGTTCCCAGTAACGACGATTAAAAACTCCGGTCATTCCATCGTGGATACTCATTTCCATCAGCTTACGTTTGTGCTGCGCCAGCTTTATTGCCATGCTATAAGTCACCTGGCCGAGAAATACAGGGTAAATAAACAGCATCGGCAAACAGATATACATCTGTTGTGGCGAGGTGGCAAAATTAATTGTCGGTTGCACCAGTAACAGCGTCACGGCGATCACCATCAGTTGCAGTATAAAACCACGAAAAAAGAATTTCGCGCCACCGGCGGCAATATTGTTCATGCCCATCATCGCGGCAAGTAGGGTGGAAGGCAGCGCATTCAGCCCCATTAACGCAATCCAGAAACCGCCGAATGCGGCGTCCAGCAGCAGATTTCGCCGCTCACTGCGCATCGGATCTTTCGCATGAATGGCTAACCAGTAAGCCAGATGTGGCCAGATAAAGCCATTGACAAACAACAAGCTTATCAACCAGTTGGAGGGGTTGTCGCCCAACGACCACATGACAAGAATAAAACCAAATCCCAGCCCGACGATACGGGGCAGATAGACGCGGCGGGCAAAACGCAGTCCCGAACGTCGCGCGTCAACTTTTAATAAAGTTGCAACGGGTAAGGTCATTGCCACCTCGTCAGTCAGACCGGCAATTCCGGTGTGACGTTTCAGGCCTAAGTATCCTGAGAGACTGAAATAGCGTGGACCTTCAGGCCCACGTTAATATTTTAGCTTTTCTTCAGGCAACCGCTCATAAAGGTTTTTCGTTCATCGCCCTTCAGGGCCTTTTCACCAGCCTGTGCATTGCAGGTTTTCATCCTCATTTGCTGCGGCGTCATCCCACTTATCTCATGGTCTTTACGCAGGCATTTGCTCATAAACTGTTTACGGGCATCACCTTTTAACTCCTGACTACTGGCCTGCTGATTACACAAGGTCATTTTTTGCTGCTGTGGCGTTTTTTCTACTGCACCAGCATAACCTGACGCCATAATGCAGGTTAGGGTTATCATCAGCACCTGAACTTTCATACCCGATCCTTTTAGTTAATAAATAACTGCTGAGAAAATGCCTTAGCATTAATTATCAGTCTGGCAGCAATCAGGATTTCAGCGAGCGATCTGATAACAAATTTATCACTGGCCAGCAGTTCAGCATTCGATAACTAAGATGCCAGCGGGAGGGTAAACGTTTACACCGGCTTTTAATATGGCTTAATAACGCGGATGGGTTAACAGTCGTTGAATAAAGCCCTCCAGCAGGGCGGCGTCTTCAGGGCTGGTTGCGGCATCTTCCGCCGCTTTGACTATTGCGACCTTGATTCCCTCGTTGAGCTCCTGGCGCTGGGACTCTTCCATTTTACGCAGCAGTGCCGTCACCACAATTTCCAGTGCTTCAACCTGTGCCGTTAACTCTTTAGATTCTTCTTCTTTTGCAGCGAGCTTTATCAATAATTCAGCAATAAGGTTTTTCATGCTAATGTCTCAGCGATTTAAAGCTGAACGTTAACATTGAGATAAATAAATTGGTAGCAGTTTTATCTATAATTTTACAGCTTAGCAACTGGGAATAATCTACGAAGAGAGAGAAACGTTTCGATTGCTGTTACAATAATAATCAAATGAATTATATCCAAAAAAAATAGTATGGTCAGATTTGGCTAAACATTATTTTTGATTGAATGGTCAAAATAAAATTGTCCCCTTCTCGGTGCAAAAGGGGATTTCTGACTTAACGTGGGCCTTCCATAAAACCACCGCGCGGGCCACCGCCATGTCCATGACCACCGCCTCCCCAACCACCGCCGCCGCCTGGAGGCGGGAACAGACATCCGCTCAGTGCGCTGACCAGCATTACCATGGTGACTGCCTTAATAATACGACTCATAAACCTTACCTTAATGTGACAATTTCGGCTGAGTTTATGCGGTGCAGCCATGCCCGACAATGGGGAATAATCTGCATCAGGGCGCTATTAACCTCGAGTAACTACGCTTAACAATTTCCTGTCAAAACAGTGTCATAAGGCTGCAAACAGCAGGTCAGCAGGCGTCTCAGAGCGTGACCATTAAGGCAGGCTCAATCACCAGAAACGCAAAAACCCGCACAAGGCGGGTTTTTTTAGCGTTTCGTGACCAGTGCTTAAGGCGCTAAGCCTCAATTTCAGGTCGCGAGAATTCGCTTAGATAGCAGTTACGTTAGCAGCTGCTGGGCCTTTCTGGCCATTCTCGATAGAGAACTCAACTTTCTGACCTTCTTCGAGGGTCTTAAAGCCGTTGTTCTGGATCGCAGAGAAGTGTACGAAAACGTCTTTGCTGCCGTCGGTTGGAGAAATAAAACCGAAACCTTTCTCAGCGTTGAACCATTTTACTAAACCAGTCATTTTGTTAGACATTTGTCTATCCTTCATTCAATTACAAGCCACATAGGGCGAAATGGTTTGTCCACAGAATTTATGAGGCACTCAGGAAGGAGTCAGGAAGAAGAGATATCTAAGATAACGCTTGAACTGAAGACTGCTTTACTAAAACTGCTCGCATATTCGGCTCTGCTTAACAAACCGACGATGCATTTACTCATATGGCGTATTGAGATGCAAGGTTTATTTTAGCAGGACAGCATAATAGTGAGTTAAATCCCGATTCAGGCTGGATTTTAAACCTTGTAGTTATAATAATGCTGCGGATAAGGCGTCTTACTCAGGCGACAGAACCTCACTTTTTTAAGGGATGACAGCATGCTGGAACTGTTTAAAGCGGTTGGCCTCGGGTTGGTAGTGATTCTGCCGCTGGCGAACCCGTTAACTACCGTCGCTCTGTTTTTAGGCCTTGCGGGCGATATGAATTTTAACGAGCGCAACAAGCAATCGCGCGACGCATCAATCTATGTCTTTATCATTATGACCGTGGCTTTTTATGCCGGAAACGTCGTAATGGACACCTTTGGCATCTCGATACCCGGCTTAAGGATGGCGGGTGGCCTGATTGTTGCTTTTATCGGTTTTCGCATGCTGTTTCCGCAAAAACCGGCCGGACAGTCGGTTGAAGCGGAGCATAAACAGGATGAAATGAGCGAACGCAAAGCGGTAAATATTGCCTTTGTGCCGCTGGCAATGCCCAGCACCGCCGGCCCTGGTACCATTGCGATGATTATCAGCACCGCATCAACCATCCGTAACGGCGTCGAATTTTCGCCATGGGTCGTGATGGTCGCACCGGTACTCACTTTCTTTACCGTCAGCGTAATTTTATGGATCAGCCTGCGCAGTTCCGGCGCAATTATGCGGGTGGTAGGTAAAGGCGGCATTGAAGCCATTTCACGTCTGATGGGATTCCTGCTGGTCTGCATGGGGGTGCAATTTATTATTAATGGCGTGCTGGAGGTTATCAGTACTTATCCGCACGCATAATCCGCACGTATAATGTGAAAAAATATTTCAGCTGGCGGCTGACATTTTTATCGCCGCCAGCTATGGTTAAAAAATCCCCACCTGTTTAGCTTCAGGCAAGTGGCGGGTCAACTGTTCTGGTGACCCGTGATCGCACTCATACGCTTTCTCTATCCTCTCATCGGGTGACCGATGGGTGACCGATGCCGCTGTTTCGGAGGTTTATCATGCGAGCTGTTTCATACGGCGCAGGCCGTGAGATTACCGAATATTTTAACAGTCCGGCATGGCATGCTCCGCGCGAAGCCGAACTCCTGGCCGCTATAATGACCGAGCTGATGCAGGCCGGTAAGCCAGCGACCAGTAAGGCGATTATTGCCAGCGTCATCGGTCGGCTGGAGCGTGAAGTAGATGAGGCGATGTTGCAGGGCTACCGCAATGTGTTGGCGCAAATCATGGATGAGCAGCGGGAATAAGATTTTTTAATTAACGGGTAAACAGTGAAACTCACTTTGCATCACCCCGTTATAATTTGTTATGTTATCACATAACAAGCTCACTTTTTTTCGCGATGCCATGCTGACTTCTGTATCTCAGGCACCTGACACGGTGCTGCAACTGATTAATCTCGATTTAATGCTGTCACGACAGCAAAAACTGCATGGCGTCAGTTTCACCCTGCGGCGGGGCGAGTGCGTCTGCCTGTTGGGAGAGTCGGGCTGTGGCAAATCACTGACCGCCAGTGCGATTGTCGGCGCACTGCCCGCCGCCGCCAGTTTAGGCGGTGGCTTGCAGATTGCCGGGCAATCGGTGCTGGGCTGTCCGCCAGCACAGCGCTCTGTCAGCACCCGCGCCGCGATGATTTTTCAGGATTCAGCCAGCGCGCTCAATCCGCTGGTCACTATCGGTAAACAGTTACAATTGGTGTTGCGCGCACGTCAGTCACTGTCTCGCCATGATGCTCAACAGGCTGCTGCCGCACTGCTGGAAGATATGGGTTTTAACGACAGCATAAAAGTGTTGAGTAGCTACCCGGCAGAATTATCCGGTGGCCAGCGCCAGCGCGTCTGCATTGCGCTGGCGCTGGCCAGTCAAAGTCCGCTGATCGTCGCCGATGAACCCACCAGCGCCCTTGATGTCGTCACTCAGCAAACGGTCGTTGCCGCATTTCAGCGCCTGCTACAGCGGCCGGATGCTCCTGCACTGCTGTTTATCACCCATGATATTGTGCTGGCCGCACAGCTCAGCCGCCAGGCTCTGGTAATGGAACAGGGCCATATTGTCGAGAACAGCAGCATAAAGCAGTTACTGACGCAGCCACGGCATCCGGCCAGCCAGCGATTAGTGGCGGCAGCACGCCATGCTGAACAAAGCTTTGTGCGCCAACAACCGTCACTCCAGGGGATTGCCTGATGTCGTCGGCCGCGTTTCTTGAAACACGCCAGCTCAGCTATCAGCCTGCCGGGCTGCGCCACGCCCTGGTTTCAAACATCTCGCTGCAACTGCACGCTGGCGAGCGTGTGGCGCTGATTGGCTCGTCCGGCTGTGGCAAATCTACCCTGCTGAAACTGATGCTGGCATTGCTGCCCGCCAGCGAAGGCACGGTGTGGTGTCAGGGCCAGTTAATTCGTCCCGCCTCGGTACGCGCTTTACGCGGTTATCGCCAGCAGGTGCAATATATCGCGCAGGATCCGGCGACCACGCTCGATCCGCGACGTAACGTGGCTGATGCACTGGCCGAACCGCTGCGCCAGTTAACCAACAGCAAACCCAATATCCCTCAGCTGGAGCAGGCGCTGCAGCAAGTCAGGCTCGATCGTCATCTGCTGAACCAGCGCTGTGCCAGCTTATCCGGCGGCCAGGCGCAGCGAGTGGCGATAGCCCGCGCCATTGCGCTGCGGCCACGCTTTCTGCTGGCTGACGAACCACTCAGCGGGCTCGACCTGCCATTAAGACAGCAGATCGGTCAGCTGCTGGCGGATCTTGCCGATCAAAATGACATGGGCTTACTGGTGGTTTCCCACGATCTGTCGTCGGTTGCTGCGCTTTGTCATCGGGTACTGGTGATGCACAACGGCGAAATCGTTGAGGATGCGCCGACGCAACAGTTACTGAGTAATCCACAACATCCGGCATCGCAGCAGTTGCTGAACGCCATTCCCCGTTTACCTCCTCTGGTCTGTTTACAATAATAAAGGATATCTGGTTAATGAAAGCTCGCATTTTTTGGCTGCTGAGTACCAGCTTACTGCTTAGCGGTTGCTTTAACGAACAGGAAGCCCAGCCGGACGAGTCACGCATTCGTCTGGCAATGTTACAACCGCCGCGTTCCGGCCTGACGCCGCTCAGCGATGACGCCTTTAAGCTGTCGCGCTGGCAGACGGCGGAAACGCTGGTCACGCTTGATGCGCTGGGCGAAGCCAAACCCGCGCTGGCCACCCGCTGGCAACAACTCGACGATCGGCGCTGGCGCTTTGAATTACGCGATAACGTTCATTTTCACGATGGCAGTCTGCTGACCTCAGAAGCCGTAGTCCGGTCACTGACGGTTGCTACCCACGCGGCACCGAAGCCGCGTATTCTTGATGGCGTGACGCTGGATATTGTCGCCGACGGCGATGGCGCGGTGGTGGTCACCAGTGCCGATCCCGATCCGCTGCTTCCTCAACGCCTCTCCAGTCCGCAACTGGCGATTCTTGCCGCTAAAGCCTATGGAGCCAATGGCGTGGTCAATCCGCTGGGCAGCGGCAGCGGACCATTTATTCTGCGCAAGGTCACCGGCACCAGCAGCGCCAGCTTAGATCGCTTTGATAATTACTGGGGCGAGAAAGCGCGATCCAGCGGCATAGATGTCAGCTTCGTACCGGATGGCGCGGCCCGCGCAGCGGCGCTGCGTACCGGCAGCGCGGATATTGTGGAAGCGGTACCAGTATCCCAGGCCGCCCTGCTGAAACCTGAGCAAATCCACGAAGTGCCAATGCCACGCACCAATACGCTATACCTTAACAGTCAGCACGGCGTCTTCCGTGATGCGGCGTTGCGGGCAGCGGTGCGTGATGCGATTAATCGTCAGCAGCTGGTAGATAATGTCTATGAAAAGCGTGCGGATATCGCGGAAGGCCTATTAGGACCAGCGCTGCCGTGGGCAGCGCAACTGCGTCAGCCGGTCGCGAATCCGGTCGCCGCCGCTAAACCTGATGGCCAGGTGATCACGCTGGCGACTTTCAGCGACCGCGCAGAGCTGCCGGAAGTGGCGGTCTATCTGGCGCAGCAATTAACCGCTGCCGGTTTCCAGGTTAAGCAGGTAGTGCGCGAGTATGCGCATATCGAAGCCGATGCGCTGGCGGGTAAATTCGACGCCTTTATTCTGTCACGCGCCACGGTGCTCGATTCAGGCGATCCGGTGGCCTATATGTACAGCGACTTTGCCTGCAAAGGTTCATTTAACATTGCTCAACTGTGTCAGCCCGCAATCGATAAGGCACTGCAACAGGCCGCCGCGATCCCCGCAGGTGAATTACGCCGCAAGGCCATTATGGCCGCAGAAAATCTGATTCTTGCCAGCAATGCGGCGATACCGATGTTACATGAACGCGTAATCCAGGGAGAAAGCCCGGCGGTGCGTGATGCCGAACGCGATCCGCGCGAGCGCCGTGTGATCACCAGCCAGACCCACCTGGAGCGATAATGCGCTCTCTTTCTGCCCTGCTGCCACTGCTCTCGCGCCTGATTACCCTGAGCGCGATGGTGATTCTGGTTGGCATTTTGCCGTGGCTGGCGGGGGGCGATCCTGCTCTGGCACTACTGCGCGCCCGCTCCGGCGATCAGGAAGCGACGCCGGAAGCACTGGAAGCTATTCGCCACTCGCTGGGACTGCATCTGGGACCAGATGCACTGCTGTGGCACTGGTTGCAGAATTTGCTGCAGGGTGATGCCGGTAACTCGTGGATATCCGGCATGCCGGTGCTGCCGGGTATGTTGCAGGCCACGGCGGTCTCACTGACGTTAATGGGCTGTGCGCTACTGGTGGCATTGCTGCTGCTGGCGCTGATCTGCCTGCCGGTAATGCGCGCCGGGCTGGCTGGGGTAGCACGCCGTCCCTCCGGTACCGTGGCGGCGGCGCTGACCGCGTTACCGGAATTTCTGCTGGCGGCGCTATTATTGCTGGTGGGTTCCGTCTGGCTCGGCTGGTTTCCTCCGTTTGGCTGGAGCGGCTGGCACTCGGCAGTTCTGCCGGCACTGGCGCTGGGTATTCCGGCTGGTGGTCTGCTGGGACGGCTGTTTTCTGATGCGCTGAGCGCCAGTTTCCAGGAAAAGTGGGTACTGAGCTGGCAAACTGCCGGTATTCCGGCTCGTAGCCTGGCGCTGGCAGCGATCAAGCGCACCCTGCCCGCGATGCTGCCGCAGCTGGCGATGGTATTAATTGGCCTGACTGGCGGTGCGATTGCGGTAGAAAAAGTGTTTGCCATTCCCGGCTTAGGTCGCGCCACGCTTGGCGCGGCGGCCGCCAGCGATTTGCCCGCACTACAAACCGGCATGCTGATTCTGCTGCTGCTGGGTAGTGCTGCCGGTCTGACAGCAAATCTGTTACAGCGGTTATTGTTAGGCCCGGCACTGAAAGCGGGCGCATTGCCTGCTCCCCCACCACAATCTTCTGGTAAATCCTTCGCCTGGTGGGTTCCGGCAGGCTGCCTGTTACTGTTGCTGGCGCTGATTGCCGCCGGATTGCCGCGCGACGCTTTCAGCTCAGACTGGCTGCGGCTGCAACCTCCCTCCTGGTCGCTGCCGTTCGGAGCGGATGCCATGGGGCGCGATATTCTGGCGCGCGTGGCGCAGGGTGCATTACATACCTGCTTGCAGGCGCTACTGGTCACACTCTGCTGCCTGGTGACTGGAATTCTGGTGGGGCTGTTTCCACGCGTGATGGTTGGACCGATTGAGGTGGCTAATGCCACCCCTGCGGTGATTGCCGGCATGGTGATTGCTGCTATCAATGGCCCGACCGCCGCTGGCGCGGTAATCGCCGTAATTATCGTCAGCTGGGCACCGCTGGCGGCGCATACCGCCGCGCTGGTAGCCGAAATTAACGCCCAGCCGCATGTGCGTATGTTACCGGTGCTGGGGGTTGGCCCGCTGCGCCGGGCATGCCGCTATGTGCTGCCGCCGATGATTGCGCCGCTGTTACGCCATGCAATGCTAAGGCTGCCGGGCAACGCGCTGGCGCTGGCAGGCCTGGGCTTTCTCGGCCTTGGGCCACAACCACCGGCGGCCGACTGGGGAATTGTGCTGGCAGAAGGGATGCCTTATATCGAACGTGCTCCCTGGGCGGTGGTCGCCCCGGCACTGGCACTGATTGTACTGTCGATTCTGGCGGTAACCAGCGCCAGCCTGTCGCGAAAGACCCGAGGGTAACGCCTGTCATACGGATGGGCAGTAAAAACGCCGCCCATTCGAGACTTCAATATTAATCATCAATAAATTAAGGCAGCAAATCGTCAGCTTCTGTCACTGAGGCACGCTGGGTAGCACGCTGATAAAGACAGAGTTCGCGACCACGCTTATTTTTCATATGTTTTTGCGGGTAAGTGCCCTGTAGCACCAGCGCAGAATACCCCACGCGATCGCTGAACAACATCACCTTACTGACCGGTTTGGCATTTTTTAAGCCACTGGCCTTGATGCAGGCCTGTTTCATCCGGTGGTCGCCGGAAAGCCAGGATTCCGTCGATGCCGCCAGCACCGGCGTCGTGGTGCCCAATACCGCCAACAACACTAACCACTTAGAACAATGCATAATCACTCCTCCAATTTTATCGGTTACAGCGTAGACGATCGCCATGGCAACTAAACAGCAGAAAACAGGTGTGGTTACCAGGATAATTCCCGCACCAACTGCGCCGGAATCGCTGAGGCGTGATGTAATAAAAAAATCCCGCACGGGGCGGGAAGAGTTGAAAGGCGAGCATTGCCTATTTTAATAGTAACGAGGAGAGCATCGTTTAGTGACAGAATCAGCCTGACATGCCGCTGTTGCAGCAATATGACAGTCAGGTCACACAAATGTTTACATCCGTTACCATTGCCAAACCGATTTACGCCGTTAAGATAACCTCACTTTCTGTTCTGAGGCTGCAATGGAAAAACGGCGTCGTATCGCAACAAGCTTTCTCGCTCTGGCGTGTCTGGTGGTGCTGATCTGCATCACTCAGCGCATTGCGAGCCTGCACGCCCTGCAGATGAGACTCAGTGAAAGCGCCACGCTCAGCACTGCGCCCGGTACTGAACAGGCCGAAGCTCCGCTAACTTCCTGTGAACTCAGCAGTAAATCGCTGTTGATGGCCTCGCCGCTGATTTTTGAAACCGCGCTGTTTGCCGCCGTCATCCTGCTGTCGATGCTGGCGCTGACCCGTGCTCTGCCGCTGCGCTTCCCACCGATACGCGAATTCTCTTCGCCGGTGCTGCGAATACATCTGAGAAACTGCGTCTTCCGCGAATGATTTGCCGCTCTGCCCGGCACTGAAAAAATCATTTACGGAGAAAATCATGTTATTACCCATCAGGAGTTTGCTCCTGCTGCTGCTGTTGTGGCTGCCTGCATTACAGGCGGCAGACAGCGGCTGGCTGCAAAATCCACAAAACGACCACGCACAGGTGCGCCTGCGCGCCGATACTTCACAGCCGGAGCAAATCCGGTTGCTACTCGACGTCGAGCTACAGAAGGGCTGGAAAACTTACTGGCGCTCACCCGGTGAAGGCGGCATTGCGCCGGAAATTCGCTGGCAGGACAATCCCGCTCAGGCGCAATGGTTCTGGCCGACGCCGCAACGCTTTACCGTTTCTGGCCTGACAACCCAGGGTTATCACCATCGGGTCAGCATTCCGATTGTGCTGCCTGCCGACAGCCGCCGCCTGCTGGCGGGCACCTTGACGTTATCTACCTGTAGCAACGTCTGCATTCTCACCGATTACCCCTTCAGCCTTGATCTGAGCGCCGCGGCTGACGCGCAGTTTGGCCACGATTTTGCCGAGGCGATGGGACGGGTTCCGATTGAGCATGGCGTCACCGATCGGCTACACGCGGGCTACAGTCAGGGACAATTACAGCTGATTGCTGAGCGTGAAACAGGCTGGCAGCAGCCGGAACTGTTCTTTGATGGCTTTGCGGACGCCAGCCTTGGCGCGCCCGCCATCACCATCAAAGGCAGTCAGTTACAGGTACGCGTACCGGTTACCGACCAATGGGGAGAACAAGCCCCTGACTTACGCCAGCGCAAGCTGTCACTGGTGATTGCCGACCTGGGGCTGGCTCAACAAACGACGCTGGAAATCGGTGAAGCGCTGGCGCTGAATCCGGCCAGCCCGCCATGGTGGCAACTGATGCTGTTGGCGCTGGCCGGGGGATTTATCCTGAACCTGATGCCGTGCGTACTGCCGGTGCTGGCGATGAAACTCGGCACGATTATCCAGACGGAGCGGCGCGACCGTCGCAGCGTACGGCTGCAATTCCTCGCGTCCACCAGCGGCATTCTGCTCTCGTTTATGGCGCTGGCGCTGATGATGACGCTATTGCGGCTCGGCAATCACGCGCTGGGCTGGGGCATTCAGTTTCAGAATCCGTGGTTTATTGCACTGATGCTGTTCATCACACTGCTGTTTAGCATCAACCTGTTTGGCTGGCTATATCTGCGCCTGCCTTCGTCGCTGAATAGCCGCTTAGCTACTTATGGCGGCGACCGTGGCCTCGCCGGACATTTCTGGCAAGGCGCTTTTGCCACTCTGCTGGCGACGCCGTGCTCGGCACCGTTCCTTGGTACTGCCGTCGCAGTGGCGCTGGTGTCCCCACTGCCGATGCTGTGGGGAATTTTCCTTGCGCTGGGGGTTGGCATGAGCCTGCCGTGGATAGCGATTGCCCTCTGGCCGAGGCTGGCGTTAAGTTTGCCGCGCCCCGGACGCTGGATGAATCAGCTACGCGTCCTGCTGGGGCTACTAATGCTGGCCTCCAGCGCCTGGCTGCTTAGCCTGCTGAGTAGCCATATCGGTAGCAGCAACACGCTGATCATCGCCGCGCTGATCGCCGTCATCCTGCTGGCGCTTCAGTTAAAACATCATGGCGGCAAAACCACCGCCATCAGCGCGATGATGGTGCTGTTGATCGCCGTCGCGCTGCTGTTCAGCTGGCGCAAAGGGCCTCAACCGCTCCAGGATAACGTCAACTGGCAGCCGCTAACGGAACAGGCAATTACCCAGGCACTGGCTGAGCACAAGCGGGTATTTATTGATGTTACCGCCGACTGGTGCATCACCTGTAAAGCCAATAAATACCATGTATTACTGCGCGATGACGTGCAGCAAGCAGTGCAAGCTGAAGATGTGATTGCGCTGCGCGGTGACTGGAGCCATCCGTCAGCGCCGATCAGCGCGTTTTTACAACGCCGCGGCAGTGTCGCTGTGCCTTTTAACCAAATTTATGGACCGGGATTACCTCAGGGCAAGGTGCTGTCGCCGCTGCTGGATCGTGAAACCCTGATGCAAACCCTGAACGACGCCAAAGGAGAAAATTAATGAAAAAGCTGATGATATTATTGCTGTTAGTCGCGACGCCATTATGGGCCGCCGCACCTTTCACCGCGGAACAGGAAGCGCGTATTAAACAATTAATCGGTGAAACGCTGGTAGAGAACCCGCAGATCCTTGCGCAGGCGGCAGATGCTTATGATAAGCAGGCAGAGCAACAGCAAAAAGAGGTAGTGGCACAGGTTATTGAACAGAATAAAACGGCACTGTATCAGGATGCCGGCTCGCCGCGTATCGGTGCCAAAGATGCCAGGCTGACGCTGGTCTCTTTTACCGACTATAACTGCCCGTTCTGTAAGCAATTCGATCCGCTGCTGGAGAAGCTGGTGAAAACCTATCCAGACGTCGCGGTGGTGATTAAATTACTGCCGTATCGTTCGGAAAGTTCACTGACCTCAGCGCGTGCGGCGTTGACGGTGTGGCAACAAAATCCACAGCAATTCCTCGCGCTGCATCAGCGTCTGATGGCGAAGAAAGGCTATCACGATGATGCCAGTATCCTTGCTGCCGAAAATAAACTGGGCATTGAACCGGGCGAGCCCAGCAAGCAGAGTCTTGAAACCGTTAACAGCAGCCTGCAGCTGGCGCAGCATCTTGGCATCCAGGGTACGCCTGCCACGCTGATTGGCGATAGCTTAATATCCGGTGCTGTCAGTTGGGAACAGCTGGAAAATAGGGTGAAGCAGCAGCTGGCTCGCCAATAATGAAAAAGCTGAAACGCCTGCTGCGCGAAGCGCTGCTGATGCTGCTGTTGATTGCCGGAGTGGTTTACGCCCTCGACAGCTTTCGCGCGCCTCAGGCACCGTTAACCTTTGCCGATCAGCAGCTGCAAACCATTGATGGTGAAACCGTCACTCTGGCGGCCCTCAGCGATCAACGGCCGCTGTTGGTCTATTTCTGGGCCAGCTGGTGCGGCATCTGTCGTTACACGACTCCGGCGGTGGCAGCAATGTCCGACGGGGGAGCCAATGTGATCTCAGTCGCGCTGCGATCCGGTGAAGCACAGAACGTCACGGATTATTTGCAGGCGAAAGGTTACCGCTTGCCGGTGGTCAATGATGAAAAGGGAATGCTGTCATCCCGCTGGCAGGTGGGCGTCACGCCAACGCTGGTGATCATTAATAAAGGTGAGGTGGTCAGCAGTACTACCGGCTGGACCAGCAGTTGGGGAATGAAGCTGCGCTTATGGTGGGCGGAGAAAAAACCGTAACTCGCCGTAGAGAAAGGGGCGAAAAATCTTCGCCCCTTTTCAACGGATTAGCCGCAGTAAACGCTGCTGATTTTACCGCTGCTGTCAGCCATAAAGTTCAGACGATTCAGATTGAAGTCCATGGTGACCGCAGAATTGTACGGGATCGCGCGCACCGGCACGGAGAATTTCACCTGATCCAAAGAAGAAAGAGGTTTACCCACATAGCTCTGATACTGCGAAGCACCGCAGCGATCGTTTTCAGGATCGACAGGCTGCACGCCAGCGTCATTTTTAGGTGTAGTATTACAAGCGGTCAGTGCAAACATAGCTGCCAGCATCAGTGATTTAGCATAAAACTTCACGTATTCACTCCTCTTCGACGTGTTTTTACCTCAGTTCGCCACCAAGATTAGCAGATCGCGTTGCCGAATGAGACCAATTTTTGACCTTTCGTGCCTTGCACGTTTCATCAGCTTAAAGCGGCACTAATCGCGCAAATTTAAGCCTCGCGAGCGATATAATTACCTAAGATAAATCTGAGGAGGTAATGATGGAATTGGCTATTTTTATCTGTGCTGCCGCGTTGATGACGGTTATCGCCATCCGGGTACGTTAGGCGATCAATCGCTTCGGGCCGGGTATTCACCTGGCCCATCAGTTATCCCACTCTGCTCTGTTCCCTGCCCTCGCTCGACAGCGTTTTAACTGATTGATAGTATTACGCACCCCATCTTTCCGAGCAAAATATGAACGCCACCAGTAACCGAATTACGCTGACGCTGTTTTACGGCGGCATGTTTGTAGTCTGGTATTTGATTACTCTGCTGATCACCCTGCTTCCCAATTTCAGTCAGCTGCGCAGCAACGGGCTGCTGGTACCGGTTATTTGCCTGTTCGAAACCGCCGTACTGTGGCCACTCTATCGTTTTTATTGCAGCCGCCGCGACGATATTCCGTTTGGCAAACTGCGCCGCAATTCTGTGCTGCTGTTTATCGCGGCGTTGATTACGCTGATGCTTATTCAGAGCTGGGTACTTCAGCCAGAAGCCTGGCTGGAACAGCAGTCGCAGCAAAGCCGCCCGATGCTGCTGATTTTGCTGTTTTCCGCCGTGATCCTCGCGCCAATATTTGAAGAAATTTTGTTCCGTGGCTTTCTGTTACAGGGATTATTACTCTGGTTACCGAAAACTCCGCTGGCCTGCATGATCCTGACCTCGATTCTGTTTGCCGTGCTGCATACGCAGTACGTCCATCTGCAAACCATGATCATGCTGATGCTGTTCTCACTGCTGCTGTGCTATGCACGGCTCAAATCCGGCAGTCTGATCCTGCCGATATTTCTGCATATGCTGAATAATCTGGTGGCGCTGTTGCCCGCGCTGTACGCGGCAATGCAGGCGTGATAAGTCGTAACGATAGATGGCATAAGTAATCCCTTTGTTTTCGCGGTAGAAAATTGATTAATACCACCTATGCTGATAGCAGCAACTGGCGATTTAACGCGCCGTTGTGGCGCGAAATGATTAACGCCTATAACCGATTTCATTTACTTAGAACAAAAACACATATCGATAGCCTTTAATCTACTATTTGATCAGCCTTCCGGTCATTTACACTCGCGACAAATTTTAGGTAAGGAAACGTCATGAAAAGTATCGTTCCGTCAATGATCGCCGTGGCGCTGGCCACCTCATTTGCCGCTCATGCAGCGACCCCGCCAGATACGCTGGTGATTGCCCAGTCTATCGATGACGCCAGCAGTTTTGATCCGGCGCAGGGCTTTGAACTGACCTCAATGCAGGCCTTTACTAATATTTATCAGCGCCTGGTACAGTCAGATCCACAGAATCCGGTCGACCTGAAACCGACGCTGGCTACCTCCTGGCAGGCCGGCAGCGACAACCGCAGCCTGACCTTTGCGCTGCGCGATGGCGCAAAATTTTCCACTGGCAACCCGCTACGTCCGGAAGATGTGATCTTCTCGCTGTCGCGCGTAGTGAAGCTGAATCTCGATCCTTCATTTATCCTGACCCAGCTTGGCTGGACTAAAGATAATGTTGATGCACAGCTGAAGAAAATTGATGACCAGCACGTGCAAATTAGCTGGACGGCGGATGTCAGCCCGACTTTTGTACTAAGCCTGCTCTCAGCGCCGGTCGCATCGGTGGTTGATGAAAAAACCGTCATGGCCAATCAGCAGAAAAACGATCTCGGTAACCAGTGGTTGGGTGGCCATTCTGCCGGTAGCGGCCCGTACCAGATTCGCAAATATATCCCACATGAAGTGGTACTGCTGACGGCAAATCCAGCCTCGCCGGCGGGTGCTCCGAAGCTGAAAAATATCCTGATTAAAAACGTTCCGGAACCGGCTACGCGTCGTCTGCTGCTGGAACAGGGTGATGTGGATATCGCGCGTAATCTGGGTGCCGATCAGATTGCCGCGCTGAAAGGTAAAGCGGGCGTCAAGCCGCTGGCCATTCCGTTCGCTTCACTCTATTACATGCAATTCAATATCGATGCCTCTCCGGCGCTGAAAAACCCGGCGCTATGGGAAGCATCCCGCTATCTGTTTGACTATAAGGGCATTGCCGACGAGTTGCTGAAAGGCCAGTTCAAAGTGCATCAGTCATTTCTGCCGGAAGGCTATCTCGGCGCGCTGAACGACAACCCATACAGCTACGATCCGGAAAAAGCCAAGGCGATTCTGCAGAAAGCTGGCCTGACTAACGTGCGCTTTAAGCTCGCCGTCAGTAACCAGCCACCGTATCTGGATATTGCCCAGGCGTTGCAGGCCAGCTTTGCCAAAGGTGGCGTTAACATTGAGCTGATCCCTGGCCTGAGCACTGAAGTCTCCACCAGCGTTAAAGCCCATAAATATGAAGCCACACTCAATGCATGGGGCGCGGACTATTTCGATCCCAACACTAACGCTTCAGCCTTTGCTTATAATCCGGAAAATGGCAGCACCACGCTGGCGTGGCGCTCAAACTGGCACATTCCTGAGCTAAGCAAGCAGACGCTGGCCGCCACTGCCGAAAGCGATCCCGCCAAACGCATTGAGCTGTACCAGAATATGCAGCGCGAAGTGCAGAAAAGTTCACCGTATGTAATAGGACTACAGGCGCGTAATCTGATTGCAGTACGCGATAACCTGAAAGGCTATGTGCAGGGAATTAACCCGGATATGGTTTACTACAACCAGGTCAGCAAGTAATGTCAGTCACTTCCACAGAAGCCGGGTCCGCCCGGCGTTTCTGGCGCGGTGGCGGTCGTTTCGCTACCGGCCTGATTTCGCTACTGGTCACGCTGCTTGGCCTGCTGGCGTTTACTTTCATGTTGTCTCATCTGTCGCCGGTCGATCCGGTGTTACAGATCGCCGGCGATCACGCCAGCGAGTCGACTTACGCCCAGGTACGCCACGATTTGGGTCTCGACCAGCCGGTACTGATGCAATTCTGGCACTATATTGAGCATCTGGCGCGCGGTGATATGGGAATATCCCGTATTACCAATCAGCCGGTTGTCAGCGATCTGCTGCGCACCTTCCCTGCCACCGTCGAGCTGGCGACCTGTGCGATGATTTTTGGCGCCTTTTTTGGCATCTCGCTGGCGCTGCTGGCGGCATGGAAGCCGGGCAGCATTATCGATAACCTCGCCCGAATGATTTCGCTGCTCGGCTATTCGGTACCAATTTTCTGGCTTGGCTTACTTGGCCTGCTGCTGTTCTATGCGGTTTTACACTGGTCGGCGGGTCCGGGTCGGCTGGATGATATCTATGTGTACACGCTGGAGCCGACCACCGGTTTTGTGCTGATTGACAGCTGGCTCTCTGGCGATCCGGAAATGTTCCGCAATGCGATTGCTCATCTCTGGCTGCCGGTGGTGGTACTTGGCATGCTGGCGATGGCGGGCATTACCCGCCTGCTGCGCGCGGCTCTGCTGGAAGAGAGCAGCAAAGAGTATGTGACGCTGGCACGGGCTAAAGGTGCCGGGCGCGGTCGCATTCTGCTGTTGCATATCTTCCCTAACGTCTCCGGCACGCTGATTACCGTGCTGGCACTCTCTTATGCCTCACTGCTGGAAGGCTCGGTGCTGACCGAAACCGTCTTTGCCTGGCCAGGCGTTGGCCGCTATATGACCACCGCGCTGTTCGCCTCCGATGCTCCGGCGATCCTTGGCTCAACGCTGCTGATTGGCAGCTGCTTTATTGTGCTGAACACCCTGGCTGATGTGTTGACCTGGCTAACCGATCCGAGAACCCGATGACGCAAAATTTAACTGATGCTGAAACAGTGGCACCGCGCCGCCATCGCCGCCGCCGGATTACCACGCTGGCGATCGGCGGCACGCTGGTTGCCATCCTGCTGTTGGCCGCGCTGTTTGCGCCGCTACTGGCTCCTTTTGATCCTAACGCTCAGCAGATGGCCGCGCGCCTGATGCCACCGTCGGCAACCCACTGGCTGGGAACCGATGGTTTTGGCCGCGACTTGTTATCGCGCGTGATTTACGGAACCCGTCCCACGCTATTGCTGGTGTCACTGATTCTGGTGCTGACGATTCCGGTTGGCATGCTGACGGGCATTGCCGCAGGCTATCTTGGTGGCTGGACTGAACGCGTGCTGATGCGCATTACTGACATCTTTTTATCACTGCCTAACCTGGTGATTGCGCTGGCGTTAGTGGCGATGCTCGGTCCTGGCCTGATGAACGGTGCGCTGGCACTGGCACTGACCAGCTGGCCGCCGTTTGCCCGTCAGGCGCGGGCGGAAACGCTGGCGCTGCGCCGCAGCGATTATCTGGCGGCGGCACGCATGCAGGGAATTACCGGTTTACGCCTGATGTTTGGCCATATTCTGCCGCTGTGTATGCCAAGCGCGGTGGTACGTGCCGCCCTCAGCCTGGGTGGAATCATTCTGGCAGCGGCTGGCCTTGGCTTTCTCGGCATGGGCGTCCAGCCGCCGACCGCGGAATGGGGTTCGATGGTGGCCGAAGGCAGTAAAGTCATTTTTGATCAGTGGTGGGTCGCTGCCGCACCGGGTGGCGCGATTCTGTTTGCCAGCCTGGCTTTTAACCTGACAGGCGACGGCCTGCGTGACCGACTGGATACCCGCAATGCCAACTGATAATTCTCCGCTGATTGTGGCCGACCGGCTCAACATTTCACTGGATAATGGCACAACGCTGGTTAACAACCTGTCATTTTCCCTTGGCCGCGAGCGCGTAGCGCTGGTCGGCGAATCCGGTTCGGGTAAATCCCTGACCGCCCGCTCGCTGATGGGCTTGCTCTCCCCTTCACTGCATATCGGGGCGCGAACCTTAACTGTCGCCGGTGAAAATGCGCTGACGCTGAGTGAGCGACGCTGGAGCCAGCTGCGGGGTAATAAACTGGCGATGGTGATGCAGGATCCTAAATATGCCCTGAATCCCTCCCGCACGATTGGCTGGCAGGTTGAGGAACCGCTTAAACTGCATCGCGACTTCAGCCGCGCCGAACGGCGTGAAAAGGTGTGTGAAATGCTTGATGCCGTCGGCCTGCCGCAGCCGAAACAGCTGATGGATCGCTATCCGCATCAGCTCTCAGGTGGAATGGGACAGCGCGTCATGCTGGCCATCGCGCTGATTGCCGATCCACAATTTCTGATTGCCGATGAACCGACTTCAGCGCTCGATCACGCCATGCGCGATCAAGTGCTGGCACTGATTCGTCGGCTGATTGAACAACGTAATATGGGTTTACTGCTCATCAGTCACGATCTGCAACAGGTGGCCGAACACTGTGACCGGGTGATGGTGATGTATAAGGGCGAAGTGCTGGATAGCCTGCCAGCAGCAGAGTTGCCGCACGCCACGCATCCTTACACTCGTACGCTGTGGTCATGCCGTCCAGGCAAGGCGACTCACGGCCAACCGTTGCCGGTACTGGATCGCGCGGCACTGGAGGCACATCGTGAGCATAATTGATTTGCAACAGCTTAGCGTGGCACACCGTCAGGGCTACGATCTGCGCACCGTGGTGCATGATGTTTCACTGTCGATTAACACCGGAGAATGTTTTGGACTGGTGGGTCCTTCCGGCTGCGGTAAGTCATCGCTGCTGTGGGTAATGGCCGGGCTGAATCCGCACTGGAGCGGCAGCATGCGGCTGGCGGGGCATCAGGCCGAAGCGGGTAAAGCCTTCACTGGTGATTTACGTCGCGAAGTGCAGATGGTATTTCAGGATCCCTATGCTTCTCTGCATCCGCGCCATCGCCTGCGCCGTACGCTGGCCGAGCCGCTCAAGCTGCTGAAGATAAAAGATATTGATGACCGTATCAGCCAGGGCTTTCGCCATGTCGGCCTCGATCCGGCGATGGCCGAACGCTATCCACATCAGCTCTCTGGTGGGCAGCGTCAGCGCGTTGCCATTGTGCGCGCACTGCTGCTGGAGCCGAAAGTATTACTGCTGGACGAGCCAACCTCAGCACTGGATATGTCGGTACAGGCAGAGATCCTTAATTTGCTTAACGACCTGAAACGCCAGGATAATCTGACTATGGTACTGGTCAGCCACGATCCTGATGTGATTGATCATATGTGCGATCGTGCCGCCCATATGGCCAACGGCCGCATCGTCGGCTAGCAGTACCCTACCGCCGCCCCTGTATCTGATTTGTTGAGGGGCGGCGTTATCGCCTTCTGTTCTAAGCCATTGATCTCTCTATATCATTATTTCAGAAAACCATAGTATAAAGCCGTATTTCCCGCCGCTTTATTGCAGCTTATAGTCCTGATATCTCTCCTTGTCAGGATCGCCCAATGCGTAAACTGTTATCTGTTGCTATTGCCAGTGCCTTAGCGTTTTCTACCGCCGTCCATGCCGCAACGCCGGCCGATACCTTAGTGGTAGCGATTCCGCTTGATGGCATTATTAGCTTCGATCCGGCTGAAAGTTTCGAAACCGTCAGTACCAGCAGCCTGATCGATGTCTATCAGGGTTTGGTCGCTTCCGATCGTGATGATCCACGCAAGCTGGTGCCGGAACTGGCTACCGCCTGGCAGCCCGGCAGCAGTGAGCACAGCCTGGTGTTTACCCTGAAACCCGGCGTAAAATTCGCCAGCGGCAATGCATTTACCGCCGATGACGTCATTTATTCATTTACCCGCGCCGTAAAGCTGAATAAGACACCGGCGTTTATTCTCGGCGAACTAGGCTGGACGGCAGAGAATATTGATGCCCAGTTTACCCGCATCAGTGATGACAAACTGGAGCTGCGCTGGGTATCACCTATCGGCAGCGATCTGGCTTTACGCTTGCTTTCTGCGCCGGTCGCCTCGATCGTCGACAGCAAACTGGCACAGCAGCACGCCAGCAATAACGATTATGGCAATGGCTGGCTGCGCACCCATTCTGCCGGCAGCGCCGCCTTTAGCATTAAAAATTATGTTCCACAGCAGGCGCTGGTGCTGGAACAAAATCCGCAGGCTCAGCCAGCGGCGAAACTAAAACGCGTTATCCTGAAAGGCGTTGCTGATGCCGGCTCGCGCCGCTTGCTGCTGGAACAGGGTGATGTTGATGTGGCGTACGAACTGGGTGCCGATCAGTTTGATGCAATCAAAAATAAGCCCGGCATCAAAGTGGCGAACTTTCCTTCCAGTCTGATTTACTATCTCGGTTTCAATACTCAGGACAAGCAGCAGCCGGCCCTCGGCAATCCGGCCTTATGGCAGGCGGCACGCTGGCTGGTGGATTACGACAGTCTGTCGAATCAGCTGCTGAAAGGCCAATATCAGGTGCATCAGGCGTTTCTGCCGCAGGGCTTTGACGGCGCACTGACCGATAAACCGTTTAAGCTGGATGTCGCCAAAGCCAAACAGATTTTGCAACAAGGCGGCATTAAGCCCGGCACGCGCTTTTCACTGACCATCGTTAATCAGCCGCCGTATACCGATGTGGCACAGGCGCTGCAGGCCAGCTTTGCTAAAGCCGATATCGATATTCAGATTCAGCCGGTCGCGGAATCCGAGCTGTGGGGCAAGATGCGCAGCCGCAATTTCCAGTCGATCTTTATCTACTGGGGCGCCGACTATGTGGATCCAAATACCAATGCCAGTACCTTTGCCTATAACGTGCCGGGCGGGCCGAAAACGCTCGCATGGCGTACAGGCTGGGAGATTCCGAAACTGAGTGCGCAAACCCGTGCAGCCGCGGCAGAGAGTGATGTCCAGAAACGCCAGGCGCTGTATGGCGAACTGCAGAAAGAGATCCAGCAGAATTCACCGTATGTCGTGACGTTACAGGGACAGAAGCTGGTCGGGCTGCGTGATAATGTGCAGGGCGCGAAGCAAGGAATTGGTACCAGCATGCTCTGGTACGATCAGGTCAGTAAATAGTCCCGATAAATCCCGCTAAACGCCATCATGAATAGTGTGTTTAGGGTATTTCAGACAGTTTGCGGGCGGGCGTCCCCGCACCGCATACTGTCAGGAGATCGCTGAATCGGCGTTATGTTTATGCTTATCCGCTTCGAAGTGATCTTTAAACTGCTCGTAGATTGAGATCATATTTGAGGCGTCGCCCTGCAATGGGCTGAGTTTTCCTGCGCGCACCAGCTCAATAACCAGCTGCAACGCAGCCTGTTTAGGGCTGCTGGATGGATGTGCAATTTCGTTCGACATACGACTCCCGGCAAAGTGTAAAACATCAACTTTAGCAAGTTTAGCCATGCCCCGTTACCCTTTTCACTTACGAAAGCTGGCGTCCGCAGCAAAACCAGGCAAATCATCCATTAAGCGCAATGCTGGCTTCAATTTCGATTTTTAAATCGGGTGAAAACAGCTGGCTGACCTGAACCAGCGAACTGGCCGGCAGATGATCGCCATAGCGGGCAAACAGCACCTCGCGCAGCGCGGTCAGGTGAGTTAACTCAGTCACAAAAATAGTGACTTTGATCAGCCCCGCCATCGAGGTTTTCTCCTCTGCGGCAATAATATTCAGTTGATCAAATATCTCCTGCGCCTGTGCCGCAATTCCGTGATGCTGCGCCTCGCTGCCGTAAGCCGTCAGGCCTGACACGTACAGTACAGACTGATATTTAACGGCATGGACGTAAGGTCCAACGACATGGCCTAATTGCGGATAGTTTTTTCTTTCCAGTTGGCTCATCAGTGATTCCCTCAACAGGTTAACCTGTTGTAGTTTAGCTAAACGGCTCGACGATGGGTTTATTACTGACGAAATACCTGCATGGAAGCAACGCTATTTTTTCTGCTGTTTCAGCCACTGTTGCATGCGGTCGATTTCTGGCTGCTGGGCATCGATAATTTCCTGCGCCAGTTTGCGCATCGCCGGATCTTTACCGTATTTAAGCTCGGTTTTTGCCATCTCAATCGCTCCCTGATGATGCGCGGTCATACCCTGAGCAAAAGCAATGTCAGGATCGTCAGATTTCATCCCCTGCATCATCTCGTCGTGCATCTTCGTCATACCGCTTTGATAACTCTGCTGCGCGCCGCTCTCCTTTGCGTGATCCTGATGCGCCGTTTCGACAGCACTGGCGCTGAGCGGTGCCAGCAGTGCGATAAACAATAACGATTTTATGTTGTTCATTGGATTCCCTTATCAGCCAGATAACCTCAGACCCCATAAGGGTAAACCCTCCCCTAACGGTAAGGTCAAGTTATGACGAGGATTTCGCTGAAGCACCAGAACGACAAAGCCCGCGCAAGGCGGGCTTTAAGGGTTAAACATCTTGATTTTCCAGACTTCTCTGCAATATCGACGCGAACGTCAGGGGTTTACTGCAATGGCTACATACCGCCCCGTGGGGATGATTTTTACTGCTGTCAGCGACGGTGAACAAAAACGTCGAGCTTCCGCAGTCGGTGCAACTCAGGCTAATACTGGAGATATCCACCCTCTTTCTGTTTAGTGGAGATTCACCATAGCACTTTTGTTCCGCATAAACCGCTCGATTATTTCGTTGCAGACGGGATAAATGTTCTTAAAAACCGAAATTTCCTGCGGCAGCATTTCGTCTTAACACCTAAACTCAACTTAACATTGGGCAAAAATACCTGCGGTTATTCTGATTTTTTCTGGATTGATACTGCTGGGCAGGCTTCAGGATTAAAATCGTGATCGACCAGCCATTTATGCAGTTGACGAAGCGCAGCCTTTCGCAATATTTTGTTATTATAAAACCAATTATTAGCATACTCATTATGATCAACCCCTAAGAGGTCTCTCACCGTCCGGTGAGACCTGAAAAGTACTTAAAAGGATGTCTGACATGAAACGCCAACAGGTGCGGCATACCACCAACCTGCTTGCTCTACCGGCGTTAGCGCTATTGCTATCACCATTAACTCAGGCAGAGACGGTAACGGTATCACTTTCACAGGAACAGGACGGCGGCGACATGGGTCGTGCCTGTATTTATGTTCATCAAGGTAAGGCGGAGTTTCGCATTGTAAAACAAGACCAACAATGCGAGCCGCAAATCACGCTCGAAAAGGTAAAAACCTGAAGCTCAGGTTATTAAAACTAATTAAGTTATAACTGATGTGCTATCAGCGCATTATTCGGTGAATATTTTTAATTTACCGCTTGTCGTCAGTGCGATTCACTGCGGCTAACTACGCAAAGCTAACTCTCTTTATCTTTCCGGGATTATGCCGGTAGCTGTTACTGGCATAATCTTTCGGTTACTCAACCGGCACTCCGGCGAAAAAAACTCCAGACTACTGAATTCAATAGCTTTATTCTGCCTTCTGCGCACTTGCCGCTTCGTTCTACTATACTGATGTCAAGCCGGGCTGTTCTTCGCCATCAACGATAGCGGATAAGGAGGAAAGATGTTAATTGGATTTGTACTGTTAGTCAGCGCCTGCGGCCATGATGCCTGTGACGCACTACCGGTCTCAGAACACATCTACCCGACGCTGGAAGCGTGTCAACAGATGGCGGATCGTATTCACCAGCGTCGTCCTTTTGCCGTGCTACTGTGCGGAGAAGTACATCGTTAACCTCTTTCCCCCATCAGCCATTCACTCTGTGTTACTTCAGCGCCACGTTTTTTAACGCATCAAAAATCAGCGTTTTGTCATTATCGGTGATATTATGCTGTGAAATCAGCATATTGAAAGTTACACGATCGTTTTCATTGATAGGGTTACCGGCTTTCAGCACCTTAGCCAGCTGCTGTAAAGAATCAGTGCTGAGCTGACCTATCTTTTCGCGTACTACCGGCAATGACAGTGGCGTCCATTTCACTTCAGGCTTCGACAACCAGTCAGCGCGATAGCGATACTGGATCGCTTTGGCAGCATCCATCTGTGCCTTAACAAACGGCTTTACCGACGCCGCCTGCAGGCCAAATTTTTCAGCACTGCTGAGGGTCAGCACTGATACGCGCGCTTCCTGCTGTAAATCTTCTATCGGCTGATGGTTAGCGGCTTTGTATCCGGCCACATCCTTCATATAGGCGAGGCGTTGATTGATTTGCACGAAAAGTTGGGTCTTATCGTCCGCCTGCGCCACGGGCATCAACAGGGTGAGTGAGAGCGCCACAAGTCCATATTTAGTGATCATTTTCATTCTCTTCCTTGGGGGAAAACATCGGTAGTTTAGCATAAAAACTCATTAGCAAAACTTCACAGTTATTTTTTTACTGCTGACCGGCAACCGATTTGTTATCTGGCGATGCCGGTACTGAAAGCGATAAACTTGAAGCTGAGCGCACTACACGCCATTGCAGGTTGAAACCCCCTGCGGTACAGGTCAAAATATAGCCTATTTTATTATTATATCTTCTGCAATAGTTGCTCTGATGAAAACGTTGAAGCCACGTCGCCCTAATGGTCGATGGATTTATTACATACTCTATGAAGGCATCTTGTGGCCCTGCCCGGTTCGCTGGGAATGGGAACATGGCTACGGCGGCTGGCTGCCCTTTTATTACTCCCCGACCTTTGAGTTTGTCGCTGGCGATCCGGCTAAGGCCTATCGGATAACTAAAAGCGCGGTCAAAACACGTGATACCTCGCGGATAAATCAATCCTGATAGCCAGGATTGCCACACACCGCCCCGGCTAATCGGCGCTTCAACTGGTATCAGGTGAACTGATATCAGGTGAAAATGTTGCCGTAAAGCCAGCCTCTGATTCAGTTTATTGAATAGTTCTTAACTGAGTTCCGCTTCTCTCGCCTTGCTGCACAATGAATGCGATGATGCAAAACCTTAGCGTTCAGGTAAGGCATCGATGAAAAAAATCCTCCTCAGTGCATGTTTAGCGGGCTTTCCGGTACGCTACAACGGCTCAGCAAAAACCGTGGTTTCTGAACATCTTGCGCGCTGGCGTCAGCAGAATCGCCTGGTGGTTTTCTGCCCGGAGCTGGCTGCCGGATTTCAGACGCCGCGCCCTGCGGCCGAGATTCAGCCGACCCGCAGCGGAAACGGCGTTATTGCGCATGGTGCCAGAGTGAGAGAAGCAAGCGGGGATGATGTCACCGAACGCTACATTCTGGCGGCATGGCTGACGCTGGAAATGGCGCAGCAGCATGGCTGTCAGTATGCCATCTTAACCGAGGGTAGCCCGTCGTGCGGCACTGACCTTATCTATAGCGGTGATTTTACTCAGCGCAAAATAGCCGGTAGCGGAGTGACCACCGAGCTGTTAACCCGCCACGGTATTGAGGTATTCTCCGAACACCAAATTCCGCGCTTATGCGCAAGAATTCATGAGTCAGATGCTGTTTAGCCAGACCCGAAGGAAATCATAATGAAAAAACGCTGGATTGTGGTGATCGTCATCGTGCTGATGCTTGGCTGGTGCAACCGCGATACGCTTAATCCTTTTGCACCAGATTGCAGTAAAACCCCCCACGCCGAGGGCTGTAAGAAAAAATGGTCAGCGCCTGGCCTCGAGCTGTGATAAAAATTTTGCGGGCCGTTACGCGGCCTGCTCTGATATCCTCGACCCCCACCACATTATTCCCCGTCCTTTCCTGATAAAAGATATTTACACTGAAATAGCATCGGTAATCTGCTCCTCTTTTATGCTGGTCTGAGACAGGTGATTATGATGAATAAAAAACCCGGATGGTGTTGCCTGATCCTGCTGTTTACTGCGCCAGTATCCGCAGACGATCTGGCACTGGCGCTGGATAATCAATGGCAAATTAATCCTTATCGCGCCAAACGCGTTGAATACACTCCCTTTCCGTTATTGAGCTGGACCGGTAATCATTTTTATATCGACGGAGATGAAGCGGGAATTCTGGCGTGGAAAGATGACGTTAATGAGCTAAAGATAAAAGCATTATGGTTTGATCGGAGCTATGACCGCAGCGACGGTAAAGGGTGGCAAATGCAGCAGCTGAATAACCGTCGTACCACCATGATGGCCGGTCTCAGTTATCAGCGCATCACGCCGTATGGCGCATTATCCGGGCAGCTGGCAGCGGATACGCTGGGGCTGAGCAATGGCGTCGTTGCCACTGCTTCATGGACCGGTTATCTGCAAAGTGGAAAACTGGCGTTTATTCCTGCAGCAGGAATTGACTGGGAGGACGCACGTCAAACCCGCTATTACTATGGTGTAACTGCGGATGAATCGCAACGCAGCGGATTAGCCCGCTATCGCCCGTCAGCCAGCCTGACGCCATGGCTACAGCTGGCGCTGGATTACCGTTTCACCCCCCAGTGGGAAGGCTTTATCTCTACGCGGGTAAACTTCCTCGACAGCAATGTGCGTGACAGCCCGATGGTAGAGAAATCGACCAGTTATGTTATCGATCTCGGTATTAACTATCATTTTTAAATGCTCAGCGAAATAACCGCGAGGCGCGCCCGCGCCAACTCAGTTTGATGCGGCAATAATGGAACACGCTTAATCCCGGACGTCGGATTAGCAGGCTAACTATTTTCCGACTCCGGACGCTCGTTTAACTTAGGTTTAACTTAATATTCTTCAGCGCAATATAATATTTAGTGAATTTTATAAAATAATAAGGCGTTATCATGTCCGGAAGCCTCTTATCTCCGCAGTCCGTGATTCACTCACTGCCTAATACCCAGTGGGATGAGCCGGTAAATAATGTCTCTGCGGTAGAAACTCTTGAGCAAGGAAAAGTGCTGTTTCTGCCTCGTCTGGCATTTACTCTTACTGATGAAGAGCAATTGCTGCTGACGCCAGATTTAGTCGATATCAAACGTAAAAATATCAGCTTTAATCCTCAAACCGGTAAAGTGAATGGGCTTGCGACTGAAGATAAAATGCCGCAGGTGAAAGCGTTGCTGGAGCGTCATCATCAGCACAGTCTGCAACTGGTCAGGGCGCTGCTGCCTGAATATCGTACCGCGCTGCACACCCCGAATAATACCCTACGCCTGCATCCGGTTGCGGCGTGGCGTGAATCCAGTTCGTGGCGCAAAGATGACAGCCGTTTGCACGTTGATGCCTTTCCATCACGCCCGAACCATGGCGAACGTATCCTGCGCATCTTCACCAATATCAATCCCAATGGTGAAAGCCGCCAGTGGCGCGTCGGTGAACCTTTCCCGCAGCTGGCAAAGCGTTTTATGCCACGCCTGAAGCGCTACTCACCGCTCAGCAGCTGGTTGCAACACCGGCTCGGCATCACTAAACGCTATCGCAGTCATTATGATCATCTGATGCTGCAACTGCATGATGCAATGAAAGCCGATCAATCTTACCAGCAGCAAGGGCCACAGGTGGCGCTGGAACTGCCTGCGGGCAGCAGCTGGATCTGTTTTTCCGATCAGACCCCTCATGCCGCAATGAGCGGTCAGTTTATGCTGGAACAAACATTCCTGCTGCCGATCGCCGGAATGAAAGATCCGCAGAATGCCCCGCTGGCAATTCTCGAAAAGCTGCAACAGAAATCACTGACCTGAATCACTGGCAGAGTGCTTTACCCACTCTGCCAGCCGCTTTATAAGGCGGTAATTTCACTGACCTGATGCTGAAAAACATAGGGGTCGGACAACAGTTCAAATTGCTCATCGTCGGCGTAAGTCACCGCAATATGATAATCCTCACCGGCAAACGCTTTTACTGCATCAATATCCAGCCAGTAGGTGGCGAGAAAGAAGTGCTCCCAAGCCCCCTGCGTTTCACGACGGACAAATGCTCCAAGATTACCCGCCACGCTTTGTGAATGCTGAACACCAGTAAGCTGTAAATGTGCGGCAAAACCTTCGGCAAATTTTACCGGCACGCAGCCGTGCCATGTTCTGACGATCATAATATTCATCCTGTTGTTATTTAAGTCATTATGACCATAACATTATTCTGACCACCGCGACTATGGGTGTCGATCAATGCATTCAAAACGCAAAATGCCAGTCACCTGAGGCGACTGGCATTTAAAACTGATTGGGCGGGCTGGAAGAGATTATTTAATCAGGTCAGCAGTCATATAGACCTGGTTGCCAACGCGTGCGCTGGTGATTTTATAAGATGATGCACCGGCTTGCTCTGCTTTTGCCGCAATGCGCGCTTCAGCACTGTCAAGGTGGCTACCGTAGGCGCTGACGCTTTGCGCAAAGCTGCCAAAAGAAATGGTAGAGAGGGCAATTACTGCAACAAAAGTTTTGATAGATTTCATGGTGTAGCTCCTTTAGTTTTTTTACCGGGAGAAGGCTTATCGCCTTCGATGGAGCTATAATAGCCACACAGAGTTTGAGTTGATAGCGGAGCTATTTGCTTATCTTTGTCAAAAAAACTGATTTAGAAATATACAGCTATTTTGCTAGCTTAAATTTCTGCTTCTGCCACCGTCAGGCAATCCTCTCCGCGCTTTAATTTATCTCTGTGACTGTGCCTGCATATTCCACTGACTCCTCCGGCACAAATCGGGTAGCGCCTATACTCAGCTTGTTCACAATGGAATTGGAGTGATTTATGTTATGGCTTGAACAGGGACTTTATCTGAGAGTTCAACAGCTGGAAAACGGCCCGCGCCCGCTCCCTTTGCTTAGTGGTTTCAGTAGCGACTTTGCCTATCGCGCGATAGGTTGCTTTAACCCTTCAGAAAGCTCCGACGCGTACTATATCTTGTCCAATGACCGTGATGAGATATGGTTTATCTGCAACCGCCATTTAAGAACCGTCTGTCTTGCCGCCCAGCTCACCGAGTTCAGAGCGCCCCTATCGCTGTTGTGCAGGCCATCCGACGATCGCAGTGCGCGAGCTGGCGAAGCCGCTAAGGATAAAAAACAGGGGTAATTAATCGGGTGATGGTCAGGCCAGGCTTTCCCGTATCATCTCTCTCCGGATGGCGTTATCATAAGTGGCTGTTTAATCGCGTAACCATCATCGGAGAGAGTATTTATGGACAAAAGAGCGATTGCCCCGGCTATTATCTTTATTGCGGCTATGGTGTTTTTTGTCTGGTTTATTGCCAGCGGTGCGGCAATGCCGGGTAGCTGAGGCGCGACTGTTGCGCGGAAAATCACTTCGCTACCGGCAAATCTGCAAAGCGCGTGGTGTACGCCGGAGAGAGCATTTCGCGCTTCATCGCCCACGACTTATTAATCCCCTGGCCGGCAAACCAGACTTTGCCTTTGCCCGACTGATTCAGCTCGTCAATCACGCCCATCAGCGCCTCACTGCCCATCCGCGGCCGATACTCATCAAACAGATTCAGCTGGGCAATGCCCTGACTGAAAAAGTCCCCCAGCATCACGCCCGCTTTCATATAGCGATGACCATCAATCCAGATCCGATCCAGCGACTCCATTGCAATCCGCACGATATCGCGCGTATCGTTTGACGGCGTCAACAGCGTTCCGCCCGCCTGGTTACCGTAAAACTGCTCGTTAGCCGCGTGCGGACTGGTGCGCAGGAATACCGCAATCTGTCGGCAATACTGCTTCTCGCCACGTAATTTCTCCGCCGCACGTTCCGCGTAAGCACACACCGCCTGACGCATCTCCTGGTAATCCGTAATGCGGCTGCCAAACGATCGGGAACAGACAATCTGTTGTTTGGTCGGCATAACCTCTTCGATCGCCAGACAAGGCTCGCCATTCAGCTCGCGCACGGTACGCTCCAGCACCACGTTAAAATTTTTACGAATAAACGAGGGTGTGCACTCTGCTAAATGCAGCGCGGTTTCAATGCCCATCAGGTTTAACGTTTTGCTGATGCGCCGCCCGACTCCCCAGACATCCTCAACCGGCACCATACTCATCAGTTTTCGCTGTCGCTGCTGGTCTGACAGATCAAGTACCCCACCGGTCTTTTTCCATTTTTTGGCGGCATGATTCGCCAGCTTGGCCAGCGTTTTTGTTGGAGCGATCCCCACCCCGACGGTCAGATGGGTTTCTTTCATCACCCGGGCGCGTACATCGCGACCAAACTGCTCCAGCGACATGCAGTTACTGACGCCGCTCAGGTTCATAAATGCTTCATCAATCGAGTAAATTTCCACCGAGGGTGCCATCTCTTCCAGCGTGGTCATCACCCGATTACTCATATCGGCATACAGTGCATAGTTCGAACTGAATACTTTTACTTTATGGCGCTGAATATCCTCCTTCATTTTGAAGTACGGCGCGCCCATTTTGATGCCGATCGCTTTCGCCTCAGCGCTGCGGGCAATCACACAGCCGTCGTTATTCGACAGCACCACTACCGGAACGCCACGCAAATCAGGCCGGAACACCGTTTCACAGGAGGCGTAAAAGCTATTAACGTCTACCAGCGCGAACATTATTGCATCCCGCAACATACGACTAATGCAGCAGCCATATTGCCCTGAAAAATAGCCGTGCCGGGTTCGATTAGTGACTTGACTGGATGTGAGAAGGTCATCGCTTCCCCCTGTGATTATACTGGTTATAATTACAGTATAATCGGATTTCGCCGGGCGTGGGAAGTGCGGTTTTAAGCCCGTAAGATAAGATGTTGAACGGTAACGAAAGAGAGTGCAACCCGCATCAGCACCGGCGAATATTATTCACAGCAGGTTATGCATTCTGTAACTGGCGAACCCACTCCTGTGGATTTGAATACACTAAACCTGAGTTAATTATCTGGCGCGTTGAACCCGATTCAGCAATAAACGTCGGAACGCCACGCGCACCGTATTCCTGCATCATCTGCTGGGCCCGCACGGTACGATTGTGGGTTGCTTTCAGTAAATTTTCCGCAGGATGCAGAACGTTTTCTGCCGCACTCTCTAATCCCAGCGCACGTAATATATCTGCAAGCACCGGCAATGAGGTGACGTCAAGACCTTCGACGTAACGGGCGTGCTGTATGGCTTTCAGTGCATCAAGCTGCCTTATCGTTTGTGTCTGCGAGACGGCGGTTAACGCAACGGTGGCCGGGCCACTGTCAAATTGTTGCTGCCGATCCTGAAGAACATTCTTACGATAAAGTGCGGAGAAAGGTTGCCCGGTCATGTGAGCAATTCGCTGGTCGTTTTCCCACGCGTAGGCGGCGAAATCATCGCCCATTGGGCGGGCGCCGGCACCTGAAAACAGGCCGGTTGGCAGTAGCTCAAGCGTAATATTCTGAGCCTCAGCCAGCTTGCTCAGCGCAGGTGATGCCCCGTAGCACCAGCCACATAGCGGATCGAATAAATAGTGAAGGGTAATGTTCATTGACTGTTCCTCATGTGAAGTTACTCATCATAGGAAATATCAATTGGATGTTAAACAGAGCTATGATAAACACACTGTCATTTAAAAGCATACAATAGAGGGCCGTCAGTGATGGAACCAGGCAGCATCAGACGACTTACCTACTTCGTCTCGGTGGTTGAGACCGGATCGTTTACCGCCGCGGCGGAACGTCTGGGGATCACCAAAGCGGTGGTCAGCCAGCAGGTTGCACGTCTGGAGCAGGAGCTCAGTACCACACTGCTGATCCGCACGACGCGTAAAGTTCAGATAACCGATGCCGGGAAGATTTTCTATGAGCACTGCGCGTCTATTCTGCGTGAAACAGAAGAGGCCTTTGCACAACTCGCCGCTGCGGTGGCAAAGCCTTCAGGCACGCTAAAGCTGACCGCCCCTTTTGACTACGGTATCAGCGTCGTCGTTCCTGCCATTGCAGCTTTTACTCAGCTTTATCCTGACTGCAAAGTCGATGCGGTGCTCAGTGATAATACGCTTGATATTGTCGCCAACAATATTGAAGTGGCGATCCGCGTGGGCTGGCTGGCGGATACCCGATTGCAGGCAAGAAAAATTGGCACTTTTCGACAGCGGCTGGTGGCTTCCAGCAGCATGCAATCACACGTCGATCGGCTAAAGAAACCGGAAGAGATCACCGCGCTGCCGTTTATCGCCAATACCGCGCTGCGCGATCCCACTGAATGGCAATTTACGCTGAATGAGAAACAACAGCGTGTTGAAGTGCAGCCCTGCATATCTCTTGATGCCACACTGGCGGTGCGTGAAGCCGTGAGAGAAGGTGCGGGTATCTCAGTGTTACCCGATTTTGCCATTTCAGAGGATCTGCATTCAGGTCGTTTAATTCCGGTGCTGCCACAGTGGACACTGCCCGTCGGCGAGATCTATGCGGTTTTTCCCGCGTCACGCTTTCGCCCGATAAAGGTGCGCTCATTTATCGATCTATTGATAAAAAAGGATAAAGAGCGCAGCGCGTGACAGGAGCGACGACGCTCACCGGCCTGGTTATGGTAACTGACGATATTCCTCATCAGAAACCGGCTCCAGCCACTCATTGGAAGCATTCTCAGCCGGAACTTCAACCGCGACATGTGCAAACCAACTGTCTGAAGCGGCACCATGCCAGTGTTTTGTACCGGGTGGAATATTGACCACATCTCCGGCAACAAGCTGCTGAGCAGGTTTATTCCATTCCTGATACCAGCCGCGTCCACCCGTAACCAGCAGAATCTGGCCGCCCTTATGGTGAATATGCCAGTTATTCCGGCAGCCTGGTTCAAACACCACATTACCGATGGTTACGCCCACAGTGGACAACATGCTGAGGTAGCTGGTCCCCTGGAAATAGTCGGCGTAAGCCTCATTTTTCGGCCCTTTAGGGAAAATACCGTTACCGTCAAATTTCTCGCTCATTTTGTCTCCACTGCCGGATTATTCCGGCGTATTGGTGTTATTCGTTATTAGCCAGCACTGAATCCAGCACTGCACTGGCATTGGCTGCGATGGCGTTTCCGCATTTTTGTTGCAGCACGTCGACAAAAGCCCGTAACTGCGCTGCGGTTAATCCCGTATTGAGGCTAATGCCATAGTGGCTCTGAAGCTGGCTGTTGACGCCAGTCATCGCCGCCAATGCTGAAATGGTCGCCAGCTCTCGGGTCTGCCAGTCCAGCACGTCTCGCTGGAAAATATCGCCAAACAGGTGCGATTTAAGATATTCATCAATCACCGGAGCAAATTCAAACAGCGGCCCTTTCACCGGCTGGCCGACCAGTTTTGTCTGGTTTTCAGTTCCCCGCTCGAGGCTGCTGCGCCGATCGGTAACAGGTGTCGCCTCTCTGCCCGGCTCATCCTCAAGGCCTTCCTTGCGGCGTAACGCCAGAACGCTCATCAGCGTGCCCAGCGCATTCAGGCTGCGTGGAAATCCCGCATAGGCATACAGCTGAACCAGGATTTCTTTTATCTCGCTGATGGTCATTCCGCTATTCAGACCAGTACTCAGCGCTGTTTTCAGCTTTTCTGTCTCTCCACTGGCGGTAAATACCGCAATCGGGATGGCAGCCTGCTGTTTATCGTTCAATAAATTTTGCATAGCAAAGCCTCAGTAAAGTGCTCATAACGGATGGCTGTTATCTGGTGCAGCCCAGTGGAGAGAGTGTATGGGAAGCGCGATTAAATGATAAGATAGCCAAATCAACATACACTTGTGCAAAAAATTCACCAATCATGACAAGAGAAAAGCTGAACGACCTCCAGGCATTTGTAATGGTAGCCAATGAGCGCAGTTTTACCCGCGCGGCCGCAGTGCTGGGAGTCTCCCGTTCAGCGCTGAGCCATACGCTACAGGGGCTTGAAGAGCGGCTGGGGGTGAGGCTGTTAACCCGGACCACGCGGAGTGTTTCCCCGACTGAAGCGGGCGAACGTCTGTTAAACGTGCTGGCACCGCGACTTGGTGAAATCGAAGCGGAGCTCGCTTCACTGAGTGCATTTCGTGATAAACCTGCTGGAACGATACGTATTACCGCCCATGACCACGCCATCACCTCCATTCTCTGGCCGCGGCTGTTACCGGTGCTGAGGGAATATCCTGACATCAACATTGAATTCAATATGGGCTATGAACTGACGGATATTGCGGCCGGGCGTTTTGATGCTGGTGTGCGAATGGGCGATCAGGTAGACAAGGATATGATTGCGGTGTGCCTGACACCGGATGTACAGATGGCGGTGATTGCCTCACCCGCTTACCTGTCCGGCAAGCAGCCGATTGTAAAACCTGAAGATCTTCTGTCGCATAACTGTATTAATCTGCGGCTACCTACGCATGGGGGGTTATACGCGTGGGAGTTTGAGCAAAACGGCCAAAAAATCGACGTCAGGGTCAGCGGGCAAAGCGTATTTAACAATACCTTTCTGATGATTCAGGCGGCCATTGATGGCGGCGGCCTGGCCTATGTGCCCTATGATGTAGTGGTAAAATATATTGAGTCAGGCGAGTTAATCCAGCTACTGGCAGACTGGAGCCCATGCTTTCCGGGATATTATCTTTATTATCCCAGCAGGCAACACCTGCCTGCTGCTTTTGCCATCGTGATTGATGCCCTGCGCTGGCATCAAAGATAGCCCGATGTCCGAAGATGCTAGCTGGTTGCTTTAATCACAAAGGTCACCACGCCGAAGATCTCCAGCGCCTCTTCACTGCCAATAACGATCGGCGAGTAGCTGGCGTTCATCGGCATCAGCTGAACTCTGGGGCGCAACTGCAACTGTTTAACCGTGAACTCTCCTTCCAGCGCGGCGACCACAATGCTGCCATGTTCAGCACGCATCGAACTGTCTACCACCAGCATATCGCCGTCGCTGATGCCGCCCTCAATCATCGAGTCGCCACTGACTTTAATAAAATAGGTGGCGGCCGGATGCTGCACCAGCAGGTCGTTTAGATCGATGCGCTGCTCAACATAATCTGCTGCCGGAGAGGGAAAGCCACAGGGAACCCGATCGATAAACAGAGGTAACTGCATGATTGCGCGGACATCTACGGGGTTTAAAAATTGCATAACGGCTGATCTCAATTAACACTGTATATAATAACAGTATTATTAATTATGATGATCAAGCAAGTGGCTTTTTTGCTGCCGCCGTGAAGCTGATGATGACAAAGAGATTTTAGTCTGAGGGGATAAAACGGTATCTCCTCGCCAGCGGCGCGCAAACCGCACGCCCACTGGCGAGGAAATCATCATTGCGAACTACTTACGCCAGTTACGCGTCAGCTTTTTCTCAATCTCCACGACCACAAACAGCATGGCACCAATCATCAGCGAGATAATCCAGTAGCTGAACGGTAATGGACGCGTACCAAACAGCGTGTTCATCAGCGGCACATAGATAATCAGCGCCTGCAGCGCGATAAGCACCAGCGTCACCAGCCAAATACCTTTGTTTTTCAACAGGCCAGCATTTAACGAGAAGTGTTCTGAATCACGGCAGTTGATCATATATACCCATTGCGCCGTCACCAGCATTTGTAACAGCACGGTACGAATAAACTCCGTGCTGTAGCCACGTGGCTCTAACCACGCCTCAAGGATAAAGGCGCT
Source organism: Winslowiella toletana (assembly GCF_032164335.1). Taxonomy (NCBI): domain Bacteria; kingdom Pseudomonadati; phylum Pseudomonadota; class Gammaproteobacteria; order Enterobacterales; family Erwiniaceae; genus Winslowiella; species Winslowiella toletana. Next base: position 1,125,974 of record NZ_CP134152.1, on the reverse strand, counting down.
AATGGAGATCAACAGGCCTACAAACACCACGCGCCAGATGGCATAACCATCCATTACATGGCTTTTCACATTGCGCGGTGGTCGCCGCATGGCATTTCTTTCAGCCGGTTCAAACGCCAGACCAAATGACAGCGTGGCCGAGGTCGCCATGTTCATCCACAAAATCTGTACTGGCGTCAGCGGCAGCAGATTCCCCATCAGAATGGCAATAATAATTAACAACCCCTGCGCGAGGTTGGTCGGCATAATAAACAGGATGGTTTTTTTCAGGTTATCGTAAACCCGACGCCCCTCTTTCACCGCGCTGGCAATAGTGGCGAAGTTATCGTCGGCGAGAATCATATCCGCGGACTCTTTCGTCACTTCGGTTCCCTTAATCCCCATCGCGATACCGACGTTAGCCTGTTTCAACGCTGGCGCATCATTGACGCCGTCACCGGTCATACCGACAATCGCGCCGGTCTCCTGTAACGCTTTGACCAACCGCAGCTTATGTTCCGGACTGGTGCGGGCAAAAATATCATACTCCTGCGCCACCGTTTGCAGCTCCCGATCGTCCATATGCTCCAGCTGATAGCCGGTAATTGACGAGGCGCTGTTGCCGATTCCCAGCATCTGGCCGATGGCCATTGCGGTTTCCTGATGATCGCCGGTGATCATTTTCACCCGGATCCCCGCCTGCTGGCACTGCTCAATCGCCGCAATCGCTTCAGGACGCGGTGGATCCATCATGCCGGCAATCCCCAGCAGCACCAGACCTTGCTGGAGGTCCGGATGATCCAGCGATGTCAGATTTTGCTCTACAGGCTTACGCGCGGCAGCCACCATGCGTAATCCTTCACTGGCATAGGTTGAGATAGCATTTTCCCAGTAAGCCAGATCCAACGGCACCACGCCATCTTCCTGCTGCTGCGACTGGCACAAGCGCAGTAACACATCCGGCGCGCCGGTCAGCAATACTTGCGCTTCGCCATCAATCTGACAGGCAACCGCCATATATTTATACAGCGAATCAAACGGAATTTTACTGCCGATGGTGCAGGATGCGTCATCAAGCTGGGCTTTCGCCGCCAGCACTTTCAGTGCTCCTTCGGTTGGTCCACCGGTAATCACCCAATGCCCGTGATCGTCCTGACGCAGCTGGCTTTCATTACAGATATCCACGGTGCGCAGAAACTGGGTAAACACCGGAGACGTGTTTGGCGTGGCCGCTTCGCTGGCACCGGCCGGGTAAAAATCGCCGCGCGGCTCGTAGCTGCTGCCCTCCACTCGCCACACCTTGTCCGCGAGGATCACCGCTTTAACCGTCATTTCGTTCATCGTCAGCGTGCCGGTTTTATCCGAACAGATCACTGACATTGCGCCCAGCGTTTCTACCGTCGGCAGCTTACGAATAATCGCCTGGTTGCGCGCCATCGCCTGCACGCCGAGCGAGAGAATAATCGAGATAATCGCGGGCAGACCTTCAGGCACCGCTGCCACCGCCAGGCTGATCACCGAAAGTAAGAGTTCAGCAAACGGAATATCACGCAGCATCCAGCCGAAAATCAGCAGCGCCACCATCATCAGCAAAATGATGGCAAAAATGGCTTTGCCGAGCTTGTCCATCTGAACCAGCAGCGGAGTTTTATTCTCGTTAATCGACGAGAGCATTTCGTTGATATGCCCCAGCTCGGTATCGCCGCCGGTGGCAATAACCACTCCGGATGCGGTACCGGAGCTGACGGTGGTGCCGGAAAATGCCAGGTTTTTACGATCGCCGATCGATTTCTCGCCCTCAAGCGCCGCGAGCTTTTTCGATACCACCGTCGATTCGCCGGTCAGGATCGCCTCTTCCACCCGCAGATTGTGGATGTCGATCAAGCGCAGATCTGCCGGAATACGATCGCCAGGCCGCAGCATTACAATATCGCCGGGCACAATATGTTCGGTACTGATGGTAATATGCTGACCACCGCGCACCACCAGCGCTTCGCTGGAGAGCATATTCTGGATACTTTTTAATGACTTCTCGGCATTATTTTCCTGAATAAAGCCGATCAGCGCATTGATCACCGCAACGCCCAGAATCACCAGCGTATCGACCCAGTGCCCCATGATCGCAGTGACAATGGCGGCGGCTAATAACACATAGATCAATACATCTTTAAAATGAGAAATAAACTTAACAAACAGGGATTTAGGTTTCTTTTGCGGCAGGGCATTAGGACCATGTTCCAGTAACAGGGTCTGCGCATCGGCTTCTTTTAATCCCGAGGGGGAGCTGTTAAGTGCGGCAAGACTCTCTTCAACACTGCGCTGATACCACTGTTGTGTCGACGGAGAAGACTCCCCGCTGACCGGTTTGAACTCACTCATAACTTATTGACTCCTGTTTTCCCACAATACTCCCATGCCAGGTATGAGCCAGCAGCTCCACTGCATGGGATAAACAAATTGCCATAACGTCAGCCAGTCAGACGCTGTGGTTCAGAAAATCACGACAAAAAAGCCTTAAAAAAGATGAGGAATAGAAAACTCCATCAGGTATGTTCCAGGTCAAAAAAGTTAAATAGCCTGCTGTTAAGATGATATCTAATTAAGCATAATCGATATTATTCTAAAATCTATTTATAAGTTTTCTTTCGAAAAATACCGGTTCAGCTATAACTAGGGAATCTGTAGTTTTCCTCATTACCTTAATTATGGAAAGCCTATGAAAACCTATAGCGCATTCAGAATTGGCAGCTATGTTTTGCTGGCTGTCGCCAGCTGCACCATTACAGGATTAATGACTTATCTGATTGTTTCCAGCATGCAAGGCTAATGATACTCCGCCGCAACAGCGGACAGGCAGCATCGTGGAGAAAAAACGGCATAAACCCGGGCATGACTATTTAACTCACTGAATTTTAGATGCCGTACTACTTTCAGCAGCATAACTGCCGGTAAAGCAGATACCTCTGGCGTGCTGCTGCCATTATTGATTACTTTCTCTGGCGTGAATTAAGGCCTTAGAAATAGTAAGGGGATACCTCTTGAAAAGAATACTTTTTATTATTGCCCTGTCGCTAGCGTTGACGGCATGCGATCGTAAGGAGCCTGAAAGTGACCACTCCCCGCGCCCGGTAAAAAGCATCGTAGTAAAATCCGATAACCTACTGAATGACAGAGTATTTCCGGCCAGAATTTTAGCCGGTGACAATACCGACATCGCCTTTAAACGTGCCGGTCAGCTGGAAGCGCTGCCGATCCGTGAAGGAATGTCGATTAAAGCCGGTCAGGTACTTGCCCGGCTGAATAATGTCGATGCCACGCTGCGGGTTAACGATCGGCAGAGCGCGTTTAATCTTGCCCAGCGCCAGTTCCAGCGCTTTCAGTCACTTTCCGGTAACGGTGCCGTTTCGCGCTCAGAGATGGATGTTCAACGCGCAAATCGCGACTCGGCCCGTGCAGCCTTAGACAGTGCCAAAGAGGAGCTGAATTATCTGACGCTGACCGCACCGTTTGATGGCGTTATTGCACGGGTTAATGTGCGTAATCACCAGGTGGTGGCTGCCGGGCAGACCATTGCCACTATCAGCCGTACCGAGATGCTCGATGTGGTGTTCACTATCCCCGAACGCCTGTTTACCGCGCTGGACGCCAGTAACGTCGATTATCAGCCGCGGGTACGCATTAACTCCCTGCCGGGTCGCGAATTTACCGCACGTTATAAAGAACACACCACCAATACCGATGCCGGCAGCTTAACCTATCAGGTCACCCTGGTGATGCCACGTCCGGACGATCTGCCTACGGTTGGCGGCTTAAGCGGTACGGTCACCGTCAGCCTAGGTAACTTACCGAATGCTTCGCGTGACACCACCATTATCGTGCCATCGGCGGCGGTATTTAATCCGGACAGCAGCCAGCTGAATCAGGCGCACGTCTGGGTAATCGCGAAAAATGAACAGGGTCTTTACCTGGAAGATCGCAAAGTAAGCGTGGGCCAGATGACCTCGCAGGGTATTGAAATCACTGAAGGCTTACAGGATGGTGAACAGATTGTCGTGGCAGGCGTCGCTGAGTTAAGCGCTCAGCAACCCGTGCGTATCTGGACGCGGGAACGAGGTCTGTAATGGGAATAATTGAGCGCTTTATTCAGAACAATATCCGCATCTGGTTGGCCATTTTATTACTCGGCGTCGGCGGCATTATTGCCCTGTTGAATATCAGCCGGCTGGAAGACCCTGCCTTTACCATTAAAACGGCGGTCGTGGTCACTCAATATCCAGGCGCGTCGGCACAGCAGGTAGAAGAGGAAGTAACGCTACCGCTGGAGAACGCGCTGCAACGGCTGCCGTATCTGGATAATATCACCTCTATTTCCAGCGTCGGCTTATCGCAGATTACCGTTAATATTGACGCCCGTTACCAGGCATCAGAACTGCCGCAAATCTGGGATGAGCTGCGCCGCCGGGTCGGCGATGCCGCCCGGCAGTTCCCGCCGGGCGTCTCTCAACCCTTTGTTAATGACGACTTCGGTGACGTCTACGGCTATTTCTTTGTGCTGTATGGCGACAATTACAACAATCAGGAACTGCGCGATTACGCCGAACAGCTTCGCCGTGAGCTAATCCTCGTGCCTGGCGTCGGCAAAGTGGCGATTGGCGGAGTAATCCCTCAGCAGATCCATGTTGATATTTCGCATGCCAAAATGGCAGCGTTTGGCATTACTCCGGCGCGGCTGGCAGATATTTTAAGCCGCCAGAATATCGTTTCCGACGCGGGCAGCATTACCGTTGGCAGCGAATCGATTCGCCTGCATCCTACCGGCGAATTCCAGAACCTTGACGACCTCGGTAATCTGCTGATTAGCACGCCTGGCAGCACCGGCAGCGTCTATCTGCGTGATATTGCCACCCTCAGCTCCGGCATCAGCGACAGCCCGGATAATATTTATCACGCTAACGGCCGCCCGGCACTGGCGGTCGGCATCTCCTATGTGCCTGGCGTCAATGTGATCAATGTCGGCGAAGCGCTTAATCAGCAACTGAGCCGGATGGAGAGCGGAAAACCAGCCGGTATTGAACTTAAAGTATTCTACGATCAGGCACAGGAAGTGAAGCAGTCGGTCGACGGCTTTATTCTTAACTTCCTGATGGCACTGGCGATTGTTATCGGCACACTGCTGATATTCATGGGGTTAAAAAGCGGTGTAATTATCGCCGCCTCGCTGGCAATTAACGTGCTCGGTACGCTGCTGATTATGTATCTGGCGGGAATCGAGCTACAGCGGGTGTCGTTAGGCGCGTTAATTATTGCGTTAAGTATGCTGGTAGATAACGCCATTGTGGTGGTCGAAGGGGTGCTGGTCGATCGGCAACGCGGCAATAAGCTACTGAAGTCGATTACCCACGTGATTAAACGTTCCGCGCTGCCATTGCTCGGTGCCACGGTGATCGCCATCCTTGCCTTTGCGCCCATTGGTCTGTCGCAGGACTCCACCGGCGAATACTGCAAATCACTGTTCCAGGTGCTGCTGATTTCACTGATGCTCAGCTGGCTGACGGCTCTGACGCTGACCCCGGTATTTATCAAATGGGCATTCCGCAAAGCAGAGCAGACGCCACAGAGTGCGCCGCAGTCTGGCTCACCTTATGACGGCAAACTGTTCCGCGGCTATCGCCGCCTGCTGAGCGCGCTGTTACGCCACAAAACGCTGACCCTGACCACGCTGGTGGCGCTACTGGCGCTGTCGCTGTACGGTTTTGGTCAGGTGCGGCAGAACTTCTTCCCGTCGTCAAACACGCCGATTTTCTTTGTCGATCTCTGGATGCCCTACGGCACCGATATCCACTACACCAGCAAAATCGCCAGTGAAATTGAACAGCGGATCAATAAACAGCAAGGGGTGGCCGCGACCGTCACAACCGTTGGCCAGGGCGGGATGCGCTTTACCCTGACCTATAACGGACAACGACAGTACACCAACTATGCGCAGATTATGGTGCGGACTGATAACGAGCAGCGTATTGCCAGCCTGTCACGCGAAATCGAACAGGATATCCAGGCCAACTATCCGGAGGTCAACGAGCGGATTAAACGCATTATGTTCGGCCCTTCCGGCGACAGCGCCATTGAAGTTCGTATTCGCGGCAGCGAGCCGGATGAACTGCGCCGTATCGCCAGCCAGGTTGGCGAGATTATTCAGCGTGAAGGCCGGGTATTTACCGTACGCAATGACTGGCAGGAGCGCAGTAAAATCATCCGTCCGCAGTTCTCACCCTACCTGGGACGTGAACTGGGCGTTGATAAACGCGAAGTCGACAATGCCTTACGCATGAATTTCAGCGGGTCGCCGGTGGGTATTTATCGTGAAGGCTCACGCCTGATGCCAATGCTGTTGCGCACTCCTGATGCCGAGCGCCTGGATGCCAGCCATATCGCTAATATTCAGGTGTGGAGCCAGACGCAGAATCAATTTATTCCGCTGAGTAATGTGGTCAGTGAATTCACTACCGAATGGGAAGATCCGTTAATCATGCGGCGCGACAGGATGCGTATTCTGACGGTGCAGACCGATCCCGATCCGTTAAGCGACGAAACTTCCGGTGACGTGCTGGCGCGTATCCGCCCGCATATCGAAGCGTTACCGCTGCCGCCAGGTTACAGCATTGACTGGGGCGGCGATGAGGAGAACTCCCGTGAAGCACAGGCCGGGCTGTTCAGCACCCTGCCGATCGGTTTCCTGTTAATGTTTATTATTACCGTACTGATGTTCAGCTCACTGAAAAATGCGGTAGCCATCTGGCTGACCGTGCCGCTGGCACTGATTGGCGTCACATTCGGCTTCCTGCTGACCGGTATTCCCTTCGGCTTTATGGCGCTGATTGGACTGCTCAGTCTGAGTGGTATGCTGATCAGAAACGGTATCGTACTGGTGGATGAAATTAACCAGCAGTTGGCGAGCAAAAGTCAGCACGACGCCATAATTGATGCTGCGACTTCTCGTTTGCGCCCAATTCTGCTGACCGCCTTCACCACCGTACTGGGGCTGGCACCGCTGCTGCGCGATGTGTTCTTCCAGAGCATGGCGGTGGTGATTATGTTTGGTCTCGGGTTCGCCACCGTGCTGACGCTGCTGGCACTGCCAGTGATTTATCAGTGTTTTCATTTGCGGGCCGGAAAAACGCAATAATGAACAGCAGCGGACTGAACCTGATTAAAACCTTAGGTTGCCTGACGGCGGTGACCTTTTTCACCCTTTACAACACTTATGACAACTATTCGTATAACTACAACCAGGCATTAGCCTTTCTGACGTTTATATCGACCATTGCAACGCCACTGTTTTTTGTGGTGGCGGGCTACCTGGATGCCGGTAGCCAGCATTCTCCAGAGTGGCAGCTGAAAAAAATCCGCCGGATTGTGGTGATTTTTCTGTTCTGGTACTCAATTTATTATTTTATTGAACCCTTCTATAAGGGCTATCTGATTCAGCCGTGGTTTGCGCTGGCGCTGGTGATCATCTACTGCTTCCATCCGCTGATTGACTGGCTGATAAAGCGGCGGGTGCTGTGTTTGTCGCTGCTCGGTCTGCTGCTGCTGTTCGCACTCGGTTACGATCTGCAAGCGGTGTCTCCATCGGAACACCGCTGGTTGTCGATTCCCGCCGAGTTTCGCCTCTGGACATGGCTACTGTATTACCTGACCGGGCAACTGCTGTTTGACCCGGCCATCGCCGCTTTTTACACCCGCCCACGCGTGGCGAAAGCCGCGCTGATCGCCGTGCCCTTTGTCTATGTTTTTACCTGGCTCTACGAAAAACACTTTTTCTTTGCCCTGTTCCGGGTAGAACGTGACGGTTATATCCTCACCGGTTCACAAGTTTATATTCTGGTGGTGCTGATCATTATTGCTATTAACGGGCTGAATATCTCGGAAAGTCTGAATCGAATCTCTGCCACCCTCAGCAAGACGATGACCGGCGTCTATATTCTGCACTACTCGTTTTTTAATCTGCTGATCCAGTGGATCAGCATTACCTCACTGGCATCCAAACTGTTTACTATCCTGCTGACTTTTTTGCTGTCGGTAATGCTGACGCTGCTCATGCTGCAGTTTAAGGTAACCAAACGGCTGGTGTCATTCTGACCCTCCAGCCGCCCAGCGTCTGAAGCGCCGATCACCTTCAGACGCGCTCCTCTTCCTTCTCCGGCTCGATTTCCGCATCGTCCACCCGTTCATCCTCTTCTTCGCTATTCACCATGGCTGACTGAATCTCTTCTTCATCAATCGTCGGGTTCAGCGCGGCAGCCAGAGGCGAACTGGCCAGACTGTCCGGCACCAGCACGTGAGGAAACTGCGTTTCGTCGGCAGGCGTGACCGAAGAGACTTTCTGCCAGCTGAGGGCTGCGATCACCACGCCGCAAAGACAGAAGAATGAATAGAGCATATTGCCGCCGAGCGGCTGCATCAGCGCACCGGTCAGCAGCGGCCCGATACAGGCACCGACGCCAAATGCCATCAGCAGACAGGCGGTCAGCGACACGCGCCGCTCGGGAACCACCTGGTCATTGGCTATCGCCACCGCCAGCGGATAGAGCGAAAACTGCATCATACTGGCGGCAAAAGCCAGCCCGACGGTCAGCGCGAACGGGAAAGAGACCGGCAATGCCAGCGGGCTGGCTGCCAGCGCAAACAGCAGCGCGGTAATAAACAGCAGGCGATTACGATCGACCCGATCTGACAGCCAGCTCAGCGGGAATTGCGAAATTAAACCGGCAAAAATGGTGATGCCCATAAATATCCCGGTGAGATGGGTGCCGAATCCCAGTTGGCTGACATACACCGGCGCCATGCCGTAAAAGCCACCAACTACCATGCCGATAACCAGCGTCATGACCAGAATTCGCGGAATAGTTTTGAAAAAGTACCCCAGCTCCATTGGCGCGGGTGACATCGGCTGGGCATTGGTACGGGTTGTCAGCGCAATCGGCACCAGGCAAAGCGCAAAACAGAGCGCGACGATCATCAGGCTGGTCAGGCCAAAGCCGCTTTGTACCACCAGAATAAACTGACCGGCGGACAGACCAAGATAGGTCGCTACCATATACAGGCCAAAGATCACCCCGCGCTGACCCACTTCTGCCTGATCGTTCAGCCAGCTTTCCAGCACCATGTACTGGCACATCATGCACAGGCCGATAACCATTCGCAGGAAAATCCACAGCGGCAGATAGTCGGTCAGGCCATGCCCGAGCACCGAGGCGGTAATCACCCCGGCGCAGGATACATAAGCACGAATATGACCGACGCGGGCAATCAGGTTATGCCCGACCTTGCCGCCAATCACCAGGCCAATATAGTTGGCCGCCGTAATTCCCCCGATCAACGCCCCGCTCACCTGCTCGTGAGCCAGACGTAAAGAGACGTAGGTTGTCAGTAAACCGGAACCTAACAGCATTAATAACGTGGTGGTGTAGAGCGGTAAAAATGTTCTGAGGACTTTCTTCATTACGTCTCCCTGTAGCCTTAAGTCCGGTGAGATGATAAACCTTCCCGCTATCGTAGTATCAATTCAGCATAACCAGCAAATCGACAAGCGATATTCGGATTTCTGGAAACGATAAGTCGAACATTTAGTGAACTACTTCACTCTTCCAGACAAAAGTTTACAGAATCGTTCGTGCCGCTTTGTGCAAATTCACATCATTGTCAACCTGACCTCTGACTCACCAAATGGGATAGTGGACGCTAATTGCGACCATTAACCAGCGGCGTCTTTGTGCAACTGCCTCAGGCTTTTCCCGCCGCCAGCATTAATGATTATCCCGGTAAATCATCTGATTTGGATGAAATTGAAGGGGCCGTTATGACAGGACATGACAATGCAGCGGTACGGAGTGCGAACCGCAAGTTCTTTGCCCGCATTATTCCGCTGTTAATGCTGATGCTGATAATTAACCAGATCGATCGTTCGAATATCGGTTTTATCAAACATCAGCTGGAACTGGATGTCGGGATCAGCACCGCGGCATTCGGTTTCGGCGCGGGGCTGTTTTTTATTGGCTACGCGCTGTTTGAAGTGCCCAGTAATATCCTGCTGGATAAACTGGGCGCACGCACCTGGCTGACGCGTATTATGATCACCTGGGGCGTGGTGGTGTTTGCCACCGGATTTATTCAGACCCCAACCCAATTCTATATCGCCCGTTTTCTGCTCGGCATCGCCGAAGCCGGTTTCTTTCCCGGCCTGCTGTTTTACTTCCGTAAATGGGTACCTAATGTGTATCGCGGGCGTGCCACCGCCCTGATACTGAGCAGTTCAGCCGCCGCTTACCTGTTGTCCGGGCCGATTACCGGTGGACTGCTGGAGATGCATGATTTTCTCGGCATTGCCGGCTGGAAATGGGTGTTGTTTATCGAAGGTGCCATCTCGGTATTAGTGGGTATTTTTGCGATTGGCTGGCTGGTTTCCGCTCCGGAAAGTGCAAAGTGGCTGACGCCGCAGGAAAAAACTGCCCTGAACAGCACGCTGGCCGAAGAGTCAACCTCACGCGATCGCACCTCACGCGAAGTTTCAAAGTGGAAGCTGCTGTTCGAAGGGCAGATGGCCTATCTCTGTTTCCTGTTTTTTACCATGTGTATGACCGGCTATACCCTGGTTTTCTGGCAACCACAGATCATCGCGCGTATCGGAGGGCTGTCACCGTTTGAAGTTGGGCTGCTGACCTCGGTACCCTGGCTGTGTGCGATCATCGCCATCAATATTCTTGGCCGACTGGCTGACCGCTTTCATCATCGACGCGAACTGATGCTGTCGATTGCGCTGGTGGTGACGGCCATCGGCACCTTTCTTTGCGCGACGGGCAGCCCGATTTTCGGCCTGCTGGCACTGTGCATCGTCTGCGTCGGCAGCAAGTCCAGCGCGGTGCTGTTCTGGCCTATTCCACAGGCTAACCTGCCGTCCAGCATTGTGGCTCCGGGTATCGCCCTGATCAATTCGCTGGGAAATTTAGGCGGCTTTTTTGCCCCGACGGTATTTGGTTATCTCGAACTGAAAACCGGCAGCACCATGGGTGGACTGATGGGGCTGAGCGCCTTCTCGGTCTTTGCCGCCATTACGCTGTTGTTTGTTAAAACGCGCCCTAAACCTGTTGCGATGGAGAAGTCACCAAATGTCTGATTCGCCCGTCATCACCGACGTCAAAGTTATTCCGGTCACCGGTTACGACAGCATGCTGTTAAACATCGCTGGTGCGCACAGCTGCTTTTTCTCACGCGTATTGCTGGTGATCACCGACAGCGCCGGCCATAGCGGCGTCGGTGAAATTCCCGCCACTCAGGTGGTACAAAAAATTCTGCAAAATGCCGCGCCTTTCCTGATCGGACAGAAAATTACCCGGCTGAATGCGCTGGTCGCCGAAATGCACCAGCGCGATCTTAACGGTGAGCATCCGGATATGCTGCGGTTTCCGCAGGCGCGCGCCTGGGATCTGGAGCGGCATTACAATGCGGTGGCAGCGGTTGAAGCCGCGCTGCTGGATTTAATGGGCCAGTTTCTTAATGAGCCGGTGGCAGAGCTACTGGGTGCTGGCAAACAGCGCGATGAGATTCCGGTGCTGGGCTATCTGTTTTATATCGCCGATCGCCAGCGGGCGGATATGCCCTATCAGCCCGGCCGACAGGATCAACACCCCTGGTATCACCTGCGCCACCAGCAGGCGATGGGCATCGATGATGTGGTGCGGCTGGCCGAAGCGGCGCAGGATCTTTATGGCTTTAAGGACTTTAAGCTGAAAGGCGGCGTACAGCGCGGCGAAACCGAAATCGAAACCGCGGTAGCGCTGAAAAAACGCTTTCCTGAGGCGCGGGTTACCGTCGATCCAAACGCCAGCTGGTCGCTTGAACAGGCGATTACGCTGTGTCGCGGTATGGGCGATGTACTGTCGTATGTCGAAGATCCCTGCGGCGCAGAGCAGGGCTATTCCGGGCGTGAAACTCTCGCCGAGTTTAAACGCGCCACGGGATTACCGGTCGCGACCAATATGATTGCCAATGACTGGCGACAGCTTAATCATGCGCTACAGCTGAACGCCATTGATATTCCGTTAGCCGATCCGCATTTCTGGACGATGCGCAGCGCGGCCACTGTCGGACAGCTGTGCCATGAATGGCGACTGACAATGGGCTGCCACTCCAATAACCACTTCGATATTTCACTGGCGATGCTGGCACACCTTGGCGCGTCTGCACCGGGCGAGATCACTTCGTTCGATACCCACTGGATTTGGCAGGACGGGCAATACTTAACCAAAGAACCGCTGCAAATCCGTAACGGTAAAATCAGCCTGCCTGATAAACCCGGTTTCGGTATTGAACTTGACTGGGAAAAAGTGGAAGCGGCCAACCGTTTATATAACAGCCTGCCGGTTAAAGATCGTGATGATACGCTGCCGATGCAGTATCTGATCGATGGCTGGCAGTTTAATCCAAAGCAAGCCACGCTGCTGCGTTAACATCCGCTCGGGCAGCGAAACAAGACATCCAGCGGGAGCCGTTTTCGGCTCCCACTCTGATGGCATACCGACTATTGCGCTGTCAGTGAGTAAACAGCGTAAAAGTACCCGCATAGTAATTTACCATCCAGCCGACGTAACCAATCCATACCAGCATCATCAGACCTAGAGCGAATTTACCTGTCATGTTCCTGTCCCCTGTTTCATCAATTTATTGAGAAATTGTTGTTTGTCATAAGAGTGACAGGACGCCTGATGGCGAATATTGCGCAGGATCAATTTAAAGCGTAATTGTGCAAAAGTTGCTAAACAGAGGTTAGCAAACGGTTACCCCTATTTTTTGAGGGGAGTTTTCGGGATAGAATAACCACCATAAAAAATAATTAATTTTTCCGTCATGCGGAAAAAATTCGGGCGTCTCGCCCGGGCATTGTCGGCTATCAGGGCCAGGAAATGAAAAATAAACATCCCTTTCCAGGCGCGGAAGTATCACTTTCGCGTCGTAAGGTATTGATGGCAGGTGCAATAATCCTCGCCAGCGGCATTACAACATCCGCACTCCCTGCATTTGCTTTACCCTCACAATCAGAACAACTCACCTCCTTTATGCAGTTGTCACGCCTGTTGGTCAATCACCAGCTGGATGACGGCGTGGGTCAGCGGATGCTGGCCCTGCTGATCGAAGAGAATTCTACTCTGGCTGATTCCATCCGGCAGATTCTGGCGATTGCTCATCAGCATCAGGCGACACGGGTTGAAGATTTCTTTGCGGCGATACCGCAAGGCCCGCTCAACGAGCTGGCCCATAAGATTATCTTTGGCTGGTATACCGGGAGTCTTGAGCCGACGCGCTCCGCGAAAACTTTCGCCTTTGAACAGGCGCTGAGTTATCACACCACGCTGGATGTGATCACGATTCCATCTTATGGGCTGAGTGGCCCGAATAACTGGAGTCGTCCCAATACACCGGTCGCAAATATGCCCCGTTTCTGATCCCCTGATAAAAGCAGATTTTTATGGCAACTCCTTCTGAATCCACCGTGGTAATCGTTGGAACCGGCGTCGTTGGCGTGGTGATCGCCGAACAGCTTCTTGATGCCGGTATTTCCGTACTAATGCTGGAAGCCGGTCCACGGGTTTCTCGCGCAGAGATCGTTGAAAACTATCGTAATCTTCCCATGGCGGCAAAAGGTAACCCCATTGAATGTTACCCGTCGCGCAAGTGGGCACCACACCCGGAACCCGCAGGTGCCGGTAAAGGCTATCTGCAGTTAAGCGGCAGCGACTCCTATGCACAAAGCTATGTTCGCTACGCGGGCGGCTCGACCTGGCACTGGGCCGGAACCTGCTGGCGACTGACGCCAGATGATATGCAGTTACACACCCGCTATGGCGTTGGCCGCGACTGGCCGTTTGATTATCAGACGCTGGAACCCTACTACGTGCGCGCCGAATATAAGCTGGGTATTTGCGGCCCGGATGAACCCGCGTTGCAGTGGCCGCCACTGCGTTCCAAACCCTATCCAATGAAAGCGTTGCCGTTTGGTCCAGGCGAAAGCCGTTTTACCGAGGTGGTAAAAACCCTCGGTTATCACAATATTCCCTGCGCTCAGGCGCGCAACAGCGGCATTTCTTATGATGAGCGCCCGGCCTGCTGCGCCAATAATAACTGTGTGCCGGTATGTCCGGTCGGGGCCAAGTATGATGCCGCCACGGCACTGTCGCGCCTTGAGTCTAAAGGGGCAGTGATTATCGATAACGCCGTGGTATGGCGCGTCGAAACTGACAGCCGTAATCAGGTTGCCGCGGTACATTATTATGACCAGCACAAGCAGACGTATCGCGTGGGCGGCAAGCTGTTTATCCTCGCCTGTAACGGCCTGGAAACGCCAAAACTGCTGCTGATGTCAGCCGATGAGCGCAATCCAAATGGCCTGGCAAACAGTTCCGATCAGGTTGGCCGTAATATGATGGATCACCCGCAGATTACCATGACGGTGACGCTGCAGGAGCCGTTCTGGGCCGGTGTTGGCCCGGTGGTTAATAGCGGAATTATGGAAACCTCGCAGGGAGATTTCCGTGCACAGCACGCCGGTGCCTATTTCCGTTTTAACAACTTCGCACGTAACCGTTTTGTCACCTTTGGCGCGCTGAAAAAAGGGCTGGTCGGTCAGGCACTGGATGAAGAGATCCGCCGGATGACCGCCTGCACCGCCGATATTGTTATGGCGCATGAAATTCTGCCGGATCCTAATAACCGCCTGACGCTCTCAGACGAGAAGGACTGGTTGGGACTGCCTAAGCCCGCGATTCACTATGATGTCGGCGATTACGTGCGCCGCTCCGCAGAGCAGTATTCGCTGCCTATCGCACGCAAAATTGCTGAGGCGATGGGGGCCACAGAGGTGAAGTTCTCCACCCAGTTTAATCAGAGTAAACACATTATGGGCGGCACCATTATGGGTAACGATGCGGCTCATTCGGTGGTTGACGCCGACTGTCGCGCCCACGACCATGCCAACCTGTTCCTGCCCGGCGGCGGCGCGATGCCAAGTACCGCTTGTGGCAACAGCACCCTGACGATGGTTGCCCTCGCCTTTAAAGCATCCGATGCCATTCTCCAGCAGCTCCAGGAGAAAGCATCATGAAATATTCCCTGCTGATGTTACTGGGCATAACGCTGTTCAGCAGCGCTGCATCGGCTGAAAGCGATCTGACGCTGATTAAAAAAGGCGAATATCTGGCGGTGGCCGCCGACTGCACCGCCTGCCATACCGCCTCATCCGCACAGCCATTTGCCGGTGGCAAAGTGATTGCTTCGCCAGTGGGCGAGATTATTGCTACCAATATTACGCCGTCAGCCACAGACGGTATTGGTCACTACAGCGAGCAGCAATTCTCCGCTGCGCTGCGTAAAGGGATCCGTGCAGACGGTGCCAATCTCTATCCGGCAATGCCTTACACCGCTTATGCCACGCTGACCGATGACGATATCCACGCGCTGTACGCTTACTTTATGTCAGGCGTGCAGGCGGTGGATAAAGCTACCGCGACCACTCAGTTGCCGTTCCCGCTGAATATCCGCTTTTCGATGAAGTTCTGGAACGCGCTGTTTCTGAAACCTGCCGGTTACACTGCCGATACTTCGCAGTCGGCCAGCTGGAATCGCGGTCGCTATCTGGCAGAAGGGGCAGCCCACTGTAGTACCTGCCATACCCCACGCGGCTTCTTAATGCAGGAGAAGCAGGATCAGGCGCTAACCGGTGCCCAGGTCGGCCCCTGGTATGCGCCCGATATCACCGCCAATCCGCTAAGTGGAATTGGTCAGTGGTCGCGGGAAGAGCTGGTCACCTACCTGCGCACCGGCCGGCTGGTAGGCAAAGCGCAGGCGGCGGGCAGTATGGCAGAAGCTATCACCCACAGCTTCCAGCATCTTACCCGTCAGGATCTGAATGATATCGCTGAATACATTCAGAGCGTGCCGGGCAATCCGACCGCAACAACCGGTCA
The DNA here is from genome assembly GCF_032164335.1 of Winslowiella toletana. Classification (NCBI taxonomy): domain Bacteria; kingdom Pseudomonadati; phylum Pseudomonadota; class Gammaproteobacteria; order Enterobacterales; family Erwiniaceae; genus Winslowiella; species Winslowiella toletana. The sequence continues at coordinate 1,109,979 of NZ_CP134152.1, read as the reverse complement.
GTCGCGCTTTGAACAGGGTCATCCGGGGAACGCGCTGGCGACTTTCCGTGGCAAGCCGTTTAGCGCGCCAGTCGATGACGAAGGCGCCCGACTCTATTCGGGTAACTGTGCCTCCTGCCACGGCATCAACGGCCAGGGGACTGCCGACGGTTTTTATCCCAGCCTGTTCCATAACTCGGCAACCGCCGAATCTAACCCGTCGAATCTGATCGCCACTATTTTATTTGGGGTCGAGCGCAACACAGCAGAAGGCGATGTGTTTATGCCACCGTTTGGCGATCAGCCGAATGCTCTTAATCATCTGAACGACAATCAGGTAGCAGCGCTGTCCAACTTTATACTTCGAATGTATGGCGATGCTGCACAGACGGTAACGACTCAACAGGTGGCGGTCATTCGTCAGGGAGGCCCGACGTCACCGCTGGTGATGCTGGCGCAGATTGGCGTCGGCGCAGGTGCGCTGGTGATAGTCGCCGTGATGATTGTGCTGTGGTATCGCCGCAAGCGTAAAACCGCCTGATACGCGATTGCTGGATTATCCTGTTCGCCACCAGAGACGTCGCCTTCGGGCGGCGATTTTATGAGAAAAATAATACGATGAAACAATACACACGCAGACGCGTTCTTAAGCTGGCCGGAGTTGTAGCACTGACCGGCGTGGCGGGGCAAATCCTGCCGCTGCCGAAGCTGAATGCCGCAATGCCAACACGTCACACGCAAGGGCTGGCCGATCTGTTGCAAATATCCCGTCAGCTGACAATGCAGACCTCACTGAATGAAGCCGTCGGCCTGGCACTGTTTAATGCGCTGCAACTGATACAGCCGAATATTTCTCAGGAACTGGGGCAGTTAAAACAGCTGCTGGCGCAGCAACCCGAGCTGCTGGAACAGCCGCTGCTGAGCTTCCCGGAAAGCAATACCAGCGAGGAGAAACTGGCAAAGACCATCCTCGCAGGCTGGTACAGCGGTGTGGTGGGTAAAGGTAAGCAGGCAATTTATATCACTTACGTCAACACCCTGGCTAACCAGCTGGTCGCCGACAAACTGGTGCCGCCGAGCTTCTCTTACGGGCCTTGCGGTAGCTGGCAGCAAAAACCTTAAAATCAATTATTTAGAGTAATGTCATTGATGGATAAAAATAATTCTGCCGACGTCGTGGTGATTGGTGCCGGTGTTTGTGGCTCCCTGCTAGCCACCCGCCTGGCCAAAGCTGGTAAATCGGTATTGCTGCTGGAATCCGGCCCGAAAGTCGGGCGTGCTGAACTGGTTGAGCGCTTTCGTGAGTCGGCGTTTAAGTCCGACTTTATGTCACCCTATCCGTACTCGGAACTGGCACCGCAACCGCGCTTTACGCCAGAACCCAACCATTATCTGGAACAGACCGGACCACACGCTTTCCAGGCGCAGTATATTCGTATGTTTGGCGGTACCAGCTGGCACTGGGCGGCGCAGCTCTGGCGCTATCTGCCCAACGACTTTCGTCAACACAGCGTCTACGGCATTGGTAAAGACTGGCCAATCAGCTATGACGACCTGGAAGACTATTACTATCAGGCCGAAGTGATTGCCGGTGTTGGCGGCTCAATGGATACCGGTTCGCCACGCGCCAAACCGTTTCCGATGGAGCGCGTTCCTGCTTCCTGGCTGCAACAGCGCGTTACCGAACGTCTGGCACCGGATTTTAAAGTGCTGGATGACTGCACCGGACGCAACAGCCACAGCTACGATGGTCGTCCGGCCTGCTGCGGCAATAACAACTGCATGCCGCTGTGTCCGATTGACGCGCAATACCATGGCGGTATCGCCGCCAGTCAGGCAGAAGCGTCCGGAGTGAAGATAGTGACCGAAGCGGTGGTGTATAAACTGGAACATGACAGTCAGGGCAAGATTACTGCCGTCCATTACTATGACTGGGAAAAAGTCAGTCATCGCGTCACCGGCCAGACATTTGTTCTGTCGGCAAACGCCATTGAGACGCCGAAATTACTGCTGATATCCACCAGCGAGAAATTCCCGACCGGCATTGCCAACGCCAGAGATAATGTTGGCCGCAACCTGTGCGATCATCCGGCGATTGGCATTACCTTCGACGTAGATGAACCGATCTGGCCTGGCCGTGGCCCGGTCAGCCCAAGTTCCATCGGGCAGTTCCGCGACGGTGATTTCCGCTCAGAACATGCACCGTTCCGTATTGATATCTCTAACGCCTCGCAGGTGGCTGCCGTCACCAAAGAGCTGCTGGCCGAAGGCTACTACGGTAAGAATCTTGAAGAGCAGATTCGCTTTCGTGCCGCTCGCCGCCTGAGCATCAAGAATGCCCTTGAGCAGCTGCCGGACCGCAATAACCGCGTCACGCTTAGCGACAAAAAAGATGCGCTTGGTCTGCCAACGCCCGCGCTTTACTGGAGTATGGATGACTACGTGTTGAAAGGCACCGAAGTCACGCGCCAGTGTTACGACCAGATTGCGGCAAAACTGGGCGCGACCAATATCAAACACAGCAAAAGCGGTGCGTTCTCAAACCGTCAGCATATCACCGGCACGCTGTCGATGGGCCTCGATCCAGCCAACAGCGTCACCGACCAGTGGGGCCGCGCCCACGATCATCAGAACCTGTTTATGGTCGGCACCGGCGTAATGCCAACGGTGGGAACCTGTAACGTAACACTGACGGCGATGGCACTGGCGTTAAGAACCGCCGATAAAGTGCTTGAGGAGACTCAACATGGGTAAGCGGTGGAGAAAAGTGCTGCCGTTGGCAGCCGTGTTGCTGGCGATGAACAGCAGTATCGCGGTTGCCAGCGCAGATCAGAGTGAATTAATTAAACGTGGGGAATACCTGGCAATTGCCGGTGACTGTGGCGCATGCCACAGCGACGAAGGCAAAGCGGCGTTCAGCGGCGGGCATCCGATTGTCAGCCCGCTGGGCACCATTTACAGCACCAATATCACGCCATCGCTTAGCGCCGGGATCGGCAACTATACCGAGCAGCAATTCGCCGACGCGCTGCGTAAAGGGGTACGCGGCGATGGCAGTCAGCTGTACCCGGCAATGCCTTACACCGCTTACGCCACGCTGACCGATGAAGATGTCTCCGCGCTTTATGCCTATTTTATGCATGGCGTAAAGGCAGTCGATACGCATCCGCAAGCCACGGCGCTGCCCTTCCCGTTTAACCTGCGCTTCTCGATGGCGGCGTGGAATTTGCTGTTCCTGAATGAGAAACCGTTTACGCCAGACAGCGCACATTCCGCAGAGTGGAACCGCGGTGCTTATCTGGTAAACGGTCTGGCGCACTGCAGCACCTGCCACACACCGCGTAACTTTTTGATGGCGGAGAAGCAGGATCAGGCGTTATCCGGCGCATCACTCGGTACCTGGTATGCGCCAAATATCACGCCAGACAGCCAACATGGCATAGGTAACTGGAGCCGTCAGATGCTGGCGGAATACCTGATGACCGGCCACACCAGCAATGGTGCTACGGCGGGCGGCCCGATGCTGGAGGCTATCGACAAGAGCTTCTCGCGGATGACGCCAGAAGATATTAATGCGATGGCCGCTTATCTTTTACCTGATGATAAGCAGCACGGCACTGCGCCCTCACCGGAGGGATTAACACCGGTTCGCGGCGATGACACACCACAAGCATTGTCGAAGCTGAGTCGCGGTGAAAGTATTTACCGTAACAACTGCGCCTCCTGCCATAACTTATCGGGTACCGGACTGAACGGTTTACCGGCGCTGGCAGGCAATCCGGTGCTGGATAAACCCAACGCGGATAACGTGGCAATGGCGATACTGGATGGCGTCTGGCCTGAGCACCGACAGGGCATGATCGGCTTCCGGCATGAGCTTAACGATAGCCAGATTGCTGACGTCACCAACTATCTGATGAGCGATATTGCTCACCGCAACGTGCAGATAAGCGCTGAGCGGGTTGCAGAACTCCGCCAGGGCGGTGCGACCTCACCGCTGCTGTTAATGGCACGAGGCGGCATGATTGCTGGTGCAGTAGTGGTAGTAATTCTGCTGATGTGGTTACTCTGGCGTCGTCGTCATCAATAATCGTTAAATCCGATTAATTTCGCCTCATCCGGGGCGAAATTAATCAGCTTATCCCTCGCTATAGCGCCAACTCCACTAAGTTTGTAGTACAAAGTTGAGGAAAAATCTGGCAATCACGGTAAAGTACGCTGTCAGATATTTTGCCAGGGAGAGCGTATGGCCATCGCTAAAACCGACCGAATTATTACCACTCTCGGCAGCCAGATTGTCAGCGGCAAATATGTGCCGGGCACCTCGCTGCCAACCGAAGCTGAACTCTGTGAAGAGTTTGCCACCTCGCGCAATATCATTCGTGAAGTGTTTCGCTCACTGACGGAAAAGCGGCTGGTGGAGATTAAGCGCTATCGTGGTGCTTTTGTTGCGCCGCGTAGCCAGTGGAATTTCCTTGATACTGAAGTGCTGCAATGGGTGCTGGATAATCAATACGATCCGCAGCTGATTGCCGCCATGAGCGAGGTCCGTAACCTGGTTGAGCCAGCGATTGCTCGCTGGGCCGCCGAACGCGCAACCTCCAGTGACCTGACGCTGATTGAAACTGCGCTGAATGATATGGTGGCGAATAATCAGGATCGTCAGGCGTTTAACGAGGCCGATATCCGTTATCACGATGCCGTGCTGCACGCTGCTCACAACCCGGTTTTACAGCAGCTAAATGTGGCGATTCGCTCGCTACAGCGCGTGGTGTTTGAGCGAACCTGGATGGGTGATGCCGCAAATATGCCGAAAACGCTTCAGGAACATAAAATCCTGTATGACGCGATTCGCCATCAGAATCCTCAGGCTGCCGAGCAGGCGGCGCTGGCGATGATCGCCAGCTCTACCCAACGGCTAAAAGATATTTCCTGAGTATCCAGCTTTCAGGAGCGGGACGTTTTCCGCTCCTGTAATCGAAAGATATTAGCGGATAACGGCTGGAAACCGTACAGATATGACCAGCAACATTATTCAGCTGATTTTCTGGCGTAACGGCCTGCACTGAAACGCCCCAGGCGCGCCGCGGCTCAAATATAAAACCAAACAGCGGCACGCATTGTTGGGATAAAAGATAAATCGGTTGGTTATCGGTAAAAATCTTTCTTAGCCGTTGGTTCCATTAATCTCCAGCGCCTTACAGGTAAAGTAAGATCCGCACACGCATAACATCACCGGAACAAAATAATCGTGGTCCATATGGGTAAACTCCATGATCAGCACCACTGCGGTAAACGGCATTTGCATTGATGCGGCAAGAAATGAAGCGCCGCCCACCAGAGCGTAGCTGCTGCCGTCTCCGCCCGGCATCACGGTTTGCCACGCGGTAAACAGCAAAATACTGAGCAAGGCGCCAACGGTCAGCCCGGGCGTCAGTAATCCGCCCTCAGCCCCGGCGCGCAGTACCGCCAAAATAACCACCAGCTTCAGCACCAGCAGAATCGCCGCCAGCCAGAGATCAAGGCTACCATTTAGCGCCAACTGCATCGGCCCTTTGCCATTACCCGGCAGTTGCGGAAAGAACAAACTTAGCCCAGCCAACAGCGTAAAGGCCAGCAGGCTGTAAACCGGCATTTGCCAGTTGGTTTTCACCTGACGCCGCACACCGGTAGTCAGCTTACGAAAAACCCACGCCGCAGCGCCAAGAATTGGCCCGGCAATCAGCGCCCACCACACCAGAGAGTGAGTAACCTCACCGGCAGCAAAGTGATATTGCGATTCATTACCCAGACCAAAAGTCGCTACCCAGGCCGCAATCGCCGAGGTAAGCATTGCGGCCAGCGCGCTTTCCCAGCGGAACGAGACCAGTAATACTTCGAGAGTAAATACCGCTCCGGCCAGCGGCACATTATAGACCGCCGCCAGTCCGGCTCCGGCACCACAGGCCAGCAGAATGCGGGAATCTTCCAGCGATAATCCCAGACGGCGTGCTACCACTCCGGCGGTCAGCGCACCGACTTCACGCGGCGCAACCTCCCGCCCTAAAGGAGAACCGAGCGCTACGGTAATAATTTGCAGCAGCGCATGAATTAACGTGGTGAAAAAAGGCATCGTCTTACCCGGATCCTTCACCACCGCGCTGATTGAAACCCGCGGCTTTCCGAAGCGCGCCAGCAGCCACCAGCCACATCCGGCAACCAATCCGGCCCCGACAATTACCGCAAAACGCCGTTGCGCACTGGCATCCGTTACCCCTTGCAAAAAGGACTCGGTGCCCACCACCTCATCCATGCTGTAGCCAAAAGCCAGATGCTGGATAGCATGAAGTAATAATGCCAGCAGCATCGCGCCCAGTCCGGCGATGATACCGGTCAGCACCAGTGCCAAAAGTCGATGAAAAACCAGGTTACCGCTGGTGACTTGTGTCATAAGTTCAAAGCCTTAACTAATAGATTGGCTAACTATAACCCGAAACAGAGGTATCGAGGCTAACAACAACTTTCTGTTGGCTGGCGATCTGCACCTCACATTGGTTTATTCTCTCTTCAGCTTCATTAGCGCTTTTTTCACTGTCACATTGCAAAGTGACAAAGAGGCTCTATAGTTCGTTGGTGATTTTTTACGAGGAACACCCATGAGATTCAAAGGATTAACTAAAGGTTTCTTTATCCTTATATTGTTTATTGTCACCATCGCCTTCTTCGATGTGCTTGCACCTTATTACTCCGCTATTTTATGGGCAGCCATCCTGGCAGTGATTTTCCATCCATTAAAATCAAAAATCCGCCAGAAACTGGGGGATAAAAACGGACTGGCGGCATTTGTCACCTTACTGGTAATTTGCCTGATTGTTTTCACGCCATTGGCAATCATTGCCTCTTCACTGGCGTTTGAAATTAATACGGTTTACAACAAACTACAGGGTAATAATACGCAATTTCCGGCGGTGCTCGCCGAGCTGTTGCAGCATCTGCCAGGCTGGGCCAGGAACTTCCTTGCCGAGAATAACCTTGATAATGCCGCTGACATTCAGCAGAAACTTTCCGACGTGGCGCTGAAAGGCGGACAATATCTTGCCGGCAGTGTGTTCCTGATTGGTAAGAGTACTTTCAGTTTTACTATTGGCTTCGGCATTATGCTGTACCTGCTGTTCTTCCTGCTGAAGGACGGTTCGTACCTGGTACGCCTGATTCTTGAGGCGCTGCCGCTTTCTACCCACGTGAAGCATCATCTGTTTATGAAGTTTGCCGCCGTCTCGCGGGCAACGGTTAAAGGAACGGTGATAGTCGCGGTGGTACAGGGTGCGCTCGGCGGGATTGCCTTCTGGATTACCGGCATTGACGGCAGCGTATTGTGGGGCGCGCTGATGGCATTCCTGTCACTGATCCCGGCAGTGGGTTCAGCGATTATTTGGGTACCGGCAGCCATCTACTTCTTCGCCACCGATATGCTGTGGCAGGGTATATTTATCGTACTGTTCTTCGTGGTGGTTATCGGCCTGGTGGATAATATCTTGCGTCCGCTGCTGGTCGGCAAAGATACCAAAATGCCGGACTATATGATTCTGATTGCCACCCTTGGCGGTATGGAAGTATATGGCATTAACGGCTTTGTTATCGGCCCACTCATTGCAGCGCTGTTTATTGCCTGCTGGAACCTACTGTCAGGCCGCGATAATGCCGAGAACGCGGAAGAGATAGGTGATGAGTTTATTGAAGAAGGGAAAAATCATCCGGTGGAGTAAATTGTTCGGGTGATTAATTTACTGTAAAAAAAACGGGCCCTTAGTTGGGTCCGTTAATCACGATATAACCTACGATACTCGCATTGTGAATGCCTGATTCAATTTATATCTTCATGCCATTAAGATTCTCGCCCTGCTCTGCTGACTTTTACTAACCTCACCGCAAAATCCTGATGCCACCAGCCAGCCCTACAGCTCAATCGGTTTATCACATGAGTAAAATAAGCTCTATGCTTACTGATTACCCATCCCATTAATCAACTGGAGTCTGCATGGCACACACAAAACATGCTCTGATTATCGGCGCTTCACGTGGTATCGGGTTAGGCCTGGCGAACACGCTGGCTGAACGCGGCTGGCAGGTCAGCGCTACAACCCGTAACAGCATTCCTGAATGTCACGCCGCCATCAACTGGCTGACGCTGGATATCAACGATGCAGCTCAGCTCAGTAGCGTTAAGCAGACGCTGGGCGATAGCCAGTTTGAGGTCATTTTTATTAATGCTGGCGTATTCGGTCCGGATCATCAGAACTTACTCCAGACCAGTGATGAAGCGCTTTTTTCCCTGTTTGTCACCAATACCTTTTCTCCACTGCGCTGCGCTGCAGAACTGCTGCCGCTGTTAGCGCCGGATAGCGGGATTCTGGCTCTGATGTCTTCGCAGCTTGCCAGCCTGAATGAAAATCCGTCCGCCACTTATCCGCTCTACTCCGCCAGTAAAGGCGCGCTGAATATGCTGTCACGCGAGCTGAGTAAGAGTACCGAACAGCAAGGTCAGACGCTGCTGTGCGTGCATCCGGGATGGGTACAGACGGATATGGGCGGAGCCGAAGCCACTCTGACCATCAGTGAAAGTGTCAATGGCATAGCCGATCAGCTGGATAGCTGGCGCGGTAAAGGCGGCCATCATTTTATCGATTATGCCGGTAAGCAGCTTGCCTGGTAGTCGATAAGTAAAACAAAGCGGGTTTTAGTGAGTCGTAGGCGACTCAGGATGATTGATTAAAACCCGTATTAATCCACTATCTCCTTACATCCATCACCATTCTTACCGCCAGCCCAGCCTTACGCCCCTGACAAATAGAGCGCGACAGCAGATAAATCATATTTGGCCCGGGCGTCAGCACCAGGCCAAGGGCGATAGCAGCAAAAGGTAACCATTGGCTTAGCGTCATTCGTTTTTCCCTGCCAGCGCTGAAAATTATCCGCGAATCGTATCGTCGCCGTAAGCAATCCATTTGTAGGTAGTCAGTGCTTCCAGCCCCATCGGGCCACGCGCATGCAGTTTCTGCGTGCTGACCGCCACTTCCGCGCCTAAACCAAACTGGCCGCCGTCGGTGAACCGGGTGCTGGCATTCACATACACCGCCGATGAATCGACCTGTTTTACGAAGCGATCGGCGTTCTGGATGCTGCGAGTCAGAATCGCGTCAGAGTGCTGGGTGCCATGTTCACGGATATGCGCAATAGCCTCATCCATATCTGCGACAACTTTGACGTTAAGATCCAGCGACAGCCACTCGTCGTTGTAGTCGGCATCTTTTACCGCCACCACCTCTGCCGGGCCAGCCTGCAAAGTGGCAATGGATTTTTCGTCGGCGTGCAGTTTGATGCCCTCTTCCGCCATCCGGCGGCTGAGTGCTGGCAGAAAATCAGCCGCAATCGTCTGGTCAATAAGCAGCGTTTCCACCGAGTTACAGGCGCTCGGGCGCTGTTTCTTGGCGTTAACGATCACTTTCATCGCCGCATCCCGCTCAATCGATTGATCGACAAAGATATGGCAGACGCCGATGCCGCCGGTAATCACCGGAATAGTCGACTGTTCGCGACACAGTTTATGCAGCCCGGCTCCGCCGCGTGGGATTAACATGTCGACATAGCGATCGAGTTTCAGCAGTTGATTAACCAGTTCGCGATCCGGGCTTTCAATTGCCTGTACCGCACCCGCCGGTAAGCCATGCTGTTGCAGCGCGCGCTGGATTACCCGCACCGTGGCGGCGTTGGTTCGATAAGTCTCTTTACCGCCGCGCAAAATCACCGCGTTACCGGTTTTCAGGCACAGTGACGCCACATCGACAGTAACGTTAGGACGCGCTTCATAGATCACCCCAACCACACCCAGCGACACGCGACGGCGTTCAATGCGCAGGCCGCTGTCCAGCTGGCCGCCATCGATCAGTTCGCCGACCGGATCGGCCAGATTGCATACCTGACGCACATCATCAGCAATTCCTTTCAATCGTGGCGCATTGAGCATCAGGCGATCCAGCAGCGCCTCGCTCATGCCATTCTGCCGCGCATCGGCGAGGTCCAGTTCATTCGCCGCCAGAATTTCAGCACTCTGCGCCTCAAGGCTATCGGCGATAGTCAGCAGTACCTGATTTTTCTGCACGGTGGATAATACCGAAAGTTGGTAAGAGGCGGCTTTCGCGGCTTTACCCATTGCTTCAAGCATCGAAAACTCCTTAACTGACAATCATATCGTCACGGTGCACAGCAACCGGACCGTATTCGTAACCGAGAATTTCACTGATCTGCTGGCTGTGATGTCCGGCAATCATGCGCATCGCGTCGCTGTTATAGCGCGAGACGCCGTGGGCCACATCGCGACCCTGCAAGTTACGGATGCGGATCACTTCACCACGTGAAAAGTTGCCGTCGACCTGGCGAATGCCTTTCGGCAGCAGCGAACTGCCGCGCTCCAGCATCGCCGACAGCGCACCGTCATCAATCACGATTTCACCGGCCGGTGGCGCACCAAAGATCCAGCGTTTACGGTTTTCCAGCGGAGTTTCCAGCGCGTGGAACCGGGTACCGACCGGCTTGCCGGCAATCACATCGCCAATCACTCCCGGACGGCTGCCAGCGGCAATAATCACATCAATACCGGCGCGACAAGCCACATCGGCGGCCTGTAATTTTGTCGCCATGCCTCCGGTACCCAGCCCGGATACGCTGTCACCGGCGATGGTGCGCAGCGCATCATCAATGCCGTGCACATCGCTAATCAGTTCAGCCTGTGGATTATTGCGCGGATCGGCGGTGAACAGTCCTGGCTGGTCAGTTAACAGCAGCAGTTTATCGGCTCCGCCCAGCATTGCCGCCAGCGCCGACAAATTGTCGTTATCGCCAACTTTAATTTCAGCGGTAGCGACCGCATCGTTTTCATTGATAACCGGAACGATATGGTTATCCAGCAGCGCACGCAGGGTATCGCGCGCATTGAGAAAGCGCTCGCGATCTTCAAGGTCGGCACGCGTCAGCAGCATCTGCCCGATATGAATGCCATAAATCGAGAACAGCTGTTCCCACAGCTGAATCAACCGGCTCTGCCCTACCGCCGCCAGTAACTGCTTGGAGGCAATCGTCGGCGGCAGTTCAGGATAGCCGAGGTGTTCACGCCCGGCGGCCATCGCGCCAGACGTAACGATTACAATACGATGGCCCGCTGCATGCTGCTGTGCGCATTGGCGAACCAACTCAACAATATGTGCCCGATTCAGTCGGCGTGAACCGCCGGTCAGGACGCTGGTACCCAGTTTTACCACCAGGGTCTGGCTGCCGCTCATCATTTCCTGCCATTGCTATAAAAAGAGTGCAAAGAAACGTTTTAACAGGTGTAACGCGTGATGCCAACAGCCAGCGGTGGAAAAGCACAATTTAGCGCGCTGAAGCCCTGGACCATAAATTCGCCATTAACAAGAAACCAGCAAAAACGTCATAAAACTTTCACCGCTTACAGGTAAAACGTTCCTGCGTTTACAAGAGCCTACGCGGCAAAAAATTTATTTTACCTATTCGGGATGTTGATTAAATGAAGAACAGCGCTTTGGCAATTCTCACAGCAGCACTGGCCCTGACGACCACAGCACAGGCGGCGGAAGTTTATAATAAAGACGGCAATAAACTCGACTTCTACGGCAAAGTGAAAGCCATGCATTATATGAGCGATACCGCGAGCAATGACGGAGATAAGTCATACGTGCGTATCGGCTTTAAAGGCCAGACGCAGATTAACGACCTGATGACGGGTTACGGCCAGTGGGAATACCATATGCCGGCCAGCAATGCCGAAAGCGAGGGCACTGCCGGAACCAAAACCCGTCTTGGTTTCGCCGGCCTGAAGTTTGGTGACTACGGCTCTTTTGACTACGGTCGCAACTACGGCCTGATTTACGACGTCGAAGCCTTTACCGATATGATGCCAGAATTCGGCGCCACCGGTTACACCCGCGCCGACAACTATATGCTCAGCCGAACTAACGGCGTGGCAACTTACCGCAATAACAACTTCTTTGGGCTGGTCGACGGGCTGAAATTCGCCCTACAGTATCAGGGCAAAAATGAGAGCAGCAGCCGCGCAGCCTCCAGTTCTAACGGCGACGGTATGTCAGCATCACTCGGCTATCAGTTGCTGGATGGCCTGACGCTGAACGGCGCGCTCTCCTCCTCCAACCGCACCCAGGCGCAGAAAGCAGCGGCCTATGGCACCGGTGATAAAGCTGAAGCATGGGCCACCGGCCTGAAGTATGACAATAACGGTGTCTATCTTGCGGCGACCTGGGCGGAAACGCGTAATATGTCACCGATTAGCGGTACTGCACAGATTGCCGGCAGCGATGTGCGCGTCAGCGGCTATGCCAATAAACTGCAGAATATCGAGTTAGTCGCGCAATATCAGTTTGATTTTGGTTTACGTCCGTCGCTGGCTTATGTGCAGACCAAGGCGAAAGATATCGAAAATGGTATCGGTGATGCAGATATTTATAAGTTTGCTGACGTTGGCGCGACCTACTACCTCAACAAAAATATGTCGCTGTTTGTTGATTACAAAATCAACCTGATGGATAAAGACAATAAGCTGGCGCAAAACACCGACGACATTGTTGCTGTCGGTATGACTTATCAGTTCTGATTAATCCGCAGCAAAAAAAAGGCCGCTCACGCTGTGAACGGCCTTTCTTATTTATTCAGCTTTAATCGTCAGTCAAATGGCGAAATCAGGCGGTCAGTTTTACCGGCTGATCGTTGAAATGCTCCGCCGGAACTAATCCCAGCTCCATGCCCGCCAAGAGCTCTTTCAGACGTTCATGGAAGTTGCGCAGCGTCTCTTCCAGTTTCTGATTGTTCTCTTTACCTTTGATTGCCGTCGGCTTCCAGTTACCTTCTTTATCGAACAGGCCAAAATGGTATTCATAGGTAAAGCGATCGGATTGCGCTTCTAACTCCATCCACCAGCCCCAGAACTCACGCTCTTCAGGTGCGGGTTTAACATTGACGCAAACTGCCAGACAGTCGAAGAAAAAGCGATCGTTATCGCATTTATTCTCGCGGATATACGGACCCAGAGCAGCAAAACGTTTCATTAGTCGGCTTTTCGGGTGTCCACTCGGTAACGTCATGGTTTAAACCTCCATTGGTGAAGCGACAGTTTTAGCAAACTGTTGAATAATAGCAACTCACTTCTCTAAATGCCTGGCCAGCCAGTCACAAATTTGTTGCAGCGCCGCGTCGAAGTTCTTCATAACCGGAGAGAAAGTGATCGGCAGCAGTTTTCCATCAGCGGAAGAACTGACAATCAAGCGTGAGTCCTCGACCGGGCTAAACGGATCGTTTTCCCAATAGCCGGACAGCATCGGCGTCGGCGTGCGATGCCCCAGCAGCCCCTGAGTTTTTAACGAGTAGCGGCTCAGTTCAGTGCGCAACGAAGAGTCACCGGCGTTACCCATACCAAGACGACTGGCGAGCATATCCATGTACATATCCGGCACCGCATCCTGACGCTGCGCATCGGTCAGCAGACTGTGCACCACCGGACCAAGACAAGCCACCGCGCGCAGTCGCGACGATTCAAGATAGGCTAACCGTACCGCCACATTGGCACCAAAGCGATAACCAAAAACCGCCACCCGGGTATGATCGACCCAGGGAACATTTTCCAGGCCACGCAGCACGTGCTGATGCAGGAAACTGGTGTCATGCGTCAGCTTACATTTTGCCGAAAAGCCAACCGACGGCATATCCAGCGTCAGCATCGCGATGCCGCGCGGGGCAAGATAGTCATGGAAAAACCGATAATAATCAGTTTGTAAGGTATCGAGGCCGCCACACATAATCACCGTCGGATACGGGGCAGGGATCTGCTTCGGCATATGCAAAAATCCGGTAACCGCACTGGCGCCAGGAATAGCAAATTCCAGCTCTTTCAGCTCGCCCGCCAGCCGCGGCGTCGCCTCTTCATAAGCGCGGTTAGCCATGATTTGCGCCTGTTCGGCCAGCTCATCGCCTTTAATATGTGGATAGGCGGCAATGCTGTACAGGTTGGCAGCATGCAACCAGCACTCACCTGCTTCGGCGTCATCTTCGGCCTCAATCGCTTTTTGCTGCCACATCGCCGCCTGCTTTGACCACTCGTAAATCCAGTTGCCGCCGCGATAACCAATCACCGTATCGAGATGCCTCTCGTTGGTATGCTCCACATCACTGACGGCAATGCGCGCCAGCACTTCACTGATCTCCTGTAACGGCAAACCGCGCCATGCCCACATCAGGCGGTTAATCATGCGATACCAGCCAGCATGGCTTTCACCATCCAGCGTCGAATGCACATCTGATGTAGGGTGATGACGGCGTTTCACCAGCGAGGAGGTTTCAGGATGCTTAAAGCGCGGCTTGAACAGTTCTTCACTGAGATTTTTCGAAGTCATGGTGACACTTTCCTTCCTGCACGGCGTGACGGAAGTCCAGTTTAGCCTGGTGACAGTCAACACGCGACAGGCATAAACAACAACGCCCGGTAAAACCGGGCGTTGTTTTAATGTGGATCATTAAAGCAGAGGATTAACCTTTAACGATTGGCGGGATGTACATCACGCCCATATCCCACGGCTGCTCGATCCAGGTATCTTGCGGAATGTCGACCACATAATCGTCAACCAGCGGACGACCGGCTGGTTTAGCGAAGATGGTAACAAAGCGCGCTTTTGGATACATATCACGGATTGCCTGCGCGGTGCCGCCGGTATCGACCAGGTCGTCAATCACGATAAAGCCTTCGCCATCGCCTTCTGCGCGTTTCAGCACTTTCATTTCGCGCTGATTATCGTGGTCATAGCTGGAGATACATACGGTATCAACGTAACGGATGTTCAGTTCACGGGCTAACAGGGATGCAGGAACCAGACCGCCGCGGCTGACCGCGATGATGCCTTTCCATTGTTCCACAGGAAGCAGGCGCTGAGCCAGTTTACGGGCATGGATCTGTAACATGTCCCAGGTAACGACGTATTTTTCGCTCATAAAAGGAATCCCGGCCAACTATCTTGGCTTAAAAAGTATGCAGTGGGAAAAGGTTGCGCGAGATTATAAGGATCTGGAGCACTAAAAACCAGCACCTGTGCAGCTGGTTGGAGCTTTTTGCCGCGCCTGATTACGCAAGCCCCGGTAAACGGTGGTATTCTCTGGCATATCACGTCAGATTCGCTGACGGCGATCTTTTACTGGAAACTTTGCGACGCACCGGTTAACCGGTTGCCGAAACAGGAGACTTATCGTGTCTGAACTGTCTCAACTATCACCACAGCCGCTGTGGGATATTTTTGCCAAAATCTGCTCTATTCCTCATCCCTCTTATCATGAAGAAGCGCTGGCCGAACATATTCTGTCCTGGGCCAAAGAGAAAGGCTTCTGGGTTGACCGCGATAAAGTGGGCAATATTCTGATCCGTAAACCGGCCACGCCGGGAATGGAAAACCGCAAGCCGGTGGCGTTACAGGCGCACCTGGATATGGTGCCGCAGAAAAATAACGACACGGTACACGACTTCACCAAAGATCCGATCCAGCCATGGGTTGATGGCGAGTGGGTGAAAGCGCGCGGTACTACGCTGGGTGCAGATAACGGCATCGGAATGGCCTCTGCGCTGGCGGTGCTGGCCGATGACAGCGTCGAGCATGGTCCACTGGAAGTGCTGCTGACCATGACTGAAGAAGCCGGCATGGACGGTGCATTTGGTCTGCAGGCTGGCTGGCTGCAAGCCGATATCCTGATCAATACCGATTCCGAAGAGGAAGGTGAAATCTATATGGGCTGCGCAGGCGGCATCGATTTCATTACCACTCTGCCGGTTGAGCGTGAAGCTATTCCGGCCGGCTACGAGACGCTGAAGCTGACGGTAAAAGGTCTGAAAGGTGGTCACTCAGGTTGCGATATTCATGTCGGCCTCGGTAACGCCAACAAACTGCTGGCGCGTTTTCTGGCTACTCAGAAAGCGCTGGATCTGCGTCTTATCGACTTCACCGGCGGCACGCTGCGTAACGCGATTCCGCGTGAAGCCTTTGCCACACTGGCAGTGGCAGCAGATCAAGTCGATGCGCTGAAAGCGGCGGCAACCGGCTTCCTCGCCACGCTGCAAAATGAACTGAGCGCCAAAGAGAAGAATGTTAATGTGCTGATTGAACCGCTGGCCAGCGAATCTCAGGCGCTGACCAACAGCAGCCGTGACCGTTTCCTTGCGCTGCTGAACAGCACGCCAAACGGCGTAATCCGCAATTCCGACGTGATGAAAGGCGTGGTGGAAACTTCGCTGAACCTCGGCGTGGTATCAATCAATGATAACGAAGCTGAAATCATCTGTCTGATTCGCTCGCTGATCGACAGCGGCAAAGATTACGTGGTTGAAATGCTGACTTCACTTGGTGAACTGGCCGGTGCGAAAACGGCACCAAAAGGCGGTTATCCGGGCTGGCAGCCTGATGCCAGCTCGCCAGTGATGGCGCTGGTGCGTGAAACCTATGAGAAGCTGTTTAACCGCACGCCTAACATTCAGGTGATTCACGCCGGTCTGGAGTGTGGCCTGTTTAAGAAGCCTTACCCGGAAATGGATATGGTTTCTATTGGCCCGACAATCACCGGTCCGCATTCGCCGGATGAGCAAGTGCATATCGAAAGCGTTGGCCTGTACTGGACGCTGCTGACCGAACTGCTGCGCGTAATCCCTGCGAAGTAATGAAAACTGCGGGCGGCGAAAACGCCGCCCTGTAGATTATTTCAGCTGACTTAACGCCTGCTCGACACCCGCTCCGTAGGCCTCATCGACCTGTCTGAACAGCGCAATCTGGCGTTGTTGAATAAACTCCGGCACCTGACTCAGTTCACCCGCGATACGCTGGAACATACGCTGATGCTCCTCATCGCTCAGCAGATTGAACAACGCGCGTGGCTGCGAGAAGTAGTCTTCATCTTCGCGATGATTCCAGTGATCGGCAGCACCTTCCAGCGACAGTGGTGGTTCACTAAAGTCCGGCTGCTCCTGAAAGACGTTAAAGCTGTTTGGCTCATAAGTGGCGCCATTACCGCTGTTACCGTCAATGCGCATTGCGCCATCACGATGGTAATTATGGAACGGGCAGCGCGGTGCATTGACCGGAATCTGATGATGATTCACCCCTAAACGGTAACGATGCGCATCACCATAAGAGAACAGGCGACCCTGCAACATGCGGTCTGGAGAGAAACCAATGCCCGGCACCACATTTGCCGGACTCATTGCCACCTGCTCAACCTCAGCAAAGTAGTTTTCCGGATTACGGTTCAGCTCAAACTCACCCACTTCAATCAACGGATAATCACCGTGCGGCCATACTTTGGTCAGATCAAAAGGATTGTACGGCGTTTGCGAAGCTTCGGCTTCCGGCATCACCTGAATATAAAACTTCCAGCGCGGGAAATTACCGGCTTCGATAGCGTCATACAGATCGCGTTGTGAACTTTCACGGTCTTTACCGATTAACTGCTCGGCTTCATCGTCCATCAGGTTCTGAATGCCTTGCTGGCATTTCATATGGAATTTAACCCAGAAGCGTTCCTGCCGATCGTTGATAAAGCTGTAAGTGTGGCTACCGAAACCGTGGACATGACGATAAGAGCTCGGCAATCCGCGATCGCTGGCGTCGATGGTCAGCTGATGCAGCGATTCAGGCAGTTGAGAGAAGAAATCCCATTTATACGTCGGGTTACGCAAGTTGGTGCGTGGATCGCGTTTTACCACGTGATTCAGATCGGGGAATTTCAGCGGATCGCGCAGATAAAATACCGGGGTATTATTCCCGACCAGATCCCAGTTACCTTCTTCAGTATAGAATTTCAGTGAGAAGCCACGAATATCTCGCTCTGCATCAGCACCGCCGCGTTCACCCGCAACGGTTGAAAAACGGATAAACAGGTCGGTTTTTTTACCAATATCAGAGAAAATTTTTGCGCGGGTAAAGCGGGTAATATCATGAGTGACGGTAAAGGTGCCATAAGCGCCGGAACCTTTCGCATGCATACGACGCTCAGGAATCACTTCGCGGTCAAAGTGTGCCAGCTTTTCCAGAAACCAAACGTCCTGTAACAGCATTGGGCCGCGACGTCCGGCGGTCATCGAATTATTATTATCGGCAACCGGTGCGCCTGCAGCGGTGGTGAGGCCTTTTTTGCTCATTGCGGTTTCTCTCTTCTGAATGAAATGGAGAACGGTTTACATAAAGTAATCCTGATAATTAATAGAATTGCTAAGTATCAATACTATTGTCGGCTCTGACCTTGATCTCTGGCAATCTGGCAAAAACTATCACTGCTATTTATGAAATGGATACTGACAGGGATTGCCTTTAATCTTACAACCCCAGTAACAGCTGACGCTCCAGCTGCGGATCAAGTAAAGTGACATGCACGCCCACCAGCCGCACGCCACGTCCACCGCGGCGTTCGTCCCAGGTTTTTTTTGCCAGACCGATAAGATCATCTTTATTCAGAACCGGCCAGACATGCTCCTGGGTGGTCAGTTGAAAATCACTGAATTTCAGTTTAATGCCCTGCCGCGCAATATGTCGATCCGGTTTAATCGCCGTCAGCCGACGCTCCAGCTCTTCGTACAGATAATCGAGGATCTTCAGACAGGCTTCCCAGCTGTGAATATCTTCCGATAGGGTGCGCTCAACCCCCAGCGACTTACGCTCGCGCTCGGTAATCACTTCGCGATCGTCAATCCCGTTACTGCGCTCCCACAGTACCCGACCAAATTTACCAAAACGTTTGAGCAGCATCGCCAGGTCGCTTTTTTGCACATCAGCGCAGCTGTAAAGCCCCTGCTCTTCCAGCTTCTTTGCCGTCACTTTCCCCACGCCGGGAATTTTAACCAGCGGCAAGGTCTGTAAAAATGCCGGCATCTGTTCCGGAGTAATCACAAACTGGCCATTGGGCTTATTTAAATCCGAAGCGATTTTGGCAAGGAATTTAATCGGCGCGATACCGGCCGAAGCGGTGAGATTAAGCTCACGCTCAATACTCTGCCGAATTTCCCGCGCCATTAAGGTGGCAGAGCCGTGACAATGCTCACTGTCGGTGACATCCAGGTACGCCTCATCCAGCGACAGCGGCTCGATTAATGAAGTGTAACGCGAGAAGATTTCACGAATATGGCTGGAAGCGGCTTTATAAGCGTCAAAGCGGCCAGGAACAACTTTCAGATGCGGGCAGAGTTTCAGCGCCATCGCGGTAGACATGGCGCTGTGGACGCCGTATTTACGTGCCGGATAATTGGCCGTGCTGATAACACCGCGCTGTTTCTGGCTACCGCCAATGGCAATCGGGATATCACGCAAAGCAGGATTGTCGCGCATTTCGACCGCAGCGAAAAAGCAGTCCATATCAACGTGAATGATTTTACGCATATCCCTCCTCCGGCATTACTGTATAAGTATACAGTCAAAAAGACAGGATTCAAGTGGGTAAGATAACCATTCAATTGGCCGAAATACCCGCCGTAAAGGGGATAAGTCTCACAGCTGGCGGGATTATTCTCAGTCAGCATCTTGATAAAAAAATAGACAATGTTAATGTTGCGCAGCGAAAGCGGATTTTTCCGATAATGCATGTACCAGACGTCGCCAGACGTCGCACTTCAAACCCTCTATTTCAAGGGAAAACGAATGGGCAAAATCGCACTGCTGTTTGCGATGATTTTTATGCCAGCCGTCAGCATGGCCACCGTATCTGAACCTGTTCAGCCGTTGGCTCCGGTAAGCAAAGAGTTAAAGAAACAATTAATCGGTACGCCGGTTTATCTGCAAATCTTCAAAGAAGAGCGGATGCTGGAACTGTACGGAAAAATCGGCAACGAATATCGCCTGCTGGATAGCTATCGCATCTGTAATTTTTCCGGCGGGCTGGGCCCAAAGCAGCGTCAGGGCGATTTTAAAAGCCCGGAAGGTTTCTACACCGTTACCCAGCGCCAGTTAAAACCGGACAGTCGATTTTATCGCGCCATCAATATCGGTTTTCCTAATGAGTACGATCGTCAGCAGGGCTATGACGGTAAATATCTGATGATTCATGGTGATTGCGTGTCAGTCGGCTGCTATGCCATGACAAACGCCTATATGGATGAGATCTTTACTTACGTCAATGCGGCACTGCGAAACGGTCAGTCAGAGATTAGCGTCAGTATTTATCCATTCCGCATGACGGAAAGTAATATGCAGCGCCATCGCAACTCATACTTTGCTGCGTTCTGGAAGCAGTTGCAGCCGGGATATGCCTATTTTGTTGAGCATCGCCAGCCGCCCAACGTCAGCGTAAACTCTGGCAAATATGTGCTGAATGGCAGCCCGATAATTAGCGACCCGTCAGCACCATCTGGATCATTCTTCGCGCTCACCAAGACAAAATAGCACCCACTCTCCGGGTTCAATTTTGTTCCAGGTTTCATTGCCGGTTAGCGGCTGTGTCGCGATCACTGTGACCACGTCATTTGGCGTGGTCTGCTTCTGAAAATCAATTTCCACATCCTGATCGAGCAATTTGGCTTTGCCAAACGGCGCACGACGGGTGATCCAGAACAGATTGGTCGAGCAGAACGCCATCAGATAACGCCCATCCGACAGCAGCATATTAAATACGCCTTTCTCGCGCAGTTCCGCCGCCAGTTCAGCAATATAACGAAATACCGCCGGCCAGTTGCCCGGCGTACGCGGATAACGGCTGGTCAGCTTATGCAGCAGCCAGCAGAATGCCTTCTCACTGTCGGTCTCACCAATCGGACGGAACTGACCGGTTTCCAGCCCGCGATAGCCTTTCAACTGACCATTATGAGCATAGGTCCAGTTGCGCCCCCACACCTCACGGGTAAACGGATGGGTATTTTCCAACGAGACTTCACCGCGGTTAGCCTGACGAATATGCGCCACTACCGAGTGTGATTTAATTGGATAGTCCTGCACCAGCCGCGCAATCGGCGAATTATAACTCGGCTGCGGATCTTTAAATGTGCGGCACCCTTTACCTTCGTAAAAGGTAATTCCCCAACCGTCTTTATGCGGCCCGGTCCCCCCACCACGTTGCACCAGGCCGGTAAAGCTAAAGCAGATGTCCGTTGGGACGTTTGCGCTCATCCCGAGCAGTTCGCACATAGTGATGACCTCGAAATCAGTAAATTCCCCCGCAGGCGGGGGAAAGGCGTGGCTTACTTGACCATCTCTTTTTCAATTAACAGAATCAGGATATGAATCACTTTAATGTGAATTTCCTGAATACGGTCAGCATAGCCGAAATGCGGTACGCGAATCTCCACGTCTGCTGATCCAGCCATTTTACCGCCGTCTTTGCCGGTCAGGGTGATCACTTTCATCCCCTGCGCCCGTGCCGCTTCAATCGCTTTGATCACGTTCGCAGAGTTGCCGGAAGTAGAAATACCCAGCAGCACATCACCGCTGCGGCCTACCGCTTCAATATAACGTGAGAACACGTGATCATAACCGAAGTCATTGCTGACGCAGGAGATATGACTGACGTCAGAAATGGCAATCCCCGGGTAGCCCGGACGGTTGTCACGATAACGGCCGGTCAGCTCTTCCGCGAAGTGCATTGCATCGCAATGTGAACCGCCGTTACCGCAGGAGAGCACTTTGCCACCGGCTTTAAAGGAGTCAGCCAGCAGCACCGCTGCACGCTGAATGGCATGGATGTTGGCATCGTCGCTCAGAAATTTATTAAGGGTATCGGCGGCTTCATTTAGCTCTGAACGAATAATATCCTGGTACATAGGGATGTCCTTTGGAGGAAAGAGAGTCAGCGCCAAGTTTACCGGAATGGGGGGTAAGCGAAAAGCATCGCGCAGCACTAGCGGCAGCTTTGACTTTTGATGCGGCCGGAGTGTGAGCCAGGTTGTAATTATTATGTAAACACATTGCTAACAAACCTTATCTGCTCTAAACCTGTAGTAACGGTTTCAACAGGTCAGACCTCTTACTACTTACGGAGCGGTTCATTATGATGGTTCTCAGTATTATCGCGACGATTGTGCTGACAGGCGCACTCTTCTATCACCGCGTAAATCTGATGCTCAGTAGCCTGATTCTACTGGTGTGGACGGCGGCTATGGCGATGTTATCACTCTGGACGCCATGGCTACTGGTGCCACTGGTACTTATCCTGCTGCCGTTTAATCTGCTGTCGGTACGCCGGGCGATGTTCTCTAAACCGATGCTGCAAACTTTTCAGAAAGTCATGCCACCCATGTCGCGCACTGAAAAAGAAGCCATTGATGCCGGTACCACCTGGTGGGAAGGCGATCTGTTTCGCGGCAATCCTGACTGGGAAAAACTGCACAATTATCCGCAGCCGCGCCTGACGGAAGCCGAGCAGGCATTCCTTGATGGTCCGGTAGCCGAAGCCTGCCGTATGGCCAATGACTTTCAGATCACCCATGAGATGGCCGATCTGCCGCCGGAGCTGTGGGCGTATCTGAAAGAACATCGCTTCTTCGCCATGATCATCCAAAAAGAGTATGGCGGGCTGGAATTTTCCGCTTACGCCCAGGCGCAGGTACTGCAAAAACTGGCCGGGATATCGGGTATTCTG
Source organism: Winslowiella toletana (assembly GCF_032164335.1). Lineage (NCBI taxonomy): Bacteria > Pseudomonadati > Pseudomonadota > Gammaproteobacteria > Enterobacterales > Erwiniaceae > Winslowiella > Winslowiella toletana. Next base: position 1,087,353 of record NZ_CP134152.1, on the reverse strand, counting down.
GCGATTACCGTTGGCGTGCCGAACTCACTCGGCCCGGGCGAATTGCTGCAGCATTACGGTACTGAAGAGCAGAAAGATCACTATCTGCCACGGCTGGCGCGCGGTCAGGAGATTCCATGCTTTGCCCTGACCAGCCCGGAAGCGGGCTCCGATGCCGGCGCGATTCCCGATATCGGCGTGGTCTGCATGGGCGACTGGCAGGGCCAACAGGTGCTGGGCATGCGCCTGACCTGGAACAAGCGCTATATTACGCTGGCACCTATTGCTACCGTGCTGGGATTGGCGTTCAAACTGTCGGATCCGCAACATCTGCTGGGTGACAGCGAAGATCTGGGCATTACCTGTGCGCTGATTCCGACCAGCACGCCGGGTGTGGAAATTGGCCGTCGCCACTTCCCGCTTAACGTGCCGTTCCAGAACGGTCCGACGCAGGGCCGGGATATTTTCGTTCCGATCGATTACATCATCGGTGGGCCAAAAATGGCCGGCCAGGGCTGGCGCATGCTGGTGGAATGCCTGTCCGTCGGTCGCGGTATTACCCTGCCCTCCAACTCAACCGGTAGCGTAAAAACTATCGCGCTGGCAATAGGTGCTTACGCGCATATTCGTCGTCAGTTCAAACTGCCCATCGGCAAAATGGAAGGGATTGAAGAGCCATTAGCGCGCATCGCCGGTAATGCTTACGTGATGGACGCGGCGGCATCGCTGATTACTTATGGCATCGTGCTGGGAGAAAAACCGGCGGTGCTGTCGGCGATTGTTAAATATCACTGTACTCATCGCGGTCAGCGCGCCATTGTCGATGCCATGGATATCGCCGGTGGCAAAGGCATTATGCTCGGCAGCGGTAATTTCCTCGCCCGCGCTTATCAGGGCGCACCGATTGCGATTACCGTTGAAGGTGCCAATATCCTGACCCGCAGTATGATTATCTTTGGCCAGGGGGCGATTCGCTGTCATCCGTATGTATTGCAGGAAATGGCGGCGGCGCAGAGCAATGACGTTAATGCTTTTGATCGCGCACTGTTCAGCCATATTGGTCACGTTGGCAGTAATAAAATGCGCAGCCTGTGGCTGGGCCTGACCGGCGGGCGCACCAGTAAAACGCCGACCCGCGACGCCACCCGCCGTTACTATCAGCATCTGAACCGCATCAGCGCCAACCTTGCGTTACTGTCGGATATATCGATGTCGGTGCTGGGCGGCAGTCTGAAACGTCGTGAACGAATTTCGGCGCGACTGGGCGATATTCTCAGTCAGCTGTATCTGGCTTCGGCGGCGCTGAAACGCTATGAAGATGAAGGTCGCAACGAAGCGGATCTGCCGCTGGTGCACTGGGGCGTGCAGGATGCACTGAATCAGGCAGAGATCGCCATTGATGACTTGCTGCGCAACTTCCCGAATCGTCTGGTGGCTGGCGTGCTGCGCGTGGTGATTTTCCCGACCGGCCGTCACTGTCGCGCCCCGTCTGATCGTCTCGATCATAAACTGGCGCGAATTCTGCAACTGCCGTCGGCGACACGCAGCCGTTTAGGCCGGGGTCAGTATCTGACGCCTGGTGAAAATAACCCGGCAGGTCAGCTGGAAGAGGCGTTGCAGGATGTGATGGCGGCAGAAGTGATTCACGACCGCCTGTGCAAACAGCTGAAGAAAAATCTGTCGTTTACCCGGCTGGATAAACTGGCAACACGTGGTTTGCAGGAAGGCTGGATCAATGAACAGGAAGCGCAAACGCTGAATCGTGCGGAGCAGAGCCGTCTGCGCTCGATTAACGTCGATGACTTTGACGCCGAAGCGCTGGCGACTCAGCCGCTAAAGGAAGAAAAACCGGCGAGAAAGATTGAGGCGGCGTAAATACTCCTCCAGGGCGGCGTTCCCGCCGCCCGTTTTAATTATATGTACCCCAATCAACCGTTCTGACGAATCCGGGCAATCAGTGCATCAATATCCTGCACGTGAGGTGCCGCCAGAATCAGCGTTTTACCTAAGCTAATCGCATGACGTAAACACTCTTCACGCATCGGCTGGTGATCGATGTTCTTGATATCCGCCACTTGAGAGATACCAACGGTACGACGAATCAGTTCAGTACCACAAAATCCAATCGTGTCCTGCAATACCTTCTGCAAAAACGCCTCGGCATAGCCCGGATACGCCAGAGCCTGGTCGCGGGTTTTCTCTGCCGCCAGCGCGAGGAAACGTGCGGTAAACGCCTGCCACACTTCACGCACATCGGTTAAGCGCTGTTCGCGACCCGCCGCCGCTTCACGCGCAGCCAGCAGGCCCGGCAACGCGCAGTAGTTAATCAGCAGATTGCCCAACGCAGTGCCTACGTCAAAGCCAATCGGGCCATAGAAACCAAATTCAGCATCAATGGCTTTCAGGCTTTCCTGCGTAACAAAGATCGAGCCGCTGTGGATATCACCGTGCAGCAGCGCTTCCGCCTGCGACAGAAAACGATGTTTTAGCCCGGCGACGGCTATTCTCAGCTCGGCATCATCCCGCAGCGTGGCAACATACTCCTCCAGCGATGGCGGATAAGCATTACGTTCATGCACCTGATAGGGATCGTTAAAGAACAGATCCTCAGTCATTTCGCACAGCTCGGGATTGGTAAACCGGATCACATCGGCTTTTTTGGCGTGCGGGTGCTGGAAGAAATCAGAAGTGTGGAACAATGTCTGCGCCAGATATTCACCCAGCTGTTTTGCCGCCTGCGGATAATAACTGCCTTTAACCAACTCACCGCGCCAGATGGCATGATCAGAGAGATCTTCCATCACCATAACCGCGAGATCGGTATCGAAATGGAGAATTTTGACGGTGTGCTGCGGACAGAAACTACCGTGCACCTGCAACGTTTCCGCTTCCAGCCGCGCACGGTCCAGCGTCAGCGGCCAGGATTCGCCTACGCAGCGCACATAAGGCAGCGCCTGCTTAACGATAATCCGGCTCTGCCCTGCGTTATCGAAAATCTTGAACACCAGGTTAAGGTTACCATCGCCAATTTCCTGTGCGTCCACCAGCGAAGCGGGATCGCTCAGACCGCCAAATTGTCGGGCATATTCCACAGCATCGGTGGCAGTGAACGTACGGTATTGCGACATTGCCTTCTTCCTCTCAACACTTTTTATACTTTTATAATCAGAACAAGCCGTTCAGACGTCTATACATCCGCTTTGCATGTTGGCACAATATGCAGCATTAACGCAACAGGGATTTAAATCACATGCAGACACTCAGCACTACCAGCTTACAAGTCCGTGACAATCAGCTTTGGATCCTTGACCAACAGGCGCTGCCGCAACAAAAGATCTGGTGCCCGACGCCCGACGTTGCCACGCTGGTCGGCCATATCAAGGCGCTGCGCGTACGTGGCGCTCCGCTGATCGGCCTGTCTGCCAGCCTGCTGCTGGCTTTGCTGGCAGAAGGTGGCATGCCACAAAACCAGCTGGCAGACGCGCTGGAAGTGCTGCGTGCATCACGGCCGACGGCGGTGAACCTGATGAATAATCTTGATCGTATGAAACAGGCGCTGGCGCAGAAGAATTTCGTTACTGCCCTGAGCTTTGAAGCATTACGCCTGGTGGAAGAGGATAAAGCGCTGTGCAACAGCATCGCCGAGGCCGGTAACGCGCTGATTAAATCCGGCAGTCGCCTGCTGACGCACTGCAATACCGGCGGATTAGCCACTGCTGGTGTCGGCACGGCGTTAGGCGTGATTGCGCTTGCCCATCAGCAGGGCAAAGTGGCAAATGTCTGGGTCGATGAAACCCGTCCGCTGTTACAGGGCGGCCGTCTTACCGCCTGGGAACTGGGTGAGCTGGGGGTGCCTTATCAGCTGATTTGTGATTCGATGGCGGCCAGCCTGATGGCGCAACAACAGGTTGATGCTGTCTGGGTCGGTGCCGACCGCATTGCCGCTAACGGCGATGTGGCGAATAAGATAGGCACTTACAGTCTGGCGGTGCTGGCGCACTATCACCGCATTCCGTTCTATGTCGCGGCACCGCATACCACACTCGACAGCCAGTGCCCTGACGGCGCGGCGATTCCCATTGAGCAGCGTGATGCGCGTGAAGTTACCGGCGTCGCTGGCAGTTTTGGTGATGTGCAGTGGGCACCAGAAAATGCCAGCGTCTATAACCCGGCGTTTGACGTCACGCCTGCGGCGCTGATTAGCGGCTGGATACTGGATACCGGTGTGGTGACGCCAGCGCAGGTTACTGACGGAATTTTTCAGCCGCGCGGTTAGCCAGCGGCACGGGCGGCGAAAATGCCGCCCGAAATATTAAGGCAGGCGTGGATAGGCGTCAGCAATATTGTCGCCGGTAAAATTAGCGATCCAGCCTTCGGCATTATCGAAAATACGAATCGCGGTAAAGTGCGGCGAGGAACCCATATCAAACCAGTGCGGCGTTCCGGCCGGCACCGAGATCAGATCGTTCTTCTCACACAGGATCTGGTAGATCTTACCGTCGAGATGCAGACAGAACAGCCCCGCCCCCTCAACAAAAAAACGCACTTCATCTTCGCCATGGGTATGCTCGGAAAGAAACTTGGTGCGCAGCACCTCTTTCTGCGGGTTATCCGCACGCATACTGATCACATCCCAACTCTGATAGCCCTTTTCAGCCACCAGCCGATCGATCGCATGCTGATAAGCATTGATCACCGTTTCTGCATCGGGATTTTCACCCAGATCGCGATCGGCTTCCCAGCGCTCGAAGCGCACTTCTTTGGCGTTCAGCTGCTGACGAATTTCTTCAGCATCAGTACTGTGCCACACCGGCTGCGTGGCTTCGGTATCGGTGAATATAGTCAGTGCACTCATAAGGAAAACAGCTCCAGGTTGATCTGATCAAAACGGTTTACCTGACGATGGATGCTCTCTGCATCCGCCTCGCCGCGAATTAACTGCACGGTGTGCCAGCCTGCCTGCTGTGCGGCATCCAGTTCCTGATGGATATCGGATAAGAACAGCAGTTCACTGGCGGGAAGATCGATCTGGCTGGCGATATTACGATAGGCGTCGACTTCGCGCTTAGCGCCAACATGGGTATCGAAATAGCCGCTGAATAGCGAAGTAATATCACCTTCGTCGCTATATCCAAATAACAATTTCTGCGCAGCAACCGAACCGGATGAATAAACGTAAAGTGCAATGCCCTGTGATTGCCACTGTTTAAAGGCGGGCAGGACGTCCGGATAGAGATGGCCTTTAAAATCGCCATTCAGATAGCCCTCACGCCAGATCATCCCCTGCAGCGCTTTCAGCGCGGTGGATTTACGATCTTCATCCATAAAGGAAAACAGCGTCTCAGTTAGCTGCTTGATGCTGGCTTCGGGCTGAGCAATCTCCTGACGCAGATCGTTTAACGTGCTGCTGACTGCTGGCTGTTGCTGGTTCTGCACAATAAAGCTTTGCAGATGCTGACGGGCATAAGGAAACAGTACGTTATGGACAAAGCGAATATCGCTGGTCGTGCCTTCAATATCGGTGACAATCGCACGAATCATTTGGCCTCCAGCAGACGGCGTTGCATCTCACATAAAAACAGGAACTCCAGCCCTTCAAGATGGCGCTTAGCCTCGTTGACGTCTTTGCCCCAGCAGGTCAAACCGTGGCCGCGCAGCAGAAAGCCGTAGCGCAGCGGATTGTTCTGGGCAAACTGCTCAATACGTTTTGCCAGCCCATCAATATCCTGATCGTTATCGAACAGTGCAATCGAGACGCTGTCGAGATGTGACTGCTGACCGGCAAGCGTTTTTTGCATTTCATAGCCCTGTAGCACCAGCGCCGCGCCCTTCTCAACCCGTGACAGCACGGTAGAATTGACGGTATGGGTATGCAAAACCGCCCCGGCCTCAGGAAACAGGCGATAAATCAAAGTATGCAGGCCGGTTTCCGCCGACGGCTTACGCCCGGATGGTACCCGGTTAGTGGCGATTTCAACCTGAATAAAATCATCGCGGGTCATACTGCCTTTGTCCTTGCCCGATTCACTGAGTAAGCAGCTGCTTTCATCCTGGCGAACAGACATATTGCCACCGGTTGCCGGTGCCCAGCCCTTGGCACCGATCCAGTGGCAGGCCTCAACCAGCTGGTCTAATTGCGCTAAAACCGTCATGCCTTTCCTTATTTTTCAGGGAGTTGCGGTAGTATACTTTTTGATATTTAGACGTCTAAGCGTCTTGATTGCCAAATACTAACATCGGGCTTTGATGAAATGAAGCGAGAAAAAGCGATGTCGCTTAACCGTGTTACCAGAAACGACTGTCTTGCGGATATAATTTCTGAGCCTGCCGCTTTAACTGCGCGGCGCGTGTTAACTGATTCAACACTCTACTGATCTGAATTAAGTTAAAGTAGGTATTGGCATCGGGCCGCACGCGGATTTCATTCTCCGCCCAACGCTGATATCCCTGCAAAATCTCAGGATCCTGAGTTTGCGAGTAATTCATCATCTGGTGAAGCTGAACATCAAAGTCGTAACGAGCTTGCCAGGGGGTTGGAGTCATCACCTTTGACATCGCGTCAAACTGCTGCAAACCCGTTTTTTCTACTGCGGTAATAATTAATGAGCTGTGCAAACCGTTCAGCATATACAGCATTAACAACGCGGCGATGGCACCGATCCCAATGCGCAGAAGCGGCTGGATTTGCAATGGCATCTCATTTTGACGGCGAACATCACACACCCGCAGCAGCAACAATAGCATTACAGCATGAGCGGCAGACTGATACAGCGGATATTCCAACATCATATGCAGCAAAATCGGCAGCGTTGCCAGCCATACTCCCGGGCGAAGCAAGCGAGGACGCATACGGCGCAGCAATAACCAGCCGCCCCAAGTGATGACGGCAATCCCTGTCAGGCTTAACAGGCCACCTTCAACTCCCCAATACAGCAATTCATTGTGCGGATGGGAGACGCTCTCAATATTGTAATTAATATTGAAATGATTAATAAAATCATGCTCAAAGTGCCCATAGCCCCATCCAAGCCATGGACGCTCAGCAATCATCCGCAGTGCTTCCTGCCAGTAAATTAGCCGGTACAGCACTGGCGCTGCTGAAGTCACTTCACGCGCGGCACCATTAAGCAGCATCAGTACCACACCGCAGAGCACGCCGCTGGCGATCAGCGCCAGGGCATACATCATGCGGCGTGGGTGACTATGCCACAATATGATCAACTGCAAGGGTGTCAGTAAGATTGCTGCCAGCAACCCCACGCGTGAGAGAATCATCATTAAAAGCAGCGGCGCCAGTACCAGCACGCCAGCAATCAATCCCTGACTGATGCGGCCTTTGGTTTGCCTGCGCCCCAGCAAACAGAGCGCCAGCGCCAGGCCGGATGCCATAAAACTGGCCATCACATTAACCTGCTGGAAAATACCGTAGGGCCGGGTATAGTTCGTATCAAATCCCATCCAGCTGCCACTGTAATTTTGCAGCAGAATATATTGTACCAGCCCTAAAATAGCTTCAATGAAAACGGCTGTCAGAAGCAATAAAAGCAGCCGCTGACGCCAGCGATGATCGAGCGGAATTTGCAACAAAGCAAAGTAGAACAATATACCGCTCAGTAATCCCAGCTGGCGCGGCATCACTTCGCTAAGCCACGGTTCTGCACTCCACAGCGCGGGCAACAGCAAAATCACCCCGCCAACTAACAAAGCGGAAAATAGCCGCGAAGAGAATAGAGGGGAACCAGAGAATCGCATGGTAATTATTATCACCAGCATCATCACTATGATTCCAACCATATTCCAGGGCAGATAAAAACCGCTACCACCACGATTCGGCCAGTGGATATGCATAGCAATCAATAAATACCCTGCCAGAATACAACCTGTCACTCGCGTAATGTTTACTGTCACCGAAAACTATCCCTAATTATAACTAAGCTCAAAGTTAGCCACTGAACTAAATGCCCCTGCCGTCACCGTTTTATCGCGAATAGCGTCCGGATGCCCGATCACATTCGCGGAAAATGAGAGGATAGTTTCACCGGTCTGTAACCCGATCGGAGCTGTGGCAGTTCCCAGATTCAGCGCGGCATTATTTTCGTCAAACAATGCCAGTGCCACACCATTATCGCCTTTATTAATTATTAGTTTTCCGGGCAAAACAGGATCTTCCGTACCGGTAAATGTGACATTAACCGATTGTCTTACATTGGTGGAACAACCAGTAAGTTTAATCTCGAACGGTATTTGCGCAGTGTGACCATCGCGATAAATAATTTTATCGACCACCGAGCCGATGTTCACTTTCTGAGCCTGCGACGCAGGATCGATATTACAGGGAGTGGCGACAACGCTACCGCTAAAGTCTATCTGTAGATCGGCGGCAAATGCAGCCGGCGAAAGAACAGTTCCCATGTTGAACAGGATCGCGCTAATCAATAAATGTTTCATCCTGGCTCCATTACAGATAGTTAATTCGCAAGATTAGGCTCTTACTAAAATCGCCTTCCTGACCATCTGCTGTCGCTTCTAACACCGCAGAATAATTCTTGGACACAGAATCACGCCCCGTCATATCGGCAAAAGGCTGAAACTGATTATATTCAATCCACTTTGGATTGCTGTTATCACGGATGCGCATAACCGAACCGTTATCCATATTCAGACCGGTAGCATCCAGCAGGCTGCCATTGACTACAGTGAAGTCGGCATCCAGTTGAAAATCTTCAGAGCAACTGTTTTTGCTGATGCTCAGGTTAAAATCTTTCCGAACGATTTCCCCTTTACCTGCCGCCCAAACTGGCAAGGTGCCAAAATTCACGCCTGAGGGATTATCCAGATTGATTGATACCGCGCATTGAATAACCTCAATTTTCGTCATGCCGGTTAAAAAGAAGCTGTAGTTCTTACCCGGTTGATTATTAATTCCATATTCACCATCCAACTGTAAAGCTTGCACCCTGTCTGTGGTAACGGGATTGATAGTTCCGCTTTTTTCAAGATAAATTTGAAATCTGATAGTCGCGGTCGTCCAATTGTCCTTATTGGCATATATATCTGTTCGCTTCTTATTATTATTGATCCCCAAATCGGCACCGTTATATATAATCCCCATCTTAATCCCCGGCGCGAAAACAGGCTGGTTCGGCGTTGGATAAAAATAGACATATTCCGCAGGAACATTTTCGTATGCCTTACAAACCACGGTACGGGTCCTCTCTTCTGAGGTCCATAACCGGCTGCCGACTGGCAAGGTAGCCGGTACCTTCAGCGTACCTATATCCACAACTTCTTCCGTTGTACCACCAGGCACATTCATATAGCATTCCAGTGCCTGCGTTTTAAAACTGACACCCAGAAAACACAGTAGAATAAATATCAGCCGCCCTGTGCCCCAGTCAGATTTAATTTTGTTTATTCTCAAGCCAGAAATTCCCATAAGTTTATCCTTTTACTTTTTACTGGCTGGCGTAACGCGGCAAAGTTGGTTACTGCAGGTAAAATGTAACTGCGGGTAACCACCATGATCGTTGATATAACTCACCGTAAAGCTGCTAAGCTTTAAATTGGGTAGCGCCAGGGTTTCTGATGAGTTCGGCGCTATCATTAGCGCTTTAAATTCATCAACCTTTTCCCCTTCCGACTTTTTGGTTGTTTGCTTCATATTAAGCAACGTGACGTAAAACGGTGTCGGATTTTCCACAATCAAACCTGTACTGGTCTGACGGAATACCAGCTTCTCCTGCCACACTGCATCTTTCGCTGCCACAATCGCTTTTGGTCGATAGAACACTTTAATTTTGGTCTGTAGTGCCAGCTGTAAAGAATTGGGCTGCTCACTTTTTGGCGGTATTTCTCGCAGATTAAAATAGAACAGCGACTCACGATCCTGCGGCAATTGGCTGGCCTCAGGGAGCTGAGTTATCCGCACCACGCTACTTTCACCCGGCTCAACGCGCTGAATAGGCGGCAGAACCATCAATGGGCCGTCAATGGACTGTAACTGAGCATCATCCAGCCACGCCTGGGCAAGGAAAGGATATTGTTTATTCTCATTGGTAATATTTATACTGATAGACTTCTGATCGCTAACATATATAACGCGGGTACGATCCAATGTTATAGCTGCGCTGGCATGTGGAATCACAGTTCCCCACAGCAAGCCTGCGGCGATTAAATTGAGGTTTACCGACTTCATCATACAATTTGACTCCCACGGGTGTGATTTCATTTAAAGTGCATTACAGGGCAGTAACAGCCGGGTAAGAGGCTTTTCGCTTGCAGGCAGGCTAAGGGTGCATTGCGGTTGGCCCTGCCAGAAAAGTGTCAGTTTCTCTCCGGGCTTGATGCCGGTCAGATACGCCACGCCTTTTTCGTTGACTAACGCCGCCTCGCGGCCTTTTGCTGTCATTATTGTGGCGCCAAATGGCGGCTCACTGCCGTCGTCCAGGCGAATGGTGGCAAGCACTTTATATCCCTGAACCACTTCAAAGTGACGGTAGCCAATCGCCCCCTCGGTCAACGTGCTTTGCACTACCGCACGGGTTGCTTCAACATCATCACTCAACTGGTTGACATCAATACGTGTATCAACGTTGTAGTAGCTGCTGACGTCAGAGATCACCGCCAGACCATAACGATTGCTGTACGCGCGCCCATTATTAATCGGTACTCCGGCGACACCATCGGTATCCAGCATCAATCGGCTGCCGCCATTACCGCTATTCTGATGAGCAGCAATGCCGTGTCGGGTGGCAGTTACGCCGCCCCGCAGGGTCGCGCCCAGCGAGGTATAACTATCCTGTTGCCAGCCAACATTGGCATTCAATGTGCCGGAAGGTGCAGAGTGGGAGTACCAGGCGCTCGACATGAGCTTGCCCGTCTGATTGTGGCCGGCCCGCAGCTGCCAGCTGTTATTTAAGTCGCTGAAATCATCCACGGAAGCACTCTGGGTAATTTCATTATTGTTGGTCTGAAGGCTATAACCGATACGTCGATGATCGCCCAGCGGCAGCGTAACGTTTAACATTGCGCTGTCGTCAGTACGCCCCTGATAATCACTGCGATAAGCGGATAACGATGCGCTGATGCCACTAATTCCCGCCAGATTGAACATTCTGCTGGCAGAAAGCCCGTAACGATTGACCGAGCGGGAATCCCAGTAAGTCTGGTGCGAATAACTCAGATAAACCGTTATTGCCTGTGCACTGTCATCTGCCATAAACGTTTTATTGGCAGTGAGGGTATAAAGCTCTTTATCCTGGCGCGTAAACATTTCGTCACGGTAATTTGCCTGCAAAAACTGCTGCATATTCATAAAATTACGTTGCGAAAATCGATAACCAGCAAACGTGATCTGGCTGTTTAATTCTTCAAAACGTTTGGCATAATTCAGACGAAATGATTTGCCAGTGGCTACAGGGGCATTTGGCAAACGTGCATAAGACTGAGTCACATCTGCTGATAACGCACCAAACACATTTAAATCACGCCCCAGGCCTAATGAGGCAGCGTTATAGTCGCCGCCAATCAATGCTCCACCAAACAGCGACCAGGCATTCGTTATCCCCCAGGAAAAATCACTGGAGGAAAAAATCGGCCCGCGAAGTTGATGATCAGGCGTGGAAGGTTGGCCCAGCGCCACGTTATAACGCACATAGCCGGGACGCGTCAGGTAAGGAATGGTCGCTGTATCAATCTGAAAACTGGATATTGAGCCATCTTGTTCTTCTACTTTAACCTCGAGCCGCCCTTGTACCGAACTGCTCAGATCCTGAATCACAAAAGGGCCTGCCGGCACGGTGGTTTCATACAAGGTACGTCCCTGTTGTGAGACGGTCACTTTGGCATTACTTCTCGCGATACCGCGCACTTCGGGTGCATAGCCGCGCAGCTTTGGCGGCAACATCCGTTCATCGCTGGCGACACTCGCCCCGGTGTAACGGAAGCTGTCGAAAACCGCTGAGTTGAGATATGCCTCTCCAACCATCACTTTTGCCGCGTACTCAGGCAAAGCGCGCCAGGCATAAACCTGAGTCAGCGATGAATCCGTATTGTGCTGGCTGCCCTGACGTTGAAGACTGGCCTGATAATCAGCTCGTAGCCGCCACGGGCCGGCATTACTGCCCAGCGTACCGTAGCTGGTAAGGCTATCCGCGGTAATACTGCTGTCCTGCTGGCGGCTGGTTAACGCATTGATATTGTAATCCAGCAGAATACCCGGCAGACCGTTATCCCACTGCTCTGGTGGCGTCCAGTTCGAGTCGGAATATTTCATCCATGCCTGGGGTACGGTTATCTCCAGCACACCGCGACCTATGCGGTTGGATACCGTAATTCCGGGCAATGCGCTGATATCAGCACAAGCGTCGTTGTACCAAAGCGTAATTTGTTTAGCCGCTTCCGGCTTCAGTGCCATTTGCTTAATCAGGTCTGGTGGCAGACAGACCCGCGGTTGCCCTGGGTTGTTTGCATCAGTTAAGTACTGAATTGTGCGTTGAGGGAACGTTTGTTGATTTATTTTAATTTCCAGCAAATAACTGCCGGGTAAAACTGAATGCGGCTCGGAAAAACGAGAAAGATCTACTTTGCTACGTTTTCCTGTCGCCAGCACTTCAGTATTAAATTCAGTAACGGAGTAAACAGGAAAACCGCTAAATGCTGAACTTAAAACAATCAGATTTACTATTCTTCGCTTGCGAAAAAAAAACATAATGAACTCAGTCATTCTAAATCCATGAACATCATTAAAAGTCCGTTTCCGTCAGAAAGAATCACAAAGCAGTTAAGGGAAAACTTAAATAAAGTAATTTACTTTATTCATTAACTTCTCCTGCCCGCGATTAATCTGGCTAAGTTCGTTCTCGCCAATCAGAAATAATGAGGATGCCAGTATGACATCCTCATTAAATTTTACTGGTAAGCGACTTCGAAGTTCACAGTACTATTAAAGCGTCCTGGAACCACAGCGGCTGAAGCATTGCTGTGTTTGAGTGAGGCATTAAATGTCAGCGTGGCATTACCATTGCCCAGATTGAGCGGAGCGGTAGCAGTATGCGGTTTAATATCCTTACCAGCTGGGTCAACCAGTCTGATACCCGCGCCGCTTGCGGTACCATTCAGAGCAAATAAATTGGCATTGGCTGGATCGGCCAGTCCATTAAAGGTAAAGGTAATTTGATCATTGGTGGTGTTAACATCACAACCCTGCAGTTCGATGTTAAAAGGCTGCGGCGTGGATTCTCCAACAGTGGTCAGCACCCTGTTACTGACCTGACCCATCGCAATAGTCTGGTCGGTCGTTCCTGGAGAAATACTGCATGGCGCATTAACAATATCGCCCTCGAAAGTCACAGTGCCACTTCCCTGACCAGCTGCATAAGCAACAGAAGAGGTAACCAGAGTCATTGCTGTTGCCAGCATAATTGCATTCAATTTCATTTTTTAAATTTCCTTATTTAATAATAGCCATTACATTGCTTATCGCCCTGACTTTCCAAACTACAGAAATCCAGACGCAAAACATCGGGCTTATTAATAGCCAATGTTATAAGTAATATTTGAGCTTCCATTTCACAGAACGATTATATTGAAGTATCTAAACCCACAATCATATTTTCATCATGATTGACGGGGCGTCATATTCACACACTTGCTTCGCGAGGCAAAGAAAAAAAATCACACAAGCACATAAAAATAATAATAACCCCCACCCCACCACTCAATACAACATAAAACACCAACCAAAATAAAAATAACAGCCATAAAATCTATAAATATCAAATAACTAAAAACATAGTATCGCAAAATGATTATTACTGTAAATTTAACACCATAATCGCGCATTGTTCAGAAAAATAAATGAAGCCTCAACAGCGTGTATTTAACAATAATAATGTCACCTGCCTTCCGCATAAAGATTTACTTTACCCAATCAAATAAAGGAGTTAGAGATCACCCATAAAAAATTAAATGTCATTGCGATATTTTTTTTCTGATTATTCTCCCCTGACATTCATCAGAACAGGACTCTACTGTTCTTAATCCTTTAACATCATTAGGTAATAACATAAGAGTAAAATCAGAAGGTTTAAACTATAACTATTAACCTGGCGCACTCAATGCAAAAGGAAGTCAGTTATTAATTATCCTGCTATGCATTAAATTATTCATGAAAAGCTGGAAAACCACTCATTCCTGATAAAGATGAGGGTATCTCGCTGGAAATAACTGGATAAAGGGTAAGTTGCCCTGATAGAGAAAACACTTCAAACATACTGCACTAACGAATTAATTTAATGTTATTCCTAAAAAATGATGTTTTCTCCTGTCATTTAACCCTGACACGCCATCAAAACCTATCGGATTAGTACTAACTTAAGTCGATCCCCCTTAGATGCGGTTTTATAGGGCTGAGGATAATCCCTCAGAATCGGCTTTGCCGTTGTCCCGCTAACCTGAGGCGTCAGGCCAATTCACTATGCTATAGTGGCAATAATCCAGCTTTAACCTCACAGACATCAGCCCGAAAGGTCAACCAGCCATGAGTCAGACACCCTTGATTCCCGAAAGCAAACTTCCGGCACTCGGCACCACTATTTTCTCGCAAATGAGCGCACTGGCGCAGCAGTATCAGGCGATTAACCTGTCGCAGGGTTTTCCGGATTTTGACGGCCCACGTTTTTTGCAGGAGCGGCTGGCATATCATGTCAGCCAGGGCGCCAACCAGTATGCGCCGATGACGGGTGTGCAGCCGCTGCGTGAAGCCATTGCTGATAAAACCGCTGAGCTTTATGGCCACAAGCCTGACGCCAACAGCGATATCACCGTCACCGCCGGAGCGACGGAAGCATTGTATGCCGCGATTACCGCACTGGTGCGGCCAGGTGATGAAGTGATCTGCTTCGATCCGAGCTACGACAGCTATGCACCTGCGGTGACGCTGGCCGGCGGCGTGATGAAGCGCATCGCGCTGCAACCACCGGGATTCAAGGTTGACTGGCAACAGTTTGCCTCACTGCTGTCGGAGCGTACACGGCTGGTCATCCTCAATACGCCGCATAATCCTTCCGCCAGCGTCTGGCTGAAAAGCGATTTTGCCGCGCTGTGGGAAGCGATTGCTGAGCAGGAAATTTATGTGCTGAGTGATGAAGTGTACGAGCACATCTGTTTTGCCGCAGAGGGCCACGTCAGCGTGCTGGCGCATCCCCAGCTGCGTCAGCGGGCGGTTGCCGTCTCTTCATTCGGTAAAACCTTCCATATGACCGGCTGGAAAGTCGGTTATTGCGTGGCACCAGCGGCGATCAGTGCAGAAATTCGTAAAGTGCATCAATATCTGACCTTTGCAGTCAATACTCCGGCCCAACTGGCCATCGCCGATATGCTGCGTGCTGAGCCGGAACACTATCGTGAGCTGCCGGCGTTCTACCGTGCGCGGCGTGACCGTTTTGTGCAGGCGCTGGCTGACAGCCGCCTGGAGATCCTGCCATGCGAAGGTACCTATTTCTTGCTGGCTGATTACAGCGCCATTTCCGATCTTGATGACGTCAGTTTCTGCCAGTGGCTGACAAAAGAAGTTGGCGTGGCCGCGATTCCGCTGTCGGTATTCTGCGCTGATGAATTTCCTCATAAACTGATCCGCCTGTGCTTCGCCAAACAGGAAGCCACGCTGGACGCTGCTGCGGAGCGACTGTGTCAACTCTAAAACTCACGCTACTGCAACAGCCGCTGGTGTGGATGGATGGCGAAGCGAATTTGCGCCACTTCGCCAGCCTGCTGGCGGATATTAAGCAACGCGACCTGATTATTCTGCCGGAGATGTTTACCACTGGTTTCGCCATGGAAGCGGCGCAGCGTTCACTGCCTCAGGCACGCGTGCTTGAGTGGTTACAGGCGCAGGCTAAGTCGACCCATGCAATGGTTGGTGGCAGTGCGGCAATTCAGACTGCAACAGGGGCGGTTAACCGTTTTATGCTGGTTGAGCCTAATGGCACGCTGCACAGCTATGATAAGCGTCATCTGTTTCGTATGGCGGATGAACATCATCACTATCAGGCTGGCGATCGTCGTATGATTGTTGAATGGCGCGGCTGGCGTATTTTGCCACAGATCTGCTACGACCTGCGTTTTCCGGTGTTCTCACGTAATCAAAATGATTATGACCTGGCGCTGTATGTTGCCAACTGGCCAGCCGCACGCGCGTTACACTGGCAGTCACTGCTGCTGGCGCGTGCTATTGAGAATCAGGCGTATATTGCGGGTTGTAATCGAACCGGTAGTGACGGTAATCATCATCAGTACAGCGGTGACAGCCGCATCATCAGCCCGCAGGGTGAACTGCTGGCGACTGCTGAGCCTCATCAGCCCGCGCGACTGGATGCAGAGCTGTCACTGGAAAATTTGCGTGAATATCGTGAAAAGTTTCCAGCCTGGCGCGATGCCGATGCCTTTCGTTTATAGCTGAATTAATTGGCAGGGAGCGCGCTCCCTGCACATTAGTTATTATTTTAAAGCCTACTGCATCTGCCCTGGTTATACGGTAATCAATAGCACAGCAGCTGCCCAAAGGGGGGGGGGAGGACCGCTGAAGTGTATTTTCCATAAATAATAATGAATCACACTAAATATAAGGCTTATAGTTTATTACCATATTATATCACCGCGTGCTTTCCATTATTTCTTCCGCTGGTTTGGCCTGAATAACTTTTGCTACCGGGCAATTATGTCAACAAATTCGCCTGATGCAAATCAGCGATCCCCTTCTGTTAGCGGTACAGGCAACTAAGATAAATTATTATATCCACCTTAGTTTTCAATCAGAAAAGTGTCAGAGTGCCAGAAAAGGCCAGTAATAATGGACAGCAATTGGGGATAATAAAGCGATAAATTCCATATAGTGGCAAAATAGACTGAGATTTATTTAGCCATAACTATAACGGAGATGCGTAATGATCGGGGGAAAATTGATTTTTCGCCCCGGACAGTGTTAATTAAGAGCGTATGCTGATGGTCTCGCCGCGTTTCAGGCAGTTAAACAGGATATTCAGGCTGACAGAAACCAGGCAAGCGGCGCTGATGCCGGAATGTAATAACGTGCGCACCCACCCCGGAAACTGGTCATAAAATGCTGGCATCACGATAGGGATCATACCGAAGGCGATTGAGGTGGCGACAATGACCAGGTTCATATTATCTTTATAGTCGACTTTTGCCAGAGTACGAATACCACTGGCGGCCACGGTGCCAAACAGCACCACTCCAGCCCCACCCAATACCGGCATCGGAATACAGGCCACCACCCGCCCCAGAACCGGCAGCAGACCAAGGATCACTAAAATAACTCCACCCGCCGCCACGACATAGCGGCTCTTGATACCGGTCATCGCCACCAGTCCGATATTCTGTGCAAAAGCGCTCTGCGGGAAAGAGTTAAACAGCGGCGCCAGCGCGCTGGTCAGCATGTCGGCGCGAAGCCCACTGGCTATCCGCTTACCGTCAATCTCGGTTTCGACAATTTCGCTGACGGCAATTAATCCGGCTGTGGTTTCGGTTAATAACACCAGCACGATCAGCAGCATCGACAGAATAGCGGCGAGATCAAATACCGGCAGGCCAAAACTCATCACGCCAGGCAGCGCGACAAAATCCCCCTGCATCACCGCCGAGAAATCGGTTTTGCCGCTGATAACCGCAAACAGCGTACCCACCAGCATCGCCAGTAATATCGCCAGCCGTTTTAGTCCGCCATTGCCGAGCTTATTCAGCAGCAGGATCACCGCCAGCGTCAGCGCCGCCAGGCCAATATTGGACGGTGCGCCCCAGTCGGCAGCTTTCGCATTGCCGCCCATCGCCCAACGCGCCGCAACCGGCATTAACGACAGGCCAATAATGGTGATCACCGTACCGGTCACCACCGGCGGAAAAAAACGAATGATATGGGCGAAGAACGGCGCAATCAGTAAGCCAATCAGCGAAGAAGCTATCACCGCACCAAATACCACCGGCAGCCCGCCGCCGCCGCTGACAATCGTCACCATGGTCGCCACACCGGCAAAAGAGACACCCTGCACCAGCGGCAGCCGCGAACCAAAGCCAGGCAGACCTAACGCTTGCAGCAGGGTGGCAAAGCCACTGACAAACAGCGCGGCGGTTACCAGCATGCCAATCTCGCTGGCATGCAGGCCAGCGGCGGAGCCAATGATCAGTGGCGGCGCAATAATGCCTCCGTACATGGTCAATACGTGTTGCAGTCCCCAGGCGAAAGTTTTTCCTGCCGGGTAACGCGTGTCTTCAGGCCTGACGCGAGTGAGACTCATGGTGGATGACCTCAACATAACTGTAGGGGAGCGTTTCCGACTCCCGTTGCGATGATTAGCACGCGCGGCGAGAATGCCACCGCTGGACTGATAATCGATTTCAGGAGCCGCGATAAGTGGACCACGACCACGGTGAAATCAGAAACGGCAGATGGTAGTGGCTGCCGCTTGCCGGGATAACGAAATCAATTTGCGCGCTGATATACAACGCATCACGCCCACTGGCGGTGAAGTAGTCACCGATTGCCGCCGTCAGCCGATAATGCCCCGCGGCCAGTGGCTCAGGCGTTAACGCTTTAATGCGTCCATCGCTGTCGGTCTGTCCCTGCGCCAGAGACTGCCAGCCGTCTGCGCACTGTTGCTCCAGCAAAATGGCCACGCCGCTGGCCGGTTTGCCGAGCGCAGTATCAAGGACGTGTGTGGTAATCGTGCTCATTGAAAACTCTCCCGAAGACGCAGCTGAGTGATTTCTCGCAGCTGGATTAGCGCTTCCTGCTGCTCCTGCAAGGGTTCATTCGCCAGTCGACGCTGCAGTTCTGCCAGCATCTGCTCGCCAGTACGCCCTTTGGCACGAATCAGAAACACCTGACCAAAGCGCTGTTCATAGGCGGCATTACCGCTGCGCAACGCCTGTTGCAGTTGCAGATCGTGATGATTGACCGATGACTGCTCCTGGCGAGACAGCGCGGCCTCTTTGCCTTCGCCTTTGGCACGCTCGCCAATGCGAGGATGGGCCGAAAGCGCCTCAAGCAGGTCGGCGCTGTTCCAGCGGCTGGCAAGCGCATCGGCATAATCCAGTAACGCATCCAGTGAAGCATAAGGACGAGCGGCCAGCAGTGCGCTGCTCCAGCCGGGAATCGCGACGCAGTGGGCGATTGCGGCGTGGGCATCGGCGGCGTTAAATTGGTTAAATTGGTCGAGTGTCATCTGTTCTCCTGATGCAAATTTCCGGCACTGGCGCGGAGAACATCGCCTTGACAGGCCACATTGTGAACCACTTGCAGATAGGCCTGGACCGCTTTGGCAACATCACTGCTGGTAACCGATTCTGCCGGATGGTGGCTGATACCGCGATCGCAACGCACAAACAGCATGCCGACCGGCCAGCGTTCGGCTATCGCAATCGCATCGTGCCCGGCTCCGCTCGGCAGCGATAAACTGCGGCCCTGCACCTGCGTTACCGCCTGGGTTATTGTCGACTGCAGCCCAGCGTCGCAGCGGGTAGCGCCAATACGGTAATACTCTTCGGCATGAAACTTCAGCCCACGACGCAGCGCAATAGCCTCCGCCTGCGTCAGCAGAGCAGACAGCAGTTCCGCCAGCGGCTGGTCTTCCGGCCCGCGCACATCCAGCGTCAGATCAACCTCACCCGGAATAACATTGACCGCGCCAGGCGAGCACTGCAGGCTACCGACGGTCGCCACCAGCTGCGGATGATGTTCTGGCGTGCTGGTTTCGATATACAGCATCCACTCGGCGGCGGCGGCCAGCGCATCTTTGCGCTGATTCATCGGCACGGTGCCGGCGTGACCCGCTTCGCCAGTAAAGCGGCAGTTTAGCCGGCGCGCACCGTTAATGGCGGTGACCACACCTAATGCCAGATCGGCTTGTTCCAGACATGGCCCCTGCTCAATGTGCAGCTCCAGATAGGCAACAATTGCATTCACGTCACGCGCCGCTTGCGAAATATTCGCAGCATTCAGCCCGACATCAGCCAGCGCTTCAGCCACGGTAATACTGTTGCCGTCCGGATGTGACACCCAGCTTTGCGGCCAGCTGCCGGTGATGCCACGACTGCCGAGCAGGGTAATGCCAAAGCGCGTGCCCTCTTCATCACCAAAACCGACAATCTCAATCGCCAGCGGTAAACGCAGCTGGTGTTGATGCAGATACTGAACGGTTTCGATGGCGGTCAGCACGCCAAGCATGCCGTCGTAACGGCCAGCATTACGCACCGTATCAAGATGCGAGCCCAGCAGCAGCGCGGGTGCGCCAGCTTCCGCCGCTTCGTAACGACCGCAAATATTGCCGACGCTGTCCTGCCAGACCTGCATGCCCGCTGCCTTCATCCATTCACCCACCAGCGCGTTGGCACGCATATGCTCCGGCGACAGGTAGACGCGCGTTAGCTTACCGGTGCTCTCGCTGATTTCGGCCAACGCATCGCAGCGCGCCATTACCCGACTGGCCGCCAGCCCGGCGTCGCTTGCATTCATCAGGCAGTCACTCATCAGCGGCTCCCGTTACTGTAGCTATCCCATGCTGCCTGCATTGCCGCACCCTGGGTGGTGTTAAAGCCGAGGTGATTCAGCACCGCTTCCAGCGCCGCCAGCGTTTGCAATACGCAATCCTTGCGCGCGTTATAACCCATGGTGCCGATGCGCCACACTTTACCCACCAGCGGACCAAACGAAGTGCCGATCTCAATGCCGAAATCTTCCAGCATCAGCTTACGAGCCAGATCGCCATTCACCCCTTGTGGAATGACTACGCCCAGCACGTTATTCATCTTGTGCGACAGATCGCCAAAGGTTTCCAGCCCCATGCCCTGAATACCGGCCAGCATCGCATCACCATGCAATTTATGGCGGGCAATACCGTTATCCAGCCCTTCCTGCAGGATTAATCGTGCACACTCGCGGGCGCCGAACAGCGCGGTGGTGGCTTCGGTATGGTGATTAAGACGTTCCGGCCCCCAGTAATCCATGATCATGCCGAGATCAAAATAGTTGGACCAGATCATCTCATCGTCGCCATTCTGATGGTCGGCGGTGCGGATCCCCTCCTCGACGCATTTACGTTTGCGGATCACCGCCTCCATCTGCGGACTGAGGGTGATCGGCGAGGTGCCCGACGGGCCGCCCAGACATTTCTGCATTCCGGCCGATACCGCATCCAGCCCCCAGGCATCGGTTTCCAGCGGATTACCACCGAATGATGCGGTGGCATCGGTATAAAACAGCACGTCATATTTGCGGCAGATCTCACCGAGATTTTCCAGCGGCTGCAGCATGGTAGTTGAGGTATCACCCTGCACTGTCAGCAGCAGACGCGGGCGCACGCGCTTAATCGCATCTTCAATCTGATCCGGGGTAAACACTTCTCCCCACGGAACTTCGATAGTGTGCACTTCCGCGCGGCAGCGGCGGGCAATTTCACACAGCAGATGGCCAAAACGGCCAAATACCGGCACCAGCACCTTGTCACCTGGCCGGATCGCCGACAGCAGAATCGCTTCGATACCGGCACGCGAAGTCCCATCAATCAGCAGCGTCCATGGGTTCTCGGTGCGGAATACCGCGCGATACAGCGCCATCACTTCATTCATATAGTGAGTCATCGCCGGGTCATACTGGCCAATCAGTTGGCTCGACATCGCACGCAGCACGCGGGGATCGGCATTGATCGGGCCTGGCCCCATCAGCAGTCGCTGTGGCGGATTGATTTGTGGGTAGTGAGTGATGTCCATATTAGGTTCCTTATTGAATGTTCCTGATGCGTTAGCTCAGACCGCGCACCGAGGAGATAAACTGTTTTAATTCGGCTGTCTGTGGATCAGCGAAAACCTTACGGCTGTCGCCCTGCTCCCATACCCGCCCTTGGTGCATAAACACCACGCGATCACCGACTTCGCGGGCAAAATTCATTTCGTGCGTGACCAGAATCAGCGTCATGCCCTCTTTCGCCAGCTGCTCCAGCACCTTAAGCACTTCACCGACCAGTTCAGGATCCAGCGCGGAGGTAATTTCATCACACAGCAGTACCTTCGGCGTCATCGCCAGCGCCCGGGCAATCGCCACTCGCTGCTGCTGACCACCGGATAAATTGGCCGGGTAGTAATCGATACGGTCGCCAAGACCGACCTTTTCCAGCATCTGCACCGCCAGCTGGCGACACTCGTCCGGGCGCTTTTTCAGTACCCAACGCGGTGCCAGCATCACGTTTTCCAGTGCGGTCATATGCGGAAACAGGTTAAAACTCTGGAATACCATGCCGACTGATCGGCTGATTTCGCGCGCCTGCGAATCCCGGTCGCTAATGGTGATACCACCCAGCTTGATGCTGCCTTCCTGATAACCTTCCAGCCCGTTGATGCAGCGCAGCAGCGTGCTTTTACCTGAACCACTACGGCCAATAATCGAGATCACCTCACCCATTTCGATATCCAGATCCACGCCTTTTAACACGTGGTTCTGCCCGTAATATTTCTGCACCTGATTAATGGTGATGAGCGGCATTAAATTTCTTCTCCAGATACTGGCTGTAGCGAGACAGCGGATAACACATCAGGAAGTAGCCCAGCGCCACCAACCCGAAGACTTTAAATGGCTGATACGTCACGTTGTTCAGGATGGTTCCGGCTTTGGTCAGCTCGATAAAACCGATAATCGACGCCAGCGCGGTGCCTTTAATCACCTGCACCGCAAAGCCGACGGTCGGCGCAATGCCAATTCGCACCGCCTGCGGCGCAATCACCCGAAACAATGTCTGACCGAAACTCAGCCCGAGACAGCGCGAGGCTTCCCACTGACCTTTTGGTAGCGCCTTAATGCTGCCGTACCAGATATCAAGCAGAAACGCGCTGGTATACAGCGTCAGTGCCAGCGAGGCGGCGGTCCACGGCGACACATCAATGCCAAACAGTGCCACACCAAAAAACGCCAGAAACAGCTGCATCAGCAGCGGCGTGCCCTGAAACAGTTCAACGTAGCCGCGAATAATACGCAGCGGCCAGCGGCGACCGGTTAAACGCACCAGCAGCAGCGGTATGGTCACCAGCGTGCCGCCAATAAAAGCTGTCAGTGACAGCAGGATGGTCCAGCGCGCTGCCAGCAGCAGATTGCGCAGGATGTCCCAGTCGGTAAAAGTGGTCATCATGGCTGCTCTCCAAACCATTTACGCCCTGCGGCCAGCAGTATCTGACGCATGGCAATCGACAGCGCCAGATACATCAGCGTGGCGACCAGGTAGACTTCAAAACTTAAAAAGGTCCGCGACTGAATCAGGTTCGCGGAAAAGGTCAGCTCTTCATAGGAGACCTGCGACACCACTGACGAGCCGAGCATCACGATAATGCACTGGCTGACCAGCGCCGGATAAATGCGTTTTAGCGACGGCGGCAGCACCACGCGAAAAAAAGTCTGCGAGCGGCTGAGGCCCAGAACGCGTCCGGCTTCCCACTGCCCTTTTGGCGTCACCTGAATGCCTGCGCGAATAATCTCGGTACTGTAGGCGCCAAGATTAATCAGCATCGCCAGCAGCGCGGCCTCGCCAGCGGTGAGTTTCACCCCCATATTCGGCAGGCCAAAAACGATAAAAAACAGCTGAACCACAAACGGGGTATTGCGAATCAGCTCTACGTACAGCCCCCAGATACGGCTCAGCCAGCAAGGTTTGCCGCTGCGCAGCGCCGCGCCGAAAATGCCCAGCCCCACGCCGCCGATAGTTGCCAGCACGGTGAGCTGGATGGTCACCCACAGACCGGACAGCAGTTCCGGCCAGTAGGGCCACAGCGCGGCAAAGTCGAGTTGTCCGATCATCTTCCCGTCCTTACGCGCCTAAGTTGGCTGGCAGAGGGGCTTTCAGCCACAGTTCCGACATGCCATTCAACGTCTTATCTGCTTCTGCCTGCTCAATCAGCGCGTTAATTTTCTCTTTCAGCGCCGGCTGGTTTTTACGCAGGCCGATAAAACACGGGGAATCCTTCAACATAAATTTCGCCACCGGCGCTTTATCCGCGTTCTGGCGTGAAATTGCGGCAACCACCAGGTTCCCGGTCGCGACATACTGCACCTGGCCAGAGAGATAAGCGGACAGCGTGGTATTGTTATCTTCGTAACGTTTAACCTGTGCCTGCTTCGGTGCCACTTCGCTTAACACCATATCTTCCACCGCGCCGCGGGTAACGCCGATCGACTTGCCGTTCAGCTCAGCAGCATCTTTCAGCGCGGTATCTTTCGGGCCAAACACCCCGAGGAAGAACGGTGCATAAGCGCGGGTGAAATCGATCACTCTTTCACGCTCAGCATTTTTTCCCATGCTGGAGATCACCAGGTCGACTTTGTCAGTCTGCAAATACGGCACGCGGTTGGCACTGGTAACCGGTACCAGCTGCAACTTAAGTTTCATCTGTTTTGCGAGGTATTTCGCCATATCGATGTCGTAGCCCTGCGGCTGCAAATCAGTACCGACTGAACCAAACGGCGGGAAATCCTGCGGCACTGCTACGCGCAGTACGCCGCGTTTCTGGATGTCCTGCAACTGATCGGCCATTACCTGCGTGACCTGACTTAACATCAGCGCTGCGCCCATTGCCGCCATCAATACTTTTTTCATCATCATACCCCGGTTAGTTAATCATGAAACAAAAGATTCTTGTAAATGCATTCTGCAACTAATGTGCCAACGACGCAGCGACGGCAGGATTTAGCTAACCAGCAGATTTAGATGAAGAGTAAGTAAGAAAATACGCAGAAAAGCTAACGGAAGAATGAACCAAAAAGAGGCAAGGCACCAAAATGGTGCCCTGTTATCGTTGTTCCAGCTCGTCCATATGCTGATAAAGGTCGGCAATCTGATGGATGCGCTGACGTCCCTGCGACAATAATTCGTGCAGCAAGGCATTGGCCAGCAGGTTGACCACGCTCATCGCCGAACCGTAACTGTCGAAGGCGGAAACGCTGTCCAGCGAGGCGCACAGCTGCCAGCGGGACAGCGCAATTACACCCTGCGCCTGCGGTTCACATATCAGCAATACCGGAATGTTATCCTGCTGTAATTGCTGCAGCATCGGCTTGATAATGCGCGGACGGCGGCGAAATGCCACCACCACCACCACATCCTGCGGCGTAATATCCACCAGCTCTTCCGCCAGTGTCTGCCCCGGCTGAGGTAGCAGATACACCTGCGAACGCGCCTGTATCAGCTGCTGACGCAGGTGCAATGCCACCGGATAGGCATTACGCAGGCCGACAATAAATATCCGCTTACCCTGCGCCAGGGCCTGCACAATTTCACCAAACTGTGTCGCATCAATACTGTTGACCCACTGCGTCAGATTGGCCATCTCCTGCTTATAGTGGCGGGCTAACAGCGTATTGCCCTGCACCGCATCACGATTATCGGTTAACGGCATGCCGCTCTGACGTAAAGTGCGCAGTTCATCGCGCATATCTTTATATTTTTCATAGCCTAACCGCTTAAACAACCGGCTGACGGTGGCTTTCGATACCCCGCTGAGACGCGCCAGTTCCGCACTGTTATAGCTGATAAGATCGTCAAAATGATCAAAGACAAAGTCCGCAATGCGCTGCTCCTGCGGCGACAACTGCGGGTAATGGCTTTTCAGGCGTTCATCAAGCTGTTTCATGGCGATCTCTTGTAACTTTCGTTTCACTGAACATAGCATACTCCAAATCAGCCTCAGCGCCGCTGACGAAAAATTTGGAAAACTGGAACATCTCTTGCTTCACTGTAGCTCTCTGTTATCCGAAAAAAAAAGAGCCACAGATGATTCAAAGTAATATGGCCCCGCTGGGTATGGCGGTGGCACCTCACCATCTGGCGAGTGAAAGTGCACTGGCGGTGCTGCGCGAAGGCGGCAATGCCATTGAAGCAATGGTTGCCGCTGCCGCGACTATCGCCGTCGTTTACCCGCATATGAATGGCCTCGGCGGTGACGGCTTCTGGCTGATTATGCCACCCAAAGGCGAGCCGATAGCCATTGATGCCAGTGGCGCGGCCGGATCGCTGGCACACTTCGATTACTACAGCGATGAAAAAGTCATTCCGCATCGCGGTCCTAAAGCGGCGCTGACGGTGGCCGGTACCGTTAGCGGCTGGGCGGAAGCGCTGAAGCTGTCGAAAGAGCTGGGCGGTGCGCAACAGCCGGTTGCCCGACTGCTGGCCGATGCGATTCGCTATGCCGCCGACGGTATTCCGGTTACCCAGTCGCAGGCCTCGGCCACGCAGAGCAAATTGAGCGAACTGGTCAATCAACCGGGTTTTGCCCGCACCTTTTTGCCTGACGGTGAAGCACCACGCGCCGGCAGTCGTTTTACTCAGCCGGATCTGGCGAATACGCTTAGTGCGCTGACCCTCGACGGGCTGGACAGCTTCTACCGTGGCCCACTGGCCACTAAGCTGGCGCTGGAGATGTCGCGGCTCGGCATGCCGATCACGCTGGAAGATCTGCACAACCATCAGGCGAAGCGCCGTACGCCGCTGCGCGTTTCACATCAGCAGGGCGAAATCTACAATATGACGCCGCCGACTCAGGGACTGGTATCGCTGGCAATCCTTGGCATCACCGATCGGCTGAATATGGCCGAAGCCGATGATGCGCAAACCGTACATCGCATTGTTGAAGCCACCAAACTGGCATTCAGCCTGCGCGATCAATACATCACCGATCCGCGCCATATCACTGAAGAGATGCAGTCGCTGCTGGATGCCGATCGCCTCGCCACCATGGCGGCGCAAGTTGACGACGCCAAAGCCGCGCCGTGGGGAACCGGGCGCGGGCCTGGCGATACGGTGTGGATGGGGGTAATGGACAGCAGCGGGCTGGCGGTGTCATTTATTCAGAGTATCTATCACGAATTTGGCAGCGGTGTGGTGTTGCCGGATACCGGTATTACCTGGCAGAACCGTGGTGCGGCCTTTAGCCTGCAACCCGATCATCTGCTGGCACTGGCACCGGGAAAACAGCCTTTCCATACCCTTAATCCGGCGGCAGCCCGGCTGCATGATGGTCGCACGCTGGTGTATGGCTCAATGGGCGGCGACGGTCAGCCGCAAACTCAGGCGGCAATTTTTAATCGTCACGTGGTGCAGGGCTTACCGCTCCAGCAGGCGATCAGCGCACCGCGCTGGCTGCTGGGCCGCACCTGGGGGCAGGCATCCGACTCGTTGAAACTGGAGGGCCGCTTTTCCGCTGAAACCGTCGCTACCCTGCGCGCACTGGGCCATGAAGTGGAAATTCTGCCGGATTTCAGTGAAGCCGTCGGCCATGCGGGCGCCATTGTGCGGCATAACAACGGCATGCTGGAGGGGGCATTCGACCCACGCAGCAACGGCAGCGCTGCCGGTTTTTAACAGGAGAAGATGATGACGAGTACCTCTGACTGGGCCGCTTATCTGGCGCAAATGGAACAGCTGCTGGCGCTGGAACTGGACGATGCACGCCGTGCCGAGCTGCAAAGCCAATTCAGTCGTATTGCCGCGATGTCGGCACCGCTGATGGCTTATCCCCTCGACGATCGACTGGAAGTGGCGGGAGTTTATCAGGCATGAATCTGGCAGAACTGAGCATTGCTCAACTCCAAAACGCGCTGACGAGCGGCGATCTCAGCGCGCGTGAAATTGCTCAACATACGCTGAGCGCAATTGAACAGCACAATCCGGCACTTAACGCCTGGACGGAAATCACCGCCGACCGCATGTGGCAGGAAGCCGATGTTATCGACAGGCAGCGCCGTAACGGTCAGCCGTTACCGCCACTGGCGGCGGTGCCGTATGCGGTTAAAAATCTGTTTGATGTCGCGGGTTACAGCACGCTGGCCGGAGCCAGCCTGTTCCGCGATCGCCCTGCGGCGCGAGAGGATGCCTGGGCAGTGAACAAACTGGCACAATCTGGCGCAATGCTTTCTGGCATGCTGAATATGGATGCCTACGCTTACGGTTTTACCACCGAAAATAGCCACTACGGTGCGACGCGCAATCCGCGTGATCTCACCCGGATCGCCGGAGGCTCGTCGGGTGGTTCAGCCGCAGCAGTGGCTGCCGGACTGGTGCATTTCTCGCTCGGCACGGATACTAATGGTTCAATCAGAGTCCCTGCCTCACTGTGTGGCGTTCTGGGATTGAAACCGACCTTTGGCCGCCTGTCGCGCAGCGGCAGCCATCCGTTTGTAGCCAGCCTCGATCATATTGGCCCGTTTGCCCGCAGCACGGCAGACCTGGCATTGATCTATGACGCCTTACAGGGTCACGATTCCGCTGATGCTTTCCAGGCCAATCAGCCGCCGCAACCGACACTGGCCGCACTGAACAAAGGGCAGGACGGATTGCGCTGCGGCGTGCTCGGCGGCTATTTCCAGCAGTGGTGTAATGACGATGCCCGCAGCGCAGTGGCGACGGCAGCACGCGCACTGAACGCCAGTGATGAGGTGACATTCGCCGATGCCGAAATCGCCCGCTCTTCCGCGTTTCTGATTAGCGCGTCGGAAGGCGGTAATCATTATCTACCGGCACTGCGTGCCACCCCGGAACGCTTTGAGCCACTATCACGCGAACGCCTGCTGGCTGGCGCCATGATCCCGGCCGCCTGGTATATTCAGGCCCAACGTTTCCGCCGTCATTTCCAGCAGCAGGTTCTGCCGCTGTTTGCACAATTTGATGTGCTGATTGCCCCCGCTACGCCCTGCAGCGCCACCACTATTGGCCAGGAGACGATGCATATCAACGGGACAGATCTGCCAACGCGTGCCAGCATGGGCATGCTGACGCAGCCGATCTCCTTCCTCGGCTTGCCGGTCACTACCGTACCGCTGCAAACCGCCGGGGGATTACCGATTGGTCTGCAGCTGATTGCCGCACCGTTTAAAGAAGAGATGGCTCTGCGCGCCGCACGTGCGCTGGAACAGCAGGGTCTGGTTATCGCAAAAGCCGCTACAGTGAGCAGATAAAATGAAGAGTGAAGAGATTAACCGTCCGGCGGTTGTCGCCGAAGTCACCGCGGCATTTTACCGTTATGAACAGGCGCTGGTTGGCAATGATACGGCGGTGCTGGATGAACTGTTCTGGCACGACGACCGCACCGTGCGGTTGGGTGCCGGTGAGAATTTATACGGGATTGAGCAGATCCGCGCTTTTCGCGCCGCGCGTCCCTCCGCCGGTCTTGATCGTCAGTTACGCAATACGGTCATCACCACCTTTGGTGAAGATTACGCGGTGTGCAGTACCGAATTTACCCGCGTGGGTAGCGACAAGATTGGTCGCCAGCAGCAGAGTTGGGTGAAGTTACCCGCTGGCTGGCGGATTGTGGCGGCACAGGTGAGTTTAATGACCTAACGAAGCTATCCTGGTCTTCACCGTAACGGGCGACAAAAGGGTTAAGCCGCCCGTATAAGTTTCCGCTACGCCAGCGGATGCGTTTTAATCCAGTGCTCAGCAATCTGCTGGCGGGTACAGATCCACACCTTCTCATGCTGCTGGATGTAATCGAGAAAGCGCTGTAACGCTCTGAATCGCCCAGGACGCCCCAACAGGCGGCAGTGCATACCGATAGACATCATTTTCGGTGCGCTCTCGCCCTCTTCATACAGCACGTCAAAGCTGTCTTTCAGATAGGTATAAAACTGCTCGGTGTTATTAAAGCCCTGCGGCGTCGCAAAGCGCATATCGTTCGTTTCCAGCGTGTAGGGAATGATCAGATGGGGTTTCACTGAACCATCCTGACAGGTCACCTGCGTCCAGAACGGCAGATCGTCGCCATAATAGTCGCTGTCATAAGTAAAACCGCCCTGCTCAACCACCAGCCGCCGGGTGTTAGGACTGTCACGGCCGGTATACCAGCCAGTCGGCGCTTTACCGAACAAATCGGTTAACACATCAATCGCCTGCTGCATATGCTGGCGCTCGCTTTTGGCATCCATTGCCTGATAGTGGATCCAGCGCCAGCCGTGGCTGACCACATCGTAATCAGCCTGTTTGATGGCCTCGACGATTTCCGGGTGACGCGCCAGCGCCATCGCCACGCCAAAAACACTCAGCGGCAAACCACGTTTCTGGAACTCATTATGAATACGCCAGAAACCGGCGCGCGAGCCGTATTCATACAGCGAATCCATTGACATATGCCGTTCGGGATAGCTGGCCGCGCCAATAATATCTGATAAAAACTGCTCCGATCCGGCATCACCGTGCAGCACATTATTTTCCGCGCCCTCTTCATAATTGAGGACAAACTGCACCGCAATACGCGCCTCGCCCGGCCATGCCGCGTGCGGTGGCTTACCGGCATATCCACGCAGGTCGCGCGGATAGTTTATATTGAAGCTATATTCTTTCTTTTCTACCGCATCATTCATTATCAGATTTCCTGTCGTCGAGCCGAATCATCCACTCAGTTAAGATGCTGAAAAGCACCGGTTGCGGCTTTTTTCCTCGGGTAGTCGAGGTCGCCATATTTGCTGGTTGATAACCCCAGCGCCACCAGCGATTCAACCATTTTTACCGCTGCGCCGACGCCATCGATAACCGGCAGTCCCAGCTCGTGCGTCAGCTCCTGCGCCAGCGTGGCCATACCGCCGCATCCCAGCACGATGGCACCACTGCCGTCTTCGCGTTTTGCCTGTATACAACGCGCGCGAACTTTCTCTTGTGCAATTCCGCTGCCATCTTCCAGCGCCAGCACCGGTAAATCGATCGCATGCAGCGCTGCGCAGTGATGTTCAAAGCCATACTGGCGCAATAAATGACGGGCAATCACCAGCGTGCGCGGTAAGGTGGTGACGATCGAGAAGCGTGTGGCGACCAGCGTTGCCATATGCATTGCGGCTTCCGCAATACCCACCACCGGCCCGCAGGCCAGTTCACGTGCAGCCAACAGCCCCGGATCGCCGAAGCAGGCAATCACATGGCCACTGACGCCCTGTTCACGCCCCAGTTTGATCTGTTCCAGCACGCCAACCGTGGCAATCGCTTCATCGAAATGGCCCTCAATCGAAGGCAGCCCGTGCGAAGGAGACACCGCAACAATTTCAGTATTGGCTGCCGCTACCGCACGCGCCGCCACGGCAATGGTTTCCGTCATTGCCAGGCTGGTATTGGGGTTAATCACCTGAATAATCTGTTTTTGCATCATTAACGCGCCCCCTGCGCAGTAAAAAGGCGGACGAAGTCCGGTAAAGTTTCACCACTGCGTTCAAAGTGCAGGCTTGCCACAATATGGGCGAAATGTTGCTGTAAAGCCTCGGTTAGCGGCTGAAGCGCTCTTTTACGCAGCAGATCAACCAGTTTCTGATGATCGTTACAGCGGCAGCCTTGCTGCCAGGGTGCACCGTATGCGGCGACCACTAAAGACGAACGCTGGGTCAGTCGCGTCACCATTTCGGCCAGCACCTGATTGCCGGAAATGGCCTGCAACTGAATATGAAAAGCCGCCGAAAGGCGAATAGCCGCCGGGCCATCATGATCCTCATGTGCCTGCTGCTCCTGGTGTATCAGCTTTTCCAGTGCCGCCAGGTGAGGTGGCTGACAATGCTCCAGCACGAAGGGCAAATTGGCACACTCAATAATTGAGCGACTGCGAAAGATATCCTGCGCCTCTTCGACCGTCGGCGTCGCCACCTGTGCACCACGTTTGGGCGTCAGGGTGATCATTTGCACCGCCGCGAGGCGTTGCAGCACTTTGCGAATCCCGGTGCGACTGACGCCAAACACCTCCGACAGCGCCTCTTCCGGTAATTTGCTGCCTGGCGGCAGCTGATGCTCAACAATCGCCGTCATCAATGCCTGATAGATCGGCTCATCTTTATCATTCAGGTCTGAAGCGGTTTTCAGGCCGTTTTCACTCTTCATTACCGACTCCGGTTAATGTCATTGAATACAGGAATCGTATACATGAAATCCAATTGTTGTATACAACAAATCAATTTCTGGCCTGATTCCTGCAATGCCTCATTAACGCAGTTTGTTATTGAATGAATTGAGAGGAGCAGGTTTCATGCCAAATAGTCAACGTGTTAACCCGGCGTCGGCAACCGAAGCCCACGCCAGCTACAGTCCACGGCTGTGTAACGAGGATCTGGCCCCGACGCGCAATCAGAGCTGGAGCTGGTACAACATCTTTTCCTTCTGGATGTCGGATGTACACAGTATGGGAGGCTATGTGGTCGCCGCCAGCTTCTTCACTCTTGGGCTGGCCAGCTGGCAGGTACTGCTTTGTCTGCTGGTCGGCATTTGTATCGTCCAGCTTTGTGCCAATCTGGTGGCGAAACCGAGTCAGATGGCTGGCGTACCCTATGCGGTAATTTGTCGGCAGGCATTTGGCGTATTTGGTGCCAATATTCCGGCGGTGATTCGCGGCCTGATCGCGTTTGCCTGGTACGGCATTCAGACCTGGCTGGCGGCCAATGCGCTGATGCTGGTGCTGCTGAAGTTCTGGCCAGCGCTGACGCCAATGACCCAAAGCGCCTGGCTCGGGTTGTCGCAACTTGGCTGGATCTGCTTTGGCATTATGTGGCTGCTACAGGCGATGGTGTTCTGGCATGGAATGAACGCGATTAAACGCTTTATCGATGTCGCCGGCCCGGCGGTGTATGTGGTGATGGTGGCACTGGCGGGCTGGATTGTGTACCAGACTGGCTTCGACGGTATCTCCTTTACGCTGGCGAGCAAGCAACTGAGCATCGGTGAACAGAGTTGGCAAATGCTGACCGCTACGGCACTGGTGGTCTCTTATTTCTCCGGCCCGCTGCTTAACTTTGGTGACTTCGCGCGCTACGGCAAAAGCATGGGTGAAATTCGCCGCGGTAACCGCTGGGGGTTACCGTTTAACTTCCTGCTGTTTTCGCTGGTGACGGTCGTGATTGTCTCGGGAACTCAGTCACTGTTTGGCAAAATGATCACCGATCCTATCGAAACCGTCAGTATGGTGGGTAACGATCTGGCAGTGGCAATTGGCCTGCTGACAATGATCACTGCCACCATCGGCATTAACATCGTGGCGAATTTCGTCTCTCCGGCTTTTGATTTCTCAAACTGTTCGCCGCAGAAAATCAGCTTCCGTACCGGCGGCATGATTGCAGCGGTCGGTTCGGTACTGTTGACTCCGTGGAACCTGTTCCAGTCACCTGAGCTGATTCACTACACGCTGGACGTGCTGGGGGCGTTTATCGGGCCGCTGTTTGGAATTTTGCTGGTAGATTTCTATCTGATTAAGCGCGGAACCATTTCGACAGATGACCTGTTTGATGCGACGCCAAAAGGCAAATATTGGTATCGCGGAGGCTTTAACCCGAAAGCGATTGCGGCGCTGCTGCCGGCGGTGGCTATTGGCCTGGCGATCAGCTTTACGCCATCGCTGCATGCGATCGCCAACTTTAGCTGGTTTATTGGCGTGCTGTTAAGCGGGATTTGCTATCGCTGGATTGCACGTGATGAACGTGCGCCGGTATCGGGCTTAGGCGCTAAGATGATATTGCAGAAGGACTAAAACGACGAAGGCCTGATTCATTTCTGAATCAGGCCTTCTGAATGTTGGCGGAACGAACTTCTGTGTGAAACAGGGGGCGCATAACGAAGATAAACGCCACTGCCCCCGTTAACAAAAGACGTCCGCAGAAGTCTTGGGTAAGCGACCGTTTTGCTTATGCATAAATGGCCGCTTTACGGTGTATCAGAAGCTATATTTGACTCCCAGCATGGCGGCATTATCGCTATAGCCTTTGTCGCCAATGCGGGTTCCAACATTACCCCAGATATTCAGATTGTTGGTGACGGTTCCCTCAACGCCCACGCGGACTTCTCCCATATTACGCGCACCAGCCTGATTAACCGTGCGATCATCCATCCGGGCAGCAAAGGTTTCCGTATTATGTATCCAGTTCGCCTCAATAAAAGGCTGGAACAAACGATCGCGCTGCGCATCCTGGCTGGCGCGGCCGCTCAGGTAAGTTTTTACCCCTAACCGGGTCTGCACATTACCATCGCCTTCGCTTTTTACCTGCGTGCCATTCATTTCAGTATGATTTTTGGCTTTTACACCCATCCACATAATCTGTGCCTGAGGCTGAACATACCAGCTTCGTTCAGTACCAGTGGACGGTGTAAAGTCACGAATTTTTAACGTATAGCCGGTTTCAACGGAGGCCGTGATACCTCTGGAATGATAGTATTCCGAGGACAATCCATCGCCTTTAACCGAGTTGTCGAACCAGTTATATTGGAGCCATGTATCAACGTACATGCCGGTTTTAGTTTGCGCATCGGCATACCAGGTACTGTACAGCCCTGCGCTATAACCATTAACGCTGCCTTTGGAGCCATAGCCGGTCAGCGAAGAGTGCGTTCTGCTTTTGCTGTTCGCGTAGCCCACCATAGCGCCAAGGCTCAGACTGTCTGAACCGTTGAGCGTCCATTTTCCAAGATCGCCCCCTAACTGCAGAACATAACGGTTACTTTGCGTTTTCAGCTGACCCGAACCGCTGCGCCAGCGATTATGCCCCCCTTCATTACGCATCCACAACGAGGTGGTTTTTTGTTCGCCGGTAAGCAGATCGCGATAATGCGTTTCGCCACTGCGATCTTCAAGCCGCGTGTTGAACAAAGTATTTGCGGCCGCAATATTCGCAATGTAGCTGCCGGCCTCCGGACGCTCCCGGCTCACTGACGGCGCAGGATCTACCGGCGGGGTGGACGGTTCGCTCGGTTTTTCCGGTTCCACCGGCGTAGTCGGGTCAGCAGGATCCGTCGGGTTGCTTGGTTCAACAGGATCTGTCGGTGCCGGGGTGCTCGGATCAACAGGGTCTGTCGGGGCAACCGGCGTGTTGTCTTTGCTGGTCAAATACCAGTTACCGCTGTTATTAGCCGCTTTTACCAGAGAGTAATCATAAGCCCCAGCGACAATCCTTCCCCCCTGAGTAAATTGCGCGTCAGAGATGCCGTCGACGGTAATAACATTAAGTCCCTCAATGGTTTGCGCGCCATGACCGCCAATATTGTTAATATAAACGGCGCTTTCACCCGCGGCGTTTCCGGCTATGTGAAGCTTGTCAGTTGTCGAGCTATCGTCGTTGAGCACGCTATTCATCATAATCTGTGAACCGCTGTAGCCCGTATAATTGCCATTGATGGTCAGCGTATTGCCAACGCTGCGCTCGGATGAGGCTAATGAGAGTAACCCGTAATTAGCGATATCGCCGTTAAGCGTGCTATGTACCGGGTCATCATTTTGGCTAACGAGCTGTATACGACCACGGTTAGTAATATCGCCAGTGATATCAGAGCCGTTATAAAAACTGACACGACCAGATTCTTCGTTGATAAATTCACTATTCTGAATATCGATACTGCTGTTTTCACTAATCAGCATCTCCGCGCTGTTAGTCACATCCATACTGGCTTTATTGGTGCCGTTCAGAGTAATGGTGCCGGTGTTTTCTACGGCCCCACCGGTTATAACTACGTTGCTGAGCGTAAGTGCACCGGCATTTTCCATCCTGGTGTCCGTCATATTTACGGTAGCATCAGACAATAAGAAATCACCGTCGTTATTGACAGTTGAATTATCAAGATTAATGTCGCCAGCGAGGTCGAAAGTGCCACTATTTTTGATTGTTGAACCGGTCAGATTCAGAATGCTGGTACCGTAGATGTTGCCCTGATTATTCACATCAGAGCCACTTAAATCTATATCCCCGGAAAGATTGAATTGGCCATCATTATTGAGCGTGATGTTCTGCGCGGTTGTCCCGACAGTATCGGCGCAAACGCTGCTATTGCAGTCACCGATAGTAAATGTCGCGTCCGCCCCATTGTTAATTACTGAGTCGGAGATATTATTGCCGAGCGCCGTCAGGGATGCACCGTTAAGGTTGTCGATCGTTACGCCGACGGCATTGTTGTGATAGATATCCATACGCGAGCTGTCGTTGATCAAACCAGCGCCGTTTACCGCATTACCGTCAATAACCATCGTGCTCTGATTTTTGTTGGTTATAGTCGCATCATTCGCATAGTTATTTTTCAATAAAATAAAGGCGTTATCATTGTCAATGATGGCCCCGGAAGCGCTGTTACTGTCGACCAAAAGCGTCGCCCCGTCAGTGGCCGCCAGAGAGATATAGTTCGCGTTATTTTTATAAAAAACGATGGTGGTATTACTGCCGCCGGCAGAAATCGCAGAGCGGTCCTCAGGCGTAGAGATTAAGTTATTTCCCTCGAAGTTGTAGGCCTGAGGCGAAGTAATGCCTTCAGCATTAAAATTATCTCTGTAACTGGATGCCTCCTCGCCAATGGTGCTGTAAACAGGAATCGGGTTTTGCACCGTGCTATTTGGACCAATTAACGAACCGTTTTCATAATCGATATAGGGATTGGTATCATTAAATTTGTCAGGATAATTAAAACCCGTATTATCCGCGTCAGGCGTTTCATTTCCGTATCCATCCAGATCGGCAGCGACTGTGGTAGAAACATAAAAACTGGAAATGATAAATAGCGTTAATATATTTTTCCTAAACTTCATACATAATTCCTTTACGCTGATTCTAAGAAATAAAATTGTCAAACAGTAATATTATTGCGATATTTTAACTACTTACGTACGATGCCCAGTGAGCAATTTTCTTCAAACTTAGCAGCGCAGGTGCACGCCAATATGCAGTGGCTTTGTCGATATTATTAAGCTGTGAAATTTTCCAGCACTAGTTATTATTCAGGTGTTTCTTCATAAAATGTAATGCGGCTTTGCTGTTACGACATGGTGGGAGATAAAATTAATGGTGCAGTGCCAGTAAAAATATACCCACTGGCCGGGTAATCTAGCACAATACCCACACAAACACCATGGCAAAGTTCTTTCAGAGGGACATAGCTTACGGTCAGCGGTGGATGGTGGCCTCGCGATCAGCTTTACGCCATCGCTGCATGCGATCGCCAACTTTAGCGGGTTTATTGGCGTGCTGTTAAGCGGGATTTGCTATCGCTGGATTGTGCGTGATGAACGTGCGCCGGTATCGGGCTGAGGCGCTAAGATGATATTGCAGAAGGACTAAAACGACGAAAGCCTGATTCATTTCTGAATCAGGCTTTCTGAATGTTGGCGGAACGGACGGGGCTCGAACCCGCGACCCCCTGCGTGACAGGCAGGTATTCTAACCAACTGAACTACCGCTCCGCGCTTTGTTCCCCGTCGGGAACGAGGCGAATATTAATGGCACCGCAATTTTCCGTCAACGCTTTTTAGCAGATAACTATTCGTTTGATGTTTTTTTCATCGTTGCGCTGCTTTTTTAGCGCATTATGAGACACTTATGCCCGCCACAGGCAGCTGCCGCCCTTCTTCATCACTAAATCCAGCCGCTGTTCATGCGCCATCACTTCTTCATCACTGGCTTGCAACACGCGCAGTGCCGAAAGTGGGCGCGCAATACGCTGAATACTTTCGCTGCCATCGGCTTCCTGGCGCTCGCCTTCCTGCGAAAATGACAGCGAGGTCTGGCCGCCGGTCATTATCAGGAACACGTCAGCAAGGATCTCGGCATCGAGCAGTGCGCCGTGCAGCGTTCGTTTACTGTTATCGATGTCGTAGCGCGAGCAGAGCGCATCCAGGCTGTTACGCTTGCCAGGGAACATCTTGCGCGCCATCAACAGGCTATCGGTCACCTGACAGAAGGTATCGGTTTTCGGGATGTCACGCTTCAGCTTGCTGAATTCGTAATCCATAAAGCCGATATCAAACGACGCATTATGAATCACCAGTTCCGCGCCGCGGATATACTCGAGAAACTCGTCGGCAATTTCACTGAAGGTTGGCTTGTCGGCAAGAAACTCATCGGCAATACCGTGAACGCCAAATGCTTCCGGGTCCACCAGCCGATCTGGCTTTAAATACATATGGAAATTGTTGCCGGTCAGGCGGCGATTGACCACCTCGACAGCACCGATTTCAATAATACGGTGACCTTCATAGTGAACACCGATCATGTTCATACCGGTGGTTTCCGTATCGAGTACGATCTGGCGTGTAATTGCTGTGCTCATAGGGCTCGTTTATGTCAGACTTGGCGTTTTGTCAGAGGGAAGTTTACCAGAGATGCGTAAACAGGTAGAAATTTTCACCGACGGTTCCTGCCTCGGTAATCCAGGTCCCGGCGGTTACGGCGCGATTTTGCGCTATGGGCAGCATGAAAAAACTTTCAGCGCCGGCTATCACCTGACCACCAACAATCGTATGGAAATGATGGCTGCGATTGTCGCGCTGGAGGCATTAACCCAGCCGTGCACCGTTACGCTCAGCACTGACAGTCAGTATGTGCGCCAGGGCATTACCAGCTGGATTCATAACTGGAAAAAGCGTGGCTGGAAAACCGCCGATAAAAAACCGGTTAAAAATGTCGATCTGTGGAAACGGCTCGACAGCGCGTTAAGCCACCATGATATCAAATGGGAATGGGTTAAAGGCCACGCCGGGCATCCGGAAAATGAACGCTGCGACGAGCTGGCCCGTAGCGCAGCCGGTAGCCCGGCATTTGACGATGTCGGTTATCAGCAGGAGTCGTGATCTTTGCTGTCACGAAACTGTCGGGTGGTGGCAGAGACCGCGGGCCGGAGATGCGCTTTGCTGGTCTGCTTTTTCGCTGGCGTCATGGTTAGCGGAAAGGTTCGCTTGCGGGCCACCACAATATTCAGACAGCCAAGAGCCGGTAAGTGTGCGCTGATCATTTTCCCCCCCTGTCGGTTCCACGGCACCACCTGAAATCGGGTGCGGTGTATCACTTCATAGTTCAGCAGACTCAACCAGTCCAGCAGGCGCATCTGACTAAACATGCGCCCGCTCCACGGCGCACGACGATGTAATCCCGGAATAGCTTTACCGATCCCCAACAGGCTGAACGGATTGAAACCGCTGATAATCATCCAGCCATCATCAATTAATATCCGGTCAACTTCGCGTAAAATGCAGTGCGGATCGCTGCTCCATGCCAGCGTATGCGCCAGTAAGCAGGCATCAACCGATTTTGACTCAAACGGCAGGCGCATCGGATCGGCAATCACCTGTAACCGCTCCCCCTGCTTGCCGACATTTACCTGATGTGAAATCGCGCAGGACTGGGTATCAATTTCAGCACTGAGGTTGCCAATTTTTAGCAGATGAAAGCCATACAGCTTAGCGAGGCAAGGCTG
The DNA here is from genome assembly GCF_032164335.1 of Winslowiella toletana. Taxonomy (NCBI): domain Bacteria; kingdom Pseudomonadati; phylum Pseudomonadota; class Gammaproteobacteria; order Enterobacterales; family Erwiniaceae; genus Winslowiella; species Winslowiella toletana. The sequence continues at coordinate 1,048,150 of NZ_CP134152.1, read as the reverse complement.
CAAATGATGTGAAAGCGCGTCACGAAAATAGTCGCCCCAGGGCATATCCGCCCAGGAGTCTGGCGCATTAAGAATTTGGCGTGTTTTAGCGGGCTTCATGCTTTACCATCTTCATTCCTTTACGGCCTTCGAGAGGTGTCTATGAATCTTACCAGCATTCCCGCACTCCAGGACAATTACATCTGGACGCTAAATGATGAAAGCGGTCACTGCCTGATTGTTGACCCGGGCGAAGCGGCTCCGGTTATCGCAGCGGTACAACAAAATCACTGGCAGCCGGTAGCCATTTTGCTCACTCACCACCACCACGATCACGTTGGCGGCGTAAAAAAACTTCTCGAAATCTGGCCTCAACTGGTGGTGTATGGCCCGCAGGAGACACAAGATAAAGGAGCTGCCAACATTGTTGGTGAGGGAGATCGCTTCACTATTTTGGGACGCGAATTTAGCGTGATTTTTACCCCGGGCCATACTTTAGGACATATCTCATATTTCAGTTCGCCTTACCTTTTCTGTGGCGACACGATGTTTTCTGGCGGTTGCGGACGGCTATTCGAAGGTTCACCAGAGCAAATGTTTAATTCTTTTCAGAAACTTAGCAAATTACCTGACGACACACTGGTTTGCTGCGCACATGAATATACATTATCCAATTTGAAGTTTGCGCAGGCGATTTTGCCAACAGATAGTGAAATTGCACGCTATTGCCAGCAAATTAAGGAGTTACGCGCCGAAAATCGCATTACATTGCCAACAAAACTGGCTCTGGAGCGTAAAATTAATTTATTTTTAAGAACAGAAGACACTGATTTGCAAGAAGTTTTAGGTTTTGATTGTGCTCCACAACCTCAGTGGCAGGTATTTGCGCGTTTACGCGAGTTGAAAGACGGTTTTTGATATTCTGGTTGTGTTGTGCAGACTGACCACGTATGATTGCTCGTCTTTTAAGCAAACTATTGACACACACATGAAGGCTAAAGCGATATTACTCGCCTCAGTCTTGCTGGTGGGTTGCCAGGCGTCAAGGCATGATGCCAACATCCCAGAACAGCATGCACAGAGTCTGTCTTCGGCAGGTCAAGGTGAAAACGGAAAGTACTCAGATCGGATGTTGTCTCCGCGTTGGCAGGATGATGGAACCCGCCTCGCAGAAGACCAGGATCTTTGGAATTTCATTAGTGACGAGCTGAAGATGGAGGTTCCGGAAAATTCCCGGATCCGTGACCAAAAACAGAAGTACCTGAAGAACAAGAGCTATCTCCACGATGTAACATTACGGGCAGAGCCGTATATGTACTGGATTGTCGAGCAGATTAAAAAACGTAATATGCCGATGGAACTGGTACTGCTACCCATAGTGGAGAGCGCTTTTGACCCCCACGCTACGTCATCCGCCAATGCCGCAGGCATCTGGCAGATTGTTCCGGCTACGGGGCGTAATTATGGTTTGAAACAAAACCAGTGGTATGACGGTCGACGTGACATCGTCGCATCTACCAAGGTTGCGCTGGATATGATGGAGCGCCTTAACGACATGTTTGGCGGCGACTGGTTACTGACCGTTGCAGCCTATAACAGTGGTGAAGGCCGCGTTATGAAAGCGGTAAAACAGAATAAAGCGCGCGGGAAACCGACCGACTTCTGGAATTTATCGTTACCACGCGAAACCACGGTCTATGTGCCGAAAATGCTGGCTTTGGGTGAAATCCTGAAGAACAGTAAGCGTTACGGTATCAAACTGCCGACCCCGAACGAAAGCCGTGCATTGGCGCGTGTGGAAGTAGGACAGCAGATTGAACTGACACAGGCTGCCGAGATGGCAGGCATGTCACTGAACAAGCTGAAAAGCTTCAATACGGGTTACAAACGCGGAACAACAGCGCCAAACGGTCCCCATTATATTATGGTGCCAAAGTCGAATGTTGCCACATTGCGTAACTCACTGGCGACAGGTGACATCGCTGCGGTTCAACCCACCCTGGTGGCGGATAACAGCAGCAATGTCGGTGGCTACAAGGTTCGTTCCGGCGACACCTTATCTGGCATCGCGAAGCGACTGGGCGTTTCGGTAAAAGATTTGCAGCGCGCGAACAATTTGCGCGGCGCAAATATTAAACCGGGTCAGACGTTAAGCACAGGCAGTAGCAAAGGCACCGAACTGGCTAATAACAGCAGTATCACTTATCAGGTACGGAAAGGGGATTCCCTTAGCAGCATTGCTAAACGTCACGGCGTTAACGCCAAAGATGTGATGCGCTGGAATACTGTACTCAGTGATGCGAAAAACATTCAGCCCGGCGATAAGCTGACGCTGTTTGTTAAAAACAGCAACACGCCTGATAGCTAAATTGTTCCGTTATACCCAATAAAAAGCCACTCAACCGAGTGGCTTTTTTGTGCCTGACTTCAGGCGCGCACGCTGTAAACATCCCTACGGCTTATAAGCTTCGATAAAAATAATATCAGAACTGAAGCTGCCATCATCTTCTAAAGCATAATAGCGCTTCACTTCGTCGGAGGCGGATTGTTGATAAGCGCGTATGGCGGCAACCAGCGTTTCAGGCGTGCGCATCCGCGCAATCCAACTGGAGAACTCCAGCTGCAAACGATCCTGCAGAATACCAGCGATCGCCAGACCGGCTTCAGTGAACATCGTCAGCCATTCACCCGGAGAGTAGTTGCGTACATGAGAGGTGTCGCGCAGTGCTTCTGTCGTTTGCAGCCAGATATCAAGTACCGCGCTACCAGGCGCACTGACATCCATAAAAATTACCCTGCCACCCGGTTTCAGCACTCGCTTCGTTTCCCGCAGTGCCTGGCCGACATCATGCCAGTGATGCGCAGAGTAACGGCTAATCACAATATCGAACTCGCCGTCGGCAAATGGTAATGATTCGGCATATCCCTGCTGAGTAGTCAGATGTGCTAAACCACGCTCCTGCGCCGCTTGGGTTACCACATCCAGCATTTGTGACGAAAGGTCATAAGCCACCACCTCCTTTACCTGCTCAGCGGCGATAAAGCTGGCATGCCCGGCTCCGCATCCCAGGTCAAGCACCCGCGCCTGTGGGGTGGCTGACAGGCGCTCAGCCAGCCGCTGCAGGTCACGGCCACTGGCATGCACCGCACTGCTCAGGTATGCACTGGCACGTTCGCCAAACTGTTTCTCAACGTTGTTGTGGTGACTTTGCGTTGCCATATCTCTGTTTCCTCTGTTTTTGGTTTGTTCTAAAAACAGGGCAGACGTGACCGGCCTGCCCTGACGGCAGGCCCGAATCATCCTCAGAGAAGCTCAGGCTTGCCGGGATGGAATTCAACGAGTAGCGGATTATGATCGGATGCGCGGGTAACCAGGACGGAAGCCTCTGCGACATTCATTCCACGGTAGAAAACAAAATCGAGTGGCCGGCCAAAGGCTTTGCGCCGGTGATCGTCGGTAAAACGAACTTCTCGCAGCGTCATCTCGCGGGCAAAACGATACAACGCATTCATACGCTGACGGCTCCAGGCGTTAAAATCACCGGCCATAATCACCGGCCCTTTATGATGCAGGATCTGCTCACCAATTGGGCCCAGCTGTTTACTATAGACATCAACACCAAAACTAAAATTAACCGCATGGATATTCACCACCATCAGCATTTCCCCTGTGGGCAATGGATAGGCGGTAACCAGCGCGGACTTTGACAACCGCAGCAACGGTTCGCGCTCACGCAGCGGGCAGCAATAGATTGGATGTGCCGCGGCCAGCGTCATTACGCCAGAGGGATGCTGGGGCAGGACAAAAGCGGGAACCTGATCGGCAGCGAGATAATGGGTGGTGGCAAACTGTACCAGTTCCGGCGTAGTTTGTGCTTCCTGCAACAGCACCAGATGTGCATCTTTACCAAAGTTTTGCAGTACCGATAACCAGTCGGCGCGCTGCTGTTTAAAAATATTCCACACCAGCACGCGCAGCCGGTTATTGGTCGGTAACGGCTCACCGGGCGGGAGTGCCTGACCTACATGCAGCATTGCGCCCGGCGGAAAAATTCGCTCCGCTGGCTGGCCTGCAACGTATCTCATGGCATAGGTTTTCTTCCGCACTTTCTCGCCTGTCCCCGTAATCACTGCTGAGTGTTCTGTCCTGTCTTTCAGTTATAGGGGCTTTAAGACGCAGTTTCAATGAGCACGGCTGATTTCATGGCAACTAAGAGTAAACAAATGCAAAAATAGCCTGACCACGGCAGGTCAGGCTCACATCCACGAATCAGGCGCTAATCCGCTGTTGCCTGTATTTTATCAACAGCTGCTGGATATCCCGTAAGCGGGATACTGCAATCGAAGAGAGCTTCTCACGGGAAACCTCGCGGTCAAGAGAGATACAGTCTTTCCATAGTGAACGACCGGCGATCACCCCTGAAGCACCATTGCTGAGCGAAATATCTACCTGTTTCAGGAACGTGCTGTGATCGACCCCGGCAGACAGCACCGCCCAGGGAATATCACCACAAATTTCCGTCACTCTGGCGCAGGCTTCTTCAGTTCCTGGATAAGGGATTTTCAATACCTTGGCTCCACAGTCGATACAGGCCTGGCAACCATCCTGAATCAGCTGTGGGATCTTGCGCTGGTACTCTTCCTTACTTTCGTTTTCCAGAGGATAGGTCAGGAACTCCACCACCAGGAACAGATCTTCACGGGCAAAATCGGCAATCACATCGCGCAGTGTCTGTAAGTTAGCGCTGTTAGCCGCAGGCGTATCCGTGCGCAAATAGATCATAATCTTGCCGCCGGTGGCTCCCAACTCGCGCACCTTACGCGCATTAATGCCTTCCACCATTTTAGAGATACGATACCCTTGTGGCGAAGTATCCCAGCCGGAAGCATCAAGACCAACCAGCAGCCCGGTATTACGCGGCACTACTCCTTCATCAATAATGCCAGGCACCGCACAAATCGGATCAACCAATACGCAGCCCGCTTCGGCGGCCAGATATTGGGTAATATCGTATTTAGTATGCCCCAGGGTCTCATTACTGATCCCAGCTTGTTCTTCCGGCGTTGCCGCTAACAGCGTGCGCATGCCACCACGTTGATCGCAGGCTACAACCATCATTGAACCTGTAGCATCGCAAATCATTTGATAACCACGACGTTCTGCTGTTGTCATTTTGTTCATTAGTTAACTCCTCATACAGAGATAATTTATGGAAAATCAGAATTAATTAAGACGGTCTTTTATCCATGCAATCAGATTTTCATCGCTACACTCTTTATCCTGATCAAGGGTGTAGACGTCACCGAATGCCATCGGCAGTGCTTCTTTCGCCAGTGAAATTAGTTCAGGAATATATTCTTCACCCGGATGTCCTTTTAAACGGCAACCACAACGATTTTTATAACGTTGCGCAACCCGCTCAGGTGAGATCTTATTCCAGACTTCCAGTACGCGCTGGCAGCCACTGATCGCTAAATAATCTTCTAATATCGTTTTTTCCCGAAAACCAAACCAGGCATCCATCACAAATACCGAATCAGGCGGGGAGCTCTTAACGATATTGAACATCGCTTCATAAGCGGCATAGCCAAGTTTTCGATTTAATTTCCTGTCAATAATCTCGGAAAACTGAACCATAAAAGGCTCTTTAATTTCATCGATACTTAGCACAGGAAAATTAAAGTGAGCAGCCAGTTTATTGGCAACAGAACTTTTACCTGATGCCGGTATACCATTAACTAAAATCAGTATTTTCATAGTAACCCAAGAATTTCATCAATTGTTGTGGCTCGTCTGATTTGCGATAACGTTTCCTCCTGCTCCAGAAGGCCGACTATCGAAGCAATTCCCTCAGTTATATGGGAGTCGCTATTAACACCACCAAACATGACGATAATATCCACAGGATCGCTACCATTAATTGACATCGGTCTGGTGAGCGTCACCATACTGAAACAATCGCTGATTACTCCACACTCGGGTCTGGCATGAGGAATAGCAATACCTTCATCAAAAACATAGTAAGCGCCATATTCGATAGTGTTATTAATTACGGCCTGTGGATAGTCGGGAGTGATAAAGCCACCACTAATTAATGGCTTTGCCGCTTGCTGAATAACATCACCCCATGAGTCGGCGTCCATTCCGACCTGAATTGTCTTGTTCTGTGAAAGGAACGCTTTAATACTCATATCACCTCATATATTTCTGCGTATGATATTCCTTAGCTCATCCATTTTGACGAACAGGTCATCAACCCGGTTACGGTATTGTTTATTAGCTGAATAGACCTTTACTGCTTGATTGTATTTCACCATTAATGTCTTCTGAATCATATTATCAGCAGGGTTATGCTGTAAGCCTGACTCAAGCTGAATTAATTCAGCTGAAATTAATTCCGCTTCATGATTGTTATCCTGCTCTGCTGCGGAATTTTCGGGATTAAACAGCTGCTTTAACTTTGCAAACATAAATTCTCCTCATATCTTTATCGAATTTTCCTGCTGGCAATATCCGTCAGTAATATGAAAAATTATTTACTTAGCTTTCGGTTAGAGAACCAGACAATCAGTATTACGAAGGCAATAAACCCGATAACGAATGGCCAGTCATTCTGGAAAGCATGACCGAGAACCAGTCCGGTTCCGATAACATCAGAATCACTAAAGGTGACGCCTTTAAAACCGAAGGTTTCCAGTAACGGAACCAGCATTGCCGGTAACAAGGTGATAAAGAGTCCATGCACCACGCCACCAATAATCGCCCCTTTACGTCCTCCCATCGCATTACCAAATACTCCGGCCGCTCCGCCAGCGAAGAAGTTAGTCAGCAGTCCGGGCAGAATCATCGCGAGACCGAACATCGGGAACACAATCATGCCGATAATCGAACCAACAGTGGTGGCAAGGAAACCAACAATTACCGCGTTAGGTGCATAAGGGAACAGCACCGGGCAATCGAGCGCAGGTTTTGCATTTGGGACCAGCCGCATCGCAATTCCTCTGAACGCCGGTACCAGCTCGTTGAGCAGTAAACGTACGCCGCTATAGAGAACAAATACTCCGGCAACAAACTGCATCGACTGCATAAATGAATACATGATGTAGTTGGTTTCGCCCGAGAATTGCGCAATATATTCCGGTCCGGCAAAAATAGCAGGAATGATATACATCGGCACCATAATGACCGCCATTGATAAATAGGTATCCTGCAAGAACTTGAAGTTATCCGGCAGTTCCAGATCTTCAGTCGAACGGGAGTTCTTACCAATGGCGCGAGCTACAGCCGCCTGAACCAGATAGCCGATGGTGCAGAAGTGCCCAAGGGCAACATCATCAGAATCGGTGATCTTGCGAACGATTGGCTGGGCAATGGCTGGCATCAATACCGCCATAATGCCCCCGAAGATGCCGCCGGTAAGAATCAGCGTTGCACCTGTCAGCCCGGCCTTATAGCCAATCACTGTGCCGATGGTCGCCATCCACAACAATGCCTGACCGGTGAGAAAGATATATTTGAACGGAGTAATACGCGCAATAATGATGTTAACAGCAAAAATCACCAGTAACGTCAGTGCGACCTCTGATCCAAGCTCACGATTTGCCACTCCGGCAATTGCCGCCACATCCGTGATGTATCCCTGCATACCAAAACCACTGGTAAAGATATCGTTCAGGAATGTTAAGGCCGCGACGATGATATTAATACCGGCCATCATGATCAAAAAACCAAGCAGAGTTTTAAAAGTCCCCTCTACCGTTTTACCGACAGATTTTTTTTGCAGGATAAGACCCAGCATAGCGATTAAAGCAATAAGTATTGAAGCCTGGCCGAGAAAGTCTTTCACGATAAAATGAATAATTGCGTCCACTTACCACCTCATTGTCAGTTTGAATTCATATAAGCGAGGATTTTTTCTTCTATTTCTTTTTTATCAGTGAGTTTATTTAATATGATTACCCTTCTTTTCTCTTCTTCACTCGCATCTGATGTCAGAATATCGGCGAACATTTTTTGGGTAAGAATAATGTCATATTTATAGGATGATGCTTCTGATACCGTGGTGTGATCGATATCAGCATCAATACATAATTTTTGTAAAACAGATTTTGCGCTCATTTCAATAGCAAAACTAGAGCCCAGACCACAACCACACACGCAGAGTACTTTAAGCATATTCACACCTCAGATAAGGTTATTTACTTTAGCCAGTTTGTAGAGATTGCTCTCTTTGTTCACTAAACGTTTGTCGGAATTTTCAAGGTCGATCGGTATTGCTTTATTATTATTATTAATAACAATAATCTTATTCGTCAGACCGCTATTAATACACCTGACCACTTCTTCTGCCAGAATAGCGCCTTGTATTATCTCTTCGCCGGTCGGCGTGCCGTTACGTAGACCATAGCCAAGAATGGTTTTTCTGATTCTGATACCAATCTTATGCTCAAGTTTGCCTATCATGGTATCGATCGCCCCCTGAAAGCCGGGAGTATACTCTTTGGTATATCCTTCAGAGCATAAGATAATCACGCTATTCTGGCTGTCGATTTTACGTTTAATCCTGTCAGCCAAAACATCAATATCCCATGGTGATTCGGGGATCAACGCTATGTCTGAATTACTTTTTAGTGCAGCCTGTAAAGTCAGTTCACCACAGTAACCGCCCAATAATTCAATCATAAATATACGCCCCGGCAAGCCACGTCCGGTATTGCGTAGTTTCTCCACTTCGCTGATAACCTGCTCACACGCAGTGGAAAATCCAATCGTATAACTATTGCCGATAATGTCATTGTCAATTGTCATGCCGACGCCGTAGCAGTTCACACCATAATTACTCAGTACTTTTAAAAACTGAAAAGATCCATCTCCTCCAGCCATAATCAAACAATCTAACTTTTTTTGACGGATATTTTTGACGATTTTTTCATAGTCAGATTTTTTACACTTATCTTCTTTACGGCCGGAGGATATTAACGGTACAGAAGAGATTGATAAATCCACCAGGTCCCGGCGTGATATCTCTTTGCAGCGGTTAGCGATCAGGCCATTAATACCGCCATCAAAAACTACAATTTCAGATTCTGTCATTCTGTTAATCTGAAATAGAAAGTTATTCATCCCACTGACATCACCACCACTTAAAACTAATCCTATTTTCATGGCAGACCTCAGATAATCACTCAGCGTTTAATGTGTGAATGATGTTAAAGATGCCATAATTAATTTTTTTGAACCTTGTCACATTTATGAAACGAATTCGCTCACTGGCAGGGATTGACAGCGTTTAAATTGATTCAATTTTGTGATTCAAATCACTTATTTTGGCGCTATATTTTGACTATTTTTCTGTAACTTATTGTTTTATAAGATAATTATTTGTGTGATCGATATCCCGTCTTTCAGGTAATCGCTGATGAATAATCTCTTACTGATTATGTGATTGCTTTCACATTAATCAGAGCACGGATATCGATTTATTTGCTGCCAGCTTAGAACTTATAATCCGGATTTTATTGTGAGTAATACGACTTGAGTGGTTTAACCACCGCGATTGCAGAAGTGGGGATAAGTTAAGATGGGGAATTTAATGGAGTGAAATAGATTTTGAACAGTCATCAAGTGGGCTAAAACCGTCTGACTTTGGCAATAATAGTTGTTTTCTGTGCATACGAAAAAGCCCTGAGCTTATGCTCAGGGCTATCGTAATAAGTGGCGGAACGGACGGGGCTCGAACCCGCGACCCCCTGCGTGACAGGCAGGTATTCTAACCAACTGAACTACCGCTCCACCGATTCTGTACTGATTCCAGACTTATCGTCTGACTTCAGGTGTTTCTCTCACTTCCGCGTCACGGGAAATGGTACTAATTTGATGCCTGGCAGTTCCCTACTCTCGCATGGGGAGACCCCACACTACCATCGGCGCTACGGCGTTTCACTTCTGAGTTCGGCATGGGGTCAGGTGGGACCACCGCGCTAAAGCCGCCAGGCAAATTCTGTTATCCACGCCGCCCTGCGGGCCACGCGAATCAATCCGTTTCGAACAAGCTGAATATTGATGGTTCTCTCACACACAACCACCAAAAACACTTCTGGCGTTGTAAGGTTAAGCCTCACGGGTCATTAGTACCGGTTAGCTCAACGCATCGCTGCGCTTACACACCCGGCCTATCAACGTCGTAGTCTTCAACGTCCCTTCAGGACCCTCAAGGAGTCAGGGAGAATTCATCTCGAGGCAAGTTTCGCGCTTAGATGCTTTCAGCGCTTATCTTTTCCGCATTTAGCTACCGGGCAATGCCATTGGCATGACAACCCGAACACCAGTGATGCGTCCACTCCGGTCCTCTCGTACTAGGAGCAGCCCCTCTCAATTCTCCAGCGCCCACGGCAGATAGGGACCGAACTGTCTCACGACGTTCTAAACCCAGCTCGCGTACCACTTTAAACGGCGAACAGCCGTACCCTTGGGACCTACTTCAGCCCCAGGATGTGATGAGCCGACATCGAGGTGCCAAACACCGCCGTCGATATGAACTCTTGGGCGGTATCAGCCTGTTATCCCCGGAGTACCTTTTATCCGTTGAGCGATGGCCCTTCCATTCAGAACCACCGGATCACTATGACCTGCTTTCGCACCTGCTCGAGCCGTCACTCTCGCAGTCAAGCCAGCTTATGCCATTGCACTAACCTCACGATGTCCGACCGTGATTAGCTGACCTTCGTGCTCCTCCGTTACTCTTTAGGAGGAGACCGCCCCAGTCAAACTACCCACCAGACACTGTCCCCACGCCGGATTACGGCGCCAGGTTAGAACATCAAACATTAAAGGGTGGTATTTCAAGGTTGGCTCCACGCAGACTGGCGTCCACGCTTCAAAGCCTCCCACCTATCCTACACATCAAGGCTCAATGTTCAGTGTCAAGCTGTAGTAAAGGTTCACGGGGTCTTTCCGTCTTGCCGCGGGTACACTGCATCTTCACAGCGAGTTCAATTTCACTGAGTCTCGGGTGGAGACAGCCTGGCCATCATTACGCCATTCGTGCAGGTCGGAACTTACCCGACAAGGAATTTCGCTACCTTAGGACCGTTATAGTTACGGCCGCCGTTTACCGGGGCTTCGATCAAGAGCTTCTCCTTGCGGATAACCCCATCAATTAACCTTCCGGCACCGGGCAGGCGTCACACCGTATACGTCCACTTTCGTGTTTGCACAGTGCTGTGTTTTTAATAAACAGTTGCAGCCAGCTGGTATCTTCGACTGGCTTCAGCTCCGGGAGCAAGTCCCTTCACCTACGCGCCAGCGTGCCTTCTCCCGAAGTTACGGCACCATTTTGCCTAGTTCCTTCACCCGAGTTCTCTCAAGCGCCTTGGTATTCTCTACCTGACCACCTGTGTCGGTTTGGGGTACGATTTCGTGTTACCTGGAGCTTAGAGGCTTTTCCTGGAAGCATGGCATCAGTTACTTCACCACCGTGGTGGCTCGTCATCACGCCTCAGCCTTAAAGCATTCCGGATTTGCCTGGAATGCAAGCCTACACGCTTAAACCGGGACAACCGTCGCCCGGATAACCTAGCCTTCTCCGTCCCCCCTTCGCAGTAACACCAAGTACAGGAATATTAACCTGTTTCCCATCGACTACGCTTTTCAGCCTCGCCTTAGGGGTCGACTCACCCTGCCCCGATTAACGTTGGACAGGAACCCTTGGTCTTCCGGCGAGCGGGCTTTTCACCCGCTTTATCGTTACTTATGTCAGCATTCGCACTTCTGATACCTCCAGCAGACCTCACAGTCCACCTTCGACGGCTTACAGAACGCTCCCCTACCCAACAACACATAGTGTCGCTGCCGCAGCTTCGGTGCATGGTTTAGCCCCGTTACATCTTCCGCGCAGGCCGACTCGACCAGTGAGCTATTACGCTTTCTTTAAATGATGGCTGCTTCTAAGCCAACATCCTGGCTGTCTGTGCCTTCCCACATCGTTTCCCACTTAACCATGACTTTGGGACCTTAGCTGGCGGTCTGGGTTGTTTCCCTCTTCACGACGGACGTTAGCACCCGCCGTGTGTCTCCCGTGATAACATTCTCCGGTATTCGCAGTTTGCATCGGGTTGGTAAGCCGGGATGGCCCCCTAGCCGAAACAGTGCTCTACCCCCGGAGATGAGTTCACGAGGCGCTACCTAAATAGCTTTCGGGGAGAACCAGCTATCTCCCGGTTTGATTGGCCTTTCACCCCCAGCCACAAGTCATCCGCTAATTTTTCAACATTAGTCGGTTCGGTCCTCCAGTTAGTGTTACCCAACCTTCAACCTGCCCATGGCTAGATCACCGGGTTTCGGGTCTATACCCTGCAACTTAACGCCCAGTTAAGACTCGGTTTCCCTGCGGCTCCCCTATACGGTTAACCTTGCTACAGAATATAAGTCGCTGACCCATTATACAAAAGGTACGCAGTCACCCTGATAAATCAAGGCTCCCACTGCTTGTACGTACACGGTTTCAGGTTCTGTTTCACTCCCCTCGCCGGGGTTCTTTTCGCCTTTCCCTCACGGTACTGGTTCACTATCGGTCAGTCAGGAGTATTTAGCCTTGGAGGATGGTCCCCCCATATTCAGACAGGATGTCACGTGTCCCGCCCTACTCATCGAACTCACAACAAGTGCAGCTTCGTGTACGGGGCTATCACCCTGTATCGCGCCACTTTCCAGAGGCTTCCACTGCTGCACAAACTGATTCAGGTTCTGGGCTGTTCCCCGTTCGCTCGCCGCTACTGGGGGAATCTCGGTTGATTTCTTTTCCTCTGGGTACTTAGATGTTTCAGTTCCCCAGGTTCGCCTCATTAAGCTATGTATTCACTTAATGATAATGCAACGAATTGCATTGGGTTTCCCCATTCGGGTATCGACGGTTGTAGCGCCTCATATCGGCTTACCGTCGCTTATCGCAGATTAGCACGCCCTTCATCGCCTCTGACTGCCAGGGCATCCACCGTGTACGCTTAGTCGCTTAACCTCACAACCCACAAGTGTTTCCACTGCGGCTGTAAGCATTTGAGAGACTCGAACACATCGCGATTCATTTCTTATTACGGAGAAATGAGACGACGCGTCGTTTCAATTTTCAGCTTGTTCCGGATTGTTAAAGAGCATAATACTTCGCAGCACACCGTTGCCGGTTTGCTCTGAAGTATTTTTTGAGTAAACAGTATGGTGGAGCTAAGCGGGATCGAACCGCTGACCTCCTGCGTGCAAGGCAGGCGCTCTCCCAGCTGAGCTATAGCCCCATACAGTTACTGCAGAGACCATCTACTACCACTCACCAGGAGTCACACTCGTTAAAAACACGAATGCTAATTTGTGCTCAGGCAAGGCGTGAGGTTGCGACGCATAGTTCACTATGCGAGCCAGCCGAACAACGCAGCATGAGTACAAATTTGGTAGGCCTGAGTGGACTTGAACCACCGACCTCACCCTTATCAGGGGTGCGCTCTAACCACCTGAGCTACAAGCCTGTAGAGGTTTTTTCTGCTCGTTACTTTTTCATCAGACAATCTGTGTGGGCACTACGCGGGTATCTTCACATAGGTAAGGAGGTGATCCAACCGCAGGTTCCCCTACGGTTACCTTGTTACGACTTCACCCCAGTCATGAATCACAAAGTGGTAAGCGCCCTCCCGAAGGTTAAGCTACCTACTTCTTTTGCAACCCACTCCCATGGTGTGACGGGCGGTGTGTACAAGGCCCGGGAACGTATTCACCGTAGCATTCTGATCTACGATTACTAGCGATTCCGACTTCACGGAGTCGAGTTGCAGACTCCGATCCGGACTACGACGCACTTTATGAGGTCCGCTTGCTCTCGCGAGGTCGCTTCTCTTTGTATGCGCCATTGTAGCACGTGTGTAGCCCTGGCCGTAAGGGCCATGATGACTTGACGTCATCCCCACCTTCCTCCGGTTTATCACCGGCAGTCTCCTTTGAGTTCCCGACATTACTCGCTGGCAACAAAGGATAAGGGTTGCGCTCGTTGCGGGACTTAACCCAACATTTCACAACACGAGCTGACGACAGCCATGCAGCACCTGTCTCACGGTTCCCGAAGGCACTAAGGCATCTCTGCCGAATTCCGTGGATGTCAAGGCCAGGTAAGGTTCTTCGCGTTGCATCGAATTAAACCACATGCTCCACCGCTTGTGCGGGCCCCCGTCAATTCATTTGAGTTTTAACCTTGCGGCCGTACTCCCCAGGCGGTCGACTTAACGCGTTAGCTCCGGAAGCCACGCCTCAAGGGCACAACCTCCAAGTCGACATCGTTTACGGCGTGGACTACCAGGGTATCTAATCCTGTTTGCTCCCCACGCTTTCGCACCTGAGCGTCAGTCTTCGTCCAGGGGGCCGCCTTCGCCACCGGTATTCCTCCAGATCTCTACGCATTTCACCGCTACACCTGGAATTCTACCCCCCTCTACGAGACTCAAGCTTGCCAGTTTCAAATGCAGTTCCCAGGTTGAGCCCGGGGATTTCACATCTGACTTAACAAACCGCCTGCGTGCGCTTTACGCCCAGTAATTCCGATTAACGCTTGCACCCTCCGTATTACCGCGGCTGCTGGCACGGAGTTAGCCGGTGCTTCTTCTGCGGGTAACGTCAATGACGAAGGTTATTAACCCTCACCCCTTCCTCCCCGCTGAAAGTACTTTACAACCCGAAGGCCTTCTTCATACACGCGGCATGGCTGCATCAGGCTTGCGCCCATTGTGCAATATTCCCCACTGCTGCCTCCCGTAGGAGTCTGGACCGTGTCTCAGTTCCAGTGTGGCTGGTCATCCTCTCAGACCAGCTAGGGATCGTCGCCTAGGTGAGCCGTTACCCCACCTACTAGCTAATCCCATCTGGGTTCATCCGATGGTGTGAGGCCCGAAGGTCCCCCACTTTGGTCTTGCGACGTTATGCGGTATTAGCTACCGTTTCCAGTAGTTATCCCCCTCCATCGGGCAGATCCCCAGACATTACTCACCCGTCCGCCACTCGTCACCCGGGGAGCAAGCTCCCCTGTGCTACCGTTCGACTTGCATGTGTTAGGCCTGCCGCCAGCGTTCAATCTGAGCCATGATCAAACTCTTCAATTAAAAAGCTTGATGCTCAAAGAATTAAAACTGTTATTCGTAATGAATATAGTAGTCACTCTTGAGACTTGATATTTCAAATTTTTTCCATCCGAGGATGGTTTGCGATATCAACCCTGCGAGTGCCCACACAGATTGTCTGATAAATTGTTAAAGAGCAGTGCAATCAGCGATTTGGCTTGCTGTTGCGAGGTGGCGTATATTACGCTTTCCTCCTTCAGAGTCAACCTCTTTTTCAGAAGTTTTTCTCCGGCGATTCAGAACTTCCTGAACCTCTCAACACCGTGGCTGGTAAGCCGTTGTTCCGTGTCGATGGAGGCGCATTATAGAGACGCCGCCGGGGATAGCAAGCACAAATCTCAACTTTTTTACTGGTTGCCGCAACTTCGTACGAAATGCTGTTTTTTAACCCTGTTTAATGCGTTCAGGCAGCTCTGCAAGGCTATTAATCACCCAATCCGCCTCTGCTTCACCTTCAGCGGTGACGGGCTTTCCGCTACGAACCAGTACCTTTTTACCTACTCCGGCCGCTTTACCTGCCAGTAAGTCATCAATTTTATCACCTACTATATAAGAAGACGCCAAATCGATATTGAGCTCTTGCTGTGCTGAGAGCAGCATACCCGGTTGCGGTTTACGGCAATCGCAACTTTGACGATACGTTTCTTCTATAGCTTCCGGATGATGAGGGCAGAAATAGATGCCATCGAGATCAACTTCACGGTCGGCCAGTGACCAGTCCATCCACTCGGTCAGTTGCATAAACTGATCTTCGCTAAACTTACCGCGAGCGATACCCGACTGGTTAGTGACCAGTACCAGAGCGAAGCCCATTTTTTTCAGTTCACGCATGGCGTCGATTACGCCATCAATAAACTGGAAATCATCGATTTCATGGACATAGCCGTGATCGACATTTATGGTGCCGTCACGATCGAGGAAAATTGCGGGTACAAGCTCTGCCACGTAGAAACTCCTGCTACTAAATTTGCTGCACAGTATCGCATGATTGCAATAAAAGAGAGAATCTCAGTTTGAATGACTTCGATTGATTTAGACGTCTGGATGCCTTAACATCCGATCAAATTTCGCGGTTGCGATGATTGACACCAGACAAGTACCACGGACAACTTTTCACCACGATAATAAATAGATCAATGATAAAACTTTCAAATATCACAAAAGTGTTCCAGCAGGGTTCACGCACCATTACAGCGCTGTCTGACGTCAGCCTGCACGTTCCTGCCGGACAAATATATGGCGTTATCGGCGCATCAGGTGCCGGTAAAAGTACACTCATCCGCTGCGTTAACCTCCTCGAACGTCCTACTTCCGGTAGCGTTCTGGTAGACGGCCAGGAGCTGACTCAGTTATCAGAAAGCCAGTTGACTCAGGCGCGCCGCCAGATTGGCATGATTTTTCAGCATTTTAACCTGCTGAACTCTCGTACCGTGGCTGGTAATATCGCCCTGCCGCTGGAGCTGGGTAATCTGTCGCGCGAGCAGATCAAAAAACGGGTCACTGAATTACTGGAGCTGGTTGGCCTTTCAGAGAAAAGAGATGTCTGGCCTGCCAATCTGTCCGGTGGTCAGAAACAGCGTGTGGCAATTGCCCGTGCGCTGGCCAGTAATCCTAAAGTACTGCTATGCGATGAAGCCACCAGCGCGCTTGATCCGGCCACAACCCGTTCGATTCTGGAACTGCTGAAAGACATTAACCGTCGTCTTGGCATCACTATTCTGCTGATCACCCATGAAATGGATGTGGTAAAGCGCATCTGCGATCAGGTTGCAGTGATCAGCAATGGCGAGTTAATAGAAAAAGACAGCGTCAGTGAAGTGTTCTCTCATCCGAAAACCCCTCTGGCACAGCAGTTTATTCAGTCGACACTGCATCTTGATATTCCTCAGGATTATCTTGATCGCCTGACGCCTGAAGCCAAAACTGATAGCGTACCTTTATTACGCCTCGAGTTTACCGGTAAATCGGTTGATGCGCCTTTGCTCTCAGAAGCCGCTCGCCGTTTTAACGTTAATAACAATATTATCAGCGCGCAGATGGACTACGCCGGGGGCGTCAAGTTCGGCATTATGCTGGCTGAA
Source organism: Winslowiella toletana (assembly GCF_032164335.1). Lineage (NCBI taxonomy): Bacteria > Pseudomonadati > Pseudomonadota > Gammaproteobacteria > Enterobacterales > Erwiniaceae > Winslowiella > Winslowiella toletana. The sequence continues at coordinate 1,030,940 of NZ_CP134152.1, read as the reverse complement.
ATGGACGGTAACGACGCGGACACCCAGGCCGCCATCGCGTTCCTGAAAGAACATCACGTGAAAGTTGAGGTATTAGGTTATGTCTGAGGCAATGATGTGGTTACTGGGCCGGGGCATTTGGGAAACCCTGATGATGACCTTTGTCTCCGGCTTTTTCGGTTTTGTGATTGGCCTGCCGTTCGGCGTACTGCTGTATGTGACTCGCCCGGGCCAGATCATGGAGAATGGCAAGCTGTACCGCGTGCTTTCTGCGCTGGTTAACATCTTCCGTTCAATTCCTTTTATTATCCTGCTGGTATGGATGATTCCCTTTACCCGCATGGTGGTTGGCACCTCTATCGGCCTGCAGGCGGCCATCGTGCCACTGACCGTGGGCGCAGCGCCATTTATCGCCCGTATGGTGGAGAATGCCCTGCTGGAACTGCCAACCGGCCTGATCGAAGCCTCACGTGCAATGGGCGCTACGCCGTTACAGATTATCCGTAAAGTGCTGCTGCCTGAAGCGCTGCCGGGTCTGGTTAATGCTGCCACCATCACGCTGATTACCCTGGTTGGTTACTCGGCAATGGGCGGTGCAGTCGGTGCCGGCGGTCTTGGCCAGATTGGTTATCAGTACGGTTATATCGGATACAACGCAACAGTAATGAATACGGTATTAGTATTGTTGGTGATTTTGGTGTATTTGATTCAGTTCTGTGGTGATCGCATTGTTCGCGCCGTCACCCATAAATAAACAAGCAACATTAATTTCATTTTGAAGGAAAGGATATGTCTTTTAAATTTAAAACTCTTGCCGCTGTGGGTGCGCTGATCGGTTCACTGGCGTTGGTTGGATGCGGTCAGGAAGAGAAAGATCCTAACCATATTAAAGTGGGTGTGATTGTTGGTGCAGAGCAGCAGGTTGCTGAAATTGCCCAAAAAGTCGCTAAAGAGAAGTATGGCCTTGACGTTGAGCTGGTGACCTTCAACGACTATGTACTGCCAAACGAAGCGTTGAGCAAAGGGGATATTGACCTTAACGCTTTCCAGCACAAACCTTATCTCGATCAGCAGATTAAAGATCGCGGTTACAAGCTGGTGCCGGTAGGTAATAGCTTTGTTTATCCTATTGCTGGTTATTCCAAGAAAATTAAATCTCTGGATGAGCTGAAAGACGGTGCGCAGGTCGCGATTCCTAACGATCCGACTAACCTTGGTCGTACCCTGCTGTTACTGCAGCAACAGGGCCTGATCAAACTGAAAGACGGTGTTGGTCTGCTGCCAACCGTACTGGACGTGACTGAGAACCCGAAAAAACTGAAGTTGGTTGAGCTGGAAGCTCCTCAGCTGCCTCGTTCTCTGGACGATCAGCAGATTGCGCTGGCGGTCATCAACACCACTTATGCCAGCCAGATTGGCCTGACCCCCGCTAAAGACGGCATCTTCGTAGAAGATAAAGATTCTCCTTACGTTAACCTGCTGGTTGCACGCGAAGATAATAAAGACGCGGAAAACGTGAAGAAATTTGTCCAGGCGTATCAGTCGGACGAAGTCTATGAAGCCGCTAACAAAATCTTTAACGGTGGCGCAGTTAAAGGCTGGTAATTCTACCGCCTGATTGCTCCCTGACAGAGGGCGACGGCAACGTCGCCCTTTTTTTTACTGGTAATACCTGCCTCATCCCGCTTGATTGCTTGTCATTTCAACCATAGCTTGCTTCAATAACGCCTCTTTCAAAAACATGAGGATGGTCCCATGCGTGTTCTACCGCTCTGTTTGTTAGCGCTGTCGCTGACAGGGTGTTCAATGCTGCACAAATCTCCAGAACCGGTTAGCGGCTCAACCACGCAATCGACGCAGTCTGAACCGGTGCGCGCCAAACCCGCTCCTCGTCCAGCGCCAGTAAAACTGTATACCAATGCTGAGGACCTGGTCAGCAAGCCGTTCCGTGATTTAGGCGAAGTATCCGGCGATGACTGCCAAAGCAGTAATCAGGACTCGCCTGCCAATATCAATACGGCGCGTAAAAGAATGCAGATTCGTGCGTCGGGTATGAAAGCCAACGCGGTTCTGCTGCACAAGTGTGAAATTGTCACCGGTGCGCCAGGCTGTTATCGTCAGGCGATTTGTCAGGGTTCAGCGCTGAAAGTTTCCGATCAATGAGCCAATTTTCCTTCGAGCAAATCGGTGTAATCCGCTCCCCCTGGAAGGAAAAATTTGCGGTTCCCCGCCAGCCCGGCCTGATTCAGGACGGCGGCGGCGAACTGCATTTGCTGGCGCCTTATAATCAAGCGGAAGCGGTGCGCGGTCTCGAAGCCTTCAGCCATTTGTGGTTACTGTTTATTTTTCACCAGACGATGGAAGGTGGTTGGCGTCCGACCGTGAGACCTCCACGGCTTGGCGGCAATGCCCGAATGGGAGTATTTGCCACCCGCTCAACTTTTCGTCCAAATCCGATTGGCATGTCGCTGGTCGAACTGCTTGATATCCGCTGTGATAAAAACAGCGTGATTCTCAAGCTTGGCAGCCTCGACCTGGTCGATGGCACGCCTGTTGTCGATATTAAGCCCTATTTACCCTTTGCCGAGGCGCTGCCCGATGCGCGCGCAGGTTTTGCCCAGCACGCGCCGCCTGCCGATATGCCGGTAAGTTTTTCGCCTGCGGCGCAGGCACAAATCGCGCAACAACAGCAGCATTATCCTCAACTTGAGCGCTTTATTACTCAGGTGCTGGCACAGGATCCGCGACCAGCTTACCGTAAAGGTGAAGAGCCCGATCGTGAATATGCCGCCTGGCTGCTGGCATTTAATGTGCGCTGGCGCATCACCGCGTTGGGAACTGAGGTCATTGCCGTCGATCCACGCTAATTTATTGCCCTCTCTCTTTTGAGGATTCAGACACGCTGGTACACTAGCCACCAGCGTTTCAGGCAGTTTTTTTCGATAGTTTTCCGTTTAATTGGAACCGTAACAACATGCGTACTACTCAATACCTGCTCTCCACTCAGAAAGAGACCCCTGCCGATGCGGAAGTGATCAGCCACCAGCTGATGCTGCGCGCCGGGATGATCCGCAAGCTGGCATCCGGTTTATATACCTGGTTGCCCACCGGTTTGCGCGTACTGAAAAAAGTCGAAAACATCGTGCGCGACGAAATGAATAACGCCGGTGCCATTGAGATCTCTATGCCGGTGGTGCAACCCGCCGACTTATGGCAGGAGAGCGGTCGTTGGGAGCAGTATGGTCCTGAGCTGCTGCGTTTTGTCGATCGTGGCGAACGCCCTTTTGTGCTCGGTCCTACTCACGAAGAGGTGGTGACTGACCTGATTCGTAACGAGCTTAGCTCTTATAAGCAGCTACCGTTGAATCTGTTCCAGATCCAGACCAAATTCCGTGACGAAGTGCGTCCACGTTTCGGCGTAATGCGCTCACGTGAGTTTGTGATGAAAGATGCCTACTCTTTCCACACCTCGCAGGAATCTCTTCAGGAAACCTATGAAGTGATGTATCGCGCCTACAGCCAGAGCTTCAGCCGTATGGGTCTCGATTTCCGCGCGGTGCAGGCGGATACCGGTTCGATTGGTGGTAGCGCGTCTCACGAATTCCAGGTACTGGCACAGAGCGGCGAAGACGATATCGTGTTTTCTACCGAGTCAGAGTTCGCGGCCAATATCGAACTGGCTGAAGCGGTTGCGCCACAGGGCGAGCGTCCGGCAGCGGGCGAAGCGCTGCGCGAGATCGACACACCTGATGCTAAAACCATCGCCGCGCTGGTTGAGCAGTTTAATCTGCCAATTGAAAAAACCGTGAAAACCCTGCTGGTAAAAGCAACCAAAGAGAGCGGTCACACGCTGGTTGCGCTGCTGGTACGTGGCGATCATGAGCTGAACGAAATCAAAGCAGAGAAGATTGATATCGTTGCCGCACCTTTAACATTTGCCAGCGAAGAAGAAATTCGTGCCGCTGTCGGTGCCGGTCCTGGCTCACTCGGTCCGGTCGGTCTGAAATTACCGGTCATTGCTGACCGTACCGTGGCGAAAATGAGTGATTTCAGCGCCGGCGCCAACGTTGACGGCAAGCATTTTGTCGGCATCAACTGGCTGCGCGATCTGCCAGAAGCGCAGGTTGCAGATATCCGTAACGTGGTAGAAGGTGATGCCAGCCCGGATGGTAAAGGTACTCTGTTGATCAAACGCGGTATCGAAGTTGGTCATATCTTCCAGCTGGGCACCAAGTACTCTGAAGCGATGAAAGCCTCAGTACAGGGTGAAGACGGACGTAACCAGATTCTGACCATGGGTTGTTACGGAATCGGTATCACCCGTATCGTGGCGGCAGCCATTGAGCAGAACCATGATGAGCGCGGCATTATCTGGCCAGCGGCGCTGGCACCGTTCCAGGTGGCAATTCTGCCAATGAACATGCACAAATCTTTCCGCGTAAAAGAAGTGGCGGAAGAGCTGTACAACACGCTGCGTGGCAAAGGCATCGAGGTGATTCTGGACGACCGTAAAGAGCGTCCGGGCGTGATGTTTGCCGATATGGAACTGATTGGCGTGCCGCACACCATCGTGATTGGCGATCGTAACCTCGACAGCGAAGAGATTGAGTACAAAGCGCGTCGTGAAGGTGAGAAACGCATGATCAAAACCAGCGAGATCGTTGATTTCCTCGTGGCTGAGCTGGCGAAGTAATCTTCCCCACGGGCGGCGTTCTGGTATCGCCGCCCGTTCCCCACATTATCCTTTAGTCGCCGCGAACCTTCCCGCGCAACGACTTTGTCGACGCTTTACGTGCTTTACCTTCCAGACGGCGTTTTTTCGATGCCAGCGTCGGACGCGTGGCTCGCCGCGTTTTTTCCACCACGGTTAACTCATTAATCAGGTTTTCCAGTCGCTTTAGCGCAGCCTCACGGTTTAACTCCTGGCTGCGATGCTCCTGCGCCTTGATGATCACCACCCCATCCGGCGTGATCAGATGATGGCTGGCCGCCAGCAACCGCTGTTTATAAAACTCAGGCAGCGACGATGCGTGGATATCAAAGCGTAAGTGAATCGCCGTGGAACTCTTATTAACATGCTGCCCACCCGCGCCCTGCGCGCGAATGGCGGTAAGCTCAATTTCTGCATCACTGATGGTAGCGTTGCGTGACAACACAATCATGGCGCTTTGCCGTCAATCAGCCAGTCGGTAAAACGCACTTCCAGATGGTTTTGCTCATCAGAAAGCCAGATAGTGCCGTCCTGTAACGTGGCCTGTAGCGTCATATTGCGCGCGGCAAAAGCGACAAGTGCGCTGAGCTGCTGATCGTCAATATATCGCACCGTCAGGTTAGACTGTTGCGAAAGCTTAGTCTGATGCTGCTGCCACCAGACCTGCGCCGCTCGCGAGTTATAACAATATAAATAAACATTTGCCGAGCGGTTGCAGGCTTTTTTGATGCGCTTCTCTTCCGGCAAGCCTAAATCAATCCACTCTTCAATACCGTTATGGTCGTTCATCCGCCAGATTTCCGGCTCATCTTCGGCGCTGAGCCCACGGGTAAACTGCAGACGCTCACTGGCATGGCATAGCCAGGCCAGCAGACGCAGCATCAGTCGCTCTTCCGTTTCGGATGGATGACGCGCCAGCGTCAGGCTGCTGTCGATGAATACGTTGCGATCCATATCCGCGACATTGACGTTGGCTTTGTAAATCGTTGCTTTAAGTGCCATGGGATCCCTTATTAGTCAGATAGCGCATTGTAACGCGCTGCGACAGCAAATCACCCTGCCGTGGGCTGATTTCACGTAAAAGCCTGTGCTATAGTCGCTTATGAGCCAGAGAGTTATGCTCTGAAGGAGGTGCATGTGCAAAAGTATTGTGAATTAGTTCGCCGCAAATATGCCGAAATTGGCAGTGGCGATCTGGGATACGTGCCGGACGCGATAGGCTGTGCGTTAAAAGCACTGGACGAGATAGCGGCAAATAGTGAGCTAAACTCTTCTGTCAGGGAACAAGCGGCTTATGCTGCTGCAAACTTATTGGTGAGCGATTATGTTGACGAATGAAGCGTACAAACCGATCAATTGTGATGATTACGACAACCTTGAACTCGCCTGCCAAAACCACTGGATGCTGACGCTGGAACTGAAAAACGGCGATCAACTGAGCGCGAAGGCCAAAGATATGGTTTCGCGCAAAAACGTTGAGTATCTGGCGATAGACCAGGCTGGCGAACAGCGCGAACTGCGACTGGATCATATTGCCAGCTTTAGCCACCCAGAGTTGGGAGTGGTTGTGGTCAGCGAGTCTGACTAACCCTGCGGGCGGAATTTATTCCGCCCCTGTCATTTTACGGCTGCTGACTGCCATAGTAAGCCGCCAGATCGTCGATATCCTGCTCGCTTAATCCCGCCACAAACGCCCTCATCACTTCCGCCTGTCCACCACTGCGATCGCCTTTTTTATACGCCCGCAGCGCCTGCGCCAGATAAGCAGCATGCTGCCCGGCCAGATTGGGATAAAGCTCTGGTTTCGCTTTTCCCTGCGCGCCATGGCATGCCGCACAGGCTGCCGATTTCTGCTGACCGGCATTCACATCGCCATCGGCCAATGCCGGCACGCTGACTGACGCCAGTATCAGTGCCAAAACTAACTTGTTCATCATTGCTCTCTATTATTATATTGCTGCCAGCTGACTCGCCAGCCAGGCTGATGCTCTGCGCTTCCGGCGCGGGTGACAAATACTCCAAGAGCGGCAATCAGCTGCTCGCCATAAAACAGCAGCGGCGTCTGCTCACGCTGCCATACCGGAATGGCAAACTCCTGCCACAGTTTTTTGATCGCACGTCCACCGGCACGCCCGACAATATGCACCTCGCCACGGGCATAAAAACGGATAGTCACGGCTTCATCGGCAAGCGGCTGGCGCAGCGCGACCCCCTGCGGATCAACCGCAACCGTACCCAGCTGATGCGGCAGCTGTAGCGGTTGCCACGGACGTTGCCAGACCACCACCGTGTCACGTAATGATGGCCGCAGTGGCAGCCAGTAAATTGCCTGCCGATAACGCCGAATTTCATGATCGCCCAGCTGTATGCGCGGTGCCGCATCTTCACGACTGTTAATGACTTCACGCCAGATTCGCTGTAGCGCATCGCGCGACGGCATCAGACCGCCCTGCCCGGCAATCCAGCGGCGTAACAGCGCACAGCGCCGTGGCTCGCTCAGCGATTGCAGCGGTTCAATGTGCAGCGAGCCGTCCGGCTGAATCAGCGTCGCCAGTGATTCAGCCAGCAATTCATCCAGTAACTGCTCCTGCTCACCACAAAGTGCGGCGCTACGCGCAGTCGCGGCGGCAAAATGCGGCCAGCGCTGATTCAGCAATGGCAGCACCTGCTGACGCAGAAAGTTACGATCGTAACGCGTGTCCTGGTTACTCTCGTCTTCAATCCAGCTCAGCTGATGTTGTTCAGCCCACTGCTCCAGCTGTTGACGACTTTGCGCCAGCAACGGCCTCAGCAACGGATTTTCCCCCAGCCACAGCTGTGCAGGCATCGCTGCTAATCCGGCCGGGCCACTGCCGCGCTTTAATGCCAGCAGCAATGTTTCACACTGATCGTCAAGATGCTGCGCGCTCAGCAATGCTTCACCAGGCTGCAAGTGACGACGGAAAGCCGCGTAGCGCGCGGCACGTGCCGCTGCTTCAATGCCTTTTTCGCGGGCGTCTACCGTTACCTGCTCGATAATCAGCGGCAGCTGCCAGCGGTCACACTGTTGCTGACAATGCTGGCTCCACCGATCGGCATTAGGACTCAGGCCGTGGTGGATGTGAATGGCGCGCAGTTGCCAGCCGGGAGAAGTGTTAGCCAGCTGTACCAGCAGATGCAGTAATACCGTCGAATCCAGCCCACCGCTGTAGGCCACCAGCAGGCGCTGATGCCCGGCAAGCTGGGCGTTAATACTGTCAAGCAGTGGCATAGCGATGGTGACAACCTCAGAGAAACCGGTGTAAATAAGCGGCTATTCTACGCCTGATACAGTTCCAGCGGCAAACCATCAGGGTCGTTAAAAAAGGTAAAGCGTTTACCGGTCAGCGGATCAACGCGCAGCGGTTCGCAATTCACCCCGTTAGCAGCCAGAAACGTAAACGCGTTTTCGATATCATCGACGCTGAATGCGAGGTGGCGCAGGCCACAGGCTTCAGGGTGACTGACGCGCGCCGGTGGCTGCGGAAAGGAGAACAGCTCAAGGGTATATTGCCCGTTAAGTGCCAGGTCCCCCTTCCACGAGTGGCGCGCGGCACGATAATCTTCCGCAATCAGCGTAAAACCGAGAATATCGCAGTAGAACGCCTTGCTGCGTGCGTAGTCAGTGGCAATGATAGCAATATGATGAACCTGCTTCAGACCCAGCATCTGTACTCCTTAATTAATCCATGTTGCCAGCACCTTACCTGCGCACGATGCTGGCAACAAGGGGACTAATTCCGGAACTCTTCCGGAAGCTCAGTTTTCAACACCCGAACGCGATAACTTCCGTCTTCAGTCAGCGTTGCGCCATGAATATCGGTTTCAAAACCCGGATAGTGTTCGCCAATGGTGCAGAGCATTAGCAGAAAGTCGAGCACCGGGCGGCTGGCCTCGGTGATCATTTCGCCTGGCATCACCAGCGGTACGCCAGGCGGATACGGCAGGATCATATTGGCGGAAACCCGCCCTGGCAGCTCGCTGATATCGACCGTTTCCACGTTACCTTTTACCTGCTGCTGAAACATCTGATGCGGCGTCATTTTCATTTCCGGCAGCACATCAAAAGCCTGCAGCATCAGGCGCGGTAAATCGTGCTGACGAATCAGCGTATGGATGCCCTGCGCCAGCGTCTGGATGCGCATATTGCGGTAAAAGTCAGGATCTTCGGCATACAGGTCCGGCAGCATATTCTTCACCCGCAGATTAAGATCGTAGCTGCGTTTAAACTCGGTCAACCCGCGCAGCAGACTCATCGCTTTGGTTTTATCGATGCCAATACTGAACAGAAACAGCAAATTATAAGGCCCGGTTTTCTCAACCACTACGCCGCGTTCATCAAGAAATTTCGCCACCAGCGCGGCAGGAATGCCTTCATCGGCCATTACGCCCTGCTCGTTCATGCCCGGTGTCAGAATCGTCACTTTAATCGGGTCGAGATACATATGGTCGCGATCGGCATCGGTAAAGCCGTGCCAGTCGTCACCCGGCTCAATCGGCCAGCACTCAGCTTCATCCACCGCTTCCGGTTGCCAGATATCGAAGAACCAGCCATCACACTCCTCGCGCAGGCGCTGCACCTCGCGGCGAAAATGCAGCGCGCGCTCTACCGAGCGGTTAATCAGCCGTTTGCCAGGATTTCCACGTAACATGGCCGCCGCCGTTTCTATTGAGGCGACAATCGAGTAGTTGGGCGACGTAGTGGTATGCATCATGTAGGCTTCGTTAAAGGTCTGCTCGTCGTAATCGCCTTTAATATGAATCAGCGAAGCCTGCGAGAATGCCGCCAGCAGTTTGTGCGTCGACTGAGTTTCATAAATCACTTTTCCCGGCGTGCGCTCCCCACTCATGCCACTTTTTCCGGCATAAATTGGATGAAAATTGGTATAGGGCACCCAGGCCGAGTCAAAATGAATCGACGGCACATCCAGCGTTTCTTTGATGTACTGGGTGTTATACAGCAGGCCGTCGTAAGTGGAGTTGGTGATCACCGCGTGCACCGGCCAGCTGGCATGCTCAGTTTGCGCCACTTTTAACGCAATGCTCTCTTTGGTGAACTCATGTTTGGGAATGCCGCCGAGAATACCCAGCGGGTTACGCGTTGGCTTCAGCCAGATCGGCACCAGATCGCTCATCATCAACAAATGAGTCAGTGATTTATGGCAATTACGATCGATTAAAACCGTACTGCCTGCCGCTGCCGCATACATGCCGACTATTTTGTTGGAGGTCGAGGTGCCGTTAGTCACCATGTAACTTTGTTCAGCACCAAAGGTGCGCGCCACATACTCTTCAGCCTCCAGATGCGGGCCGGTGTGATCGAGCAGCGAACCCAGCTCGGTCACCGAGATAGAAATATCCGCTTTCAGCGTATTGGCACCAAAGAAATCGTAGAAAAGCGTCCCGACCGGGCTTTTCTGAAATGCAGTACCTGCCATATGGCCGGGAGTACAAAAGGTATATTTACCCTCTTTCACATAGGTAAACAGCGCACGGGTTAAAGGCGGGGTAATCGCATCAATATACTCATTGGTGTACTGACGAATGCGTTGGGCGATTTCATCCGCTGCATTCAGCGCATATTCAAAGAACCACAGCGCCATACGCATTTCATTAATACTGACGTCAAGCTGCGAGTGGGTATTGATAAAAGCATACAGCGGCAGATATTCATTCAGTTGATTGATTTCGCTGCACAGATCAAGACTGTACTCATCCCAGTCAAAAATAACGCCACAAATACGCGGATTATGCTCAATCAGCTTAAGCAGATCGTCGGCATTTTTCGGATAGATCAGCTGGAATCCCTGCGTGGTTAACGCGTCGTGAAGCTCGCGGATTGGCTGGTCTTTATAAAAAACCTCATGCGGCCCCATAATCGCGATGATATTCAATGCACACCTCCTGGTGAAATTAATGCAATGAATAAGCATAGCGGATCAGGTTAGTCAGATGGCTGATTTAAGGCAGATAAAGCGTAGCGGGCTGTAAGCGTGTGTTGCGGGCTGGCATCATCACCAGCCCGCTGAAACTTATTTCGCTGGCAGGGTCACCCAGTAGCCTGGCTGATAATCTACTGGCAGGAAACGCTGATGGAAGGTGCGGAAAGTCGCATCCGGATCGATATCTTTAAACAGCTCAGGATGCATCCATTTAGCCAGCGCCTGTATCGCAACAAACTGATACGGGCTGTCATAAAACTGATGCCAGATAGCGTGGGCATTACCATTGCTGGCAACCGGTAGCGTTTTAAATGCCGAACGCTGCATCAGCGCCTGCAAGCGCTGGCGTGCGACCGTCAAATCAGCCCCCGGCCCTACGCCAACCCAACCATTGGCGGTGTTATAGTTTTTCCAGTTGGCACCGGTTACTACCACTACATCAGGACGCGCGCTGATAATCTGCTCCGGATTCAGCGTACCAAAGGTGCCAGGAATCAGATTTTTAGCGATATTATCACCACCCGCCACTTCAACCATGCGGCCAAAGTTTTCATTGCCGAACGACATGCAGCACTCATCATCGTAACCACCGGCACGGTCAATCATCACTTTAGGTCGTGGGCCGTGGTAATCCTTCAGGCGATTAATCACCAGGTCGATCTGCTGCTGGCGAAAATCGATAATCTCTTTGGCCCGCTCGGGTTTGTTCAACAGCTGGCCGAGGATATGAATACTTTTTTCGGCATTTTCAAACGGCTTTTCACGAAAGTCGATAAACACCACCGGAATGCCCAGACGGTCCAGTTTTTCGATTAACTTACCCTCATCGATAGCGGCTTTCGATTCGAGATTCATCAGCACCAGATCGGGTTTCAGCGTCAGCGCCTGCTCAACATTAAAACTGCCATCTTTTGCGCCGCCAAACGTCGGCAGCGCAGTGATTTGCGGATACTTTTTGGCATAGATTTGATAGCTGTCGAAGTCGGCCTTAGGCAAATCATCACGCCAGCCGACGACGCGTTTAAACGGCGCATCGGTGTCGAAGGCCGCCAGCAGATAGATCTGACGCCCTTCGCCTAAAATAACGCGTTTAACTTCGGATTTGATTTCAACTTTGCGCCCGCTGACGTCCTCGACAATAAAGGGGGCGGCCAGCACGTTGTGCGTTAACGCCAGCGCGGCAATTAACAGCGTGATTCGATTCCACAGGTATTTCATTATTAACCCCGAAAAGACAATGATTATTATTATCAACAGCAGCGTCTGCATACTATCCGCAGTTAATTAGCTGAGCAATAAGTTTATCGGGGTGACTATATGAATGAGGAACCAGATTGCAGAAATGGCATTCTGTGCCGCCATACCATGGCGGAAAATAAAAATGGGGGAAACGACTTAGCTGGTAAGTCATTTCCCCCACTCTGGCTTGCTCCCCATCAAAGGGGAAAAAGCTTATGGCTTATGCGTAACCGTAGCTCATCAGGCGCTGATAACGACGGTTCAGCAGCTCCTCAGTGCTCAGCACGTCAAGATCGGCCAGATCTTCCAGCAGCTGCGCTTTCAGTGACTCTGCAACAGCAAGCGGATTGCGGTGTGCAGCACCCAGCGGTTCCGGGATTACCGTGTCGATCAGTTTCAGCTCTTTCAGACGCGGGGCAATAATTCCCATCGCTTCAGCAGCCAGTGGGGCTTTATCGGCACTTTTCCACAGGATCGACGCACAGCCTTCCGGTGAAATCACTGAATAGGTGCTGTACTGCAACATATTCACTTTGTCGCCAACACCGATTGCCAGTGCGCCACCGGACCCCCCCTCACCGATAACGGTACAGATGACCGGCACTTTCAGACCTGACATTTCACGCAGATTACGTGCAATGGCTTCAGACTGACCGCGCTCTTCTGCACCGACGCCAGGGTAAGCACCTGGGGTATCGATAAACGTGATGATCGGCATCTTGAAACGCTCAGCCATCTCCATCAGGCGCAGCGCTTTGCGATAGCCTTCTGGTGCCGGCATGCCGAAGTTGCGACGAATTTTCTCTTTGGTTTCGCGGCCTTTCTGATGACCAATGATCATCACCGGACGACCGTCCAGACGAGCAATACCGCCAACAATCGCTTTATCATCGGCGTAAGCGCGATCGCCTGCCAACTCGTCAAAGTCGGTAAACACGTTACGGACATAGTCCAGCGTGTAGGGACGCAGCGGATGACGCGCTAACTGCGCGATCTGCCAGGCACCCAAATCTGAGAAGATCTTACGTGTCAGCTCAACGCTTTTCTCGCGCAGACGGTGCACTTCTTCATCCAGATTAATATCCAGTTTTTCATCCTGACGGCTAACCGCAGTAAGCGAATCAATCTTCGCTTCCAGTTCTGCGATTGGCTGTTCGAAATCCAGGTAATTAAGACTCATAATATTCCTGTTTTAGTCAAACTCCAGTTCCACCTGCTCCGATCCTATCAACGAACGTAGATCGTTAAGTAAACGATCGCTGGGCGATACACGCCACGCTGCACCGAAGCGCAGCTTCGCCCGCGCATCCTCTCTCTGATAGTAGAGATGTACCGGAATGGTTCCCGAACGATGGGGTTCCAGGGATTGACGGAGACGGTTCAAAAGCTGGTCATCAATTTGCCTGTCCGTCAGCGAGATAGCAAGCCCGCGTGCATATTTTTCGCGTGCTTCGTCGATGTCCATCAGTTCACGGGCGGTCATCTTAAGGCCACCACTGAAGTCATCAAAGCTGACTTGTCCGCTGACGATCAGGATACGGTCTTTCTCCAGCAGCTGCTGGTACTTATCTAACGCATCTGTGAACAACATCACTTCCAGCCGACCAGAACGGTCGTCCAGCGTGCAGATGCCAATACGGTTACCGCGTTTTGTTACCATTACGCGGGCCGCCACCACCAGACCGGCAGCCGTGGTGATCTTACCACGATCGGTCGGGTGCATGTCTTTCAGGCGCGTACCACCTACATAGCGCTCAATTTCTTTCAGGTACTGATTGATCGGATGGCCGGTGAGATAAAGCCCTAACGTTTCGCGCTCACCGTCCAGCTGAATCTGTTCCGGCCACGGCGTGACGTCGGAATAGGATTTCTCCACCTGCTCCGGCGCCTCGGCCAGCACGCCAAACATATCAGCCTGGCCGATAGCTTCGGCTTTGGCGTGCTGATCGGCAGCTTTCAGCGCATCGCCCAGCGCGCTCATCAGCGCAGCACGGTGCGGCCCCAGGCGATCGAACGCCCCGGACATGATCAACTTTTCCAGCACCCGACGGTTAATTTTTTTAGTATCAGTGCGCGCGCAGAGATCAAACAGCTCGCGGAAATAGCCGCCTTCATTACGCGCTTCGAGGATCGCCTCGATCGGACCTTCACCCACACCTTTGATCGCGCCAATACCGTAAACAATCTCGCCGTCATTATTGACGTGGAAATGATACAGGCCCGAGTTAATATCCGGCGGCAGAATTTTTAAGCCCATGCGCCAGCACTCGTCCACCAGCGACACCACTTTTTCGGTGTTATCCATATCGGCGGTCATTACCGCCGCCATAAATTCAGCCGGATAGTGCGCTTTCAGCCACAGCGTCTGGTAAGAGACTAAAGCATACGCGGCGGAGTGCGACTTGTTGAAGCCATAACCGGCGAACTTCTCTACCAGATCGAAGATTTTAACCGACAGTTCGCCATCAATGCCGCGAGATTTCGCTCCGTCCTCGAAGCCACCGCGCTGTTTGGCCATCTCGACCGGATTCTTTTTACCCATTGCGCGACGCAGCATATCCGCGCCGCCAAGGCTGTATCCGGCCAGCACCTGCGCAATCTGCATAACCTGTTCCTGATACAGGATGATGCCGTAGGTTGGCTCCAGTACCGGCTTCAGTGACTCATGCTGCCACTGAATATCCGGGTAGGAAATCTCTTCGCGACCATGCTTACGGTCTATAAAGTTATCTACCATTCCCGACTGCAGTGGACCAGGGCGGAAGAGTGCCACCAGAGCGATCATATCTTCAAAGCAGTCAGGCTTCAGGCGTTTGATCAGATCTTTCATGCCGCGCGATTCAAGCTGGAAGACCGCAGTGGTTTCCGAGCGCTGTAGCATGTCGAAGCTTTTCTTGTCATCCAGCGGGATGGCAGCGATATCAATCGGCGGCTCACCCTGCTTCTCACGGCGGGCATTGATCATTTTCAATGCCCAGTCGATGATGGTCAGGGTACGCAGACCAAGGAAGTCAAACTTCACCAGCCCGGCATACTCGACGTCATTTTTATCGAACTGGGTAACCGGATGATTACCGTTTTCATCGCAGTACAGCGGTGCAAAATCGGTAATTTGCGTCGGTGCGATCACCACACCACCGGCGTGTTTACCGGCGTTACGCGTTACCCCTTCCAGCTTACGCGCCATATCAATCAGCGCTTTAACCTCTTCATCCGCCTCATAGATTTCCGGCAACTGCGGTTCAGCGGCGAAGGCTTTTTCCAGCGTCATGCCCGGATCGGGCGGCACCAGTTTCGAAATACGATCGACAAAACCGTAAGGGTGTCCCAGTACACGACCGACGTCGCGGATTACCGCTTTCGCCGCCATAGTACCAAAGGTAATAATCTGCGATACCGCCTGGCGACCATACATCTCGGCCACGTGCTCAATCACCTGATCGCGCTTCTCCATACAGAAGTCGACGTCAAAGTCAGGCATCGACACACGCTCCGGGTTAAGGAAGCGTTCGAACAGCAGATCAAACTCCAGCGGATCGAGGTCGGTAATTTTTAAGGCGTACGCCACCAGTGAACCGGCACCGGAACCACGACCAGGGCCAACCGGCACGCCGTTGTCCTTCGACCACTGGATAAACTCCATAACGATCAGAAAGTAACCAGGGAAGCCCATCTGGTTGATAACTTTCAGTTCGATATCGAGGCGGTCATCATATTCCACGCGTTTTTCAGCGCGTACTTGCGGATCCGGGAACAGGAATTCCAGACGCTCTTCCAGACCTTCTTTAGATTTCAGCACCAGGAAATCTTCGGTGGTCATCTCGCCGGTCGGGAATTGCGGCAGGAAGTATTCGCCCAGACGAATGGTGACGTTACAACGCTTAGCAATTTCTACGCTGTTTTCCAGCGCTTCCGGAATGTCCGAGAACAGCTCGCACATCTCCTCTTCGCTGCGCAAATATTGCTGAGGACTGTAGTTACGCGGACGTTTGGGATCGTCGAGGGTAAAACCATCGTGGATCGCCACGCGGATTTCATGCGCATCGAAGTCTTCTGCATTAATAAAGCAGACTTCATTAGTCGCCACCACCGGAATACCTTCAGCAATTGCCAGCTCAACGGCGGCATGCAGGTAGCTCTCTTCATCCGGGCGGCCGGTGCGGATCAGTTCCAGATAGTAGCGATTCGGAAAGTGTTGCTGATAAAACTCCAGGCACTGCGACACCAACGCCGGATTACCGCGCAGCAGGCTTTTACCCACATCACCACGGCGGCCACCGGATAACAGTATCAATCCTTCCTGCAGATCGGCCAGCCAGTCACGATCGATAATCGGCCCGGCCACGCCATAACCACGCTGATAGGCGCGGGAAATCAGTAATGTCAGATTCTGATAACCGGTGTTGTTGGCGGCCAGCACGGTAATATGGGTCAGCTCATCGCCCATCAGCTCGCTGGACACCATAAAGTCGGCACCAATAATCGGTTTAACCCCGGCACCATGTGCCGCACCGTAGAACTTCACCAGACCGCACAGGTTGGTGTAGTCAGTAATCGCGACAGCAGGCATGCCGAGCGCCGCCGTTTTTTTCACCAACGGAGCGGTTTTGGCGAGTCCATCAATCATGGAGTAATCGCTATGAACGCGCAGGTGAATAAAACGAGGTTCAGCCATAAATCTTTCCAGCTCCGGTTAATGCTTAAATCGGGTAATTTGAGTCGTTGCGCCACGGGCGGCTAAAAACGCCGCCGCTACATGTTTGTAGAGGAGCCGCTATGGGCTACCGTGTATTTCTGACTTCTGCATCCAGCAGCGCATTACGCACCGGCGCAAAACTGCGGCGGTGGTGCACGGTGGCACCGTGTTGCGTCAGTTTTTCCATATGCAGCGCGGTCGGATAACCTTTGTGCTGAGCAAAACCATACTGCGGAAATTCCACATCCAGCTCGGCCATCTCGCGGTCACGCGTCACTTTGGCAATGATTGAGGCAGCACTGATTTCAGCGACCAGGCTGTCGCCTTTCACCACGGCCATCGCAGGCATCGGCAATGCCGGACAGCGGTTACCGTCAATCAGCACGTAATCCGGCACCAGTGAAAGACCCGCCACCGCACGCTGCATCGCCAGCATGGTGGCATGCAGGATATTAAGCTGGTCGATCTCTTCCGGCTCGGCGCGGCCTAAACTCCACGCCAGCGCGTTGGCTTTAATCTCATCGTACAATGCCAGCCGACGCTTTTCTGACAGCTTTTTCGAATCGGCTAAACCGACGATCGGCCTGGCCGGATCGAGGATCACCGCAGCGGTCACTACAGCGCCAACCAGCGGGCCGCGCCCCACTTCATCAACACCGGCGATACAGTGCGCCAGTGGATAAATAAACTCAGACATTGGCCAACTCCAGCACGGCTTCTGCCGCTTGTTGGTCCGCATTCCAGCGGATTTGATGATGCAGCTCGTGGAAGGTCGCCAGCAGCGCATCACGCTTTTCACCGCCAGACAGCAACGGCTCCAGCGCTGCAGCCAGTTTCTCTGGCTGACACTCATCCTGCAGCAGTTCAGGTACCAGCTCACGCCCGGCCAGCAAATTCGGCAACGAGACATAATCGGTTTTCACCAGCCGTTCGGCCAGCCAGAAAGTCACCGGCTTCATGCGATAGCCTACTACCATCGGGCATTTCGCCAGCATACACTCCAGCGCCGCAGTACCCGATGCCAGCAGAGCAGCATCGCTGGCAACCATAGCTTCACGGCCATGACCATCCAGCAAATGCATCGGCAAGTCCGGGGCCACTTCCGCTTTGATACGCTCGAACTGTTCGCGACGCTTAGCATTCACCAGCGGCACCACAATTTCCAGATCCGGCCACTTATTACGCAGTAACTGCGCGGTTTTCAGGAAATCGGCGCTAAGCATCTCCACTTCCGCCCCGCGACTGCCTGGCAGCAGCGCCAGACAACGTGCATCCTCGCGTATACCCAGCGTCTGACGTGCGGCAAGCTTATCCGGCTGCAACGGCATCGCATCGGCCATGGTATGGCCAATAAAGCGGCAAGGAACATTAAAACGGTCATAAAACGCTTTTTCAAATGGCAGAAATGCCAGCACCAGGTCGGTTGATCTGCCGATTTTGAAAACCCGTTTTTGTCGCCACGCCCAGACTGACGGGCTGACGTAATGAATAGTGCGGATTCCGCGCTGCTTTAGCCGCCCTTCAAGGGTGATGTTAAAGTCAGGCGCATCGATGCCGACAAACACATCAGGCCGCAATGCGCTAAAGCGCCGGGTCAGATCGCGACGGATCTTTAGCAGACGGCGCAGACGCCCTACCACCTCGACGATGCCCATCACCGCCAGCTCTTCCATTTCATACCAGGCTTCACAGCCTTCCGCCTGCATCAACGGGCCAGCCACGCCGACGAAATGGGCGTCAGGATGTTTTTCTTTCAGCGCGCGGATCAATCCGGCACCAAGAATATCGCCGGAGGTTTCTCCGGCGACAAGGGCAATCGTTAAAGGACGCTTTAGCATGAGTTAACGAATCAGACCTCGCGTTGAACGCGCAAAGAAATCGTAGAAGGGCTGCACTTCAGGATGCGCCTGCGCAATCTCAGCAATTTCAGGCTTCACTTCATCCAACGTGCGGCCACTGCGATACAGCAGTTTGTAGGCATTACGAATCGCGTGCAGCGCTTCTTTACTGAAGCCACGGCGTTTAAGCCCTTCGATGTTGATACCATAAGGGGTTGCGTGGTTACCCTGCGCAATCACAAATGGCGGTACATCCTGGGCCACACCGGAACAACCGCCGACCATCACGTGTGCACCGATGATGCAGAACTGATGAACCGCCGTCATGCCGCCGATAATCGCAAAATCATCGACTGTGACATGGCCACCGAGCGTAGCATTATTGGCAAAAATACAGCGGTTACCGACCACGCAGTCATGCGCGATGTGCGCATTGATCATCAGCAGGTTATCGCTGCCAATTTTCGTGACGTCACCGCCCTGAGTGGTTCCACGGTGGATAGTGACGCTCTCGCGAATGCGGTTGCGATCGCCAATTTCCACACGCGTCGGTTCACCGGCATATTTGAGATCCTGATTTACTTCACCGATCGAAGCAAACTGGTAGATCTCATTATCTTTGCCAATGCGCGTGTGGCCATTAATCACCACATGCGATTTCAGTACGGTGCCTTCACCAATCTCAACGTTAGCGCCAATAAAGCAAAATGGGCCAATATGAACGCGAGCGCCAATAACGGCACCCTCTTCAACAATTGAACTCGGATGGATTACGGCGGTTTGGTCTATCACGGATTATGCCTCCCGGCTGCGGGCACACATCATTGTTGCTTCGCAGACAATTTTACCGTCAACGGTTGCCACGCCTTTAAAACGCGTCAGACCACGGCGGGTTTTTTCGAACGTGACTTCCATGATCATCTGATCGCCAGGTACCACAGGGCGTTTGAAGCGTGCTTCGTCGATGCCTGCAAAATAGTACAGTTCGCCAGGTTCCAGTTTACCAACGCTTTTAAACGCCAGAATACCGGTCGCCTGCGCCATCGCTTCCAGAATCAATACGCCCGGAAAAATCGGCTTGCCAGGGAAATGCCCCTGGAAAAACGGTTCATTGACAGATACGTTCTTCACAGCACGCAGATACTTGTGCTCTTCAAAATCCAGTACGCGATCTACCAGCAAAAAAGGATAACGGTGCGGCAGCAGCTCTAAAATCTCTTCAATCTTCAGAGTATGAGTTTCAGTAGTCAAAATACTCTTCCTGTCCTAAAAAAAATCTGATGGCATCAATAACACGGCCTGCAACGATCAGAATCGTCCGCAGGCCGCAAATTCAGTTTCCGTGCGCGTAGCTTTCCCTGCTTAGCATGTTTTAATTATGAAAGCCGGTCAGACGCGGGATGTTTGCTTAGTCTTTGTCGACTTTGCGCTCGATGGCTTTTAAGCGTTTGCTTATTTCATCGATGTTCATCACCAACGCCGCAGTTTTGCGCCAGGTTTTGTTGGGTTGCAGCGGAATTCCTGAAGAGTATACCCCAGGTTCAGTGATTGGTCGCATCACCATTCCCATACCAGTGACCGTAACTTTGTCACAAATTTCCATGTGACCATTAATTACGCTTGCGCCACCAATCATACAGTAGCGCCCGATAGTCAGGCTGCCCGCCATGATAACGCCACCCGCAACTGCGGTATTGTCGCCAATCACAACGTTATGTGCAATCTGGCACTGGTTATCAATGATAACACCATTGCCGATT
Source organism: Winslowiella toletana (assembly GCF_032164335.1). NCBI lineage: Bacteria > Pseudomonadati > Pseudomonadota > Gammaproteobacteria > Enterobacterales > Erwiniaceae > Winslowiella > Winslowiella toletana. The sequence continues at coordinate 1,010,757 of NZ_CP134152.1, read as the reverse complement.
TGAGTGTTATCCAACGCACCACGGTCGATAGTGGTACAGGCACCTATCTCTACCCGATCGCCGATGATCACGGTGCCAAGCTGGGGGATTTTAACCCAATTGCCGCGATCGTTAGCGTATCCGAAGCCATCTGCGCCAATCACCGTCCCCGACTGGATCAGGCATTGTTCACCGATGCGTACTTCGTGATAGACAGAAACATTGGCCCAAAGCCGTGTGCCAGCACCGATGCGGGTGTTTTTACCGATAAAACAGCCGGCACCAATCACCACATTGTCACCCAGCTCAACGCCGGATTCGATGACCGCATTTGCGCCCACTGAGACGTTGTTACCGAGCTTCGCAGCAGTATCAATAACCGCGCTCGGTGCAATATTACTGGCCGGTTGCGGCGTGGTATCCAACAGTTGCGCCATACGGGCATAAGTCAGATACGGATTCTTTACGATCAGCGCGGCGCTTTGGCACCACTCCAGATCCGCTTCCGTCAGCACCACGGCTGAAGCCTGGCAGGTTGCGAGCTGCTCGCGGTAGCGGCTGTTTGCTAAAAAAGTGATCTGACCGTTTTGGGCGGATTGCATAGAAGCAATGCCGGAGATGGCGATATCGCCATCTCCGTGCAATTCTGCATCCAACTGCTGGGCTAAATCAGCCAGTCGAATTGAAGACATGTCTTATTTAACCTGTTTCAGTACATCAGCAGTGATGTCTTTGGAATTAGAGGCATACGCAACCGCGTTTGCATCGATAACAACGTCGTAACCTTCGCTGTCAGCCACTTTCTTCACTGCATCCTGAATACGGCTCAGGATTTTGTTACGTTCTTCACTCTGACGGCGACGGTTATCCTGCTCGAAAGCCTGAGCTTTCGTGGAGAACGCTTCGCGCTGCGTCATAATGTCTTTTTCCATGCGGCTGCGATCGCTGGCCTTCATGGTTGAACCGTCACGCTGCAGACGCTGCATTTTAGTTTGCAGATCACGCTCCTGGTTCTGTAGTTCGCTTGCGCGGCCTTTAAATTCATTTTCAAGCTGTTTCGCAACTGTCGCACGCTGCGGTAACTGTTGGAAAATGCTGGAAACGTTTACCACTGCAATTTTGTCAGCAGCCTGAGCGCCAGCTGAAACAGCTAAAGCAAGACCCAGACCTGCGGCACACAACAACTTTTTCACTATAAACTCCTTACCATCACCGTTCGTGTCACAGACACATGTTTTGCGTGACATCGGCAGCAACGAGGCTGCCGTGTGACAACGCGATACTCACTTGAGTCGCTTCCATGCGCAGGAAGTTACCAGGTTTTACCAATGTTAAACTGGAACTGCTCTGCTTTATCTCCCTCATACTTTTTAACCGGCTGCGCGTAGGAGAACACCAGCGGGCCGAGTGGAGACATCCACTGCAGCGCCAGACCGGCAGACACACGTACGTTGTTAGGCTTGCTGTAATCCGGCACGCCTGCAGCGCGAGTCTCGGCGGTATTTTCCCAGTTGGTATCCCAAACGGTACCGGCATCGACGAACAGCGATGTACGCACCGAGTTAGAATACTTCTCACTGAGGAATGGCGTTGGCGTAATCAGCTCCATGCTGGCGACTGCCATCGCGTTACCACCAACCGCATCGTCAGAGTTACAAATCGGCTGAGAGCCGGAACAGGTTGACGAGTTGTTATTGTAGTAGGCCGCTTTCGGACCGATGTTGTTCGAACGGAAACCACGCACGGTGCTGGAACCACCGGCATAGAAGTTTTCGTAGAACGGCAATTCTTTACCGCTTAAGCCATCACCGTAGCCCAGACGACCACGACCTAACAGTACCCAGGTACGATCGTCGTTGATCGGCATGTACTGCTGGCTGTCCAGCGTCACTTTATAGAAGCTGTTGTCAGAACCAGGGATAGTGACTTTACCATTCAGGTTTGTACGGTTACCTGAAGTCGGGAAGAATCCACGGTCCAGGTTGTTATACGTCCAGCCATAGTTAAAGGTGAAGTCATCAGCCGAGTATTCACTGCGCTGGGTTCGGTTAGGGTTCTCGCCAACAGAGTCCAGATAACGCCACATCGCGATTTGCGGTTGCATATCGGACAGGTCGTTATGCACGTAACCTAAACCAACACGCAGGGTGTTGTTTTCGTTAATCGGGAAGCCCAGCGTACCGTCAACACCATAACTGGTGTTGGTATAGTCAGACAGGTCCGCGTTATCCGCTTTAAAGTCGTTGTAGAAGATGCGGCCACCAAGGCTGACACCATCAACGGTAAAGTACGGATCGGTCAGAGAGAACTCAGCATAGGTCTGGTAATCGTTCTTGGTACCGCTGATACCCACGGTATTACCGGTACCCAGCCAGTTTTCCTGCTGAACACCCACCTGGAAGCTGACGCCACTTTCCGTACCGTAACCGACACCGAAGTTAAAGGTACCGGTGTTACGTTCTTTAACTTTGTATACCACATCGACCTGATCCGGTGAGCCCGGGACACGCTGGGTGTCGGTTTCGACGGTTTCAAAATAGCCGGTACGGTTCAGACGCTCTTTGCCCTGCTCAACCAGGTCACTGCCCAGCCATGCGCCTTCCATCTGGCGCATTTCGCGACGCAGAACGGAATCTTTCGACGTATCGTTACCTTCGAAACGCACTTTACGCACGTAGTAGCGGTTGCCCGCATCAACGTTAACGTGCAGCTTAACGGTTTTATCAGCGTCGTTAATTTCTGGCTGAGTCACCACGCGTGGATAGGCATAGCCATAACGACCCAACATTTTCTTGATGTCGTCTTCCATACGGGTCACTTTCGCGCCGTTGTACAGCTCACCTGGATTGATTTTGGTCATGCTCTCAATTTCAGCTGAGTGACCTGCCAGGTTACCGTTCACCACCACACCAGAAAGCTTGTACTGATCGCCTTCAGTAATGTTGATGGTGATATAAATGCCTTTTTTATCCGGCGTCAGGCTGACCTGAGTCGAATCGATATTAAAGCGTGCATAACCGCGATCCAGATAGAAGCTGCGCAGGGTCTCAAGGTCACCGGCCAGTTTCTGTTTCTGGTATTTACGATCGCCAACCACGTTCCACCACGGCACCTCGTCGCGCAGCTGGAAGCGGGAGATCAGCTCTTCAGAGCTGAACGCCTTATTGCCTACCACGTTGATCTGCTGAATCTTGGCAGAAACACCTTCGGTGAATACCAGTTTCAGATCGACACGGTTACGCGGCAACGGCGTAACGACAGCTTTTACGCTGGCGCTGTATTTACCCACGCTGTAGTAGAAATCCTCCAGACCTTTCTCGATAGTCGAGATAGTGGTGCGGTCCAGCGCTTCGCCAACGCGCACACCAGAGGCTTCCAGGTTCTGCTTAAGCATGTCTTCTTTCACCGCTTTGTTACCGGAGAAAGTGATGCTGGCAATGGTCGGACGTTCTTTAACCTGCACGATCAGCGTAGTGCCGTCACGCAGGACCTGAACGTCTTCGAAGTTTCCGGTCGCAAACAGGGAGCGAATGGTATTACTGATGTCATCGTCAGACACCGTATCCCCTACGCGCACAGGCATGCTAAGCAAGGCCGCACCGACGGCAACTCGCTGCAGCCCTTCGAAATGAATGTCCTGCACTACGAACCCGTCTGCACCGTATACGGTGGCGCTGCTAAACAGCAGCGACGCTATGAGCAACTTTTTCATCGCCATCGTTGTTATGCGTTCTTCCTAACACATCCCGAGCCTGCATGCGCCTTGCGGCGGCTACAAGCGAGAGAAATCATTGAATAGTGCAAGCCCCATTAACAGCACCAGCAAAATCGAGCCGATACGATAACTGAAGTCCTGAACTCGCTCGGACACCGGTCCTCCTTTGATCTTTTCGATCGCCAGAAAGAGCAGATGACCACCATCTAAAACCGGTAATGGGAACAGGTTGATAATCCCGAGGTTCACGCTAATTAACGCGAGGAACATCAGATAATAGATCACACCGTACTCAGCTGACATCCCGGCACCCTGCGCGATCGAAATCGGCCCGCTCAGATTATTCAGCTTAACATCACCGGTTATCAGCTTGCCAAGCATGCCGACCGTCAGCTTCATCAGTTGCCAGGTTTTATCCGTGGCCTGACCAATTGCCGCAAACGGACCATACTGACGCACCGTTTTATATTCATCCGGCAGTGGAACAATGCGCGGGATTACCCCAGCAAAACCTTCAGCACTGTTATCCGGCTTAGCTTCAGGGGTCAGCGTCAATCGGACCACTTCACCCTGGCGCTCCACGTCTAAAGCAATGTCTTTACCCGGATTATTACGTACCTGAGTAACAAAACTCTGCCATTGCTCTAACAGCTGACCATCGACTTTAACGATCCTGTCGCCAGCTTGCAAACCTGCCTCACTTGCAGGTGAGCCAGACTGCACTTCTGCCAGCACAGATTCTATCTCTGGCCCACGTGGACGAATCCCCAGTGACACCACCGGATCTTGCTTATCAGGCTCGAATTGCCAGTTACGCAAATTGAGCTTTTTTTCCGTTGATTGCGATGAGCCAAACGGCGCAACACTAACGGTGGTTTCCTCGTCGCCGATTTTTGCCACCAGCGCCATTCGAACCGCATCCCAATCAGGCGTTTCGATACCGTCTACTGCTTTTAGTTCCATACCTGGCGCAATTTGCGCCTCTGCCGCTACCGAACCGCTTACTATTTCACCAACCACCGGGCGAACGCCAGGTACGCCGTGAATAAATACCAGCCAGTAAGCAAAGATAGCGAAAATAAAGTTAGCCAGTGGGCCAGCGGCAATAATAGATGCACGCTGCAGCACGGTTTTGTTATTGAAGGATTGATGGCGCAACTCAGGCGGCACGCTTTCGACGCGCTCGTCGAGCATCTTAACGTAGCCACCCAACGGGATCAGCGCAATCACATACTCGGTGCCCTGCTTATCACGGCGACGCCACAGCGCCTTACCGAAGCCAACAGAAAAGCGCTCAACTTTTACGCCACAGCGACGGGCGACCCAGAAGTGGCCGAACTCGTGGACGGTAATCAACACGCCCAGCGCAACGATAAAGGCAGCCAGGCTCCAGAGTATGCTCAACATAGCAATTGCGTCCCTTAAAGGTTCCTGAAAACCAGCAACAGCAGACAGGCAAATACCGGCACTGCGGCCGTCAGACTGTCGATACGGTCAAGAATGCCACCGTGACCCGGAATCAGATTTCCGCTGTCTTTAATCCCTGCTTCGCGTTTAAACATACTTTCTGTCAGGTCGCCCAGTACCGATGCTAACGCCGCGGTGACTGAACAGATTAACAAGGTGCCCGGCTGGACAGCCAGCGGTGCCCACATGCCAAACAACCATGAGATCAGCGCTGACGTCAGTAATCCACCAAAGAAGCCTTCCCAGGTTTTACCTGGCGACACTTTGGGTGCCAGCTTGTGTTTGCCAAACAGGCGGCCAAACATATAGGCGCCTGAATCTGCACCCCAAACCAGAAACATCACATACAGTAGCCACCAGGCACCTGCATAATGATCGACATCATAATGATACTGGCGCAATGCCAGCATGCCCCAGAAGAAAGGCACAATCGTCAGGATACCAAACACTAATCGCAGAATGCGCGACTGACGCCACAGCGCCGCGGAGGCCGGATAAAACAGCACTAATCCCAGCGCCACAATCCACCAGCCGAGCGACGCCCACAGCCAGAAACTGATTTGAGGTAACTGCACAGAGTGCTGATACACCGGAAGCGTCAGCATCATTAAGGCGAGCAGCAGGCCGCAAAGCACGGCCAGCCAGATACGTTGAGTACGGGATGCAAAGCCCGCGAACTGGCCCCATTCCCATGCGGCCAGCATGCATACCACCAGAGTGGTAATCATGAAGCCCAGCGGCGGCAGCAAGAACAATGCGGCAATCACCACCGGAATCAGTATGAACGCTGTAATCAAGCGAGACTTCAGCAAAGGTTACCCCCAGTGCGCTCAGGCGCTACCAGGTGCTGCGCCGCCAAACCGACGCTCTCGATGTGAGAAAGCATTCATTGCACCTTCAAAAACTTGTTCATCAAAATCAGGCCAAAGAACATCAGTAAAGTAAAACTCTGCGTAGGCCACTTGCCACAGCAGGAAGTTACTGATGCGATGTTCTCCCCCGGTCCTTATTACCAGATCCACTGGCGCCAGCTTGCTAAGACAAAGATGCTTCTCCAGGGTCTCTTCCTCGATCTGATCGGGACGAAGTAATCCTTCCTGCACCTGTTCAGCAATTTGTCTTACGCCATGGATAATATCCCAACGGCCGCCATAATTCGCGGCAATGTTGAGCGTTAGTCCATTATTTTGTTGAGTAAGTTCCTCAGCACGGCGAATACGCTCTTGTAAGCGTAAATTAAAGCGACTGATGTCACCAATAATTCGCAAACGAACATTATGCTTATGCAGACTTTTAACTTCGCTGTCGAGCGCCCAGACGAAAAGCTCCATCAACGCCATCACTTCCTGCGGCGGACGGTTCCAGTTTTCGCTACTAAAGGCATAAAGCGTGAGCGCATCGAGCTTGTTGCTCACGGCAAAGCTTACGGCGCGACGAACCGATTTCACTCCCGCTTTATGACCAGAGATACGCAATTTGCCTTGATTCTTTGCCCAGCGACCGTTGCCATCCATGATGATGGCCACGTGGTGGGGGCCAGCCCCGAGCTGGTCATCGGCTTGTAATTGATTTTCGGACGACATAACGCGTAATTATTTCCTTTAATCAGAAATACAACGGTTTCTGAATACCTTGCACGCTGGCGCAAAAAAGCCGTGTTTTACACGGCTCTCACTGCCGTTATCGCAGGTCGTAACTGCCAAACGGAAGTCGCTGACTATACCATTTCCGGCTTCAGCTAACAAATGGCGACGCCGCAAAACGTTGAATTAACGCCGGGCAGTAAAGCGAGGTAGCAACTCGGTTGCCGCAACACGCGCCAGTTTGTCGATCTCAATCACCGCCTCAACGCTCTGCGGCTCCTGACAGGAAAGCGACGCCAGTACCGCGCTGTTCAGTGCGGCAATATCGGTGAAGCGAATCTCTGTATTCAGGAACGCTGCAACAGCGACTTCATTCGCCGCATTCAGTGCAGTGGTCGCAGACTGTCCAGCTTCACAGGCATCCATCGCCAGTTTCAGGCAGGGATAGCGAGTAAAATCTGGCTCGGCGAAAGTGAGTGCTCCCATACGCGTGAAGTCCAGCGGTGTTACACCGGCGCTGACGCGTTGCGGCCAGGCCATCGCATGGGCAATTGGCGTGCGCATATCTGGTGAACCCAATTGAGCTATCACACTGCCGTCACGGTAACGGACCATGGAGTGAATGACCGACTGTGGGTGCAAAATCACTTCCATCTGGGCATCAGTGGCGTTAAACAGCCAGCGGGCTTCAATGTATTCCAAACCTTTATTCATCATGGTGGCCGAATCAACGGAGATTTTACGCCCCATCGACCAGTTCGGATGTGCACACGCCTGATCCGGCGTTACGCTGTCAAGCGCGGCCAGCGGCGTTTCCCGAAACGGACCACCCGATCCCGTGAGGATAATGCTGTCGATGCCATTTTCCCCGAGATCAGCGTAACCTAACTGCTGCTGGATGGAAGCAGGCAAACTCTGAAAAATGGCATTGTGTTCGCTATCAATCGGCAACAATTGAGCGCTGGCGTGACGAACCTCATCCATAAACAGTCGACCACAGGTGACCAGCGACTCTTTATTGGCTAACAGGATGGTTTTACCAGCGCGAATGGCGGCGAGAGTGGGTAAAAGACCGGCAGCGCCGACGATGGCCGCCATCACCTGATCGACCTCATCCAGCGCGGCCAGCTCGCAGGCTGCCTGTTCACCGGCGAACACCTCGGTAGCGACATTCAGCTGCTGTAAACGCTGGCGTAGCGCCTGAGCGGAAGCTTCATCAGACATCGCCGCATAAGCGGGACGAAAAACCTGACACTGCTCGGCCATCAGCTCGACATTGCGTCCGGCAACCAGCGCCTTCACGGCAAACAAATGGGGATTTTCACGCACCACTGCCAGGGTGCTGGTGCCGATTGAACCGGTCGAGCCGAGGATGGTCAATTGCTTCATAAGGCTGCTCTGTTATACCCAATATCATTCCATGCAGAGCGGTGGCGCGCGTGGCGATGATCCGCATGAACTATAATAATCAAAATGCAAAACGCCGCCAGACCCACCATTCTGTCTGAACGGGAATCTGTACGGCGTTTCAACGGTGCATGACGGGAATCAGAATTCCATCAGCTCCGCTTCTTTTTCGGCCAGCGCTGTATCAATTTTCTTGATATAGACGTCAGTCATTTTCTGAATATCATCCTGTGAACGACGCTCTTCGTCTTCACTGATCTCTTTGTCTTTCAGCAGCGCTTTCACTTTGTCGTTAGCATCACGACGCACGTTACGCACTGAAACACGACCCTGCTCGGCTTCACCACGCACGACCTTGATCAGGTCTTTACGACGCTCTTCAGTCAGTGCTGGCAGTGGAACACGGATATCAGTTCCAGCTGAACTTGGGTTCAGACCTAAATCTGAGGTCATAATCGCTTTCTCAACGGCCTGACTTAAAGAGCGGTCAAACACGTTAATTTTCAACGTACGTGAATCTTCAACGGTCACGTTGGCGAGCTGACGCAGCGGAGTAGCAGCACCGTAGTACTCAACCATAATTCCGTCGAGAATGCTCGGTGACGCACGGCCGGTGCGAATTTTGCTGATATGGTTTTTGAATGCGTCCAGGCATTTTTCCATGCGCTGGTCTGCATCTTTTCTGATGTCGTTAATCACGTTGGAACCCTTGGATTCTGGTTACCAGGCAGGCCTTAGTCAGCTAAGACCCGTTAAATAATCGTCGATAGAGCTATCATACTTCGGTTTGCCAGGCGTTAGCAGCAACCCGAACTATTTTGGCAAACATCCTGAACGGAGCGTATCGCACCGACAGAATATACCCTATTTTACGCTGTGACTGATATTAATGCGTAATCAGCGTGCCTTCTTTTTCACCCATCACCACGCGACGCAGTGCACCCGGCTTGTTCATATTGAACACACGGATAGGCAGCGAGTGGTCGCGTGCCAGAGTAAATGCCGCCAAATCCATCACTTTCAGTTCACGCTCCAGCACATCCTGATAAGTCAGTTGATCGTGCAGAACGGCTTCCGGGTTCTTCACCGGATCGGCAGAATAAACGCCGTCAACTTTAGTGGCTTTCAGTACCACGTCGGCTTCGATTTCGATGCCGCGCAGGCAAGCTGCAGAGTCAGTGGTAAAGAAAGGATTACCGGTACCGGCAGAGAAGATCACTACGCGATTGTTACGTAATAAACTGATAGCTTCAGCCCAGCTGTAGTTGTCACACACGCCATTCAGTGGAATCGCTGACATCAGGCGCGCATTGACATAGGCACGGTGCAACGCATCACGCATTGCAAGGCCGTTCATCACGGTTGCCAGCATTCCCATATGGTCGCCAACAACACGGTTCATGCCAGCCTGTGCCAGACCGGCACCACGGAACAGGTTACCACCGCCGATCACCACGCCCACCTGAATGCCGAGCTCGACCAGCTCTTTAACTTCTTGCGCCATTCGATCAAGTACGCTTGCATCGATACCGAAACCTTCAGCACCTTGCAGTGCTTCACCGCTCAGTTTAAGCAGAATACGTTGATATACAGGTTTTGCATTGGTAGCCATGGTCTTTTTTCCTGGAAGCTATCATCAAATTGGAAGAGGTAAATCTGATGTATCATCCGCTTAGCCAGATAAAAATGCTATTGGGATGAGACTGAAAATAGGTGGTGCTAAACATCACCAGATAAAACTTATTTTGCCCTTCGTCAGGGGTGATGCCGCAAGGCGTCAGGGACGACGGGCAAAAAAAGAACCGCCATCTGGCGGTTCTTAATAACCATGATTACTGCTTGGACATGGCCGCAACTTCTGCTGCGAAGTCGTTTTCAACTTTCTCGATGCCTTCGCCCACTTCAAAGCGGATGAAGTTAACCACGGAAGCACCTTTTTCTTTCAGTGCCTGACCAACGGTTTTGCTTGGATCGATAACGAAAGGCTGACCAGTCAGAGAAACTTCGCCGGTGAATTTCTTCATGCGGCCTTCAACCATTTTCTCTGCGATTTCTTTTGGTTTGCCAGACTGCATAGCGATGTCCAGCTGAACCTGGTACTCTTTCTCAACCACGTCAGCAGACACGTCTTCTGGGTTAACAAACTCAGGCTTGCTTGCTGCAACGTGCATTGCAACCTGCTTGATCAGGTCTTCATCAGCGCCTTTAGCAGAAACCAGTACGCCGATACGTGCGCCGTGCAGGTAGCTACCCAGCTGCTCGCCTTCCAGTACAGCAACACGACGGATGTTGATGTTCTCACCGATTTTAGCAACCAGTGCAACGCGCTCTTCTTCGAACTGCGCTTTCAGAACTTCAATATCAGTGATGCGGTCAGCTGTTGCTGCGTCCAGAACTTTGTCAGCAAACGCCTGGAAACCAGCATCTTTTGCGACGAAGTCGGTCTGGCAGTTGACTTCCAGAATCACCGCGTAGTCGCCAACGATTTTGGTTTTGATCACGCCATCAGCTGCAACGTTGCCCGCTTTTTTAGCAGCTTTGATTGCGCCAGACTTACGCATGTTTTCGATCGCCAGCTCGATGTCGCCATTCGCTTCGGTCAGCGATTTTTTGCAATCCATCATGCCCGCGCCAGTACGCTCGCGCAGTTCTTTTACCAATGCAGCGGTAATATCAGCCATTCTAAATTCCTCGGTTAACTGTGAACCTGCTGCGTACACAAGGTAGCAACAGTGTTTAATTCGCAGGAGATTTACTCCGCCTCGCCCAATCTGACGCCCGGCAAGGCAGACTTAAAACAATAAAGGGGCCTTGAGGGGCCCCTTACAGATCACTATCTGACTATACCAGACACCCTTGCGGGTGCTTTTTGGTATTAAGGGCTCGATTAAGAGCTAGCCTTATTACTCAGCTTCAGCGAAGGTTTCTTCAGCTTGCTGAGCCAGATCCTGAGAACGACCTTCACGCACAGTGGTAGCCACTGCGGTCAGGTACAGACTTACAGCACGGATCGCATCGTCGTTACCAGGGATAACGAAATCAACGCCATCCGGATCAGAGTTAGTATCAACGATAGCAAATACCGGAATACCCAGGTTGTTTGCTTCTTTGATTGCGATGTGTTCGTGGTCAGCATCAACAACAAACAGTGCGTCTGGCAGGCCGCCCATGTCTTTGATACCGCCCAGGCTGTTTTCCAGCTTGGCCAGTTCACGACCACGCATCAGTGCTTCTTTCTTGGTCAGCTTCTCGAAAGTACCGTCCTGAGACTGAGTTTCCAGATCTTTCAGACGTTTGATGGACTGACGAACGGTTTTCCAGTTGGTCAGCATACCACCCAACCAGCGATGGTTAACGAAGAACTGGTCGCAGCTCAGAGCAGCATCTTTTACCGCTTCGCTTGCAGCGCGCTTAGTACCAACGATCAGGATCTTACCTTTACGGGCAGAGATCTTGTTCAGTTCAGCCAGAGCGTCGTTGAACATTGGTACAGTTTTTTCAAGGTTGATGATGTGAACTTTGTTACGTGCACCGAAGATGAATGGCTTCATTTTCGGGTTCCAGTAACGGGTCTGGTGACCGAAGTGAACACCAGCCTTGAGCATGTCGCGCATGGAAACAGTTGCCATGATTACCTCTATATAGATTATTTGGGGTTGGGCCTCCACGTATCCCATACAACCGACCCTGAACAGCGATAACGCTCTTCGCAGGCACCCCGGCGTATGTGTCGATACGTGTGTGTTATTTACACATAATGAGATTTATGCGTTTCTCGTACAACAGACATCATCGTACATAGAATCGTCGGCGCGCTTTATACCACAATCCAGCCCCTGACGCCAATAAATGTTGTCAGCGCTGGCGCGCCACAAACTGCATTTGGCAGCGCCTGGGCAGGCTGTTAACATTACAGTACTAAGGTCATGCAGCGCGCTGGTGCACGCCAGAATTACGCAGCGCAGCCTATATTATTGTCGAAAATGACGACATTCGCGGAAAAAATTTAATGGCTATTTCAATAAAAACCCCTGAAGAAATCGAAAAGATGCGCGTTGCAGGCCGTCTGGCAGCCGAAGTGCTGGAAATGATTGAGCCGCACGTCAAACCGGGTGTCACCACCGCTGAATTGGATCGTATTTGCCACGATCATATCGTAAACAAACAGCAGGCGGTGTCTGCCTGCCTCGGCTATCACGGCTTCCCGAAATCAGTCTGTATCTCGGTTAACGAAGTGGTGTGCCACGGCATTCCAAGCGACGACAAAATCCTGCGCGATGGCGATATCGTCAATATCGACGTTACCGTGATCAAAGATGAGTATCATGGCGATACCTCGAAGATGTTTATCGTCGGCAAACCCACTATACAGGGCGAGCGTCTGTGCCGCGTGACCCAGGAGAGCCTGTACCTGTCACTGCGGATGGTGAAGCCCGGTATTCGCCTGCGCACGCTTGGTCGTGAAATTCAGAAGTTTGTCGAAGCGCAAGATTTCTCAGTAGTACGCGAATACTGTGGGCACGGCATCGGCAAAGGCTTCCATGAAGAGCCTCAGGTGCTGCACTACGACGCGGATGATGGCGGCGTAGTACTGCAGGCGGGTATGACTTTCACCATCGAACCGATGGTCAATGCCGGTGATTACCGTATTCGCAGCATGAAAGATGGCTGGACGGTAAAAACTAAAGATCGCAGCTTGTCCGCACAGTACGAGCATACTATTGTGGTGACAGAAAACGGCTGTGAAATTTTAACCCTGCGCAAAGATGACACCATCGAACAAGTGTTAGTGAATGAAGGCTGAGTGGTCTTTCATTTCCCAGCGTTAACGAAGGCCGGCTCTGTAGCCGGCTTTTTTATGTCTGAAACCGCAGGCCGTGTGCCGTTGACATCACCAGGAGAGAGCGCAGATGAGTAATAGCGTGACGGAAAAATTAAATTTCGGACTGTCAGACTCCCCCGCCTGCTGGGATGATGAGCAACTTACCCGCGAGATACTGAAACAGCATCTGGATGCCTTTCAGCAGCAGCTGGCTGACGCCTTTGACGCCGGTGAAAATGCGGAAGATTTAATCGATGCCCGCACCCTGTTTATCGATCGTCTGCTACGTCGGCTTTGGCGTTTTTACGGTTTCGAATCGATGTCCGATATTGCACTGGTTGCCGTCGGCGGCTATGGCCGCGGCGAGCTGCACCCACTCTCGGATATTGATGTGCTGATTCTTAGCCGCAAGCCGCTGTCTGAAGAGGCGGCACTGCGTACCGGCGAGCTGCTGACGCTGATGTGGGATCTGAAGCTGGAAGTGGGCCACAGCGTGCGCACGCTGGAAGAGTGCCTGCTGGAAGGGCTTTCCGATTTGACGGTCGCGACCAACCTGATCGAATCGCGCATGCTAATCGGTGATGTCGCGCTTTTCCTTGAATTGCAAAAGAATGTATTCAGCGACGGATTCTGGCCTTCTTCCTGCTTCTTCGCGGCCAAAATTGAAGAGCAAAAAGAGCGCCACAAACGCTATCACGGCACCAGTTATAACCTGGAGCCGGACATCAAAAGCAGCCCCGGCGGCCTGCGTGATATCCACACTTTACTGTGGGTCGCCCGACGTCATTTTGGTGCCACTTCGCTGGATGAAATGGTCGGTTTTGGTTTTTTAACCGAGGCCGAACGCAACGAGTTAAATGAGTGTCAGAGTTTGCTGTGGCGCATACGCTTTGCGCTGCACCTGACATTACCGCGCTATGACAATCGTCTGCTGTTCGACCGCCAGCTGAATGTTGCTCAACGACTGAACTATCAGGGTGAAGGCAACGAGCCGGTAGAGCGCATGATGAAAGATTTCTATCGCGTCACCCGCCGCATCAGTGAGCTGAATCAGATGCTGTTGCAGCTGTTTGACGAAGCGATTCTGGCACTCGGGCCGGATGAAAAACCGCGGGCGATTGATGATGACTTCCAGCTGCGCGGCACCCTCATCGATCTGCGTGATGAGACGCTGTTTGAGCGCCAGCCGGAAGCGATTATGCGCATGTTTTACAACATGGTGCGCAATCAGAACATAAGCGGTATCTATTCGACCACGCTACGCCAGTTGCGCCATGCGCGCCGTCATCTGAAAGAGCCACTCTGTACCATTCCCGAGGCGCGAAAACTGTTTCTCGCCATTTTGCGCCATCCCGGCGCGGTCAGCCGGGCGCTGTTGCCAATGCATCGTCACAGCGTGCTGTGGGCCTATATGCCGCAGTGGAGCAATATTGTCGGCCAGATGCAGTTTGATCTGTTCCACGCGTACACCGTTGATGAACACACCATTCGCGTGCTGCAAAAGCTGGAAAGCTTTGCCGACGAGAGTACCCGTCCGCGACATCCGCTGTGCGTTGAGCTCTGGCCGCGCCTGCCGCAACTTGAGCTGCTGCTGATGGCCGCACTGTTTCACGATATCGCCAAAGGACGTGGCGGCGACCACTCGATTTTGGGCGCGCAGGATGCGCTCGAATTTGCCGAAATGCACGGCCTGAACTCGCGTGAAACTCAGCTGGTCGCCTGGCTGGTTCGTCACCACTTATTGATGTCCGTCACCGCACAGCGCCGTGATATCCAGGATCCGACCGTTATCCAGCAGTTTGCCGAGGTGATGCAGAATGAAAATCGCCTGCGTTATCTGGTGTGCCTGACCGTGGCGGATATCTGCGCAACCAATGAAAACCTTTGGAACAGCTGGAAACAGAGCCTGTTGCGTGAACTGTTTTTCGCCACTGAGAAACAGCTGCGCCGCGGTATGGAAAACAGCCCGGACCTGCGCGAACGGGTGCGTCATCACCGTTTACAGGCGCTGGCGCTGCTGCGGATGGATAATATTGACGAAGAGGCGCTGCATCAGATTTGGGGCCGCTGCCGTGCCGACTACTTCCTGCGTCATACGCCGAATCAGCTGGCCTGGCATGCGCGCCATCTGATGAATCACGATCTGAAAAAACCGCTGGTATTGGTCAGCCCACAAGCCACGCGCGGCGGCACAGAAATCTTTATCTGGAGCCCGGACCGCCCTTACCTGTTTGCGGCGGTCGCCGGTGAGCTGGACCGCCGTAACCTCAGCGTGCACGATGCGCAGATCTTTACCAGCCGTGACGGTATGGCGATGGATACCTTTATCGTGCTGGAGCCGGATGGCAGCCCGCTGTCGCCGGATCGCCACCTGATGATCAGCCAGGCGCTGGAACAGGCGATTACGCAGACCCGCTGGGTACCGCCGCGCACCCGCCGTCAGCCTGCCAGGCTGAAACACTTTAACGTCGATACCGCGGTTAATTTCCTGCCGACCCATACCGATCGCCGAACCTATCTTGAACTGATCGCGCTCGATCAGCCTGGCCTGCTGGCACGCGTGGGTGAAGTCTTCTCCGATTTGGGCGTGTCGCTGCATGGCGCGAGGATCAGCACCATCGGTGAGCGGGTTGAGGATTTATTTATTCTGGCAAACAGCGATCGTCGCGCACTTGATGCCGAATTGCGCGATGTATTGCAACAACGGTTGACAGAGGCACTTAATCCAAACGATAAAGTGTGACGAAGATTTGTTTTTTACCCTCAGCAGGGGCGGCGTTTTGCCGTCCGTGCCTTAAACAGGTATTGGGAGCTCACCACGGCTTCCCTGCGAATTAATTGATACAGGAAAAGTAACTTAATGCAACAATTACAGAGTGTTATTGAAGCGGCGTTCGAGCGCCGTGCCGACATTACGCCAGCTAACGCTGATACCGCCACTCGCGAAGCCGTCAATCAGGTTATCAGCCTGCTGGACAGCGGTGCGCTGCGCGTTGCTGAAAAAATCGACGGTCAGTGGGTTACGCACCAGTGGCTGAAGAAAGCGGTACTGCTGTCGTTCCGCATCAATGACAATCAGGTGATTGATGGCGCTGAAAGCCGTTTTTACGACAAAGTACCGATGAAATTTGCTGACTACGACGATGCCCGCTTCAAAAAAGAAGGCTTCCGTGTCGTGCCGCCTGCTGCGGTGCGTCAGGGCGCATTTATCGCGCGTAACACCGTACTGATGCCTTCTTATGTCAACATCGGCGCATATGTTGATGAAGGCTCAATGGTAGATACCTGGGCAACCGTTGGCTCTTGCGCGCAGATCGGTAAAAACGTTCACCTGTCCGGCGGCGTGGGCATCGGTGGTGTACTGGAGCCATTGCAGGCTAACCCAACCATCATCGAAGATAACTGCTTTATCGGCGCGCGCTCTGAAATCGTTGAAGGTGTGATTGTTGAAGAAGGCTCGGTGATCTCAATGGGCGTCTACATCGGCCAGAGCACCAAAATCTACGATCGCGAAACTGGCGAAGTGCATTATGGTCGCGTACCCGCTGGTTCCGTGGTTGTTTCCGGTAACCTGCCATCGAAAGACGGCCGCTACAGCCTGTACTGTGCGGTGATCGTCAAGAAAGTCGACGCGAAAACGCTTGGCAAAACCGGCATCAACGAACTGCTGCGCACCATCGACTAAGTTTGACTGTTACGGACCACCGCCGTGGTCCGTAATCTTATCTTTACACTTCCCCGTCTCAAAACCTGTTTCGCGTGATGAATTAACAGGTGATCTTGCTCACATTTCAAGCGATAATCCGCGCCAGTTAATGACCACTCTTTCGATAACTGTTTCTGCCGTTTCGACCATTACGACTATATTGATCGCATGAGTACGAGACGAATGAGCTAAGTGAAGACAAAGCGTAAGCGCGCAGCAACCGCAGTGGACTGAAGTCCATGAGGATTGCGAGCACTGCACAACGCAGTATTCACGACGCGCAGCCGGATCGACACCAACTTATAAAGGAAACTATTGTTATGTATGATAATTTGAAAAGTCTGGGCATCGCCAACCCTGAAGATATTGACCGTTACAGCCTGCGTCAGGAAGCCAATAACGACATCCTGAAAATCTATTTCCGTAAAGACAAAGGTGAGTTTTTCGCCAAGAGCGTGAAGTTTAAATATCCGCGTCAGCGTAAAGCAGTGGTCGGTGACAGCCTGGGCCAGGGCTACAAAGAAATTATGGAAATCAGCCCTAACCTGCGTTATGTGATCGACGAGCTCGATCAGATTTGTCAGCGTGACCAGGTTGAAGTCGATCTGAAACGTAAGATCCTTGACGATCTGCGTCATCTGGAAAGTGTGGTCTCAAACAAGATCACCGAGATCGAATCTGACCTCGAAAAGCTTACCCGTAACGGTCGTTGATTTGCTCCGCGGGCGGAATTCTCTCTGCCCGTTTCATGCCGTAATCGCCCCCGGTTACGGCTGCTCATCCAGTTGCAGCGCCACATACAGCAGCAGCCGGTCATCAAAGTTACTCAGATTCAGCCCGGTCAGCTCTGATATACGATTCAGACGATACTCCAGCGTATTTCGGTGGATAAACAGCGCTTTTGCCGTAGCCGATGGCTGCACGTTATGGCTGAACCAGGAAATCAGCGTGCGGCGCAGCAGGCCGTTATTATCCAGCGTTTTTAATCTCGCCAGTGGACGCGACAGTTCGTTGGCCTGCCAGCCACCGCGCAAACTATCCAGCAGCACCGGCAGCACCAGATCCTGATAGAAATAGCTGCGCTGATCGGGCATCCGTTGTTTACCCACTAACATCGTGGTGTGTGCCGTACGGTACGATCGCGCAATGCTGCCCTCACCGGTAAAATAGTTACCTAATGCGATGCGGATGCGCAAATGACCACTCTCTTTCATACGTGACAACAGCTGCTCAACCCGCCGCCGGTGATCTTCCTGGTCGTAGCGGCCGTGGGCATTCAGCGCCGGTTTCAGTACCACCATTTCGGTGAGTGAGACAATCGCAATCAGATTATCGCGCTCCGGCGTGGTCAGCAGCGTTTGGAGCTGCTGTAACTCGGACATCGCGCTATCGACGCCGAGCTGGCCGCTGTCAACTTCTACCACCGCCACCACGCGCGGCTGCTGAAGGTCAATCCCCAACCGCTGTGCCCAGTCCATCAGGGCTGGCGACAGGGTCTCACTGCGTATCAGATTAAGCACCAGCTCTTCACGCAGGCGGCTGTCCTGAGCCAGCATATGCAGTAAGCGTGCTTGCTCCAGCATCATCTCTGCGGTCATACAAACCAGTTCACCATAGTGACGTAACGCCTGCGGATCGCCGGTCAGGCCGATCACCCCGACAATGTCGCCGTCGATGCGCAGCGGCAGGTTAATTCCCGGCCGTACGCCATGCAGATGTTTCGCCACTGCATCATCGATGTCCACCACTCGCGCCTGCGAGAGCGCCAGCAAGGCTCCCTCGTGCATTTCCCCAATGCGTTCACGATCGCCGCTGCCGACGATACGACCGCGTGCATCCATCACATTGACATTGCTGTCAATAATTTTCATGGTGCGTGCAACGATCTCCTGGGCCAGACGTGCATCCAGATGATAGGTGGCCATCAAACACTCCTGCAAAGCATAGGGATAATCAGCATAGCCGGGAGAATGGCGCGAAACATTGTGCAGATGCACAGAGCAGGGCAGCAGTTGCGAAAATTGCGGTGGGTATCACAAATGAGGCAGAAAAAGCGGGGAATAAGAGCAGAAAGATCGTGCCGGTGCACAAGGCACCGGCACGAACAGGGTTTACTGCATAACCAGATAGATAGAAGCATCACCACGCTGAATATTCAGCGCCAGTACCGAAGGCTTGCTGTCAAGGATCTTACGTAATTCACCCAGATTGGCTACCGCCTGCTGATTAACGCCAAGGATCACATCATCCTTTTTCAGGCCAACGCGCGCTGCCGCAGTACCCGGCTTCACGCTGTCAACTTTAACGCCTTTATGACCATCACCTTCGACATTGCTCAGGTCCGCCCCTTCAATACCGGTATAAATAGTGCCGGAATCAACTTTAGTCTGCGTACTCTGCTGCAGTTCAACATTCACCGTTACCGTTTTGCCATCACGCAGTATGCCAAGTTCCATTTTTGAACCGACCGGCAGCGTACCGACCTGCGCACGCAGCGCCGAGAAGCTGGAGATTGGTTTTTTATTTAATGAAACAATCACATCACCCGCTTTAATACCGGCTTTGGCTGCGGATGAATTTGGCATTACCTGGCTGACGAAGGCACCACGCTGAGCGTCAACTTTCATCGCTTTCGCCAGCTCAGAGTTCAGTTCGGTGCCGAGAATGCCCAGCTCACCACGTTTCACCTGGCCATATTCCACCATCTGAGACGTCAGGTTTTTCACCATATTACTTGGGATGGCAAACCCAATACCGATATTGCCGCCGTCCGGCGCAAGGATCGCGGTATTAATTCCGATCAGCTCACCGTTCAGATTAACCAGCGCACCGCCGGAGTTACCCCGGTTGATCGCCGCATCGGTCTGGATAAAGTTCTCGTAGTTTTCGACATTCAGGCCGCTACGACCCAGCGCCGACACGATACCGGAAGTCACGGTTTCACCCAGACCGTACGGGTTACCAATCGCCACGGTATAATCGCCAACCCGCAGGTCGTCGGAGTCCGCCATTTTGATTGCCGTCAGGTTTTTAAAGTCCTGCAGTTGAATCAGCGCGATATCCGAACGCGGATCTTTACCGATCACTTTGGCTTCATATTTGCGCCCGTCACTGATTTGCACCTGAATTTTAGTCGCGTTATCCACTACGTGATTGTTGGTCACCACATAGCCTTTCGCTGCGTCAATGACTACGCCGGAGCCAAGTGAGCGGAATTTCTCTTGCTGTGCGTTGCCACCACTCTGCCCGCCCTGGCCATTTTGTCCACCATCCTGACACATAGGTGAACCCTGGAAAGGTGAACCGTCCTGGCAAAACGGTGAGTTCCCGCCAAAGAACTGCTGGAATTGCTGTGGCATACGCGGGGTACGCACGGTTGTCACACCTTCAACATTAATGCTGACGACCGAAGGCATGACTTTTTCCAGCATTGGTGCCAGGCTTGGCAATTGCTGAGTGGAGGAAGAGGCCGTTTCAGCGGCCGAAGCGGTTACCGGACTCATCGCCATACTCAGGCTCAGAGCCAACGCGCTTAATGCTAAGGTTGTTTTTTTCATTTATCTTGTTCTCGTCTCTGACAATGATGCAGACCATTGCTGTGGTCACGGTGATAAGATTTATTTTTTAGCGCGAAGTTCATGTTTAAGTGTTTGGAAATGGTAAATATTTATTCCTCATCTTTACAAAACTCGTCAGCCCAGCCTTATTCCACCGCCATCAGTCGACGATATTCATCCCACGCATACAGATCGGTCATACCACTAATATAATCCTGCATCAGGCGGGCGCGATAATAACGTTCCCATAACAGCCGCTGATAGTTATGTTCCACCGTGATAGTGCGCATTTTTTGCTGGTAGGCTTTTCGGTGCTTTCCGGAAAGTTTATGAAACAAGCGCGTTTCAATCGGGCGGCCTTTAAGAAAGTCGTCATTCACCAGCGTGGTAAAATCTTCGTAGTTCAGCTCCAGCAAGGGCTTATAGATATCCAGCAGGCCCTTCATCACCCGATATCCCTGCAACTCCAGTTGTTCCACTTCCGAATGATTAAATACATGCTTGCGGGCTACCGCTTTGAAAATTGCCAGCAGTCGCCCTTCTTCACCGTCATCCTCTAACAATGCATGATTAAAGTTTCCGGCAAAGATAGCCTCAAGGTTTTCAATAAAGCGTTTAACCGCATAGCTGACTAATACATTCTGCACGCTGACGCGTAACGACATAAAAAACTGATCGCTCTGACTGCGAAAACGCCCGTTGCCATTTGCCGACGCCCATGCATAACCCACCGTTCGGCTAAAAGCATCATCGGGTTTTGCTTTACCCCACGCCTGTTCAAGATATTCATACAGCGCGTCGACATTAAAGATATCTTTTTCCACCGCATCATCCAAATCGGCAATGCAATAAGAGATATCGTCAGCGGCTTCCATTATATAAGTCAGCGGAAACCGATGGTGTTCATCAATTTGCGTAGCGGCTCGCAGCTCGGCAATATAATCCTGCTCCGACAGATAAAAGCCGGGCTTTTTCATCAGTGTGGTAAATTCAGCCGGCTTATCGCCCTGCCACCAGGCGGGAGCGGTATATTTTAAAATACAGGCGACCTGAGAATAAGTAAGATTCAGTTGCAGCAGCGTGTGCACCAGCCGGATAGCCTGCGCATTACCTTCGAAATGGCAGAGATCCTGACGGATGATGCCATTCAGCTGGCTAAATGCTTTCATTTGCTCATCACTGAATACGCCTGCAACCTGCGCATCGACCAGCTCAGCGGGTAAATTATCGTCAAACCAGTCGTTTATCGCCGATTCACCAAAATGGCCAAACGGTGGATTACCCACGTCATGCAGCAGACAGGACATCTCAACCAGACTCTCAAACGCCCCGGCAAAATCGGCTAAACCATATTTCTCCAGCCCACCGCTCAATTTCAGCGTCTCAATAATCTCTTTGGCGATATAGCGCCCGGTCTGCTGAACTTCCAGCGAATGCGTCAGGCGCGAACGCACGGCAGCATTACGTTCCAGCGGAAACACCTGGGTTTTCTGCTGCAAGCGGCGAATAGCGGCAGAGTTAATAATCCGCCCACGATCGCTTTCAAAGTGGCGGGTAATATTATATTCACCCACCGGTTCGTCATGGTTATTGTATGGCCGCTGAAAACTGATTTTCTTCCTGAAATTAATCTCTGCCATAAATCCCCTCACCTGATGCGTGAATACATTGAATCCAACCATGTTAAACTATGCATCAGTTTAAGCGATTAATTCCACCATATTAGCGAGTATCACTATGAAAGCAGGCATCATTGGGGCAATGGAGCAGGAAGTTACCTTGCTGCGTGACAAGATTGAGAACCGTCAAACGCTGACGCTGGCTGGTTGTGAGATCTATACCGGCACACTGAATGGCGTTGAAGTGGCGCTGCTGAAATCTGGCATCGGCAAAGTGTCGGCCGCGATGGGCACCGCTCTGCTGCTTGAGCTGTGTAAACCTGACTTCGTCATCAATACCGGCTCCGCTGGCGGTCTGGCACCGACGCTGAAAGTTGGCGACATCGTAGTTTCTGACGAAGTGCGCTATCACGATGCTGACGTCACCGCTTTCGGCTACGAGTTTGGTCAGATGGCTGGTTGCCCGGCAGCCTTTACCGCCGATGAGAAACTGATTGCCGCTGCTGAAAGCTGCATCGCCGAGCTGAATCTAAACGCGGTGCGTGGGCTGGTCGTCAGTGGTGATGCCTTTATTAATGGTGCCGAACCGCTGGCGCGCATTCGCAGCACATTCCCGCAGGCCATTGCGGTGGAAATGGAAGCAACGGCTATCGGCCATGTGTGCCATCAATTCAACACGCCGTTTGTGGTGATCCGCGCCATTTCAGACGTAGCCGATCAGGAATCTCATCTGAGCTTTGATGAATTCCTGGTGGTGGCTGCACAACAGTCTTCACTGATGGTAGAAACCCTGCTGAATAATCTGCGTGGCTAAGCGGATTATCACCCTGCTGATGCTGCTGATGCTGCCTGTTGCAGTATTGGCAGCAACCGCTCCCCGGGTTATTACGCTGGCTCCACATCTCACCGAGCTGGCTTTTGCTGCCGGTATTACGCCGGTGGCCGTCAGTGCATACTCCGATTATCCCGTCGAGGCACGTCAGATTGAGCAGGTTGCCAACTGGCAGGGAATCAACATTGAGCGCATTCTGGCGCTTAAGCCGGATGTGGTGCTGGCATGGCGCGGCGGCAATCCGCAGCGGCAGATTGCCCAGCTGCAGGCTTTAGGGATCAACATCGTCTGGCTGGATCCGCAAACCATCGAGGCGGTGATCGCGGCCATCCGGCAGCTGGCACCGTGGAGCAGTGATCCGCAGCAGGCACAACAGCATGCCGACCAGCTGCAGGCGCGCTTTACTGCACTGCGCCAACGCTATCCGCAGCCACAGCCACAGCAGAAAACGGTATTTTTACAGTTTGGCCTGCAACCGCTGTTTACTGCGTCACAGGCAACATTACAAAACCAAATTTTGCAGCTGTGCGGCGGTAACAATATTTTTGCCGACAGTAAAGTACCCTGGCCACAGGTCAGTCGCGAGCAAGTGCTGATGCGCCATCCGCAAGCTATAGTGATCGCTGGCAATGCCAAAAGCAGCGCGGCGGTAGCGCAATTCTGGCAGCCCCAACTTGCCGTTCCGGTTATCGCATTAGATGATGACTGGTTCAGCCGCGCGGGTCCGCGTATAATCCTTGCTGCTGAGCAGCTCTGCGCAGCATTGCAACATTAAAAAGCTGTTCGGTTAAGACCGGAAAATCCGGCTAAAGAAACAGCAAAACCTGCCGTTATTAAATCAGTACCGTTAAGAGATGTTGTTATCTCCTGACGCTTTCAGGTGCGTGTTTGCGCGCCATATACATCAGGAAACTCAGTAACATGAAGGCCATTATTCTGGCCACCGGCATGTTGATGGTTAACACACTCAGTGCCGCCACCACCAGTGGCAGTATTGGCGTACGGTTAACCATCGCTTCACCTTGCCAGGTGAACAGCCCTGCCAGTGATAGTCAAACCCGGCCGCAAATTGATTGCGGACAACGTGCATCGGCACAACCTAAGGTGAGCGAAAGCGTGTTAAGCAAGGATGCGAAAACTCAGCAGGAACAACGGCTGATCACCGTGGAATGGTAAGCAGAAAGGGCGAAGCATTATTCGCCCTTTTTTTTTCAGCTTAGATACTGAAAGATGAACCACAGCCGCAGGTGGTTTTAGCGTTAGGGTTGGTCACAATAAAACGTGAGCCTTCCAGGCCTTCGGTGTAGTCAACCGAGCCACCAACCAGGTATTGCAGGCTCATCGGGTCAACCACCAGCGACACACCAGACTTCTCAATGGTCATATCACCATCATTGATTTTATCATCGAAGGTAAAACCATACTGGAAACCGCTGCATCCACCGCCGGTAATATACACACGCAGTTTCAGGTCCGGGTTATCTTCATCGGAAATCAGGTTTTTCACCTTGCTGGCTGCTGCATCAGTAAATTGCAGAGGCAGTACTGCTACATCGTCGCTCATTTAAATACTCCAGTAATGCGTTCAGGCTGATGCCTGTCAGGTCATTCTACCCAAAGATATCGTTGACCATAGCTTTTGTTATTATCTAATAGCCTGGTATCGCAATCAAGTATTGGCACTCTGTGCTCAGACAACAAAATCATCAGCAATGACATCAATCGTGCGACTTGCCTTTCAACGGATCGCCATGTTCCCTTAGAATGGTAATGATTTTTTCTAACGTACGATCCAGGAGCCGATCCATGAGTAAGTCTGAAAACCTGTATGCCCAGGCACAAAAGTTAATTCCCGGTGGGGTTAACTCTCCGGTGCGCGCATTCACCGGTGTCGGCGGCGTACCGCTTTTCATCGAGCGAGCGAACGGCGCTTACCTTTATGATGCTGATGGTAAAGCCTATGTCGACTACGTAGGATCCTGGGGACCGATGGTACTGGGTCATAACCATCCGGCAATTCGCGAGGCGGTTATCGAAGCGGCCGAACGCGGCCTGAGCTTCGGCGCACCGACCGAGATGGAAGTAAAAATGGCCGAGCTGGTGTGTAAGCTGGTGCCAACCATGGATATGGTACGCATGGTGAACTCCGGCACTGAAGCGACCATGAGCGCCATTCGTCTGGCACGCGGTTTCACCCATCGCGATAAAATTATCAAATTCGAAGGTTGCTATCACGGTCACGCCGACTGCCTGTTAGTCAAAGCGGGCTCCGGCGCGCTGACTCTCGGCCAGCCTAACTCTCCGGGCGTACCGGCTGATTTCGCTAAGCATACCCTGACCTGCACCTATAACGATCTCGCTTCGGTACGCGCGGCATTTGAACAATATCCGCAGGATATTGCCTGTATTATCGTCGAGCCGGTCGCCGGCAATATGAACTGCATTCCGCCACAGGCAGATTTCCTGCCTGGCCTGCGTGCGCTTTGCGATGAGTTCGGCGCGCTGCTGATTATTGATGAAGTGATGACCGGTTTCCGCGTGGCGCTGGCGGGTGCACAGGCACATTATGGCGTTAAGCCGGATCTGACCTGCCTCGGTAAAATCATCGGCGGCGGTATGCCGGTCGGCGCATTTGGTGGCCGTCGTGAAGTGATGGATGCGCTGGCACCAACAGGTCC
Source organism: Winslowiella toletana (assembly GCF_032164335.1). NCBI lineage: Bacteria > Pseudomonadati > Pseudomonadota > Gammaproteobacteria > Enterobacterales > Erwiniaceae > Winslowiella > Winslowiella toletana. The sequence continues at coordinate 985,392 of NZ_CP134152.1, read as the reverse complement.
GGTTTACCAGGCAGGCACGCTGTCCGGAAACCCAATCGCCATGGCTGCGGGCTTTGCCTGCCTGAGTGAAATTGCCAAACCCGGCACGCATCAAAAGCTGACCGCGCTGACCACCCAGCTGGCCGACGGTCTGCTGGCCGCCGCGAAAGCAGAAAATATTCCGTTGGTGGTTAATCACGTAGGTGGGATGTTTGGTCTGTTCTTTACCGATGCCGAAACGGTTACCAGCTATCAGGATGTCACCCGATGCGACGTTGAGCGCTTTAAAAAATTCTTCCATCTGATGCTGGAAGAAGGCGTTTACCTCGCGCCTTCAGCATTTGAAGCCGGCTTTATGTCACTGGCTCACAGTGAAGAAGATATCCAGCATACCATTGATGCTGCGCAGCGGAGCTTCGCTAAGCTGTAATTCTGGTCGGCGTTATCGTCCATTACCGTGTTTCAGCTAAGGCGGCGTTTTCGTCGCCTTAGCTGAAGATTGACACTCCGCGAACCATTGGGAGGGCAGCCGTTTTCGCTACCTCCATCTAGCGGCTCTTACGCAGCAGATAAACAAAGTAAGGCGCGCCAAAGAAGGTCGCCAACAGCCCGGCCGGAATTTGATCCGGGAATGACATCATCCGTCCGCACCAGTCAGCAAAGACCATGAGTATTCCCCCTAACAGCGCAGTGATCACCAGCTGCGGCAGCGCGCGACGGAAACCCAGCATTCGTGCCATGTGCGGGGCCATCAGGCCAACAAAGCTCAGCGGGCCGATGGTCAGCGTTGCCGCCGCCGTCAGCGCCGCCGCCAGCAGTAATAAAGCCAGACGCGAAGGCGTTAATGCCATGCCGACCGCACGCGCTGTCGCGCCCCCCAACGGCAGAATAGTCAGCCAGCGCGTGGCTAACGGTGCCAGCGCAATCAATATCACGGCAATCACCCCAGTCCGCAACGCCTGAGGGCCATCGACCTGGTAAGTCGAACCGGAAATCCACGTCAGCAGGCTAGCCATGCGAGGATCGCCACTGGCCAGCAACAGCATCAGCAGCATGGTAAAGGCGGTGCTTAGCGCCATTCCCGCCAACAGCATACGCTCCGGAGAGAATCCCCCGCGCCCTGCAGCCAGCATAATGATCATCAGGGTCACCGCAGCACCAATGCTGCCGGCAGGCAGTAACCAGCCAAAAGCATCGCCCGGCACCAGAAACAGCATCATCACCACGCCAAAGGCGGCACCGGAACTGATGCCTAAAACCTCCGGGCTGGCCATGGGATTACCGGTCAGTCGCTGAATCACGCAGCCCGCCACGCCAAGCATCATCCCGGCAGCCAGTGCTGCGCCCACGCGCGGTGCGCGCCACGGCTGTAATTGCTGCCAGAGATCGCCACTGGCCCATACCCAGCCCCAGGCATCACGCCCGAACGACAGCGCCACGGCAATCAACAGCAGCAGCAGGCCGACGCCTGCCAGTGCCCACCACAGCACTTGCTGACGCTCGACAGGGACATTATCGCCCTGATTCATTGCCGGCGGCACCGAGCCGGTACGCAACCGTGGCAGTAGCCACAGCAACAACGGCGCACCAATCACCGCCGTAGCGGTACCGGTCGAAACCTCACGCCAGACATCGGTCAGCCAGCTGACGCTTTGATCCGCCAGCCACAACAGCAGCGCACCAATCAACGGTGCCAACAGCAGACGGCTAATCAGACGGCGCGCACCCAGCATCCGCGCCAGCAGTGGCGCAAACAGGCCGATAAATCCAACAATCCCTACCGTATTTACCAGCTGAGCGCTAAGCAGAATCGCCAGCAGCAGCGCGGCTAACCGCGCCAGAGACAATGCCAGACCGAGATTTTTCGCTACGCCGTCATCCAGACCCATCAGCGTCATCGGGCGCAGCAGCAGAAGCGCCAGCGCAAAGGCAAGCAGCAATCTTGGCCACAGCGTGATGACGTTGCTCCAGTCCTGTTGATTTAATGCACCGGTGCCCCACAAAAACATATTTTGCAGTTGATCATGATTGAAGATGGCGATGATCTGATTGACCGCACCACAGTACAGACTCATCACCAGCCCGGCGAGAATCAGCGTGACCGGTGACAGACGCTTGCCCCACGCAATACCGAACACCACCAGCCCGATCAGAATCGCACCGCCCATTGCGGCCATTTGCTGCGTTAACAACCCACCCGGCAAGCTCCACAATGTAACAACGGTAATCCCCAGCTGCGCTCCGGAGGCCACGCCGAGAGTCGTCGGTTCTGCCAGTGGATTACGCAATACCTGCTGGAACAGCAAACCGGCCAGTCCAAGCCCTGCACCAACCAGCAACGAGATTGCCAGCCTCGGCAGCAGGCTGTAATGAAACAGCATCTGATCGAGGTTATCGATATCCGGCTGGCGCAGCGCCATCCGCCATTGCGCCATCGGCAGATGGCTGGCGAGGTTATATAGAGTTAACACCAGCGTGAGAATAAACAGGCCCGCCAGCAGCGTAACCGGGAACAATTTGCGTGATGTCATGACGCCTCCAGCGCACTGTCGAGGGTATGACAGAAATGCTGAGCAGTCAGCGTTGCGCCATAGAACCACACCGCCGGTACCCGCTTAAAACGCTGCTGGCGAACAAACGGTAAAGAGCGCCACAGCGCGGTCGAGGTGACTTGCTCCATCATCAGGTCGTTGCCGTGGTCGAAACAGATGGCATCGGCATCTTTAATCGTTGCCAGCCGCTCAATCCCAATTACCGCGCTGCCCCAGAAATTAGTTTCGCCTTGCCAGGCATTTTCAATGCCCAGCTCATCAAGCACTTCCTGAAACAGGCTGCCTTTGCCAAACACAATCGCATGGCGAGTGTCGAGAATCGACATCAACAGTAGCGGTTTAGTGGCCCGAGGAGCCAGTCTGGCGCGCATTTGCAGCATAAAGCGATCAAATTCTGCCAGATGCTGATGGCCGCGGGATTCGATACCCAGCTCCTTTGCCAGCTTTATCAGCGAGTGACGAGCGGAAGTCAGCGGTTTACCATCACCCTCGTTGAAACTGAAACCTATCCCCGGCGCAATGCGCTCAAGTTTATCCGGCGACGGGCCATAACCCTGAGAATAGAGAATTAATGACGGTTTAAGCTGCGTCAGCAGCTCGAGGTTAGGCTCGGTGCGTAATCCAAGATCGATAGTATTGGCCGGTAATTCCGGCTTACCCACCCACAGCTGATAATTATGGATTTCCGCCACGCCCATTGGTGGTACGCCGAGCGCCATCATCAGCTCGACCGGCAGCCACTCCAGCGCAACCACGCGTCGGATATCGGGAAGCCCGGCGCGAGCCGGTAAATTGAGTAATACAGGGGAGAGCGCCATTGCGGTTAATAAACGGCGGCGAAGTTTATCCGGCATCAGAACATCCTGTAATCAGTAAACAAAGCTCACCGGCGCACCGCCTTGCGGATGCGGCAGAATGCCCATAGGAATGCCGTAAATCTTCTCCAGCACGTCACCCTGCATAATCGCCTGAGGTTCACCCTGCGCAATGACTTCACCGCCACGCAGCGCCACCAGGTAATCGCAGTAGCGCGCCGCCATATTGATATCGTGCAGCACCGCAATCACCGTCAGGCCACGCTGATGACTTAAGCGCTGAATCAGCGCCAGCACATCAACCTGATGAGCGATATCCAGCGCCGACGTCGGCTCATCCAGCAACAGGCAGCGGCTGTTCTGTGCCACCAGCATGGCGATCCACGCGCGCTGACGCTCTCCGCCAGAGAGGCTGTCTACCAGCCGCTGCGCGAAAGGTTTTAATCCCACCAGCGCGATAGCCTCTTCGACACGTTCACGATCTTCCACACCGTAACGACCCAACGCGCCATGCCAGGGATAGCGACCAATTGCCACCAGTTCACGCACCGTCATGCCCTCGGCAGCCGGAAGCTGTTGAGGCAGATAGGCGACTTCGCGAGCAAAAGCTTTGCTGTTCCACTCAGCCACCGCGGTATTATTCAGTAATACCTGCCCCTCACTGGCCGCGTGATGGCGGCCAAGCATTTTGAGTAGCGTCGATTTACCGGAACCATTGTGGCCGATCAGCCCGGTGACTTTTCCGGCAGGAAAGGTCAGTGACAAAGGGTGTAACAGCGTACGGCCAGGAACGGTGAAGCTGACGTTATCAAGCCGGAAGGTTGTGTCCTGTTGTTGCTGAGATTGCATGATTATCTTCAAGATTGGCGGGAGCAGCGAGCCGCGTCCGGTTAAACATTAAATGCGGAATGTAAACGATAATTATTATTATGCAGCTCGGATAATATGCGAAACGAAGGAAGCTCTGCAACAAAAATCCAGCAGGGACGCGGTTGCCGGCTGATTGCCGGTGAAAAAAAAGGCGGCGAAAACGCCGCCTCAGTGAGGGTGAGGGTAAAGGTGGCGTTTCCACCACCGCGATCAACGCTATTTACCGAACATATCCTTAATCCAGCCGGCTACGCCGTCGCTGTCTTTCTGCTCTTGCTGTTGCTGCTGTTCTTGTTGCTGCTGCTGCTGAACCTGCTGCAGTTGCTGCTGTTGCTGCTGGCAAAGCGCATTTGCATCGGTGGTCCACACCGGCAGCGTACGCCAGTTGCTGCTACCGGTGTCACAGACGAAATTACCGGCAGAGTCGATATTCATCGGGGCGATATCTTCCGGCGGCGTCAGACTAAGCGGCATCGGTGCCTGATTTTCCAGGTAGTGACGATAGATCTGCATCGCACCGGAAGAACCGTACAGTTTCGTCGTCTGGTTGTTATCGCGACCAATCCAGGTAATCGCCACTTCTTTACCGTCGATACCGGCAAACCAGCTGTCGACCTGATTGTTGGTCGTACCGGTTTTCGCCGCAAGGTTTGCACTCGGGAACTTCGCGCCAAGCGCACGGGCGGTTCCGCGCGCCGCAACCTGTTGCATAGTGTACAGCGTCAGATAAGCCGCCTGCGCCGGTTCAGTACGCTCCGCCTGCGGGAAGCTTTGATACAGCACTGAGCCATCTTCAGCAATCACTGAACGCAACGCCGAGAGCTGAGCACGATTACCGCCACTGGCAATAGTCTGGAACGCCTGCGCGACTTCAATCGGCGTCAGGTTCAACGCGCCGAGCAGCATCGCCGGAACCGGATGCAGCTGGTCTTTCGGCACACCCAGTTTGGTCCAGGTTTCGGTCACTGCCGGCAAGCCCAATGACATGCCGAGGTTTACCGTCGGCACGTTCATCGAACGGGTTAACGCATCCACCAGCATCACCTGACCACTGAACTGACGATCGTCATTCTGCGGCTTCCAGACCTGACCATTCGGCTGTTTGAGCGCTAATGGCTGATCGGCAATCCAGGTATTCAGGCGATATTTATCCGGCTGGCTTAATGCTGTCAGATAGGTCGCCGGTTTGGCCAGCGAGCCGATAGAACGGCGCGCCTGCAGCGCACGGTTGTAACCGGCATACTGCGGATCGGCACCGCCGACCATCGCGCGAACTTCGCCACTGAAGCGATCAACGATCACCATCGCCGTTTCAAGATCTTTCACGCCGCGTTGTTTACGCAACGCCGGAATCCCCTCTTCCACCGCTTTTTCCGCCGCGTCCTGCGATACGGAATCCAGCGTGGTGAAGATCTTCACGCCGGAAAGATCTTTTACCTTGTCGCCCAGCTTCTGCTGCAGTTCATTACGCACCATCTGCATAAAGGCTGGCTGTGGAGTAATTACGCCGCCTTTCGGCTGCACGCCGAGCGGACGGGCGCTGAGCATTTCATACAGCTCCTGGTCGATAACCTTCTGCTGCTGCAACAAACGCAGTACCAGGTTACGACGTTCCAACGCCAGCTTAGGATTACGCCATGGATTGTACAGCGACGCCCCTTTTACCATGCCCACCAGCAGCGCCTGCTGATCGAGGCTCAGCTCATCCACCGGACGGCCAAAGTAGTAGAGACTGGCCAGCGGGAAGCCGCGAATCTGATCGCTGCCACTCTGCCCGAGGTACACCTCGTTAAGATACAGCTCAAGGATACGATCCTTGCTGTAACGCGCGTCCATAATCAGCGCCATATAGGCTTCATTCGCCTTACGCCACAGTGAACGCTCGTTGGTCAGGAACAGGTTTTTCACCAGCTGCTGCGTCAGAGTACTGCCGCCCTGCACCGCGCGACCGGCGGTAATATTGGCGAGAAATGCACGGCCAATCGAGTAGAAACTGATGCCATCATGCTGATAGAAATGACGGTCTTCGGTAGCGACCAGCGTATCAACCAGTAGATCCGGGAAGCCAGCGCGCGGAACAAACAGGCGCTGTTCACCGTTTGGCGATTGCAGCATGGTGATCAAACGAGGATCGAGGCGGAAAAAGCCAAAATCACGACCACTGTCGAGGTTCTTGATTTCGCTCAGCGTGCCATTACTGAATGACAGACGTGCGCGAATCTGACCCTCTTTACTGTCCGGAAAATCAAACGGACGACGGATCATCTCAATGCTGTTGCCCTGCACGGTAAACTCGCCGGGACGCGTCATGCGCGTAACCTGACGATACTGCGTGCCTTCAAGCAGTGCTACCATCTCCTGCTTGTTATAGGACATGCCCGGTTCAAGGCTGACCATACGGCCATAAACCGTTGCCGGCAGCTGCCAGACTTTGCCATCAATGCGGCTGCGAATTTGCGAGTCGAGCCAGACGCCGTAAATCGCCATCAGCACAATGATGACCAGCAGCAGCTTGATAATTAACCCCAGCCAGCCTCTTTTCTTACGTGCTGAACGCCCTTTTGCTTTACGTGGCACCGATTCTGTCTCCTCGTAGTCATCATCAGTATCATCCTGATAATCTTCGTAATCTTCATTATATTCGTCTTCCCTGCGGCGACCTTTTGCCGGCTTACGCGGCGGTTTAGGCTGTTTGCCTTTGCGCCCGATAGGTTCGCGATCGTTGCCAGACATTCGTTTCATTTCTCCAGGGATTGCCGTCGGCAAGGCCGACTACTCTGTTCTTACTCTGCATTTCGGAAAAGTGGAACCTTCCGAAATAGCTACTCTTAAACGGCCGCTCAGGACGGCGGGGAAAACTTTTTGACGCGACGCGTGGGTAGCGTATTGGCTGGATCGTCCGGCCACAGATGTTTTGGATAGCGCCCTTTCATCTCTTTCTGCACCTGCGGATAAGCACCGCGCCAGAAGCCCGCTAAATCGCGGGTAATTTGCAGCGGTCGCTGAGCGGGAGACAACAGCTCCAGCACCAGTGGCACACGCCCTTCGGCAACGCAGGGATTTTGCGCCTCACCAAACATCTCCTGCAGGCGCACCGCCAGCACCGGCGGTAAAACTGCATCATAGCGTAATGGCAGCCGACTTCCGGTCGGCACAGTGTAATGAGTTGGCAGCACAGTATCCAGCCGCTGACGCTGAGACCATGTCAGTAATTGTAATAATGCGTTGGCCAGATTGATGTTGCGCAGCCCTTTCAGATCGCGTACGCCGGTCATCACTGGCAACAACCAGCGCTCCAGCGAGTCGAGCAGGCTTTGATCATCGCAGGCCAGCCAGGATTCTTGCGGCAGCCACTGAGCGGCACAGGCTAAACGCATCCGCAGCTGCTGCGCATCCGGCGTCCAGTTGAGCACGCTGAGACCTTTTTCACGAATCCAGTTCAGCATCGCCGGATGCAGCTCCTCGGGTTCAGGCCGGGCCTGCGGCTGCGCTTTCAGTATCAGTGAGCCAATCTGCTCACGTCGCCAGGCGCGTAGCGTGCCTTTCTCTTCATCCCACTCTACTGCGGTGACTGACTCAACCCGCTCAGGACACTGGCGGATCAGTAAATCAATCTCAACCGGCAAAGCGTGTAAAATGCGCGCATCGGCTTGCAGGCTGCCCTGTAACAGCAGCGGAGCAATCAGCCATTCGTAGCGCGTCAGCGCGTGATCGTCATCCAGCAACGCGCCAATGCCGTTCGCTAACTGATAGCGCCCATGCTGGCCGCGACGTCGTGCCAGGCGATCGGGAAAAGCCGCCATCAGTAATGGCGCAATAGCGTCGATGTTTGCTGGCGCATCGCGGGCACCCAGTCGCTTTTGTAACTGACGGGCACGCCGCTGCCAGTGCGGCTGCACGCGCTGAAAACAGTCACGCAAATCGCCGCTGCCGTGACGCGGCGGCTCTTCGAGAATCGCCACCAACAGCGCCGCTGTCGCGATCTGCTCAGCGGAACTGCCGGCATCAATCAACAGTGCCGCCAGCCGCGGATCGCTGCCAAGCTGCGCCATCTTGCGCCCTTTCTCATTCAGCCTGCCCTGTTGATCAGTGGCACCGAGCTGTTGCAATAATCGCGCCGCCGCACGCAAAGCAGGTTCAGGCGGGCGATCGAGCCAGTTCAGCTGATCAATATCATTACAGCCCCACTGCAATACATCGAGCCATAACGCCGACAGATCGCTTTGCAATATTTCAGCGTCGCCGTGCGTTGCCGCGCGCTCTGCCTGCTCTTTACCCAACAGATGCAGACACAGGCCGGGTTCAAGCCGTCCTGCGCGTCCGGCACGCTGGGTCATTGATGCCTGGCTGATGCGCTGCGTCTGTAAACGGGTCAGCCCGCTGCGCAGATCAAAACTGGCCATCCGCTCCAGCCCGCTATCTACCACCAGCCGGATACCTTCGATGGTTAAACTGGTTTCAGCGATATTAGTTGCCAGCACCACTTTGCGCCGCCCCGCTGCGGCAGGCAGGATCGCGCGCTGCTGCTCGCTCAACGGTAAAGCACCGTACAGCGGGCAGAGATCGACATCACGGCTTACCCGCTCTTCCAGCAGCGTTTTGATGCGCTGGATCTCGCCAACCCCGGGTAAAAACAGCAACAGCGATCCACTTTCATCACGCAGGAGCTGCGTGACCTCCCGCGCCACCGCATCGTCAAAGCGCAGATGAGTTGCCAGTGCGACATAGCGCCGCTCTACCGGGAAACTGCGGCCCTCAGAGATAATCACCGGAGCATCGGGTAACAGCGCGCTGAGCCGCTGATTGTCGAGGGTGGCTGACATCAGCAGAATTTTTAAGTCGTCGCGTAAACCTTGTTGTACATCGAGCAGCAGCGCCAGTGCCAGATCGGCCTGCAAGCTGCGCTCGTGAAATTCATCAAGAATAACCAGCGAGACCCCTTCCAGCATCGGATCCTGCTGCAACATCCGGCTGAGAATCCCTTCGGTAACCACCTCCAGCCGGGTCTTTGGGCCAACCCGCGTTTCCGCACGCATGCGGTAACCCACGGTTTCACCCGGCTGCTGATTTAGCTGTTCGGCCAACCGCTGTGCCACATTGCGCGCCGCCAGTCGCCGCGGTTCCAGCAGCAAAATGCGCCCGCTAAAATCCGTCTGATGCAGAATTTGCAGCGGCAGCCAGGTGGATTTACCCGCGCCGGTAGGGGCGACCAGTAACACCTGCGGTGCCTGCTGTAGTGCGGCTAACAGCTGCGGCAGTACCGCACTGACCGGTAATGAACTCACAGGAAAACTCCGTAATAACGTGGTCTTATAGCCAACACAAATGCAGCCTGAAGGATGACGGGTATATAATGGCAGGCATTGTAGCATTCAACCGCACTCATTACCGGAGGTGCCATGTCCATGCGCCGTTTATTCTTCGGCATCGGTTTGCCGCCGACGATACAGCAGGAAATTATTGCCTGGCGCGCCACGGCCTTTGACGCGGAGGCGGGTCGTCCGGTGGCCGCCGCCAACCTGCATCTGACACTGGCATTTCTTGGCGAAATCAGCGCAGAAAAAGCCACGTCTATCAGCCGTCTGGCCGGGCGCATTCGTCAGCCGCCGTTCAGCCTGGCGATTGATGATGCCGGACACTGGCCGCGTCCCGGCGTAGTGTGGCTTGGTCCACGCCAGTCACCCCGTGGTCTGGTGCAACTGGCAGAACTGTTACGTTCACAGGCGGCACGCAGCGGTTGTTACCAAAGCCCGCTGCCGTTTCATCCGCATATCAGTCTGTTGCGCAATGCCACGCGCCCGGTAGCGATGCCGCCGCGTAATTTTCACTGGCAGTTCGACGTCACAGAATTTTCTTTATGGCAGTCGACCTTTAGCCAGGGCCGTACCCGTTACAACATCGTGGAAAGCTGGCCGCTGACCGCCTGAACAGGATTAACCATGGAATTTTTCCCGGCGCTGCAGCCCGCACGCCTGATTAAGCGCTATAAACGTTTTCTGGCTGATGTCATCACGCCACAAGGTGAAACCCTGACCATTCACTGCGCCAATACCGGCGCGATGACCGGCTGCGCCACGCCAGGGGATACCGTATGGTATTCCACCTCCGACAGCCTGACGCGTAAATATCCGCACAGCTGGGAGCTGACGCAGACTCAGCAGGGCCACTGGATTTGCGTGAACACGCTGCGAGCAAACCAACTGGTGCGCGAAGCGATACAGGCGGATATCGTCGCGTCACTCACCGGTTATAGCTCGATACAGGCTGAGGTGAAGTATGGTGCAGAACGCAGTCGAATAGATTTTCTGTTACAGGCAGATAATCGCCGAAACTGCTATATTGAAGTGAAATCCGTTACGCTCTTGGACAAGGGCAAAGGGTATTTTCCGGATGCGGTAACCGTACGTGGCCAGAAGCACCTGCGCGAACTGGCTAAGATCGCTGAAAATGGCGAACGTGCGGTGCTGTTTTTTGCCGTTTTGCACTCGGGGATTGAGGACGTTTCCCCGGCGCGTCATATTGATGCGCAGTACGCGGAACTACTGGCACAGGCACAACAGAGTGGAACAGAAATTATTTGTTATAAGGCGCAGTTCTCAACAACCGGATTAAGTCTGCAACAGTCTCTCGAAGTAACGCTATAATATTTGGTGCAATTTGCTGTGACAGGATCGTTGCTGGCGGTGTGCTAAATACGCTTTTACTCACAGGCTTGTCAAGACTTGTTCAGGAATAATTGCCAACCTTAATCGCTTCTGTTATTTATAGCGGCCTGTTTTTTTCCCCACTGGGGATCGATAGTGCGTGTTATCCAGGAGAAACAACATGCAAGAAGGGCAAAACCGTAAAACATCGTCCCTGAGTATTCTCGCCATCGCTGGGGTGGAGCCATATCAGGAGAAGCCGGGCGAAGAGTATATGAACGAAGCCCAGCTGGAGCACTTCAAGAAGATTCTTGAAGCGTGGCGCAATCAACTCAGGGATGAAGTAGACCGTACAGTAACTCATATGCAGGACGAAGCTGCTAACTTCCCGGATCCGGTTGATCGTGCCGCTCAGGAAGAAGAGTTCAGTCTTGAACTGCGTAACCGCGACCGTGAGCGTAAGCTGATCAAAAAGATCGAAAAGACGCTGAAAAAGGTTGAAGACGACGATTTCGGCTACTGTGATTCATGTGGCGTTGAAATTGGTATCCGTCGCCTTGAAGCGCGTCCTACTGCCGATCTTTGCATTGACTGCAAAACGCTGGCGGAAATTCGCGAGAAACAAATGGCCGGTTAACGGCGCGCGGATGTTGCAGTGAAGCAGGGACAAATCGATGCTCCCGCTTCACTGCTCACCGTATCTGACTATCATGCCATCATCCTATATTGGGCGCTTTGCCCCCTCTCCTTCCGGTGAATTACACTTCGGCTCACTGATTGCTGCCCTCGGCAGTTATCTGCAGGCGCGTGCGCAGCAGGGTCAATGGCGAGTGCGCATCGAAGATATCGATCCGCCACGTGAAATTCCCGGCGCTGCACAACAGATTTTACGTCAGCTGGAACATTACGGCCTGAACTGGGACGGCGATGTGCTGTGGCAGTCACAGCGCCACGATGCCTATCGCGCAGCGCTCAGCTGGTTACGCCAGCATCAGCAAAGTTACTGGTGCCGCTGCACCCGTCGTCGCATTCAGCAAACCGGTGGGCATTACGACGGCCATTGTCGTGACCTGCAGCTTGGCGCAGAAAATGCTGCCCTGCGTTTACGTCAGCATGCGCCAGTCACCGAGTTTTATGATGGTCTGCGTGGCAATATCATTGCCGACCGTGCGCTGGCGATGGAAGATTTTATCATTCATCGCCGTGATGGCCTGTTCGCCTATAATCTGGCGGTGGTGGTCGACGACCATTTTCAGGGCATCACGGAAATTGTGCGGGGTGCCGATTTAATTGAGCCGACGGTACGTCAGATTGCGCTGTATCAACAGTTTGGCTGGCCGGTGCCGGGCTACCTGCATTTACCGCTGGTGCTGAATAGCGATGGCAATAAATTATCGAAGCAGAATCATGCGCCGGCGCTAGCGAAAGGCGATGCGCGACCGGTACTGGTGCGCGCTCTGCAGTTTCTCGGTCAGCCGCAGCCAATCGGCTGGCAGGATGATTCACTGGATGCACTCTTAAAACAGGCAATCCAGCAGTGGGATCTCACAAAAATCCCACGTCAGGACGCAGCAGGAAGCATTGGAATGACATCAGCATTCTCAAATGGTTCTCACTAAGCTATGATTAGCCGCTGTTTTTACCACCCAAGTTTCTTAGTCACTATCGAGGTGTCCCATTTTTACCCGAGTTGCTAATTTTTGCCGAAAAGTCCTGAGTCGCGAAGATGAGGCGCCAACTGTGGTCGAGGAAGTTCGTCATATGACGATTATCCCACGCGATCGCCATAATATCTCGCGGAAAGACATCAGCGAAAATGCCCTCAAAGTACTCTATCGCCTGAATAAAGCCGGTTATGAAGCCTATCTGGTCGGTGGCGGCGTGCGCGATTTACTGCTGGGTAAAAAGCCGAAAGATTTTGACGTGACCACCAACGCCACCCCGGAACAGATGCGTAAGCTGTTCCGCAACTGCCGTCTGGTCGGTCGCCGCTTCCGCCTGGCACACGTGATGTTTGGTCCGGAAGTGATTGAAGTCGCCACTTTCCGTGGCCATCACCTGGCTGAAGAGCAGCAGGACGATCGCAACAATTCCCAGCGCGGCCAGAACGGCATGCTGCTGCGCGACAATATTTTTGGTTCGATCGAAGATGACGCCCAGCGCCGCGATCTGACCATCAACAGCCTGTATTACAGCGTGGCAGATTTCACCGTCCGTGATTACGTTGGCGGCCTGAACGATCTGCAACAGGGCATTATTCGCCTGATCGGCGATCCGGAAACGCGTTATCGCGAGGATCCGGTGCGCATGCTGCGCGTGGTGCGTTTCTCCGCCAAGCTTGATATGAGCATTGCCGCCGAAACCGCCGAGCCGATTCCCCGCCTCGCTACGCTGTTGCAGGACATCCCGCCAGCACGTCTGTTTGAAGAGACGTTAAAGCTGCTGCAAGCGGGTTACGGTTACAGTACCTATCTGCAACTGCGCGAATACCAACTGTTCCAGCCGCTGTTCCCGATCATCACCCGCTACTTCACCGAGCAGGGTGACAGCCCGATGGAGCGGATGGTGGTTCAGGTACTGAAAAATACCGATAACCGCATTCACAATCAGATGCGCGTTAACCCGGCGTTTCTGTTTGCCGCCATGTTCTGGTACCCGCAGCTTGAAGCCGCGCAGAAAATTGCCCAGGAAAGCGGTCTGGCCTACTACGACGCCTTTGCGCTGGCGATGAATGACGTGCTGGATGAAGCCTGCCGTGCGCTGGCGATTCCAAAACGCATCACCACGCTGATTCGCGATATCTGGCAATTGCAGCTGCGGCTGTCACGCCGCCACGGCAAACGCGCGTGGAAGCTGATGGAGCATCCGAAATTCCGTGCGGCTTACGATCTGCTGGCGCTGCGTGCTGAAGTCGAAAATAACCACGAGCTGCAACGCCTTTCTACCTGGTGGAGCGAGTTCCAGGTTGCCGCACCACCGCAGCAAAAAACCATGCTGAACACGCTGGGTGACGATCCGGTGCCACGCCGTCGCACTCGCCGCCCGCGTAAACGCACGCCGGGTACAGCACCGCGTCGTGACGGCAACAGCAACGCATGACCCGCGTCTATATCGCGTTAGGCAGCAATCTCGCCGATCCGCTGCATCAGGTGCAAAATGCGCTTGATGCACTGGCGGCGATCCCTGAAAGTCAGCTGATTGCCACCTCTTCGCTCTATCGCACTCCGCCTTACGGCCCTGCCGATCAGCCCGACTATCTTAATGCGGTGATTGCTCTCGAGACCACGCTGGCACCCGAGGCGCTGCTTGATCACACTCAGCGTATCGAACTGGAACAGGGCCGGGTACGCAAAGAGCAGCGCTGGGGACCGCGCACGCTGGATCTCGACATTCTGCTGTTTGGCGATTTGACGATCCACAGCGAGCGCTTAACCGTACCGCATTACGATATGAAAAACCGTGCGTTTATGCTGCTGCCACTGGCGGAAATCGCTGCCGGACTGCATTTTCCCGACGGTGAATCTGTCGCCAGCCGGCTGGCCCTGCTCGACAGTCGAGACATTCAGCGCTGGTAGCGCGTCATTTTAGTATAAAAATCCACCACCCCGCCGTTTCATCCACCGGATAAACGTTCCTCTGTGATTCGCGATCCATTACACTTCGGCCATCTGAAATTTCCTCCTGAGAGGCCGTTATGAAACCGACCAGTATTTCTCAATTGCGCCAGTGGAAACAGGCAGGCCGCAAATTCGCTTCGATTACCGCTTATGACTACAGCTTTGCCAAACTGTTTGCTGACGAAGGCATTCAGGTCATGTTGGTGGGTGACTCGCTGGGAATGACCGTCCAGGGCCATGATTCAACGCTGCCGGTGACCGTCGCCGATATCGTTTACCACACTCAGGCGGTGCGCCGCGGTGCGCCGAACATATTGCTGCTTTCCGACCTGCCGTTTATGAGCTATGCCACCCCAGAACAGACCTTTGACAATGCTGCACAGCTGATGCGTGCCGGTGCCAACATGGTCAAACTGGAAGGCGGCAAGTGGTTGGCTGATACGGTTGCACAGCTGACAGAACGCGCAGTGCCGGTATGTGGTCATCTGGGGTTAACGCCGCAGTCGGTAAATATCTTCGGCGGCTACAAAATTCAGGGTCGCGAAGCGGCGGATGCCGATCGTCTGCTGGAAGATGCGCTGGCATTAGAGTCCGCAGGCGCACAGCTGCTGGTGCTGGAGTGTGTGCCGGTGACGCTGGCCAAACGCGTCACCGAGGCGCTGACTATACCGGTGATTGGCATCGGCGCAGGCAATGTTACCGACGGCCAGATCCTGGTGATGCATGACGCATTTGCGATTACCGGTGGACATATTCCTAAATTCGCGAAAAACTTTCTGTCAGACAGCGGCGATATTCGTAGCGCCGTTCGTCAGTATATTACAGAAGTTGAGGCCGGGAGCTATCCCGCAGAAGAACACAGTTTCCAATAAACCAGGAGAAAGTCTGTGCTGATTATTGAAACGTTGCCGATGTTGCGTCGTGAGATTCGTCGCTGGCGCCAGGAAGGAAAACGTATCGCGCTGGTGCCAACCATGGGCAATTTACATGATGGTCATATGACGCTGGTTGATGAAGCGCGCGCGCGCGCGGATATCGTGGTCGCGAGTATTTTCGTTAATCCGATGCAGTTTGAGCGCGCCGACGATCTGGCGCGTTATCCGCGCACCTTGCAGGAAGATTGCGAAAAGCTTAATCGTCGTGGCGTAGACCTGGTGTTTTCTCCGTCCCCTGCCGATATCTATCCTGCCGGGCTGGACACGCAAACCTTCGTTGAAGTTCCCGGCCTTTCTTCACTGCTGGAAGGCGCCAGCCGCCCGGGCCATTTCCGTGGCGTCTCGACGGTGGTCAGCAAGCTGTTTAATCTGGTGCAGCCAGACCTCGCCTGCTTCGGTGAAAAAGATTACCAACAGCTGGCCCTGATTCGTAAGATGGTGGCCGATATGGGCTACGATATCGATATTGTTGGGGTCGCAACGGTGCGTGCCAAAGACGGGCTGGCTTTGAGTTCACGCAACGGTTATCTGACCGCCGACCAGCGCAAACAGGCGCCGGCGCTAAGTAAAGTGATGAACAGCATTGGCGAAAAGCTGTCTAATGGTGAGCGCCATGTGGAAGAGTTGATCGCCGCTGCTGAAACAGAGTTGGAGGAAAAAGGCTTCCGTCCCGATGGCCTGGCGATTTGTGACGCAGAGACGCTATTGCCACTGGATACCGAGAGTCAGCGTGCGGTCATTCTGATGGCGGCATGGCTGGGCAATGCCCGCCTGATAGATAACCAACAGGTTGATCTGACGCAGTAGACAAGGCACAGCGTTCGACAGATACTGTCGTTCGTTTTTTGATGAGATGCTCAAAGGTAACAGAGTTATGGTACGCACCATGTTGCAAGGCAAGCTACACCGGGTAAAAGTGACCCAGGCCGATTTGCACTATGAAGGCTCCTGCGCCATCGATCAGGATTTCCTCGATGCTTCAGGTATTCTTCAATATGAAGCGATCGATATCTACAACGTTAATAACGGCCAGCGTTTCTCAACTTACGCCATCGCCGCCGAACGTGGTTCAAAAATCATCTCGGTTAACGGCGCGGCAGCGCGCTGTGCCTGCGCAGGTGATTTACTGATCATCTGTTCTTACGTGCAGATGTCAGATGAACAAGCCCGCGAGTGGCAACCTAAAGTTGCTTACTTTGAAGGTGATAATGAAATGAAGCGTCTGGCAAAGGCAGTACCGGTTCAGGTTGCCTGATGCTCTCTGCGGGCGGCAGTCCATTATCGCCGCCCAAATCTGAAACCGTTAAGTACGCAATCCGCGCCCGCGCTGAATCAATGCCCAGACTACCGCATAAAATACCACGATAAAGGCGATCAATACCGACAGGGTAAACACCAATGGCACATCGTTAATACCGAGGAAGCCATAACGGAAACCACTGATCATATACACGATAGGGTTCAGCTTCGACACTGCCTGCCAGAACGGCGGTAACAGCGTTAGCGAATAAAATACCCCACCCAGATAGGTCAGCGGCGTCAGTACAAAGGTTGGAATCAGGCTGATATCGTCGAAGGTACGCGCAAATACCGCATTCAGCAGGCCAGCCAGTGAAAACAGAATCGCGGTCAGTAACAGCGTCACGGCAACCATCCACCATGAATGAACGTGGAAAGGCACAAAAAATAGCGAAATCGCCGTCACCAGTACCCCAACGCAAATTCCGCGTGCCACACCACCACCCACATAGCCGGCGATAATAATATGCGTCGGCACCGGGGCGACCAGCAGCTCTTCAATATTACGCTGGAACTTCGAGCTGAAAAACGACGAGGCGACGTTGGCGTAAGCATTGGTGATAACCGCCATCATAATCAGTCCGGGCACGATAAACTGCATATAGGTGAAGCCATGCATCTCACCAATACGTGAGCCGATCAGATTACCGAAAATAATAAAGTAGAGGGTCATGGTAATCACCGGCGGCACCAGCGTCTGAATCCAGATACGCGCGAAACGGTTAATCTCTTTACCCCAGATGCTCTTCAGCGCTACCCAGTACAAATGTGTCATGCCTTCTCTCCTTTCTTGCCCTGCGTCAGGCCAACAAACAGCTCTTCCAGTCGGTTCGCTTTATTACGCATACTCAGCACCTGAATACCCTGCGCGCTAAGCTGACTAAATACGCTGTTCAGCCCTTGCTCACGCATCACTTCCACCTCCAGCGTTGAAGTATCAACCAGCCGGTACTGGAAACCATCCAGCTGTGGCAGCGGGCTTTTCGGCGCCAGATCGAGAATAAAGGTCTCGGATTTCAGCTTGGACAGCAGCCCTTTCATTGAGGTATTTTCCACCAGCTCGCCGCTCTGAATAATGCCGATATTGCGGCACAGCATCTCAGCTTCTTCCAGATAGTGAGTAGTCAAAATAATGGTGGTGCCTTTAGCATTAAGATCTTTGAGAAACACCCACATCGAACGGCGCAGTTCAATATCTACGCCGGCGGTCGGCTCATCAAGGATCAATAGCTTCGGTTCATGCATCAGCGCACGGGCAATCATCAGTCGGCGCTTCATACCGCCGGATAACATCCGCGCACGTTCGTTGCGCTTTTCCCATAAATCGAGCTGCTTCAGGTATTTTTCTGCGCGCTTGATCGCTTCCGGTTTCTCAACACCGTAGTAACCCGCCTGATTGACGACGATTTGCATCACCGTCTCAAAGGGGTTGAAGTTAAATTCCTGCGGCACCAGGCCGAGCTGGCGTTTCGCATTGACCATATCGTGTTGCAGGTCATAACCAAATACCCGCACTTTGCCGGCAGTTTTGTTGACCAGTGAACTGATAATGCCAATGGTGGTGGATTTACCGGCTCCGTTCGGGCCGAGCAGCGCATAGAAATCACCGGCTTCAACATTAAGATCGATGCCTTTCAGCGCCTGAACGCCGCCGGGATAGGTCTTGGCCAGTTTTTCAAGTTCCAGTGCATAAGTCATAGGTAAAAGCGTACCCTGTTTTGTTTGGTTTCTTGTTTGCCGTTTTAAATCTTATGGCGTTGCCCTATAGTACGGCAACGCGCTTTGACTTGTTACAGGTCGTATAACTTCATGAAAGACATAGATACCCTTATCAGCAACAATCGCCAATGGTCCAGGCTGCTGGTAGAAGAAGATCCAGGATTCTTCGAGCGACTTGCCGACGCGCAAAAACCACGTTTTCTCTGGATTGGTTGCTCTGACAGCCGCGTTCCTGCCGAACGTCTTACCGGGCTTGAGCCTGGCGAACTGTTTGTGCATCGCAACGTCGCGAATCTGGTTATCCATACCGATTTAAACTGTCTGTCGGTGGTGCAGTACGCCGTCGAAGTGCTGGAAGTTGAACACATCATTATCTGCGGCCACTATGGCTGCGGCGGCGTGGAAGCCGCAGTTGACAACCCTGAACTGGGTTTGATCGACAACTGGCTGCTGCACATCCGCGACCTGTGGTACAAACATAGCCTATTGCTGGGTGAACTGCCGCCAGAAAAGCGTTTTGATAAATTGTGTGAAATCAACGTCATCGAACAGGTCTACAACCTGGGACACTCCACTATTATGCAGTCGGCATGGAAGCGCGGCCAGCAAGTCACTATTCATGGCTGGGTCTATGGTATTCACGATGGCTATCTGCGAGACCTTGAAGTCACCGCCGCCAGTCGCGAAATCCTTGAGCAGCGCTATCGCCACGGTATTTCCAACCTGCTGAACAACCCGGCGAGCCCCTGCTGACACCAATTTTTCCATCAGGGGGCGACTGTAACGTCAACGGTGAAGGGTATAACAGGCCGGCTGGTCCGGCCTTGCCAGATAATGCTGTGTGCCTTACGCCAGCGGAGAGAATTACTGCTCCAGAATCACCACTTTCCCGACATACGGCAGATGGCGATAACGCTGGGCATAATCGATGCCGTAACCCACAACAAACTCATCAGGAATGGAAAAGCCGACGTATTCGACGTCTACCGTCACTTCACGGCGTTCCGGTTTATCCAGCAGCGTACAGATAGCCAATGACTTTGGCGCACGCAGGCTAAGGATTTCGCGGACTTTGCTCAGCGTATTACCTGAATCGATAATATCCTCAACAATCAGCACATCCTTACCGCGAATATCTTCGTCGAGATCCTTCAGGATTTTCACATCACGGGTGGTCGACATGCCGCTGCCATAGCTGGAAGCGGTCATAAAATCGACCTCATGAGGGACATCAATGGTACGGCACAGATCGGCCATAAACATAAATGAACCACGTAGCAGGCCAACCAGCACCATATCGCTACCGCTGTCACGGTAATGTTCAGAGATTTGTTTGCCCAGTTCGGCAATGCGGGATTTGATCTCAGCTTCGGAGATCATCACTTCTACAGTATGTTTCATAGCATTCAGATTGGTTGCGTCAGGAAAGCGAGGCAGTCTATCACATTTCAGCGCTGAAGCATGCTGTTGCGCAACGGCAATTGATCAGAGATGCCGGATGCGCCATCCAGATGGATGGACTGCTAAAACCATAAAAAATAACATTAAATTGTGAAAATGGTTTTAAACTTAGACCATTAATTCATTTATCAGTCACTTCTCCTGCATGCTAGCTTATGCTCAAAATATCGAGTTAACACATGCCGCCATGGCAGGAGACCGAATGACTTCTTCACACTCTAAAAAAACCCACCTCGGCAATCGTGAACTGCAGCCTGAAACGCAGATGCTGAATTATGGCTATGATCCAGCGCTGTCCGAAGGCGCGGTTAAACCGCCGGTGTTCCTGACCTCAACCTTTGTGTTTAACACCGCTGAAGACGGGCGTGATTTCTTCGATTATGTTTCCGGCCGCCGTGAACCCCCGGCTGGCAGTTCATCAGGGCTGGTTTATTCGCGTTTTAATCATCCCAACAGTGAGATTGTTGAAGATCGGCTGGCGGTCTATGAACGCACTGAAAGCGGCGCGCTGTTCTCATCAGGAATGTCTGCGATTTCCACAACCTTACTGGCGCTGGTAAAACCGGGCGATGTCATCCTGCACTCGCAGCCGTTGTATGGCGGCACCGAAACCCTGCTGAGTAAAACCTTCAGCAATCTCAATGTTGCCAGCGTCGGCTTCTCCGACGGCGTCAATCAGGCGTCAGTGCAGGCGGCAGCGGATGAAGCGGTCAAAAAGGGCCGGGTTGCCGTGATTCTGATTGAGTCACCGGCCAATCCGACCAACAGTCTGGTTGATGTGGCGATGATTAGCCGCGTTGCTGATAATATCGCGCAGCAGCAGGGTTATCGCCCGATTATCGCCTGCGACAACACCCTGCTGGGCCCGGTGTTTCAGCGCCCACTTGAGCACGGTGCCGATCTCTCCATCTACTCACTGACCAAATATGTTGGCGGCCATTCGGATCTGATTGCTGGCGCGGTACTCGGCAGCAAAAAGCTGGTCGGTCAGATAAAATCGCTGCGTGGAGCTATCGGTACCCAGCTTGATCCACACTCTTGCTGGATGATAGGACGTTCTCTGGAAACGCTGTCATTGCGCATGGAACGTGCTAACAGCAATGCCGAAGCGGTGGCGACTTTTTTGCGCGACCACGCCAAAGTAGAAAATATTCATTATCTCTCATTCCTTGATCCACAGTCAGCTGCCGGTAAAACCTTCAGCCGCCAGTGCAGTGGCGCAGGTTCGACCTTTTCTTTCGATTTACGCGGCGGTCAGGCGGCGTCATTCCGTTTCCTCAATGCACTACAGCTGTTTAAGCTGGCAGTCAGCCTCGGCGGCACGGAGTCTCTCGCCAGTCACCCGGCCAGCACCACCCACTCCGGGGTGCCGGTTGAAGTACGTGATCGTATTGGTATCAGCGCATCGACCATTCGCCTGTCGATTGGTATTGAGAATAAAGATGATTTGATAGAGGATTTGCGTCTGGCGCTGGAACTTGCCTGATTCCTGTCACTATCCGCTCGCGGCATAAAGCCGCGAGCGGAATAGCCGTCAGGCAGAATGACGTCAGGATGTTTGCTGCATTTTTTTCAGGATATTGCTGAAACTAATGGTTTTACTGCCGATTTTCGTCATCCCATCCTCCGGCAGATAACTGAACTTTATATAAAGAATCTGACCGCTCTCTTTTTGGTTCTCCGGTAGCTTTTCCAGAGTTTCATACAGCCCTTTGAGATCACCCGGAATACCCGCGGCATCCGTAACGATGCTACCGGGATGAAACTTCTGGATCTGTTCCACCGCCGTTATCAGTAAGTCATTCAATGGAAATAAACCGATAAAACGCTTTCCCGGGACATATTTAGTGATCCCCATATAGATATCGGGCAATTCAGTGATATCGTTTTCAATACCCCGAGTTTCATTTTTAAGCAGAAACTCGGTAATTTCTACTGGCGTACCCACCAGAATCAGCGGTTTAACGCCAGCTCCTTTTTCGGAAAACAGATATTCATTTTTTGTAGTCCTGAGCGCTTTTTGCAACTCCCCACGATCTATAATCAGACTGTAATGCTTTCCTTCTTTGACCATCGGCTGTGGCTCTCGCCACATTTCTGTTGTGGAGCTACTGGCTGAAGAGGCACCAGTAATCCCGATCGTCAGTAACAACGATGGAATAATATGTTTCATCATTGGGATCCTTTCCTTCTCTGTCTTAATTGACAATTATCGTTATTAACGCAACAAGGTAAAAGTAATAACCCTTGCAAAAGTCATCGATAATTTCCGTATAGAGTTAATAATAAATAGCCCTGTCAGAATACCACACCCATATTATTAGCCTTGCAAGCTTATTAGTTAGCGTGTTAAACATTCTTACAGGTGGAATGATAATAAAACACATAAATAAGACTTACCATAAACGAAAGTTAAATAAAGCAGTGCCGATATTTAATTCAAAATTATATAAAGAAAACCCTTTATTAATCCTGACGATATTTTGAGAGCGTCGTCTTAATAAAGGGCAAAATAGACTATACGTTAACTGACGGTAAACCCAAGCATCATTCCGGTATCTTCATGTTCCAGCAGATGACAATGCGCCATATAGGCATTTTCAGCATTGGCGACATAGTTAAAGCGCACCAGCACCTCGCTACGCCAGCCTTCAACCCGCACCGTGTCTTTCCAGCCGCTGCGGTGCGGCTGTGGCGGCTTACCATTTTCAGACAGGATTCGAAACTGAGTGCCATGAATATGGAAAGGATGCAGCATGGCGTCGCCCTCACCTGAAATTGTCCACTTTTCATAATCACCTAATTTGGCAGCGAACATCGGCTTATGCATATCAAATGGCATTCCGTTGATTTTATTGCCATTACGGAAGTCATACGCCGCTTCCTGTTTATCACTCTCTTTCACCGGCATTGCGCTGTGATCGTGGCTGGCGGCAGATCCTGCGTCATCTGTGCCGTGATGCGCATCCATGCCCATTCCGGCCATCGCTTTATTACCGTATTTGCGCATCAGCGCCTGCATACCCAGCTTGTCGAGTTGCGGATCCATCATCAGTTGTAACCAGCGATTGGTGATGCCTTCCACCGCAGGCAGCACGGGCATATCCACCAGCTTATCCGGCAGCTCACCGCTGGCCTGGATATTCAGTGGCATAACGTTTAACAACGGCAGCGGCTGATCGAAAGGCGTCAATGTCATGCCCATTTGTCGCACCGGTAACGTCACCAGATCGAAAGGTTTACCGTCTTTGGTATCAACCAGTACTTCAAAGCGTTCACCCGGCAGCATCGATAGCTCAGTGATTTTAACCGGTTCGCTTAACAATCCTCCGTCGCTGGCAATAACATACAGCGGACGATGATCGCTGGTAGCAATAGTTAACGAACGGGCATTACAGCCGTTGAGTAAGCGCAGGCGCAACCAGCCGCGCGGCACCGCATGCTGCGGATACTGTACGCCGTTAGTCAGCATCAGATTGCCGAACCAGCCTACCGCCGCACGCATGACATCCAGCTGATAATCAATCTTACTGCCGTCGGCGCTCAGTTGCTTATCCTGCAAAATCAGTGGAATGTCGTCGATTCCCCACAGTTTAGGCAGTAACAGTGCTTCACTGTCTTTATCTTTCAGAATCACCAGCCCTGCCAGTCCCTGCGCGACCTGATAGCCAGTCTGTCCGTGTTGATGTGGATGAAACCAGCAGGTTGCCGCGGGCTGATCGGGAGTGAAGCTGACCGTGCGCTGCTGGCCCGGCTCGATTCGCGCATGCGGGCCACCGTCGACGGCTCCCGGCACTTCCAGCCCATGCCAGTGCACGGTAGTGGCCTGCGGCAGCTTGTTATCGATATTTACGCTAATCGGTTTACCGCGCTCAAGTTGCAGCGCCGGCCCCAGCAGATTGCCGTTATAGCCCCAGCTTGGCACTTTCTTGCCATTCCACAGCGAAAAACCACTTTGGGCGGTTAAGGTGACCTCCCCACGCGGGTCGGCACTCAGCAACTCAGGAACAGGCAGCATCGGGCGCGTTGCCGCCATCAGCGAACGACTCCAGAGCGGCAGCGCACCGGCAGCACTGAGTGTGGCACTCAGCTTGAGAAAATCACGGCGTAACATCATCGCATCCTTTATAGTCAAAAAGTTATCGCGCAGCTTAAACCTTCACCCGGCGGTAAGGTCAAGTTTAATCAGACTGACCATAGTGTCATAAACGGATGAAATTGGCTGTTGAACAGATTTAGTGGCTAAAATTGCCTGAACGCTGAGTCTAACTGTGCTAACGTCAGTTAATTGCAACTTTATGAGACGAATTATGAAGAAAAGCATCAAGGTCCTGTTACTTACCGGGCTTCTTGGCTTCTCCTCCACCAGCTTTGCTCTGAGCGAATCGGAAGCCGAAGATCTGGCTGATTTAACTGCGGTTTTTGTCTATCTGAAAAATGACTGCGGCTATCAGGATTTACCTGATGCGCAGATTCGCAAAGCATTGATGTTTTTTGCCCAACAAAACCGTTGGGATTTAACCAATTACGCCAGTTACAACATGAAAGCGCTTGGCGAGGATAGCTACCGCGATCTGAGCGGTATTGCCATCACTAATGACAAAAAGTGTAAATCTCTGGCGCGTGACTCTCTCAGCCTGCTTGCCTACGTGAAATAGCCCGCCGCCATTGCCTTTCTGTTGAATATTTGACCGTGCAACCACGGTCAGAGTTAGCTATCATGTGCCGCCCATTTTTCATGGCTATTACTTTGGAGATCCCACCATGGCCCAAAATGAAATGTGGTATGAAACGCTTCATGCCGGTTTCGGACAGTACTTCTCTGTCGATAAAGAACTGTATCGAGAAAAGACCGAACATCAGGATCTGATTATCTTTGAAAATGCAGCGCTGGGTCGCGTTATGGCGCTTGACGGCGTGGTACAAACTACCGAACGCGATGAGTTTATTTATCATGAAATGATGACCCATGTGCCTCTGCTGGCGCACGGTGCGGCAAAGAAGGTGCTGATTATTGGTGGTGGCGATGGCGCAATGCTGCGCGAAGTCAGCCGTCATAAAAATATCGAGCAGATAACCATGGTCGAAATCGACGCGGGTGTGGTTAACTTCTGTAAGCAATATCTGCCGAATCACAGTGCCGGAGCCTATGAGGACCCGCGTTTTAAGCTGGTAATTGATGACGGCGTTAACTTCGTTAATCAATCCAGTGAAAAATTTGATGTGATTATCTCCGACTGTACCGATCCTATCGGTCCTGGCGAAAGTTTATTTACCTCTGAATTTTATGCTGGTTGCCACCGCTGCCTTAATGAAAATGGCATCTTCGTGGCGCAGAATGGCGTTTGCTTCCTGCAACAGGATGAGGCAATTAACAGCCATCGTAAATTGGGTCATTATTTTAGCGATGTCAGTTTCTATCAGGCAGCGATACCGACTTACTACGGCGGCATCATGACCTTTGCCTGGGCGAGCGACAATCCCGCTTTGCGCCAGCTCGATAGCGCAACGCTGCAAGCACGTCTTGATGCAGCGGGTTTAACCTGCCGTTATTATAATTCGGCAATCCATACTGGCAGCTTTGCCCTGCCACAATATCTGCTGAATGCACTGTCAGACGCAAGCTGACCAGGCATTTATAAGGGGGTGAACTAAATTGCAAAAGCTGAAACTACATGGCTTCAACAACCTGACAAAAAGCCTGAGTTTTTGTATCTATGATATTTGCTATGCGAATACCGCTGCAGAGCGCGACGGATACATTGCCTATATTGATGAGCAATACAACGCCAATCGTCTGACTGAAATTTTGAGCGAAACCTGCTCGATAATTGGCGCGAATGTGCTGAATATCGCTCGTCAGGATTACGAACCTCAGGGTGCCAGCGTCACCATTCTGGTGAGTGAAGAGCCGATTGATCCGCGTGATATCGATAACTCCGAGCATCCTGGCCCGCTGCCTAATTCGGTGGTTGCGCATCTGGATAAGAGCCATATCTGCGTCCATACCTATCCGGAGAGTCATCCCGAGGGTGGACTGTGCACCTTCCGTGCCGATATTGAAGTCTCAACCTGCGGCGTCATTTCACCACTTAAAGCGCTGAACTATCTGATCCACCAGCTGGAGTCCGATATCGTCACCATCGATTATCGCGTACGCGGCTTTACCCGTGATGTGAACGGGGTGAAACACTTTATCGATCATGAGATTAACTCGATTCAGAACTTTATGTCGGAAGATATGAAGTCGATGTATGACATGATGGATGTCAATGTCTATCAGGAAAACATGTTTCATACCAAGATGTTACTGAAAGAGTTCGATCTCAAACACTATCTGTTTAACACCAAACCGGAAGATTTGTCAGCGCAAGAGCACAAACGTATCACCGATTTGCTGTGGAAAGAGATGCGTGAAATTTACTATGCGCGAAATATTCCGCTGGTAGGATTAAAAACTCTTTAATTCTTTTACCCTCTCCTGTTGTTGGGAGAGGGTGAATGAGTAGAGTTGTTATTATTCACAAGTTAATTAATTAAATCCGCAAATAATGTCCGATCGGTAGTTAAATGTGACTCAGGACACAAAAAGATTAATTCGATATCGGTTTTCGCCAGCAGTTGATGCGCGGTATCAGGATAAATACAGAAAACGGATCCCTTACTGATTTTATCGGTCCTGATGTCTGTCAGATTATTATCAACCACATCCGCCGTCCATATCTCTCCCTCGCCTGACAGCATGACATACCACTCTTCTCCTTCAGCATGGCTGTGGCAGCCTATCCGTTCCCCACTTTTCAGCGTAGTGCCATAAGCATTCAGTCCCGGCTTGTTAATCATTGGCGTAATTGAAATTCCCACTAACGCATCTTTACTCGCTTTTCCATCAGCGAAATCAGAAAAAATGATCATAGCGCCCCTTCCTTCTCCAGATAGAGTAATTATTGAACTAGACGTCAGCTAAAAATCGATATTAAATCACATTAACTTTAATAAAAGATCTCTCAACAAACGCTATCATGAGTGACAGCAACCGTAAACCGATCGAGGAAAGATCGCCCTCAGAAAAAAATCTTTTCAGGAAGAGGAATAAATATGGACGTCAGAACGGCTAAACATGACTGGCACCGGCAGGATATTCTGGCTGCCGTGCGCAAAGCGAAAGGTTCACTGGCACGACTCTCACGCGAGAATGGCTTATCAGCCAGCACGCTGGGCAATACCCTGATTCGCCCCTGGCCGCGAGGTGAAATCATCATTGCCAATGCCATTGGTATTCCGCCGCAGGAAATCTGGCCAAGTCGCTTTTTTGATCCTAAAGGCAGGCTGATTCGCCGGCGCGTCCGGGAAAAGGATCAACCGGAACAGCAGATAGATGCCTCTGAGCTGCTCACCGAGTAATTCCCTGTACGGCAAAAGACAGTCATGGAGCAAGGATCGCAATGAGCACAACGTTAAAGGATTCGTTGCAGATGTTAATTCGCTTTTGGGAAACAAGTTGTGAGCCCTGGGGAGCGAAAGATAACCAATCAAGATTTATTTACGCCAATAAAAAATATTACAGCTTACTGGCACTGCCGGCACAATATTCGGTTGAGGGCAGGCTGGATGGCGATCTGCCCGCCCCAACCGCCGATTTTCAGGATGCCTTCCAGAATCACGACCGTATGGTCGAGCGTCTGCTCGACCGTGTGACCTCAATAGAAATCCACCCCTTTGAAAATAGACCGTGGCTGCAACCGTGGTTTTTCGATAAGTATCCGCTGATTGATGAACACGGTGTTTGCCAGGGAACGATTTTTCATGGCAGGCCAGTAGACAATCTGATCCTGACCAGCCTGAATAAGATCAAGTTACCCGAATCGCTGGTATTCACTCCTCCCTCGCCACTATTCAGTAAGCGTGAATGGGAGGTGCTGTTTTACATTCTGCACGCTTTTTCCAGCATGGAGATTGCAAGCAAGCTGCACTTATCGCCACGAACGGTGTGTAATATCACCCAAAGTATCTATAAAAAAGCCGGGGTCAACTGCAAACGGGGCATTGTGGAATATTGTCACGATAATAAAATCAGCAATTATATACCGCAGAGTTTTTTTGAGATTTGCCAGTCTCTGCCGCTGATTAGTGATTAATCAGAACAGCAGCGCAGGCATCGGACGTCGTATCACACCTGCGCGCCTGGTCAGCTGGTCAGCGTCAGCTGAAATGCCTGCGCATCGAGCTCCTCTCGGATATCCGCTTCCAGATGCTTGTCGGTCACAATATCGGTCAGGGTCTGCAACGGTGAAACGCAAAACAGCGACCAGGAGCCGTACTTACTACTGTCTGCCAACAACACGCGCCGCCGTGAGTTGATCAGCAGATCCTGTTTTAACCCGGCTTTCTCTTCCGTTGGCGTGGTGATGCCTTTCTCCAGACTCCAGGAGTTACAGCTGACAAAGGCGATATCCGGATAAATATTGCGTAACAGGCGACGCCCATGATCGCCAATACAGGACTGGCTGGAATCATCAATGCGGCCACCGATGATAGTCACTTCGATCTGTTTGAATTCAGAGAGAAACAGCGCGATATGCAGATCGGCGGTAATCACGCGTAACGGCAGATGGGTCAGCTGACGCGCCAGCTCCAGCATAGTCGTACCGGCATCCAGCACTACCGCATCACCGGCTTTAACAAAGCTGGCGGCGGTATGGGCAATGGCCTGCTTTTCAATCAGGTTACGCTGCAACTTCTCCATGGTGGTCGGCTGCGCCGGAATAAAGCGATTCAGCGTCACCCCGCCATGCGTTCGACTGATCACCCCTTCCTGGTCCAGCTTAATCAGGTCACGACGAATAGTGGCTGGCGATGCAGAAATCGCGGCAACCAGCTGTTCAACAGTGACCAGATTATGACTTTTCAGATAATCCATAATCTGATCGAGGCGACTTTGTCCCTTCATATTTCCCTATGCTAGCTGCATCGCAAGTTGGATGGAAATCGCCATGCTCTCAGACTTCGCTTTACCTGTCCAGGCAATATCAAACGCCGTGCCATGGTCAGCCGAGGTGCGAATAAATGGCAGCCCGGCAGTAATATTTACCCCATCGTAGAAGCCCAGCAATTTTAACGGAATATGCCCCTGATCGTGGTACATCGCCACCACCATGTCATACATTCCTTCATAACACTGCAGATAGACGGTATCCGGCGGGCACGGGCCATAAACATTTATTCCTTGCGCCTTCATCGCCTCAACTGATGGCCCGACAATGGTAATCTCTTCATCACCAAACAGACCGTTTTCGCCCGCATGTGGATTGACTCCCGCCACCGCAATCCGTGGGTTCTGGTAACCGACACGCTTCATAAAGGTATCGGCCATACCAATTACCGTTTCCACGCGTTCGCGGCCCAGCGTATCAAGGAATTTACGCAGCGCGATATGGGTCGTGACGTGAATGACTTTCAGACGGTCGGTATACAGCACCATCGCGTAATCTTTGCTGTCAGTCAGCTTCGCCAGCAATTCCGTATGGCCAGGGTAGAGATGCCCGGCGGAATGCAGCGCTTCTTTATTTAGCGGTGCGGTGGCAATCGCCTGAACTTCACCGGCCATCGCCAGTTCGGTCGCGCGCTTAATGCAGCGATACGCTAAATCACCGGCGGCAGACTGCACGACTCCCGGCTGTAGTGACTCAGGATCGGCCAGCGGTTCATCAATAATATTGATAATACCCGCAGCAAAATGAGCATCAGTGACCTTATCGATTACCCGCAGCTCCACCTGCGGCGTGATATTTAAACTCAGCACCCGACGCAGGGTGCTGGCGCAACCCACTACCACCGCGGATGCCCCAGACAGCTCGCCTTCAGCCAGTGATTTAATAATAATTTCCGGTCCGATACCTGCCGGATCGCCCATGGTCACCGCGATAATTTTACTCACTCGACTTCTCCTCAATAAAACGAATAATTTCTACCAGCGTGTTTTCATCGCCAAAGCCACCGGCCTTGGTCATCACCAGCATGTCTTGATACGCATTAAGCAGGTGGCCATAAGGTACACAGCCTGCCACCTGCCCGTTAATCTGGAATCCACTGGCACCTAAGCGTCGGGCAATCGCCAGCGCCACATCGCCGCCAGAAAGATAAAGTCCTGCCGGCTGCACCTGCTGCAAAATCCCGGCCGTCAGTTCCGCCAGCTGCTGACAAATTTTTTCACCCAGCTGTGCCCGCGACAGCTGGTGTTGCTGGCAGAGCCCGGCAATGCTGTGGCGCTGTTCGGGCTGCTGGCCGGTACGCATTACGCAATGTCTGCCCAGTTGCAGCGCGCTGACCGCCTGCTTAAGCCAGCTGCAGCTGTCAGGCCAGGCCGGTTGCTGGAACAGCTGCTGGACGTCAATATCGATCAGTGCCAGCGGATGCTGCGCCTCAAGGCGGGCGATTTGCTGACGGGATATCTCACTCATCGAACCAATCACTGCCAGCAGCGGCGCAGCCGGACGACGGCTCAGCATCGCCGCCAGCGCATCGCTTAATCCGGCGGCACCCGCCAGTAACGGTTTTTCTGCCAGCTGCGCCGCTGCCTGCATCACCCGCTTAATATCGTTATCAGATTCGGCATCCACCACCAGTAAGCGCGTACCCCGTTCGATCTGCTGTTGCAGACAGCTGAGCAATTGCTCCGACCTGACCTTATCCAGCGTCAGCACGGCACCCGTCAGGCTGCTTTGCGCCTGAAGTCGGGCGAGAATGCTGGCATCGCTGACCGGCGTTTTCGGATCGCTGGCAAATTCGGTTTCCGTCAGCAGGCGTCCATCAACCCGACACAGGCCATCACGCGTGGTGCGCGCCAGCCTGGGCACCGCTGCCACTACCAGCGCCAACGGCTTACCGCTGGCCAGCAACGCCGCTTCAATCTCCGCACCGGGATTACCGCGTAAGGTGGAATCAATTTTTTTAAAAATCCAGCCGTGCTGCGAGGATCTGGCGGCGATCTCTGCGGCTTTGCGGGTGCGATCGGCCGCCTGCTGCGCACCCAGTGCGCGGCTGTCAGTGTTAATCACCCACACATCTGCCCGCTCGCGATCAATCGCGCTGTCACTGTCGAACAGCACGTTGACCCGCGCACCCGCCCGGGCCAGCCCGGCACCAGCGTCATTGGCACCGGTAAAATCATCAGCAATCACCCAAACCGGTGTATTCCACTGCGTCATCTGCTCTCCATCAGGATTGATATTGATTGTTACCATCATGCCACACAACCCGATAATGATTATATTCAATCATGATTGATTATATGTGAGCAAGATCAAATTAATTGAAATCAATATGTCTTATAAAATAACCAGCATATGTGATGCATGTCGGACAGAAATGACGAATTAAAATCATCAGCGATCGAAAACTGCGGTCGTCAGGAGCAAAGGCATAAATAATGAATATCAACAGCACCGTTATCAGCGGCTACCAGGCACTTAATGACATCAGCTACCTGCTGGAGGATAAGCAGAACGTACTGCTGGTGACGGACAAAAATATCGTGGCGATTCCGGCGGTACAGTCGATCATTACCCGTGTTAAAGCACAGGTGGCGCAGCTGATCATCATTGACAGCGTGCCACCCGAGCCAAGCCAGCATGATGTCGCCGCGATTGTTGCGCCGCTGGATGCTGTCAGTATTGATATGGTGGTCGGCATTGGCGGCGGAAGCGTGCTGGATGTCGCCAAACTGTTGTCAGTGCTGTGTATCGAAAACGCACCCACGCTGCAGGAGCTGCTGGCAGGCGAAAAGCCGCAAACGCGCACGCCAACACTGCTGATTCCTACCACCGCAGGCACCGGTTCAGAAGCCACCCCGAATGCCATTCTGGCCATCCCGGAGAAAGAGACCAAAGTCGGCATTATTTCTCCAGTGATGCTGCCGGATTTCGTTGCACTGCTGCCGGAGCTGACCACCAGCATGCCGGCCCATATTGCTTCCTCCACCGGTATCGATGCACTTTGCCATCTGATTGAGTGCTTCACTGCCACCGTCTCCAATCCGGTTAGCGATAACTACGCGTTAATCGGCATGAAAAAGCTGTTTACCAGCCTTGAAGCCACCGTCGCGCAACCAGAAAATCTGCGCGCGCGTCTCGATATGCTGTGGGCTTCTTACTACGGTGGCGCGGCGATTGCTCACGCCGGTACGCATCTGGTGCACGCCATGTCTTATCCACTTGGCGGCAAATATCACATTCCGCACGGCGTCGCCAACGCCATTCTGCTGGCACCCTGCATGCGCTTTGTTCGCCCGGCAGCGGTGAGTAAATTTGCTCAGGCCTATGACCTGTTACCCGACGCAGACCCGGCGCTGAGTGAAGAAGAAAAATCCCACGCGCTGGTTGATTACTTCGTTGCGCTGGTTAAACGCCTGAAGCTGCCTGCCAGCCTGGATGAACTGGGCATTAATGCCGATCACCTGCCATATCTGGTGGAAGCCGCACTTGATGTCCAGCGACTGATGAAAAATGTGCCGACAGCGGTCAGCGCTGATGATGTGCGGAACATCTATCTGACACTGTTTCCGACCCTGAATCACTGATACTACGAGGATCTCATGAGCAGAAAAATTGACGGCGTACTCACCGCCATCGTCACCGCCTTCGACAATGACGGTGCATACAACGCCAGCGCGATGCGCCTGCAGATTCAGCGTCAGTTGCAGGCCGGTAACGGTATCTTTTGCGGCGGCACCAACGGCGAATTCTTTGTGCTGAACAAGCAGGAGAAGCTGGCGGTCACCGAGACCTGCGTCGATGAAGTTGCGGGCCGCGCCGCAGTTGTTACCCATATCGGTGAAATTTCTACCCGGGAAACCATTCGCCTCGGGAAGCAGGTAGCAAAACTGGGTGTTGATGCCGTGTCGGTTATCACGCCTTATTTTGTCCCGTTAAAGCAGCCAGAACTGATCGCGCATTATCAGGCGGTCGCCGATGCGCTGGAAGTGCCGCTGTTCCTCTACAACATCCCGGCGCGTACCGGCAATACGCTGCATCCAGACAGCGTCCGCACGCTGGCCGCGCACCCGAATATTATCGGTATTAAAGACAGCGCGGGCAGCTATGAAAGCCTGCAGGGTTTTCTGCAGGCGGCAGAGGGAATCGATAACTTTAACGTGCTGAATGGCCCAGACTCGCTGATCCACCAGGGCTTTATCGACGGCTGTTCAGCCTGTATTTCCGGGCTGGCCAACGTTGCGCCGCAGCAGATAAACGCCATCTGGGCACGGTTTAACGCCGGTGATATTGAGGGTTCACGTCAGGCGCAGGAAAACGTCACCGGCTTGCGTACCGATCTCTACAGCGTCGCCTTCTCACCGGCGGCGGTGAAAAAAGCCCTGACGCTGATGGGACATAACGTTGGTGAAAGCCGTTACGCGGTGCAGTTCAGTGCAGAAGACGAACAACGTATTCGTCAGATTGTGAATCAATATCTGCAATAAAAATCATAACAAGTCATTTTCCGATTACGAGAAGCGGGTGCTGCTTGCCAACACCCCAGGGTTCATTACGTCCATTGAGAGGCTGAAATGAAAGAATTTACCGCTGAAGATACGCTGATAATTATTGGTATTGTCGTTGCGTATATCCTGCTGACCACCTGGTTAACTTATCGCTTAAGAAGTAAAAGTTCGGGCGATTTTATGGAAGGGTCGCGCGCAATGCCGGCCTTTATTGTCGGCGTAATGCTGATGTCGGAATATATCGGTGCTAAATCGACCATTGGTACTGCCCAGGCGGCATTTGAAAATGGCTTTGCCGCCTCATGGTCAGTTATTGGTGCCGCGATTGGTTTCCCGATTTTTGGCCTGCTGCTGGTTAAACGAATTTATAACACCGGAAAAATTACGATTTCCGGTGCGATTGCCGAAAAGTACGGCACCTCAACCAAAAATATTATCTCACTGATTATGATTTATGCCCTGCTGCTGGTAAACGTCGGTAACTACGTTAGCGGTGCGGCGGCGATTTCTACGGTATTAAAAGTGAATCTGCCGGTGGCGGCGTTTATTACCGCCATCGTCAGTACTTTCTATTTCGCCTTCGGCGGCATGAAAGGCATGGCATGGGTGACATTGCTGCACAGTGCGATTAAATACTTCGGCATACTGGTGATTCTCGGCGTGGCATTGCATATGACCGGCGGCATTACGCCAATGGTGCAGGAAATGCCTGATTTCTACTGGACCTGGGACGGTAATATTGGTGCCAGCACCATCGTTGCCTGGCTGATCGGTACCATCGGATCGATTTTCTGCACCCAGTTTGTGATTCAGGCCATCTCATCCACCAAAGATGCGGCATCGGCGAAACGCGCCACCTGGATTGCCTTCCTGTTTTGTCTGCCAATTGCCATTGCTATCGCCATTATCGGCGTGGCTGCCAAGTATCTGCACCCGGATATTGATAGTCTGTATGCGTTACCGGTGTTCCTGCAGGATATGAGTCCATGGCTGGCGGGCATTGTCACTACCTCACTGGTGGCATCGATTTTTGTCAGCGTCAGTACCGTAGCACTGGCGATCGCCTCACTGATCGTAAAAGATTTCTATGTGCCCTACCGCAACCCGACGCCAGAACGCGAGTTTAAAATGACCCGCTGGCTGTCTCTGGCAATTGGCTTTGCGCCGCTGATCTTCGTGCTGCTGGTGCCGGAAGTCCTGAAGTTATCCTTCTTTACCCGTGCCATCCGCCTGTCGATTTCGGTGGTTGCGGTAATTGCCTTCTATCTGCCGTTCTTCAAAAGCGCACGCGGTGCCAACGCCGGTCTGATTGGTGCCTGTGTTATGACCTCGGTATGGTATCTGCTGGGCGATCCTTTTGGTATCAACAACATGTATATCGCACTGGTTACGCCAGCCATCATTATGCTAATCGATCGTTTGATTCCTTCGCGTGAAGGGAACAAGAAAACTAAACAGCAAATTCAGAATAGTGGAGCCTGATATGACTCAGCAAACCGTCACCCTTGAACGCAGCGGCGTACTCGGCCAGGCCGGAGAGGATGCGCAGCAACTGACTGCGATGCTGCCTTCCGACTGCCCGCAGAATCATGCCGCCAATCTGCTGCCGTTGCCGGATGGCGATGTGCTCTGCTGCTGGTTCGCCGGCACGCAGGAAGGGATCGCCGATATCTCTATTTACTGTTCCCGGCTGGAAAAAGGCAGCGACCGCTGGTCGCCAGCGGTGAAATTATCCGAGGATCCCACCCGATCCGAGCAAAATCCGCTGCTGTTCCTCGATCCTGACAACCAGCTGTGGCTGATGTATACCGCCCAGAAATCGGGCAATCAGGACACTGCGATTGTCCGCTATCGTCAGTCAACGGATTTTGGCCGCAGCTGGGGACCGATTGCCACACTGCTCGATCAGCCCGGCACTTTTATCCGCCAGCCGGTAGTGGTGCTGAACAATGGCGACTGGCTGCTGCCGGTATTTTATTGCCGTACCCAGCCGGGCGAAAAGTGGACGGGAAATAATGACGACAGCGCGGTAAAAATTTCCAGCGATAAAGGTAAAAGCTGGCGCGATGTGGCCGTACCCGCCAGTACCGGCTGCGTGCACATGAACATTACCCTGCTGAACGACGGCACACTGCTGGCGCTGTATCGCAGCCGCTGGGCTGACGCCATTTATCAGAGCCGCTCCACTGACGGTGGCCAGAGCTGGTCTGAGCCGCAAGCTACTGAGCTGCCGAATAATAACTCCTCGATTCAGGTAACTACGCTGAAAAATGGTCATCTGGCGCTGGTGTTTAACCCTATGAGTGCCGCCGGTGCGACCGAACGTCGTACCTCGCTATATGACGAAATTGAGGATGAAGATGATGTTGCCGTGGCAGTTGAACCGCCAGTGCACACCGGGCGTAGCGCTTTCTGGGGTGCGCCACGTGCGCCAATGACGGTGGCGGTTTCCACCGATGGCGGTAAAAGCTGGCCGTATCAACGCAACCTTGATGAGGGTGACGGCTACTGCATGACCAATAACTCACAGCAGAAGCTGAATCGCGAATTCTCCTATCCGACCATCAAACAAGGGATTAATGGCGAGCTGCATATTGCCTACACCTATTATCGCCAGGCGATCAAATACGTTCGCATTAACGAACAGTGGATAACCGGTTAACCGAGCCAGCCCTGCCCGATCTCGGGCAGGGCGCTGACAGGAGGTAATGTATGATCATAGGTAATTTAACCACTCTGACGCTGGCGACCTTACCCCACTCGCTCTGGTCACTGCTTTCGCGCCCGGAATACAGTCTCGCCGCACTGCAAGCTCATGATGACGGACGCATTCAGCCGCCCAATGAGAGCTGGTTTTGTCATATTGGCCCGGCGCAAACCGCACCACGGGCAACGCGCCATACTGAGTTTCATCGGCAATATCTTGATATTCAGGTGATGCTCGCTGGCGAAGAGATAATTCATTTCTCCTGCGCTGATGCCCGACAGCAGCCAGCAGAGGAGCGTAAGCCCGACCTGTTTATCCTTGAAAATCCACAGCTGACGCAATCGATTCATCTGCGGGCCGGTGATTTTGTCACTTTTTATCCTGGTGAAGCGCATCAGGCGCTGTGCGCAGTCGATGAACCCGCCACGGTCAGAAAAGCAGTCTTTAAAATTCCACTGGCGCTGCTTAATCCCGAGGCCACGATATGAGTCGCCATGCGCTGGTGACCGGTGCCAGTTCAGGAATTGGCGCAGCTATCACCGAACGATTATTACAGGATGGCTGGACGGTAACGGGCCTGAGCCGCACGCTGATTACGCACGATAACTCTGCTTTTCATTCACTGTCGGTCGACCTGTTTGACAGCGCCGCATTAAAGCAGGCGCTGGACCCGCTGAAGCCGGTTGATGCCATCATCCATGCCGCAGGTATGATGAAAGCAGCCGCGCTGGGCGAGCTTGATGAAACCGTCAGTGAACAGCTGTGGCAACTGCATATCCGGGTGGCTGAGATACTGGCTAACCGGCTGGCACCACAGCTTCCGCCCGGTGGCCGCATTATTCTGCTTGGCAGCCGCACCTCAACCGGTGCCGCCGGACGCAGTCAGTATGTCACCACTAAATCAGCAATGAAGGGGATGGTCAGAAGCTGGGCCGCTGAGCTGGCAGCTAAAGGCGTGACGGTCAATATTGTCGCGCCGGGCGCCACCGCAACCCCCATGCTGAACCAGCCGGGACGCGAAAGCTCGCCGCCCAGGCTGCCGCCGATCGGACGTTTTATTCAGCCACAGGAAGTTGCGGAGCTGGTGAGTTATCTGCTGTCTCCGCTGGCGGGGGCGATTACCGGACAGGAACTGGTGATTTGTGGCGGAGCTTCACTGTAAGGAGGAGCCGTTTACGGCTCCCGTCGCGATGACATACAGGATGCCATTCCGACACCGGCGGCGAAATAACGCCGCCGCTACTTACCCTGTAAAAACAGACGATAGGCCGCAATCACCGCCAGAAAATCTTCCACGCCGCAAAACGACAGGCTCTCTTCATCGTAGTAATTCATGCCCTCTTCCATCCCTTCATCTTCAAAGTTCAGCTGATTGGCACGGATAATGATCTCTTCGTCATCCATCCACAGTGTGTATTCATGCCCGACACGTTGCCACTGACGCTCGCTGCCTTTAATTGCCAACACTGCGGCTTCAACTTCATCCAGTAGCGCCAGGTTCTCTTTTACTTCTTCATTAAACCAGTGGCCCACTACCTCATGCCCCATCGACATGCGAACCTTCACCACCCCGGTGACATCATGCAAAAATTCGTATTCCATACTGCGTTCCTCTGACAGCCAGACGGCCTTTTCATGCACTGCTGTTGTGCATTTTCCGCGCTTAGCGGGTAATTAATGGGGGTTAACTCGCATTATCGCAGTCTCAGAAAGGAAAAGCAGCGTTTAACACTGACCAGATAATGACGACAATAAAAAAGGAGCCTTAACAGGCTCCTTTTCAGTCGGTAACTGAACTGAATTTAGACAGCAGTCTGGAAAATCACGCTGTCCGCTTTATCAGTATACTGGCCCAGCTGGTCAAAGTTCAGATAACGGTAGGTATCCACCGCGGTCTTATCTACCTGCTCCATAAACTGCTGATACTCGTCTGGCGTGGGTAATTTGCCCAGCAGTGAAGCCACAGCTGCCAGTTCTGCTGACGCAAGGAACACGTTAGCGCCATTGCCTAAACGGTTCGGGAAGTTACGGGTTGAGGTAGATACTACCGTCGCCCCATCGGCTACGCGCGCCTGATTACCCATACAGAGTGAGCAGCCAGGGATCTCAATACGCGCTCCGCTCTTACCGAACACACTGTAATAGCCCTCTTCAGTCAGCTGAGCCGCATCCATTTTGGTTGGCGGTGCCACCCACAGACGCGTTGGCAACTGGCCTTTATGCGCATCGAGCAGTTTACCGGCAGCACGGAAGTGACCAATGTTGGTCATGCAGGAACCGATAAACACTTCGTCGATCTTCTCACCCTGCACGTCAGACAGCAGACGCGCATCATCAGGATCGTTTGGCGCACACAGGATTGGCTCTTTGATATCAGCCAGATCGATATCGATCACCGCTGCGTATTCCGCATCGGCATCACCTTCCAGCAGCTGCGGATCGTCCAGCCACTTCTGCATGCCCTGGATACGGCGCTCCAGCGTACGGCGGTCGCCATAGCCTTCAGCAATCATCCACTTCAGCAGCACGATGTTGGAATTGAGATATTCGATGATCGGATCTTTGCCGAGCTTAATGGTACAGCCGGCAGCAGAACGCTCTGCCGATGCATCCGACAATTCAAATGCCTGCTCAACTTTCAGGTCTGGCAAGCCTTCAATTTCCAGGATACGGCCAGAGAAGATATTTTTCTTACCTTTCTTCTCAACGGTCAGCAGGCCAGCTTTGATGGCATACAGCGGAATGGCGTGAACCAGATCGCGCAGGGTAATACCCGGCTGCATTTTGCCTTTAAAGCGCACCAGCACTGATTCCGGCATATCCAGCGGCATCACGCCAGTGGCTGCAGCAAACGCCACCAGACCAGAACCTGCCGGGAAAGAGATGCCAATCGGGAAACGGGTATGGGAATCACCACCGGTACCGACCGTATCCGGCAGCAGCATACGGTTCAGCCAGCTGTGGATAATACCGTCGCCCGGACGCAGTGAGACGCCACCACGATTCATAATAAAGTCAGGCAGCGTATGGTGAGTGCTGACATCAACCGGCTTTGGATAGGCTGCGGTATGGCAGAAGGACTGCATCACCAGGTCAGCCGAGAAACCGAGGCACGCCAGATCTTTCAGCTCATCGCGCGTCATCGGGCCAGTGGTATCCTGCGAACCAACTGAGGTCATTTTAGGTTCGCAGTACTGGCCTGGACGCACGCCTTCAGTACCGCAAGCGCGACCCACCATCTTCTGCGCCAGAGAGAAGCCACGGCTGCTCTCGGCAACGTCCTTCGCCACGCGGAACACATCGCTGTGTGGCAGACCCAGCGCTTCACGCGCGCGGCTGGTCAGTCCACGGCCGATAATCAGTGGAATACGGCCACCGGCACGCACTTCGTCGAGCAGCACGTCGGTTTTCAGTTCGAAGTTCGCCAGTACCTCATCGGTATCATGGTTACGCACTTCGCCCTTATAAGGATAGATATCAATCACATCGCCGGTATTCAGGTTATCGACGTCTACTTCGATCGGCAGTGCACCGGCATCTTCCATCGTATTGAAGAAAATTGGCGCGATTTTACCGCCGAGCACCACGCCGCCGCCTTTTTTGTTCGGCACGTAGGGGATGTCATCGCCCATAAACCACAGCACCGAGTTGGTGGCGGATTTACGTGAAGAACCGGTACCGACGACATCGCCGACGTAGGCCAGCGGATAGCCTTTCTTATCCAGCGCTTCAATCTGCTTAATCGGACCGACGTTACCCGCATCGTCGGGTTCGATGCCTTCACGTGGGTTTTTCAGCATCGCCAGCGCATGCAGTGGGATATCCGGACGTGACCAGGCATCAGGTGCCGGAGAAAGGTCATCGGTGTTGGTTTCGCCGGTGACTTTAAATACCGTTACGGTAATTTTTTCTGCCAGCTCAGGACGTGACAGATACCATTCAGCATCGGCCCAGGATTGCAGCACCTGTTGCGCATGCGGGTTGCCCGCTTTGGCTTTCTCATCAACATCATGGAAGCTGTCGAACATCAGCAGCGTGTGCGACAGGGCTTTCGCGGCAATCGGTGCCAGTTTGTCATCATCAAGCGCATCAATCAGCGGATGGATATTGTAACCACCCTGCATAGTGCCCAACAGTTCAACGGCTTTTTCAGGAGTAACCAGAGGAGAGGTCGCTTCGCCTTTGGCGACAGCAGCCAGGAATCCGGCTTTTACATAGGCCGCTTCATCAACACCTGGCGGAACTCGATTAATTAACAGATCGGACAGGAATTCTTCTTCACCCGCAGGAGGGGTTTTTAGCAGTTCAACCAGCGCGGCCATTTGGGAAGCATCTAACGGTTTAGGAACAATCCCTTCGGCAGCACGCTCGGCAACGTGCTTACGGTATTCTTCTAGCACGACGTTCTCCTCGCTCTCATTGTATTTGGCTTTCCGGACACCTGTTTTCACGTCGGGTGATTAACCCTCATTGTGTAGGGTAAGTGGTAAAAGTGCCCGGTTTCGCGTGGGGCAGCATATCAGGATTTCGTTTGCTTGTTAATCTGTTTACAAAAAAGCAACATTATCTGGCGCGATTTAACACCCACCGAATAAATGCGCATATCACCGTCCAGAAGCGGCCAGATTGAGTTGGATAGCCGCGCTTCAAACACGCGATCCGCTGGTTTGCACAACGGTTGTCGCATCGTTAGGGAATATCTATAACCACCGGTTATCTAAAACGCAGCTAAAAAACTGGCTAATCGTAAAATGGTCTAAAAACAGAAGCAGAGAAGCGCTGTTGACTGAAGAATGATCGCGTGAAAATTCAGATAAAGGATCTGATCAATGAAAATCGCACCGGCAATTGTCACCACTTCCCAATCCAGCCTCAGCCAGACTGCGCCCCCTGCTATCCGTACAATAACTCATAACCTGTTAACAGTGACGCAAAGTCCTGCGACTCTGGCGCCGCCAGCGGCAGAGGGACTCGCCACCTCATGGCAATATTTCCGGCCCGAAAGATATCAGTCCCGTGACGCTCAGGCATTTCAGCAAATATTCAGTTCGGCCACGCCCGGTGATTATGCACAGCGTAAGGATGAAAATATTGAAGACTGGTCTGTACGCATCAGAGAACTGCATCCCAATCTGAATATCTCTGAACTGTACCGCATCAATCACGAAGTTGAGTCGAAACACTCTCTCACCCACCGGGTTGATGACAACAAGGCCGGATCCGGCAGATAATTCTCTAATGAGATAAATGCATAGTTCAACAAACTGATAACCTTCAGACGCTTAACAGATTAAAAGCTGGACGTTGAGCTTTGGTTGAGAAAGCGTGGTTTACAGCCTGCGGGGGCGGAAGTATAGTTCGTCCCGCGAATTATTGTGGAGAAACCTTTTTTGGACAGTTACCGATCTAATTAAGGCAAGCCTGTTGCTTGCCACCCTGGCAAGCAGCGATCCCTCCGGCTCGTCTGCTTTGATAACCTGTAAACAGACGAGTATTTATCATGCTGATTTTTTTCCATACCCTTTTCCCTCCGGGCTGAAGCCCTGCCGGTTTTCTGCTGCGCCTTTGCTGCACAGCAGCCTGTTATCGATCCTGTTATTCAGGTTTTTAAGCTTATTATCACCCGGTGATAATTAAGGAGTTACCATGGACGAACACCCCAGTACGCAGCGTAATACGCGTTGCGTGGGAGTAGTGAGCTAGCTCTTTCCCCACCTGCAACGCCATATTTTTTTCACGACTATCTCACCTTGAGAGAGATTGCCGTGCGTATTATTTGGAATAAGCAGAAATGACTCAGATGATCGATATGGCGCAACAAGCGCGCAGCCAGAAAAAGTATCAAACTAAAAGCTGGCCAATTGCCAACGAGGCGCAGGTCAGCATTGACAGCACCTTTGCCACTCTTAACACCAGTCAACAGGGATTAACCAGCCAGCAGGCCGAAGTCCGTCTTGAGCAATTTGGTCTAAACCAGGTGGCGCAGGAGAAAGCCCCACACGCGCTAATTCAGTTACTGATGGCGTTTAAAAATCCGTTTATTTTTGTGCTGATGGGTCTCGCCAGCATCAGTTTC
Source organism: Winslowiella toletana (assembly GCF_032164335.1). Taxonomy (NCBI): domain Bacteria; kingdom Pseudomonadati; phylum Pseudomonadota; class Gammaproteobacteria; order Enterobacterales; family Erwiniaceae; genus Winslowiella; species Winslowiella toletana. The sequence continues at coordinate 943,220 of NZ_CP134152.1, read as the reverse complement.
TTCACCGACTACTGGTTACCTGCTCAGCAGGGTGAAGAAACCGATCTGACTGGCGTGATCATTATGTCAGTAATGATTGGGCTGAGCGGCCTGCTGCGTTTCTGGCAGGAGTTTCGCACTAATAAAGCGGCGGATGCGCTGAAATCACTGGTTCGCACGCAAGTGACCACTCGCCGTCGTCACGCTGATAATTCCACTCCGCAGTGGATGTACGTCAATCAGCAACAGCTGGTACCGGGCGACATTATTTCAATATCAGCAGGCGATATTATTCCAGCCGATATCAAACTGATTGAATCGCAGGATCTGCTGGTCAGCCAGGCGGCGCTGACCGGCGAAGCCTTGCCTGTGGAGAAATTTTGTCTTAACGATCAACCACAAACTGCGCATGAAATTGGTGAAGGTGCCCTGCCCGGCTTGCCAAATGTCTGCCTGATGGGCACCAATGTCGTCAGTGGCCACGCCACTGCGGTGGTGGTAGCGACCGGAAATCAGAGCTGGTTTGGCTCGCTGGCAAAAAACATTGTCGGTAAACGCGCACCCACGTCCTTTGACCGTGGAGTGAACAGCGTCAGCTGGCTGCTGATCCGCTTTATGTTCATTATGGTGCCGATCGTATTTGTGATTAACGGCATGACCAAAGGCGACTGGCTGGATGCGGCACTGTTTGCGGTAGCGGTGGCAGTAGGCTTAACCCCGGAAATGCTGCCGATGATCGTCAGCACCAATCTCGCGAAAGGTGCGATGGCGATGGCACGCCGTAAAGTGGTGGTTAAACGCCTGAATGCGATCCAGAACTTTGGCGCAATGGATGTACTGTGCACTGATAAAACCGGCACTCTGACCCAGGATCATATTGCCCTGGAGCAGCACCTGGATGTACAGGGACGTCCCAGCCGACAGGTACTTGATCTGGCCTGGCTGAACAGTTACCACCAGAGCGGACTAAAAAATCTGATGGACCGCGCGGTGCTGGAATTTGCGCGTAATCGTCAGGATCTGCCGCGCAACTATCGCAAAGTCGATGAACTGCCGTTTGATTTTACCCGTCGTCGCCTCTCCGTCACCGTCAGTAATGAGCAGGGTCAGCATCAGCTGATCTGCAAAGGTGCGCTGGAAGAGATGCTGGCAATCACCACTCACCTTAGTCTTAACGGCAAGGTTGAGGAAATGACGCCAGCGTGGCGTGAGGAGATCACTCAACGCGCAGCCGAGCTCAATCAGCAAGGTTATCGTGTGTTGCTGGTGGCGACCCGCACCATGGAGCATAACAACTGGTATCAGCGCCTGAAGATTGATGATGAGCGTGATTTAACCCTGTGCGGCATGCTGACCTTCCTCGACCCGGCGAAAGAGAGTGCCGCCGCGGCGATTCAGGCCCTGCAACACAATGGCGTACAGGTTAAAATTCTTACTGGCGATAACCCGCTGATCACCGCCAAAATCTGCCGCGATCTTGGCGTTGATGCGGGTGTGCCAATGCTGGGCGATGAGATTGAACAGTTAGATGATGAGCAACTGAAGCCGCGGATAGAACTGCACACTATCTTTGCCAAACTGACGCCGTCACAAAAAGAGCGCGTCGTGACGTTGCTGCAGAAAAACGGTCATACCGTTGGTTTTCTCGGCGACGGCATTAATGATGCGGCAGCGTTACGGGCAGCGGATGTCGGTATTTCCGTCGACAGCGCCACGGATATCGCTAAAGAGTCCGCAGATATTATTCTGCTGGAAAAAAGCCTGATGGTGCTGGAACAAGGGGTACTGGTGGGTCGCCAGACCTTTGGCAATATCATCAAGTATCTCAATATTACCGCCAGTTCCAATTTCGGTAACGTGTTCTCGATTCTGGTGGCCAGCGCATTTATTCCTTTTTTACCGATGCTGGCGATTCAGCTGCTGCTGCAAAACCTGATTTACGATATCTCCCAACTGGCACTGCCATGGGATAAAATGGATAAGGAGTTCGTTCGTAAACCACGCAAATGGGACGCCAAAAACATTGGTCGTTTCATGCTGTGGATGGGGCCAACCTCATCAGTGTTTGATATCTCCACCTTCGCACTGATGTGGTACATCTTTGGTGCCAACAATGTTGATCATCAGGCGCTGTTCCAGTCCGGCTGGTTTATTGAAGGATTACTGTCGCAGACGTTGGTGGTGCATATGTTGCGCACCCAGAAGATTCCGTTTATCCAGACCCGTGCCACATGGCCCATTATGCTGACCACTCTGCTGGTGGTGATTATCGGCATAGGTCTGCCATTCTCACCGATTAACTCATGGTTTGGCCTGCAAGCTTTACCGTTAAGCTATTTCCCATGGTTACTGGCAACTCTGCTGGGATACTGTCTGCTGAGCCAGGGCATGAAACAGCTGTATATGCGTAAGTTCGGCCAGTGGTTTTAATTAGCATTTAATATTACTACGGGAGAGTGAACTCTCCCGTATAATTACATCACATTAAAATTATATCTTTAATAATTATTATTCTATTATTTTCAAATACTCCTCACAAATTCTTCGTTTAAGACTCTTTAATAAATCGTCCCCATGCTATCTTTTCGATATTAAATCACTTCATGGAGATAAAGAAGATGATTATCGAAGAAGGATCTTCCAGACATCTGACTCGGGGTGAGTTAGAAATGGCTAAGTCGATATTTAAAACTGCCATTGAATACAATCGTGTGAGGGTACATCACGGGAGTTATTTTCCATTTGGTTTGCAAAATAAAGATACTGCAGTTACGCCAAATGGCGAGATGTACTATCCTACATCACTTTATCAAGATGACTACTCAGAGAGTAAATCAAGAGAGCAATGGTTATTTATCCATGAGATGGCTCATGTCTGGCAGCACCATATGGATGTAAATGTAAAAATTCGCGGTCTGATAAGCTGGGCGGTTGAATACAAATATTCTTTACCCCCTTATTATACCCTTGCTGACTTTCCTATGGAGCAGCAAGCATCGATAATTGCCGACTACTATATTCTTATAAATTTAGGCTTTAACAAATGGAATGATGGTAAGTATTTTAGCGGACTAATAGGGCCAGACCTGCTTAACAAATATCAAAGCGTATTGATATATTTTCTAAACGATCCTGCCGACAGGAGAACCTTGTGGAAATGAAGAAAGTCACCGTTGCTTTAAGCTTTTTTATGTTAAATGGTTGCTTTATACATCCACTGCCATTCAGAACGGCAACGGTCTCGCTAAAAGCAGACGGACAACCCTGCTTTAAGGTAAAAAAAGAGTCGGTAACCGCTAAAAACCAGTCACGAATACTAAGTATAGTTATCAATAAAAGGTTTGAGGATGGCTATATGCGCGAGATATGGAGCCATCGCGAGCATCCTTTTCCAATTAAGGTAGTGGTACCCGGTGAATGCATTCCCGTCGACTACCACTTTGTACCAAATGTGAAGTACAACGTCACTATTTACACAATTATTCCGCCTGACAGAGTAGAAACTAAACGCTCATGGGACGTAAAGTTCTTGCTACAAGATTTGAAGCCAGAATAAAAAAACGGCTCCCTGAGGAGCCGTTTTATCAAACCAGCCAACGAAAATTATTTCTTTTTCGCTTTCGGGTTTGGCAGGTCGGTGATGCTACCTTCGAAAATCTCAGCAGCCAGACCAACAGATTCATGCAGCGTCGGGTGCGCATGAATGGTCAGCGCGATATCTTCTGCATCACAACCCATCTCAATCGCCAGACCGATTTCACCCAGCAGCTCGCCGCCGTTAGTCCCGACAATCGCACCACCGATAACGCGATGGCTCTCTTTGTCGAAAATCAGTTTGGTCATACCGTCTGCACAATCCGAAGCGATTGCACGGCCAGAAGCTGCCCACGGGAAAGTGGAAACTTCATAGCTAATGCCTTTCTCTTTCGCTTCTTTCTCGGTCAGACCCACCCAGGCAACTTCTGGCTCAGTGTAGGCAATTGATGGAATCACTTTCGGATCGAAGTAATGTTTCTTACCGGAGATCACTTCTGCTGCCACGTGGCCTTCATGCACGCCTTTATGCGCCAGCATTGGCTGACCGACGATATCGCCGATAGCGAAGATGTGCGGCACATTGGTACGCAGCTGTTTGTCGACACGGATAAAGCCACGGTCGTCCACTTCCACGCCCGCCTGGCCAGCATCCAGCAGTTTACCGTTAGGTACACGACCGATAGCCACCAGCACTGCATCATAACGCTGTGGTTCTGCCGGGGCTTTTTTGCCTTCCATCGTTACGTAGATGCCGTCTTCTTTGGCTTCTACTGCGGTGACTTTGGTTTCCAGCATCAGGTTAAACTGCTTGCTGATACGCTTGGTGAACACTTTCACCACGTCTTTATCGGCAGCAGGGATAACCTGATCAAACATTTCTACCACGTCGATCTGTGAACCCAGCGCGTGGTAAACGGTGCCCATTTCCAGACCGATAATACCGCCGCCCATCACCAGCAGACGCTCAGGAACTTCTTTCAGCTCCAGTGCATCGGTGGAATCCCAGACGCGTGGGTCTTCATGTGGAATAAATGGCAGTTCAATCGGACGAGAACCGGCAGCGATAATCGCATTGTCGAAGTTAATGGTGGTGGCACCATTTTCACCTTCAACCACCAGCGTGTTAGCACCGGTGAATTTACCCAGACCGTTGACCACTTTCACTTTGCGGCCTTTCGCCATACCAGCCAGACCACCGGTCAGCTGATTGATGACTTTTTCTTTCCAGGTACGAATTTTGTCGATATCGGTGGTAGGTTTACCAAATACGATACCGTGTTCTTCCAGCGCTTTGGCTTCTTCAATCACTTTCGCGACGTGTAGCAGCGCTTTAGACGGGATACAGCCAACATTCAGACAAACACCACCAAGGGTGCTGTAACGCTCTACAATGACGGTCTCCAGACCTAAATCTGCAGCACGGAAAGCTGCAGAATAGCCTGCAGGGCCAGCCCCAAGTACCACGACCTGAGTTTTAATTTCTGTACTCATCATGACCTCTTATTTGCTAAACGTCTTAATCCACTCGGACGTTTTCACCGCAAGAGTTTACAGAATTGTTAACAGACTGCAAACACACGGCAACATGAATGCTTACAACAAGGCCGGCAATTGCCGGCCTTGATTACTGTTACATCACCAGACGGCGGATATCTGCCATGATAGTGCCGATATATGCAGCGAAACGCGCACCTGCTGCGCCATCGATAACACGATGGTCGAAGGAGAGTGACAGCGGCAGCATCAGGCGCGGCACAAACTCTTTGCCGTTCCATACCGGTTTCATCGACGATTTAGACACGCCGAGGATCGCCACTTCCGGCGCGTTGACGATTGGGGTAAACGCAGTACCGCCAATGCCGCCAAGGCTGGAGATGGTGAAGCAACCGCCCTGCATATCTGATGCCGTCAGCTTACCGTCACGCGCTTTCTTCGAAATCACCGCCAGCTCACGCGACAGCTCAACAATGCCTTTCTTGTTGACGTCACGGAACACCGGAACCACCAGACCGTTTGGCGTATCAACCGCCACACCGATATTGATGTATTTCTTCAGCGTCAGTTTCTGACCGTCTTCAGACAGCGAGCTGTTGAAACGTGGGAACTCTTCCAGCGCTTTGGCAGCCGCTTTCATCAGGAACACCAGTGGGGTGATCTTCAGATCCTGTTTCTTCTTCGCCGCTTCGTCGTTCTGCTGCTTACGGAAGTTTTCCACTTCGGTAATATCGGCTTCGTCGTGCTGCGTAACGTGCGGGATCATCACCCAGTTACGGCTCAGGTTAGCACCAGAAATTTTCTGGATGCGGCCCAGTTCGACTTCTTCGATTTCACCGAACTTGCTGAAATCAACTTTCGGCCACGGCAGCATGCCCGGGATACCACCACCGGTGGCTGCAGCAGGTGCAGACTCGGCGCGTTTCACGGCATCTTTCACGTAAGCCTGCACGTCTTCTTTCAGAATGCGATTTTTACGGCCAGTGCCTTTGACTTTCGCCAGGTTAACACCGAACTCGCGTGCCAGACGACGGATAACCGGCGTGGCATGCACGTAAGCATCGTTTTCCGCGAAGTCGCTCTTGCCTTCAGCTTTCGCTGCTGGCTTAGCGGCTTCTTGCTTAGCAGGAGCGGCAGCCGCTTCCTCTTTCTTCGCAGCAGGTGCAGCAGCAGGCGCAGCGCCTTCCACTTCAAACACCATAATCAGCGAGCCAGTGCTGACTTTGTCACCGGTATTGATCTTGATCTCTTTAACCGTACCCGCGAATGGCGCCGGCACTTCCATTGAGGCCTTATCGCCTTCAACGGTGATCAGTGACTGTTCAGCGGCAACTTTGTCGCCAACTTTCACCATCACTTCGGTCACTTCAACTTCGTCACCGCCGATATCCGGCACGTTAACGTCTTTCGCACCGCTGGCAGCCGCTGGAGCCGCTGCCGGAGTCGCTTCGGTTTTGCTCTCAGCAGCAGGTGCCGCTGCGCCAGAACCGGCAGTCTCAAATACCATGATCAGTGAGCCGGTACTGACTTTATCGCCAGTGCCGATCTTGATCTCTTTTACCGTACCCGCGAATGGCGCAGGAACTTCCATCGAGGCTTTATCGCCTTCGACGGTGATCAGTGACTGTTCAGCTTCAACGCTGTCGCCCACTTTGACCAGAATTTCGGTGACTTCAACTTCGTCAGAACCGATATCCGGCACGGCAACTTCTTTGCTTTCGCTGGAAGCTGCGGCGGCAGCTGGTTTTTCCGCTTCTTTTTTCTCTTCTGCCTGAGCAGGTGCAGCATCAGCTGCACCGTCGGCGGATTCGAAAATCATGATCAGTTTACCGGTTTCAACTTTGTCACCGGTGGCCACTTTGATCTCTTTCACTACGCCAGCTTCTGGCGAAGGGACTTCCATCGAGGCCTTGTCACCTTCAACGGTGATCAGCGACTGTTCAACTTCAACTTTGTCGCCAACTTTCACCAGAATCTCGGTAACTTCAACTTCGTCTGCACCGATATCCGGTACGTTGATTTCGATTGCCATTAATCTCTACCTCTTATGCCAGACGCGGGTTGACTTTGTCGGCATCGATATTGAATTTAGTGATGGCTTCCGCTACCACTTTCTTATCGATTTCACCGCGTTTGGCCAATTCGCCCAGTGCTGCAACAACCACGTAAGTTGCGTCCACTTCGAAGTGATGACGCAGGTTTTCGCGGCTGTCAGAACGGCCAAAGCCATCAGTACCCAGTACGCGATAATCGCTGACCGGTACGTAACTGCGAACCTGTTCAGCAAACAGTTTCATATAGTCGGTGGAAGCGACCGCTGGTGCATCGTTCATTACCTGAGCAATGTAAGGCACGCGGGCTTCTTCGGTTGGGTGCAGCATGTTCCAGCGCTCACAATCCTGGCCATCACGTGCCAGTTCAGTGAACGACGTTACGCTGTAAACGTCAGAACCGACGCCGTAATCTTTCGCCAGGATCTGTGCGGCTTCACGAACGTGACGCAGGATAGAGCCTGAACCCAGCAGCTGAACCTTACCTTTGCTACCTTCTACCGTTTCCAGCTTATAGATACCCTTACGGATACCCTCTTCCGCACCCTGCGGCATCGCAGGCATGTGGTAGTTTTCGTTCAGCGTGGTGATGTAGTAGTAAACGTTCTCTTGCGCATCGCCGTACATACGTACCAGACCGTCATGCATGATGACCGCGACTTCGTAAGCGTAAGCCGGATCGTAAGAGATACAGTTAGGTATGGTCAGCGACTGAATGTGGCTGTGACCATCTTCATGCTGCAGACCTTCACCGTTCAGCGTAGTACGACCAGAGGTTCCGCCAACCAGGAAGCCACGAGCCTGCTGGTCACCTGCTGCCCAGCACAGGTCGCCGATACGCTGGAAACCGAACATAGAGTAGTAGATGTAAAACGGAATCATTGGCAGGTTATTGGTGCTGTAAGACGTTGCCGCCGCCAGCCAGGATGCGCCTGCGCCCAGTTCGTTGATACCTTCCTGCAGGATCTGACCTTTTTCGTCTTCTTTGTAGTAAGCAACTTGCTCACGGTCCTGCGGAGTGTACTGCTGGCCATTCGGGCTGTAGATACCGATCTGGCGGAACAGACCTTCCATACCGAAAGTACGCGCTTCATCGGCGATGATTGGCACCAGGCGATCTTTGATCGACTTGTTTTTCAGCATCACGTTCAGGGCACGCACAAAGGCGATAGTGGTAGAGATCTCTTTGTTCTGCTCTTCCAGCAGCGATTTGAAATCTTCCAGCGCTGGCATTTCCAGCTTCTCGCTAAACTGCGCCTGACGGGTTGGCAGGTAGCCACCCAGCTTCTCACGCTGACCGTGCAGATATTTATGCTCTTCAGAACCCTCTTCGAAGGTCACATAAGGCAGTTTTTCGATATTGGCATCGTCAACCGGCACGTTGAAACGATCACGGATATAGCGTACGCCATCCATGTTCATTTTCTTCACCTGGTGAGCAATGTTCTTACCTTCTGCGGTGTCACCCATACCATAACCTTTGATGGTATGTGCCAGAATCACTACCGGCTTGCCTTTGGTGTCCTGCGCTTTTTTCAGTGCCGCATAGATTTTTTGTGGATCGTGGCCGCCACGGTTCAGCGCCCAAATCTCATCGTCGGTCATATCTTTAACCAGTGCTGCGGTTTCCGGATATTTACCAAAGAAGTGCTCACGCACGTAGGCGCCGTCACGAGATTTAAAGGTCTGATAGTCACCGTCAACGGTTTCGTTCATCAGCTGAATCAGCTTACCGCTGGTGTCGTTACGCAGCAGCTCATCCCAACGTCCGCCCCAGATCACTTTGATCACTTCCCAACCGGCGCCGGCAAAGATGCCTTCCAGTTCGTTGATGATCTTACCGTTACCGGTGACCGGGCCGTCCAGACGCTGCAGGTTACAGTTGATGATAAAGCACAGGTTGTCCAGCTTCTCACGGGTAGCGATAGTGATCGCACCTTTGGATTCTGGCTCATCCATTTCGCCATCACCAAGGAAAGCGTAAACGGTCTGGGCTGAGGTCTCTTTCAGACCACGGTGCTCAAGATACTTGAGGAATTTCGCCTGGTAGATCGCACCCAGCGGGCCAAGGCCCATTGAGACGGTCGGGAACTGCCAGAAGTCAGGCATCAGTTTTGGATGCGGGTAAGAGGAGAGACCTTTACCGTGCACTTCCTGACGGAAGTTGTTCAGCTGATCTTCAGTCAGGCGGCCTTCAAGGAAAGCACGTGCGTATACGCCTGGAGAGATATGACCCTGGAAATAGACCAGATCGCCGCCGTCTTTATCGTTACGCGCACGGAAGAAGTGGTTATAGCACACTTCATAAATGGTGGCGGAAGACTGGAAAGAGGACATATGACCGCCCAGCTCCAGATCTTTCTTCGATGCACGCAGAACCATCATAATAGCGTTCCAGCGGATCGCGGAACGGATACGACGCTCCAGAGAGGTGTTGCCCGGGTATTCCGGCTCGTCTTCAACGGCAATGGAGTTGATGTACTGGCTGGCACCGGTGCCTGCCGCCACTTTAACGCCGCCTTTACGTGCTTCGCTCATTACCTGATCAATCAGATACTGTGCGCGCTCAACACCTTCTTCACGGATGACCGATTCGATCGCCTGTAGCCAGTCGCGAGTTTCAATCGGATCCACGTCATTGTGTAAACGTTCTGACATGGGGGGTATTCCTTATCTGTGTCTAATACGTTGAATTGTCTGGAGCCTGCCTCGATGTGCTCTGCTTATTGCCAAAACACATGGAGACAGGCTCGTCGTGTATACCGTCAAGCGCTGACGCTGCGGCGCTGTGCGCTGCCACGCCAGTGATATCAGGCATAGTTGCCGCGTTATATTTACGCGTTATTCCTTACGTTGCTGTAAACGTCGCAAGGAGCGCTCTCTACGACTCTGCTCCCGACTCCTGTCCAGCAATATTTCCTCGATAAACGCCAGATGGCGGTGTGACGCTTCACGGGCCTGTTCAGGCTCGCGGGCGACAATCGCCGCAAAAATGCTGGCGCGATGACCGCTCACTTTCGCCAACATTTCCCGGCGCGAGTAGAGCAGTTCAAAGTTCTGTCGTACGTTCTGTTCCAGCATAGGCCCCATGCAGCGTAGCAAATGTAGCAGCACGACATTATGCGCCGCTTCTGTGACGGCTATCTGATACTGCATCACCGCATCCGCTTCGGCATCTAAATCGCCGCTGTCCTGCGCCTGCTGAATCACCACGTGGCAGTCGCGAATGCGCTGCAAATCTTCGTCAGTGCCGCGTAACGCCGCATAGTAAGCAGCAATGCCTTCCAGCGCGTGACGGGTCTCCAGCAGGTCGAACTGAGATTCAGGATGGTCGGCAAGCAGTCCAACGAGCGGATCGCTCAGGCTTTGCCACAGGCTTTTTTGTACGAATGTGCCGCCGCCCTGACGGCGCAGCAGCAAGCCTTTTGCTTCCAGACGCTGGATAGCTTCACGTAAGGAGGGGCGGGAGACATCAAACTGTTTGGCGAGCTCACGCTCAGGAAGCAGCTTTTCTCCCGGGCGCAGCGTCCCTTCCATAATCAGAGTCTCGAGCTGTTGCTCGATTGCATCGGATAACTTTGGTTGGCGAATCTTGCTGTAGGCCATCATCCCTTCTTCTGCCAAATGCCGGAGTAAATTGGTAATACCAATTGCAAAAAGGTGACGCTAAAGTAACAAAGTATTCACCTTGTGTCTATATGGCTTCAGCCTGAAACCGGGGCTGGCTCACGTTGTAAAGATACTGATATCGTGCCAGAAACAGTGGAAAAACCCTAAGACAGCCAAATTAATACGGCTAATTTTTACCAAACCTTACACGTGGTTAGTGGGGTTTCTCATCCTTAACCATAAGGTAACGCTATTCGTCTTTTTTTGCGTTTCATGCCAGAAAAGATCTGTCGCAGAGTGTGAGCAAACGTCGATTTTTTATTCATTCTGCCGCACGAAAAGAGAAACCAAGTGCAATGGTCTGCACTTATCACTATTCTTGTCGCGGAGATAGCATCATCATTATTTTTAAGACGCCGATACTGTAAATTAATCAATACGTTATATGTAATGTTTTAGTTACACGAACAACTAAAACGGCGGAAAGGCACCAATAAAAATAACGACATAACGAGGTTTATATGGAACAAGTGCAGGGCGATGCACTGAAGCGGGGATTGAAAAATCGCCATATTCAGCTAATCGCATTGGGTGGCGCAGTCGGGACGGGCCTGTTTCTGGGTATTGCACAGACGATTAAGATGGCTGGCCCATCCGTCTTGCTGGGCTACGCCATTGGCGGCTTTATCGCCTTTATGATTATGCGTCAGCTGGGCGAAATGGTGGTCGAAGAGCCGGTTGCCGGTTCATTCAGTCACTTCGCTTACAAATACTGGGGTGACTTCGCAGGCTTTGCTTCCGGATGGAACTATTGGGTGCTTTACGTGCTGGTGGCGATGGCCGAGCTGACCGCCGTTGGCATCTATGTGCAGTACTGGTGGCCGGAAATCCCGACCTGGGTCTCTGCCGCGGTGTTCTTCTTACTGATCAACGCGATTAACCTCTCCAACGTCAAAGTCTATGGCGAAATGGAATTCTGGTTCTCAATTATCAAAGTGGTCGCGGTGATCGGCATGATTGTCTTCGGCTGCTGGTTGCTGTTCAGCGGCAAGGGGGGGCCGGAAGCACATGTCAGCAATATCTGGGATATTGGCGGCTTCTTCCCGAATGGCGTCTCCGGGCTGGTTATGGCGATGGCGGTGATCATGTTCTCCTTCGGCGGGCTGGAACTGGTAGGGATTACTGCTGCTGAAGCTGACGATCCGGAAAGAAGTATTCCTAAAGCGACCAATCAGGTGATCTATCGCATCCTGATTTTCTATATCGGCTCGCTGGCGGTACTGCTTTCGCTCTATCCGTGGACCAAAGTGGTAGAAGGCGGTAGCCCGTTCGTAATGATTTTTCACGATCTTGGCGACAGCCTGGTGGCGAACGCGCTGAACGTGGTGATTCTGACGGCGGCACTGTCGGTCTATAACAGCTGCGTATACAGCAACAGCCGTATGCTTTACGGCCTGGCGAAGCAAGGCAATGGTCCAAAAGCGCTGCTGAAAGTCGACGCGCGCGGTGTTCCAATCATTGCGATTGGCGTATCGGCACTGGCGACCGCTATCTGTGTTCTGGTCAACTACCTGATGCCGGGTGAAGCCTTTGGCATTCTGATGTCGCTGGTCGTCTCCGCGCTGGTGATTAACTGGGCAATGATTAGCCTGGCGCACCTGAAGTTCCGTCGTAAGAAAGATCAGCAGGGTGTCACTACGCGTTTCAGAGCCCTGTTCTATCCACTGGGTAACTGGGTCTGCCTGGCATTTATGGTCGGTATTCTGGTGATTATGGCGATGACGCCGTCGATGGCCATTTCCGTCTGGTTAATTCCGGTCTGGGTGCTGGTACTGGCAATCGGCTACGCGATTAAGAAGAAAACGCAAAAAGCATAAAACGTCGGGGCGGCTTATCGCCGCCCTTATCCATGATTTCCCTGCCGCGACCATTGTTAACTTCCTCACACTTTCTCTCCTACAGTCAATTTGTCCATCTGCGCGACGGTTTACTGCTGCAGTTGCGAACACATAACCATTAATAATGTGTTCTCAACGCAGGCTACTGTCCAGGGGTGGGAGAACAGACGATGAAGGCAACAGCGCTTTCGATTAAAGAAAAAATCGGTTACGGCATGGGTGATGCAGGCTGCAATATGATTGGTGGCGCCATCATGTTGTTTTTAAGCTACTTCTATACCGATGTCTTCGGTCTGGCTCCGGCTCTGGTTGGGGTGCTGCTGCTGTCGGTCAGGGTGCTGGATGCGGTCACCGATCCGATTATGGGGGCGATTGCCGATCGAACCCGCAGCCGCTGGGGACGGTTTCGGCCATGGTTACTGTGGGTTTCACTGCCGTACGTGCTGTTCGCGGTGCTGATGTTTACCACGCCGGACTGGAGTTATGAGAGCAAGGTCATCTACGCCTTTGTGACCTACTTCCTGATGTCGCTGGCCTATACCGCCATTAATATCCCTTACTGTTCACTGGGCGGCGTCATCACTAACGATCCCGGCGAACGCGTCTCTTGCCAGTCTTACCGCTTTGTTATGGTTGGCATCGCCACGCTGATTCTGTCGCTTTCGCTGCTGCCGCTGGCCGAATGGTTTGGCGGAGAGGATAAAGCCCGCGGCTATCAAATGGCGATGGGCGTAATGGCGATTATTGGTCTGTGCATGTTTCTGTTCTGCTTTGCCACGGTGCGCGAGCGCATTAAGCCGGCAGTGCCGAGTAATGACCAGCTGAAAGCCGACCTGAAGGACGTGTGGAAAAACGATCAGTGGGTGCGCATTTTGCTGCTGACCTTATGCAATGTCTGCCCCGGATTTATCCGTATGGCGGCCACCATGTATTACGTTATCTGGGTGATGCAACAATCCACCAGCTTTGCCACGCTGTTTATCAGCCTTGGCGTCGTGGGCATGATGATCGGCAGCACGCTGGCAAAAGTGCTGACTGACCGCTGGTGCAAACTGAAGGTGTTTTTCTGGACCAACATCGTGCTGGCCATTTTCTCCAGCGGCTTTTACTTCCTCGATCCGCAGGCTACGGTGCTGATTGTCGTGATGTACTTCCTGCTGAATATCTTCCATCAAATCCCCTCGCCGCTGCACTGGTCACTGATGGCTGACGTCGACGATTACGGCGAGTGGAAAACCGGAAAACGCATTACCGGCATCAGTTTCTCCGGCAATCTGTTCTTTCTTAAGGTCGGGCTGGCCGTTGCTGGCGCGATGGTGGGCTTCCTGCTGTCGTGGTACGGCTATGACGCCGGTGCGAAGCAGCAAAGCGCAAGCGCCATTAACGGTATTATGCTGCTGTTCACCGTAATTCCTGGCGTCGGATATCTGATTACTGCTGGCGTAGTTCGCCTGATGAAAGTTGACCGTCAGCTGATGCAAACCATCCAGATCGATCTCGCAAAGCGGCGTGAAAACTATCGCGAACTCAGCGAGTATCGCGATGAAAAGTCCATTGAGATAAAACCAGAAGGAGTGGCGTAATGAGTAACCAGAGCTGGCCCAATCCGCTAATTGAACAGCGCGCTGATCCTTTTATTCTGCGCCATAACCATCACTACTACTTTATCGCTTCGGTGCCGGAATACGATCGGCTGGAAATCCGCCGCGCCAGCACTCTGACCGGTCTGCGCGACGCCACGCCGGTGGTGGTGTGGCGCAAACCGGACAGCGGCCCAATGAGCGAGCTGATCTGGGCACCAGAGCTGCACCTGATTGACGACAGCTGGATGATCTACTTCGCTGCTGCACCAGAGCGGGCGATTAAAGACGGCCTGTTTCAGCACCGCATGTTTGCCCTCGAGTGTCGCGATGCCGACCCGCTCAATGGCAGCTGGCAGGAGCGCGGTCAGATCCAAACGCCAATCGACAGCTTTGCGCTGGACGCAACCGCCTTTCAGCATCAGGGGAAAAACTGGTATTTATGGGCACAGAAAGATCCGGCGATTCCCGGCAACTCCAACCTGTACTTAGCCGAGCTGGAAAATCCCTGGACGTTAAAAACTCCGCCGGTGATGCTCAGCCGTCCGCAGTACCAGTGGGAGTGTGCCGGTTTTAGCGTTAATGAAGGCCCGGCGGTGATCCGCCATGGCGACAAACTGTTCGTCAGCTATTCTGCCAGCGCTACTGATGAAAACTATTGTATGGGCTTGTTGTGGATAGATGCCGATGCCGATCCGATGCAGGCTGCCAACTGGTCAAAATCGGCGCGGCCGGTATTTACCACTCACTGGGAACATCGCCAGTATGGCCCCGGTCACAACTGCTTTACCGTCGACGAAAATGGCGAAGATCTGCTGGTGTATCACGCGCGTAATTATACGGAAATTGAAGGCGATCCGTTGTGGGACCCAAACCGCCATACGCGTATTAAGCGCTTTAGCTGGGATCAGAACGGCATGCCGGAGTTCGGCGTGCCGCCTGCGGAACAGTGATTACACCAGCGCGCCATAGATAGTCAGAATGGCGACCACCACCACAATCACTAATGAAACTTTCTTCGCCAGAGCCACCGCCACGCGCGGTGTCTCAACTTTATCCAGGTGCGGATCGCGTGCCAGCGAGAACTGTGCCAGGCGGGTCAGCACCTGATATTGTGAACTGTGGCGATCGCCAAGCGAAGCGAACCATGCCGGTAACGCGCGCTCACCGTGGCCCAACAGCGCATAGGCTACCCCGGCGAGGCGCACCGGAATCCAGTCAACCCAATGCAGAATCGCATCAATGCCGGACTGCGAGCGCTCCAGCGGCGAATGGTGCCGCGCCAGCCAGCTTTGCCAGCCGCGCAGAAACGCATAGCCCACCAGCAATACCGGGCCATACGCGCCGCCGACTACAAACCAGAACAGCGGAGCCAGATAGAAACGGAAGTTAATCCACAGCAGCGCATTCTGCAGTTCACGCAGAAATTCACCTTCACTACAGTCAACCGGCACGCCGTGAATCAGCGTCAGCTCTTCCGCCATCGCATCACGTGCATGGCTGTCATTGTGGCTGGCTGCTTTCAGATAAGCGTGATAGTGCAGCCTTACCGACCCAGCACCGATACACAGCAGGCCAATCAAAATCCAGAAAATCAGCTGCACCACGCCGAAAAACAATCCTTTCAACGCGATGAGAATCACCAGGACTGCCGCCATCACCAGCAGCATCATCATTAGCGTGCGCAGCAGCGAAAAACGCTGACGCCCGCGAAACAACGGCTCCAGACGATGATCCAACTGCCAGTGTTCGCCTGACTTGAATAATCTTTCCCAACCTAACACCAGCAACAGGCTAAATAAGGTCATGCATTGCGCTCCTTCGAAATGGCGTTCCTGGACTGATGGCTTAGCCCGTGACGGAATAATTCCCAGTCGAATGCCGGTCCGGGATCGGTTTTACGTTCGGGGGCGATGTCGCTGTGCCCGGTAATGCGCTCTACGGTCAGCGGATAGTGCTGCATCAGCAACGCCGTTATCTGTTGCAACGCCTGATACTGCGCATCGGTATACGGCAGAATGTCAGTCCCTTCCAGCTCAACACCGACGGAGAAGTCGTTGCAGTTTTCACGCCCCTGCCAGCGCGAAATTCCCGCATGCCAGGCGCGCAAATGGAAAGGAACATACTGCACGATTTCTCCGTCGCGGCGGATCAGGCAGTGCGCCGAAACGCGCAGCTGAGCAATTCCGGCGAAAAAGGGATGTGCACTGGCATCAAGCTGACCGGTAAACAACGCATCAATATACGGGCCACCAAACTCACCGGGCGGCAAACTGATATTGTGTACCACCAGCAGCGAAGGTTCTTCATCTGCCGGACGCGAATTAAAATGTGGCGATGGCACCTGTTTTACACCGACTATCCAGCCATCTTGCAACTGCATGCCCTTCCCTCCTGTCACCGACTTTTCCTCAGAGTAGCACGGTTTTTTTAGCGGCGAGTTTAGAAAAAAGTTTCCAGCGTCTCAGTCACCTGCAACCGATCGTCCACCACACACAAGCGCCGCCACTTATCAAAGGTCAGGCAAGGATGCGAGGCACCAAACGCGATAATATCCCCCGGCGTGAGCTGATGGTCGTCCGGCACCTCAAGAAAAGCATGCTGATCCATCAGCCTGAGCACCCGATAACCTGCATCAAGCCCCTGTGCATCGCTGCTACCCTGCGGATAGACTCGTAGCGGTACTGGCATACTGTCGTGGGCAATATCCCGCTTGCCCAACGCGGCAATAACCCGCCCCGGCTCTGGCACAGACTGCACATAAGCGAACACTTCCATCGCCGGTAATAAAGCCCGATGCATTTCAGGATGACGTTCCAGCAGGGCCTGCTGCGCCTGCTGATAAATTCCGTGGTCGTGCACCAGATAGCAACCGGGACGCATCAGCGTGATAAAAGCATCACGCGCATCCTCGCGCGCAAAGGCTTCGGCTACCAGATCGTACCAGGCAGAACCGGATGCGGTAATAATTGGCCGCGCGCTGCTGAACTGGCCAGAGGCTTTTAGCGCCAGGGCAATCTTTACCAGCCGCGCGATAAATACTTCCACTTCCTGCTGCTCGCTGTCGCTGTTAATCACCCCTTCATAACCTTCAATGCCGCTGAGCGCCAGCGCGGGATACTGTGCCACCGCCGCTATCACCTCATCAATCTGCTGCTGGCTGCGGCAGCCACAGCGCCCGTTCACCACGCCAACTTCCAGCATCACATTCAGCGTTAACCCCTGCGCGGTGAAAAACTGCCCAAGCTGATGCACATTTTCCGCACTGTCGACCAGGCAGTGAAACTCGACGCCTGCGCGCAATAAATCAGCCACGATCTGCATATTGGCCTGCCCCAACAGCTGATTAGCCATCAGAATGCGGCGAATGCCATGCTGCGCGGCGACCGCGCTTTGTGCCGCAGTGGCGAGGGTAATTCCCCACGCTCCTGCTTCTATCTGGCGCTGGAACAGCTGCGGTGCCATGGTCGTTTTGCCATGCGGTGCCAGCTCAGCACCGTGACGGGAGGCGTACTCTTGCATCCAACTGAGGTTATGCAGTAATGCGGAACGGTGTAACACTAACGCCGGCAGTGAGACGTCCTGCAACAGTTGTTTGCCGCTGACCGGCACGCCTTTATCCCGAATCGATGTAACCTGCATACTTTTCCTTAGTCTGTTAGCTATTGATAACATTGATGTGGATACCTTCGCTCTCTGCCATGATGGCGTCAACTGCTTAACAAAAATTGTTTGCAAACGCGCTTTCACCCCCCGCACAAGATGGCAAGCCCTGAACAAACGCGCTAGAGTGTCCGGACTCTTAATTCCGAACTTTCGGAGCTTGATTATGACGACGCGTCGCTACGATTCTGATAGCCGCCGTACCGAACTGCTGGGCCGTATTGAAAATGATATTCCTGCCGCCGTTGCCCATGCGCTGCGGGAAGACTTAGGCGGTGAAGTCGATGCCTGCAACGATATTACTGCCAGCCTGTTACCCGCCGATACTCAATCGCACGCCACCGTTATTACTCGTGAAGCGGGTATATTTTGTGGCAAACGCTGGGTGGAAGAGGTGTTTATCCAGCTTGGCAACCGTACCCGGATCGGCTGGCATGTGGAGGACGGCGACAGCATCAGCGCCAATCAGACGCTGTTTGAAATTGATGGCCCGGCGCAGCTGATTCTCACGGCTGAACGCACCGCGCTTAACTTTGTGCAAACCCTGTCTGGCGTGGCAACCGAAGTCAGTCGCTATGTCGCCCTGTTGCAGGGAACCCATACCCGGCTGCTGGACACGCGTAAAACACTGCCGGGTTTGCGTACCGCATTGAAGTACGCAGTACTCTGCGGTGGCGGCAGCAACCATCGCCTGGGGCTTTCTGATGCCTTTCTGATCAAAGAAAATCATATTATTGCTACCGGATCGATTCGTCAGGCGGTAGAAAAAGCCTTCTGGCTGCATCCCGATGTACCGGTCGAAGTGGAAGTCGAATCGATTGATGAGCTGCAACAGGCGCTGGCCGCCGGAGCAGATATCGTGATGCTGGATAACTTCAGCGTCGAACAGATGCGTGAAGCCGTGGCATTAACTGCAGGACGCGCCCAGCTTGAGGTTTCCGGCAATGTAACCGATGAAACCCTGCGCACCTTTGCGGAAACCGGCATCGACTACATCTCCGTTGGCGCACTGACTAAACATATCCGCGCGCTGGATCTCTCCATGCGCTTCAAATCCGCCTCCTGATACTTTTTGTCATCCGGGAGTGACAGATCACCCCCGGATGTCTCGCTGATACCCTGCCGTTAATTTGCGAAGTGGCTTCCATTTCGTCTGTCACCTGCTGCTTGCTGACAAAAATGGTTGTCGAGTTCTCTCGCAGCGTACTGCTTTGCTGCTGGTGCATCAGATCCAGGCTGCTTAAGGTGCCCTCTGACAACTTAAGGAGAGCAACAGCGATGGACAAGCAACGCGGATTTACCCTGATTGAACTGATGATTGTGGTGGGAATTGTCGCCATTCTCAGCGCGATAGGCATACCGGCTTATCAAAACTATCTGCAAAAAGCCGCACTGACCGACATGCTGCAAACCATGATGCCGTACAAAACTGCCGTGGAGCTCTGTACTGTCGAGCGCGGCGCAACCACCACTTGTAGCGCCGGCAGTAACGGCGTGCCGGTGGGTATCGGCTCCCGCTATGTGCTGAGCGTTGCGGTAACCGCCGGAGTGATTACGCTGGTCGGGCAGGAGAGCCTGACAGGCCTGAGCGTGGTGTTAAATCCGGTATGGAACAGTACTGAAGGCCGGATGAACTGGCAGCGCGCCTGTAGCAGCAGCCAGGCAAGTCTGGTGGAGGCCTGTAATGATGTGTTCCGTTTTGATGACGTAACGGCGATAAACTGATGAACAGTGAAAACCAACGCACGATTCAGACACTCTGCCAGCGTTATCAGGCGATCATTCTTGAGCACAGCGCACAACGGCTGCATGTGGCCGTCAGTGAAACGGCGGATGCGCAGATGATTGAAGCACTGCGCTTCGCCAGCCAGTGTGAAGTGACGGTAGATTGCTGGCCGCAGGCACGTATCGAGCAGTATGGCCAGATTGACCCGGCCCGACAGATGGCGCGCGAAAGCGCGCCTGACGAAACCTACAGCGCCTCTGCGGTAGATCTGGTCAATCAGATCTTGCTGGCCGCGGTTCAGCGACGCGCTTCCGATATCCATTTTGAACCACAAGCCAGCGGTTTACGCGTGCGGCTGCGAATTGATGGCGTGCTGCATCCGCTAAAAGGCAACTATGATGGCGTAACCGCCTCGCTGATCGCCCGTCTGAAAATATTAGGTAATCTCGATATCGCCGAGCGACGTATGCCACAGGACGGGCAGTTTACCCTTGAACTGAACGCGAAGAACGAGTCGTTTCGGCTGTCGACTTTACCAACGCGTTTTGGCGAAAAAGCGGTGGTTCGCCTGCTTCAGAGTGAAACCGTCGCCATCGATCTTAACAAACTCGGTATGCCCGCTGAAGCGCTTAAATGTTATCGCGAGGCGTTGGCACGCCCGCAGGGGCTGATTTTAGTCACTGGCCCAACCGGCAGTGGCAAAACCTTCACGCTCTACAGCGGGTTAAGCGCGTTAAATCATCCGGGGCAAAACCTCTGCAGCGTTGAGGATCCGGTTGAAATCCCTTTGCCGGGCGTTAATCAAACGCAAATCAACAGCAAGTCCGGGCTGGATTTTCATCGCGTGCTGCGGGCGCTGCTGCGTCAGGATCCGGATGTGATTATGTTAGGGGAAATTCGCGATGGTGAAACTGCGGAAATTGCCATCAAAGCCGCACAAACCGGGCATCTGGTGCTGTCGACCTTACACACGAATTCAACCAGTGAAACGCTGACGCGACTCGGCCAGATGGGTATTCCCGGTTACCTGCTGGCGTCGGCGTTAAAACTGGTGATTGCGCAACGTCTGGTGCGGCGTTTGTGCACGCACTGTCGCCAGCCGGATCACGTCATTAGCCATTTTCCGCCAGCGCTTTGGTCAGGCAGCGTGCAGAGCTGGCGAGCCAGCGGCTGTGATCACTGCTTTTCCGGTTATTACGGCCGGCTGGCGCTGTTTGAGCTGTTGCCGATCAGCGAGCCGCTGCAGCAAGCCATCGCGGCCAATGCCACCCCGGATGAACTCGCCACGCTGGCACAACAGCAGGGGCTGAACTCGCTGTTCACGGAAGGTCTGCATGCGGTAAATCGCGGCGAGACCTCACTGGATGAAGTTAACCGCATTGTGGGTGCCTGTGATGGCGAAACATACGCTGTTTAGCTGGCAGGCTATTGATGCCAAAGGCGACTTTATTGAAGGTGCCCATCTGAGCCAAAGTTCGCTGGCAGTAATGCAAGCGCTGATGGATGCCGGTCACTCGCCGGTGCGTATCAAAGCAGGTAAAAGCTATCGTCCCGGCGAGTGGCAATGGCAGCAAAAAATCATGCTAATTCGCCAGCTGGCAACGTTACTGAAAGCCGGAATGACGCTGTCTCAGGGACTAAAGCTGTTGGCTGAAGGCCATCCGCATCCCGGCTGGCAGGCGCTGTTACTGGATATTCAGGCAAAGATCGAGCAGGGAGAACCGTTCTCCCAGGCACTGAGCCGCTGGCCGGAAATTTTCCCACCCCTGTTCCCTGCCCTGATGCACGTCGGTGAGGTTACCGGTCAGCTGGATGAGTGCTGCTTTCAGCTGGCCACCCAGCAGGAGCGCCAGCAACAACTGCAAAAAAAAGTGGTGAAAGCGCTACGCTATCCGCTGTTTATTCTGGCGGTGGCACTGGCCGTCACCGTGGGTATGCTGGTATTTGTGCTGCCGGAATTTGTCTCAATCTATGCGGTATTCGATGCGCCGCTACCGGCTTTTACCGCAGGAGTCATGGCGCTGTCGCTGCTGCTGCAAAACAGCTTTGTACCACTGACGCTGGCGATAGCGGCAACCACTTTACTCTGGCGCAGCCAGCGTAAAAAGCGCATCAGCTGGCAGCGTAGCGAACAACGGCTGATGCTGCGCGTGCCGCTGATCGCCCGGCTGTACCGCGGCAGTCAGCTCAGCCAGATCTATACCACCCTGACGCTTACTCAACGCGCCGGACTAACCTTATTGCAAAGCTTGCAAGCGGTGGAGAACACCCTGAGCCACTGTTTATGGCGCGAAGCAATCGTCCAGCTTCAGCAGCATATTGCGGCGGGTAAGCCGCTGCATCAGGCATTGGTGCAACATAAACTTTTTACTCCGCTTTGCCATCAGCTGATCAAAGTGGGTGAAGAGGCGGGATCTCTGGATGTATTACTGGCGCGCCTCGCACAGTGGCATGAGGAGCACACTCACGAACTGGCCGAAAGTCTGGCCGCCACGCTGGAGCCACTGATGATGGTGGTGATTGGCGCAATTGTTGGCATTCTGGTGGTGGCAATGTATCTGCCGATTTTTGGACTGGGGGATGCGCTGGGATAGCGGGCGGCGGTAAATAAAGCCGCCCTGCCGGTTGGATTTAACGGTTAAACACGCGGTTTTCCTGCTCGGCCACCCGGATAAAGGTGGTGCGCTTGGTCAGCTCTTTCAGTCGTTCCGCGCCAACATATGTGCAGGCTGAACGCAGGCCGCCAAGAATATCGCGCGCTGTATCCTCAACCGGGCCGCGCAGCGGTAGCTTCACCGTTTTGCCTTCTGCTGCACGATATTGCGCAACGCCGCCAACATGGCGCTTCATGGCTGATTCCGAGCTCATACCGTAGAACAGCATAAACTGTTCGCCATTCTCTTCCACGATCGTGCCTTCACATTCGTTGTGGCCCGCCAGCATACCGCCCAGCATCACAAAGTCTGCTCCGCCGCCAAAGGCCTTCGCCACATCGCCCGGCACCGCGCAGCCACCGTCACTGACGATCTGGCCGCCCAGGCCGTGCGCCGCATCAGCACATTCGATCACTGCCGAAAGCTGCGGATAGCCAACGCCGGTTTTAACCCGGGTCGTACAGACTGAGCCAGGACCAATGCCCACTTTGACAATATCAGCACCGGAAAGAATCAGCTCTTCGACCATTTCACCGGTCACTACGTTGCCGGCACAGATGGTTTTACCCGGACAGGCTTCACGCGCGCGCTGTAAGAACTCAACAAAGTGCTCAGAGTAGCCATTTGCCACATCGATACAGATAAAGTTAAGTGCCGGAGAGAGTGCCAGAATCTGCTTCATTTTAATAAAGTCAGCCTCAGAGGTTCCGGTTGAAACCATCACATGTTTAAGGATAGTTTCCGGGACGCGCGCGACAAATTCCTGCCACTGCTCAACGCTGTAATGCTTATGTACCGCGGTAAGAATATCAAATGACGCCAGCGCTTCTGCCATGCGGAAAGAACCAACGGTATCCATGTTAGCGGCAATGATGGGAACGCCTGACCAGGCTATCGCTGAGTGTTTGAAGGTGAACTGACGTTCCAGCTCAACCTGAGAGCGGCTCTTCAGCGTGGAACGCTTTGGCCGGATAAGAACATCTTTGAAGCCCAGTTTTAAATCTTCTTCGATACGCATGACATATTTCCTGGTTAGTGGCGACGATCTGACGATCGGGTGCTGCTGCCCAGCTCCAGTGAAGCTATCATACGCGCTAAAATCGCAACAACAAGACTGCGAAAACAGCTTTATTTACGCTACAATCCCTTAAATTTACCTGTGAAACTCACTTGTGATCCGGTCCTCAAAATTCAGGCTCGTTATTGCATTAACCGACTGAATGATGACTTATTTTCGCAAGTTAATCTGGAATAGGGTTTATGGGCTATATCGTCGCACTGACCGGTGGCATCGGCAGTGGAAAAAGCACCATCGCCAATGCCTTTGCCGAACTGGGCGTTGATGTGGTCGATGCTGATGTCATCGCCCGCCAGGTGGTGGAGCCTGGCCAGCCAGCATTACAGGCTATTAGCGAAAAGTTCGGTGATGAAATGCTGAATGCCGACGGCACTCTGAATCGTGCCAGCCTGCGTCAGCGTATTTTTAGCGAACCGGCAGATAAACTATGGCTGAATAATTTACTTCATCCATTAATCCATCAGCAAACTCGTCGCCAGCTGGCTGAAAGCCAGTCTCCGTGGAGCCTGTGGGTGGTGCCGCTGCTGGTAGAGAACAATTTGCATCAGCTGGCGGATCGCGTGTTGGTGGTTGATGTTGAGCCGTCGATTCAGCTGGCCCGCACCATGGCACGCGACAATATCAGCCTTGAACACGCTAACAAAATTCTTGCTGCGCAGGCAACGCGTGAGGCGCGGCTGGCCGTAGCTGATGATGTCATTGATAACAGTGGGTTACCCGAAAGCGTAGCGCCACTTATTGCTGCATTACACCAGCGTTATCTCGCGCTGGCGGCGTCAGCGAAACAGGATTAACCGCATGAGCACAACGATTCTTTTTGAGCATCCACTGAATGAAAAAATGCGTACCTGGCTACGCATTGAATTTTTACTCAAGCAGCTGCAGGCCAGCCAGCAGATTACCGATCACCTTGGCGCACTGACCTTCTTCCGCAATACCGCTGAATTATTGGATGTTTTTGAACGCGGTGAACTGCGTACTGATATCCTGAAAGAGCTGGAGCGCCAGCAGCAAAAATTGCGATCCTGGGCAGAAGTGCCGGGAGTCGATATGGAACTGATTAATTCGTTAAGCGGCCGCCTGAAAAAATGCTCGACCACGCTGATGGGTGCGCCGCGTATGGGTCAGCTGTTGCGGGAAGACCGGTTGATTGGCCTGGTGCGCCAGCGCCTGAGTATTCCCGGTGGCTGTTGTAGTTTTGATCTGCCGACGCTGCATATCTGGCTGCATGTTGATCAAGCGGTGCGTGATGCTCAGGTAGCAATCTGGATGGACTCACTGGCTCCACTGCGTGAAGCGCTGACTCTGACGCTTGATTTGATTCGTCAGTCAGGGATTTTTCGTCGTCACACCAGCCTGAATGGTTTCTTTCAGGATAACGCCGAGGGAGCCGATCTGCTGCGTTTACAGCTGATGCTGGAAGATTCGCTGTATCCACAAGTTTCGGGGCATAAAAGCCGTTATGCGATCCGTTTTCTGCCTCTCGACAGTGAGCGCGGTGAGGTCCCTGCCCGACTCGATTTTGAACTGGCTTGTTGTTAAAGGTTTGCCGTAATGAAAGATGAAGTGACCGTAGTAAACTGCCCGACCTGTGGCAAAGATGTGATCTGGGATGAACTGAGCCAGTTTCGGCCGTTCTGCAGTAAGCGCTGTCAGCTGATTGATCTTGGTGAGTGGGCGGCAGAAGAGAAGCGGATTGCCAGTAGCGGTGATTTGTCAGATAGCGATGACTGGAGCGAAGAGCAGATCAATCGTCATTGATCGCTCTGAAGCGGCGGCGGTAACGCCGCCATTCAGGCAGTGAAGCAATTATTCAGCCAGCAACCGTGCCACAATCGGGCTGTTCGCCGGTGGAAACTCTTCCGCCACCAGTTCAGCTTGCGGCACCCAGCGCATCGGTTGTCCTTCACGGCCATAGGGCTCACCGTTCCAGCCTTCGACCATAAAGAAGTGCAGCGTTACGCGAACATCCTGATAAGTATGATCGGCAGTATCGAAAGGCACCGCCGTCGTAACCTCAATTCCGGTCTCTTCCAACAGCTCGCGGCTTAATGCCTGCGCGGCAGTTTCGTCAGCTTCAATTTTTCCACCGGGAAACTCCCACATATTGGCCATATGAGAACTGGCTGAGCGCTGCGCGAGGAAGATTTGCTTACTGGCATTGCGAATGATACCGACCGCAACTTGCAGGTGCTTCATTGTTCAACTCCCTTTTTGATCCTCCTCCCCCGTAGGCCGGGGGAGGAAAGGATTATCAGGCTAAACGGCCATGACACTGCTTGAACTTCTTACCAGAACCGCATGGGCAAGGATCGTTACGACCCACTTTTCGCTCACCGGTCTGGCCAGACAGCTCTTCTGCTGCCAGAGTCTCACTGTCGACATGGCTTAAATGCTGCTGCTGTTGCAGGCGCTCAGCTTCCTGGCGGCGCTGCTCTTCCATCGCTTCCACTTCTTCTGGCATACGCACCTGCACTTTACACAGGGTGCTGATCACTTCGTATTTCAGTGATTCCAGCATCGCGCCAAACATAGCGAAAGATTCACGCTTGTACTCCTGCTTCGGATCTTTCTGCGCGTAGCCACGCAGATGGATGCCCTGACGCAGGTAGTCCATTGCCGCCAGATGCTCTTTCCACAGCGAGTCAAGCGTTTGCAGCATCACGCCTTTCTCGAAGTTACGCATCATCTCGGTGCCAACCACTTCTTCTTTACGCAGATAGACTTCTTTGCCCTGCTCCATGATGCGCTCACGCAGCGTCTCTTCATGCAGCTCAGGTTCTTTGTCCAGCCACTCAGCAATCGGCATTTCCAGATCGAAATCGTTTTTCAGACGCTCTTCCAGACCAGCAACATCCCACATCTCTTCCAGTGACTGCGGCGGAATATAGGTATCGATGGTGGTTTTGAACACATCATCGCGGATGCTGTTAATGGTTTCGCTCACGTCAGACACGTCCAGCAGTTCATTACGCTGGGTGTAAATCGCGCGGCGCTGATCGTTGGCAACGTCATCATATTCCAGCAGCTGCTTACGAATATCAAAGTTGCGGCTTTCTACTTTACGCTGCGCATTGGCAATCGCCTTGGTTACCCATGGATGCTCAATCGCTTCGCCTGGTTTCATTCCCAGTTTACGCATCATATTAGAGACGCGATCGGAGGCGAAAATACGCATCAGTGCATCTTCCATCGACAGATAGAAGCGCGATGAACCCTGGTCACCCTGACGGCCGGAACGACCACGCAGCTGGTTATCGATGCGGCGTGATTCATGACGCTCAGTACCGATAATATGCAGACCGCCGGACGCCAGCACGGCATCATGACGGATTTTCCACGCGGCTTTAATCGCTTCAATCTGTTCGGCCGTTGGCGCTTCAAGATTGGCAATCTCTGCCTGCCAGCTACCACCCAGCACGATATCAGTACCACGACCGGCCATGTTGGTGGCGATGGTTACTGCGCCTGGCTGACCGGCCTGTGCCACGATGTCTGCTTCACGGGCGTGGAACTTGGCGTTCAGTACGCTGTGCTTAATACCCGCACGTTCCAGCTCATGGGAAACCACTTCAGATTTCTCAATTGAAATAGTACCCACCAGAATTGGCTGACCATTAACGGTACGCTCGCGGATATCTTCGATAATGGCATCGATCTTCTCTTTCTCTGTCATGTAGACCAGGTCCGGCAGATCTTTACGCACCATAGGACGGTTGGTTGGCACCACAATGGTATCCAGCTTGTAGATAGAGCTGAACTCAAATGCTTCGGTGTCCGCTGTACCGGTCATCCCAGCCAGCTTTTCGTACAGACGGAAGTAGTTCTGGAAGGTGATAGAAGCCAGAGTCTGGTTTTCGTTCTGAATCTCAACGCCTTCTTTTGCTTCAATTGCCTGATGCAGGCCATCAGACCAGCGACGACCCTGCATGGTACGACCGGTGTGCTCATCAACGATAATGACTTCACCGTCTTTCACGATGTAGTCGACGTCGCGGGTAAACAGCACGTGCGCGCGCAGTGCCGCCGTCACGTGGTGCATCAGCATAATGTTGGTTGGCGAGTAAAGTGATTCACCCTCTTCCATAATGCCTTCGCTGACCAGCAGCTCTTCAATATTCACCAGGCCGCGCTCGGTCAGGTGAACCTGGCGCGCTTTCTCATCAACCGAGAAGTGGCCTTCGCCCTGGAAAGTATCAGAGTCTTCTTTCTCCTGACGGATCAGGTGAGGAATGATTTTATTAACTTTGGTATACATCTCAGAGCTGTCTTCAGCCGGGCCGGAGATGATCAGTGGGGTACGCGCTTCATCGATCAGAATTGAGTCAACTTCATCCACCAGTGCATAGTGCAGCTTACGCTGTACGCGCTCTTCAGGGCTGAACGCCATATTGTCACGCAGGTAGTCAAAGCCGTATTCGTTATTAGTACCGTAAGTGATGTCGGCGGCGTAGGCCTCGCGTTTCGCCGGCGCTGGCATACCTGGCAGATTGATACCGATGCTCAGGCCGAGAAATTCGAACAGCCCACGGTTATTCTCGGCATCACGCTGTGCCAGATAATCGTTGACGGTGACAACGTGTACGCCTTTACCGCTTAACGCATTCAGATAAGCAGGCAGCGTCGCGGTCAGAGTTTTACCTTCACCGGTGCGCATTTCCGCGATGCAGCGGTCGTTCAGTACCATACCGCCAAGCAGCTGGACGTCAAAGTGACGCATGCCGAACACGCGCTTACTGGCTTCACGTACGGTGGCAAAAGCTTCAGGAATCAGGCTGTCTACGGTTTCGCCCTTTTTCAGGCGCGCGCGGAATTCGTCAGTTTTGGCTTTCAGCTCATCGTCAGTAAGCTTTACAAATTCCGGCTCCATCTTATTGATGGCATCTACAGCTTTACGCATACGGCGTAAAGTACGATCGTTACGGCTACCAAAAACCTTGGTTAAAATTGTCGTCAACATAATAAATACTTCTCTCCAGCCGGGCTTTTATACGGCTTACAGCGTTGTTTTGATTATTTAAGTTTGTAGAGCTGTGCTCTGAATCGTTCAGGCGAGAGTAGCCGGTCCGGCACGAATGCCCTGAACCTGCGCCAGCCACAAACCGCTGTGATAAGCAGCGCGCAGCGCTTCATTACGGCGTGGAGTATCACGGATAATAACCGGAGGACGAGACTCGTGAGTCAATAACGCATTGAGCGTGTCGAGCAGCGCGAGTTTCTGGACTTCAAGCGGTAACGCCTGCTCTGCCGTCGGCAGATGCTGTGGCGTTAAGGCAAAAGAGAGGTGGCGAATAACGATGCGGATCGCATGCTGGTGCCAGTAATCGACGTTAAAGTTCGGACGACGTGCGCTTTCCTGTAGCAGCGCCAGGCTGTCAAAACGTGCGACTTTACCAATAGTCAGGCTATTGGATGACGTTTCAGGGCTTCTCTGCTCGCTGGCATGGGTGACAGGCAGGCCAAAACTCGCCGCGACCATCCCCAACAGGAGATGCGGCCAGAAGTAACGCCTGCCAAATTGTCGCCAACGATTAAGAATGCCGATCACTTTTTTCCGCCACTGCGCCCAAACCTCTGCGGCTGGGGTCACTGAAATCAATAGTTTTACTGAGGCCAAATATTACCATTATTAGTCACTGTCGACATCAGGATATATCTATCCGCAGCGGGAAATGTCCGGTTATCTGCACAAGAAAACAGCAGCTAAACACGAAAAACCGGCAGTAACGCGGCATTGGAGGCAGTAGATGGGATTACTGAAAGAGGAAAAATAATAGAACGACTGGCCTCACTGGCCGGAGAGAGTACCAGCTCAACCAGTCGTAATAGTCAGTTCAGGCTTACGCCAGAACCAGATTTGGTGCCTTGAATGCCAGCGGAAGTTCGGCTTCGTCTTCAAACGTTGCCCATTCCCAGGCCTCCTGCTTCGCCATAACCGCCTGCAACAGCTTGTTATTTAATGCATGACCAGATTTGAATGCGGTAAACGCACCAATGATATTGTGGCCACACATAAACAGGTCACCGATCGCATCAAGCATTTTGTGACGGACAAATTCGTCTTCAAAGCGTAAACCGTCTTCGTTCAATACGCGGTAGTCATCCACCACGATTGCACAATCGAAGCTGCCGCCGAGGCACAGGCCGCGGGACTGCAGATATTCGATTTCACGCATAAAGCCGAAAGTACGTGCACGGCTGATCTGACGCACAAACGCTTCAGCAGAGAAGTTCATGCTGTAACGCTGCGCGCTGGAATCAATCGCCGGATGGTTAAAATCGATGGTAAAGTCCAGCGAAAAACCATTGTATGGCTTGATCTCAGCCCATTTGTCACCGTCTTCAACCCGGACTGGTTGTTTGACGCGAACAAATTTCTTGGCGCTGTTCAGCTCTTCAATGCCTGCGTCCATCAGCAGATAGACAAAGGGTGCTGCGCTGCCGTCCATAATCGGGATTTCAGGCGCATCAACTTCAACCACAATGTTATCAATACCCAGACCGGAAAGTGCTGCGTTCAGGTGCTCGACTGTTGAAATACGCACGCCATGCTCATTAACCAGGCAAGTTGAGAGCATGGTATCACGCACGGATTTGGCATCAGCCGGGAAATCAACCGGTGGATTCAAGTCAGTGCGACGATAGATGACCCCGGTGTTAGCCGACGCAGGGCGTAAAGTCAGCGTGACTTTTTTGCCGGTATGTAAACCGACTCCAGTCGCCTGAACAATACGTTTTAATGTCCGTTGTTTGATCATCGCATTATCTCGCAAAAATTACTCATCCGACCGCCAGTGTATATCACTGACGGGCGAACATTTTAGCACAAAGAGCGGAGAATCCAAATTCTCAGGCAATTCTTAGTCAGCCTGCTTACGCAGGAAGGCTGGAATATCCAGATAATCTGGTTCTTTATTGGTCTGTGCACTTTGATCGTTCACCACTTTCGCGGCCGGTTTTTGCTCCTGAGGCAGTGGAGCCATACCGTGCTGCTGGTAGCGATGATCCATCACTGGCTGGCTGGATTGCTTGTTGGTAACCAGCGTAATTTCTGGACGTTTGTCCATGCCGATACCGGTCGCAACCACAGTCACACGCAGTTCGTCATTCATTTCCGGGTCGAGAGAAGTACCAATCACCACTGTCGCGTTATCAGACGCGAAAGCACGGATGGTGTTACCCACGGTTTCGAACTCATCCAGACGCAGGTCAAAGCCCGCGGTGATGTTAACCAGCACGCCACGCGCACCAGAAAGGTCGATATCTTCCAGCAGTGGGCTGGAGATCGCCATTTCTGCGGCTTCTTCCGCACGGTCTTCACCACAAGCGACGCCAGAACCCATCATTGCGTAACCCATTTCAGACATCACGGTACGCACGTCAGCGAAGTCGACGTTCATCAGACCCGGACGGGTGATCAGCTCGGCGATACCCTGCACCGCGCCTTTCAGTACGTCGTTAGCCGCACCGAATGCGTCGAGCAGAGAGATACCACGGCCCAGCACTTTCAGCAGCTTGTCGTTAGGAATAGTAATCAGTGAATCGACATGCTTGGACAGCTCGGCGATACCCTGCTCGGCAAAGGCCATGCGCTTTTTGCCTTCAAAATTGAAAGGCTTGGTCACCACGGCAACCGTCAGGATACCTAAATCTTTCGCCACTTCGGCAACGACAGGCGCTGCACCGGTACCAGTACCGCCACCCATACCAGCGGCGATAAACACCATGTCAGCGCCTTCCAGAGCTGAACGCAGTGCTTCACGATCTTCCTCAGCAGAGTTACGACCGACTTCCGGGTTTGCACCAGCACCCAGACCTTTGGTGATTCCATTACCAATTTGAATCGTCTGACCGACCGCAGTTTTACGTAACGCTTGCGCGTCAGTATTCACAGCGAAGAATTCAACACCTTCGATGCGCTCACGCACCATATGCTCTACGGCATTGCCACCGCCCCCGCCGACGCCGATGACTTTAATCACCGCGTCATTGGTTAATTCCATAGGTTCAAACATAATTTCTCTCCGTTATGTGCCTGTCGCCTGGGGATCTAATAATACCTGTTATCTTTCACGCTACAGCGGTGTTAGCCGTAATGCGAAATTTTTTTAGGTAAGAATCCCCTTTACTAAAAATTAAAACTCTTTTCTCAGCCAGCTGTTGATACGTTTAAACCAGTTACCGACCGAGGCTCTTTTTTCAATATCAGCTTCACCGTTCAGGTGAGACTCTTTTCCGTAGTGCAGTAAGCCTACCGCTGTTGAGTAGTAAGGCTCCTGAGCATAATCGGTTAAACCGGTTATGTTCAGCGGCTGGCCAATTCGTACCTGCGTGTGAAAAACACGCTGGGCACAGGCAGCCAGCCCTTCAATTTGTGCCGCACCGCCGGTCAGAACAATCCCCGCCGCCAGATGGTGTTTTACGCCCTGCTGACGCAGCTGTTCCTGCAACTGCAGAATCTCTTCATTAACCAGATTCAGCAGTTCGGTGTAACGCGGTTCAATGACTTCAGCCAGCGTCTGACGCTGCAGACTTCTTGGCGGACGCCCACCGACGCTCGGTACTTCGACGTTTTCGTCTTTGCCCACGATGGAGCCAAGGGCACAACCATGGCGAACTTTGATCGCTTCAGCATCGGTTGGCGGCGTGCCGAAGGCGTAAGCGATATCGCTGGTTACCACATTGCCAGCATACGGAATCACTTTAGTGTGACGCAGTGCGCCGCCAGTATAGACCGCGATATCCATGGTGCCACCGCCGACATCCACCACGCAAACGCCCAGCTCGCGTTCATCCTCGGTCAGCACCGCAAAGCTTGATGCCAGACCGGCAAAGATCAGTTGGTCAACTTTGAGGCCACAACGTTCAACGGCTTTAACAATGTTTTTTGCCATGTCGTTGTGACAGGTGATCAAATGCACTTTTGCCTGCATACGCACGCCGGATAAACCGACCGGATTTTTGATCCCTTCCTGATAGTCGATCGCATATTCCTGAGGAATAACATGCAGAATACGATGCTCATCACGAACGCGGACTGACTTAGCAGTATGTACCACATTCTCTACATCTTCCTGTGTCACTTCCTCTTCGGAAATCGGAACCATCCCGATTTCATTCTGGCAACTGATGTGTTTGCCCGATAATGCGAGGTAAACCGACGAAATCTGGCAGTCGGCCATCAGTTCAGCCTGATCGATAGCGCGCTGTACGCACTTCACTACCGATTCCAGATCGTTAACGCCGCCTTTATCCATACCGCGGGAAGGACAGCTGCCGACCCCGATAATATTGACCATGCCATCGGGCAGAACTTCCCCTACTAAAGCGGCAACCTTCGCGGTGCCGATCTCGAGTCCAACTACCAGTTTTCTGTCCGTCGACTTGATCATTGTTGTTTAGCCTGTGCCTGATTCTGTTGCTGGTTACTGTCCTGCGGCTCAATAAATGCCGGTGCCCATCCTACTGCCGCGCCAGAGTCATAACGCAGATCTACGTAATCGATGCGTTTGTTCTCTGCCGTCGCCTGCTGCTGTAGCGAAGGATAGAGCTGCATAAAACGCTTCAAACGCTTCATGTCATCATTACGTCCAAGTTCGATGCGGATATCGTCGCCCGTCACCAGCTGCCATGAACGTCGTGCCGTCATTGAGGCCATCTTCAACTTAAACTTATCTGCTGCCAGCACCTGGCTCATCTCGCGATAACCGGTGAGGACTTCCTGCTCGCTGCCTTCAGGGCCATACAGCATCGGCATCTCTTCCTTGCCAAGATGATTTGCCGGGACGCTGAATGATTTACCCTCAGCATCAACCATATGCAGGTCATTCCAGCGCGCAACCGGAACATATTCAACCAGATGAATCTTTAATTCGTCCGGCCACTGCTTACGCACACTTACCTGCTGAATCCACGGCAGACGTTCAATTTGCTGCTGAATAACGTTAACGTCCTGCGACATAAACGTTCCCGGCGAGCCCAGTGACAAAATCGCCTGGCGAATATCGTCATGGGTGGTGTAATGGGTTTTTCCGGTCACCACCAGCCTCGACAGCGGCAAGCGCGACGCGTCATTCATCCACTTCAGCACCACCAGCCCGCCGAACGCCATGGTGCCTAACACCATGAGCAGGAAAATAATGCCTGCCAGCCGTGAGCCATTACTGCGTCCGGTGCGCGCCTTCTCCTGCGCTTCCCGGTTACGTACATTCAGAGCCGCCTGAGACATATCAGTCAGCCAGCTCCAGAATACGGGTTACCAGCTGCGAGAAAGAGAGACCTGCCTGCTTCGCTGCCATCGGTACCAGACTATGGCTGGTCATGCCCGGCGAGGTATTAACCTCCAGCAGACAGAAAGCGCCTTCGCTATCCATCATTACATCAACCCGACCCCAGCCGCTGCAACCCAGCGCACGCCACGCATCCATCACCAACGCGCTTAATTCGGCTTCGCGTTCGGCGGTCAGGCCGCTTGGGCAGAAGTACTCAGTATCATCAGAGATGTACTTGGCCTGATAATCATAAAAATCACTGGCCGGCTGAATACGAATCGACGGCAGAATGTCTTCGCCGACAATCGCCACCGTGTACTCAGGGCCACTTAAAAATTTCTCAACCAGCACTTCGTCATCATGACGGAACGCTTCTTCCAGCGCTGCTGGCAGATCAGCAGGCTGATTAACACGCGAGATACCGACGCTGGAACCTTCGCAACTTGGTTTCACAAACACCGGCATACCCAGCGCGGCGATGCGTTCAGCCAGTTCGCCCGTCACCCCAGCATTCATCTGCTGACGGTTAATCACCACATACGGTGACACTGGCAGACCCGCGCCCTGCCACAGCAGTTTGGTGCGCATCTTATCCATGGTGATGGCCGAAGCCATCACGCCGCTGCCGGTGTAAGGAATTTGCAGAAACTCCAGCAGCCCCTGTAACGTCCCGTCTTCCCCGCCACGGCCATGCAGAGCGATAAACGCTTTGGCAAAACCTTCTTCTTTCAGGCGCATTGGCGAAAAGTCACGAATATCGACAGCATGCGCGTTAATACCCGCCTGCTGCAACCCTGCCAGAACCGCACTGCCTGAAAGCAAAGACACATCACGTTCTGCGGAGGTCCCACCCAGCAATACCGCTACTTTCTCAGCCATGATGTTCTTCTCCATTAGTGATTTGCGGTTGTAACTTGTTATCCGCCAGTTTACGGGCGATTTTACCTACGTTGCCGGCACCCTGAACCAGGATCAGATCGTTGCCTGACAGAGTCGGAGCCAGCATCTCCAGCACGTCGTCATGATCGGGAACCAGGATCGGATCGACTTTGCCACGGCCACGAATGGTGCGGCACAGCGATCGACTGTCAGCACCCGGGATCGCCGACTCGCCAGCGGCATAAACATCCAGCATTAACAGCACGTCTACCTGCGACAGCACATTGGCAAAATCGTCGTACAGATCACGGGTACGCGTATAACGGTGCGGCTGGAAAATCATGACCAGTTTCTTATCTGGCCAGCCGGCGCGTGCCGCTTTAATCGTCGCATCGACTTCGGTTGGGTGATGACCGTAGTCATCAACCAGCATCGCGCTACCTTCAGCACCGTTGACGTTAGCCAGCGGGTATTCGCCGAGGAAGTCGAAGCGGCGGCCAGTGCCCTGGAAGCTCTCCAGCGCGCTGAGAATATCTTCATCCTCAATGCCTTCTTCACTGGCCACTGCTACAGCAGCGGCAGCATTCAGCGCGTTATGTCGGCCTGGTGCGTTAAGCGTGACGTTCATTAACGGCTTATCGTGGCGCACCAGCGTGAAATGGCCCTGAGCACCGTGCTGCTGATAATTTTCGATACGCACGTCAGCATCATCACTGAAACCGTAAGTCGTCACCTGACGGCCAACCCGCGGCAGCAAGTCGCGGATAACGGCATCATCAATACACATTACTGCACGACCATAAAACGGCAGGTTATGCAGGAAGTTAATAAACGTCTGCTTCAGATTTTCGAAGTCGCCCTGGTAAGTATCCATATGGTCGGCTTCAATATTGGTGACAATCGCCACCATCGGTTGCAGATGCAGGAACGACGCGTCGCTCTCATCCGCTTCGGCAATCAGATAACGGCTGCTGCCCAGGCGAGCATGCGTGCCCGCCGCTTTAACCAGACCACCGTTAACAAAAGTCGGGTCCAGGCCACCTTCAGCATAAATACTGGAAACCATCGCCGTGGTGGTGGTTTTACCGTGCGTACCGGCAACCGCAATACCGTGACGGTAGCGCATCAGTTCAGCCAGCATTTCAGCACGGCGGATCACCGGGATACGGGCCTCACGTGCGGCAACGATCTCCGGGTTATCCTGAGAAACTGCCGTCGACACCACCACTACGCTGGCGTCACTGACGTTTTCCGGGCGATGGTTAAAATAAATGGTGACGCCAAGGGCCGCCAGATGCTGGGTAACCGGGTTCGGCGCTAAATCAGAACCACTAATCTCATAACCTTCGTTGGCCAACACTTCGGCAATACCGCCCATGCCAGCACCACCGATGCCGACAAAGTGAATGTGCCGGACGCGACGCATCTCGGGCACCATTAAACGCAGTTTCGCCAATTGTTGTGTATTCATCTTTTCTGCCTGTTGCGAGCCGTGTTGATCCGGCCCCTGAAAATCATATTTATAATGCCGTGGCGGCGACGGCGTCAGCGACGCGTTGTGTCGCGTCCGGAATCGACGCTGCGCGTGCCTTTTCAGCCATCAGCAGCAGCGTTGGGCGATCCCAGCCTGCCAGCGTTTCTGCCACCACATCCGCCGTAAACTGCGGCTGCTCAAAAATTTTGGCTGCACCCGCTTGCTCCAGCGGCAGTGCATTCCAGTACTGCTGACGATCTTTATGCTGAAACGGCACAAAAATCGCTGGTAAACCGGCGGCAGCGATTTCGCTGACGGTTAACGCGCCCGAACGACACACCACCACATCAGCCCAGGCGTAGGCCGCAGCCATATCATCGATAAACTCGGTGACTTTATGCTGCGTTTGCCCGACGTCCTGATAAGCCTTTCGCACGCTATCCAGCGCGCCTTTGCCGGTCTGATGCCAGAGCGTGATGCCATCAGCCATTTTCGCCGCGACCTGGGGCAGCGTCTGGTTCAGTATTCGCGCGCCCTGGCTACCGCCGATCACTAACACACGAATCGGGCCTTCACGCCCGGCCAGTCGCTCGCCGGGTAACGGCAGCGCCAGCACGTCGGTACGCACCGGGTTGCCAACCACATCGGCATTCGGAAACGCACCTGGAAACGCCTGCAGCACTTTTTTGGCAATTTTGGACAGCCATTTATTGGTCAGTCCGGCAATACCATTTTGTTCATGCAGCACCACCGGGATACCGCAACTCCAGGCCGCCAACCCGCCGGGACCGGAGACATAGCCGCCCATCCCCAGCACCACGTCTGGCTGATACGCTTTCAAAATCGCCCGCGCCTGACGCCAGGCGGAGAAAATGCGCATCGGTGCCAGTAACAGAGCTTTCACACCTTTGCCGCGCAGGCCGGTGATGCGAATAAAATCAATCTCGATGCCGTGTTTGGGAACCAGATCCGCTTCCATTCGGTCTGCGGTGCCAAGCCAGCGAACCTGCCAGCCTTGCTCCATCAGATGGTGTGCTACTGCCAGCCCGGGGAATACATGCCCACCGGTTCCGCCAGCCATCACCATCAGTCGCTTACCACTCATCGGGCACCTCGTGTAAACGCCTGCGCTTTTGCCAGACGCGTTTCATAATCAATACGCAATAACAGTACGATAGCCGTCGACATAATAATCAGACTGGAACCACCGTAACTGATCAGCGGCAGCGTCAGACCTTTGGTCGGCAGCATGCCCGCGGCAGCACCGACGTTAACCAACGCCTGGAAGCTAAACCACACGCCAATCGAACAGGCTAAAAAGCCGGAAAAACGCTGGTCAAGCTCTAATGCCCGGCGGCCAATCGACATCGCACGAAAAGCGACGAAGAATACCATTAACAGGGCAAAAACCACACCGATATAACCCAGTTCTTCCCCGATAATCGAGAAAATGAAGTCGGTATGCGCTTCCGGTAAATACTCCAGTTTTTGTACTGAATTACCTAAGCCCTGGCCCCAGAACTCACCGCGACCAAACGCCATCAGCGACTGGGTCAGCTGGTAGCCGCTGCCGAAAGGATCTTCCCATGGATCCCAGAAGGAAGTGACGCGGCGCATACGGTACGGTTCAGCAATAATCAGCAAGCAAACGGCAAAAATCCCCGAGCCGATAATTGCCAGAAATTGCCATAACTTCGCCCCAGCCAGGAACAGCATCGCCAGCGTAGTAACAAACAGCACCACCACCGTACCGAGGTCAGGCTGTGCCAGCAGTAACACCGCCAGCACCACCATTACGCCCATCGGCTTACAGAATCCCCAGAAGTTGTGACGGACTTCCTCTACCTTGCGCACCAGATAGCTGGCGAGATAGCAGAACAATGACAGCTTCGATAACTCTGCTGGCTGGATACGTAGCGGCCCAAGGGCAATCCAGCGCGATGCGCCGTTGACCGAGCTACCGACGACCAGCACAATCAACAGCATCACTACCGAGGCCACCAGCATAATGTTGCTGTAACGCTGCCAGACTTCCATTGGCACCCGCAGTGTCACCAGCGCCATGCCAAACGCCAGCAGCAGATAGAATGCTTCACGCTTGGCAAAGAAGAACGGATCTTCTGACAAACGCTGACCCACCGGCATCGATGCCGATGTCACCATCACAAAACCGATAATCGCCAGACCAAAAGTCAGCCACAGCAACGTGCGGTCATACAGCACCATTGACGAGGCGTCTTTTTCACGCGATCCCATCACCCAATCTTTCAGACGATGAGAAATGCCGCCAGCAAGGCTCAGACCAGGAAAACGCATCAGCCAAGCTCCTTAGCCAGTTGCACAAACAGATCGCCACGCTGTTCAAAGTTACGGAACTGATCGAGGCTGGCACAAGCCGGCGACAGCAGCACCATATCGCCCGGCTGCAGCTGGACAGCAATCTGTTCCATCGCCTGCTGCAGGGTCTCGGTGCGTACTGAAATTTCAGGGCGTAAGTCTGCCAGTGCGGCAGCGTCACGTCCGAAGCAGTACACCCGCACGTTATCGCCTTGCAGATAGCGCGCCAGCGGGCTGAAGTCGGCTGATTTACCGTCACCGCCCAACAGCAGCCACAGCGTGCCCTGAACCTGCAAGCCATTCAGCGCCGCTTCAGTACTGCCGACATTGGTCGCTTTAGAATCGTTAATCCAGCGCACGCCGTTATGCTGCCATGCAAGCTGGAAACGGTGCGCCAGACCGCTGAAAGTGGTCAACGCTTTCAGGCTGGTTGCACGCGGCAGGCCAACGGCATCTGCCAGCGCCAGCGCGGCCAGCGCATTGGTGTAATTATGCTGCCCGACAAGATGCATCTCATCGGCATTCAATACTTTTTCACCATCCGCACGCAGCCAGGTGCTGCCCTGCTGACGGTTAAGATGATAATCACCGACGTCAGCGCCAAAGCTGATGCAGCGCTTATCCGCCCCGCGCACCGGCATGGTCAGCGCGTCATCGGCATTAACCACGCATACTGCGGCATTTTCATAAATACGTAACTTCGCGGCGCGATACTGCTGCAAACCGAGCGGATAGCGGTCCATATGGTCCTCAGTAACATTGAGGATGGTCGCCGCCGCCGCTTTCAGACTGTGGGTGGTCTCCAGCTGAAAGCTTGACAGTTCCAGTACATACAGCTGCGCCGGGTGCTGCAGTAACGTCAGCGCCGGTAAACCAATATTTCCGCCGACACCCACTGCCCAGCCAGCGGCTTTCGCCATCTCACCTACCAGCGTGGTGACGGTGCTTTTACCGTTAGAGCCGGTAATCGCCACGATCGGTGCTTTCGCTTCGCGGCAAAACAGCTCGATATCACCGATAATCTCAACTCCCGCCGCGGCGGCATCCATTAAAGAAGGATGTGCCAGCGCCATACCCGGGCTGGCAATAATCAAATCGGCGGCCTGCAACCAGCCATCATCGAGCGAGCCTAAATGACGCTCCACCGTTTCCGGCAGCTTATCGAGGCCTGGCGGTGACAGTCGGGTATCCATCACGCGTGGCGTAACGCCTTGCGCTAAAAAGAAATCAACACAGGACAGGCCGGTCAGGCCCAACCCGATAATGACGACTTTTCTACCCTGATAGTCTGCCATGATTAACGCACCTTCAGTGTTGCCAGGCCAATCAGCACCAGCATCAGTGAAATAATCCAGAAGCGCACAATCACGCGCGGCTCCGGCCAGCCTTTCAGTTCATAGTGGTGGTGAATCGGCGCCATGCGGAAAATACGTTGTCCGCGCAGCTTAAACGATCCCACCTGCAGAATGACCGACAGGGTTTCAACCACAAACACCCCACCCATAATCACCAGCAGAAACTCCTGACGCAGCAGCACGGCAATCGTGCCGAGCGCGCCGCCCAGCGCCAGCGAGCCGACGTCACCCATAAATACCTGCGCCGGATAGGTGTTGAACCATAAGAAGCCCAGACCGGCACCGACAATGGCGGTACAAACAATCACCAGCTCACCGGCATGACGCAGATAAGGAATATGTAAGTAGGCGGCAAAATTAACGTTACCGGTTGCCCAGGCCACCAGCGCAAAGCCCGCAGCCACAAACACCGTCGGCATAATTGCCAGACCATCCAGCCCGTCGGTCAGGTTGACCGCATTACTGGTACCAACAATCACAAAATAGGCCAGCAGCAGATACAGCAAACCAAGCTGCGGCATGATGTCTTTAAAGAACGGCACCACCAGCTCGGTGGCCGGGGTATCTTTGCCGATGGCGTACATCACAAAAGCAACCGCCAGCGCAATCACCGACTGCCAGAAATATTTCCAGCGGGCGATTAATCCTTTAGTGTCTTTACGTACTACTTTGCGGTAGTCATCAATAAAGCCGACAATGCCGTAACCCACCAGTACAAACAGCACGCACCAGACATACGGATTCGACGGATAGGCCCACATCAGTACCGAAATGGTAATCGACGTGAGGATCATAATGCCGCCCATCGTCGGCGTGCCGCGCTTGC
Source organism: Winslowiella toletana (assembly GCF_032164335.1). Taxonomy (NCBI): domain Bacteria; kingdom Pseudomonadati; phylum Pseudomonadota; class Gammaproteobacteria; order Enterobacterales; family Erwiniaceae; genus Winslowiella; species Winslowiella toletana. The sequence goes on along the minus strand of NZ_CP134152.1, from coordinate 902,809 downwards.
TGAAATGCGACTCCGGACCGTCGTTACGCACCACCTGACCAATTTGTAATTTTTGCAGATACGCGATCAGGCGCGGTCCCATCCACAACGAGAGGAACAGCGCGGTCAGCAGGCTGACGATGGCGCGAAACGTCAAATAGGAAAAGACGTTAAAGCCAGAATAAAAAGCGACCAAATGTTCGGCCAGCCAGACTAACATGTTCCTTTCTCCTTTAAGGCCTGTACTACCTGCTCCATGGCGGCACTACGTGAACCTTTAACTAAAATGGTTAACTCTTGATGCTCGGACAGCAGCGCTGATAAACGTGCGATCAGCGCTGGCTTATCATTAAAATGCTCGCCAACACCGCTGGCCTCGCTGATACCTTTACTCAGCGTACCGACACTCAATACCCGATCGATGCCTGCCAGACGCGCCGCGTCCCCCACCTCACGATGGCACTCAACGGCTTCTGCGCCCAGTTCACCCATATCACCTACCACCATCACGCGGTAACCGGGCATTTCTGCCAGCACCTGTGCGGCGGCGGTCATCGAGCCAACGTTGGCGTTATAGCTGTCATCAATCAGCAACTGCGTGGCGTTTAACGCTACCGGGAATAAACGCCCCGGCACCGCTTTCAGTGAGGCTAACCCTTGCTGAATCGCGTCAAGAGGCGCATCAACCGACAGCGCCAGTGCAGCAGCAGCCAGCGCGTTAGCGATATTGTGACGACCAGGCAGCGGCAGCGTGATTTCCGCTGCCCCTGCTGGCGTATGCAGGGTGAACTGCGTGCCCTGGGTGCTGAAACGAATATTGCTGGCATAGAAATCGCTGTCTGGCTGCGACTCAACCGAGAAACGCCACAGCGTTTTATGGTGCAGGTGGTTCTGCCAGTGCGGCCAGTCATTGCTGTCAGCATTGATAATGGCGGTGCCGGTTGCTGACAGGCCTTCGAAAATTTCGCCTTTGGCTTTCGCAACGCCTGCCAGCGAACCAAACCCTTCCAGATGCGCCGCGGCGAGGTTATTCACCAGCGCGGTTTCCGGACGGGTCAAATCGGTGGTGTAGGCAATTTCACCCTGATGGTTAGCACCCAGCTCAATCACCGCAAACTGGTGCTCCGGCGTCAGGCGTAACAGCGTCAGCGGCACGCCGATGTCGTTATTCAGATTACCGGCGGTATACAGCGTCTCACCGCAAACGCGCAGAATCGCCGCGGTCATCTCTTTTACCGAAGTCTTGCCGGACGAACCGGTCAGTGCCACCACACGGGCCGTGCTCTGCTGGCGTACCCAGCCCGCCAGCTGACCCAGCGCAATACGTGTGTCATTAACCACCACCTGCGGCACCGCCACCGGTAAGTGCTTACTTACCAGCAAAGCTGCCGCGCCATTCGTAATGGCATCAGCAACAAACTTATGGGCATCAAAGCGTTCGCCTTGCAGCGCGATAAATAGCGCGCCCGCAGACACTTTGCGCGTGTCGGTGGTGACCTCAGCAAAATTCAGGTCGCCGCCGTGCAGCTTACCTGCGGTAATGTCGGCCAGCTGCTGCAGAGAAAGGGCGATCATGCCACCACTCCCAGTAAGCGGGCGACCGTCACACGATCGGAGTAATCCAGTCGGCGATTGCCGACCAACTGATAATCTTCGTGGCCTTTACCGGCAACCAGCACCACGTCATCTTCCTGCGCCTGCATAATGACGTTAGTGACCGCTTGCGCACGCCCGTGCACTACCCGTGCGCGGCCTGCATCGAGTAAGCCGGAAAGAATACCTTCGACAATTGCCGCAGGTTCTTCACCGCGCGGGTTGTCATCAGTAATCACCACCACGTCGGAGAACTGCTCGGCAATCGCGCCCATTAGTGGGCGTTTACCTTTATCACGATCGCCGCCACAGCCGAACACACACCACAGCTGACCTTTACAGTGCAGTCGCGCCGCTTCCAGTGCTTTTTCCAGCGCGTCCGGCGTGTGAGCATAATCCACCACTACCGTTGCCTTGCCTGGCGCATTGAACACTTCCATGCGGCCACAAACTGGCTGTAACTGATTACCGGTAGCGATCAGGCCGTCCAGCGGGTAGCCCAGCGACAGTAAGGTCGCCAGCGCCACCAGCAGATTACTGACGTTAAACGCGCCCATCAGGCGGCTGTCGATAACGCCATTACCCCAGCTGGATTCGAAGGTAATTGAGGCACCGTTGTCGTGATAATTAATCTCGGTGGCTTTCAGCCAGCGACCACGGCAACCCGGCTGCAGATTGTTTTGCATGGTGACGGCAACGGCATCCGGCAGGTTAAGTAACCAGCGGTAACCGACTTCGTCATCTGCATTGATAATCATCTGGCCGACCTGATGCTCAGAGAACAGCAGCCATTTGGCGGCTTCATAACGCGTCATATCACCATGGTAATCCAGGTGATCGCGACTGAGATTAGTAAATGCGGCAGCGGCAAATGGCAGCGCCGCAACGCGATGCTGTACCAGCCCGTGTGAGGAGACTTCCATGGCGGCGACGGTCGCGCCCTTTTCCACCAGGGAGTGCAGCACGTGCTGAACATCCACCGCAGAGCCAGTGGTGTTTTCAGTCGACACCAGCTGACCATACAGGCCGTTACCGACGGTACCCATTACCGCGCCGGTTTCACCCAGCAGATTGGCCCACTGCGCCAGCAGCTGGGTGGTAGTCGTTTTACCGTTGGTTCCGGTCACGCCAATCAGGCGCAGTTGCTCGCCCGGTTGCTGATAAAAGCGCCCGGCCAGCGCCGATAAACGCTGTGGCAGCTGTGCCAGATAAATCACCGGCACGCCGTGCATTTCGACGATATCACCATCTTCTGCGACGCCTTCGGCTTCAGCAATCACCGCAGCCACACCCTGCGCGATAGCTTGCGGGATAAAACGTCGCCCATCGGCCTGATGGCCGGCAACCGCCACAAACAGATCGCCGGATGCCGCCTGGCGGCTATCCAGTGTCATTTCACGAAGCGGGCGCTCCGGTGCACCGGGCACCCATGGAGCCAGTAAGTCGCGCAAGTTACGATCTGCCACCTGATCCCTCTTTCTTGTTAAGTACCACATCGTTCTTATCCGTGGTCGGCAGCGCATCCGGCTCGATGTTCATGGTGCGTAATACACCGCCCATGATGGCACCAAACACCGGCGCAGAAACCGCACCACCATAATATTTACCGGCCTGTGGATCGTTAATCACCACCACCAGTGCAAAACGAGGATGGCTCGCAGGCGCAACGCCTGCGGTATAAGCAATGTATTTATTGACGTAGCGACCATCCGGGCCGACTTTTTTCGCGGTACCGGTCTTAATCGCTATGCGATAACCTTTAATTGCCGCTTTTACGCCACCGCCGCCCGGCAATGCCACGCTTTCCATCATATGCACCACGGTTTTCACCAGGTCTTCAGGGAAGACGCGCTCGCCATTAACCGGCGGGTCAACTTTGGTAATCGACAGCGGACGAGCGATGCCATAGCTGCCAATCGTTGCGTAGACTCGCGCTAACTGTAACGGCGTTACCATTAGCCCGTAGCCGAAAGAGAAGGTGGCCCTCTCTATGTCAGACCACCGTTGTTTTTGAGGATATAAGCCACTGCTTTCTCCGACCAACCCCAAATTGGTCGCCTTACCCAATCCAAAGCGCGCGTAAGTATCTACTAACGCTGAGGATGGCATCGCTAACGCCAGCTTTGAAACACCGACGTTACTCGATTTCTGCAAAACCCCGGTCAGGGTCAATTCGCTGTAGCGCGCCACGTCTTTGATCTCATGACCATTAACGCGGTACGGCACGGTATTCAGGACGGTATTCTCTTTCACCACGCCACGTTGCAGCGCAGTCATCACCACCATCGGCTTCACCGTTGAACCGGGTTCGAAGATGTCGGTGATGGCACGGTTACGCATGACGTCTTTTGGCGTACCGCTGAGGTTATTCGGGTTATAAGCCGGGCTGTTCGCCATCGCCAGCACTTCGCCGGTATTCACATCCACCAGCACCGCAGTACCGGATTCGGCTTTGTTAAACGCCACGGCATTGTTCAGCTCGCGATAGACCAGCGCCTGCAAGCGCTCATCAATGCTTAACGCCAGGTTATGTGCGGCCTGGCTGTCCACCGAGGAGATATCTTCAATTACCCGGCCATAGCGGTCTTTACGCACGGTACGTTCACCGGGCTGGCCAGTCAGCCATTTATCGAAGCTCTTCTCTACCCCTTCGATACCCTGACCGTCGATATTGGTAAAGCCAATCAGATGTGAGGTGACCTGCCCGGCGGGATAGTAACGACGCGACTCTTCGCGCAAATAAATGCCCGGCAGTTTCAGTTTTTTGATGTAGTCGCCAATCGCCGGATTAACCTGGCGCGCCAGATAGACAAAACGCCCTTTTGGGTTGGCATTTACGCGGCTCGCCAGCTGATCGAGCGGAATAGACAGCGCATCGGACAGCGCTTTCCAGCGGCTGTCGAGGGTAACGCCGCCATGTTCATGCAACACTTTCGGATCGGCCCAAATGGCGTTTACCGGCACGCTGACCGCTAACGGACGCCCGGCGCGATCGCTGATCATTCCGCGCGCGGTAGGCACTGCCTGCACGCGCAGCGAGCGCATATCACCTTCACGCACCAGCTTGTCCGGGTTGATCACCTGCAGATAAGCCACCCGCAGCAGTAAGCCAGTCAGAGCCAGTAAAATACAACCGCACAGCAACGCAAAACGCCAGCTTACAAAGCTGGCCTGATCTTCCTGTTTTTTCAATTTAAGCGTCTTGGTTGCAGCTTTCATTGAGTCCGTGGTTCCTTATTATTGCTGTACCACTATATTTTCCTGCGCCGGATCGACATGCTGCATCTGCAGCTTCTCGGTGGCCGTGCGCTCAACCCGGCTATGATCGCCCAGGGCATTTTCTTCCAGAATCAGGTTGCGCCACTCAATGTCCAGCGCATCCCGCTCCAGTACTAACTGTTCACGCTGCGCGGTCAGCAGGCGGGTCTTATGGGCAGTTGTTACCACCAGAACCGCTGAAACCAGCACCGCAACCACCAGGATTAACGGAATCTTTCCGTGACGGAGCAGATCGCCACCGATAACACCGGGTAAGCTGTGGCGCTCATTGCCAATCACGAGGCGGTCCTTTCTGCGATACGCAATACTGAACTGCGGGCGCGTGGATTTTCACCCACCTCAGCTTCGCCCGGCATCATCTTGCCCAGCGCCTTCAGCTGACGACCACCGAGGCTGGCCAGCTGCGCTTCGGTCATAGGAATACCGGCCGGAACCTGCGGGCCTCGGCTTTGTTCACGCATAAAGCGCTTCACAATGCGGTCTTCCAGCGAGTGAAAGCTAATTACCGATAAGCGTCCTGACGGCGCCAGCGCGATCAGTGCGCCTTTCAGCGCCAGTTCAATCTCTTCCAGCTCGCTGTTAACCCAGATGCGAATCGCCTGGAAGCTGCGGGTAGCCGGATGCTTAAACTTGTCTTTGACCGGAGTAGCCGCGTAAATCACATCGGCCAGCTCTTTAGTGCGCGTCATTGGCTGTTCGCGATTGCGTTCGACGATGGCGCGCGCAATACGTTTGGCAAAACGCTCTTCACCGAAAGTCTTCAGCACAAAAGCAATATCGCTCTCTTCAGCCTGCAACAACCATTCTGCTGCTGAGTGACCGCGCGTTGGGTCCATACGCATATCCAGTGGCCCGTCACGCATAAACGAAAAACCGCGTTCAGCATCATCAAGCTGCGGCGATGAGACGCCGAGATCCAGTAAGATACCGTCGATCTTGCCGGTTAATCCCCGCTCTTCCACATACTCTGCCAGCGCAGAGAATGGGCCATGAATGATGTTAAAACGGGGATCGGTTATTTCTGCAGCGGCTGCGATAGCCTGCGGATCACGATCAATGGCGTAGAGACGGCCCTGTTCTCCAAGTTGGGAAAGAATCAGGCGCGAATGTCCTCCGCGCCCGAACGTGCCATCAATATAGATGCCGTTATCCTTGAGGTTGAGGCCATTTACCGCCTCATCTAACAGCACCGTGGTATGTTTAAAATTATCCTGCATAGCTATAACGACAAATCCTGCAATCGATCAGATAACGGTTCCTGCGTCGACTGCTCAGCGTCAATATCATCCTTGACTTGTTGATACCAGGTCTGTTCATCCCACAGTTCAAACTTGTTGAACTGTCCAACCAGCATCACTTCTTTAGTGAGGTTCGCATGTTGACGAAGGGTATTCGCCAGCAGTAACCGACCTGCATTATCCATCTGGCACTCGCTGGCATGACCCAATAACAGTCGCTGAACGCGACGTTCGGCAGGGTTCATGCTGGACAAGCGAGACAGCTTTTGTTCAATGATTTCCCATTCGGGTAAGGTATAAAGCAACAGGCACGGCTGGTGGAGGTCAATGGTACACACCATTTGCCCCTCGGATTCCCCGATCAGCGTTTCGCGATAGCGCGTTGGCACGGCAAGCCGGCCTTTACTGTCGAGATTGACTAACGTTGCCCCACGGAACATGCCAGTCTCACCCCCGAATTACCCCTTCTCACCACTTTACACCACAAATTCCCACTAAAAGAGTTTACGGAGCGAAGGAAAACATTGTCAAGCCGCAGTACCAGCCTGAAGGCATTATTTCTGAGAGGAAGAAAAGGAAGGAAAGTTAAAAAAAAAGCCTGCCTGAACCAAAACAAAAAAATAAGCCGATGAATAATGACAAAAAAATCACGTTAAATTAAATTATGCTCAAAAATATAGCAGCCCAGGTGGGATTAAATTAACCTGCAAACTTTGCGAGCCGGTCTGCATTTTAGGGTATTTCTGAGAGCTTGCACAGTGGGCTGTAGCCGCATGGTGCCTGAAGGCAGCGAGAAACCCCAGCTTATTCAGGGTGACGAATTCAGTCGTTATGAGGGTTATTTTCAATACTTACTATAATTTACCTTAAACTTTCACCAGCATTTTGAATTCTCAGGCAGATTGCCTGTGTAAATTTAAATTTCAGTAAAAATATTAATAGATGTAAAAAAGGCAGCCTGCGCTGCCTTCAATTCAGATTACCTTACGATTTAACTTCCCGCGTCGGAACAAATTACGCCGGATACGGGTTAAACCTGGTTTCGGTTTTCTTGGTTCGTCGAGACTGGCCAGTACCAGCTCCAGCACGCGTTCCGCCACATCACGGTGGCGTTGCCCTACCGCCAACACCGGACACTCAAGAAAATCGAGCAGTTCATGATCGCCAAAGGTGGCAATCGCCAGATCAATTGGCAAGCGTCCTTCACGTTTCAGCGTCACATCCATCACGCCCTGCAACAGACCAAATGAGGTGGTGAACAGCGCATCAGGCATCGGATGTTCATTCAGGTAGTTTTCAAACAGTGCCGCCGCGGCGGTACGTTCGTAGCTATTGGCATAAATAAAGTCGATATTACGCGGATCGCCTTCCCACGCCTGGCGGAAACCCATCTCGCGTAAGAAGCTGACCGAAAGCTCCGGCAGCGCGCCAAGAAACAGCACATTGTTGACCGGCAGCTTGCGTAATTCGGCGGCCAGCATCTCGGCATCATCCTGGTCGGCACCGACCACACTGGTAAAGTGTTCACGGTCCAGCGCGCGATCCAGCGCAATGATTGGCAGCGGATCGTTAATCCAGCGCTGATAAAACGGATGTTCTGGCGGCAGAGCAGTGGAAACGATAATCGCATCGACCTGACGCTGGAGCAGATGCTCAATACAGCGCATCTCGTTTTCCGGCAAATCTTCAGAACAGGCAATCAGCAGCTGATAACCACGCTGACGCGCCTGGCGCTCAAGATAGTTCGCAATACGCGTGTAGCTGGTATTCTCCAGATCGGGAATAACCAGTCCTATTGAGCGCGTGCGTCCTGCACGCAGTCCCGCAGCGACCGCATTGGGATGGTAATTATGCTCACGCACCACTGCCATCACTTTTTCGACGGTCTTGTCGCTGACACGATACTGCTTAGCTTTGCCATTAATGACATAGCTGGCCGTCGTGCGCGACACACCGGCAAGGCGCGCAATTTCATCCAGTTTCACAATAACCCCACACTTCTGTCGCTACGACCGCGCTGTTAATAGCCATATCGTAGCCATGGATAAGAGATTTGTTACATCTAACAGCAGAAAACAGCGGTGAGCAACCGCTTTTCATCGACTTAGCGGCTCTGATTAACAAAAGTTTTTAGCCGCCGGACGCTTAAGCCAGATTGATATAAGCCATAAAAAAACCCGACCGAAGTCGGGTTGATGATAAATACGGCACGGTACAGCAGGATATCAGCGCAGAATGCGGTCACCACCGCGCGACACACCAACGATACCCGAGCGCGCGATTTCAACAATTTCCGCGACTTCACGTACGGTATTCAGGAAGGCATCGAGCTTGTCACTGGTACCTGCCAGCTGAACCGTGTAAAGCGCAGGCGTCACATCGATGATTTGCCCACGGAAAATTTCCGTGCTGCGCTTCACTTCCTCACGACCGTAACCGCTGGCCTGAATCTTCACCAGCATGATTTCACGCTCAACATGCGATCCTTTGCACAGCTCGCTGACCCGCAGTACATCCACCAGCTTGTGCAGTTGCTTCTCAATCTGCTCCAGCACTTTCTCATCACCGACGGTCTGAATCGTCATGCGTGAGAGCGTCGGATCATCGGTCGGTGCCACCGTCAGGCTTTCAATGTTGTAACCGCGCTGGGAAAACAGGCCAACCACGCGGGACAATGCGCCGGACTCGTTCTCCAGCAATACTGATAAAATGCGACGCATAATTATGTCCTCTCCGTTTTGCTCAGCCACATCTCGTCCATACCACCGCCGCGAATATGCATCGGGTAAACGTGCTCGGTACCGTCGACATTAACATCAACAAATACCAGACGCCCTTTTGCCAATTCTTCCAGCGCGTGTGTCAGTTTCTCTTCCAGCTCTTGCGGATGGTTAATCGCCACGCCAACGTGACCATAGGCTTCCGCCAGGCGCACAAAATCAGGCAGTGATTCCATATAGGATTGCGAATGGCGTCCGGAATAGATCATATCCTGCCACTGCTTCACCATACCAAGGTAGCGGTTGTTCAGATTCAGAACCAGCACCGGCAGGCCATATTGCAGCGCGGTCGACAGCTCCTGAATATTCATCTGAATACTGCCATCGCCAGTCACGCAGACCACGGTTTCATTCGGCAGCGCCAACTTAACGCCCAGTGCAGCGGGCAGGCCAAAGCCCATGGTGCCCAGCCCACCGGAGTTGATCCAGCGACGCGGCTTATCAAACTGGTAGTAAAGCGCGGCAAACATCTGATGCTGACCAACGTCGGAAGTTACATAAGCATCACCGTGCGTCAGACGACAAATGGTCTCGATCACCGCTTGTGGCTTGATTTTATCGCTGGTGCGATCGAACTCCAGGCACTGACGAGAACGCCACTGATCGATGCTCTGCCACCAGTCGCGCAGGTTATCAAAGTTCTGCGTCGCATCGGATTGCGCCAGCAGTTCCAGCATCTGCTCCAGCACCTGCTTCGCATCACCGACAATCGGCACATCGGCGGCAACGGTTTTCGAAATCGACGTCGGGTCGATATCGATATGTAACACCGTGGCATTCGGGCAATATTTCGCCAGATTATTGGTGGTGCGATCGTCGAAACGCACGCCAACGGCGAAGATAACGTCAGCGTTATGCATCGTCATATTGGCTTCATAGGTGCCGTGCATACCGAGCATGCCAACAGACTGACGGTGCGTGGCCGGAAAAGCCCCCAGCCCCATCAGGGAAGTGGTCACCGGCAGATTGAGTTTCTCCGCAATCTCGCGCAGCTCATCGTGACAGGCTGAATTGATTACGCCGCCACCGGCATAAATAACCGGCTTTTTCGCCGCTAGTAAGCTATTTAATGCGCGTTTGATCTGCCCTTTATGACCCTGAGTGGTCGGGTGATAAGAGCGCATGCTGACCGATTCGGGCCAGGCGTAAGGCAGTTTGTTGGCCGGATTAAGAATATCTTTTGGCAGATCGATAACCACCGGGCCAGGGCGACCGCTGGACGCCAGCCAGAAGGCTTTTTTAATCGCGCCAGGAATATCTTCGGTGTGTTTCACCAGGAAGCTGTGTTTGACGATTGGACGTGAAATACCGACCATATCGCACTCCTGGAAGGCATCGTAACCAATCAGCGACGAGGCTACCTGACCTGACAGCACCACCATCGGAATCGAATCCATATAAGCGGTAGCAATACCGGTAATCGCATTGGTGGCACCAGGACCGGACGTCACCAGCACCACACCGACTTCACCGGTGGCACGCGCGTAGCCATCGGCCATATGCACCGCGCCCTGCTCATGGCGCACCAGCACATGGTCAACACCACCGACCGTTTGCAGAGCGTCATAAATATCGAGTACCGCTCCGCCCGGATAACCGAACACATGCTTTACGCCCTGATCGATTAACGACCGGACCACCATCTCGGCTCCTGACAACATCTCCATTTCTTGCCTCCAGGCTTAAGGTGCTGATTCCACTGACTCAGTTCTTGTCATTTGCGCTGCGCGACAAAGTGGAGCGTCGCGCAGACGATGCCAGAGGAAGTCAGAACCTTGTGTTTTATTCTCAGGCGGTGGAAATCATTTCCACAACCCAGGTACAGGGTCGCGAGGCCCTTGCTGATTTCTCGTTAGAGTTGTGTGGTTACCATAACCGCGAAAAAGTTAGCAGGCAAACACCAAACGTTCACGCCTGGAATAATGACGAAATTAAGCAGCTGGAGGAAAGTGAATAGCCTCGACAATTCCACTAAAAGAGTCGCTAAACAAAAGCGGTTTATGCTGCGGGAAATAGCCTGAACAGTGCGATCTAATTCTTCTTAAAATTAACTCATGCTTAATCAGAGACAAGCCTTTCAAAGGTGCGCGTATTTATAGTTATATCTGCTGACCTTTGATTAAGCGACGCTATAATTCTCCAGCGATAATCACTTTAGGCTGTTAAATGAATCCAGCAACAGCCAACACAAAAACAATAACTATCAATAAGTTATACACAATACCTTATTTGCAATCACTTGATTTTATACAGTATGTCATCCTGATTTTTTCTTATGCTTTGCCATTCCTCTGCCAACATAAATAACTGCAGAATATTTTACTCAGCCCGTCTGACGCCGAGCTGGAATTGATCGCAGTCAGAAGGTTGACATTAACGGCTGAACCACGTATCAATATTAGCAACACAAAAATTACGGAGTTTGATTCAATGATTCGTACTAACCGCCTACTCGGTCTACTACTAAACGCATCCAATATGCGCGGTAGGCTTGTGGGCGGAATCAATCACTGATTCAGACTTGCAAAACTTAAAAAACCCGCGCCGATGCGCGGGTTTTTTTATGCTCGTAGCAAAAACGGCAGCTTTCAGGAAGGACGATTACGATGAGCTCACAAATTATTATTTTCGATACCACTCTGCGTGATGGTGAACAGGCATTACAGGCCAGTCTGAGTGTGAAAGAAAAACTGCAAATCGCGCTGGCGCTGGAGCGCATGGGCGTTGATGTGATGGAAGTCGGTTTCCCGGTCTCCTCACCAGGCGATTTCGAATCCGTGCAGACCATTGCGCGCCAGATTAAAAACAGCCGGGTTTGTGCGCTGGCACGCTGCGTAGAGAAAGATATCGACGCCGCGTATGAGTCACTGCGCATTGCTGATGCTTATCGTATCCACACCTTCCTGGCAACTTCGCCAATGCATATCGCTACTAAGCTGCGCAGCACTTTGCCGGAAGTGATTGATCGTGCAGTACGCATGATAAAACGGGCACGTAACTACACTGATGACGTGGAATTTTCCTGCGAAGATGGTGGCCGCACGCCGATTGACGATCTGTGTCGGGTGGTTGAAGCAGCAATTAATGCCGGTGCCACCACAATTAACATCCCGGATACCGTCGGTTATACCCTGCCAGATGAATACAGCAATATCATCTCTTCACTGATTGCCCGCGTGCCCAATATCGACAAAGCCATCCTGTCAGTGCATACCCACGACGATTTGGGTATGGCGGTCGGTAATTCTATCGCGGCAATTCAGGCTGGCGCCCGTCAGGTTGAAGGTACGCTGAACGGTCTGGGCGAGCGCGCCGGTAACTGTGCGCTGGAAGAAGTGATTATGGCGATTAAAACCCGCAGCCAGATTATGAATGTGCATACCAACATTCAGCATCAGGAAATCTACCGCACCAGCCAGATTGTCAGCCAGATCTGTAATATGCCGATTCCGGCGAACAAAGCGGTGGTCGGCTCCAACGCCTTCGCCCACTCCTCCGGTATTCACCAGGATGGCGTGCTGAAAAACCGTGAAAACTACGAAATCCTGACGCCAGAATCGATCGGTCTGCACAAAGTTCAGCTGAATCTGACCTCTCGCTCCGGTCGCGCAGCGGTTAAACACCGTATGGAAGAGATGGGCTATAAAGAAGCCGACTACAGCCTGGATGCACTGTACGACGCATTTCTGAAGCTGGCGGATAAAAAAGGCCAGGTATTCGATTACGACCTGGAAGCGCTGGCGTTTATCAACAAACAAAATGAAGAGCCGGAACATTTCCAGCTGCAAGAGTTTAACGTGCAGTCCGGCTCCAGTATCACCGCAACGGCTTCAGTACGTCTGGGCTGCGGTGACGAAGAGAAATCTGAAGCCGCGACCGGTAACGGCCCGGTGGATGCCGTCTATCAGGCAATCAACCGCATCACTGAATTTGATATCGAACTGGTGAAATATCAGCTGACCGCCAAAGGTCACGGTAAAGATGCGCTGGGCCAGGTGGATATCGTGGTTAACTATAATGGCCGTAAATTCCACGGCATTGGTCTGGCGACCGATATCGTTGAGTCATCGGCCCAGGCGATGATCAACGCCCTGAACAATATCTGGCGCGCACGTCAGGTCGAGCAAGAATTACAACGTAAATCGAAGAACAAAGAGCAAAAGGAAACGGTGTAAACATGTCTAAGTCTTATCATATCGCTGTATTGCCGGGTGACGGCATTGGACCGGAAGTCATGGCGCAGGCGTCAAAGGTTATGGACGCCATTCGTCAGCGCTTTGCGATGCGCATCACTACCAGCGAATATGACGTCGGCGGTATCGCCATCGATCGTCACGGCGCTCCGCTGCCAGCGGCCACCGTTGCTGGCTGTGAGCAGGCTGACGCGATTCTGTTTGGCTCTGTTGGCGGCCCAAAATGGGAACATTTACCGCCGGCCGAACAGCCTGAGCGCGGCGCATTACTGCCGCTGCGTAAGCATTTCAAACTGTTCAGCAACCTGCGCCCGGCCAGCCTGTATAAAGGTCTGGAAGCATTCTGCCCGCTGCGTCGTGATATCGCCGATAACGGCTTTGATATTCTGTGCGTACGTGAACTGACCGGCGGCATCTATTTTGGTCAGCCAAAAGGCCGTGAAGGCAGCGGTATGCACGAACGCGCCTTCGACACCGAGGTTTATCACCGTTTCGAAATCGAACGTATTGCCCGCATCGCTTTCGAGTCAGCGCGTAAACGTCGCAGTAAAGTAACTTCCATCGATAAAGCTAACGTCTTGCAGACCTCGGTAATGTGGCGCGAAATCGTTAGTGAAATTGGTAAAGAGTATCCGGATGTGCAGCTGAGCCATATGTACATCGATAACGCCACCATGCAGCTGATTAAAGATCCGTCACAGTTTGACGTGCTGCTTTGTTCTAACCTGTTTGGTGACATTCTGTCGGATGAATGCGCGATGATCACCGGTTCGATGGGCATGCTGCCTTCCGCCAGCCTGAACGAACAGGGCTTTGGCTTGTATGAACCTGCTGGCGGCTCGGCGCCGGATATTGCCGGTAAAAATATTGCCAACCCGATTGCGCAAATTCTCTCGCTGTCACTGCTGCTGCGCTACAGCCTTAATGCAGATGAAGCGGCAGACGCCATTGAGCGCGCAATTAACCGTGCGCTGGAAGAAGGTTTCCGCACCAGCGACTTAGCGGGTGACGGACAGGCAATCAGCACTGATGAAATGGGTTCCATAATCGCCCGGTTCATCACCGAGGAAAAATAATAAAATGAGCAAAACATTATACCAGAAGTTATTTGATGCACATGTCGTCCACGAAGCACCAAACGAAACGCCACTGCTGTATATCGATCGCCATTTAGTGCACGAAGTCACTTCACCACAGGCGTTCGATGGTCTGCGCGCGCACGGACGCAAAGTCCGTCAGCCGTCCAAGACCTTCGCCACCATGGACCATAACGTTTCGACCCAGACCAAAGACATTAACGCGTCTGGCGAGATGGCGCGTATCCAGATGCAGGAACTGATTAAGAACTGCGCCGAATTTGGCGTGCAGTTATACGACCTGAATCACCCGTTCCAGGGCATCGTACACGTGATTGGTCCTGAGCAAGGCATGACTTTGCCTGGCATGACGATTGTGTGTGGTGACTCCCACACCGCCACCCACGGCGCGTTCGGCGCGCTGGCATTTGGTATCGGCACCTCGGAAGTTGAGCATGTACTGGCTACCCAAACGCTGAAGCAGGGTCGTGCCAAAACCATGAAGATTGAAGTGGTTGGTGAAGCCGCAACCGGCATTACCGCGAAAGATATCGTGCTGGCAATTATCGGTAAAACCGGTAGCGCAGGCGGTACCGGCCATGTGGTGGAATTCTGTGGCCCGGCGATTGAAGCGCTGAGCATGGAAGGCCGTATGACGCTGTGTAATATGGCGATTGAGATGGGCGCAAAAGCCGGTCTGGTCGCACCGGACGATATTACTTTCAACTACCTGAAAGGACGCCAGTTCGCGCCGAAAGACGCCAACTGGGACGCCGCCGTTGACTACTGGCGCAGCCTGAAATCCGACAGCGATGCGCAGTTCGACAGCGTGATTACGCTGAATGCCGCCGATATCGCACCGCAAGTCACCTGGGGTACCAACCCAGGCCAGGTCATGGCGGTGAATGAGCTGATCCCGAATCCTGCCTCATTCAGCGATCCGGTTGAGCGCGCCTCAGCAGAAAAAGCGCTGGCTTATATGGACTTGCAGCCAGGCATCAAAATGACTGACGTACGCATCGATAAAGTGTTTATTGGTTCCTGCACTAACTCACGTATTGAAGATCTGCGTGCCGCAGCTGAAATTGCCAAAGGGCGTAAAGTGGCTGCTGGCGTGCAGGCGATTGTGGTACCGGGTTCCGGTCCGGTTAAAGCGCAGGCGGAAGCGGAAGGTCTGGATAAGATCTTTATCGAAGCCGGTTTTGAATGGCGTCTGCCGGGTTGCTCAATGTGTCTGGCGATGAATAACGACCGTCTGAATCCGGGCGAACGCTGTGCTTCCACCAGTAACCGTAACTTTGAAGGTCGTCAGGGACGCGGTGGACGTACTCACCTGCTGAGCCCGGCAATGGCTGCGGCAGCCGCCGTCACCGGTCACTTTACTGATATCCGCGAACTGCATTAAGGACAAGATTATGGCTACTAAATTTACTCAGCACAGCGGGATTGTCGCGCCGCTGGACGCGGCGAACGTCGATACTGATGCCATCATTCCTAAGCAGTTTCTGCAGAAAGTCACGCGTACCGGTTTTGGCGTGCACCTGTTTAACGACTGGCGTTACCTGGATGATGCCGGTGAGCAGCCGAACCCTGAGTTTGTGCTGAACAAGCCAGAATTCAAGGGTGCCAGCATTCTGCTGGCGCGTGAAAACTTCGGCTGTGGCTCTTCACGTGAACATGCGCCATGGGCACTGACTGATTTCGGTTTCCACGCGGTGATCGCCCCCAGCTTTGCCGATATCTTTTACGGCAACTCATTTAATAACCAGCTGTTGCCGGTTAAGCTGAGCGAAGAGCAAGTGGATGAGCTGTTTAAAAAGGTTGCTGCCGATCCGGGCATCGCCTTCACCGTCGATCTGGAAAAGCAGGAAGTGATCGCCGGCGATCGGCACTACAGTTTTGAGATCGACAGCTTCCGCCGTCACTGCATGATTAACGGCCTCGACAGTATTGGCCTGACCTTGCAGCACGATGCCGAGATTGGTGATTACGAAACCCGACAGCCCGCATTTTTGAATTAATCAGTCTGCGGTACAGCTTCAGCACGGGGGCCGAAAACGGCCCCCGACCAGTCTCAGGCCTTCAGACATCTTTTACCCGCATCGACAGCCCCAGCGCCACCAGCGATAATGCCAGCGTCATCCAGTACACCGAATAATGCCCCCAGGTTTCCGCCAGCGCGCCCTGCAGAATCCCCGCCAGAATCACGCCGGTTGAAATACTGTTGGTAAACAGCGTGGTTGCCGCGCCGGGACGGCCCGGCATCAAATCCTGAAAATAGAGCATGCCAATACCGGCAATAATTCCGATAAACACCGCGTTAAAGATCTGAATAACCATCAGCATGGTGCGCGACTGAAACAGCACCAGCCCAAGGTAAAACAGCACGCCTGAAGCAATGGCAAACAGCATCATATTGCGCTTACCGAAGCGTTTTACGTAGTGCCCCGCCAGCAGCATCGCCGGAATCTCCAGCCCGGCGGCCGTCCCCATCAGTAAGCCTGCCAGTCGTTCGGGTAGCCCAAGCACGCTGCTGATATACAGTGGCATATCGATGATATACATGGTGTTACAGGTCCACATCATCATCGAAGCGATAAACAACATGCGCACATTTTTATCTTTCCACGCACTGATTTGCGTCAGCAGCACTTCCGGCGACTGCTCAACGCGCGGAACCGACGGCAAAGCAAACCAGATCAGCGCCAGGCAGATAACAAACAGCGCGGCGGCCACGATAAACATGGTGGTAAAACCATAATTCAGCGCCAGTGCGAAAGAGAGCGGCGGCCCAATCACCCATGCCAGCGACAGCTGGGCGCGCATCACTGAACTGAACATCACCACTTCTCGCGCCGAACTGTCGGCATATTCGCGCGCCAGAGCAAAAATCTGCGGCATCGCCACGCTGGCCAGCGCCGAAAGAAAAACGCCGGCGGTAATCAGCGTCAGATAGTGACGATTAAAAGCAAACAGCAACGCATTCAGCAGCGCCATCAGGCAGCAAAACAGAATCAGCATCCGCCGATCGCCACGGCTGTCAGATCGCTTCGCCAGTAGCAGGCTTACCGCAATTCCGGCAATGGCATTAACGGTATAAAACAGCCCAACCCAGAACGGCCGGACTTCCACTTCGCGGCTGAGAAACAGGCTCAGGGTCGGAGCCTGCAAGGCACCGGCGATGCCAACCATAAAAGAGACTGCCATAAAAGCGACATAAACCGGATTGATGCGACGACGACGGGTCAGCAGCGATTTCATACTTTGATCCTTCCTGGATGGAAGAGGCGAAAAAATGACAAATAAGAAGCGTAGAAGAAACCACAGGGAAAAGAAAAAAGCCAGCAGACATTAATCCACTGGCAGGTGAAAGCACCATACTCAGAATGAGATGAAAGTGCGCCATCAAAAGCGATGCCTCCCGCGCTTCCATCTGTGGCTATTATTGCCATAATACCGGAACTAAAAAACTGATGGCTTTCACTGCGGAGTTCCCCTTTTATGTCCTCTCCCCGCTTGCAGCAACAATTTATTCGCCTGTGGCAGAGCTGTAATGGCCAGTCGCAAGAGACCACGCTTAATGAGCTGGCTAATCAGCTCAGCTGTTCGCGCCGTCATATGCGCAATTTATTGAACGCGATGCAAGGGCACGGCTGGCTGGAGTGGCAGGCGGAAGCCGGACGCGGCAAACGATCGATGCTGACTTTCCTCTATACCGGCCTCGCGCTGCAACAGCAGCGCGCCGAAGATCTGCTGGAGCAGGATCGCATCGATCAGCTAGTGCAGCTGGTCGGCGATAAAAACCAGGTGCGCCAGATGATTACTTCCCATCTCGGGCGCAGCTTCCGTCAGGGCAAACATATCCTGCGGGTGCTTTATTACCGCTCGCTGCTTAATTTATTGCCCGGTTCCCCCTTACGCCGTTCAGAAACGCACCTCGCGAGGCAGATTTTCAGCAGCCTGACGCGGATAAATGAGGAAAACGGGGAACTGGAGGCGGATATTGCCCATCACTGGCAGCAGATTTCCGCTACCCACTGGCGCTTCTACCTGCGTCCGGCGATCCACTTCCATCATGGCCGCGAGCTGGAGATGGCCGATGTTATTGCCTCGCTGACGCGCCTGACCAGCCAACCGCTGTTCAGCCATCTGATCCGCATTGAATCTTCCACTCCGTGGGCGCTGGATATTCATCTGAGTCAGCCGGATAACTGGCTGCCGTGGCTACTCGGAAATGTCAGTACCATGATTCTGCCGCGTGAATGGCCAACCCTGCCCGACTTTTCGCGCCAGCCGATCGGTACTGGCCCCTACTCCGTGGTGCGCAATCAGCAGTCACAGCTAAAGATTCAGGCATTTGACGACTATTTTGGCTATCGCGCGTTAATAGATGAAGTGGCGATTTGGGTATTACCGGAAATCACAGATGAACTGGTTTACTCCGGCGTGAAACTGCAGGGCAAAAAGCAGGACGAAAAATCAGAAGAGAGCCGGCTGGAAGAGGGCTGCTACTTTCTGCTGTTCGATCAGCGCTCGCCGCAGGGCCGCAATGAGCAGGTACGCCGCTGGGTCAGCTATATCTTTAACCCAATAGCGCTGCTGAACAACTCCGGCATCGGCTATCAGCGCTACTGGTTCCCGGCTTATGGTCTGCTGCCGCGCTGGCACCACCGGCGCGATATGACGCCAGCGGAAAAACCGCAGGGGCTGACCAGCTTAACCCTCACCTGGTACAGCGATCATATCGAACACCAGGGCATTGCCAATGCGCTGGAACCGATCCTTGCGGCGCATGGCGTAAAACTGATTACTCAGCAGATCGATTACGACAGCTGGTATCGCGGCGAAGCCGAAAGTGATATCTGGCTGGGCAGCGCCAATTTTACCCTGCCACTGGAGTTTTCGCTGTTCGCCTTACTGTATGAGATCCCGCTGATCCATCACTGTGTGCAGATCGACTGGGAAGCGGATGCCGAGCGCTGGCGGCAACAGACATTGTCGCTGGCCGACTGGAGTAAACTGCTGGTCGACAGTTACAGTCTGCATCCTCTGTTCCACCACTGGCTACTGTTGGAGGGGCAGCGCAGTATGCGCGGGGTCCGCATGAACACCCTCGGCTGGTTTGATTTTAAATCAGCCTGGTTTGCCCCGCCGGAATCATGAGTCTTTCACTGAGGGCAGTAAATCAATAGAATGGGCCGTTCTCAACGGGGTGCGGAAAAACCTTGTGATGCCGACTGTTTGCCATCCACCGTTTTTCCGCTGAGAAAAACCCGTCGAACCTGATCCGGCTCATACCGGCGTAGGGATTTGAGAGTGCCCGTCGCTCAGATCATGCGCCTCATATAATCCCCTCTCAAGGAGAGCGCATAGTGTTAAACAGGACCCTGCCTTTGTTACTGCTGTTAGCGGCACCGGCATTTGCTGCCAAACCGACGCTGACCGTCTATACCTATGACTCTTTCTCCGCTGACTGGGGGCCTGGCCCGGCGATCAAAAAAGCCTTTGAAGCTGACTGCGACTGCCAGCTGAAATTCGTCGCGCTGGAAGATGGCGTTTCCCTGCTGAATCGTCTGCGGATGGAAGGGAAAAACAGCAAGGCTGACGTGATCCTCGGTCTTGATAACAATCTGTTGCAGGCGGCAGAGCAGACCGGCCTGTTTACCGACAGTAATGTCGATACCCGCAAACTGACTATTCCTGGCGGCTGGCACAACAGCACCTTTGTGCCGTACGACTACGGCTACTTTGCTTTTGTCTACGATAAAACCACACTGACTAACCCGCCGAAAAGCCTGAAAGAACTGGTCGACAGCGATCAAAACTGGAAAGTGATTTATCAGGATCCGCGCACCAGCACACCAGGGCTTGGCCTGCTGTTGTGGATGCAAAAAGTCTTCGGTGATGACGCGCCGCAGGCCTGGCAGAAACTGGCGAAGAAAACCGTTACCGTCACTAAAGGCTGGAGCGAAGCCTACGGCCTGTTCCTGAAAGGCGAAGGTGACCTGGTGCTGAGCTACACCACTTCGCCGGCTTATCATCTGATCGAAGAGAAGAAAGATCGCTATGCCGCCGCGGATTTCGCCGAAGGTCACTATATGCAGGTGGAAGTGGCCGGACAGCTGGCCAGCAGCAAGCAACCGGAACTGGCACAGCGCTTTATGAAATTTATCGTCAGCCAGCCGTTCCAGCAGGCTATTCCAACCGGCAACTGGATGTATCCGGTTACCGACATTAAGCTCCCCGCCGGCTTTGAGACGCTGACAGTTCCGAAAACTTCGCTGGAATTCAACTCACAGCAAGTCGCCGATCAACGCGCGCAATGGATCAGTGCATGGCAACGCGCCGTCAGCCGTTAATCGCTGGCTGGATGATCCCTGGCGGCCTGGCGGCGACACTGCTGGTCGCCGTCGCGATACTGGCGTTTGGCGCACTGTGGTTTAACGCGCCGGAAACCGACTGGCGCGCCATTGCGCAGGACAGCTATCTGTGGCACGTGCTGGGCTTCTCATTCTGGCAGGCGTCATTATCGGCACTGTTGTCGGTCATTCCGGCTATTCCGTTGGCAAGAGCGCTGTATCGCCGCCGCTTCCCCGGACGCGCCGCGCTACTGCGACTCTGCGCGATGACGCTGGTGCTGCCGGTGCTGGTGGCGGTATTTGGTATTCTCAGCGTTTATGGTCGTCAGGGCTGGCTGGCGCAGCTGTGCCAGCTGCTGGGCATTGACTACCCATTTTCACCCTACGGCCTGCAGGGCATTCTGCTGGCGCATGTGTTCTTCAACCTGCCGCTGGCAACGCGCCTGTTGTTACAAACGCTCGAGCAGATTCCCGGTGAGCAGCGGCAACTGGCTGCCCAGCTCGGTATGCGCGGCTGGCACCATTTTCGGCTGGTGGAATGGCCGTGGCTGCGGCGGCAAATTATGCCGGCCGCTGCGCTGATCTTTATGCTGTGCTTCGCCAGTTTTGCTACCGTGTTATCGCTGGGCGGCGGCCCGCAAGCCACCACCATTGAGCTGGCGATTTTTCAGGCACTCAGCTACGACTACGATCCCGGACGCGCGGCGCTACTGGCGCTGCTGCAAATGGTCTGTTGCCTCGGGCTGGTAATGCTCAGTCAGCGCCTGAGTAAAGCGATTCCGGCAGGCACGGCGGCGGTAAGCGGCTGGCGTAATCCGCAGGACAGCTGGCGGGCAAAACTTGTCGATGGCCTGTTAATCACGCTGGCGTTGCTGTTATTGCTGCCACCGCTGCTGGCGGTGATTGTCGATGGCATCAATCAGGGTTTCGGCTCGGTGCTGCGGCAACCGGCATTGTGGCAGGCGACCTTCACGTCGCTACGCATTGCAATTGCTGCCGGGCTGCTTTGCGTGATGCTGACCACCATGCTGCTGTGGACCAGCCGCGAACTGCGCCTGCGTCATCGCGCACTGGCGGGTCAGGCGCTGGAGCTGAGCGGCATGCTGATTCTGGCGATGCCCGGCATTGTGCTGGCTACCGGCTTTTTCCTGCTGCTGAACAGCACGGTCGGTCTGCCGCAGTCCGCCGACGGACTGGTGATTTTCACCAATGCCCTGATGGCAATCCCCTACGCGATGAAAGTGCTGGAAAACCCGCTGCGGGATATCGCAGAACGCTATAACCGGCTCTGCCTGTCACTGGATATTCGCGGCTGGAACCGGCTGCGGCTGATCGAGCTGAAAGCCCTGAAGCGCCCGCTGGCACAGGCACTGGCCTTCGCCTGTGTATTATCCATTGGTGACTTTGGCGTGGTGGCGCTGTTTGGCAACGACGATTTCCGCACCCTGCCGTTCTGGCTGTATCAGCAGATTGGCTCGTATCGCAGTGAGCAGGGCGCGGTTACCGCACTGCTGCTGCTGCTGCTCTGTTTCCTGCTGTTTACCCTTATTGAAAAGCTGCCGGGTCGCCATGCTAACGCTGAATAATTTAACCTATCTCTATCATCATCTGCCGATGCGTTTCTCTCTGACGATGCAGGCCGGTGAGCGGCTGGCGATTCTGGGCCCAAGCGGGGCCGGTAAAAGTACCCTGCTCAGCCTGATTGCCGGTTTTCTGTCGGCCAACAGCGGCGAACTGATACTGAACGGTGCAGATCATACTGTCAGCGCACCGGCGCAACGCCCGGTGTCGATGTTATTTCAGGAAAATAATCTGTTTCCGCATCTGAGCGTGGCGCAAAATATCGGGCTGGGGTTAAATC
This sequence comes from Winslowiella toletana, assembly GCF_032164335.1. Lineage (NCBI taxonomy): Bacteria > Pseudomonadati > Pseudomonadota > Gammaproteobacteria > Enterobacterales > Erwiniaceae > Winslowiella > Winslowiella toletana. The sequence continues at coordinate 880,451 of NZ_CP134152.1, read as the reverse complement.
CGGGCTTAAAGCTGAATGCGCACCAGCGGCAAATCATCAGCGATATCGCCGCGCGCGTCAGCCTTAGCGACTATCTTGAGCGGCTCCCTGCGCAGCTGTCCGGCGGACAGCGGCAGCGTGCGGCACTGGCGCGCTGTCTGGTGCGCCAACAGCCGCTGCTGCTGCTGGATGAGCCCTTTTCTGCACTCGATCCCGCGCTGCGTAAAGAGATGCTCAAGCTGGTGGATGAGGTATGCAGTGAGCGAAACATCACTTTACTGATGGTGTCGCACAGCCTTGAAGATGCGCTACAAATTGCCGCACGTAGCGTACTGATCGTTGACGGTCGGGTTTACTGGGATGGGCCAACTACCGCTCTGGCAGAGGGCGAAACCGCCGCTGCGGAGATTTTAGGGGTCACGCGGAAATAGCCGGGGCCAGCAAAGCTGGCCCACAGCACGGCCTTACTGGCCGAAAAATACCTGCCACAGCAAATGACGGAACAGCGGCATCATTGGATGGAACTGAATAGCAACAAAACTGGCGATGCCAGCAACGGCAACCGTTGGTGCCAGCCAGCGCAAGCGCGCGATCGGTAAATACGGCGTTGCCCAGTCGTTTTGCTTATTCGCCCGCTTCCAGCGCCAGCACAGCCAGAAACCGAGCCACACCAGTAACGCCACCGCCAGCAGCAACCACTTAAACATGCCGCTTTGCGCATCGTGCGGCACGTCTATTGCTACCCCGGCGAGAATGCCCGGCATAAAATAGAGCGGCGGCCACAGCAGGCAGCCAATCACATTCGGCGGAACAAACTTCCTGATCGGTAACTCCAGCATCCCGGCGACCATCGGAATCAACGGTCGGGTTGGCCCGATAAAACGCCCAACCAGAATGGTGAACATACTGTGCTGATGCAGTGCATGCTCGGTTTTATCCAGCATCGACTTGTGCTTTTGCAGAAAAGACCAGCGATGCAGCGGCCCCTTAAACTGCCAGCCAATATAATATGAGATCCAGTCGCCCAGCAGGCAGCCGATAATTCCCGCCCCCCATGCCGGATACAGTCCCATCTGGCCGCTGCCAATCAGCGCACCTAACGTCGCCATCAGCACGGTTCCGGGTAATAACAAGCCCACTAATGCCAGTGACTCGAGAAATGCCACCAGCATCACGGCGAACAGCGACCACGCCAGCGATTGGGTAATTAATTGTTCCAGCCAGGCTTCCATAAGCTTCCATCCGGTATTCAGGATGTTGGATTGTCCTGACAGCTTGCGGCAGCGTCAAGGCTTGTTTTGTATGCGGACATTGACAGTTATCGCAAGCTTTACCACCCGACGGTTTAAGGTGCCATCATCACGACCTTAAACTGGCTGGGAACGGCACGCATCCCGACCGTATTGTTGCTATTTTGCAGGCTCAGGCTGGTCAACCGCGTTGCCGGTGAGCCTTTCAGCAACACGGTAAACGAAGCCGTCAGATGACGGGCCGGGCCCATTACCGTTCCCGAAGCGACCCCGAGATTAATTCCGGCATTATCGCCATTGGTCAGCGGAATAATCGTTGCCAGATTATGCGCCGGCATCCCAAGAAACAGAATATTCATTGCCACGGGAATAGCGGTTGGCCCCAGTGCGATATTTGGATATGGCAGCGGAACCGGCAACGGCATTGGCGTCAGACAAACATCCGGCAGCGCCAGATCGCTCCCCATTAACTGGCAATTGGCAAACATAGACTCTCCTGCTGCTTAACCCATATGGATCTGACCGGCATCAACTTTGGCGATAGCCTTAGCGGTAATCACCGTATTTTGCGCATGCATCCGCAGATAATTTTCCGCTTTAATATCCAGCTGTCCGGCGCGCAGATGTTCGGTCTGACTGGTTTTGCGAAACACGTTATTACTAATCTGGGTAATGGTTTGCCACACCGACTCACAGCGCTTGCCCACCAGGCTGGTCAGGTTCACCCAGGCGGAAAGCGACTCACCGCTGTATTTCAGCGCATGAATATGGCAATCCGCCTCTTCCGCCGTCATCCGCAAACTTTTACTGTTAAGGCTTAACTCGCCCTGACTGACGATGCGCAAATGGCTTTCAGTACTCAGCTCGGCGACCTGTCGCGGTGAGCTACGATCAAGAATCGCCAGCACCCATATACCTTGTTCAATCGTCACCAGTAGCACCGCATCTCCGACTGCCGGAACCAGCAGGCAGCTGGCGGCACGCCGGCAGTGCCAGCCACGTTCAGCACATTCAACGGTCAGAGTGCCATCGGGAAACAGATGGGTCACGCGCCCGGCCGACTGCTGCGGCGACAACAGCACGGCGGGATAGGTCTGGTTAGCGGTATTCATAGTACAAAACCTCGGTTAACGACGACTTTGACGAAGTAGACTCCAGGCTTCTGCGGCTAATAATTCGCTATCGTGTTCGATAATATGATTACGATCGGAAAAATGCGCCCCAGCGTGCCGGGCTAAATGGAAACGCGTTCTGAAAAAAACCGCGTGGTGAAAATTGGCGTGACTGATATCTGCCCCGCTGAGATCGGCCCATGTCAGATCGCTTTCGGCAAAGTTTGCCGCCGCGGCATTGACCTGCTGCAAAATCGCCTGATAAAAACGGCTAGCGGTGAAATCGCAGCCCTCCAGCATGGCACCAACAAAAATAGCCTGATCAAAAACGCTGTGCTGGCAACGCGCTCCGCTGAGATCCGCCGTGGTAAACAGCGCTTGTGCGGCATTCACGCGTTGCAAATTGGCTCCCTTCAGCGACGCACCGCTGAAATTACACTGCGTCAGCTGCGCGCGGGAAAAATCAACTGCATCCAGGTTATTGTCAGAAAACTGACAGCCGATAAACACCTGCTGCGCATAGCACTGCTTATGATGGTTACAGGAAAAAAATACCGCTCGTTCGAAACGGGTACGTGCAAATCGGGTGTGACGTAAATCTATGTTAAAAAAAGTAGTCAGCAGGCAGCGCATCTTGTCCATCAGTGCGCCCTCCAGCAAACAGTGATAAAACGTGCAATGGCTTAGCGGCGCGCCGGTAAACCCCGCGCGCCGCAGTGAACAGGAGATAAACTGATTTTTATCCTGCTGACTGTCATTAAACTGCGCATCGTTAATTTGGCAGTGGTTAAAAATGGTGTCGGTTATCGCTGTTCGTGCCATATTCACCGCGTTCATTTCACACTGATTAAATACCGCCTGTTCGAGGCGCGCTTCGCTGAATACCGCATCGTTGAGCTGGCAGGCGGTGAACACCGTCTCATGCAGACTGGCACCGGAAAAATCAGCGCCGCTGACATCCACCTCCTGCAATAGTCCTCCGGCTAAATCCAGCCCGCGTAAATTTGCCCCGCGTAACGACACCTGCTCAATCTGTTCGCCGTTTTTGATCTTCAGTTGCAACGCTTCAGCGCTGAGACGGTTCATTGCCGCTCCCGCTTTGGTAGCGTCCTGGTGCGGCTGATAAAGGTATCGTTCAGCCGCGTCGTTTCCGTGATCAACGATTGCGAGAGATCGGTGCGAAACAAATTTGCCCCACGCAGATCGGCCCCGCTCAGCAGGCTTTTTTGCAACACCGCACCGATCAGGTTGCTGTCCACCAGCGAGGCATCACGAAAATTGGTGCGAATAAACAGACTGCCTGCCAGATTGCTGCGGCTCAGATCTGCCTGCTGACAATTGGCTTCACTGAGATCGCTGTTCACCAGCTTCGCCTGGTGAAAACAAGCGTTATCAAGCTGCAACTGACGCAGATTACATTCGGTCAGCGTCGCGAGCGTAAAATCGGCTCCTGACAACTGGCTTTCAGCGGTGATTGCGCAGTTTCGCAAACAAGCACGATGGAAGTTGCTGTACTCCGCACGGCTCTCTACCAGTGAACACCCCGTCAGTCGTGCCTCAGCGAAGTCCGCCTTATCAAGCTGGCACTGTACAAAGCTGACTTTAGTTAAACTTGCCGCGCTGAAATCGGGCTCCGCTAACGACAATCCTAAAAACAACAGGTTATCGAGCGTAGCCTGATGAAAGCGCGTCTGAGATATCATCGCGTTATGCACCACCATCTCGCTCAGTGATGCATCGTCAAAGCGGCAGTGATCCAGTACCGTCTCATGCCAGACGGTACTGAGGAAATGCGCCCCGGAGAAATCGCTGTGCTGACAACGGGCAAAGGCCAGCGAGGCATTGTCAAATACCGCATGACGCAGCGATGCCTGGTTGAACTCAGCGCGGGCGAGTATTGCCTCGCTGAAGTTAGCCCCGTCCAGCTGACTGTGGCTGAAATCCGCACTCTCCAGCAGCGCACGTGAGAAATTAGCCCCCCGCAGATCCATATAAGACAGATCGGCACCGGTAAAATCCAGTCCGCTGAAGTCGCCATTTAGCGCCATCGTCGTCATTGCGCGATTACGCAATACCTGCACCGTTTCGCCCTCGATACGTGCTGCCGCTGGCTGTGCCTGCACCGACATCAAATAGATTTGATGCAGTGAGGAAATGGTTTCTGCGCGCTGCTTCTCGCTCATCTCCTGACTGTGCAATAGCTGATGCATCTGATGCAGCGCTTCCGGCCCGCCGGGCAAGGCAGCGGACGGCGCATTAGCTTGATTGTGGTGTGCAAAGTGTCGTTCTGCTTGCTCGTGCAGCTGGTCAGCCTGCTGCTCCAGCTGCTCAATAAATGCCGGAAGCGCATCCAGATCGGGTAAGCTCAGCTCGCTCAACCCGGAAGGCTGTTGACTGCTCTCCTGCTCCTGTTCGTCCAGCCGGGCGCGATGCTGCTGTCGCAGGTGGATTTCACGGCTGCGCAAATTTGCCGCAATCGGGCTATCCTGCACCGGTTGCTCGGTATCCAGCCATGGCCCAATGGCATCTTCCGGCAGCAGATCTTTTTCACGAAAGGCATACAACGCGCCCTTTTCTTTATCCAGCCGCTGCTCAAGCACCAGGCGATAGTGACTAAGTGAACGTTCACTACCGATTTTTTCCAGCGCCGGTAAGATCTGCAATATATCGGCACCATCATCCTCAGCAATGCGGATACTGCCCTGCCAAATCAGCAGCATCTGCTCAAGATGTGGAAAGAACCACAGCGTCGTGGCGCGCAGCGGCACCTCGTCAAACTGCTGCTGATTCTGACGGGTGATAAAACAGCGCGCCTGCCACGGCGGTAATCGCCCCTGCTGTAACGGCCGGTTTGGATGCATATTCCAGATGCGCCACTGCGCCCCGGCGGGCAGCCTGTCATCCTGCGGCCACCACTGATCTTCGCTGGCGGCATTGAACAGTCGCCAGTCCATATCCGACGCGAAACCCGGAAAATGTTGCTGTAACCAATGGGTATCGTACTGTTGACCCACGCGCGAAAAACGTCGTGGCCATGTGATATCTAACGGACCAAATCCGGCGGGTTCTGGCCTGTCGCCCACTGATGCCATGCGCCCGCTAAGCGACTCAATATTCGGCAGGCGAAAAAAATCATGCCCCTCAATGTTATCGGGATGAAAGCCAATACCCTGCGGGTTGTCCGCGAAGCCTTTACCACCAAAAGCCCGGCTCCAGTCGAGGCGCATCTGACGAAAACAGCGGGGCGAGGACGGTTTATCGGCTAACCAGTGACGATCGCCGGTGACCAGCAGCGTCTTACTCAACATCCCGACTTCAATTTTTACCGTGCAGCGCGTTTTATCTGCCTGATGCTGACTAAAGGCATAGCCGGTCGCCAGGTATTCGGCGCAGACTTTTGGTATCGCTAAATCCAGCACGCCACCGCTGGTGGATAACTCACTGGCAGCCAGTTGCCACATTTCCGCTTCGGGCCGTAATTGCGGTGTGGCCCCCATATCCGCCAGTGCTAATACCGAAATTCCCAGCTGATTTTCCCCCTGCAAACAATAAGGCCGGTTTAATACACTTAAACGCAGAGGCTTAATTATTTTCATGCGATGATCCTTAAGCACACTGCAAGCGATAAAGGCTGGTGATTACATATATAAATGCAGCATGCTGAATATCGATATTTGATTGGAAAAATCCAGCTTCACTCCGGAACCACTGTATTTTATGGTATCGGTTTGCAGCGTAACGGCGCTTTTAGACATATTAAAGCCGGTAATACTGCTGGAAACGCCCTTAAATTCATTACTCGATAGCGTAGTACCTGCCGTCATACCATTTACTTTGATATCAAGACCATTAATACCAATATTGACACCAGAAATAGTGCAGGCTTCTCCCCGGGTAGTAAAGGTAATGCCCGGCGCGTTGATGGCTATATTACTGTCACTTTTCAGATGAATATTATGGGGTGAAGTAATAGCAATATTTCCGCCATTAACATTCTGTTGCCAGCCACCCTCAATCGAAACATTCGCTTCGCCATGAATACAAACATTACGATCGCCGGCAATCGTCAGCTTACTGTCTCCCCCAATTTCAGTGCGTTGCTGGCCTTTGATAAGATAGCGGGCGTCACTGTCTACCTGCAGATTCAGGTCGTTCTCTACCGAAATCGTCATATCACGCTCGGCGTGCATGGCGAAAATCTCGCGCCCCGGCGCATCATCAAGAAACAGGTAGCTGGCATTGTCCATGCTGCCACCGCTGCTGCGCGACATAAAGCCCATGCGGGTGGCGGCGCTGGGTAACGCCCACGGCGGCATATTCTGCTGATTATATACGCCTCCGGTAATAATCGGCCGATGCGGATCGCCATTAATAAAATCCACCACCACCTCTTCCCCGATGCGCGGCACCTGAACCGCACCATATTTCCAGCCTGCCCGACCGCTGGAGACCCGCACCCAGCAGGAAGCCGTCTCATCATCACCACCGTGACGATCCCAGTGAAACTTCAGCTTTACCCGCCCGTATTGATCGGTCCAGAAGGTTTCACCTCGCGGCCCGACAACCACGGCGGTTTGCGGCCCATACGTTTTCGGCCAGCGGGTATTTCGCGCCGGTCGCCAGTTCACCACCGCGGGCACCACGACAAAGTTGATATGCTGTTCGGCATCCTGCTCGTTACCGCTGGCATAGGGGTTTGCCACCAGCTGATAGCTGGCGCTGATGGTGAGGTAGTCTCCTTCATCCACCGCGCGGGCCGCCTGGCTAAAGTTAAACAGAAAACCCGCAGCGATGCCGACAGCACTGGCGCTGCCGGTTATCTGCTGATGACGTGCAGCAAGCTCCTGCTGACGCACTCGGGCATAAAACTCGCCGTGCTCTCGATCGGTAAACCCGCCAGGCCAGTCAAAGACTTCCGCTTTACCGCTGGCAAAAGAGTGGGGATTCTGACGCACCTGCAGCAAACGCGCATGTGGCTGTAAGTAATCGTAATCCGCGTGGCTGTAGCGTGCCGGAGTCACAGAATCCGTTACGCTCCAGCTCATTATCGCTTCCGCAACCTGCTCTTCATCCGGCTGAAACGTCAGCCTTTCATAACCCGGCAGCGGGTTATGTGCTCCGGGTGCATCAGCCAGAATGCAGACCTCGCTGCCCAGCTGATGCTTAAAGTAGTAATAGATCCCTTCGTGCTCCATCAGGCGGCTGATAAAATCAAAATCACTCTCCTGATACTGTACGCAATAATTCCACCGCCGGTAGCGCCAGCTAAGTTGATTCTCAAAAAGGATTTGATGCTCCGTCAGTAGCCCTGCCACAATTTCAGGAACGCTTTTTTCCTGCCAGATTCTGAAATCGCGATTTTGTGTTAAATGCCACAGCGCCGGACGTAAAACCGCCAAATAAACATAATAACGTTCACCACGGTTTTCACGTCCTACCAGGGTTATTTGCGTAACACAGCCATTTAAATATCTCGGTATTTCTTTGTGGGTATTTAATGCAACCGTTATTGACTGCCCTAACAAACATTTCAGCTCGATATCATTACTGGCGCTTAATAGCTCAACTTCAAAGCGATACAATCCGGAAAGCTGCTCACTGCCGGTCAGTTTTTTGAATAGCAGCCGACCGTCATCCAGCGGAGTATAGGCGACAATTTGGCGTTCCATGGTAAAAATCCTTTTATTAACTCTTCGCCTGCCTGGCTAAAAAATAAATTAACATCGTCCGTATTTATTGCCATAAAAATGTCATACCAATCGGTCTGAATAACATTATTACGTTAAATCGCCGTAAGGTTTAACACCTGATTCTGTATCTTGCCAGCCACAAGCGAAAGATTGAGCAATAATTTAAAAGTGTAATGATAATTATTATCAATTAAACACTCAGCGCCTGCAGCACTGTATAAATAAACATGCTATTATTGCTTATAGTTAACGCAATAAGGGTTTTCGGTGGACAACGCGCGCGCAGGCTTTTTACTTACTCGCCACTGGCGGGATACCGCCACGGGAACGGAGGTGGTGCTGTGGCTGGCAACCGATGCCGGGCCGCAACGGCTGGTGCTGCCGCAACAGGAGTCGGTGGCCTTTATTCCGCTGGAGTATCAGCAGCAGGTGCAGCAGCTGCTGGCAAATGAACGCCACTACCGCGTTGCACCGCTGGAACTGAAAGATTTTCGCCTGCGTCAGGTATTTGGGCTGTATTGTCGTCAGTACCGTCAGCTGCAGCGGCTGGAAAAACTGCTGCGGGAAAACCAGATACCGGTTTATGAAGCCGACATCCGCCCGCCAGAGCGCTTTTTAATGGAGCGCTTTATCACCGCACCGGTGTGGTTTAGCGGCCAGCCACTGGGTAACAGCCTGCAAAACGCCCGTCTGAAACCGCATCCTGATTATCGTCCACCGCTAAAATGGGTGTCGCTGGATATTGAAACCACTCAGCACGGCGAACTGTACTGCATTGGTCTGGAAGGCTGCGGTCAGCGCCAGGTTTATATGCTGGGGCCGGAAAATGGCGATGCCAGCCAGCTAGATTTTGCACTGGAGTACGTCAGCAGCCGGCCGCAGCTGCTGGAAAAACTTAATGCCTGGTTTCAGCAGCACGATCCGGATGTGCTGATTGGCTGGAATGTGGTGCAGTTCGATCTGCGGGTATTACAGAAACATGCTGACCGCTACGGTATTCCGCTGCGGTTAGGCCGCAATAATGAACCCCTCGAATGGCGTGAACATGGCTTTAAACCCGGCGTGTTTTTCGCCCAGGCCACCGGCCGGTTGGTCATTGATGGTATTGAAGCGCTGAAATCAGCGTTCTGGAACTTCTCCTCATTCAGCCTTGAAGCGGTTTCTCGTGAGCTGCTGGGCGAAGGCAAAGCGATCAATAATCCCTGGCAGCGCATGGAGGAAATCAACCAGCGTTTTGCCAACGATAAGCCGGCGCTGGCCCATTACAACCTGAAGGATTGTGAGCTGGTAACCCGTATTTTCCAGCACACCGAACTGATGCCATTTTTACTCGAGCGCGCCACGGTTAACGGGCTGGCGGTCGATCGTCACGGTGGTTCGGTCGCCGCCTTTGGTCATCTTTATCTGCCGCGCATGCATCGCGCCGGTTATGTTGCGCCAAACCTCGGCGAAATTGCGCCGGAAGCCAGTCCGGGCGGTTATGTGATGGACTCACGTCCCGGGTTGTATGACTCGGTACTGGTTCTCGACTACAAAAGCCTGTATCCGTCGATAATTCGCACCTTTCTTATCGATCCGGTCGGGCTGATCGCCGGGCTGGCGCAGCCTGACGATGCCCATTCGGTGCCGGGTTTTCGTGACGCCCGCTTCTCGCGTACAGAACACTGCCTGCCGGAAATCGTCAACCAGATCTGGCTTGGCCGCGAAGCGGCAAAAAAACAGGGCAATAAGCCGCTGTCTCAGGCGCTGAAAATCATTATGAATGCTTTTTATGGCGTGCTGGGAACCAGCGCCTGCCGCTTCTTCGATCCCCGGCTGGCTTCCTCAATCACCCTGCGTGGTCATGAGATTATGCGGCAAACCCGCGAGCTGATTGAGGCGCAAGGCTATGATGTGATTTATGGCGACACCGATTCAACCTTTGTCTGGCTGAAATCACCCCATGGTGAAGCCGAAGCGAATGAAATTGGTCAGCAACTGGTGGCAGTGGTTAATAACTGGTGGCGCGACCATTTGCACCAGCAGTTTGGCCTCGAAAGCGCGCTGGAACTGGAGTATGAGACCCACTTTAATCGCTTTCTGATGCCGACCATTCGCGGCGCGGAACAGGGCAGTAAAAAGCGTTATGCCGGAATGATTAACGATGGCGGTCAACAGCGTATGGTATTTAAAGGGCTGGAAACCGTGCGCACTGACTGGACGCCGCTGGCGCAGCAATTTCAGCAACAGCTTTATCAGCGTATTTTTCAGCGCCAACCCTATCAGGATTTTATTCGTGAAACCGTGCGCCAGCTGCTGGATGGCGAACTTGATGACCAGTTGGTGTTTAAAAAGCGCCTGCGTCGGCCACTGAGTGAGTATCAACGTAATGTGCCGCCCCATGTGCGGGCAGCGCGACTGGCCGATGAACAGAACCGCAAATTAGACCGCCCGTTGCAGTATCAGAACGGTGGCTATATTCGCTACGTGATGGCCACCTCTGGCCCGGAACCGCTGGAAGCCCGGCTTACGCCGCTCGACTACGATCATTATCTTTCGCGCCAGCTCCAGCCGGTAGCCGAGGGTATTTTGCCCTTTGTTCAGGATGATTTTGCTACACTAATAACCGGGCAATTAGGGCTGTTTTGACAGGTGACGAACGCGCCACCTTCCAGTACCATAGCGCCCTTCCTGAACGCTACCGCTCTGAACCTTTCGCCAGACATTCATGTCCGGCCGCAATACTTTTTGCCTGTGAGCGCGTTCTAAAAATTTTTTTTAAGAGAATCGAGCCAACTATCTATGCCTTTTACACTTGGTCAACGCTGGATCAGCGATACGGAAAGCGAACTGGGATTGGGAACTGTTGTTGCACTGGACGCACGTATGGTGACAGTGTTATTTCCCGCTACCGGTGAAAACCGTCTCTATGCCAGAAATGATTCTCCCATTACCCGCGTGATGTTTAATCCGGGCGATACCGTCACCAGCCATGAAGGCTGGCAGCTGGAAGTTGAAGAAGCCATCAGCGAAAACGGCCTGATGGCTTACGTCGGCCGACGTCTCGATACCGACGAAAGCGGTGTCATGCTGCGTGAAGTGATGCTGGACAGCAAACTGGTGTTCAGCAAGCCGCAGGATCGCCTGTTTGCCGGTCAGCTTGATCGTATGGACCGCTTTGCGCTGCGTTTTCGCGCACGCAAATACCACAGTGAACAGTATCGCCTGGCGATCAGCGGGCTGCGCGGCATGCGCACCAACCTGATCCCGCATCAGCTGCATATCGCCCATGACGTGGGTCGTCGCCACGCCCCACGCGTGCTGCTGGCCGATGAAGTTGGCCTGGGTAAAACCATCGAAGCCGGTATGATTATTCACCAGCAATTGCTGGCTGGCCGCGCAGAGCGCGTGCTGATTGTGGTGCCGGAAACGCTGCAACATCAGTGGCTGGTCGAGATGCTGCGCCGGTTTAACCTGCGCTTTGCGCTGTTTGACGATGCGCGCTATGCCGAAGCACAGCTCGACAGCGATAATCCATTTGATACCGAACAGCTGATTATCTGCTCGCTGGATTTCGTGCGCCGTAACAAACAGCGTCTGGAAAAAATGGCCGATGCCGAGTGGGATCTGCTGATTGTCGATGAAGCACATCACCTGGCGTGGAGCGAAGGTGAGCCAAGCCGTGAATATCAGGTCATTGAACAGCTGGCCGAACAAATTCCCGGCGTACTGCTGTTGACCGCAACGCCAGAGCAGTTGGGGATGGAGAGCCATTTTGCCCGCCTGCGCCTGCTCGATCCGGATCGTTTCCACGACTTTGGCCAGTTTGTTGAAGAGCAGAAGAACTTCCGTCCGATCGCCGATGCGGTAGCAATGCTGCTGGCTGACAAAAGCATCTCTAAAGATGAGATGAATATGCTGAACGACCTGGTCGGTGAACAGGATATCGAGCCGCTACTGCAGGTGGCTAACAGCGATCGTGAAGGCAAGCAGCAGGCGCGTGAAGAACTGATCAGCATGCTGATGGATCGTCACGGCACCAGCCGCGTGCTGTTCCGTAACACCCGTAACGGCGTTAAAGGCTTCCCGAAACGCGAGATGCACCAGATCCGCCTGCCGCTGCCGTTGCAGTATCAGACGGCGATCAAAGTCTCCGGTATTATGGGCGCACGTAAATCTGCTGATGAACGCGCGCGCGATATGCTTTACCCGGAGCAGATTTATCAGGAATTCGAAGGGGATTCCGGCACCTGGTGGAACTTCGATCCGCGCGTCGAATGGCTGATGGGTTACCTGACCAGCAACCGCGATGAAAAAGTGCTGGTGATCTGCGCCAAAGCCGCAACCGCACTGCAACTGGAACAGGTACTGCGTGAGCGTGAAGGCATCCGCGCGGCGGTCTTCCATGAAGGCTTATCGATTATTGAACGCGACCGTGCAGCGGCTTACTTCGCTACCGAAGAGGGCGGCGCTCAGGTACTACTGTGTTCAGAAATCGGCTCTGAAGGCCGTAACTTCCAGTTCGCCAGCCGGCTGGTGATGTTCGATCTGCCATTCAATCCGGATCTGCTGGAGCAGCGTATTGGTCGTCTTGACCGTATCGGCCAGGCGCACGATATCCAGATTATGGTGCCGTACCTGGAAAAAACCGCGCAGTCGGTGCTGGTGCGCTGGTATCACGAAGGGCTGGATGCATTCGAACACACCTGCCCAACCGGTCGTACGGTTTATGACAGCGTTTATCAACCGCTGATCGAGTATCTGGCCGCGCCGGAAAATACCGAAGGGCTGGACGAATTTATTGCCGAGTGCCGCAGCCAGCATGATGCGCTGAAATCGCAGCTGGAGCAGGGCCGCGACCGTCTGCTGGAGCTGAACTCCAACGGCGGTGAAAAAGCGCAGGCGCTGGCCGGGCTGATTGGCGAGCAGGACAGCGATATCGAGCTGGTGAATTTCGCGCTGAATCTGTTTGATATCGTTGGGATCAACCAGGAAGATCGCAGCGACAACCTGATCGTTCTGACGCCATCGGATCATATGCTGGTGCCTGATTTCCCTGGGCTGCCGGAAGATGGCTGCACCATCACTTTCGATCGCGATCAGGCATTATCACGTGAAGATGCGCAATATGTGACCTGGGAACACCCGATAATTCGTAACGGTTTGGATCTGATTCTTTCCGGCGACACCGGCAGCTGTGCGCTGTCGCTGCTGAAAAACAAAGCGCTGCCGGTCGGAACGCTGCTGGTCGAGATGATCTATGTCGTTGAAGCGCAGGCACCGAAACATCTGCAGCTGACCCGCTTCCTGCCACCGACGCCGATTCGAATGCTGGTTGACCGTAAAGGCACCAATCTTGCCGGTAAAGTGGAGTTTGAGAGCTTTAACCGTCAGCTGAATGCGGTAAATCGTCATACCGGCAGTAAGCTGGTCAATGCGGTTCAGCAGGATGTGCATGCGATTCTGAAGTTATCCGAAGAGCAGGCCGCAGCGGAAGCGCGTTTAGTGATCGATGCGGCGCGTCAGGAAGCCGATGAAAAACTGAGTGCTGAATTGTCACGTCTGGAAGCGTTGAGAGCCGTTAACCCTAACATCCGTGATGATGAGGTAGAGGCGCTGGAAAACAACCGTGAACAGGTACTGGCCAGCCTCAACGACGCCGGCTGGCGTCTTGATGCACTGCGTCTGATAGTGGTGACTCACCAATAATGCAACCTTACAATCCCCCGCAGGATCCCTGGCTGCATATTCTGTATCAGGATCAGCATATTATGGTGGTCAATAAGCCCAGCGGTTTACTGTCAGTACCCGGTCGTCTTGAGGAGCATAAAGACAGCGTGATGACGCGTATTCAGCGCGATTATCCGCAGGCCGAATCGGTGCACCGGCTGGATATGGCGACCAGCGGGGTGATTGTTGTGGCGCTGCACAAAGCCGCTGAGCGTGAGCTGAAGCGGCAATTTCGTGAGCGTGAGCCACAGAAAAGCTATGTGGCGCGCGTCTGGGGCCACCCGCAGCCGGAAACCGGTCTGGTTGATTTACCGCTGATCTGTGACTGGCCGAACCGGCCAAAGCAGAAAGTGTGTTTTGAAACCGGCAAAGCCGCACAGACCGAGTATGAAGTACTGGAGTATGCCAGCGACAACAGCGCGCGCGTGCGCCTGAAGCCGATTACCGGTCGTTCGCATCAGCTGCGCGTGCATATGCTGGCATTAGGCCACCCGATTCTCGGCGATAATTTTTATGCGCACGAGGAAGCCAGAGCAATGGCATCAAGATTACAGCTGCATGCGGAAATGCTGACGATTACTCATCCTGAGTATCAGACGCCGATGACCTTTCGTCAGCCGGCAGATTTTTAGTTACGCCAGACTCTCGCTTATTCAGGCGTCGGTGGCGCCGTCAGTTCAGGTGCGGCCAGCGCGCAAAAACCGGAACGTACACAAAGTACATAAGGATTTTGCGCACTGCCCAAGCCTGGAATGGCAAGTAAGCCAGCCTGAATTACTTGAAATTCTTCTCGCGTTTGATCAAATCATACGCCGCCTGAATCTCCTGCGCCTTTTGCTTTGCCATCTCCATCATCTCCGGCGGCAGCCCTTTGGCAACCAGCTTATCCGGATGGTGTTCGCTCATCAGCTTACGATACGCACGTTTAATGGTGGTGCTGTCATCGCTGCTTTTCACTCCCAGCACGCTGCAGGCATCTTCCAGCGTTGGCCCACGCGGAGCCTGCTGAAAACCGCCGTGCGAAGAGCCGCCCCAGGATTGATTGCTGCCGCCAAACTGCTGGCCCCCTTCCATCATGCGCAGAAACTGGTCGAACTGCGTGCGAGAGATGCCCAGCTCTTCGGCAATCACATACAACACCTGACGTTCATTGGGGTGCAGTGAACCATCAGCAAAGGCGGCCTGAATCTGAATTTCCAGAAACATCCTAATCAGATCAAAACGACCAAAACAGGCGCTGCGCAGTTCGCGCAGTTTATTTCGCAACGGATATTCACCCTGCTTACCTTCGCGGAATGCCCGCTGGGCAGCGGTACGCGCCTCACCGTGTAACTGCATCCGATCCATCAGCAGTGATGCCATCTGGATATCCGCGTCGGTTACACGCCCTTTAGATTTGGTTAAATGCCCCATTACCTGGAAGGTGGTGCGAAAAAATAATGTTTGTCGCGTTTGTTGATTGGCAAAATAGCCCTGCCCTTGCGCACCGCGAATCTTATCGACCATATGGCCAATAATCAGGCCAATTGCCAGACCCCAGAAGCCCGCTCCTGACATCAAACCCAGCACAAGGCCGAGTACTTTTCCCCAATAGCGCATATACTCCTCAATTCGCCATGCTCAAGGCTAAAAATTGCATTATCATACCTGTCATTTATCTCAGAGCCTAACGGCAACGCGGGTAAACGAGCAGGATTAACACTAGCGCAACGCAGTTGAGTAAGTTAGTCTCTGACCGTTTGTCGGCATGATGCCTGTTATCACGGAATTCTCGATACCGCGTATGAAAAAACGTATACCTACTTTGCTGGCCACTCTGATTGGCTCAGCACTATACAGCCAGCAGGTGCTTGCCGACGATTTGATGTCGCAGTGCATGCTTGGCGTGCCAAGTTTTAACCGGCCACTGGTTGAAGGCAAAACCGATCAATTGCCGGTAACGATCAACGCTGATAACGCGAAAGGCAATTATCCCGACAATGCGGTATTCAGCGGTAATGTTGATGTTCAGCAAGGGAACAGTCGCCTGCAATCTGATGAAGTTCAGCTTCACCAGAAAATGCTGCCGGGCCAGACTGTGCCGACGCGCACCATCGACGCACTGGGAAATGTGCACTATGACGACAATCAGGTCATCCTGAAAGGTCCGAAAGCCTGGTCAAATCTGAATACAAAAGACACTAACGTCTGGAACGGCAACTATCAGATGGTAGGCCGCCAGGGGCGTGGTCAGGCCGATCAGATGAAACTGCGCGGTGAAAATCGTTACACTATTCTGGAAAACGGCACCTTTACTTCCTGTCTGCCTGGCGATAACAGCTGGAGCGTGGTCGGTTCAGAAGTGATTCAGGACCGCGAAGAAGAAGTGGCTGAGATCTGGAACGCGCGCTTTAAAATCGGCGCGGTACCGGTGTTTTACAGCCCATACCTGCAGTTGCCAATCGGCGATCGTCGCCGCTCCGGCTTCCTGATCCCGAATGCAAAATACGGCAGTAATAACGGCTTCGAATTTATGCTGCCTTATTACTGGAACATCGCGCCAAACTTTGATGCGACGCTGACGCCGCACTACATGAGCAAGCGCGGTGTGCAGTGGCAGAACGAGTTCCGCTATCTGACCGTTGCCGGCACCGGTCTGGTGCAATTTGACTATCTGCCTTCGGACAATCAGTACAATAAAGATCAGGCCGAGCGCGGGAACACCGATGACAAAGATTCAAATCGTTGGTTCTTCTACTGGCGTCATGCTGGCGTCTATGATCAACACTGGCGCTTCAATGCCGACTTCTCGAAGGTCAGCGATCCATACTATTTCAACGATCTCGACTCGCCTTACTATTCGTCTACCGATGGTTATCTGACGCAGAAATTCAGCATCGGCTACGCGGAAGAGAACTGGAATGCGACGATTTCCAGTAAAGACTTCCAGGTGTTCCCAATTAACAACACCAGAAACGTTTATCGTGCGCAGCCACAGTTTGATTTTAACTGGTATCAGAATGATGTCGGCCCGTTTGACACCCATCTGTATGCACAGGCGGTTAAGTTTACCAACGTAAACGATCGCTATCCGGATGCGACGCGCTTACATCTTGAGCCAACCATCAATCTGCCGATGTCCAACGGTTGGGGTAGCCTGAATACCGAAGCAAAACTGCTGGCGACGCACTATCAGCAGGATGATGTTGAATATTTCAACTCACTGCCGGCCAATGCCAATAATCAGCTGGATGAGTCGGTTAACCGCGTGATGCCGCAGTTTAAAGTTGACGGCAAGGTGGTCTTCGACCGCGAGATGAACTGGGCAGAAGGGTATACCCAGACGCTGGAGCCACGCGCCCAGTACCTGTATATCCCGTATCGCAACCAGAGTAATATCAACTCGTATGACTCCACGCTGCTGCAATCTGACTATACCGGCCTGTTCCGTGATCGTACTTACAGCGGCCTCGATCGTATCGCCTCCGCTAACCAGGTGACCACCGGTGTCACGTCGCGTATTTTTGATAACGATCTGGTTGAACGTTTTAACGTTTCTGTGGGTCAAATCTACTCGTTTACCCCTTCCCGCACCGGTCTGAATACCGTTAGCGATGAAGATGATACTGGCAGCCTGGTGTGGGCCGGTGATACATACTGGAAGATTAGCGATCGCTGGAGCACCCGCGGCGGCATTCAGTACGACACGCGTCTGGATAATATTTCGCAGGGAAATGCGGTGCTGGAATATCGTCGTGACGCTGACCGCATGGTACAGCTTAACTATCGTTACAGCAGCCCGGAGTACGTTGCGTCAGCGCTGCAACAGAACATTTCGGCCAACCCGATCTACAAAGATGGTATTTCTCAGGTTGGTATGACGGCTAGCTGGCCAATTGCTGATGCCTGGTCCGTTGTAGGTGCATACTACTACGACACCAAAGCACAACAGCCTGCCGATCAGCTGGTCGGCCTGCAGTACAGTTCGTGCTGCTATGCTATCCGCCTGGGTTATGAACGCAAAATCAACGGTTGGGAAAACGACAACAGTAAATACGACAACCAAATCTCGTTCAACATTGAACTGCGTGGCCTGAGCTCTAACTACGGCTTAGGAACCGGTCAAATGCTGCGTCAGGGTATTCTGCCTTACCAGCGCGCTTTCTGATGTTGTAATGTCTGGCATGCAAACCCGCAGTGCGGAAAAGAATGGAAAAAGTATGAAGAACTGGAAAACGCTGATCCTTGGTGTGGCGCTGGCAGCCAATACCGCGTTTGCAGCACCACAAGTTGTTGATAAAGTCGCCGCAGTGGTAAACAACGGCGTGGTACTAGAAAGCGATGTAAACGGCATGATGCAATCGGTCAAAGCGCAAGCGCAGCAGGCCGGGCAGCAGCTGCCTGACGATAAAACGCTGCGTCACCAGATTGTTGAACGTCTGATTATGGATAACATCCTGCTGCAGATGGGTAAACAGATGGGCGTACAGATCACCGATCAACAGCTTGATCAGGCGATCGCTAACATCGCGGCGCAGAACCAGATGTCAATGGATCAGATGCGTAGCCGTCTGGCCTATGATGGCGTCAATTACGGCACTTATCGCGAGCAGATTCGTAAAGAGATGCAGATCGCCGAAGTGCGTAATAACGAAGTACGCCGTCGCGTTACCATTCTGCCGCAGGAAGTCGACACGCTGGCAACTCAGGTCGGCGCACAGAATAACCGTGGAACCGAGCTGAACCTTAGCCACATTCTGCTACCGCTGCCGGAAAACCCGACTCAGCAGCAGGTTGATGATCAGGAAAACCTGGCGAATCAGCTGGTCGGCGAGATCAAAGGCGGCGCTGACTTTGGTAAGTTAGCAGTGACTTACTCGGCTGATTCTCAGGCGCTGAAAGGCGGCAACATGGGCTGGGGCAAAATCGAAGAGTTGCCAACGCTGTTTGCCCAGGCGCTGAGCACGGCGAAAAAAGGCGATATCGTCGGCCCAATTCGTTCTGGCGTCGGTTTCCACATCCTGAAGGTCAATGACCTGCGCGGCGAGAGCCAGAACATTTCGGTTACCGAAGTGCATGCCCGCCACATTCTGCTGAAGCCATCGCCGGTACTGACCGATGCGCAGGCGCGCCAGAAACTGGAGCAGGTTGCTGCTGATATTCAAAGCGGAAAAACCGACTTTAGCAGCGCGGCAAAACAGCTGTCTGATGACCCAGGTTCTGCCAATCAGGGCGGCGATCTCGGCTGGACGTCAGCTGAAGTCTATGACCCTGCGTTCCGTGATGCCTTGCTGAAACTGAATAAGGGCCAGCTCAGCCAGCCGGTTCACTCCTCTTTCGGCTGGCACCTGATTCAGCTGATGGATACCCGCCAGGTTGATAAAACTGATGCGGCGCAGAAAGAGCGTGCCTATCGCCTGCTGTTTAACCGTAAGTTTGCTGAAGAAGCACAAACCTGGATGCAGGAACAACGTGCCAGCGCTTACGTGAAAATCCTCGATCAGAATGCGCAGTAATCTGCGTGTGGCGATCACTCCCGGCGAACCCGCCGGGATTGGTCCCGATCTGACCATTCAACTGGCACAGCGCGACTGGCCGGTTGAACTGGTGGTCTGTGCCTCTCCGGCACTGCTGATTGAGCGCGCCGCCCTGCTCGGCCTGCCACTGGAGCTGCGAGAGTATCAAGCGGGTACTGCCGCGCAGCCACAACGCGCCGGTACGCTGACGGTGTTGCCGGTGGCAACGCCACAGCCGGTGACAATCGGTGAGCTAAGTGTGGATAACAGCCACTACGTACTGGAAACCCTGGCGCGTGCCTGTGACGGCTGTCTGAACGGCGAATTTGCCGCGCTGATTACCGGTCCGGTACACAAAGGGGTGATCAACGATGCCGGTATTGCCTTCAGTGGGCATACTGAATATTTCGCTGAGCGTTCCGCATGTGAGCGGGTAGTGATGATGCTGGCGACGGAAGAGTTACGCGTCGCGCTGGCCACCACCCACCTGCCGCTTAAAGATGTCGCCGACGCCATTACGCGTGAGAGCCTGCATGAAGTTATAGGTATTCTGCATCACGATCTGCAAAATAAGTTTGGCATTGCCAACCCACATATCTTCGTCTGCGGCCTTAACCCGCATGCTGGCGAAGGCGGTCATATGGGCCGCGAAGAGATTGATACCATTATCCCGGCTCTGAATGAGCTGCGCCTGCAAGGGTTACAGCTTACCGGCCCGTTGCCGGCGGATACGCTTTTCCAGCCGAAATATCTGCAAAATGCCGATGCGGTGCTGGCGATGTATCACGATCAGGGACTTCCGGTGCTAAAATATCAGGGATTTGGTCGCGCGGTGAATATCACCCTTGGCCTGCCATTTATCCGTACCTCTGTTGACCACGGCACCGCGCTTGAACTTGCGGGCCAGGGCACGGCGGATGCGGGCAGCTTTATCACGGCGCTTAATCTCGCCATTACCATGATCAAGAGCAGTAATGAATAATCGCGTCCACCAGGGCCACTTTGCCCGCAAACGTTTTGGACAGAACTTCCTCAACGACCAGTACATCATCGACAGCATTGTTTCCGCTATCCATCCACAGCCCGGTGAGGCGATGGTGGAGATCGGTCCCGGCCTTGGCGCCCTGACCGAACCGGTAGGCGATCGCCTCGATGCCATGACCGTCATTGAACTTGACCGCGATCTGGCGGCACGTTTGCAAACGCATCCGTTTCTCGGCCCTAAACTGACCATTTTCCAACAAGATGCGATGACCTTTAACTTTGCCGAACTGGCAGAGCAGCAAGGCCAGCCGCTGCGTGTGTTCGGTAACCTGCCTTACAATATCTCCACGCCACTGATGTTCCATCTGTTCAGCTATACTGGATCAATCCGTGATATGCACTTTATGTTGCAAAAAGAAGTGGTTAATCGTCTGGTTGCGGGTCCGGGCAGCAAAGCCTATGGCCGCCTGAGCGTAATGGCACAGTACTACTGCAATATCATTCCGGTGCTGGAAGTGCCGCCTGAGTCGTTTACTCCGGCACCTAAAGTTGAGTCAGCGGTGGTGCGTCTGGTGCCCCATACCACGCTGCCTAATCCGGTTGACGATATTCGCGCACTGAGCCGTATTACCACTGAAGCCTTCGGCAAACGCAGAAAAACCCTGCGCAACAGCCTCGGTCATCTGTTTTCGCTTGAAGTGCTTAATGAACTGGGCATCGATAACACGCTGCGTGCGGAAAATATTTCTGTCGCACAATACTGCCAGTTAGCTAACTGGTTAACTGCGCATCCTCAGCCGCAGGAGAACTAACAGATGATTGATTCGCCCCGAGTTTGTGTACAGGTGCAGAGTGTTTACGTTGAGTCGCAATCAGCACCTGATGAACAGCGCTACGTTTTCGCTTACACCATTACCATCCGCAATCTGGGGCGCAATCCTGTGCAGTTACTTGGCCGTTACTGGTTGATTACCAACGGTAACGGTCGGGAAACTGAAGTTCAGGGTGAAGGTGTGGTTGGAGAACAGCCACATATTGAGCCAGGCGAAGAATTTCAGTATACCAGCGGCGCGATCCTTGAAACGCCGATGGGCACCATGCAAGGCCACTACGTGATGATCGACCAGCAGGGTGAAACCTTTCACGTCGATATCCCGGTCTTCAGGCTGGCCGTTCAAACCCATATTCATTAAGAAACAGACTCAATGAGTACTTACCTGATTGGCGACGTCCACGGTTGCTATGACGAGCTGCAATCGCTGCTGGCACAAGTCGCCTTCGATCCACAGCAAGATACCCTGTGGCTGACCGGCGATCTGGTAGCACGCGGGCCGGGATCGTTAGAAGTCTTGCGCTTTGTGCGCACTCTGGGCGACTGCGTACGCCTGGTTCTGGGCAATCACGATCTGCATCTGCTGGCGGTTTACGCCGGTATCAGCCGTAATAAACCGAAAGATCGTATTACTCCGCTGCTGGAAGCACCCGATGCTGATGAGCTGATTAACTGGCTACGTCGTCAGCCGCTGTTGCAGGTTGATGAAGAAAAGAAGCTGGTGATGGCGCATGCCGGCATTACCCCACAGTGGGATATCGCCACGGCGAAGATGTGCGCACGCGAAGTGGAAGCGGTGCTCTCCAGTGACAGTTATCCGCTGTTCCTCGATGCCATGTACGGTGATATGCCTAATAACTGGACGCCGGAACTGAGCGGATTATCCCGCCTGCGTTTCAGTACCAACGCGCTGACGCGGATGCGCTACTGCTTCCCGAACGGTCAGCTGGATATGATCTGCAAGGATTCGCCGGAGTCTGCCCCGCCACCGCTGAAACCCTGGTTCGCCATTGAAGGGCCAGTGGCACGCGACTACACCATTATCTTTGGTCACTGGGCGTCGTTAGAAGGCCGCGGTACACCGCAGGGGATTATCGGGCTTGATACCGGTTGTTGCTGGGGCGGTAATCTGACGCTGCTGCGCTGGGAAGATGGCTCGCTGTTTACCCAACCGTCCAACCGTGAACGCGCGGTTGAAGCGTAGTCGGTGTAAGCGGAGACCGTTGCTACGGTCTCCGCTGTTATCTGTCAGTCCAGATTATTTCTTATCCCAGGCCTGTGCCCAACTGCTGCCCGTTCCTGGTGCATAGGCCCATTCTGCGCCTGCACACCAGGCAGTATACGGCCATGGCTTACATGCATACACTCCGCCAGCTGAACTGACCTTATCACCGGCTTTATAAGCAGTACCCGCGACATAGGCAGGATAGCCCGGCTGTGGATTTTCACCCGCTTCGGTAGTGACTGAAATCATTTCGCTCTTATCAGAATGATTATCAGAGGTATCAACCGCTTCAACCTGATACTGATAGGAAGTGCCTGCCGCCAGGCCGGTATCGATAAAGCTGGTCTGCAGCTGTTTCGTCAGCAACGCGCCGTTGCGATAAATATTATAGTGACGCACCGCGACATTATCGCTTGAGGCTTCCCACGACAGTTTCACCGCGTGCGCTCCGCTCGCCTCACCGTACAGACCCTGCGGAGTGCTCGGCTGCTCGTTATCTTCAGATGGCTTATCATCATCCAACACCACTGATGCCGCTTCGCTCGGCAGTGACAGATTGCCTGCTTTATCCACGGCGATAATCACATACTCGTAAGCATTGCCGTTAGTTACCTGATTATCGCTGAACTGCGGCGAAGTGGACTGACCGATCTCTTCACCATTGCGCCAAATCTGATACTGAGCAACGCCGACGTTATCGGTGGATGGCGTCCAGCTCAATGCAACCAGGCCCGATGAGGCGATCAGCTCTGGCTTACCCGGCTGGCTCGGTGCCTGATTATCCGGCTCGCCAACGAAATCTTCGTTAATCAACTTGCCGTAACGGTTGGCAAACTCATAACCGTAGGCATTGCCCGCCTTGCTGTGACCGGTGTCCCAGTTAATTGACCAGGTCATCAGCCCTTTAATCGGCGTACCCTGCGCCGTCAGGCGCTCCCAGGCAGAACGCACATCGGCTTCGTTGCGGGCATAACCGGTTGCGGCGGCATCCGGATTGCTCGGCAGGCCGATGACAAACTTATCGGCAGGAATCCGGATAAAGTCACGCGAGCCGTGAACCAGCGAATCTGTCAGATAGTACAAGAACTCCGCTTTTTTGCTGTCATCATTTTGCGCATACCAGCCGCTTCCGGCCGCGACGCCATCGCCACCCTGGTTGTAATACTGAGGAGAGATGAAGTCGTAATAGCCTTCGAGATTTTTGATCAGACCTTCGTAGGCTCCGCCATTCCGCAAATAAGGGAATTCCGGTGCCATACTAATAATAAAGTGCGGGTATTTATTCTTGACCAGTTTCAGTGCCGCCGGAATTTCAGTCTGGTTAGCGCCGGCCTTAATTGCGCTGCCTTCCAGATCGATATCCAGACCATCAAAACCGTACAGCTCAACCAGACGAATAATTTCATCAGCAAATTTCTGCGCGTCTCCGGCTTTAAGCTCAATATGCGCGTCAGCCCCCCCCAGTGATACTAATACCGCACGCCCCTGACTATTCAGCGTGGCGACCGCCTGACGGAACTGTGCATCCGTCATATTATAGGGTTTAAAAGTTGGGATACCGCTGCCTTCCATAAAAGCGACGGTAATAACATTATACTCGGCAGGAATACTGGTCAGTTCAACATCGGCAGCGCTACCTTGCTGATAACCATCTGATTTTGAAGCCCAGTTATGCCAGAACCCCACCATTATTTTTTTCCCGCTAATATCAGGAAAAACTGATGCGGCATCATTGGCAGCAGCAAAACTCGCAGAACCGGAAAGTACTCCCGCGATTAGCAGGCTGGCGGTGATAATGTTTTTTTTGAACAAGGATTTCATCGAATAATACTCCAGATAGATGATACTTTATCCAAACAAGTTAATATCACTCCGCCATCAATAAAATAAGCGACTTCCCGGAATGACGCAGAAATTTCTTTTATTAGTGTTTGATTTAGGTTTCGTTTTTAATAAACAGGAAAAATAAATTAATATTATTGTGGATATTCAATAACTTTCACTTTGGCTATTGACGACTGATGATGATCGTCAGTGACCGTCAGAATAAAACTGTATTCTGTCTGCTGATCTACCGCCATTAAACTAATATGCGCCTGCTGCTGATCATCATCTTCAAGCGTGACAGGCGGCCCGGATAACTGCTCCCAGCGCCAGCTCAGAGATCCACCTTCCGGATCTTTTGACTGCGATCCATCCAGCGTCACCCGCTCCGCTCCGCTAATGTGCTGCGTGTAGCCAGCGTTGGCGATCGGCGGTCGGTTTTCGGGCAGTTGCAAACTATCACCGTTTCCCAGACCTTCATGCATCGCATTCAGCAAATCACCGTTATCAGCGCTGATATCGCTGAGCAGCAGTCCACCCAGTCGCTGAGCATAAACATACTGCCCTTTTGCTTTCACCGAGCGCGGATTCTCATAGCTGAGCAGCTGCCGGGACGATTTGTTAAACAGAAAAGGCACCTCGGCTTTTTCGTCATAACCCGCTTGCCAGTGGCTATCGTTCAATTGCTGCGTCAGATTACGATAACCGATCAGGCTCGCTTCTCTGCTGCCGTTCAGCGGCCCCAGGGCGCGTCCGGTGAAAGGGTTTGCTTGCTGATGAGTGTCGACTCCCTGCCAGCCCTGGGCGTAACTGGCAAAACCCAGTACAATTTTATCACTACTGACTCCCTGATTAATCAACGCGCGCACGCTGTTATCAACGGCCGGCCGACGTTCGTCATACAGCGCGCTCTGATGCCAGGGGTATTGCTGCTCACCCGGCGCGACGCTGCCGTCGCCATTAAGGAAAATATGATCCAGATAGCGCTGAGCCTCAGCATAGTTCACTCTGGCAATACGCCGTGCGCCGCCATCAACCGTTGCGGTTAACTGATACTGTTTGCCGTTGCGGATGGCCAGCTCATCCATCATGGCCCGCAGCTCTTTCATTAATGCGGTGAAAATTGCGCCATCGGTTGGCTTACCGGGGTTTGCACCGACGCCGCCCCCGCCTGGATATTGCCAGTCGATATTAATCCCATCAAAAAACTTCCACGTCTGCAGCAGTACTTTTACCGAATCGACAAACTGCTGACGACGAAGCGGATCGTCCAACTGGCTGAAAGGATCAGAAAGCGTCGCTCCGCCGATTGAGGGCAGGATTTGTAGTTGTGGCAAACTTCTTTTCAGCATCATCAACTGACCAAAATGGCCCTGATAGCTACTCTGGCCACTTATTCCCTCACTGTTCTGCACCGCAGCGTAAAGATCCAGTAAGCCGACGCTAAAATCTGGCCGTCCGGCGCAGCTACGCATCAAAGCCTGATAGCGCTGTGGCTGACGTATTTTCAGGGTATGATTTATCATCTCGCCACCACAAATTGGCAGCTCTGCATAAAGCAGATGCGTCAGATTCTGTGCCGGAATGCTGCTCACCGGAAAATAGCCATCCTCACCGCCCCATTCGGTGAACGTGGCCGCGATGACTTTAGCCGAACGGTTCTGGTAAGGCTGATGGTTATCCGGCAGCGGGAGGTCTATCGGCTCCAGATGACTGCCGTCTGTGTCGGCCACGATCAGCGGATGTCTTTTACTGAAACTACAGCCTTCGACATTACACAGCTCAATCTGTAGCTGATAATGTCCGCCTTTCTTGATGATAAAACTGGCGCGTTGCTCGGCGCTGCTTCCGCTCCAGTGAACAATATCATCGACTAATATATTTGCACGTGTACCGCCGTCGCCACTCCAGATATTCCACTTAACCGTCACCTTTGCTGCGGATTTAACGGTGACTAACTGTTGATAAGACTGCGCATTATAATCAATATCAACCAGCGAGGCGGTCAAATTATCCGTATCAGAAATCACCGCTTCACCAGGAAGCGCAGCAGAAAGTGCGGGGGACAGGAGCACACTAATCAATAAACTTAGTTTCTTAATGTTATTTTTCATGGCTCATTTTTCTTTATTTTCAGGATGGAAAACCCGGCGCATAATATATTCCGACATTAATGATAAATATAAGAGGCATGACAGCCAGCCTGTGGAAAATTCCCAGCAGTTCCAGGATACTTCTAAATAAAATGTTTTAATGCTCAGAAAAAAGCAGGATAATCCTGGCGTCCAAAAACCAGGCAGATCAGCGCCACGACAATCGGATAAGGGCCAAAAGGAAAGGGCTGATTCGGTTTCACCCGTAACAACAGTATGGCAGTCGCTATCGCCAGCAAAGGCGCAAATACCATAATCTGGCACAGCGTTTCCACGCCAAACCAGGCCCCCAGCGCAGCAAACAGCTTCATATCCCCCATCCCCATTCCGGCGCGTCCACGCAGCAGGTAACATCCGCGATCCAATAACCACGGCAGCAGATACCCCAGCAGAGACGCGATTAACGCTTCTGTTAAGCTGACGGTTTCAAGGCCCAATCCGGCGGCGGCAATTCCCAGCCCCCACAGCGGCAATACCAGACAATCCGGCAGCAGCATGGTCTGCCAGTCAATCGCTGCCAGCGCAATCATCAGACAGATAGCAATCAGTAACATGGCGCAATACAGTGTTACGCCGTAGCGCCAGAGCATCAGCGCAAACAATCCTGCCGTCACCGCTTCCACCAGCGGATAGCGCCAGTGAATTGCCTGCTGGCAATCGGCACAGCGTCCGCGCAGCAGCAACCAGCCGAATAGCGGCAGATTGTGCCGCCAGCGGATACGTGCCTGGCAACAAGGGCATGAAGAAGGAGGAAAACTTAAACAACATTGCGCACCTGCCATCATTAGCGGCAGGCGATAAATCACCACGTTGAGGAAACTACCGAAAACTGCACCAAGCAGCAGAGCCAGAGCAATCTGCATTTATCATCTCATTTATTAATTATTTAACACACCGCCAGACAGGTTGAGTCTACTTTTTTATCAGAAACAAAACGTTATTAATAAACCATTATGTTTTTTAATTTTCTAAAACTGAACGGCGAAAGCTTAATTTTCTCTAAAGATAATACAAAGAGTGATGAAAGTTAAAGGCAATCAGCAGATAAAGAATATTCTCCGCCAGCCCGCCAATATTCTTAATAAACGAAAGAGCAATAGCCTACAAATTCATCATTAAATGTTTAAGAATAATCGAATGAATTTGCAATGAATGAAATATGGCTACCGTGAGAACCTCATGAACAAATATCTATTATCCCATTATCGCCAGCAACAAGGTTTTACCCTGCTCGAATTACTGGTGGTGTTAATGATTATCGCCTTACTGGCTGGCTTTGTTGGTCCGCGTCTTTTTTCACAGGTTGATCAGGCCAAAGATAAAACCGCCGCCAGCCAGATGAAGAGTTTGTCACAGGCACTGAGCCAGTACCGTCTTGACGTCGGTCAATATCCCTCCGAAGAGCAGGGGCTGAAAGCACTGACAGAGCGCCCGAGCGGCGAGAGGAACTGGCACGGCCCTTATCTGAGTAAAGAAGTGCCCGCCGATCCCTGGGGCAATCCTTACCAATGGCACAAACCGACCCGTAACAAGAATGTGGTGTATGAAGTGGAGCTGATTGCCACCGGTAATGACGGGAAAAAGGTGAGTTACGGGTTCTGATTGTGCGTACTTCACTGCTTTTACTCCTGCTCTGGTTTGTGCAACTGCCCGTTTACGCCACCTGCTGGGATCAGGCCGGGCAGCGTTACGGCATTGAGCCGGAGCTGCTACAGGCTATCGCCATTGTAGAGTCCAATTTGCAAGCCTCGGCGCGCAATCAGAACCGCGATGGTAGCTATGACATCGGGCTGATGCAGATTAACAGTCGGCATCTGCCCAGGCTGCGCAACTTTCAGATATCAGAACGAAAGCTGCTCGATGATCCCTGTCTGAGCGTAATGACGGGAGCCTGGGTACTGGCCGGTTTTATGCGTAGCTACGGCTACAGCTGGGACGCGGTTGGCGCGTATAACGCCGGCGGATCGGCCGCCCGTGAACATCTGCGCCAGCGTTACGTTATGCGCGTCCAGCCTCACTATGCGCGGCTCAAACAAGAAAACCGGCCGTAAGCCAGTAAGAAATCATGAAAAACTATCAAATTACTTTATTGCGTAACGGTGTCCGCAGCACGGAGCAGGTGTGTGCCAACAGCGTCGAAGAAGCCAAAGCCCAGCTGGCGCCAGGTGCTCTGGTACTTGAGGCCAAAGCCAGCCGGCTGACGAGACGCGTGCGCCCTTTTCCGCTGACGCTGTTTATCCAGGAGTTAATCGCGCTGCTCGAGGCCGGTCTGGTGATTGTCGAAGCGATTGAAGCACTGTGTGAAAGCAGCGCTGATGCAGAACAGCGCCGGGTATTAGGGGAAATCCTGAAAGAACTTTATCGCGGTCAGCAGCTTTCTCAGGCGCTTGTCGCCCAGCCGCTGTTGTTCCCGCCATTACTGGTCAGCACCGTAGCGTCGTCAGAACAGACCGGACAGCTGCCCGTCGCGCTCGGGCGTTTCCTGCATTACGAAAAGCGTATGGAAACCTTGCGTAAGCGCATTCGTAGCACCCTGCTCTATCCCTGCGTGGTGATCAGCGTCGGCTGCCTGATCCTGTTCTTTTTGCTCGGCTTTATTATCCCGCGCTTCGCCGTGGTGTTCACCGGCATGAAAGACCTGACGGGCAGCGCGCAGTTTATCGTCTGGTGGGGGCACCTGACGCAGAACTATGGCGCGTTATTAATGATGCTGACCGCCGCTGCGGTCGTGCTGCTGATCGCCGCCGTGCGCAGCAAAAGCCTGCGGCAGTCCGCTTTAAACCAGCTGATGCGCGTGCCACAGCTTAAACAACAATATCAGCTGGCGATACTGGTGCGCTTCTACCGCACCCTTGGCCTGCTGTTGCAGGGCGGAATGGCCGCCGTCGAAGCGCTGCAACTGACCGGCAGCCTGCTACCGAATTCGTATCAGCCACGGCTACAGCAGGCACTGATGGATGTGCAGGCGGGCAAGGCGCTTTCGCACTGCCTGGAAACTCAGGGGCTGACCACTCCGGTCGCCAGTAGGCTATTGGTGGTCGGTGAACGCAGTGGTGAATTGCCCGCCATGTGCGAACGCATCGCGGCGTTTTATGACGAAAACCTCGAACGTGCCATCGAAACCTTCAGCAAGGTGTTTGAACCGATCCTGATGCTGATCGTCGGTGGACTGGTCGGCCTGGTGGTATTTCTGCTGTATATGCCGATTTTTGAAATGGCCGGAGGATTAGCCTGATGACTCAACTAACACATCATGCCGACAGCGCATCCTCGCCATGGTTAACCATGACGCCGGAGCAACGAACCGACTGGCTGGAACAGCTGCTGACATCGCAGCCTGAACAGCTGACAACGCTCGCCGCTGAACTGGGTTTATACCCGTTATCACAGCAGCAGCTGGTTGAGGCCGGGCAGGATTTCTCTCGTATCTCGCTGCCGCAGGCGCTGTCACGCCGCCTGTTGCCAATTACGCTGGACGGAAAAAGCTGGTTGCTGATGGCCGATCCGTTTTCACTGACGCAGCGTCAGTGGGCGCAGCGTTACAGCGATCGCATCGCGCTTTGTCGTCCGGGCTGGGTGAATGAGCAGTTGGATCAGCTGTCGCGCCAGCAGCGCACCATGGATCACCTCGAACCGCAGGATTTTGACGGCCAGACGGAAGAAACGGCGCTGGTGATCTCGCTGCTTAGCCTGTCCGAGGAGCAAAGCCCGGTGATTAAACTGGTCAACTCCACGCTGTACGACGCACTTCAAAGCCGTGCCAGTGATATCCATCTGGAGAGCGTACCCGATGGGCTGGTGGTGAAATACCGGATCGATGGCGTACTGCACGCCATTACCCGCTGCAACGGTTCACAGAATGCGGAACAGATCATTTCACGGCTGAAAGTGCTGGGCTGTATGGATATTTCTGAACGCCGCATTCCACAGGATGGACGTTTCAAAGCGCACATTCAGCAGCGCAACGTCGATTTCCGCGTTTCGATCATGCCGAGCATTCACGGCGAGGATGCGGTCTTGCGCGTACTGGATAAATCCCACGACAAAAAACTGCGGCTGGAAACGCTGGGATTCGACGGCCAGACACTGCAGGCGATCCGCAAGCTGACGCAAATCCCACACGGCATGGTACTGGTGACCGGACCGACCGGCAGCGGCAAATCCACCACGCTCTACTCCGCGCTCAGCGAGCTGAACAGCGGTGAAAGCAAGATCATCACCATTGAAGATCCGGTGGAATATCAGCTGGAAGGGGTATTACAAATCCCGGTTAACGATAAAAAAGGGCTGACTTTCGCCCGCGGTCTGCGCGCCATTCTGCGCCATGACCCAGACATTATCCTGGTCGGCGAAATCCGTGACGGTGAGACGGCGGGCATTGCGGTTCAGGCAGCACTGACCGGGCACGTGGTGTTGTCATCGGTACACGCCAATAGCGTGTTCAGCGTGCTGGAACGCTTTATGTATATGCAGGTGGAGCCAGCCAGCCTGATTACGGCACTGAATGGCGTGGTGGCGCAGCGGCTGGTACGCCAGCTGTGCCCGGCGTGTAAACAACCTCATCAACCGACAGCCGAAGAGATTACGCACTGGCAGCTGGATAAACAGCCGTTCAGCCACGCCTGCTGGCACGTTGGCGCAGGTTGTGAGCATTGCCGTCACAGCGGCTACCACGGGCGACTGGCGCTGGCCGAAGTCCTGCATTTTAGCGATGCGATGAAAGAAGCCTTGCTGGCGCGCGCGCCACTGCGCCAGCTGCGCGAACTGGCGATGAAAGAGGGTTTTATCCCGCTGCATCAAATCGCAATTGAAGCCGCCAGCCAGGGCTTCACCACTTTACAGGAGGTCAGGCGTGTTATTTCCCTTCATTAATCACTGGTGCTGCAAGCTCTACCAACACCAGTTGCAGCTATGGTTGGGCGGCAGCCTGCATGCGCAGTGCCAGTGGCAGCCCGACCTGCCGTTGCCAGCCCAGCTGGAGCAGCTGTTCAGCACGCTGCCTGCGGCCCCCGCCTGGCGCGATTCGCTGGAATTTATCGTTGATGCACCACACGTCAGTTACCTGCTGGTTCCCTGGCCACAGGGGATTACGCGGCCACGCGAGCTAAGGCAGTACGCCAGATTATTGCTGGCCGAGCAGCAGGGTGAACAGCATGAGATGAAGGTCAGCTTTCTGCGCAGCAGCTTCGGTGAAGATGCTTTTGCAGCGTTATTGAATAAAACGCTGCTGGTCAGTCTGAAACAGCTGAGCAGCCAGCATCGGCTGCGGCTGATTGGCTGCAGCACGCCATTCAGTAACCTGCTGGCTCGCTGTGGTCGCAGCCTGCCGGAGAACGCGCTGTTTGCCAGCATCGGTGAGCAGCAAAGCAGCTTTGCCTTTCGCTGGCAGCATCGCTGGCACAGTACCTTTACGTTGCGCCTGCCACACAGTGACGAATTACAACAACTGGATACGGCAAATCGCCTGGCAGGATTGCCACCACTGGAGCGCTATGTGGTGCACAGTGAGACCGCCAGCACCAAGATTGCGGCAGAGAATAATCGTGATGACTAACCACCAGTTTATATCCCGCCGGGCAATGCCGGTTAATGCGGCGTTACTGATTGTGCTGATGACTCCGCTGCTGACGGCGATTTTCTTCAGCCATCAGCAGCAAAACCAACTGCAGACAGAGCTGGCCGCAGAGATGCAGAAGTTGAATGCGCACAGTCAGGCCGCGGAGGTCATTCTGGCCAGGCAGCGGGCTTACGCCAGCCAGCCCCAGCAGCAAGAACCGCAGCAGTTGGCCGGGCTGGCGCTTATTGGTCAGGCCCTGAGCAAAGATATTGCGCTGATGTCGCTGCAAGTGGATGCACGTCAACAGCAGATGCGGGTGGAAGTGGTCGCCCATTCGCTGGACTCGTTGCTGGATTTCGTCTCGCGCTTACAAGACACCAGAGCCAGGGTTGGCCTGGAACATCATCACACCGAAACCAGCCTGACCGAACCATGGAAGATACGCGCCACGCTCAATCTGGAGTATTCCCATGCGTCTTAATGCTGGCACGCTGCCTTCGATGAAAGATCTGCTGCCGCGCCTGCGCTGGTGGGCCGGTAAGAGTTATGAAATGTTCGGCCCGCTGCCATTGTTAATCGTCGGATTATGGCTGGTACTGCTGATGTATTTATGCGCCCAGCTGCGCCCGGAGCTGCATGCAAATAGCCTGCGCCTGCAATCCGTGCATCAGCAGCTTGCTGTGCCGCTGCCCGTCAGTACGCCGGAGGAGGAAGAAGCGCTGAGCTCGCTGAGCGTTAAAGAGTATCAGCAGGTCAAGGCGCTGTTTGCCATTCTGAAAAAACACGGTCTTGAAGCACGTGAGAGTCGTTACCAGCTGCTCTCTGACAGTAATGATTCAAAGAGTGAGCAGATGATCCTCGATATTCCGTTAACCGGCGACTATCCGCGCTTACAAGCCGCGCTGCGTGAGATGTCAGGCACGCTGCCGTTGCAGTTTGAATCGCTGGCGATGGCGCGGACTTCCCCCGCCAGCACTCAGCTGACGATGTCGCTGCGCGTCACATTAACCGGAGAAGGCCGATGAAGCTGCCGCGTTACCTACAGGTGATGCTGCTGCTGACCGCGGTCATCAGCCTGTGGAGTGCACTGAGTGGCGATGCTCAGGAAGAAGAAAGTCTGTTGACGGTAAGCCAGCCCCATCCGGTGCGTGATATCCCGACGACTCCCGCGCCGCCCGCGATCGCCGGCAATGCGTCTGATGACCTGTTTCCTTATCAGGGTAACCCCGTCGAGCCTGCTTCTGCACCCGCCACCGCCAGGCCAGAAAAGCCACGCGCACCACAGCTTCCTTTTAAGGTGGTCGGTGCCTGGTGGAGCAATAACCAGCGCCTGCTGGTGCTGACTGATGGCCGCGAAAGCTGGATTGTCTGTCGACAGTGCAAATTGCAGGAGAGCATCCGCCCCGGCGACAAGCTGGATAACAACTGGCAGTTGATGGAAATCGCGACAGATTCGCTGACGTTCCGCTGGCTGCCGCTAAAAAACGACCAGCATTTATCGCTGGATGATATGAAATCGAAACCAGAATTCTGATTATGTTTATTAAAAAAAATCTCTCAGTGGTCATCGGACTGCTGCTGCTGGCAGGCTGCGCTTCAGACACTCGCGATCACGATGCCGCCCGGGTGCAAAACCAACAACAACAGTTAGTCACCTCGCTGGATAAGCTGAAAAAACAGCGTCAGGTCGCTCCTGATGATATGGCGCTGAAGAGCCGCGAACAGCTGGAAAGTAACCAGCTGGTCGATCTGTATATGAAACAAGCTGAACGTGCCGTTGGCGAAAACAATTACCAGGAAGCATCACGTCTGTGGCACACCGCGCTGGAGTATCAACCCGGTAATATGCGCGCTCAGCAAGGAATACGCCGCATTAACAATTATCGCTCTCTGGACGTGATGTACCAGCAGGCCAGCAAGCTGTCGGCTGATAATCCGGAAGCGGCGCTGGAAAAAATCCGCAAAGTGCTGGAGGAAGAGCCGGGCTGGCCACAGGCCGTCGCGCTGCGCGACCATCTGCTACGCCGACTCTCTTCCAGCTCAATGCCGTCGCAACGTATGCATGTGGAACTGCAAAAGCCAGTATCACTTAACTTTCGCTCCCATAATCTGATGGAGATCTTTGCCACCATTTCCAAAATTACAGGCGTGAACTTTATCTTTGATAATGACGTTACCCGCAGTATTACCACCAGCATTATTGCCAATAACACCACCGCTGAAGATGCAATCAACTTACTGCTGATCTCCAATCAACTGCGCAAAAAAGTGCTGAACAGTAATACCCTGCTGATCTATCCGGCCAGCCAAAGCAAAGAGAAGTTGTACCGCGATATGATGGTGAAGACCTTCTTCCTTGGTTATGCCAAAGCCAAAGATATCAACGTCGCGCTGCGCAATATTCTGAAACTAAAAGATATTCACGTTGATGAGCGCACCAATACCATCACGGTGCGTAGTCCGCGCGAAAGCATTGAAATGATCGAGCGCTTATTGATGACGCTGGATCGACCAGAAGCAGAAGTGACGCTGGAAGTAGAAGTGCTGGAGATCAGCAGTAGCGACGCCACCAAACTGGGCATTCGTTATCCAGGCGAAGTGGGTATTGGCTTCGGTACGACCGATGCCGGCAATAATATCCCGCTGAATGGCTTTAACCGCGACAATATGTTTATCAATCTCGGGGGGAATCGCGGTATCAAAGTCGACATCAGTAAAATACGCAATAACGCTAAAGTGCTGGCTAACCCGCGAATTCATGTGAAAAACAACAAACCTGCATTGATTGAAATTGGCGAAAAAATGCCGGTATTGACCAATACCACCAATGATGGCGTCACCAATCAGAAAGTGGATTATCAGGACGTTGGCCTGAAACTTAATGTGACGCCGGAGATCAGCCTTGATGGTGAAATCAGTATGGATGTGGAGTTCACACTCAGCAGCCTTGGGCAGTCGCAGGAGAGTAAAGACGGGCTGAAATATTACAGTACCAACAACCGCATGGCGAAAACCATTCTCAGCAGTCTTGATGGCGAAACCCAAATGCTGGCCGGTTTGATCAGAGAGGATCAAAAAGATGAGAAAAGCGGCCTGCCATGGCTAAGCGATATTCCCCTGATTGGTTCGCTGTTCAGAACCTCGGATAAAGAGAGTAAACGAACGGAAGTGGTACTGCTGATTACGCCGCGTATTGCCCGCAACATTGATCTGCCAGGCGCGCATGTCAGCGCCATTGCGGTCGGCACCGAAGATCTACCGGGTGAGCAGGATATGCGTCTGCGAGCACCGGGCCGTATTCAGGTCGGCAGAGAAGCGTTTATTGCGCCACAGCTGGTGCCACCGGCGCATTTCCCTGAACAGCGCGGTGCATTGCCGTCACCGAATCCGGCGGCTGAACCTCTGCCGGAACTGACCAGATGAAGCGGATCAGGCAGCAGGGTTTTACCCTGATTGAGATGATGGTAACCCTAAGCCTGCTGGCGACGCTGGCTGCCGCCTCACTGCCGCTGCTCGAAAAACAGGGTCAGCGGCATAAAGAGGAGCAGCTACAAACGGCACTGCGACAAATACGTCAGGCGCTGGATGACTACCAGCGCGCGGCGATTGAAGGGCGAATAGAAAAAAAAGCCGACGAGCCTGGCTATCCAAAAAACCTTAAAGCGCTAACCGAGGGGGTGGTCGATAAAACCTCACCGAATAAACGCAAAATCTATTTTATGCGACGCCTGCCGCGCGATCCGATGTGTGATTGTGAAGGCAAAGCGGACGAGGAGACCTGGCGCGTGCGCAGCAGTACTAATGATGCCGGTAATTTTTCTCCAGGCAGCGATATTTACGACGTTGTCTCATCCAGCCAGGCTTATGGACTGAATGGAGTGCCTTATGCGCAATGGTGAAAAAGGCTTTACCCTGATTGAACTGCTGGTGGTGATGGCAATTATCGCCACGCTGATGACGCTGGTGGCACCGCGCTACTTTCAGCAAACCGTACGGGCAAAAGAGGTGGTGTTAAAGCACAATCTGAACACCCTGCGTCTGTCTATTGATCAGTTCCGTCGCGACAATATCAACAGCCCAACCACGCTGGAAGAGATGATAGACAAGGGATATCTGCGCCAGCTGCCGCTCGATCCGATTACCGATAAAAATAACAGCTGGAAAACTCAACAAGATGAGCACGGTCAGATTATTGATGTTCATAGCGGTTCCGAAAAGAAATCGCTGGAAGGCAGCGCTTATGCCGACTGGTAATCATCAGGCTGGATTCAGCTATCTGCTGTTGCTGGCCTGGCTGAGTATACTGGCTCTGATGCTGCTGCGCAGTCAGGATCATCTGCGCACCGAATGGCGTCAGGAACGAGAGGCACAGCTACTGTTTGCTGGCGATCAGATTCGTGAAGCCATCCAGAAATATCGGGATAACCCCGCCGGGAATAGATGCTTCCCATTAAATATTCAGCAATTGCTGAGCGATCGCCGCTTCACGCCCCATCGTTATCTGCTGCGCCAGCACTATCGGGATCCGTTCAGTCAGAAAGGCGACTGGGGAATGATCTATGATGATAAAGGACGCTGGACTGGGGTTTACAGTAAAGGTGCTGGAAAACCGATTAAGAAAGAAGGATTTGCGCATATTTATCAGAACTTTAAAAAAGCGAGCAGCTATGCTGAGTGGCAATTCAAAGTTGATGAAGATGCGAATGCGCCACTACCTGCTAACTGCATTACCCCATAACACCTTACTTATTATCAGTAGCTTTATTGCTAAATGCATCATCCAACTGCATTTTCACCTCACGCAGTGCCAGTGCATGTTGATAAAATATTTCCCCTTTAGGCGTTGGAACGCAAGGGCGACGGCGTAATACCAGTTTCTCGCCGACTTCACTTTCCAGTGAGCTTAAGCGTAATGATACCGCAGAAGGGGTGATATACAGCCGCTTGGCCGCCTCTTCAAAACTTCCCGTCTCAACCACCATCAGAAATGTATTAATTTTTTTAAAGCCCGCTCTCATCACTTTTACCTGAATTGTATTAAAATATATTGTGGACCCACAGCGAGACGAAGTTTAATCGCAACCCTCACCACAATTAAATCTGACCAGTCAGAAAATGCAGAATTATCCGTAGCAATAACTTAAAATTAATAAAATGAGTTTTTCTTATTCAGAAAGAATTTTCTCCCTGAAAGCGAGATAACTGGTTACTATCCGGCCAACTTGATTTTTAGTCTGAAAACATTCGGGGATATATTCAATGAATCTAAACATTATAATTGCACACGAGCATAAGCTGTTCCGCAGTGGTATTAAGTCACTGATTGAAAACATGACCAGCAAAAAGCTGTCATCGAGTAAAGAGTATTCTTGTTATAATATTATAAATGATGTTTCCACACCAGGAGAACTGGTCGCGAATCTGACGAATAACAGTGTCGATATTCTGTTATTAGGCTATTCATTGCAAACCGATGAAAGTAAAAATAGCCCTATCGCCACAATGGATGGCTATAATCTGGTGAAGTGGTTACGTAACAAATATCCTAAACTGAAGATTGTGGTCATGTCACCACACCGTCATGCCAGCCTGGTGAGAATGATGCTGGCAGCGGGCGTTTCAGGTTATATCAGTATGGATATCTGTGACAGAACACTGGAGCGGGTATTGAGCACCGTGCTGAATAACGAAGTTTATGTAGAAAATGACCTGATGTGCAGCTTACTTAACTCGCACAATAATACTAACGAAATCACGCCTAAAGAGTTAGAGGTATTACGATTGCTGTGTAAAGGTTTAAGCCTGACGAAGATTGCCGGGCGGATGAACCTCAGCATTAAGACCGTCAGCGCACATAAACTCAGAGCGATGGATAAACTGGATGTAGACAATGACTGTCAGCTCTATTTCCTGTTGAGCCGATCCAGCCTGTTCGATATCAGATTGTAATGCTTAATTCATTGATTTCGCCATCTTCTTCTGCGGATTATCCCAGGTTGAGATTACCGACTGGCTTAGTACCGGGCGGTAATCTCCGATGGCAGCAATTAAATAAATTAATCAGTGCTTTCATCATCAGCAATGGCGGCACCCTCACAATCATGTGCTTTTTCCGCTGGCTTTACCTCAGGATTTTGCGAAACTTCTGCGGCTTCGTCACTCTGATGATCGTGACCTTCATGGGCAAATGAAGGGACAGAGAACAGCGCTGACATCATCACGGCTAATGCAATAATCTTAGTTTTCATAATTAGTCTCTCGTAAATAAATATCGGTAAACGCATCGTTTAATGCCGGATAAAAATGACTTTAGCTTAATGCTAACTTATTAATAATGAGTCACGCTGCGATCCACAACAAGAAGATAATTCTGGTTGAATTTAAGAAATAACGTAATAAGACTCAGTAAACAGAGAGCCAACGCTGGATTATTTAAATAGCAAAATGGTTTCAAAAATGATTTTTAAAAGCAGCCAACTGATTAACAGCTGGCTGCAGAAACAGGTCAAAAAAATTCAACGCGGTTCCTCACTATTTATAGATAACAGGCGCTGCTTAATCAGCTGAATCATAATAGCCGTGTATTTCTCCAGAGCCTCTATTGTTTGCCGATCGAAACGCTGAGTTTTCTCAATACGCAAACACACGCGCATTCCCGGATAATAGGGCAGCAAAGCAAAGGCGGCATGCAGACGATGCGCGTAATGAGCCAGCTGCGATACATGGTCACCATCACGGTTTTTTATTATTCCCTCAAGATCCTGCTCCATTCCTTGTAATAAAGAGGTGAGCAACGCTTGCTCCTGCTGAACATCCGCCTGAGCCAGCGCCTGTATTTCAGCAAACGGCTCAGTTGCTACACCCCTGCTGCTTATTTGTTGCCAGACTTGCGTAATACCGTTCAGCAACGTAGTTTGCGAAAGCGGTTTAATCAGCACCTCATCCATTCCGGCTTCGAGACAGCGATCGCGCTCGGTGGCAAAGGCATTCGCTGTACAACCAATAATGGCATAAGGTGGCAACTGATGACGCTGCTGGTGCTGGCGTAAATGGGCCGTCAGCCTGTAACCATCCATTCCCTGCATCTGGCAGTCAGTCAGCACCACGTCGTAATAGTGCTGCTCCACTTCCTGCAAAGCCTCGTCGCCACTGCCCACCAGCTCAACATAATGATCGGAAGTCGCAAATTGCAGCGCCAGCACTTGCAGATTAACCGCTAAATCATCTACCACCAGAATATTTAATGACTCCTCTTCCATCGTAGCGTCAGCCGCTCCCTGCGCAGGCGGGATTAACAGTTGAGTCGCCGCTCTTTTCAGCATCAATTCCACCGTTACCCTGACTCCGCCGCTTTCGCTGCCGCACAGCTGTAAGGTTCCCCCCATCAGCGCGATCAGTTTTGCGGAGATCGGTAAACCCAACCCGGTGCCCGGTACGCCCTGCGCCGTTTCAACTCTGACATAGGGTTGTAATACCGCCTGATACATATCCGGGGGAATGCCACAGCCGCTGTCCTCAATCTCAATCGTTATCCGGTCGCGCGGATCGTTGGCGCGATAGTGGATAGCCGCCCGCAACTGTATTTTTCCATTCGCGGTGAATTTTATTGCGTTGAGCAACAGGTTATTGATGACCTGGCTCAGGCGAATACTGTCCAGCCAGTGCAGCGCGCTCTGCGGTATGCTGACCGCGGTTAACAGCTCCAGCCCTTTATCTTCCGCACTGATGCGAAACGTCGCGGCACAATTTTCCAGTAACTGCGTCAGGCTGGCTGGCTGAAGCGTAATGTCGATATTGCCTGCTTCGATTTTGGAGAAATCCAGCACATCGCCAATAATGCCCTGCAGGGAATCTGCTGCCTGCCAGGCAATATGCAATGGAGCATCGCTCTCCCGCTGCTGTTTTACCGCCAGCTCGAGAATACCAATAATCGCATGCAGCGGCGTGCGGATTTCATGGCTCATCCGCGCCAGAAACTCCGACTTCTCGTGGCTGGCCTGCTCGGCTTTGTCACGTGCCAGGCGAAGTTCACGCGCCAGTGATTTACGCTCGGTCACATCAAACCAGCCGCCCATCACACCCAGCATAACGCCCTCGGTATTTCGATATCCCTCAAACCACAGATAACCTTCGCGCTCCTCGCCCTACAAAAACACCCGGCGGTCGGAAAAATGCGGCATTTCGCCGGAAAGACAGCGCAGAAAAATACCGCGGATATCTTGCTCATCGGCCGGTGATAAAAAACGAAGAGAAAACAGATTGCTGCCGACAATGTCCGGTGGCGTTTTTCCCATCACGCGGCAGAACCAGAGATTTGCTGCCGTCACCGTCATATCTGGCGCGCAGACAAACATCGGCGTCGGCACGTTATTAAATAAGGTCTCCCACCAGGCCAACAGCTCCTGTAAGCGGCGATCGGCTTTTTTGCGCAGTCCGATCTGACGCGCCAGATAGGTTCCCCAGAATACTGAACTGAGCGCAATCACGCACAGTGCTCCACCCCATACGATTATCCACGGCGAAATCATGGTGTTATAAGAAGCCAGATTCGCCACTGAAAACCAATGCATACGCAAAGCACGTATTTCATTCGGTGCCACGACATGCAGGCTTTTATTCAAAATTTCAGTCAGTTGCGGATAAGCCGGCAACACGGCGAATCGTTCTGGTTGAAAGGCATTATCCAGCGGCTGAACGGCGATGCGGCTGCCATAGCGGCTGGACTGCAGATAATTAGCGCTACCGATACTGGCAAAAGTGGCATCCACTGCCCCAGCCAGCATCATATCCACCGCCTCCGGCACGGAAGCCACCTCAACAATCGACAGCGAGGGATAAAGCTGCATTGCCGCCAGCAGCGCATGACCACGCTGGATAGCCACTCGCTTATGAGCCAGTTGCTCCGGAGTAAAGGGGGCGCTGCGCTCGTTACGGGTAATCATCACCCACTCGACGATGCCGTAAGGATCGCTGTATGACAGCCAGCCGCGCCGGTCGGGCGAATCCATCAGTGATGGCGTCATCTGCGCCTTCCCGGCCCGTAGCGCCTGCTCTACGCCCGCCGGCTCGAATGCCGGGATAAAGTTTAGATTCAGGCCACTTTTTTCCGCCACCAGCTGCAAAATATCGACATCCAGGCCGGTTATCTCATCATTTTTATCCAGGAAAGAGTAAGGGGGGATATCAATATCTATCGCCACGTTAATCACCGGATGTTGCTTAATCCAGTCGATCTCCTGCGGCGTAAAAATCGAGGCATCATTGTTAGCGGACTGCGACAGGCCAGAGACCCAGCGCTGATAAATCTCATTTTTAATCGAATGCGGAATATTGGTCAGGATGTCATTTATCACTTCCAACACCCCGTCGCCGCTGCGCCCGACAAAACCGTACAGCAGTTCATCAAGTGCGGGGTCGCGCCGCCAGACCACGCCAGCGACAGGCCGCAGTGCGCTGAACAAGGTAATCTGGCTCTGACCATCAAGATAAGCATCAGCCTGGTCATTGACCACCGACTGAATCGCCAGCGTTGAACTGCGTGCCACTTCCAGGTGGGGATACAGGGTTCGCAGATGCTCAATCACCGTCGGGCTGATATCAGGAGCGGCGAGAATATGCAGGCTGGAAAGTGGCGTAGTCTGATGATTTTTACGCACCATCAGCATCAGTGGCTGCACCAGTAACGGATCGGTTTCATTATCGCGATTCGCCGATTGTAAAAAATCAGACTGGGTCAGCAGTTGAATATCCCCGCGCTGCAACGCCTGATAAGCCTGCTCCCAGCTATTGTACAGCATGGCCTGCACCGGCCTTTTCAGCACCATTTGCAACAGTTGCAGATAATCGGGATAAATGCCTTCCAGTTTGCCGTCCCAGCGCGGCATCTGTAGCGGCGCGGCTGAACAGCAATACATTCCTACTTTCAGCACCGGATACTGCGCCAGCGCGTGGGAACGCGTTTCAGCCAGCGGCAAAAAATCCTGAGTCATATTGGAATAGAGCTCGACCGGACGCCCTTCGATCTGCCCGGGCGCACTGTTATGCGCCGTAAACGGCGGCTCGCTCGCCAGCGTCAGCCCGGACAGCGCCAGCAATAGCCCCAGCCACCACAGACAGCAGACCTTACGCCACATCGTTATTGTCCCAGTCCACACTGGCTGAGATAGAGGTACAGGGCGGCATCATTTTCCAGCCCCAGCTTTCTCATGGCACTCAGCTTTTGCGCGCTGATGGTCTGCTTGGTGCGAAACAGGCGTGCGGCTATCTCATTGACGCTAAGCCCCTGGCCTATCAGCCGTATCACTTCCATCTCCTTCACCGACAGCGCTTTTTCCACCTGAATCAGCGGATCGCTGCGAAACGCGTCGCTCAACCACGGCTGCTCGTCACTCTGCGGACTGTTCAGGCCATCCGCCAGCTCATGTGACAGGCTACTCTTGTTCAGGATGGCTTTTATCCGGTATCCCGCCAGCAGCTCAAGAATCCGCTGGTCGCTTAACATGGTGATCACCACAATGGTCAGATCGGGATATAACTCACGGATCCTGCCGATCATCCGCACACCATCGACCTGATCATCGCCAGGCATATTAAGATCGGTAATCAACATATCGGCCTGGCAGACGCTCAGCTGCTCAAACAGGCTGCTGACATCATGCGCCTCAGCGATCACCGGATATTCCTCTGGCAGTGTGGCCAGCACACCGCGCAATCCCAGCAGAAACACCGGATGGTCATCAGCAATAATCACTCGCGTGCTCATATGTCCCCCTCAGGCGGCAATAATACTTGTAGCGGAAAAATCACGCCTTCAAACCAAAATACCTGCCCTTCCTGACAGGCAACCAGCGCCATACTGCTCTGATGAAACTCGCCATATCGATCGGCCAGCCGTATGGGTAACACCTGAGGTGTCGCGGAAGCGCTATTTTTCAGCTGCTCCACCGCCAGCCGATCGTCCGGATGTAACCAGCCAATAAATTGTTGCCAGCTGACCGGCGCGTGGCCAGACTCCGGCCAGCGGCTTTGGTAAAGCCAGCGCAAATCATCACTGCTGCCCAGCTGAAAACGGTGGTAGCAGCCATGCTGTAACACATTATCCATTAATTGTTCGCGCCAGCGATGCCGTGCCAGCAGCGCAGACTTCTGGCTGACCAGGCTGGCACAAAGGAGCGCCGGTAAACTCAATACGGCGCTGTACCAGGCGGCAACCAACACATCCTCCTGCTGGACAAGCAACATCTGATAAAACGGCCCGTAACCAAACAGTGTTGCGCCAACAGAGATAATCGAGCACAGCGATAAAAAGCCGCTCAGCATCAGCAAATCTCCGCGCATCGCTAATAAAACCGGCAAAGCCAGCGAGAATATCAGCGCCAGATCCTGCCAGCGCAGCGCTTCGTTTAATATGTCAGATGTTCGCCAGAACAGTGCCAGCATTGCCACCAGCATCGACAGCATTATCAGGTAGCCACGGGTATCAATTCTTTCTCTTTTCACCCTGGTAATCAGATAAAAAACAAAAAAGGTCAGAGGTAAGGCGCTGATGACATAACCCACGGTATGAATAACTGAGATCGACTGGTCAATGGGATAATCCAGCAAAAGCAGCGCCCAGGTAGTGACAAAGCGCTCAATAATGCCACTAACAATACACAATATTACCAGCACGATAATGTCACGCTCCCGCACGGGTCGAGCCATCACGCCATAAAAGAATTGCCAGATAAGTGCAGTCACCGTTAACGATAACGCATCAAAAAAGCAGAAAATTAACGACACATTGACCGGGCGGCCATAAAGCTGACTGGCGACCAGATGCACTAAGGCAGAACTCAATAACCAGATCGGCCAGTAACGCGGAGGCAGAGTACAGAGTGTGCCGAGCAGCAGACCGGCCGGGAACCAGACCAGTGACGACAAACTCCAGACGTCCCTGGCCTGCAGGCTCATCATAGCCAGAAAAAAATCGCAGCAGATAAATGCCAGCCAGCCGATTAGCATCATTTTTATTTTCATAAGCTTGCGACTCAAACTTTTACCAGACCTGTTTAGAGAATAATCTGTTTTAAACTAATAAGCTCATTTGAAATATTGAAATTGCAGGAGATAACGTGCGGGGAGGTAGCCGTGGGCTTGAAGTGGATGATTTAAATGGGCGGCAATCGCTCCGCCCAGCAGAAAAAACAGAATTATGCTCCCAGCACACCACCGTCTTTACGCGTCACCATAATCACCGATGAGCGTGGACGTGGGCTGTTATTCGGGAAAGTTGAATCACCCTCTTCCCCTGGGTGCTGAACGTTAACAAACATCGTTTTGTAATCCGGGGTGAAAGCAATGCCGGTCAGCTCGCAAGATTTCGGTCCAACCATAAAGCGGCGAATCTCACCGCTCGCCGGATCGCCTACCAGCATCTGGTTATTCCCCTGCCCCGCGTAATCACCTTGATTACTGTATTTTCCATCGGTCAGAATCCAAAGGCGTCCATCGCGGTCAAAACCGAGCCCGTCAGGACTGTTAAAGGTGTTCTCTGCCGTAATGTTGGGCGTACCGCGATTCACCCCCTGTGGATGAGCAATCGGATTTCC
Source organism: Winslowiella toletana (assembly GCF_032164335.1). Taxonomy (NCBI): domain Bacteria; kingdom Pseudomonadati; phylum Pseudomonadota; class Gammaproteobacteria; order Enterobacterales; family Erwiniaceae; genus Winslowiella; species Winslowiella toletana. The sequence continues at coordinate 836,051 of NZ_CP134152.1, read as the reverse complement.
GCACAGCACAAACATATCCCAGTCAAACTGACGCGCAGTGGCATCGCCGTTTTCATCCCAGCGAATGATTTGACCATAAACATTTTTTGGCCGCGGGTTTGCCGGATTGACCGGCATCCCTTCATCGCCACGCTTACTGTTGTTGGTGAGAGTGCAGTAGGCACGGCCATCATGCGGGTTAACCGCAATCCATTCCGGGCGGTCCATCCGCGTCGCATTGACCCGGTCTGCCGCGCCGCGCGCATTAATCAGCACATCGGCCTGGCTGTGAAAACCATTTTCTGCCGTCAGCCCCTGTTTACCGTGGGTCAGCTCCAGCCAGCGGCCACTGCCTTTCAACGGCGTACCCTGCGCATCACCATTAAATTCCGCAACGTACAAGGTGCCGTTATCCAGCAGCGTGCTATTCGCTGTCGGATTGGCGCTGTCGACCACGCCGTCAGAGACAAATTTATAGATATATTCGCCGCGCTCGTCGTCACCCATATACACCACCAGGTGGCCGTTCTTCGCTACCGTAACGGCAGCATTTTCATGCTTAAAGCGTCCCAGCGCGGTTCGCTTGATCGGCGTCGAGGTGGGATCGAGCGGATCGATCTCAACGATCCAGCCATGGCGATTAAATTCGTTGGGATTTTTCGCCATATCAAAACGCGCATCGAAGTCTGCCCAATTACGCTCTGCTTCATTCGGATTCAGCGTGTAACGCTTCTGCGCCGGGGTAACCTGATAGTCACTTTTACTGGTGCCGAAGTAAGTATCGAAGTTCTCTTCGCAGGTCAGATAGGTTCCCCACGGGGTTTTACCGTTGGCACAGTTACCAAACGTACCAAGTACGCGGGTGCCGCTGGGATCGGCAACAGTTTGCAGCGCTTTGTCACCGGCTGCCGGGCCGGAGAAAACCATCGGGGTATTCGCGGTAATACGGCGGTTATAGCGTGACGGGCGCACCACCTGCCAGCGGTTGTCTGCACCGCGTTGAATTTCAACAATCGAGATGCCGTGCGCCGCCTGAGATTTACGGACATCTTCTTCACTGATTGCCTTGCTGCCACCGTGAGCAAACAAGTATTGCTCATTAACATACTCATTATTAATGGCCAGCACACCACGATTTTCATCTACCGGAAAAAAGCTCATACCGTCATTATTATCGCCAAACTGCTTTTCCTGATCGCTGGCGCTATTTTTACCATTCGGATCAAATGCCGCAGCGCCGTTTACCAGCGGATCTCCCCAGGAGATCAATACCTCAGCCTGATAGCCATCGGCAGTCACGATCTTATCGGCAGTTGAAGCAGCGATACCTTTAAAGCCTAATAACTGGCTGCCTGCCGGTTCTCCTTTGGCAAGTGCGTCCGCAGGGAGGCTCCAGACACCACCAGCCAGAAAGCCGGTCAGGCCGATAGCACTAGTGCCCGCCAGCAATTTGCGACGTGCAGGGTCTTTCAAACGATCGACATTTAACTCTTTGATTTTATCGCTCATAACCGTTACTTCCTGTTATTTTTTTCCCAGAGATAACGCATGTTAAAGCGCGAAGATGTCAGTAATGTTTCAGCGGCAACGGCGGCAGGGGGTTCTGGCTTTCAGAGAAATGATCTTCGCTACAGCCTATTAAAACAATATAACTATCAAAGAGTATATTAACGATTATTCGTTATTCTCAATTCGCGATATTGCCTGCCCGCTATAGGCCATTGCCGCCGTCAGGCACTGTATGGCGTTATTATAAGCCGCGCTTTCAGAAGTCAGAGCCAGCGAGTTTTTATCTTCAGCATGAGTAATATCATGAATGGTAAATATATGACTTCCTTCAACACTGAGACCTGAATTGGTCGAAATACTGCACACCACGCGAAAAATTATCGCGCCATTACTATTATCGCGCATAATTTCATTCCACTGATAGTGGACTGTCTTAATTATCGATTCAGAAATATTTTTCATGCTTACCACTTCCATTGGCATACTGAATTTAGTACATTTTAGCTGAAGAGGACATCTTTGAGACAATGAACGCTGGTTAAACACATTTTAACCACGTAGAGAAACGGATAATCCATGTGTATGCGCTGAAAATTTGGTAAATTAATAAAAATAATAGCATTTATATTTAAGTTTCAGCCAGCGCGGTTTCAGCATTAAATACCCCTGAAAGCGTGTAAAATTACGTCCTTAATCATAATAATGATAAAAAGCCTTTTCCTCCAGTATGTACCAAAGGATTACATTCAAAAATTTTATGTATCAACATAAGGATTTGATTTGATATGCCACGCACAGATTTGAATTTGTTAATTGTTCTGGATGCTTTACTGGAGGAGTGCAGCGTCAGTAAAGCAGCAAATAAATTAAATGTCACTCCTCCTGCGATAAGTAAGTCACTGAATAAATTAAGAGAGGCTTTTCAGGACCAAATTCTGGTTCGCTCTGGCTCCTTGTTAATGCTTACGCCCTTAGCCATTGAATTAAAACCACAAATTCATAATCTGATAAAAAATATTGATGCCGTACTCAATCATAACCTCTCGTTTGATGCTGGAAGCTCATCCTTGATGTTCAATATCGTCTCGAACGATTTACTTATCTCACTATTAAATTCTGGATTTCTCGAAGAGATGCAGGATAAAGAACCGAATGTAGTGCTGGATTTCTCCTACGACCACGGTGCCGCTGATTTCTTACGGAAAGATAATATTGATCTCTACATCGGGGAGTCACGTAAGCTCAGCCCGGAGATCAAAATTCGCACCATACACCGGGATAAATGTATCATTGTTGCCAATAAAAATCATGAAATCCTCGGGCTGAATAAAACCCTTGAAAACATAGCCAGTTTTGGATTTATCAGCACGCGCAGTAAACTTAATGATGACGTAGACAACTTATTCACGCTACAAGGCTTTCAGCGTAAAATTGTTGGTATCAATCCCAGCTACTTTTCGACGATCGAAACGGTAATGCGTACCAGTTCACTGGCGGTAGTGCCATTATTCTTTCTCAGTGCGCTGGAGAGTTTTAACATCGATGTGATTGCTTTCGAACCACAAATAACACTACCTGAGGTGAATATCATTCAGGCGTGGCATCCCAGACATGACAACTCACCGCCGCATAAGTGGCTACGTGATAATACGAAAGATTTTCTGCGGAAAAAAGTCAGCGCAGGCGTGTAAAGAAAATGGCAGCCACCTTCACCGGCATCTGAGCTTATCAGATTAACCAGCTCCTCTGAGCTGGTTAATCATCTGATGTTATTTCTTTTGCAAGCTGGAGAAGAAATCCATCGCCCCCTGCGGGAAACTCATTTGTGGTGCTGCTGGATCAGACTGCTTGCCTTCATTATTGTTTTCAGCCGTTTGCTGCGCCGCACTCTGCTGTTGCATATCAGCATTCTGTTGGAAGTTCTGCATAATGCCGCTCATATCAGCCGTGGCTTTACCATTGATATCGGTCATAAGCGCCATCATTTTTTCCATTTCCGCACTGCCGTTTAAATTCATACCCGAAACACCGGACATAAAATTTTGTGACAGGGAACTTTGTGTGGTTTGCGCCATGCTGTTTAAATCAGTCAGCATTGCCAGTAATTTATTAGGATCTAGCATAGGAACTCCATTATTTGCATTAACCAGGACATGAGAACTGGCTCAACGCCCGGGACCAGAGAGGAAAATCATTTATTGTCGAACGTAATTCCATTTTGAAAAATCCGCTGATCGAGGCAATACCCATGGTCAGTTCACGGCGGTCGCGATCAATTTGCAGTGGATTACTTTTGTCATACAGGTGGAACAGTGCCCATGGCCCGTTAAAACTGACTGATTCAATTTTACCGTTCATATCTTTGAAAGAGAGGCGAACATAAGCGCCACCATTCTTACCGGGCCACTGCACGGCGACCGGCTGAATGCTGCCGTGGCTATAACGAATCACCTCGCCATCAATATCCAGCACCGCTTCCATAATATTCGGTGACAGCGACAGAGGACGCAGATACAGCGAGAAAGAGACTTTATCGCCACCGTTAAAGAAGGTATCGCCGATCAGCATCGCGCTTTCAAATGCCTTCAGCGTGCTGGCACTCAGCAGGCCGCGACTTCCCTCGCGGATACGTAACTTACCAGCGGTGTTATCAACATAAGGCGCAAGATGCTGATCAAAGTAGCGTTTCATTGAACCCGCTGGACCGAACATTCGCGCAAAATCACCAATGCCAACTTCATCCCGCGCCCGGCGATTAAATGGATAGCGTCCGGACAGCACGTTTTTACACACATCGGTGGCAAAGATTGCCGCACTGTTATTTAAGTTGTTACGGCTCTGCTGCAAACTCTGATGATTACCGACTTCCAGCAGATCCAGCATGATGCTGCGCACCGGTTCCGGTTGCTGTGCCGCGGCAATGCGCAGCCGACTGATCGCTGAGTTCTGCGGCATCACTTCGCCCGCACGCAGCGACACCGCCAGTGAAGAGAGCTGGTTATACAGCTCTTCAAAACCGCGTGCTAAGGGATCGTTATTGCCACCGGGCTGCATCAGCTGAGCACCGAGACGCCGTACCACTTCAAAGCGTTGCTCCAGTGACTTTTCCGGAGTAATGCGAAAACGCGAGCGTTCACCGGAAATTTCACCGACGATATCGCGGCGGGCATTTTCCAGCTCCATACGCCGCTTGCTCATCCAGCCAGAAACATCGTTACCGTCGGTTTGGCTCAGTCCTGTTTGTCGGGTGACAAAACGCAGTAAATTGGCCAGCGGCGAAGAAGGATCGCTAAATTGCCGTGCCAGCAGTGCCGCATCATCGAGATTACTGACCGGGCGTACGTGCACATCCTTCAGGAACGACTCCCAGCTATCGGCATACTCCAGCAGATAGAGTTTACGCACTTCATCACTGAGTTTTTGACCGTAGTCCAGCGCTCTGGCTTTATCGACGTTGCCGTCACTGTCGCGCAATACCCATGCCTCTTCACGAATCATTGAGGTCACCGCGCTATTAAGCTGAGGCTTAAACACATCATGGTAGCTGGCGAGGGTGTAGAACGCCGGCACGGCCATATCGGTTACCGTCGCCTGCCCTTTACGCCGCAGCATCAGGGAAACATTGGCACCAGCTGCGCTCGCTAATGAGACGTTTTCGATGTTAGACGGCACCTTAATTTTCAAATCCTGTAGCACGCGCACATGAACAGGAATCGCCATGGCCTTAACCCGTGCCATGCGAATCAGTTCAGAATTCAGTTTGGTGACCGGAGCCTCGGATTGCAGGCTCTCTTTAAAGATAGTGCGCAAATGCAGGCCAAATAACCGCTTATCGGCATCCGAATAGCCCTGTGGGGCAAAGCGACTCCAGCGGGCTAAAAACCAGTTTTCTAATTCTGTTGCTGAGCGATGCTCAGGTTTCCCCATCATCAGATAGATTTTTAGCGTGTTATAAACGTCAGCGTCACTCGATGAAATATCCCTTTCCATCTCTTCAGAGACGTAACGCTCCAGCGCGGGCCAGAAAAACTTAAACAGATGACGATGGTAAGTCTGCTCAGCCTGTTGGTTGATCAACCGATGCTCAAAGTAGGGATTGACTATCAGTGATGCACTGTTGGATAACTGTGCATTCATATACCCCAGCTGTTCGTAGGCAGAAATCAGATCGTCACTGATGCGATTGGTCGCCGGGATTTCGCGCACCATTCTTTTGGTCTCATCAAAGCTGGCACTCATATAAGCTATATACTCTTCCTCCCATAAATAGCGGGTCACCAGCATATTGACGGCAAACGCCAACAGCAGAAACACCAGCGAATAGCGCAAAGTACGGCCGATGCGCGCGCGCAGAGGTAACGCCCGGGAATTAAGCGTGCCGCGCTCGACAATGGCATTGTCCAGCATTGGCGAATAGATTTGGCCGGTTGGACGCGGCTCCACCTCAGTCAGTGGTGAGTCACCCAGCTGCAATACCTGGGTGCTGCCCAACCAAATCTGACGCACCTGCGCCGAGTAGCCTACCGGCGATTGTGGGACGATTTGCTCGAGAAGATTGAATAATGGTTTGCGCAGATTGCCGAGTGACTCGGTAAAGAACAGCAGCTGCTGGCGTAATTCGTTGCTGTGGGTGGAATGCAGCATCTCCTGCACGTAGCGACTTACCCGCGCCAGCAGATAACTGTACTCCGCATCACTCTGCGGGAAATCCAGCTTGCCAGCACTGTCTGACACAATGGTAAAGCCGATACCCTGTGCGAGAATCTCTTCGCTCATCATCGATAAAAATGCGCTGCCGCCCGATAACGAATCGAGATTATTGACCGCCAGGTAAACGGCGATATCGTTGCGAAAATAAGACGCCACCTCCAGCATGCGGGCGCGCAGCGCATCAGCCAGCGACTTGCGCTCGGTTAACGAGGCATGTAACAGCCAGTGAGCATCAAGACACAGCACAATCGCGTCGATGCCGGGATGCTGGCGATAACGACGAATCAGCGAGAATAGCCGTCCCTGCGCTTTGCTGGCCTCATCACTCAGGCCGTGTAGCTGAGTCCACTCGCCAGCGGTATCAATGTATACCGCCTTATCCGTCAGCCACAGATTGCAGTCGCGGGTTGGGCCAATATCGGCGGTCTGCGTGAAGCCATATTGTTCCGATAATAAAAAGCGTTTGCCGCTCTCATTAACCAGTGAGGTTTTACCACTACCCGACGGGCCGATAATTAAAAACCAGGGTTTTTCATTCAGATAATCATTTCTTAACCGATAACGTAAACGCTGCCACAGCGTTTTTTGCCCGGCGATGCCAATATATTTCAGCGTGCGAATAGCATCAAAAAAACGTGCTGATACCCGGTCGCGCTGGCGGGATTTTTTATTACTGATTTTCGGTGCGCGGAAGTGCCGAAACAGATACCCCAGCGCTGAAGCCACCAGAGGCCACAGCGCCCAGGTTAAAATCAGCGCGATAATAATTCCACGCACCAGCACCGACACCATAGGATAAAAAGTGCCTATCGCAATCAGCGGCCCCACCCACCAAACCAGCAGGCTTAAAACGATGGCGACAAATATCACCAGTGTTCTACGAATCATAATATCATTCCACTTAACGGGCAGACGTTGCTGTCGAGTTTTTATTGTTTAATAAACCAGGAGTCTGCTCACTGAGATGACTTTCAGTCATTTTGTTTTTTATTTCGCTGCGCTCTCCCACTTTCCAAAGAATATCAACACGCCGGTTCTTACGGCGCCCCTCGTCAGTACTGTTATCAGCCAGCGGCTCGGTGTCACCTTTACCCACGGCCAAAATATTTCGCTGATATTTACTGTTCACCAGGGTACCTTCTTCCAGCTTATCCGCCACCATGCTGGCGCGCTCCTGCGACAGCCGCATATTAGGATCGCCAGAAGTGTTATTGCGGAATGGCTGGGCGTCGGTATGACCAATCACCTCGAGATCGCCCGGCCAGCCGGCCAGTGCTTCCCCCAGACGCTCAATATTACGTTTTTTGACGAACTCCGCTGACAGCACTGATTTACCGGTACTGAATGCACCATCAGAAGTAAACAGTAATAACCAACCGCGCGGGTCTTCGCGTACCTGCAGCCAGCCCTCATTTAAAATTTGCGGCAAAGGCTGCGGCAGGGTTTCCATAATATTAATTTTACGCGGCACCGGCGGTTCCCATACCATAATGGCATTGCGAATCTCGCGTGATTTATCATGCAGAAATAGCGATACCCCGCCATAGGCAATCAGGCATAATATTAACCCATAGCTCAGTACTTTCAGCGGCGTTAATAACGTCAGTGAGCCGGTAACCACATTGGTCTTTACCCTGCTCAGCGATTGAGTAAACCCTTTTTCATACAGTGTCGAGTTAAGACGAATAAAGAGATCCGTTAATAAGACATCTCCTCTTTCGAGTACGTGATATTTGCCTTTAAACCCCATCGATAAGATCAAATGATAAAGTCCGAGGATATTGCGAAACTGATGCGGGTTCTGCATATAGTGTTCAAGATCGTCGAAACATTTTTCACCTCCCCAGGAGTCGCGATGAAGCTCAATCAGCAAATTCATCGCCGTCAGGCCATATTCCCGCAGCTCAGCAAACATCCCGTCCAGATAAGTGCAGAGCAGATAGGACATGCGGCGCACATCTTCGGGCAGCGTTTGTTGCTTCAGCAGCGTCTGGCTAAAGTGCTGTAGCTCTCTGACCATCTGGGCGCGAATCAGCAGGTTATCAATGCCTTGCTGTCCGCGGATGCGCTCCATCATTAACAGGGCAGGCATCGCTGCGGCAACACAGGGATTGGCCCAGTTGCCGGCAATACTACCCGGCCGGGTCAGTGCGGCCGACTTAACCACCTTACGCGCAGGTGCCGAAAAATAACTTTCGCCGCCAGTCGTAACCGCTCCCGAATGGAAGGGCGGCGCTTCTTCTGTGGAACGGGTAAATCCCTCCCCACGGCAATCTTCCGCGTCGTGGCGTGCTGTGGCGGCAAAGGCAGCCATGGTGCCCACCGAAGCCTGAACCACCGGCGAATTCAGCAAGCCATTTATCTGATTCAGCCCGTTGCGTGAGGAGGACATGGCATCACGGATTTTTTGTTCAAACTCGTTCATCTCCCTCTCCCCGGCCTCAGCCCCCAGACATCAAAGCGCAATGCTGGAAAATCACCGACGACGCTGAAAGCAATAGCCGCACCGGCCATCATCTCTTTATACAGCGCGTCAGAGGGATCCACTTCAAAATAGACGCTGTCGGGATAGTAGGGAATATGACGCGGTGGCGCTCCCAGCGCCGCAAGGCGCACGCCCGGCAACTGCAAATCAATTAACTTGATGATTTTCTCAACCGGCCCCAGCTTGATCTGTGCCGGGAAATCACGGCGCAGCACTTCTGCCGGAATATCGGCACTCACCGCGAAGATCAGGCGTTCCAGCCGCAGCTGTCCATCGTTTTGACATAAATAAAGATTATCGCCGCTACTTTTAAACGGCATGGCGACTGCCGGAGATTCAATGACCAACGAGAGCGCACGACGCAGCGCCGCAAACAGCTGGAAGTAGCCAATGTCCGGACGTTCATGGCTATAGTGCAGATCGTTGCGCTCGCGGATCGCTTCACTGCCCGGAATAATGCACAGTCGGCCCAGCAGCCCCAGCAGCAGCTGATACAGCTCTTCAGGGTGCACGCGCGGACGGCGCAATAAATGCGTCAGCACCAGATGATACTCGCCAAGCAGCTGCACCAGCATCAGTTCCAGCACTTCCGACATCCCGCCGCCCGCGTAGTGGGCATCCGGCAGGCGTACGCTATTCAGGCGAAGCGAGATCAGCCCCTGCAATTCAGAAACGGCACTGTTAAGCCAGCCGGTGGCGCGAAAATCCAGCATCGGTGGCAGAATTTTACTGTTTAACACCAGACTGCCTTCGGCGCTTCGTTCGCCAATCATCGCCAGCGGCAACATTGATTCATTGGCGCTGAGATTGTCCCGCAGGCTCAGGCGCGTCTGCAACTGCCCCAACTGCAACATAGCATTTCGCGGATTACCTTCGGCCTGCTGGAATACATTACGATCCTGAATTTCGCTATCAATAGCACGATAGCGGCTGCCCGCGTTACCGCGCGTTAAATCAATCCATGGATTACCCGGCATATCGGATAACACCGACAGACAGACCATTTTATTTTGACAACTGTCGTTCAATTCCAGCGGCAATGGCAAAGGGTCCTGTGCTGGCATATCAAAAACAGTGCCGTCAGGAAAAATGCCTTTTGCCCGCCTAATCGCCAGCTTGCCTTGTTCAAGCAGCCCCTCGTCGATCTCCAGCTCACAAATACCCCAGGTATAAGCGCCAAAGCTTCGCGCCTGAGCATAAATTAAGTTTTCTAAATAACGCTCTTGCTGCTGGAAATGCTGTGGTTCCATTAGCATTCCTTCAACCCAAGCAACACGCTGTGTGGGCAACATATCAACATTCCATATTGATACCCTTAATATTTCATGTTGCAGGCACATTAGCTCCGCCCTGAAATGCAGGATATTTATTTTATAAAAAAGTTAGCGCGGTATATTCAGCAACCACGTCTATTTTAAAATCCCCGTCAGGGGGGATGATTTTTTCGATAAGAGAATACTCACCGATTCCTCGTTGAAATTCAGCCCCGACTAATATCCAACGGCTGCCGCTATCGTAATCATGGCTTATCGTTCTGTAGGTTTTTTTCTGCCCCGGCGCCAGAATATACTGCTCGAAATTGACCACATCTGCCGAAGCACTCAATCCTTCACAAATTCTTCCTTCATAGAGCTGTTGTGGCAACCATCCCGCCCTGCGCGTTTCAATAATGCAGATTTTTACCGGCTGTGAATTATTCGCCATGTCGGGATTCACCTGCTTTGCGACAGACAGGCTGACTTCGATACTCCGCGCTTCCTGCTCAGTTGCGCGATCAAAAAAATGACTACAGCCGGTATTGATCATTACCGCCAGAAAAATAAAACTAAACTTCTTCATATTAGCGATTAACATGAACGGTATATTGACCAGGCGCAGACTGAACACAAGCGGTATTGCCAGAATTAGTGACGCCAGCGCAACCCAGATAGGTTACGCCATTACCTTTTACAATCAGTACGCTTGACGACATCATATGCGATCCTTTACCCGAGTGAGTAGAGGAACAAATACCGATCCCCGCCCCTTTGGTCGCGCTATGATAAAACTGCGTGGATAAAGTCTGAACATATCCGCCACAAATCAGCACATTGGGCACGTTAACGCCGCCACTGCTGTTCGGTAAGGTATTTTCAGCCACAACAATAATTAACCCTGACTTCAGCACATCACTTCCTGATGTACTGAGCCCTCCAGCACTGATATTGACTGATGGCATTTCCTTACCCCATATGGATCTGGCTACCCTCGACCTTCACCACGGCAGAGCCGTTTATCGAAGTCATGCGTCCTTTTACTGTCATCATTTCTTCAGCGTGGTGAGTGATATTTTCCGCTTCAATACTTTCGTTATATTTAATCTTACGGTGAGCATCATCCGCCTGCACAAACCACCGTTTAGTCATTTGCTCCATACGTTCGGCGACCCAGCGTGAGGTCCGTGATAGCAGTGAGATACTTTCCGCTTGCAGCACTATTTTTTTGCCGCCGTTTAAGATCAGCTGAGGCGCAATAATGTGTAAAGCATGCTCGCCGCTGTTTAATATCCACTCGCCTGCCTGCCGCCGCACTAAAATATCGGTGATATATAATCTTTTTTGATCGAGAGTGGCTCTGACACGGTCGCCTTCCAGCGGTTTCAGTAAACAACTGGCCGCAACCTGCAATTCATAGTTTGACCAGGCAGCCAGATACAGCTTGCCCTGATTATCAGTTTTAATTTCAGCAACCACCTGAGTACCAGAAGGAAGCGCACAAAAGGCCGGTGGCTCATCTCTGAACGGCAAAGGATTTCTTAATGGCGCACCTGCGGATAATCTTCTAGACATTGCGGCTTCCTCCCGGTAACACTTGCGATGACAACGGTGAATCTGACGGAATCCCCGGCTGGTAATACTGATACCAGGCATCGACAGTGGTCAGTACCGGCTCTTCTTTGACGACAGTCTGCTCGGCTGGCCCGAGCGTTGCCCCATGCAAACGAACGCCGGCCGTTTGCGCTGCCTCGTGTAACGGCGTGGTCGATACATCCGCCGCGCGCAAATCGGCCTGAGAAAGATCGCAGCCCGATACACGACAGTGCTGCAGGCTACACCCCGCCATTTGTGCAGTTGCCATGGTGGCCCCGACGAAATTACAGCGAACAAACTGCGCGTTATCCGCCATGCACGCCGTCATATTGGCTCCAGACAGCTGGCAATCGCTTAACTGTGAACGGGTAAATACGCCGTGGGCCAAATTACTGCCACTGAGATCGCAATGCGTCAGGCGCGAACGATAAAAACTGCTGCCCGGCAGGCTAAGCCCACTCAGCACGACCTGGCTTAACTCACACTGGTTCCAGACTGCGTGTCCACCGCTGATATCCTGCCATACCACATCCTCAAGCTCGCACTGGCTCATCGCTAAGCGATGAATTTCAACCTGCTGCCATCGCCCCTGCTCAATTCGGCTGGCGAACCAGCTTGCGTCCTTAAATTTACCGCCGGAGACAGTAAAATCCGTAGCGGGTAATGAGAGCGCCACCCAATTAGCCAGCTGTACATCGCTGATTCTCATCTTGGCGATCTGCGTTTTTTCCAGCACCATGCCCTCGATTAAGCATCGCTGCCAGTGAGAGGCGCGTAATTCTCCCTGCTGAAAACGTAAGTTCTTTGCCAGACAATCCTGCATAATAAACTGATTAATATTACAATTAATAAAAGTCAGTTCATCGATATTAGAGGCGATAACCTTAACGTTGTCCATTACACAACGCTCAAAATATAGTTTCCTGAAATTACATGCTTCAATGGTTGCATTTGAAAAATCACATTCAATATAACGGCAATCTGCTTTATCAACTGCCTGAATTCGGCGATGCCGGTAATCCTTTTTTTCGTTCTGTTCCGCTGCTGGCGGAATATCGAACTGGCTCATCTCAAAAGACGCTTTACTGACCATTCTGCTTAATGCGCTTTGCTGCTTGCTCTCAGACACGGTTTATCCCTTCCCTTCCACAGCCTGATAAAGTGGATACCAGGTCACCTCACTCAGTAAACATTCTGAAAAAGGCTCCCCCACATCGCGAATGACCATCGACAGATTCGCGGCCACCAGGTTACAGCGATAAAAAACCGTATTTCTGATATCGGCATGGTAAAGCATCGCCTGCTGCAGGCTGCATCGATCCCATCGGGCATGTTGCATCATGGCGTCCTTCAGGCCTACGCCGGTCATATCGCATAAAATAAACTGCGCATTAGCCAGTTGGGCACTCTCAAAACTGGTTTCCCTCACCACGCAACGGGTAAACTCACTGCCTTCCAGCGTCACGCCACGCAGCCCGACCTGATTCAGCACCGAGTGTTCGAATTTCGCCTCCGGCAGCCAGCAATCCTGCTGGATGGTGGTGCTGTCAATTTTGCACTGCGCAAAGGACAGCCCACGGCAGTCGCTGTCGAGAATCGATCCGCTATCCAGTTGGCTGTTGATAAAATATGCCTGCCGCAGCTGGCAGCGATTAAAGATCGACGCGGTGATCATCCCGTCCTGTTGCTTGATCAGGGAAAGATCGGTCTCAGCAAAAGTGCAGTGATCCCAGAGGCTATGATTCAGCACGGCACCTTCCAGACTGACTTTTTCAAACTGGCAGCTTTTCCATTGACTGCTATGACTGACTAAGCCGATGGCCCGCAGTCGGCTGAAACTGGTCTGCTCAAGCTGAACATTATTAAAGCTCCCCTGCGAGAATTGTCCGTCGGTAAAGCGACATTTATTCAGCGTGACATGCTTAAATGTCACCGAGGAAAAGGTGCAATTCTCAAACTGACAGTATTCAAAAATACACTTATCCAGCACCATCTCAGAGAAGGAGCAGTCGACAAACTGGCATTGCTGAAAGCGCATATTGGCCGGATTTAGTTGCTCTACCGACTGACAGGTAAAAATCTCTCCCTCAGTCCAGTGGCTACCGCTACCGGACAGCAGCTGGTTCAGGCTCTTCTGATTCACCTGGGGAAAGACCTCCCACTGAATTTTTTCCAGCGCCGGCTCCTGTTTTAGCGCCATACGCTGCTGATGCTGATTGAGTTTCTGACGGATATCGAGAAAGTAGGCCAGATAATCCTCCCGTGGCCCGGCACGATAACGCAGTGAGTCAGGATTGTGCTGACGGGCATTAATCACGTTCATACCCATTCCTTTCGGCATCAAATCGGGATCGTAGAGAAATTCGAAATCACTGCCATCCTTTGCCAGCCGTCTGTCGAGCACATCGCGAAAGTGGTGGTCGTCACGCGGATTATCGACAGCATCTAAGCCAATGACCATGGTCGCTACAGGCTCCTGCATTAAGTAATCCAGTGGAATGGCCGCGGTAAATATCAGCAATCCCAAATCGCTGTCCGGTAACAGCCACAGGGTTTTACGCGCCATATTTAAGGGGATCAGGCGAGCCTCCGCCTGTTTCAGGCTGTAAAACACCCGGGCGCGCACGCGAGGGAAATGTCCCTGAATCTGCATACCGTCAGCACGAAAACCCTTCAGTTCAAACGGTACATCGTCCGGCCACTCCGTCTGATGATAACGTTGCGCTGGAGCCGCCAGCTGAAAATATTGTCGGTCAAGTTGCTGCGGATAGCCGGGAAATAGGGTCTTCAGGTAGCCTTCTCCAGCCATTTCCCCCGCCACGCGATCGAGATAACGTTTACGCTGCAGGAAATGCTGCGGCAGCGGACCCGGCGCGGCCAGCGGTGAATTCACCTGTGGTAGATCGTCTGCACCCAGCGTCATTAAACGTGGGGAGAGACCATCCTGAAACCCTCGTCCGGTCGGATTTTCCGCATATCCTTCGCCGCCATAACTGTGCTGATGATCCAGCGCCATCTGCGTAAAAGGGGCGATCTGCATTGCGGACAGCTTCGCTTCTCCCTGTACGCGCCAGCGCCGCTGCAATTCGCCGACCGACACGCTGATATTCAGTGATGTCACCGGTTTAGCCGTAGCGGCATGCCCCGCCAGCAAATACTCAGCAAACGGCTTTGGCTCAGCTAAATCCATGATTCGATTAGCCAGCGGTGCTTTTTCCCAACCCGCCCAAATTTCCGCCTCATTGGCAAAATGCTGTGGTTTTGATAAATAGACTCCCGCCACCACACTGACACCCAGATAACTCTGCTGAGCAAGCTGGTATCGTCCATTAAGAAAAATAAGTTGTTGAGGTTTTACAATCCGCATTTTTATTCCTTAATTGATCAACAACAATCCAACCGTCCGGTTTTCAAAATCAGTGCTGTTAACCACAGTGCCATTATTCTCAATACGTGATTTGCTGCTGGTGACCAAATTACCGAACTCCTCAACTCTGGCCTCGGTAACATTAATCTCCGAGGCGGTAAAATTAAGCGCATTACCGGTGCGTACGGTATTGATGCCACAAAGCTCGGTATTGACGCCGACAATTCTGTTTCCGACCCCAATTAATTGATTACGATTCACCACCGCAGAGTTATCCATGCCAACAAATTCATTATTAAATGCGATAAAGCTATTTTTATTACCGGTTAAGTCATTTTCCATCACCACAACTTTATTTCTGATACCCAACATCAGGTTATCAATGCCGGTCGACGAGACTTTCAGACCGGTAAAGTTCTTTTCAATGCCGGTAAAGTGGGTGCTGATGGTGGTAAATGAGGTATCCAGCGCGGTGAACGACGTTTTTGCGCCGGTAAACAGGACGTCCACCATCGTAACACCGGTATGGATACCTTTGGCTTCGGCTTGCACACCCGTAAGATGAACACCTAAACCGGTTACGCTAAAGTGGATATTGGTATAATAAAGATGGGTATTATACAGATTGCCATGAATGACCTTGATCCACTCCCAGCGGTGGCGGTCAATAATATTATACTGATCTTGTTCGACCGAAGTGTGCATATCGCGTTCAGCATGAATAACAACCTTCTCACCGCCACGGTCATCCACCAGCGTAATCTGGCTGGCATTCTGTGGCAGCCCCTGCTGCAACGAACGCGAGACAATACCCGTGTGGCCAATCTGCTGCGGCAAGTTATACGGCGGAGGGTTTTCGCCATTATAAACAATGCCGGTCACCAATGGCCGATCAAGATTGCCGTCAACATAGGTGATTAACACCTCCTGGCCGACGCGCGGCATCGCAACCACTCCCCATCCTTTACCGGCCCAGGCCTGCACTACCCGCACCCAACAGGAACTGTCCTCTTCGGTACTCTTATAGCGGTCCCAGTGGAAATGCACGCGAATACGCGCATGCTGATCGGTATAGACCTCTGAGTCTGGCGTACCCACGACGGTGGCACTTTGCAGGCCGGAGACACGCGGCGGTCGGGTTTTCAGTAACGGACGCCAGGAAACATCATCATTGAGTGTGGTCAGGGTGCAGGAAATCTCACCGCTGGCGGAAATATCATTACCGCTGTCAGCCGTACCTTGCAGGTAGCGGTAATGCACGCCCAGCAGCTTATAATTGCGATTACGCGCGTTGTCAGGATGCCCCATCAGCCGAAATGCATAGCCGGGAACCATGCCCATAGCGCTGCTTTTACCACGCAGTAGCTGTCGATCGCTCTGCATCATTTCCAGTCGTAAACGCGCAATATGTTCGCCGCGACGGGTATCCTGATATCCCGCCGCATAGTCGTACCATTCAAGCTGGACGTTATCCAGCCCACCATCCGGCTCATCGACAGCGGCCTGCAAATTATTGCTCGGATGCAAATAATCATAATCGCGTAGCACGATTTCATTCGGTCGCACCTTGCGCGAACGTTTAAGCTCCTGAATTCCTTCACGAATTGCACGGCCGTCTTCATCATCAGGAATAAAGTCAATTACATCATAGCCTTCCGGCATGGTTTCAAACGCCTGCCGATCGGTGATCACCATGACATGTTTATCTTGCTGATGACGGAAGTAGTACCAGATCCCCTCTTCCTCCAGCAGCCGACTAATGAACGTAAAGTCGGTTTCACCAAATTGCGCGCAGTATTCGCGCTGCGGATAGTCGCCATCAAGCTCCAGGCTAAAATCGGCAATCTGGTTATAGCGAGAAAAAATATCCCTGACGACGTCAGGCGCACTTTTCTCCTGAAAGATACGACTATTGCGATTCTGCATCAAAAACCACAGCCAGGTACTCAGCTCAAGTTTATAAACAAAATTATTGCCGTTCTGACCATCATCATAACCGGCGGTAACATAGGCATAGTAATAACGATGACGGAAGCTATCAAAATCGCTTATTACCGCGAAAGGTAAGACATTGCTGATATAACGTATTTTAATCCGCACCACCTGTCCCAGCAGTGAATCAAGGTCAACATCAGGTAACGGCGATTCAAATGCCAGAACATATTCCTGATTGTGCGAAATATCTTCTTTTGTCGTAAAGCTGATTGGCCAGGCCTGTACATCCGCCAGATAATCATTCTTTATTTCCAGAGTAAAAACCTTACTACTCTCTGATAATGGAAGAGACATAAAAAACTCCCTTTTTTAAATTAACTATGTTCCAGACTCTGGCAACATCATTATCTGGCGAATGGCAGGTATATTCAGGCCCGTTACTCAAAAGCCATGCTGAGCTCACCATCCTGAACGATAAGATGAATATTATTGGTTTCCTCTTCGTTCTTTTTACGACGCAGAATTTCATTACCCATAGCCGGCAATATCGTCTGACGTAACAGATCTTCAACCGCCCTTCCGCTGTTAGGGTGTGAGACGACCCGGTTTGCTACCCAGCGTTCGACTTCTGACTCAAAGGCAAATTCAGCGTTAATTTCACTTTTCAGTCGGCGTTGTAAACTGCTGAGATTTTTACGCGCTATCAGTACCAGCGCCTCCTCGCCCAATGGTAAATAGGGAATAATATTGATACGAGCCAGTAATGCAGGGGCAAATTTACGCTGTAGAGCGTCATAAACCAGTGGCCGCAGTTGTGCCAGCGGCAGAGTTGGCTCACGCAATATCGCCTGCTCAATCTCTTCAGCCCCCTGATTACAAGTGATAAGAATAAAGCAGTGACGGAAGCTGATCTGCCGCCCTTCACCATCTTCCATCGTGCCTTTATCAAATACCTGATAAAACAGATCGTGAATATCGGGATGCGCCTTATCAAACTCATCGAGCAGAATGACGGAATAAGGTTTGCGCCTTACCGCTTCGGTGAGTTTGCCGCCTTTGCCATAGCCGATATAACCCGGAGGTGCACCACGCAGCGTCGATACCGCATGAGATTCCTGAAACTCACTCATATTAAAGGTAATCAGATTATGCGCACCGGCATACATCGCTTCCGCCAGCGCAATCGCGGTTTCTGTTTTGCCAGTCCCGGTCGGGCCAGCCAGCAAAAACACGCCCAGCGGACGTTCAGGCTGGTGAATACCTGCCCGACTGATTCGAACTGCCTGCGCGATTTCCGCCATCGCGACTTTTTGGCCGAACACCCGTGCTCCCAGCAGTTTTTCCAGCTGCAGCGCATTATCTAAATCGTCCTGAATCATGCGTCCACCGGGAATCCCGGTCCAGTCTGACAGCACTTCGGCCACCACCTGCTCATCCACCCATGGATAGACCAGCGGATCCTGATTTTGCACGCCTTCCAGCTCACCGAGCAACTGGCGGATCTGCTCAGGTTGCTTCGGTTCTGTCGCCTGAAGTTCAGCCACCAGCTGCTGCTCGCGCTCGCGGCGCAGCGACAAAAGTTTCAGCTCAGCTTCAGCACACGCCACATTGAGCTGCAATCCCTTTAGCCGCTCCAGCACATTACCCCCCAACGAAATTTCGGCGTTCAGTGCGCCAATTTCACTATTCTGCATATTCATGGTGGCGTTGAGCATTTCCATACGCTGTGGAGTAGCATGATAGCTTAATGACACCCTGGCACAGGCGGTATCTAACAGACTGATGGCTTTGTCAGGCAACTGGCGCGAAGGCAGGTTGCGCAAAGACAAGCGCACCGCCGCCTGAATCGCCGCGTCGCGGATAATCACACCATGATGACGGGAAAGTGCCGGTGCAATGGCGCGCAGCATACTGATGGCATCCTGCTCCTTCGGCTCGCCGACCAGCACCCGTTGAAAACGGCGCGTTAAGGCCGCATCAGGCTCAATAAACTGTTTGTATTCTGACCAGGTCGTGGCGGCAATCATGCGCAGCGCCCCGCGCGCCAGCATCGGCTTGAGTAAATTAACGGCGTCGCCCGTTCCAGCCTGTCCGCCAGCACCGACCAGCGTATGCGCTTCATCACAGAATAAAATAATCGGCGAACTGGATTGAGTTATGGCATCAATTAATGATTTAAGCCGCGATTCAAACTCACCGCGTACGCCGGATCCGGCCTGCATACGCCCAAGATCTAACGACAGTAAGCGCGCCCCTTTCAGCGAGGGGGGAACATCACCGGCAGCAATTTTACTGGCCAGCGCCTCCACTACCGCCGTTTTACCCACACCGGCTTCGCCAACCAGAATTGGATTGTTCTGACGACGACGCAGTAAAATATCAATCACCTGGCGCAGCTCGCTATCACGCGCGACCACCGGGTCAATCTTACCTTCCAGTGCGCTGAGGGTTAAATCACTACACCATTTAGTCAGGATCTCACCAGCCTGATCGCCGCCATCCTGCATCCGCGCGTCCTGCGAGTAGGTCACTGCCCCTTGCTCGCACGATCCTTCCACTAATTCGTTAAATTCCGTCATCACCTGCGGCGTCGGGATTTGTTCAAATTCGCTGCTCAGGCGATACAGCCAGCGCTGCAGGTCCTTATCCTGCAATATCCCGAGCAGAATATGTGCGGTGCGAACTGAAGTACTGTCGTCACCGATCTGACTCATTAATAAGCCGCGCTCTACCGCTTCTTCCAGCCGTGCAGAGATATCCTGCACTGAACGGGTACGGGTCGGCATATGACAAATAACCTTATCCAGTTGCTCGTTCAGTTTGGCAATATTGATGTCGTAATGCGCCAGTAACAGCGGAATATCCCCTTCACTGCTGTCGATAACTGTTTTTAACCAGTGTTCTAATTCAACATCTTCATGGCGAAAAGTGCGGCAAAGCCTGGTGGCTTTTACCACCGACTGATAAGCATAATGTCCCAGCCGGGAAAAAAGTCTCTCACGTTGATACACAACAAACCCCTGTCGCTAACATAAATTTTTTATAAAATAGCCGCGAGTCGCTTTAAGCCATCCATCCTTGCCCAAGCGAGCTTTGCCTAACAATCCCGATATTTCAGGTGTGGTTTCAATAATTAAGTCGATCTCAAACAACAACTGATGTTCGACATAATCCTGGCTGATAGCGACTAATGCTTTCAGCTTCTGACTGCCGCGCTGGAACGCCATATACTCGGGTGACGTTAACGGGCCAATCACCAACTTGACCTGGTGCTGAACATCATAAAAACGCTTTCCCACCCGCGTCTTTCCCAGGTAGCCCAGACGCTGATGCACCTCGCCCTGCATATCATCAATCCAGCGGGCATGGCGGGGTATCAGCGATATCGGTACGGCAAAATAGTGCTTAAGGATCTGGCACAATGTATTTAGCCCGCGACGTCCTGGTAGATAAGCGGCACAAAACCGGCTTCTCACTCGCTGCACATGCTGATCAACCTCAAGAATTTCACTTAATCCGCCCAGCTGTTTCAGGTGCAGCAAAAACGAATTCAGCGATGGCTTTTCATGCCCTATCGCGACATTCAGTTGCGCCCAGGCGCGGTAGTGAAATAGCGCCAGCCGCTGGCTGAGGATGTTAATAAACGCCTCGAATGCGCCACTGCGCTGCACCAGCAACTCTTGTCGCGCATGCTCGGTAATATGAATCGGTAACGGCCCGTAAGGGGCAAATAAGCCGAAATGGC
This sequence comes from Winslowiella toletana, assembly GCF_032164335.1. Classification (NCBI taxonomy): domain Bacteria; kingdom Pseudomonadati; phylum Pseudomonadota; class Gammaproteobacteria; order Enterobacterales; family Erwiniaceae; genus Winslowiella; species Winslowiella toletana. Next base: position 815,472 of record NZ_CP134152.1, on the reverse strand, counting down.
GACAGATAATGAATATTTGCGTCGGATGGTTATCCTGCCGCGCGTGGCTGATATCAACCACCTCGCGGGTAGCGAAAGACATATCCGCAGGCTGGATAATGCGTAAATCCAGATAAGCCCGCTGATTCACATCCCCCAGACGGACTGGCATCGCGCTGTCACGTTCGATTCGCCGCAGCACCTCAAAAAAGTTCTGCCGGTTCGACAGCCCGCTAAAGGGCACAACCCGCTGAGAAATCACACCGTCCGCGACGGATTTCGCCGTCAGCGGGCTGTGATAACAAATCTCGCTGGGATAAAGCGGATCGATTCTATACATCATTGCCCAGCGGCCCCCATTGGGCCGCTGACTCGCCATCAATATTCAGCGACATACGTAACGTCTGGTTGAGCTGGCAATATTCAGACAGGGCATAATGAACGATACGTCCGAACAAAAATGCGCCCTGATCGGCATGATGATCGCCACGCAGATTTAATCGTGCCGCTACGCCACGATTCCAGGCAATCGGGCCTGCGCCCCGATAATGTTCGAAACAGTGTAAAAACTCGGCCTCAGCCAGGCTGGCAATGCGTTTGCTGTGGCTGACATCATCCGGCCAGGCAAACAGGGTTAACCAGCTGCGCAGCAGTGCGGCAGCATTGATCACCTGCGGCCGGGCATAGCGCAGCGGATTGACGGATACCATCTGCACCGCCTGCCACACCAGACTGATATCCGGGACAGGTCGCGGTAACGAAGGCGGCCGCAGTAAACCGATCTGTTTCACCGGCAGCGCCACTTCCGCATGGAAAACCGGGTTCTGTAACTGCTCCGGGAACAGGTGACGATCGCAAATCATGGCATTGACCGATAGCGACTTAACTTCATCCAGCGATACCCCCGAGCTTCCTGAAGAGAGCGTGATAAACAGTTCATTGTGGCCAAAAGCTGACTTTTTATATTTTTTGTCATAGCGAATCGCTTTACGGCGCACGGCATACCCCGCCTGCGGTTGATGCTGGTCGAAACAGACCTCTTCCGGTAGCGTGGAAAACTGCAGGCTGGTGCCATCTTTCAGCGTCCCCTGCACCTGACTAAGGTGATGGACTTCATACTGTGCGGGATTGAGACGATCCACTATCAACTGATGTTCAGTACGATCCGCATCAAAAACCACGGGATCGCAACGACGCGAATAGAGGTTGATGACCGGTGTGGCAAACAGGCTGAAGTCCCTGGCGCTAATACGATCGACTAAGCTGTAAGGCAACTGCTCCAGGGCAAAGACGATCTCAAATTCATGCAGATTCCGGCACTGCGCAAGGAAAGCATTCAGCTGATGCAGTTCAACGCTGTAAAAACGCGAAGGCGCGGCAAAATATTCGCGCAGCAAACGGCTACCGGGTAATTCACCGATACTGCCAGGCAGCAATGACTCGGTCTCTTTCACTCCGCCAGGCTGCAAAGCTGTCGGATTCAGACGTTGTACCACCGGCAATACGCTATTTTTAGCCCACAGCACCACGTGTCGACACTGGCTGAGCAGCGCGCTGAGTAACTGATTCGCCCGCACTGCATCGCCGGTAAATGACAGATGTAGCGGGTCAAAACCGATCCCAGACAGGGCTTTAACGCCGTGCGTGGTCAGTTTCAGACGGATACACGCTGGCGTCCCCTGTAACAGACTGGCGACCGCATCCGGCAGTCGCGTAGCGAGGGTAGTCGAGCATTCAGCTTCGGAAATCGTGACCGGTTGCAGGTTAACTGTACGCCCGGTGGTGAAAATGGCCGGTTTATTATTGAGTGTGCTGTCGCTAAGTTTGAGTACGCTGCCTTTGGGCAATATGGCGCTACTTTGCCATTGCGGTGAGGTCAAATCTGGCGACAAATCAACGGTAGCAATCGCCGGCATCGGCGTATACCAAAGCGGTGCCAGACGAGAGAGCATCTGCAATGCAAACTCAGGATATTCATTATCAATGCGTTCATGCACCCGGCTGCTGAGAAATGCCGTACCTTCCAACAGGCGTTCAATAAAAGGATCCTGAATGCCGTCGGCATGCATACCTAAATGCCGGGCAATTTGAGGGTGTCGCTCGGCAAACTGCATGCCGGACTCACGCAAAAAGCGCAGCTCCTCATTGTAACGATCCAGAAAACGCGCACTCAGCATTATTCAACCCTTTATTATTTAAAAACACGTACTGCGCCACATGAATAATCCAGAGCAATGCGCAGATTGACTCTTTCCTCTCCTTCTGCGAACAGGCAGACCCCGTAGATATCAAACAGAATTGCCAGTACATAGCACTGCTCGCCATCAATTAACGGAATAACTTTTATACTTCGGGAGTCCAGCCTTGGCTCAAATGTCGAGATAATCCGCTGAATATGTTTTGCCAGTAATATCGGGTCGATATCAATGGGAATTCTTTTACTCAGTGAAGGTAATCCAAAATTAATTACCGATGATTCCGCATTCGATCCGGCGGAAAGTTTTAAGTCCGCACCGCGCGAGGCATCATTTAACAGGCATTCGATGTCACGTAATAATATCTCCCGCCAGTTTCCACCTTTTCGTTTATCACTGCGCGAACTTAATTTATCGAAAATGGCGGGCAGTGACGTTTTCACTATTACGCTCCTGAATAATTGACCAGCTGAAAAAGCCAGCCGGTCAGTCTGTTACCATTAAATGCGGGTGTTTGCTTTCAGGTCGTAACCGGCCTTGATTACTGGCCCCATGGTGCCGTCTGCATTCTGCTCGCGGTATTCAATTTCAATTTGCGCGAAGTTCAGGCTCAGCATTTCGGTTGGCAGCACCATATCGTTTCCTGCTGCTGCACCGATACCCAGCGGCATATTGCCCACTACGCGATAAGAAGAGACCAGGCACTGCTTAAAGGTGATGGTCATAAAGTCCTGCTGTCCGCTACCGGCTTTACGGCAGACAAGCTGGGCTTGCTTAATATGTTCACCGGTTGCACACAGCTGGAATAATTTCGGAGACGCTTTGTTGCTTGCCATGCGAAATTCAAAATCGCTCATATTGACTTTGCCGGCACCGCCGCCACTGCCATGAGCCAGGCGACCAGAGTTCTCCTGCGCCCACTGCCAGGCTTGCAGCTGAATCCAGCCATTATATTTTCTGTCCTGCGACTCACCGTCCACACCCTCTATTTTCAGAAAGTAGTCTACTAATCCAGACATATTTTCATCGAACTTACTTGAAGCCATCTACTTCTCCTTAAGATATTAACAACTCACATAACCACTGATTCAAAGCGCACACGTCAATAGAAAAAATATAAAAGTAAAACTATCGGTTAATTAATTAAATGACACTGACCGTAAAATTAATCCGGAAATAAAAAGATAAAATAATGAGTTTATCAAGCAGGATTATATTTAGATTCGCACATCCGCTCTGGCTGAAGGTAATTTAGAGACCAGCCGTAATGAAACGGTCATGCCCTCTAACTGATAGTGCGGACGCAAATAAAAATGCGCACGGTAATAACCCGGATCCTCAGGGACTTCTTCCACATTCACTTCTGCGGCCGACAGTGGGCGCATTGCTTTGGTGGCTTCGGTTGAAATTGACGGATCGCCATCAACATAATTCATCAACCAGTCATTAAGCCAGCTCTGCATATCTGCACGTGAGCGGAAAGAACCGATTTTGTCGCGCACAATACATTTCAGATAATGCGCGAAACGACAGGTGGCAAAAATATAGGGCAAGCGCGCTGACAATTTTGCGTTAGCGCTGGCATCAGGATCATCATAGGTTGCCGCCTGATGCAGCGTTCCGGAGCCAATAAAGGCCGCGAAATCAGTATTCTTACGATAGACCAGCGGCAAGAAACCGGCTTCTGAAAGCTCATGCTCACGGCGATCCGAAATCGCGACTTCAGTCGGGCAAATCAGCTCATAGCTGCCTTCATCTGAAGGGAAGGCATAGGCTGGCAGCTCTTCAACACCACCACCAGACTCAATGCCGCGAATACGCGAGCACCAGCCATATTGATGGAAAGCCCGGTTAATATTAACGCCCATCGCATAAGCGGAGTTCGCCCAGGCAAAATCCTCAACCCTTTCAGGGCGCACCGTCTCTTCAAAGGCGAACTCTTCCACTGGATTAGCCATCGCACCATACGGCAGGCGTGATAAAAACCGGGGCAGTGTCAGCACCAGATAACGTGAGTCATTGCTCGCACGCAGACTGCGCCATGCCGCATATTCCGGCGTGGAGAAAATTTTGCCGATATCACGTGGATTAGCCAGTTCGTTCCAGTGGCTCATCTGCATCAGTGACGGTGAGGCAGAAGAGACAAACGGGCAATGTGAAGCCGCGGCAATTTTCGCCATTTCGGTCAGCAGTGAAACACTCTGTTGACTATGGTCAAACTCAAAATCTCCGATCAGGCAGCCAAAAGGCTCGCCACCAAACTGGCCATATTCGTACTCATAAATCTGTTTGAAAATCGGACTTTGATCCCATGCAGCACCGCGATAGCGGCGTAAATTACGTGCCAGTTCATCTTTGTTGATATTGAGTACGCGAATTTTAAGATGCTCATTCGCTTCAGTATTGGTCACCAGATAATCAAGCCCGCGCCACGATGATTCCAGCTTCTGAAATTCAGCATGATGCAGAATTTCATTCACCTGGCGACCGATCTTGTCATCAATTTCGGCAATCAGTGACTCAACGGTAAGCACGACATCACGGCTGACCGTCATCTTATTACTGCTGGCATAATCCATCAGCGTACTGACCGCACGGCGCACCGCATCACTGGCTTCATCGGTGCGTGGACGGAAAGAACGTTTTAAAATTTGATCCAGATGATTCTCATCGTGCTCCGCGTCCAGCTCAACGGTGCTGATACTCGCCGGTGCATACATATTCTCCATCATGCTTGCTCCTCCGGTTTCCCTTCCGTTCCGGCATTAAGATTGGGGCCATTAAGCGGTTTTTTATTCTGATGCGCCACACGATGCAGAAACTCAGGATCTTCGAGCAGATTTTTAATCACCTCTTCAGCACTGGCTTTACCATCCATATAGGTAATCAGCTCTGCTAAGCGGGTGCGGGTTTCCAGTAAGCGAGTCAGTTCCGGCACGTTTTTAGCAATAGCGCCTGGAGAAAAATCGTCCATCGATTCGAACTCAAGCTCAATATTCAGCAAGGTATCGTTGTCGTCATCAAGAGTACTGTTAACATTCAACGCCAGCCGTGGCTTAATTGCGCGCATACGCGAATCGAAGTTGTCCTGATCGAAGGTGAGAAACTTACGATCGGCAACAGCAGCCAGAGGCTCTACCCGATGGCCCGATAAATCGGCCATCACGCCGGTGACAAACGGCAGTTCAACCTTTTTCTGCGAACCATAAATCTCCACATCGTATTCAATTTGTACGCGAGGAGCATTGTTCTTACCTATAAACTTTTGCGAACTTGTATCTTTTGCCATAATTCACTCCCTGATAGCCTGATGCCATTAATTGCCAATAAACTGCTTAAGAGAGCTCATGGCATCCGGCATTAATTCTTCAACAATATTTTCAAACTCCATGCCGATCATTTTCTGCGAGCGCCGGATAAAAATAGGCGCGGGATGACTCGGCTCATAGGTTTTAAAATAATCAATAATTTTATCCAGCATTAAAATCGCTTCCTGCCGCGTTCTGATTTTTCCATCAAATCGGGCATTATCAGCAGTGACCTGCGCGATATCTGCAAGCGAGTTATCGTCGTAAACAGCATCGGAAAACGGTTTTTCAACAGCAAGATTAAGCCCGGATAACTGCGCGGCCAGTTTGCTGATTGCCAGTCGAAGATTCCTGCATTCCAGCAGATAGCCATCGCTGCTTTGATTGGCATATTGTTCAATTCGCTCCAGCGCGTCACCAGCAAATACTAACTGGTTAAATAATACAGGCATATTTTGTGCCTGATAATAACTGTCGGCATTATCAAGCATCACAATAAGCTCGGCGAAACCGATGGTTGAATCCGCGCTGTGCAGCGCGTTTTCATGCAGCGCTTCAAACGTTAAACCAATGTCTGCTGATAACCTGGTCTTTTTTAAATCAGACAGGCAGGAGGGCGTAGATAACCATCCTAATGCCGCAGCATGGCCGCTGCCTTCAGGTTCATCCGCCAACAGTGGATAAATTTTTTCTTTTGCGGTCAGCAGGTCATCAATTAACTTAATACCTTGCCAGAGAGCAGCGACCCCCAGAGTATGAAACCCGGCGCGCATAAACCAAATAATTACCCGCAGGTCATTGCAAGCCATTAATAAGCGCTCACTCTTTTCTCTGATATCCAGCCAGTTGATCTGCTCTACCGCCTGCTGATCATTTAACGGATCGATTGAATTATCATATTCAGCCAAAATAAATAAAATTTCATTGTAAAGAGGATCAAACTCAACACCATCACGTTCATTAAAGACGATTTCACTCATTATCATTAACCCTGGTGATAAGTATTATTTGATATTGTCTTTAGACTGATACTAATGACATCGCTAATCGACCCGGCTATTATCGCCATTGTGATGCTCTCAGGCGATTGAACGCTGGCTAACTACACTTTAACCTGCGGAAATCCGAAACTTTACTCATTGTTATCACGGATAACGTAAGAGAAAGTTTGCGTTGGCGCTGTAGTTTCCTGCCACCACTTCCGTCGCGGGTTGCGCTTCCAGATAGGCGCCGAAATTCAGGATGTTTTCGTCGTCTTGCAGGCTAATCCCCTGCGCCGGATTATTAATACCGATCGCGCTTCCATCCTGATTCAGCAAACGGATGGCCGCTCCACCGGCATCGCCAACCACGGCCAGCCGTCCGGGGAGCTTGCTGTCCTCATTGCCGGTAAAGGTCACCACCACCGACTGGCCGGTGGGCACGCTGCAGTTAAGTAACCGGATAGTGAAGTTCTTCGTCTGTCCTTTACCATGTTGCTGCAAATCTTGCCTGCTGATACTGCCCATATCGACTTCAATATCTTCTGAATCAGGAGCGACCACGCAGGGCTGAGAGACGATTCTTCCACTGAAGGTGATCTCACCGCCCTCCATAATAATATTTGCCTGTGCACGGGTGGTAAAAAAGATAATAACTGCCATCAGGCTGATAATTCTGCTCTGCATTGCTGAATTTCCTTAATCAAAGCTGGCGATAACGGTGGCGCTGGCATTAAATTCCCCATCGCTAATGCTTGCACCTGTTTTTGCTAACGGTGCCGCACGCAACGGCCAACTACCACTATTTTGGTTACTCTGCACCGGATAAGTAATATTTGGCCTGACAGTCCCTGTGCTGCTGGTCAGCCTGATGCCTAAATCTTGCTTATCGGTTTTAAAGTAATCGCTCGAAAAATCACTGGCAATTCCTTTGATGGTTAACCGAATATTTCTGGACCCGTTATCGAAATCACCACCGCTGCAAACAAACTGAATCGGTAGATCCTGGATATAACGGCTGCCATCCAGCCCTTCATTACCCACATCACCAAAATCAACCTCAATGGGATTTCCACCATTAAAGATACATTTTTCCGGCACGCCAATAATGGCGGTTTTGATTTTCACCTTAAACATCGGTTCACTACCATAACGCCCATTTCCGCCATCCATGCGTCCGAACATATCGAAGGTTTCCAGGTCGTCAATCACCGCACCATTGGTAATGCTCTTTCTTAATTTAAACGTCACCCTGCCCTTTGAGGCCGATTCAAAAGGATTATGAATATTCTGCGGAGAAGACTGACAATAATAATCCCGATCGAGATTGTCGACGTCAAAGAATGGCACTGCATAGTAGTTTTGGTTGTATCCCGCCACGATGATTTCAACTTTAACATCAATAAAATCATTGATTTTCATAAATCCAGGGTTGATATCAGAAGAAGGGAGCGCCGATGTGGTTTGAAAAAATATCGATTTTCGCGCGGGGATACTGCCTTGCTCGCAGTAAACTTGCCCCGGATATCTTTCTGAGACACTCCAGGTTCGCGTGACTTCTGCGCCGGGACGGTTATCAATGATATCGCTGTCGGTTAATTCTATCTCCCTGGTTTGGGTGCCATTGGTCAGCCGAACCTCTCCCTGCTCAAATGCCGCCGCCGCAGTGGACAATCCGCTATATAGCATCGCGATACTCAACAGCTGACTCAATTGTTTTAATTTCACCACTGCCCCCATTAAAAATAGTAAATATTCACGTTAACAACCGTATCGATATAATCTGCCTGAACAAATTTCCCCGTCGACTCGAGGCTGGCACTAAAGGTCAGCGTATTATCGCCGGGCTGGAGCACAGCATTATTAATCTTCTGATTCAGTGGCAGCGGTCTGGATAGCGCATCACGCAGGCGCAAGCCTACCCCAACAGCGCCATTAAGCTTAAGCAGCTCGGCGTTCTGATCGTCAGGTACTCCGGCAAAGGAAAAAGCCACCAGTTGCTCGCCACTGTTATACCCTGACGTGCTGCCCGGGAATTGCAGCTGCTCTGCTGCTGGCTGCCAGTTGCTGGCTCCCATCAGGCAATCCTGAAACTTCAGGCTAAACCTGACCTCCGGGCCGCGATCGCCCTGCTGACGAAACTGGCTGGCGGGCGTGTTTCCGAGATCGACCCACTGCTGCTCTGACTCCACGGATAACGCGCAAGGGGTACTGAGCAGCCCACCGACAAAATGCACTTTGGCCGTTTCGGCAAATTGACTGCGAGGTTGTGCGATTTCTTTAGGCTTATACGACGCCTGCCCAGCGGCAGGCAGTAATCCGCATAATAGCGGCAGCACCGCCCGGATGATATTTATAACAGAAAATTGAACTCGCATAATATTGCCTCCTGCATAGTGTATTATTAATGACTGCCGGCACGACAGATTTGGTTACTGTCACAGACAAATTTGAGTTCAGGATGCCCACCGTAATCGTTAATATAAGTCACCACAAAACTGTTCAGTCCGGTTGACGGGAGAGTTATTTTCTCACTGGACTTTGGCGCCAGCATGAGTGGCCTGAATTCTTTCATCTCCTTACCACCGTCTTTTTTCATCTGGCGCTTTATCGTGGTGAGAGTGACGTAGTACGGCGTGGGATTTTCCACTGTGAAACCCTGTGCTGTTTTTTTGAATATAAGCTTATCCTGCCAGACAGCATTTCTTTCAGCCCGAATGGCTGATGGCCGCCAGAACAACTTAATCTGAGTTTGTAGCGCGATTTGCATAACATTAGATTTTTCTGGTCGCGGTGGAATCTCACGCAAATTGAAATAAAATAAACTTTCGCGATCCTGTGGTAATGCACTGACTCCGCCAGACTGTGCAATACGCACCAGGCTGCGTTCACCCATATTGATACGTTGCAACGGCGGTAATACCACCAGCGGAGAACTCACTTTGTTATGATTACTGTCTTTAATCCAGGCCTGGGCTAAAAATGGCAGCTTTTTGTTATCATTGCTGACATTTAAACTGATGGACTTTTCATCGGCATCAAATATTACACGGGTCCGATCCAGTGTCAGTGCTGCCTGAACCAGGCCGACACTAAAGATGCCTGAAAGCAACAGGCTTAGTTTCACTATATAATGCATTGTTAATAATCCAGTTTACGTTATTCACACGGTAAAAGAAGTTGCGATATGCTCTTGTAATTAGCCGGTACGCGAATCTGACATTTTTTGCTGCCACCCCATGCCACATCTAATGTTTCTTCCTGCTTTACGCCAGTTAAATAGACGCTGCCATCATCATTGACCACTGACACGCCACGACCTTGTTTATTTAATACAATCGCGCCGAATGGCGGTGCCACTCCTTCAACCGTACGTAATACGGCGAACATTTTTTCCCCTTTCACTACATCAAAATTACGATAACCGATCGCGCCCTCAGTCAGTGTTCCCTGAACGACAGCCCGCATCGCTTCAACATCATCATCCAGCTTATTAACATCAATACGGGTTGTTGTATCGTAATAACTGTTGACGTCACTCACCACTGCCACGCCGAAACGGTTACTTTTGGCCCGGCCATTATTAATTGGCACGCCACTGACTTCTCCGGTGCTCACCATAATGCGGCTGGCACCGTTGAGAGTATTGCGGTGTATCGCCGCGCCATGTTCAGTAGCGGTTATACCACTACGTAAGGTGCCACTCATCGAAGTGTAACTGTCCTGCTGATAGGCCGAGTTAATATTAAGCGTGCCGTAAGGTGACTCGTGATTATAATATCCGCGTCCAATCACTTTGCCTCGCTGATCGACCCCGGCATTCACTTGCCAGCTATTATTTGCATCGGAATAATCACCGTATGAGGCGGTTTGCGTAACATGACGATTAGCAACTTGCATGTTATATCCGGCACGACGTCGGTCCTGCAGTGGAATTGAGATATTTAACGCGCCGCCATAATCATCTGATCCATAGTATTTAGACTTATAGGCAGTTAACGATACCGAGACATTTTTGACGCTGCTGACATCAAAGAATTTACTGACCGAGAAATCCAGTCGTTCCCGGGCACCGCTGTTCCAGTACTGTTGGTGGCTGTAACTCAGATAAGTGGTAAAGGTTTTTGCCGGGTCGTTTGCCCAAAAAGTCTTATTCGCCGAGACGGTATATGCCTGCTTTTCCCGACGAGAATAGTCATCATTACTTTGATAACGCGCCGCCAGATACTGCGACATATCCATATATTTTCGTTGTGAGAAGCGGTAACCGGCGAAACTTATCTGGCTGTTATAAGTGTCAAAGCGTTTGGCATAGTTAATTTTAAACGAGGTTCCCATCTCACGCTCTCGCCCCGGTAATTTAGCCAGAGATTGCGTTGCATCCAGCGACATCGCGCCTAATGCTTTCAGATCGACCCCCACGCCTGTGGTTAACGCATTGTAATTACCGGCCAGTAATGTACCGCCATACAGTGACCATGAATTCGTCAGTCCCCAGGAAAAATCGCCCATCGCCATTCCCGAACCGTAGATGCGGTGATCGCGGTTGGAAGGCAAGCCTATCGCCGTGTTATAGCGTATCTGGCCCGGGCGAGTCAGATAAGGTAACGAAGCGGTATTCACCTGGAAGGTCGTAATTTTGCCATTTTCTTCTTCGATCCTGACATCCAGCTGGCCGCGAACCGAGCTTTTGAGATCCTGAATAACGAACGGGCCAGCCGGCACTGTTGTTTCGTACAGCACCCGCCCTTCCTGCAGAATAGTCACTTTCGCATTACTGTCTGCCACACCCCGAACTTCAGGCGCATAACCCTGCAAGTTTGGTGGCAGCATGCGCTCATCGCTGCGTAAACTCACCCCGGTGTAACGGAAACTGCTGAACACATCAGAGTCCAGATAGAGTTCACCGGCCGCCAGGCGAGCAGCCTGTTCTGGCAATGTGCGGAAGGCATAAATCTGATTCCAGGCAAACTCGCTGTTATTTTGCAGCTTATTACGGGCAGAATAAGCCTGATAATCGGCGCGCAGCCGCCAGTTGCCGGCATTTGCCCCCAGCGTACCGTAGCTGCTGAAGCTGTTGTATGAGCTGTGGGCTTCACCGTGGCCATATCTTTTACCGATTTGCCCACTGAGATTGTAATCGGCCAGTAACCCTGGGATGCCCTGGTCCCACTGTTCAGGTGGCGTCCAGTCGGGATCGGAATATTTCATCCACGCCTGCGGAATACTAATTTGTAATGTGCCATCACCAATTTTATTGGATACGGATGCGCCAGTCAGAGCCGTGAGATCGGCACACTTTTCATTATTCCAGTATGTAACTTTTTCGCTGGCTTCTTTTTTTAATGCCATTCTGTTGATTAAATCTGATGGCAGACACAGGCGCGACGGATTGTCCGAATTCGGGTCGGCGAGAAAACTGATGATTCGCTGGTTTAACGTTGCCCGATTTATTTTTATATCCAGCAGATACTCGCCAGGCAGCACATACCCATCATTGGAAAAATGGCTTAAATCGATGCTGCTACGCTCATTGACATCTAATACCGCAGTATTGAACTCGGTATTAGCCTCGGCCGGATCGCTGTCGCAGAATGGTAACGCGACACAAACCGCAAGTAGTTTTTTTTTCGTATATAAGGACGCCATCGCTAATATCCATCTATTCCTGACCAAACATCTCTGGGTAAGCCTGTGGTCTTCGCTCAGAGCATGATGCAAACTGGAAAGCTGCCTGACAGGTTAAAAATATCTCAGGGTGAATTGCGCCATACCATCAATCGTCCCGGCACGAACCTGATTACCGAAGCCTCTCAGCGAGGTATTGAAAGCCAGTAAATTGTTATTCATCATGACATCCTGCAAATTAACCGCCGTTCCAACAGGAATTAGCCGACCCGCGGAATCAAGAATTTCAATTGCCACACCTCTGGCATCGCCACTTGCTGCCAGCAAGCGTGAGTCATAATGACTTGGCGTGCCGGAAAGCAGTAAATCAAATGGCTGGCTATTAATCTGACTGAATTCCATGACAGAGCAGTGTGTCAGGCGGATATAAAATTTTTTTTGACTGTTTGCTACGCTTTGGCTGTATTCGGCTCTGTTGGTTGTTATTGCCAGTAGCCCAAAGTCAACGGTTTGCTCCGCACTGTCGTTATCAATCCCGCAGCTGGAAGCGATCAACTCTCCTCCTAACTGAACCAATCCATCTTGCCGCGTCGGTTCCTCTGCCTTGACATTTAACACGATCAAAAACATTGAAATCATAATGCTGAAACTGAAAATCTTTAGCATTGCCCTCACCCCACATGAATAATATTGAGCGATAAAATCATCACTCAATATATCTATTCGCTCACTACGGTCGGTGATCAGTTATAGGCGAGGGTAAAGTTCGCAACGCTGGTAAATGCACCGGGCACTGCCACTGACGTGGTTGAATTACCTTTCAACGCGGCCTGTAGGCGCAACGTCTGGTCACCTGCATCCAGGTCGAATTCCGGAGAGTCTTCGCCAAGATTAATCGCATCGCCGTTTCCGGTCATCAGCTGGATGCCCGCGCCTGTTGCATGTCCACCCTGTAATGCCAGCAGGTTGGTATTGGTCTGATCCGCGGTGCCGCCGAATTTCACCACTACGGAATTTTGACCCGTACAGTCTTTCAGATTTATCACAAAAGGAACCGGCGTTGCGGTTTTGCCGCCATTGACCGCAGACGCGGCGACAGCGCCCATATTCACATCAATATCGGTAGAGTCGGGCGCAATACTGCATGGCGCACTAATAATTGAGCCGTTAAAAGTGACGTTGCCGCTGCCTTCATTCGCCTGAGCCGCTCCTGTGGAAAACGCCCCCATCACCAGCAGCATTGCTGAAGTTGTTTTAAATTTCATCTTTACATTCCCCATATCATCGACATTTAAATTACCCTGCTCTGAAAACAGTCCAGTTCACAGGAACGGCGTCAGTCTATTTTTGCTGATACAGGAAGACCATTTCCATTTTAGCAATGTGTTATTAACAAGCTTAAATTGACCAGCATTAATTTTATTATTACTTTTTATGCATACTGCGATGATGAGTGAATTGACTCACGTCTTAGATTGACGGAAAACACTATTCATCAATAACTCCGTCTGCACAGGTTAAATAAACACGCCGACATTACGTTATTTAATTAAAGAGCATTCAAATGATTTATTACTGCAAGGATTTTTTTGCCGCTGAGGCGGTCAGTATAAAAAGCTCATCTTTCCTGATATTACTGACACTTTTCCTGCTGCTGTTCTGCGGAAAATCATCGGCCAGAGACTTTTCATGGGGCCCGGGAGAGACTCATCGTTCGATCAACAATTTTGATGAAAAGCGTTTCTTACCCACGCAAAAAGAGCCACTACCCAAAGCCCCGGCACCTCCGGCGTTAATCGAAAAAAAGCTTACCGGACCTGCTGATAGAGCAAGTATTCGTGAAAGAAATCGGCAGATTGCGCAACTTAAGAAAAAAATCAGTCAGGTGAGCGATCAATCTGCACGAGAAATAAAACAGTTGCAGCTTGAAGTAAGCCGACTTAATAACGCGCTGGACAGCGCTCAGGCCAGGCAGAAAAATTTACTCTTCGGGCTGTTTCCAACCGCTGTCTGGCCAGCATCGGGGCTTATCAGCAGCCATGACATTTTCTCTGCCGCGCTGTCGGTGATATCACCGCTGTCCGGCGCGATAACGGGCAGCGCATTACCGACGCGGAATTTACAGCCTGATGCGCCGAGTCGCCACAATGTGTTAACCCCGCTGGCAGACGAAATGAAAGCTGATTACGCCGCCGGGATCCTGATTGGCCGCAATATCATGCAGATGAATAAGAGAAACAGCGCGTTGAATATCAAAACCGATAATCAGACGGTTTTATCAGGCATTCAGGATTTTCTTGAGCAGCGTAGCCGGTTATCGGAAGAGGAAGTGAACGACGTGCTTTTTACTGTGGGCTCAACGTTACAGGAGGCGACCGAAGCTTTCTCCTCCCGTCATCAGTTAGCTGGAGCGGCTTTTGTCGAAAAGTTTATTAAGCGGGCGGGAACTCACCGTGCGCCTGCCGGCTTTTACTATAAAATTGAGCAGAAAAGCCGGGGAGTGGTTTCCCCATCAGACAAAATCACTATTCGGATCAGAGAAAGTTTGGTCGACGGCACGGTGGTCAGCGACAGTGGTCGCAGTGGCAGCGTCATCTCGCAGCAGCTGAACGCCTATCCGCCGCTGTTTCAGGATGCGATTTATCTGGCAGGTCAAAAGGGGGCGATCACTCTGGTGGTGCCGCCGGAACTGGCTTATGGTGAAGAAGGTAATCCACCGCTGATTCCACCCGCAGCGACCATGATTTACTATCTTGAAGTGATTGATACCACCTCATAATGTTTGACCGCGACAAGCTGAATAGCGCTGCGTAGGCAAAAGGCAAACGCAGCGATTTATTCGCCGTTAACGGCGTTCGAGAATTTCAAAGCAGTAGCTGTGCGAATTATTGGCATCTGCATCGTGGAACTCGCTAAAACTGGACTCCCACTCATCAGGCTCGTAATCCGGGAAGTGAGTATCGCCCTCAACTTCAGCGTCGATATGGGTCAGATAAAGGCGATCGGCACGGCTCAGCAGCTGTTCGTAAACACGCCCGCCGCCAATCACCATAATCTCTTCCGCCTCACCGGCAGCTTTAATCGCTTCGTCAATTGACGCCACCCAGGTCACGCCATCTGCGTTGCCAGGCTGGCTACTGACCACGATATTCTGGCGATTCGGCAACGGACGGCCGATCGATTCCCAGGTCAGGCGGCCCATAATCACCGGTTTATTCAGGGTATTACGTTTGAACCAGGCTAGATCCGCAGGCAAATTCCACGGCATCGCGTTTTCCATACCAATAACACGATCGGCTGCCAAAGCCGCGATAAGGCTAATCATCATATGAAACTCAACAGGGTTAAATTGGCGCCATCATACGTAAAGGCGAAAGTTTCGTCGATAGCGAGATGGCGGGATTTGCGTAAAGGTTGTAAAGGTTTTTTAAACCCTCTGCGCCTTTTGTCGATGCGCCGACAGAGGCCCATTCGGGAAATGAAAAATATTTTACGCTAAGATGATTTTTTGAACCTAAACGGCGAAGCCGATAGCGCACTGGACAACCCGACTTCATCCTTTAACCCGGTAAGCGGTTTTCTCTGGTAGAGCGTGCCGACGGAAACTCCGGTGCTAGCGATCACTAAACGCCAGCTTGCCTTTATTTCTGAGAAACACTGGCACAACAGGAATGGACTCTTTTCCGGTTGTCATTTCTGCCGTTTGCTCAATATATGCGCGAAAGTGTGGCGTCTCTCTGTGCAGTTGATAATCCGCTTCGCTGGCGTAAATTTCATAGAAATACCAGCGATTTTCATCTTTCGCATCGGTTGCGGCATACATAGCCAGCACGCCATCTTCAACACGCAAGGACTCAGCCATTTCCGGAAGGACGATATTTTTAAACGCCTGCTGATAGCTGGGTTTCACATCGACAATAACCAGGTTATTTATCGTCTTCTCCGTTTGAGTGATGCGCTTATCGCCAAGAAATTGCGGTACGACATCTTTTTTACGCTTCTGCTCTATGATTTCAGGCGCCTGGGCAACAAATGCCTGATAGGGTTCTGAGTCCAGATGTTTTTTATAAGCCTCCTCATTGGCGTAAATTTCGATCATGTACGCCTGATTGAGGTCATCTTTGCGTTTGAGTGAGTACATCGCCAATGTGCCACTTTCATTCCTGACCGAGGAGGAAATATTGCTTCTGGCGACTTCATCATACTGCTGATTTTTTCCCGTTTTAATGCCAAGTTCAAAAATGTTCATAACGGCTTTATCCAATGGGATGGTACTGGTGGCAAATGCTGGGCTACCCAACAGCAGGCAGAGCGTCATAGCGATGAGATATTTCACGAGGTGCCTTATTTAATTATGGATTGTAGAGTAAGTGTCCGCCTGCTTACATTTTCAGACGTTCAATAAGCTGGCGCTGATATTCCGCTAAATTACTGCCACTGGCATTCTGGAATACCAGCGGTGGCAGGTAAGTCATACCGGTATGCAGGGCGCTGGCTTTCATCGGTAAAAAGACATCAGCAAGCGTAACGCCGATTCTGCCCGCCTCTCCGTAAGTTGATGCGCCTCCAGCGGCAGTGCTGACAACAAGCATCTCTTTTCCCTGCCATGAACCCGGCCCGACGCTACCCCAGGTATCATTGAGCCAGGCCTTCATCATCGGCGTAATATTAAACCAATGCGTCGGGAACAGAAAAACGATACGTGAGTGATCGCGCATTATCCGGCGCTCTTCTTCACCATTTATTTTGCGGGTGTCAAAACCATATATCGATTCAAGATTACGCACCGTCACGCCTTCCACGCTTTCCGCGGCCTGCTGCAACCCTTTAGTTAAAACAGATCTCTCCGGATAAGGATGAGAAACGATAACCAGCGTTTTGATATTGGTCTTGTCATTGCCAATTGCTTTGCTGACTGGTATCAGAAACAAAACAATAAGCGTAATGAATTTTGCAGTCTTGCATAAGTTAATCCAGCTCATTCACTTCTCCTGTAACGGCCAGGTCAAAATAACGTTGAGAATTGTTGACGTTTTTAAGGTCTATCAGGTTCCTGCCCAGGTAAACCTTCAACGATATAAGTGCGAGAATTTCCGGCACGATGACGTAGTGGTATAATTTTCTGATACTCTGAAGAGTTGTACCAGTCCTGAGCGCGTTTCAGACTGTCAAACTCAATAATGACCAGCCGACCTTGTGCACCAAATCCTTCCTTAATATCGGGCTCACCGCCGCGAACAATAAAGCGTCCGCCGTAAGGTACAAAGGTGGCTTCGACCTGAGCACTGTAAGGTTTGATTGCATCCCGATCGGTAGGCTGAAATTCTGCAACATAGTAGGCTGGCGTGACCGCCAGCGCTGATGAAACACCAGAGAATGCCACAAGGCAAGCCAGTATCATTTTTTTTATCATATTGACTCCAATCTTTTATTTACGTCTGTGCATCTCACGATGATTAAAGATTCACAGCTTTTCACATCATCTTCAGCATTAATCTTCGACAATAAATCAGGTTTCCATTCCATCCTTATTTTCCAGTCAATCAAATCAGTTATCTGCTTCTTCTCATAATTCCTGAAGCTGATGCAGGTTCTCCGCAATCATTTTAGGGGAAAATTCACTTACCTCATAAGTGGCCAGATCGGGATAATAGGAGTCCTCACCAAGAATGGTTATCAGCTCATGATGATTGTCGATGTTGGCTATGATGACACCCGCTCTTTCCCGATCGGAATAAGGCCCGACAATGACAAATTTTCCTGCAGAGAAATAGTGTTTAAACCATTGCGCATGACGAATAAACAGGGATTCATGCTGCTCAGGTGACAACGTTTCTTTTACCGTAATATTAATAATAAACAATTAACACCTCTCTTTTACACAGCCAATTTCAGCTCCGGAGATAAAGATTTCAAAAGCGCGATCAGTCGTGAAGCATGCTCTTTAGCAATTATTTTTTGTTGTGCTATTTTATTTTCATCTCTGTCAGCATAGTTAATGCCGCAGGTAAACACCGGTTTTTGCAAATCCAGATTGCAGAGTCTGGCAGTGGTTTCAAACTGGATGAGGTAATCTTCAATGTTATGCGCAAAGAACCCTTCCGATGAATAGAGCGCCTGCGGTGCACCGGTGGTAAATGAAAGAATAAGTTTTTTACCGCCAAGGCGGGCCGTTGAACCGTGCGCGAACCCATGTACAAAAACCTCATCCAGCCATAATTTCATTATTCCAGGCAGTGAATACCAGGAGAATGGGAATTGCCAGATGATCACGTCAGCTTGCAGCAAGCTCTTCTGCTCTGCTTCTGCATTAATTTTGTGGTCCGGATAGAGCCAGTCGAGGCGGCGAACTTCAGCCTCAGGCAGTGCCGTGGCTAACTCATGTAAAATTGTCGCGTTAGCAATGGACTCGCTCAGATTAGGATGACCGGAAACAATCAGAATATTGTTCATTTTCAATAAATTAAAAGTTAGTTAGTCAACAGGCCTTCAGTATATGTCGATCGCGTTCTGTTTATTAGGGTATCAATAGCTCAATCACTTTTAGCCAAAAGCTAATAATTAACCTGATTTACCCCAGCGGTTATCATCAGGGCGCTAAACCGTGTCACTTCTCGCGGCCGACCCCGCTGACTTCACCACTGCACTTGTTTTCACTGACTTATTCGCCCTGCGCCAGGCCGCCACGTAAAAGGTGTTAGCTGGCGGCATTCTCGATAACTTTACGCTATGCCATAGGTTGTTCCCACGCTCCCCGCGTATCCACCCCAGCATCTCTTGCCAGGCGTTCCAGCGTTGCCATATCTTCAGCGCCGAGCTGAATTTCCGTTGCCCCGGCTGCGTCCAGAACATGGTGTACTTTTGTCGCACCAATGATTGGCAGCGTGCCTTTCGCAATTGCCCATGCGATGGCAATCTGCGCAACACTGGCGTTTTTGGCCTCTCCCATCACTTTCATCGCCTGGGTTAATTGTTCAAGCTGCGGTAAAACCTTGTTATAGGTTTCCGCACGCCCACTGCCTGCTGGCATAGGATTTTGCGAGTTGTAATGGCCACTCAACGCACCTTGCTCCAGCACCATATAAGCAAAGAAAGTGATGTTGTTTTTATGACAATAATCGAGGATCCCTGCGTCTGCCGATGATTGGTAGAGCAGGCTATAGTGATTCTGAACGGCATTCACAGTGAACCCTGCCGATTGCAGAATCTCATTTACCCGCTTTATTTGCTCCGGGCTGTGATTAGATACGCCAACCTGTTTAACCTTGCCGCTCTGCAACAGCGGAATAAGTCCCGGCGTCCACTTTTCCACATCAAACGGGTTATGGATCCAGTAGATATCAATCTCCTCAACGCCCAGGCGCTCAATACTCGCCTCAAGCATGCTACTCATCGGCATGGCCGACTGCTCGTCAGCTATTTGCGGAGTAAACTTGGTCGATAAGATGATCTCTTCTCGCGGATACTGACGAACTAATTTACCCAGCGCTGCTTCTGAGCTTCCCATCCCGTAGACGGCGGCGGTATCCCACAGGTTAAGCCCTTTATCCATGGCAGTGCGGAACACTTCTTCCATCTGCCGATCGGAAAGATGGTTTCCGAATACGGTATCTCCACCCGCAAATCCCGCTCCCCAGGACCAGGTTCCCAGCGCTATTTTTGGTAATTCTTTCATGATGTTTTCCTGAATAAGGGTCGGATAAAGCATTATCCGATCGGCCAGAATGAAGCTTGTTGTCTGCTGAATTTAATTATCAGTGAGGAGCTGGAAGGAAGTATAAGCTGGCAAATTTGATTAGATTAGGTGATTATCAACTTAAAGATATTTAGCCTGTAGTTAATAATCAGCAGGCTATTGCTTCAGGATGACGTGATGAACAATGTGATTTATAACCAGATACGCATCTTTCAAAGCATTGCTCGCGAGGGCAATATTTCCGCTGCCGCCAGAAAGCTTGAGATTACTCCCCCCTCCGTCAGTAAGGCGCTTAAATTACTTGAGCAGCATATCGGACACCCGCTTTTTGTTCGTACAACACGGCGTATTGAACTGACGGACGCCGGGCAACAGCTGCTTGAGCAGACATCAGCAGCGATAGACTCGCTTGAGGAATCGCTGGAAAGTATCCGTGATCAGAATCATGAACCCTCAGGCCTGGTCAGAATTACGCTTTCCCGCTTCGCTTATCTGCTGATACTTAAACCGGTTATGGCAGCCTTTTGCCAACAACACCCCGGCATTCGACTTGAAATTTCTGTCTACGACGGCACTGTTGATATCATTAAGGAACGTTTTGATTTGGGGATTCGCTTTGGCGATATCCTGGAGGGCGGCGTAGTGGCCCGACAGTTGATGAAACCGTTTCGTGAAGGGCTTTATGCGTCATCGGCTTATCTTGAGGAGTTCGGTATCCCGACGACGCCCGCCGCGCTCTATCAGCACAAGCTTATTGGTTATCGATTTATTACCAATAATCGTATTCTTCCACTGATCCTGGACTACAACGGGGAACAACTGACGGTTGAAATGCCCGGCCAGTTAACCAGCAACGATATTGACGTTATGGCCGATGGAATACGCAACGGCCTGGGTATTGGAAGATTATTTGAGCCGATCCACAGCTTACAGCCGGACAAAGAAAAATTTATCCCCGTGATGGAGAATTTCTGGAAAACCTACCCGCCAGTGTATCTCTATTACCCGAGAAATGCGGGCAAAACCAAAAGAGTGAAGACATTAATTGATTTTCTAATCAAATGAATGCGTTTCGCTCATGTAAATCACAAGCGGAGCGCTGACAGGATGCACCACCATTCGGCATAACACGTGCTAAACTTGCGCTTTCTATTTTGACTCAGATTACTACCATGTTAGAAACCAGCTTGTTTGTTGCGACCCTCGCAACCTTGGGAATGCTCTCTCCCGGCCCGGATTTTTTCCTGATTATTAAAAATGCCGCACGCTATACCCGTGGTACTGCACTGGTAACTTCACTTGGCGTGATTTCTGGCGTCGCCACCCATATGACCTATTGCGTCGCGGGGCTGGCGGTAGTGATTACCACCACTCCGTGGCTGTTTATGTTGCTGAAATACGCCGGTGCTGGCTATTTGATCTATATCGGTGTGCAGGCGCTACTGGCGCGCGGTAACAGTAAAATGGATCTGAGCAATGTGCAGCGCGAGCAAACTTCGCTGAAGAAAGCTTTCTTACAGGGTTATCTGTGCAATTTGCTTAACCCGAAAGCCACGCTGTTTTTCCTCTCGGTGTTTACTCAGGTACTGAGCATCGATTCAGGTTTTGGCGAAAAGATGTGGTATGCCGGCATCATTCTGAGTTTGTCGATAGTCTGGTGGCCAACGCTGGTGTTTCTGATACAGAGCGCACCGGTGCGTCGCGGCCTGACTAAAGCACAGAAACTGATTGATAAACTGCTGGGCGGCGTGTTGATTGGATTAGGGATTAAAGTGGCGCTGTCCTGAAAACCTGCTCGTTGAAAAGAATAAAAAAAATCCCCGCCGTGCGGGGATTTTTTATTACAGGCAACTTAGCCTTTAATCTGCGCGTGCATCTCCTGCACGGAAATCACTTGCTCAGTCGGGTCAGCATTCAGCGCCATCGCGGTGGCAAAGCCGCCGTTCAGCGTGGTGTCATAGTGGACTTTATACTGCAACGCGCTGCGGCGAATCAGCTTCGAATCTTCAATCGCCTGACGACCGGCGGTGGTATTAACGATATAGGCATACTCACCATTTTTCAGTCGATCCTGAATGTGTGGGCGGCCTTCATGCACCTTATTCACCAGGCGTGGATTAATACCCGCTTCACCCAGCACCACTGCGGTACCGTGGGTCGCATCCAGCTCGAAACCAAACTTCTGTAGCTTCGCCGCAAGGTCAACAATGCGTTTCTTATCGCCTTCACGCACCGACAGCAGCGCACGGCCCGATTTCTTCATATTGGACTGCGCACCCAGCATCGCTTTGGCAAAGGCTTCCGCGAAGGTGCGGCCAACGCCCATCACTTCACCGGTAGAGCGCATTTCAGGGCCAAGAATCGGGTCAACGCCCTGGAACTTGTTAAATGGCAGCACCACTTCTTTCACTGAGTAGTAAGGTGGAATCACCTCTTCAGTGACACCCTGCTCGGTCAGCGATTTTCCGGCCATCACGCGCGCCGCCACTTTCGCCAAAGGTACACCAGTGGCTTTCGACACAAATGGCACGGTACGCGCGGCACGTGGGTTGACTTCAATCAGGTAAACTTCATTATCCTTAACCGCGAACTGGACGTTCATCAGGCCACGGACGCAGAGTTCAAACGCCAGTTTTTCAACCTGCTGGCGCATCACGTTCTGAATTTCAACACTCAGCGTGTAGGCCGGCAGTGAACATGCGGAGTCACCGGAGTGCACGCCTGCCTGCTCGATATGCTCCATGATGCCGCCAATCAGCACGCGCTCGCCGTCGCAAATCGCATCAACGTCAACTTCAACCGCATCATCAAGGAAGCGATCCAGCAGCACCGGCGCATCGTTGGATACAGAAACGGCCGTCTGGAAGTAGCGTTTCAGGTCGATTTCATCGTAAACGATTTCCATCGCCCGGCCACCCAGTACATAAGAAGGGCGCACCACCAGCGGGTAACCGATCTGCACCGCTTTCTCAACCGCATGCTCCAGTGCGGTTACCGTGGCGTTAGCGGGCTGTTTCAGGCCGAGACGGTCTACCGCCTGCTGGAAACGCTCACGGTCTTCTGCACGGTCAATGGCATCCGGGCTGGTGCCAATCACCGGTACACCGGCGGCTTCCAGCGCACGCGCCAGTTTCAGTGGCGTCTGACCGCCGTACTGCACGATGACGCCTTTCGGCTTCTCGATGCGGACGATTTCCAGCACATCTTCCAGCGTTACCGGTTCAAAGTAGAGGCGGTCAGAGGTGTCATAGTCGGTAGAGACGGTTTCCGGGTTACAGTTGACCATAATGGTCTCGAAGCCGTCTTCGCGCAGTGCCAGCGAGGCGTGCACGCAGCAGTAATCGAATTCAATGCCCTGGCCGATGCGGTTTGGACCACCACCCAGCACCATGATTTTATCGCGGTCATGGTTTGGATTCGCTTCGCACTCGTCTTCATAGGTCGAGTACATATAAGCAGTATCCGTGGCAAATTCTGCCGCACAGGTATCCACGCGTTTATAGACTGGGTGCAGATTGTACTGCTCACGCAGCTTGCGGACTTCTGATTCGGACACGCCAGCAAGGTCAGACAGACGCGCATCGGCAAAGCCTTTACGTTTCAGAGCACGCAGGAAATCTTTCGTCAGGCCATTTACGCCTTCGCGTGCAACCTGCTCTTCCAGGCGCACCAGCTCTTCGATTTGTACCAGGAACCAACGGTCAATATTGGTCAGGTTAAATACGCCGTCGACCGACATACCGGCACGGAAAGCGTCGGCCACGTACCAGATCCGGTCAGCGCCCGCATCTTTCAGTTCGCGGCGAATGCGGGTCAGGGCTTCCGGATCGTCAAGGCTGACTTTCGGGTCGAAGCCGTTAGCGCCCACTTCCAGGCCGCGCAACGCTTTCTGCATCGATTCCTGTAGCGTACGACCAATCGCCATCACTTCACCGACCGACTTCATCTGGGTGGTCAGACGATCATTGGCACCGGCAAATTTCTCGAAGTTAAAGCGTGGGATTTTGGTCACAACATAATCGATTGACGGCTCGAACGAAGCCGGGGTCAGGCCACCGGTGATATCGTTCATCAGCTCATCCAGCGTGTAGCCTACCGCCAGTTTGGCCGCCACTTTGGCAATCGGGAAGCCGGTGGCTTTCGATGCCAGAGCAGAAGAGCGGGAAACACGCGGGTTCATTTCGATAATGATCAGACGGCCATTCTTCGGGTTGACCGAGAACTGCACGTTAGAACCACCGGTTTCAACGCCAATCTCACGCAGTACCGCCATCGAGGCGTTACGCATGATTTGATACTCTTTGTCGGTCAGCGTCTGCGCTGGCGCAACGGTAATCGAGTCACCGGTATGGATACCCATGGCGTCGAAGTTTTCGATTGAGCAGACGATGATGCAGTTGTCGTTTTTATCACGCACCACTTCCATCTCATACTCTTTCCAGCCAATCAGCGACTCATCAATCAGCAGCTCATTGGTTGGCGACAGGTCGAGACCGCGCTCACAAATCTCTTCGAACTCTTCACGATTATAGGCAATACCGCCGCCGGTGCCGCCCATGGTGAAAGAAGGACGAATAATGCACGGGAAGCCAACATCTTCCGCCACCGCCAGCGCTTCTTCCATATTGTGCGCAATACCGGAGCGGGCAGTTTCCAGACCGATTTTCTTCATCGCTTTATCAAAGCGCTGGCGGTCTTCCGCTTTATCAATGGCATCGGCAGTCGCACCGATCATCGTTACGCCAAACTCGGCCAACACACCCTGGCGCTCCAGTTCCAGCGCACAGTTCAGCGCCGTCTGGCCACCCATGGTTGGCAGTACCGCGTCCGGGCGCTCTTTTTCAATGATTTTACGCACCACTTCCCAGTGAATCGGCTCGATATAAGTAGCATCGGCCATTTCCGGGTCGGTCATAATGGTTGCCGGGTTAGAGTTAACCAGAATCACCCGGTAACCCTCTTCGCGCAGCGCTTTACAGGCTTGCGCACCAGAGTAGTCGAATTCACAAGCCTGGCCGATGACGATCGGGCCAGCGCCAAGAATCAGGATACTTTTTATGTCGTTACGTTTTGGCATTTTCTCGCTCCTGATTATTTTGCGGTTGAACGGTAAGCTTTAATCAGCTCGATAAAGTGATCGAACAGCGGCGCGGCATCATGGGGGCCCGGGCTGGCTTCAGGGTGCCCCTGGAAGCTGAACGCCGCTTTATCGGTGCGGTGAATACCCTGCACCGTATGATCAAACAGCGATGTATGAGTTACCCGCAAATTGGCCGGTAAATTGCTGTCATCTACGGCAAAACCGTGGTTCTGGGCAGTGATCATCACGCAGTCGTTATCCAGATCTTTCACCGGATGGTTGCCGCCGTGGTGGCCAAGTTTCATTTTGACGGTCTTCGCGCCGCTGGCCAGTGCCAGCAACTGGTGGCCAAGGCAGATGCCAAAAAGCGGGATATCGGTTTCAAGGAAAGACTGAATCGCGGAGATGGCGTAGTCACAAGGCTCCGGGTCACCCGGTCCGTTCGACAGGAAAATGCCGTCAGGATTGAGCTTCAGTACTTCATCAGCCGGCGTCTGCGCCGGAACTACCGTCAGGCGACAGCCGCGGTCAACCAGCATCCGCAGAATGTTGCGTTTGGCACCGTAGTCATAGGCCACCACGTGGAACGGCAGCTCGCTGGCGTTGCTCTGTGCCGGCAGTTCGTCCTGTAACGTCCAGCTGCCTTGCAGCCAGCTGTAAGACTCCTGGGTGGTCACTTCTTTTGCCAGGTCCATGCCCTTCAGGCCAGGGAAGGCTTTCGCTTTTTGCAGTGCCAGTTCAGCATCCGGCGCGTCACCGGCAATAATGCAGCCATTCTGTGCACCTTTCTCGCGCAGCAGACGGGTCAGCTTACGGGTATCGATATCGGCGATAGCAACAATATTGTTGCGCTTCAGGTATTCAGACAGCCCTTCTTCATTGCGATAGTTGCTGGCGATAAGCGGCAGGTCGCGAATAACGAGGCCTTGTGCATGTACCTGAGAGGATTCTTCGTCAGCAGCATTGGTGCCGACATTGCCGATATGGGGATAAGTAAGGGTGACGATCTGGCGAGAATAGGAAGGATCTGTGAGGATTTCTTGATAACCGGTCATTGAAGTGTTGAAAACGACTTCACCCACTGCCGATCCTACTGCCCCAATGGCCCGACCGTGGAATTGGGTTCCGTCTTCCAGAACCAATAGCGCTGACTTAATCAAAACGTCCTCCAGGGAATAAACAGTCACAATATCTGCATATTAATTCATAATCATAGCCTGAATCAATGTAAAAACCGCCTGAGATGTCGATTTTTGGCAAATTGCGCGCATTCTAATGATCGCCCTGTCGATTGTCTACCCTGAAGGCCACTTTTTCATACTTTTTTAGCCTGCTGACAGGAAAAACAGAAGATTTGCACTGAAAACAGCAGACAACCCCGTGATAAAACCGATTGCCTGGTGAAATGATTTTAATTTTGGGGTAATTATCAGTAAAAAGTAGACCAAATGGTCAAAATTAGCTTGCAGCAGGGCTAAAAATCACAGATAAGTTACTATTATAAGAACAACAAAGGATTTGATTAACCTAACACCTGTTTTTGAAAAATAAAAAGGGCAATAAAATTATTGCCCATATAATCATAAGGTTATGATTAAAATAACCACATCACGATGGTCGCAACACTTACAGATTCTCTAAACCAAGCACGTCACGCATGTCATAAAGACCATTTTTCTGCAAACTTAACCACTGAGCCGCACGAACCGCACCATTTGCGAAGGTCATACGGCTTGAAGCCTTATGAGTAATCTCTACACGCTCACCGACATCTGCAAACATCGCAGTGTGCTCACCGACGATATCGCCAGCTCTGACGGTAGCAAAACCGATGGTTTTCGCTTCACGCTCGCCGGTGTAACCTTCACGCGCGTACACCGCGTGTTCTTTTAAATCCCAGTCCATTGCATCGGCAATCGCTTCGCCCATCGCCAGCGCAGTACCCGATGGCGCATCCACTTTATGACGATGATGCGCTTCAACAATTTCAATATCGGCGTAATCACCCATCACTTTGGCGGCTTTTTCCAACAGCTTCAGAACCAGATTAACGCCGACGCTGAAATTGGCGGCGAACACAATAGCGATATCTTCGGCAGCTGTTTTGATCGCCGCTTTACCCGCATCGTCGAAACCGGTGGTGCCAATCACCATCGCTTTCTGATGCTGACGGCAGAAAGCCAGATATTCCAGCGTGCCTTCCGGGCGAGTGAAATCGATCAGAATATCGAAATCATTAACCACCGCATCAAGGTTGTCGCTCACCTTAACGCCGATAGCGCCAATTCCGGCTAACTCACCCGCATCGCTACCGACCAAAGAGGATCCACTGCGCTGAAGTGCAGCTCCCAAGCGCACGCCTTCGGCTTGCTGAGTAGCCTGAATCAGCTGACGCCCCATGCGCCCGGCGGCACCGACGATGGCAATACGGATTTCTGAATGACTCATAATAATTAATTCCTGACAACGACCTGTACCTGCAAACAGGCAGGCACTAAGACTAATGAGGTTAACGAGGTGACTACAAATGCGCCACAATAATCACAGCATAATTAGAATTTTACGCCAGCGGGAAGGGATTATCAGTAAAACAAATCATCAGGGGAGGTGTGAAAGGCAGGATAAAGGACAAGGTTCAGGGATTGCGGTAAATGTAGCGGAGCCGTTTTCGGCTCCGGTCCTGAAGGTATGCAGGGTGCAAACCGGTGGTACGGACGGCGATAGCGCCGCCCCTACATGCAGAGAGATGAAATCAGTCTACTTGTTTAACCTCAACACGTAGCTCTTTCGGCACTTCAAACACGATATTCTCTTCGCGGCCACTCAGCTCGATAGCCGGTTCGCCGCCCAGCTGGCGCAGGCGTTGAATCACTTCCTGTACCAGAATATCGGGCGCTGAAGCACCAGCAGTCACCCCAACACATTTGATATTGCTCAGCCAGCTTTCCTGAATATCTTCCGCAGAGTCAATCAGGCGTGCCAACTTACCAGCACGCTGCGCCAGCTCAGCCAGTCGATTGGAGTTGGAGGAGTTTTTCGAGCCAACTACCAGCACCACATCGGCATCCTGCGCTAAGCTGCGCACCGCTTCCTGACGGTTAGTGGTGGCATAACAGATATCATCTTTGCGCGGGCCGATGATTTTTGGAAAGCGCTGGCGCAAGGCATCGATCACATCCGAGGTATCATCAACCGACAGCGTGGTCTGGGTCATAAAGCACAGGTTATTTTCGTTCTTCACCTGCAGCTTACTGACATCGGCCGGTGACTCCACCAGGTACATGCCCCCTTGCGGGTTGCTGTACTGCCCCATAGTACCTTCCACTTCCGGGTGGCCAGCGTGACCGATCAGAATCGCTTCGGTGCCTTTACGACTGGCTCGCGCCACTTCCATATGCACTTTGGTGACCAGCGGGCAGGTAGCATCAAACAGCATGGTCAGATCGCGTGCGCGCGCTTCAGCCCTAACCGCCTGAGAGACACCGTGGGCAGAGAAGATCAGAATCGAGCCATCCGGAACTTCAGCAATCTCTTCAATAAAGATCGCCCCACGCTCGCGCAGACTATTGACCACGTAACGGTTATGCACCACTTCATGTCGCACGTAGATTGGCGCGCCGTACATCTCCAGCGCGCGCTCTACAATACTGATTGCGCGATCAACACCGGCGCAGAAACCGCGCGGGTTAGCCAACAGGATTTGCATTGGTCCCCTCCAGTTGCGGATCGATCTCCAGCACCTCGATATCAAACTGAATGGTTTGCCCTGCCAGCGGATGGTTAAAATCTACGGTGATCGAATCACCGGAGATTTCACGGATCACGCCTGGCATTTCGCTACCACCCATCCCGGTAAACAGCATAATAGCACCGATTTCCGGCTCCCCCGCCTGCACAAAATCACGGCGGGAGAAATACTGAATCATATCCGGGCTGGCCGCGCCGAAGGCCGATTCCGGCGGCAAGCTGAAGTGATGCTTATCGCCGGTTTTCAGACCAAGCAACGCCTGCTCCAGTCCTTCTGACAGGCTGCCATCGCCCAGCCGAAACAGGGCAGGCTTGCCATTGGCACGCGTCGACTCCGCCGTTGAGCCATCTTCCAGCTTCAACGTAAAGTGCACCAGCACCGCGCTATCGTGCTGTACTGAATCAGTCATGCCTTACCCTTTCTCTTTAGCCTGTTTTCCGGCAGGAGTAATAAACCCCTCCAGAACGATCAACGCCGCACCGATACAGATGGCGCAGTCGGCAATATTGAAGGTGGCAAAATGCCAGTCACCCACATAGAAGTCGATAAAATCGACCACAAAGCCGTGATAAGAGCGATCAAACAGGTTGCCAATCGCGCCGCCAACAATCAGCGCGTAGGCAATATTATTAAGCTTCTGGCTGGCAGAGGTACGGTACATCATCACCAGCAATGCGACGACAATCGCAATCGCAATACCGGCAAAGAACCAACGTTGCCAGCCACCTTTATCGGCGAGGAAGCTAAATGCCGCGCCGTAGTTGTGTGCGTAGAAGAGATTAAAGTATGGCATCACTGGCACCGACTGATGCAGCATCAGATTATCCATAATCCATTGCTTGCTGGCAAAGTCGACAACAATCACTACCAGCACCAGCCACAGCCAGCGCAATCCGGTCGATAAAAGGGGTTTACGCATCAGGCAAATTTACGCTCTTCGCCGTTACCGGCTATGTTAGTGACACAGCGACCGCAAACTTCTGCGTGCTCCGCGTTCTGACCGACGTCAGTGGTGTAATGCCAGCAGCGTGGGCACTTCTCGCCTTCCGCTTTGTGCAGGGCGATTTTCAGCCCTTTCAACACGTCACTCTGCTGTGCTTCTTCGCCAGCCAGCGCATAATCAGCAACCTGTGCCCCCGAGGTCAGCAGCACAAAGCGCAGCTCTTCGCCAAGGCTGTTCAGTTTCTCAGCCAGCGCCGCATCGGCATACAGTGTTACGGTGGCTTCCAGCGATCCGCCCAGACGCTTATCAGCACGCGCCTGCTCGATCACGCGGTTAACTTCACCACGCACTTTCAGCAGCTCAGCCCAGTAAGCATCGTTCATTGGCTCATCTTCAGCCAGACCAAATAACCCGTCGAACCACTCTTCGGTGAACACGTACTGAGTACGTTTACCTGGCAGGTAGCCCCAGATCTCATCGGCAGTAAACGACATGATCGGCGCCATCCAGCGCACCAGCGCCTCAACGATAAAGTACAGCGCAGTCTGGCAGCTACGACGTGCCAGCCCATCCGCTTTGGCGGTGTACTGACGGTCTTTAATGATATCCAGATAGAACGAGCCCATCTCAACCGAGCAGAACTGCATCAGGCGCTGAACCACTTCATGGAAGTCGTAGTTCGCGTAAGAGGCAATGATATCGTCCTGTGCAGCTAACGCACGGCCTACCGCCCAGCGATCCAGCACGACCATCTCTTCCGGTTTCACCATATCGGTTTCCGGGTTGAAGCCGTTCAGGTTAGCCAACAGGAAACGTGCGGTGTTACGGATACGACGGTAAGAGTCAGCAGAGCGCTTCAGGATTTCGTCAGACACCGCCATTTCACCGGTGTAATCGGTTGAAGCCACCCACAGACGCAGGATGTCGCCACCCAGCTTATTCATCACGTCCTGCGGGCTGACGGTGTTACCAATTGATTTCGACATCTTGCGGCCCTGACCATCAACGGTGAAACCGTGAGTCAGCACCTGTCGATAAGGCGCCTTGCCTTTCATCGCGGTCGAAATCATTAATGAAGACATAAACCAGCCGCGATGCTGGTCGGAACCTTCCAGATACATATCCGCGCTGTGGCCGCCAAACTCAGGACGCACATCAACCACTGAAGAGTGGGTCGAACCAGAGTCAAACCACACGTCCAGCGTATCCGGCACTTTCACGTAGTCGTTGGCTTCTTCACCCATCAGATCTTTTGCGTCCAGATCCCACCAGGCCTGAATACCATCAACTTCTACGCGCTTAGCGACTTCTTCCATCAGCTCCAGCGAACGCGGATGCAGCTGTTCAGTCTCTTTATGGACGAACAGCGCCATCGGCACACCCCAGGTACGCTGACGTGAGATACACCAGTCGGGACGGTTAGCAACCATGGATTCGATACGCGCCTGGCCCCAGTCCGGGATCCACTGCACGCCTTTGATCTCTTTCAGCGACTGCGCACGCAGACCCTTCTGATCCATGCTGATAAACCACTGCGGGGTAGCACGGAAGATGATCGGCGTTTTATGACGCCAGCAGTGCGGATAGCTGTGGAACAGTTTTTCCAGATGCAGCAACGCGCCTTTCTCACGCAACAGCTCAACGATGATATCGTTAGCTTTAAAGACCTGCACGCCATCCAGCGTCGGATAAGTGCCGGTGATAAAGCAGCCGTCCGGGCCAACCGGGTTAGCGGTCTCCAGACCATATTTCTGGCCGATGACATAGTCATCCGGACCGTGGCCTGGCGCGGTATGCACCGCACCGGTACCGGCATCGAGGGTGACGTGCTCGCCCAGCACAACCGGCACATCAAAACCGAGGAAAGGATGCTGGAAACGCATCAGTTCCAGCTCGGCACCGGTGGTCGTGCCCAGTACGGTCCACTCGCTGACGCCAGCACGCTTCATCACGCTCTCAACCAGGTCTTTGGCGAGGATCAGCGCTTTACCGTCGATCTGCACCAGCTGGTACTCAAATTCAGGATGCAGAGAGATAGCACGGTTAGCCGGCATGGTCCACGGAGTGGTGGTCCAGATCACCAATGCAATCGGGCCAGTCACGCTGGCTACGCCAAATTTCGCTTTTACCGCTTCAGTATCGACGGCATTGAACATCACATCGATAGAAGGAGAGGTTTTGTCATAATACTCGACTTCCGCTTCTGCCAGCGCAGAACGGCAATCCAGACACCAGTGCACCGGCTTGGCACCTTTATGCAGGTGGCCATTACCGATGATTTTACCCAGCGCACGGATGATGTTGGCTTCGGTCTGGAAGTTCATCGTCAGATAAGGACGATCCCAGTCGCCCAGCACGCCGAGGCGGATAAAGTCTTTCTTCTGACCTTCAACCTGTTCAGCAGCATACTTACGGCAGGCCGCACGGAACTCAGCCGCACTCACCTTCTCACCCGGCTTACCGATCATCTGCTCAACTTTATGTTCGATTGGCAGACCATGACAGTCCCAGCCCGGCACATAAGGCGAATCAAAACCCGCCATGCCTTTCGACTTAACGATAATGTCTTTCAGAATCTTGTTTACTGAGTGACCAATATGAATACTGCCGTTCGCGTAAGGAGGGCCATCGTGCAGAATAAAGGTTTTTTTCCCTTTTTTGGCTTCGCGGATGATGCCGTACAGATTGTCATCATACCAACGTTGCAGCATTCCCGGTTCGCGTTTGGCCAGATCGCCACGCATCGGGAACCCCGTTTCCGGCAAATTCAGGGTAGATTTATAGTCACTCATCAGATTCTCGGTTCCGTTTGTCGGTTCAGTTTCAGTTCTTAAACCGGTGTTTGTAGCCCAAAAAAGTTTCGGGCAGTCACCACATCTTTAGCAATTTGCTCTTTTAGCGCATCGAGCGAGGCGAATCGCTGCTCGTTACGGATTTTTTGACAGAGCACCACATCTATATGGCGTCCGTACAGGTTCATTGCAACGTCCAGCAGATGAACTTCCAGCTGTTGACGTA
This sequence comes from Winslowiella toletana, assembly GCF_032164335.1. NCBI lineage: Bacteria > Pseudomonadati > Pseudomonadota > Gammaproteobacteria > Enterobacterales > Erwiniaceae > Winslowiella > Winslowiella toletana. Next base: position 782,897 of record NZ_CP134152.1, on the reverse strand, counting down.
ACCCGGCAACGGTCGGGCGGGTACCTATATTGGCAACACCGGGCAGCGGTTGCTCAGCAAGGCCATATACTTCAACCGCGTACACCCCTTTCACCGGTGAAACTGAGCGGCGCAAAGGAATGTTTGCGGTGGGAAAACCAATGGTGCGGCCCAGCGCATCGCCATGTACCACACGGCCAGAAATGCTGAAGGGATGCCCCAACAGCGATTGAGCCAGCGCCAGGTTGTCTTCCGCCAGCGCCTGGCGTACCGCAGTACTGCTGATACGCTTCCCGCTGTCGCAGAAGGTCTGGGTACTGATGACGTCAAAGTCATATTCGACGCCCGCTTTCTGTAATAACAGGAAATCCCCCTGGCGACCAGCGCCAAAGCGGAAATCATCGCCAACGGCGAGAAACTGCACGCCAAGCTTGTTAACCAGCAAATCGGCAACAAAACTTTGCGCGGTCAGTGCGGCAAAGCGACGGTCAAAGCGGACACAGAGTACCGCATCCACCCCGGCTTCAGCCAGGTAACGCAGTTTTTCGCGCAGGCGCGTCAGGCGCGCAGGCGCTTTGTCAGCCGCGAACAGCTCCAGCGGCTGAGGCTCAAACAGCATCACCATCACCGGTAAGCCGCGCTGACGCCCTTCTTCGCACAGTCGTGCCAGCAGAGCCTGATGACCGCGATGCACGCCATCAAAGTTGCCAATGGTCAGCACGCAGCCGCGATGCTGCTCTCTGAGATTATGTATGCCGCGGATAAACTTCATGGCTGACTCAAATTTGTGGAAATCGGCGGATTATACCTTGTACAGCGATTAAGGTTAACCCGCGATTGTCCCGTTTAGCGGTTTCTGATGCTGTTTTCAGTGAGATGGCAGCGACTTAGTCAGATAACAGACAATTTTATCGGGAAAGGCTGTATTCGTCATGACGATGCTGGTAGAATCCTGCGCCATCACAACGTAATCAAGTGTCGTCAGATTAACGGCGCTTATTTGCACAAATCCATTGACAAACGAAGGCTAAAAAGGCATATTCCTCGGCCTTTGAATTGTCCTCAATAGAAAATATTTGGGAGTTGGACCTTGGCTAATATCAAATCAGCTAAGAAACGCGCCGTAACGTCTGAAAAGCGTCGTAAGCACAACGCTAGCAATCGTTCTATGATGCGTACTTTTATCAAGAAAGTATACGCGGCTATCGCTGCTGGCGATAAAGAAGCTGCACAGAAAGCATTTAACGAAATGCAACCAATTGTGGACCGTCAGGCAAGCAAAGGCCTGATCCACAAAAACAAAGCTGCACGTCATAAGTCAAACCTGACTGCAGAGATCAACAAACTGGCTTAATGCTAAGTTGTTAATCGGCTTTGAAAGAGACCGGCCTAACCGCCGGTTTTTTTACGTCTGAATTTCAGGTGAATGGTTGCCAGCAGAACGAATACCACAAAAAAAATGTGGTCATGCCCAGGGCACGACCACATCGATTCATCAGAAGTCAGGGCTTTTGGTCAAGTGACCGGCCACCACCATTATCGCCTTCCGTCTTTCTTAGATGGTGAAATCAATATTTATCATAATCGCCTGTTCAAACCCGTCGCGTTTCTGCTTCAGTGGCAGAATGCCGGTATAGCGACCAGAAGGCAGACCCGGGTTGCTCCCATACCAGAATCGCAGATCAAGGTTTGCGGTTTGCGCAGTGGAACCACAACCAACAATCGACTCCATCGGGCCACTGCCTGGCGCTCCTGCACAGCTGGTTTTACGCAGTACATCCAGGTTTACCAGCTTTACTTCACCGCGCGCATTTTTCAGCGGCACCTGAACGCGTGTTGAACCGCCGCCAGCCACACTCGTGGTGGCCAATGGCCCCTGCCCCTGATTAACGGCAATAAAGCCGAAATTGTTGCTATGAGACATACGCGGTGTCTCAAGGTGCTGCGTGGTCATATTAAACGATCTTACCGACGTTCCAGGCGTAAACGGCGATACAAATGGGTCGTAATGCGCGTAGCTAAATGGAACAACCAGGTTTCTTATCAACTCATTTTGCAAGTTTGTGACTCGCAACGCCATAAATCCGCTATAGGCTGGTGAGGTTAACGTCGCGTTATCTTCAGCTAATACACTCAGCTCAAGGAAACGGTCACCCGCTGCAGTAGAGCACGGCTGTGCGGCATTTAAATCCGTCAGGCCACAAGGCGTGCGCACCTGCATACGTACATTGATCTGTTCAACGGCCCCACCTGTTGCTCTCAGTTTCGCTACAAATATCGAATAGCTGCCAAAATGCTGCATGCGCCCTTCATAGTGCGAGGATACTTTGACATCTCCCCAGCTCGTCAGATGAGCAGGTTGCGCAGGAATATAAGGATTGACAGTAAGATTAGTAACCGAAACCTTTCCTTGACCCACAGTTAGCGGATAAGTCGTGTTCGGCCCCGGGACTGTCGCTTTAATTAAATCATAAAGTCGCGGAGCGCTTATACCAACGTTCTCAGTGGACGTCCCACCAACATGCAATCCCGCAATAGTATTGTCAGCCTGCACGATAACCGGCGCTCCTGAGGAACCAGCAGAAGTATCACAGTTGTAGCGTACATAGTGACCACCGGTACTGCCGATCAGAGTGCAGGGGCCACCATCGTCATGGCGATCATTTATTTTCTGAACTCCGCCCCAGAGTTGATGAGCAACATATACCGGAGTACCGGCAGGCAGAGAGCTTGCCGAGTTAAGCCACAGATTACCAAATATTTGCCTAATCCCCGCTTCCTGATAATCATTGGCATTGACAGCATAAAGCGCATAATCATTGTTTACGTTGTTGTTTCCAGCCTGCAACTGACGTTCAGTACGCATGCTTACTACATGTGAGACGGAATTCGAGTTGCACCCGTTGTTCTGATAGTTATATTGCAGTAAAAACGATGAATTTGGCGCGTGATCAATAACATGGTGATTAGTGATCGCGTAAGGACCGCCGGCAAGATTCCATCCTGTAGCGCCAGCAAATCTCATTGATGCCTGGCTCGTGTTATACAATACGGGTTTAGATTGCTCGTAGCAGCGGGAATCGACTGCCTGATTATTTCCGATGATATTTTTTGAACCTATCTCGTCATCACTCGCCGCAGGGTAGCTGAAATGAGAAACAATCGCCCGGTCGTTATTCGCGTGACGGTTGAAGCGATCGGGATAAACCAGCTGCACCAGCGCGGTGTTGCCGCGAATGCTGCTGTCAAAGTTGGTACCACTGCCGTCATACAGTGCTTTATGGTTAATAATTTCTGTCTGCTGCCCGTCCGGCGAGGAGACGCGTAAATAAGCCCCCGGCTGTAAGCTTACGTCACTGAAATGAATCAGCAGTTCGCTGGCGCCCGCTTTGGTTATCGTCACTGTGGCATTGCCGTCCACGCCAAGCTTTTCTGCCAGGTTAACATTGATTTTTTCATCAATATAGCCGGGATTTGCCGCAGTAAGCGGTACCCCGGCACTGACATCAGCATCGATAGCAGACATATTTGCCTGCGCGGCGGGCAGACAACAGGAAATCGCTGCCGCCAGCAAAGTTTTCTTCAAATTTATATTCATAATAAAAGCCCTGGTAAATTAGATGGTATTTTTTAAATTAATTCCAAAAGTGACTTTACGTATCATTTTATTAATCGTCAAAATTCAGACCGTGTAAAAACAGCATAAATTCCGTTAAGTAATTACAATGAAAAACCACAATTACATTAATTTTTCTCAGGACCTTATAAATTAATATTAATTAAAAAACATAAGGTTAGGCCACACTTACCATGGCAACAATCTTAATGGATATTAATAACCAATAAGCAAAACAGAAAGCCCAATACGTTATTTACTTATTCAATTCACTACTTTACGATCCTTGATATATAAATATCCACTATCTTATAATTATAGAGAAAAATCTTAATCCAATATAAATAGTTACTCTTTTCGAATAGCAGAAATTTCTTAATAAATTATCGGAAAAAGCGATTCCGGCTGATACCGTTCGCTTAGCGTGAAATGACGGGCGTCGCCCAAAGGAGCCATAACAGGCTCCTCAAGCCAGGGAGAATGAAGGTTTTCGCTACGGGCGACGATAAAGAAAGGCGGCCTTTCTTATCTTTACTGTGGAAACAACGCGGTAAAATCTTTATTGCAGATACGCTGCACTGCAGGATGCTGAATCATCCGTTCGGCGAAGATCACGTGATACTCCTCCATCACATTATCAATCCGTCCAATCTCGACAATTTCATCATCATTATAGATATCCTGACCGTACAGTGACGGCGCAACAAAAATCGCATTATTCGATGCGCCAAACGCCTTCATCAACGCCGCATCATCAAACTCGCCAAGAATCTCGACCTGCAATCCCTGGGAATGAAACCAGTTAAGCAGCTTGCGCCCAAGCATTGAACGGCGGCCAGGAATCAGTAAGCGCCGCTGCTCAAGGCAGGCCGGAAAGCTCTTATCCGGCAGCGGGCGGGTACACCAGAAACTGATGCCGCACTCGCCAAGCTTCACCGAGAACAGCCCTTCCTGCTGGGTGGAATCGATGGAGCAGTCGGACAGAATCATATCCAGCTTGTGCTGGCTGAGCTGCTCCAGCAGCATTTCATGCGTCGACTCATAGCAGCGCAGATGAATCTTCTCATCATCACGCACTGCAGTTTCCAGCACCTGGCTGACCAGACGTTTGGACAGCGCATCCGCGACGCCAACGTCAAACAGCAGGTTCGACTCCTTGCGGTAGTTAACGATATCCAGCATCTCCTGGCTCAGGGTAAACATGCGGTCGGCATAGCGAAAAACCAGCTGCCCCAATTCTGACGGCACCAGTCCACGCCCCTGACGCTTAAACAGTTTGCCCTGCAGGCGATCTTCCAGCGCTTTAATTTGCCCGGTAATGGTTTGTGGCGTCAGAAACAGTGCTTCGGCGGCCCCGACTATCGACCCTTCCTTGCACACCTGCCAGAAGTAATAGAGATGGTTGTAATTGATATGAGACATGCGCACGGGGATATTCCTTTACTGCAGCCGGATAAGCTCCAGCTTAGCGTATTACCAGCCGAAAAAAACACGGCAAACCTGCAATTACAGGTTTGCCGTTGTGGTTATTTCAGCTTGATACGCAGCAGCAGATAGCCGATAACTGCGGAGGCTATCGAACCAATCAGGATGCCCAGCTTAGCGAGGGTAATCAGCGCCGGGTCGATGTCGCCAAAGGCCAGTGAGGCGATAAAGATCGACATGGTAAAACCAATGCCGCACAACACACCGACCGCGACAATATTCGACATGGTAGTGCCCTGAGGTAACTTCGCCAGCCCCAGCCTGACCGCCAGCCAGCAAAACAGGGTAATGCCCAGCGGTTTACCAATAAGCAGGCCAACCATAATTCCCAGCGGCAGCAGCGAGAACATATCGCCGGCAGAAATACCGTCCAGCACCACACCGGCATTGGCAAAGGCGAACAGCGGCAGAATCAGCCAGCTTACCCACGGATGCAAGCCATGCTCGAGTTGTTCGGCCGGAGAATGCCCGTCTTTCTTCGCCAGTGGAATAAAGAAGCCGACAATCACGCCCGCCAGAGTGGCATGCACCCCAGACTTCAGTACCGCCGTCCACAGCACCATACCCACCAGCAAATACACTGCGGTACTGCGTACATTAGTCGCGTTGAGCAGCGCCAGCACCACAATCGCCGCCGCTGCAACCGCCAGCGCCGTCATTGACAGCTCGTTGGTGTAGAACAGCGCAATAATGATAATGGCCCCGAGGTCGTCGATAATTGCCAGTGCCATCAGGAAAATTTTCAGCGCTGGCGGCACCCGGCTACCCAGCAGCGCCAGGATACCCAGTGCAAAGGCGATATCAGTAGCAGTAGGAATTGCCCAACCGCTGCGTGTCACCTCGTCACTGCCGTTAAACAGCAAAAACAGCAAACCCGGCACAACCATACCGCCAACGGCCGCGATCAGCGGAAATATCGCCTGCTCACGGCTGGCCAGTGCGCCGACCATCAGCTCGCGCTTCACTTCGAGGCCAATCATCAGGAAGAACAGCGCCATCAGCGCATCATTGATCCACAGCAACAGATTTTTGCTGATATCAAGGGCGCCAAAGCGAAACTCTACCGGCGTAGCCAGCAGTGAGAGATAACCTTGTTGCGTCGCTGCCGTATTGGCCAGCACCATTGCCAGCGCCGCGGCCAGTATCAGCACCACGCCGCTGGTCGCTTCATTCTTAAGCAAACGTTTTATCTGAAGAAACATATTTTCAATCCCTGTTTGTTGCCTGTTTCAGTACTGGGGCAGAAGCATACGCCGTTTGAAGCATCGAAAATAACAGTTTATTCAGCACATTCAGCTCGGAAAAAACGAAGCATAGGCTTATCAAGCAAAATTAAGCAGTTAAGGGAGGGAGAGGGGAAAGTGGATAAAAAAGACTCAGGAACAAAAAAAAACCGCATCAGCGGCTTTAGTTTTAAACAGTTACTCAGGATCCAGAAAAACTGCTCCCTGCCGTTGCAGGGAGCAATCCGCATTAACGGGTCAAATCGTCAAAAAACTTTTTCACACCGTCAAAGAAGCTCTTGGAGCGTGGGCTGTTTTTCTCGCCGGAGGGGCCACCGAAACTCTCTTCCAGCTCGCGCAACAGCGATTTCTGTTTTTCACTCAGGCTGACCGGCGTTTCTACCACTACACGGCACAGCAGATCACCCTGACTGCCACCACGCACTGATTTGACACCTTTGCCGCGCATGCGGAACAGTTTGCCGGTTTGGGTTTCGGCCGGCACTTTCAGATTCACGCGGCCATCCAGCGTCGGCACTTCAATTTCACCACCCAGTGCTGCCATCACAAAATTAATCGGCACTTCGCAGTACAGGTTGTTATCTTCACGTTCGAAGATTGGGTGTTTTTTCACCTGAACCTGAACATACAGATCGCCCGCTGGTGCTCCCTGCTCGCCAGCTTCACCTTCACCGGTCAGGCGGATGCGGTCACCGGTATCGACGCCAGCCGGGATTTTAACCGACAGGGTTTTCGACTTCTCGACGCGACCGTGGCCGTGACAGGCGTTGCAAGGATCTTTAATTATTGAACCACGACCGTGACAGGTCGGACACGCCTGCTGCACGGTAAAGAAGCCCTGGCGCATCTGCACCTGGCCTGCACCATGACAGGTTGGGCAACTCTGGGGCTTGGTGCCCGATTTCGCCCCGCTGCCGTGGCAAACGTCACACTCTTCCAACGTGGGAATGCGGATCTCTTTGGTCACGCCGCGTACCGCTTCTTCCAGCGACAGCTCCATGTTGTAGCGTAAATCAGCGCCGCGAGCGGCACGCTGACGACGGCCTCCGCCAAAGATATCGCCGAATACGTCGCCAAAGATATCACTGAAGTCAGCACCGCCGCCGCCACCGAAGCCACCGCCGCCGTAACCGCCACCGCCCATACCACCTTGTTCAAAGGCTGCATGACCGTACTGGTCGTAGGCCGCACGCTTCTGATCGTCGGTCAGAATTTCGTAGGCTTCCTTCACTTCTTTAAATTTAGTCTCGGCTTCTTTATCGCCCTGGTTGCGGTCAGGGTGGAATTTCATCGCCAGGCGTTTGTAGGCCTTTTTGATTTCACGCTCTTCCGCCGATTTCGGAACGCCTAAAACCTCGTAATAGTCTCTTTTCGCCATTGTTAGTTGTCCTGCCCTTAACATGCGTGCACGGGCGTGGAGAGAACTCCTACGCCCGTGCGGGTTACCTCTACCCTGCAATGGCTCCTGGCCGGGAGCCTTGCATACTCTCGTCAAGGACAGCGAAACCGCTATCCTTGCCGCTCAGGGCGATTATTTTTTGTCGTCTTTTACTTCTTCGAATTCAGCGTCGACAACGTCGTCGTCTTTCTTCGCAGAAGCGTCGCCAGCATCAGCCGCGCCAGCCTGTTGCTGCTGGGCAAATTCCATCAGCTTGCTGGAAACTTCCATCAGAGCCTGCATTTTGGCTTCGATTTCAGCTTTGTCTTCGCCTTTCAGCGCGGTGTTCAGATCGTTAAGTGCCGCTTCAATCGGTGCTTTGTCGTCTGCTGGCAGTTTATCGCCGGCTTCGTCCAGCTGCTTACGCGTGCTGTGCGACAGATGATCGGCCTGGTTGCGAACCTGAACCAGCTCTTCGAATTTACGGTCAGACTCGGCATTTGCTTCCGCGTCACGAACCATTTTTTCGATTTCATCATCGTTCAGACCAGAAGAGGCCTTGATGGTGATCTTCTGCTCACGACCGCTGTTTTTGTCTTTCGCTGATACGTGCAGGATACCGTCCGCATCGATGTCGAAAGTCACTTCAATCTGTGGCATACCGCGTGGTGCGCCCTGGATACCGTCAAGGTTGAACTGGCCCAGTGACTTGTTATCCGCCGCACGTTTACGTTCACCCTGCACCACGTGAATGGTTACCGCAGACTGGTTATCTTCAGCAGTAGAGAACACCTGGCTGTGCTTGGTTGGGATGGTGGTGTTCTTGCTGATCAGCGCAGTCATCACGCCACCCATGGTTTCGATACCCAGTGACAGTGGAGTCACGTCCAGCAGCAGTACGTCTTTAACGTCGCCCGCCAGTACGCCACCCTGAACTGCAGCACCTACCGCTACCGCTTCATCCGGGTTCACGTCTTTACGTGGTTCTTTACCGAAGAATTCAGCAACTTTCGCCTGCACCATTGGCATACGAGTCTGACCACCGACGAGGATAACGTCGTTGATATCAGAAACAGACAGACCCGCATCCTGCAGTGCCACTTTCAGCGGCTCAATAGAACGTGCTACCAGGTCTTCAACCAGTGATTCCAGTTTCGCACGAGTCACTTTGATGTTCAGGTGCTTAGGACCAGTAGCATCCGCAGTGATGTACGGCAGGTTCACGTCAGTCTGCTGTGCAGAAGACAGCTCAATTTTAGCTTTCTCTGCGGCTTCTTTCAGACGCTGCATTGCCAGTGGATCGTTGTGCAGATCGATGCCCTGATCTTTCTTAAACTCAGCCACTAAATAGTTGATCATGCGGCTGTCGAAGTCTTCACCACCGAGGTGGGTATCACCGTTGGTCGCCAGTACTTCAAAGGTTTTTTCGCCGTCAACATCATCAATTTCGATGATGGAGATATCGAAAGTACCGCCGCCGAGGTCGTATACCGCGATAGTGCGGTTGCCAACTTCTTTATCCAGACCGTAGGCCAGAGCCGCTGCGGTTGGTTCGTTGATAATACGTTTTACGTCCAGACCCGCGATACGGCCGGCATCTTTGGTCGCCTGACGCTGCGCATCGTTAAAGTAGGCTGGAACAGTGATAACCGCTTCAGTGACTGGCTCACCCAGATAATCTTCAGCCGTTTTCTTCATTTTTTTCAGCACTTCAGCAGAAACCTGCGGTGGTGCCATTTTCTGGCCTTTCACGTCAAGCCATGCATCACCGTTGTCTGCTGCGGTGATTTTGTATGGCATGATTTTCAGGTCACGCTGTACTTCTTCGTCCTGGAAGCGACGGCCAATCAGGCGCTTAATCGCGAACAGAGTGTTCTGCGGGTTAGTCACAGCCTGACGTTTAGCCGGCTGACCTACCAGAATCTCGCCATCTTGCGTATAAGCAATGATTGAAGGCGTGGTGCGATCGCCTTCCGCATTTTCCAGCACGCGTGCTTTGGTGCCATCCATAATTGCGATACAAGAGTTGGTTGTACCCAGGTCAATACCAATAATCTTACCCATCTAAACGTCTCCCACTTAAATTCGTCAATTCATCATTAATCTGCTTGTGAACCAGTTATGCGGGCGATTTACTCTGTTTCAAGCGCCGGCGCAGGCTTTTTTTCTGGTTCAACAATTCTGGATGACAACTAGATGGGGCCGCTTCGCACAGCATCAAGGGTTAAAACTAAAAAAAATTCTCTTTTGTTAAAACAGCACAGGCCCGCCTGAGCGAGCCTGTAAGGGTGATGATCCGCGAAGATTAACGCGCGCTGACCTCACCGGGTGCCAATGGCTGACGGCGCTCGCCGGCCAGCCATAGCCCCAGCAGCAGGCCGATTAGCGCCAGCGCCAGCACGTACCACGCCGGAGCCATCGGCGTCAGCTTCATCATCAGGGTGACGAAGATGGGCGTCAGACCACCAAAAATGGCGTAAGAGAGGTTGTAGGAAAAAGAGATGCCGGTGAAACGCACTGCCGCCGGGAAAGCCCGCACCATAACAAAAGGCACCACACCGACCACGCCGACGCTGAAACCGGTAATCGCATAGGCAATAAACAGATACTCTGGCGCCGTTGCCACGCTATGGAAAAAGCTCCAGCTGCATATCGCCAGCAGCAGACTGCCCGCCGCAAGGATTTTCGCCGCGCCAAAGCGATCGACCAGCAATCCGGCAACAATACAGCCAACAATCAGCATCACCGTAGCCAGACTATTAGCCTGTAATGCGATGGCAGCGGCAATGCCGTGCTGCTTTTGCAGCAGCGTCGGCGCCATCAAAATCACCACCACAATGCAGGCGGACAGCAGCCAGGTCAGCAGCATCGACACCGCGACAGCACGCTTATGATCTGCCAGCACGGTTTTCAGCGGCAGCGCCTCGGAAAGTTTTTTCCGCGCCTGCATCTCGCGAAATACCGGCGTTTCCTGTAACCAGCGGCGCAGGTACATTGCCAGCAGGCCAAAAATACCACCGAGAAAGAACGGGATTCGCCAGCCGGTTTCGGCAATCGCCTGTGGCGACATGCTGGTATTAATCAGCGTGGCGACCAGCGACCCCAGCAGAATGCCAAAGGTTAATCCGGCCGTCAGCGTGCCGCAGGCAAAACCAATACGTTTTTCCGGCACATGCTCAGCGACAAACACCCAGGCTCCAGGCACTTCACCGCCAATCGCTGCGCCCTGTAACATGCGCATCAACAGCAACAGTATCGGTGCGGCCATCCCAATGCTCTGGTAAGTGGGCAGCATGCCGATCGCCAGCGTCGGCAGCGCCATCAGCAGAATACTCAAACTAAACATCTTTTTACGGCCGATTTTGTCACCGAAGTGCGCCATCACAATACCGCCAAGCGGGCGCACCAGATAACCGGCCGCGAAGATGCCAAAGGTTTGCAGCTGACGCAGCCATTCGGGAATATCAGCCGGGAAGAAAAGTTCGCCAATTACCGCCGCAAAAAACACGAAGATAATAAAGTCGTAGAATTCCAGCGCACCGCCCAGTGCCGCCAGAGAGAGGGTTTTATAATCCTGCCGGTTTAAGCGGCGTGCAATGTGTTGATCCATGATTTTTCTTGCATTTCCAGAGGCAGAGTAGAAAGGGTATAGCGAAAGATGTAAAGCTAATCTGACTATACCGTCAATCTCTCGCCACACCCAGCCGTGCTGGATTTTATGCCTGAAAAATTCGTTTTTCAGTCGTTTGTGTCACGTCTGGCGCTTTTCGGGCGAAAAGCTGCTACCACACTGGCGTGCGTCTCAATATACGGCCCGTCCAGCAGTTGAATGCAATACGGCACGCTGGCGAAAATGCCGTGAACACGGGTGTTGCCCTGCTCATCCTTCAGGCCTTCCAGCGTCTCTTTGATCGCTTTCGGCTGGCCTGGCAGGTTGAGAATCAGAGACTGCTTGCGAATCACCCCAACCTGACGCGATAAAATTGCCGTTGGCACAAAGTTCAGGCTGATTTGTCGCATCTGCTCACCGAAGCCGGGCATCTCCCGGTCGGCGACGGCCAACGTGGCATCCGGCGTCACATCGCGCCGCGCCGGGCCGGTGCCGCCGGTGGTCAGCACCAGATGGCAGAACATTTCGTCCACCAGCTCGCAAATCGTCTGTTCAATCATCGGCTGCTCGTCAGGCACCAGACGTTTTTCCAGCTCAAATGGCGTATCCAGCGCCTGACTAAGCCACTCTTCCAGAGCCGGCAGCCCCAAATCCTGATAAATGCCGTTAGATGCGCGGTCGGAGACCGAAATCAAGCCTATGCGTAATGTATTCATGGTGTATTCGCTGCGTAGTCGCGGCCTGCAAAACAGCAGCGGCGCGGTTTAAAAAGGAGTGTTACTTAGCAGGATAATACATTGAAGCGGGGATGGGATACAAAACAGAAACCGTGACCAGCGTTCTGATCACGGTTATTGCCGTTACAGCAGGTCGGCAATCATCTTCTCAAGTTTGCCCTGGTCGATGGCAAAGTTGCGAATGCCCTGCGCCAGTTTGTCGACCGCCATTGGATCCTGGTTGTGCTGCCACAGGAACTCAGACTCGGTCATTTTCGCCGGACGTGCTTTTACTTCGCCGGTGTAAGACAGCTTGCGCTCAACGGTGCCTTCGCTTTCCGCCAGCTCTTTCAGCAGGTTCGGGGAAATGGTCAGACGGTCACAGCCGGCCAGTTCCAGAATCTCACCGGCGTTACGGAAGCTCGCGCCCATCACTACCGTTTCGTAACCGTGCTGCTTGTAGTACTCATAAATTTCAGAAACAGAAACTACGCCTGGATCTTCAGCTGGCGCGTACTCTTTCTTGTCGGTGTTGGCTTTGTACCAGTCGAGGATACGACCAACGAAAGGAGAAATCAGGAATACGCCCGCTTCGGCACAAGCACGCGCCTGCGCAAAGGAGAACAGCAGCGTCAGGTTACAGTTGATGCCTTCTTTTTCCAGCTGCTCAGCGGCACGGATACCCTGCCAGGTTGACGCCAGTTTAATCAGAATACGGTCGTTGCTGATACCTGCATCGTTGTACAGTTTGATCAGGCTACGCGCTTTAGCGATGCTGGCTTCGGTGTCGTAAGAAAGACGAGCATCAACTTCAGTCGAGATACGGCCAGGGATCAGCTTCAGGATTTCCAGACCGATATTCACTGCCAGTTTGTCAGAGGTGAACTGGATCTGCTGTTCTTTATCGCTGCTCTGCTCGCGCGCCCAGGCGATCGCTTCATCGATCAGTTTACGGTATTCAGGGATTTGCGCGGCGTTCAGAATCAGAGAAGGGTTGGTGGTAGCATCCTGCGGCTGATACAGCTTCATCGCTGCGATATCGCCGGTGTCAGCAACCACGGTAGTCAGCTGACGTAAGGAAGTAAGTTTGTCCGTCATAGTTGTCATTCTCATCAAGTTAGACTGTCAGGGTGTGAAAAAGTCTGTGGTCGATAATATCACTTGTCCTTCGTCGCGCAAGGTAAGGTTACCGGTAAAAACATAGCCAGCACGAATAGCAATGATTTGCCTGTCCTTATGGCTTTTTTGCTACAGTTACCGTATCGGAATAGCAACCAAACAGATGATATCCTTGTGAATCACTGTCAGGAATAGAATATATGTTGATGGTTATCTCTCCGGCTAAAACGCTGGATTTTGACAGTCCGCTGGCAACTAAACAGTTCAGCCAACCCGCACTGCTGGACAAATCACAGCAGTTAATTGATGTGGCGCGCAAGCTTTCACCGGCGCAAATTGGTTCGTTGATGCATATCAGCGATAAGCTGGCCGAACTGAATGCCCAGCGTTTTAACGACTGGCAGCCGCCCTTCTCGCTCGACAATGCGCGTCAGGCGATTCTGGCGTTTAAAGGCGATGTTTATACCGGCCTGCAGGCAGAAGATTTCAGCAAAAAAGATTTCGATTTCGCCCAGCAGCATCTGCGTATGCTTTCCGGCCTGTATGGCCTGCTGCGCCCGCTCGACTTAATGCAGGCATATCGTCTGGAAATGGGGATCAAGCTGGAAAACCCGGCGGGAGCCAATCTCTACAGTTTCTGGGGCGATACCCTGACCGAAGCGCTGAATCAGGCACTGGCCGAACAGGGCGATGAGGTACTGATCAATCTGGCTTCCGATGAGTATTTCAAAGCGGTGAAGCCGAAAAAACTCAATGGCCGGATTATCAAGCCGGTGTTTCTCGACGAGAAAAACGGCAAGTTTAAAGTGATCAGTTTTTACGCCAAAAAGGCGCGCGGCCTGATGAGTCGCTATATTATTCAACAGCGACTGACCAAACCAGCCCAGCTGAAAAAGTTTGACCTTGAAGGTTACTTCTTTGATGTCGAATCAAGTTCAGAGGATGAACTGGTGTTTAAGCGCCACGAGCAGCAGTAAGATTTGCTGGCGCAGGCGTGATAACTGACGCCTGCGCGTTAATACTGAGTAAATGTTAAAAGACGGATTTACGCCTTCAGCAAAAATGCCCGCAGCTCAGCAAAGTCAGCTTTCATCTCATGGGAAAGCAGATCCAGATCGGCACGCTCTGCCAGTTCTGGCGGCAGCGGCAGCGACTTATCCAGAATCTCTTCAACGCTCTCTTTAAACTTAGCCGGATGCGCCGTGCCGAGGAACAGGCCAAACTCGCCATCCTGCAGCTGATCGCGCAGCAGACGATAGGCAATTGCCGCATGTGGCTCAGATACGTAGCCGATGGCGTCCAGCTCGCGCATGGTAGCTTTAGTGGTTTCATCACTTACCGCACCGGTTGCAAGATCCTGTAAACGCCAGGTTTTACGACGGAACAGCTCTTCGACGCGCGGCCAGTTGTTAGGCTGGCTGACATCCATGGCATTGGACAGCGTCGCCACCGTCGCATTTGGCTGCCACTCACCGCTGTTGAGGAAGCGAGGAACGGTATCGTTGGCATTGGTCGCGGCGATAAAACGCTTCACCGGCAGGCCGAGTGATTTCGCCAGCAGGCCAGCGGTCAGATCGCCAAAGTTACCGCTTGGCACCGAGATCACCAGCTGGTTACGCTGCTCTTGTGTCAGTTGCGCAGCGGCTTCAAAGTAGTAGCAAATCTGCGCCAGTAAACGGCTGATATTAATGGAGTTGGCAGAGTTAAGACCAATCGCGCGCTTAAGCTCTTCATCATCGAAGGCCTGTTTGACCAGTGACTGGCAGGCGTCGAAATCACCATCAATGGCGATAGTTTCGATATTGCCGCCCAGCGTACAGAATAATTTCTCCTGCAGCGGACTGATTTTGCCCTGCGGATAGAGGATGACGACGCGGACATTTTCCATACCGTAAAACGCATGGGCTACCGCCGCACCGGTGTCACCGGAGGTTGCGGTCAGAATGGTAATCTGCTCATCGGCACCGCTGATATAAGAGAGCATCTGCGCCATAAAACGGCCGCCGAAGTCTTTAAATGCCAGCGTCGGGCCGTGAAACAGCTCCAGCGCCGAAATATCATCGCTGACTTTCACTACCGGTGCCGGAAAGGCAAACGCCTGCTTTACGCGCTCCTGCAGCTGGTGTGGCTCAATTTCATCGCCGATAAATGCCGAGAGAATTTTGCTGCTGCGGGTCACAAAATCCAGCTTCAGCATTTCATCGATATCAGTCAGTTCAAACTCAGGCAGCTCCAGTGGAAAAAACAGCCCTTGCTGTTTACCCAAACCCTGCTTTACCGCCTGGGCAAAGCTGACCTGCTCGTTGTGATCCTTAAGGTTATACAGTTTCATGCGTTATCCCAATTTACGTGCGCCTGCCGTGTCTAAACGGCAAATATGTACGAAGCCTTCATCATTCTGTAGATAGTGCTGGCTGAGCCAGTCCGCCATGCGCTGCGCGGTGTCCGTCTTATCGCAGACGGCAAACAGCGTTGGGCCGGAGCCGGAAATGCCGCAGGCCAGCGCGCCAATATCCTGTGCCGCCTGGCGTGCTTCGGCAAAGCCCGGCAACAGCTTAGTGCGGTACGGTTCGGCAATCACATCCTTCATCAGTTTCGCCGCCAGCTGCGGTTGCTGGCTGTGGCAGGCATGGATAAAGCCCGCCAGGTAGCGACCATGCTTAATGCAGTCCTCTTTGCGATACTGCGCCGGTAAAATTGCCCGCGCTTCCGCCGTCGAAACTTTAATACCCGGATAAGCCATTACCCACAGCCAGTCGTCAAAGCCTGGCACTTCCTGACTGATAATGCCGTTCTCTTCCAGCATCAGCTGCAACCCGCCAAGGAAGCAGGGAGCAACGTTGTCGTAGTGTACGCTGCCGGAAATCCGCCCTTCCAGCTCGCCCATCAGTGCCAGCAGTTCGGTATCATTTAGCGGTTTACCGCAGTGCTCATTCATCGCCATCAGGCCAGCCACCACCGAACAGGCGCTGGAACCCAACCCGGAACCGATCGGCATGTTTTTTTCCAGCTTCATCGCCACCGGCACTTGCTTACCGATAGCCTCACAGAAGCGTGCCCAGCACTGATAAACGATGTTCTCTTCTGGATTAGTCGGCAGCTTACTGACGAAACGACCTTCATTGACCAGACTGAAGCTGTCCGCAGCCTCAACGGTTACGCAGTCGCCAAGCAGCGAACCGTCGACTGGCGAAACCGCCGCGCCAAGCACATCAAATCCGACGCTGACATTGCCAATCGAGGCCGGTGCATAAATTTTTACCATCATTAAACTCCCAACTTCCACGACAGCGTGCGTAACAGATCGGCAAAGACTCCGGCAGCCGTCACATCATTGCCGGCACCATAACCCCGCAGTACCAACGGAATCGGCTGATAATAGCGGCTGTAGAACGCCAGCGCATTTTCACCATTTTTAACTTTATACAGCGGGTCGTTACCGTCAACCGCATCGATTTTCACTTTACAGACGCCGCCTTCTTCAATCGCGCCAACGAAGCGTAAGACCTTGCCTTCGTCGCGTGCTGCCGCCACGCGGGTGGCAAAGGCTTCATCCAGCTCTGGCAGACGCTGCATAAAGCTCTCTACGTCGGCAATCTGGTTCAGGCTGTCCGGCAGTACTGCTTCAATCTCGATATCACTCAGTTCCAGTTGATAACCGGCCTCACGGGCAAGGATCAGCAGCTTACGCGCCACATCCATTCCGGAAAGATCATCACGCGGATCCGGCTCGGTAAAGCCCAGTTCACGCGCCAGTTTAGTGGCTTCAGACAGCGAAACGCCTTCATCCAGCTTACCAAAGATAAACGACAGCGAACCCGACAGAATGCCGGAGAAGCGAATCAGCTCGTCACCGGCGTTCAGCAGATTTTGCAGGTTTTCGATTACCGGCAGGCCGGCCCCGACGTTAGTGTCATAGAGGAATTTACGACGCGACTTCGCTGCCGCTGCGCGCATCTGCTGGTAGTAATTCCACGAGGAGGTATTGGCCTTTTTGTTCGGCGTCACCACGTGGAAACCGTCGGCGAGAAAATCGGCATACTGATCGGCCACGGCCTGGCTGGAAGTACAGTCAACAATCACCGGGTTAAGCAGATGGTACTCTTTCGCCAGTCGCGATAAGCGCTCCAGGCTGAATGGCTCTTTCGCCGCCTGCAACGCCTCTTTCCAGTTCTCTAATGCCACACCGTGCACATTAGTCAGCAGCGCTTTCGAGTTGGCGATACCGCAGACGCGCAGATCGATATGTTTCTTCTTCAGCCACGCCTGCTGGCGATACAGCTGATCGATCAGAGCACCGCCGACGCCGCCGACGCCAACCACAAACACCTCAATTACCTGGT
Organism: Winslowiella toletana; assembly: GCF_032164335.1. Classification (NCBI taxonomy): domain Bacteria; kingdom Pseudomonadati; phylum Pseudomonadota; class Gammaproteobacteria; order Enterobacterales; family Erwiniaceae; genus Winslowiella; species Winslowiella toletana. The sequence goes on along the minus strand of NZ_CP134152.1, from coordinate 765,407 downwards.
CGGTAGCGAACAGCATCTGATGCACGACCCGCACGCCGGTGGTGGCGTCTTCGTTGCTGACCACCACTGAAATCGAGCGCTCGGAAGAGCCCTGGGCAATCGCCACTATATTGATATTGGCACGCGCCAGCGCCGAGAAGAATTTTGCTGAGATACCGCGCAGGGTGCGCATGCCATCGCCCACTACCGAGATGACCGCCAGCTGTTCGGTCACGTCGAGCGGCTCCAGCAGGCCATCTTTTAACTCCAGGAAGAACTCGTCCTCCAGCACGCGGCGCGCTCGCGCCAGGTCGTGCTGCGAGACGCAGAAACTGATGCTGTATTCCGAAGAAGACTGAGTGATCAGCACCACAGAAATTCCGGCGCGCGACATCGCGGCGAAGACCCGTGCCGCCATCCCGACCATCCCTTTCATGCCCGGACCTGAGACGTTAAACATCGCCATATTATTCAGGTTGGTGATGCCCTTCACCGGATTTTCCTCATCCGCACCATCGCCACCAATTAAGGTGCCGGGTGCCTGGGGATTGGCGGTATTTTTAATCAGGCAAGGGATCTGGAACTGGGCGATGGGGGTGATAGTGCGGGGATGCAGAACTTTAGCGCCGAAGTAAGAAAGCTCCATGGCTTCCTGATACGACATCGACTTCAGCAGCCGTGCGTCCGGAACCTGGCGCGGATCACAGGTATAAACGCCGTCAACATCGGTCCAGATTTCGCAACAGTCGGCGCGCAGGCAGGCGGCCAGCACCGCTGCCGAGTAATCGGAACCATTACGCCCTAACACCACCAGCTCACCGCGCTCATTACCGGCGGTAAAGCCGGCCATCAGCACCATATTGTTGGCTGGGATCTGGCTGGCGACAATACGACGGGTAGATTCAGGAATATCAACGGTGGACTCGAGGTAGTGACCCACTGCCAGCAACTTTTCTACCGGATCAATCACCGTCACGCTGTAGCCACGCGCCTGTAGCAGCGCTTCCATAATCGCGATTGAGAGTTTTTCACCACGACAGATAATCGCCGCGTTGACGCTGTCCGGGCACTGCCCCAGCAGGCTGATACCGTGCAGTACCTGCTTTAGCTGAGCGAACTCCTGCTCTACCAGAGTTTTGACTCGCTGGAGAGCAAAACCCGGCTGCACGTCGGCCAGCCCCTGCACCAGTTCGGCGAAAATGCGCTCGGCGTCGCTGATATTCGGTGATGCATCCTGACCACTGATGGTTTTTTCAATCATCGCCACCAGATGATTAGTAATTTTAGCCGGGGCAGAAAGCACCGTCGCGACCTGTCCCTGCTGTGCATTGCTCTCCAGAATATCGGCAACGCGCATAAATCTGTCCGCATTTGCCACTGAGGTCCCGCCGAATTTCAGCACTCGCATTTTAAAACTCTCCTGAATTTACGCCGAAAAAAAAGCCCGCACTGTTTAGGTGCGGGCTTCTTTTTTGTTTTTTTCTTTATGCGTCAGCCCGCACCGTTACCTGTGGTAATGGTGGTGGTAATAATAATTGTGGTGTTCAGGCTGATTTTACGCATTGAGATTTATCGTCTGTCTGTCTTTTAATGTCTGTCTGACTCCAGAAGTAAAGCAAACTGCTGGCTAAGTCAATTTTTTTATCCACATTCACCGGCTGGCTTTACCGCACGCTGCCGGTGCGAATTGACACTTGCCAGTGCGGATCTTTTACCGCTGATAATTTTGCTGGTGAGTCACACCAGCAAAAGCCGATCACACCGAATTTTTATCTGGCGTTTTTTTTCAGCGTGATAAGTTTTTTTCAATATCGTGCAGCAGGCGATGCAACATTGCGCTGTCGCGCTGCTCCAGCAGGCCGGTGCGCTGGTGCAGCCAGTCTGCCAGCTTCTGATCGTCGTCGACCTTCAGCTTCACTAACAACTGCTCAATACGCTGACGCAGTGCGCTCAGTTGCTGTGCGTCGGCGACCGCTGGCCGTTCAGTTGCCAGCTGGCGTAACGCCGACAGTTGATAGCAATACACCATCACCGCCTGGCCGAGATTCAGCGAGGGATAATCATTTGCCATCGGGATGCCGGTGAGTAAATCGACCAGCTCCAGCTCTTCATTCGTCAGGCCGCTGTCCTCACGGCCAAACACCAGCGCCATACTGTTTACCCACTGCATCTTCTCTTGCAGGATCTCCTGCACTTGCGGTGGCGTAGCGTAATAGCGAAATTTGGCACGGCTGCGCGCGGTGGTCGCGACCGAGAAATCGATATCCGCCAGCGCCTCGGCCAGCGAGTTAAAATGAGTGACATTATCAAGAATCTCACCGGCACCGTGTGCCACCCAGCGCGCGGCTGGCTCAAGATAAGCCTGACTTTGCACAATACGCAACTCGCTAAAGCCCATAGTTTTCATCGCGCGCGCAGCGGCACCGATATTTTCTGCACGGGCAGGAGAGACCAGAATCAGAGGAAACAGCATGACAGCCTTAAATGTTACATCACCAGAGGCAGATACTCTGACACGACAGCATGTTAAATAACAGTTCCGCTTAATTTAACAATTAAATAACAAGCTTAAATTACACTGATAAATTACCTGAGGTTAGGGTTTATTCACCGCAGAGTGCTTAATCACTAATTAATTCAAATCATTAACAATTAATTAATATTTATCAAGGCATTAAAATTCACAGCCAGACAAAATTGGACGGTTTCAAATTTTGTCGCTGAATCGTTGCGAATTCGCCTATATTTGTGAGCTAAGCTGGCATTCTGTGAAGAGTTTTTCACAAAAGTGTTAACGTGCTACAATTGGATTTGATATAAGTCAACGAAGCGTTGTTTTAATGCTTATCGGTTGTGCTCGTTGCTGTTATGTTGCTGTTAATGCAGTTAGGATAGTCAGCGTTAGGGCACCGCCGGGGCATGCAGGATTCATCCTTATGGCTGAGCTGACAATGTTGTTGACGTTGATGGATAGTGCATCAAGAACATAATTCTGTACTTCGATTAAAACCCTTGATGAAGGGCTTATTAATGGTTGTACGTCCTGTTTCGATTTTGTTGGCAATTTTAGGTAGCGAACACATGCAGACCCCGCACATACTTATCGTTGAAGACGAACTAGTGACTCGTAATACTCTCAAAAGTATTTTTGAGGCCGAAGGCTACATGGTATATGAAGCTACGGATGGCGCTGAAATGCACCAGGTGCTGACCGATAACGACGTAAATCTGGTGATTATGGATATTAATCTGCCGGGTAAAAATGGCTTGTTGCTGGCGCGTGAACTGCGCGAGCAGGCTAACGTTGCGCTGATGTTCCTGACGGGCCGCGATAACGAAGTCGACAAGATTCTCGGTTTAGAAATTGGTGCTGATGACTACATCACTAAACCGTTTAATCCACGCGAACTGACTATTCGTGCGCGTAATCTGCTGTCCCGTACCATGAATCTGGCGGTCAGCAGCGACGAACGTAAGCTGGTTGAGAGCTACAAGTTCAACGGCTGGGAGCTGGATATCAACAGCCGCTCACTGGTCAGCCCAAATGGCGAACAGTACAAGTTGCCGCGCAGTGAATTCCGCGCCATGCTGCACTTTTGCGAAAATCCGGGCAAAATTCAGACCCGTGGCGATCTGCTGAAGAAGATGACCGGCCGCGAACTGAAGCCGCACGACCGTACTGTCGACGTGACTATTCGTCGCATCCGTAAACATTTCGAATCCACACCGGATACGCCAGAAATCATCGCCACCATTCATGGCGAAGGCTATCGTTTCTGTGGTGAGCTGCACGATTAACCCCTGGGACGGCGTCACCGCCGTCCATGTCAAAGGTTTGCACTCTGCATACCATCAGGCCGGGAGCCAAAAACGGCTCCCTTAACGCCTAGCGGAATTTTTACCGCGACGTTATTCCTTCCACGGCATAATAGGCACCGCGCTTAATGCGTTTTTCGGGGAACCTTCGACCACTTTGTCGGAGTAGCTCAGATAGATCAGCGCATGACGTTTCTGATCGTAGAAGCGCACCACCTGAAGTTTCTTAAACACCAGCGATGTCCGCTTCTTAAATACCACGTCCCCTTCGGCTTTACCCTGCGCAATTTTGTCACTCAGCGTTACCGGCCCTACCTGCTGACAGGAAATCGCCGCATCTGCGGTATCCTCCGCCAGACCCAGTCCACCTTTAATTCCGCCGGTTTTTGCCCGACTGATATAACAGGTTACATTTTTTACGTCAGGATCATCGAAGGCCTCAACGATGATTTTATGGTCCGGCCCAAACACCTTAAACACCGTATCGACTGAGCCCACTACCTCTGCCTGAGCGGTAAAGGCCGAAAAAATAACTGCTGTTACTAATAACCGTGCTTTTATTATCATTACGTTACCATTGCTTGAGTAATAGATGAGATTGTAAGGTAAACTCAGGAATGGGTTTTGCATTCACCCGCTAAATTTACATCCTGTCGCCAATTTGCATTGATATAGCACATTCTGACTAATAAAACCGCCACGGTTTCCTGGGCATTTAGTGCTATTATTCATCGACTTTGCTTTCCCTGCGCCAACATTAGAGTACGAAGAGGACGTTTTATGGACCAAGCCGGTATCATTCGCGATTTGCTTGTCTGGCTGGAGAGCCATCTGGATCAACCATTATCGCTGGACAATGTGGCTGCAAAAGCAGGTTATTCCAAATGGCATCTGCAACGCATGTTCAAGGAAGTGACCGGTCATGCGATTGGCGCTTATATCCGCGCACGCCGTTTGTCGAAAGCCGCAGTCGCCTTACGTCTGACCAGCCGTCCGATTCTGGATATTGCTCTGCAGTACCGGTTTGATTCTCAGCAAACCTTTACTCGCGCCTTTAAGAAGCAGTTTGCTCAGACTCCGGCCTACTATCGTCGCGCATCTGACTGGAACTCTTTCGGTATTCGTCCACCGATTCGCCTCGGCGATTTCCAGCTACCGGAAGCGACCTATGTCACGCTGCCGGAAACCGTGCTGGTTGGCCAGACGCAAAGTTATACCTGCACGCTGGAGCAGATTTCCCGCTTCCGTGATGAAATGCGCATCCATTTCTGGCGTCAGTTCCTGACTGAAACCGACACGGTTCCACCGATGCTGTACGGTCTGCATCAGTCGCGTCCAAGTCAGGAAAAAGATGATGAGCAGGAAATCCTTTACACCACCGCAGTCACTTCTGAGCAGCTGACGCAGACCATGCAGTCTGCCCAAACGGTACTGCTGGAAGCCGGTGATTATGTACAGTTCAGCTACCACGGCCCGACCGGCGATCTGCAGGAGTTTATTCTGCTGATTTACGGCACCTGTATGCCAACGCTGGGGCTGACGCGTCGTCAGGGTCAGGATATTGAACGATTCCATACCCACGGTGGTAAGAAGCGCCAGGATCCGCCAAGCGAGATCCGCTGTGATTATCTGATTCCGATTCGGCGCCAGGCCTGATCGATAAGGGCGGCGTTACATTTTCGCCGCCCAACCGTCAAATGTCAGCGCTGTTGCTCATCCAGTGCCGGCGCATCAAGATGTGATACATCCCCCGCGGTTTCAACAATCCAGCCGGATGCCAGCCAGGCACTCTGTTGATGATCGACACGAGAGATCGAGCAGTTACGTAAGCGTAACCGACGCTCAGCACTGGGCGACAGGCCCAGAATCGTACTGACCAGCGCGCCCAGCGCCATACCGTGGCTGACCAGCAGTGGCCGACTTCCTTCCGGCAGCTCAAGGCAGGCATTCAGCGCTTCATGCATGCGCGACGCCAGCTCTGCCATCGACTCTCCCTGCGGAATACGGCCATTTTCGGTGCCATCAACCAGCGCCTTGCGCCAGCTCTCTTCCTCGGCGGTCAGCTCATCTAAAGGACGCTGCTCGAGCACGCCCATATTCAGCTCGCGCAGGCGAGGATCGAGAATTACGTCGCAACCGCAGGCGTCAGCAATAATCTCGGCTGTACGTCGCGTGCGGCCCAAATCACTGGCAATGACATGCGTAATTCCTAATGACTTGACGCGCTCTGCGACCTGAAAAGCCTGCTGCTCACCTTTGGCAGTCAGCGCGCTATCCGATTGTCCCTGAATGCGGCGTGCTGCATTCCAGACCGTTTCCCCGTGGCGAACAAGATAGACCTGTAACATGTAGTTTTTCCGTTATACTGCGACAAATTTGCGTAGAGGGTTCAAACAATTATGTACCATGTTGTCGCTGCAACCACCAATCCGGCAAAAATTAGCGCGATTTCTCAGGCGTTCAGCGATGTTTTCGGAGAGGGATCCTGCCATATCGAAGGTGTTGAGGTCGACAGTGGCGTAGCTGCGCAGCCAGTTACAAATACAGAAACGAGAACTGGCGCACGTCAGCGGGTGATGAACGCCCGACAGGTCAGACCAGAAGCTGACTTCTGGGTGGCGATTGAAGCGGGAATCGAAGAGACCAGCGCCTTTGCATGGATGGTCGTTGAGGATCAAAAACAGCGGGGCGAATCGCGTTCTGCCAGCTTTACCCTGCCGCCGATAGTGATGAAAGGTATCCATGAAGGTCGTGAACTGGGCGATGAGATGGCACGCCTGACCGGCATTGATAATATTAAGCATAAAGGCGGGGCAATTGGTGCATTCACCCATGGCTTACTGACGCGCACCAGCGTTTATCATCAGGCACTGATTCTGGCGCTCTGCCCGTTTCATAACGATATCTATCAGATCAAGCCGGACGACTCAGACCTTATCTGAACCATTAAGTAACTGCGTCTCCAGCCAGGTTTTCAGCACTGGCGGCGCAGCTTTCAGACTGTTTGATCCACGCGTAATAGTGGCGATACCGGCACCCAGTTCGGATTTCAGCTCGCGCTGGCTCATCTCCCCGCGCATTAACTCTTCAATAATCCGCAACCGGGTACCGTAAGACTCGCGCTCATCGGGCGTCATCATCAGCTGCAACAGCGGCATATGCAGATTGTCGGCAAACGCGCGTTGCATCAGCGTCACAAAACGCAGCCACTCGGCATTGTGCGGTTCTTCAGTAACCGGGATTGGGGATTGTGACGTCATAAAGGCTCTTCCGTACTCATTAGCGAGTACGGAAGAATAGCACACTCAATAACGGCGCTGCCACTCACTGTCAGAGAGGATTTTGTCTGACTTACTCATAAAGTGGCGATAGTAAGCATCATATGCCAGCACGTTCTTCACATAACCGCGCGTTTCCGAGAACGGAATGGTTTCAATAAACGCCACTGCATCCAGCCGACCGGCGCTGTTGCCCAGCCAGGTTTTTACCCGCGAAGGCCCGGCATTATAGGCCGCCGAAGCGAATATGCGGTTCTGATCAAACTGCTGGTAGACATGCTCAAGATACTGAGTGCCGATCTGAATATTGGTCTGCGGATCGAGCAGCTGACTGCTGTTTACATAGCCCGGAATACTGTACAGCTTCACGGTATGCTGAGCAGTGGCGGGCATAATCTGCATCAGGCCAGAAGCACCGACCGGTGAACCGGCTTTCGGATTCCATGCGCTCTCCTGCCGGGCAATGGCCATCGCGTAGCTCTGTGGAATCTGCTTGTCCTGGGTAAAGCGCTTAAACTGATCGTTCCACGCCAGCGGGAAACGCTCTTCCAGATGATTCCATAATTTTCCGCTGATGGTGGCCTGCACGCTCAGATCCCACCAGTCCTGCTCGAAAGCGTAACGCGCCAGCATCTGCTGTTCGGAAGAGGTTTTACTGGCGACCAGATAGGCCCATTCGGTGCGCGCCAGATTGTCCATATTCCAGTACATCAGCTCACGCACCCGCGCAATGGCATTGCCCTGCAGCAGGCTACCCTCAGGACGTGGCGCTTTATCCACCCGCAGCGGATACTCAACGCCGAGGCGCTGTGCGGCAACCATCGGATAGAATCCTCGCTCCTGCATCAGTTTCTGCAGAATGCCATCGGCCTCTTCTTTTCGTCCTTGCTCAATCAGCAGATCAGCCTGCCAGTATTGCCACTCATCTTTCTGTTTATCTTCCACCGGCAGACGAGCCAGCCAGGTGTTCAGCCCGCGGCGATCGTTATTACCCAGTGCCATACGCACCCGGCGTTCAATCAGCGAGGTGGAGCCGCTGCGCATCACCACATTGTCGCGCCAGCGCGCCTGTTCTGAGGTGATGTCATTGCCCATCAGACGCCAGGCGACGGCTTCATCCAGATCCTGCTTTTCCTGCTCGCTCATCTTTTGCAGGCGAACCAGCGACGGGATCATCGCCCGGGCATTTTCCGCATCCTGCCTCGCCACGCTGGCGAAGGCAATCGACGTTGCCTGGCGGGTAAAGTCAGTCGGCCCGACCGCGCGGGCAAATGATTCGACGCTGGCAGGATTGTTTTGCAGATCCATAACCGCATTGGCCATGGTCTGATAGTCGGACGGCAGCTGCTTCGCGAGATAGTTCACCAGGCTGGTATTACCGGCGATCATCGCCAGACGGATGCGTTCCAGCGTGGTGATGGGCGTCTGTTCACCGGCACCCTGCCAGACGGAGAACAGTTTATCGCAGGTTGCAGGCAGCGAGCTTCCGGTCAGCCAGATCTCTTTCGCTCCGGTGTAAGCCACCTGCTGCTGGCCAGTGGCCCACCTGGCGTAGTACCAGTTACAGCGGGCGGAAACCGGTTTTGGTGCTTCGGGGCTGAAAGCCAGCAGGCCGCGCCAGTCCTCGCGTCGGGCCAGTTCATTGACGAAACGGGAAGAGAGTGAGCGCACCGGCGGCAGCGTCGGGTGCTGCTTAATAAAATTGCTGACCGCCATGCTGGTTTCCTGATTCAGGTTTTGCGACAGCTGGCGATATTCAAGGTAAGGGTAAAGCGGGTAATCACGCAGCGTGGGCATCAGTTGCTCCACGGTATCCATCTGCTTATTGTCCCAGGCTTGTTTAATTTGCTGATAGCGCTGGCGCTGCGCATCTAATGAATCGGCTTGCACACTGCCAGCCATAACTGTCAGACAGGCTCCAACAATCCAGTACTGCCACTTGTCCGCCATGACCTTTACCACGTTAGCGCCTCTCTTAAGCCGATTGTTGAAAAAATTATACACCGGAAGGGTATAGCCTTTTCATGCTAACCAGGCATATCGCTTAACGCCATGACTCAAACAAATTTTTACCATCAGGCCGCAGCAAAGATCAAAGACGCTCGGCAATCTCGAAGATAATCATGCCGACCGCGCTGGCGAGGATTAATCCGCAGAGAATAATCAATGTCATACGTACTGCGCTTATCTGCTTACTTTTTTTCATCAGTACACCCTCGAAAATTAATCCTGGATAGCTATCACATTAGCAAAAACTGCCTGAACCGCGCTTAAACACCACTATGCTGACATTAACGATGTAACCAATTATTAATCTTGATCAAATTATGCCAGCTAATAACAGGGCATCCTTGCGCCACACCCCGGCTCATTAAACAACTGGCTTTCAATATACTGCAATTATCAATCGATACAGCACAAGAAAACCAATTGCTTAATAAGTTCCGGCAGCGAATTTTTTTAAATTTCGATCTGGCAGAATTTTCCACTGGAGAACAACGCCTGCTTACTGGAGAAAAACGATGAGCAAAATACCTCCCACCAACGAAACCCGTTGGTATCAGCTCAGCAGTGAAGAGACGCTCGAGGCGCAGAAGAGCCGCGAGAGCGGGCTGAGCGCCAACGAAGCCCACCAGCGCCTGATGGAACATGGCCCGAACCAGTTACCGGCGCGCGCCGGTAAAAATGCACTGATGCGCTTTCTTGCTCATTTCAATGACGTACTGATCTATGTCCTGTTGGCTGCGGCGGTGTTAACGGCCGTCATGGGCCACTGGGTGGATACCGCCGTCATCATCGGCGTGGCGGTGATCAATGCAATGATTGGCTTTGTACAGGAAAGCAATGCAGAGAAATCGCTGAAAAGTATCGAAAATATGCTCTCCGCATCGGCCCAGGTGTTGCGAAACGATACGCTGGTAACGGTTGATGCCAGCACGCTGGTGCCGGGTGATGTGGTGGTACTGCGTGCCGGTGACCGCATTCCGGCCGATATCCGGTTACTGGAAGCCCATAACCTGAGAATCGAGGAAGCGATCCTGACCGGCGAATCCATTGCCGTGACCAAACAGACCGCCGCAATTGATGACGAAGTGATGATTGGCGATCGCTATAACCTGGTGTTTTCTGGTACCACCATCAGCGCAGGCAGCGGTAAAGGCGTGGTGATTGCAACTGGCGCGGATACCGAGCTGGGTAAAATCAATCATATGATGGCCGATATCAAACAGCATCGCACCCCGCTACTGGTGCAGATGGATAAACTGGGCAAAGCAATTTTCGCCATTATCCTGGCGATGATGGCCGCACTGTTTGTGTTTATGCTGCTGTTACGCGATATGCCAATGGGTGAACTGCTGCTGTCCTTGATTGGCCTGGCGGTCGCGGCGGTGCCGGAAGGCTTGCCGGCAATTATCTCGATCATCCTGTCACTGGGCGTGCAGGCGATGGCAGGTAAAAAAGCCATTATTCGTAAACTGCCAACCGTCGAAACGCTGGGCGCAATGACGGTGGTCTGCTCCGATAAAACCGGTACGCTGACCATGAATGAGATGACGGTGAAAGCGGTCATCCTCGCTGATAAAAACTTCCGCGTGGAAGGTAACAGCTACCAGCCAACCGGCAACATTCTTGCAGAACATGACGATGTGGTCATCGATGCAACGCAGAATGCCGTTCTCAGCCACTTCTTGCGGGTCATCGACCTGTGTAACGAAAGCACCGTATTTAAAGATGAACAGGGCCATTGGGGCATTACCGGTGGGCCAACCGGCGGCGCGTTAAAAGTGCTGGCGGGAAAAGTCAGCCTGCCACCGCAGCCCTGTGCCCAGCTGGATAAAATCCCGTTCGACTCAGAATGGAAATACATGGCGACGCTGCACCAGATCGGCGCGGCGACCAACTTACTGATGACCGGCGCACCGGATGTGCTGATGAAGCACTGCCGCTACCAGCTGAGTGAAAACGGTATCGAGCCGTTAAACATCGCCCACTGGGAAGCCGAAATTGCCCGCTATGCACGCGAGGGTTTGCGTATGGTCGCAGCGGCCAGCCGTAAAGTGGATGCGCGTCAGACGCTGAGTCATGAAGCTCTGGGCGTAGAGATGGTGTTTGTTGGCATTGCCGGCATGATGGATCCACCACGTCCGGAAGCGGTGACCGCGATTGCTGAATGCCATCAGGCCGGGATTCGCGTCAAAATGATCACCGGTGACCATCAGGAAACCGCGATGGCGATTGGCCGTATGCTGGGTATCGGCGACGGTAGTCGCGCGCTGACCGGCTACGCGCTGGAGCATATGGATGACGAACAGCTGGCCGACGCCGCCCAGCAGTATGACATCTTTGCCCGTACCAGCCCGGAGCATAAACTGCGCCTGGTGAAAGCGCTGCAAAGCCGCAATGAAATTGTTGGCATGACCGGTGACGGGGTCAATGACGCACCGGCGCTGAAGCAGGCGGATGTTGGCATTGCGATGGGAATCAAAGGTACTGAAGTTACGAAAGAGGCGGCGGACATGGTTCTGACCGACGACAACTTCGCCACCATTGCCAATGCAGTAAAAGAAGGGCGTCGCGTTTACGACAACCTGAAAAAAACCATCCTGTTTATTATGCCAACCAACCTGGCGCAGGGTCTGTTGATTATTATCGCCATGCTGATGGGCAACCTGCTGCCGCTGACGCCGGTACAGATTTTATGGATGAATATGGCCACTTCCGCCACTCTCTCCTTCGGTCTGGCATTTGAAGCGGCAGAGAAGAATGCCATGCGTCGCCCACCGCGCAATGCGCGTCAGCACGTAATGGATGGTTATGCGGTCTGGCGCGTGGCGTTTGTCGGCACGCTGATTGCCATCAGCGCCTTCGCGCTGGAAGCCTGGTTGCAGCCACGCGGTTACAGCGCCGAGTTTATCCGTACCGTGCTGTTGCAGACGCTGGTCACCGCACAGTGGGCCTATATGCTGAACTGTCGTAAAACCGATGGCTTCTCACTGACGGCTGGCGTGCTGCGCAATCGTGGAATCTGGCTGGTCACCGGCGTGCTGGTGCTGTTACAGGCGGCGATTATCTATCTGCCACTGATGAACCGTCTGTTTGGTACTACCCCACTGCCCGTGCTGTTCTGGATCGTGCCGTTACTGGTCGCAGCGATGGTATTTATCATCGTTGAGATTGAAAAACCGCTGACCCGGAAATGGCGTAAAGCATAAGTATCACCAGGGCGGCGTTCTCGCCGCCCAAATCAATGATTCGCACTCTGCATACCCCCCTACGATATAACGCTCCGCAAATCCCCCGCCCCATTTTTGCTCAACCCATGCTCAGATAACGTGCACCCTCACAACACTTCACTTATTAAAGCCATAAAATTTAATGAGTTAAATTTTGGCACGCGCTTTGCTCTGTTGAATTCCATCTTGTATACCAGATGGAATTCAGACTATGACATCAATCACAGGGTTTACGCTGCAGCAGTGGCAGCAACACTATCAGCACGATGCTGAAGCCATCAGCGACACGCTGGAAAATCTGCTGGCAACGCTGTCCACCGACGATACCGCCTGGCTCTGTCTGGCGACTCCGGCGCAACTGCACGCACAGATCGCGCCGCTGCTGGCGGCTTATCGCAAAGACCCCGCCGCTTTGCCACTGTTTGGCGTGCCGTTTGCGGTTAAAGACAATATTGATGTCGCCGGCTGGCCAACCTCAGCTGCCTGTCCGGCGTTTACTTATCAGGCAGAAACCGATGCCGTTGCCGTTGCCCGCCTGAAAGCCGCCGGTGCGGTGGTGTTGGGCAAAACCAATCTTGACCAGTACGCCACTGGACTGGTTGGCTGCCGTTCGCCGTTTGGCGCCGTTCCCAACACCTTCGATGCGGCTTACGTCAGCGGCGGCTCCAGCTCCGGCTCGGCCTCGGTGCTGGCCCGCGGTCTGGTAGGATTTTCACTCGGCACGGATACCGCCGGATCGGGGCGCGTACCCGCTGGTTTTAACAATGTGGTCGGGCTGAAGCCGACCAAAGGCTGGCTCTCCGCCAGCGGCGTGGTTCCCGCCTGCCGCCTTAATGACACCATTTCCGTCTTTGCACTGACGGTGGAAGATGCGTGGACAGTTGCGGATATCGCAGGCGGCTATGACGAAAGCGATGCCTATTCGCGCCGCAATCCGGCGCTGGCACCAGCAGCCATGCCCGCCGCTGCGCGCTTCGCCATTCCGGCCAGCCCAACTTTCTTTGGCGATCGGCAGGCCGAAGCCGCCTGGGAAACGGCGCTGGCGGCGCTGCGCGCGACCGGGGCCAGCCTGCATCCGATCGATTTTACCGCTTTTCACCAGTTGGCCGACCAGCTCTACGACGGCCCCTGGGTGGCAGAACGCACCGTAGCCGTCGGCGAAATGCTGCAACATCCGGAAAATATGGATCCGGTGGTATATGACATCGTCGCCAGCGGCGAGAAATACAGCGCGGTGGAGACCTTTAAAGCCGAATACCAGCGGGCCGAACTGACACGCCAGATTCAGCAAACCCTGAGCCAGTTTGATGCTTTGGTTGTACCCACGTCACCGACCATTCATACCCTCGAAGAGATGAAGCAGGAGCCGGTGCGCTACAACTCACAGTTTGGCACCTACACCAACTTTACCAATCTCGCCGACCTCTCGGCACTGGCGCTGCCAGGCCCGTTTCGCGCCGATGGCCTGCCAGCAGGCATCACGCTGATCGCGCCCGCCTGGCACGATCGGGCGCTGGCAACCTTTGGACAGCGCTGGCAGCAGCAGCAAGCGCTGACGCTGGGCGCCACCGGAAAACCTCAGCCTGCCCATCACCTCTCCCTGCCCGATTCCGCGCGGCATGTGCGGGTAGCGGTGGTCGGTGCTCATCTCAGCGGTATGCCGCTCAATCATCAGTTAACCACGCGTCACGCGGTGCTGGTGGAAGAGACGCAAACTGCGGCCTGCTATCGCCTCTGGGCGCTGACGAATACCCAGCCGCCAAAGCCCGGCCTGGCGAAGGCGGAGGGTGGCAAAGCGATTACCGTCGAGCTGTGGGATATCCCGCTGGCGCGCTTTGGCGAATTTGTTGCAGAAATTCCTGCCCCTCTGGGTATCGGCACCCTGACGCTGGCTGATGGCCGGTCAGTGAAGGGCTTTATTTGTGAACCGGCGGCGCTCAACGACGCCACGGAAATCACCGAGTTTGGTGGCTGGCGTAACTGGCTGGCGCGCAAGGAGACAACCCATGTTTAAAACCGTTCTGGTGGCTAACCGTGGCGAAATTGCCTGCCGTGCTATCAGCACGCTGAAACGTCTGGGGATGACCAGCGTCGCGGTCTATTCCGCTGCCGATAAAAATGCACAGCACGTGAAAGATGCGGATATCGCTATCGCCCTCGGTGGCGATAAGCCGGGCGACAGCTATCTGCGCATAGATAAAATTCTTGCTGCCGCACAGCAGACCGGCAGTGAAGCGATCTGGCCGGGCTACGGCTTCCTGTCGGAAAGCCTGCCGTTTGCTGAGGCCTGCGAAACGGCCGGTATCGCTTTTGTTGGCCCCACCGCCGAGCAAATTGGTGAGTTTGGCCTGAAGCATCGCGCGCGTGAACTGGCGGCCGCCGCTGGCGTACCGATGACGCCCGGTACGCCATTACTCGCTTCGCTGCAGGAAGCGCTGAGCGCCGCCGACCGAATTGGCTATCCGGTGATGTTGAAAAGCACCGCTGGCGGTGGTGGCATCGGCCTGACCCGCTGCGCCGACGCCGCGGCGTTGAGCGCCGCGTGGGAAAGCGTACGCCGGCTTGGCGAACAGTTTTTCAGTGATGCTGGGGTATTTCTTGAGCGCTGCATTGATCGCGCCCGCCACGTTGAAGTGCAGATCTTTGGCGATGGCAAAGGTCGGGTGATCGCGCTGGGTGAACGCGACTGCTCGCTGCAGCGCCGCAATCAGAAAGTGGTGGAAGAGACTCCGGCCCCTAATTTGCCGCAGTCTACCCGCGCCGCGCTGCTCGACTCAGCAGTTAAACTGGGGGAACTCGTGAACTATCGCAGTGCCGGTACGGTGGAATATATCTACGATGCCGAACGCGATGAATTTTTCTTTCTGGAAGTGAACACGCGTTTGCAGGTCGAGCATCCGGTTACCGAATGCGTGACCGGGCTGGATCTGGTGGAGTGCATGCTGCGCGTGGCCGCCGGTGATCCACTCGACTGGCAGGCGATGAGCGCTGCGCCGCAAGGGGCGTCGCTGGAAGTGCGTATTTACGCCGAAGATCCGTTAAAAAACTTTCTGCCCAGTCCGGGCGTGTTAACCGAAGTCTGCTTTCCGCAGGATGTGCGCGTCGACGGCTGGATCAGCACCGGCACCGAGGTTTCCGCCTTCTACGATCCGATGATCGCCAAATTGATCGTCCACGCCGACAACCGCGCAGCAGCGCTGGCAAAAATGCAGCAAGCGCTGAATGAAACCCGACTGCACGGCATTGCCACCAATCTCGACTATCTGCGTCAGATTATTGCCACCGAAGCGTTTCGCGCCGGAAATGTCTGGACCCGCATGCTGGACAGTTTTACCCCGCAAGCCAGAGTGGTTGAAGTCATACAGCCAGGCACCTGGAGCAGCATTCAGGACTATCCCGGCCGCCTCGGCTACTGGGATATCGGCGTGCCGCCATCTGGCCCAATGGATGATTTCTCTTTCCGCCTGGCGAACCGCATTGTCGGCAATGCTGAAGAAGCCGCCGGGCTGGAATTTACTCTGCAAGGCCCGACGCTGCGCTTTCACAGCGATAGCATTATTGCCCTGACCGGTGCCGCCTGCCCTGCTGATATCGACGGTATGGCGGTTGATTTCTGGCAACCGCTGACGATAAAAGCCGGGCAAACCCTGACGCTTGGCCGTGCGCAGAACGGTTGCCGCACCTATCTGGCGGTACGCAATGGTTTTGATGTGCCGGAATATCTCGGCAGTCGTTCTACTTTCGCGCTCGGTCAGTTTGGCGGCCATGCCGGGCGCACGCTGCGTGTCGCCGATATGCTGGCCATTTCACAGCCAGAGCTGGATGCCTGCACCACGCCAGCGCCGGTCAGCGAGCCGCAAGCAATGGATCCTGCACTGGTGCCGGAATATGGTGATGAATGGCGCATCGGCGTGCTGTACGGGCCGCACGGTGCACCAGACTTCTTCAGCCACGCCTCCATCGACGAATTCTTTGCCAGCGAATGGCAGGTGCACTACAACTCTAACCGCCTTGGCGTGCGCCTGGTAGGGCCGAAACCGATCTGGGCACGTGCCAACGGCGGCGAAGCCGGTCTGCATCCATCAAACGTACACGACTGTGAATACGCCATCGGCGCGGTGAACTTTACCGGCGACTTTCCTGTGATCCTGACGCGTGACGGGCCGAGCCTCGGCGGCTTTGTCTGCCCGGTGACTATCGCCAAAGCAGAACTGTGGAAAGTGGGCCAGGTGAAACCCGGCGATCGTATTCGTTTTCATCCGATTAGCATCGAAGAAGCGCTGGCGCTGGAAAAAGCCCAGACCAGCTCAGTCGAACGTTTAGCGCCAACGGCTTTGCCCACGTTTGCCCTGCCCTCGCTGGCAGAGACCACCCAGGGGTCGGCCACTCTGCTGGCGGCGCTTGAGGCTACCGCCACAACCCCATCTGCGGTTTATCGTCAGGCTGGCGATAACTACGTCCTGATTGAGTATGGCGACAACGTGCTGGACCTGGCGCTACGCCTGCGCGTTCACCTGTTGATGAGTGCCATTCAGGCCAGCGCGCAGCCGGGCATTGAAGAGCTTTCGCCGGGCGTGCGTTCGCTGCAAATTCGCTATGACAGCCGGATTCTTGGTCAGAAACCGCTGATTAGTATGCTGCTGACGCTGGAACAGCAACTCGGCGATGTCAGCGAGATGAAAGTTCCGTCACGCATTGTCTGGCTGCCGATGGCGTTTGAAGACGGCGCCACGCTGAGCGCGGTGGAACGTTACCAGGAAACGGTTTGCAGCACTGCGCCATGGTTGCCAAATAATGTTGATTTTATCCAGCGAATTAACGGGTTATCGCGCCGTGAACAGGTCAGCGAGATGATATTTGCTGCCAGCTATCTGATTTTGGGACTCGGCGATGTCTATCTTGGCGCACCGTGCGCGGTGCCGATCGATCCACGCCATCGCCTGCTCAGCTCGAAATATAATCCGGCACGAACCTTCACCGCTGAAGGCACCGTCGGCATCGGCGGTATGTATATGTGCATCTACGGCATGGATTCGCCCGGCGGCTATCAGCTGGTGGGCCGCACTCTGCCAATCTGGAATAAATTCCTGAAAAACGACCAGTTTACCGCCGGTGAACCCTGGCTGCTGCGCTTCTTTGATCAGGTACGTTTCTACCCGGTCAGCGAAGCCGAACTGGACGTGCTGCGTGAAGATTTCCGCGAGGGCCGCGCCCAGATCGCTGTCGAACAGACAACGTTTGATTTCGCCGAACATCGGCAATTCCTTGCCAACAATGCGCAGGCGATTACCGATTTCCGTCAGCATCAGGCCCGTGCTTTTGAGGCTGAGGTCTCCCTGTGGCAGCAGGAAGGAGAAGCTGCGCCGCTGACCAGCGAAGAGAATCTCTACCCGCCACCAGCCGATGACGGTGCGCTGCCGATCAGCGCCGATATGAACGGCAATATCTGGAAAGTACTGGTGAAACCAGGTGATGAAGTGGCAGAAGGCCAGCCGCTGATTGTCGTCGAAGCGATGAAAATGGAACTGGCAATTCATGCACCGCAGGCAGGTCGCGTGACGCGTATTGCCTGCCAGCCTGGTCGTCCGGTTAGCCCGGGTGACGCCCTGCTGTGGCTGGAATAAGGAGCGAATGATGCAACAGGCCAGCTTTCACCAGAAGCGCGGTAAAGGTCGCCCGGAAGTGCTGGCCGAGCGTATTTACCAGACGATCAAAAATGACATTTTCGACTTTCGTCTAATGCCAGGCGACCGCTTTAGCGAAAGCGAGATCGCGCAACGCATGGCGGTCAGCCGCACGCCGGTGCGCCAGGCGTTGTTCTGGCTGGAACGTGAAGGCTATGTCGAAGTGTGGTTTCGCAGCGGCTGGCAGGTGCGGCCGTTCGATTTTGAATATTTCGAAGAACTGTATGACTTGCGCATCGTGCTGGAGCGCGAAGCGGTGCGCCGCCTGTGCGGAATGCCGCCGGGGCGCTGCGCGGAACGGCTGGCGGATCTGAAAACATTCTGGATCGACCAGCCACGGCTGGAAGAGGGAAAAGCCGTCTCACTGCATGATGAAAGCTTTCATATGGCAATGGTCAGTGCCGCAGGTAACAGTGAAATGGCGCGCATTCATGCCGAATTAACCGAAAAAATTCGCATTATTCGCCGCCTCGACTTTACCCGTGAGGATCGGGTTGATGCCACTTATCGCGAGCACGCCGCCATTTTGCTGGCGGTGTTAACCCAACAAACCGAGGAGGCGCAACGCATCCTGACCGCTCACATTTCAGTCAGTAAAGCCGAGGTCAGGAAAATCACCTTACATATGCTTCAGCAGGCCAGGCGGCAAACCGCATCACCAGAATAATTCTAACCACTACTTTATAAGGGTTTTGTGAGATGAAAAGACGTTCACTGTTAAAAGCATTCGCACTTTCCGCCACGGTAGTCAGCATGGGGATGGCATGGGCAGCTCAGGCGGCAGAGACGATTAAAGTCGGCATCATGCACTCTCTCTCCGGCACCATGGCGATATCGGAAACGCCGCTGAAAGATGTCGCCTTGATGGCGATTGATGAAATCAACGCCAAAGGCGGTGTGCTGGGCAAACAGCTGGAACCGGTGGTAGTTGATCCGGCCTCAAACTGGCCACTTTTTGCAGAAAAAGCACGCCAGTTACTGACACAGGATAAAGCGGCGGTGGTGTTTGGCTGCTGGACGTCGGTATCGCGCAAATCGGTACTGCCGGTGTTTGAGGAGCTGAACGGCCTGCTGTTCTATCCGGTGCAGTATGAAGGTGAAGAGATGTCGCCAAATGTGTTCTATACCGGCGCGGCACCGAATCAGCAGGCGATTCCGGCGGTGGAATACCTGATGAGTGAAGACGGCGGCGAAGCGAAGCGCTTCTTCCTGCTCGGCACCGATTATGTTTATCCGCGCACCACCAACAAGATTCTGCGCGCCTTCCTGCACAGCAAAGGTATTAAGGACGAGGATATCAAAGAGGTCTATACGCCGTTTGGTTACAGCGATTATCAGACCATTGTTGCCGATATCAAAAAATTCTCAGCGGGCGGCAAAACTGCGGTGGTCTCGACCATTAACGGCGATTCCAATGTGCCTTTCTACAAAGAGCTGGCGAATCAGGGAATTAAAGCTACCGACGTGCCGGTTGTCGCGTTTTCGGTCGGTGAAGAGGAGTTACGCGGCATCGACACTAAACCACTGGTCGGAAACCTGGCCGCCTGGAACTACTTCCAGTCGCTGGATAACCCCACCAACGCCAAATTCGTCGCCGATTATCGCGCCTGGGCCAAAGCACGTAAGTTGCCGCATGCCGACACCGTGGTGACCAATGATCCGATGGAAGCTACCTATGTTGGCATTCATATGTGGGCACAGGCGGCAGAGAAAGCCGGCACTACCGAGGTAGATAAAGTGCGCGCCGCGATGGCCGGGCAGACTTTCGTCGCGCCGGATGGCTACACCCTGACCATGGATAAAACCAACCACCATCTGCACAAACCGGTGATGATTGGCGAAATCGAAGATAACGGGCAGTTCAACGTGGTGTGGCAGACCGAACAGCCGGTTCGCGCCCAGCCGTGGAGCCCGTACATCGCCGGTAACGACAAGAAGCCCGATCATCCGGTGAAATCAGGACAGTAACCCTGGCACAACGCCCCCTCCCGCATTAAGGGGATGGGGTTCAAAGAGTGGTAATTATCATGACGCGAATACTTTTAATGCTGGTGCTGCTGATCGGCACGCCATTCGCCGCTCAAGCTGGCCCGGCGGCTGACTACGCTGCTGCCAGCCGCAGCGAACAGGCAAAACTGTTACAGCAATGGGCGGCTACGCCTGACGCCAGCCGCCTGCCGCTGCTGGAGGCATTACGCGCAGAGTCGGTGGTCATCGATCAGCATAAACAGCCGTTCAGTACTCTCAATGGTCAGCTGACGCCGCTTGAAGGCGATGCGAAACCCAGTGGAACCACTAAAAAACTGTTCACCAATAACCGGTTGCGCGTATTAACGATAAACGCGCTGGCTTCACACCAGTTAGTCAGTGATGACGCTGCCACACGCCTGCGCGCCGCACGCGCATTGCAAAATGATGCGGTCGCCGATCAGTTACCGCTACTGAGCCAGCGGCTGGCAGCAGAACAAAATGCTGATGTTCATACTGAGCTGGCGATAGCGCTGGCTAATCTGCAACTGAGCGACGGCAATCCACAGGTACGACTTAACGCGGTAAAACTGCTGGGTGAAAGCAGCGATCCGCAACGACAGGCCAGCCTGCAACGGCTTACTCAGCCCGGGAATGAAGCCAGTGCCGAGGTGCGCGCCGCCGCCGCTGCCAGCCTGCAGCAAATTAAACAGCGTCTGATGTGGGGAGATTTACTCGGCCAGGCGTTTACCGGCCTGTCGCTGGGTTCGATTTTATTACTGGCGGCGTTAGGACTGGCGATCACCTATGGCCTGCTCGGGGTGATCAATATGGCGCATGGCGAAATGCTGATGCTCGGTGCCTATGCCACCTGGCTGGTGCAGTCGATGTTCCAGCGTTTCGCGCCGGAGTGGCTGGCTTACTATCCGCTGCTGGCGTTGCCGGTAGCATTCTTTCTGACCGCCAGCATCGGCATGCTGCTGGAACGCACGGTGATTCGTCATCTCTATGGTCGCCCGCTGGAAACGCTGCTCGCCACCTGGGGCATCAGCCTGATGTTAATTCAGCTGGTACGGGTGCTGTTTGGCGCACAAAACCTGGAAGTGGCTAATCCGGCGTGGCTGTCAGGCGGCCTGCAATTACTGCCCAATCTGGTACTGCCCTACAACCGTATCGCGGTGATTCTGTTTGTCGCAGGGGTGCTGATCCTCACCTGGCTACTGCTGAACAAAACCCGCCTTGGCATGAATGTACGTGCGGTCACGCAGAATCGCGCAATGGCCGACTGCTGCGGCGTGCCAACCGGACGCGTCGATATGCTGGCATTCGGCCTGGGATCGGGCATTGCCGGGCTGGGCGGCGTGGCGCTGTCGCAGCTGGGCAATGTCGGCCCGGAGCTGGGCCAGGGTTATATCATCGACTCCTTCCTGGTGGTGGTGTTGGGTGGTGTCGGCCAGCTGGCAGGCACGGTAGTGGCTGCGTTTGGCCTCGGCATCCTGAACAAGGTGCTGGAGCCGCAAATCGGTGCGGTACTCGGCAAGATCCTGATTCTGGTGCTGATCATTCTGTTTATTCAGAAACGACCGCAGGGGCTGTTTGCATTTAAAGGACGGGTAACTGACTGATGACACAACCCATCACACTGAGCGTGGCGCAAAAAGCACCGCGGCTGACCATCGGGATCGGCACTGTCTTGCTGCTGGCGCTATTGATCCTGCCGTTTTTCGCTTTGTTGCCCGCGAATAATCCACTGGCCATCTCCACCTATACCCTGACGCTGATCGGCAAGATCCTCTGCTATGCGATTGTCGCCGTCGCGCTGGATCTGGTCTGGGGCTACGCCGGTTTACTGTCGCTCGGCCACGGCTTGTTTTTTGCGCTTGGCGGTTACGCGATGGGCATGTACCTGATGCGCCAGGCGGCGGGCGATGGCTTACCGGCGTTTATGTCTTTTTTGTCGTGGAGCGAACTGCCGTGGTTTTGGGCGGGCACCCAGCATTTTGCCTGGGCGCTGTGTCTGATCATGCTGGTGCCCGGTCTGCTGGCGCTGATCTTCGGCTGGTTTGCTTTCCGCTCAAAGATCAAAGGCGTGTACTTCTCGATCATGACCCAGGCGCTGACTTATGCTGGCATGTTGCTGTTTTTTCGCAATGAAACCGGCTTCGGCGGTAACAATGGCTTTACCGGCTTTACCACCCTGCTTGGCTTTCCGGTCACCGCCACCAGCACCCGCATCGGGCTGTTTATCGCCAGCGTACTGCTGCTGATAATCAGCCTTAGCATCGGTTTTGCGCTGGCACGCAGTAAGTTTGGCCGGGTGCTGACAGCGGTGCGCGATGGCGAAAACCGTCTGATGTTCTGCGGTTACGACCCAAAAGGTTTTAAGCTGTTTGTCTGGACGCTGTCAGCCGTACTGTGCGGCCTCGCAGGGGCGCTGTATGTGCCGCAGGTCGGAATTATTAACCCGGGTGAGATGTCGCCAACTAACTCTATTGAAGCTGCCATCTGGGTTGCATTGGGCGGGCGCGGCACCCTGATTGGGCCACTGTTCGGTGCCACTATCGTCAACGGTGCCAAAAGCTGGTTCACCATGGCTTTCCCTGAATACTGGCTGTTTTTCCTCGGCCTGATGTTTATTCTTGTCACGCTGTTTCTGCCGCGTGGTGTTATCGGGCTGATACGCCGGAGGAAACATGACTGATCGGCTGTTTACTCAAACCCACCCGGCGGATCGCTTCCGCCAGCACAGCGATCCGCTGCTGCAACTGAGCAATATCAATGTCTCATTTGATGGCTTTCGTGCGCTGACCGACCTGTCACTAAATATTGGCGTTGGCGAACTGCGTTGCATAATCGGCCCAAACGGTGCCGGAAAAACTACGCTAATGGATGTGATTACCGGCAAAACCCGACCAGATAACGGCAAGATCACTTACGATCAGGACACCGATCTCACTACCCTGTCGCCGGTAGAGATTGCCCGCATCGGTATTGGCCGTAAATTCCAGAAGCCAACGGTATTTGAAGCGCTGTCGGTGTTTGAAAACCTGGAAATTGCGCTAAAAACCGATAAATCAGTCTGGGCCTGTCTGCGCGCCCGGCTCAGCAGCGAACAGCGCGATCGTATTGATGAAGTGCTGAAACTGTTGCGTCTTGGCGCTGAACGCGCACGCCCGGCCGGGCTGCTATCCCACGGACAAAAACAGTTTCTGGAAATTGGCATGCTGCTGGTGCAGGAGCCTCATCTGCTGCTGCTTGACGAACCGGCGGCCGGTATGACCGATGCCGAAACTGACTATACCGCCGAGCTGTTTCGCAGCCTGGCCGGCAAGCATTCGCTGATGGTGGTAGAGCACGATATGGGCTTTGTTGAAACCATCGCCGATCACGTTACGGTGCTGCATCAGGGCCAGGTACTGGCTGAAGGTTCATTGCGCGAAGTGCAGGCCAATGAGCAGGTTATCGACGTTTATTTGGGGCGCTGAAATGTTACAGGTATCTGAACTGAATCAATATTATGGCGGCAGCCATATTTTGCGCGGGCTGTCATTTGAAACTCGTCAGGGTGAAGTGACCTGCCTGCTGGGGCGTAATGGCGTCGGCAAAACTACCCTGCTGAAGTGTCTGATGGGCTTAATTCCGGCAAAATCCGGCACCATCAGCTGGAATGATAAGGTGATTAACACACGTAAACCTCATCAGCGCGTTCAGGCTGGTATCGCTTATGTGCCGCAAGGACGAGAGATTTTTCCGCGCCTGACGGTAGAGGAAAATCTGCTGATGGGGCTGGCGCGATTTTCAGGTAACGAAGCCAGACAGGTGCCCGACGAGATTTATCAACTGTTCCCGGTGCTGCAAGAGATGAAATCCCGGCGCGGCGGCGATCTCTCCGGTGGTCAACAGCAGCAGTTAGCGATTGGCCGTGCGCTGGCCTGCAAGCCACAGCTGCTGATCCTTGATGAGCCAACTGAGGGCATTCAGCCTTCGGTGATTAAACAAATCGGTGCGGTGATCCGCCAGCTGGCACAGCGCGGTGATATGTCGATTCTGTTGGTGGAACAATTTTATGATTTCGCCGCCGAACTGGCCGACAGCTATCTGGTGATGTCGCGTGGTGAAATAGTGCAACGCGGGCGCGGTGACACAATGGAAGCCGACGGCGTACGTGGATTAGTAGCGATTTAAGGTTATTAATAGTGGCGTAAAATGATTCCACACATTTACGCCATATTTATCTTGCCGATATCGGTGAATCAAAAATAGATTGCGGTATTAAATAGAGATAAACATATCTGATAAAATAATATAATTATCGATATCAAGTAATTTATTATTTATTAAAAAATTATACTATTTCATCTCATCTCTGCTAATTATTTATATACTTAATTTCTTTCACCGAAAATTCCCTCTGCCTTGACTGGAGGCGCACGCATGTCTGTGTATCCGTTAACTACCGTACAGCAAGCCGTTTGGATCGATCAACTGCTGACGCCCGCTACCCCTTGCTATAATATTGGCTGCGTCTGGCAGATCCCTCATCAGGTTGAACTAAAGTTATTTCAGCAGGCCATCGCGGAAATAATGCAGCAGCATGACGTATTGAAATTTATTTTATCCGAGACGGAACAGGGCACCGTTCAGAGTATCAGCCATATTCATCAGATGACATTCAGCCATCATGATTTCAGCCTCGCAGAAGAGGCGTTAAACAGTAGCTGGAAGAAAATCCGTCAGCTATTTATTCAGCCTTTTCCCCTCTATGATTGCCTGCTGTGGCGCTGCCACCTGATTAAGGTCAGCAATAATTTATCGCTGTGGCTGCTTAATGGCCATCATCTTATTGCCGACGGCTCCTCCATTGCTCTGCTCAGTCGACTGATTCTCGAGCGCTATCAACAGCTACTGAGCGGCGAACCATTGACTGCGCTGCCAATCGCCAGTTACAGCGATTTTATTGAGCATGACCGGCAGTATCTTGCCTCGCCGCGTTATCAGCTGGATCGCGATTTCTGGCTCAGTCGCTTTGCCGATGTTCCGCCCTCGGCGCTGGAGCGACGTCAGGGGTACAGCGAGGAGATGACCTGGCCCAGCAGCCAGATTAGCCAAAGTTTGCCGCTGGCGCGCTACCAGCAACTCGGCGACTACGCCGAGCGGCACGGCGCTTCGGTGATGCACTTTATGACCGCACTGCTCGCCTGTTGTATGGGGAGATTATGGCAGGTTGAGGATCTTACCATCGGGCTGCCCATTCATAATCGTAACGGCGCACGGTTTAAACAGACGCTGGGCATGTTCTCGTCGATGATCCCGCTGCGGCTAAAGCTGGACGATCATCACCCCTTTCCGGCGCTGATGCAGCAGGTTGCCACTGAGCTGCGCCGTAGCTACCGCCATCAACGCTTCCCGATTGCCGAACTCAACCGGCATCTGCGCCTCGGTCAGCAGGGCCGTCGTCAGCTATTTGATCTCAGTTTTTCTCAGGAGATTTTCCTGACGGATATTGATATCGGCGGAGGCGAACTGAGAAGCGTAGCCATGCATCATGGTCATGAACAGACGCCGCTGACTCTCTATCTGCGCCACTATCATCAGGCGGCAGAGCCGCAGCTGGAATTTCATTTTAATCAGGCGTGGTTCAGCGAACAGGATGCCGGGCGCCTGGCATCGCGCATTGTGCATCTGCTGGAGGCGGTGCTTGATGCACCGCCAGAGCAACCGGTCGCCCTGCTGCCACTGCTGTTAGCGCAAGAGCAGCAGCAAATTTTGCACTGCTGGAATAACAGCGATCGTCACTGGCCCACGCCGTTAACCCTCCAGCAGTTTTTTGAGCAACAAGCAGCACGCACTCCGGACGCGATTGCGCTATGCGGTGACAGCGCGCCGCTCAGCTATGCCAGACTTAATCATCGCGCTAATCAGCTGGCATGGTTTCTGCGCAGTACCGACCTGGCGGCTGATGACCGCGTGGCACTGTGCGTTGAGCGCGGTGCACAGATGGTGATTGCGCTGTTGGCGATACTAAAAGCAGGTGCGGCGTATGTACCGCTGGACCCGCAGTATCCGCAAGATCGTCTGCGCCATATGCTACAGGACTGTGGCGCGAAACGGCTGCTGCTCGATGATGCCGGGCAGCGGGCGCTACGGGCGCTGAATGGCGAAGGCCCGCTGGCTTATCATCTGTATGATGACCTGCCGCAATGGCAACAGCAGAGTATTGAGAATCCGCCCCCCCTTCCCGGCGATATTTCCCGCACGCTGGCCTATGTTATTTACACTTCCGGCTCCACCGGTCAGCCGAAGGGCGTGATGATTGAGCATCGCGCGGTGATTAACCGCCTGATGTGGATGCAGCACCGTTACCAGTTGTCACCGCAGGATACGGTATTACAAAAAACGCCGTTCAGCTTCGACGTCTCGGTTTGGGAGTTCTTCTGGCCGCTGATGATCGGCGCAAGGCTGGCGCTGGCGAAACCTGGCGGACATCAGGATCCGGCCTGGCTCAGTAAACTGATCGCCACAGAGCAGATCACGACGCTGCATTTTGTGCCCTCAATGCTACAGCTGTTTCTACGTTATGGTGAGATGGCCGCCTGTAGCAGCCTGAAGCGTATTTTTTGCAGTGGCGAAGCGCTGCCGCTGACGACGGTGGAACGCTGCCATCAACAGTTGCCGATGGCCGAACTGCATAATCTGTATGGTCCTACCGAAGCGGCGATTGATGTCTCTTACTGGCATTGCCAGCCGGACGATCGCCGTCCGCTGATTCCGATCGGTTTCCCGGTTGCCAATACCCGACTCTATATTCTCGATCGGCACCTCCAGCTGCTGCCAGCTGGCGTGCGGGGTGAACTGTATATCGGTGGTATTCAGCTGGCGCGCGGCTATCTGAATCTTCCGGCGCTGACGGCAGAGCGCTTTATTGCCGATCCTTTTAGTGACGATCCGCAGGCGCGGATCTACAGAACCGGCGATGTGGCGCGCTGGCTGGAAGATGGCAGTGTGGAGTACCTGGGCCGTAACGATTTTCAGATAAAGATCCACGGCTTGCGCATTGAAGCCGGTGAGATCGAGCAGCAGATCTGTCGCTTCCCGTCGATCGCCGATGCGGTCGTGATGGCCTGCGATCATCATGACGGTGATAAGCGGCTGGTTGCCTGGGTAATTGCCCCGCCGCAGCCCGATTTAACCGAACGACTGCGCGCGCATTTACGCGCAACCTTACCGGAATATATGCTGCCAGGCAGCGTGGTTGCGCTTGAGGCTTTCCCACTTTCTGCTAATGGCAAGCTGGATCGCAAACGGCTACCGCCACCGCAACCGGTGATAATCGGTAAAGCGTTTTGCCCACCGGCCAACCAGCAGGAGCAGCAGCTGGCTGACTGGTGGCAGTCGCTGCTGGGGGTGGATCGCATCGATCGCGGCGACGATTTTTTCGCCCTTGGCGGCCACTCGCTGCACGCCATTCAGCTACTGCTGCTGCTTAAGCGCGCGGGCATCAACGCCGAGATGAAAACGCTGTTTATCCATCCGACGTTGCAGGCGCAGGCACAGGCGATTCACCGTAATCAGGCGGCCAGTCCGGCCGGCCTCGCTGATAACACCCCGGTTGCCATGCAGAAATTGCTGCGACAGCTTAACCAGCCAGCCGACAATTTTGTGCTGATTCAGCCGCTGAACACCGCGCTGACCAGCAACGATCTGTGGATGATTCATCCGGCGGTAGTTGGCTGTGAGATTTATCGTGATTTAGCACGCGCGCTGACCGGCCACTTTAACGCCATCGGCGTCAACAATTACAATCTGTTTAATCATCCGCATATCAGCGCGCTGCCCGCGCTGGCCAGCTATTATCTGCAACATATCTGCAATTATGGCCTGCCGCGCCATAAAACGGTCAGGCTGCTCGGCTGGTCGTTGGGCGGGATTATCGCGCTGGAGATTGCCGCCCAGCTGGAACAGCGCGGCTTTAACGATATTCACGTCTGCCTGCTTGATAGCCTGTACCAGACCGAGGTCCAACAGCATATTGTTCCGGGCATGCTGGCACCGATTCTGGCGATGATGGGAATTACAGGCGAAGCCGCCCGACGTGGGCAGCAGGTGGAGCAGACCGAGATCAATATTAATAATCAGTGTCTCAGCGCGCCACTGCGCCACAGCAAAGTCACGCTGTTTAAAGCCACTGAGTTTGTTGATTTAAGCCTCTCTGGCGGCATTGATGGACGTGAAATTCTCGCGATTGCTGATAACGGTCTGGCGCAGATTTGTCCGCAGCTGCAGATCATTCCGCTGGCGGTGAATCACCATTCCATCATTCTTTGCCATCAGGAGATAACCGACGCCCTGACTCAGCCACAATACGATGCCAGCAGCCGGATTTTCTGATGTGATACGCCTCTGCTCTGGTGGTGCGCGAGGTTTACGCGACGTTCTGATTAAAGGTAATATCAGGAACTTGCCTGTGATGGGCTGCGCGCGAAGTTCACCCGCATCGCATCATCTGGCAGAGGATACTCATTTAAGGAACGTCACCATGGAAACCCGGCGCGACGAGCGCGTGAATAAACTGGCGCAGGCGTTAAAGCGCATCGACAAGATCCATCTGAAGGACGCCGCACAGTTGCTGGCCGTCTCCGAGATGACAATCCGGCGCGATCTGAACGAGCAGCCGTCAACGCTGGTGCTGTTGGGGGGCTATATAGTCAGCGATCCGCGTAACAGCCATGGTCACTACTTTGTCTCCGATCAACAGTCACAAAACGTCAGTAAAAAGCAGCAGCTCGGCCAGCTGGCCGCGGCGCTGGTTAACGCTAATGACACGGTATTTTTCGACTGCGGCACCACCATACCGTATGTGATCGATGCGATTGACGACAGCCTGCCTTTCACCGCCATCTGCTGCGCAATGAACACCTTTCTCGCGCTGAAAGAGAAAAGTGCCTGCAACGTCATTCTTAGCGGCGGTGAATTTCATCCGGACAACGCGATTTTCACCCCGGTTGGTCACCACCACGTGCTGGATGTGCTCTGCCCTTCGCTGGCGTTAATTTCTGCGGCGGGCATTGATGCGGAGCAGGGAGCCACCTGCTACAACGTCAATGAGTTGCAGATGAAGCACTACGCATTGCAGCGCGCTCAGCGCAAAGTGCTGCTGGCCGACAGCAGCAAATTCGGTAAAGTGCTGCCGGCGCGCATCGGCGAATTGCAGCTGTTTGACAATCTGATCAGCGACAGCGCGCCACCCCGAGCGCTGGCGCAAAAAATGAAAGAGGCTGAGGTTCAGGTCATGACCTGAGGCAGGCGGCCTCGCCTTTCGCCTCTTTATATAAAACCGTCTTTCGGCAAAATCGACAGATTCCTCCGGGCATCGGCTGTGATTAAAGGCGGAAAACAGCTAAACTTCGTCATCTGAGTGGGCAGTCCCGCCCCAACAACAACACAGACCATAAGAGGCTCATTTTAACGTGGCTCAATTCGTCTATAGCATGCATCGCGTCGGCAAAGTGGTTCCGCCGAAGCGTCACATTCTCAAGAACATCTCCCTGAGTTTTTTCCCGGGCGCAAAGATTGGCGTACTGGGTCTGAACGGTGCCGGTAAATCTACCCTGCTGCGTATCATGGCCGGTATCGATAAAGATATCGAAGGTGAAGCGCGCCCGCAGCCTGGCCTGAAGATCGGCTATCTGCCGCAGGAACCGCAGCTCAATCTTGAGCATACGGTTCGCGAATCCATCGAAGAAGCAGTGTCTGAAGTCGTCGGCGCGTTGAAACGCCTCGACGAAGTGTACGCACTGTACGCCGAGCCGGATGCAGATTTCGATAAGCTGGCAGCTGAGCAAGGTAAGCTGGAAGAGATTATTCAGGCTCACGACGGCCATAACCTCAATGCCCAACTGGAGCGCGCTGCTGATGCACTGCGCCTGCCGGACTGGGATGCGAAAATCGCTAACCTTTCCGGTGGTGAGCGTCGCCGCGTGGCGATTTGCCGTCTGCTGCTGGAAAAACCAGATATGCTGCTGCTCGATGAACCGACCAACCACCTGGATGCTGAATCCGTGGCGTGGCTTGAGCGCTTCCTGCACGACTTCGAAGGTACAGTGGTGGCGATTACCCACGACCGTTACTTCCTCGATAACGTTGCTGGCTGGATTCTGGAGCTTGACCGTGGTGAAGGTATTCCGTGGGAAGGTAACTACTCTTCATGGCTGGAGCAGAAAGATCAGCGCCTGGCACAGGAAGCCTCTTCCGAAGCCGCTCGTCGTAAATCGATTGAGAAAGAGCTGGAGTGGGTGCGTCAGGGTGCCAAAGGCCGTCAGTCTAAAGGCAAAGCCCGTCTGGCGCGCTTTGAAGAGCTGAACAGCACTGAATACCAGAAACGTAACGAAACCAACGAACTGTTTATTCCACCAGGCCCACGCCTCGGTGACAAAGTGGTTGAAGTTAACGGCCTGAGCAAGTCTTACGGTGACCGCGTACTGATCGACGATTTGACCTTCTCCGTACCGAAGGGCGCAATCGTCGGCATTATCGGCCCGAACGGTGCCGGTAAATCAACCCTGTTCCGCATGTTATCCGGTCAGGAACAGCCGAACGGCGGCAGCGTCGAACTGGGCGACACCGTTAAGCTGGCTTCCGTCGATCAGTTCCGCGACGCGATGGATAACTCAAAAACCGTCTGGGAAGAAGTGTCCGGCGGCCAGGACATCATGCGTATCGGTAATACCGAGATGCCAAGCCGTGCTTATGTGGGCCGCTTTAACTTTAAAGGCGTCGACCAGGGCAAACGCGTTGGCGAGTTGTCCGGTGGTGAGCGTGGCCGTCTGCATCTGGCTAAGCTGTTGCAGGTTGGCGGCAATATGCTGCTGCTCGATGAACCTACCAACGACCTGGATATCGAAACCCTGCGTGCGCTGGAAAACGCCCTGCTGGAATTCCCTGGCTGTGCCATGGTGATCTCGCATGACCGCTGGTTCCTTGACCGTATCGCTACCCATATTCTGGATTACCAGAATGAAGGTAAAGTCGAGTTCTTCGAAGGTAACTTTACTGAATACGAAGAGTATAAGAAACGCACCCTCGGCGCGGAAGCGCTGGAGCCGAAGCGTATTAAGTACAAACGTATGACCAAATAGCATCTCTCTTCTGAACGGGCGGCGTGAACACCGTCCGTCAGGAAAACAGATGTCATCAACGGGTGGCGTTTACGTCACCCGTTTTTTATTGCGGGCGGCGTCCGCGACTCCAGTAGGCCATAAAGCTGATGGTATCCTGTGATAATCCGCACTCGCCGATCAGATGGCGGCGCAGATGTTTTACCGAACGGGACTCCGCCGCGACCCAGCCGTGAAAACGGATATCTTCACTGGCGGCACGATCCCAAAGAATTTCGCCCTCATCTTCTTCACGTAATGCCTGTCGCGTCAGCGCATATTCCGGCAGCCTGACGTGCTGCTGAACCGCACTCAGCAGTGCTTCGCCATAGCTGGCACCGCTCTCTTCACGCGGCAGCCAGTGCACTTCAGCAAAAGCGAACTGGCTCAGATCGATGCAGTCACTTCGCTTCGGCACTTCGAGGAAAATCTGTACCTGCGGTGGCGTCTTACGTAGTGCCAGCTGCTCAAGAATACCTTTCGCCGCCGGTAGCGCCGTCTCATCGGCGATCACCAGCGCGCGTTCTGCCTGCGGATCGGGTTTCCACTCGTAACCGCCGCTGTCATCGCAATGGTCACGATTTGGCGCAACAATCTGCAATCCGTCACCCGGCTCTGCCGCCGCTGCCCAGGCTGATGCTGGCCCCTCCGTGCCGTGCATCACAAACTCGACTTCCATCTCGCCGGCATCGGCATTCACGCGGCGAATTGTGTAAGTGCGTGCAATCGGGCGGCACTCTGCTGCCATCGCTTTGGCCTGCTCCCACCAGGAGCCTTCAACTGAAAACGCGGCGGGCGAGCCGTTCAGGGCGGGAAACAGCAGCTTAATGCGCTGATCCGGCGCGTCCATCTTCATATGCCGGACTTCTTCTCCACTGAACACACAGCACAGCATTGATGGAGAGAGCAGCTGTTTGCGTGCAAGCACCACATTGAATACACGATAACCCGGAACCGCTGCCATACACCCGCCTTTGATTGAGTCAGGAAAAATCTTAAGCAAGCAGAATAGCAAAGCCAAATGATAATGAGAATGCTTATTAAGTTGATCTGTTGTTGATTTAAGGTTGGCTGGCCAGCCTGGTCGCCAGGCTGCGAAATCTATCGTGTCGTTAAGGGTTTTGGCCATGCTGATAAATCAGATCGGAGTGACGGCGGGGACAATAAATATTAGCGAACACAAATAAACCATCACTGCTACTTCGATATTGATTTTTAACCCCATGACAACCATCTCTTTTAAGTCAAATTACAAATCGGTTAGAATTTCATCAGTTAAACCATGGGAATGACAAGGAAAAAGGAATGACACGTCAATTTACCAATGAACTGGCACCGGAACTGCTGTCAACAATGGAGCAATCACCGTTTACGGCCCTGTACCGTATTGCTGTGGAGGGTAGCCTCACCAGGGAGGGCGGAACGGTTCATGCCTCCTGGAATGGAAATCAGATCGAACTTTCAGATAGAACAAAATTGAATGTTGCACTGGAAGGTGATGACGTTGTTTATGCGAATGGCAGAACTGCGAAAATTATAACGGGAGCGGGTAAGAGAAGTGAAGTCAATGCCCGCAGTGTGGAGCTCGTTGGTAGCCGTCTGGATAACGGTGATGAGATTATCAGCACTTTGTGCCATGGGCCAATGATTGTCGGGCGTGAAGGAGAAACGATGCCAGAAGATTTCCTGCCATCAAGCGAGGTGGCGTAATGGGAAATCGTTCTACCTGTTATGGGCGAGGCACGGCACTGGAGGGGGATAAAACAGCCTCGGGTGCTGAATGTATCGCCTCAATATCCAATGATATCGAGCACGGACGAAGGGTTGTCCGTGTTGGTGATAAAACTACCCGATGCCCCAAATGTGGTGAGGTTGGGGTTATCGTATCCGGTGAACCCCGTGATACCAATAATGGAAAAATAGCAGCGGTAGACGGTTCAATTGTGCACTGCGGTTGCCCTTCCGGGTCGAATTGGATAATTGCGCCTGCCGGACAGTGGGTAGGAGGAGGCCCGGATCCTTCTATTGCAGCCCTTGAAGCATGGGTTGCTGAACGTAAGGCCGCAGAAGAAGAAAAAGCCAAACAACTGGCTGAAGCACGTGACCGCAATCGTGTGTTCGCCAAATCCTGCCTGCAGGGTGAGGGCTGTAATGATGCCGGAGAAGATCAGGAACCTCATACCAATTTCGCTGTGATGGCATTTTATCAGGCCGTTCCCCCTGCTGATCCTGTATCAGATAATGATGTTGTCCAGCACGCTCAGACAGCCAGGAAAAAGAAAGCTGCAGAAGATATTCCAAAGCCGAAAAAGCGAAGCGCCCTGTATAAATGGTGGTTCGGTAATCATGAGGAGGTCGAATACCAGCGGGCAACAGCAGCAGCCACAAGTGCTGCTAACGCTCAGATGGCGGTTGAAGGAGCCAGTGTGCTTGGGCTGGTGGGTGGAAAAGCCATTACAACAGGAACATGGGCAGTAAAACTTGGTGAGATGGCTACAGGACTCGGAAGGGTAGCAGCCAGCGGCCCCGGTGCTCCCATCGCAGCAGTTGTGATGGGAATGATGCCCGGCAGACTGAACGACGGTGAACAGGACTTTATTGACCGGATGCGTCTGGAACAGATGCGTGAAGCGCCAAGCCGTGTGCGTTATACATGGGAACAAGATGATAAAGGTAATCCGGTTCCTCATGGCTGGCATACTCCACCCGGTAAAGATAGGGTGCGTGTGCGCAAAATGGAGTGGGACAGCAGCCGAAAAGCTTATACGTTCACCACAGAGGAAGATCCGCGTATTACCATTATCTGGACGCCCGACAGTTCAGGTGTCAATGTTCCTTCAAATACAGGTAACCAGAATCCGGTAAGGATACCGAATCCTGTTATTGTTAATCCGCTGCCGGAAGACACCGGGATTGAGGCTACAACCAGCCCTACGCCGGAAGAGAAAAAATTTGCAGATTATATTCTTATCTTGCCAATATCGGATGTTCCACCGATATATATATATTTGCGCAACAGCTCTGGAGAGGTTACGGGTAAAGGTCAGAAGGTCAGCGGGATATGGCTGTTGGATGCAAATACCGGTAATGGTTCCCCGATTCCAAGCCAAATAGCGGATAAGCTGCGAGGCCGAACGTTTGCGAACTTTGACCAGTTCCGTGAAGCATTTTGGATTGAAGTATCTAAAGATCCTGAGTTATCAAGGCAATTTAAAGGTTCAAATATTATTAATATGAAGAAAGGGAAGGCTCCGGCAACGTATAGAGAGGGGCGAGTTGGAAAACGTATCAAGTTTGAGATTCATCATATCAAGCCGATAGGCCAAGGTGGTGAAGTCTATGACGTTGATAACATGGGCGTTACAACACCCCGGCGGCATATTGATATTCATTCTAATAAATAAGGTGGTTATATGAATAATAAAAAATCCATTTCTGATTATACTGAGCAAGAATTTTTAGCATTGGTTAGTAGGATCTACAATGCAGAAGAAGAAAGCGAAGAAGAAGATGTAAATAATCTTTTGAAGTTTGAACGTCTGTGTGAACATCCAGAGGGTTCAGACCTTATTTATTATCCACGAGAAGGACGCGAAGATAGTCCAGAAGGTGTTGTTCAGGAAGTCAAAGAATGGCGTCAGGCCAACGGAAAACCGGGCTTTAAGAATTAGTCTCCAGCTGCATAAATGAGTATCGATCCGCGCTTAAGGGCGCGGTTTTAGTCGATCGCAGGAGTGATAAGAAATAGATAATAATATGTTTTTATTAAAATTACATACCGAAAAAATCACGCCTGCACACATTCTTACACACAAGAAAATTTTGTGAGATCACTCTTCTAAGTAGCATATTTAACTCATGTAATAGAAAAATGATTTTGTAGAAAAGTGTTCACCCTGTTCATTCTTGCTTTATATACTATATTTATTAATCACTTAAATGATAATCAGTTAGCTGATAACTCTTCACCATTACTTGCCCCGAGGATTAGATACAAGGCTCAGTTAATAATGTCGAATCCGGAACCGCTGCCATACACCCGCCTTTAATTTAGCCAGGAAAAATCTTAAGCAAGCAGAATAGCAAAGCCAAATGATAATGAGAATGCTTATTAAGTTGATCTGTTATGCATTAGTGGCTACTTGTAGAACTCCGTAAACACCGGCGAACCGATGGCATAGTCGATAAAACAGGCCAGCGCCGGTGAGTTCAGCTTACGGCTGGGATAAACCAGCCATAACTCATTGCCTTCGACTTCCCACTCCGGTAACACCTGTACCAGCGCATTATCTCGGGTTAAATCATGGGTTAAAAAGCGCGGCAGCAAGGTAATGCCCGCTCCCTGTAGCGCACATTCGCGCGCATACACCAGGTTGTCCGTCATATGCGTCGGAGGCAGTAGCCAGCTGTACCACTCCTCGCCGCGCTTCAGTAGCCATTCGCTCCAGGCGCGATGGGCAATACAGCGATGTTCCGCCAGCTGTTGCGGATGCAAAATCGGCGAATGCTGCGCCAGATAGCCCGGAGCCGCCACCAGATAGCGCTGGCAGTAGCCAATGCGCCGGCCAATCAGCGATGAATCCTGCGGCTTGCCGGTGCGCAGGGCGATATCAAAGCCATCCTGCACCAGATCTCGCATATCATCGGATACCGAGACTTCCAGCGTCACGTCGGGAAACTGCTGCTGAAAGCCGGCATTACAACGCGCCAGCAGCGTCGCGCCAATACCCGCCGGGCTGGTGATGCGCAACCTGCCGCTGGGGTTATCGCGCAGTCGCTCAATCGCCTGATCGGCGCGTTCGCTGGCCTGTAGCATCTCCTGACAGTGAATCAGGTAACGTTCACCAGCAAAGGTCAGATTCAGCTGGCGGGTAGTACGGTTCAGCAAACGTAAGCCGAGCGACTGTTCCAGCTGGCTGATGCGTTGGCTGACGCTCGATTTTGGTAGCCCGGCGCGGCGTGCCGCTGCAGTAAAGCTGCCGCCCTCTGCCACCAGCGCAAACAGCGCCATATCCTGTAACTGCTTAAACATGATTGTTCACCTGAGACGAACACTCTGTGATTGATTGTCCATCTTATCACTCCAGTTTACAGCATCTACAATTAACCCACTAACCTGAGGAGAATTGAGATGAATAACAGAGCGATTGCAATCAATCCGGAAAATCCACAGCAGTTTATTGAAATTCAGCCAGAGCGTCCGACGCCGGGTGAATATGATTTGTTGGTGGAAGTGAAGGCCGCATCGGTCAACCCGGTGGATACCAAAGTGCATAAAGGCGCACAGAAGAATGGTCTGCAAGCGCCGCGGGTTCTGGGCTGGGATGCCAGCGCCGTGGTGCTGGAAACCGGCAGCAAAGTCAGCGGTTTCAAACCCGGCGACGAGGTTTATTATGCTGGCGATATCACTCGTCCGGGCAGTAACAGCACGCTGCAACTGATTGATGCGCGGATTACCGGTCACAAACCGAAAAGCCTCGACTGGGCAGCCGCTGCCGCTATTCCGCTGACCGCGCTGACCGCCTGGGAGGGCCTGTTTGAGCGGCTGAATATTCAGGATGCGCCGGAAGGTAAAACCCTGTTGATTGTTGGCGGCGCTGGCGGCGTTGGTTCACTGGCGATCCCGTTTGCCAAACTGCACAGCAAACTGAAAGTGATTGCGACCGCCTCACGCCCGGATTCCGTGCAGTGGTGCCTGGATCGCGGTGCTGACCTGACAATTAACTACAAGGATATGCCAGGCGAACTGGAGAAGCTGGGCCTGAAACAGGTGGATTATATTTTCTGCCTGAATGATACCGACGGCCACTGGGACACCATGGCGAAGCTGATTGCGCCGCAGGGCCATATCTGCACCATTGTGGAAAATGAGCAGCCGCTGGATATGAATGAGCTGAAGCTGAAAAGCGCGGCGCTGCACTTTGAGTTTATGTATACCCGCAGCATGTATAACACGCCGGATATCGCCCGTCAGGGAGAAATTCTTGATGACGTCGCCGCATTACTGGATGCCGGTAAAATTGCCAGCACGCTAAATGAGACCTTGCAAGGACTGTCAGTGGAAACCCTGACTGAAGCTCATCAGGCTATTCCGCTGACCGCGCTGACCGCCTGGGAGGGCCTGTTTGAGCGGCTGAATATTCAGGATGCGCCGGAAGGTAAAACCCTGTTGATTGTTGGCGGCGCTGGCGGCGTTGGTTCACTGGCGATCCCGTTTGCCAAACTGCACAGCAAACTGAAAGTGATTGCGACCGCCTCACGCCCGGATTCCGTGCAGTGGTGCCTGGATCGCGGTGCTGACCTGACAATTAACTACAAGGATATGCCAGGCGAACTGGAGAAGCTGGGCCTGAAACAGGTGGATTATATTTTCTGCCTGAATGATACCGACGGCCACTGGGACACCATGGCGAAGCTGATTGCGCCGCAGGGCCATATCTGCACCATTGTGGAAAATGAGCAGCCGCTGGATATGAATGAGCTGAAGCTGAAAAGCGCGGCGCTGCACTTTGAGTTTATGTATACCCGCAGCATGTATAACACGCCGGATATCGCCCGTCAGGGAGAAATTCTTGATGACGTCGCCGCATTACTGGATGCCGGTAAAATTGCCAGCACGCTAAATGAGACCTTGCAAGGACTGTCAGTGGAAACCCTGACTGAAGCTCATCAGCGCGTGCT
Source organism: Winslowiella toletana (assembly GCF_032164335.1). Classification (NCBI taxonomy): domain Bacteria; kingdom Pseudomonadati; phylum Pseudomonadota; class Gammaproteobacteria; order Enterobacterales; family Erwiniaceae; genus Winslowiella; species Winslowiella toletana. The sequence goes on along the minus strand of NZ_CP134152.1, from coordinate 727,614 downwards.
GGAAGGCCATATGCGCGGAAAAGTAGTAATAGTGTATTAAGTATCAGCCTCTTTTTCTGGGGGAAATCCCCAGAAAAAGCCTTTTCCATTTCCAGACGATGAATGACTTATTGCCCATCAGGACAACGCCCTCCCCTCACATTAAATTGCCGATAAATTCACTTCTCTTGAACACTAAATATATTGAGTGATAATTAATTCACCACTTAACGTTAAAATAATCGCCAGAAAATCATAATCTGACCTGTTTGTTATTTTGCTGTCATGCCGATGTCAGCAGATAAAATATATAGTGACCTTTCAATATTCCCACTGGCCGACATTTTCGCCAGGCCAATAAGCGCGAAATATTTGCGAGGTAATTATGATCAACAAAATCATATTAATTATGGCTGGCGTGATTATTCTGGCGTTGGTCGCAATGCAACTCAGGTCATTGCCAGAAAAATCCGCCGCAAAATCAGCGACGCCGCCGTCAAAAGTTGGCGTAGTGACATTGCATAAACAGCCGGTCGAAATTACCACTGAATTGCCCGGCAGAACCATGCCATTTCGTCAGGCAGAAGTTCGGCCGCAAGTCAGTGGCATTATTCAGCAACGATTATTTATTGAGGGAGAAGAGATCGGCCTTGATCAACCGTTATATCAGATTAATGCTGCACTTTTCGAGGCAGAAGTCAGGCAAAGGCAAGCATCCCTGGCTCGCGCTAACGCCCAGCTACATATTGCCTCACAGCTACTGCATCGATATAACACCCTGGCTAAGCAAAATATTATCAGCCGTCAGGATTATGAAAATGCCGAGTCCGGCAAAAATCAATCTCAGGCTGATGTACTGGCGGCGCAGGCCGCGCTGGATACCGCTAATATTAATCTCTCTTTTACCCGCGTGCTTTCTCCACTGAACGGCATTATTGGCCGCTCGCGGGTGACTGAAGGTGCCCTGGTCACGGCTCAACAGGAAATGGCAATTGCCACTATTCAGCAAATTGATCCTATTTATGTCGATATCGTGCAGTCCAGCAGCGAACTGCTGCGTCTGAGGCAAATGCTCGACAGTGGTGAATTAAGCCGTGGCAGTGCAAAAATGTCCGCCAGCGTGCAGTTACGACTTGAAGACAATACGGAATACGCCCATCAGGGCACATTACAATTTGCCGAAGTAACGGTCGATCGCTCAACCGGATCCATTGTGCTGCGCGCACTGTTTCCCAACCCGGAACGCCTGCTTTTGCCCGGTATGTTTGTTAAAGCGCGTCTGAACCAGGGTATCGCTGCCGAAGGATTACTGATCCCCCAGCGCGGCGTCACCCGCTCAGTACAAGGAGATTCGCTGGTTCTGCTGGTTAATGACAGCAATATCGTTGAGCAACGAGTTATCCGCACCGCACAGGCCATTGACGATAGTTGGTTAGTGACGCAGGGCGTTAAACCGGGTGACAGAGTCATTATCGAGGGCAGCCAAAGAGTAAAACCAGGGATGACGGTAGCGGTTGAGGAGTGGCGCTCGTCTGCGGATGACATCGCCACCGCTGCCGGAGGGCGCGCCTGATGGCTACTTTCTTTATTGCGCGTCCGGTTTTGGCATGGGTTATTGCCATATTGATCATGCTGTTTGGTGGCCTGGCGATGTTCTCGATGCCGGTCAGTCAATTCCCGGCCATTGCCCCGCCAACCATCAATATTCATATCAACTGGCCCGGCGCTTCAGCCAAAACCGGGCAAGATTCTGTGGTGCAGGTTATCGAGCAGCAGATGAATGGCCTTGATAATCTTGAGTACATGTCATCTGAAAGTCATTCTGATGGCAGCATGACCATCGTGTTGACCTTTTCTCAGCGTACCAATGCCGATACCGCGCAAGTTCAGGTGCAGAATAAAATCTCGCTGGCGCAACCGATGCTGCCGGTCGAAGTGCAACAACAGGGTATTCGGGTAACCAAAGCACCGGCAAATAACCTGTTGTTTCTCGGTTTTATCTCCAAAGATGGCAGCATGTCGCGCCAGGATATCGCGGATTATGTTGCAACATTTATTCAGGATCCGATCGGTCGCACCGCTGGCGTAGGGGACTTCCAGCTTTTTGGATCGCCTTACGCGATGCGGATATGGCTCGATCCGGCAGCATTATTTAAATTCAATCTGACGGCAACGGATGTCAGCCGCGCGGTGAGTGAACAAAATATTGAAATTTCATCCGGTCAGTTAGGCGGCCTGCCCGCCGCGCGAGGACAGGAAATAAACGCGACGATTCAGGGAGCAACGCGCCTGCAATATCCGGAGGAATTCGCTGCCATTCTGATTAAAACCAACAGCGATGGATCTCAGGTTCGCTTAGGTGACGTGGCAAAAGTTGAGCTGGGGGCGCAAAACTATGCGGTAACCTCCTGGTACAACGGGAAGCCCGCTGCCGGGCTTGCGGTGCGAGTTGCCAGCGAGGCGAATGCGCTTGATACCGCAAAAGCGGTGTATGCCACTCTTGATCAGCTGCGGCCTTTTTTCCCGCCGGGTTTTGAAGTCGTCACCAACTATGACTCGACGCCTTTTATTAGTCTCTCGATTAAGAATGTGGTGAAAACACTTATCGAAGCCATTGTGCTGGTCTTCGTTATTATGTTTCTTTTTTTGCAAAATTTAAGAGCAACATTGATCCCAACCTTAGCTATCCCGGTTATTTTACTCGGGACATTTGGCGTACTTTCTACCCTCGGTTACAGCATCAATACGCTGACCATGTTTGCGATGGTACTCGCTATTGGGCTATTGGTGGACGATGCCATTGTGGTGGTAGAGAACGTTGAGCGCCTTATGCAGCAGCAGAAACTGTCACCGGTACAGGCGACACGGCAATCGATGAAGCAGATTAGCGGCGCGCTGTTTGGTATGACAATGGTGTTATCCGCGGTGTTTATCCCGATGATGTTTTTTAGCGGTTCGACCGGCGTTATCTATCGTCAGTTCGCGATTACCATTATTACCGCGATGGTTTTATCGCTATTTATCGCCCTCATTTTTACCCCCGCCCTTTGCGCCACGCTGTTGAAAACGCCCACTGCCGATCGCCATCAGGGACGTTTTTTCCAAAACATAAATCGATTTATTGAGCAAATAACAGATCGTTACAGCAACCTGGTCGGTCACTGTATTACGCGTCCTTTACGACTTATCGCTCTGTATATTCTGCTGATTGTGGTAACGGTAGTGATGTTTATCCGCTTACCTGGCTCATTTCTGCCGCAGGAAGATCAGGCATTTTTGTTTGTGCAGATAACCACTCCCGCCGGCTCCAGTGCTGAACGCACACAGCAAATACTGCATCAAGCCAGTGAATACTTGCTGACGAAAGAGAAAGACACGGTTTTATCCGCATTTATCGGCTCCGGATTTAATTTTGGTGGGCGTGGCCAAAATACCGGGATGATCTGGGTGCGGTTATTACCCTGGGAGCAGAGAACCGCGCCGGCTCAGCATGCCGAAGCGGTTACGCAGCGGCTTAATGCCGTGTTCAGGGAGCAGCTCAGGGATGCAAACGTGGTTGTCTCAATGCCGCCATCGGTCAGGGAACTGGGTAATGTGGCAGGTTTTAATCTCCAGTTAATGAATCAGGCGGGCCTCGATCATCAAGCCTTTCTGGCCGCACGTAACTTGTTTATCGACCAGGCGCGTCAAAGCGCAATACTGGCGAATATTCGGGTAAATAGCGTTGAAGATGCTGCGCAATATCAACTGGTAATTGATAAAGAGCGGGCCAAAGCGTTAGGTGTGCCATTAAATGAAATTAATCAAACATTATCACTCGCCTGGGGGTCGGGATATATCAATGACTTTATCGATCGCGGACGCGTCAAGCGCGTTTATATTCAGGGGCAGGCAGAATCACGTATGCAACCTGATGACCTGCACAAATGGTATGTGCGTAATGAACTGGGAAATATGGTGCCGTTTTCATCCTTCGCGGCGGCAGAATGGGGGGTGGGTTCGCAGAAGCTGACGCGATATAACGGCGTTCCCGCCTATAATATCCAGGGCGTTCCGGCGAGCGGTTACAGTTCAGGCGATGCGATAGCAGAAATAGAGCGCCTTGCCGCCACCTTGCCGGACGGTGTGGGCTACGACTGGACCGGTCTCTCCTATGAAGAGAGGAAAGCCGGGTCGCAGACGGCGATGCTGTACTTAATGTCTTTGATGGTGATTTTTTTATGTCTGGCAGGGCTTTATGAAAGCTGGAGCATTCCTTCAATTGTGATACTGGCGGTGCCTGGCGGCATTATTGGCACAGTACTGCTGATGCTGCTTCGTGGGCTGGCAAATGATGTTTACTTCCAAATTGGCTTACTGACCACCATAGGACTGGCAGCAAAGAATGCCATCCTGATTGTTGAGTTTGCCAAAGCACATTATGACTCAGGGGGAAGTGCCACTGAATCCGCTATGCTCGCCGCACGCCAGCGACTGCGGCCGATAGTCATGACCTCACTGGCTTTTATGCTGGGTGTTCTTCCGCTATTTTTTGCCAGTGGTGCTGGAGCAGCCAGCCAGAATGCAATTGGCACTGCGGTGCTCGGCGGAGTGTTAGCCTCGACTTTTCTGGTGATCCATTTTGTTCCGGTTTTCTTTGTTATTATTACCCGAATTTTTCGCATCAAGCGGAAAAATAAGCACGATGCCAGCATCTTTCCGCAGGTTTAAATCAGATTGACACACAGCCGCTGATTAATTCAGTTAATTACCAACAGGATATTAATACAGGAGTTGTCAATGGACAGACATCATGAAACAGTCGCTCACTTGTTAATCTGGATAGAAGAAAACATCCGTTACCCAATAAAAATAACTGACGTAGTTAAAAAATCAGGCTATTCAAAATGGTATCTACAAAAGTTATTTCGCAAGATAACCAATGAAAATCTGGCAAGTTACATCAGAAACAGAAAGTTAGAATTGGCAGCACGGGATCTCCATGAAACGGATTATAGCATTAGCTATATTTGTTATAGTTATGGCTTTGAGTCGCAGCAGGCATTTTCACGCGTCTTTTCCAGGCGATTCAGGCAACCGCCGTTGAAATATCGTCAAAGTAAAAGAAATGTAAGCACCGCTCATTCTGTCAGCTTTGTCATCCCAGGGTAATTTTGATGACAGCTTCAATTGATACAGTAAAGCGATGAAACGCAATCAATAAATTTACAATGACAATATTAAATAAAGAGGAAAAGAGATGAAAATTAAGTCCATCGCCGCGCTCGCTGTTATTTCACTGTTTGCGACTAAAAATGTTATCGCAGCAGATCTTATTTCGTCTGATTACGGTAAAGAAAAAATAGGTGTCATTAGCGTTAGCGGCATGTCAACACCGTCAGAAGTATCAGGAAAGCTCAGAGAAAAGGCTGTTGAAGCCGGTGCAACCGCCTATAAAATTATTGCTACCGGAGGCAACAACAGGCAGTTTGGTGTTGCAGTTATCTATCGCTAAACAACGCTATTCCCGCTCACATATCTTCAATCGATAATGAGATTGCCTGTCTTTGATGGATTATTCTTCCCCATCAGGACAGGCAACGAAAACAATGATCACAACGCCTCAACTGAAACACGACTGGCAGATAAAATCGCCCTGTTACTGGCTATATCCGGGGCATTTATCCTCAAGGTGAAGCCAAAGGTATTTACGCCATTTTCACTGCGGGCAAAAGCTTCTCCGCCATGCATCAGGGCAACAGCCTTGACGATAGCCAGCCCTAATCCATGGTGAACACTGCTCAGATTACGCGCCTCATCGACACGATAGAAGCGCTCAAACAGTCGGCTTAAATGCTGAGGTTCAATCGGCTCCCCCACATTTGATACCGCAATATAAGTAAAATTTCCTTGTTGTGACAATGCAACCCCGACTGAGCTACCTGCTAGCGCATAACGCGCGCTATTTTCCAGCAAATTAGCCAGTGCCCGATGAAAGAGTCTTTTATCAATCATTACCTGAACATCCCCAATCACATCGATATTGATATTTTTCTCGAGGAAAGAGGGTTCGACATATTCGCAGGTTTTGCGTGTTTCTTCACGCAGTGAGACCTGACTGAGCTCAACCGCATGCTGACCAGCCTGAGCGTGTGAAAGGAACAGCATATCATTCACAATCGATGCCATACGCCCCAGCTCTTCCAGATTCGATTCAAGCAGTTCGCCAAGCTCGTCAGAGGCTCCCGGACGCGACAAGCCGAGTTGAGTTTGACCGATCAGATTAGTAAGAGGGGTTCTGAGTTCGTGCGCAACATTAGCATTAAAGCTTTCAAGCTGTTTCCAGGCGACTTCCTGACGCTCAAGGACACCATTAAAAGAGACCGCTAATGAATACAGTTCATCCGGCAAGGTATCACAATCAAGACGCTGGAACTGTTTGCCCGGTGCAAGGCAATTTGCCTGTTCGCTCAGTTTTCTTACCGGACGTAATCCATAACGTGCGAGAAAATAACTTAACATCACCACCAGAATCAGCCCTGCAAGTGAAATAAACACCAGAGAACGGGTGAATTCGTTAAGAGTTGCATAATAAGGTTTGGATTTAATCGCGACAATAAATTTTACTTCTGGTCTTTCCCCCAGAGGTTTGAGGGTCTCAACCAGAATATACAGCGGGTAGGATTCATTCTGATGATGAACAGTTGAAAACCCTTCGGGCAAGCCATCATAGTTTATTTTATCGGCTACTTCACCGCCCAAATTAAATTTTCTGTCTTTGCTGAGAACAAGATAGTCAACCTTCCTTCCTTCATGCTCGGTTAACGTCGCTATCTTATCTTTGACATTCGACCAGTGACTGGCACTTCCCTGGGTAGAAATATATTTTGCCATTAGCGAGTGACGGAAGATAAGTTCTTTCTGCATCAGGTTTTCCAGCGATGAGAATAACGATGTTCTCAAAAAGCAATTGGAAATCAACATAATAACAATCAGCAGTGTGGCAAACAGGCAGGTCAGCCGAAGGGAAATAGAGGTTTTCATGGCGCATACTCCCGATGAGTAATGCGCGAAGTGCGCGTTTCCAACACATATCCCATGCCGCGCGCAGTGTGAATAAGTTTATCCTCATAGGGTACGTCAATTTTATTACGTAACCTCTTAATGGCAACTTCAACCACATTTGCATCACTGTCGAAATTCATATCCCAGACTTCTTCAGCGATCATCATCTTCGACAGAATTTTTCCCTGATGCCTGGCCAGAAGACTTAATAATGAAAACTCTTTTGCCGTCAGATCAATGCGGATGCCAGCGCGAAAAACTTTCCGCGCAATAAGATCGATTTGCAGATCGTCAATGCACAGATGCTGAGGATCGCTGGCATCGGACATTTTTCGCCGCAGCAAAACCTGAATACGTGCCACCAGCTCAATCAATGAGAACGGTTTAGCCAGATAATCATCCGCTCCGGATCGCAGCCCTCGCACTCTTTCATCAACCGAACTTCTTGCTGATAACATCAAAACAGCCGTTTGTTTCACTGCCCTGATCTTTTCCAGCACGGCATAGCCATCGAGGCCTGGTAACATTACATCGAGGATGATCACGTCATAATCATGTTGCAGAGCCAGGAATAATCCTTCATTGCCATCTTCCGCAACATCAACAGAATAGCTCTGTTCAACCAGCGCACGGCGAATATAGGATGAGGTTTTTTGCTCGTCTTCCACTAACAGTAAACGCATAAGTTCGACTCTCCGTAGTCTTTAAGAACAGAACAATTTTACCTGTCTATTCTGTCAACTTACTTACGTCAAACTTGCAAATTTGTCAGCAAACCACGGTATAACCGGTTAGGGAATTCGCCTCAGCGATTCCCTAACATCTCCTTGACTAATTCGACGCAGCGCAGAAAACGACTGTCGTAATCATCCTCTTCAACATGCACAAATGGAACCTGGTTATCGTTAAGCATGGTGATAAGCAGATCCTGAAACTCCTTACGATCCACCGAGCTGCCGAGACTACGCAGACCGTCTGCCACCCATGGCACGTTATTCTCCACCAGGATCACCAGGTCAAAGCGGTACTCATCAATCAGCGCCTGCACAAACGGATGCTCACGCCCTTCATACTTTTTACAAAATGCCTGAGTAGTGACAAAATCGGTATCGATAAACGCCACTTTATTGGCATATTTAACTGCAAAATCAATATATTGTGCCTGACCCAGCGCAATTTTGTCGTAGTCCGAATATTGCAACGCCATCTCATCACCACCGAGATGCGAGAAGACGTAATCGCGACCAAACTCCCACGCACTGGTAGTATTAAAGATATTCGCCAGCTTATTAACCAGCGTCGATTTCCCGCTCGATTCGCCACCGAGAATCGCCACGGTGCGCACGAAGAACGGTTTCACTTCCGTCGGAATGTAGTCCCAGTAGCGGAAAGGATCCTGGCGAATCTGCGCACCGCTAATGTTCATAAACGATCGTTTTGGATCGATCAGCACCGATTCAATACCCAGATGCTCAGAATATTGTGCTGCGTCCTGCTCTTCGCTGGTATAAACGCGGTTTGGCTCAATACCCTGCTTCGCCATAAACGCCGTGATGCCCTGGCTCCAGACATCCCAGCCGTGCGGATAAGGCTCCATTCCCTCTTCGTTAAACGAGTGAATGCGAATATTTTTCTGATATTTAAATGTTTGCAGCAGCCAGCGCAGGCGGTCACTGATGGTCGGCTGTTGTGACATGGCACTGTTTTCAAACAGCATCTTATCGCGCGGTTCGTCATATCCCATAATGATATGCAGCTCATCCACCTGGCTACAGGCGCGCTGAATCAGATAGATATGACCGGTGTGTAACGGATAAAATTTACCGAACAGCACACCGACGGTTTTTTCACGACGCGGAAACTCCAGCCCCAAATAACGATGCAGCGCCTCCAGCTTTTGCGCGCTGGGGCTTTTGATTTTGGCATTCAGTAACTGACTGAGATAGCCTTTGGTCATGCCGCTGGCGTCCGCCACCTGTTGCAGAGTGTGGCCCTGCTGGCGAATAGCCGTTTTCAGATAATCAAATGACGACATGAACTGCCTCCTGCATATCAATCCGGAATACACTGACCACCTGACGCCGGGAATGCCCGGCGCAGGAAATTATAAATCTTCGAGAATCGCCAGCGCGTCAGCCAGTTTCTTAACACCAAATACCTGCATATTTTCCGGCGGTTTTTTCGGCACGTTAGCGGCCGGAACAATGGCGCGGCGGAACCCATGCTTGGCGGCTTCAGAAATACGCTCCTGACCGCTTGGCACCGGACGGATCTCTCCGGCAAGGCCGACTTCACCGAATACCACCAGATCCTGCGGCAACGGGCGGTCGCGCAGACTGGAGACCATAGACAACATCAGCGCCAAATCGGCACTGGTTTCCGTCACCTTGACGCCACCCACCACATTGACGAACACATCCTGATCGGCCATTTGCAGGCCACCATGCCGATGCAGTACCGCCAGCAAAATCGCCAGGCGGTTCTGCTCCAGCCCCACCGCGACACGACGCGGATTGCCCATCATCGAATGATCAACCAGCGCCTGGATCTCAACCAACAGCGGGCGTGTCCCTTCCCACAGCACCATTACCGAACTGCCTGAGGTCACTTCATCACCGCGCGACAGGAAGATTGCCGAAGGATTGCTGACTTCACGCAGCCCCTGCTCAGTCATGGCAAACACCCCCAGCTCATTCACCGCACCAAAGCGGTTTTTATGGCTGCGCAGCGTGCGGTAGCGAGAATCGGCATCGCCATCCAGCAGTACCGAACAGTCGATACAGTGTTCCAACACTTTTGGACCGGCCAGCGAGCCGTCTTTGGTGACATGGCCCACCATTACTATCGCCACACCGCGCGTTTTGGCGAAGCGGGTCAGGTAAGCGGCGGTCTCACGCACCTGCGCGACGCTGCCAGGCGACGACTGAATATCCGCCATATGCATCACCTGGATTGAGTCAATCACCATTAGCTTCGGCTGTTCCTGCTCGGCGATCAGACAGATCTGCTCGATGCTGGTTTCCGACAGCATATTGAGATTTTCGGTGGGCAGGCCTAATCGATGCGCACGCATCGCCACCTGTTGTAGCGACTCTTCACCCGTGACGTACAGGGTTTTCATTCCTTCCGACAGCTTACACAACGTTTGCAGCAGCAGAGTACTTTTTCCTGCGCCGGGGTTACCGCCAATCAGGATAGCACTGCCAGGCACCACGCCGCCGCCGAGCACGCGGTCAAACTCTTTAAAGCCGGTGGTAAAACGCGGCAGAGCTTCAAGGCTGATCTCAGAAAGTTTCTGCACCCGGCTGGTGCCGGCGCTACCGGCGTATCCCGACAGACGCTCGTTACGCGCCACCGTGGGTGAAGCGGCAAGGCGCACTTCAGTAATGGTATTCCAGGCTTGGCAGGCGCTACATTGCCCCTGCCAGCGCGGATAGTCTGCGCCACATTCGTTGCAAACGAAGGCGCGTTTTACCGCTTTTGCCAAATTTTATCCTTAGATTAACGCTCTTCGTGAATCAGGCTGCCGCTGAGAATACAGAACACGCCCATCAAATCCGCATGGCGGATTGTCACTTCGGTTTTTTCATTTACGGTCGGTTTGGCGTGATACGCAATGCCAAGCGCGGATGCAGCGATCATCGGCAGATCGTTCGCTCCGTCGCCGATCGCCACGGTTTGATCTTCTGCGATAGCAAACTTCTTCGCCAGCTCCAGCAGCGTTTTCGCTTTATATTGCGCATCAACGATCTGGCCGATCACTTCACCGGTCAGCTTGCCATCACAGATCTCCAGCTCGTTGGCCGCCACCGCCGCCAAATGCAGCTTGTCACGCAGATATTCTGCATAGTAGGTAAAACCACCGGACGCGATAGCGACCTGCCAGCCAAGAGCCTGTAGCTTCTGTACCAGCGTGGTTAAGCCTGGCATTAATGGCAGCTCATCGCGAACCTGTTTGAGAATATTGGCGTCGGCGTCTTTCAGCGTGGCAACACGCTGACGCAGGCTGGCCGCAAAATCGAGTTCACCGCGCATTGCCCGCTCGGTCACTTCCGCGACCTGCTCACCGCAGCCTGCCAGTTTAGCGATTTCGTCGATGCACTCAATCTGGATAGCCGTCGAGTCCATATCCATCACCAGCAGACCCGGGGTTTTCAGATGAGGTATTTTGCCCAGCGGCGCCACATCCAGCCCGACGTCATGCGCCAGTTTGGTCGCGCGCGGCGTCAGCGACCCGGCCAGACGAATCACCTGATAATCATCCACGCACCAGGCGCTGACGATCACCATCGCAGCACCCAGCTGGTGCTGATACTGGGTCAGACGAGCTTTATCGAGCTGACGCCCGTAAAGCAACCAACCGGTACGCCCGGCACGATAATCCAGCGGCATCACTTCGTCGCCGCTAAGAGAAAGAGGTAAACCTGGCCAGAGAGAGACATCGGAAGGCAGGTCACACCAGGTCAGACGATTTGGCATTACAGCTCCTGTAGGGGACATATCAGGCTGCGTAAGGTTTCGCTACGCAACCTAAACAAAACCACGCAAGAGGCTACCTTGTATGCCGCGCTTCTGGCAACATAAACTGTCGAAAACAGCGTCTTCGCTGTTCACAAAATTCAAAGGTTAGAGATGGCTAAAGCTAAACTGAAATTTCGCCTGCATCGTACCGTGATTGTACTGATCTGCCTGACGCTACTGGTCGTACTGATGCAGGGCGCATCGTGGTTCAGCCTCGGCCATCAGATGGCGCGATCCGGCCAGGTAGAAGAGCTGGCGCGCACCCTGACAAAACAGGTGGCTTTTAGCCTGACGCCGCTGATGGAAAACAGCGAGGATAATCGCCAGCAGATTCAGGCGCTGCTCGGCCAGATGACCGATCGCAGCCGGATTCTGGATGCCTCGGTGTATAACGATGATGGCACTCTGCTGGCGCGTAGCGGCGAAAACATTAATGTGCGCGACCGTCTGGCGCTTGACGGAAAGCGCGCCGGTAGCTATTTCAATCATCAAATTGTGCAGCCGCTGGCAAGCAACGGCAGCCCGCTGGGATTCTTGCGCGTCACGCTGGATACCCACGTACTGGTGACCGAGGCCAAACAGGTCGACAACACCACCAATATTCTGCGCCTGATGATGCTGCTGGCGCTGGCGATTGGCATCATTCTGACGCGTACTCTGCTGCGTGATCGCCGCACACGCTGGCAGCAATCACCGTTCCTGCTGACCGCCAGCACTCCGGTTAAAGAGGACGATGAAGAAGAAGCTGACGCTGGCGAAACGGTAAAAGAAGAGAAAGCCTGATTACGAGGGAGTAAGTGATTAGGTAATGTTGCAGAATAACTGCCGGTTACTGGGGCGGTGAGAATACCGCCCCCGGGTTCAGCAGAGATTTACTCTTTGTCACCCAACAGCACGGATTCCAGCGCGATTTTAATCATATCGTTAAACGTCGTCTGACGTTCAGCCGCGGTGGTCTGCTCATGGGTACGGATATGGTCAGACACGGTACAGATGGTCAGCGCTTTAGCACCAAACTCAGCCGCCACACCGTAAATGCCCGCCGCTTCCATTTCCACACCGAGGATGCCGTATTTCTCCATCACGTCGAACATCTGCGGATCTGGCGTATAGAACAGATCAGCAGAGAAGATGTTGCCAACGCGCGCATCAACACCGAGTTGTTTAGCTGCGTCTACGGCGTTACGCACCATGTCAAAATCAGCAATCGCCGCGAAATCGTGATCTTTAAAACGCAGACGGTTAACTTTGGAATCGGTGCAGGCACCCATACCAATCACCACGTCACGCAGTTTCACATCCGCACGAACCGCACCGCATGAACCGACACGAATGATTTTCTTCACGCCAAAATCGGTGATCAGCTCTTTGGTGTAAATCGAGCAGGACGGAATGCCCATGCCGTGGCCCATTACGGAGATTTTACGGCCTTTATAAGTACCGGTGTAACCAAGCATGCCACGCACGTTATTCACTTCAACCGCGTCGTCGAGGAAGGTTTCAGCAATATGCTTAGCACGCAGCGGGTCGCCCGGCATCAGAACCACGTCAGCGAAATCACCCATCTCGGCGTTAATATGAGGCGTTGCCATTTAGTATTCCTTAATTAGTCAGTGTGGGGCCAGCAAGCGCGGCCCCGAAGTGGTTGCATTGTGCTGCAATCACAGCATATTTTTGCCGTAATCCATATCGGACAGGCCAAAGTATTTCGCCACGGTCTGGCCGATATCGGCGAAAGTTTCACGGTATCCCAGCGAGCCTGGCTTCACATTCGGGCCGTAGATCATAATCGGAATGTGCTCACGCGTATGATCGGTACCTGGCCAGGTTGGGTCACAACCGTGGTCGGCGGTGAGGATCAGAATATCGCCCTCTTTAACCAGTGCCATCAGCTCCGGCAGACGACGGTCAAACAACTCCAGTCCGCCGGCATAACCCGCTACGTCGCGACGGTGGCCCCAGGCCGAGTCGAAGTCAACGAAGTTGGTAAAGACGATGGCGTTATCCGGCGCGGATGCCATCTCTTTAATCGTGGCATCAAACAGCGCATCAAGACCGGTGGCTTTGACCTTTTTGGTGATACCAACATGGGCATAGATATCGGCAATTTTACCCACCGAAATCACTTCACCGCCCTGCTCATCCACCAGCTTTTTCAGCATGGTTGGCGCTGGCGGCTCTACCGCCAGATCGTGACGGTTACCGGTACGCTCGAACTGACCGGCTTTATCACCCACAAACGGACGCGCAATCACGCGGCCGATGTTATAGCCGCCTTCGGTCAGCTCTTCACGAGCGATTTCGCACAGCTCATACAGACGGTCGAGGCCGAACGTCTCTTCATGACAGGCAATCTGGAACACCGAGTCAGCAGAAGTATAGAAAATCGGCTTGCCGGTTTTCATATGCTCTTCACCCAGCTCATCAAGCACTACGGTGCCGGAAGAGTGGCAGTTACCGAGGTAGCCCGGTAAATTGGCGCGCTCTACCAGCTTGTCCAGCAGTTCCTGCGGAAAGCTGTTCTGCTTGTCACTGAAGTAGCCCCAGTCAAACAGCACCGGTACACCGGCGATTTCCCAGTGGCCCGACGGCGTATCTTTACCAGACGACAGCTCGCTGGCGTAGGCGTAAGCACCAATAATTTCGGCGTTAGGATCCAAGCCCGGCGGGAAAGTGCCCGTGGATTCTTCCGCGGCTTTGCCGAGGCCCAGTGCGGTCAGATTTGGCAGATGCAGTGGCCCTTTACGCCCATGATCCGCTTCACCTTTAAAGCACGCCTCAGCAATGTGGCCCAGGGTATCCGAGCCTTTATCGCCGAACTTGTCGGCGTCTTTGCTGGCACCGATTCCGAAGGAATCAAGCACCATGATAAATGCACGTTTCATCCTGCTCTCCTGCGTATCAACGCGATGAGGATTAAAAAATAGCGATCAGAATAGTATGACGCTTATTCAGTAATTCTGCGATAGATAACTGGTGTAGATTGCGGCGCACTATCGCTGACTGCGATCGCCGATTTCAGCGCCAGGGCAGCTTCCTGCCAGCTGGCCTCGCTGGAGGCGTGAATAATTGCCAGCGGACGCTGCGCATCAATCTGTTCACCGAGCTGTGCCATATCGCTCAGTCCAACGCTGTAATCAATGCTGTCGCTGGCGCGGCGACGGCCACCGCCCATCGATACCACCGCCATACCCAACGCGCGGGTGTCCATGGCGCTGACGATGCCGGAGCGATCGGCATAGACCGCTTTGCTCAGCATCGGCGCTGGCAGATAGCGGTCGAGATTATCAATAAAGTCAGTCGGGCCGTTTTGCGCCGCCACCATGCGCGCAAAGATCTCTGCGGCTTTGCCGTTATCCAGCACCGCTTGCAGTTTAGCGCGGGCATCTTTTTCATCGACGGCCAGTGAACCCGAGATCAGCATTTCGGCGCTCAGCGCCATCGTCACTTCATACAGACGTGGATTACGGTAAGCTCCGGTCAGGAACTGCACCGCTTCACGCACTTCCAGCGCGTTACCGGCGCTGGATGCCAGCACCTGGTTCATATCGGTCAGCAGCGCGGTGGTTTTACAGCCTGCGCCATTCGCCACGCCAACAATCGCCTGCGCCAGCAGCTCAGATTGCTCGAAGGTCGGCATAAAAGCACCGGAACCCACTTTGACGTCCATTACCAGCGCATCGAGACCTTCGGCCAGCTTCTTCGCAAGGATTGACGCGGTAATCAGCGGAATCGAGTCAACGGTAGCGGTGATGTCACGCGTCGCGTAGAAGCGCTTGTCAGCCGGTGCCAGCGAGTTAGTCTGGCCAATAATCGCCACACCGACATCCTTGATGATGCGGCGGAATGTCTCATCATCCGGGAAAATATTAAAACCAGGAATCGCTTCCAGTTTATCCAGCGTACCGCCGGTATGGCCCAGCCCACGGCCAGAGATCATTGGCACATAGCCGCCGCAGGCGGCAACCATGGGACCCAGCATCAGCGAGGTCACATCACCGACACCACCGGTCGAATGTTTATCGACGATCGGGCCATTGAGATTCAGCGATTGCCAGTTCAGCACCGTACCCGAATCACGCATCGCCATGGTCAGCGCCACACGTTCAGGCAGGGACATATCGTGGAAGTAAATGGTCATCGCCAGTGCAGCGATCTGCCCTTCAGAAACGGTGTTATCACGTACGCCATTAATAAAAAAGCGGATCTCATCTTCGTTCAGTGGCTGGCCATCGCGTTTTTTGCGGATAATTTCTTGCGGCAAAAACAAGGTAAACCCCCTGTTTAAAAAGGTAAGTGGGCGAGAAGTCTCTCGCCCGGATTATCTCGGAATACGGTGCAATCTCATTGAAAACGGCGACGGCATGCTTGCCGTCGTTACTGATTAGTAAGCAGATTTACTGGCTGCAACCTGATGACCGGCCGCGTTCAGCAGGCTGGTTAACAGGCTGGAAGCGCCAAAGCGGAAATGGCGCGCATCGGCCCAGTCGCTGCCAAGGATATCGTCAGCCAGTTTCAGGTAGATGGCGGCATCTTCTGCGCTGCGCACGCCACCAGCAGGTTTAAAACCGACGTCAGCTTTAACGCCTTTATCGCGGATAACCGTCATCATAATTTCGGCGACTTCCGGGGTGGCGTTAACCGGCACTTTACCGGTTGAGGTTTTGATAAAATCAGCACCGGCATCGATGGAGATTTCAGAAGCCTGACGAATCAGCGCCGCCTCTTTCAGCTCACCGGTTTCGATAATCACTTTCAGCAGCACATTGGCCGCCGCGCACGCCTCTTTACAGGCTTTCACCAGCTCAAAACCAACTTCGCTGTTGCCAGCCATCAGCGCGCGGTAAGGGAACACCACGTCAACTTCATCCGCGCCATAGGCAATTGCCGCACGGGTTTCTGCCAGCGCGATAGCAATATCATCGTTGCCATGCGGGAAGTTAGTGACCGTCGCGATGCGAATGTCCGGCGTTCCCTGCTCACGTAAGGTTTTACGGGCGATCGGGATAAAACGCGGATAAATGCAGATGGCAGCAGTGTTGCCAGCCGGGGATTTTGCCTGATGGCACAGCGCGATCACTTTCGCGTCGGTATCATCATCATTCAGGGTAGTCAGATCCATCAGTTTCAACGCGCGCAGCGCTGCAGCGGTTACATCAGTCATATTACTCTCCAAAACAGATTTAATGAGCCTTCCGACACAGGCCAGCTTCTATGTTATTATTCTAACAGTCCCAGCCCGCCATTGATGTGCGTTAACTCACAGTTGATTAAGAAACGTCTGCCATCATTCTACTCTGATTGTGACTTTAATCACATTAAATCAACCAAAGCCCGGCCCTTAAAAACAAAAAAGCCGCGATGAAGATCCCTCATCGCGGCAATGTGATAATTTTCACATTTTAGTTACAGCGCGAGGAATACCCCGGCAATACTGGCACTCATCAGGTTAGATAAGGTACCGGCTATCACCGCTTTGATTCCCAGACTGGCGATATCGTGGCGGCGATTCGGTGCCATGCTGCCCAGCCCACCGATCAGAATGGCAATCGATGAAAGGTTAGCAAAGCCACACAGCGCAAAAGAGATTATCGCTTTAGTGTGATCGGAGATGACCTGCAGACCGGCAGCTGCCACTACCGCATCTTCTTTCAGATAGGCACCAAAATTAAGATAAGCAACGAATTCGTTCACGATCAGCTTCTGGCCGATAAACGAACCCGCGATCATGGCCTCTTCCCACGGCACGCCAATCAGAAACGCAACGGGTGCAAACAGATAACCGAGAATCAGTTCCATCGACAATTGCGGATAGTCAAACCAGCCACCGATACCAGAAAGAATTCCGTTCAGTAACGCAATCAGCGCGACAAAGGCCAGCAACATCGCACCGACGTTCAGCGCCAGCTGCATGCCCGAAGAAGCACCCGAGGCTGCCGCGTCAAGGATATTGGCGGGCTTATCATCTTCCGCCACCATTTCAGCCGCATCGCGCTTGTCGAGGCTGGTTTCTGTTTCCGGCAGCATCAGCTTGGCAAACAATAACCCGCCAGGTGCGGCCATAAACGAAGCGGCGATCAGATATTCCAGCGGCACGCCCATCTGAGCATAGCCCGCCAGTACTGAGCCTGCTACGGATGCCAGTCCACCAGACATCACGGCAAACAGTTCGGAACGGGTCATGGTGGCGATATAAGGACGTACCACCAGCGGCGCTTCGGTCTGTCCGACGAAGATATTTGCCGTTGCCGACAGCGACTCTGTACGCGAAGTCCCCAGCAGTTTATGCAAACCACCACCGAGCAGACGAATCACCAGTTGCATAATACCGAGGTAATAAAGCACAGCGATTAACGAGGAGAAAAAGACAATAATTGGCAGTACGCGCAGTGCGAACACAAAGCCGCCGCCGCCGAACAGTTCAAACATTTTGTCCGACGCCAGGCCGCCAAACAGGAATGAAATCCCCTCATTACCATAGGCAATCACGCTGGAAACGCCCTGCGACATGCCCAGCAGCACGCTGCGCCCAACCGGTACATACAGCACTAATGCACCGATACCCACCTGCAATAAGAAGGCACCCAGCACCGTACGGAGTTTGATAGCTTTGCGGTTAGTCGACAGCAGGACGGCAAACAGCATCAGCGCCACCATGCCAATCAATCCCATGATAAGTTGCATTTTTCCCTCGTTATAATTTAAAAGTCGCGAAGTGACACGCCGAACAAAAATGGCGGATGTGCAAAAAGTCTTAAGCGCGGGCGATTATAACCACAGGGAAGCAGAAGGCACGGATTGAAGTCACACAAAAATACAAATAGAAGCAATTGTAAATTCTATAGGGTGATCTAAGTCACATTACTAGATGTGAAACAGGCGGCGGGTATTCTCACGCAGGGTATCGCGAATCAGTTCAGGCGCTTCATGACGTAATTCACACAGCATTTGCCAGACATTAACTACCCGTTCCGGGCGATTAGGCTGGCCCTGAAATCCACACAGCGGCATATCCGGCGAATCGGTTTCCAGCAGCAGAGAAGCCAGCGGTAAACGGGCGATGGTCTCACGGGTTTTACTGGCGCGCGGATAAGTAATCGTACCGCCAACGCCAATCGCATAACCGGCTTTGATAAACGCTTCGGCCTGTTGCAGGCTACCGGCAAAACCATGAATCACTCCGCGCCGCGGCAGCTCAATGCGCCGCAGCTGCATCGCCAGTTTATCGTGCGTGCGCCGCGAGTGCAGAATCACCGGCAGATCATAATCACGTGCCAGTTTCAGCTGCGCGTCCAGCAACGCCTGCTGCTTATCAAACAGCGGATTCTCGATATAGAGGTCGAGTCCTATTTCGCCGATCGCGACCAGCTTTTTCGGGCGCTGCTTCAGATGCTGCTCCAGCAAAGCCACGGCGGCATCATTATGCTCAGCAATCGCCATCGGATGCAGTCCCAACGCGGCATACAGCGGCGGATAATTATCGGCCAGTGCCAGCACCTGTTGAAAACGCGAAGCGGCAACCGCAGGAACAATAATTTTTTCCACTCCCGCCGCAGTTGCCCGTTGCAGGCTGTCACTTTCATGCCCGCAGAAGGGCGGAAAATCAAAATGACAGTGGGTATCGACAAAACTCATGCGCGTGATCCCTCATCATAGTCTGCATCATTGCCGGCAACCGGATCGCGAATAATCGTGGTGTTAGCTGGCTGATTCGCCACCGCAGCAGGTGGCATGACAAAGCGCGGCCGCAGTGGCGTCTCACTGTCACTCAGCCACTGACCGAGGGTCGCGAGAAAATAGCGGCCACAGCGGCGTCCTAAATGATAATCCTGATTCAGTGAAGCTATCCGACTTCCCAGTGCACTGCTGGCCAGCGGTTTCGGTGGAAAGATCTCCAGCACCCGCAGTTTACCTGGTGGATTATCAATAAATTGCTGAGTGTCATGATAGCTTTGCTCATGCTGCTGCATCACATTGACCAGGGGTCGCAGCGCACTTTCGCTCAGCCAACGCTCCATACGTTTGATCCACTGTGGGGTATAATGCATCTGCGAAGGCACGGTACGGATCACAACGATGGTGTCCGCGCCCCGCCGTGCTGCTTCACGAACCGGTATCGCATCGCTGATGCCGCCATCCAGATAACTGATACCGTCCAGATCGACACCCGGCCGATAGAATCCCGGAATAGCGCTGGATGCTTTAATAATATTCAGCCAGTTATCAGCCGTTGGCGCAAAATACCCCGGTGTATAGTCATCACTGCGGCAGGCACACATATAAAATTCTTTGCCGCTGCTTAACATCTTTTGTGCACTGGTAATTGCCAGCGGAAACTCTTTCGCTGTGATATCCAGTAACCAGTCGAGATCGATCAGATGACCACCGCGCACAAAACGCAGCGGATTGAAAAACAGTTTATTGGTGGTATAGCGGGTGATGACCCGACGCGCATAGCCAGGTTGAGCACAGACAAAAGCCGACAGATTTTGTGCTCCGGCAGAGGTACCGAGCATCAGATCAAAGGGATTGAAATGCGCACGCTGAAATTCATCCAACACGCCAGCGGTAAAAATGCCACGCTGCCCACCGCCTTCGCAGACCAGCGCGATTTTACCTGGTTTAAAAGGTTTTAATGCCAGTGGCTCAATATTGCCCAGCGTAATGGGGATGCGTTTGCCCAACAGCTCATTCCTTAAAGATGCTTTTCCGATGTTTTCTGCGTGTTGCAGCTTAACGGAGTTATAACATCTGAGGACAAGCGATGACAAACCAGGTAGCCCTTATTGCAAAGGCTCCTTTGCAACAGTGACGTTTGGCTCGCCGTGCTGCTGCTCTCTGCCGTAATCCTCCTGGAGAATTCCGGAGAACCAGTCATTATTCCCTGCGACCCAGGCGCAATCGTTATCAAACCATTCCGCCCATATTAACCACAGTTGGCCTTTCCATTGCTTGTACTTACCAACGATGATGTCGCTATTCATGACTGGTCTCCGCTAACAGAGCTTAATCGAAACAGATATCCGATTTAACTAAGGTCTTTTACGACCGGTAAACAGGCTGACGAGGAACAGAATGATACCAACGACGAAGACAATTTTCGCTGCCCACGCGGCTGTACCCGCCAAACCACCAAAACCTAATGCGGCTGCAATCAGCGCAACGATCAGAAAAATAATACCCCAACGAAACATAAGCCTCTCCTTCACCATAGTTAAAATCGAACTGCCTGTCTCAATACCGTTCGGAGAAATAATCCCTCGAACCTATTCTCTTTCTTTTTTGGTTAGTGACCTTATTGCGCGGCTTTTATCAAGCCGCGCGGTACTGAAGATTAAGGTTTGACTACCACGTCATTCTTAACGCTTTTCACGCCTTCAATGGCTTTAGCAATTCCTTCAGCACGCTCTGACTGTGCTTTATTCTCAACCGTACCGGAAAGCTGAACCACACCGTCGTTGGTTTCTACTTTCACATTACGTGACGGCACAATGTCGTCTGCTAATAGTTTAGCTTTAATTTCGCTGGTTGTAGCGGCATCACCTGCATAACCACTCATTGACTGAGATTTACCGTCTTTAACGTGCAGTTTGTCACTGACGGATTTAACGCCTTCAACTTTCTTGGTCAACGCGACCGCTTTTTCAGCCTGATCCTGAGAGATAACGAAACCGCTCAGGGTTACCACGCCAGAATGGGTCTCGACTGAAATATCGGTGCTTTTGATCGCATCGTCGTCAACCAATGCTGCTTTTACTTTCGCTGTGACTGAGCTGTCGCCCATGTAGCCATCGACTTTTTTCATAGAACTATCGATTTTAGAACCCGCGCTTTCGGTAGTGCTTGCAGCCATAGCGGAACCGCTAATCAGCGCAGAACCTACCATTACAGCCATCAGAGTTTTTGCAATCTTAGTCTTGTTCATCGATATATTCCTTCTTTCTGTTGATGCGCCCACAATCGTGAGATTTACAGCTACAAACGGCGTAACTGTTGAAACGGGGATTGGGTAAAACACCACATGAATCAGCACCCGATAGAAATAATCATAGTCAACGATCAGGATTTAGCAGGCGTTTATGGTTTAAAAACCGGCAAAAGCCGAAAAACAGAGGTTTTTTAGGAGGAGTCTGTGTGAAAAGGGCAAAGAGTGAGCGGTTTTACGCGTCCGCAATTAAGCATAGCTCAAAAAAAAAGGAGAGTGGCCGGTTAACCGGACACTCTCCACATTACCGTGCGACAGGATTAATGTTCGCGGGTTTTGCGGAACACCACATCAGGATAACGTTCCTGAGTGATATTCAGATTTACCATGGTAGGGGCGATATAAGTCAGGTTGTCACCGCCATCCAGCGCAAGGTTAACTTCGTTTTTGCGTTGGAACTCGTCGAACTTCTTCACATCGTCACACTCTACCCAGCGGGCAGTGGAGACGTTGATCGACTCATAAATCGCTTCGACGTTGTACTCGCTCTTCAGACGCGCAACCACCACGTCGAACTGCAGCACACCGACCGCACCAACAATCAAATCATTGTTATGCACCGGACGGAACACCTGTACCGCGCCCTCTTCCGACAGCTGGACCAGTCCCTTCAGCAACTGCTTCTGCTTAAGCGGATCGCGTAAACGGATGCGGCGGAACAGCTCTGGCGCGAAGTTCGGTATACCGGTGAACTTCATGTTCTCACCCTGAGTAAAGGTGTCACCAATCTGGATAGTGCCGTGGTTATGCAAGCCAATAATATCGCCTGGAAAAGCTTCTTCCACGTGCGAACGATCGCCAGCCATAAAGGTCAGCGCATCAGAAATCACCACATCTTTACCGGTACGCACCTGGCGCAACTTCATGCCTTTTTCGTATTTACCGGACACCACGCGCATAAACGCCACGCGGTCACGGTGTTTCGGATCCATATTGGCCTGAATCTTAAACACGAAGCCGGTGAACTTATCATCAGCAGCGGTCACGATGCGGGTATCAGTTTTACGCGGCATCGGAGACGGCGCCCACTCAACCAGGCCATCAAGCATATGGTCGACGCCAAAGTTACCCAGTGCAGTACCGAAGAATACCGGCGTCAGCTGGCCTTCAAGGAAAGCTTCTTTATCAAACTCGTGCGACGCGCCCTGTACCAGTTCCAGCTCTTCACGCAGTTGTACGGCCAGGTCTTCACCGATTGCGGCATCCAGTTCGGGATTATCCAGCCCTTTAATGATGCGCACTTCCTGAATGGTGTGACCTTTACCGCTCTGATAAAGATAGGTTTCATTTTTATACAGGTGGTAGACGCCTTTAAACAGCTTGCCGCAGCCGATTGGCCAGGTGATTGGTGAACAGGCGATTTTCAGCTCGCTTTCCACTTCATCCAACACTTCCATTGGATCGCGGATATCACGGTCCAGCTTGTTCATAAAGGTCAGGATTGGCGTATCGCGCAGACGGGTGACTTCCATCAGCTTACGGGTACGATCCTCAACGCCTTTTGCGGCATCAATCACCATCAGACAGCAGTCGACCGCCGTCAGCGTGCGGTAGGTATCTTCAGAGAAGTCTTCGTGTCCTGGGGTATCCAGCAGGTTGATCAGGCTTTCACGATAGGGAAATTGCATTACTGAGGTAGTGATCGAAATACCACGCTGCTTTTCCATCTCCATCCAGTCGGATTTAGCATGCTGGTTGGACCCGCGACCTTTAACCGTACCGGCAGTCTGAATCGCCTGTCCGAACAGCAGCACTTTTTCAGTAATGGTGGTTTTACCGGCATCGGGGTGAGAAATAATGGCAAAAGTGCGGCGGCGAGCCACCTCTTGCATAAACGGTGCATTTGACATGGGGAATCTTCTGGTCTGATGTGGTGATACTGCGGCACAAACCGCGCGGACAGCAGTCACCAACGATTAATCATCAATGGCCGGCATTTTCGCCGATCCGAGGGCTATAAACAATCCAGAACGCCGCTTTATCGGTCATAAAAGGCTAACAAGCCGCCATACGGCACCTTCAGCAACCTGCTGCTGTAACCATTTTTGCGGACGATTTGCCTTTTTCTACACTGGACTGGCCTCAGAATGGGGATAACAATTGTTGATTAGCAGTGTAGGGCAGAAAAGTGCCCGCGCCAAGCATCAAGGATGAGGGATAAAGTCACGCCAGCCCGCCGCCTTCGACCAGCAGGCTGGTGATTTCGGCAAACACGCTGGTGTACACCAGCGTGTCGTTCTGGCAGGCGGCAAAATGATCACTCATGGTTCAGCCGTCCTGTCCGTAGGATTTAAAATTAGCGTGCTTTTCAGCTCGTCCCACTGCTGTAACTCTTGCTCGCTTAGCCCATGCTGTGATGAATAGGTTATTACCAGCAAAACGGCAGTATCAGGCACCTGCACTGCAAGCTGCCGTTGAAACAGGTATTGCCCATGATGTTCAAATTCGCTAACAACTTCTATCGCGCGTATCTGCCGCAACGGGCCTGCGCTGATACGTTCGAAAGCGGACTGTTTAA
Source organism: Winslowiella toletana (assembly GCF_032164335.1). Classification (NCBI taxonomy): domain Bacteria; kingdom Pseudomonadati; phylum Pseudomonadota; class Gammaproteobacteria; order Enterobacterales; family Erwiniaceae; genus Winslowiella; species Winslowiella toletana. Next base: position 703,567 of record NZ_CP134152.1, on the reverse strand, counting down.
CCCGCCCCATTTGTTCGCGCAGGGTGGACCATTGCTGATTAAATGCCTGTTCAAAGTCACAATCTTCCGGAATAGGTCCACGACTGATAACAATGGAAATACCATCCTGATCGTTGCGTAATATATTTAAACTATTATCCAGCCAGCTCCTGTTACCAACAGAGAAGGTTCCTTCCTGAATATGATATTTCATTATAATTAACTCATCTTAGATAAAATAAAAAACTTCATGTGAAATTTTCATTGCGATGTTTATTAATTACCATAAGCACTCTTTTAACTTATAAAAATCTCCATTTAAAATTTCATCTAAATTCTCTGAACGATAAATTTATGGCGCATCCCGCTTGAACCGCCTCTGAACTCCATCGGGTATCAGCACATTTTTCTCAGCAATCAAAGAGGTTTGGATACCATTCAGACATAGAGTAAACCCAGGAGATAACAACGCGTAACAACGTGAAAAAAGCTATTTATCCTTCCACACTCCCTTTTGAGAAAAAATAATCTTATTATCTTTTATGATCTCTATCTTAGCCTCATCCAGATAAACTCGATAACTGAATTCTTTATTAGAAAACTCATATCCCGAAACAACACCAGAGTAGTTGACAGAATAAAATGATGTTCCAGAAAGATTTATCACATTATTATCAGACTTTCTGATACCAAGATATGAAACATTATTACACGGCTTACTCACAACCTCACAATTATTCGTTACTGTCACAATATAATCTTTGGTTTCTAAGGTATTATGCGAATGGGTTTCGGCAGCCTTCCTGGTTAAAAGATACTCTTTAGGAATATAATACTTACCATGCATTGGTAGAGTTAAAACCGTCCACTTTAAATGATCACCCTCGATAGTTAACTTGGCTTTTCCATCTTTTCCACCAAAAGATGAGTTAAAGGTTACAAGTGAAATATATTTACTTTGTGCTACTCCTTTAATATTTATCTCATCATCATTCACGCAGTCAATACGATTACCATATTTTGTGATAAAACAGTAGCGCCCACTCACCTTTTGTAGGTTCTGTATGAGCTGTAGCTCAAAGGTAGACTCTGGTATTTTCTTATTATCATAGAAAACTTCTCCATACCATTTCCCCGTGAAATTTTCGAGTGCAAATGACGACGGAGAGAGAAAAGTATAAAGCAAAATAAGATAAGACATTGAAAATTTCATTCTAATATAACCTCTGAACAATTATCTACACGATTAAGCCAGCCAGTCAAAAACTTAACATTTTTAGTTTCATTGACTGCTAATTCTCTATAATATTCCTTTCTTATATCTGTAATTCTTGACGTGAGAATACTGCTATCTCCTACACTATTCATTGCTTGAATTGTCTTAGGCCCTATAACTCCATCTAATGATAAATTTTGATTAAATTCCTCATTAAGCAACTTCTGGATTTTCTTTCCTGCGCCACCCGAAGTGATTGTCCAGTCATACGACATTAACGCGAGTTTAGGGTTCTGAATTTTATCAAAACCTCCAGCATCCCAATATCTTTTTTTATATATAATTTCAGCTTGTTCGTTAGAGATTTTCTTTAAATTATCCAATGTTGGTTCCAGGTCAAGATCCTCTTTAGCAAACTTCCTCCATGTTTTCCAGGATATTCCCTTATTGGTTGCCCCTCCAGAATCATTAGGATCATTAACATACCCACCTTCATTTTTAAAAACTACCGCGGATATTTTATGAAAAATTTCATTATCAGAAGCGACTATAATGGAGTTAACTTTATCAGAAGTTAATTTTTTATGAACTTGATTTCCTCTTAAGCTTGGCTTCCTGCTCTTCTGCTCCTTCTCCGGCAAAAACTTCTCCTCTACCGCCTGCAAAATAAGATCACGATGTCCATCGCCAGGCGCATTAATAGCCGAAATACTGCCGGCAACATTCAGCGCTAACTCACCGCCACTGGTAGTAATTTGACCATCCCCCTCAACGAAAATATTAAATCCCGTGCCCACCAGATTAATGTTTCCCGCTGCGGTTAATTCTATCGCGCTTTTGCCACATTCCAGCCTCAGCAACCTTCCGGATGCCAGCACATGCTCGTCGACCACTGCGTCCAGCTTCGCTTTACCGGTCAATAGTTCCCTTGTGCCTTTTACCGCCTGCATCTGATTCTCTGCCACCCGCCGCTGTTCGCTGGCTCCGACAAAGTGGCTATGATTGCTGCCAATATGGTTGCTGGCGTCATGCTTAATATGCGTATCCATATTGCGCTCGGCCTGGACCCATACCTGCTCGGCACCGGCTTTGTCTTCAAAACGCAGTGCATTAGCGTTGTCTGGCGTGCCGTCTTTCGAGCGGCTGATAAATCCCATTTGCGTTGCCGCCGCCGGCAGCGACCACGGCGGCATGCTGGCTTCGTTATACACCCGGCCAATCACCATCGGGCGATCGGGATCGCCGTTGATAAAGTCAATCACCACTTCATCATTCACCCGCGGGATCTGCACGCCGCCGAACCCCTGCCCGGCCCAGGCACTGGAAACACGTACCCAACAAGAGCTGCTGTCGTCGCCCTTCGCCTGCCGATCCCAGTGGAATTTCACCTTAATGCGGCCATATTTATCCGTCCAGATCGACTCGCCTTGCGGCCCAACCACTTTCGCCGTTTGTGGCCCACAGGTTTTCGGCCATGGGCTTTTCGGCGGCGCACGAAAGGGGCAGTCAGCCGGAATGACGCTAAACGTAATCCGCTTTTCACTTAGGTTATCACTGCCGCTGGCGTAGCGATTTTCCGCAAATTGATACTCTGCTTTAATCGTCAGATATTCCCCGTTATCGCTCAGCCAGGGCGCGTTATGCAGCAGAAAGGTGTGGCCCGGCGCAATACCCAACGCCGTGCCGCTGCCGCTGATTTTCTGATGTCCGGCCTGCCAGACCTGCTGGCGAATGCGGGCATAGTTTTCACCATGCTGGTGTTCGACAAAATGTCCCGGCCAGTCATAAACATCGATTTCACCCGGCACTGGAGATACCGGATTCTGCCGGGCCTGGAACAGCCACGCATTAGGCTGGCGAAAATCATAGTCATCCAGGCTGTATATTCCCGGCGTGACGTGATCCTCAAGCGCCCACTGGCTGACTCCTTCCTCACTGGTAACGCCGCCGGAAGCAGTAACGTGGTAGGGGATAAATTCATAGCCGGGAACAGGCTGATGCTGACTCACCGTGTCCATCAGCACCATCGCATGCTGATCCTGTTGATGGCGGAAAAAGTAGTAAATACCCTCCAGTTCCATCAGGCGGCTGATAAAATTAAAGCTGCTTTCCTGGTACTGAACACAGTATTCCCACAGGCGATAGTTGCCGCTAAGTTTGTCTTCTATCGTTACGTTGTATTCCTGCAGCAAACTTTTGATAATTTGCGGCACCGTCTGGTTCTGAAAAATGCGCAGATTTCTGTCACGCTTCATCGGCCAGAGATCAGGCTCCATCGTCAGTGAATAAACCGCATAGCGCGTTCCATTCAGGTCCTCGCTGTGCACTTTTATCCGGGTGATTTTGCCATTCAGATAGCGTGTCGCCAGTAGCCCCTGGACGGGGATCGATAAGGTGATTGGTTGGCCCAACAGCGCGTGGCGCTCAATGCGCGCATCGGTGCTGAGTAAGGTCACCTGTAAAGTAAATGCCTCCGAAAGCGCCTCTTCTCCTTCAAGCTTCCAGAAAAGCAGGCCATCCATTGGCAGTGTTGCTGTAATCCTTTCAGTCATAGCTATTCCCTAAATAAGCGAATTTACGCAGTAAGTCGCATCAGAGTTGTGGGCTGAGCAGCCAGGTTCCTTCGCGATCAATATTGATTTTTTGCTCGCGCTTCTGGCCCTGATTATCAATGCTGAACTGATACTCACCTGCCGGCAGTTGCAAGCGGGCAAAACCATTGGCGGCCGGTACCAGCGCCTGCCGACTGCCGTTTAGCCATACCTCATCACCAGCCAGCAGTTTGATATAGATCTGCGCAATCGGTGGTGTTGGCTCTTTCTCTGGTTCAGGCGGCGCGGCAACGTTTTCACTGATAAGCGCCGGGGGATTCACCACCTCACTGCTTTCACCGGCCACCGCTGACGCTGGCAAGGCTGGCGGATGACTGCCGCTACCTCGGATCACTCCGCCTAATATCGCCCCCACCAGTACCCCTGCGGCAATCATGGCCGGCACCCAAAAGCGACGTGGAAGAAACCATCGCGGTTTGTCGTCTGTTGCAGACTCGATCAATGCCACCGGCAACAGCGGCGCTCCGGCAGCTTTTTCCTCCGATAACTGGGGCAACGTCTCAGGCGGCAGCACCATTATTGCCGCCATCTGTTCGGTACTCTGCGGGCGTTCTTCCGGCTTTAACGCCAGCGCGCAATCAATCGCGTGCAGCATCGGCAGCGAATAGCCAGCCGGACGCCGTTCGGTCAGTGGCTGATAGCTATCCTCAATACTGCGTACCACACTGACTGGCGGTGGTGAGCCGGTGATTAAGGTATGCAGCACCGCACCAAGCGCATAGATATCGGTCCATGGTCCCTGCTCACTCTCATTGTTGTCGCTGTACTGTTCAATTGGCGCAAAACCCGGCTTCAACATGGTTTCGGTTTCATCGGAGAGATTACTGATGGTTTTACGCGCCGAACCAAAGTCGAGTAATACTGGCGTCATATCTTCCTGAATCTGGATATTATCCAGCGAGATATCGCGATGCAGATAACCCGCCTGATGTATGGTGTTAATGGCACCAAATAGCGGAGCGAGCAGGTTGCGAATCCAGGTTTCATTAATTAATTCAGGATGCTGAGCCTGCATCTGGGAAAGGGTGGTGCCACTGTAATACTGTGTCCCCATATAAGCCGTGTCGTTCTGCACCCAAAACCTCAGCACATGCAGCAAGTTCGGATGATTAAATCGCGCCAGCAAACGCGCCTCCTGAATAAAGCTGTTAAGCCCGGCGTGGAACGTTTTACTGAAACGTTCGCTGCGCAATACCAGTTTTAACTCTTCATTACGCACCGCCAGCGAAGCTGGCATAAACTCCTTAATGGCAATGTTGCGTTTTAATTGATGGTCCCAGGCGCGGTAGACAATTCCGAAACCTCCACCGCCAAGTACCTGCTGAATTTCAAACTCATTAAAACGGTAGCCAACCGGTAACGCATGCGCGACTACCCGGTTATTATCTTGTTGCGACATAATAGATAACTCTCTGATAGCGAATAGCTTTAAACCTGAAACTGACAGTGAAACTCATCGTGTTCGAAGCCAATATGCAGACGTCGAAATTGCTCGCCGCGGGCGCAGGCAGACAGCAGTAGTTGGCTGATTTGTGGTAACAGAGTGTTGGTAAGAATGGCGTCAACCGTACGGCCCCCTGATTCTACTTCGCTGCAACGCTGCACAATCCTGGAGATAACACCGTCATCGACTTGCGAGCTGATGTTATGGTTTTGTCGCAAACGCTGCTGAATACGGCTCAGTTGCAGCTGGACGATGCTGGCCATCACCGCATCGTTTAACGGGTAATAAGGCACCACCAGTAAGCGTCCCAGCAATGCTGCCGGGAACACCTTCAGTAACGGAGCGCGCAACGCAGCACATAGCGTGTCAGGCGTGGGAGGTTGCTGCTGGTCAGCACACAGCGTGCTGATGGCGCGGCTGCCGGTATTGGAGGTTAAAATAATAATGGTGTTACGAAAGTCGATATGCCGCCCTTCGCCGTCTTCCATCCAGCCCTTATCAAAAACCTGAAAAAATATTTCATGCACGTCCGGATGCGCTTTTTCAATCTCATCCAGCAACAGCACGCTGTAAGGGCGGCGGCGTACCGCTTCAGTTAATACCCCACCCTCGCCATATCCGATATAGCCGGGTGGTGCGCCTTTCAGCGTTGAAACGCTGTGCGCCTCCTGAAACTCGCTCATATTGATGGTGATCAGGTTCTGTTCGCCACCGTACAGCGACTCTGCCAGCGCCAGTGCGGTTTCGGTTTTTCCGACGCCGGATGGGCCACACAGCAGAAAAACACCAACCGGCTTATGCGGATCATCAAGGCGCGCGCGCGAAGTTCTCACCCGTTTAGCTATCATCTCCAGCGCGTGGCGCTGACCCACCACCCGTTGGCTGAGGGTGTCGGTGAGATTCAGCACCGCTTCAATCTCGTTTTTCACCATACGGCCCAGCGGAATACCGGTCCAGTCAGAGACTACGGCGGCCACGACACTGGCATCTACTGCAGCAAACAGCAGCGGTGTATCACCCTGCATTTCGTGCAGTTGCAGTTGTATATCCGTTAGTTGCTGATGGAGTGCGCCGCTTTCAGCGATATGTTTCTGCTGCAACTGAGCGCGCAGCGCCATCAGCGTTTCGATCAGCGTACGCTCCTGCTGCCAGCGCGCAGTTAACTGCTGACATTCAACATTCAGCGCGCTGAGTTCATCATCAATGGCTGCCAGACGCGCAATATCCCCCAGTGCCACTCTGGCTTCGCGTTCGGCGATCTGTCGCTCAATCTGCAACGCCGCAATACGATGAAAACAATCCTCAAGAGGTGCCGGTCTGACCGCCTGACCGATAGCAACACGTGCGCAGGCAGTATCCAGCAGCGCTATGGCTTTATCCGGCAACTGACGGGCAGGTATATAGCGGTGCGACAACCGTACCGCCGCCTGAACGGCGTCATCCAGCAGCAGTATCCGATGATGTTTCTCCAGCGCCGCCACGGTACTGCGCAGCATCAGCACCGCCGTGCTCTCGTCCGGCTCACTCACCTGTACCGTCTGAAAACGACGCGTCAGCGCCGGGTCTTTCTCAATATATTTCTTGTACTCTGCCCAAGTGGTGGCACCGATGGTTCGCAGTTGCCCACGCGCCAGCGCCGGTTTTAATAAATTAGCCGCATCGCCAGTGCCTTGCTGTCCTCCTGCTCCTACCAGGCTATGAATTTCGTCGATAAAAAGGATAACCGGCAATGGACTGGCATGAACTTCGCCAATTAACGCCTGCAAACGCGATTCAAATTCGCCTTTTACCCCGGCTCCCGCCTGCAACCGTCCGATATCCAGCAGCCAGAGTTGCACCTGCCGCAAAGGTTCCGGTACTTCACCGGCGGCGATGCGCAGCGCCAGTCCTTCCACTACCGCGGTCTTACCCACGCCCGCTTCGCCGGTAAGTAACGGGTTGTTCTGGCGGCGACGTAACAGAATGTCGATCAGCTGGCGAATCTCGTCATCGCGCCCGACTACCGCGTCAATCTCGCCCTGACGCGCGCTGGCAGTGAGATTCTGCGCATACTGTGCCAGCGTGCTCGCACCTGCTGGCGTTGCTATCCGCCCCGGTTCGGCGTGCGTGGCAATATCCCCCTGAGTCACATCAGGAAAGATCTGCGTGAACTGTTCAATTAACGCTTCCGCACCGATGACGCTGAACTGTGGTGAAATGCTTTTTAACAGATTGGCAAGATTGAAGGTTTTCAGAATGCCGATCAGCAAATGACCGCCCCGAATCTCCGCCGCGTTAAATTTCAGCGAGGTATAAACCCAGGCGCGTTCAACGGCGCTGTCGATATGTTCAGAGAGATCGGAAACCGCACTTGCACCTCTCGGCAAGCGATCCAGCGCAGCGACGATATCGCGCATCAGGGCGGCTTCATCCAGTGAAAAATGACGGATAAGCCGCTGAAGATCGCCATCATGTTGCATCAGCTGATGCAGCCAGTGAACGATCTCAACATAAGGATTGCCGCGCAGTTTGCAAAACGCGGTAGCGCTCTCCAGCGAGGTCAATAGTGGCTTATCCAGTTTACCGAAAAGCACGGCACGGCTGATTTCTGACATAGTGTGTCCCGATAGAATAATGAGGAGAAAGGGGAAAACTGAAATAGTGAGCAGGAGGTTTAATGGCTTACTGGCACGATTAGTTGATCGAGGTTTTTTGTTCCTCAGGGATAAAGATAAAATCTCCGCGTGGCTGCGCTTTGTCAGGCAGACCCAGCCAGCAGTCAAAGCCAAGACGACTTTGCCCACCCAGCGTCACACCATGCAGCGCATCCGCAGCAAGGATCAGGCGTAGTTCCCAGACAAATTCAATACCGAGATATTGCCGGACCCATGCGCGTAACTGCTGTGCGCCACGCCGATCCGGCAAAAAGTGGCGATAAGACACCAGCGTTAGCGGACCCAGTTCAATGCGAAATTTATGCTGCACATCACGCGTCGCAATCCCGAGAAAGGTACTTTTTCCGAGGCGAGGTGCCGCCCGACCCGCCGCCAGACGCGTGCGATCGCGACGATCAATCGGCTGCCAGTGCGCCACGTTTTCCACCAGCTGTACCGGGATGTCAAAGTAGTGACGTAATATTTTCACCATTCCCTGCGCATCACGGCCGTGACGGCTGAGATGACCAGCCAGCGCATAGCGTGCATGGGCATACAGCCCACCGGCATTAAGCTGAGCAGGCTGCCCCATTCCGGTCAGACTGGCGAGGTAGCGCTCGAAGTACTGATGATCCTGCCTGTCGAGCGAAACGGTAGGTTGCGCATCAGCCCAGGCGCGATAAAACAACAGCGTCAGACGATGGTGAAACAGATCTACGAATGAGGCGAGGCCAGGATCCTGATGATGATCAATACGCTCACGGGCATATTCAGTCAGATGCAAAGGCAACGGACCATTCGGCCCGAACAGGCCAAAGCTGTAAATTGATACATCGTGCAGCGGCGAGTTTTTCCGTGCTGCCACGCCAGCCAGCGTTGATGGCGCAAATGCCAGCGAAGGCCGCTGACCAATGCGCAGGGGTTCATGATGGGGAAGCGGTGCTCGTCCGAGTGGATAGCGCTCACCACCCTGGGCATCAATCCGGCGCAGCAGCTGGAACAGGTCATAGCGCCAGGGCGTAGCAATTAATAACGGCCAAAAGTCCTCAGATAAACGCCGGGATGGGCTTTGCCTGGCATCCGCTGGCTGGCTCATATCAGCGACCTTTTGCCGAGGCGCGGCGGCCAGTAACCCACTTCACCACGCTGCTGGCTGGTCAGCGTCAATTCCGTAAAGCTGTTAATTGCCACCAGACGAGAGAAGACACGCTCCAGCACACTGCCCAGCAGCCATGGGCTGGAGCCGGAAAACGCCTGCTCATCAACATTCAGCTCAATGGCGATGCCACGTGCCGAAACCATGGGCCCCGGTTGTGGCACTCGCCGGTAGACAGCCTGAAGCTGACAGTGGCGAATACCCTCGATCTGTCGGGCAACCGCGGCTTCAGCAAGATTGGCGTACAAACCCAGCAGCTGACGTAACGCCGCAGCGCCCTGCCCGTCATCACCATCCATTAGGCTGAGATAATTCATCTGTAAATGGCTGATTAACCGCCAAGTTATTTCTCCTTCCGCTAATGCCGGACGTGGTGATGTCGGCCCTTTACACAGGCTAAGCTGGCATATCGGCACCGAATCAGACATGACAAAATTTGCTTGATCCTGTTGCAGAAATAACAGGGGCAAATCACGACTGGTACAGGTGACTTCGGCAGTCAGATAGCGCAGATCCTGATGCCACGGTGAGTGATGCGCATCAACCAGTGACAGAAACACTTCGGAGCCGATATAGCCGGTGCGCGTGCCATAGCGTCCGGCATTTTCCGACAAGGTGCGTGGCTCACGGCGCAGCGAAAAATAAGCGCCATAATCACCATTATCCTGACTGAAAGTGTGCCAGAACGGGCGGAAAACTTGCTCTTCACGCTGGCTGCTACTGCTGGCAAATAACTTCTGAACTGAAAAAATTTCGTAGTCCAGTGGACGAATATTATCGACCACCAGATGGTATTCATTGAGGCTTTCGCTGATGTTTTGCCGCTCGGTAAGTTTCGGAAAAAGATTGATCACCGGCGTACAGTGCAGCGCCAGATAACTGGTATCGACTATCCGCTCGAGGGCGATATCACTCTTATCCAGCAGGACAATAATTTCGAATCCGCGCATTCCGCTACTGCACTTCACTACCTGCTGCAGTTGATTCACGCTGATAAACTGGTAGCGCGCCGGAAAAGCAAAATACTCCTGCAACAGGCGGTAGCCGTCGAAGTTACGTAAGTCATCGGGTAACAGCGCCTGATGGGCGGCAAATCCCTCATGCACCAACGCCTCATCATCCAGTATGATGTGCTGCGGTTGCACGCCATCGAACCGGCAAAACAGGCCAACCCGATGCTGTATGACCAGCTCAAGTAATTGCTGTGCCTGAATATCCGGGCCGCTCAGGAAAAACATCAGATGGTCAAAGCTGAGGTGGCTCAGCACGACGTTATCGAAACATTCAAGCTGAATACGTAATGCACTTACGGCACCACGCTGGTTAAGCCCCAGCTGACCCAGCGGAATATCTGCCGGCACGCCACCCAACTCGACATTTTTGACCCGCAGTGGCTGCAATATCACTTCCTGAGCGGTGGTATAGCTACAGGTTATCCCCTCTTTTTTCAACGTCAGACTTTCCATCATGCTACCGCGCGGTACGCGAAACCCATTGCTGAGATCGCCCTTACGACTGTCAGGATGCAGCTGTGCAATCGCCATTGAAGGAGTCGGAGCCAGATAATTAGGGGCGATCATTTCCAGTAAATATTGGGAAAAGCGCGGGAACTGCGCATCCATTTTGAGCTGCACCCGTGAGGTCAGAAAGGCAAAACCTTCCATTAAACGCTCGACATATGGGTCAGCGACGTCAATTCCCTGCATCCCCAGCCTGCCGGCCACTTTGGGGAAACGTTCAGCAAACTCGGCACCCATCTCACGTAAATAGGCCAGTTCACGGTTGTAATATTCGAGCAGTTTACTGTCCATAGTTAACCCACATCCTGCAGCTCGAAATGACCATTTTCCAGATCGACTTCACTGCGAAACAGAAACTCAAGCGGGTATGGCACACACCAGAGTCGACCACGAATTTCAATCGATAACTGATTATGCAATTCGCATGACTTACCGCTGGACAGACAATCGACCAGCAGTTCCTGCGGTATTATTCTGGGTTCAAAATGCAGAATTGCCGCCGTAATTTTGCGTTGTAAATCGGGCCATTGAATATCACTCATTCGCTTGCCAGCCAGTGGCGCGAGGCCAAAATTAAAGGTGGAACGCTGAATATGGATAAAAGGATGCAGGTTAAGCTGGCTTTCACTGCTTACCGCATTAAACAGCCACTGCAAGTCGCGCAGTACGTTGCGGCGCAGTTCACTTTGAGTAATCAATCGGTTGCCGGGCAATTCCTGCTGTTTGTCGGGCTGGTTATCGGTAAGTCGATCCAGTAATGACGGTTGCATAGTGTCGCGCGCGTTCAGCGACTGCTTTTTATTACGCGCCTGATACCCCGCATACAGTATTTCGCGGCTACTCAGTGCATTACGTCCGTTGAAAAGGTCACTCATCCTGAGTCTCTTTGCTGCCGAAAGTTATTTGATGGTGCGCCAGGCACCGACGGTAGGATCTTTAAGTTGGGGCTGTAATGTCTCAACCAGCACCAGGGTTAATGCCGTCTCATCGGCAATGTGCGGCGACCAGACTTTTCGCACCTCACCGAGCAGCGCTTGCAAATGCTCTTCATCTTTAACCTCTGCCTGAGCAAGCTGAATCGCAATAGTGCCATCAGTCTGCCAGCCGCTGAGCTGGCTGATATAAGGTAAAATCATCCAGCTGTCAGGCGACTCGCTGTGATGCAGCACCATCCGTTGATTATTAACGGTGGTAATTGTCAGGTTATCGTCGATGGCCGTGCTCTTCAGTCCCTGCACCTGAAAACCTTGCAGAAAGATAGCGTTAAGATTTTTGGCCGCGCCCTGCTCAATTTGCGTCACCTGGCTCTGACCACTCAGCCAGCCATCACTGCCACATTGCGCACCCTGTTTCGCTGGCACAAACAACGCGCTGGCGGTGCTGTTTTCCCCCCAATAACCCCGAAAATGGCATCCTTCAATCAAACTAAACTGAAGCCACGGTGTGGTATCTGCAGCAACAGCCGCAGGCAGCACCTCGATTGATGGGCTCACCGGTGGGGCAGTGGTTTCGCTGGCGGTAGTCTCAACACGCAGCCCCCAGCTTTCCGCTTTCGACGCGCTTCCCTGCGCCAGCTTTTTGCCATCGCCATCATTCATTTGCCATTTCAGTTGAGTAAGAGCAGGACACTGTTTTTCCAGCAGACTGCCCACGCGCGGCAAGAAGTCATTGAGCACGGCGGGCTGTTCAGAGCCGGTAGACACAATGCGCACCGGCAGCTCTGCCGCACACCAGCCTGCCGGGCTGGTATCCGCCTGGTCGTCAATCCACACCTCCAGCTTTAATGAGGGAGAAAAGACCACGCGATAATCCTGTGCACTGACGTTAAACGCAGTCAGTAGCGTTAATATTAATAACATACTGAATTTCATAGCTTTCCTTAGCTCAATCGCGAATGGGAAAAAACTGTGCCGTCTCTGACAGCGAGTGCAGCAGCGTGGTGTCCTGTGGCGATCCTATCCAGACGGCGATGGCACTGTAGTTGTCCTGCCTGACGTCGATGCGTTCATCAGTTTTCTTTACTATCTGATGCATCAACGTCAGCCACTCTTGCGGGGTATTCACCATATGTAACGCCTGCTGCATATGCTGCCGGGAGACTTCATGCCAGAAGCCATCCGTACAGAGCAGGAACACATCACCATCTTCAATCGGCACTACATCGCTGTAACTGGCATCGCGTTCCTCATCGCCCATGCCAAGTGCAAAATAGAGCAGATTGCTGTTAATACCCTCGGTTTGATGCCCGGCATCCTTCATCTGCTGCACCAGACTGTGATCGAGGGTGATATGAACAAGGTAACCACGACGAAAAAGATACAGGCGGCTGTCGCCTGCGTGTGCCCAGTAAGCCAGCTGATAATCGCGGTCAATAAACAAACTGACCATAGTGGTGCCCATGCGGCTGTACTGCGGTTGTGCTTTCTGCTGCTGGCGTATTGCGTGATTAGCCTCCGTCACATACTGACGAATATGCTGGGCATCGAGATGCTGCTGGCCGTCAAAGCCATTAACCAGCGTATTGCAGGCCAGTTTTGCCGCCACCTCCCCACCGGGAAAACCCGCCACGCCGTCGCACACCACAAAGCAAGCGGAGCGCTCACCAATAATTTCTCCCGTCTGATCCTGATTAGATTCGCGATCGCCCTGATTCGACATTGATGCAACGGTGATATTCATCATTTATCCAATCGATCCTGAGAGTCTTTAAACTGGTTAACTTCCATGTCGTAGGCATGTAAGAAGGCCTCACCAAACAACGTGTGAAAGTCATCTTCGATTTCGCCGGCAATTTGCTGGTAGCGCCTGCTGTACTGCTCCCACAACGTCGCTTTCCGGCTGCGCGGAAATGACAGGCGCGACGTTATTCCCTCGCTGCGCGCCTCCTGCTCGAGCTGTTCAGGATTAAAAGATTGCAGCATTGAGGCGATGATGGCGCGGATCCCGGCGATCATGCCAAGCTGGTGCGCCTGCAGATCAACCAGCGCATCACGCACCGATTGGGTAGGCGGCATAAAACCTGGCATCCGGCTGCCGAACATCTGCATCAACACCGTTTTGCCCGACGGTAACAGCTTGAAAGGATTATTCGCTTCATCAAGGATCACCGTCATTTCTGCTTTGACACCACGCTTGAGAATTGAGCGGGAAGAGAGTAGCGCCACCGTGCCCTGTGAAAACATACTGAGCATCTGGCCGAGCTGCTCCATATTATGGGGTTCAAAACGCGGCGTCGGCTGCATATCGTTTAATCCCATGCCATTTATCAATGCCTGCAATAACTCCCCTTGCAACGCTTCGCTGCTGTCCGGCTGTGACGACTGATGCGCAACATTATTTGCTACCGGATCGATGCGCAGACGCCCTTTTGGCGCCGGCGTTACCGTCCGCGCTACCGCCTGCGGCGTGGGTAAGGTAATACCGTCATAGTGCGGATCGCTGTGAGGTGGAACAACGGCAGTTGGCACCAGCGGCGATGAATTCGGCAAACCAACCGCATCATCGCTCAGCGCCGTCTCCGCCATCATTAATCCAAGCGGATCGAGGCTAAGCTGCGTCGAGCCAAATAGCGCCAGAGGATCCTGTTGCTCCTGATAGGGATTGAGTGACCGTTCAACCTTCGTTTGATCAGAGGGTTGCAGCAAAGTGCTGGGCGTGGGATCGGCAAACAGGCTGTCAGTTTGAAACAGCGGATCGTTACAGAATAACTCTTCTGGCAAGCGCTGCCGCTGTTCTGGAATAAGCGTCACGCTCTGATCTGCCAGCAGCGACAGCGGATCAAGAGGGTTACGATCAATGCAGACAGGTTCGGTGAACGGATTCGCCTCTCTCTCCACTGACGATACCTTCGGGCCGGAAATGTTGCCAGCGGCTGCAAACTCCTGCACCAGATCGTCCCAAATCTCACCGGGAACAGACGTGGATGCGCATATTTTCACGGGTGGCGGCGATGCTATTGCTGGCCTGTCCGCGACAGTTACCGGCACATCCACTTTGAGATCGTTTACCTGCAAACGATAATCATCAATTCCAATAATATCGCCATCCTGCAAATCGACCTGTCGGCCGCGCTCCAGAGGAATATCGTTGAGTATGACGCGAGTGACATTACCGCGATTAGTAATACGGCAATCCCCTTCGGCAGTGATATGAACAATGGCCTGCAAACGGGATATTGTGCGCTCATCATCTGGCAGTACCAGATTATTATCGATTCCCCGGCCAATCGTGCCGCCAGGCGGCAGAAAATCACAACGGCTCTGCGGCGGCTGATGACCATTTTTGATGGTTATAATCGTAAATCGCATAACGTTTTCCTGCGGTTGAGGTGTTCACCTTTCCAGCCATAAATCCGCAACCTTCAGGTGAGAGCGGTCTTGTTAAGAACTACTTCATTATTCCGGAGTCTTCTGCCACTAACTTATTCTGGTTTAATACCATCAGGTGCCAATAGTTAATATTGGTAATAGCAGGAGATAACAGATAACTATATTCACCATGATTAAAATGGTAACCAATCACAGGTTTATCACCTGATAGTTTTACCGCCCGCCCCTGCAAATAAAGCGAACCACCGGTAGCCAGGCTCACCGAGTGAAACCTGACGTTTTCACAATTTTCAGTGGTAATATCACATTGCGACTCAATCTCGATAGTAAAATGGCGACCATTAAAGATTGAGGAAATTTCCGCCATACTGTTAAAAGACGATAAAATCATAAAAATAAAAATCGATATTTTTGAATAACACGTCATGTTAATCCCTTAATTTTGAATATTATCCTTAGTTCATTGCTGGCCTATGCAATTAATACTCTCTGTATATTGCGAAGCATAGTTTTATAGATTATCAATCTAAATGATAGATTTTTACTTGTAACGGTCAGGAAGTTATCGCGGATATATAAAAACAATATCTAAACATTTAAAAATTTAGTTAACCTGAAAAAAGCGCAAGCTGCCAGATAATTAATTGACGGATACATTATCACTTATTTAATCAGGGCATATAATATTTATCGAAAATAGAAATTGCCTCACCACTACTTAAAAGCAGGGTACACTTGAGTACGTTGTAATTACTTTTTACCGAACCGTCTAATTTTAATCTTAGATACTCCTCAATAAGAACATCACCTTCATTAAATGCCTCGACTGGCAACTTACTGAGTTCTAACCAAACTGCGGCGCTTTTAAAGGCGTCATCCATTAATTTACTTTCAGAATCAATCTTACCAATACAGCGATCAATCAGCCAGTTATTAAAAATAGCTTTCTGTGACAAACCTTCAGGGGAAGGAGGAGTAACAGAAATTGCGGGTAACGAGATGGCACATAAAAAAATGATAATAAATATGTTCATTTTAAATTTCATAGCGCAGTAATCTCGCTGATAAAATGCTGCGCATTGAGGTTGAGAAAATTTCCGTCATATTTTCTGATTGTCTAATTATCCTGTTTATCCCGATACTCCATAATTAAATCATTCAGTTCGCTGCTATGGAAAAAATCTAAACATTTCGCCATTGTCATCGGTTGTCCTGATTCACTTAAATAGTTTTTAGCTAAAAATTTTTTTCCCAACTCTCTGGCAGCAGTGTAAGCAGATAGTGAGTAATCGCCAAACTCCAGATAGCCTCTTGCAGCAGCAGCAGCATCATCTTTTACCTCACGACTCTTATAACCCTGAGCAATGCAGGTACTGAATGCATAGTTTTTGATATATTGCTGTGCCGAGTCGTTGATTTTTGCGGGTAGCTGAAGTGAGATCATCGAGATGAAGATCAAAATAATCAGTCTAATAACCATAATGATGCCTCACTGGATACCGGAAAGTAACATCTGTCAGAACATAATGATCCATTCCACAATGTCACGTGTCCGCTGGCATCCCGCCAACCATTAACCGAGAAAATCAATATTCCTTTTACCCCCTGAAAGTCTGCTCCTGTAGGGTATTGTATTACAATTTCTGGAGGCCCATACTCTTCAATGAGATATGCAATAAGGTCTTTTACACGATATATATACCAGTTCCTGTCAGCACCAGAAACAGTTTTCCATACACCTCTTTTTATTCTATTATTAGAGTAATTTAATGCATAACTCATTCTAATAGCGCATGCATTTGTAAAACCTGCAACAGGATCATTAACACCCAATCTTATATTTACCCCAACACTTCCACCAATTATCTCTCCAACCTTATCAACTGATACATTGATCTCACTAAACCGCTGCCAGACATTTAAAAATAAAGGTCTTTCCATATCAAATACCTCTATTACGCTTTAGAAAACCCAAACCATAGAGATTATGAATTTCTAAGATGTCATTAATATTGTCAAATAATATCAATACTGCTCAAGCCATAGTAAAGTAGCAATCTCCCAATTTGAGAGATTGCCAGTTACTTACATCTCTCTGTTCCCTTTAATATCCCATCCCATACTGGTTTCCGCACCTCGACCGCCAGAGCTGGTTTGCTCCCAATACTGTTGTCTTACTCTGGCCCCCTGAAAACTATAGGTGATACCAAGCGTATCGTTCTTGGTTGCACCGCTATAATCAACTGAAGTGACCAGCACATCCTCCAGCGTAATCTTCGCATATTCAACCTGTTGCCCTCCGGCTTTACACAGCGAAAGCTCAATGTTCTTCACCCTTTTTCCGTTAGAGCAAAACTGCAGTAGTGCCGTAACAGATTTATCAATCAATGTTGTAATATGAAGATTAGTGAAACTGACTTTTCCCGCTGCATCACCTGAACTGCCTTGTTGTGATGCTCCCCAGGAAAAAGAGCTAATATCTGTCCAGCCGACGTGATTGGCATCTTTCGATTCACCGGTCACACCGTCAACTTTCATAAACATATCAATAGGCATAATTATCTACTCTTAAGTTAATTTTGCTTTACCCTTGCACCTGAAACTGCTGATGCTTCAGCAGTTACTTCAGTTATGGGGTAGAGATAAAGCACTGATATGGCATGCAGAAAATCATGGGGTAAAATAAAACGTTCCATGTTTTACCTTTGCCGCGATCCTGAATATCGCTGCTACATGTGATTATTCAGAGGGTATGACCATAGAGATAGGGTCAAATTAGTTACTTAGCGTTGTCCTGATACCAATTGCTGAAAGGATCATTATCGATAACCTCTTTGGATAACTTATCCAGTTCAGCGCTATGATAAAGCCTTAGGCAATTGATCATATATCCGTTTGATATTACTCCCGAGTCATTATAGAAATAATTCTCTTTCGATTTAAAGGAGTTAATAATTGCATTTATCTTTATATCTCCTGAATCAATGTTATATGGCATCCATTCACGCATAGCGTTTGCCGTTCTCGCCGCATCATCTGAAAATATTTTATTTTCAGATGATAACTGAGCAATACATCGGGTGAGAGTTAAATCTTTTACCACCTGATAGTAAGGCATGCGTTTTATAAAGCTAACAGAACTCTTGATTCCTTCAGCACAAGGTTGAAAAGAAACGAGTATACATTTTAAGTGAATTAATCTTTTCTTGCTGCACATCTTACTGCAAAAAAAAATTCTTCTGGACATAACTGTCTTCGTACTTAGCCCGCTTATTTTCAAATAATATGGCGCATAACGGTTAACCCATATCACCGGATTTTAGCGATGGCAATTTAGAAACCAGCCGCAAAGAAACCGTTAAGCCTTCCAGCTGATAATGCGGACGCAGAAAGAATTTCGCCGCGTAATACCCAGGCGTTTCTTCACTTTCTTCCACCACCACTTCAGCTGCCGCCAGTGGTTTACGCGCTTTAGTCTCCTGTGAGGAATTTTTCGGATCGCCATCGACATAATTCATCACCCAGTTATTCAACCAGTGCTGCATTTCGTCACGCTCGCGAAAAGAGCCGATTTTGTCGCGAACAATACACTTCAGATAATGAGCAAAACGGCAGCAGGCGAACAGATAGGGTAAACGTACCGCGAGACGAGCGTTGGCGGTGGCATCGCTATCGTGATACTCCGCGGGCTTTTGCAGTGACTGTGCACCGATAAAGGCGGCAAAGTCAGAGTTCTTGCGATGTACCAGCGGTATAAATCCGTTTTTCGCCAGCTCCGC
Organism: Winslowiella toletana; assembly: GCF_032164335.1. NCBI lineage: Bacteria > Pseudomonadati > Pseudomonadota > Gammaproteobacteria > Enterobacterales > Erwiniaceae > Winslowiella > Winslowiella toletana. The sequence goes on along the minus strand of NZ_CP134152.1, from coordinate 684,900 downwards.
TTCGCGGCGATCGCTGATAGCGATTTCCGTCGGGCACTTTAAATCAACCCCACCATCATCACCCGGAAATGTATGTGCTGGCAGATTCTCGACTGCACCACCGGATTCCACTCCGCGTATTGAGGTGCACCAGCCATACTGTTTAAACGATCGATTAATGTTTGCCGCCATCGCATAGGCCGCATTGCTCCAGGTGTAATTACTGTGGTCAGCGCCGTCACACTGCTCTTCAAAATTAAAGTTATCAACCGGATTGGTGCGAATACCGTAGGGCAGGCGCGAAAGAAAACGCGGCATCACCAGACCGAGGTAACGCGCATCCTCAGATTCGCGCAGGCTGCGCCACGCGGCATACTCGGTGTTCTGAAAAATTTTGCTCAGATCACGTGGATTAGCCAGCTCCTGCCAGGACTCCATCTGCATAATACCTGCCGCCGTTCCGCTGATAAACGGGCAGTGAGAAGCCGCACCAATACGTGCCATTTCGCCGAGTAACTCCACGTCCTGCGGGCTGTGATCGAAATAGTAATCTCCCACCAGACAGCCGAAAGGCTCGCCGCCGAACTGGCCATACTCCTCTTCATAGATCTTTTTAAAAATTGGGCTTTGGTCCCAACTGACACCTTTATAACGCTTCAGCGTGCGCCCCAGCTCACGCTTTGAGATGCTGATAAAGCGCACTTTGAGCATTTCATCACTCTCGGTGTTATTCACCAGATAGCTCAGCCCGCGCCATGCACCTTCCAGCTGGCGAAAATCCGGGTGATGAATAATCTGGTTGATCTGTTGAGACAGCTTTTGATCAATTTCGGCTATTAACGCCTGGATAGTTCGGTAAGCATCATTGGATAGCGTCAGGCTGTGTTCGAGAGCCTGCTGTGCCAGAGTCTTTACCGCGCTTTCAACGGCTGCCCGTGCCTGATCGCTTTTCGGTCGAAACTCTTTGTTTAACAGGGCGCTAAATTGGTCTTCACTAAACTGCTGCACAGATTGCTCGGGCTGTAGTTGATTCATCAGTTACCCCTCTTTATCCGGGCTGTTGGCCGCTTGATCCGCCGACTGCGGTACATAGCTCAACGATTTGAGTAAGCCAGGATCCTGCAGAATATTCGCTATCAGCTGCTCGGCACCATTTTTGCCATCCATATAAGTCAGCAAATTTGACAGCTGAGTCCGGGCATCAAGCAGCTGGCTCAGCGGCGCGACTTTACGGGCCACGGCGTCTGGTGAAAAATCATTGAGGCCATGAAAAGTCAGGTCGATATTCAATCCTTCCTCTCCGGTCAGGGTGTTTTCGGTACGGAACGTCACCCGAGGCTCAAGAGCTTTCATACGATCGTCAAAATTATCGACATCAATATCGATAAATTTGCGATCGCCGATTTCCGGCTGATTTTCACCTGACTTACCGACTAAATCCGCCATTACGCCCATGACAAAAGGCAGTTGTACTTTGCGATCGGCACCATAAACTTCCACGTCGTATTCAATTTGCACGCGTGGCGCACGATTTTGGGCAATAAACTTCTGCCCGCCAGCTTTATTGTTATGCATAGTTCGCTCCATCTGTTAGGCGATACAGGAAAGAAAGGGACGACTGAGGCCGGTGGCATTCAGTTAGCACGTCGGCCAAAGATATTTTCCAGCTGATTAACGCCGTCTGGTGCCAGCTCGCGCACCATATCCATAAAATCCAGTCCAATAACCCGCTGCACACGCTCGATCATTAGCGGAGCAGGATGACCCGGCTCGTATTCGGTAAAATACTGTTTAACCTGCTCCAGCATCAGTAGAGCGTCACCACGTGACTGAGGACCGGAAGCTCTCCAGATCGGCTCCTTTGACTGCGGCAGAATTATGGCAGCGGTGGTCTGCTTTATTTCATCTGCGCTGCTGGCTGACGGAATCATCATTGCAACAGGGGTTATACGGCAGGCCTGCTCGACCGTGCTGACTGTTTTCATCAGCTGATTCATTGCAGGAACGCCCGCTTCCCCTAGCTGTTCTGTCAGCATCAGCTTGATAGTTTGCAAGCACTCACTTATTGTTTTGATCGCATCAATATTGGGATGCTCACTGCGTGACAGTTCATCCATCAATCGTACGCGGCCGCCGGGATAATCAGGAAAGTCAGTTTTGCTGCCTTCAAGTAGTGCGAAGGCATCACGCAAACTGATTTCATCAGCCACTGAACGCAACAGCGGCGCCTGACGGACCGCCAGGGTTAAGGCTGATTTATCACTCAGTCCCGCCAGCACGTTAATCCGATAGTGAGGACTCACTTCGCCCCACTCTTCCAGCGCCGGATAAAGCGATTGCCAGAATTGTTGTAGTGACTGTGTAATCAGCTGCAAACCTTTGGCATAACCGCTCAGGCCTTTAAGCTGTGTCCATGCACGAGTCAGAGCCAGCATTGCACGCAGATCTTTACTACGAAGCAGCAGCCCGGATGCCAGCGCTTCAACTTTGTTCCAGTCGGCCGGTTCGGCGGGGATCAGGGTGTCGCCAAATTGCTGTTCAGCCTTGCCGGCGCAGGCAAGCTCCATCGCGATAAAATCAGCGTCATATTCAAGGTTTTCTCCACAAGGTCGCTCGGCACTAAGCGGCGCTAATAAAGCATCGAGATCCATATCGATTCCTTTCTTCAGGTTTAGTCGAACATTGGCGGATAGAGGCCATGGCGTCCCGGCCTTGCACCTCCAGCCGGATCAAACAGCAGCGAAAACAGCTGGCCGGTCAGATTGCCGCTATGAACATGGGTATAAAGAGGGAAACCATCGGTCTGATTACTCCACCAGAAACTGGTGTAATGCTGCGGATCAAAACAGTCGGAAACCTGCTTCCAGCTCAGGGTGCTGATATTGTCGCCATAGCCGATCACATCAAAAATATCCGAGCGTTGGTCTGCTGCCGGATCCGGTGGTGCGGGAATAGCCAGCAGCGCCTGGTCAAGTTGTTCAGCGGAGTAGCAATGGTGTACAGCATGCTTCAGAGCGCTACCCAGCTGCTGATACCATTCACCGGCCATTGACAGCATCTGCGGTGACCACTGCGTTGAGGTAAAGGTGCGTTGCGCGCAAACCGGATAGTGACGACCGACACTGTCAGATGCCGGCAGCAGGCACCCCATCTGTATCAGCTGACTGTCCAGCATCGGCGGCACAACAAAATTCCATACCGGCGCGTGGCTAAAATGACGTCCATTCGCCTGCCGCTCGCCAGCATTTTTTTGCCAGTTAACCAGCCCGACCTGAAACCAGTGGGTCCATTGATTGATCAACGCGTCAGGGAAGCGTCGCTGCAAAAAGTCTCCGGCACTGGGTAATTTTCCGTACCAGCCAATCACAGTGGAATTACTCATTATCATTTCCTTACAGCTATGGGCATGAGAAGCCGGGAAGTTGAAACGGATTGCGGATACTGTTTGGCGTAAACTCCAGAGTGACCTGATGACCATCCAGATTAAAGCTGGCCTGACGGCTCAGATTGCTGCTGCCGTTGGCCAGACGTGCACGATCAAAAAAGCGGTTAAGCGCCCATGGGCCACTGGTCACCAGCGTTGACGTCTTGCCGTTAGCCAACCCCAGCTGCATACGCACCTGACTGGTACCACCCGCGCCGGGCCAGCTCACCAGCTGTACCACCTGCGGTCCATGGCTGTAGCGCAGGATCTGACCATCAACATCCAGCGTAAGAGTTAAGATGTCGTTGTCCATGCTCACCGTGCGCACCGTGGTACGAAAAGAGGGAGCACTGGCTCCATTGGCAAAAAAAGCATCGCGAATGCTCTGCGCCTGCTGAAACGGTCGCAGAATGGCCTCCCCGCCGGGTAATGTTTTTCCGTCAATACCTGGCATAAAACGCCAGCTGGCTTGGGTGGTATCAACTTTATTGGCCAGGTTATCGCGAAAAAAACTGTCCATCAGCCCACTGCCGGGAGCAAACATTCGTGCCAAATCGTCCGGCGTCACCTCTGAACGCCCCGAACGCGCCAGCGGATAGCGACCGGCAATGGCCTGGCGGCAAAAACTGCCAACTTCAACATTGATACGCTTGCTGACGTTTTCCAGGTCACGCCGCTGGGTATCGCTGCTGGCTCCCACCGCCAGACTGCTCAGCATGGTTTGTAATGGACCCGGCAGACGCCCTGCACTGGCCTGTAAGCGGCTGATTGACTCCGCGGCGGGCGGTGGCATACCACTATTCGCCGCATCCTGAACCGCGGTCAGATAGCGATAAAGATCATCAATTTGATGGAGAATATCGTCGAAAACCAGGACGCTGCCGCCTTTTTCCAGCGGTTGTGCCAGCTCAATCAACGCGGCAAAGTGATGGTTTACCGCCTGCTCGGGCGACGGCGGCGAATCGACCAGTGCTGTCGGCTGCGGCGCACGAAACAGTGCCTGTAAGGTTTGTGCCGCACGACCAGATGGTACTTCCGGAAGCGGCTTCACCTCGCCGCCCTGCTCTGGTAAGCGTTCCAGCATCAGATAATGGCTGAGATTCACCACCAGCCTGCGCAGCGGTGAATTGTTGCCGGAGAGCAGACGCGCGGTATTAATGCGCTGCGCCAGACTGGCGCTGTTGTTCAGCTGGATATCCTGCATCAACCCTTCCCACTGAGCGATATAGTCAGTGAGATAAAGCTGACGAACTGCACTATCGATTTGTTGCTGGTCCTCGTTCTGGCTGTGGCCACCCAGCACCCATATGTCGTCTTTGTGCAGCTCGGCGATAACGCCATCGATGTTTTTATTAAAATTGTTCCAGTATCCCTCTGGAGTAAACAATCCGTTAATTCCCTCACTGGCAGAGGCGCCGCTCTTGCGCGAAAACACCAGCTCACTTTGTGGCCCGCCAAGAGATGACAGAGAGGCTGGTTTTAAATTTGCGTTAGGCTCCAGTAGCCGTTTCAGGCGTCCATAAACACGCTGTGATAAAGGAGCCTGATTAATGAGTGCCTGCTGGCGGATAATCAAATTGTCATCACGCGCATAGGGAGAGGTCTGTCGCTGAGATTCCAGTAACTGCGTCAGATGGTCTTCAAGCTGTTTAATCTGCTGCTGGGTTATCCCCGATGGCAAATTTCGCTGCAGATTCAGCATCAGCCAGGCGTGCAAAAACTTACCGTCGTAGCGTTCAGGCAGATAAAGCATTTGATAAGCCTTTAATGCTTCATAACTATAATCCGCATCGCTGCCGTTATCATTGCGAAACCAGTGCGTCATCGCCTGCGCCGCCAGCGGCAATAACAGCTGGCGTAGTGACTTCTGATATAACGTCATGGAGGCATCGCTGACCTCAACGCCGCGATACAGCCCCATGCGCCACGTCAGCGGTGGCGCGGCAATATCAACACTCTGGCTTTGCGGCAAATATCTCAGCTGGTTGAGAAACGGTAGCAGTGTAAACAGATCGTTCTCACCGCTAATCTGTAGCTGCTTACTTTGCTGCTCAATCGGCGGCACTTTTTGCTGCACTTCGTGCAGCCAGCGCTGATTGTGGTGATAACTGGTCAGCCAGAGGACAGCAGCGATAACCAGTAACGTCGCCAGTAACAAATAACCAGACCACAACACCGCACGGTTACGCAGCTCCCACCAGCGGTTACTGCTTGCCAGCCCCGACTCCTGAAAAATCACCTCCTGCAGCAGATTTTTCAGAAAAAAACTCTGGCCTTTGTTAGCCGGAACCGGCGCAGCTTTATTAACCCGCTTCCAGGCATTATCGGTATTTACGTGCGGCTCTTTGTCCGCAACCGGCTGCAACTGCATGGCCCGATGCAGTTCGCCCATAACCCGATCAAAGGGCAGCCCCTCCTGAGTTCCGCTGGCAAAATAAATTCCTCGAGGGAAAAAAGGCGCTTCAAAGTCAGAACGAGAAAACACATTGCCAAGCATCTCAATCAGCAGCTGACGTAATGCGGCAAACTGTTGAGGAAAAAGATAACTTTCGGCGCGAGCCTGAGTATTTTGTTCCTGTTGCAGGGTATCCGGCAGCCCGGCCTCCAGCCTTTGTTGCAGCTGCGAATAGTGATAATTGCATGTCTCAGTCAGATCAAAATCCGCCTGCTCAACCCGCTCGCGAGGGAAAGTAAAGCCCCAGATCTGATCGCGCTGCGCTTTATCAAAGCCGGCAAAATAGGCATTGAAGCCTTTCAGTAAGTCGGTTTTGGTTACCAGCACATATACCGGAAATCCAATGCCTAACTGTTGATGCAGCTCGGCCAGTCGCTGATGCAGTGAGCGAGCGTGCTGCTGCGCAACCTGCGGATCCTGCGTCAGCAGATCGGCCACGCTGATCGTCAGGATGACGCCATTAATTGGCTGGCGAGCGCGATATTTACGCAGTAATGTAATAAAACGCTGCCACTCTCCGGCATCTTGCGCCTGCTGGCTCTGTTGCAGAGCGTAACGCCCGGCGGTGTCTATCAATACCGCTTCACTGGTGAACCACCAGTCGCAGTTGCGCGTTCCCCCGACTCCGCGCAATGCGGCTTTGCCAAAACTGTCGGCAAGTGGAAAGTGCAAGCCAGAGTTGAGCAGCGCCGTCGTTTTACCTGCGCCCGGCGCGCCAATAATCAGATACCATGGCAGTTGATAAAGATACTGGCGACTTAACGCCTGGATCCAGCGCGGCTGGAACTTACTTTCGGCGCGGATGAAATGCGCTTTTTTCAACAGCTGAGATGCTTCATTAAAACGCTCCGCCAGCTGCAGCTCTTCGCTGGTGAGCCTCTTAGGCTGGTCCGTACCGGGCGGGGACACGCGGCTGAGGCTTCCGATGAGTTTGCGGTTAAGCCAGGCGTTATATAAACGGGGTATAACGCGGCTGATTGCCCACAGCAGGTAGAGCAAGCCAATCAGTATCTGGCGATTAACTTCGGGCTCGAGTGGCCGGGCGTCAGCAACAGAGAGCAGTGGGCCGACCGTCCAGATGATAAAAGCCAGCGCGGAAATGCCGATAAATCCCCACATCAATCGGCTGGTCAGGATAGCGAATAGTCTGTTCAGCATGCGTTAATTTCCTTGCGACCGGCGATTCAGCTCTGCCCGGGTATTCTCGGGTGCAACCAACAGCGTTATTTCAACCCGTCGATTGCGGGCGCGGTTCTCTGAGCTATCATTGGCTACCAGCGGACTGTTCTCACCGCGCCCTTCAGCTGTTACGCGCTCTGGTTGCATCAGGTGTGACTGTAATATCTGACGCACCGACTCCGCCCGTGCCAGCGACAGCTCATAATTCGATGCAAAGCGCACGCTGCGTATCGGCAGATTATCGCTGTAGCCCGCCACCTGAATCTGACCACTGACGCTGTTCATCGCCTGGGCGATGCGATCCAGCACCGCCCGATAATTACTGCGTACCGTGGTTGATGCCGAGGCGAACAGACCGTCACCATTGATCGTCACTACGCTCTGATCGGCCTCATCTCGCACGCTGACCAGCCCCTGTTCGATTTCCGTCCGCAGAAACCCCCGCAGGTTAAGTGCCGGTGGCGGTGGTGGTGCCGGATGAGGAATAGTGACGTCAGGCAGAGCAATCTGATAGATCGCCGCCAGTACCGGGCTGACACGATCGCTTAGCCGCCAGTTAAGCGCGATATAAAATAGGCAGGCCAGAAAACCGGCCAGTGCAGTCATCGCCCAGAGCGGCACTACCGGTCGCCACAGCTTGCTGATTTGGGGTTGATCCAGCGGATGTGGCGATAACGGCAATGAATAATTACCGCGCACGCCGTGAATCATCTGCAACAATCGCCGTTTAATGGTTTCCAGCTGTGAGCGCCCGTTGTCCAGCACGCGATAGCGCCCTTCGAAGCCCAGCTGCAGGCAGAAGTTGATCAGCTCCAATAACCAGAGATGTTCCCGCGGGCTTTGCGACAGCTTAGCCAACAGCTGGAAGAACTTTTCACCGCCCCAGGTTTCATTATGAAAAGTCACCAGCAAACCGTTGCCAGGCCAGACACCTCTGCTACCCCACGGGGTCAGCGCGGCAGCCTCATCCAGCGCGGTGCACAAGCAATAGCGCGCGCCAACGATCATTTCATAGGGCAATCCTGTGCGCTGGCAATGCATCTCAAATTGACGGATCTCGTCGATCAGCTGCTGACGTAATCCCGCTGGATCAGCGTGCGTGACGCAATGGCGAATATCAGGAATGGCATTGAGTAACGAATTAGCCGCAACCACCAACAGGTTGCTGCTGTGCGCGCCAGGGTAAATGGTATTACTGCCGGTGGATTGTCGTTCCTGCATCATGATTGCTCATTGACCGTAATTCAGACTGAATGACTGCGTATTGCCCAGAACTGCATCTCCAGACCGGGAAAATCTCCCGCCAGATGCAGGGCAAAAGCGCCGGACTTTTCCATTTCCTTCCACAGTTCACCGCCCTTCTCCAGCTCAAAATAGCTGTAGCCAGCATGCCAGGGAATTTGTGGTGGTGGTGTTGGCATTACGCGCAGCACCAGGCCGGGCAACTGCAGATGCACCAGGTCACGAATTTTTGCCACTGGCGCGATTTTCATTTGCGCCGGAAAATGGATATGCAGTGTTTCGCCAGGAATATCGGCACGCACCGCCAGCACAAAGCCAAACTCACGAAGCATTGCATTGTCGGTTACTGTCGCCACGCTGAGGCCGTGAGAACGCTCGGTGAGCACCAGCTGAATAGCATGCTCTTCCAGCACCTGCGATAAGCCGTGGCGCAGCATCAGCATCAGCTCAGCGAAACAACCCGCCAGATCATCCTGGCGGTATTCAGGCAGGGCATGTTCAGGAAAACGTCGGGAAGTATAGGTCGTCAGTTCACAGGCAAAGGCCAGCCAGTGGCGCCAAAGCTGTTCGGGATGCAGTACGGGAAGGTTTTTGAAGTGGCTGATCTGGCCAACATGGTAATTGAGTAATGCCAGCAGCATAAAATCAACGGTATCAGCCTGGTTAAAACGGCCTGGTTGCTGCAGCCGCAGGCCCAGCTGCTGACAGCGCTGTGTCAGTATATTCTGGAGATCATGAAGGTAATCACGCAGCGGGGCGCAGGCTTTGCAGTTAAGCAGCGGAGGAATGTAATGGGTGTCGAGGCGCAACTGATTTTCGCTACGAGTATCATTGAACTGCGCTACGCCTATTGCCGTCCACTCTGCCGACAGCTCACTTTCCAGCATCAGTTTCAGCCGCAATCTGCCAAACTGAATCGCGGTCTGCCCCATTGAGACTGCATTAAAATCCTCAACATCCTGTTCAAAACTCACGAAACGCGCCAGTGAGTCCGTAGCGTCGTCAAAGATCAGCTCTTCGCGACCGCCACGACGCGCAGGCAATGCCAGTACCACTTTTGCCCCGCCGGAAGGGTCTGCAAGGGATAATGGAGTCGGCGCATTGCGTCCGTCGCGAAAGGAAAAGTAGGTTCCGTCTGGCAGCAGGCCACTGGCAGAGTTAAGGGCTACTTGCCCCTGCCGCAGCAAAGTCAGATTGATGTCAAAATCGAAAAAACCCCACAGCCAGGGGTGCTGAACCTCTGCCCTGGCGTGAATAAGATGATGAAAATAGCTTTCCGATTGCTGAAAATGGTGTGGGCGCAGAAACATCCCTTCGCTCCACACCACTTTTGCTGTGTGATTCATAATGACTTCCTTTTCATAGAATTAACTTTTTCAGCGAATGACGCGAATGCCGTTAATATCAGCAATAATCTCTGCATCTGACTCCACTGACGATCCTTGCCAGATGGATTTAAAAAAGCCCTCACCAGAGGCCGGGAGCGGCAGTGACAGCCGCCATATCTTGCCATCAAGCGACTGGTACTCAGCCAGGATGCCAAGGTAATGCGCTTCCCCCTCGCCCTGACCGCTAATTTTTTTATTTAACTGCCCGGGCCGCAGAAAAAACTGCTCGCTGTTAAGCAAATTGGCCCCCAGTAAAGCCCGGGCATCGCTTTGCAGCGACCAGAAATCTGCCGCCATAAAATCCGCATCTGATTTAAGTAACAGCACTCTCACCTTGAGCGGTGCTGAATCATTGATTTGCGGGTGCGCCTGAAAAGACAGGTTGTAACGCACCTGCGAACTGGTTGAAGGCGAAATACAGCCAAATAACAGCGGCAGCGCCGCCAGTATTAAGATCGGAAAACTCAGACGCAGCCAGTGAAATCCCTGCATAGCGATGATTCCATTAGAGCGATGTTAATCAATGATCCAGGTACCGTTATTTGCGCTCTGGCAAGCTTTACTCTCGCCATCAACGGCCACACAGGTCGGCTTAGCGGGCTGATTGCTCCTGACACGTTTACGCCGGGAGTCGGCTTTGACGGTCTTATCCCAGAGTTCACTTTTCACTCCGGCACGCAAAGGAACATAGCCAATTAACTCTTGCTGATCTCCGGCAATCGCAAACCAGCCATTTTCTACCTTGCCTGCAACGGTGTAGGTTTCACCGTTATTCAGATAGCGTATTAGTTTGCCGCCAAAATCAGGACGACTCATGACTGACGCGTTATACAGCGCACGATACTCTTCATTCAGCGGTGTGAACTGTGCCGGTGGCACAATGGCGTACCGGTAGTTCAGCTTCACGCCGTCGACAGTGGTGGAAACTATCGTCTCATCCGTTAATGGCGGGGTGGGAGCGATACAACCGACAAGGCTTAAAACCCCAATCAGGCTTAGTGCGACACGAATTTTCACCATGATCCTCATAAATTTTCTTAACAATAATGACGTCACGCCAGGATCGCTGGCGAGGTAAACACGCTCTTAAAAAAACTTCCGACTAGCTGAAAAACGCCATCGGCTCCGCTCTGGCCAACAGATAAAAATGCCAGTTAATTTAATTAAACTTATTAATAATCAAAAAATATTTATGGACTAAAAACAAAGCAATATCAGAATAATTGATAAGCGAACGAGTAAATAGACACTGCACTCCTGTGCTGGAATGATGAACGCCAGGGGATAACGCTCATCATGCCCTAAAACTTCCTTGATTCGATTCTCTACTATCGTAGGGAGAGAGACTTTCACTGAGATGATGGTTTAATAGCTAAGCATGTGCATTAATTTCTGATATTAATCATTTAAATCAGAATATTAATCAAACATCACCAATCCATGGCTACCGCACGAGTTTGCACCCGGTAACGCCCAACTGCGTTTCACTGCGGCCTGAAAGATCATAATTTGCGCAGTTTATCGTGTCCCGACAAAAATTCAACGGTTTGTTAACCAACCGATAATCATTAATTATTCTTAAACCTGAAAATAATCACAAATCTTCGATATTTTGCGCCGCGGCTGTAGGAAGCAGCTGACAAACATTGATAAAATTTATGATACACCGCACAAAAAAACGCCAACACTGAGGAGTTGAGTAGTGAAAAAAACTTTTCGGATTTTTTTATCGCTGCCTCGCGGGGCACAAACGGATGATGAAATCAGCAAGTAGGATTATTTTTAGCGGAACGGCTAAGAGGAGTGCGGTTACCAGTAAGATAATGCTCTGGCTGGTAACCGGACAGCAGGAAAAGCAGAAGCGATCGATTAAGCGCTGAGAATTTCAGCCAGCTGTTTCAGTGAAGAGACCTGCCAGGTAGGCTCAATCCCTTCAGGCCTGGCGCGGTTATCAGCATTCAGCCAGCAGGTTGCCAGACCCGCATTGATGCCGCCCAGAATATCTGAATCCGGGTTATCTCCCACCATCATGACGCGCTCGCGCGGTGGATTGCCCATTTTCTCCAGCGCATAGTCAAAGATCGCCGGATGGGGTTTCGCGTAACCCACTTGTTCCGAAATCACCAGCAGATCAAAGTATTCAAGGAAACCGGTACGCTGTAAACGCGCCTGCTGTAGCGCAGTAAAGCCATTAGTGATGATGCCCATTTTGACCTGGCCTTTCAGCAGGTTCATCAGGCCAACAGCACCTTCCAGTGGAATACAGATCTCCGCCATCGCCGCCAGAAAGCCGCTGTTAAGCTCGTGTGGCTCAACACTCAGTTTATCCGCCCAGCCCTGAAAACGTTGGTGCTGAAGCTGTAATGCATTGATTACACCGTTTTGATAATCCACCCACAACGGTTTGTTTACCGCCTGGTATTCATCATAATCTGCGGTGGTAAACTGCACATCATATTGCTCAAACAGGCGCTGCAAGCCGGCATAGGCATCAAAGTGAAATAGGGTGTCGTCAGCGTCGAATAAGATCCAATCCCAATCTTTTAACATCTTGTCGTTAAATCCTGTTTTATCTGCACCGGCGTTGTCCGCTACAGGGTGAGAGCCATTATCAGTGCGTCTTCACGTCCCTCTGCTGTCGGGTAATAATTTCTGCGCACCGATACCTCATTAAATTCCAGCTGTTCATAAAGCGCTATTGCCCCGAGGTTTGAGGCGCGCACTTCCAGCCATAGCGTTAACACCTCGCGCTGTGTCAGCTCGGTGATGATGTGTTCCAGCAACTGACGCCCCAGTCCACGCCGCTGAAAAGCCGGATCAACCGCAATATTGAATAGCGTGGCCTCATCAAGCACAACCTGTGTTACGGCAAAGGCAGCCATCACGCCATCGACATCAAGCCGATAATTGAGATAACGCTCACCCTGATTGCTGGCAAAGGTTTTTTCCGTCCACGGAAATGCATGGCTACGCTGCTCGATGGCAAATGCGTGGCTAAGGTCGTTCGGGGTGAGTAAAGAAATCTGATTCATGTTCACAGATCTGCTGCCACAGTGCGCGTTTGGCGCTGGCATTATGATAGAGCTCATCAAGAGCAGGAGAAGCAAGCTGGGTGCCCTGCACCGCCAACGGCGCATCAATGCCTAAACGCCAGCTGGCACAATGATTATCATCCGGCAACATCGCCAGTTGATCCGGTGTTAATGCGAAAACATCATGCGGATTGATCGCCAGCGCGCGCAACACGTCGCTGACTAACGGATCCTCAGTAGAGGGCGGCACATCGGCGATAATCAGCAAGCGCGTATGCGTCGGCAAGAAGACAGCAATTTCCCCTTGTAAGGCACGCGGACGCCGCAGTACATACTGCGTAATGCCCATTTGCTGTAATAACCAGTCACGTCTGGAAGACATATTTTTTCCTGTCTGGTCGCCCGATTGCGCCGCTATGCTAACAAACCCATCGAATATGCGCCAACAAACCACGCTATCGCTGCACAATCCCTTACCCGACATTCATTCTGCTGCTGCCTTGCTGCAACATGGACGACTTCAGGTATAATCGCGGTTCTGATTTAAAAGGAGCCATCCGATGTCCGCTTTTACCCCGGCCAGTGAAGTTATTCTGCGCCACAGTGATGAATTTATTGAACGCCGCGTGCTGTTTGCCGGTGACCTGCAGGATGACCTGCCCGCTCAACTGGAGACTGCACACAGCAAAGTTCATACCCAGCAATATCATCACTGGCAGACCCTGAGCCGTGCGATGGGCGAAAATGCGCAATACAGCCTGGTGGCCAGCGCCGCGATGGTCAGTGAATGCGATACCTTAATTTACTACTGGCCGAAAAATAAGCCGGAAGCGCTGTTCCAGTTGCAGAACCTGCTGTCGCTGTTACCTGTGGGTAGCGATATCTTTGTTATCGGCGAAAACCGCAGCGGCGTTCGCAGTGCAGAAGAGATGGTCAGCAAGTGGGCATCGCTGAATAAAATTGACAGCGCGCGCCGCTGCGGCCTGTATCACGGCCGTCTCGACACGACCCCGGCGTTTAATGCCGAAAGCTTCTGGGGCGAATATGCTCTCGGCGACTTCACCATCAAAACGCTGCCGGGCGTATTCAGCCGTGATGGACTGGATATTGGCAGCGAGCTGTTGTTGTCGACCTTTACCGCTCATACCAAAGGTAAAGTTCTGGATGTCGGTTGTGGCGCTGGCGTGCTTTCTACCCTGCTGGCCAGCCACTCACCCAAGGTACGCCTGTGGCTGACCGATGTCAGCGCCGCCGCAATTGAAGCGAGTAAGGCTACTCTGGCGGCTAATCAGCTGGAAGGCGAAGTATTTGCCAGCAACGTTTACTCTGACGTGAACGGCCGCTTCGATATGATTATCTCCAATCCGCCGTTTCATGATGGGATGCAGACCAGCCTTGACGCCGCACACACCCTGATTCGCGGTGCAGCAAAACACCTTAATATGGGCGGTGAACTGCGCATAGTTGCCAACGCCTTCCTGCCGTATCCGACGATTCTTGATGAGACGTTTGGCAGCCATGAAGTGCTGGCGCAGACCGGGCGTTTTAAGGTTTATCGTGCAGTGTTAAGTCGTGCGGCGAAAGCAAAACGCTAATCAGTGATTTGTTGCCACTGCCGGTTTTCGCAACTTACTGATTCAGCTAATCGTCATGGAGATGTTGCTTTTTAACGCAATCATTCCATGACGATGAAATATCTGTTGACGTCCCGGTGAAAATCTCTAGAATGCGCCTCCGTGGTTGCAATACTAATAAAGTATTGTCGGTATGCGAAGGTGGCGGAATTGGTAGACGCGCTAGCTTCAGGTGTTAGTGTCTTAACGGACGTGAGGGTTCAAGTCCCTCTCTTCGCACCAACAACCATGATATTGCTTTGCATTTGCGCGAAGGTGGCGGAATTGGTAGACGCGCTAGCTTCAGGTGTTAGTGTCTTAACGGACGTGAGGGTTCAAGTCCCTCTCTTCGCACCAATGCAGCAGTGATACAAAATTTACAACGACGATGCGAAGGTGGCGGAATTGGTAGACGCGCTAGCTTCAGGTGTTAGTGTCTTAACGGACGTGAGGGTTCAAGTCCCTCTCTTCGCACCAAGTTGTAAACTCTTCCTGTTGTCCCTTCCCCTCTGATTTAAATTACTTCCCTGTTTTTGTGACTTCCCTTACCAGACGGTAAATTTCAACGAAATCGCGACCAGACATCCGGCCAGTGCTACGCATGAAGGCAGCAGCAGATAATGACGCAGCTTTTTATGGTAGAGCATACTGACGGTCGCCAGCAGCGCGATAACCATCACCAGACGCCACTGATTAAATGAGAGTTCCATCATTGCCATTACCGGCATAATGGCACAAGGTAACAGCACGCCCCAGGCGCTATCCAGTCGTTTTCCTGACATCCAACCCACTCCCCCTGTTCACCTGCCGTTGCTACCCGTTAACCTTCAGGTTGCAGATAGCTGGCTACACTCTTCGCTGCGCATAGATGATAATGATTACCAATAGCATATGATAATTTTTTTCATTATGCAGCAAGAATTGTTGAAACTTTGACCCTGAGGATGACAGGCCATTGCTAAAGTGATAAATTGCGCACGATCAATATCTATAAAATCAAAATAATAACAGCTAAAAACTATTCCTGTTCGAATAATAAATTCGAATTCAGGCGTAGTGCTTTGATATTTCAGGGCTGCAGCGAGTATATATATGAAATTACAAACTTATGACGAATTGCTTCACAGCAAATATCGGCTAACTGTGATGTTATTTCTTTTTTTAAACACAGCCACATCACTGTTCTTTTTACTCAATAACCATTATCAATCGGCGTCGCAGATACTGTTGCCAACGGCACTGATCCCGTTACTGAGCACGGTGCTTTTAGGCTGGATGTTCTTAAAGCCACAAGCCAAATTCCCGCTATTAAATATTGTCGCGCTGATAACAGGAATACTTTGGGCCTGGCATATCGCCCTGAGGTATGAGCTGGTATTTTATTTTGATGGCAGTTACCTGATGATCAGTTTAATCAGTATTTTCTTTATCAGCTCGATTGCCCTGAGCGATCATCTGCTGGCATTTTGCCTGCATACCGCGCCCGCCGTGGTGACCGTACTGATACTCGACAACGGTAATAACTTGCTGATGATTCTGTTCACCATTGCGCTACCGCTGACTGGATTTACCCTGCACCACTTTATGCGGCGGCGCAGCGACAGCTTTACCCGCCGGCTGATGTCTCAGCTTTACGAAGAAAAACAGACCTATAGCGATCTCAGCATGCTCGATCCGTTGACCGGTTTATATAATCGTCGCGGCTTAAACAATCGTCTCCAGAACGTGCTGGAGAACCACTCCGGCAGTCATTTCGTGCTGCTGCTGGATATTGATCATTTCAAAGCTTATAACGACAATTACGGCCATGCTATGGGCGATCAGGCATTGGCACGCGTCTCTGTCGCGATCCGCGATGCGGTGCGCTCGCGCGATATTGTCACACGCTACGGTGGTGAAGAGTTTCTGGTGCTGCTGACCAATGTTAATGCCTCAATTGCCCTGAAACTGGCTGAGCGTATTCGTCAGTACGTACTGGATTTAGATATTCCGCACCGGTTTAATGAACGGGTCGCCACGCACGTTACTATCAGCGCGGGTATCGCTCCCCTGTTTGACGATGACTTTGAGCAGGCGCTGGCGAATGCCGATCGCGCACTGTACGTGGCTAAAAATCAGGGGCGCAATACTATTCTTTGCTGGGATACGTTGGCGGCAGCCACTTCCAAGGTGCCCGCCGATATTCACTGATCGCAGCCCTGTCACGGGGCTGCTTATTTCCCACCAGACTTTCTGCCAAATAAAAATCAAAATTCTAATGCCTGTTAATCGGTTATTTATCGTTTTGAGATCGCTTTACACGCTGAATTGCTACCCGCGACGCTAATTATCTGAGCATCAGAAAAAACTGATTCAGCGCTTCAGGGGTTCGCAGAGATCGGGTGGCGAGAAATGCTATCGACGAAAGAGTGCCGTTGATCAGCTTGCCTGCGTTTTACATCCTGGATAGAATCAAGAACGATTATCATTTGTTTTCGTATCACGGTAACGCTGCACACAGGATGCCCATGGCAATCATTACGCGTCAGGCTTATGAGTATGGTTCGAGTCCACTGATCTTTCTGCAAAGTGACAGATCGCTGAGCAGTGCGCTGCATGCGCTGTTTACTGAACATCGTGCTCATTTCCTCGACAGCGTTAAGCTGGGTGAAGAAGCTCCGGCTGGCTGTATGCCGCTGGCAAACTGGTCGCAAGCTGATACGTTTTTACCGCTCACTCAGCGGTACAGCGACTACCTCTATCGCGATCATCCGGATACGCCACGCGAAGCCAAACCGCTACAGTCACTGTGGGCGCAATGGTATTTCGGCCTGATTGTGCCACCGATGATGATGGCGCTGTTGCTGGAGCCGCGCGCGCTCGACTGTTCGGCAGAGCATTTCCATATTGAGTTCCATGAGACTGGCCGCCCGGCCTGTTACTGGCTCGACGTGCGTGAAGATGACGACGCCCGCTATCTCAGCGCCCGCCAGCGCATCGACCGCATGATCCAGCGCCATCTGCTGCCGGTGGTGCAGGGGATTGAGCAACATGGCGACATCAATGCCAAACTTATCTGGAATAACACCGGTTACCTGATGCACTGGTTTCTCGGTGAACTGAAACCTTTCCTCGATGAAGATACGCTGGTCACTCTCGAGCATGCGCTGTTCTTCTCGCGTGAGCTGCTGAACGGTGCAGATAATCCACTGTATCGCACCATGATCCCACGCGACGGCGCCATGCAGCGCCGCAGCTGCTGCCAGCGCTATCGTATTCCTGATGTGCAACGCTGCGGTGACTGCACGTTAAAGTGCGCCTGATCTCAGCGGCTTGCTGACAAATTATTTGCCCGTTTGGCCTTGAGAATCCGCTGCCGGTTTATTGTGATGTATCACTGCAAACCTTTGCTGAAGTGCTGCCCGCCGCCGGAGCGATTTACAGCGCGGTGCGCATCTCGCCGCAGCAGATGGCCGAGCTGACCGCCGCAGAATGGGTTGATGTGTGTCAGCCCGCTGACTAGCCTGCAATTGTTGACAGCGGCCTGTTGCCGCTGCCCGCACGGCACAAAGCACAATGTTCTGCATTGGATGCGGGAAATTTCTGCATCGAACGTTATCAACATCCCTGGTGGTTTCAGCTACAATCCCCCGCGTTGAAAAGTTATGGATTTAACGTGTCTCTGATTCAGATTCATGCTTCGCGCAGCCGCCTGCCCGCCTGGTTGGGACTGATCGCGATTCTGCTGCTGTTTATTGCGCCGGTGATCTCAAAATCACTGGCACATGCCCATGGCGCAGAGATGCCGATGATGATGATGTCGCATCATGGCGAGATGGCGATGGCAGATATGCCGCATCATATGTCGTCATCTGAGCGGGTGCGGCCAGCACCGGTGCACCACATGTCGATGATGGATGACAGCGCCTGCGGCTACTGTGTGCTGCTGATCCATCTGCCACTGAATCTGAGCAACCTGCCTCAACTCTGGAGTATGCTACAGGCGGCGACGCGCCCGATAGCGCGCCCTGAGCCACTGCATATCGCTATCTTTGTTCCCATCCACTTCCGCTCGCGTGCCCCACCGTTTCCGACACTGACTTTCTGAAACGCTAATTTATAAACCTGTCGCGTAAGCAGACAGGCACCTGCACATGCCTGCTATGGGCAAAGGAACTTTTATGTCGGAAAAAATCATCCCGGCCGCGTCATCCGCGCGCGCCGAAAATGCACAAAGCACCCAGGCGATCATGCATCTGTTGCGTCGTCTGCACTTCTATATTGGCCTGTTTATCGGCCCATTTATTTTCGTCGCCGCGCTGACCGGCACACTGTATGTCCTCACGCCGCAGCTGGAAAATAAGCTGTATGCGCAACAGTTATTTACCAGCGCCAGTGGTGAAGATCGACCACTGTCGCAACAGGTAGCCAGCGCGCTTCATCATATGGGCGCTGAAGCCCATATCGTCGCGGTACGGCCTGCACCCTCTGCCGGGGAAACCACCCGCGTGATGTTTCGCGATGCGACAGCTGGCCCATCGGAAACTCATGCGGTGTTTATTGACCCTAAAACGCTGGAGATTCGCGGTGAGCTGACGGCCTATGGCACCAGCGGTATCCTGCCATTCCGCACCTGGCTGGACTATCTGCATCGCAATTTATTGCTGGGTGAGTTTGGCCGTAACTACAGTGAGCTGGCCGCCAGCTGGCTATGGGTTGCCGCGCTGGGTGGCGCGGCGTTGTGGGCGATGAGCCGCGCGCCGCGCCGTAAAGCATCATCCCAGCGCGTTTCACGCACTGCCCGCTTCCTGCGTCAGCGCCACTGGCACACCACGCTTGGTCTGGTACTGCTGGTTGGGCTGGTGTTCTTCTCAGCCACCGGCTTAACCTGGTCGAACTGGGCGGGAAATAATATTTCGCAGATGCGCGCGCATTTTGGCTGGCTGACACCAGCGGTTAATACCCAGCTGGGTGGCACGCAGCACGCAATGCCAGCAGATGAGCATGCAGAGCACCATGGTCACGATATGGCGATGATGACCCACCACGCCGAACATGAGCCGCTGTCACCGGCGCAGTTCGATGCGGTAATGGCCGCTGCCCGTGCGGCCAATATTGATGCCGGTAAGGTGGAAATTCGTCCGGCCTATACGGCGGATAAAGCCTGGGTAGTGTCTGAAATCGATCGTCGCTGGCCAACGCAGGTCGATGCCGTAGCCGTCAATCCCCACAATTTCCAGGTCACCGATAAGGTCGAGTTTGCCAGTTTTGGCCTGTTAGCCAAACTGACGCGCTGGGGCGTCGATGCGCATATGGGCGTGCTGTTTGGGCTGGCAAACCAGCTGGTGCTGGCACTGTTTGGCGCCGGATTGTGCCTGATGGTGGTGTTAGGTTATCGCATGTGGTGGCTGCGTCGTCCGGCGCTGAAACAGCAGGCGAATCCGGCGGATACCCTGATTTACGGCTGGCGTAAGCTGAATCTCAGCGGACGTTTTTTACTGTCTGTGCTGGTTATCGCGCTGGCATTCAGCCTGCCATTAATGGGCATCAGCCTGCTGCTGTTTTTACTGATTGATTTCGTGCGCTGGAAGAGAAGTGCTAACGCCTGACGCGGAATAGTCTGTCAGCGGGGCGGCATTTCTCGCCGCCCCATTCCTCTCAGTATTCTGACGCTGCCAGCGCCTGCTCCAGCATAGTTAACAGCAGCGGGTTATCTACCGTTTGCAACACATGCACCAACCCACCCGCCGGCTGCGGAATGCCAACATTCACTCGCAGCGGCTGACGATAACGCCACGACTTGCCACGCGTTGGGCCAGCATGCAGTTCCACATCCGCATAATAATCGCTCGCAGTGGCGACCCGCTGATTTAACAGCCAGGCAACCACCAGCGCGTCGTGGATCCAGCAGCCGGGCAAGTTACGCGTTGTGATCGAGTAATCAATCCACGGTCGAAAAGTTTCGCTGACAAAACGCGCCAGTGGCTTATCGATTTGGGCAATCCTGTCAAGATCCTGATGGGTCATTAATGTCTGAGTCGTAACGTCCATCGGCACCAGAGTGATATTCGCACCGCTGGTCAGCACCTGATGGGCCGCTTCCGGATCGAGACCAAAATTGGTGTCCTTCAGATAATCATCTAAGGCAAATACGCCGCCCATAATTGCAATCTCGGCTACCGACTCAGCCAGCTGCGGATAGCGTTGCATCGCCCGCGCCACGTTAGTCAGCGGGCCAATTGCCACCAGCGTAATTTCACCCGGATTATCGCAAATTAGCTGGCCGATGGCGTCTACTGCAGCGTGCGTCGGCGTATCCTGCGCTGACGGCTGGCGTACGCCTTGCCACAAATGCGTCAGATTCAGCTGATGTACCCGCTGATCCAGCACCTGTCGCCATGGCTCAGGAGGTTCCTGAAGCGCCTGGCTTTCCCCTTTATACACCGGGATAGTCAGCCCGAGGCGGTTCAGCAGATCCTGCGCCACGCGATAGCCCACGTCTACCGGCGTATTACCGGCAACGGTGGTGATCATCTCCAGCGAAATATCCGGTGAGGCGATGGCCAGTGCTAAAGCCAGGCCATCATCAACATTTGCTCCTGCGATGCCATTCCCCGGATCGCAATCAATAATTACTCTTTTCATCTTTATTATCTTTATTTGCTGGCGCTTTCCGGCCTGACTGACTGGCAGCCACAGGATTCGCCGATTTCCAGCTGATGAGAAAACTCACGCAGCATCGCTTCGCCATTCCATGCTTTCAGCATCTCAATGGCCGTTTTTGCCATCTCCCTGATGGGCTGGCGCACGGTCGTCAGCGCAGGCACATGATACGCTGACTGATCGGTTCCGTTAAAACACACCAGAGCAATCTGTTCTGGTACGCGGATATTGTGTTGCTGCAATGCGCGAATACAGCCTATTGCCTGTGCTTCATTACTGGTAAACAGCGCACGCGGCAGCTTTTCGCCCTGCAGCATCTTTTCTGTCGCCTGATAACCGCCTTCGCGGGTATAGCTGGCCGGGAAGATCCACTGTGGATTGACCGTTAAACCATAGTGTTCCATCGCGTCACGCCAGCCGTTGATACGGTCCTGAGCATTCAGCATCTCGCTCGGGCCAGAGATAATGCCGACATCCTGATAGCCGTGGCTGAGTAAGTGCCCGGTGACCTGCCGTGAGGCGGCGCGTTCGTCAACCCGTAGCATGCTGACCTGTAATTCCGGGTCGACGCGATCCAGCATCACAAAAGGCGTACCGCTGGTTTTGATCAGGTCTATATACGGATGTCGGTCAACGCTATTGTAAAACAGACCATCGACCTGACGATTCAACAGGCTGTGAATCAGTTCCCGTTCACGTTCGCGGTCGTCGCCTGCGTCACCCAGCAAAATCACCAGCCCTTCGTTTAGCGCCTCCTGAATCAGCGCATGCGCCATTGACGCAATAAACGGATTGGAAATATTGGGCACCACTAAGCCATAGGTTTTCGTGCTGCCGGATGCCAGCGCGCGGGCGATACCATTTGGTCGGTAGCCGGTTTGTTTAATCGCATCAAGCACCCGCTGGCGCGTCGCCTCTGCCACCGGCCGTGGGCCATTGTTAATCACATAGCTCACCACCGCCACGGAAGTTCCTGCCAGCCTGGCAACGTCAGAACGGGTAACACGATCGGGATGCTGTTTAGCCAAACCTTTTACCTGCAGAGTAATCGATAAAAGAGAAAATGCCGGCCAGGCAACGCCCGGCCAGCCTGTTTACATCCCGGCGGCAACGCGGCTCAGATGGCATCCTCTGGAAGATTGAGATCGCGTCCGCGGGTTTCCGGTGCCACAAAGGTGGTGAGAAAACCGATAGCGGCCATCGCAGAGAAATAGACCGCAATCGGCCACCAGTGGCCAGTAAATGACAGCATCGCCGCAGCAATCAGCGGTGCAGTACCACCGGATAAAATCGACCCCAGCTCTTTTGCCACCGCCATTTTGGTGTAGCGATGCGTCACACCAAACATCTCGACGCCCCACGCGGCCTGCACACCGAAAATACCCAGCGAGGCCAGCGCCATACCGGTAACAATGGTCGCTATCACCAAAGCAGGCTCACGCGTATCAAGCAGCATAAAGGCGGGCCAGGCATAAATAATCAGTAACAGGCAGAACCAGCGATAGGTAATACGACGACCAAAACGATCGGACAGCCAGCCCGCCAGCGGGATAATCAGGAAACCTAACAGTGAAGCGATAAATACGGCGGTGGTCGGTACCGATTTGTCCACCATCAGCACTTTCGCCACATAGCCGACAATAAAGCCCTGCGCCAGATAGGAAGGGCCGTTCTCACCAATACGCAGGCCAACCATAATCCAGAACGCCTTACTGCGCTGCCAGAAACTCCGGCTGTCTTGTGTCGGCGGATGCGCGTCAATCATTTCGGCGCGTTGCGCCTCTAACTGCGCTTTCTTGCGCTCAAAAACCGGCGTTTCACGCAGGTTGCGGCGAATCCACAGCGCCGTCAGAGCAATCAGCGAACTACAAAGGAAGGGAATACGCCAGCCCCACTCCTGTAACTGTTGCTGGTCCATCTGTACCACCAGTAGCCACACCAGCGCAGCCAGCAGGGTGCCGCTGTTGGAACCCAGCGCGATAATTGAGGATACCAGCCCACGTCGTGCCACCGGCGCATATTCGCCGAGCATTACGGTACCGCCAGAAAGCTCCGCGCCAGCACCAAATCCCTGTGAGAAACGCAGGATCACCAGACAAACCGGCGCCCAGATGCCAATCGAGGCATAGCTGGGAATTAAACCAATCAGCGTAGTGGAAGCGCCCATCAGAATGATGGTGGTGACCATGACGGCCTTACGGCCTTTGCGATCGCCCAGCCAGCCAAAAAACAGTGCGCCGATGGGGCGGGCAATAAACCCGACGGACCAGGTGGCAAAACTGGAGAGGAGTGCCATCTCAGGAGTGGCTTCCGGGAAAAAGATATCGCCAAAGATAATTCCGGCGGCAAGTCCGTAGAGCGCAAAGTCGGCGTATTCCATCGCAGTACCCAACCAGCATGAGAAGGTGGCGCGCCAGAAATCTTTGCGTCCTTCTTCGGTGGTGAGTCGTTCATCAGCCGCGGAGTTTGCCGCTGGCGAAGCCTTTTGCACTACAGATTGAGGTGCGGTCATTCAAAAAATTCCCTGATGTTAGGAGATCTTAAGAGCGCCCTTCCGTGGGTCATCGTCCCTGTTTACGAAGAGATAACTCCCCGGTGAAGACGCTCAGTTTCTGAGCCATGATGAAAGGTCATTAAAGGATTCCCTGGTGTCAGGATCTTATGTTTGTTGCGCGCCTGTCGGTTTTTAATTAACCGATCGCTTAAGTAACGCGAAACAAATGCGACCATCACTTAGCAGCCAGAACAACCAGCGCTGTGAGTTATCACTATCCTTTAATTGTATCTACGCGCGTAGATAAATCAATAGCAAACCCAACTAATTATTAGATTACCTTCACATTCGATCGCCGTATTAAGATCGATGACTCGTAAAATCAGAGGGTTAAACAATCATCAATGGGTATAAAAACAGTAATTTTTATTCAACTGTTTAGTGCTAACCTTTGCTGCTGAGTCTGATACGCTGCTGAACGTTCAACTGGCCACTGTTTGTCGCATGGCAAGATGTCATTAAGATGAATCCCGTCGCAAAAGACGGACTGATTCTGAAAGTATCTGTCAGAGATACTGGCGGCAGAAACAATCGGCTACCCTGCATGGACGGCAACACAGGCTGGATAACATGGCTATTATTTTGATGCGGCACGGGAAACCCGATCACGCATTTCCGGCACGAATTTCTGCGCTGGCGATGGCGCAATGGTGTGAAGAATATAACCTCTCGCGGGTCAGCGATCTGCCACCGCAGCGTAGTCTGATGATCGCCAAAAAGGCCAACGTGATTGTTACCAGCACCCTGCCGCGCGCACTGTCGTCACTGGAAAAACTCGGTATGCAGGCGCACAGCAGCGATGCACTGTACAGTGAAGTCGACATCCCGATTCTGCCACTGACGCGCTTGCACCTGCCGCCGGCAATTTGGCTGTCACTGTGGCGCTTAATGTGGTTCTGTGGCTATTCAGGTTCGGTAGAGTCATTTAAATCGGCCACCGCACGCGCCCGGCAGGCGGCGAAACAGCTGATTCGCTTGTCAGAACAGGGCACGGTTCTGCTGGTTGGCCACGGCATTATGAATAAAATGATCGCCCGTGAGTTACGCAAGCAGGGCTGGCAAGGGGAAAAACATGCCAGCAGCCGTCACTGGAGCACGGCGATTTATAACCGGCCATTTATTTAACTGTCACGCGCCAGCGCGTCGATATCCCCGGCGACTATGTGCGGCAAGCGGGCGGTGATTTTATCTACCGGCCAGTCCCACCAGCGCAGCGCTTCTAAGCGCGCAATCTGCTCCGGCTCAAAACGCATTTTAATCACCGCGGCCGGATTACCGCCGACGACGCTGTAAGCGGGCACATCACGCGTCACCACCGCGCGCGAAGAGATAATCGCGCCATTGCCGATGTTCACCCCCGGCATAATCAGTGCGTCATAACCTATCCACACGTCATTGCCAACGCGCGTATCACCTTTAAACGGTAACTCGCTTTTAGGCGGCATACTGTTTTCCCAGCCGCCGCCAAAGATCCAGAAAGGATAGGTCGATAGTCCGGAAAGCGGATGATTGGCACCGTTCATAATAAATTTAACCCCGCGTGCCAGTGCACAAAACTTGCCGATTACCAGCTTATCGCCGATAAACGGAAACAGATAAAGCACATTTCGTTCGAAATTTTCTGCACCGTCAGGATCGTCATAATAGCTGTAATCACCCACCTCAATTTGCGGATTCTGCACCACATTTTTCAGATAGCAAACCTGTGGGAAACCGGCCATCGGATACGGATTATTGGGATTAGGTCCCTGCATTATTCACTCCTTGCGGTGATTAATCTGACGTAATCACCGCATGACCATCACAATTAAATATGACGTAATACCGCGTCAGTTATCGCAGCGGTAGTTTGCGTCTGGTTTAGCTGACCTTCGGCAGTCACGCGCGCCAGCGCCTGCATTATGCCTTGTGCTGCCGCCTGCTCACCAAGATGCTCCAGCATCAGCGCCCCTGACCAGATGGCAGCCATCGGATTGGCAATATTCTGCCCGGCAATATCCGGGGCCGAGCCGTGTACCGGTTCAAACATCGACGGTAGCGCCGGGTTCGGGTTGAGATTAGCCGAGGCGGCATAGCCCAGCCCGCCCTGAATCGCCGCCCCCAGGTCGGTCAGAATATCGCCGAACAGATTCGATGCCACCACCACATCCAGTGAGTCGGGCTGCATCACAAAGCGCGCCGCAATGGCATCAATGTGATAGCGCGTGACGCTGACATCCGGATACTCTTTGGCTATCTCGTCAGTGATTTCATCCCACATCACCATCGTGTATTTCTGCGCATTGGATTTGGTTACCGACGCCAGACGCCCGCTGCGCTGACGTGCCGCCTCAAAGCCAAACCGTAAAATACGCTCGACACCCTGACGGGTGAAAATCGAGGTTTCAACCGCCACTTCCTGCGGTGAGCCCTGATGTACCCGGCCACCGGCGCCGCTATACTCCCCTTCGGTATTTTCACGAATACAGAGAATATCGAAGTTTTCATGACGAAGCGGGCCGCGAACGCCCGGCAATAGCCGATGCGGGCGCACATTGGCGAACAGATCGAACTGTTTACGGATTGGCAGCAATAAACCGTGCAGCGAGATATTATCAGGCACCCGCTGTGGCCAGCCCACAGCGCCAAGCAGAATGGCATTAAACTGGCGCAGTGTGGCGATGCCGTCTTTCGGCATCATCTCGCCGTGCTCCAGATAGTAGTTGCATGACCACGGAAACCACTCGCCTTCAAGAGTAAACTGATGCACTTTTGCGCTCTGTTCCAGCACCTGCCATGCCGCTTTAATCACATCGACGCCAATGCCGTCGCCCGGAATTACGGCCACTTTATAGTTGTTCATTCACTCCCTCTCAAACGGTTTCAGGCCAGGGTAAAATAACTCAGCACTTCACATCCACGTCCGACCGACGGCGTGGCGATCACTTTGCCTTCCACCACGTCGATCACGCTCAGGGTGCCATCCTCTTCATTGGCTATCAGTAAAGTGCGATTATCCGGACTGAAGCAGCCATCCATCGGCTTGTTGCCGACTTTTATCTGCTTCAGCGGCGTCAGCATCTCATCGAACAGCGTAATAATCGGTTCGCCAGCGCCAATCACCACCAGCAGCGCGCCATCTTCACTAAAGCGAACAATCTGCGCGGCTTTTTTATGGCCCGGTAATGGCAGATAATGACGGATACGATGGCTTTCAGCATCAAGCACATACAACAATGGCCGTTCGGCATCGGTGGCAACCAGATAGGGATAGCGCGACGAGGCGGCAATACCGTTGATGGCACGCGGCATCAAAATATTCTCCACCACTTCACCATGCGTGGTGCAGAGATCGATCACCGTGATGCTGGCATCCTCTTCGTTCTCGGTAAACAATTTGCGGCCTGAGGGCAGAATCGTCAGGCGATGGCTGTTATGCGAAGGCAGCGCGATCTTATCGATCGGCAGATCGGTTTCAGGATCGATCACCAGGATGGTGGCACTGTTCTCGCAGCAAATATACACCCGGCCATCTTTGCCAAGGCGCGCAGTATGCGGCGACACCAGCGGGCGAATATCAATAAAATCCTTTAGCTGGCGCGTCACCAGATCGATAACCGCGATTTTATGCCCGGGATGCGGGTTATCACCGTGAACACCGTCACCGAAAATCGGTACGTAAGCTTTATTTTGCTGCGGCAGAATCAGCAGCTCATGGGGTCGTGGAGGAAAGGCGTTAAGCTGCTGCTCAACGGCAAAAGTCTGCGGATTCAGAAACAGTACGTTGCTACCCTGCTTATCAACGGCGATCAGGCCGAATGGCGCATGAGTCATATTGTTCTCCTTGCTGACAAGTGAGAATTCACTACTTTAAGCGTAGTTCATTGACCGATGCCGTTGAAAAACGTCAGGAATCGCGCTGAAAAGCCGCGCGCAGCCAGTGGCTGAACTCGGTTACCGCACGGGGCACCTGCACCGCATACGGCCGCACAATATACAGCTTATCGGCAAACGCACCGACGGTGCGCCACTGTGGCAAAACTTCTCGTAAACCGCCATTTTCCAGCGCCGCCCGGGCGCTAAAGTCCGGCAGCATGGCGATACCTAAACCGTCCAGCGCCGCATCACGAATCGACTCACTATTATTGGTGGCAAATGGCCCACTGACGCTGACCGTCACCTGCTCGCTGGCCGCCTCGTGACGGGCAAAGGTCCAGCGCGGCAGTTCGACTCCACGTGGGTAATAGAGGCACTGATGCTGATGCAGATCCTGCGGCGTGCCCGGTTCGCCATACTCAGCCAGATAAGCCGGTGAGGCGACTAACAGCGCGCGCGTCTCACACAGCGGCAGCGCGACGTGAGTTTCCGGCAGATTATTACTGTGGCGGATCGCCAGATCAAAGCCTTCACTGGACAGTGAAATCAGACGGTCGGACACTTCCAGCTGCACGCGCACCTGCGGATGCTGGCGCAGAAAGCCGGTGATATGCGGCACCAGCTGCTGACGGGCAAACGCCACCGGCGCGGTTACGCGTACCATTCCACGCAGTGGCCCACTGGAATCTCTGACGCTGAAAAAACTTTGGGCGATCTGCGAAAAAGGCGCGCGCAGATCCTCCACCAGCTTTTCACCGGCGCTGGTCAGCCGCACGCTGCGCGTGGTGCGCTGCACCAGCGCCACGCCGGCCATCTCTTCCAGCTGTTTGATTTTTTGGCTCATCGCCGCCTTGCTGACCTCCAGCCGCTCAGCCGCACGGGTAAAACTTCCCTGCTCGGCCAGCACCGTCAGCCAGTGCAGATGAATCCACAACGCATCGGTTTTCAGTTCTTTCATCAGGATTGTTCAAAATAATAAATAATCATTTCAAGTATAGCGCTTTTTCTTCGCCGCCTGCAGGTGCAGGATAACCCAGTGAGTTTCCCCTTTTATGCCATGCCAGGAGCCAATATGCCGTTACTACAATTCGATGTAATTCAGGGCCGTTCAGAATCTGAAATGAAAACTCTGCTGGATGCGGCGCATCGCGCAGTACTGGCGGCGTTTCAGGTTCCGGCGCGTGACCGGTATCAGATTGTTCACGAAAATAAAAGATACCAAATGGTTTTCGAGGATACCGGCCTTGGGCTGCAACGCAGCGATAATCTGGTGATGGTTCGGGTGTTTACCAGCCCACGTAGCGACCAGCAGAAACAGTTTTTTATGGCTGAACTGGCGCGCGAATTTAAACAGAGTTGCGGCATTGCCGGCAGCGATCTGATGATCACGTTTATTAGCAACGACAAGGGTGACTGGAGTTTTGGCAACGGCGTTGCCCAGTATATTACCGGCGAGCTCTGAACCCTCTCGCCTGATTTCCGGCCAACAGATCCGCCTTCCCTGAGCGGATCTCTTTTTGCCTGATTCAGAGCCAGCCCGCATTTCTGCCAGCTCCAGTTGCCTGCCTGCGCCTCTCAGGCTAAATTGGACGCGCGTATCGCTACCGGGAGGAAGGGTAAGCGCAAAGGAAAGCGGGTTTAGAACAAGAGAGGAATTGATGTCGTCGGAACTACTTTCAGTTATTTTATTTTTAACTGCTATTTTGCTTTATGCGTTTAAAGCCGGGCGTAATAATATTTGGTTTAGCGTTATTCTCATCACATCAGGCTTGTTTGTTATTCTGAATGCGACGCTGTTCGCCAGCAACTATTTCACCGGCGACGGCATCAATGACGCGGTCATTTACACCCTGACTAACAGCCTGGAAGGTGCCGGATTCGGCAAATATATCCTGCCCGCCATCGGTCTGTTCGCCGGGCTGCTGCTGATATTCTGTCTGCTCTCTTGGATTCTCCGGCGGCGTAATCATCTGCCCCACCATTTTGGCTATAGCCTGCTGGCATTGCTGCTTTCACTCGCCTCAATTAAGACCACTCCCGCGTTTCAGCAGGTGTACGATCTGGTGCGCTCACAGACGCGCCAGGGCGAATCAGACTTTAGCGCACACTATCAAGTGCCGCATAAAACCATGAACGGCAGCAAACCGAATCTGGTGTATATCTACGCTGAGAGCCTCGAACGCACCTATTTTAACTCAGAAGCTTTTCCAGGCCTGACCGAAGAGTTGAGTGCGTTAAAAGACGACGCGATTGATTTCAGCCATACCGAGCAGCTGCCCGGCACGGATTACACCATCGCCGGTATGGTAGCTTCGCAATGCGGCATACCGCTATTTGCGCCGTTTAATGGCAATGCATCCTCTGCCCTGTCGAGCTTTTACCCGGAAAACATCTGCCTCGGCGATATCCTTAAGGCTTCCGGCTATACCAACTACTTTATCCAGGGGGCCGATTTACGCTTCGCGGGTAAAGATCTGTTTCTGAAATCCCATGGCTTCGACAGTCAGAATCTGTACGGTGCACGTGAGCTGGAAACGCTCGTCACCGATGCGAAATACCGCAACAACTGGGGATATTACGACGACACGGTGATGGATGAGGTGTATCAGAAGTTTAGCGAACTGTCACAGCAGAACACGCGCTTCGCGCTATTTACCCTGACTGTCGACACCCACCATCCTGACGGTTTTATCTCACGCAGCTGCCAGCGCAAAACTTACAGCATCGAGGGTAAGGCGAATCAGTCCCTAAGCGCCGTTACCTGTAGCCAGCAGCACATTGCGCGTCTGATAGAGAGAATTAAGGCATCACCTTACTTTAACAATACCGTGATTGTGGTCTCCAGCGACCATCTGGCGATGAATAACAGCGCCTATAAATATCTCACAAAGCAGGATCGCAAAAACCTGTTCTTTATTATTCGTGGCGATCGGCCAGAAAGCGATGTAATCACCGTCAAACGCAGCTCGCTGGATAACGGTGCGACGGTGCTGGATATTTTAGGTGGCGATAACTATATCGGCCTTGGCCGCAGCAGCCTGTCTGGCATTTCGCTTTCGTCTTCATTTCTTAATATGAAAGAGAAGATCATCGAGTGGAAGCCGGACATTATACGCCTGTGGAACTTCCCGAAAACGCTGACTGATTTCACTATCGATAAGAAAAATGGCACCTTCAGTTTCTCCGGCGCTAACTTTAAACTACCGCTGCTGCTTCGCGTGAGCGAAGGTAAGGTCGAGCCATTCCCGGAAGGGGAATACTCTACTCCATTGCGCTATCAGCTGGCGGAATTTGCCGCTGACGACATGTTTGTCTGGGTGGATACCTGCTTCAAAATGGCGCGACTCTGGCAGCCAGAACTGGCGCTTTCCCGTCAGCTTTGCCTGTCCAGCGGCCAGCTAAACGGCCAGCCGCAGGTTATGCAGATTGACGGTGACAATTATCACGGCACCGCCGACTTTAAGCCGGTACAGGGCGATGATAAACAGTTCAGGCAGAATATCGACGAGCTTAAAATTGAAGATAACGCTATCCGCTACCAGGCCGACAGCTTTATTTTCAATCTGCCTGGCGCACCGCAAACGGTGAAAAGTTTTAGCGGTATTTCGCGTCCGGAGCCGTGGGGGCGCTGGTCAAATGCCAATCTGGCGCCGGAGGTTAAAATCGAATATCGCGAACCTCTGCCGCAAAGCTTTGATCTGGTGATTACCGCGCGCGCCATTGGCCCGAATATCCATCGCCCGATTCCGGTTAGCGTTGGTGAGGATATTCAGCAGCTGAACCTGACTGAACAGGCCACTACCACCACCTTGCATTTCAGCAACCCACAGCAGGCCAGCACGCTGGTAATTACACCGCCAGAGCCGATTGTCTCAGATGAAGGCAATATCATCGGCCACGACCCGCGTAAACTGGGAATTGGTATGATAGATATTAAGATTGTACCGACCCGGCAAAATTAACGGAATGATTAACGACGTAGCCTGACAGCTGCGTCGTTAATTCCCATTAGTCAAATAAAGCTATTGATAAATTGAACCGCTTTATGCTTTACTTTATTTATCCTCAGAAAGACATTAATCATTACCCTCACAATATAATTCAACAAATTATTAATAGTATGATTTTTATTTTCATATTAATAATTATATTAATATATCCGTCTTGCAGATAAAAAAGAAGTTAAAGGAAAACGCGATTACCGGGTACAGAAAAGGAGTTCTGATGAATCAAAAGCGCTATCACGATCCGATGGTGTTACAGCCGGATTCACTGTTTAGTTCAGTGGGAAACTGCGGCACTAACCAGCCGGAAGAGGTAAAAAAACTCCAGCGAATGATAATGAACGCTGGCTATCAG
Organism: Winslowiella toletana; assembly: GCF_032164335.1. NCBI lineage: Bacteria > Pseudomonadati > Pseudomonadota > Gammaproteobacteria > Enterobacterales > Erwiniaceae > Winslowiella > Winslowiella toletana. The sequence goes on along the minus strand of NZ_CP134152.1, from coordinate 653,178 downwards.
CAGGCAACCGGCCGCGAACTGGAGATAAACGGCAAATGCGCACAGGATACGACGGAAGCGCTGGTCTGGTATCAGCGGCTATTGAACCTGTCACCCAGCGGACTGGTTGGCCCTACCGACAGCTGGTTTATCGCCGCATTAAAAGAGATGTCTCCCCACTGGCGGCCACGGCAGCAGAATGGCCCGCTGCATGTGCGCGAGGGGCAAATAACCTTTGATGCCGAAGGGCATGACTATCTCACGGTGGTTGAGCCATTCCGGCCACATCGCACTCCCTATTTCTCTCGGGTACTGCACTGGCCGGGGTACAGTTCAGGCGTTACGCTGGGCCGAGGCTATGATATGGGTAGCCGCAGTCGTGGAGAAGTCTATTCGACGTTACGGCAGGCGGGCCTCGAGGAGTTTAAAGCAGTTATCTGCTCCAAAGCCGCCGGATTAAAAGGTCATCAGGCCGGTCAGTTTGTGCAGGTCTATGGCCCGATGGTGGGAGAGATTAGCCATCAGCAACAGATAAGGTTGTTTGAGATTGCTTACAGAATTAAACGAGATGAGACCGAAAGATCTTATTTAAGGAACACAAAAAATCAGCACGAAGCAATCCCCTGGCACTCATTGAATCAAAAAATTCGTGATGTTCTTGTAGATATATATTATCAAGGCACTACTGAAGCTGAAAGCTTATGTCTGTCTGCAATGGATAATGATGAAAGTAAGCTAATTGCACACATTAGCGCTAATGCTCATTACATGACATTTGAATCAAGTCGAAACAGAATCAGGTACCTGAAATGAAAAAAAAAACCATCCTATTTTTCACCTTAATCATTTTTCCATCAATTTCTCTGTCCATCACTTCTCTAATGGATGGAAGCGAAAAAAATGCATGCTATGCAGATGTAGACGATCGTCATAAAGGTGAAAACTGCATTGAATTACAATGGAAAAAAAGTAATAAAGAAGTAGACCATATCTTTAATAAAAAACTATCCTCTATAATTAGCGATCCTAATCTTATGGATCCATTTAATAGTAAAAGTGAAGAAACAAAAGGGAGTGTGTTTCAAAAAGAGCTATTGAAATCTCACAAAGCCTGGAAAGAATATAAAAAAGTGTTATGCCTGACGGTCGCATCTCAGGTTGGTGAGGAAGGCTTTGATTATCAGCCTACTATTGAGCAGTGCGAAATAAACATGAACAACCGTCGTATTGAGGAGATTAATCTTATGAACTAATTACTATTATCTCGGTAACTATACCACCGGATTAAAAACAGAGATCTTGATGAGTCAGGAGTGCTGTTACGTTTTAATGATGTGTAGAAAATTCTGAATGCGGTATCAACTTAAGTGCAGGAACAGGAATTTGGAATATGAAAGAGTATTTTAGCTTAGACGAATGGTGCCTTAGCAACATAGTAATAATTGAGATTTATAAAACCCCACTTAATACAGTGGGATTTTAAATCTGTTTAAGATGATAATTTAATACTTATTTTTTAAGTAATCGAGGGAGCTGATTATTCAACTCCAGCAGACAACTATCCATATACTTTTGTGTTTCTACGGTCACTTTTTTATAATTTTCCACATGCCACTCACTTAATTTTGCCTCTATTGGTGCAGGAGTACATCCAGCCAGTATGAATTTTGAGAACAAACTTCCGTCTTCAGGACGTTTATAAAATATTACTTTATATTTAAGCTGATAGTCAGGATCAGATGCTGCTGCATCTTTGAATATCAAAGCCCAAGTGGCATAGCCAATATAAAGCGGCTCCTTATAAACATACCCGTTGGCATTATCTGACAACCACTGACTGATATTTTCTTTAGCCTTTGGCACAAAATAATCATTGGTCGGATTTTTTAAGGACTCAATACTGGTCCCTTTATAGTTATCTTTATCAAAGCTGCGACTATCGAAACTCCCGGTCAGCACTGATAAAACCGCCAGGCTTTTTTGCATGGTATTATGAGCCGTTGTGACCTCTCGCAACCGATGGTCAGCATAAAGATTATTATTTAGCTCAGGCATAGCAGACAAACTAATAATATCGACAGAACTGCCATTAGCTGCTTTAACCGCCTCAGGCTTAATGTTGCCAGAGCAGCCTGATAAGAAAACCACTGATGTCAATGCGCTTATTATTATTTTTGTTTTCATTCTTCCTCTCCTTGAGAATGCGTTATCTTCTTAATATTAATTTTCATGATGGAAACTCTTAACACCATGAAAACTTTCACTACACCATGATGTTTTACATAACATAATGATGGGTATTAAATAGAACAGTAACTATGATGCCTGACAAGTAAAAACAAGATTATACAACAATGCATTGGAATGTATTAATATATGAATCATTACATTATGAACACAGTCTCTTCAATAGGCACAGGTAATTGTTTTGCCCCCCCTAAACAGTACTAAACTTTAATATGAATATAATAAATATATCTTAAAATATTATTAAAAGGTGAAATCTTTAATATTAACTTATTGATTATAAGAAGTTATACAGTATGTTGAAACAGCATTAAATGCTGAACAGTTTATTGCTAATAAACTGTTGTTAAAAAAATAGAATATCATTTCTAAGCAGCTTGTTATAATATCAATTGTATCAGGCCCCTGGAGTTGAAGACAAGGTTTTTTCACACGCTAAAGGGACATAGCTGAAGAAAAACATCTCACTAAAATGCGATTAGAAGGTATTTAAAGGACACAAAAGTAAAACGTTTAGCCAGATAATCGGGCATTTAAATTTTTATTGTGAAAAGGATGTGAATTTTATTGTCATTTAATACTATCAGCATAATCACAGCCATCAGAGGAATCAGTGACATTTCATCTTCAGTTAGCATCAACATGCTTCCTTTTATTATCTTTATGTCGATAAACATTTCCTAACATCTCAATCCATTTAGCTTTTGCAAATAACTCCGGCCCATGATTCGCGCATCAATAATGCCATAATACAGAAGAGATTTTTTCCACAGCGTGAAAAATTCTAAAATTTTATTTATCACCCAGGTGCAGGGCCAACAGGTGAGCATTACCGCCGAACGCGGCCAACTAATTGTCCGCACCGCGCCCGCCACGTAGGGGAACTGTAAACATCACCTTTACCCCTCAACCGATCCCGGAACTGACGCTGGCAAGCGCTACGTTGGCCAGGCTCGGATTTACTGCTGGCACCCCGTTATAACTGATAATCCAGCATCGCATCCTTTGGATCACCACCGTCACCGACGAAGCCACCAGGGAAGCACTGTGCGAAACCAGTCAAGACCGGCAAGATTTGGGCGCGTACTGGGTAAAAGATAACGGCGAGGTGATTATCGGTGGCGACCAGCTCACTGAGTCCGAGATCACCAACGTGGCTCAACAGGAACTCACCGCCGCACCCGGTGTGATCCGATTGCGGCGGCGAGAAGGGGAGTTTTTTAGGGCATGACAAAGCTCCCGACCAAGTGGCCGGGAGCTTTTCAGTTTTTTATTGTGAAAGAGATATAGATGTTATCGCCCTTTAATTTGTTTAAATGCTCTTTAGCATAATTGCAGCTATCAGAGGAATCAGCCAAATTACAGTGCCAGTCAGCATAAAAATTATTCATCTTATTATCTTCATGCTGATAAACGTCTCCCCCAAGTACAATCCACTTAGCTTCAAAAAATAACTCCAGAGCCTGATTCGCTACAGACATCGGCAGAACTGCATCATTAAGCCCGTTATCTATAAGGCTTTTCCCACAACGTGCATATAATTCTAATATTTTATTTATCATTTCCCAAACCACTCCCATTTATTATTTAGGTACAAAGAGGCGATGATTTATGGCACCACTTGGTTCACGGATATATTCGAATACACCTTCTTTCCCGCGATAACTGCCAGATATCTCTAGCTTAAGACGCTCCACACCATCCCCCCCTGTAATTACTGATATTTTTCCCAGTTCAGCATAACCATCTACTGATTCTGGGAACCAATGGAAGTCCCCAGAAGAAGCTTGTTGTTTGACTTTATCTGTGTACGCCGTCCCCTTGAAAAAATCACCTGCACTAATAGGACTATTTTTATCAGATGACTCAGAGATATAACCAGTACTAGTATTATCTGTCGGTTTAGGATTGATGAATATTCCATCATTTTTTCCTGGCTGGATTTCAGGAGATATAGTGATAAGGGGACTATTCTTATCTGTCTGATTTGGCGTAACTAGCGCAGTTCCCTTATTCACATCCTGCACAGGATTTTCCAGCTTGCCTAAACTCTCAGTACCCGCCTGTTGATTGCCACCGGTATGCGAAGGAGCATATTTATCCTGAAGCGAACTGAGATATTTTCCGGTGATCTCGTCGTTGCCCATCATTTTCAGGGTAACAAGCTGATCCAGTTCATCGGAGGTCATCTTGTCCGCAATATCCTTGATTGCGGCACCTGCCAACCCGGCGATACCTGCTTTTGCTCCGATCTCCAGCAGTTGCTCTGCAACCTTGCTACGACATGGGGCAGCGATGGCACAACCTTCCGCAACAACCTTCAGGAAGTTATTCTCAACAACAACTTTATCCAGTGCGGAGTCCGTCGTCTCTCGACATTTTTCCTAGTGCACTCAGCAGATTACAACCATCTTTTCCCTGTACATTTTGGCCCGGGCAACCTTTTTCCCAGACGCGCTTTTTCAGCCCGTTACGCCATTTTCCCCGACGCTGTTAAAGAGCAACCAACGCACCCATCATAACAGCGCTTTTTACCCATGCCACGTCCGCTTTCGGGGTTTGTGACGGTGGCCAGGCAGTGGGCAGCGTCTTTTTGCTGCCCACTGCCTGGACGCCTGCCGAGTGTGGACTGGCGAGGCCCACTAGTGACGGAACGGTATCCGGGAGCGCAGGAGGTTGAGGGAACGCACGATGTACATGCCAGCACCGAACCGGGAGGCGTTGGCTGCGGAGCCGGTAAGGAGTGACGCGCTGCTTCACCGCGTGGCACGACCCGGCGCAGACAGACCACGCCTGGGCGGGCATCAACGCGTTTAGCGGAGGCCCTTTGGGCCGACCTCTGCTTTGGGGTTGGCCGCGTGTTTGCACCCAACCCAACTAGTTAGGAGTAGTTGATATGGCTGAGCAACCTCATAAGTCAGAACCCGCCCCCTCAAGTCCGCAAGAGCATTGTGGGCTACCGCACCAACGGCGGCAGGCCCCACCTACTGCCACAGCTTACCCTCAAGGGCCGCTGGCTGGAGCCGCTGGGATTCACCATCGGGCAGAAGCTCTAAGTCCTCACCGAGCCGGGTCAGTTGATCATCCGACTGGCAGCAGAAGCATAACTATCTGACTTATAAATTTAAATCCCGGCATCAAGGCCGGGATTTTACTTCTATATAGCTTCTTGATTAGGAAGTTTGTCGAGCACGCTGTTGACAGTTCCTTTCTTTAAAATAGTTTTTTTAGCAGCGCTGCCATAATCTGAACTATATACCAAACACTCTTCATCGTTATCTTTAGGATAATAAAATAGATAAAAGCCGGCGTCTGATATCTCAAGAGGGCTTAAAAACACACCTAATGCTCCAGAAGCAGGTAGTTCCAGATCATCAGGATCACCATTAAGAAGTATTCCATGTGAATGAGCCAACTGTGTTATCAGCTCAGAAGCACTTCCTGATAAAGCTAATCCGATACTCTTGCAGCTATTTATTTCTTGCTGACTATCTTTTAAATAATTCATAGCCATGTGTAACGTATAGTTTGATCCTTTCGATGGATATATTTCATCCTCGATAAAAAAACCAAAAAGTCCGTACTTCCAGTAATTATCTTCTGTTTTTTCCAAAAGCTCATAAAAAACAGCAAATTCAAAAGGTTGTCCAAAGATCATTTCTTAGCCTTTAATTCTTTGATTTCTTTATTAAAACTACCAAGCTCTTTGTTATCAAAAGCATTTTACCATCACCAGTGCTGCCGCTCCAATGATAAGTACCAGAGCCATCTTTGCTAGTGTTAAAGAATCGATAAATATTTCCATCACTATCAACTGATAGTCTTATCTTGGGATCTTTTGTAGCAATCGAATTCTCGAAGAGCACTAAAGAATTCTTTGGTTCTACACCTGCACTAGGTCTAGAACCAGGCGCACCTGGTGTATGTTTAGGATTTGATTCAATTTTAAATCCATTATTTGCAACTGTTGCTGCGGGGATTGGCAATCTATTATCTGCTTTACCCAGGCCACCTGTAACAGCAGCCATCGTTGCACCAGCCAGTATTTCGGCTTTCTGACTATCTAGGCCATACAAGGTCTGAAGCTGTTGAGCAAATTCAGTGCTGTTGACTATTCCTGACTCATCCATCTGCTGTAACAGCAAGACCGATAAATCAATCTTCATTGCCCAAGGAATATCTTCGCCGAGCGCTCTGTCAATCGCTTCATGAACCAGCATACTGTTAGCCGGGATATCACCGTATTTCTCTTTACAGGCCGCTGCATCCGAAGCACAAGTAACAATTAACTCATTACGCTGCTTCAGGCTCAGATCTTCCATTTCCTTCACGATCTGACCACAGTCACCGCGAGCTTCACACCCTTTCGCTCTCGCCGCAAAATCATCTATCTGAGCAGCACTCAGGAAGTTATTCTCAACAACAATTCACCCTGACGTGAACCTCTGTATCGAACCCGCTTTTCCTCAGTCCACTCAACAGCTTACAACCACTTTTTGGCAGTGCTTTTTGATGGCCGGACGACGATGCACCGACGCGCTTTTTCGGCCTGTAATGCCGTTTCCCCCTGACGATGTTAAAGAGCAACCATAACAACCGCAGCAGTATACCGGCGGCGTCACCGCCGGTTAGCCCTTGATTTTGTTTTGTGACCACCATCATTACCCGAACCTGTTGTGGGGCCGCTGCTTGCTGCGGCTCCGCGACAGGTTGAACGGGCGCGGGCTGGCGAGGCCCGCAGGTTGCACTGCTGCCAGATCGGGTTTTGCTTTTGCATGACCACACTGAACCGGGCCGGGTGGCGTTGGCTGGCCGGCACGGGAACGAGCAACGCAGTGCGAGCCGTGACGGACAGACCCACGCAGGCGGGCATTAATCCTTAAGCGGAGGCCGCAGGCCGACCACCTTTTATGCTGTTTGCTGAACACAACGAAGAGGATGAAGTTGCCACCGGAGCCGCCAGGGACGGCGGCGACTGCGATGTGAAGGTGAGAACAGGACCAGAAAGACGCACGGACTCAGATGCTGATACCGGCGGCGAGCCGCCCACCACTGCCAGGTTTTACGCGCAGCGCCCGTACCTGAACGGCGACGCCATAACGTTTGTTACGCGTTACGGGACGCCACGACGGCCCGTTTCGCCTAATGCAACGTTATGTTGAATGACGACAGACCAGCAACGCAACTGGCAGAGAACGGCTGAGTTTAACGCTGGACTGGCGGCATTTACCGCCGGGAGCACTGAAGGTGGGCGAGGCAGTCAACCGCCACGGACGGCGGTTGTCTGTCGGGCACGGACTCAGCCATGCCGAAAGGAACGAGCTAACCACAGCGCCGTTATAAAGTCGGTTATGTCAGCGTTCGCCATCAGGATAGCAGAACGTGCATGACCACCTATTACAACCGCCACCCCAGCCTGCATCTTAAGGGCGACTGGTTAAAAGAGGCAGGGTTTGGGACGGATACGCCGGTTACCGTGGCCGTTGAGCACGGACAACTGGTGATCCGGCTTGCGACTGAGTGACAAAAAAGATCCCGGCAATTTTGCCGGGATCTCTAAGGTTATTTGCTTAATAGTTCATTCAGATGCCTCAGAGCATCAAGTAAATCAGGATCATCTGGAGAAATAGATTCATTTCTGAACAAAGCAACAGCATATATTTGCTCTAATACGAACCAATATTCATGGAAATCGTTTTTCCACTGAATATCTACCGACTGTAGACAAAATAATAAATCTTCTAAATTATCAATCAGTTTTTTAAGAGTAATTTTCTCTGATTCAAAAAGGGACAATGTTTCTTTCATCAGAGAGACCTGGCGCTCATCGTACTCGCTAATATTCATATCTGACAGTAATCTCATTGTTTTATCCTTCCAAAGTCGACAGTTACGACTGTGCCAGTTTTGGTATCAGCAATAACGGTTATATTGTTCTTACTGTCATAATAAGCTGTTGTACCGGGTCGTTTACCTTGTATCGCATTTTCTGCTCGTATTGCATTTTCCACAGTAGTAGGCGTTATACCCTGCTTCTGCATACGGTCTAATGAGTGCCCAGAGTAGTCACGATTTCCTATCATTACTGGCTTATTCTGACCATCTATAATGTTGAGCGGATTACCTTTTGAGCCAGTGGCCGTTTTTGCGGAGATCTCATTACTAGCTTTATTAATCAGCTTAAATGCCTCAGCCACATCCCCTTTCTTCAGCGCTGTTTCAGCCGCTTTGATGACCTTACCTGCCGCATCACCTGCGCCAGGAATTATACCGATTGCAGCGGCAAGATAATCAAGAGCCGACTGCGCCTCCGCAAAGCTTTTGATATCACCTAAAACGGGTACGAAGTCAGCGCCCAGTGACCCCATCTCTTTCAGCGCTTCACGCCGCTCCGTATACATTTTCACCGAGCAGGCTTCAGCACTCATGCCGCCGCAGTTTGCCTTCTTATAACGCTCGTTTTCAGCCTCAACGTGCTCACCGGCCTTCTGCTCCGGCGTCTTGCCTTCAGACTGCGCCTGTGCAATATCACTCAGCGCATTATTCTCAACCGTAGTCTTACCCGCCTGCGCTGCCACCACCGTATCAGTACTGCTGTCACCAATCAACCCGCCCGCAAGCCCTGCTGCCAGCGTAGCCAGAGCACTGACCGTCTGCTTCTCGGTTTCGCTCAGCTCACTGACCGGTTTACCGTAGGCGTTGACCGCAATCATGCCGATCATTTCTGACGTTGCCGCTCCCGAAGCACTGACCAGCGCATTATTTCCCTGCGCCGCCGCCAGCGTCGTGTTGACCGCAGCATGCGCCATTATCTTCCCTGGACCATCCAGATTACTGCTGCCGATAATATTGGCAATATAAGGCGCTGAACCGCCCGCCAGCGCCTTCGCGATATCACCCCTGCACCACGGCTGTCACCGCCTGGATTGCCTGTTGTACCCTGCCGCCCATGCCAAAACCGCTATCTGTAAACGCCTGGTTATAAAAAGTCTGATAGGCCTGTTCGCTGATTTGCTCTGCCGTCGGTATTTTATCCGGATTCGCCTTCCGCCAGTCATCTTCAGCCGCTTTCAGCTGATCCGCCGTCACGCCTTTCATCTTCTCTTTGGCGGCTTTGGTCGCCGCTAACTCGCACTGCGTCCGCGCAGATTGCCCAACAGACGATGGCGCATTATGAAGGTGGGCGACTCAAGGCTTCTGCCTCACTGCTGCCGCAACTGGCACAGATCCTGAACCTGTCGCTGGATGAGCTGCTGGGGCTGCCGACCAGACGTACAGCGAAGCGTGGCCCGGCGTCACGGCTGGAGCAGCAGATCGATACGATCCGGCAGATGCCGATGACAAAGCAGAAGTTTGTTTCTGAGATACTGGATAACGTGATTGGTAAAACGGAGTAGTTAGCAGACGCGGAACTGAGGTGCTCGAACACCCCAGCCCGCTGACCACAAGCAACTTACAAGGAGTTGATATGGCTGAGCAACATCATAAGTCAGAACCCGCCACACCCCAAGCCCGCAAGAGCATTGTCGGCTACCGCCCCAACGGCGGCAGGCCCAACCCGCTCCCTCAGCTCACCCTCAAGGGCCGTTGGCTGGGATCGCTGGGATTCACCACCGGCCAGAAGATCGAAGTGATCACCGAGCCAGGGCAGTTGATTATCAGGCTGACGGAAGATACATAACCGACTGACCTGTAAAGTAAAAACCCCAGCCATAAGGGCTGGGGTTTTTATCAAGGACCTTGCCATAACAACTTAGGTTTTAAACTATCAGGCACCATTTTGAATAAGGCTCTAATATATTCGATGTGTTGGTTATAATTAGGTGATATATCCTCGTTACATTTTTCAAAATAATATTTAGCCTGATTATTTAAGAACCATAAATCATGCTCAACAAATTCCGAAATTAGTAATGTATGCATTATATTATGCACTAATTCAGCTTCAAAATAGCACGATATATCTCGACCTTTATCCTTTTTATCTAACGACTGGACATTCCTGATATAAGGCAAGGAAAGAGATAACATTTTCACATATATCTCATTTTTTTTCATAGGGATAACATTCTCCATAAGGTCCTCACTTCCTTGTCGGCATTGGTTTAGCCCCCGCTGGAGCATTCTTTGTCTGAGTCCATGAGCCGTTTTGTAGTAATTTCTCTATGTAAGATCTATCTCCCGTCTTTTTATATATTTCCTGAGCAGCTACCATTCGATGATTACCTTCCGATATATAATAATTACCCTTGCTATCTATATAGCCAGCAATACGACCTTCAGGTGAAGTAAATCTATAATTTCCTGATGTCATATCATTTTTTATTTGATCTATTTGCTGTGGGTTTCTTAGCCCTACCTGCATGCTTTTTATACCGGTTGATGCGCCACCCTGAATGAGATTTGATACAGTTGTTTTAGCAAGATTGATTAGATCTTTACCCAACACTCCCAGTGAAGCCAATGCTGCTTGGTTTTCTGGGTCTGATGCAAACGCCGCGAACTTCGTCCAGCCAGGGCTGTTTACATCAATATTCGCCAGATCCTGACCGTTCCACTCCTGAACGTAAGCCTTTGCCTCATCGCTGGTCATTACGTCCACGCCAGGGATCTTACCCAGCCAGCTCGGACGCTCTGCCATATCAACACCACTCTGAGCCACTTCCTTATCAACAACCTGTGCTTCAAGTGGGTTATCTATCAGCTTCTGATCGGTTTCAGCACTTTGCTCATCACTGATGTTCTTCCATTTATCAATCACCGACTGGCAATCTCCACCAGAGGCTTTGCACGCCTGCATTTCTTTATCGAATGCGAGGGATTGTGTAGCACTCAGCGCATTATTCTCCACAACAACTTTATCCGGCACGAAGTCTGGCGACGAACCACCTTTTTCCCTGTGCTTTCCGTCAGTTACAGCCGCTTTTTCCTGTCACGTTTCAGCTGCGATAACTTTTTGCCCCGACGCGCCCTTTTCCCCCGCGCACGCTACCGCCCTGCCGTGGCGTCCTGCCTGCACCCGCGCATTTTAACAGCCCTTTACACGCTGTCATTACCGCTTTTCTGCGCGACGGGAGCCGGTTCACAGCTTGCCTGTGGACCGGCGCAGCGTCTGCCGGGCGCGGGCTGGCGAGGCCCGCTGGAGCCGGAACGGCTCCCTGTGGCACGCTGCCCGACCGGGGTTTGATTTTGCATGACCACGCCACATCGGGGCGGGGGCGGAAGCTGGCGAACGGGGAAGGAGCAACAGAGCGAAGCGGCGTGCGACCCCGTGCAGACAGACGCAGCGGGCGGGCATGAAGCCCTTAAGCAGAGGCCGTCAGGCCGACTTCTTTATTGATGTTTGCTGATGACGGGGAAGAGGCTCAGGTGAGGTCTTACAGACGGCTGCGGAGCCTGCGCCGCCAGGGACGGCGGCCGCACCCAAGGTACAACGCGGGGGCGCAAGACATAATGTGTATTATGCGATACGAGCCGCAGAACGCGGCGAAGAGGAGCTATGCAGGCGGACGGCGAGCTTCGCATAATACCCGCACATTATGTTTAATGGTCGGGAAGCGGCCACGCCTGAACGACCATATTGTGCCCGGCCCGGGCTGCTGCACGGCCATTTACCCCCGCGCACACGGAACGCGATGAAGGCAGATCGCCGCAGGGACGCGGCGCTCTGCCGTGCACGTAATAACCCAACTCACAGGGAACCGGCTAACTCAGCGAGCTGTCCGGCGGCTCTGCTGCTGCATCCTGCTCTGAGGTTTCCGGCTCACGCTGCTCTGCCGGATGGGTTGAGGCATGAACCGCCTGTAACGCCCGGATACTCACCTGTGTGTAAATTTGCGTGGACTCAACGCTCCGGTGCCCCAGCATTGCCTGTATCCATCTGAGGTCCGCGCCGTTCTCCAGCATCTGCGTGGCCATCGCGTGCCGGAACAGGTGGCAGCTCCCTTTCTCTATTCCCGCCGTCCGCAGATACGGCACCACCGCGTTGGTGATGCCGTTCGCCGTCAGGCCCGCCACCCCGTCCATCGCCAGGAACAGCGCCTTACAGCCCGGGCTGACCTGGATATCCGGGCGTATCTGGCTGATATAGCATTCCAGCCACCACAGCGCCCGTTCGCCCACCGGGATAACCCGGTCCACCTTTCCCTTGCCCTGTACGATGGTCAGTATGCGCCGTGAGAAGTCCGCGCTGTATATCTCAAGGCTGGCCACTTCACCGCGCCTTATTCCCGTTGACCACAACAGCTCCAGCAGTGCCCGGTCACGCTGGCCCTGCAACGTGCTCAGGCCACACAGGTTTACGATGTCCTCCACCTGTTCCACACTCAGGATGGTGCGCGGCAGGCGCTTCTACAGCCTCGGCAGCTCCAGGTCAGCGGCCGGGTTCGCCAGGATAAGCCCCTGCTTCGCCATCCACGAGAACCACACCTGAAGCGGTTGCAGCGTGGTCCGCTGAGTGCGCGTGCTTAACGGCTCACCGTTGCTCTTGCGATAGTGGTACAGATAACGCTGTTACGTTTCCAGCACCGGGCGCGTCACCTCTGCCGCATGGTACAGGCCCCGTTCAGCCACCCACAGGATAAAGCGGTACTGGTGGTGCGTCTGCACCTTCAGCGTCGTCTCCGACCAGTTCCGCTCACGCCGCCACTTCACGAACCGCAGCAGCAGCGCATACAGACTTTTAGGGTCACTGGCCGGCCCCACCGGCTGGCGGTAGATTTCATCGACAGTGAGCAGACGGTTTGCGGCGGGTTTGCGGTTGGCCATATTGACGCTCCGTTGTCAGGGCTGGCGAGCTAAGAAGAGGATTCAGATAACGAGGGCGAAGGCAGCAGCCCCGTTTTCTTTTTTCCCTTTATTACTGCGTTTTGCACGGACCCGACCGGATTTGCTTCCGACCCCTGTGCTGCCTGGCCTGAAGCCGCTTTTTCATTCCCCGACCCGTCACCGACCGCGCCACGACCGGGGGCCGACTGTTCAGTTTCAGACTCCGACCGGAACGCGCTGCCCTCGTTATTCATCACGATTGCTTCCCCTTCCACCACTTCCAGTAACCCGCACAGGTGCGGCTGGCCATTCTCTTCACCGTCCCATAACAACCCGTATTCATAGGTTAAGCCACGCCGGAACAGTATCAGGTATTCCATTTCCAGCAGCCGCGCCAGGTGTATCTTCAGTTGCGTATCACCCCAGTTCAGCGCCGCCCGCACGTTTCGCCGCGTGAAGCGCAACTCTTCCGGCTTTACCGCCTGCTGCTGCGCGGTGTCCTGCACCCAGCCCTTCAGCAGCACTAACAGCTTCCTTGTCTGCGGCGGCATCTCGTCCAGCGTGCGCCCCAGCACCTCATGCGCCAGCTTATTCGCCAGCGCGATATCCGACGGCTGCACCTCGATATATTCCAGCCATTCTCCGCGATGCTGCACCCGCTTCATGTCCTGCTGGTACTGCTGCATCAAGGCGTTACTGGATGGGATGATTTTGAAGTATCAGGCTAAACAGATTAATGAACACAGTTAAAGCAGGCGGCAACCTGCTTTAACTGCTAACCACAGGCAACTAAAAGGAGTAGTTACTATGGCTGCGCAACATCATAAGTCAGAACACGTTTCAACCAAAGCCCGGCGTTATACCGTGGGCTATATCCGGGATCAGCGGAAGTTTCAGCCGTCTCCGTCGATTACCCTGAAGGGACACTGGATGGCAGATTTTGGCTTTGAGACCGGGCAGAAGATCGAGGTGATCCCGGAAGCAGGACAACTGATCATCAGACTGGCGGGAGAAGAGTAACTGACTGGCATATAAAGTAAAATCCCAGCCGATTGGCTGGGATTTCTTATTTACTTCAACGTATTTAATAACTCATCCATTAGTCCAGAAGCATCGTGTTTATATTCTGATTCCCAACGCGTTTGCCAGTCTGCGGGACGGCCTTCATTCTCCCATTCAGACAGAGCAAGTGCGTTGATAATTTCTAGTTCAAACCATATTTTCTGGTAATTATCTCTATTGTGCTCATTTTCAAATAGCTCATTTAGCCGAGGCAAATCTTCTGCGTAACTGACGAACCTCGCAAAGCTGACGACATCATTTAATGAATTAAGCGCATACTCACAGATATCATTCTTCTCATTTATCGCCATATTTAACCGTGACCACTCTACCAGATTCGTTCGTTACTACGGATACCTTACTCTCAGGATCAAAATGTACTGTTGTTCCGCCTCGACTGGGCGTTGATTTACCATTTTTAATCGTATTTTCGACAACAGAAGGGGTTATTCCTCGATCCTGCATTCTGTCTAAGGCGTGTCCGGAATATTCTCGATTACTGATCGTACCCGGCTGATTCCTTACAGGTTGATAAGATGGGTTACTTGGCTGATTCATCGGATTGCGCTTACTTCCCATTGGAAGAGTGGCAGATACTTCATCACTGGCCTTGTTAATCAGCCTTGATGCTTCAGCCACATTCCCTTTCTTCAGCGCTGTTTCAGCCGCCTTGATGACCTTTCCTGCCGCATCACCTGCGCCAGGGATTATACCGATTGCAGCGGCAAGGTAATCAAGAGCCGACTGTGCTTCCGCAAAACTCTTTATATCACCCACGACAGGCACGAAGTCAGCGCCCAGTGACCCCATCACTTTCAGCGCTTCACGCCGCTCAGTATACATTTTCACCGAGCAGGCTTCAGCACTCATGCCGCCGCAGTTTGCCTTCTTATAACGCTCGTTTTCAGCCTCAACGTGCTCACCGGCCTTCTGCTCCAGCGTCTTGCCTTCAGACTGCGCCTGTGCAATATCACTCAGCGCATTATTCTCAACCGTAGTCTTACCCGCCTGCGCTGCCACCACCGTATCAGCATTACTGTCACCAATCAACCCGCCCGCAAGCCCTGCTGCCAGCGTAGCCAGAGCACTGACCGTCTGCTTCTCGGTTTCGCTCAGCTCACTGACCGGTTTACCGTAGGCGTTGACCGCAATCATGCCGATCATTTCTGCCGTTGCCGCTCCCGAAGCACTGACCAGCGCATTATTTCCCTGCGCCGCCGCCAGCGTCGCGTTGACCGCAGCATGCGCCATTATCTTCCCAGGACCATCCAGATTACTGCTGCCGATAATATTGGCAATATAAGGCGCTGAACCGCCCGCCAGCGCCTTCGCGATATCGCCTCCCGCCAGTCCCTGGATAGCCGCCGTCGCCGCCTGCATTCCCTGCTGTAGTGCGCTGCCCGTGCCGTACTTCTGCATCTCCGCTTTGTAAACATCCGTCTGGCGTAACTGCTCTACGCTCATGTCAGGATGGGCCTTTTTCGCCTCGCTCAGCCCGTTAAGGTCACCCTGCGTCCGCACAATATCCATTGCCTGCATGCCAATTTCACCAATCAGCTGCGCTTCTTTCAGTCGGTTCTGCTCTTTCTCTTTGTCAAAGATCGGGTTAATGCTGCCGTCATTGGCATGGTCGGTATCGCGATTCAGCTCAGCCACGTCCTGCTGCTGGTTGTCCTGGTCGCGGATCACCAGGTTGCCTTCGCTGACAGCGGATTGCGTGCTGCCTGATGCATGTCCACTGTTGTTGGCACCGGACAGCGCGGAACCCGCCAGGTTGGTCAGCAGGTCGCTGCCTACCGGGCCGCCGCTGCTGAATGAACCGCCGCTGTGCTCGGCGCTGAAGTCCGCCTGATTGTGAATATCGCTCCAGCCCAGCGTGCCGGTATCAAGGGTATTTTTATCCTTGTCGGCGGTGCTGGCTATCACCGCACCTTCCAGCTGGGTGTGCTGCTTCACGGTAATATCGTAGCCGCCTTTACCGGCGTACAGCCCGGTCTGGTCGGTGACGCTGTCGTAGTTGCTGTGCAGTTTATCCTTGCTGACGCTCAGGTTTGCCGAACCGCTGCCCGCACCAATCGGGATGCTGAAGCCGCCGCTGACGCTGGTCTGCTTGCTGTCGTAGCGGTCGCTGTCCTGCAGGCTTTGCAGCGTCAGGTCGCGCCCGACATCAGTGGTAATCTGTTCGCCGCTGACCTGCGCGCCCGTCAGCGTGGTGTCGCGGCCACTGTGAAGCGTAACGTTGCCTCCGCTGTCCAGCGTGGTCTCGTTCCAGCTGGTGCCGTCGCCATTCTCACTGCCGCGGCTCGAGTTGGCATTGGCAAATACGCTGAACCCGGAATTTTTACCCAGTCCGATGCTCATGCCGACGTTACCGCCGCTGCTTTTGTTGCTGCCCTCGGTTTTTTGCGTATCAGCCGCCGCAGAGAGCATCAAATCGCGCTGCGCATCAAGCGTGGTATCACCCCCGGCCTTCAGCTGGCTGCCGGTGATGGCGATATCGCCGCTGTTGGCCCCGCCTTTTTTACCGGTAGCCGTGATATTGAGGTTATTGCCCGCGTTCAGCGTCGATCCACTGGAGATCGCCTGTTCCTGTCGCTGGGTTGACGAGGATTTCTGGCTGCCCGCCGACACGCTGATGCTGATACCGCTCATCTCGCTTTTATTGTCGTTGAGGTTCACCGCTTCCTGCGCCTGTGCCGCCTGCACACCGGACAGCACCGCCTTGGTGTTTTGCAACGCGCTGAGTCGGCTGTCACTCTCTTTTCTCGCCTGCTGCGCAGTGCTGACGGCAGTATTAAGTGCGCTGCCCACCGCTCCCGACAGCGCCAGCGTCAGGCCACTCTGTTTCGATTCAAAAGTCTCGACGCGGGTGCGCTGATCGTAGCCGGGATCGATTTGCACGCTGTCGCCACTTAGATTGAGATCTTTACCAGCTACCAGATCGGCACCGCCGATATGCAGCTGGTTGCCCGCCGTAATGCTGACGTTGCCCTGGCTGCTGCCGACCGTGCTGACGCTCTGACTCTGGGTCGTGCCGTTTTCATCAATCTGATGACGGGTCGACTGGCTGCCGATGGTAAAGCCGAGGCCGCCGCCGCCGAGCAGGCCTTTCTTTTTCTTCTCTTCCAGCAGGTAATGATATTCAGTTTCCGTGGCAGCGCTGATATCAACATTGTTGCCCGCCTGCAGCGTGACATCCTGATCGGCGGCAATCGCCGAGCCGCTGACCGTCAGGTCTTTGCCCGCGCTGATACTGACGCTGTTGCCGCTAAGCAGCGATCCTGTCTGGCTGGTTACGCGATCGTCCTTCACCGTATGGGTGCTGCTTTTTTTCAGGAAGCCTTTCTTCTCGGTACGCTCTTCCATAAATAGCGACTCGCGTTCGGTCGCGCTGTTCAGCGTCACGTCCTTCTTCGCCTGCAGTGCAATCTCGCCCTGTTCGCTGTGCAGCGCACTGCCGGTTAAGGTGATATCGCCTTCGCGGGCGGTTACCGAGACGCCGTTCGCTCCGCTAAAGGTGCTGCCCACCGCCTGATCCTGCGAACTCTCCATTTCGCGATGGCTTTTGGTCTTGCCCTTGCGTTTATTTTCACTGTCGAGGTCGAGGCTTTGCTGATGCGCCTCTTTGATGGTCACATCTTTGGCACTGATATCAATACTGCCTTTCGTGCTGTCTACCTGCGCGCCCTCCGCGAGCAGTTTGTTGCCCGCCACCAGCGTCGCACCCTGGTCGCCGCTCAGGGTGCTGAGCCGTAAGCGCTGCTCCTCAAAGCTGTTGCTCACCGAAGAGGTGCTGCTGTTGGCCTCAAGATGGGTTTTATTGGTGGTGGTTTCCGCCAGCAGTTTGATATCGCCGCCCGCCTGCACGCCGAGCTCACCGCCCGCTTTCGCCTGGCTACCCTGCACGGTAATGTCTTTTCCGGCCTTCAGGCTTAGATTGCTACCGGCGCTAAGTTCACTGCCCTGCGCCCGTTGCAGGTCGCCCTGAACCTGCGCCATACGCCAGCCAGCATCTTCTCTGCCGCCACTGGTGCGATTGCCCATCGCGCCTGAGATCACCTCAAGATTTATGCTGTTGCTGCTTTTCGCGCTGGTGATCTCAAGATTGTTGCGCGCACTCAGGCTGAGATTTTGCGTGGCCTCCAGCTTCGCACCTTGCAACAGAAGATTGCTGCCGCTCAGGCTGATATCGTTGGCGCTCATCGTCGCCTGACGCAGCGCATCCTGCAGGTTAGTGCTCAAGGTCAGGCTGTCCGCCTGCACATTGATGCTGTCGGCCTTGATGTCGCCGCCCTGATGCTGGAACTGTTTGGTATCGATACTCAGCGCCTGGTCGGCAAACAGGTTGCCAGCGTTGTTAATGCTGTCTGCAGAAAGCTGCAAATTGCCACCTGCGATCAGTGCGCCGTCAGCGGTCAGGCGCAGCGTGGACTGAGCCAGATAGACTTTCGGTACCCATACCGTCTGCGGGCCGTCGGCCGTCTCCACCGTCTCGCTTACCAACCAGACAATATCCTGTTGCAGCGCCGCAATCTGCTCCGGCGTCAGCGCGACCCCAGGCACCAGGTGGAAGTCCTCTGCCACTTTCGCGCCGTTGTCCATCAGCGTCTGGTACTGCGTCATCGCATCTTCGCCATGCACTGATGCTCTGCCAGTCAGTGACAGAACCTGTTCGCGCACCAGCCGCTGCTCATAGAAGCCATCGCCTAACCGCTTGTGGACCTGCGCCGGGTCATACCCGACCTGCTGCATCAGATAATCACTGCTGATAAATTTGCTGCGGCTGGTAAAGCGCTCGTCGGTCACCACCAGGAACGGGCTGCCGACGGCCGGATGCTGACTGAACAGGCCGTTATTGGGAATCGATGTTGCCACGCTACCCAGATGCTGTTTTTCCGTCAGCGCCTGCTCGGCCGGCAACAGAGGACGAACCGGCGAAGTGGCCGATCCGTCCGCGGCCTGCGATGGCTGGCTGCCCGCAGCCAGTTGGGTGCCATCCTGCGTGATGCCTTGCACGTCGAAAGCCAGCGGGTTACGTTCCCACTCCGCACGCTCCGCCTCTGCCGCTTTCAGCGCGGCCTCGACGCTGCTGATTTGCGCCTGATTAACGGTAGTATTCGTGATCTTCGCCCCACTGATGCTGACATTACCGTTGCCGGTGATGATGCCGTCAATGGTGCTCAGCGCCGTGGTCTCATCGGTGTTAAATACCGGATACCAGTGCACGGTATCGCGATCGTAATGATCGACGATATTTTCCTGTCGCCGTTCGTTGATCGAGTAACCTTTATTCTCAACGTTGCCGCCGCCGTCAATGCTCAGATTGCCATTCGCAGTAATCACGCTGGCGTCATTCAACAGTTGTTCCGTGATGCGCAACACCATATTGCCGCCTGCCAGAATGCGGGCACCGATACCTTCAGACACCAGTTTGTCGCGCGTGACCGTGCCGCTAACGGTACGCTCACGGAAGTTATTGTAATCGGTCACAAAAGGCACGTTAGCGATATCGAGATGCTTCTCGGGATCCCACTGCTCCAGGCTTCCCCAATCGAACTCGCGCCATACGGTATTCTGATAAGGGGTCGGCACGTTCTCCTGGCGGAATCCACGGGTTTCATAGAACGTCATGGCGTAGCTGCCGTCGGCATTCGGCTGCAATGCGAGGTAGTTAACCCACATATCGGTCATCACGCCCAGATTGTTCTTTACCCGAACCTGGGCGCGTTTGCCGCTGGCATCAATCGCCAGCAGCGTGCCGTAACGGTTGCTTTGCGCGGCGGCGTCATCCTGGAATGTCAGCTGCTGGGTAGTCGGTGCCATGGTGCTTTTATCGGGATTGACCGCCATGTCATAAGAGCGCCAGTAGTAGTTGTAGCGCTGCCATTTGTAGTCACTTTGCTCGGCATCGCGTTCAATCTCCAGCCCTTCACGCAGGTTATCCAGTCGGCGCGCTTCCAGCGTGACATCACCATCCGCTTCGATAAAGCTGGCCCGATTCTCAATCAGATCGTTGCTGCTGAGATGCAGACGATCGCCGCTGAACAGCAGAGCGCCGTCGCGGTTGGTCAGGCGCTCGTTGGCCTGCAATTGCAGCGACCCGGTGGCCGCCATCACCGCATCGCGGCCATGGTTATCAATGATGCGGCTCCGCACCGTGATCTCATCGCCCATCAGGGTCGCATCATTGTCGAGGGTATCGACCGCCAGCGTCATGCGGTCGGCTTCCAGCCGTCCGTAATTGAGCAGTTGCCCGGTAGTCAGCTGCACGACCTTGCCCACCAGCGAACCCTGGTTGGTAAAATCGGTGCTGGTGACGGTCAGATTGCCCGGCAGCAGCCAGTTACCCAGATTGGTCAGTACGCCCGCGACCGACAGCGTAACCGCGCTATTACTGCTGAGGGTATCACCGCTGCGCTGGGTATAGTCCTGCTGCACGGCAAGCGTCAGTGCCTGCTGGCTCTGTAACGTACCGTTCTGATTATCGAGGGTGCGGGCGTTAAGGGTCAGCGTGTCGCCACTCTGAATGATCCCGCCCTGATTAAGCAGCGCCAGCGCTGAGGTGGCGGCTGGAATGCTGGCATTAAGGCCAAGTGCGCCATTCGCCAGAATGCGCCCCTGGCGGTTATCGAGGCTGGACAACCCGGAAAACAACAGTGAACCACTGCTTTGCAAACGGCCAGCGGTATTGTCTATCTCGCGGGCGCTGACGGTGGTGCGCGTGGTGCCGAGCAGTAATCCGCCGTCACGGTTATTGAAATGGTCTGCCTGTAGCTCCAGTTCCGCCTGGCTACTGATGGTGCCCTGGCCGCTGTTGTCGAGCTGCTGCGCGTTCAGCTTCATCGCCCGGGTTGAGACCAACTGGCCCGCCTGATTGTTTAACTGGGCAGTATTAAGCGTCAGCGCATCGCCACTGTGCAGCTTGCCCTGCTGATTATTCAGCGTATCAACGCGGTAAACACCGCTGCCCTGACTGATAAAAGTGCCGTTGCTGTTGTCCAGCCGCGCCGTTTGCAGAGTCAGCCCGCCGCCACTACTGACTACGCCCTGAACATTATCGACCTGCCCGGCGGTTATCTGCTGATCGCCATTACTGCGCAGCGCGCCGCCGTTATTATCCAGCAGCCCGATAATCCGCAGCCCAAGCTGCTGCTGGCTGTCGAAGGTGCCGCCGGAATTGAGAAGCGACTGCGCATCAAGCTGCAATCCTGCACCACTTTGTAACTTGCCCTGACGGTTATCCAGCGCCGCGTTTAACGTCAGTCGCATCTGCTGCTGACTGTACAGCAGACCACTCTGACGGTTGTCCAGCGCCTGCGCTCTGAGTGTCAATGCGTCGCCGGACAATAGCTGCCCAGCGGCATTATTCAGCTTACCGGTTGCGGCATCGCCGGTGCTGCCCTGCACGTTCAGACGCTGCTGGGCACTGATTTTGCCCGCGCGGTTGTCAATATCCTGCGCGATGCGCAACACCAGACTGGCAGCCGACTGCAATACGCCTTTGGCGTTATTCAGTATGCTGGCGGTGATTGTCGCATCTTGCTGGCTCTGAACGCTGCCGTTACGATTATCAAAAGTTTTGCTGACGGCGCTCCAGCCACCCTGGCTGCCGATCCAGCCCTGCTGGTTAAAAATGTCCTGCGCCTGTAGTGTCTGCGACAGCTTGCTGAAAATACGGCCGCTGGCGTTATCCAGCGCTCCGGTCAGCTGCATGTCCAGGCTGTCGAGCGAATTAATATTGCCCTGTGCATTGCGCACTGCGGCGGCGCGCAGCACGGTACGGCCATTGCCGGTCAGGGTGCCGCTCTGGTTATCCAGCTCGCCGTTCAGGCCAAGTGAAAGCGCCTGCTGCGCCGTCAGGATCCCGGCCTGATTATTCACATTGCCGGTGCTGTTCAGCGTCAGCCCACCGCCTGACTGCAGTTTGCCGCCGGCATTATTCAGCGTGCCGGTTGTCGCCGTCACCAGACCGCCGCCCTGCGCGGTTCCGTTGCGGTTATCCCAGTTGCCGGTAGTGCGAAGGGATAGCGAGTGACCCGCTTCCAGCAGCCCTTTTGTATTATCCAGCGCCTGTTGCGCCAGCAAGTTCAGGTTTTGTGCGGCAATCACTTTACCCTGCGCGTTATCCAGCTGCTGCGCTGAGATCTCCAGCGATCCGCCGCTGATTTCACCCGCACGGTTGGACAGTGCGCCCGCAGCGTTCAGCGTCAGCTGCTGGCCGGACAGCAGTTTACCCTCGTCATTGCGCACGCTCTGTGCGGCAACCGACAGCTGTTCGTTACCCTGTGCGGTACCGCCACGATTATTAAGCTCGCCGTCGGTGCGGATCGTCAGCCGCTCGCCAGCCGCCAGCAATCCCTGGGCATTATCCAGCGCCTGACGGGCGCTCAGGCTGAGTGACTTCTCGCCTATCACTTTGCCCTGTGCATTGCTCAGGCGCTGCATCTGCAAATCAAGCGTTTCACCGCTGATTTCACCGGCACGGTTCTGCACCGCACCCGTGGTTTTCAGCGTCAGCTGCTGACCTGACAACAGTTTGCCTTCGGCGTTATCGATGCTCTGTGCGCTGACGTTCAGCTGCGTTTCACTTTGTGCCGTGCCGCCACGGTTATTCCACTCGCCGTCGGTGTTAATCGTCAGGCGTCCAACGGCGCCAACCAGACCCTGCTGGTTATCCAACCGCTGGCTCGCCGTCAGGTTCAGATCTCCCTGACTGATCAGCTGACCCTGATTATTATTCAGGCGTTGCGTAGTCAGCTGTAACTGACTGCCGTTAAGCGTACCGGAACGGTTATCAACCGCGCCTCCGGCCTTCAGCGCCAGCTGTTTTCCGGCCAGCAGATTGCCGCTGCCATTGTTAATATCGCCGCGCGTATTAACATTCAGCGCCGACTGACTTTTTACCGTACCGGAGTGGTTATCCATACTGGCCGCATCCAGCGTCAGCTTGCCGTTGCTGCCCAGTTCACCGCTGCTGTTATTCAGCAGGCCGCCGATCTGCCAGTGCTGATCAACGCCATCCAGCGCCACCAGACGACCGCGCTGATTAATCAGCGAGCCGGCATTCAGGCTGAGCTGGCGAGTCTCGATGCCGCCGTCGGTATTATCCAGCGTGCCGCCGAAGCTAAAGCGGCTCTCTCCGGCCCCTACCTGCGACCACGCGGCCTTCTGATTAAACAGATTACGCCCCGCGACATCCCACTGGCTGGCTTTAACCTGCGCCTGCTGTGCATCGACATCGCCTGCGGTATTGATCGCCAGCTTTCCGCTGTCGATTTTCGCCTGACGCAGCGCCACGCCGCCCTGTTTTGCACTGACCGTAGCGCGGCTGGCTGCCAGCTGCGCCTGACTGATATCGACCCGCTGGCCGCTCAGGGTGACGTCCTTCTTACTCAGCAGGCTACCGCTGGCGCGGATATCGCCCTGACTGTTTAGCGTCAGGTTTGATTCACGTACCAGCTGGCTGTTGATATCACTGCCTGCCAGCAGGTGACCACTGCTCTGAATATTGCCAGCGGCAGTCAGTTGAACATCGCCTGCCGCCGCCAGCGTACCGGACTGTTTTATTCCGCCACTGCGACTCTCGACAGACAGCGTGCCGCCGCTGTGCAGCTTGCCGCTGTGCTCAATGTCGTCTCTGGCAGCCAGCCGGATATCACCACCGGCCTGAGTGACCGCCTCCTGAGCGCCAGACTGCCAGATAAGCTTGCCTTCGCTGCTGACCGTCAGCGCTTTATCCGCCTGCAGCTGTCCGCCCTGATTACGCACTCCGACGCCCGCTTCGGTGCCGACCATGCTGATCAGACCGCTGTACATGCCGCCCATCTGTCCCATATCGATCGCCAGCTCGGGTTTGCTGCTATCGCTGGCCAGTGCGTTTACCGTTTTCGCGTCGGCGCTGATGCGGTTACGACCGGCAACTACCGAAACACCCTGTTTCGCCCAGACGCCAGCATTGATCTGCACCGCACGTGCCAAAATATCTACATATTCAGTATCATGACGCGTATCACCGTTAAGGCCGCCGCCTTCAATGCGCACTACGCCGCGCTCAACCTGGTAGCCCGCCAGGCTGCCGTCAGCATTCAGCTGTGGCTTACCGGTGGTCAGCGTCATGCGCCCGGCGTTGATGGTGCCGCAGCCGTTACAGACGATTCCCGCCGGGTTAGCGACAATCACCTGCGCGCGACCACCGGCCACTTCAAGGAAGCCACGCAGCTGGCTGGGATTGTTACTGTTAACTTCGTTAAGGATCACCCGCGCCGGAGCGTTATTCGGATTGAGATTCGGGTTACCCTGGATCATCCCGGCCAGTTGGGTGGACGTCATCACCGCCGAGTTATTGAGGATCGCGCCTTTCTGGCCGACATCAAACTGCTGATAATGGTTATGCGACACGCCGGCCTGGTTGGGTGCGGTGATATTGACCTGCGGCAAGCCATTCTGCGTATTTATCACCTGCGGACGCTGACCCGGCGCGGCAGCGCCGTTCGCCACAATGCCGTCGGCCAGTGCAGGCCCGGCAAACATTGCCAGCGCCAACAGCCATCCGGCACGGCGCAGCGTCACCCACAGTCGCGGCGCAGCGATGCCACGGCTTTGACCCGGTTCGGTACTGCAACTGCGTGCCAGCTCGGAGACCACCCGCAGTTCTCCGTGGGTGCGGCTGAAGATAAGGCGATAGCAATGTTTATTCATGGGTATTATCCGTAATAGAAGGCGGTCGCAACCGCCAGAATCCGTTCGGGCCTGTCAGGTCAGCATCAGCAAGCGTATAAGCTGCTCAGATTTCCAGATTGACGCTAAAACCAGCCGTCGCCCCGGAGGTATGAAAGTTGTCCGGTTTCAGCAGCGGTACACCGGCAAACAGGTCATAGCTGAATCGCTGCCACAGTGCGCCACGTACGCCCAGCGCGCTGCCCGCCAGCTGATGGCCGACCAGATAACGCGTGCCCGGCCCCTCTACGCGACCGTAATCCAGCGCCAGATATAACTCGTGACCGCGCGACTGCACGTTCCACGCCAGCTCGTTGCGCCAGATCAGCCCTTTCTCACCGGACAGCACCTGTTCGCCATCGAAGCCGCGCACCGTATAACGCCCGGCAATGGCCATTCGCTCCTGCGGCGTCAGCGCATTAGGGCTCCACTGCCCGCGCATCGCGCTGTTCACGCGCCAGGGCTGTTCACCCCAGTTAAAGGGCTGATTAACGCTGATATCACCCAGCAATATGCCGGTGCGGGCGCTGCCACTGTGCGTGGCCTCTTCCGGGGCAGGTATTGCACCGAATGCCCCGGTGCCGCGCCGCCAGTTGATATTGGCATCCAGCGTGGTATTGCCGAAATAACTGCGCTGATTAAATCCCAGTTCCCAGCCAGCGGTGCGGCGTTTTTGCTGATCGATCTCAATGCCGTCCACCGCATTGGTGGCGTGTTTACGGTAAGCGCGCAGATTCAGCGTGGTTTTATGCGACTGATTGCGAAACAGCAATCGCGAGACCGTCAGCTGCAAATTTTCGCTCTTGCCGCTGTAACTCAGTACTTCATTGGCGTTAGGGATATTCTGGTGATAGGTGTAATCGTTATAGTTGGCAGAAAATCCCCAGTAGCCGACCGGGAAAAAGTAGTTCAGGGTATGCGAGCGGTTGCCGAAGGGCCCTTTCTCGAACATATCCTTGCCGATATTGGCGTAAAACAGATCGTTCTGTGCAAAGGGCGCATCCACCGCCAGGGTGGCGGAGCCGAGATAACGGCCCGTGCTTTTGGAACCACTGTCGTCCATCCCCAGGCTGAGCCGCACCGGACGGCCCTCCTGCCAGTGCACCAGCAGATCGCTGGTCGCCTCCTGCTCGCCGGGCACAATTTTGATATCGGCGGCGGCGCTGGGCACCCGTTTAAAGTTCTCCAGCCCCTGTTCGATATCACGCAGATTGAGGATATCGCCAGACGACGCCGGAACAGCATTCCACAGCCGCCCCCGCCAGGAAACCGGTTGTTCAAAACGAATATTGTCAATGCGGCCGGGCTGAAGATTCAGCGTCAGCACGCCGGTAGTCAGATCCTGTTCCTGCGCCATCACCCGGGTGGTGACATAGCCGCCCGCCAGAATGGCGTTCTGCACCTTGTTGATTACCAACATAATTCCCTGGCTACCGAGGCAGCGGCCTTTGGCGTCGTCTGCGGCATCCAGCGCCCACTGAAAACGCGCGGCGGAATCCCCCTCCAGGCGCAGGGAGTGAATAATAAAACAGGGCTTTTCATCGACGGGATAGTCAGGCAATGCCACGTCGGGACGCGTCAGGCGGACATCGCTGTTCGGGGTATTTTGCTCTCGCAGCGCGCGCTCACGCTCTTGCTGACGCAGCTGCTCGCGGGCATCAATCGTTGCGGCACTCTGGCCCGGCGTATCGGACACCGAAGCGGCAAACAGCGGAGCAGAGCTGATGGAAAGCCCCAACAGACCCCAATGGATAACACGAGGTAAAATACGAGCGCAGTCCCGGCGCATATATCGCTCCTTAAATTCGTTAATACCCCACTGCCGCCATTGCTGCCGTCAGCTTAAGAAAGTTGAGAAAGAGAATAATTAACATTTATATGAAATTATCGGAAAGAGACGATAATGTAGACGAATGTATTATGCTGATAATCACCTGGAGATCAATAAATATTTCCTGGTCGTGAGTGCGGCCGGAAATGTCTTATTAACGGCTGAATCAGCGCTGATGAAAGCCGCCTGTGAACACGATGTTAATCATTATAAAACATAGAGTTGGATAATTTAACAGCACAGAAAAACAAAGAAAAGTCTTATAAGCAACGCCTGCAAGGCAAATAAGAATATCCTGATAACTTATCCAATCACTAAGATTATTCTTGGGGTTTTTTGCTGGAAATAACTGTTATGTTACGGTTTTAATAACGAAAAACGTTGTTTAAATAGCGGCATTAATAAAGATATTTATTATAGTAAAGTGGTTATTTTTCACGATGAATGACGCGGTTTTTTTTGTTGTTCTTTTTTAAGCATCGATAAAAGAGTGCTTTTGCCGGGCTGCGGATGCAGATGGATTGATAGTGAATTTGTGAGGGAGAATTTTCGGTTAATGCTGATAATTTAAGGCCAAATCAATCAGATTGGCGGAATACCAGAGGAGAGCCGTTTCCGGCTCTCGTCCTGATGGCAAGCAAAGTGTAAACCCTCCGCACGGATGGCGAAGATGCCATCGCTACAAGAAAAACTGGCGCCTGGAAAGCAGCACTGGAGATTGGCTTACAGAGTTGAGTGCGGCACTACGAATACACAGGAATAAGCAAATACCTTGCTGAATATTTTATCTGCTTTTTATAATTTTACCGCTTTGATCCTGATAATAGCTACTATCACCCAAAGAAAAACTAATCCGATTATTAGGTATTGCGCTGATTCCCATTTTCCAGTTTTCTTTTCTTACACATCTGGCTTCCACTTTCATATCATAAAAGCAAAATAAGTGATCGGTGCTTCTGGATGGAAAAAATGTACTTCTGTCGCGTTCTTCAATCTCATAGCCATCACCAATGCCCCAGATAACGACAGAGTATATACCATCGTTATGAAGCTCTGGAATTCCATAATTTTCCTCAAGATATTGTTTATTAGATAACCACCAGTTCAGCTTTCCATGATCTGTATAAGGAAAGTTATCCACTACCAGATAGCGTCTGTTTTGGTCTTTATGAACATCGATGATTTTAACAGGTCGTGTAGATTTGTAGGCTGAATAAGTCGCAAAAGTTAATAGCATAAATAACGCTATCTGCCAGGAGAATTTTTTCAGTTTCATTCTAAAAAACCCTTAATTTCAACAGTTGCCTCCATATTGGTCATAAAAGGTTTATAACCAAATTTTTCCCAGCGTTGCAGAAGAAACCAGATGCGAAAAATAGGAAGGTTATGAAATCTAAGATCCATAATGTCGATATCATCAAGACCAAAATGATCCTGACCACGATAATGGATAGTTGCGGTGTACGCGTTCCCTTCTACCAGCAATGATATCATTGTGATATGGGTTGCATAAATGCCGTGAACGGAAATCCCCAATCCATTTACACGATCTATCCACCTGTCAAACCTGGGAAGAACCGTATAACTTAACTCCTCACCGAATCGTTCTCTATTACTTGCTGGATAAGCACCTGTATTCAAGTCAATATTGTTTTTAATGACCCATTTTATCTTTTCCAGCGAACTTTCTTTAGACTTATCACCCACTATCTGCTGATGATATGCCTTATCCAATAATTCATCCTTAAAAGGTTCACCTCTTCCTGTTTGCAGATGATCAACCAGACGGATAAACAATTTTCGATATCCCATAAAGGAGACGGGCGCGGAATAGCGCCGGAACTGCTCAAATAATATTGCCGCAATGTCTTCATGGCTGCGTTTTTCTGTAATGATTGCCGGTCGGGCAAAACTGTAGTTGCCTGATGGATAGCGCGATACTTCGCTGGCATAAGGATTAACCCCTTCAACTATCTCCCTTAAGCCAAAATATTCCTTCAAATGAAATTCTGATAAATCACCATATCTCATATCATCAGCACGATAATCATTCATTTTATTCTTAGTCTGATATACAGTAAATGGAAAGCGTAACGGAGTGCAGTTAAGATCTGGGGTGGACGACATAGGTGATTCCTTTTCGATATAAAGTGGCTTCATGCCTTAAGCTGTAATTTATCGTTCAGCGAATATTTTTGATAAGATTATTTTTGATAAATATTTATTATGCGTATTAATCTGGAGCGCGATCACACTTCTGCTGAATTTTCGATTGTGCATGGGCTACTGACAGGCTGGCGGCCATCTGCTGGTAACGGCCTGGAGATGAACGACGTGCTAAAGCTTACTCCAGCTGTATTATGATCAGGCAGTGAGATAATTTTATAAGGAATAGCAGTGGATATCCGACAACTCGAGTACTTTGTTTGTGTCGCTGAACTGGGGAGTTTTACCCGCGCTTCAATTGCACTGAACGTGGCTCAACCCGTTCTGAGCCGCCAGATTCGTCAACTTGAAGTAGAAGTCGGTCAGAATTTATTGGTGCGTAACGGGCGCGGAGCCTTTTGCAGCGAAGCGGGAAAACTGCTGCTTGGCCATGCACGCGGGATATTGCACCAGATGGAACGCACGCGAGGAGAGTTAGAAAGATTGCGAGGAATCCGCACCGACCGCATCGCCGTGGGATTACCACCAACCCTTGCGCGTTCTTTGACCCTGCCTCTGGTGAAGTCATTTCAGACGTTAATGCCTGATGCAACACTCTCAATTACGGAAGGCTTAAGCAGCCAGATTCAGGAGTCTCTGGTGAAAGCCCGGGTCGATATCGCCCTGCTTTATCACACTCAACCCACCCCTGACATTGAGACGATACCGCTTCACAAGGAAGCTCTGTTTCTTGTTGAGCGTTGTGATGCACCGGGATCGGGTGAAAACGTCACGCTGGAAGCGTTAGCGCAGATCCCGTTGGTTATGCCTGGCCGCTACAATGCTTTTCGTATTCTGGTCGAAGAAGCATTAAATACCCGCCGCCTGAAGCCGCTGATGGCAGTTGATGTTGATGGGGTCGGCACTATTCTTGAACTGGTGATAAGCGGCATTGGCGCGGCCATCCTGCCGAAAAATGCAATCGCCAATTTCGCCCATGCAGACAGGCTACGTCTGAGGGGCATCGCCCAGCAGGGCTTGTTTGCCCAGTTATCGCTGGCGACCAGCACGCGCCGACCGGGCACCCTGCTTCAGCAAGAAACCATCCGTCTTATTAAAGAATTATTATCTCGTTAGAGAGATGCCCTAATCTGCTTATCAATCATCAGCTAACCATCACATCTGCTGCTGCTCAAATTCAATTACCGGCGTAATTCAGGATTCCTGCAGAGGCGGATTTTTCAGATGCTGTTTAAGACAGTCGCGATCAAGTTCTTTCTCCCATGCCGCAACCACCAGCGTAGCAACACCGTTTCCGATCAGATTGGTCATTGCCAATCCGGTGCCTAAAAAACGATGCACGCCAAGAATCAGTACCATACCTTCAACGGGTACGACAGGCACCACCAGAAGCGTACTGGTAAGCATAATAAACGCTGCACCGGCAATGCCGCTGGCCCCTTTTGAGGTAAGCATAGCCACCCCCAATAACAGCAGTTGCTGACTAAGCGTAAGGTCGATGTTCAGCGCCTGCGCAATGAAAACTACCGCCATAGTTAAATAGAGATTAGTGCCGTCGAGGTTGAATGAATATCCGGTGGGTATCACTAAGCCAACCACGGAACGCGAGCAGCCAAGCTGTTCCATCTTTCGTAAGATCTGCGGCATAACCACTTCGGACGAACTGGTACCCAGCACGATCAGCAGTTCATCTTTTATGTAACTGATGAAGCTAAATATATTTATGCGGCATAAGTAACAAACCGCCCCCAGCACCACAATAATAAAAAACAGGCAAACAAGATAAAAACAGCCTACCAGTTTGAACAACGGGCCTAAGGATTCGGTACCATATTGCCCTACGGTAAAGGCAATCGCCCCAAACGCGCCAACAGATGAAAAGCGGGTGATCATATTCACTATTTTAAAAAACACCTGTGAAAAACCATCAATCATTAAAAATACCGGTTTTCCCTTTTCACCCAGTGCCGTCAGCGCCCAACCGAACAATACCGCCACCAGCAAAATACTGAGGATATCTCCCTGAACAAAAGCGCCAACTAAACTTTCCGGGATGATATGCAGCATAAAGCTGACAAAATCGAGATGATGCGCTTTATCGATATATCCCTGTACCAATGAAGCGTCGAGGCTGGACTTATCAACATTAAAGCCAGCCCCCGGCTGCAGGAGGTGGCTGCCAATCAGCCCCACCAGCAGTGAGAAAGAGGAGATCACCTCAAAATAAAGAAGCGCTTTGCCACCCACCCGGCCTACTTTTTTCATATCCTGCATGCCAGCGATACCACTGACGATGGTGCAAAAGACCACCACGCCAATCATCATCCTGATGAGCTTGATAAAAGCTTCACCGAGTGGAGCCATCTGGACAGCAATAGAGGGCCAGTAATGGCCCAGAGCAATACCCAACAACACACCAATAAAGACTTCAAAATAGAGAGTTTTATAAAAGGGCTTTTCCGAGCGGTTCATATGCGCCTCGTTAATTTGCACAGGACAACAAAACGTCGTTTTAATCAGGCAGACATCGCGTTATGGTTTTGTGGTATTGATGTCTTGATGAAGTTCCGGCCAGTACAAATGAAGTGGATTATCAACCAAGAGTTTTTTCTGCAACTCTGCGGTTGGCGCGATAAACGGGATGATATCGACCAGAACACCATCATCTGGCATATGATCGTGAAGGTTTGGATGTGGCCAGTCTGTTCCCCACAACACGCGGTCAGGAAAATGGCCAACCAGATAGCGTGAGAAAGGCAGAACATCGCTGTAAGGCACACTTTCGCCCGGAGCGGGCAATGAACCCAGCTGACTGAGTCGTTCCGGGCAACTGACTTTGATCCAGATATGCGGATTATTTCGCATCAGACTTACAATTCGCTGAAACTGCTCGCCTTCAACAGGCTGGCTCACATCGGGTCTGCCCATATGGTCAATGACCACCGGCAAAGGGAGAGAAGTGAAAAAAATTTCTAAATCAGACAGATCGCACGCTTCAAAGTAGACGACGACATGCCAGCCCAGCGGCGCAATGCGATAGGCAATACTTTCGAGCGTCTCACGTGAAGTAAAATCCACCAGCCGCTTCAGAAAATTAAACCTGACTGCCCGCACGCCAGCATGGTGCATCTGCAACAGTTCTTCATCGCTGATATCCGCTGTGACGGTTGCAACACCACGAGCATAGCCAGCAGACGTGTTTAATGCGTCGATCAGTGCACGATTATCTGCGCCATGGCAGCTTGCCTGAACAATCACATTACGTGTGAAGCCCAATTTATCGCGCAGTGCAAATAACCCCTCTTTTCCGGCATCGCAGGGGGTGTATTTGCGCTCTGGCGCGTAAGGAAATTCATCGCCGGGACCGAATACATGACAATGCGCATCTACCGCGTCAGTGGGAAGTACATATTTCGGCGGTGAAGGGTGAGGATCAAAAGGGAGCCAGTTTGGTGATGGAATAAATTTCATTTCTTTCTCCTGTAGGGCTATTCATTGTTCTTCACAGGAGTATCAAATAACTTCACTACCGCTGATACCGACAAAGCTATCTAGCAGATATACCGAGAAAGCATAACGTGACAAGCTTCAAATTAAACTTGAGCGTTAATGCGTTCTGATGATGCGTCAATTAAGCGGTATTTCGACCATTAACCTCTATGGCTGCTCCTGCTGTTACAGGTCTTTTTATAGCGAATTAGAACCCTGTCGCTAAAAAATAATACAGCTCATATGCAGGCTAACTATTCCTCTGAACTGTTATGGACATCACGAATTTCCGGCAGAATGTGATCTTTGTGGCATCAGCTTTCCGGTTTCATCTCTGATGACTTTTACTAGCTTCAACAGCCACAGGCCCGTACTTTTCAGAGAGTTTCTGCGGGGCCAGTTCCAGAGGTGCGTTTCCGGCCAGCGCCGGGAATATTTTTTAAAGTCTGATTCTTCTTGCCCTGCTCCACGCTGATAACACACTGCGATGTCAGCAATGTCTTCATCAGCGAGATGAGGCGATCCCGATGTAGAGGCGTTTTATAACGAACGGAATATCATTATTCTCCGTGAGGCTAAAGCCGTCATTATTCTATTGAGCATTTTTCCAGGATTTTATTTTCGGTTTTTTAACTTTAAATTCAATGAGATGAGTTCTAAGACTTAAACGCTAGCATTGGTTAGTGTGTCATTGTAAGTCTGCTCTGGCTCTGCCAGAAATTAAACACTGTATGCAGACTTATTTTCAGGACAAAGTATAGAATTTCCTTCTGCGACACTGTTCACCTGCTAATAGTATTGTCTGATTCAATGATATAGTAATAAGATTGGTTGACTATTTCGTAGGGATGTTAATTTTAAGTCACAAAAGTTATCTTTTTGTTATATAACTTATTCGGATGGAATTATGTGGAAAAATAAGATCAATCTTCAGATCATAGTATGGACGACTTTGGTTGGTGGTTTTATCAGTTCACTGGTCAAATGGGGATCTGAAGTCAACATGCCGCCACGCGTACCGGGCGAGATTTCACCTCCTGCGGCGCATATAGATGCATGGCTGGGATGGTTAGGTATCAATTCCCACTCGCTTGATTACGTCTATCAAGGAGTCAGCATTCCTGGTGCTGTTACTTTATATCACTGGCTTTTCAGCTTTATCTTCGCTTTTGTCTATGTCGCGTGGTCTGCTTACTGCCCTAAAATCAGGCTTTTCTGGGGCGCGCTCTATGGCTTAATCATCACTGTCGTTATGCACGGATTCCTGATCCCTTTGCTGGGATTCAGAAATCCCGTCTACGCTGATGGCGCAGTAGGTTGGCTGTGGAACCTGAACTCCGCTGAACTATTCAGTGAGATTCTGGGGCATATCTATTGGTCGGTATCGATTGAAATTTGTATGGTGGCTGTACTTGCTTACTTTTCAAGACCGATTAAAGGTGTGTGGGTGCAGAGATAATTCGTTCTTAACTGTTGGCTATGTGTAGACGTGTTATTTATATCGTAGCGACACAGTTAATCGGGCTAACTGCTCATAAGTGATATTATCGCATCAGAATAAAAAGTTGACCTTTAAGCCTGACGTTTCCAAAATAATTGCAGCTCTGAATGCAGGCTCGAAGCGGCACAACTTATAATTGAACCTAAGTCGTCTATGGCGAATGCTGCCAAAGCCAATAAAGAGGGGGCTCGCAAGCCCCCTACCTCAGGCTGTAGCTGTAGGGCGTTCGTTCCAGGCATCATGCGCTAACAAATTACCGTCTTTGTACAGATGGATGATCTTCTCGTAGTTCATTGCGACCTCTTCCATGTGACCAGTACCCGTACAACCCCGCGTGTCATGCATCACCGGGCTAACAGAAATCACTTTCACGTGTTCCAGCGTGATCCGGTAATACTCCACCTCTTGCCCTGCATCGTTGATGTGGTAAAAGCGGAACTCTGCAGATTTAAGCGCCTGCCCCGTTGCTGCAGCCTTGAAAAGATACGGCGAGGCGCTATCCAACTCTTTAGTAAACTGGAAAGGAGAATGCTGACGTGTGCCAGTAACTTTCCCGGTCATAGGGTCTGTTGGAATCATTAAACTATGGTGCAAACTTCGTAGTTCAATACTTCCTTCTCTGTCCGTTACATCGGAAGAACCACGGATCACCGCGCCGCCATCATCAGTCAAAAATAAGTGTACAGGTACAGCCATCTTTAAAGCTCCTTGCTTGTAATTAGTCGTACATCCATTTCCCGGCCTTTGCTGACTCAATCAACATACCGATAGTGAAATCTGGAACGGGAACAGGCGGGAATTTCTTGAAGGGATTCCATGAGAAAGACTCATCAGGATAATACGTTTCAATCTTGAAATTCATTCGGTCGACCTGAAATTCTTTGAAAAATTCATCCATTAACTCTTCGGCTTCACTAACATCTAACTGCATGTCAGTGTCAAAATCGGTCTCTGGCGTTAACAACCGTTGCTTCTTTTCGTTATTGAATAAATAGACACCGTTGTAACGCCTTGCCAACGCGAAAATACGTTTTTCAATGTCATCTACCATAGCTTATCGTTACCCCGCGCTATACGATTATAATCGCGTACTGAGCAGTAGGTGATTTGAGATACATCGGCAAGTAAAATCACCTCGCCTATAAGTGGAATAGTTCGTCCTACAAAGGTACTTATTTTCGCTACCATCCGTCGTTTAGCTGTCCAGGGTGTATAACCACCCACCCAGGTTGGCAGCTTTATCCCATAAGGAAATTTGGCACTCTTAAAAAACTTCCGCATTGTTTGAGAAACTCGTGAAGTACCTTCTTTTGCCCCTTTAGGCTTAGTTCTTGTTTTCTGATTGTTAACACCGCTGTAAAGCGCCACCACGGCTAACACATCATCAATTCCGAAGTGATCCGCCGTGCTTTCACAAAAAATCATAAAAAACAGTTCAGAGGCGGTAAGATTAGAGCGCCCGGCATAGAAATATGTTCCGTTAAGTTCCTCTACTGTATCCACTTCATATTCCCTCATGAATTCCGTATGAAATGCAATCATGACGACTACTTAAAGTGCAGTCTACGAACTAAACGTCTGTTTTAAAAAAATGGAATCTTATTGCTTGCTGATGGCGAATAACCTGTGGGGAGTAGCGACTGCATCGGGAATATACCAGGCAATTGAAGTTATCAGGATAACTGTATCCCACTCTGGGAGCGCAGCTGAATCCCCTGCACATCATTAGTTTTCAAGTTGTAGATAGATACGTCCTTGACGTTTGGGACAAGAGGGCTATCTGATTTAGAACACTAATTTACTACTGCCAACCGTAGCGAAGGCCGGACTCGAATTTCACACCTAATAGACTGATATCAGTATTGTTTATAAACAGGAATAAATAGTTATACCCGCACTTGTACCCACAAGTTAAAATCCGTACAAAAAATAGACATTGCAAGTGGGTATAAAGCCATACCAGTAGAACACCGATATGGCTATCAAAGCAAGATTCAGGCAGGAAGGAAAGTTTTCTTCAGAGGCACCAAAAGTTTGGTCTCGATATCGACTTGCTCATAGTTCTCAATAAGCGCACGGACGAGATCATCAAGCGTCCAGAGCGTCAGAGGTATCGTCGAACGGTCGGCTTCATAGCGAGCATCTTTCGTAAAGCCCCCCGTACTGACATAAAGCCCGCGATCGTCTTTATGGCGACCGCCGATAAAGCTGCGAATCTGCTGACTCCCCATTTGCTCCCTGCGATGTTTTACCTCAACGACGATACGTGGATTCTCAAATCCAAAGCCATCAGGTGATGCGATGATATCCTTCCCACGATCTGGACCCACAGGAGACACCTGTGTTTTATATCCCATGCTGCGTAAAACTCCTGCAACCAGATACTCCATCTCCTTCGGATCGAGCCCATTAACTCGATCTTTAATACCTTCACGCGCCAACGACTCCACATCGCGCAGCGGATCAGAAACGACCTCATCTTCATCCATCACAATTGGATTCTGAGTAATCACATCTATAGTGGGTTTCTTATCCTGTAAAAGCTCTTCTAGCGCATATTCTGGAAGCTGGAAAACCGTCAGCGTAGAACCCAATGTGTTCTTGGTAGCTACAGACAGTCGATCGCGATCGATTTCTTGAGTATTCCATTTAACCTGCCGAGTGATACCCATCCCCTCTTCCACCCATTCAGGATGATACTGGAAGTCTGAAGTAACTTTACCTAGCAAATAAGTACGGTTGGCTGGCGAATAGGTAATAACCCAATCACCCTTTTGGATTTCGTTCACAAAACGCCAGACCTGCGATGCACCAGAACGCGCAGTTCCCAGCTTTGTTAAAGGGTCTGCCTCCTGGTATAAGGCGAGTAACTGGGCTCGGGATAGGCCGGGTTTGACTAATGGAGCCAGCTGAGACCAACCGATGCCTACAATTTGCTTATCGCGAAAATCGTCATAGAGCTTGCCGCCGTCACCGCGGATCATCCACATTCTGTTGCCCATACCCGTCCCTTCATGAGGAAAAGAAATTAAGCTGGATCATAAGCTTGTTCGCCGCATGCGTCAAAACCATCAACAACGACGGCCCAGCATTCCCGGATTGTACTTGCGATAATGTGCCCAGTTAAAATTACAGCTTCTAGTTGCATGATATTTCGTCCATATAAGTAAAAGCACCAACCAGCATCGGCAGGTGCTTTTTGGAATGAGTAAATTAAATAAGTAAGGAAAGCTGCAGTGTGAATCAGGAAGGCTATTCCCAATATTCATCGTACCGCGCTAATACGATTTCTTTTCAATAAACCAGTTGCCTGTCGCGCCCGCAGAATATCGACTGCCCGCAGATATGGGGACTGTTCTTGCCAGTCGAATCCCCTGCGATCAATACGAACCAGCCCGTACTTTTCCACCAGAAAATTAACGGCATCGGCCAAAGATATACCAGCATCGATATGTTTCTGAATTACCGTTTCATCACTGAACGGCGTGTCGTTGAGTGTCAGGCCATAATGTTGTTCCAGCAGGCGTGCAAGCAGCATTTGCCAGACTGCCACGGGCGACAGATATAGCGTCGCCGCCTGCGGATTTGTTGCAGATAGAGTTTTCATATTTGCTATTGTGAAAGTAGTTAACGATGAGTGGGGTAAACGGTGATGTATACGTAGCCGTAACTGCCAAGGGTATCGGCTTCGCAGGTAAAGCCGTTGTGGTACAGGGTGACGCTATGGGCATGGCGAGGATTCATTTCACCAGTGGTCAGCATCGATTCCATTTGGCTGATAAAACGTGTGAATACTTCATCCAACTTCAAAGATTCTGCGTTACTGAATTCACCGGTAATGCAGGCCCGATCAGCCAGATAGTGCAGCCGGTTTCCCTCCTGTACCAGACGAGCACCAAAGCAAGGTGTCACATTACAATTCAGTCCCCATTGTAGAAATGAATCATTCTCTGAGTCAGTAGATTTCATTGAAGTGCCCTCATATCCAGCCTCGCTCTGCAAACGACACAATTCCATCTGAACCGATAACCAGATGATCGAGAGTGTTCACATCAACCAGTGCCAGCGCTTCTTTAAGCCTGCCCGTAATGTTGCGGTCACATTGGCTGGGCTCCGGATCACCGGATGGATGGTTATGCGCCAACACAACGGCCGCAGCATTGAAGCGAAGCGCTGATTTCACTACCTCACGGGGATGGACCTGCACATGGCTAATAGAACCGGCAAATAGCGTTTCACTCTCCAGTAAACGATGCTGGTTATCGAGATAGAGCACCATAAACACTTCCCGTTCTTGTCCTGCCAGTCGTAACCAAAGCCAGTCACGGGCAGCAGTGCTTGAGATAAAGGATATGCCGGGCTGGCTCAGATATTTATCCAGCAAGTTGATAGCACGACGAATGGTGCGTTGGGCATAGGGGGTTAATCCGGATGTCGCGGTAAGCAGGTAATCATGTTGAGCCATAACCGCCAGAGGAAAAAGTTCAGGCTGTGATGATACCGGGGATAATGCGATATTCATGTCAGGTATTCCTCAGTCGATTAGATGCATAATGGCGCTGTATTCCGGATGGTTTAGCGCGTAGTCACGTAAGTGATAATAGTGCTCAGTCATCGCGTCACATTCGGTGCGACAAGCGTGGTGGCTGTATGCCATCAGGCAGGCGATTATCCCTGCTGCTTCACTGGTGAGCTCTGCGCCATTGCCGTTCATGCTGTTGAACAATGCCCACGTCTTATCGTTCTCTGACTCAGGAGCCATGAAAGCACCGCCGTTACCGATCGTCGAAAAGTTCCAGATACCACCGTGGTAATCGGCACACAGCCGGTCCATCCAGGCAAAAATACAGGTTTCAAGGGTTATCCATTGTGGAATGGAGCCAAAGTGCTGCGACCAGAAGGCAGTACGCTGTTCATCGGGCACGGGCGTACATACGATGCGCACTGTATCAGCGTGTGGTGAAGCGGGGGATTCAGCCACTGTGCTGGTCAGGATGAGTATGTTGTTCATTTAGTTTCCTTTGTATTTCAGATAGGTTGTCGAGACGAAGTGATGGGCAGGACTGCGCATAGCCATCCTCATCACAGCACGAAGGCCTGCTCCCCTCAGTGATGCTTAAGCTGCACTGGCTGAGTTCACCGGGTCGATAAAGAAGGTGTGAGCACCATGCGCACAAGTCGTCATCGGAGATAGAGCGGCTGTATAGATTATTCTCCAGGGTGGCCTGGCGGGCGCTATCAGGCAGCGGTGGCATCAGCTCAGCGCCTGCTGCAGTTCTTCCGCCATCACCCAGAGTGCCCGGTTGAGCTTAACGTCGCCGTCTATGCCTTTAACCGCGCGAGTATGGCTGCGTTTGCCTTTGGCAGTACGTCCTGACAGACCCCCTTTCAGCAGGTTCTCTTGGCAACGATTGAAAACTGACCACAGGTCGTCCTGACGGTCTTCATAGCGGCGGGGTATCAGTATCTGGGATGCCGTCACCGGCTGGTGCTCTTCCCCGAAGCGATACGTCAGCGCGGCTCTGGCAAAAGCTTGTTGTATCGGTGGGGGAAGTAGCAGCGACTGCATCGCATCCCGATTTTCTTCAACCCTGTCAAAAATCCCCAGTACCTCGTAAGCCCCTTCAATGACCTTTTCCACCACATTGCCTTTGTGCGGGACGCGCACCTCACCAAAGGTTTCGCCGCAGACAAGCCCGTTCTGGCAGACAAAACGAAACAGGCCCGGCAGCATCTGGTATGAGCTGGAGCCGTCGTGACTGTTAAGCAGGATGATTTCGGGGACCTGTTTGCCGGTGATTTGCCCCTCACGCCTGAGACGCAGCATGTGCTTTGTGTGATCGCGTTTATTCAGGTCGCGCACGCGGGTCTGGCAGGCAAAGAACGGCTGGAATCCTTCCCGCTGTAGGTTATCCAGCAAGGTGATGGTCGGGATGTACGTGTAACGTTCGCTGCGGGATTCATGTTTTTCTTCGCTGAAGACGCTGGGCACGTAGTGCGCCAGTTCATCGTGGGTTAACGGACGGTCGCGGCGCACGAGGCTGGCAGTGCCAAAACGGCTGGCTAAGCGCATGGGTAACTCCTTTGATTACATAAATGAAAAGGCCATAC
Source organism: Winslowiella toletana (assembly GCF_032164335.1). Classification (NCBI taxonomy): domain Bacteria; kingdom Pseudomonadati; phylum Pseudomonadota; class Gammaproteobacteria; order Enterobacterales; family Erwiniaceae; genus Winslowiella; species Winslowiella toletana. The sequence goes on along the minus strand of NZ_CP134152.1, from coordinate 613,309 downwards.
CTCCCGAAGGAAGTACGGCCTTTTAGTGAACAAAAATAACGGGGTTAATACCTGGGGGAATACGGTCAGTACTAGGGATGCCAGAAGAGTAGGCTGTAACTCAGAACAAGGACCAGGACATAAACAATGCAGGATGTTAGATAGAGAACGCCTGCTATCATGTCAGTATCCTTACTGATGGTTGGCCAGACGCGCGAGGGAGGCAATACGGGTTTCACCCTGCGCCAGGCTGCAGTTATTGGCCTTGGCGGATACGAGTGCGCCAGCGAGCGCCGGGGCCAGTTTCGGGGCCGGATATTGCCAGCTCCATGCCACTGGACCGTGATCGGATACGCCGTCATTTTCATAGAAATGGAAAACAAAGCTTCCTTTTTTATAATTCAGCATACGTGACGCTGCGCGTGTAAGATCCGGTGAGACTTGGCTGTCGAAAAGTGTCACTGTCTGTTCCGCATGTGTCCTTATCTGACGCTCTTCCTCCGGGTAATACTGGATGGTCATACCCGTTGCGCCTGATGCCTTACCTCCGGTGATATCTTTCAGCCAGTAGAAAATATTCAGGCGCTTTTCCGGGCCGTTGCAGGTAAGAATAAACTTCTGCGTTTCCTTACCCTTTGTGGCGCTAATTATAAAATCATCCACGCCATCCATGATGTGGTCATGCATGACTTGCACATTTCCTGCCACCTCGCCTGTGACGATAACGGGTTTAATGTCATAGGCAGCAGCACGGCTCACCTGAGTCCATAATACCGCGACGACAATTAGCAGCCGGGCGATAACGTTTACCGTTTTCATTTTTTCACTCTCCCGCTTCGGGTAAAACGACATAAATATCCCGGCCCCTGACCTCAATGGTCACATGCTCCTTTACACCGGTATTCAGCAATGCCTGCGCCTGCCAGAAACGACCGCTGACCTCTTCATGCATTTCCGTGACGCGGATACAGCGCTCATCACTCCCCTCTTTATGCAGGATTTTCGTCACGACGGCACAGGCACTCTGCGCCAGATTTTCTGTACCTGAGGTTTTCTTAAACTGATTTATCGCCACGAATGACAGCACTGTACAAAGCAACCAGACCTGCAGAAGCCGCCACGATTTGCCCTGCATCTGGTCGCGCTGGCGAAGGTAAACAAAATTCAGAGGAAACCACAGCCATGAAGGTGGTGTGATGCCCTGCTTCATCAGGTTTATCCGGTCCAGTAACACCCAGACTAGGGCAACAATCATATAAATGACCCCGGCAACGCCCTGCGGAAAGTTCAGGTAAAGCACAATCCAGAGGGTCGGGAGAATTGCCGCCAGACACCATGCGAACAGGTCCTGACGTAATAACGGATAAGATTTCATAGCGATTCCCCCGAATTGCTCTTTTCTCTGTTAAACACAGGGACGCACAAAGACATAAAATACTCCTTAATAAACAAATTACTGGGATGGTTAAGAAAGGTTTGCTGGTTATTTTCAGCGCAGATCGTACTGCCTAACTTTCTGGTGTGATAATCGTTAATTCAGATCGATAATTGATTACCGATCGTTATTTTCTATCGATTGCGACGATCGATAAACTTAATCTGATAGCTAATATCTATTGCCCGGTTTCATTTCGATCGTCGAAACAGATCGAACAGGTGCTGAGAAAAGACACGATAAAATCAGAACAGGAGATGCCAGACGGCGCGGGCAACAGTCAGCAACCGGTGGCGGAGCTGGTGAAGATAGTGAACCAGAATCCCGGAAGTCTTCAGAGTGTTCACCGCTTCATCAAATATCTCCCCGGTCACACGGACAAATCCATCACGGGCAGTTTCCCTGACTGTGTCGGTCCGAAGTTCGGGGTGCAGATGGCGGGAAACTGCGCTGCCGCTGTGTACTGGTAACGCCAGTATCAGGGCCTCCACCCAGTGATGCAGGTTGTAGTGCTCTGCAGCAGAGACGGCAATGACCGGGTGGACAGTGGCGAAAAGGGTTTCAGCCAGTCGGGTTTTGGCCTGCAGGTTCTGTTGCTGCTGTTGCGAGGGCCGGTGATTCAGCCCATCCCATTCCCGGCAGGGCTCTATTTTGTCTGCCTGGCTTAGGACAAACAGAAAGCGCTCCGGTTCTGCTCCGCTGCGGAGTAAATCGCGGTAACAGCGGATATCCTCGTTCCAGGCCCGTTCATCGGCTTTGAGTACCCAGACAATCAGGTCCAGCCTGCCGGACCACGCCTGATACAGGCTACGGTACAGACTGTCCAGCTCCGGGGTTTCGCCAATACCCGGAAAATCTACCAGTGTCAGGGTATGTGTGCCGTGAGTGACCCGATAGCGCTGAACGGTACGGGTACAGCCGCTGATGGCATCAACCCTGGCGGGAGGTGGGCTGAAAAGGGTATTGCAGAGGCTGGATTTCCCTGTGCCGCTTTTTCCCATCAGTCCGATACAGGGTTCATAACTTATGATACTGCTGAGTTGACGGTATATCTTTTCTGTAGCATCAGCAGGTAACTGTGAAAGGAGCTGCTGTAGCGGCATTATTTTAGAGGATTCATTGTTCATATTTCACCTGTGATAAAACAATCTTGTTCAATATCACAGGAGTAATATAGGCCTGAAATAATTTACAACTCAATCACCCAGCGTTAAGGTTTCAGCAGATACCTCTTCTTCTGGCTTTCATTCATTGCTTTAAACTTCAGACGTTCTTTACTAAAAGAAATATCAACCCCTTTGATAATCACAGATTCAGGTAACGTCTTCTCAGGGAATTTTTTTGGTAAAGTTAATACCGGTATAAAAAATGCCCCGGTTGTATCTGTCCGGGACGATTCAGCGACCTTACACAGACCTCTGGGAATTCTTCGTCCTGCTTGAGCGACAGCCTCGTATTTTATATAGCGTAAGTTTTCAAAATCCAGCACCCCGCCACATTTGTCCCATTCGCTCCTGCTGACAGTAATCATCCTGCATGTTGCAGTAAAGGTCCCTGAGTACAATCCGGTGGCAGTGCTGGTATTACAGTAATAACAAGCCACATATGTCTTCAGCACAATCCGAAACGATTTATCGTTAACTTCGTGACCATGATTGCTAAAATGATTAGCAACGTGTTCAAGAATTTTATCGTCAATTGTTTCCATCAAAGACTTATGGTTTTGCCGTATCAAGGAGCTCTCTCCGTTATTAGGGAAGTACACCTCAGGCAGTCCGATGAAATCAACCGAACCGTTCACACTGAATTCTCTCGAATTAACATATTCGGGAAAAAGCTGAACCGGAACGAGTTTACCTTTGATGTCATTATTAGCCATCAAATTCTCTCTCTCTTTTGTGACCAGAGAGTAAAGATAATGAGACGCACTTTTTTTCCCATTCGACTTCACCGCTTTGTCACGAAGAAACGCCTCAGTCTCCTCATCAGAATAGTACATCGTTGCTTTGTATTTATACGCCATACATCCCCCCGGGCTGTTCCTGATTTCTCTGCATTTACCTGCTGGTTTACATTCCTGCTCCGGAACTCCACCCATCACTATCGCACAACCAATTTACCTTAATTTTATGGTAATTAAAAAATAAAAAGTACCCTAAAATTGATAAGATATAGGTTATTAATTACATGCTATAAAATTTAAAAGTGACTTATAAAAGTAGGCTACTTTCAATTTTAACATTTAAATTCATTGCGTTAATTTAAATTCAGTAGTTTCTGTAACCTACCAGATACCATCTACTCAGAAGGTTCTTTTTTACCTTGAGAATCTCACTTAACCGGAAGTTAGTTAAAAATTACTGCGATAACAATCTTCTCAGACGCTGCCCGTCATACCCAATGGACCGCTATGGCATGACATCTGCTCCGGGTAAAAGAAGTGACGTTTTATGCATCTCTTACGCGACAGAGGAAAGTGGGTAACAGCCAGCTTCATTGATTTTTTACACGGTCTTCCATCCCCTGAGGAAGGCTGCAACACAACACTGAGAACCAGTCATTCCTCCTTTTCACATTCAACGTAAAGGAGATATCCCCATGAATACATCACCTGCTCTGCTGAACGACCAGCTTGTCGATATGGCATTCATCACCACCTATACCGAAATGACAGACAAATGGTTCTACAAACTCATCAGTGAAGGACTCTTTCCTAAGCCAATCAAACTGGGTCGTAGCTCGCGCTGGCTAAAGAGCGAAGTGGAAGCCTGGTTGCAGCAGCGCATAGCAGACTCCCGGGGTAACTGAGCATGTCTGTAAAATAGTGGAAGTAAGGCTTAGCTCCTGGTGGCCTGGCAGAAGCATAAATGGACAAAACAGATGTTGTCCATGAGCACTTCCGAATATCCTGATTATCAGAATTTTATTTATATTCTGAATTGCTAACCCTGGAGTAAATTCTGAACACCTATAATATAAAGCCCCGCATGTGGAAAGGCTTTTGTGTATATAAGTTATATTCAGTTGTACAGTATATATATTATATGTAAAGAGACTAATACCCTAAGATATAAATACATATAAATATACATAAACAAGCTAATGGTATATGTAAGTAGATATGTAGGCAGATATGAAAAATGATTAAAATGTATTTCCAGGAGTTCATGTGTTTTTAGTATGAAACACACAACACTGACTAATTAAATATAAATCAACAGAGTGCATGCAATAATTCCGCTTATGCAATCCACATGCATCATTTCAATTTAAATACCTTAATACACATTCAAAAAGATATGTGTTAAATGTCAAAAAGAGAGCCACATCTCACAAATAGAAACCACAATGTTAACTCTTAAGTTATAACTACCAGGGGATAATAACGGGAAAATAACCCCCCCTACCCAGGAAAGGCATAAATATCAAACAACCAATGTATTCATTACTGCCATTCGCTCTGGCAGGGACTTCGCTCGTCTGAAACAGACTCAAAAGGAGTAATACTTATGACTAACAGTAAATTTGGGGAAATCAATACGAGTTATATGAATCGTATTACGGATATCATCAACTTCGCGACAAAAGCTCACGCTAGGACATCCGTATTCATCTTCGTACTCAGGCTACCTGAGCATCGTGATACAGGCGACAGTATTGCCTGCGTCCCTGATCTTAGTTCAGGATTGATGGAACGAGTAATTGGGTCGCTGAGAGCTCGTTTCACAGCCCATCAGAAACGACGTAAGCGTGAAGGTCATCAGGTTTGTCCAACTGACCTGAGACACGTCTGGGTACGTGAGGTGGGAACTAGCGGTAAATCTCACTACCACATGGCGATATTCGTCAACAAAGATACGTTTAATGGATTAGGGAATTATTCGAAAGAAGACCATAACCTAGGGAGTTACATCTGCGAGGCCTGGCTAAGTGCGCTGGGTCTGCTCGAATTCCCTGAGTACAGGACGCTGGTTAACCTCACCAATGCGCCGCATTATCTGGAGCGTCTTCGGGTGGACCGCTTTGGGGAACAGATACTGAAGTTACGGAGCCACCTGGAATACTTTGCCAAAGAACGTACGAAGGCATACAGAAAGGAAGAACGCTCATTCGGTGGAAGTACGAAATAAACCACATGCCGGGGATGTGGTTAAATGGCCCCCAGGCCTGTCACCTAGAGGGGCAACTGGAAATTATCTCTCGGCAACAATACGCTGGCACCTTTAGCTGATGATTTATAACACAGCCAAGTAACAGTTTTTATGGGGAAAAAGGGCTCATTCAGAAATAAAAATGCTGAGTCAGTTCGGGGACTTTTATGTCTCCTTAAACATGTCACACCTCAACCGCAAAGCAGCTTGCGGCTATGCGAAGATGCATACGCGTAAAACCCATGATAGACTCAAAAAGACTCTCACAAACAGATAAAACAGCTACCCACCCATAAACTCAGAACGGTGGATTGCAGTTGAAAAGGTTGCCCGGCATCCGTATGTCCCCAAGGACACCGTCTACTGCTCGAGAGAGTAAGAGATTTCCGCAAATCGTGTATGAGGCTAAGGAACTTCCAGTTGTCCGAGGTAGGCGGGTTGAAGGGGGCAGTGGCGTAATAATTATTGAAGGGTGTCAAAAAGGGAATTCAGGGCATTCAAACACAATGGCATTAACAAATCTGTGTGACAGTTAGGATAACTTTTTTGGTATTTGGGGCAGGATTCATGGCAACATCAGAACAACAGATCGAAAATGACCTGATCGCTAAGCTCAGCGACCTAAAATATACCTACCGTCCCGATATCCGCGATCTTACTACGCTAAAAGCCAATTTTCGTGAAAAATTCGAGGCACTTAACCGAGTGCATCTGACAGATAGCGAATTTCAGCGACTGATCGATGGCATTATCACGCCCGATGTGTACAACGCTGCCCAGATACTGCGAAGTATCAACAGCTTCGAGCGCGACGATGGTACTCCGCTTAACTACACCTTAGTAAACATTAGAGACTGGTGCAAAAACGACTTCGAAGTAATCAACCAGTTACGCATTAATAACGATAACAGCCATCATCGCTACGACGTAATACTGCTTATCAACGGTATACCAATGGTGCAGATTGAGCTTAAAACGCTGGCCGTAAGCCCGAGACGTGCCATGCAGCAGATCGTGGATTACAAAAACGCGCCTAGCAATGGCTATGGTAAAACACTGCTGTGTTTCATCCAGCTCTTTATCGTCAGCAACCGCAGCGATACATGGTACTTCGCTAACAACAACCAGCGACACTTCAGCTTTAATGCCGACGAGCGTTTCCTTCCTGTCTACCAGTTTGCCAGCGAGGACAATAAGAAAATCACCCAGCTTGACCGTTTTGCTGAGAAGTTTTTGGCAAAGTGTACCTTGGGTCAGATGATAAGTCGCTATATGGTTATTGTAGCCAGCGAACAGAAGCTGCTCATAATGCGGCCATATCAAATCTATGCGGTCAAAGCCATTGTCGAATGCATTAACCAGAATTGTGGCAACGGGTATATTTGGCACACCACAGGCTCGGGCAAGACTCTGACCTCCTTTAAGGCCTCTACCCTGCTCAAAGACAATCCAGACATAGACAAATGTCTGTTCGTGGTAGACCGAAAAGACCTCGATCGTCAGACCCGTGAAGAGTTTAACCGTTTTCAGGAAGGCTGCGTTGAGGAAAATACTAACACCGAAACATTGGTGCGCCGTTTGCTGTCCGACGATTATGCAGACAAGGTCATTGTCACCACTATCCAGAAATTGGGTTTGGCATTAGACGGTACCAATAAACGTAACTACAAAGAGCGGCTAGAGCCACTGCGCAAAGCTCGCTTAGTATTTATCTTCGATGAATGCCACCGCTCACAATTTGGTGATAACCATAAAACAATAAAGGACTTTTTCCCCTACGCCCAGCTCTTTGGCTTTACAGGCACACCAATTTTTGAACAAAACGCCAACTATCAGCAGATCGAAGATCAGAAGGCCAGTTACCGCACGACCGATGATTTGTTTCAGCGCAGCCTGCATGAGTACACCATCACCCATGCTATCGAAGATCGCAACGTATTGCGTTTTCATGTGGACCATTTCAAGCCCGAGGGCAAGAAGCCACCCAAGCCAGGCGAAAGGATTGACAAAACTAAGGTCATTAAGACCATTCTGGCCAAACACGATGCAGCTACTAATGAGCGCAAATTTAACGCAATACTGGCTACTGCGAGTATTAATGATGCCATCGAGTACTTCGAGTTGTTCACAAGAATTCAAAGTGAGCAAGCGGAGCAAGACCCTGATTTTCGCCCTTTAAGTATTGCTTGCGTGTTCTCACCGCCAGCTGAGGGGAATAAGGATATACAGCAGATTCAGGAAGACCTGCCCCAGGAAAAGCAAGACAATCAGCAGGATCCAGAAGGCAAGAAAGAAGCACTCAACAATATCATCACAGATTATAATATTCGCTTTGGCACCAACCACCGTATTAGCGTTTTTGATCTGTACTATCAAGATGTGCAAAAGCGCATCAAAGATCAACAGTATCCAAATGTCGATTTTCCGGCTGCGCAAAAAATTGACATCACAATAGTGGTGGACATGCTGCTCACGGGTTTTGATTCCAAATACCTCAACACGCTTTATGTGGATAAGAACCTCAAACACCATGGTCTGATCCAAGCATTTTCGCGAACCAATCGCGTGCTTAACGACAGCAAGCCCTACGGCAATATCCTTGATTTTCGCCAACAGAAAACGTCAGTAGACGAGGCTATCGCACTATTCTCCGGCGAGAAGATCGATAATCCTCGCGAAATCTGGCTCGTAGATCCTGCTATCAAAGTAATCGACACACTACAAACCGCCACCCAGAAGCTGGCAGATTACATGCATTCACAGGGCCTAGCTAATGCACCGGAAGAGGTTTCTAATCTTAGAGGTGATGCGGCTCGTGCACAGTTTGTTAACCTATTCAAGGAAGTACAGCGCTTAAAAACGCAACTTGATCAGTACACAGATCTCACCGATGAGCAAAAGACACTGATCGCGCAAATTGTACCACCTGATCAGTTGCAAGGGTTCAAGGGCGTATACTTGGATACGGCCAAACAACTAAAGGAACAGCAAGATCGTGACCAAGCACCGTCTGAAGTGCAACAACTTGATTTCGAGTTTGTTCTCTTCTCCTCCGCAGTGATTGATTACGATTATATAATGGATCTCATTGCAAAACTGACACAACAGAAACCCGGCAAGAGCACAATGAATCGTGAGCAACTCATCGGCCTGATCCAATCCGATGCCAAGTTTATCGATGAGCGTGAGGAGATTGCTGAGTATATTCGAGGTCTCCCAACCGATGAGGCATTGAATGAAAAACAAATACGTGATGGCTTTGCTAGATTCAAAGCAGAGAAAAAAACACGAGAACTCGCCAACATTGCCAACCGTCACGGGCTTTCGCTCGATGCCCTTCAAGAGTTTGTAGATGAAATCATGCGTCGATGTATTTTCGACGGTGAAAAACTCACTGACTTTCTGAAGCCGTTAGGGCTCAACTGGAAGAGCAGAAGAGTGAAAGAGTTGGCACTTATGGAGGAATTAACTCCAATACTGCATAAACTTTCGCAAGGTCGAGAAATAGCTGGTCTAGCGGCTTATGAGGAAGAACGATGATAAGTATAGATTTCGTACAAAGGTTACGGAAAATGGATTCCTGGTCACTTATCGACTTTGTCGATGAAAACGCACGCTGTCTATTTATGGTACTACAGGAAGAAGTAGTATGACTGGAAACCAAAAATATCCACTAGTGCCACAGTTGAGATTTCCTGAATTTCGGAATGCGGGGGAATGGTTCACAATCGAACTAGGTGAAATCTCTCAATTTGTAACTGAAAGGGCTGGTACTACTATCTGCACGCCTTATACAATTACATCTGGGGTTGGCCTTATTAGCCAGGAAGAGAAACTTGGTCGCACCATTGCGGGTAATTCTCTGAAAAACTATATTATCCTGCAGAAGAATGACTTCGCATACAATAAAAGTGCTACAAAAGCATATCCGCAAGGTTTTATTGCCTGTTATCTCGGCGATGAACGGGCTGCTGTACCGAACAGCATATTTACGTGTTTTCGCGTAAATAAAAAGCTAGTTATTCCTGCTTTTTTGGATGCACTTTTTTTTAATAATCTGCATGGAAATTGGCTGAGAAATCGTATCGCAATCGGTGCTCGCGCTCACGGCTCACTACAAGTTAATGATGATGATATAAGGGCGATACCAATACCGTTACCTAGTGGTTCTCTATCCCTTGCAGAGCAACAAAAGATCGCTGACTGCTTGTCTTCCCTTGATGAACTTATTACAAACGAATCCCTCAAACTGGATAGACTCAACACTCACAAAAATGGCTTGATGCAGCAGCTTTTTCCTCGCAAAGGCGAATCCATAGCACGGTTGCGGTTTCCTAAGTTTCAGAAAGATCCTGAGTGGCGACAGGTATTGCTTGGCGACCTTTGCCATATGCAAGCCGGGAAATTCATCGCTGCAGCCGATCTTTCAGAAGAATTTTCAGATGGCCTTTACCCTTGCTATGGTGGTAACGGTCTACGTGGTTATGCCAAGAAGTTTAATCGGTCAGGAAGGTATTCACTTATTGGCCGCCAAGGTGCCTTATGTGGGAACGTCAATCTTGTTGATGGCAATTTTTATGCAACCGAGCATGCAGTTGTAACGACGCCTAAACCTGGAGTAAGTACAGATTGGCTTTATTATTGCCTAAAATTCCTAAATTTGAATACTTATGCCACTGGACAAGCCCAACCAGGACTTTCTATAGAGAGTCTTGAGAAGGTTCCATGTGTCATTCCCCAAGACAAAGATCAAGAAGAACAACAGAAAATCGCCGATTGTTTATCTTCCGTTGACGACCTGATCGCGGCTCAAAGCCACAAAGTTTATCTTCTAAAGACATGGAAGAAAGGCTTGATGCAAAAACTCTTCCCTAAGTTCGCTGAGGTGAGTATATGAGTGGCATTCGAACCTACAAAAGCCTTCGTAATGTAGTGACCCGGTTACGTGATGATCTGAATCAAAAGGAAACCGTTTCTCAGAAAAATATAATTAAGAGCCCGGCTACCATAATCCTAATATATGCTTATAACCGGACCGGAAAAACTCGGCTTTCTATGGAATTCAAGAATGCCGGAAAACGGAAATCCAAGAAAAATCCTGAGAGAAAAGCAGATACTCTATATTTTAATGCCTTTACGGAAGATCTATTTACGTGGGAAAACGATTTGGATGGCGATAGTGTACGCTATCTGCAGCTTAACAATAAATCCAAGTTCTTCAAAGCAATGGATGAGCTTGCTTTAGATGAAGCAATCGCTGGTTTTGTCAGCCATTACGCCGACTTTGATTTTGATATTGATTATGGAAATTGGCAGGTAGCTTTTCGAAAAGGTGACGAAGAAAACATCAAGATATCAAGGGGTGAACAAAATATTTTTGTCTGGTGTCTTTTCATGGCTATTTGCGAACGTATGCTTGATGGACATGAATCCTACCAATGGGTGAAATACCTTTATATAGATGATCCTATTTCGTCCCTTGACGACAATAACGCAGTAGCCATTGCCTGCGATCTTGCCAAGCTTCTCCGCCGCGCAGCTAATAGGAAAGGCAGCAATGGTGAGTCTGCCCCAATTAAGATTATCTTTTCTTCCCATCACGCTCTTTTCTTCAACGTGATGTGCAATGAGATTGGCAGATCAAAGGAGGGAGAGCCTAAAGTGACCCACAAACGTTATTTCCTTCACCGTCCCAATGGCGGCGAAGTATATACATTGCGTGCGACAGAAGATACGCCTTTTTTTCATCATGTTGCTTCTCTTGCTGAACTACAGCGTGCAGCTTTCCACACTTCAGGTACTCTCTACACTTTTCACTTCAATGCGATGCGTAGCATCATGGAGAAAACAGCCTCTTTTTTCGGCCACTCTAATATCTCTTTTTGCCTTAAGACACTTAATAATGAGGATGACAGAATACTCTATAATAGAGCACTCAATCTTCTTAGCCATGGTAAATACGCCATACATGAACCAACCCAAATGGGTGAGGATACAAAAGAATTGTTTCGCCGAATTCTTAGAGACTTTGTAGCCGAATTTCAATTCGCTCTCCCGGAGATTTTAGGCGCATCAGTTGATGGAAATTTGCAAATCACTTCACAAAAAGTCGCTCTAGAAAAGAAAGAGCAGGAAATAACATGACAGATATTGAAAAGCAAAAACTTGGTAAAACCCTTTGGGCTATTGCGAATAAACTACGTGGTGCAATGAATGCGGACGACTTTCGCGACTATATGCTGGCTTTCTTGTTCCTGCGTTATTTGTCGGACAACTACGAGGCTGCCGCACAAAAAGAGCTAGGGTCAGACTACCCACAGCAAAATGAGGATTCAACTTTCACACCATTGCAACGCTGGTACGAAAGTAACCTAGAAGATGTCTCCGAGTTTGAGCAACAGATGCGCCGTAAAGTGCATTATGTGATCAAACCTGATTACTTGTGGGGTAATATTGCTGAGATGGCACGAATACAAGATGCCACATTACTCAGCACATTACAGGAGGGGTTTAAGTATATTGAGGAAGAGTCTTTCGCAAGTACATTCCGAGGATTATTTTCTGAGATTAACCTAGCCTCAGAAAAACTTGGCAAAACCTACATCGAGCGTAATACTTTATTGTGCAAAGTTATTGCCGAAATCGCTAAAGAACTGCGCGAGTTTTCCACCGACAGCGATACCCTGGGTGATGCCTATGAATATCTAATTGGCCAATTTGCAGCCGATTCAGGCAAGAAGGCTGGTGAATTCTACACGCCTCAGCAAATTTCCAGCATTTTGTCGGCAATCGTCACGTTAGATGGGCAGGAACCCGCCACAGGCAAGCGCCAACATCTTGACAGTGTATTTGATTTTGCCTGCGGCTCTGGCTCTTTGTTGCTAAATGTGCGCCATCGAATGGGTCAGCATGGGATCAATAAAATTTTCGGTCAGGAAAAAAACATCACCACCTACAACCTTGCGCGCATGAACATGCTACTACACGGTGTGAAGGATTCGGAGTTTGAGATTTTCCACGGCGATACTTTGCTTAACGACTGGGACATTCTGCGTGAGACCAATCCGGGCAAGATGCCGAAGTTTGATGCAGTGGTGGCAAACCCACCATTTAGCTACCGATGGGATCCGAGTGAAGCGCTGGGCGAGGACACACGATTCAAAAACCACGGTCTTTCACCTAAGTCGGCGGCAGATTTCGCCTTCCTGCTGCATGGATTCCATTTCCTGAAACAAGACGGCGTGATGGCGATTATCCTACCTCACGGCGTATTGTTCCGTGGCGGTGCCGAGGCACGAATCCGCACTAAGCTACTTAAGGATGGTCATATCGACACAGTCATCGGATTACCAGCTAATCTGTTTTTCTCTACCGGTATCCCAGTGTGCATCCTGGTGTTAAAGAAGTGTAAAAAACCTGACGATGTATTATTTATCAATGCAGCTGAGCACTTCTCTCCAGGAAAGCGTCAGAACCAGCTATTAGATGAGCATATCGACAAGATCATCACCACTTATCAATTCCGTAAGGAAGAGCCACGTTACTCGCGGCGTGTAGATATGGAAGAGATCGAGAAGCATGAGTTCAACTTGAACGTATCACGTTACATTAGTACTGCTGAGGATGAGAAGGAAATAGATCTTACCGCTTCACATGCCGACCTGTTAGCGGTCGAAGGTAAGATCATTTCAATTAAGGAGCGACATAACCAGTACCTAGCAGAACTGGGTCTGCCCTTATTGCCTTAATCGCAGTCGGGTATAGTGTAATATCTATGGCTCTACATAACCGGAACGTCCTAAAATCGGTTTTTTAGTCACATACTACCTGTACTTTCGGATAAGCGGAGTCTGGTAACAGGCTCCGCTCAAATCTCTCGAGAGCAATTTATTTCACCAAGTGGTGCTTCTCACAATGCAGTTTCCTACGAGATGTTCCTGCTTTCTCGGTTTTTATTTTTATAGCCCTTACAGACAGTTAGTAGTTGGCAAATGTTAGCTCATAAAAAGATATCAGGGACAACGATCAATAATGAATCAAATGCGTTTGTAATCTAGAGAACAATTGGGCAAAAATGCTTACCAAATGCCCCCTAACAATATGAAAGTCAGTCTCAATTCAATTTAGCAAAATCAAACGGACTAACTCCCTTCTCACGATTCGCATCCAGATAATCCGCCCACCACTGCACCATCAGCCTGCGCTCCCCCAAGAGCTCGGCCTTATGAATATAAGCCGCCCGCACAGAGTTACGTTCCTGGTGACTCATCTGCCGTTCTACCGCATCCTTCGACCACAACCCCGACTCAATCAATGAACTACATGCCATCGTCCTAAAACCATGCCCGCAGACTTCAACTTTCGTATCGTAGCCCATGACTCGTAGCGATTTGTTAACCGTGTTTTCACTCATCGGCTTACGAGGATCATGATCACCAACAAAGATCAGCTCTCGATTCCCATTCATGCTTTTGATCTTTTCCAGAATAGCTAAGGCCTGACGCGATAAGGGAACAAGATGGGGCGTCCGCATCTTTGAACCACGCTGAGAATGTTTAACACCGTCCAGCGCTTCACGCTCACCGGGGATCGTCCACATGGCCGTTTCAAAATCCACTTCTGACCAGCGGGCAAAACGCAGCTCGCTTGAACGGATGAAAACTAACAACGTGAGTTCGACAACCAATCGGGTTAACGGTCTGCCAGAATAGTTATCGATGCGGTGAAGTAATTCAGGTATTCGGTTCAGTTCAAGAGCTGCACGATGCTGTCTTTTCGCCGTAGCAACCGCACCAGCAATCTCTTGCGCGGGGTTGTAGTCGATTAAGCCGCTCTGAACGGCAAAGCGCACAATCGCGGTAGTTCGCTGCTGTAAATGGGCGGCGACTTCAAGACGCACGGACGACTCCAACGCTTTGATGAGGACAAGCAGATCCCGCGTCTTCAATTCAGCAATGTTCCGCTTACCGATAGCAGCAAAGAGATTATCTTCGAGGCTTTTCAATACACGAGCACTATGCGATGGAGACCACTTCTGATTGCTGGCGTGCCAGTCTCTGGCAACCACTTCAAACGTTATCGCCTCTTGCTCCTGTTCTACCTTAACCGCTTTCTTGTTTTCACTGGGATCGACGCCGTTAGCTAAAAGCTTACGCGCTTCGTCTCGCCGCGATCGAGCATCAGCTAACGAAACTTCAGGATACTTCCCCAACGCCAACATCTTCTCTTTACCACCGAAGCGATAACGCAGCCGCCAATATTTAGAGCCGTTGGGGTGAACCAGCAATACCATGCCGTCACCATCATTAAGTTTATAGGCTTTTGCTTCATGCTTAGCCGAACGAACCTTCACATCACTCAGAGCCATGATGAGTATCCTCACAAGGATTCTGTGTGGGTACAATCATAATCGAACCGGGATATACCCGCAGTTATCCCCACATCAGTAAATTGATGTAGATTGAATCAGGTCAACTTAGGTTGGATGAAAAGCGGGGCAAAGCCTTGCGGAGACTGAATTTCAGGCACAAAAAAGCCGCCCATAAGCGACTTTAATTTTTCATACCTTTTTGGTGCCGAAGGCCGGACTCGAACCGGCACATCTTTCGATGGTTGATTTTGAATCAACTGCGTCTACCGATTTCGCCACTTCGGCACGAAGAGGTACGCGGAAAACGTTGGGGATTATACCGTTACCCCAGATCCGCGCAACCTTAATCCTCCGGGTTGCGATCTGAGTGCTGAAAAAAACAGCGCCGCAGCCCCAACAGCCGTATTTTTCAGGCTTTTAAACTTATACAGGCAATCACTTATGCAGCCGCTTTTATCACCGCTCAAATGCTCTCGCCGGAACTTCTGCAGCCGGTTAAAGTCCGAAAGTAACTGATGTCAGACGTAAAACGGTTTTTACGCTTCAAAAAACAGGAGTTTCCAATGAAGAAGTTTACTCAGCGGGTGTTGCTGGCGGCAAGTCTCTCATCTGCACTGGTGGTCGGCAGCGCCGCAGCAGCCAGCTGGCAGGATCAGCTGCACAGCGCGGCAACGCAGCTTGGTCAGCAGAATAGCGGCACCACCACCAGCAGTGCTTCACAGGGCGGTTTGTCGCTTTCCTCACTGGCTGGCCTGCTGAACGGCGGCGATAAGGCAGTGAGCGCCAATAATATGACCAATGCTGCCGGTATTCTTGAATACTGCGTGAAGAATAACGTGGTGGATAACAATGTTGCCTCGGTTAAAGAGCAGGTGTTGGATAAGCTGGGTCTGACTACCCAGACGCAAAAAACTCAGCAAACTGATTATCAGCAGGGTCTGGCAGGTCTGTTAAATACCGGCAATGGCCAGCAGCTGAATCTGAAGAGCCTCGGCGAGACCGAAATGGGCAAGAAGGTGAAAACCAAAGCCTGTGATGTGGTGCTGAAGCAGGGCAAAAACTTTATCGCGTAAGCCACTTTTGGGCGGGAGCCATTCCGCCCTGTCTCTCCCCTTCCCCTTCACGTTGGCAAAGGATGCGCCTGATGTGCGCTAACCTGATATTTAGCCGATACTTATTGGTAAGTCGCGCATGATGAAAATAATGAATTTCACCAGCAATGCCGATGTCGTGAAGTTTTCACTGAATAGTCATGCCCGCTAATGGAGCCGCCACTATGAGCACACCCCTGTTGATTGCCCGCACTCAAGAAACTCAGCTGCATCTGCTGTCGAATATGGCAAACCGCCACGGCCTGATAACCGGCGCGACCGGCACCGGTAAGACCGTGACGTTGCAGAAGCTGGCGGAGTCGTTTTCAAATATCGGCGTGCCGGTGTTTATGGCGGATGTCAAAGGTGATCTGACCGGTATTGCCGCCGAGGGCGTCGCGTCTGAGAAGCTGTTGGCGCGGCTGGCAGCTATCGGCGTTAACGACTGGCAACCCCAGGCGAATCCTGCGGTGCTGTGGGATATTTTTGGCGAAAAAGGCCATCCGGTGCGCGCGACGGTATCGGATCTTGGCCCGCTGCTGCTGGCACGTTTGTTGAATCTGAATGAGGTGCAGTCGGGCGTGCTGCAAATTATTTTCCGCATCGCCGACGATCAGGGATTGCTGCTGCTCGATTTTAAAGATCTGCGCGCCATGACGCAGTATATCGGTGATAACGCCAAATCTTTCCAGACGCAGTACGGCAATATTAATAGCGCCTCGGTCGGTGCGATTCAGCGCGGGCTGCTGTCGCTGGAGCAGCAAGGTGCTGAGTACTTTTTTGGCGAGCCCATGCTGGATATCAAAGACTGGATGCGCACCGATGCCAACGGAAAAGGCGTGATTAATATTCTGTCGGCGGAAAAGCTGTATCAGATGCCGAAACTGTACGCCACTACCCTACTGTGGATGCTGTCGGAACTGTATGAGCAGCTGCCGGAAGCCGGTGATGTCGATAAGCCAAAGCTGGTGTTTTTCTTTGATGAAGCGCATTTGCTGTTTAACGATGCGCCGCAGGTGCTGCTGGATAAGATTGAACAGGTGATCCGTCTGATTCGCTCGAAAGGCGTCGGCGTCTGGTTTGTTTCGCAGAACCCGTCGGATATTCCGGATGTGGTGCTCGGCCAGCTGGGTAACCGCATTCAGCATGCGCTGCGCGCCTTTACGCCACGCGATCAGAAAGCAGTAAAAGCCGCTGCGCAAACCATGCGCGCCAATCCGGCCTTCGATACCGTGACGGCGATTCAGGAGCTGGGGACTGGCGAAGCGCTGATTTCATTTCTTGATGAGAAAGGCAGCCCGTCGGTTGTGGAGCGTGCGATGGTGATTGCGCCGTGCTCACGGATGGGGCCGGTGAGCGCCGATGAGCGTAACGGGCTGATTAATCACTCGCCGCTGTCGGGCAAGTATGACGAAGCCGTCGATCGTGAATCCGCCTATGAGATGCTGCAAAAAGGCGTGCAGGCGGCCAGTGAGCAGCAGCAGGCTCCTCAGGCTAAAGGCCAGTCCGCCGGTGTGGATGGCGGAATTCTCGGTGGGCTGAAAGATATTCTGTTCGGCACTACCGGCCCGCGTGGCGGTAAGCGCGATGGCGTGGTGCAGACTATGGCGAAGAGCGCCACCCGTCAGATTACCAATCAAATTATCCGCGGTGTGTTGGGCAGTATTATGGGAGGCCGCAAGCGCTAAGCGAAGGTTATGGATAAAGAGACTGAATTAAAGAGAGTGAAGCGCATCGCCCTGCTGCTGCTGTGTATCGCGGCCGGGGTGTTTGTCACCACGCTGTTTTTCCCGCCGGGCTTCTGGGTCAGCGGGATTAAAGCGATCGCCGAAGCGGCGATGGTTGGCGCGCTGGCCGACTGGTTTGCGGTGGTGGCGCTGTTTCGCCGGGTGCCGGTGCCGTTTATTTCGCGCCATACGGCGATTATTCCGCGCAATAAAGATCGTATCGGTGACAATCTGGGCCGCTTTGTGCAGGAGAAGTTTCTGGATACCCAGTCGCTGCTGGCGCTGATCCGTCGGCACGATCCGGCGCAGATTATTGCCAACTGGCTGAGTGCGCCAGCGAATGCCGAGCGGCTTGGCCGTCATCTGATGCAGCTGATGCGCGGCTTTCTTGATATGACCGACGATGCGCGCATTCAGCGCTTTATACGCCGTGCGGTGCATAAAGCGATCGATAAGGTCGATCTTACCCAGTCCAGCGCCATGCTGCTGGACAGCCTGACCAAAAATAATCGCCATCAGGAGCTGCTCGATGCGGCGATTGAGCAACTGCTGAAGCTGATTAATAAGCCCGGTACCCGTGATTTTATCGCCCTGCAGCTGGTGCGCTGGCTGAAGCGCGAACATCCGATTAAAGCCAAAATGCTGCCGACCGAGTGGCTGGGTGAACACAGTGCCGATCTGGTGTCGAACGCGGTGAATTCGATTCTTGATGATATCGGTCAGGATCGCGGTCACGAGCTGCGGCAGGGTTTTAACCGCGCGGTAGAGCGGCTGATTGAGAAGCTGAAGCACGATCCGGAGATGAAACAGCGCGCTGAGAGTATCAAGGCTTATCTTAAAGAAGATGAGGCGCTGAATAATTATATTGCTGAACTGTGGGGCGATTTACGCGGCTGGCTGAAACAGGATCTGAACAGTGATGATTCGGCGGTACAGGCAAAAATTACCGCTGCCGCGCAGTGGTTTAGCGAAACGCTGCTGAATGATGCCAGCCTGCGCGCCTCGCTGAATCAGCATATGGAAGACGCCGCCAGCACCGTTGCACCGGATTTCGCCGCGTTTCTTACCCGCCATATTAGCGATACGGTGAAAAGCTGGGATGCACGCGATATGTCGCATCAGATTGAAGTGAATATCGGTAAAGACCTGCAGTTTATCCGCATTAACGGCACGCTGGTTGGCGGGACTATTGGGCTGATTCTCTATCTGCTGTCGCAGATACCGGCAGTGCTGCCGTTAATCGGGTAGCCAACGTACGGGCGGCGAGAATGTCGCCCGTACGTTTAACGGTGTTACCGGCGTTTCAGCAGCATAAACATGCTGATAGCGAAGAACGCCGCGCTGGGTAGTACTGCACCGAGGAAAGGTGGAATGTTATATACCAGACTGAGCGGGCCGAAGATCTGGTCCAGCACATAGAACAGGAAGCCAAAGCTGATACCGGTGACCACGCGCATACCCATCGACACGCTGCGCAGTGGGCCAAAGATAAACGACAGCGCCATCAGCATCATCACCGCCACTGATAACGGCTGGAAGATTTTACTCCACATATTCAGCTCGTAACGTCCGGCTTCCTGACCACTCTGCCTCAGGTATTTGGTGTAGTCATACAGGCCGGTAATCGACAATGCGTCCGGGTCCAGTGCGACCACACCGAGCTTATCCGGGGTCAGGCTGGTTCGCCATTCACCGCTGACGGTCTGGCTGCCCGTTACCTGCAACGGATTGGTCAGGTTCGACTCATCCACCTGCGACAGCTTCCACACTTTATTGTCGTGATCATAGGTTGCAGAGGCGGCATAGCGCACGCTCTGTAAACGCCGCTGATCGTTAAAGCTGTAGATACTGATACCGCCGAGATCGTTATTGTCTTTCAGCCGCTGGATGTAGACAAAGTTGTTACCGTCTTTAGCCCACAAGCCGTTTTTGGTCGACAGCAGTGAACCGCCCAGCTGCTGCTGCGCACGATAGTTACGCGCCATCTGCTCGCCTTGCGGCGCAACAAATTCACCAATCACCATCGTCAGGATAACCAGCGGAATCGCCGTTTTCATCACCGACAGCGCAATCTGCAACCGGGTAAAGCCCGATGCCTGCATCACCACCAGTTCGCTACGCTGCGCCAGCGTACCAAGACCAAGCAGTGCGCCCAACAGCGCCGCCATCGGGAAGAAGATCCCAATATCTTTTGGCACGCTAAGGATGGTGAACAGACCCGCACCGAGCGCGGTGTAATCGCCCTGGCCCGTTCTGCGCAGCTGATCGACAAACTTTATAATGCCGGAGAGCGACACCAGCATGAACAGCGTCATCATGATGGTGTTAAAGATGGTTTTACCGATATATCTGTCGAGTACGCCAAACATTACACGCTACCTCCCTTGTTAAAGCGTGCACGAATCCGACGCATCGGTACCGTGTCCCACAAGTTAAGTGCAATGGCTAATGCCAGATACAGCAGGTTGACCATCCACATCCAAATCGCCGGGTCGAGACGCCCTTTCGCGCCGTTTGACCGTAACGAGCTTTGCAGCAGGAAGAAGATCAGATACAGCAGCATTGCCGGCAGCATCGACAGTACCCGGCCCTGACGTGGATTCACCACGCTGAGCGGCACCACCATCAGCGCCATCGCCAGCACCGCAAACACCATCGTCAGACGCCAGTGCAGCTCGCTGCGGAACTCCGGGTTGTCAGATTTCAGCAGATTAGAAAAGCTGGACTGCGCCGAGTCGTTAGGATCAATCACTGCCGCTTTGTAACCGACTACCGCCTGATAATTCTCGAAATCAGTAATGCGGAAATCACGCAGTAACGCGGTGCCTTCGAAGCGGGTGCCGCGGTCCAGCGTCACCACCTGAGAACCGTCACGACGCTGCTCCATATGGCCGCTGTCAGCCAGCACCACCGAGGGACGCGCGTTGCCGCTTGGGCGCAGCTGTGCCAGGAACACATTGCCAAAGGCATTGCCTTTCACGTTCTCAATAAACAGCACCGAGTTACCATCGCTGGACTGCTGGAACTGTCCGGCGGCCAGCGCTGCCGCGCCAGGGTTAGCCTTGGCGTTTTGCGTCACTTCATTTTGATAACGCGCCGACCAGGGCCCGAGCCAGACGACGTTGATCGTTGCCACCACGGAGGTAAACAGCATCAAAATCATCGCGGCTTTGACCAGCACGGCTTTACTTAAGCCGCAGGCGTGCATCACCGTAATTTCGCTTTCGGTGTATAACCGGCCCAGCGTCATTAAGATGGCAAGAAACAGGCTCAACGGCAGGATAAGTTGTGCCATTTCCGGCACGCCGAGGCCTAACAATGTCAGAACTAAATTTGTCGGAATTTCGCCATCTACCGCGGCACCCAGAATCTTGACTAACTTCTGACAAAAGAAGATCAGCAGCAGGATAAAGAGGATTGCCAGCTGGCTTTTGAGCGTTTCCCGAACCAGATATCTAATGATGATCACGCTTAGTACGCCTGTGAAAACTTGTCTTTTTGCAGGAAAATCGATAGTTTCATCGCTTGTTCGCCATTTTTTCTCATCAATGGCAGTCGTCATAGCTAATATTGTATGACACAAGCGTTTAGATGACACAAAAAACCACGATTGTCATCGAAACTCAATCTGACGTCCGTTTACTAAACGTCGATACGCAACGGTTTTATGCGTTACGAAAGCGCTACATTCTAGCCGTAGCAGACGCCGTTGTCTTTAAGATTCAGGAGAGTGCATGGAGTTCAGTGTAAAAAGCGGTAGCCCGGAAAAACAGCGCAGTGCCTGTATTGTCGTTGGCGTCTTTGAACCGCGTCGGCTGTCACCGATTGCTGAACAGCTGGATAAAATCAGCGATGGCTACATTAGCGCCCTGCTGCGCCGTGGCGAACTGGAAGGAAAAGTAGGCCAGACTCTGCTTCTGCATCATGTGCCGAACATCCTGTCTGAGCGTATTCTATTGATTGGCTGCGGTAAAGAGCGCGAACTTGATGAGCGCCAGTATAAGCAGGTGATCCAGAAAACCATCAATACCCTGAATGATACCGGCTCGATGGAAGCAGTGTGTTTCCTCACCGAGCTGCACGTTAAAGGCCGTAATACCTACTGGAAAGTACGCCAGGCGGTAGAGACCTCGAAAGAGTCGCTGTACAGCTTCGATCAGCTGAAAAGTAACAAAGTCGAACCGCGTCGTCCGCTGCGTAAAATGGTGTTTAATGTGCCAACGCGCCGTGAACTGACCAGCGGTGAGCGTGCCATTCAGCATGGTCTGGCGGTCGCCGCCGGCGTGAAAGCGGCGAAAGATCTCAGTAATATGCCGCCAAATATTTGTAACGCCGCGTATCTGGCGTCACAGGCGCGTCAGTTGGCCGACAACTACAGCAAAAATATTACCACTCGCGTTATCGGCGAACAGCAGATGAAAGAGCTGGGCATGAATGCCTATCTGGCCGTCGGCCAGGGCTCACAAAATGAGTCGCTGATGTCGGTAATTGAGTACAAAGGCAATCCGGATCCGGACAGCAAGCCGATTGTGCTGGTCGGTAAAGGCCTGACCTTCGACTCCGGCGGTATCTCGATCAAACCCGCTGACTCGATGGACGAGATGAAGTACGACATGTGTGGTGCCGCGTCGGTCTATGGCGTGATGCGCATGGTGGCCGAACTGAATCTGCCGCTGAACGTGGTCGGCGTGCTGGCCGGGTGTGAAAATATGCCGGGTGGCCGCGCCTTCCGTCCGGGCGACGTGCTGACGACGATGTCCGGCCAGACGGTGGAAGTACTGAACACCGATGCCGAAGGTCGTCTGGTGCTTTGTGATACCCTGACCTACGTCGAACGTTTCGATCCGGACGTGGTTATCGATATTGCCACCCTGACCGGTGCCTGCGTGATTGCGCTGGGCCACCATATCAGCGGGCTGATGTCGAACCATAATCCGCTGGCGCATGAGTTGATTGGCGCGTCAGAGCAGGCCGGTGACCGCGCGTGGCGTCTGCCAATGGCCGATGAGTATCAGGATCAGCTGGAGTCGAACTTCGCCGATATGGCCAACATTGGTGGCCGTCCGGGTGGTGCGATTACCGCAGCCAGCTTCCTTGCGCGCTATGCGCGTAAATACAACTGGGCACATCTTGATATCGCCGGTACCGCATGGCGTTCAGGTAAAGCTAAAGGGGCTACCGGTCGTCCGGTCGCGCTGCTGTCGCAGTTCCTGTTAAATCGTGCGGGCTTAAACGGCGACGATTAATCGCGTATCATCTCCCGTCGGGGCGGCGTTTTCGCCGCCCGTTTCAATAACAGGCATCACAAATGAAAAACGCAACCTTCTATCTGCTGGAAACCGATACCCCGGTTGACGGACTCAGCGCACTTGAAGCGCTGGTGTGTGAACTGGCGGAGGCGCGCTGGCGCGCGGGGAAGCGTGTGCTGATTGCCTGCGAATCTGAACAGCAGGCGATTAAACTGGATGAAGCCTTATGGCAGCGTCCGGCCAGCGCCTTTGTTCCACACAACCTGGCTGGTGAAGGCCCGAAATATGGCGCACCGGTTGAGCTGGCCTGGCCACAGCGTCGTGGCAATGCGCCACGCGATCTGTTGATCAGCCTGCTGCCGCAGTTTGCAGATTTTGCCACTGCTTTCCATGAAGTGATAGACTTCGTACCTTACGAAGAATCTCTCAAACAGCTGGCGCGCGACCGCTATAAAGCTTATCGCAGCGTCGGATTCCACTTGAATACGGCAACGCCGCCTTTGCCCAGAACGACATAGCAGAAATGGAAAAGACATATAACCCGCAAGATATCGAACAGCCGCTTTACGAGCACTGGGAAAAGCAGGGCTACTTTAAACCGAATGGCGATACCAGCCAGGAAAGCTTCTGCATCATGATCCCGCCGCCGAACGTCACCGGTAGCTTGCATATGGGTCACGCTTTCCAGCAAACCATCATGGATACCATGATCCGTTACCAGCGTATGCAGGGTAAAAATACCCTGTGGCAGGCCGGTACCGATCACGCCGGTATTGCGACCCAGATGGTGGTTGAGCGCAAGATCGCCGCTGAAGAAGGTAAAACGCGTCAGGATTACGGTCGCGATGCGTTTATCGACAAAATTTGGCAGTGGAAAGCTGAATCCGGTGGCACCATTACCCGTCAGATGCGTCGTCTGGGTAACTCCGTGGACTGGGAGCGCGAGCGCTTCACCATGGATGAAGGCCTGTCCAATGCGGTGAAAGAAGTGTTTGTTCGCCTGCATAAAGAGAATCTGATTTATCGCGGCAAACGCCTGGTCAACTGGGACCCGAAACTGCGCACCGCCATTTCCGATCTGGAAGTGGAAAACCGCGAGTCCAAAGGGTCGATGTGGCACGTGCGTTATCCGCTGGCTGACGGCGTGAAAACCGCTGATGGCAAAGATTACCTGGTGGTTGCGACCACCCGTCCGGAAACCGTGCTGGGTGATACCGGCGTGGCGGTTAACCCGGAAGATCCGCGCTATAAAGATCTGATTGGCAAATTTGTGGTACTGCCGCTGGTGAATCGCCGTATTCCGGTAGTTGGTGATGAACACGCCGATATGGAAAAAGGCACCGGCTGCGTGAAAATCACCCCGGCGCACGATTTCAACGACTATGAAGTCGGTCGTCGTCACAAGCTGCCCATGATCAATATTCTGACCTTTGACGGTGATATCCGTGAGAGCGCTCAGGTTTACGATACTAATGGCGAAGAGTCTGACGTCTATGACGGCGCAATCCCGGCTGAGTTCCAGAAACTGGAGCGTTTTGCCGCGCGTAAAGCGATTGTTGCCGCAGTCGACGCACTCGGCCTGCTGGAAGAGATCAAACCGCACGATCTGACGGTGCCTTACGGCGACCGTGGCGGCGTAGTGATTGAACCGATGCTGACCGATCAATGGTACGTGCGCACCGCGCCGCTGGCGAAAGTAGCGGTAGAAGCGGTTGAGCAAGGTGATATCCAGTTCGTGCCGAAGCAGTACGAAAACATGTACTTCTCGTGGATGCGTGATATCCAGGACTGGTGTATTTCACGTCAGCTGTGGTGGGGTCACCGTATCCCGGCCTGGTACGACGAAGCCGGTAACGTCTATGTTGGCCGCAGCGAAGAAGAAGTGCGCGCGGAAAACAATCTCGGTGCAGAAATCGCCCTGAAACAGGATGAAGACGTACTGGATACCTGGTTCTCTTCCGGCCTGTGGACTTTCTCAACTCTCGGCTGGCCAGAAAACACCGAAGCGCTGCGTACCTTCCACCCGACCAGCGTTATGGTCAGTGGCTTCGACATCATTTTCTTCTGGATTGCGCGCATGATCATGCTGACCATGCACTTTATGAAAGATGAAAACGGCAAGCCGCAGGTACCGTTTAAAACCGTGTATATGACCGGCCTGATCCGCGACGACGAAGGGCAGAAGATGTCCAAGTCGAAAGGTAACGTCATCGATCCGCTGGATATGGTTGACGGTATTTCGCTGGAAGCGCTGCTGGAAAAACGTACCGGCAATATGATGCAGCCGCAGATGGCCGAGAAGATCCGTAAGCGTACTGAAAAACAGTTCCCGAACGGCATCGAACCACACGGCACCGACGCACTGCGCTTTACGCTGGCTGCACTGGCTTCGACCGGTCGCGATATCAACTGGGATATGAAACGCCTGGAAGGTTATCGCAACTTCTGTAACAAGCTGTGGAACGCCAGCCGCTTTGTGCTGATGAACACCGAAGACCAGGATTGCGGTCAGAACGGTGGCGAAATGGTGCTGTCACTGGCCGATCGCTGGATTCTGGCAGAATTCAACCAGACGGTGAAAGCGTATCGTGAAGCGCTGGATAGCTATCGCTTTGATATTGCTGCCAACATTCTGTACGAATTCACCTGGAACCAGTTCTGTGACTGGTATCTGGAGCTGACCAAGCCAGTTATGAACGGCGGTTCTGAAGCGGAACTGCGCGGTACGCGCCATACGCTGATTGAAGTGCTCGAGTCGCTGCTGCGCCTGGCGCATCCGATTATTCCGTTTATCACCGAGACCATTTGGCAGCGGGTGAAAGTGCTGAAAAACATCAGCGACGACACCATTATGCTGCAACCGATGCCGGCGTTTGACGTTGAGAAAGTGGATGCAGCCGCGCTGGCCGACACCGAGTGGCTGAAGCTGGCAATTGTCGCAGTACGTAATATCCGTGCTGAGATGAATATCGCACCGGGCAAGCCGTTGCCGGTTCTGCTGCGTGGTGCCAATGCTGAAGCCCAGCGTCGCGTTACCGACAACCGCAGCTTCCTGCAGACGCTGGCGCGCCTGGAGAGCATCACCCTGCTGCCTGCCGATGACAAAGGCCCGGTATCGGTCACCAAACTGATCGACGGTGCTGAGCTGCTGATTCCAATGGCTGGCCTGGTGGATAAAGCTGCTGAGCTGGATCGTCTGGCGAAAGAAGTGACCAAGCTGGAAGTGGAGATTGACCGTATCGCCGGTAAACTCTCCAACGAAGGTTTTGTCTCGCGCGCGCCGGAAGCGGTAGTGGCGAAAGAGCGTGAGCGCATGGAAGAGTGCGAGCAGGCTAAAGTGAAACTGATTGAACAGCAGGCGGTTATCGCCGCGCTGTAATCTGTACCAGCGTGGCCGGGTTCGCCCGGCCACGCTGCTGAGTTCCCCTTCCCGGTTTAACTCCCGACATTCAGCAACGCCAGATCGCCCTCCAGTAAGGTGGTTTGCGCCAGATAGCGCGCCAGGCGAATTTCAGCCAGTGGCGTACCAACACCGAAGGTAATAATAATAATCAGACTGTTAGTCAGCATCAGGCCAATAAACGCCAGCGGGCGTGCGGTTGATTTCAGTTGGATATTCTCGCCCAGCCGGGTTTTATTAAAAATATCATTGCGCTGCGCCACCGACAGCCAGGCGGTGGAAATTCGGCTGCCGACCAGCAATACCATCAATATCATAGTCAGATGGGTAATATTTCCCACCATCAGCGCAAGGATCATCTGCCAGTCTCCGGCAAACAGCATGGCGTAAAATAAGGTTAAAAATAGCGAATCAATCATTAATCCGGCAGCAATAATAAATGGAAAGATAATTAAAAAACTAATGAGTACCATTTTGATAAAAACACGCTTAACCAGAACGGCCTTAAAGCGCCTGTTAGCGAAAGCCATATTATTGATATACAGACTGTAGTACAGAGTGGTAACCATCCCCTTCACCACCGCCAGCCCAATAATAAACATCACCAGCGCTAAGCCAGCCAATACCAGTGAACGGGTAAGGCTTTCGCAATCAATCGCCGCCAGCCCGACGATGCTCACCACCAGATACCACGCGATAAACAGTAAAAGCGGGCAGAGATACAGGCTCCAGTAAGCACGCGCTGGGCGGCAATGATAGTTAAATTGCTGGCCTCGAAAGCGGCTCATCAGCGCTTTGTAGCGCCAGCGATTAATAATCAGCCACGGCATCAGCGCCAGAAATGCCAGTATAAAGATGACGACAAAATCCGGCATCGCCGCTGACAGAATAAACAGTGTACTCAGCGCGGCAATGACAATAATACGCCCTTGCAGAATATCCAGCGGGCGGCCATGGTAAGTAAAGCGGTTGCCATCAATTTCGGTATTTTGATAAAAATAACGCCGACGACGGACGGTTGCCCAGGCGGAATAGATTCCCAGCGTCAGAATCGTCAACGCCAGATTACTCAGCCACAGCGCGAGGTATTCCGTACAGTTACCATGAAAAAGCACCGCATGTTTTTGCGGAACAGCAAGATCGATTGCCATAAATTTTCTTCCTGAAAATTAATTATCCATTAAATACGCCAAATGCAGCGTTCAGCATGATTATTGATCCGCTTATTTAAACCGGGTGTGTCATCGACGACAATAGACATTCTTATCAGAAATCTCGCGCTGACGGGTACTGACCAGCGCACAGATAAGCGCAACAGCATTGCATCCACCCGCCAGCGGTGTTATTAAAACACTCCTCTTTTGCAAAATTATTATCGAGTGAGCAGTATGACAACCGCAACTCAGGCTGACGTTCGGGTACGCCCCATTATGCCAACAGATAACCCGCTGATTGCTCAGGTCATCCGCGAGGTATCCGCCGAATTTGGTCTGACGGCTGATAAAGGCTATACGGTATCCGATCCAAATCTGGATCGCTTATTTGAACTCTACAGTGAAGCCAACAGCGCATACTGGGTTGTCGAGCTTGATGGCAAAGTGGTCGGCGGCGGCGGTGTCGCACCGCTGCTGTGCAGTGAACCCGATATCTGCGAACTACAGAAGATGTATTTTTTACCCGGCGTGCGCGGGTTAGGTCTGGCGCGTACGCTGGCACTACAGGCGATGGAATTTGCCCGTGAACGCGGCTTTCAACGCTGCTATCTGGAAACTACCGCGTCGCTGACGCGCGCAATCAAACTGTATGAACAGTTAGGTTTTCGCCATATCGACGGTCCGATGGGATGTACCGGGCATGTGGATTGTGAAGTGACGATGCTGCGGGATTTGTAACGCAGAAATCCCGCCGCATTGACGCGGGCGTCGAAAACGACGCCCTTACAGTGGCGTCCCCTGCGGAACGCCACTGTGAAAACGCAGCTCGCTGTCGGGCTGCTGAATCAGTTTCGCTTCGGTTTCACCAATCTTTCTGACCCGCGCGCTGATATCTGTCGGCGAGATTCGGGCCGCCAGCGCCAGATAATCCTGATAATGGCGCGCCTCTGAACGCAGCAGCGACAGATAGAATTTCTCCAGCTCCTCATCCAGGTAAGGCGCCAGGCTGGCAAAACGCTCGCAGGAACGCGCTTCGATATACGCCCCGCAGATCAGTTTATCCACCAGCGTATCCGGCTCATGAGTGGTGACCTCACGCAGTAGCCCTTTGGCATAACGGCTGGCGGTGATTTTAATATACGGAATATTGCGCGACTGCATAATTTCCAGTACCTGATAAAAATGGTGTAGCTCTTCTTTAATCAGCAGCACCATCTTTTCCACCAGCTCATCGGCATACGGCAGATCGCCACGGGTTATCACGCTTTTCGACAGGCTTTTATGCGCATCTAAAAAGTGCAGATCGTAGTTTTCGCTATGGACGAAGTTTTCGTAAGGTTTGAGCCACGCCAGCAGCGCATCACCGCTCTCTTTGTCGGCGACATACTTACGGATTAGCCAGATGGCGGTTTGTGCCGCTTTCAGCTCACACACCAGGTGGTCGGTCAGCAGGATTGGCAGATTTTCGGCTTTGCGCGCCTCATCAATCCAGGCTTGCGGCGTCGTGCAGTGTAAGAAGCGGTGGATTGGAGCAAGCAGTTCAGAATAGTTCATTACGCCAGATTAAGTTCAGGGGCGGCGTTTTCGCCGCCCAGGTTAATGGTCTGCACCCAAATTAGTGGCGAACGCCAGTATCGTCTTCGTCGACTTCACCCTCTTCACCCTCTTCGCCTTCGTCATCCTGAGCATCAGGATCTTCAAAGTAGGTGCCCCAGCCGTCGTAATCCACGTTGTACTTCGCCGCAAGGATAACCAGTTGCTCAACCTGGGCATCAATCAGCTCAGCGTTCAGCGCACCTTCACTGATAATGTCGCAGCACATCACTTTAGTGCCGTCATCCAGATCCAGCTCTTCCGGTTCACTCACCTCGTAACCCAGCTTGAACGCATCCACCGCCACTTTTTCCAGTGAGTCGAAATTGTTACAGGAAAGATGATGTTCAATGGCATAGAGCGCATCGGGATCGCTGCCATCTTCCAGCAGTTCTTCGATAATCAGACGCGTTTCTTCGCGCTGCTCTTCCAGCAATTCTTCGTAAGCCATGATCCTGTTCCTCAAAATATTCGACAGTAAGTTTGATTATTTTCCCACAGCGCCGTTCGCGCCACTACACAAAACGAAAAGTTTCTTTTGGTCAGGCTTGAAAATGCATATTCATACGGTTAAATTGAATTTAAATTCAATTAAAGTGACACACGGAGTGCTGTATGAGTCAGTTATATCAACGCCATTTCCTCAGGCTGCTCGATTTTACCCCCGCTGAAATCAACGCCCTGCTGGCGCTGGCCTCAGCGTTAAAAAGTGATAAAAAAAACGGTGAAGAAGTTCAGCATCTGAAAGGAAAAAATATCGCGCTCATCTTCGAAAAAGACTCGACTCGTACCCGATGCTCTTTCGAAGTTGCCGCATTCGATCAGGGCGCTAACGTCACTTATCTTGGCCCAAGCGGCAGCCAGATTGGTCATAAAGAGTCGATCAAAGATACCGCCCGCGTGCTGGGCCGCATGTATCACGCTATTCAGTATCGCGGTCACGGTCAGGAAATCGTGCAGACGCTGGCGGAATACGCCGGAGTGCCGGTGTGGAATGGCCTGACCAACGAGTTCCATCCCACCCAGCTGCTGGCCGATCTGCTGACCATGCAGGAACATCTGCCGCAGAAATCCCTGCGAGAGATGACCTTTGTCTATGTTGGCGACGCCCGCAATAATATGGGTAATACCATGCTGGAAGCGGCGGCGCTGGTCGGGCTGGATCTGCGCCTGGTGGCGCCGAAAGGCTGCTGGCCGGAGGAGGCGCTGGTCGCTGAGTGTCGCCAGGCGGCAGAAAAAACCGGCGGTAAAATTACCCTGACGGAAGATATTGCCGAAGGCGTTAACGGAGCTGACTTTATTTACACCGATGTCTGGGTTTCGATGGGCGAGCCAAAAGAGGTGTGGCAGGAGCGTATCGCATTACTGCGCAATTACCAGGTTAATATGGCGATGTTGCAGCAAACCGGCAACCCACAGGTGAAGTTCCTTCACTGTCTGCCGGCATTTCATGACGATCAGACCGCGCTTGGTAAGCAGATGGCAGAGCAATACGGCCTGCATGGCGGCATGGAAGTCACCGATGAAGTATTTGAATCCGCCCACAGTATTGTGTTCGACCAGGCTGAAAACCGCCTGCACACCATCAAAGCCGTGATGGTGGCAACGCTGGCAAAACTGCCGTAGCAATCGCCAGGCAAACGGTTACTTCAACGACGATTTTCGCTTGATGCGAAATTTTGATTCAGTATAATGCCCGACACTTTGCCGGGAGGAAGTATGCATCTGAGCACCTTTGAGATTACCGCTCAACCACGTCTGCTTGCAGGCGGTGCACCTTTTTCCTTCCGTTGCATACCCGATCTTAAAAAAAGCCCCTCATTGAAGGGGCTTTTTTTTGTCCGTTTTTCGGCACGCCCAGAGGAGAGTGAAGATGGCCAATCCGCTGTATCACAAACATATTATTTCGATTAACGATCTGAATCGTGCTGAGCTGGAGCTGGTGCTGAACACTGCCGCCAGCCTGAAAGCCCGGCCACAGCCAGAACTGCTGAAGCACAATGTGATTGCCAGCTGCTTTTTTGAAGCCTCTACGCGTACGCGCCTCTCTTTTGAAACGGCGATGCATCGTTTAGGCGCGGCAGTGGTGGGCTTTGCCGACGGCAGCAACACCTCGCTGGGTAAGAAAGGCGAAACCCTCGCCGACACCATTTCGGTGATTGGCACCTATGTCGATGCCATTGTGATGCGTCATCCGCAGGAAGGCGCGGCGCGGCTGGCGACCGAGTTCTCCGGCGGCGTGCCGATTCTGAATGCCGGTGACGGTGCCAATCAGCATCCTACCCAGACCTTACTCGACCTGTTTACCATTCAGGAAACCCAGAGCCGCCTCAGCAACCTGAATGTGGCGATGGTCGGTGACCTGAAATATGGCCGCACCGTGCACTCGCTGGCGCAGGCGCTGGCGAAATTCGACGGGAACCGTTTCTTCTTTATCGCCCCGGACGCGCTGGCCATGCCTGCCTACATCACCGATATGCTGGATGAGCAGGGCATTGCCTGGAGCCGCCACGACACCATTGAAGAGGTGATTCCGCAGGTCGATATTCTGTATATGACGCGGGTGCAGAAAGAGCGTCTTGATCCGTCGGAATACGCCAATGTGAAGGCACAGTTTGTACTGCGCGCGGCCGATCTGATCGGTGCGCGCGACAATATGAAGGTGCTGCACCCGCTGCCGCGCATTGATGAAATCACCACCGATGTTGATGCCACACCTCATGCCTGGTATTTCCAGCAGGCGGGCAACGGCATTTATGCACGTCAGGCGCTGCTGGCGCTGGTCCTGAATCGCGAACTGACTCTGTAAGGGGAAACAATTATGACGCAGGATACTAAACTGCAGGTTGAAGCAATTAAACGCGGCACGGTCATCGACCATATCCCGGCGCAGATCGGATTTAAATTGTTAACGCTGTTTCGCCTGACGGAAACCGATCAACGTATTACTATCGGCCTGAACCTGCCTTCCGGCGAGCTGGGACGCAAAGATCTGATCAAGATCGAAAATACCTTTCTGACCGACGATCAGATCAATCAGCTGGCGGTTTATGCGCCGCACGCCACGGTGAACCGAATTGATGAGTATGAAGTGGTCGGCAAGATCGCCCCGACGCTGCCGGATCGCATTGAGCGGGTGCTGACCTGCCCGAACAGCAACTGTATCAGCCGCAGCGAGCCGGTTACCTCCAGTTTTGCGGTGAAAAAACGCCACGATGATGTTCACCTGAAGTGCAAATATTGCGAAAAAGAGTTTGCCCATCACGTGGTGCTGGCGAACTGGTAATCACTTTGGTGCCGCCTATAATGGGCGGACAATCAGCAAAAAATGACAGGAGAAACGATGTCTCGTGAAATCAGTACTGAAAACGCACCCGCTGCGATTGGCCCGTATGTCCAGGGTGTCGATCTGGGCAGCATGATCATCACTTCAGGCCAGATTCCGGTCGATCCGAAAACCGGCGCAGTGGCGGATGAGGTCTCCGCGCAGGCACGCCAGTCGCTGGAAAACGTAAAAGCGATCGTTGAGGCGGCTGGCTTGCAGGTCGGCGATATCGTCAAAACCACGGTATTTGTCAAAGATCTGAATGATTTCGCTACCGTGAATGCGACTTACGAAGCATTTTTCAGCGAGCATAACGCCAGCTTCCCGGCGCGCTCCTGTGTTGAAGTGGCGCGTTTACCAAAAGATGTGAAGATTGAGATCGAAGCGATCGCCGTGCGTCGTTAAAGATGACGGGAGCCGAAAACGGCTCCCCTACGCTTAATTGGCGCGTAATAATTTCTCAATCGGATAGACCAGCGCAATAACCACTTCATCCTGCGTTTTTGCCGCCTCATCCAGCGTAGCCTGCATCTGTGCCACCTGATGGGCACCAAATGCCCGATGGCTCTCAAACGCATTTACCAGCGCAATCCCCATCTCACTGATTTGTGCCACCTGGCTGGCGAGCGGCTGCATCGCCTTCAGCTGATAGTTACTTTCGATCAGCGGCATCACCTGCGGGATATTGCTCTGCCATCGTAACAGCTGCTGACGAATCGCCTGCGCCGCCTGGCTGTTGCCGCGATCGGCAATTAACGCATCGACCTGTTGATCCAACTGACGCACTTTATCGCTCTCCGCCGGTAGCGCATCGGCCAGACGATTAAGCGGCTCAAACTGGTGATAATTACCGGCCTGGAACTTCAGATGCTGACGGGTGTAATACTGTGCCGGTTCCAGCGCTTCACTGAAAATCTGTAGCGGCACGATATCGCTGCTGTTCGCCAGACGCATCATCTGGCTTTGCGTCTGGGCATGCTGCTGCAATCCAACCGATACCGCAGACCAGCGATCGACCGCCGCCAGCCGTCGGTACATATTGGCTTCGTCAGTGACGTCTTTCGCCGACCATAACCGTTCAGCCACCGCAAATGCCCGTGGCCACAGTTTGATATCCAGTATGCTGGCATTGATATTTTCTGCCCACAGCGCCGCCTCCCCCCCCATCAGGTTTTCCTGCTGCTGTTGCTCATCCGGCACCACCGGCTGAATCCCTGTCGGAATCTGCGCCAGCTTGCTGCCAGTGGTCGGATAACGCACATTCCCGACCCGCAGATAACCGCTGAGCTGCTCTCCGCTTAAGCTGACCACCGGCTGCACCTCGCCCATCCAGCTGTCGACGCTAAAACTGAGCTGATTCGGTGACAACCAGTGGATATCGCGCACCATACGCCGCGACTTGCCGCTAAAGTCGATAAAACCGCGCCAGCCATCAGCGCCATCGATCAGCGTAAAACTGCCGGTGACCGCACTGCCTTTCAGCCGTGGCATGCTGAATTGCCAGCTTTGTGCATGTTCATCGGCGTGTAGGCGATCGGCCCCCTCCAGCCCGTGCGGAGAGACTTCATTGCGATAGTGATAAGCAGCTGGCTGTGGCTGATCAAGATAGAAACCGGTGGATAAAATACCGCGAAAATTGTCCTTCGCCACCGCACCGAGCGCATCCTGCCCCTGCCACGACTGAATCAAAATAGATCGCGGCAGATCGGGATGATAAATTTCATCCCAGCCCACCATCTGACGCTGATGTTTTTCGAGGATCTTCTCGACCCGCGCATTAAACCAGGCCTGTAAAGCATGCTCATCTTTCAGATTGTGCTGCTGCATAAACTGCTGAATCTGAGCGGACGCCTGCCACTGGCTGGCATCCACTTCATCACCGCCAATATGCAAATAAGGATCAGGAAAAATTTCGGCCATCTCCCCCACCAGCGTATCGATAAAGCGATAAACCTCGTCGCGGGTTGGGTCCAGCAGCGGTTTAAACACTCCCCAACCGCGTTCCATGCTGTAAGGGCCAGGCGCAGCGATCAGCTCCGGCATCGCCACGGCTATCGCTGACGCATGCCCCGGCAGGTCCAGCTCCGGCACCACGCGAATACCGCGATCGGTGGCGTAGCGCACGATACTCTTCATCTGGTCCTGAGTGTAAAACAATCCATCGCTGGCTTGCTGCTGTAGCTGTGGATAGTGGCTCGAGGCAAAGCGCCAGCCCTGATCGTCAGTCAGATGCCAGTGAAATACGTTCATTCGCGCAGCGGCGATGCCGTCAATCTGGCGTTTAATGGTCTCCAGCGGCATAAAGTGACGCGCCGAGTCGATCAGTACGCCGCGCCAGGGAAAGCGCGGTTTATCACTGATGCTGACCAGTGGAATAGCGCTGTTCTGGCTGTCGTTCTGAATCAGCTGTAATAGCGTCTCCATGCCTCTCATGGCGCCGAAGCGGCTGTGAGCATTGAGAGTCACACCCTGCTCCGTCACATCCAGCCGGTAGCTTTCGTCACTGTGCGGCAGCGGTTGTGGATCGACCGCTTGCTCAATAATTATCCTGATGGTCGGATTCGCGACCTGCGCCGGTTGCGGTTCCAGCTCCCAGCCAGTTTGGCGCGCAATGCGCTGTCGCCAACGCTGTTCGGCACCGGCCAGATAATCACCGCTGATTTGCAGCGTCAGCTGACGATCCAGCACCAGCTTGCCGCCGCTGGCGGGTTGCTCAACCTGCTGTGGCCACGGCATTAACGGCAAATCGCCAGCCGGAGCAGCAAAAGTATGAAAGGTAAACAGTAACGAAGCGGCAAGC
Source organism: Winslowiella toletana (assembly GCF_032164335.1). Taxonomy (NCBI): domain Bacteria; kingdom Pseudomonadati; phylum Pseudomonadota; class Gammaproteobacteria; order Enterobacterales; family Erwiniaceae; genus Winslowiella; species Winslowiella toletana. The sequence continues at coordinate 578,035 of NZ_CP134152.1, read as the reverse complement.
AGGGTATGGCGGAAATGCATCATTAACTCCCTTTTTAAGACGACGGAGCAAAAATCAGGCAGACCTCCATAAAACATAATTCGTGATTAACAGCAAGTTGGCGATGGCGAAACTTTGGCCTGCTCGTAAATTTTTGCAACATCCTTATTAACGGATTTACTTAACTTTTTTTCCGCGGCCGAGTGACGCTATCTTGTTGTGTCACGGTTATTTCTCGCGCCTTGATGTTCCCGGCTGACTTAATTTCAGACTGATTCCTGGTCAGCTTTGGTATCGAACCGCCAGTAACTGGCTAATCTTATAGGATGCAAAAAAGACCGAAGATACTGAACCGCTAATTGGGTGGAACATTTCGCCCCTTAAATTCAGGACTGAGCAATGAATAAAATTCCACCGTGGTGGCAGAACGGCGTCATCTATCAAATCTATCCCAAGAGCTTTCAGGATACGACCGGTAGCGGAACAGGCGATCTGGCGGGTGTGATTCAGCGACTCGACTACCTGAAATTGCTCGGGGTGGATGCCCTCTGGCTGACGCCGTTTTATATCTCTCCGCAGGTCGATAACGGTTATGACGTGGCTAACTACACCGCTATCGATCCCTCGTTTGGCACCCTGACCGATTTCGATAACCTGGTTGAACAGGCGCACAAGCGCGGTTTGCGCGTTATTCTCGATATGGTGTTTAACCACTCTTCAACCCAGCATCACTGGTTTCACGACGCGCTCGATCGCGAAAGCCCTTACCGCTCTTACTATATCTGGCGCGATCAGAGTGAAGCCGGTGGCCCACCCAATAACTGGCGTTCCAAGTTCGGTGGCAATGCCTGGCGCTGGCACGCCGAGAGCGGCCAGTACTATATGCATCTGTGGGCACCCGAGCAGGCGGACCTGAACTGGGAGAATGATAATCTGCGCGCTGAGCTTAAGCAGATTGTTAACTTCTGGGCCGATCGCGGCATTGATGGCCTGCGCCTCGACGTGGTGAATCTGGTTTCCAAGCATCAGGATTTCCCGGACGATCCGGCCGGTGACGGCCTGCGGCTGTATACCGACGGGCCGCGTATTCATGAATATATGCAGGAGATGAGCCGCGATGTGTTTCGCCCACGCGAACTGATGACGGTGGGAGAGATGTCCTCCGCCACGCTGGAGCATTGTCAGCGCTACGGTTCGCTGGAAGGCGAAGAGCTGTCAATGGTGTTTAGTTTTGACCATGTTGAAGTCGATTTTTATCAGGGTCAGAAATGGACGCTGACGCCGCTCGATCTGGTGGCGCTGAAAAATATCTTCACCCACTGGCAGCAGGGCATGCATAACGTAGCGTGGAACGCGCTGTTCTGGTGTAACCACGATCAGCCACGAGTGGTTTCACGCTGGGGCGATGAGGGAGAATACCGCGTGCAGTCGGCCAAGCTGCTGGCAATGGCGCTGCACGGTATGCAGGGCACGCCGTATATCTTTCAGGGGGAAGAGCTGGGTATGACCAATCCGCACTTCACCCGCATCATCGATTATCGCGATATTGAAAGCCACAATATGTATGCCGAGCTGCGTGCGCAGGGGCGCGACAATGACAATCTGCTGGAAATTCTTGCCAGTAAGTCACGCGACAACGGCCGTACGCCGATGCAGTGGGATGCCAGCGAAAATGCCGGTTTTAGCGCAGGTACGCCGTGGATTGGTATGAGCGATAACTACCAGACGGTTAATGCCGAAGCGGCAATTGCTGATGAGAACTCGGTATTTTATACCTATAAGCAACTGATTCAGCTGCGTAAAAGCCATGGCATTCTTACCTGGGGTGATTATCAGGATCTGCTCCCCGACCATCCGTATTTATGGTGCTATCGTCGGCAATATAACGATGAAACGCTGGTGGTGGTGGCGAACCTCAGCGGTGAAGCGCAGTCGTGGCATCCCGATGTATTCGCTGGCCGCTGGCAGGTATTGATGAGCAACTATGATGATGCTCGCCCGGCACCGGGTGAAATGATGTTGCGCCCCTATGAAGCGGTGTGGTGGTATCAGAAAGCACGCTGACAGTGATACCGGCGGCGTTTCCTGCCTTCATACCCCGCATAGCATCTTAACGGGAGTGGTAAACGGCTCCCGTTCGTTTTTCTGGTCAATTTTTCTCTCATCGAAAGCCGTTTGCCGATCTTTTCTGCCGCAATCATCAATCTTTGCTTTGCATCAACAAAGATGCGGATAATTACGATCAAAACACCACATATAGCGCTTACACTGCCTTTCAAAGTCTACATATAGATATTTCACTAACAGGAGAGCGGCGGTGGCAATAGTTGTGATCAAAAGAGATGGCTGCCAGGTAGCCTTTAACGAGCAGCGCATCTGCGCGGCGATTGCCAGTGCAGCGCGCGCGGTACAGATTGAGGATTACGACTATTTTGCCACCGTGGCGAGCCAGGTCAGCCGGAAAATTGTTGGCAAAGATCGCGTCGATATCCACGAGATCCAGCACGCAGTGGAAGATCTGCTGATGGCCGGACGCTATCCACAGCTGGCACGCTGTTATATTGAGTATCGCCACGATCGCGATCGGGCGCGTGAGCAGCGCGGCAAGCTGAATAAAGCGATTCGCGGGCTGGTCGAGCAGACCGATCCGACGCTGCTGAATGAAAATGCCAACAAAGACAGCAAAGTGATCCCCACGCAGCGCGATTTGCTGGCGGGCATTGTGGCGAAACACTATGCGCAACAAACGATGTTGCCGCGAGATGTGGTCTCGGCGCATGAGCGCGGTGAAATTCACTATCACGATCTCGATTACTCCCCCTTCTTCCCGATGTTTAACTGCATGCTGATTGATTTAAAAGGGATGCTGAACAACGGCTTTAAGATGGGCAATGCCGAAATTGAACCGCCTAAATCGATCTCGACGGCGACCGCGGTTACCGCACAAATTATTGCTCAGGTCGCCAGCCATATTTACGGCGGCACCACCATTAACCGCATCGATGAAGTGCTGGCACCGTTTGTACAAGCCAGTTTTGCCAGGCATCAGGCGGTGGCAGAACAGTGGCAAATTCCGGACAGCACCGGCTACGCCCATGCGCGTACCGAGAAAGAGTGCTACGACGCCTTTCAGTCGCTGGAGTACGAGGTCAATACCCTGCATACCGCCAACGGGCAGACGCCGTTTGTCACCTTTGGCTTTGGCCTTGGCACCTGCTGGGCGGCGCGTCTGATCCAGCAATCGATTCTGCGCAATCGCCTTGCCGGACTGGGTAAAAACCATAAAACCGCCGTCTTCCCCAAACTGGTGTTTGCCATCCGTTCCGGCGTTAATCACCAGCCGGGCGATGTAAATTACGATATTAAACAGCTGGCGCTGGAGTGCGCCAGCAAGCGGATGTATCCCGATATTCTCAATTATGATCAAGTGGTTAAGGTTACCGGCTCGTTTAAAACGCCTATGGGCTGCCGCAGCTTTTTGGGCGTTTATCAGCAGGATGGCGAACTGCTGCATGAAGGGCGCAACAATATTGGCGTGATCAGCCTGAATCTGCCGCGTATCGCGCTGGAAGCCGCCGGCGATGAAGCACGCTTCTGGACGCTGCTCGATCAGCGCTTGCTGCTGGCGAAGCGTGCCTTAATGACGCGTATCGCCCGGCTGGAAGGGGTGAAAGCGCGGGTAGCGCCGATTCTGTATATGGAAGGCGCGTGCGGTGTACGCCTGCAGCCCGACGATGACATTGCGCCGATCTTTAAAAACGGTCGCGCTTCGATTTCGCTGGGCTATATCGGCATTCATGAAACCATTAATGCACTCAGCGGCGGAAAAACGCATCTTTATGACGACGCCGCGCTACAGGAAAAGGCGCTGGCTATCGTCGCACGTATGCGTGATGCCACAGAGCAGTGGAAAGAGGAAACCGGCTATGGTTTCAGCCTCTACAGTACGCCAAGCGAAAACCTGTGTGACCGTTTCTGCCGTCTTGATGCGGCGCAGTTTGGCGTTATCAGCGGCGTTACCGATAAAGGCTACTACACCAACAGCTTCCATCTCGACGTCGAGAAGAAGGTCAATCCCTACGATAAAATCGACTTTGAAGCGGCCTACCCTCCGTTGGCCAACGGCGGCTTTATCTGTTACGGCGAATATCCCAATATTCAGCACAACCTGAAAGCGCTGGAAGATGTCTGGGACTACAGCTATCACCGCGTGCCTTATTACGGCACCAATACGCCGATCGATGAGTGCTATGACTGCGGTTTCAACGGGGAATTCGACTGCACCAGCAAAGGCTTCACCTGCCCGAAATGCGGCAATCATGATGCCAGCCGGGTTTCCGTTACCCGCCGGGTATGCGGCTATCTTGGCAGCCCTGATGCCCGCCCGTTTAACGCCGGCAAACAGGAAGAGGTGAAAAGGCGCGTCAAACATCTGGGCAACGGACAGCTGGGATGAATATTCATCAGTACTATCCGGTCGATATCGTCAATGGCCCCGGCACGCGCTGCACGCTGTTTGTCGCCGGCTGCGAACACCAGTGTCCAGGCTGCTATAACAAAAGCACCTGGCGGCTGAATTCCGGGGTGCCGTTGACCATCGAGATGGAAGAGAGGCTGATTAACGATCTTAACGACCGCCGTATTCCGCGTCAGGGGCTGTCGCTGTCCGGCGGCGATCCGCTGCACCCGGCCAATGTGGCCGATGTGCTGCGGCTGGTGAAACGGGTGCGCCGCCAGTGCCACGGCAAGGATATCTGGCTATGGACCGGTTATAGCCTGTCGCAGCTGACGGTCGCGCAGCAACAAGTGGTGGCGGAGATCGATGTGTTGATCGACGGTAAATTTGTTCAGGCGCTACATGATCCCATGCTGCCGTGGCGCGGCAGCAGTAATCAGGTGATTCACTATTTACGCTGATTCGGCTGTAGATCGGCCGATTCGATCACGGTAATCTCCGCATTTGCGGCAGTAAATGCCTGCCGCACCATCACTTCAGCGACGTCACGCGCCTCAACCGCCCGCCAGTTTCCAGGCAACAGTTTAAACAGTGGCGCAAACAGCGATTCACCGCCGCGCTGCTGATGGCGTTCGCCTAGCAACAGCGAAGGCCGGACCAGCGTCAGCCGTGGCCAGCCCTGATGCCGGAGCGCATTTTCCATCTCACCTTTTACCCGGTTATAGAAAAATGGCGAGCGGGCATTGGCACCGTGTGCACTGACCACCAGCAGATGTTTAGCGCCCAGCCGCTGTCCGGTCAGCGCGCTGTCCACCACCAGCGTATAGTCGACATGAATAAATGCTTCTTTGCTGCCCGCCTGTTTACGCGTCGTGCCAAGACAGCAAAATACGAGATCTATCGGCGTTTCCAGCGGACGCAGTACGTCGGTTAAATCCTCTTCCACCAGATTGGTCACTTTGTCCTGTGCTGGCAAAGGCCGCCGCGTCGGAACAATAATCTCACTGACGCGTGGGTCTGCCACCAGCAAACGCAGTACATGGCCCCCCACCAGTCCGGTGGCTCCGGTCAACAATACTCGGCTCATGATGTTCTCCCTTTACTCTCAGTATAGTCTCGGTCAGAAACGATTTGTTACTGGCACAGTGTTAAGCTAACTCACTGTAAATCTTTATTTTTATAGATTAACTCATTATATGACATTGCTAACTCAGCATAGTTGTCCAAAATTAATAATGTAATCAATATAAACGGAGGAAAAGATGAGCAAGAAGATTGCGGTGCTGATTACCGATGAATTTGAAGACTCAGAATTTACCTCTCCTGCCGAGGCTTACTCCAAAGCGGGACATGAGCTTGTCACTATCGATACGGAAGCGGGTAAAACGGTAACCGGTAAGCAAGGTAAGGCAAAAGTGAAGATCGATAGAGGTATCGATCAGGTCGATGCTGCCGAATTTGATGCGCTGCTGTTGCCCGGTGGCCACTCGCCAGACAGCCTGCGTGGCGATGACCGCTTTGTTGCCTTCACTAAGGCCTTTGTCGACAGCGGCAAGCCGATATTTGCCATTTGTCACGGTCCACAGCTGCTGATCAGCGCCAACGCCGTACGTGGTCGCAAAATGACCGCGGTGAAAGCCATCGCCATTGATTTGAAAAATGCCGGTGCAGATTTCTACGATAAAGAGGTGGTGATCGACGACGAGAAACTGGTCACCAGCCGTACGCCTGATGATTTACCGGCGTTTAATCGGGAATCGCTGCGTATTTTGTCACTCTGACCGACAGCACGGGAGCCGAAAGCGGCTCCCGTCGTTTTATGCGCGTTGCCAGCGCAGTTTCTTACCGAATCCCAGCGCATTATCCGTCATTTTCAGCTCATCCAGACGGATTTCCCACAGCGGTGCGGAAACCTTTCTTGCTACCGGAAAACGCTTACAGTAAGCGGCACGCGCCAGCGCTTCGCGTTCGCCAGCTAAGCGGATAATTTGCCCGCGGTACTGCACGCCTTTAATCAACAAGACGCTTTTGGGCTGACCGTTAATGCTTCCGGCGACCACTGGCTGCTGCTGCATCAGTTCGCCATGGCGGGTATCCGGTTCGGTCATCAGCCAGAACACCGTCTGGCTGGCATCAAACACGTAAAAACAGTTGGCGCACCATAAGTCTTCCGCCGTGCCACAGCATAATGACAGCACATGCTGTTTTTTCAGATAACGGCCAATCGCGGCAAGCGTTTCAGTTTCGGACAAAATAACTCCGTGTTTTCCGGAAAAGTGGCGATAGCCGCCAGATTTGAATCACTTTAGAATGCTGACAGATCTTCGCAAACTGAGAGTCTTTATGGATAACTCTGCTACGCCAGTCTGGCAGCTGTATATTCTGCGCACCGCCAGCGGCATGCTGTACACCGGCATCACCAACGATGTGGCGCGTCGCTTACACCAGCATCAGCAAGGCAAGGGGGCAAAAGCCTTGCGCGGTAAAGGTCCGCTGGCGCTGCTGTTTCACTGTGAAGCGGGCGATCGTTCCAGCGCGTCAAAGCTGGAATATCAGGTAAAACAGCTGAAAAAGCAGGACAAGATCAGGCTGGTCGAAAGCCAGCCTGTCTCACTGCCACAGTGGCTGGCTAATCGAAACGGTTAAACGGCTCGGCAAACTCAATCTGCCCTTGCGCGTCAACAAACGCGTCATCTGCCAGTTTGTAGACCTGAAATGCCGCTTCGGCGCCCAGCCATTTACAGTGGAGCTGATGGCGCGCGGCCGGTTCAAAGCCGAAACGGCCATAAAATGCCGGATCGCCTACCACCACCACGGCGGCATAGCCGAATTCATTTAAGGTATCCAGCCCTTCGTAAATCAGCTGTTTGCCGATACCCTGCTGGCGTACGCTGCCATCCACCGCCAGCGGTGCCAGCCCCACCCACTGTCGATCCTCACCCTGCATGGAAACCGGGCTGAATGCCGCATAGCCCAGCACCTGGCCTTCATCATCCGTGGCGACAACGCCCAGCGTCAGCAGGCCGTCTTCGCGCAGCTGCTGTACCAGCTCGGCTTCTGCCGGCGTCGGGAAGCAGCGGCGCAGCAGACTGTCGATACCTGCGGCATCAACCCCGATTTCTGTCCGAATTAACATGGCGCACCTGCGCGATTCTCCGGGGAGTTCGCGTCCTTGTTCAGCCCAGCCTCAACAAACTGAGCCAGTTGCATTAGCCCGATACGCAGCGGTGTCGGCATCATTTCCAGTTCAATCGCATCCATTAAATTCTTCACCTCAAGTCCAAGCTCGGTATCACCTTCTATCACCAGCCGGCGCTGGAAAAACAGCGTATCCGGATCGCGTTTACGCGCCGCCACCAATATTAAATCATTAGCGTCACCCCGAAACCATACATCGATCTGCTGAGCATCGCTAACTTGTAGCTGCCCCTCTGACACACTGGTCGCCCAACGCAGATCAAGATCGCGAATTTCAATGCCCAACCAGCGTCCCTGCAGAAAGTCTAACTCACCTTCAGCCAGAGCTTGCGCAAATTGCCAGTTAAGCAGTTGCTGCAACAAACGTTTTTTCAACGCGAAAGGGGTAAATTGTAGCGGAAAACGCAGAAATTTCGGACCATTTTGTACGCACTGTGCGCGAAGCTGATTCAACACCCGTTATCACTCCTTTTGAAAAATTTCGGACATTTTGCCATATCGACAAAATTCATCAGGTAGCGGGATCAACAAAGTGAACGAACTTTACTCTTTTTGAACTACCAATATACATTCAATACGCCATTCGCTGCCTTAAATCAAAATTTGTCATCGGCAGCAGATCTACACTCGTCGACTGTTATCGCTCATTACAGAGAATAATCATGGAACTTCTTTGTCCGGCCGGGAACCTCCCTGCCCTGAAAGCAGCCATCGACAATGGTGCCGATGCGGTGTTTATCGGTCTGAAAGATGAGACCAATGCTCGCCACTTTGCCGGCCTTAACTTTACCGAAAAGCGCTTACACGAGGCATCGCGCTTTGTGCATCAGCGGCGACGCAAACTGCATGTCGCGATTAATACCTTTGCCCATCCCGATAATTATCAGCGCTGGCAGCGGGCGATCGATGTGGCGGCGGATCTCGGTGCCGATGCGCTGATCCTTGCCGATCTGGCGACGCTGGATTACGCCGCTGAGCGCTATCCGCATATTGAACGACATGTTTCCGTACAGGCGTCAGCCACCAACCTCGAAGCAATAAAGTTCTATCAGCGTAATTTTGCTGTTTCCCGAGTGGTATTGCCACGCGTGTTGTCGATGCATCAGGTGCGCCAGCTGGCGCGCGTCACGCCAGTACCGCTGGAAGTCTTTGCCTTTGGCAGCCTGTGCATTATGGCCGAAGGCCGCTGCTATCTCTCTTCCTGGCTTACCGGAGAATCGCCTAATACCGTCGGCGCCTGCTCACCAGCACGCTTTGTGCGCTGGCAGCAAACCGAAGCGGGTCTGGAAGCGCGTCTGAATGAAGTGTTAATTGACCGCTATGCCGATGGTGAACATGCCGGTTATCCGACGCTGTGCAAAGGACGTTATAAAGTCGATGAAATGCGCTATCACCCGCTGGAAGAGCCAACCAGTCTGAACACGCTGGCACTACTGCCGGAACTGCTGCAGGCCAATATCGCCTCAGTAAAAATTGAAGGACGCCAGCGTAGCCCGGCGTATGTCGCTGAGGTGGCGCGTATCTGGCGTCAGGCAATCGATCGCTGCAAAGCGTCTCCCGATGAGTTTAAGGTCGAGCAAAACTGGATGAATGCCTTAGGTGCGTTATCTGAAGGTACGCAAACCACACTCGGCGCATACCACCGTAAATGGCAGTAGGAGCCTCAATGAAATATGCCCTGGGGCCGGTACTGTGGTACTGGCCAACTGAAAAACTCAGTGATTTTTATCAGGCTGCCGCCAGCAGCAGTGCTGACATTATTTATCTCGGCGAGAGCGTGTGCAGCAAGCGCCGCGCCACCAAATTCAGCGCCTGGCTGGATATCGCCAGACAGCTCAGCCAGAGCGGTAAACAGGTGGTGTTCAGCACGCTGGCGCTGGTGCAGTCGCCTTCCGAGCTGAGTGAAATAAAGCGCTATGTTGATAACGGTGAGTTTCTGATTGAGGCCAATGATTTAGGCACGGTGAATCTCGCCGCAGAGCAGAACTTGCCGTTTGTCGCCGGTCACGCACTAAACTGTTATAACGCCGTTACCCTGAAGCTACTGCTGAAACAGGGCATGACGCGCTGGTGCATGCCGGTCGAACTGTCGCGCGACTGGCTGACGAATATCCTGCGCCAGTGCGATGAGCTGGGAATTCGTCAGCAATTTGAGGTGGAAGTAATGGCCTATGGGCATCTGCCGCTGGCACTGTCGGCGCGCTGTTTTACCGCCCGTTCCGAGAATCGCGCCAAGGATGAGTGTGAGACCTGCTGTATTAACTATCCACAAGGCCGTCGCGTGTTGTCGCAGGAGAATCAGCAAGTGTTTGTGCTGAATGGGATCCAGACCATGAGTGGCTACTGCTACAACCTCGGTAACGATCTGGCGTCGATGTCCGGGCTGGTAGATATCGTGCGTTTATCGCCTGAGGATCAGCAAACGCTGACGGTGATCGATCGTTTCCGGGCCAATGAAAATGGCGGCTCACCGCTGATGGTCGCGCAGCGAAATGACTGTAATGGCTACTGGCGCAATCTGGCCGGGCTGGTACTGGAAAACTAACACGGCACAGGGTGTAAAGCCGCTGGCGATAAATACAGCTTTAATAGAGGGACAGTCAGCTAACACTGATACTTATTGATAGCAGGCGACGTTGTTCGTCGTGCATAAAAAAGTGAGTTCCTATGTCTGATAAAAAAACTGTCCCTCTGTCAGTTCTCGATTTAGCCCCCATCCCGCAAGGCTCTTCGGCGCGGGATGCGTTCCATACTTCGCTGGCGCTGGCTCAGCAGGCGGAAAAGTTGGGTTACCATCGCTACTGGCTGGCAGAACACCACAATATGACCGGCATCGCCAGTGCTGCCACCTCGGTGCTGATTGGTTATCTGGCTGCGGGCACTACCACACTGCGCCTCGGTTCTGGCGGCGTGATGTTACCTAACCATGCGCCGCTGATGATTGCGGAGCAGTTCGGTACTCTCGAGTCGCTCTATCCAGGACGTATCGATCTGGGACTGGGACGCGCACCCGGCTCTGACCAGCGCACCATGATGGCACTGCGCCGTCATCTCTCCGGTGCCCAGGCCGACAGTTTCCCGGCAGATGTCGCCGAGCTGGTTAACTGGTTCGATGCACTTCAGGATGAACAGCCACCCGTACAGCCGGTGCCCGGCCTCGGTCTGAAAATTCCGGTATGGTTGTTGGGTTCCAGTCTCTACAGTGCTCAGCTGGCAGCACAAATGGGCCTGCCATTTGCTTTTGCCTCACACTTTGCGCCTGACTTACTGTTCCAGGCGCTGCAAATCTATCGTCAGAACTTCAAACCTTCGGCGCGGCTCGAGAAGCCCTACGCGATGGTGTGCGTTAACGTCGTCGCCGCCGAAAGTGACCGTGACGCCCGTTTTCTGTTTACCTCAATGCAGCAGCAGTTTATCAACCTGCGTCGCGGTAAGCCCGGCCCACTTCCGGCTCCGGTGGAAAATATGGATAACCTGTGGTCGCCGTCAGAGCAGTATGGCGTGCAGCAGGCACTGAGTATGTCGATCGTCGGTGACAGCGCTAAAGTGCGTGATGGCCTGGCCTCACTGATTCGTGAAACCGATGCGGATGAGATTATGGTTAACGGCCAGATCTTTGATACCGGAGCGCGACTGCGCTCGTTTGAGCTGGCGATGCAGGCGGCACAAACGCTGTAAGGCCGACATTCTCGTCTTTCGTGCCGCAGAGTAACATCAGGGCGGAATTCGAAAACGGCTCCCCTGGAGCAAAAAAAAACCAGCCCGAAGGCTGGTTTTTTTATTGGCATCAGTGATTATGCATCACGACGACGAGTGGGTGCGCTTCCGCCGTCCTGACGTGGACCACGGTTGCCGCCGTCACGGCTGAAGCCGCCACGACCGCCATTGCCGCCTTCACGACGCTCGCTGAAACGACGCGGTGCGCCGCCATCACGACCACCTTCACGGCCTGCACCGCCGCCGAAGCCACCACGGCCACCCGGACGACGTTCGCCGCCACGCTCAGCACCACGGTCGTTGCTACGCGGTTGTGCATCGCCCAGCAGCTGCATATTCATTGGTTTGTTCAGAATACGCGTGCGGGTGAAATGCGACAGCACATCGCCCGGCATGCCTTTCGGCAGCTCGATAGTTGAGTGAGTACCGAACAGCTTGATGTTACCAATGTAACGGCTGCTGATATCGCCTTCGTTAGCAATCGCGCCAACGATATGACGAACTTCAACACCATCATCACGGCCAACTTCAATGCGGTACAGTTCCATATCGCCAACTTCACGACGTTCACGACGTGGACGGTCGCCATCGCGCGCTTCACGTGGAGCACGGTCACCGCGCTCGCCACGACGGTCATCACGACGATCGTCACGGTCACGGAATTCACGACGTGGACGCTGTGGTGCATCTGGTGGCAGAATCAGTGGACGTTCGCCCTGGGCCATTTTCAGCAGAGCTGCGGCCAGAGTTTCCATATCCAGTTCTTCTTCTGGCTGCATTTTAGCCAGCAGTGCACGGTACTGGTCCAGATCGCTGCTTTCCAGCTGCAGCTGAACTTTAGCCGCGAACTTAGCCAGACGACGCTCGCTCAGCAGTTCTGCATTTGGCAGATCAACTTCAGGAATGGTCAGCTTCATGGTGCGTTCGATGTTGCGCAGCAGACGACGCTCGCGGTTCTCAACGAACAGCAGCGCACGGCCAGCACGACCCGCACGACCGGTACGGCCGATACGGTGAACGTAAGACTCAGCATCCATAGGGATGTCGTAGTTAACAACCAGGCTGATACGCTCAACGTCCAGACCACGTGCCGCAACGTCGGTGGCAATCAGGATGTCCAGACGACCATCTTTCAGGCGCTCCAGCGTCTGCTCACGCAGTGCCTGGTTCATATCACCGTTCAGTGCAGCACTGTTGTAGCCACTACGCTCCAGCGCTTCAGCCACTTCCAGCGTCGCGTTTTTGGTACGCACGAAGATAATCGCCGCATCAAAATCTTCCGCTTCCAGGAAGCGAACCAGCGCGTCAGTCTTACGACCGTAAGCAGTCCAGTAGCTCTGGCTGATATCCGGGCGAGTAGTAACGCTGGACTGGATACGCACTTCCTGCGGATCTTTCATAAAGCGTTTAGTAATACGACGAATAGCTTCCGGCATAGTTGCAGAGAACAGCGCGGTCTGATGACCGTCTGGGATCTGCGCCATGATGGTTTCAACGTCTTCGATGAAGCCCATACGCAGCATTTCATCTGCTTCGTCCAGTACCAGACCACGCAGGCTGGACAGGTTCAGCGTACCGCGTTTCAGGTGGTCAAGCAGACGGCCCGGAGTACCCACAACGATCTGTGGACCGGCACGCAGAGCACGCAGCTGAACGTCATAACGCTGGCCGCCATACAGGGCCACAACGTTTACGCCGTTCATTTTCTTAGAGAATTCAGTCATAGCTTCAGCAACCTGAACCGCCAACTCGCGAGTTGGTGCCAGCACCAGAATCTGTGGTGCTTTCAGATTACTATCAACATTGTTCAGCAGGGGCAGAGAGAATGCAGCTGTTTTGCCACTACCAGTCTGGGCCATGCCCAGCACGTCACGACCAGCCAGCAGGTGTGGGATACACTCTAACTGGATAGGTGATGGTTTTACGTAGCCCATACCGTTCAGGGATTCGAGAAGGGCAGCATTCAGGCCCAGGTCAGCAAAAGTAGTTTCGATTTCAGTCGTGGTTTCGATCGTAGTCATGTAGTACACAAGCCTCTTATATTGCGGCGGCCAGTCTACATAACTCGTCGTGAAAATTTTCAATCATTTTCATCAAAAAGTGTGAACCGGCTCAAATTAGTGGTTTCGACGAACAAAAAAGCCCTCATCCGCTAAGATGATGACATTTCAGAAATTCAGGCAAAGAAAGTTCGTCAGCTATTGCTGGTCAGATTCTGATAAATCGTCTTGTGTCTGGCCGAGTAGCGCCAGCTCCAACAATGCGTATCGGTGCTCAACGAAGTTATTTACGTTGTTAGCAACCGCCAGTTTGAACAACGCTTCTGCGTTGTCCTTCTCCCCCAGACTTAGGTAGTACTTACCTAAATAGAAGTTGGTTTCACTGAGATGTTCAGCGAGCGAGGTGTTATCCGTTGCGTCCGCCTTGAGACGTTCCATCAGCGTTTTTTCACTGATGTCGCCAAGGTAGAACTCGACAATATTCCATCCCCATTGTTCCTTATCCGATTTGTCGTGACGCTTTTGTAGCGTTACTTTCGCGTTGTCTGCATCCATCTCACGTTCTGCGAGATAGAGCCACAAGCTACGGAAAGGATCGTTAGGATCGTCTTGATAAAACGCCAGCAGATCATCTTGCGCTAGCGGGAATCGACCACCGTAATACAGGGCGATGCCACGATTTAAATGCGCATAGTTGTAAGTTGGATCAAGCTCAAGTACAGAATCAAACGCTTCATAGGCGGCATCAAAGTTGCCAGCCTGCGTTAAATATATGCCTAAGTAATTGAATACTTCCGGCATATCCGGTCTGATCGCTAACGCTTGTGAAAAATCATTTCGCGCTAATGCTCTCAAACCTAAACTATCATACAACACTCCGCGCTCATATAACAGCTGTGCGCGTTCATCATCTGTTAATGCCCGACTGGCAAGTATTTGTTCCATGCGCGCCAGGATGACTTCCTGTTGCAATGTGGGTTGCAGCGGAACGGCCAAAACCGCGTTCTTACGCCAATCAGAGTTGCTGCATCCTGCCAGCGATATAGCTGTCGCAACCAAACACCAGCGCAAAAAAGGCTTCATTTCCCACTCCCGAAAACAAACACTGGGATGTACATCCTGCCATCCGCCTGCCGTGCACGAGGTTTCCCGCCCTCGCGATGAAACAGCTCTCCATGCGCACATGGAGAGCTCAGTGGTCGATCGTTATTCAGCTTCAGGATTCGCTGCAGCAGCTTCAGGCTGCTGCTGTTCTGTCGCTTCTTTAATGCTCAGGCGCACGCGGCCCTGACGATCAACTTCCAGTACTTTAACCGGAACTTCCTGACCCATCTGCAGGTAGTCGGTCACTTTCTCAACGCGCTTATCAGCGATCTGAGAAATGTGTACCAGACCTTCTTTACCGCCACCGATGGCCACGAAGGCACCGAAGTCGACAATACGGGTCACTTTACCATTGTAGATACGGCCAACTTCGATCTCAGCAGTGATCTCTTCGATACGACGGATAGCGTATTTCGCTTTTTCACCGTCGGTTGCTGCGATCTTCACGGTGCCATCATCTTCAATTTCAATGGTGGTGCCGGTTTCTTCGGTCAGCGCACGAATGACCGAGCCGCCTTTACCGATAACATCTTTGATCTTGTCCGGACTGATCTTGATGGTGTGAATACGTGGTGCAAACTGAGAAATATCGCCACGCGGTGTGCTGATAGCCTGCTCCATCACGCCCAGAATGTGCAGACGTGCACCTTTGGCCTGATTCAGCGCTTCCTGCATGATTTCGCGGGTAATGCCTTCAATTTTAATATCCATTTGCAGCGCGGTGATACCGTCACGGCTACCGGCTACTTTGAAGTCCATGTCGCCGAGGTGATCTTCGTCACCGAGGATGTCAGACAGAACGACAAACTTCTCACCTTCTTTCACCAGGCCCATCGCGATACCCGCAACAGCGGCTTTGATCGGTACGCCTGCGTCCATCAGTGCCAGTGAAGCACCACAAACGGAAGCCATTGATGAAGAACCGTTAGATTCGGTGATTTCAGACACAACACGTACGGTGTACGGGAAGTCTTCTGGTTTCGGCATCATTGCCAGCACGCCGCGTTTCGCCAGGCGACCGTGACCAATTTCACGACGCTTAGGAGAACCGACCATACCGGTCTCACCCACCGAGTACGGAGGGAAGTTGTAGTGGAACAGGAAGCTGTCGGTGCGCTCGCCCATCAGCTCATCCAGGTTCTGCGCATCACGGGCAGTACCCAGAGTCGCGGTAACCAGTGCCTGAGTTTCACCACGGGTGAACAGTGCGGAACCGTGAGTACGTGGCAGCACGCCAGTACGCACATCCAGACCACGGATCATGTCTTTCTCACGGCCATCGATACGCGGCTCACCGTTCAGAACACGGCTACGCACAACGTTTTTCTCGATAGCGTGCAGAATGTCGCTGATTTCGCCTTCGTCCAGCGTCTCATCTTCTGCCAGCAGTGCTGCGGTGGCTTCAGACTTGATCACGCCAACTTTTTCGTAGCGTTCTTGTTTCTCAGTGATGCGGTAAGCATCGCTCAGGCGAGATTCAGACAGTGCAGCGATGCGCGCAGTCAGCGCTTCGTTCACTGCTTCTGGCTGCCAGTCCCAACGTGGTTTGCCTGCTTCAGCAACCAGTGAGTTAATGTTTTCAATAACAATCTGCTGCTGCTCGTGGCCGAACACCACTGCGCCCAGCATCTGCTCTTCACTCAGCACATCGGCTTCAGACTCAACCATCAATACTGCGCCCTGAGTACCAGCAACTACCAGGTCCAGTTTGCTTTCTTTAACTTCGTCGCTGGTTGGGTTCAGAACGTACTGATCGTTGATATAACCGACGCGCGCGGCACCGATTGGACCATTGAACGGCAGACCAGACAGGCTCAGTGCAGCAGAGGCACCAATCATTGCCACGATATCCGGGTTAACCTGTGGGTTAACGGAAACCACGGTAGCGATAACCTGTACTTCATTGACGAAACCTTCCGGGAACAGCGGACGAACCGGACGGTCAATCAGACGGGAGATCAGGGTTTCGCCTTCGCTTGGACGGCCTTCACGACGGAAGAAACTACCCGGGATACGACCAGCAGCGTAAGTACGCTCCTGATAGTTAACCGTCAGCGGGAAGAAGTCCTGACCTGGTTTAGCTTGTTTACGACCAACAACGGTGACGAACACTGCGGTGTCGTCCATGCTTACCATTACGGCAGCCGTTGCCTGGCGCGCCATCATACCGGTTTCAAGGGTAACGGTATGCTGACCATATTGGAATTTACGTACGATCGGGTTCAGCAAAATAATATCCTTTACGCAAAGCAGGCACTTTCATCGTGCTCTGCCGTGGATTTTTAATCTTTATTTGCATCCTCGCGACTAATGACAACCTTTAATCCACGCCTCGTTGGATAAAGCCTCTCATTAGCCGCGCGAACCTCTGCAACTAAAGATCACACTCAGCAACAATACATTAGTTTGAGCAATATTGCTGCCGATTGCTCGAAAAAAGGGGCCGTAAAGGCCCCCTTTTAACGAAACTCGCACGAATCTGTTCATCAAGCCGTGCTTTCATCAGTTTAACGCCGATGACCGCCTGTGAACAGATTCTAAGATTTAGCGACGCAGACCCAGACGCTCGATCAGGCTGGTGTAACGTGCAACATCTTTACGCTTCAGGTAATCCAGCAGCTTACGACGCTGAGAAACCATACGCAGCAGACCGCGACGGCTGTGGTGGTCTTTTTTGTGCTCAGAGAAGTGACCCTGCAGATGGTTAATCTGTGCAGTCAGCAGAGCAACCTGAACTTCAGTTGAACCGCTGTCGTTAGCGTCACGACCATAATCAGCAACGATTTGTGCTTTAGTTTCAACACTTAGAGACATAATACAACTCCAAATTATAAGATAAATGTACAGGCGCCGATCTCTAATTCAGCTACCCAGGATTATACCTGCGTCAGAAACGCTGGTATAAAGCCGCGCCATTCTACTCTGAGCCAGTTACGATGGCAAATGGCTCACTCAGAATATTCCACGACCAGACGACGCGGCGCAACGCGACCATCGTCATCAATTTCTGCCATGCCGATAAACTTACGCGCCTCACCTTCGGTCACACGCACTAAGCCAGAGGCCGGCACGCCGGAAGCCTGCACCGGCTGACCCTGCTTGAAATAAGCCGCGACCACGGTCAGCAGGTTCACTTCAGGAAAAGCGGATGCCGGGCTGTCCATGGGCATCAGTAACGCATCGAGTTTTTCACCCGGCGCGACACCTTCCGCATTCGCCTGCTCAAGCAAGCTATTCAGTTGCTCCAGCGTTACCATATTGCCAACCGGATAAGTTGCCACCTGCAGACGTCGCAGCATAATCACATGCGCGCCGCAACCGAGCTTTTCACCGAGGTCGTCAATAATGGTACGAATATACGTGCCTTTCGAGCAGTGGATTTCCAGCTCAAGCTCGTCGCCTTCCCAGCGAATAAACTGCAGTTCATACACTTTAATGCTGCGCGCTTCGCGGGGTACTTCAATACCTTCGCGTGCATACTCGTACAGCTTGCGTCCCTGATATTTCAGCGCCGAATACATCGACGGCACCTGCTGGGTTTCCCCACGGAAGCTGTCGAGCGCTTCATCCAGCATCTGCTGGTTAAAGCTCACCGGACGTTCACTGATTATCGCGCCATCGGCGTCGGAAGTATCAGTGCGCTGGCCGAGGCGAGCGATCACACGATAACGCTTGTCTGAATCCAGCAGATACTGGGAGAACTTAGTGGCTTCGCCAAGGCAGATCGGCAGCATGCCGGTTGCCAGCGGATCCAGCGCACCGGTATGCCCTGCGCGGTTAGCGTTGAAGATGCGCTTTACTTTCTGCAGCACATCATTCGATGACAAACCCTGCGGCTTATCGAGTAGCAGCACACCGTGAATGTCACGACCGCGACGACGAGGACGACTCATTAATCCTCCTTGTCTTCTTCCGCAGAAGAACGGCGCTGTTCGTCGTTTTTCACTACGTTAGTGACAAGGTTAGACATGCGCATCCCTTCGACCAGCGAGTTATCGTAGAAGAAGGTCAGCTCAGGTACGATGCGCAGACGCATCGCTTTGCCCAGCAGGGTACGGATGTAGCCAGCGGCATCACCCAGCGCACGCAGGCCGCCTTTAATCGCCTCTTCATCTTTGTCATTCAGGAAGGTAACGAATACTTTGGCATAAGCCAGGTCGCGAGAAAGCTCGACGCCAGACACGGTAACCATCATGCCCAGACGAGGATCTTTGATCTCACGCTGTAAAATCATCGCGATCTCTTTTTGCAGCTCCTGGGAGACACGCTGCGGGCGACCAAATTCTTTTGGCATAATTAATTCTCCAAATAATAAGGGAGGCACGCGGCCTCCCAAAAAATAGTCTCGTCGTGCGTGACTATTAATCGATGGTGCGTTGAATCTCGATAATTTCGAATACTTCGATCATATCGCCAGTGCGCACATCGTTATAGTTCTTCACGCCGATACCACATTCCATGCCGTTACGAACTTCGTTAACGTCATCTTTGAAGCGGCGCAGGGACTCCAGCTCGCCTTCGTAGATAACCACGTTGTCACGCAGAACACGGATCGGGTTGTGACGCTTGATGTTACCTTCGGTGACCATACAACCGGCGATAGCACCAAATTTCGGTGATTTGAACACGTCACGTACTTCAGCCAGACCGATGATCTGCTGTTTGTACTCAGGCGCCAGCATACCGCTCATCGCCTGCTTCACTTCGTCAATCAGATTATAGATTACGGAGTAGTAACGCAGATCCAGACTTTCAGAATCGATCACGCGGCGCGCAGAGGCATCAGCACGAACGTTAAAGCCAACCAGAATTGCGTTAGACGCAGCAGCCAGAGTCGCGTCGGTTTCGGTGATACCACCTACGCCGGAGCCAACAATCTTCACTTTCACTTCGTCGGTGGAGAGTTTCAGCAACGAGTCGGAAATCGCTTCGACAGAACCCTGTACGTCGGCTTTCAGCACGATGTTCAGCTCGGACACTTCGCCTTCGGTCATATTGGCGAACATGTTTTCCAGCTTAGATTTCTGCTGGCGAGCCAGTTTAACTTCGCGGAATTTGCCCTGACGATACAGCGCAACTTCACGTGCTTTCTTCTCGTCACGCACCACAGTTGCTTCATCACCTGCGGCCGGAACACCTGACAGACCCAGGATCTCAACCGGGATTGACGGGCCAGCTTCGGTCACTTCGCGACCTAACTCGTCACGCATCGCACGGACACGGCCATATTCAAAGCCGCACAGCACGATATCGCCTTTATTCAGCGTACCTTCACGAACCAGTACGGTAGCAACCGGACCACGACCTTTATCAAGGAAGGATTCGATAACTACGCCGCTTGCCATACCCTGACGAACAGCTTTCAGTTCAAGAACTTCAGCTTGCAGCAGGATTGCGTTCAGCAGGTCATCAATACCGGTACCGGCTTTAGCGGAGACGTTAACAAACATGTTCTCGCCGCCCCACTCTTCCGGGATGATACCGTACTGAGTCAGTTCGTTTTTAACGCGATCTGGATCGGCGTCTGGCTTATCAACTTTGTTAACCGCAACCACAACCGGCACTTTCGCTGCTTTCGCATGCTGAATAGCTTCGATGGTCTGAGGCATCACGCCGTCGTCCGCAGCAACAACCAGGATAACGATGTCAGTTGCCTGAGCACCACGGGCACGCATCGCGGTAAACGCGGCGTGGCCTGGGGTATCCAGGAAGGTGACCATACCGTTTTCGGTTTCAACGTGGTAAGCACCGATATGCTGAGTAATGCCGCCCGCTTCGCCAGAGGCGATTTTGGTGGAACGGATGTAGTCCAGCAAGGAGGTTTTACCATGGTCAACGTGACCCATAATGGTGACCACTGGCGCGCGGGATTCCAGCGCAGCATCAGTATCACGGTCGCCCATTACCGCCTCTTCCAGCTCATTTTCGCGGCGCAGCGTCACTTTGTGACCCATTTCTTCCGCGACCATCTGAGCAGTTTCCTGGTCGATAACCTGGTTGATAGTCGCCATCGCGCCCATTTTCATCATCGCTTTGATGACGAGGGAGCCTTTCACTGCCATTTTATTGGCCAGTTCGGCAACGGTCACGGTTTCGCCGATGATCACATCACGGTTAACCGCCTGCGCTGGCTTGTTAAAGCCCTGCTGCAGCGAGCTAGGCTTACGCTTGCCTTTACCACCGCGAACCTGAGCGCGCGCTTCTTCGCGGTCAGCTTTCGATTCAGAATGCTTGTTGCCTTTCTTCTGACGTACGGCTTTAACCGGACGGCTACGACGCTCACCTTCAACCTTACGGTCGTTTTCATCTTCAGCCTGACGGGCATGAGTGGATGTGGTGACGTGGTAATCGGAGGTATCTTCCGGCTCTTCGGACGCGACGGTCCAGCTTTCACCTTTCTCTTCAGCCATTTTACGGGCCTCTTCGGCTACGCGCTTAGCGTCTTCTTCGATCTTGCGGCGCGCTTCTTCTTCAGCTTTACGCTTCAGCTCTGCGGCTTCGGCTTCGCGACGGGCTTTATCTGATTGATTGGCCCGGGTCTTTTCGTCGGTAGGTTGATTGCTCACTTTATCTTTTTCCGCTGCTTCGCGCCTTGCTTTGTCGGCGGCTTCACGTTTGGCTTGCTCTTCGGCTTCACGTTTCGCTTTGTCTGCTGCTTCACGTTTAGCTTTTTCTTCAGCCTCACGAGCCTGTTCTTCCGCTTCACGCTGTGCCTGCGCTTCTGCTTCCGCTTGTTCAGCGTCAGTTTCGCCCTTCACATAGGTGCGCTTTTTGCGGACTTCGATTTGCACCGATTTACTTTTACCCCCGGTGCCTGGAATATTCAAGGTGCTGCGCGTTTTGCGCTGCAGGGTCAGCTTACTTGACACGCTGCCGTGCTCACGATTCAGGTGCGTCAGTAAGGTTTCTTTTTCCTGCTGGGTCACAGAGTCAGTTTCAGACTTACGGATCCCTGCGTCAGCGAATTGCTGTACCAGGCGTTCTACCGAAGTCTCTATCTCTGCGGCCAGCGATTTTACGGTTACATCTGTCATGCTGTTCCTTCCTGTTATTACGCGTCGTCACCGAACCAGCAGATATTGCGCGCAGCCATAATCAGCTCACCGGCCCGCTCATCGCTGAGGCCTTCAATATCTGACAGATCGTCAACACCCTGCTCAGCAAGATCTTCCAGCGTGCATACACCTTTCGCCGCCAGTTTGAACGCCAGTGCGCGATCCAGACCTTCCAGATTCAGTAAATCATCTGCCGGTTTGCTATCGCCAAGGCTCTCTTCTTTTGCCAGTGCCAGGGTGGTCAACGCATTTTTCGCACGGTCGCGCAGCGCTTCTACCGTATCTTCATCAAGGCCGTCGATGTCCAGCAGTTCATTGATTGGTACATAAGCCAGCTCTTCCAAAGAGGAGAAGCCTTCTTCAACCAGAACGGTGGCGAAATCTTCGTCGATGTCGAGATATTTGGTAAAGACGTCGATGGCTGCATGTGCTTCAGCCTGGTGTTTGGCCTGCAGGTCGTCGACCGTCATCACGTTCAGCTCCCAGCCACTCAGTTGAGAAGCCAGACGCACGTTTTGGCCGTTACGGCCGATCGCCTGAGCCAGGTTTCCGGCTTCAACAGCGATATCCATGGTGTGATTATCTTCATCCACCACGATTGACGCGACATCAGCAGGGGCCATGGCATTGATAACGAACTGTGCCGGGTTGTCGTCCCATAGCACGATATCAATACGCTCACCGCCTAATTCGCTGGATACCGCCTGAACACGCGCACCGCGCATGCCGACACAAGCACCGACCGGGTCGATACGCTTGTCATTGGTCTTCACTGCGATCTTGGCACGAGAACCTGGATCGCGAGCGGCTGCTTTAATTTCAATCACTTCTTCGCCGATTTCCGGCACTTCAATGCGGAACAGTTCAATCAGCATCTCTGGTTTAGAGCGGCTGACAAACAGTTGAGCACCGCGAGCTTCCGGACGCACAGCGTACAGTACGCCACGAATGCGGTCACCCGGACGGAAGTTTTCACGTGGCAACATATCTTCACGGATAATGACTGCTTCAGCATTGCTACCCAGATCGAGGGTGATGTTGTCACGATTTACTTTCTTCACCACACCGGTGATGATCTCACCTTCGTGCTGACGGAACGCATCAACCACCATCGCGCGCTCAGCTTCACGTACTTTCTGTACGATAACTTGTTTCGCTGTCTGAGTAGTAATGCGGTCAAAAGTGACAGATTCAATCTGATCTTCAACAAACTCGCCGAGATTGAATGCTTCATCTTCGTAACGTGCAGCTTCCAGCGTGATTTCACGGGTCGGTTGTGTAACTTCATCCACAATCACCCAGCGACGGAAAGTATCAAAATCGCCGCTTTTCCGATCGATGCTAACGCGAACATCGATCTCTTGTTCGTATTTTTTCTTGGTTGCAGTGGCCAGCGCGCTCTCCAGCGCTTCGAAAATTTTCTCACGCGGGAGGGCTTTTTCGTTAGAAACTGCCTCTACAACAGCTAAGATTTCTTTGTTCATCCTGGTTAGCCTCAATCCGGACGTTTAAAAGTGGGGGACCAGGTTCGCTTTCTGGATATTACTCAGCGCGAACACTTCATCGCTACCCTCAACGGTAACAGTGATCATTTCACCTTCAACAGATTTAATGATGCCCTGCCATTTGCGGCGGTTTTGTACGGCCATACGCAAAACCAGGCTGACTTGTTCGCCAATGAATTGCGTGTAATGTGCTGCAGTAAACAGGGGGCGCTCAAGGCCCGGTGAAGAGACTTCAAGGTTGTAGGCAACGGTGATGGGATCTTCAACGTCCATTACCGCACTAACCTGATGGCTGACATCAGCACAATCGTCAACGTTGATACCGTCTTCGCTATCAATATAGATGCGCAGCGTGGATGTGCGACCACGAACGAACTCAATACCGACCAGTTCGTAGCCAAGCGCTTCTACTGGTGCCGAAATCAGCTCTGTTAATTTTTGCTCTAATGTGGACAAAGCCACCCCCAAGACATAAAAAAAGGGCTTAATAGCCCAGTGTTTTGATAGCCTGATAACAAAAAACCCCGAAAATTCGGGGCTTAATGCGACTGGACCCTGTACGCCGCAATTGCGGCTCGGCACACAATCCAAAAGAATTTTTTTCAAAACTCGCTGAAAATGCGCCGTAAGATGCATACAGTATATTTGAAAAAGAACTCTAAGGGAAAGTGGTTGCGGGGGCCGGATTTGAACCGACGACCTTCGGGTTATGAGCCCGACGAGCTACCAGGCTGCTCCACCCCGCGTCCGAAAACGTGGCGAATATTACGCCGATCTTGCGCTTAACGCAAGCAATTCTGAGATTTGGTACCGAGGACGGGACTTGAACCCGTAAGCCCAATCGGGCACTACCACCTCAAGGTAGCGTGTCTACCAATTCCACCACCTCGGCACTTTAAGACGGCGACTTTTTTATTTCTGTCGCATCGAAATTGTAACTTTTTACTGCTTACTGCGGGATGTCGCTGCTCGGCGTTGCCGGTTTCGCTGGCGCAGTCTGTTCAGACTGAGCTGGCTGCGTGAGATTATCCCACTCGCTACCTTTCGTGGTTTTATTGCTGTTCAGGTTACCCAGAACCAGGCTGATAATAAAGAACAGGGTAGCCAGCACTGCGGTCATACGGGTCATAAAGTTGCCTGAACCGCTTGAACCAAACAGAGTACCGGAAGCGCCTGCACCGAAGGAGGCTCCCATATCCGCGCCTTTACCTTGCTGCAGCATGATCAGACCTACAAGGCCCAGTGCCACAATAAGGAAAATTACCAGAAGAGCTTCGTACATAATCAACCTGTTCCTTGCGCGCTAACCGCACATAAATAGCTTCAAACCAGTCAAATGGATGTTGTCATCACACCCACCAGAAGCGGGTGTGAATACTAACCAAAGGTCCTTGTCCGCGCAAGCGCAATTTCATTGCCGCCAGCTGATTGCGGAAAAAAACGCCATATTGTCAATTTCAGCAGAAAAAACGAGCAGTTATCCGGTAAGCATCAACCGATTACAGGCAAGCCGTTTAAAGGCGGTTCTGAAGACGGGCTGAGGTGCAAACCTCTTCACAGGCGGCGAGAACGCCGCCGCTACATAATCAGACTGCTTTTACCGCATCGGCGATACGATGTGCCAGTGTAGTGACCTGGGTTTCATCTTCGCCTTCAACCATCACGCGAATCAGTGGCTCAGTGCCGGATTTACGCAACAGCACGCGACCACGCCCTTCCAGCTCTTTCTCTACTTCCGCCGTGACTGCTTTTACCGTCGCATCTTCCAGTGGATCGGTTGCGCCGCTAAAGCGCACGTTGACCAGAATCTGCGGCAGTAATTTCATGCCACTGCACAGATCGTGCAGCGTCATATGGTTACGTACCATAGCGGTGAGTACTTGCAAACCTGCCACAATGCCGTCGCCGGTGGTGGTTTTATCCAGCAGGATCACATGACCAGAGTTTTCAGCACCGATACGCCAGCCTTTCTCCTGCAATTTCTCCAGCACATAACGATCACCGACTTTCGCCCGGGCAAACGGAATACCCAGCTGCTTCAGCGCCAGCTCGAGACCCATATTGCTCATCAGCGTACCGACAACACCGCCCTTCAGCTGACCCTGACGCAGACCTTCGCGCGCAATAATATACAGAATCTGGTCACCATCGACTTTGTTACCCAGGTGGTCGACCATCATAATACGGTCGCCGTCGCCGTCGTACGCCAGGCCGATATCGGCTTTTTCTGCCAATACGCGTTCCTGTAACATGCGCACATCGGTCGCACCGCACTCTTTATTGATATTCATGCCGTCCGGCTGACAGCCGATGGCAATCACCGTTGCACCCAGCTCTCGCAGCACGTTCGGCGCAATGTGATAGGTCGCACCATTGGCGCAGTCCACCACAATTTTAAGCCCGCTCAGGCTCAGCTCGCTCGGGAAAGTACCCTTGCAGAATTCGATATAACGGCCGGCAGCGTCAACAATGCGGCTGGCGCGGCCCAGTTCAGCTGACTCGACGCAGGTGATAGGCTTTTCCATCTCGGCTTCAATCGCCTCTTCCACTTCATCCGGCAGCTTGGTGCCATCAATCGAGAAAAATTTAATGCCGTTATCGTCGAAGGGATTATGTGAAGCCGAAATCACGATACCGGCTTCCGCACGGAAAGTACGCGTCAGGTAAGCCACTGCCGGGGTTGGCATCGGTCCGGTGAACGAGGCTGACAGGCCTGCTGCTGACAGCCCGGCTTCCAGCGCCGACTCCAGCATATAACCAGAGATGCGAGTATCTTTACCGATGATAATTTTTTTCGAGCCGTGGCTCGCCAGCACCTTGCCAGCCGCCCAGCCCAGTTTCAGCACAAAATCGGGGGTAATCGGGGTTTCGCCCACTTTGCCGCGGATGCCATCGGTACCAAAATACTTACGATTACTCATAGCGTTACTATTCCTTCGCTGATCGTGTCGCTTCGACGACTCGCATCGCCTCGACGGTTTCTTTAACGTCATGTACTCGCACAATGTGCGCGCCCTGCATGGCGGCAATCACCGCGCAGGCAATACTGCCGGTCAATCGCTGCGATGGTCCGACATTCAGCAGCTGTCCTATCATCGATTTACGGGACATTCCAACTAATAATGGCAAACCAAAATGATGCAGATCGGCCAGATGCGCCAGCAGTTGATAATTGTGAGAGAGATTCTTACCGAAACCAAAGCCCGGGTCGAGAATCAATTGCTCTTTTTTAATACCCGCCGCTTCACAGCGCGCGATATGCTGCACAAAAAATGCATCGACGTCTGCCAGCACACTCTGATAGTGCGGCGATTGCTGCATCGATTGCGGATCACCCTGCATATGCATCAGGCAAACCGGTAGCCCGGTTTCCGCCGCGGCTTCCAGCGCGCCCGGCTCCTGCAAAGAGCGAATATCGTTAATGATGTGAGCGCCTGCTCGCGCTGACTCACGGATCACTTCTGGCTTGGAAGTATCAACCGAGATCCACACTTCAAAACGCTGCGCCAGCGCTTCAACCACCGGTACTACGCGCTCCAGCTCTTCTTCCACGCTGACTTCTGCGGCACCGGGACGCGTCGACTCGCCGCCAACATCAATAATCGTGGCCCCGACATTGATCATGTCGTTGGCATGGGTCAGCGCGTGAATCAGCGAATTATGCTTACCGCCATCGGAAAAGGAGTCTGGTGTGACGTTCAAAATGCCCATGACCTGGGGATATGCGAGATCCAAAACCGAGTTTCTGGCGTGTAACTTCATTCTGATTTTCCTTGGGTAATGAGGGTTTGCACTTTAGCTTAAAAATATTCAGCAAGAAAAAACCCCGGTCAGAGCCGGGGTTTTGGAGGTGTCAGTCGATTCGTTGAAGCCGAATTATTTGTCGCCGAACTGCTCAGACATGGTGTTGCCTGGGTTTGGCGTACGTGGCTCATCGACCGGACGCGGTGCTTTTGGCGTACCGTTGTCATCTGAATTATTGTTGCTGCTTGCTTCTTCCCAACCTGCTGGCGGACGCACTTCGCGGCGAGCCATCAGATCGTCAATCTGCGGAGCATCAATGGTTTCATACTTCATCAGCGCGTCTTTCATCGCGTGAAGGATGTCCATGTTTTCATTCAACAAGCGACGGGCGCGCTGGTAATTCTGCTCAACCAGAGATTTCACTTCCTGATCGATAATACGCGCAGTCTCATCGGACATGTGCTTGGCTTTTGCTACCGAGCGACCGAGGAAAACTTCACCATCTTCTTCAGCATACAGCAACGGACCTAATTTCTCTGAGAAGCCCCACTGGGTGACCATGTTACGAGCGATGTTGGTAGCGACTTTAATGTCGTTAGAAGCACCGGTGGAAACATGTTCCACACCGTAGATAATCTCTTCAGCCAGACGGCCGCCGTACAGCGTAGAAAGCTGACTTTCCAGTTTCTGACGGCTGGCGCTGATCGCGTCGCCTTCAGGCAGGAAGAAAGTCACACCCAGCGCACGTCCGCGAGGAATGATGGTCACTTTGTGCACCGGATCGTGTTCCGGTACCAGGCGGCCAATAATCGCGTGGCCTGCTTCGTGATAAGCGGTCGACTCTTTCTGCGATTCGGTCATCACCATGGAGCGACGTTCTGCACCCATCATGATTTTGTCTTTGGCTTTTTCAAACTCAACCATCGACACCACGCGGCGGTTACCGCGCGCAGCAAACAGTGCCGCTTCGTTGACCAGGTTAGCCAGGTCAGCACCAGAGAAGCCCGGCGTACCACGTGCAATGACTGATGCATCAATATCGGTTGCCAGTGGCACACGACGCATATGCACTTTCAGAATCTGCTCGCGACCACGAACGTCTGGCAGACCGACCACAACCTGGCGGTCGAAACGGCCCGGACGCAGTAACGCAGGGTCAAGTACATCAGGACGGTTAGTCGCGGCAATCACGATGATACCTTCGTTGCCTTCAAAGCCATCCATCTCAACCAGCATCTGGTTCAGCGTCTGCTCACGTTCGTCATGACCACCGCCTAAACCGGCGCCACGCTGACGACCGACGGCATCGATCTCATCGATAAAGATGATGCAAGGAGCGGCCTTTTTCGCCTGCTCGAACATATCACGCACACGTGATGCACCGACACCGACGAACATTTCGACAAAGTCAGAACCGGAAATGGTAAAGAAAGGCACTTTCGCTTCACCGGCAATCGCTTTTGCCAGCAACGTTTTACCGGTACCCGGTGGCCCCACCATCAGTACGCCTTTCGGAATTTTACCACCCAGTTTCTGGAAACGACTCGGCTCGCGCAGGTATTCAACCAGCTCGCTCACTTCCTCTTTCGCTTCGTCACAACCTGCGACATCAGCAAAGGTGGTTTTAATCTGATCTTCAGTCAGCATGCGGGCTTTACTCTTGCCGAAGGACATCGCGCCCTTACCGCCACCGCCTTGCATCTGACGCATGAAGAAGATCCAGACACCGATCAACAACAGCATCGGGAACCAGGAGATAAAGATTGAAGCCAGCAGGCTTGGTTCTTCTGGTGGTTCACCGACAACTTTTACATTTTTGGTCAACAGGTTATCGAGTAACTTGGGATCGTTGACAGGGATGTAGGTCGTGTATCGATTACTGTCTTTTTTAGTTACGTTGATCTCACGCCCGTTAATACGTGCCTCGCGGACCTGATCCTGGTTCACTTCCGACAGGAAGGTTGAGTAATCAACCCTGCGGCTATTCGACTCGCTGGGCCCAAAGCTCTGGAATACAGACATCAGAACAACTGCGATGACTAACCAGAGAATCAGGTTTTTCGCCATGTCACTCAAGGGATTAACCTCATATTACAACTGTGTTAACAGACAGCGTAGGGTACTATATATCCTTTAAACCTGGAATCGCAGTTGTGAATACGACCCCAATTATTTTGGTTATAGTTTTCGCCCTGTCGCTACAATGTACACTTCGCGCGAACGTGAACGCGAAGCGTCCGGCTTACGAATTTTTACCTTCGTAAACAGGGAGCGAATTTCCCGGAGGTATTCATCAAAGCCATCTCCCTGAAACACTTTCACTAAAAAACTGCCGCCAGGTGCCAGAACATCCCGACACATCTCCAGCGCCAGTTCAACTAAATACATCGACCGGGGAATATCAACGGCAGGTGTACCACTCATGTTGGGTGCCATATCCGACATCACAACCTGAACTTTTTGCTCGCCAACGCGCTCCAGCAGCGCTTTAAGCACTAATTCTTCACGAAAATCGCCCTGAAGGAAATCGACACCGACGATGGGATCCATCGGTAAAATATCACAGGCGATGATACGGCCTTTGTTACCAATCTGTGTTACCACATATTGCGACCAGCCGCCCGGAGCCGCGCCAAGATCGACCACGGTCATTCCTGGCTTAAACAGCTTGTCACTCTGCTGTATTTCATCAAGTTTAAACCAGGCACGCGAGCGCAACCCTTTTTTCTGCGCCTGAAGCACATATTTATCGCTAAAGTGTTCCTGCAGCCAGCGGCTGGAACTGGCCGAACGCTTTTTACCAGTCATACAATTTCCAACTATTCTTCATCATAAGCGATAAATAAACCGCCCAAAACGGTTCTGCCGTTTGGTGATACACTCGAGATGGCGGTAGAATGTACCGTTTTCAATCCCAATGTAAGTAAAAAATACGATGAATCTGAGTCCCAAACAAAAACAGCACCTGAAAGGCCTGGCGCATCCACTGAAGCCCGTTGTCATGCTGGGTAACAATGGCCTGACCGAAGGTGTGCTGGCCGAGATCGAACAAGCACTTGAACACCATGAATTAATCAAGGTGAAAATCGCGACCGAAGACCGTGAAACCAAAACGCTGGTAGTCGAAGCGATCGTACGCGAGACGGGTGCAAGTAACGTGCAGGTAATCGGCAAAACGCTGGTGCTGTATCGCCCATCAAAGGAACGCAAGATTTCAATACCGCGTTAATGGCCTGCCTTAATAACGCACTTTAAGGGTAATTATCCCGGTGCTCAAGGCTCATTGATGGCAAAAGTGCCATGCTCCTGCATCAGATAAAAGGCCGCAACGCGGCCTTTTTCCTTTCTTTACATTCGACCTTTTAAAATCTGACCAACTGGCGCGAATATGCGGAAATTTTGTTCAACCGCACAATCTGACCGATAAAACTGCCGTCAATTCCAGCCAGCGGTAGATTTTATCCGAGCGGACTCAGACGTATTCGATTTTCAGAATTTCGTAATCAACATCGCCGCCCGGCGTTTTGATCACGACGACATCATCCACTTCTTTACCGATCAGGCCACGTGCCATCGGTGAATTAACTGAAATCAGATTCTGTTTAAAGTCCGCCTCATCGTCACCGACAATGCGGTAGGTAAACTCTTCTTCGCTTTCCACATTCATGATGCTGACTGTCGCACCAAAAATCACGCGACCGTTAGCATTCATTTTAGTGACATCAATCACCTGCGCATTGGAGAGTTTAGCTTCAATCTCCTGAATACGGCCTTCACAGAAACCCTGTTCTTCACGCGCAGCATGATATTCGGCATTTTCTTTCAAATCACCATGCTCGCGTGCTTCTGCAATTGAGGCAATAATTCTGGGGCGTTTAACGGTTTTCAGCTCTTCGAGCTCTTCGCGCAACCTCTCGGCGCCCCTTAACGTCATCGGAATCTGGTTCATCTCAATACCTCGTAATCTATCCTGTTCAAAGTGTCGTCATCCTGACAGGGTGACTGCAGAAACTGCGTTCTGCCGCGCTTACTGCCGAATTGCAAACAAAAGAAACCTGACCCGGAGATTATCCCCAGGGTCAGGATCGGTTTTGCATTTTGATACGTATTTTAACCCAGAGTTCCCTATGGGTCATCGTTTACTTTGCACCTCAATGCACCGTAGTATGACAGCTCGTTTACTGTCAGTTACCGCGAGATTATGCGATTTTCACGACTTGTTACCGGATTAACCTTCGCGTTTATGCTGCAAGCTAACGCTGCGCCCGTTGAAGAGTATGCTCAATATTTGCCAGATGGTGCAAACCTGGCGCTAATGGTGCAGAAAGTTGGCGCGACAACACCGCTGCTTGATTATCACAGCCAGCAAATGGCGCTACCGGCCAGTACCATGAAAGTGATTACTGCGCTGGCAGCACTGTTGCAGCTTGGCCCAGACTACCGCTTCCAGACTACGCTGGAGAGTAAAGGCACTCTTTCAGGTGATACGCTGCGTGGCGATTTGATTGCGCGCTTTGGCGGCGATCCTACGCTGACGCGGCAAAATTTGCGCAATATGGTCGCCGTGTTAAAAAAACAGGGTGTACAGCATATTGAGGGCAACCTGGTGATTGATACCTCGGTGTTTTCCAGCCATGACAAAGCGCCTGGCTGGCCGTGGAACGACATGACCCAGTGCTTCAGCGCCCCGCCGGGTGCGGCTATTGTTGACCGCAACTGCTTCTCGGTTTCGCTGTACAGCGCGCCAAATCCGGGCGACAACGCGTTTATCCGCGTAGCGTCATTCTACCCGGTCAATATGTTCAGTGAGGTGCGCACGCTGGCGAAAGGCTCCTCTGAAGCCCAGTACTGCGAACTGGATGTCGTTCCGGGTGAGTTAAACCGTTTCACACTCACCGGCTGCATGACCCAGCGTGCTGAACCGTTGCCGCTGGCCTTTGCCGTGCAGGATGGTGCCAGCTATGCCGGTGCGATCCTGAAAGATGAACTGCAAAGTGCCGGTATTGATTACACCGGCCACCTGGTGCGTGAAAAGCGCCAGAATGCTGCCGGAACCGTGCTGGCACAGACTCAGTCGGCACCGCTGCACGATCTGCTGAAGATTATGCTGAAAAAGTCCGACAATATGATTGCCGATACGGTTTTCCGCACCATTGGCCGCGAGCGCTTTAACGTGCCGGGTACCTGGCGTGCCGGACAAGATGCAGTGCGCCAGATTCTGCGTCAGAAAGCCAATATCGATATGGGAAACAGCATTCAAGTGGATGGATCGGGCTTATCACGCCACGATCTGATCTCGCCAGCCACCATGATGCAGGTTCTGCAATATATTGCTCAGAACGACCAGCAGCTAAACTTTATCTCGATGCTACCGCTGTCAGGCTATGACGGCACCCTGCGTTATCGCGGTGGCCTGCATGAGGCGGGCGTTGATGGCAAGCTGTCGGCGAAAACCGGATCATTACAAGGGGTTTATAACCTAGCTGGCTTCCTGACCACCGCCAGTGGCCAACGTGTGGCATTCGTTCAGTTCCTCTCTGGCTATGCCGTCGCGCCGCAGGATCAGCGCCAGCGCCGTATCCCACTGGTGCGTTTTGAAAGCCGTTTATACAAAGATATTTATCAGAATAACTGAGTGCTTACTTAGCGGAAACCCGGTATTCCAGGCGCTGTCAGTAATAAAACGGGGCACATAATGTGCCCCGTGAGGTTTAACGCTGATAGATGATTTCGACACCTTCGTCGTCATCTTCGTCCCAGTCGTCATCCCAGTCATCATCTTCCTCAGCTTCAGCCTGTGCTTCAGCCAGCTGCTCACGATGATAGTCATCCCACATAAATTCGACTTTCTCAGGCTGCTTCTCTTCTTCTGCCGCTTCTTTCGGGTTGGCATTGATGAAGGACATCACATCCCAGCACAGTGCATTAACACCAACGCGATTAGCCGCAGAGATCAGATAGTACTTGTCAGTCCAGCCCAGCGCTTCAGCAATCGCTTTGGCGCGTGCTTCTGCTTCTTCGTCGTCCAGCAGGTCGACTTTGTTGAAGACCAGCCAGCGAGGTTTCTGGAACAGCTTCTCGCTGTATTTTTCCAGCTCACCCAGAATGATGCGGGCGTTATTGACCGGATCGGTTTCATCGATCGGTGCGAGGTCGATAAGGTGTAACAATACGCGACAGCGCTCAAGGTGCTTCAGGAAGCGAATGCCCAGACCGGCACCATCCGCCGCACCTTCAATCAGGCCCGGAATATCGGCGACCACAAAGCTCTGCTCGCTGTCCATGCGGACCACGCCGAGGCTTGGAACCAGAGTGGTAAACGGATAGTCCGCCACTTTAGGTTTGGCCGCAGAAACGGAACGGATAAAGGTCGACTTACCGGCGTTAGGCAGGCCAAGCATACCCACGTCTGCCAGCAGCATCAGTTCCAGCTGCAGATCGCGCTTCTCACCAGGAGTTCCCATGGTTTTCTGACGCGGCGTACGGTTAACGGAGGATTTAAAGCGGGTATTACCCAGGCCATGCCAGCCGCCCTTCGCTACCATCAGCTTCTGCTCATGGCGCGTCATATCACCGATAGTTTCGCCAGTGCCCTGATCGATCACGCGGGTACCCACTGGCACCTTGATGATAATGTCTTTACCACGTTTACCGGTACAGTCACGGCTCTGGCCGTTCTGACCACGTTCAGCGCGGAAAGATTTTTCAAATCGGTAATCGATAAGCGTATTCAGGTTTTCGTCGGCGACCATATAGACATCGCCGCCATCCCCGCCGTCACCGCCATCGGGACCGCCTCTCGGGATATATTTTTCACGACGGAAGCTTACGCAGCCATTACCGCCATCGCCTGCGACAGCCAGAATCGTCGCTTCATCTACAAACTTCATTTTACTTCTCCGTAAATCATTCGCCCGTTGACCGGAGCGAAGGCACCGGGACGGGTTTGTTCCGCCGAGGCCACAAGCGATGACCAATTGCGGAAAACATGGCGCCAGCCACCACGACCATCGCGCCGATATAAGCCAACAGGTTCAGTATCGGTGCCGCGAAAAAATCGGGCCAGGCCAGCGATAATAATTCAGAAAACAGCAGCGTAAACAGTGGCGTCAGCGTGACTAAGGCGCTGACCTGTGCCGCCTGCCAGCGCGCATAAGCTTCAGCTAATGCGCCGTAGCCGACCAGGGTATTCAGGCCGCAATAGAGCAAGCAAAGCAGCTGCCAGCCGTCAAGCTGCAGCAATTTAGCCGGCTGTGCCAACGGCAGTAACGCTATTGTACATAAAACATACAGCAAAAACAGAATTTGCTGTGAGGCGAGACGCCGCAGCAAAATTTTTTGTGTCACACCATAAGTGACCCAAACCACTGCGGCACTGACGCCCAGTATTACGCCCATCGTATAGTCTGACAGGCGGGTAAAAATCTCGATCAGGCTGGTATTAAAAAACATCACCAGCCCACAGAGCAGTGATACCGCCCCGATAATCTGGGTCACGCGCATCTTTTCTTTCAGAATAAAGACGCTGGCGATCATCATGCCAGGCGGTGCCAGTTGCGCAATCACTTGCGAAGCCGTAGGGCTGAGGTACTGTAACGACGAGCTGAACAGCACAAAGTTACCGAGCAAGCCACAGGTGGCAATGAACAGCATCAGCAACCAGCGTGGGCTACGACAGATACGCAGTGGTGGCAGCTGACGTTTCAGGGCCAGAATAATGCCCAATCCCAGTCCGGCCAGTAAAAACCGATAAAACACAATGGTGAACGGATCCATCACCACCAATAGTTGTTTCATCACAATAGGCAGTGAGCCCCAGCACATCGCTGTGACCAGCGCCAGTGCCATACCAACCCCTGCCTGTTGTTGCATTTTTGCATCCTGCGGTCAGAGAAGACCAGAATGTAAAAAGCCCCGCAACATTTGCGGGGCTTATCTTCGTCAGTTCAGGTCGGCCTTTTCAGGCAGCCCTGAGACTCGAAAACCTTACTCAGCAACGATGCTGATGTATTTACGGTTGTTCGGGCCTTTAATTTCGAATTTGACTTTGCCGTCTGCAGTTGCAAACAGGGTGTGGTCACGACCACAACCTACGTTGGTGCCTGCATGGAATTTGGTGCCACGCTGACGAACGATGATGCTACCAGCCAGAACTGATTCACCACCGAAACGCTTAACGCCGAGGCGTTTTGCATTGGAATCGCGACCGTTACGAGTAGAGCCGCCAGCCTTTTTGTGTGCCATTTGTCAGATCTCCTCTTAGGCGCTGATGCCAGTGATTTTCACATCAGTGAACCACTGACGGTGGCCTTGCTGCTTACGGTGGTGTTTACGACGACGAAACTTAACAATCTTAATTTTCTCGCCACGACCGTGAGCAACGATTTCTGCTTTAATCAGGCCGCCAGAAACTAATGGTGCGCCGATCTGAACGTCTTCGCCGTTTGCAATCATCAGAACCTGATCGAACTCAATGGTTTCGCCGGTTGCGATGTCCAGCTTTTCCAGGCGAACGGTCTGACCTTCGCTAACTCGGTGTTGTTTACCACCACTTTGGAAAACCGCGTACATATAAAACTCCGCTTTCCGCGCATGCCTTCTTTTAATTTTCAGGCGGCGCTATAAATATTCACAATAGGGCGCGAATTCTACGCAAATTCCCTCGCGTTGACAAGAGTCCAATGCAAAGGATTGCAGAAAAAAAACGCAGCATGATTGTTGGCGTTCATCCGCCTCGTTTTTCAAGTACAATCTGTAATACATTACTTGCCGCGAGCACGAATAAGGCGCTTATCATAACCCAAAATAATTTGAGTTGCAGGACTACGGCCCATCCGCAACCCCCCGATAGCAGCGATAACGCTGTGAACCGGGTGAGCTGGTGTAGCCAATACCGGGCAGCTTAGAGCAGGATGGGGATAGCAGTGAACAGAGCGATAGCTGAACAGACTGATGAACTTAGAACAGATAAATGAATTAACCGCGCAGGATATGGCGGCCGTCAACGAGACAATCCTCGAGCAACTGAATTCAGATGTTTCTCTCATCAATCAGTTGGGATATTACATTATCAGCGGAGGGGGCAAACGTATTCGTCCGATGATTGCGGTGCTCGCTGCACGTGCTGTGAACTATAGCGGCAAGCAGCACGTCACCGTGGCAGCGCTGATCGAATTTATCCATACCGCCACGCTGCTGCATGATGATGTGGTGGACGAGTCGGACATGCGCAGGGGTAAGGCCACCGCCAATGCCGCTTTTGGTAACGCGGCCAGCGTGCTGGTCGGCGATTTTATTTATACCCGCGCATTTCAGATGATGACCAGCCTCGGCTCACTGCGGGTACTGGCCCTGATGTCAGAAGCGGTGAACGTAATTGCTGAAGGCGAAGTGCTACAGCTGATGAACTGTAACGATCCGGATATTACTGAAGAGAGTTATATGCGGGTGATTTACAGCAAAACGGCGCGCTTATTCGAAGCTGCGGCGCAATCATCGGCGATCCTCGCCGATGCGAGCGATGCGCAGGAAAAAGCGTTGCAGGACTATGGTCGCTATATTGGCACCGCGTTTCAGCTGATTGACGATCTGCTGGATTACAGCGCTGATGGTCAAACCTTAGGCAAAAATGTCGGCGACGATCTGAGCGAAGGTAAACCCACGTTACCGTTATTGCATGCCATGCAACACGGCAATGCTGAGCAAGCCGCGATGATTCGTAAAGCTATCGAAGAGGGTAACGGTCGTCATTTACTGGAACCCGTTCTGGAAACCATGCGCCAGCACGGCTCACTTGAGTGGACGCGCGCGCGCGCCGAACAGGAAGCGGATAAAGCCATTTCCGCACTGCAGGCTCTGCCAGAATCACCGTGGCGCAGCGCGCTTGAGGCTCTGGCCCATATGTCGGTACAGCGCGAATTCTGATGTTTCCGGGGAACGCCTGCGCGTTCCCCTTCCCTCCTTCGCCGATCGCTTATCCCGCTGTTTTTGTTGTTGCAACCCGTTACACCCCTTCTGCGCGCCCCTACACAAAATCGTCTCCTTTACGAAAAATTACTGGAGCTTTATGGAAAATAATTGTTATAAATTATCCGGTAATAACCCTCAGGTGATCGCCTGATTTGACCGGAAGAGTTTCTCAAGGAGGAAGGATTATGTATGCAAGGAATAAGGACTGGCATCCGGCAGATATTATTGCCGCATTACGCAAGCGTGGTACATCGCTGGCGGCCGTTTCCCGTCAGGCAGGATTGAGCTCGTCGACATTAGCCAATGCGCTCACACGTCCATGGCCAAAAGGTGAATGGTTAATTGCCGAGGCGATTGCCATACATCCGGCAGTTATTTGGCCCAGTCGCTATTACGATAAGGTCACCCAGCAGCTGATTGACCGCAAAAAACTTATGCGCACCTGAAAAAATGGGCCGACATGTTGTCGGCCCAGAGAGTTATCGCCTGCTGCTGGCAGTGAATTATTCGCCGCTAACGCGTTGAATATTCGCTCCCATCGCCATCAGCTTATCTTCGATATGCTCATAGCCACGATCGATATGGTAAATACGATCGACGATGGTAGTACCTTCAGCAATACAGCCTGCCAGTACCAGACTGGCAGAAGCGCGTAAATCGGTGGCCATCACCTGAGCACCTGACAGGGTCTCAGTGCCGTGGCAAATCACCGTGTTACTTTCGATTTCTGCATGTGCGCCCATACGAATCAGCTCAGGCACGTGCATAAAGCGGTTTTCGAAGATAGTTTCGGTAATGATACCGGTACCTTCAGCCACCAGGTTCAGCAAGGTAAACTGTGCCTGCATATCGGTCGGGAAGCCTGGATGCGGCGCAGTACGGAAGTTCACCGCTTTCGGGCGTTCGCCGTGCATATCAAGGCTGATCCAGTCTTCACCGGTTTCGATATCAGCGCCTGCCTCACGCAGTTTAGCCAGTACCGCATCCAGCGTATCAGGCTGCGCATTGTGGCAAATCACTTTGCCACGAGAAATCGCCGCCGCAACCAGGAAGGTGCCGGTTTCAATGCGATCGGGCAGCACACGGTAAACACCGCCACCCAGGCGCTCAACGCCTTCAATGGTAATACGATCGCTACCTGCGCCGGTGATTTTTGCACCCAGCGTATTGAGGAAGTTCGCGGTGTCGACAATTTCTGGCTCGCGCGCGGCATTTTCAATCACCGTCGTACCGGTCGCCAGCGTTGCTGCGCTCATAATGGTGACCGTCGCGCCAACGCTGACTTTATCCATAACGATATTCGCGCCCTTCAGGCGGCCATCGACAGAAGCCTTGACGTAGCCCTCTTCCAGTTTGATTTCGGCACCCAGCTGCTCCAGACCAGAGATATGCAAGTCAACCGGACGTGCGCCAATGGCGCAGCCGCCTGGCAGCGAAACCTGGCCCTGACCGAAACGCGCCACCAGCGGACCTAACGCCCAGATGGATGCACGCATGGTTTTCACCAGGTCGTAAGGAGCGCAGTAAATATTGACGTCGCTGGCATCCAGATGGACTGAACCATTACGTTCTGCTTTTACGCCAAGCTGACTGAGCAGCTTCATGGTGGTATCGATGTCCTTAAGTTTCGGGACATTCTGAATCTCAACCGGCTCTTCCGCCAGCAGAGCGGCGAACAGGATCGGCAGCGCGGCATTTTTGGCTCCGGAAATAGTCACTTCACCACTTAGCCGGGTCGGACCCTGTACACGAAATTTATCCATTGCAACTGCTCTCTGTTATCAGAAACTTAAACAGGCTGTCCGCCAGCTTCACCATGAAGCTACGCTGAATCAGCTTAAAAACCGTTTAGCTTACGGTCGCGCGCCCACTCTGCAGGCGTATAGGTCTTGATTGAAACCGCGTGAATGCGATTGTCCGCGATGTATTCCATCAGCGGAGCATACACCGCCTGCTGCTTTTTCACCCGGCTCAGTTCAGCAAACATCTCGCCAACAGCAACCACCTGAAAATGGCTGCCATCACCCGTGACATGAACTTCTTCTAACGGTAACGCGCTCATCAGCACGGACTGAATTTCACTATTTTCCATGATGCTCTAATTCGGTTGATAATAAACAGGGTGACATAGTAGTGGAAACGGAATTTATCTTAAACAAGCAAAAAGCCCCTGAAAATGCAGGGGCTTTGCATGCTGGCCGGCTGAGCGTTAAGACTCAGTCGAGGAAACAATGATTTGCTGCAAGTTATACAGGGTAATCAGCGAGCTTAATTTATCGGTGACGCCGGTAAATAGCGGGTTCTTACCCTGCTGTTGCAGAATCTGACGCAGATGAACCAGCAGCGCCAGGCCAGCAGAGTCGACTCTGTCCAGCGCCGATACATCGATTGTATCGATCTGTTTCATCATGGTTTCACGCTGCTGCCAAAGTGACAGCAACGTTTCACGATCGAGTTCACCCCGCAGATGCAGCGTTGACGCCTCAACCTGCCAACTGAGTTGTTCTGCCATTACTTTTGCTGATCCAGTTTGATCGGTTGCGCCGCAAATGATTTCAGCTGCTCAGTCAGGCCATCAATGCCTTTCTGGCGCAGAGTATCACTCCACTCATTCTGCTTGGTAGTGATCATGCTGATGCCTTCGGCAATCATATCATACGCCTGCCAGTCGCCAGTGCGGCTGTTCTTACGCCACTGGAAATCGAGACGTACCGGCGGGCGGCCATTAGGATCAACGATTGTCACGCGAATGGCGATGATATTGGCATCCCCCAGCGGCTGCTCAGGCGCGACCTGGTAAGTCTGACCATTATACAACGCCAATGCCTGGCCGTAAGCCTGCTCAAGGTAAGCGCCAAACGCTTTGAAGTAAGCATCGCGCTGCGCTGGAGTAGAATCTTTGTAATAACGGCCCAGTACCAGCGCACCAGCATATTTAATCTGCACGTACGGCAGCAGCTCTTCACGTACCACCTGACGCAGATAGTCAGGATTTTGCCTGATTTTCGACTGTTCATTTTTCAGGCGGGTAAAGGTTTTATCCGCCGCTTCGTTCATCAGTTTGTAGGGGTTGCTTTGATCGACAGCGCTCGCCGCCATTGGCACGATGGCCAGCATCGCGACCATCAGTAAACGTTTAAACATGCGTTATTACCTCTTATGGTTGTTCAGGTGCCGCAGAAGCCGGTGCCGCACCCGTTGCCGGGGCATCCTGCTCTTGCTGTTTGGTATCGCTGCCGTCGCCGCTCTTATACAGGAACTGACCGATCAGATCCTCCAGCACCATCGCGGATTTGGTATCATGCAAAGTATCGCCATCCTTCAGTATCGCGGTGCCCATTTCCGGGTCGTCAAAGCCGACATTAAGCGCCAGGAATTGCTCACCTAACAGGCCGGAGGTACGAATCGCCAGCGAGCTGGTATCAGGAATCTCTTTGTATTGGTCTTCAATGGCCATCGTTACACGCGGCGAGTAGTTTTTCGGGTCGAGAGAGATATCGGTGACACGCCCGATTACCACACCACCAATTTTTACCGGTGAGCTGCTTTTCAGGCCGCCAATATTGTCAAAGGTAGCATATAGCGTCCAGGTCGGCTGAGTGCCGAGCGACTTAACATCGGCCACGCGCAGGCATAAAAACACTATTGCACCCAGCGCCAGCAGCATAAATACGCCTACCCAAATTTCACTTTTCTTGGTTTGCATTGAATCAGTTCCCAAACATCAGTGCCGTGAGCACAAAATCTATACCGAGCACCGCCAGTGATGAATGCACCACAGTGCGCGTCGTCGCCCGACTGATTCCTTCCGAAGTCGGAATAGCGTCGTAACCGTTAAACAGCGCGATCCACATCACCGTAAGGGCAAATACCGCGCTCTTAATCACACAGTTGATGATATCCATGCGGAGATCGACCGCGTTTTGCATCGCAGACCAGAAGAAACCGCTGTCGATCCCTTTCCAGTTTACGCCGACCAGTGAACCGCCCCAGATGCCAACGGCGGTAAAAATCAGCGCCAGCAGCGGCATACTGATAAAACCGGCCCAAAAGCGTGGGGAAATCACCCGGCGCAGTGGATCGACCGCCATCATCTCCATACTGGAGAGCTGCTCTGTCGCTTTCATCAGGCCGATTTCAGCAGTCAGTGCTGAACCTGCCCGGCCGGCAAACAGCAGCGCGGTCACCACCGGCCCCAGTTCGCGCAGCAATGACAATGCCACCAGCATGCCAAGACTGCTCTCTGCACTGTAAGTAGTAAGAACCAGATAGCCCTGTAACCCCAGTACCATGCCGATAAACAGACCTGAAACCACAATAATCAATAGCGACAACACGCCAACGCTGTACAGCTGTTTGATCAGTAGCGGCGCATGTTTACGAAATTCAGGTTTACCCGCGAGGGCATGAAACAACATCAGCCCGGCACGACCAAAGGAAGCGAATGTATTAATTCCCCGTCGCCCGAGAGATGCCAGCGCACGTAATAGCATCGGTTGATTAGCTCCCTGAACCGGTTAAATCGGTAAGGTAATCCCCTGCGGGAAAACGGAAAGGCACCGGTCCATCAGCAATGCCATCGATAAACTGTCGCACCCGCGCATCTTTATTTTCATTCAGCTGGTGGGTGGTGCCCTGCGCAATAATTTTTTGCCCCGCAACAATATAGGCGTAATCGGCAATGCTCAATACCTCTGGCACATCATGTGAAACCACAATGCAGGTCACGCCCAGCGAGTGGTTAAGTTCATCGATCAGTTTTACCAATACCCCCATGGTTATCGGATCCTGACCCACAAACGGCTCGTCAAACATAATCAGTTCTGGCTCAAGCGCAATGGCGCGCGCCAGCGCAGCACGACGCGCCATCCCGCCGGAAAGCTCCGAGGGCTTCAGATAAGCTGCGCCGCGCAGTCCGACCGCTTCCAGTTTCATCATTACCGTGCTGTGCAGCAACGGCTTCGGCAAGCGGGTATGCTCACGCAACGGCCAGGCGACATTTTCATAGACCGTTAAGTCAGTAAACAGCGCTCCGGACTGAAACAGCATGCTCATCTTTTTACGCGCTTCATACAGGCCCGAGCGCGAAAGTGCCGGTATATTCTCGCCATTAAACCAGATTTCACCGGCATCAGGTTGCAGCTGCCCGCCAATCAATCGCAGCAGCGTGGTCTTACCAATGCCTGAAGGACCCATAATTGCGGTCACTTTCCCTTTTGGCACCGTCAGCGAGATGTTGTCGAAAATAGGCCGATTGCCACGCGAAAAACTGACTCCGCGCACATCGACCAGATTCGTTGCCGTCTGGCTCATCGTTAACCCTTCCCAAATATTCAGGCAGATAATTTACCGCCTATGGTAGCCTGGTGCAGGCGACAGCGGACACTTTTACAGAAACTTACTGCGAAGGTGTGGCAATAACTGGCATTGGTTACCAACAATAATCGATATTTGCCCCCTTCCGGAGGCAGCCTTAGTTTTACTTTTGGCTCACACCCCGTCAAAATCACCGTCATATCTCCGTTTTTACCGCCCTAACGTCGAATCAGGCAAACCGACGATTATATCCGATCAAAGGACTTTTCATGCTTTTAGCTACAGCACTCTTAGTTATCGGTTTAATTTTACTGGTCTATGGTGCAGATCGTCTGGTTTTCAGTGCCGCTATTTTATGTCGCTCGTCAGGAATTCCACCGCTAATTATCGGTATGACGGTGGTTGGTATCGGCACCTCTCTACCCGAACTGATTGTTTCTTTCTCTGCCGCAGCGCATGGCCAGATGGATATCGCCGTCGGCACCGC
This sequence comes from Winslowiella toletana, assembly GCF_032164335.1. Taxonomy (NCBI): domain Bacteria; kingdom Pseudomonadati; phylum Pseudomonadota; class Gammaproteobacteria; order Enterobacterales; family Erwiniaceae; genus Winslowiella; species Winslowiella toletana. The sequence continues at coordinate 535,505 of NZ_CP134152.1, read as the reverse complement.
CATGGGCTCGAACATTACTAATATTTTGCTGATCTTAGGCGGCGCGGCATTACTTCATCCATTAACGGTACACTCTAATCTGGTACGGCGCGAATTGCCGCTGATGCTGCTGGTCACGTTGCTGTGCGGCTTTATGCTGTTTGATAACCAGCTAAGCCGCCTCGACGGCGTTGCGCTGATTGCCATCGCCGCGATTTATCTGGCGTTTATTATCAAAATTGCCCGCCGTGCGGAACGCGATAATAACGATACGCTGACCCGCGAGCAGCTGGCGGAGTTGCCACGTGATGACGCCGGTAACACCGTCGCCTTTCTCTGGCTGGCAGTGGCCTTGATTATGCTACCGATGTCCACCCGGATGGTGATTGATAACGCGACGCTGATTGCCGATTACTTCGGCGTCAGTGAGCTGGTGATTGGCCTGACTATTATCTCGGTCGGTACCAGCTTGCCGGAGCTGGCCACGGTGATTGCCGGGGCGTTGAAAGGTGAAGATGATATCGCCATTGGTAACCTGATTGGCTCGAACATTTATAATATTGCCATCGTGCTCGGTATTCCGGCGTTAATTTATCCCGGCACCATCGATGCCAGCGCGTTTGCGCGCGACTACTGGGTGATGCTGGGCGTCAGCGCGCTGTTTACGCTAATCTGCCTGCAGCGCAGTCGTCGTATCGGACGCGTGGCCGGCACACTGCTACTGTGCGGCTTTATTGGCTGGGTGGCCACGCTTTATCTGCTTCCGAACAGCTCAATCTGATTGAAAGGACTGAAAACCATGTCTCACATCAACCTTGAACCCGGTTTTGATTTTCAGCAGGCGGGAAAAGATGTTTTACGCATCGAACGTCTGGGGCTCGAAGAGCTCGATCAGTATATTAACGACGACTTTAGCCGCGCCTGTGAAAAGATGTTTTACTGCCAGGGCAAAGTCATTGTGATGGGAATGGGCAAGTCAGGCCATATTGGCAAAAAAATGGCCGCTACGTTTGCCAGCACCGGTACGCCGGCGTTTTTTGTTCATCCCGGTGAAGCCAGCCACGGCGATCTCGGTATGGTCACCGCCAGTGATATCGTGATTGCGATTTCTAACTCCGGCGAGTCCGGTGAAATCCTTGCGCTGATCCCGGTACTGAAACGGCTGCAGGTTTCGCTGATTTGCCTGACCAGCCGCCCGGACAGCACCATGGGACGTGCCGCCGATATTCATCTGTGCGTCAAAGTGCCACAGGAAGCCTGCCCGCTCGGCCTGGCACCGACCTCCAGTACCACTGCGGCGCTGGTGATGGGCGATGCGCTGGCGGTGGCGCTGCTGAAAGCACGCGGCTTTACCGCGGAAGATTTTGCGCTTTCTCACCCGGGTGGCGCGCTGGGCCGTAAATTATTACTGCGAGTCAGTGATATCATGCACCACGGTGATGAAATCCCTCATGTCAGTAAAGACGCTTCACTGCGCGATGCGCTACTGGAGATCACCCGTAAAAATCTGGGTATGACGGTCATCGTCAACGACCTGATGAAAATTGAAGGGGTTTTCACCGACGGTGACTTACGCCGGGTGTTTGATATGGGGATCGACTTTCAACATGCCTCGATCGCCAGCGTGATGACACCGGGCGGCATTCGCGTTCGTCCTGCCATGCTGGCGGTCGATGCGCTGAACCTGATGCAAACGAAACATATTACCGCCGTCATGGTTGCCGATGGCGACCAGTTGCTGGGTGTGGTACATATGCATGACATGCTGCGCGCAGGCGTAGTCTGAAAAGGAAACCAGTTACAATGAGCCAGACAGAGGCAGTGGTTGACACCTGCTACGGTGCCGTCAGCCATCAGGTGATGGCGCGAGCCAAACAGATCCGCCTGTTAATTTGCGATGTCGACGGCGTGATGTCCGACGGCGTGATTTATATGGGCAATTCCGGCGAAGAGCTGAAAGCGTTTAACGTGCGCGATGGCTATGGTATTCGCTGTCTGCTGACCTCATCGGTAGAAGTGGCTATTATAACCGGCCGTAACGCCAGACTGCTGGAAGATCGCTGCAAAACGTTAGGAATTCAGCATCTTTATCAGGGACAGTCGGATAAGCTTTTGGCCTTCGGCGAACTTCTGGATAAACTGTCACTCAGCCCGGAGCAGGTCGCCTATATCGGTGATGATTTAATTGACTGGCCAGTGATGGCAAAAGTGGGATTAAGCGTCGCCGTCGCCGATGCGCATCCGGTACTGCTACCACGGGCGGATTATGTCACCCGTATTGCGGGGGGGCGCGGCGCCGTTCGCGAAATCTGCGATCTGATACTGATCGCGCAGGATAAGTTTGATGATGCCAAAGGGCAATCTGTATGAGTAAAACCAGGCGTTGGATTACGCTAGTGCTGGCAGTGATAGCCATTATTCTGGTGGGCTGGAGCCTGACCAATGATGACAATCAGGGGCCGCTCGCCACCAACAATCAGCAACCGACCTATACCAGTGCCAATTCCAGTACCGTGGTTTATAACCCACTGGGCGCACTAAGCTATAAACTGGTCTCCGATAAAGTGACTTACTTCCAGGAGGAAGAGGTCAGCTGGTTCGATAATCCGATCATGACCACCTACGACGAAAACAAAGTTCCCACCTGGTCGGTGCGTTCGGATAAGGCCAAATTAACGAAAGATCGTAAACTCTTTCTGTATGGTCATGTCGAAGTCAATAGCCTCACACCAGATTCTCAGCTGGAGCGTATCAAAACCGATAATGCTCAGGTTAACCTGATTACGCAGGACGTGACGTCAGACGATCAGGTCACAATTTATGGCCGCAGCTTTAACTCTACCGGTATGAAGATGCGTGGAAATTTACGGACGAAAACTGCCGAGTTGCTTGAAAAGGTCAAAACCTCTTATGAAATTCAAAATGCACAACAACCATAGCCTTAAACTTCTGCTGATTGGCGCGCTGTTCGCCACCAGCCTGCCGGCTTTCGCTCTGACCGGTGACTCGGAAAAGCCCGTTAATATCGACTCGGAAAACCAGTCGCTGGATATGCAGGGCAATGTGGCGACCTTTACCGGTAATGTCATCGTCACTCAGGGCTCGATTAAAATTACCGCTGATAAGGTGGTGGTTACGCGTCCTGGCGGCGACAGCAGTAAAACGGTGGTTGATGCCTGGGGCAATCCGGCCACCTTTTACCAGATGCAGGATAACGGCAAGCCAGTAAGAGGCCACGCGCAGAAAATGCGCTATGAACTGGCGAAAGATTTCATTGAGCTGACCGGCAATGCTTACCTCGAGCAGCTCGACAGCAATGTGAAAGGCGATCGCATCACCTATCTGGTGAAAGAGCAGAAGATGCAGGCCTTTGGCAACAGCGGCAAACGTGTCACCACCGTGCTGGTACCGTCGCAGTTGCAGGACAAAGGTACCCAGTCCAACGATCAGAAAAAGAGAAACTAATTCGCTATGGCAACCTTAATCGCTGAAAACCTGGCGAAGGCTTACAAAGGCCGTCGAGTGGTGGAAGATGTCAGTCTGGAAGTTAAATCTGGCGAGATCGTCGGTCTGCTGGGGCCAAACGGAGCCGGTAAGACCACCACGTTTTACATGGTAGTCGGCATTGTACCGCGTGATGCCGGTCGCATTGTGATCGACGATGAAGATATCAGTATTCTGCCGCTGCACGCGCGGGCGCGCCGTGGTATCGGTTATCTGCCGCAGGAAGCTTCGATCTTCCGCCGTCTCAGCGTCTATGACAACCTGATGGCGGTGCTGCAGATCCGTGATGATCTGACCACCGAGCAGCGTGAAGATCGCGCAAAAGAGCTGATGGAAGAGTTCCATATTGAACATCTGCGCGACAGTCTTGGTCAGTCTCTTTCCGGTGGTGAACGCCGTCGCGTTGAGATCGCCCGTGCGCTGGCTGCTAATCCGAAATTTATCCTGCTGGATGAACCCTTCGCCGGTGTTGACCCGATCTCGGTAATTGATATTAAGAAAATCATCGAACACTTGCGCGACAGCGGCCTCGGCGTGCTGATTACCGACCACAACGTGCGTGAGACACTGGCGGTCTGTGAGCGGGCGTATATCGTCAGCCAGGGCCATTTGATTGCCCACGGTACGCCAGAAGAAGTGCTGGCCGATGAACAAGTTAAGCGTGTCTATTTGGGTGAAGAGTTCAGACTCTGATATGGTGTTTGTTTCACGCATGATTTCTTGGGAATTTGTATCCTGAATATGAAGCAAGGTTTGCAACTCAGGTTTAGCCAACAGCTCGCGATGACGCCGCAATTACAGCAGGCCATTCGTTTGCTGCAACTCTCTACGCTTGAACTTCAGCAGGAGATACAACTGGCACTGGAAAGCAACCCACTGCTGGAGCAAACCGACATCCATGAAGAGATAGACGCCCGCGAGTATCAGGAGAACGAGAACGAAGCTCTTGATACCCGTGAAGCACTTGAACAAAAGGATATGCCGGAAGAACTTCCGCTGGATGCAACCTGGGATGAAATTTACACTGCCGGCACCCCTTCCGGCACCGGTACTGATTATCATGATGATGAACTGCCGGTTTATCAGGGCGAAACCACCCAGTCTCTGCAAGACTACCTGATGTGGCAAGTCGAACTGACGCCTTTTACCGATACTGACCGCGCTATCGCCACCTCGATCGTCGATGCCATTGACGACATGGGTTACCTCACGGTTCCTTTAGCAGATATCCATGACAGTATGGGTAACGACGATCTGGCGATGGACGAAGTGGAAGCGGTGCTGAAACGCATTCAGCGCTTTGATCCGATCGGCGTCGGTGCCCGCGATCTGCGCGATTGTTTACTGGTGCAACTCTCACAGTATCAGGCGGAAACCCCGTGGCTGAAAGAGGCACGGTTGATCGTCAGTGAGCATCTTGATCTGCTGGCTAACCATGATTTCCGCAGCCTGATGCGCGTTACCCGCCTGAAGGAAGAGGTGCTGAAAGGCGCGATGTTACTGATCCAGTCACTCGATCCTCGCCCCGGTCAGTCGATCAACACCAGTGAACCTGAATATGTGATTCCCGACGTGTTGGTGCGCAAAATTGGCAGCCGCTGGGCCGTCGAGCTGAATGCGGAAAGCGTCCCGCGGCTTAAAATCAATCAGCACTATGCCTCACTGGGCGGCAGCACCCGTAACGACAGCGACAACCAGTTTATCCGCAGTAACCTGCAGGAAGCGAAGTGGCTGATTAAAAGCCTGGAAAGCCGCAATGACACGCTATTGAAAGTGACACGCTGTATCGTTGAGCAGCAGCAGGCTTTTTTCGAGCAGGGCGAAGAATTTATGCGGCCGATGGTACTGGCAGATATCGCCTCTGCCGTCGATATGCACGAATCAACCATTTCCCGCGTGACAACGCAAAAGTATCTGCACAGCCCGCGTGGAATTTTTGAGCTTAAGTATTTCTTTTCCAGCCACGTCAATACTGAAGGTGGCGGCGAAGCCTCCTCCACCGCTATTCGCGCGCTGGTGAAGAAACTTATCTCGGCGGAAAATCCCGCCAAACCGCTGAGCGACAGTAAGTTAACGACTATGCTATCAGATCAAGGCATCATGGTAGCGCGTCGAACTGTGGCAAAGTACCGAGAGTCTTTATCCATCCCGCCATCGAACCAGCGTAAACAGCTGGTTTGATCTGAACTGAGAAGGAAGACACTATGCAGCTAAATATCACAGGGCAACATGTTGAAATTACTGATCCATTACGTGATTTCGTTAACAGCAAATTTGCCAAACTGGAACAGTATTTCAGCCAGATAAATCAGGTTTATATTGTTCTGAAAGTGGAGAAAGTCACTCAGGTGGCTGACGCAACGCTGCATGTGAACGGAGGCGAGTTGCACGCAACCTCGGAAGCGGTGGATATGTACGCGGCGATTGATGGGTTAATTGATAAACTCGCGCGCCAGTTAACTAAACATAAAGACAAGTTAAAACAACACTAAATTCACCCTGCGTCATCGGGAGCAGGCCGGGGGCGAATTTATTCGCCCCGTTTGATATAGCACAGCATCTGCTCTGTGCCAGCGGCCCGCAGCTGATACCGCAGTTTGCTGTCAATATTTGCTGCTTTTCTCACCGAAGGGCGAGTAAAGTAAACCGATGAGCCAGCATAAGTGAACACGTAAGTGAAACTATGATGAACAATGATCTAACACTGGAATTAAGCTCTGTACTCAGCGTTGACTGTACCCGAAGCGGCGTACACTGCCAGAGCAAAAAGCGGGCGCTGGAAATTATCAGCGAATTAGCAGCGAAGCAGCTTAATCTTCCGCACCAGACTATCTTCGAAGCGATTCTGACCCGTGAGCGGATGGGCAGTACCGGTATCGGAAACGGTATCGCCATTCCGCACGGTAAACTGGAAGAGGATACATTGCGCGCCGTTGGCGTGTTTGTCCGTCTTGACCAGCCTATCGCTTTTGATGCCATTGATAATCAGCCAGTGGATCTGCTGTTCGCCCTGCTTGTTCCAGCCGACCAGTGCAAAACACATTTGCACACGCTCTCTCTGGTGGCAAAACGACTGGCGGATAAAACCATCTGTCGCCGTTTGCGTTCAGCGCAGAGCGATGAAGAGCTTTACGAAATCATTACTGAGAGTCAGGAATAACTACCAGACTTTGGCACGGCTGTTCGGTCGTATAAATCGGGAGAATATTTAATGGTGCTGATGATCGTCAGCGGTCGTTCTGGTTCAGGCAAATCTGTTGCATTACGCGCGCTGGAGGACATGGGTTTTTACTGTGTTGACAACCTGCCGGTGGTGTTATTACCTGAATTAGCGAACTCACTGGCCGATCGCAACATGTCTGCGGCGGTCAGCATTGACGTGCGCAACATGCCAGAGTCGCCTGAGATTTTTGAGAAAGCGTTGACCAGCCTGCCGGCAAGCTTCTCGCCGCAGCTGCTGTTTCTTGACGCCGATCGTAATACGCTTATTCGCCGCTACAGCGACACGCGACGCCTTCATCCACTCTCCAACAAGAACCTGTCGCTGGAGAGCGCCATCGATGAAGAGAGTGACCTGCTGGAGCCGCTGCGTTCACGTGCTGACCTGATAATCGACACCTCTGAAATGTCGGTGCACGAACTGGCGGAGATGCTGCGCACCCGCTTGTTGGGTAAACGCGAGCGTGAACTGACAATGGTGTTTGAATCCTTTGGCTTTAAACACGGTATTCCGATCGATGCCGATTATGTCTTCGACGTACGCTTTCTGCCGAACCCGCACTGGGATCCGAAACTGCGTCCGATGACCGGTCTGGATCGTCCGGTAGCGGCCTTCCTCGATCGCCATACTGAAGTTCATAACTTTATCTATCAGACCCGCAGCTACCTTGAGTTATGGTTGCCGATGCTGGAAACCAATAACCGCAGCTATCTGACGGTGGCAATCGGTTGTACCGGTGGTAAGCACCGCTCGGTGTATATTGCTGAACAGCTGGCCGATTATTTCCGCTCACGCGGTAAAAACGTACAATCGCGTCACCGTACGCTGGAAAAACGTAAATCATGACCGTCAAGCAGACCGTAGAAATTCAGAACAAACTTGGCATGCATGCGCGACCGGCGATGAAGCTGTTTGAGCTGGTGCAGAGTTTTGATGCTGAGGTGTTGCTGCGTAATGAAGCCGGGACTGAAGCCGAAGCCAGCAGCGTGATTGCGCTGCTGATGCTGGATTCTGCTAAAGGCGGCCATATTGAAATTGAAGCCAGCGGGCCAGAGGAAGAACAGGCATTATCGGCGGTAATCGACCTGTTTAATGCCGGTTTCGACGAGGATTAACCACGAAACCTAAAGGGCGGCGTTCCATTCTTGCCGCCCTTATCAAGAATGAACCCTCATCCTCAATCCAGTTTATGCTCGCGCAGGAAGCCTTCTCCGCCCAGCTGCCGCATCTGGCGCATTATCCACTGCTGACGTTGCCGTACATAACCTGAAGGCGCATCTGCCTTAAAACGCAGTGGGCTGGGCAGTACTGCCGCCAGCAACGCTGCTTCTGACTGCGTCAGGGCGCTGGCCGGTTTATGAAAATAGCGCTGCGCGGCGGCTTCGACACCGAAAATTCCCTCACCAAACTCCGCTACGTTAAGGTACACCGTCAGAATGCGGCGCTTGGTCCAGACCACCTCAATTCCCAGCGTCAGCCCGGCCTCCAGCCCTTTACGCAGCCAACTACGTCCGTCCCAGAGAAACATGTTTTTCGCAGTTTGCTGGCTCAGGGTTGATGCGCCCCGAACCCGACCCGAACGCTCATTATGATCAAGCGCCGAGGCAATCGCATTCATATCGAATCCCCAGTGGGTCGGGAATTTTTGATCTTCCGCCGCCATCACTGCCAGCGGCATCCACGGCGAAATTTCATCCATCCCCACCCAGTCGGAATGGGCAACATAAGTAAAATCGCCCTGCAACCAGGCTCCCAGCTGCCGCTCAACCATCACCGCTGAGAAAGGAACCGGCAGAAAAGCAAACAGCAGAATGCCTGCAACCCACACCGCGGCCACTGCCAGCACCGCGCGTAGCAGCCAAATCTTCAGCCGTTGTAGCAACTTTCCCCGACGCTTTTTCATGCAATCATTTCCACCACGCGTTTGACCAGCTTATCGATTCCTCTGGCGGCTTCATCCATTGAGCTGGCCAACATATATGCCGGAGTAGTAATAATTTTATGTTCTTCATCAACAACAATGTCATCGACCGGGCAAGGAACGTGAATTCCTCCCATTGCTTCAATCACTTCCGCGTAATTGGAATCGGTTCCAATGGTGAGGCGAATCGGTGCGTCAATCAGCAAAGGCAGGATCGCCGGGGCGATACAGATGCAGCCAATTGGTTTGCTTTGCTTATGAATTTCCTGCGTAAGCTTTTGCAAATTTGGCTCAATGACGCAGTCCGCACCGGCGAGAGCAAAGCTGCTTAAGTTCTTTGCCGCACCGAAACCACCTGGTAAGATCAGTGCATCAAGTTGCGAAGAATCAGCTTGATCAATAGGTAAAACTTTGCCTCTGACAATTCGGGCAGATTCCACTAAAACGTTACGTGACTCCGGCATTTCCTCGCCAGTAATATGATTAATTACATGAAGTTGCGGTTTATCTGGCGCAAAGCAAATCGCCGTCGCCCCGGCCCGCTCAATGGCCAACAGAGTTAAGACGGTTTCGTAAATCTCACTGCCATCAAAAACGCCACAACCGCTTAAAACCACACCAATACACTTCATAAATTAATTCCTTACTTGACTGTGCCAGCAAATTGATGTTTTCTGTGTGGAAACGCTGTTCCATATCACACATTTTAATGAATCTTCCTACAAGTCTTATGAGATTTGTTAAGGTGGTTGGACCGTTTTAACCAATACCGCGCCTTGGCATAACATTGATTCCTATCAGAATAGCCGAGGCGGTGATTTCCCTGGTGTTGGCGCAGTATTCGCGCACCCCGGCCTCGGTCGGGGTCATTTTTTCTCAGCGTCCTGAACCCATTCGCGCAATACATTGACGTCGTGTTGCCACTCCTGCTTCAGCTCATCAATCCACTCCTGCACGTTATCCCACCAGGCTGGCAGTTCCGGGCTTTGAATCTGTTTCGCTATCTGCTGCAAATGCAGTAAGCCGACCGATCCGGCAGCACCTTTGATTTTGTGCCCCTCTTCGGCGATGCCCTTCTGGTCACGTGCCATCATATTGGAGTCGAGCACCTCCAGATAACCCGGCATCATCTGTTCAAACATCGCCAGACTTTGATGAATCAGTGATGGCCCCACCAGTTCGATATACTGTTCCAGCATCGGCACATCCAGTAATGCCAGTTTCTTCTCATCGACCATACCGCTCTCCACAATTTCGTCGGCCTGCTCGCAATCCCAGAACTTCTTAATCATCGCGGTAAGTGCCGGCACCGCCAGTGGCTTGCTCAGCACCTCATCCATTCCGGCATCAAGGTACTCACGCTTGTCTTTCAGTACGTTGGCGGTCAGCGCCACCAGCGGCGGCAGATGCTGTCCGGCAAAACGCTGATGAATTTCACGCGCCACATCCAGCCCGGTCATATCCGGCAGTTGAATATCCAGCAGTACCAGATCAAACTCTTCCGGCTGGAACATCGCCAGCGCTTCAGTGCCCGTCATCGCCACTTCGACGCTATTACCCAGTTTCTCCAGCACCGAACGCGCCACGACGACATTCAGCTCAATATCCTCAACCAGCAAGACATGCAGCGCTGGCAGTGGCATTTCGTTCTCCGGCTGCTCGTCTTCGACTTCGCCGGCCACCCGTGGCGCATTAATCTCCATACTGAAGCAGGAACCCTGCCCTGGAGCACTGTGCACGGTGATATCACCACCCATGCTCTGTGCCAGCCGGCGTGATACCGCCAGTCCGATACCGGTGCCGGTCGCAGGCTTGCCGCCGTGCTGATCCTTCACCTGATAATACATGGCGAAAATTTTGTCCTGCTCATCCTGCGGGATGCCCATTCCGGAATCCTGCACGTCAAAACGCAGACGATCGCCGTCGTGATATTGCACCCGCACGACGATCTCGCCCTGTTGGGTGAACTTCACCGCATTACCAATCAGATTCCACAGGATCTGACGCAGTCGCGTACCGTCGGCAATGATCTTATGCGGCAGTGGCAGCTGCGGTGCCATGACAAATTTCAGCCCTTTCGGCTGTGCCAGCAGCCCGGATAAATTTTCCAGATCGGCGAGGAAACCGGTGAAATCAAGCGGTTGATTATCCAGCTGCACTTTGCGGCGCTCGATTTTATCCATCTCGATCACATCGTTAAAAATATTGCCGAGTGTAATAGCGGAGACATGAATGGTTTTCAGGTATTTCAGCTGTTCCGGATTCAGTTCGGTATCCAGCAGGATACGGCTCAGGCCGACGATGCCGTTAAGCGGCGTACGCAGCTCGTGGCTGATGGTAGAGATAAAAGTGGTCTTCTCCCTGCTGGCATTCTCCAGCGCGTCCTGATAGCGCTTGCGTTCGGTTATATCGCGTCCAAAGCCCATCAGCCCGCTACGTTTACCAACCCGGTCGTAGTACGGCACTTTCCGAATCTCAAAACAGGCTTTACGACCGTCAGGATATTGCAGCCACTGTTCGTAGGTCAGCGAGACGTTATGGCGGAAGACTTTCTCATCCGTCTCCAGCACTTTGGTGGCGGCTTCATCGTCATAGACATCTTTTGGCGTCAGGCCAATCAGCTGCTTCTCGCTTTTACCAATCAGCAATTCCATCGCGCGGTTACAGCCGGAAAATTGCTGATCGATATTGCGGTAAAACACCAGATCGGGCGAGGCATCCAGAAACGAGCGCAGAAAAGAGGACTGTTGCTCCAGTTCGATTTGCGCCTGCTCGCGCCGCGCCATCTCCTCTTTCAGCTTGGCCATCACCTGCAGACGCGCCTCTTCCGCCTTTATACGGTCGGCAATCTCCTGATTGAGCTGGCTGATATTCTCTTTCATCTGCTGGTTAAGCTGGAGATCGCGGTTGCGCATCTCCTCAAGTTTATCCACCAGCCGCGCCAGACGCTGGCGTGACTCTTCAAGCTGTTCAACCACTACCGAAAGGAAATAGACCGCCCACGGTGTGATCAGCAGGCCGAAAAACACCGATCTCACCAAATCAATACTTTCAACATGGCCGCGCAAGAGCATGGTCACTGCCATCTGCACGATCATCGCCAGCACTACCAGCGCCGAGGCCAGCAACAGTGAAAAGCGCACCAGCCCCAGTTTCACCATCAAATCAACATAATACTGCGCCAATAAACGAATTTGTTTCATAACAGCTTCCTTCCTGGTCAACTGGGACAATCATATCTTACTTTGACTTATTGCGCGGTGCTGCCCGATCGGCTAATTAAGACCGGGTTTTCGCACCAAACTGGTGCAGATCACGCGCCAGTTTGGTGCGAAGCCCGCGCCGGACGCGGCCTTTATGCAATTACCACAGGAAAGCTATTGACTAATTTTTGCAAGCGCATAATCTGATGAGCCGCCTGGATAAACAGGCGATTCTGCGCAATTCTTGCTTTTCAATACGATGACCTTGTCCTGTCGTCTGGCCTCCCCATATCGAAACGAATAATCATTCATCTTTAGCGAAATTTTAATCAGTTTCAGCATGATTAATTTTACTAATGATGTGCAGCTATTTACTTCAAATATGCACGCGACAGAAAAACAGTTTCATCCGGTGTTTGCGAGGGATTTATCAGCATATCATGCTGTAATTATTGCCGGCACCAGCATGGTGCAGGTATTTGCCGTCTGCACTATAGTGAGTCAGCTCACACTTCTCTGACAGTTCCCACCCGGCTAACAGGGATAAAAATAAGCACTAAACCTATATTATTCAATCAAATAGACTTATTAAGGACTAAAAAGGCATAAGTAAGAACGCTATTTGACCTCAGTACGCTTTCCCGATAAGTTGGAAATCCGCTGGATGCATTTCTGACGGGTCAGTGTCTCGACATATCTATGCAGCAAGAAGACTCCCTCATGATGCAAGTTATCTCCATTTAAGAGACCCGGAAATTAGAGAGCAAGCCCCCACTCATGGACGTTTTCAACTTTCTCTAAGTGAAATGTTTTGAGTGACGGCGCCCGCTTGTTAGCGCTCAAAAAAATGATACAGAATCCGCTCAGGCTGACGCGACGGCGCTCTGTGTTTGAAACAATAAAAGTAATGTCAAAGCAGTAATTTAAGGAGGCCCTCGATGTCCAATCAAACCCCGTATCCCTATGGCTTGTATGATCCATCAAAAGAAAGTGATAGCTGTGGCGTGGGTTTTATTACACGTAAGGACGGCGAGCAAACCCATGAGATACTGCAAATGGCGCACAGTGCGCTTTGCACCGTACCTCACCGCGGCGGTATGTCTGCTGAAGGCGTAGGTGACGGCGCAGGGGTCAACGTCGATATTTCGTTGCGCTTCTTCCAAAAAATTACTGGCCAGCCGCTGGAGTTTGGACGTTTCGGCGTCGGTAACTTCTTTGTGCCAAAAGATCCGGCGCTGCGTGCCAATGCCGAGCGCCTGGTCGAAGAAACCTTCGCCGCCTGTGGTTTTGCGGTGATGGTTAAACGTGACTTGCCATTGGATGCCAGCGTACTGCGCCCGGCCGCAATCCAGTTCCAGTTACCGATCGTGCAGTGGGTGTTTACTGCCCCGCAGGACGTCGACAATCAAAATAGCTTTGAGCAGCGTATCTACCGCGCGCTGCTGGATATTGAGTCACGCGCCTTTACCGAAAGCGAATTTGGCGGTCTGTATCCGCTGTCGCTCTCTTCACGCACCCAGGTGCTGAAAGCGCGTCTGAACTCGAATGAAGTCATCCCTTACTTCAAAGATCTGACCGATACCGATCACCAGGTGCGCGGACTGTTTTTCCATACCCGTTTTTCTACCAACACCGATCCGCACACCACCATGGCTCAGCCGTTCCGTCTGATGGCGCATAACGGTGAGCTGAATACCGATCGTAAAAACCGTATTGCTGAAGCCGCGCTGGCACTGGCGCGAGGAAAGAAAATTGTCCGTCCGAAAGGGCAGTCTGACAGTTCACGCCTTGACCAAAGCATCCAAAGCCGCCTGATGGAAGATAATCTCGATCTGATCAACGCGGTGGTTTCTATGATGCCGCCAGCCTGGGAAAACGACGACTCGCTGTCTGACAACGTCCGCGCAATGCTGGAGTATTTCTCTTTATATGAAGAGAAAAATGATGGCCCGGCGGCGCTGATTTTCGGTAATGGCGAAATCATCGGCGCACGTCTTGACCGCCTTGGTCTGCGTCCGCTGCGCTCAGTGGAAACCGCTGAGTATATCGGCGCAATGTCAGAAGCAGGCCAGATCGCCTTCCCACCGGAAAGCGTATTACGCCGTGGACGTATCGAAGCGGGCGGCATGCTGTATTACGATCACAGCGAAAAACGCAGCTACACCACGCTGGAAGCGCTGGAAAAACTGGCAGCGGAAAAAGATTATCCGGCCCTGCTGGAGCAAGCGCGCGTAACCTTAAGCGATCTGCCGGTGGTGCCTGCCGAGCAACAGGGTTCGCCACTGCGCTACAGCGGCGATCTGAAGGCGTACCAGCGTTTTGTCGCTTACTACTACAACCAGGAAAGCTTCAAATTTATGATGGACCCGATGTTGTCTACCGGAGCTGAAAAGATTTCAGCAATGGGTTACGGCAACGCAATTAACGGGTTATCCGATCATGAAGGCGGCATGGCGCACTACTTCTCCCAGCGTTTTGCCCAGGTAACCAACCCACCGCTGGACTCCATCCGTGAGGCCGACGGCATGACCCTGCGCGTTGCGCTGGGTGCCAAACCGCATCTGGGCCGCAGCAAGGGGCGGCAGATTATTGTGCCAACGCCGATCCTGACGCATCTGGATATGCTGCAGTTGCGCGAGCAGAAAGTGGCACCTTATGCACGTTTCGAAATGCTGTACCAGCCAGTGATCGGCACTGATGCGCAAAGTCGTCAGGATAATGCCCGCGCGCTGGAACAAGCCATCGACGATCTGGCACAGCAGGTGGTGGATTTTGCCCGCGCACAGGGCGGGATCGCGGTGATTACCGACCGTCATATCTCCTCTACCCGCGCAGCGATGCCGATGCTGCTGGTGGTTTCCGCGATTAACCAGCGTTTAGTGCAGGAAGGGCTGCGCCTTGATGTTTCACTGGTGGTGGAGAGCGGCCAGAGCATTTCATCACACCATATTGCCGCCACCCTCGGCTTTGGCGCATCGGCGATTTATCCGCTGGGCGTGCAGATGCGTGCCGAAGAGAAATACGGCGAAGGCGAAGAAGGCAATAAGGCGTTTAAACGCTATGCCAAAGCCGCTGAAAAAGCGCTGATGAAAACCATGGGTAAAGTCGGCCTGTGTACCGTGGAAAGCTACAGCTGCGGTGAATTCTTTGAGCCGAACTTCCTCGATACCGACGATGCGGTATTGAAAAAATACTTCCCGAATATCAAAACGCCGGTCGGCGGCGCCAGCTTTGCCACTATCGCTCAGATGGCGGTGGACTGGCATCAAAGCGCGCTGAAGATCAAAGGCGAGTCTGAAGTGCCGCTGTTGGGCCTGTTTAAAGAGCGTGCGGAGGGTGCGGGTCACTCCTATGGCACCATTGCGGTGCGTACCTTTATTGATATGACTGAGCAGCCGATTCGCTTCGCCGATAAGCCGCGCGAGGACGATCAGTTCATTCGCCTGCTGACGCTGGCTAAGCTGGATAACGCCTTTAATATCAAAGCAAAATCTTTTGCCGACAGCAGCTTCGAGCGCATTCCCAATGAGGTGATCGACAACTTCACCATCACGCCGGATTACCGTCAGTTCTCCAGCCTGATGCATGAAGAGCGTAAACGTCGCCCGGCGGCACTGCGCGATATTCTCGCCTTCCCGGCTGATTTGACCCACGTCGACAGCCTGGCGGAATTCTCACGTAAGCTGGGCCGTTACTCACTAATCAACAACGGCTTCGCAGTTCGCGGTCTGATGTGCGAAACCCATGCGGATAACGCTGGCCTGTTCACCCTGCGCCTGACTGACGCTATTGAAGGGCTGAAGCCAGAAGCTGAGCGCCTGGCTGCGCTGTCGACCGCGCTGAAAAACCGCTTTGCGACGGATATCAAGCACACTGAAATTGTTGCCGGTGGCCTGCAAGTCAGTGCGCATGGCAAGGCGGCAGACTATCTGTCACGGATTTTCACCACCTCCCCTTCACTGCCGTTAAGTGAAGTGCAGCCTGCCAGCGAAATCACCCGCACCTTCGCCTCCGGTGCGATGAGCCACGGTGCGCTGGTTGCTCCGGCGCACGAAGCGGTCGCGCACGGCACCAATATGGTTGGTGGCATGAGCAACTGTGGTGAAGGCGGCGAGCACTATTCGCGTCACGGCACGATTCGTGCCTCACGCATTAAGCAGCTGGCGTCCGGCCGCTTTGGCGTCTGGGCTGCCTATCTGGCCGACCCGATGCTGGAAGAGCTGGAAATTAAAATCGGCCAGGGCGCAAAACCGGGCGAAGGCGGTCAGTTACCGTCAGCAAAAGTGACGGTAGAAATTGCCGCAGCGCGTGGCGGCACGCCTGGCGTCGAGCTGGTTTCACCGCCTCCGCACCACGACACCTACTCGATTGAAGATTTGGCGCAGCTGATTCATGACTGTAAAGCGGCACGTGTGCGAGTGATCGTCAAACTGGTTTCCTCAGAGGGCATTGGCACCATCGCGGTCGGCGTAGCGAAAGCCGGCGCGGATGTGATCAACGTTGCGGGTAATACCGGCGGAACCGGTGCGGCTTCGGTCACCAGCCTGAAATATACCGGACGCGTGGCAGAAATCGGCATTGCCGAAGTTCATCAGGCGCTGTGTGCCAACGGTCTGCGTGAAAAAGTGATTTTACGCTGCTCCGGCGCACAGCAAACCGGTAGTGACGTAGTGAAATCTGCTCTGCTCGGTGGCGATAGCTTTGAGTTCGGTACTACCGCGCTGATGATGCTGAAATGCGTGATGGCGAAAAACTGCAACGTTAAATGTCCGGCGGGCCTGACCACCAATGCCGAAGCCTTTGATGGCGATCCGCGTCAGCTGGCACAGTACTTTATTAATGTCGCCCAGGAAGTGCGCGAAATGCTGGCAAGACTGGGCCTGCGCTCGCTGCGTGAAGCGCGTGGTCGCTCCGAGTTGCTGCATCTGATGGATCATCCGCGTGAAGTCGGCAAGCTAGACCTGCGTGCAATGCTGACCGTGGTGCCTGAGCAGAAAATTGCCCATCCGGTCTATCTGGAAAAAGATTTTGAACTGGATGAAGGCTGGTTAGCCCTGCTGAATGGCTCACTGGTGGCTCAGGGCGCGACCAATATTCAGCTTGGTGATGGCATTACGCTGAACAACCGCCACAAGAGCGTGGGTGGGCAGCTGGCGATTGATATTGAACGCATGCTTAACCACCAGCTGGATGAGGCGCAGCTGCAGAACATGCCGGCAGCACTGTGTGACGATCGCGGACGCCGTTATCTGGCTCCGGCCACCGTCGCGATCGCCACGTCCGGCTCAGCCGGTCAGTCGTATGGCGTATTCTGTAATGACGGTATGCAGCTGACTCATAGCGGCACCTGTAACGATGGTGTCGGCAAAGGCCAGTGCGGCGGTGAAATTATTGTGCGCTCACCGGGCGGCGGCTCGCAGGATACGGATGGCAACGTGCTGATTGGTAACTTTGCACTGTTTGGTGCCACCGGCGGACGCCTGTTCGTGCAGGGCCAGGCGGGCGACCGCTTTGCGGTGCGTAACTCCGGTGCGACCGCCGTGGTCGAGGGCGTTGGTGATTTCTGCTGCGAATATATGACCAATGGCGCCATCCTCAACCTCGGGACGTTCGGTAAAGGATTTGGTAACGGTATGAGCGGCGGCTTCGCCTACCAGTACGACCCGTACGGCGCATTAGCGGCTCATGCCGCAGGTGACTCGGTGCTGTTTGGTTCGATCGCGGATGACGATGAGATGGCAAAAGTGCACAAACAGGCGGTGCTGACGATGCTGAACTGGCATCTGGCAGCGACCGGCTCTGAGCGTGCGGCCTGGTTACTTGAGCACTGGGAGAGCGAGTGCCAGCACTTTGTCTACGTGATGCCGCGCTCGCTGCTGCTGTATCAGGACAGTGCTGAAATTCTGAAGGCAAAAACCCGTAAGGATCTGCTGGAAGAGTTGTCTACGGCACTGGCCAGCCATCAGGTAGCCAAATTTAAGAATGCCTGGCGCAACCGTACCACTATCGCCAATGGCGCAGTACCGAGCTATGGTGCAACCGACACGCCAGAAATGTTCGTGTTGCTTAACAACTACACCGTGCTCAGTACCGTACAACAGCTGGCGCTGTCGCGCTTGCCGAAGGGAACCGCTGTCGAAGATCCGGCAGTCGAAAAAGCGGTACGTAACCTGCTGATGACTGAAGATTTTGCGCTTATCAGTAAGTTGCAACGCCATGCCCGCTCGGCGATTGAAAACTACAGTGATGAAGAACTTTCGTGCCTGATTGCCGCCAAGCGTATGGCGGATTACAAAGCGGCACTGACGCAACGCAATATTCGCTCAATGGACAGTCTGGCTACTTACGGCTGGATCATTTATCAGGATGCACGTAACAGAGAGGTTCTGGGACGACTGCCTGACTTTGAAGAGCTGTTTGCACGTGCAGCACTGCCGGAATTAGCTGCGGCGGTCGGGAAATTATCCTGATTGCCAGCAATGCTGAATGTGAATATTGACTGAACATGACGAAAACGGGATTGAGTACAGAAAACCGATGAAGATTCCTTATATTCCTGAAGATGCGCCATTTAATGGTGAGCAGAAATATTGGCTGGCGGGCTTCCTCGCTGGCTTACATTCACGCCTGCTGGTACTGGAAGACAAGCAGCAGACTAACGCCGGTGCTGCAGCCGCGGCGACCACCCAGTTGCATATCCTGTTTGGTTCACAAACCGGTAATGCTGAAGCGCTGGCTCAAAGCGCGGCGAAAGCGGCACGCGCTAAAGGGCTGGTTCCTGTGGTGCAGGGGCTGGGTGAAGTCGATGTTGAAGTGTTCGCCACCATGCGTCATGTTCTGATCATCACCTCGACCTACGGCGAAGGTGAAATGCCGGATAACGCCCAGCTGTTCTGGGACGCCATTTCCGCCAGCACCGCACCGCGTCTTGAACAGATGCATTTTGCTGTACTGGCGATTGGCGATACCGGCTACGATGGCTTCTGCCAGGCGGGTAAATTCTTCGACATGCGCCTGGAGCAGTTGGGTGCAAAACGCGTTACCGATCGTATTGACTGTGACGTGGACTATGAAGAGCCTTCCGAAACGTGGATCGGCAGCGCGATGCCACAGTTTGCTGCCAGCGCTGGCAGCAGCGGTACCGCACTGGAGAACTTACCGGAAGAACCGGTCATTCCGGGCAGCAATAAACAGAATCCGTATGCTGCGGCGTTGATAACCAATAAACGCCTTTCCGGTGCTGATTCCGGTAAAGATATCCGCCACTTTGAATTTGATCTGAGCGAGAGCGGACTGAAATACGAAGCTGGTGATGCGCTGGGCGTATTCCCGGTGAATGACGCGGTATTAGTGAAATTACTGCTGACCCAGTTGAAAGCAGACTATGACACGCCGGTCCCTGGCTTCGACAGAAACTTAGGTGACCTGTTAACCTACCAGTTCGAAATTTCTGAACCTTCACGTAAGTTGATCGACTGGGTGGGTCAGAACACCACGAATCAGGAACTGCGTCACGTTCTGCAGCATGATGACAAAGATGCGATGGGCGTCTGGCTGTGGGGTAAAGACACGCTCGATCTGCTGCAACTGGAGCTGACCCGCTCACTGAGCGTGCCTGAATTTGTTGCGCTGCTGCGCCCGTTACAGCATCGTGCTTATTCGATCTCCTCCAGCCAGAAAGCGCATCCAAATCAGGTGCACCTGACCATTGCATCCGTGCGCTACCACAGTTCAGGGCGCGCACGTAATGGTGTTTGCTCCACTTATCTGGCCGAACGCGTTGGCCGTGGTGAGAAGCCAGCAATCTTTATCTCACAAAATAAAGCCTTCCGCGTACCGGCAAATGCCGATGCGCCAATGATTATGGTCGGCCCTGGTACCGGTATCGCCCCGTTCCGCGCCTTCTTGCAGGAGCGCCAGGCAACCGGTGCCACCGGTAAGAACTGGCTGCTGTTTGGTGACCAGCATCAACAGCATGATTATATCTATCAGGATGAGCTGGCAGAATGGCATCAGAGCGGGCTGCTGACCCGACTGGATCTGGCATTTTCACGCGACCAGTCAGAAAAAATCTATGTGCAGAACCGCATGCTGGAACAAGGCGCTGAGCTGTTTGCCTGGCTGGAGCAAGGCGCTTACTTCTATGTTTGTGGCGATGCGTCGCGTATGGCCAAAGACGTCGATCATGCGCTGTATGAAGTCATTGCCCGCTTTGGTGGCCTGTCAGAAGAAGGTGCCGCGGAGTATGTCGATAAACTGAAGAAAGAGAAGCGCTATCTGCGCGACGTCTATTAATCTCAGCTGAATGTCTGAAGGCGGCTTAATGCCGCCTTTTTTATTGCCTGTTGCCATCGACTGGCGCGAATGAATTACCTCACTACAATCATTATCTTGCTGGATGTTTTTTACTCACGGATATGAGTGCCCTTAATGATCAAACCGCTGCCCATCATCGCGTCCGGCTCTGCCATCGCAAGGCCGTTCAACACCACACGCGCAGACCTGTGCTCTCTGCCTGTGACCAATATTAGCAATGTACCGCTGCGTTTAGCGCCGCCAGACGTTGATGAAGACCACTATTTCGACGCGCTGGATACGCAACCCTGGTTAACCCCGGTATCGCCGCAGTGGCCGCGACTAAATGCTCTCGCCCTGCAGATCAAGGAAGCTATCCATTATCAGATTCACTTGCTCAGCCAGACTTCTATGGCGACCACATTACTGAGTGTCATTCATCCCGATTTAAGTAAATTACTGGCCGCAGCGTTGATATGCAGCGGTCGGGGTAAAGAGATCGTTTGCCAGGCGGCTTTAATCGCGGGTCTGCAACTGATCAATCAGCTGATTTATCTCGCTGCGGGCATGACATCGAAAGCGGCAATCCTCTCCAGCCTGCCTGGCCTGCTGATCATCTGGCTGCAACACCATCAGGTGTCTCTGGCGGCCAAACTTCTGCAAAGCATTGTGGTGCTACTCTCCAGCTGGTCAACATCCTGCGTGTTTGAAAATATCGGTCAGCCCGGCTGGCTGGTCGATCTGCACCAACAGCTAATCTTTCCGGTTACACAGTTATGTCGTGAGAGCGGTGCGGGTGAAGTCGTGATGACCGGCATCACGCTGATCGTCGGACTGTATAGCGCGCTGGCTTTAAGCGGCTGGTTGAAAGGAAAAAAGCCGTCACCCACGATGCTGAGCGATGGCCTGCGAATCATCGAGGATATCTGCCAGCTATCGACGCGCAGCAGCAATCTTCAGCTGCTGCATAACAAAGAGCTTGTCGGCAGGCAAAAGAAAGCATGGTATCGGGCAACACACCACCCGCGCTGGGATGAGAGCAAAGCGGATAAGGCATTAAATCGGGCAGTGATTCGTTGCATACCGCGAAATATCCTGCTGCAAAAAGATCGACCGAACAGCAACGCGGACCGGTCATCCGCCCCTGTTTCATTTGAAGCAAATTATCACCGCGCTTATCAGCAAATCGAGCAGCAGATCTTAGCCCGGCAGCTAACAGTGTGCCCGGACGACTCGGGGCGTATCGTGTCACCGATGGTCAGGGAGAATCTCGCTGTTTTATCGGACGACGCCAGCGGGCAAGCAGCATCTTCATCTGAGGGCGCTTCCGCACCTCTGCTTATCCCTGCCGCGCTCATCGCCGCGGCTGCCGTACCAAACGTCTGGTGGCAGAGAAGAACGAATCTGCTGCTGCCGGCAGCCGGCGTCACCCTGCTGGCGGCGGCAGGATACCTTCGCCAGCGCATCACGCGCTTAGAGACACCGACGAAACTGCACACTGATAATGTTAAACCCAGCATCAATTTATGTGCTGATGCGCGAAACACGATCAGGCAGCTCCTCAGTTCCAATAAAACTTATGTCAATCTGGCAGTTGAGCTGTTTGACAAACTTTTCGACAATCAGGGCGATCTCAACTTTTCATTTGCAGATAAACTACTGGAAAAATGGAACATCACGACATTCACCAGTAACGATCGAGATGAGATGAATGGGCAGTTATTATATATATTATCATTACTGGTGACGCCCGCTGGCCGCAGCCAGCCGATTGATCTCAGCAGCATTATTCTTACACTAAGCCAAAAGTTTAATAAATTATGGCGAAATGAAACTGAGTCGCTTAAAAATAAAACCGTAAAGTCACTGCTGCATAATTTGCGCTCTCACTGTGCTAAAAAGTATGCCGCGTTGGGTGTTCATAGTTTATCTGACATGCTGAGCATTACTAACTTCCTTATTACCTATGTAGCTCCGGACTTACTTTTTATGGAGCAAAATGGCAGGTCAGATGATGCTTATTTAACGGAAGATAATTACTACATATGGAATTATATCGGTAAGCAATTTGCTAACAACCGCTATGTTACGCACGATGAGTTTTCTGTCGCCCTCTATGAAGGCTGGATTGATGGATTTGTTCTGTCCCGATTATGTAGCTATCCAGGTTATAATCTGACCAGCAGCAGGGAATATCTCCAAAAAGCCTATAAAGACGTGACTCAGCAGATGGATATCTATCACAGGGAGGATACCATACTGGAAGCGATACCTATTGTGACTTTTGATGACATTATCAAGCTTACCTTTCCGGGTGTCGATATTCATGCCGCACAGAATTTCAAAACGTTTACCCTGATAGTTACCACTCAGGCGCGTATTGAAAAAGAAATCAGAATAATAGCTGATTGCAGTAATTACGGAGAAATAATACGCAACATGGAGGATGGTTTTGGTGAGCTTTATCATTATCTGCCGCAGAAAATACCTGAAGCATTACGTATCTACGATCAAAACAACAGAAAAACCTTCTCACTAAAAAAACATCCCAAGTTAACTGAGTTGTACAAAAGCTTCGACCAGGCGTATCAGAAGATGATCGATCATCATTGTGATATTTATCTTAAAGTCGTTAACCAGGCATTTAAAATATTATCTAAAGAAGATTCTAACTTCCTGCATAGTGCTGATACGCAGATTTATGCGATAGACATCAAAGTAAAAAGATTAAAATCTTTACGTTTTCTTTTACAACCGTCAACTTTTCGATTATTTCCTGAATTCCATCAAAAAATTTCCTATAACAATCGGCCTTATCATGAAACGGGTAAAATTTTTGTCGGATATAATAGTATCTCCAACGAAAAACGCTTCTATATTCTAAATATCGAATCCAGTCGCATACATTCAAGACAACTTCCTTTGCGTCGATTAAATATAACTGAAAATGAACAGATAGCCGGATTAGATAACAGCATCCTGAATGAAAACTATATATTTATGGATGACCAACCCTTCCATGACAGCTGTGACGAAATTCAGCAGCCGAATGCTACCCTTCTGAGTCGCTGGGATAAATCAGGAGAATTTATCACCGAGCATTACCACTACTATAAAAACAAACTCTGCATAAAACTCAAGCATCCCGAGGACATGGTCACCTCATACAAGGAAAGAGCCGTTAGAAAAAATGGCGTCTCTGCACTGGAGGCATTAAAGAACGAGATAGTACAAAATCGCAGAAAATACCTTAGTTATTTGAAGAAAAGGGCTCACAATCCTTCCGCTGTGGAACAGGATAATGAGAAAGGAAAAATACAGCAGATCGTAGAATTGATGCCTTTATACAATTGCTATGCATTTTTTCGCGATATCATTATGATCAGAGATGATACGACGCCTCCGTCGATAATGACGCCTTTTTTTCAGCTATTGATTTGTGCGGCAGACTTATATATGGGATATGGAGTTAAAAAAACCCTTAGTTCACTGTTGCAATCTTTACGGGAAATGTATGCAAAGCGCTGGATAAGAGAAGTTGAACTGGCAAAATTAAACAGAATGATCAGTGATTCTCTTATTCAGCCATCTTCATTGAATTACGCCAATCAACTGGCGGGGAAAATAATAACCGCGAAAAATAATCTGAAAACACTCGACGAAGAAATTGCTGCATTGCGCAGTCAAGCTTATTTAATGTTGGGGAACCTTGCGTCGATTCCCCCCTTCACCGCTTTTCCCTATCTTTCCTTACGCAGGGGTGACAAAATTTTATCGTCAAACTATCCCTGGGGGATTAATATGGCCAAAATGGTATTAAAGAAAAGCCTCGCCACCGCTACCCGCAACAGATTACCAGTTCCGTGGAGCCCTCCACGAACTATCGATCTGGTTGACAGAAATAACTACAACCCTGAACTTCCCCAACAACCTGATTATTCATGCGCCACCATCCCTTTAAAAGCCGGTAAACTGATTCTTAATATTTTTGACCTGCGTGGCTTAAATTCAACCCTTTATCATCAGCTCTACTTCAGCGCGCTAAGCGATCCGATTCCGGAATCAATTATCGCTACGGCTGAGAGCCAGCAGTGCATAATTCCGGAAAATTATAATCAGATGGCGATGTTCTTTTTTATTTCATTTACCATTCCGGTAAGACGCTTAACCAGTATGATTCTGGCTCAGCAAGATCATCAGCAGTCAACTAATAAAATAAATGAGGAAACACTTTATAAATATTATGCTGATTATCTGACAAAGCCTTACTCCAATCCTCCAGAGGGGCTGAGACCAGAACAAAGCCGATTGATTAATCAGTCGATAAACTTCATCAGGACAGTAGTCAGCAGTAATATTCAGGGTGCTGAGTTGAGTTATCTGTTTATGATTCAGTATCTGCTGATGAAGGAAGATATTGTCTCGCAACTGCAGGCAATGAATGACCAACCCGCCGATAAACCGCAGCATCTTGATCGGTTGTTGCAGGCTTTATCCTATAATCTGGAAAGATTTACCCTTTTTAGTGCTAATTACTCCTCAGTGCAGAAAAAATTTCATATCGCCGTGATCAATCAATTCTGCCAATACTATGACCAACTGATCAGCAGTAACTTTGCCAACACCCTGCTTTTCAGCGCCAATATGGAAATTTTTCTTCAACGAACAGAGCAGTTTCAGCAAATGGATCCTCTGGCCACGCTGCCATCCCCCGCTGATTACATCAACCGCTGGCTGGATATAGCGCAGACTATTTCAGGGATTTATCGCTCGTTTGCGCGTATCGAATACAGCGCTAAAGCGCTGGCGGCTTTCTCACCTGATGAGTGGTCTGGCAAAGCGGCACAGGACGCCTGGTTGGCCGCACTGCAAGAATTTTTGTTTGTCGAGATGCGCTACGAAAATCTTCGTCCGTTTTTACTCAGCGCAACGGAGAAATTAACCAATGACTGGCGAAAGCGACAAAGCTCCACCGCTAACATCAGTGCGATTGTCAGTAATGATGTGGTAAACCCACGGTTTATTGAAAGTGTTAAACAAGCGATGTCTGACAGCTGCTCCCTTTATCCCAAACTGTTTTTTTGTCATGTCTATAAAACCGATGGCGGTAGCTGGTTTAGTTTTCTGAATAACGAGTTTATTACCGAAACACGTAACCGCATCCGGCGCGAAACGCGCAACACGCATCGCAGCTGGCCGGTTTCAGCACTGACAACTCCGCAGCTGCAACAGAGTATTACTTTGCCAATAAAGCAGATGCAGACCGTATCAAAGCCAGGAACCAGCTTTGATGAGGCATTATGTTATCAGCAACAGCTGGGCCAGGTGCTGAACCGCTTTATACGCTTTGCTTCGCTTCCCTTTCATCAACGCCTGCAGAGCCATTTACTGGATGCCGTGCCTCTGACGTCGGGGGCTAATCAGGATGATGTTATCAGGCTGATAAGTAGCGTCATTGATGCACAGGGCAATTTCGTTGATTATCAGCTCACACTATTACTCAGCTATTTACCGCAGGTGGCGATCGCGGATAAGGCCGTATTGCTGCAGCTACTAAGTGATATATTCGGTATCGCCTGTCCGGCAGCGCCGAAACTCTATCAGTTTATTCTTCACCATTTGCAGAATAGCTTCGCGGACTCCTCACTCAGCCTCGCCACCGTGTCGCAACAACGTTTCGTTGATCGGCAAATTACCGATATTACCAGCCGCTATCTTGCAAAGCTGCAAAGCAGTGATCAGGCGATACAGCAGTCGATTCAGCGGTACATTACTGCCACTCTGCGTAATCTGCTTTCGTTTACACAATATCTGCAGCCGGTTGAACCTGAGCTGGCAGCATCCCGCATAAACAGCCTTGCTTCACAGTGGCTCTCTCTCGGCGCAATTATTTCTCATCAGTTACGGGCGGAAGATACCTCTGTCAGTAGCTTGCTGATGCTGGCCTTTGCCGCCCAGCATGACGCCGGTCTGCTTTCCCTGAGGGAAACCGCCATTCAGCAGACAGCGTTACTCAGCGGTCGCCAACCCGATAAGCAACATCGCTTCGAGGCAGCGGATGCGCTTATGACGATCGCTGTTAATGTGAAAGAAGCCGCGGCGATGCAGCAGCATGTCTTCAGTTGCCTGGAGGAAAGCCAGCAGCTGGCTGCATTTATTAAACAGTTAACGTTCTCCAGCCAGTTATCAGAAGTATCTGTGTTGCGGACCATGCTAACCAGCGCCCTGCAGAAACAGCGCCAGTTGTTGCTTAACGCGCTGTATCAGCTTTCTGATAAGAGTAATTTATTGCTGATACAAGCGGTGTTTAATGGCAATTTGCAGGTCAGCTGGTATCTGGAGGAGAACCATTCCAGCAAAGATATTCAGGTTGCCGGGCTGGCGTTTAATTGCCCTGGCCAGCATGAACTGTTTCTGCCGCTAAGCGACTCGGAATATATTCCGCTGATCTTTCGTCAGCTGTCGCCGACACCTGACTATCAGGAATTAACTCGCCTCTGTTTTGCGATTTCTGATACCCCACATAATTTTATTCCTCCCGTCCGGCTTACTCTCAGCGTCAGTTCTCAAACGCGCGGCCTTCCGGTTACCAATCCGGCAATCGTATTATTTGAATGGATGCAGTCAGAAACAGAATCGCAGTCAGCGACACTGATCGCCGCGCATGACGAAACAGAATTTAATCAGTTAAAACAAGCGCTGAGCGACTGGCTAAGTCAGCATCTGTTCTTCTATGGTCGCAGCGACACCAGCGATTATCGTTTTATCAAAGAACAGTCTGAACATTTCAATAGCATTGCCACCAACGTTAATCGCTGGCGAGGGCACCCGCATAACGACAGCGAAACCATCGATGCCAACCCGGTCAGCCAATTTAGTCAGGCCATCAGCACGCTAATGGGCGCCAGTACCGAATGGCAGACCCTGACCGAGGTACTCAGAGAAGCCGCAACGGTATCGGAAGAGGGTTCCATCCCGCTAACCCGCATCCCTGAAAGCGGCTTTGCCGGCTTCTGGTGGGATCCTGTCAGTCGCTTCTGTTATCTGGGCTGGGTTACCGGCAACCAGCGCGCGCTGTATGCCAGTACCAACGAAAATCGCGAGATCTTATACAATCTGGCGGATGACGCGGCCAGCGCCACCATCTGGCCAGCATTAACCCATTTTGACTGGCTGCAGGATGACGTGCAGGCACTGCGCAGCGCCAGACTATCCGCAGGCAAATTCTTCGACCACTCAATCGCGCTGGCATGGCAGCTGCAATGTGCAATGACCGGCGGCGTCCCGCTGCCTGATGACGCGGTTCCACAACGTTCCGGATTACCGCAGGTGTATACCCAGCGGCGTGCCAGCCAGCAGAGAGACTACTTTTATCCTGCCGGGGCGAAGCTGGCGACACCGGTCACGGTCACCGGGCTGGCTGGCGGTGGCTGGCGACTGGATTTCTCTCCGCATAATAATCTTGCCCAACAGGATCACTACTTATCACTGGAAACCAACCGGCTGAACAGCGCCCGGCAGAAGCAATGGATAGTGACGGAACAGCCTGGCTGGCAATTATTATCCGCGCAAGATTCGACTAAATTAATGAAAAGTGGCGTTTTAACTCCCGCCAGCTATTTGCAGTGGAACAAAAGCAATCATCACGCGACCACCATGGTGCCAACTTCCCGCGTGCTGCAACGCAACGACGGTAATTTTGTATTTATTTTTACCGAAAATAATCAGCGTATCAGTTACCGAATGCTGGATGCAGAGGGGCAGCTTCAATCCACTCCGGTGTTACCCGCCGACTGGCCGCACGCTATGCGCGCCGCAGACGCGCCACAGATTAACACCGCGATTATCGACCTTATTACCCGACAGAATACTCCGGATTACCACGCGTTGCTGGAACCGGATGAACAACTGCGCCTTGAATCGGCTCTTTCCGGCGCACAGCAGCACAGGCGCACCGCTATCCGCCAGGCTTACACTCAGCATCGTAGTTTTCCCTTTCGTTCCAGTTTCAACGCACAGGCACAGAGCGAACTGGAGGATATCCTGCTGGCCTTTCTCCGGATGCGTCAGAACTTCTGGCAGCAGGTAAAAAGAAACGCGCAGCTTGAAGACACGCCGATCACCCCGGATGAACTGCTGTGGAAGCCTTACGGCTGGCGTGATTACAATCTTTTCAGTCTCGCCGGACGCGAAAAGGCGCTGAATAAATTAAATCAGGAAAAGAAACTGCTGCTTTCGATGCGCAAGCTGATAAACGCACACCATGATGTGCGCTTAACCAGTGACGATTTAAAGACGTGGATCCAACAGCGCCTGACGATGTTGACGGCCGCTACGACGGCGATTCAGTTGATCAAAGGAGAGTCAGAAACGGTGAAGCCGTCATTGCCGCTGCAGTTGCAGCGCTTTGCACATAATTATTTCTTCAGTTACTACGATCGCCAGCCCCACCTCACCGCAGAAGATTTTCAGCAGCCCTGGCCCTGCATCCGCGATGGCGACTGGCCAGCGGCAACGCGTAATAGCTGGCAACCGGCGCTGGACCAGCTACACACTCTGACCACTGAGATGCCGCAGCAGGTACGGATATTAGACCGGCTACTGACACTGCCCGCGCCGCTATGGCGGGCAGATGAAATGCAGCAGCGGGCGCGCTGCTGGCAGCAAACCTGCCAGCAGGTCTTTCGCTATTGGCAAACAGCGCGCCATACCGGGCAGATAGTGCTGCTGCGAACCGGGGCTGCGGCGCAGGATCCGCAATTGATGTCACACCAGTATGGCTGGCCGGTTCGTCTGATCCTGGCTGCTGGCATCGGCGCTTCGATCAATAACCAGAGCGCGGGCACCGCGCCACCATTGCAGATTAGCGCCCAACAGAACGAAGATTTATTACTGACGCCATCAGGGCCAGCAAGAGACGATGAACCAGCAGCGCGGCTGGCGGCGATCAATGCCGATCCGCAAAATGCCCGGGAGTTTGCCGCCTGGAGCAAACTCCGGCTCTCCAGCCCGTGGGCGCTGCAGGCCTTTTCCGGCCCCGACTTTTTCTCACGTCTGCACGCCAGAATTCAACGGATGATGGCCGAGGAAGCTGACGGCTGGTGCCAGGAGGAGCGGGACTTTTATCACTCGCCCACCACCGCTGAATTCCTGCGGGAAAGCCAGCCCGAATCGATTGACAGTAGCCACTATGCAGGGCTTTTCATCCAGCTGTTTAACAGTAATTTGCTGGTCACCCGGTTAATTATGACCGATGCGGAAATGGTGTTTGGCCTGATGTGTGACTACTTTGCGGAGAAACACCCTGAGCGAGCCACAGAGGACCTGTCGAAAGCCTGGTTTCTGTTTCTGCACACCTTTGAGCAGCCTGTAGCGGATGAAAGTCAGCCCATCTGGCTGGTCGGCGTGTAATTTTCAACCGAAATATCAACCTGTTTTTAATGGATTTTTTACTCAAGGAATCTGAGTGTTTATATGAAAAACGACATCAATCCCGTCGCCAACGGCCATATGTTACCGGCAAGAATCAAAATAAGCCGCGCTGATTTATGCACGCTTCCGGTTGCCAGTATTTGCAATACTTGCTTGTCTTTACCGGTTGCGGAAAGGGAGGGAGCGGCTGATGAAGAGCTGTTCTACGATGCCTTAGATACACAGCCCTGGCTGACTCCTGCCTCCGCGCACTGGCCATTACTCAGCTCTCTCGCCTCGCAGGTGAAAGAAGCGATTCATCACCAACTTCATTTACTTAGCCAAACCACCCTGGCTTCAAACTTACTGCATGTTCTTCATCCCGATTTGAGTAAGCTGCTCGCGGCGGTATTAATCTGTAGTCGTCAGGGAAAGAATATTGTCTGGCTGGCAGGATTTACTGGCGGACTGGAACTGATCAATAAACTTATCTATCTGGTGGCGGGTGCGACATCCACCGCTGCCCTGCTGACCACGCTGCCAGCACTGCTAAGTATCTGGTTATTCAGGCAGCATATTACTCTGACCGAAACAGCGCTGCACACCGCTTCCCTGTTATTGGCCACCGGATTGACGATTTGCGCACAGCAGGATTTTGCTCAACCCGGCTGGCTGGTGGCGCTATATGAACAGGTGATTGCTCCGGTTATGCAGGTATGCAGTGAAACCGGCATCACTGAGACAGTGACAACCGGCATCACACTGATCCTCGCGGCTTACACCATGCTGCGCATCACCGGCTGGACCGATGGCAAAAGACCGCCGGTTAATGTCTTCACTTATGGGATAAAAATAATCCAGGACATCTGCAATTTATCCGCAGAAAGTCATGATTATCAACGTTTGTATCTGATTAAACATCGGCAGGCGCTCACGAAAACATGGTATGAGCATGCCCACCACAAACCCTGGGAAGAGAGTAAAGCCAATAAAGCCTTAAACCGTTCAGTGATTCGCTGTATGAATAAAGACGTACTGATGCAAAAAGACCGGCAATTAACCGGTGTGGAGTGCCACCAATCCGACAGCCTGCGCACCGAACGCTTTTATCAGGCTTATCAGCAAACCGAGCAGCAAATTTTATCCGGAAAACTCACCACATGCCCGCAGGGCCAGAGAGAAATGCTGCCGCCAGGCAACCGGGATCGTTCCGCCATTCCGGCAAACACCGTGCCACCGGCGGCTTCTTCGGCCGCAGACGCCTCAGCACCGCTGCTGATTTCAGGTGCTTCTGTGGTAATAGCGGCAGCGGCGGTACAAAATCCATGGTGTAAGCTCAGGACCAACTTACTATTGGCAGCATCTGGTATTACTCTGCTGGCGGGTGCGCGCTATCTGCACAGTAGCTTATCGGATGCAGCGACATCATCAACCACTAAGAGAAATGCGCTCAGCGAGAATCAAGATCTGTGCGCTGATGGCACGGATAAGATCAGAAAATTGCTTCATTCTGACAAAACCGAGGCACCGCTCGCAATTGATCTTTTCGATTATTTATTTGACGACTATGGCGATATTAATATTATTCATGCCGACCGTTTACTGGCAGCTTTTGATATAACAACATTTAAAAGTAGTGAACGTAATGAGATGAATCAACAGCTGTTGCACCTGTTGTCGCTACTGCTAAGGCCGGCGGGCAGAAAAGAGCCCGTAGATATTAGCAGTATCATCATCTCGATGGGAAACAAAATTAATATAATATGGATATACTTCATTAAGAATAAGAAAAACAGCTCGGCCAGAACAATACTTCACGAATTACGCCTGCATTGTAACAAAGAATATCTATCGATGAATATTTTCACTCGACTAAAAATGCATAAGATCACCGATTTCTTGATATCCCAGGTGGCACCAGACCTGTTATTTCTGGAAAGAAATGGCAGGGAAAATGAAAAAATTCTGTCAAAAAATGTTTACTACCTTTGGAATTACATTGGAAAAATATTCACCGAAAATAAACATATCCGAAACAATGATTTTTCTTCCGCGCTGGCTTTGGGGCAAATTGATGGTTTGATTACTGCCCGGCTAAGAAGTTATGCCAGCTATAATTTAACCGAAGATCGGGAATACCTTGAAGAGGTGTATAAAGATCTAAATAAAGAAATGTATGCCTATCATAAATATGATGTTGAACTCGAAGGTGTGCCTATCGGAAATTTTGACGATATCATCAGCAATGCATTTCCAGAACTTGATATTGAAGCCGAACAAAACTTCGATACCATTCACTTCAGAATTATCACTCAGGGGCAATTCAGCGAAGATATTCGAAGATTATCAGAGTGCAGGAGTTTCCGCGATCTGATACGTAACTTTAATGATGGTTTTAAAGTATTACATCATTATCTTCCGATGAAAGTGCCCGAGTCATTACGTCTCTATGATTCAAGTAACAAACGAATTTTTTCATTAAAAAAGCATCCGACATTGCCAGAACTATATAAAAAGTTTGATCAAACTTATCAGGAAATGGTGGATTATCATTGTTCCTTATATAAAGAAGTGGTTGACCGTGCATGCGAAATTTCATCAGAAGAAGAATGCAGTTTTCTTAAAAATACGAATACGGAAATTTATGCTATCGATGCAGAAGTTAAAAGACTTAAAACATTACGATACACACTTCAGTCTGTTTTAATAAAATTCAACCGCAAAACTATTGAACGTACATCTTACAATTTACGACCCTACCATGAAATTGGAAAGATTTTTTTTGGCTACAATCGCATCACCAAAGAGAAACGTTATTATGCTATCCACATTGAAGCTAGTCGCATGCACCCAGGCCATTACCCCTTACAACGACTGTTGTATAACCAAACTGAGGATATATTTAAAGCGGGAAATGGCTTTCTGGATGAAAATTATCTGTTTATGGATCAACAATCTTTCTTTGACCCCTGTGATGATATTAAACAACCCACCACAAACTTACTCAGTCGCCTGGAAGAATCAGGCGTTTTTTTTACAGAACATTATGAATATTATAAGAATAAACTCTGCCATGCCGTCAGAAGTCCTAAAGAGATAGTCGTCACTTATCATGAACGACGGTTAGGCGATAAGAACAATGTGCCACTGGATGCGTTAAAAAAAGAGATGACAGAAAACCGCAGAAAGCTTCTTTTTCATCTAAAAAGTAAAGCACACGATCCCACGGCGGTTGAACTGACGAAAGAAAAAGGAAAAGCGATGACGCTGATAGAGTCATTCCCCTTTTACAATTGTTATGAACTCTTTCGCGACATTTTCTATACCCGGCAAGATATTTCACCTCCGTCTCCACTGATTCCGGTATTTCAGCTAACCATATGCGCAGCGGATTTTTATATGGGATATGGTTTAAAAAAAACGCTCACTACCTTAATGCAATCGCTCAGGAAAATATACACCTTACGCTGGATAAGAAGAAGCGAGTTGAGTAGCTTTAATTTACAATTAAGCAATAACATAGCGATGTCTTCTTCGGACAGTAATACCAACCTCCTCATCGAAAAAATAAAATTCACTCAGAATTCATTGAAAGCTTATGATGATGAAATAACTCAATTACGCTTCAAGCTGCAAACTTCTCTGGGAAATTTATTTTCGATGCCGGTTTACGTTAAATTTCCTTATCTCTCATTACGTTCCGGCGAAGATTTTTTAGTATCTAATATTCCATGGGGCATCGGACTGGCTAAAATGTTTATCAAAAAAGCCTACTCATTGAAAAAAAATGCTGGATTCCAGGCTCCATGGCATAATCCGACAGCAGCAAAATCAGTTGAGAATGAGAAATATATTCTTCCCCAGCCCAGTAAAAGTAACTTTACTTGCCACGCTGACTCGTCACAAGCTGATAATGTCATTCTCGATATTTTTGATCTTAACCGCACTAATTCAACGCTTTATCAGAAACTCTTTTTTACCGCATTACGTGATCCTAATGTAGAATCCGTCATTGATGCCGCCAAAAATGCTGGCTGGACGATTCCTGATAACTATAATCAGATGGCAATGTTTTGTTTTATCTCCCTGACCATTTCTGTACGCTGGTTAACCAGCAGCATCATGACTCAGCAAAAGCATTACAAAAAAGATAAAAACGATATCAAAATTACTGAAGAAGCACTTTATCAGTATTATCATGACTATCAATTAAGGTCGTATATATCCCTGCCGGTCACCATGCAATCCGATCAAAATATATTTATCAGCGAGTCTCTGCGCACGATCAAGGCACTGTTAACAAGTAACATTCAGGGTATTGAGCTAAATTACCTTTTTATGATTCAATATCTGTTAATGAACGAAGACAGCGACGCTCTCTCGAAAGCAATAGCAGGAAGTCCGATAGAACGAAAGCATCAACTGGATATTATTCAGCAAAATCTGGATTATAACCTGGACAGATTTACCATTTATGCGTCCAGTCATTTCTCGATGCAGAAAAAATTTCATACAGCAGTTGTTCAACAGTTCTGTCATATCAGTAATGAACTTATTTCCAGTAACCCGGCTAATATCACACTGTTTAGCCCCAACATTGAAACATTTCTTCAGCGGGCTGCTGATTTCCGTGTGAAGTACCCGGATGCAACACTCCCTTCCCTCGCCAGTTTTACCACTAACTGGCAGCGCATAGCCCGGAGCATTTCAGATATTTATCTGCCATTAGTACGCATCGAATTCAGTGCGCAAGTTTTAGCTGATTATCCTGTCAGCAAATGGCGTGAGGAGACAGCGCTGAATGCCTGGCGGGATAAACTTCAGCAATATCTTTTTCCAGAAATGCACTTTGAAAAGATAACCCCGGTCTTACAGCGCGCCGCGCAGCAATTAGGTCAAAGCTGGCAGCAGCGGCTAAGTACATCCGGCAACAGAATTAAGATTATTGATAATGGTGTGGTTAACTCACTGTTTATTGATGATGTCAGAGAGGCGCTGACGAAGAGCTGTGCACGGTATCCTGAGCTTTTTTTCTGCCAGGTTTATCAGCGAGATAATGGACACTGGTTTACTTTTTTAATCAACGACTTCATGTCCGACTCCTATCACCGCTCTAAACGCCAGCTGGCTGACACCGATCCTTCCTGGCCCGTTTCCCCACTGGTGAGCCGGTTGCCAAAGGCGTCTGACCTGCTGCAGGAAGCCTCTATTACCACCAACGTGATGCTCAATCAAACCAGCGTGTATCAACAACAATTACAGGCGTTAGTCAGTCTCTATTCACGCGCGAGATCGCTGCCGTTTCATCAACGTTTGCAGCAACATGCACTGGACGATCGCCCCCCAGTCAACAGCCCGACAGCGCAGGATGTAGTCAGTCTGTTCAATGATCTGATTGACGTGCTGGGCAATATCGTGGATTACCAATACCGGGCACTGAGCCACTATTTGCCACTGCTGGATGTACAGGACGATTACCTTCTTCTCCAGCTATTAAGTGATACTTTACGGCTCACGATGCCAGAATCACCTGATTTATATGAATTTATCGTTCATTCATTACAAAATAATCTTGCCGATCCCGCATTCCGCCTCGCCAGCCTGACACAGCAAAATTTTGCCGGCGTGCAGATTACAGAAATCGTCCGGCGCTTTACATTAGCCAGCAAGCAATATGACAGCGCCGTGCTGGCGGCCATCAGACGCTACATCACCGCCACAGTTCGTCATCTGCTCTCTTTTACCGCTTATCTGAGCGATATTGAACCACTGCTGGCTCAGGCTCCCCTCCACTCGCTCTCATCGCAGTGGCTTTGTCTCGGTGCAATTATTTGCCGTCAGTTAAATTTAGTTACGTCGACTGCCGGTGAACTGCTTATGCTGGCCAGCGCCGCCCAGCATGACACTGGCCTGCTTTCTTTACGCGAAACCGCCATTCAGCAATTGGCTTTTCTTAGTGGATGCCAGCCCGTTGGCGATCGGCGTGCCGAAGCCCTGGATGCGCTAAAGACGGTGTCCTCAACTCTTTTGCAGGCTGACGCGATGCAACAACGCGTTTTCAGTTGCCTGGAGGCAAGCCACTGGCTGGCGCTGTTTCTTGCTCAGATGAACTTCTCCAGCCCTGGCGACTGGGACGCATTGCGAACTTTGCTCAGTACTGCTCTGCAAGAACAGCGTAAATTATTGCAACATGCGCTGTTTGAGCTTACTGACGAGAAAAACCTGCAGCTGACTCAGGCAATTTATCGGGGAGAGCTGCAGCTCACCTGGTATCGGCAAGAAAGCAACCTGATACAACAGGGGCTGGTTGCAGGTTTGGCTTTTAATATCAAAAATCAGCACGGTATTATACTGCCGCTGGGTGAGCCAGAATCAGTCCCCCCGATCTTTCGCCAGCTGACCGCAACTCCCGATGCGCATGAACTGACCCGTCTCTGTTTTGCTGATGCTGACAACGACCGCCTTTTTCTCGATCCCATCCAGTTGAACCTGACAATCGGTACTTATTCTGTCAGCTTTCCGGTCACTAACCCGGCAATCGTGTTGTTTGAATGGATGCAATCAGAGGCAGTGAAACGATTAGCTACGCTGGAGAAGGAAAACAATGAGACATCATTTAATCAGGCAAAGCAGAGCCTGATCACCTGGCTGAGCCAGCATCTGTTCTTCTATGATAATGAGAAAAGCTACTACTCCTCTTTGCCGGAGAAAACTGAACATATTGCCCGGGCAGCGGCGCATCCGGACATTGCGAAGTGGCAACGGCGGGATCCCACCACACTCGTTCACTCAGATCCGGTCAGCCGCTTTAGTCACGCTATCAGCACGGTAATGGGTGGTCACACCCTCTGGCCTTCAATGACTGCGGTATTAAGAGCGACCGCGCCACGAACTGGCGCAACGCCCTGGGCTAATCTGCCTGAATACGGTTTCGCCGGTTTCTGGTGGGATCCGGTCAGTCGCTTCTGCTATCTCGGCTGGAAAAACGGAGAAAGTCGCGCGCTGTATGCCAGCACCGCCGATAACCGGGAAGCCTTGTATTTGTTAGCAGATGACGCAATCAACGCCACAATCTGGCCGGACTTAACCTATTTTGACTGGCTGCAGAATGACGTGCAGGCGCTGCGACGCGCTGCGATATCCGTCAGGCAATTCTTCGATGAATCAATAGCTCTGGCATGGCAGCTGCAACGCGTCTTGATTGGCGGTATCCCTCTGCCCGACGGCTCAGTTATACAACGCCCCGGATTACCCCTGGTGGTTATCCGCAGTGAGAACAATCAGCAGAGAGACTACTTTTATCCAGCCGGGGCTGAACTGGCAGTTCCGGTCACCGTCACCAGGCTGACCGGCGGTGGCTGGCGGCTCGATTTCTCGCCGCATAACGCACAGGCACTGCAAGACAACTACCTGTCGCTTGAAACCAATCAGATCGATATCACCCAGGGCGGCCTGCGCAGACTTAGCGGACAACCCGCCTGGCAACTTATTTCCGCTGCCGATGCGGATGAAATATCAAAACAAGGGATTTTCACACCTGCCAGCTATCTGCACTGGAACGGCGGCAGTCACCACACCACCACCATGGTGCCGATTTCCCGCGTGCTGCAACGCAACGACGGCAGTCTGGTATTTATTTTTATCGAGAATGATCAGCGTCTGAGCTACCGGATGCTGGATACCAGCGGCGAGCTTCAGCCTTCCCCGGCCCTGCCCGCGGACTGGCCGCGCGACGTCAGTGGTGCAGACACACGGCAACGTAATGCGGCCATTAACCAGCTTATTACCCGCCAAAAAGCACCGGATTATCGCGCATTGCTGGAGCCGGATGAGCAGTTGCGGCTGGAAAATGTCCTGTCCGGCGCGCGGCAGTACAGGCGTGCGGCCATCAGCCAGGCTTACAGCCAGCATCGTGCCTTTCTCTTCCGCTCAGCCTTCAGCAAACAGGCGCAAAGCGAGCTGGAGGATATCCTGCTGGCCTTTCTTCGGATGCGGCAAAACTTCTGGCAGCGAGTAAAAATAAACGCGCAGCTTGAAGATACGCCGCTTTCTCTGGATGAGCTGCTGTGGAAGCCTTACGCCTGGCGGGATTACAACCTTTTCAGCCATGCTGGCTGCGACAGCGCGCTGGAAAAATTACAACAGGAGAAGACACTACTGCATGCGATGCGTCAGCAGATAAATCTGCACCATGATGTGCGCTTAACCAGCGACGATTTAAAGGCGTGGATCGCACAACGCCTGACAATGCTCAATGCTGCCGTGGCTGCGATTCCGTCGATTAAAAGCCAGCAGCACAGTCAGCCAGATGCGATGAAGACGATATTACCATTGCAGTTGCAGCGCTTTGCGCACAACTATTTCTTTGGTTATTACGACCGTCAGCTTTATGTTACCGCAGAGCTGTTTCAGCAGCCGTGGCCGTGTATCCGCGATGCCGACTGGCCGGGAGCGGCGCGCAACAGCTGGCAACCGGCGCTGGACCTGCTGCACACTCTGGTTACTGAGATGCCGCCGCAGGTAAGGATAGCAGACCGGCTACTGACGTTGCCCGAGCCGCTGTGGCGCGCAGATGAGATGCAGCAGCGCGCACGCTCATGGCAGCAGACCTGCCAGCAGGGATTTCGCTACTGGCAGACCGCACGCAGCGCCGAACAAATGTTACTGCTGCGGCCCGCTGCCGCAACGCAAGAGCCGCAATTGATGTCACAGCGCTATCGCTGGCCGGTTCGCCTGGTGCTGGCAGCCGGTATTGGCGATCCTGACAATAATCAAAGCGCGGGCACCGCGCCGCCGTTACAGATTGGCGCGCAACATAACGAAGATTTATTGCTGACGCCGCCTGGCCCGGCAATAAGCGGAGAGCCGTCGGCACGGCTGGCGGCGATTAATGCCGATCCGCAAAATGCCCGGCAGTTTGCCGACTGGATTAAGCTGCGGCTCTCCAGCCCGTGGGCGCTACAGGCCTTTTCCGGGCCTGAATTTTTGTTACGTCTGCATGGCAGAATTCAGCGGGTAATGGCGCAGGAAGCGGACAGCTGGTGTCAGGAGGAACAAGAATTTTACCGCTCGCCGGCCACCGCTGAGTTTCTGCAGCAAAGCCAGCCTGAATTGATCGATAAGAGCCACTACGCTGCGCTTTTCATCCAGCTGTTTAACAGCAATCTGCTGGTCACCCGATTAATTATGACCGATGCGGAAATGGTGTTTGGCCTGATGTGTGATTACTTTGTGGAAAAGCACCCTGAACGAGCCACCGAGGATCTGTCGAAAGCCTGGTTTCTGTTTCTGCACACCTTCGACCAGCCTGAGCAGGACGACCGGCAACCTCTCTGGCTGGTCGGCGTGTGACACCAAGCAGGGTAAAAAAAAACGGGCCAGCAGGCCCGTTTTCTATTTGACGACGCGAAGCGCCGGACGACCACCGCGCGGCGGCGGCGTATCATCAGGGTTATCGTCATCATCGCTACTGTCATCAGGACGATCGCCATCAATAACCGACATGACGGTCTCTGGTTCATCCTGCTCAGCAGTAAAGTTTTGCTCACCACCCTCTTCATAGGCAGGTTCAGGCTCAAACATCGTGCCTGCACCGTTCTCGCGGGCGTAGATTGCCAGCACCGCATTCAGCGGTACGGTAACCTGGCGCGGAACGCCACCAAAGCGGGCATTGAAACGAACGTCATCGTTGCCTAACTCAAGGTTACCCACGGCACGCGGTGCGATATTCAGAACGATCTGTCCATCACGAGCGTACTCCAGCGGCACCATTACGCCAGGCAGATTGATGTCTACGACTAAATGCGGCGTCAGCTGGTTATCCAGCAGCCACTCGTAAAACGCTCGCAGCAGATAAGGGCGACGTGCGGTTAGTTGAGACATTTCCATACGATTAGCCCCGCGTTTGCAGGCGCATTTCACGTTCCGCTTCCGTCAGGGAAGCCAGGAAGGAATCACGCTCGAACACACGCGTCATATAGCCTTTCAGCTCTTTTGAACCCGCACCAGACAGTTCGATGCCCATCTGTGGTAAACGCCACAGCAGCGGTGCCAGATAGCAATCAACCAGACTAAATTCTTCACTCATAAAGAATGGCGTACGGGAGAACAGCGGGGCAATCGCCAGCAGCTCTTCACGCAGTTGTTTACGTGCCGCGTCAGCTTCCTGCGCGTTGCCGTTTTCAACTTTACGCATCAGACTGTACCAGTCCTGCTCTACGCGGTGCATCATCAGGCGGCTTTCACCGCGTGCAACCGGGTACACAGGCATCAGTGGCGGATGCGGAAAGCGCTCATCAAGGTATTCCATGATGATGCGGGATTCATACAGCGTCAGCTCGCGATCGACCAGCGTTGGCACGGTACGATACGGGTTGAGGTCAATCAGATCCTGCGGCAGATTATCCGTTTCAACCTGCTCGATCTCTACACTGACACCTTTCTCAGCCAGCACGATACGTACCTGATGGCTAAAAATGTCAGTCGGACCAGAAAACAGCGTCATTACCGAACGTTTGTTGGCAGCGACAGCCATGAAAACCTCCAAGTTTATCGAGAAAATTACTGCGAATAGCCAACCACGCGGCGACTAACCTGCTTGATATAACCCCTCGCAGCCAAAAGTT
Organism: Winslowiella toletana; assembly: GCF_032164335.1. Taxonomy (NCBI): domain Bacteria; kingdom Pseudomonadati; phylum Pseudomonadota; class Gammaproteobacteria; order Enterobacterales; family Erwiniaceae; genus Winslowiella; species Winslowiella toletana. Next base: position 495,347 of record NZ_CP134152.1, on the reverse strand, counting down.
GCGCCGATCCAGCATCCTGACAGGATAATCATGCGTAACTACCCGGCATACGGGCGCAAAGTGACACACAGTTTACCAGATTTTAAGCGACTTGTGGGGGAAGCATTGAAGATTTGACGGGAAAATGCTAGTGAGCGGGAAAATACCCCGGATTACATCCGTGACGGGCAATAAAAAACCCGGTGTAAGCACCGGGTTTTTTCGATAATTTGCGCTGTAAACAGGCGAATTAACGCTTGGAGAACTGTGGACGACGACGTGCTTTACGCAGACCGACTTTCTTACGTTCAACCTGACGCGCATCACGAGTAACGAAGCCTGCTTTACGCAGTTCGCCACGCATGGACTCGTCGTACTCCATCAGAGCGCGTGTGATACCGTGACGGATCGCACCAGCCTGACCAGAGATACCACCACCTTTAACGGTGATGTACAGATCAAATTTACCAACCACATCCATCAGTTCCAGCGGCTGACGAACTACCATGCGGGCAGTTTCGCGACCGAAGTACTGTTCCAGTGAACGCTGGTTGATAACGATGTTACCACTGCCCGGCTTGATGAAAACGCGAGCGGTAGAGCTTTTGCGGCGACCAGTGCCGTAGTTTTGATTCTCAGCCATTGCCTATAATCCCGATTAAATGTCCAGAACTTGCGGTTGCTGTGCCGCATGGTTGTGCTCGTTGCCCGCGTAAACTTTCAGTTTACGGTACATAGCACGACCCAGCGGGCCCTTTGGCAGCATGCCTTTAACCGCGATTTCAATCACACGCTCAGGACGGCGAGCAATCATCTCTTCGAAGGTCGCTTGCTTGATACCACCGATGTGACCGGTGTGATGGTAATAAATCTTGTCAGTACGCTTGTTGCCGGTTACAGCAACTTTCTCAGCGTTCAGAACGATGATGTAATCACCAGTATCAACGTGCGGAGTATATTCCGCTTTGTGCTTACCGCGCAGGCGCAGTGCCAGTTCAGTCGCCAGGCGACCTAAAGTTTTGCCCGTTGCGTCAACAACGTACCAGTCACGTTTTACGGTTTCTGGTTTAGCTGTAAAAGTTTTCATTAAAAGCTTACCCAAATTAAGTTACACGTTGGTGAAATCCCAAACGCTTGAATAAACGGTTGAGGCTCACACGACCATCTTGACCAGCAAGCCCACCCCTTCGGATAGAGTTACTGGAACGCAAAAGTTTTTGGGAAAAAAAACCAATGCCGTAACGTGGGGTCGCAAGATTATAGAGAAGTCGCACACAAAGCGCGACCCCTTTTTGCGATTAAATCCACTTCCGGCCAGGGTTTTTTAAGCGCTTACGGCAAATGTTCAAGACGCAGGTATTCTTCGCTCTGCATCTCCTGTAAACGCGACAAACAGCGCTGATACTCAAATTTCAGCCGCTCGCCCTGATAAATTTCAAACAGTGAGGCTTCAGCAGCGACGACCAGCTTCACGTGACGCTCATAAAACTCATCCACCAGCGCCAGAAAACGGCGTGCCTGATCCTCGGTGCGATTGACCATTACCGGCACGTTATACAGCAGCACGCTATGAAAACGGCGTGACAGCTCGATGTAATCATGCTGGCTGCGCGCTTCGCCGCACAGCGTATAGAAATCCATTGCCACCACGCCTTCCGCAACGCCCAGCGTCGGCAACGGCCGGTGGTTAACTTCCAGTACCGGCTTCTCATCATCGCGTGCCACTCCAGCCAGCGCGACAAACATCCTCTCCATTTCGCGGGCAGTTTCATCGTTCAATGGCTGCATCCATAAATGGGCCGACGTCAGGGTGCGCAGACGATAATCGATGCCGGCATCGACGTTCATAATGTCGCAATGGCGTTTAATCAATTCGATCGCTGGCAGGAAGCGCGCACGCTGCAGACCATTACGGTAGAGATCGTCCGGCGGGATATTCGACGTGGCCACCAGCGCGATACCACGGGCAAACAGCGCTTCCATCAAGGTTCCCAGCAGCATTGCATCGGTAATATCAGAAACAAAAAACTCATCAAAACAGAGAATATCGGTCTGCGCCTTAAAACGATCGGCAATGATTTCCAGCGGATCGGACTGCCCCTGAAGTTCGGTCAGCTCCTGATGCACCCGCAGCATAAAGCGATGGAAATGCAGACGCAGTTTGCGATCGCCAGGAATAGCCCGAAAAAACAGATCCATTAACCAGGTTTTCCCGCGCCCCACTCCGCCCCACATATACAGCCCGCGAACCGGTGGCAGCGGCGCGGTTTTCTCCTTGCCCATCAGTCCCTTCAGCTTACCAAACAGGCCGCCAGGCGGCGCAGACGGCGCAGACGGTGTGGCGATCAAGGCCTGCTGGATAACGTCTAAACGAGCGATCGCATTACGCTGAACCTCGTCAGGTTGATAGTCGCCGTTATTCAGCGCCTGCTGATAAAGCGCCAGAGGAGAAGTCGTTTGCATTGTTAAATCACATTCCCTGAAAAGTGGTCTGTCACGCAGCCGGTTGACGAAAAAAAGGCCGTTCTACACTAAGCGATGCTGCCACAGGATTCCACTTCGATTCGATAAGCAGGTATAGTGGCTATTATTAAGTTGATAGGCCCTACGGAACAACGAAGACAACATGGGAGTCATTTATGACCTGGGAATACGCGCTCATTGGTTTGGTGGTTGGTATTATTATCGGCGCAGTTGTGATGCGTTTTGGTAACAGAAAATTGCGTGAGCAGCGCAGCATGCAGTATGAACTGGAAAAAACTAAAGCCGAATTGTCGGATTATCGTGAAGAACTGACCGGCCATTTTGCACAGAGCGCAGAGCTGCTGGATAACATGGCGCGTGATTACCGCCAGCTTTATCAGCATATGGCGAAAGGTTCGAACGACCTGCTGCCAAATCTGCCAGGTGAGAAAAACCCTTTTGCTTATCAGTTAACTGAAGCAGAAGCGGATAACGATCAGGCACCGGTCCAGATGCCGCGAGACTACTCCGAAGGCGCATCCGGCCTGCTGCGTAGCGAACACGCCAAACGCGATTAATTTACTCTCAGGGGCGCTTTTGCGCCCCTTTTTCGACATAAAGCGTCGAACCCTTTTCTGAATCATCTGTCACAGTTTTTAGTCTTCATAACTTTTCCCCCTCAATTTTTTAGCAGCGAGAGCGTCGTAGCGATGAAAAAAAAATCATTACTGTTTAGCGCATTAGCATTAAGTATTGGCATGAACTTAACCCTTGCTCCACAGGCGCTGGCGTCACTTCCTGCTCAGATTCAGGGCCAACCGCTGCCGAGCCTGGCACCGATGCTGGAAAAAGTGCTGCCGGCAGTGGTCAGCGTGCATGTTGAGGGAACGCAGACTCAATCGCAGGATCTTCCCGAGCCGCTGAAGCGCTTTTTCGGCCAGGGCGGCGCGCGCGGCGGACAGCCGCAGCCTTTTGAAGGTTTGGGCTCTGGCGTGATCATCAATGCGGAAAAAGGCTATGTGCTGACCAATAATCACGTGGTTAACGGTGCCGATAAAATCAACGTTCAGCTGAGTGATGGCAATGAATATGACGCCAAGCTGATCGGGCATGATGAGCAAACCGATATCGCGCTGATCCAGATCAACGGCGCAAAAAATCTTACTCAGGTGAAAGTCGCGGATTCCGATCAGCTAAAAGTGGGTGATTTTGCCGTCGCCATCGGTAACCCGTTTGGCCTTGGACAAACCGCCACTTCCGGCATTATCTCCGCCCTTGGCCGCAGCGGCCTGAATCTGGAAGGGCTGGAAAACTTTATCCAGACCGATGCTGCCATCAACCGCGGTAACTCCGGCGGCGCGCTGGTTAATCTTAACGGCGAACTGATCGGGATTAATACCGCGATTCTCGCCTCCAGCGGCGGCAATATCGGCATCGGCTTTGCCATTCCAGGCAATATGGCAATGAACCTGGCGCAGCAGCTGATTGAATTTGGCGAGGTAAAACGCGGTCAGCTGGGAATCAAAGGCACCGAAATGACCGCTGATATGGCTAAAGCCTTTAAGGTTGATGCCCAGCGCGGTGCTTTCGTCAGTGAGGTGCTGCCGAAATCTGCTGCCGCCACTGCCGGCATAAAATCTGGCGACATCATTACTGCCATCGACGGTAAGCCGATCACCAGTTTTGCTGAGCTGCGGGTTAAAATCGGCACCACTGCACCAGGCAAAGAAGTAAAAATTGGCCTGCTGCGTGATGGCAAACCCTTGACGCTGACCGTTAAGCTGGAAAGTGGTAGCCAGAGCAGCACCAGCGCTGCACAGCTTTCACCGGCGTTGCAGGGGGCGACCCTGAGCGATGGCCAGCTGAAAGATGGCACCAAAGGGGTGAAAGTTGATGACGTCGCCAAATCGACCCCAGCAGAACAGGTCGGCCTGCATAAGGATGATGTGATTGTCGGCGTTAACCGCGCTCCGGTTCACAACCTGGCAGAACTGCGCAAGATACTGGAAGCCAAACCTCCGTTGGTGGCGCTGAATGTGATGCGCGGCGGGGAAAGTATCTACCTGCTATTGCGTTAAGTCGTTATTGCCATCACGACGCGGACACAACATTGTGTGTGTCCGCGTAACTCATGTTATTCTGCCTTCCGTTTATTTCTGGCTTAACTTAACACCATGTTTCCTAAACTTTTGCGTTCGGTGATTCTTGGCCTGATCGTCGCGGGTATTTTACTGGCAGCGATGCCTGCGCTGAGGATCGGCAGTAACCTGATTTCCGCGCAGGATGACAGCGCCGATCAGACACCGGTTAGCTATAATCCCGGCGTGCGGCGTGCTGTGCCTGCGGTAGTCAACGTCTATAATCGCAGTGCGGCAAACGGCTCGCAAAATCGCGGCGTAACGACGCTGGGTTCCGGCGTGATTATGAATGCAAAAGGTTACATCCTCACCAATCGACACGTAATCAACGATGCCGATCAAATTATCGTCGCCTTGCAGGATGGCCGTTTCTTCGAAGCGATGCTGGTCGGCTCCGACAGCCTGACCGACCTGGCGGTATTAAAAATTACGGCATCCAGCCTGCCGGTTATCACGATTAATCCCAAACGAGTCGCACACGTTGGTGACATCGTGATGGCTATCGGTAATCCGTATAACCTCGGACAAACCGTGACTCAGGGGATTATCAGTGCCACCGGACGTGTCGGTCTGAGCCCTTCCGGCCGCCAGAACTTTCTGCAAACTGACGCCTCGATTAACCACGGTAACTCCGGCGGTGCGCTGATTAACTCACTCGGTGAGCTGATGGGCATCAACACACTCTCATTCGACAAAAGCAACGATGGTGAAACGCCTGAAGGCATTGGATTTGCTATTCCTACCGCGTTAGCCACCAAGATTATGGATAAACTGATTCGTGACGGACGGGTTATCCGTGGCTATATCGGCATCACCGGGCGTGAAGTGCCGCCGCTGCATGGTCAGGGCGCCGGTATCGATCGGATTCAGGGGATTGTGGTCAGTGAAGTGGCGCCAGGCGGTCCGGCGGCGAAAGCCGGTATTCAGGCCAATGATGTTATCACCAGCGTTAACGGCAAAGCTGCGGTGTCAGCACAGGAAACGATGGATCAGGTAGCTGAAATACGCCCTGGGTCAGTGATAGATGTTGAAGTTAACCGCAACGATCAGAAACTGACGCTGCCGGTGACCATTCTCGAATATCCGCAACAGAATTAATGGCTACATCGCAAACGGGCGGCGCGAACACCGCCCGTGACAGCATGCTGCAGAAATTACTTAACGAACTCTTCGCCCAGCGTAATATCTTTTTTCAGCGTATCCAGCATGCCTTCCAGCGCCTGCTGCTCGAACGCGCTCAGTGTGCCGATAGGCTTACGTTGCTCAACGCCGTTTTTACCCAGCAGCAGCGGCTGAGAGAAGAAACGCGCGTGCTCGCCGTCACCTTCAACATAGGCACACTCAACCACATTGCTTTCGCCATGCAGCGCACGCACCAGTGACAGGCCAAAACGTGCCGCCGCCTGACCCATCGACAGCGTTGCCGATCCGCCACCGGCCTTCGCTTCAACCACTTCAGTACCCGCATTCTGAATACGTTTAGTCAGGTCGGCCACTTCCTGCTCGCTGAAGCTGACGCCAGGAATCTGCGACAGCAGCGGCAGAATAGTCACGCCAGAATGCCCACCAACCACCGGTACATTCAGCTCTTCAGGCTGTTTGCCTTTCAGCTCAGCCACAAAGGTGTTGGAGCGAATGATATCCAGCGTGGTAACGCCAAACAGTTTGTTCTTATCGTATACACCGGCTTTTTTCAGCACTTCAGCAGCAATCGCCACCGTGGTGTTCACCGGATTGGTAATAATACCAATCAGTGCTTTCGGGCAGGTGGTCGCCACTTGTTCAATCAGGTTACGCACGATACCGGCGTTCACGTTGAACAGATCGGAGCGATCCATACCTGGCTTACGCGCCACACCGGCAGAGATCAGTACCACATCCGCACCATGCAGCGCAGGGGTAGCATCTTCACCGCTGAAACCTTTGATTTTAACTGCCGTAGGGATGTGGCTTAAATCGACTGCAACGCCAGGGGTTACCGGAGCGATGTCATACAGGGAGAGTTCTGAACCTGCCGGAAGCTGGGTTTTAAGCAGAAGTGCGAGAGCCTGGCCAATACCGCCAGCTGCGCCGAGAACTGCAACTTTCATCCTAAACTCCTTATTATTGTGAGCAGAAAAGTGCCGGAAATCCATCCGGTTACGACCATAACCAACCTGCGAGCGAATGACGAGGATCTTGTCATGGTTTTGCGTGCTGTCGCACTGAATCGAGCACAAACCGTTGAGATTGACCGCATTACGTACAGATTTGACGCTGATAGTAACTGCATGCAGACACATTATTCGGCGGTTACATTACACCTTTAACAGTTATCAGAACAACATCAATTTTATAACAATCTGTTCACTTGCTTTCTCATAGCTATGCGCCAGTGCGCCATTTTTCATCGCGAAGAAAGTTTGGTAGAATGCGCGCCCGCATTGAAAATTCCGCAACTCAAGCCTAAAGGCAGTTTGCATAATAATTCATTTAAATGCATAATAATTTATCGCCCGGCATCGGGCATCCCGTTTTACTTTCTTCTATATCGGTAGCCTATGCGTAACCCATCAAAACAAGAAGATTTGATTAAGGCATTTAAGGCCTTATTAAAAGAAGAGAAGTTTAGCTCTCAAGGCGAGATTGTGCTGGCGCTGCAGGACGAGGGTTTCGACAATATCAATCAGTCCAAAGTATCGCGCATGCTGACTAAATTTGGCGCGGTGCGTACCCGTAACGCCAAAATGGAGATGGTTTACTGTCTGCCAGCCGAGCTTGGCGTGCCAACTACCACCAGCCCGCTGAAAAATCTGGTGCTGGATATCGACTATAACGATGCGTTGGTGGTTATCCATACCAGCCCAGGTGCTGCCCAGCTGATTGCCCGCCTGCTGGATTCGCTCGGTAAAGCTGAGGGGATTCTTGGCACCATCGCCGGTGACGACACCATCTTTATTACCCCGGCGCGCGCGTTTACCGTTAAGCAACTGTACGACGCGATTTTGATGTTATTCGAACAAGAACTCTGAAACGCTGCGCTGAATCGACGGCTGAAATTGGCCGTTCAGGCCGCGTTATCCTCAGCTTGACTTAGAGCCGACATCCCGTCGGCTCTTTTTTTTGTTGCTTCAAACCCGGCTTATATGGGATAAAACACTGGCTCGAGACGACAATCTCATTCTTTCCTCCTCGATATACTCCTCTACCAGCGTGATCCACTGCAAATTTACGCACAAATAGCTAAATTCACCCATGTTATTGTTTTTGCTCAATATTAATGCGATACGGGTAAATTATAAGCTTTTTTTATAACTATCGGTTATTAAAAAGTCATTTCCATGCAAAGCATCCCACTAAAATATTATTAGCTAGGTATTAATTTCCTACGTGATTAGATCTATACTTATTTTCGTGATGACAATCACACTAATTAAAAAGATAAAAATTGACGACGAGGAAATAAATATGAACGTTAAAACTACTATCGCGACTCTTGGCATCCTTTCTGCCCTGTCATTCGGCGCTTTTGCAGCTGAATCCGTCACCGCAGAACAGGCGCAAAATCTGCAGTCTGTTGGCACCATTACCGTAAGCGGCATCGCCGGTTCACCAATGGATATCCATCAGGCTCTGGTACAAAAAGCCGATAAACAAGGCGCCAGCGCTTACCGCGTGATTGAGGCCTACAACAACGGTAACTACCACGCTACCGCTGAACTGTATAAATAAGCGCATTTGCAGTACCCCGTACATAACGACGGCAACCCCAAGTATAAAAATAGCTGTACACACCTTTCGGTTGCTCTGAACAACATATTTCTGGAGTAAGTATCATGAAAACCACTATCGCTATCGCTGCACTCGGTCTGGCTTCCGTTCTCTCTTTTTCTGCTGCCGCAGCTGACCTGGTCACCGAGCAACAGGCTACCAGCCAGAACCTGCAGTCAATGGGCACTATTACCGTCAGCGGACTGGACAGTTCACCCATGACTATCCGTGATGCGCTGTCAGAGAAAGCCAATCAGCAGGGCGCCAGCTCTTATCGGGTGATTGAGGCGTATAACAACGGCAACTATCACGCAACTGCTGAAATTTATAAATAATTCGCCCGCACGGGCGCTGACTAAGCGCCTGGCCGCTGCGCTGAAGACCTGAAATCCGTAGGTTGCTGGAATGAATAAGGTGAGTGTGTCTGACGCGAGATTTTAATTCGCGGTGAAGTAAACGGACATGTCACAGCTAAGTGTTATCAGTAATTCCTCGTCGACCTGACGAACCCTTTGGCCCCGCACGCCGGGGCTCTTTTTTGCCACTGCAATATTTAACCGATCCGATATCCTACCGAACGTTGAAGCGGAGCTTACCCTCAAGCTCCTCTTCAGCTTCGTCAAACAGCAATATTAATGCGCCGTAGCGCCGTTTCTGCCCCGAACCCAGATGCACAAACTCGATCTCCAGCGGTAGCGGCAGCAGAGAAGCGGTCACCGCATCCCAGAGACTGTCCAGGTCGATAATTACCCCTTCCGCCAGCGCAAAGCGCTCGCTGAACTGTCGATAAAAATGGGCCTGATCGACGATCTGGTTAAAATCAAAGCTCTCTTTCTTCATGCTGGCCGCTCCGTAAAAATAAACCGGGCAGCATTCGCCGCCCGAATCATTACAACCCACCGAGATGCAGGGCCTTCACCTCAAGAAACTCCTCTAAACCCAGCACCGATCCTTCACGGCCAAGGCCGGACTCTTTCACGCCGCCGAACGGTGCCAGCTCAGTGGAAACCGCACACTCATTCACTCCGACCATACCGCTTTCCAGCGCCGCCGAAACGCGGAAGACGCGTTGCAGGTTCTGGGTGTAGAAGTAGGCCGCAAGACCAAATTCGGTGTCATTGGCACGACGAATCACATCCTCTTCATCATCAAAGCGGAAGCAGGCGGCCACCGGACCGAAGGTCTCCTCTTGCGCCAGCTTCATGCCTTCGTGAGCATCGGCAATCACCGTCGGTTGCCAGAAGTTTCCACCCAACGGGTGGCGAGCGCCACCGGCGACAATGCGTCCTCCCTGAGCTACCGCGTCTTTTACGTGCTCTTCCACTTTCTCCAGCGCCGATTTTTCAATCAGCGGCCCGACGATCACGCCGTCATCCACGCCATTACCCACTTTAAGCGTCTTCACTTCGTCTGCCAGTTGGTTAACAAAGCGATCGTAAACCGAGCTGTGTATGTAGAAACGGTTAACGCTGACGCACACTTGTCCGGCGTTACGGAATTTATTCGCTATCGCCCCCTTCACTGCCGCATCAATATCAGCATCATCAAACACGATGTAAGGCGCGTTGCCTCCCAGCTCCATCGACACTTTTTTCATGGTTTCGGCAGCATTACGCATCAGCAGTTTGCCAACCTGAGTGGAACCGGTGAAAGAGATTTTCCGCACCGCTTTACTGGCCATAATCGCATCGCTGATCGCCTGAGTATCACCGGCTACCGCATTCAGCACGCCGTCCGGTACGCCGGCTTTTTTTGCCAGCGCCAGCAGAGCAAACGCCGATAGCGGCGTGTTGTTGGCCGGTTTGATAATGCCGGTACAGCCTGCAGCCAGAGCCGGGCCAAGCTTGCGCGTCAGCATCGCCATCGGAAAGTTCCAGGGCGTAATGGCTGCCACTACGCCAATCGGCTCGCGGGTAGCGTAAATCCTTGAGCCGGGCTTAGCAGGAGGGATGATCTCACCATTTGCACGCTTCGCCTGCTCGGCAAACCACTGAATAAAGCTGGCGGCATACTCCACTTCACCCTCGGCTTCTTTCAGCGGCTTACCCTGTTCAGCGGTCATCAGTTTGCCCAGCCAGCTTTTATGCTCAATCATCAGCTGATACCAGCGGTAAAGGATTTCAGCGCGCTGTTTAGCGGTTTTCGCCCGCCAGCCGGGAAATGCCCGCTGCGCGGCGGCAATCGCCTGTTCAGTTTCACTTTTCCCGGCCTTTGCCACACTGGCAATGATTTCGCCGGTCGCCGGGTTGAGCACATCAAAGCTGGCGCTCAGCGAGTGCCACTGGCCATCTGCCAGGTAGCCAGTCTGGAAAAGATCGTTATCTGTAAGGAATGAATAAGACATGGGTTCTCCTGTTAGATTTGCCATCCTGATGACTCAGTATAGTTGGCAAAACTCAGGGGATTTTGTTCGACAGCGGTGTGCTGGCAGAAGAAGTGTAAGCGGGCATAAGCGGTGCCCGCAGGCACCGACAAAGATTTACACGGAAATCAGCGTGTTCTGATATTTGTTAAGCATATCGGCCAGGCGTTTAACCGGCTCGGTGACGCTGAGCGGCGCATCATAAACCACCAGCTTTTCCTGATACTCATCAAACTCACGCAGCAGACGCTGAAAGTAGTAACGTCGCTTGTCATCACTGTGTGCAGAGATCACCCGGTCAGCGGTGTAGCGCAGCTGCTTGTGGAACGCTGACAGTTCGGCATTGACCGGAATATCCGCGTTACGTAAGCGCTGATGGCCGATAATCAGCGTCAGCGCCAGGCGGTATTTATCGATATCACCGGGGAACATGTTTAACAGCATAAACAGCTGCTGATACAGCGCTGGCAGATGGTTTTCGCGACGACGCGCCTGATTGGTGGTCATCGCCGATACCGCCGCATACATAAAGCGGTTAAGCAGCGTGCGGGCAATGCGCGCCTTAGAGGTATCGCGAATCAACAGAATGACCATCGTCGCGACAAAAGCGCCAATGCACTGGCCTAAAGCTCCGTCGATAAAGGTGCTGATATGAAACGTCATCGGATTATCCAGTACCAGAACATTCAGCGTGCCGATAAACGCGCCGAGAGTGCCCAGCTGCCGCCGTTGGATAAAGATTCCGGCAATAAACGCCAGCGCACCAATCGCGATTAGCAGTAACAGCAAGCTCTGCTGCGTGGCGGGCAGGATAAACATGAAGTAGAAGGCACCAATTGGGATCGCCACAATCATGCCGTAAAGAAAATCCTTGGCCATCATCAACGGGTTCGGCATCCGCATCGCCAGCGCGGTAATCACCGCCAGCATCACCATGCAGCCACTGCCTGAAGTCCAGCCGGTATACAGCCAGAACAGCGAGCCTGCTGCCGTCGCGACAAAGGTACGAACACCGTTAATTATCGCGTGACGACTTTCAGCGGATTTGGCTTTGATCACCACTTCATCGTCGAGGATCGCCTCTTCGGTGCCGCTAATTCGACAATTACCCTGAATACCTTTCAGCAACAGCAGATAACGCGTGGCATTGCCCACCCAGCTGGCGACGGTAATTGGCGTCTGCTTACTGCTGCTGGCCGTGATCACCCGGCGCATCAGCTTCATGCGCTTATGGACATCACTGACGCTATTAACCTGTTTTTCAAACAGTATTTTATACTGCGGCGGCAGGTATTCCGGTCGGCTGTTCTGAATAAGAAAGGTTTCTGCCGCTTGGGTGATCATCTTCAGCGATAGAGTATGGAGCGCAATCAGCCGTCGGTTAACATTCTGCCAGCGCGCCGACTCCATCATCAGCAGGCTGCGCATGCCGTTCAGCGCATTGGTACGGCGCACCAGGTCCGCCCAGGATTTATCCACTTCTTCTTTGTCAGCATGAGCGATACAGAGTTGCAGCAGTTTGTAGTGATCGATCAGCAAAGAGTCGATTTCACGATCGATATTACTTTTGATCGATCGCGGAGAAAACAGCAGATCGGCGACGATCGCACAGACGATGCCGATAACAATCTCACTGCAGCGCTCAATGGCGAACTGTGGTGCCAGCAGCACCGAACCATTGGGCTGGGCGTCAACACTGACGATGATAATCAGCGCGGTATAGCCGGCCAGCCCCAAGGCATAGGAGTTTTCAACTTTAATCAGCGACGACAACCAGACGCAGATACCCGCCCATAAGCAGCACAGCATCAGCATAAGTGCCGGTGCGCGGATGGTACTGATCATAATCACCAGCGCAGCGATACAGCCAATAAAGGTGCCGATGATGCGCAACAGACCACGATGACGTAACGCGCCGGAGAACGGATCGCCACCGGCGGCAAACGCAGTACCACCGGCGACGATACCGGCAGTCATGACCGCCCAGCGTGGCGTTTCGAGGTTAAAATGAAAGCCGATAAACAGCGCCATCACCACCGCGAAGGTTAGTTTGAGCGGAAAACGCATCCGCTCTAAGGTAAAACCTTGCATATTGCCTCCGCTTAGCCGAACTCACGCAAGCGTTGCAAAAACCTGGCCAGCGGCGGTAGTTGCTCGTTTTTCCGATCTGTTGCGCCGGTTACCACCACAGTGGCAGTGGTGCCTGATGGGTAAAGGTTACCAGGCTGGTTATCGAGACGGATTTTAACCGGAACACGCTGTGCCAGTCGCACCCACTCCAGGTTGGAGTCGATGGTCGCCATCCCTTTACTGTCAACGGTACTGCTGCTGTTGGTCACACCTGCAGCAACGCTGTCGACGGTGCCACGCAATACTTTACTGCTGCCCAGCGGCGTAATTTCAACGCGATAGCCCGGACGCACGCCTTCCAGCTTGGTCTCTTCCATATAAGCCAGAATGTAGAAACTGTTCTGCTTAACCAGCGCGACCGCCGTTGACCCACGGGTAATAAATTCACCGCGGTACACATTAAGGTTGGTGACCCAGCCATCGGCTGGCGCACGGATTACGGTACGATCCAGATCCAGCCGCGCCAGATCGCGCGTGGCCTGTGCCTTAGCCAGCTGATGCTCGCTGGTCTGCAGATCGTTGTTGGATTGCTCAATCGCTTCGCGTGACATCGCCGATACGCCCAGCTTGTTGCGGCGTCCGGCTTCACGGCGTTTCTCATTGACCAGCGCCTGATAGTAGGCGACATCCGCTTCGGACTCATCCAGTGCTTTCTGAAAACGTGGCATATCAATGGTGAACAGCACATCACCTTGCTTAACCAACTGGTTGTCATACACGCGCACATCGGTAATCAGACCGGTGACGTCAGGCGCAATGGCCACCACATCAGCGGTAAATTTAGCGTCTCGCGTCCATGGCGATTCGGTGTAAAACACCCAGGCGCGGAAGATGACCAGGACAGCGATGATAACCAGCAAAATGGTGATCGCATAACGGGCGATTTTTCTTATTAGAGCTTTCACTATGACCTCAGACGAACAAACGGGATACCAGATAAAACAGGCAGCAAAACAGCGCTGTATTAAACAGTGCCGGATGCCAGACTAAATCATAGATTCCAGTGGGCATCAGCACGCGACGCACCAGCCAGAACAGCATCAGCGCCACTATAATCTCAAAGAATATGGGCGGAAACGAAAGCCCGAATACGACAATAACCGGAAGCACACTCATCTCTTATCCTTTTACATACAGTGCCGGGTGAGTCCGTTTCGCCAAAATGGTGCACCGCCAATATTTCAGGTGGACTACGCGTTACAGGTTGATGATGGTCGGGCGACAGGTAAACTGTCAGACGAAAATCAGAACCGTAGCTTAATGATAGATTAGCATTAAGCAATATTGGCAAGGGGGTGAGTAACCAGACGGTGACCCGGCAGCCATATAGTAACGCGCATGACTATATGTTTTCTACATATTGTGATCTAAATCACTTTTAAGCCAGAGTGAATAATGGAAAGACTAAAAGGCATGTCGGTTTTTGCCAAAGTGGTTGAATTGGGTTCGTTTACCGCTGCGGCGCGTCAGTTGCAGATGAGCGTCTCTTCCGTCAGCCAGATCGTGGCAAAACTGGAAGATGTACTGCAGGTTAAACTACTGAACCGCAGTACCCGCAGCATCGGCCTGACTGAAGCCGGAAAAATTTATTTTCAGGGCTGCCGCCGCATGTTGTCTGAGGCACAGGAAGTGCATGAACAACTGTATGCCTTTAACAACACCCCGACTGGCACCCTGAGAATTGGCAGTTCATCGACCATGGCGCAGAATGTCCTCGCCACCATGACCGCAGAAATGCTGCGTGAATATCCCGGCCTGACGGTCAATCTGGTCACCGGCATTCCGGCTCCGGATCTGATTGCCGACGGCCTCGACCTGGTGATCCGCGTGGGTGCGCTGCAGGACTCCAGCCTGTTCTCAAAACGCCTGGGTTCGATGCCGATGGTGGTGTGCGCAGCAAAGAGCTTTCTTGCTCAGCATGGCGCGCCGGAAAAGCCCGGCGATATCGGCCATTTTTCCTGGCTGGAGTACAGCGTACGTCCGGATAATGATTTTGAGCTGATCGCGCCGGAAGGCACCGCTATTCGTTTGTCGCCACAGGGACGCTTTGTCACCAATGATTCGCAAACACTGACGCGCTGGCTGAAATCCGGCGCTGGTATCGCCTATGTACCATTAATGTGGGTGATTGATGAGATTAATGCCGGAGAAGTGGAAATTCTGTTTAGCCAGTATCAGTCTGACCCACGGCCAGTGTATGCGGTGTATACCCAGAAAGATAAGTTACCGCTGAAAGTACAGGTGTGTATTAATTATCTGACGGAATATTTTGAGCAGGTGGGCACGCTTTATCAGGAACACCGCAAGCAGTAATCTGCTGCAGGGCGGCGAAATCGCCGCCCTGCAGCAGTGATCAGGCAGTACCGCCGACCGTCAGTTTGTCCAGCTTCAGAGTTGGCTGGCCAACGCCTACCGGCAGGCTTTGCCCTTCTTTACCGCAAACGCCGACTCCTTTATCCAGCGCCAGGTCATTCCCCACCATCGAAATTTGCTGCATCGCTTCAATACCGGAACCGATCAGCGTCGCGCCTTTCACAGGCTTAGTCACTTTACCTTTCTCAATCAGATAGGCTTCGGAAGTTGAGAAGACAAACTTACCGGAAGTGATATCCACCTGGCCGCCGCCAAAGTTCGGGGCATACAGGCCATACTCAACGCTTTCGATAATATCCTGCGGCGTCGACTGCCCCGCCAGCATATAGGTGTTAGTCATACGCGGCATCGGCAGGTGCGCATAGGATTCGCGGCGACCATTTCCGGTCGGCTGCACGCCCATCAGACGCGCATTAAGCTTATCCTGCATATAACCTTTAAGAATGCCGTTTTCAATCAGCACATTGTACTGACCCGGTACGCCTTCATCATCGATTGCCAGTGAGCCGCGCAGTCCGTCAATGGTGCCATCGTCGACCACGGTACAAAGTTCAGATGCCACCAGTTGCCCCATCTGGCCGCTAAACACCGAGGTGCCACGACGGTTGAAGTCACCTTCCAGACCGTGACCTACCGCTTCATGCAGCAGAACGCCCGGCCAGCCAGCCCCCAGCACTACCGGGATAGTGCCGGCCGGAGCAGCAATGGCAGACAGATTGACTAATGCCATGCGCACCGCTTCACGCGCCCAGGCTTCAGCACGCACTTCACCATTTTCATCGGCGAGGAAGAATTCATAGCCGCTACGACCACCGCCGCCAGCGGAACCACGCTCGCGCTTGCCATCATCTTCAACCTGCACGCTGACAGACAGTCGGACCAGTGGGCGAATATCAGTGGCCAGCGTGCCGTCAGTGGCCGCCACCAGGATCAGTTCGTACACGCCGCTCAGGCTGGCGGTAACTTCCTGCACGCGCTTATCAGCGGCACGCGCCGCGCTGTCGACGCGATGCAGCAGGGCAATTTTATCTTCCCGTGACAGGCTCTGTAGCGGATCCAGTGCCGGATAAAGCGAACGATGGGCTACCGCACCCAGCGTTTTGGTTCTGCCGTCACCCTGTTCACGCACGATACTGCGCGCGGCATTGGCGCTCTGCGTCAGCGCATTCAGGGTGATCTGGTCAGCATAAGCAAAGCCGGTTTTCTCACCGCTAATCGCCCGGACGCCGACGCCCTGATCGATGTTGTAAGAGCCATCTTTAATAATGCGATCTTCCAGCACCCAGGATTCATGGTAGCTGGATTGGAAATAGAGATCGGCGTAATCCAGTCGACGTTCTGAAAGCTGCCCTAAAAGGGTGAATAGATCCTGATGATTAATGTTGTTAGCAGTTAGTAACTGCTCACTTACCAGATTCAGAGTCATCGTTTCTCACTTGTTGTGTGACAATATAGTTATAGCCTGCGGCAATTCACCAGCGCCGTCAAATTCACTTTGCGCTGTTTTCACGCGGCTTGCGTAACACTTCGTTGATGACGGGCTTATCAATAGGCCCGCTGATGTGATAACGCAGGACAGAAATCTTATTCCATAGTGGTGCGAGCGCCTTGCTGGCGGCAAATACCGCCGCACCCACCACTGGGTTAATCACAAAGGCGGTAGCAACACCGACAGTGGCAGAAATTTCCGGAGCCACCACCGCTTGCATATCAATCTCGCGATTCACTAAATCCACCTTGCCCTGCATGGCAATGTCCGCTTCAAGGCCATCCACCAGCAGGTTATCGGTACGCATCACGCCATTTTCAATCCACGCGGTGCCGTTAATCGAGTCATACCAGAAGCCCTGACCGAAGGTATCGCTAAAATCGAGGCGCATCTTGCGCAGCAGAGCATCGAAACTGACCAGTCGTAGCAGCTGTCCGGCGCGGCCGGTGCTCACATCGGCAATTTGCCCCTTACCTAAATGTGTCTTCAGTACGCCGCTCAGGCTCTGTTCCGATGGCTGCCATGGCGCAGAACGCCAGTGCAGGTCATATTCGATATTAAACGGCGAGTCGCGCAGCGGCGTGCTTACGCCAAACCAGTTGGCCGCTTCGCTAATATTTTGTCCGTTAAGTCGGCCCTTTAATGACGTGCGCTGCTCGCCCGGGCGATTAACCCATTCGCCATTGACCGTCAGCCGCGCAGTGCCGCTGTCAATCAAGCCGTTAGTCAGCGTCAGAGTGGTATTTTTCGGCGTCAGCGTGGCCTGCATACGACCGAATTTCTGTCCTCTGATCCAGCACTCGTCGCACATCGCGGCCAGCGCGGGCCAGCGACTGAAATCGATCGCGCTGCTGTCGGCTGGCAGCGGTGAAGAGTTACCATCGTGGCTGCTGGCAAATTCTGGATTGTAATAGAGATAGTTGAGGTGAACGCGCCACGGCGCGTTACGCGCGATGTCCAGTGAACCGCGAATTTCGCGCCCGGTTGCCTTGACCTGCGTGTCACCGGAAACCGTCTGGTTGATGCTGGCATCCAGATCGCGCCACTGCTGACCCGCCAACGTCAGTGCTGGCGTGCGCACAATAATATTTCCCGGCAGATAGCCACTGCCCGCCTGCCCCTGGCCGCCGCCCGCCATCAACCCGAGCCAGGCTTCACCATCCAGCGGCGGCAGATTTAAAACCATGCCAGACGTTGCCGGTAAGGCTGGCTTGGTTTTACTGTCGTTGACCCAGATACCCCGATCAATGCGTAATTGCTTGCCCAGTAACCAGCGGCTGTTAAACCTGTGGCTTTCACCCAAGGCACCGCTCAGCTCGAAACTGTTCAGATTACCTTTAGCTGTTACTTTAAGTGGTAACGCGCTGCCGGCGGGTTTATCCAGCGGAGAAGGTAAGTGACTACTTACATTTTTCAGGTCGCCGTCGAGAGTAATATCGTATTTGGCATCACCGCTGTGCGGCAGGGTAATTGCCACTTTGCCGTTCCACGCTGCGCTGCCCTTCAGTCGCCCCGCCAGCTGCTTTGGCAATAAATCGATTTTTGCCGGCTGCCAGTCGCCTTTCAGATTGACACCAATCCGGTAGTCTTTCTCACCTTCAACGGTATTAAAATTGACACCAATTGGTTGTCCAAACCAGCTGGCGCTCATTTCATCACTTTGCAGATTACCGTTGTCATAGCTGAAGCGGCCGGTCAGCTGACTGAGAGTACTTTCCAGCGGCTTAATCAGTAACGTATTGTTATTCAGCGCCACTTCACCGCTGGCACGCACCTCTTCGCCATCAAGCGGGATATCGAGATGTAAGCGACCACTTACATCCCCGCCAATCTGCAGTTCATCCAGCGCCGCACCCAGCGATGGCTTCAGCGGTGACTGATTAAAATAGTTACGGACATCCGGCCCGGAACCGCTGATATCACCATCAATGATCAGCTTCTCTTTCAGATAGTCAGGGATCACCGCAGTAATATTTTTGCCGTGCACATTACCCAACATCGCCTCGGGTGCATTCATCCACAGCCCGTCATTGACGAAATCGAGGTCGATAGCCAGATTATTCAGCGCCGGCCAGCCCGGTTCAAACTCGTAGTGACCGTTGCGCAGCGGCACCCAGACTTCAAACATGCCGTCATTATGCTTAAACGGAAACTTCGCAGGATTACCGGCAAAAATCAGCGACGCATTCTGCACCTGACCGCCTTTGATCGCCCCGCTCAGATAGTCGGTCAGCGACTTGCCCATCAAGGGTTCCGGGAAATAACGCCAGGCATCGCTGGCTTCGGTGACATTAATGCCAGCGAGGATATCCAGACGCGGTGGCTGTTCTTTCGGCTGACTGTAGTTAAAATCGCCCTTCGCCCACAGTGAACGCGCTTTTACATCAAGATCTTTGCCGCTTAAGCTCAGGCCACTGTCGCTGTAGTGCCAGTCAATAGCACCGGTAGCCTGCTGAATCTCCAGTGGCGCGCGGAACATATCCCCATAGGGTAACGTGGCATCGGCGATATCCAGTTGTATCCTGCCATGTGCCACACTTCCGTAGAGTGAACCGTTAAAATGTTCCATTCCCGGCAATAGCCGCCAATGCTGCCAGCTCAGGTTTTTCCAGTGCGCCTGAAAACGCGCCTGTTCCGGCTGTTGCAGCGGCACATCCACCGCCAGCGCCTCAATCTGCCCACGCGGGTGGATAGCGCGCCAGTTATCCAGCAGCTGAGGAGATAATCGGGCAAACAGTGGGATCAGCGGGTCGAGATATTTGATATCCAAATGGGTTGCCCGCACGCGCAGCTCTTCACCGCGATCCGACCCCGGCAGCAGACCGCTTTCCGGCTGCCAGAACAGCGAGATTTGTCCTTTCGGCCAGGCTTCGCCGTCAGTTTGCAGGTTGGTTTCCGGCAGCTGAATCGCCCAGCCGCCGTTAGCCCGTGTGACATGCGCAGTGACATTATCGACATCTAAACGATGCTCGCGTTGATCGCCCTGCCAGCTGGCGCCGCCCTGCTTCAGCCAGATATCACCGTCATACACTTCGCCCTGTTTCAGGCTAAGCCACGCCGCGAGGCTAAAGCGGGCGCTGTCCAGACTGGTATTATCGCGCATCCACTGACCGAGCCACGGTTTAACATCAACATCATCGGCCTTCATCCAGACGCGACCGTTATTGAGTAAACCATTATTATCGTTGAGATCGAGCCGTATCTGCACCACACCATGCTGGCCATTCAGGCTGGAGAGGCTGACTTCGCCCTCGGCACGATGGCGTGCGGGTTCGTTAAGCCAGGTAAGCCGTGGAATCGCCAGCTCCGCACGCTGGCCGGAAGGCGTCAGAAAACTGACGCTGCTGTCGCGCAGATCAAAGTGGTCGAACTGGCGCAAAAACAGATCGCTGATTTTATCGCTTTTAAAACTGCCGCTGTTACTGTCGCTACTCATCAGCGGTGAGTTGGTGGTGAAGTGCAACTGCCAGAAAGTCAGATCGCGAAACTGCCAGCGGGCATGCAGCAGCGATTGCCAGACATCCAGCGCTAAGGTGAGCCGCTCGACAGTCAGCTTTCCGCCATCTTTCAGGCCAATACTGACGTCCCTGACCTCAAGAGTCGGGCCGAAGGTTTGCCAGCTACCGTGCAAGGCGCTGGCGTCAATCGGCAAACCGCTGGCAGATGAGAGGGTGTTAAGGATCGAGGCACGATAGCTGTCCATATGCGGCATCACTAATCGCAAGCCACTGATCAGCAGCGCAACGATGACGATCACTGTTGCGCCTGTTAATAACAGGATCCTCGGCCACTGCCTCACACACCTCTCCTTGTCTTAAATCTGTATAACCTGCCGGGCAATTTTGCTTACCCGCAATGTTGGATAAACCTTTACATCATCACCACGTCAAACTGCTCCTGAGTATAGAGCGGTTCGACCTGGACTTTGACCTGTTTACCAACGAAAATTTCCACTTCCGCCAGCGCGTGAGACTCTTCACTCTTTAACGCTTCCCCTACTGCCGGTGAGACATACACCAGGAAGCGATCGGAATCGTATGCATGATGCACCCGGACAATCTCGCGCATAATTTCGTAGCAGACGGTTTCGACGGTTTTTAACGTGCCGCGCCCTTTACATACCGGGCAGTCGCGACACAGCACGTGCTCAATGCTTTCTCGGGTCCGCTTACGCGTCATTTCCACCAGACCAAGCTGTGAGAAACCGTTAATCCCGGTTTTCACCCGATCCTTACTTAACGCGGTTTCAAGCGAGTGCAGCACCCGACGGCGATGCTCCTCATTATTCATATCGATAAAGTCGATAATAATAATGCCGCCCAGGTTACGTAACCGCAGCTGGCGGGCAATCGCCTGCGTCGCTTCGATATTGGTATTAAAGATAGTTTCATCGAGATTACGATGGCCGACAAACGCGCCGGTATTGATATCGACGGTAGTCATCGCTTCGGTTTGATCGATAATCAGGTAGCCACCAGACTTCAGTTCCACCTTACGATCCAGCGAGCGCTGAATTTCGTTTTCAACATCAAACAGATCGAAGATCGGCTGCTTGCCGGTATACAGCTCAAGCTTATCGGTCATCTCCGGAATATATTCACTGGTGAATTCCACCAGGTGTTCGAAGGTCAGACGTGAATCAATGCGCACCCGATCGAGCGCCGCCCCGGCAAAGTCGCGCAGCACGCGTTGCGATAGCGCCACTTCGCCATACAGACGGCAACGCGTCTGATTACGCTTCTTACGCTCGATGACTTTCGTCCATAAGCGCTTCAGAAAGGCCGCGTCGGATGCCAGCTCATCCTCACCGACGCCTTCAGCAGCGGTGCGAATAATATAACCACCCAGCTCATCGCAATAGCTCGATACCACCGCTTTCAGGCGATCGCGTTCGGCTTCACTTTCGATACGCTGTGAGACGCCAACATGTGAAGCGCCGGGCATAAACACCAGGTAGCGCGACGGCAGAGTAATATCGGTAGTCAAGCGTGCGCCTTTGGTGCCGAGCGGATCTTTTACGACTTGCACCATCAGATCCTGTCCCTGACGCACCAGCTCAGAGATATCACGCACGCTGAAGTTCTTCTGCTCTTCACCGGCGACGCATTCGGTATGCGGCATGATGTCAGAGGCGTGCAAAAATGCGGCTTTATCCAGCCCAATATCGACAAAAGCCGCCTGCATACCCGGTAACACCCGGCTGACGCGACCTTTATAAATATTTCCGACAATGCCGCGACGCGCTTCGCGCTCAATATGAATCTCTTGCAGAATTCCACCATCGATGTACGCAACCCGCGTTTCCGATGGCGTAACGTTAACCAGCAATTCAGCCGTCATGTTGTCCTCTCAGTTCACGCAGAGACTGGAAGTGGCTGAACAGCTCTGCTGTCTCAACCAGAGGGAGTCCGACAACTGCGTGATAACTGCCATTAATTTTTCTGACAAAGTTACCGCCAAGCCCCTGAATACCATAGGCTCCGGCTTTATCCATCGGCTCGCCGCTGGCGACATAGCTGGCAATATCCTCCGCTGATAAGATGCGGAAAGTGACGTCAGTGGTCACCAGACAATCAAGCACCTGCTGCGAGTCGGCCAGCGCCACGGCGGTCATCACCTGATGGGTGGCACCGGAAAGTTTCGCCAGCATTTCGCGGGCATGCTGTTGATCCCGGGGTTTTTCCAGCACTTCACCGTCGAGCACTACGATAGTATCTGCTCCGAGCACCGGCAAATCCAGCGCAGCAACCGCCACACCAGCCAGCGCTTTATCGCGCGCCAGGCGCAGCACATAGTGCGCGGCAGCTTCGCCGTCACCACGCTGCTCTTCAACTTCAGTCGCCAGCCGTTCAAAACGCAAGCCAAGCTGCGTCAACAGTTCACGTCGGCGCGGTGAACCGGAAGCAAGATACAGAGATAGCATAGTTGTCCTTATTGAACAGCGAATTGACGGCGGATCTTTCTCATCAATAAGAATAGCCAGGGCCAGAGAATACCGTCGACTACACTGCTCCAGAAAATTTCTGGTCGGAATGAGACATTAATTACTAAGAATTCAGCCCAGAAAACAATGACATCCATTGCCAGCGACAGAACCATAACCATTAATGCTTGCTGCCACAATGCCAGGTTGCGGAACAGCTGGAATTTAAACGCCACCAGATAGGCGATAATACTTAGCGCCAGCGCACGCACGCCCAGTGTGGAACCGGAGATGAGGTCCATGATGCCCCCCATCAAAAATCCGCTGCCGACATTAACCCGATGCGGCAGCGCCAGCACCCAGTAAATCAGAATCAGCAGCAGCCATGATGGCCGGAACATATAGAACTGATCCGGCCAGGGCATAATTTGCAGCACCAGCGCAACCAAAAAGGAGAGCCAGATAACCCAACGACCATGGCTGCGATAGCTACTCAAGGCTGACCTCCACGGCTGACGGGTGGGTTACGTCCGCTGCCGCTGGCGGCAGGTTGTTGGCTGTTGGTCGAGGGTGCAGTGGCCGCTGGCGGCGTGGTCAGCGCGGCGGGTGCCGGTGGCCCCATCGCACTGGCAGGCGGCAGCACCTGCGGCATCATCTGCATCAGGCGCTCGTTAGCAACGCGATGAACTTCATCCGGTGCCATTGGCATATCACCACGCGTATCCGCGCCCCACAGCAGCAGCAGATAACGTAACCGCTGCAAGCCGGCCGTCGGACGCGCCTGAATCACGGTGTAAGCACGCTGGGTATCCACTTTGACCGAGGACACAACGCCAACCGGATAACCTTCCGGGAAGCGGCCGCCCAGCCCTGAGGTGACCAGCACATCGCCCACGCGGATATCGGTATTACCCGGCAGATGTTCCAGCTGCAGATCTTCAGTACAACCATTACCGGCGGCAATCACGCGAATATCATTGCGTAATACCTGAATTGGCAGCGCATGTGAGGCATCACAAATCAGCAGCACCCGACTGGTGACTTTGCCAACGGCAACCACCTGCCCGACAACGCCTTTATCACTGATTACCGGCTGACCTTCATAAACACCGTTGATGCTGCCTTTGTCGATCACCATCTGATCGGTATAAGGATCGGTTCCGGCAGAGATCACCTGAGTGACCATCTTATGTTCATCCTGACGCAGTGGCGAGCCAAGCAGCTCACGCAGGCGCGCGTTCTCCTGCTTAAACTGGCCCAGCATCAGCAGCTCACTGTTTTTCAGGAAGAGTTCGCGATGCAACGCTTTATTTTCCAGCTCTAATTGCTGGCGGGAGGCCAACGTTTCAGAAACGTTGTCCAGAATTTGACGTGGCCCATTGGCCAGAAAATAGAATGGACTGACAGCAGTGTCCATATAGGTGCGAATCTGGGTAAAAGCCCCCACTCGACTGTCGGCAACGATAACTCCAATTGCCACGATAACCGCCAAAAAAAGGCGCAGCTGCAGGGATGGACCCCTGCTGAAAATCGGCTTCATAAACGCAGCGTATTCCTCGACATCAAGAAAAGGGAGTGATGGCCTGACCACCACTCCCCTGGCAGATTATTCTTCGCTGAACAAATCGCCGCCATGCATGTCGATCATTTCCAGCGCTTTACCACCGCCGCGCGCGACGCAGGTCAGTGGATCTTCTGCGACAACAACCGGAATACCGGTTTCTTCCATCAGCAGACGATCGAGGTTGCGCAGCAGTGCGCCACCTCCGGTGAGCACCATACCGCGCTCGGAAATGTCGGAAGCCAGCTCCGGCGGGCACTGTTCCAGTGCAACCATTACCGCACTGACGATGCCGGTTAACGGCTCCTGCAGCGCTTCAAGAATTTCGTTGGAGTTGAGCGTAAAGCCACGTGGCACACCCTCAGCCAGGTTACGCCCACGAACTTCAATTTCAATCACTTCATCACCCGGATAAGCCGAGCCAATGCCGTGCTTGATACGTTCAGCCGTCGCTTCACCAATCAGTGAACCGTAGTTACGACGCACATAATTAATGATGGCCTCGTCGAAACGGTCACCGCCGATACGAACAGAAGAGGAGTAAACCACACCATTCAACGAGATAACGGCAACTTCGGTAGTACCACCACCGATATCCACGACCATAGAACCGGTCGCTTCAGAAACAGGTAATCCGGCACCGATAGCCGCAGCCATTGGCTCTTCAATCAGGAATACTTCGCGAGCACCTGCTCCCTGAGCAGATTCGCGGATGGCACGGCGTTCAACCTGCGTTGCGCCGACCGGCACACACACCAGCACACGTGGGCTGGGGCGCATAAAACTGTTGCTGTGAACCTGCTTGATAAAATGCTGCAGCATTTTCTCGGTCACGAAGAAGTCAGCGATTACGCCGTCTTTCATTGGGCGAATTGCGGCGATGTTACCCGGCGTACGGCCCAGCATCTGTTTTGCGTCATGACCGACAGCCGCTACGCTCTTTGGGGAGCCAGCGCGATCCTGACGAATAGCAACGACCGAAGGCTCATTCAGAACGATGCCCTGTCCTTTCACATAAATAAGGGTATTGGCGGTACCCAGGTCGATGGACAAGTCGTTGGAAAACATGCCACGAAATTTTTTAAACATACTAAAGGATAATCCTGCAAGCTGGGGGCGGAAAATAAAATCCGCTTACTTTACCAACCACACGAGGCAGCTACAAGGCGCCAGAGCGTTCTGATTCGGTGAAAAGTCAGGCAATTTCTTGCTCATGACATAACCGCAATAGCGACATTACAACCGTAGCCCTGAAATCAGGCACTGTGCTTTCAAAATTATGGCTGGCAAGCGGACATAACATACATAAAATTTAACATTTTTAGGTTTCATCGGTTCACCGACGAAGCCGCCTCGAACCACAACCGCGCGGCTATTCTACGTGAAATCGAGGTTAACGGCAGACTAAACTCGATATCTTTGCGAATATTTTTTTACGTTGCTGTTAACCGGCTGAGAGGCGGCAAAAAAGTCACCCTGACCGCCTGCTACGCCCAGCTCCGACAACGTCTGCCACTCGGATCGTGTTCTGACACCTGCGGCGAAAACACGCGTCGGTGTCACCTTGCATACCTCGATCAAACTTTGTACAAACAGCTGATTCTCAGTACGACGTTCAATATCGCGTACCAGCCCAGGGTGAAGCTTAATAATTTCCACCTTGACCTGTTTAAGATACGCGGTACTCACCATGGTTAATCCTGCCTGGTTGACGGCAATCCGACAGCCAAATCCTTCAAGTAACTGGAAAACTGGCTGTAGTCGATTGATGTGTTGACACACATCCGCTTCTGCAAGTTCAAATAAAATACGTTTTCTTTGCAATTTAGTGCATTGCAGCAGGCTATCACGCAGCCAGCGCTGGAAAGTACGCTGCAATAACGCGTCGACGGTGACTGGCATCGCCAGCGTTTCTTCCGGCCAGACGCTCAGTAACGTGATAATCCGTGTGACCAGCAAACGGTCGTAGCTCTCTGCCAGCCCCATTTGTTGAACCGGCTGCATATACTCAGCAGGCAGCAGCTCTTTCTCACCATCAAAGATGCGCGTCAGCATTTCCCGATGATGGACATTACCTTCGCGGGTTACCGCCGGTTTCTGGTACAGCCGTGGCCCACCGAGGTTGAGCGTATGTTCCAGCAGCGTGCGCCATTTAACACTGCCACGCCCCATCTCACTGGTATTCCCCTCACCAACCGACCAGTTGTTGCCGCCCAACAGCGTGGCGTGACGCGTCGCCAGCTCAACATTCTCCATGACCTGTTGGGTGCTTTGGCCGCTGCGCCAGGCGCTGATACCGATGTGGATCATATCGTTACGATCCAGCATGCGCATCGGCGGCAGCGAATCCACTGCCTTAATTAGCTGGCTGGCGATGCTGTCGGCATCCTTTAAGGTGCGGTGCGGTAATAACACCGCAAAGTCACTGCGAAAATAGCGCGCCAACAGCGCGCCTGGATAGCGCATCACAAAGGTCGACAGCATATTGACCAGATCGAACAGATAGTCCTGACGGGTGTTCTGCACATTGTGTTCGCGCAGGGTGTCTAAATCTGGCAGGCGGATCATCATGACCACCCCATGCGCGCCAACGTCCTCCGCATCTTCCAACAGGGTGGCGAGCTGATTATCAAAAAACAGCCGATTATGCAGTCCGGTTTTGGCATCCTGGGCGGCAAAGGCGCGGATCAGCGTATCAACGCGGATATGCTGTTCACCGGCTTCCTGCAGATCGTTGAGTAACAGATCGATAGCGCCGCTGGCTTTGGGCGGCCATTCATGCACCGAACCGCGCTCAATACTGGCGCGCTCGCCGAGGATCACTCTTTGCGCGCGTGACTCGAGGCTCTCCATCCCTTTCAACTGGCGGTAGAGCCAGCGGTGAGAGAGCAGCAGAATCATCATCATAATAATGACCACGCTGACCACCGCGATCACCGTTGAAGTACCAATAAATGAACGGAACCAGGTATTGGCCGGATCGAGCCAGAGGATACGTACCCTCATTTCCGGATGCTTAATCAGCGTGATTTCCGACTGGCTGAAGCGGTTAGGCTCATCTTCGATAAGTGCATTTTGATGGCGGTTGAGTGACAGCAGAGTGTGGAGGTTATCGTGAATCTCGATACGTTCAATGTTGAGCGGCGGCATCATTTTGCGCAGCCAGGGTTCCAGTTCCGCTGCCGTGCTGTACATCAGCGACTGATCGATTTCGGTGGCGATAGTCTGAACCCGCTGCTCGACTTTCTGATAGCTGAGATAGAAGAAACTGAACGCACAGCCCACTAACATCAGCAACATTGCCAATGCACTGAGCAAAGTGATAAACGCAGATAGTTTGGTGGTTAATCGCATCCTTGTGCCTTTTAACTGCGGTGATAAACAACGCCATTAACCAAGCGAGAGGCGATCTGAGGTTAATAACAGTGAAAAAGAGCCGCGCTGAGTCATCAGAATCAGCTTAATGGTAGAAAATAACATAACCGAATGCGCTTTTGTTTGCGCCGCCGCAGTTTACGCCTATTTTTGGCGAGTATAGTTATAGCAACTACATTTTCAGCAGATTGACGGATTATTTCAGGAGATTCTTATGCAAGCATTGCTATTAGAACAATCCGAGGGGAAAACCCTCGCCACCGTAAAAACGGTCTCCCGTGATTTATTGCCGCCAGGCAATGTCACAGTGGATATCAGTTGGTCTGGTATTAATTATAAAGATGCGCTGGCGATCACCGGTAAAGGAAAGATAATCCGCAATTTCCCGATGGTGCCGGGTATTGATTTCGCCGGCACCGTCCATCACAGCGAAGATCCGCGTTTTCATACTGGCCAGGCAGTACTGCTGACCGGCTGGGGCGTCGGTGAACAGCACTGGGGTGGTCTGGCAGAGCAGGCGCGGGTAAACGGCGACTGGCTGGTAGCGATGCCGGAAGGACTGGACGCGCGCAGGGCGATGATTATCGGTACCGCCGGTTTTACCGCCATGCTGTGCGTAATGGCGCTGGAAGAAGGTGGCGTGACGGCGGATAGCGGAGAGGTGCTGGTAACCGGTGCCAGCGGCGGCGTGGGCAGTACTGCAATCGCTCTGCTCAGCGCGCTGGGCTACCGCGTGGTGGCGGTAAGCGGTCGCGAAAGCACGCACGATTATCTGCGCCAGTTGGGTGCCAGCGAGATTCTGCCGCGTAGCGCATTTAGCGGCGAGACGCGCCCACTGGAAAAACAGCGCTGGGCAGGAGCGATTGATACCGCCGGCGATCGGGTGCTGGCCAGCGTACTGGCGCAAATGAACTATAACAGCACCGTCGCCGCCTGCGGTCTGGCTGGTGGTTTTTCGCTGCCGACCACGGTAATGCCGTTTATTCTGCGCAATGTGCGCCTGCAAGGCGTGGATTCAGTAATGACACCCGCTGCACGCCGCAGTGAAGCCTGGAAACGTTTACCGAAGATCCTGCCTGCATCGTTTTATCAGCAGGCGACCCGCGAAGTACCGCTGGCCGACGCGGCCGACGCGGCAGCGCGACTGCTTAATAATGATGTTACCGGTCGTACGCTGGTCAAAATCGCGTAACCGGCACAGGACGCGAGGGAACGCGTCCAGGAAATTTCATATTTTCCGGCAAAAACTCGCCAGTTAAGCCAGCTTGCACCATGCTGATTGCAGTCTCTTCTCCTGCCATGAGGGCGTTCTGATGAAGCCTGTGAATAAACTGACTGAAGCCGACGTTACGCCGGAAAGCGTATTTAACCAGCGCCGCCGCGATATTATAAAAACACTCGGTCTCAGCGCCGCCGCCATGACGCTGCCGGTTACCGCGCGTGCCGACCTGCTGTCGTGGTTTAAAGGCAATGACCGCCCTGCTGCACCTTCCGGTAAACCACTCGATTTCACCAAACCTGCCGCCTGGCAGGCCGATTTAACCTTAACGCCGGAAGATAAAGTTACCGGCTATAACAACTATTATGAGTTTGGCCTTGATAAGGCCGACCCGGCGGCGAATGCCGGTTCGTTAAAAACCACCGACTGGAAAATCCGTATCGACGGTGAAGTTGGCAAGCCAATGACGCTGGATATGGATGACATCTTTAAGCGTTTTCCGCTTGAGCAGCGAATCTACCGCATGCGCTGCGTTGAAGCCTGGTCAATGGTGGTGCCGTGGGTAGGCTTTGAGCTGGGCAAGTTGCTGAAAGCCGCCGAGCCCACCAGCAATGCGCGCTTTGTCGCTTTTCAGACGGTGTATGCACCGGACCAAATGCCCGGCCAGCAGGACCGTTTTATTGGCGGCGGCCTGAAATATCCGTATGTTGAAGGGCTGCGGCTGGATGAAGCAATGAACCCGCTGACGCTGTTAACCACCGGCGTGTACGGTAAAGCATTACCCCCACAAAATGGCGCGCCCATCCGCCTGACGGTGCCGTGGAAATATGGCTTCAAAAATATCAAATCAATTGTGCATATTAGCCTGACCCGCGATCGCCCACCGACCACCTGGAACCTGGCAGGTCCGGAAGAATACGGCTTCTATGCCAACGTGAATCCTCATGTTGACCATCCGCGCTGGTCGCAGGCTACCGAGCGTTTTATCGGTTCTGGCGGCATTCTGGACGTAAAGCGTCAGCCAACCCTGCTGTTTAACGGCTATGCCGAACAGGTGGCCTCACTGTATCGCGGGCTGGATTTGCGGGAGAATTACTGAGTGCGCCTGACACTAAAACAGATTACCGCGCTGAAGGTGCTGCTGCACCTGGCGGCTTTTTTGCCGCTGCTGTGGTTGATCCTTTCTGTCGATCAGGGGTGGTTCAGCGCCGATCCGGCGAAAGATATTCAGCATTTTACCGGCCGAATGGCGCTGAAACTGCTGCTGGCGACGCTGGTGGTCACCCCGCTGGCGCGCTACGCCAGGCAGCCGCTGCTGATTCGCACCCGCCGACTGCTCGGTTTATGGTGTTTTGCCTGGGCCACGCTTCATCTGATCAGTTATTCACTGCTGGAGCTGGGGATCAGCAATCTGCGACTGCTCGGTCAGGAAGTGGTTACCCGCCCTTATCTGCTACTGGGGATGATCAGCTGGCTGCTGCTGCTGGCACTGGCACTGACTTCATTTCAGAAAGCCCAGCGCGCTCTTGGCCGTCGCTGGCAGACTTTGCATAATTTCGTCTATCTGGTGGCGATCCTCACACCGATTCACTATCTTTGGTCGGTGAAGATTTTGTCGCCACAGCCGGTAATTTACGCCATTATTGCAGCGATCTTGCTGGCATGGCGTTACAAGAAGTTTGCTAAGTGGTTTTCCAAATAGCCCCAGATAATGTGTTCCAGCCCGCATATCCTGCAGACAACCGCCAGCCATCATCGGCTCGCGGTTGATAATCTTCGCTGATAAGACCAGTATTTAGCTGCTAATTGCAACGAAATCGATATAATGCCCGCCTTTGCAGGCAATGTGGCGCCAATTTTCATCCTGAAGGGTGACAAATGGTTTTTCACAAGGTATTTTACGCGTTGCCTCAATTATTGCAGGAGATAGCAGCAAGATGGCAGTCAACTTTCATATTCTGCTTTTGAACGGTCCCAACCTCAATTTGCTGGGCACGCGAGAGCCTGAAAAATACGGTAAGACCACATTAGCCGAGATTGTCAGTGACCTGACCTCGCAAGCTGACGCGCTGCAGGTAAAACTCAGCCATCTCCAGTCAAATGCTGAACATGCGTTGATTGATCGCATTCATCAGGCAAAAGGCAATGTCGATTATATCGTCATTAACCCGGCGGCATTCACCCATACCAGCGTGGCTATTCGCGACGCGTTGTTGGCAGTGAGCATTCCGTTTATCGAAGTGCATCTCTCCAATGTGCATGCCCGCGAGCCTTTTCGCCATCATTCATATCTCTCTGATATTTCTGCGGGCGTGATCTGTGGACTTGGCGTCGACGGTTATTCCTGGGCTTTACAAACGGCAGTAAAACGCCTGTCACATTCTAATTAAACAGAGTACGGAACCAAACTCATGGATATTCGTAAGATTAAAAAACTGATCGAACTGGTTGAAGAATCAGGCATCGCTGAACTTGAAATCTCTGAAGGTGAAGAGTCAGTTCGTATCAGCCGCTCCCCTGCAAACATGGGCTACCCAATGATGCAGCAGGCTTACGCATTACCGGCTATGCAACAGCAGCCAGCTCTGGCTAATGCAGTAGCACCAGCTACCACTCCGGTAATGGAAGCGCCGGCAAGCGCTGAGATCAGTGGCCATATCGTACGTTCCCCAATGGTCGGTACTTTCTACCGCACGCCAAGCCCGGACGCAAAAGCGTTTGTGGAAGTGGGCCAGAAAGTGAATGCAGGCGATACCCTGTGCATCGTTGAAGCGATGAAAATGATGAACCAGATCGAAGCCGATAAATCCGGCGTTGTTAAAGCGATTCTGGTCGAAAGCGGTCAGCCAGTTGA
Organism: Winslowiella toletana; assembly: GCF_032164335.1. Classification (NCBI taxonomy): domain Bacteria; kingdom Pseudomonadati; phylum Pseudomonadota; class Gammaproteobacteria; order Enterobacterales; family Erwiniaceae; genus Winslowiella; species Winslowiella toletana. The sequence continues at coordinate 463,731 of NZ_CP134152.1, read as the reverse complement.
GTTTGACGAGCCGCTGGTAGTCATCGAATAACGAGGCGAACCATGCTGGATAAAATTGTAATTGCAAACCGTGGTGAGATCGCGCTGCGCATTCTGCGTGCCTGTAAAGAACTTGGCATCAAGACTGTGGCTGTGCACTCCAGCGCGGACCGCGATCTGAAACACGTCCTGCTGGCCGACGAAACCGTGTGTATCGGTCCGGCCCAGTCGGTCAAAAGCTATCTGAACATTCCTGCGCTAATCTCTGCCGCTGAAATTACCGGCGCGGTAGCGATTCACCCAGGCTATGGCTTCCTGTCCGAGAACGCTGACTTTGCTGAGCAGGTTGAGCGTTCTGGCTTTATCTTTATCGGCCCGAAAGCTGACACTATTCGCCTGATGGGTGATAAAGTTTCGGCGATCAATGCGATGAAGAAAGCCGGTGTTCCGTGCGTACCTGGGTCTGACGGCCCGCTGGGTGACGACATGGAAAAAAACCGTGCCTTCGGTAAGCGCATCGGTTATCCGGTCATCATCAAAGCTTCTGGCGGCGGCGGTGGTCGTGGTATGCGCGTTGTGCGTCAGGAAAAAGATCTGGAACAATCCATTAATATGACCCGTGCGGAAGCGAAAGCCGCTTTCAACAACGATATGGTCTATATGGAGAAGTATCTGGAGAATCCTCGCCACATTGAGATCCAGGTTCTGGCCGACGGCCAGGGTAATGCGATCTATCTGGGTGAACGTGACTGCTCAATGCAGCGTCGTCACCAGAAAGTGGTTGAAGAAGCACCAGCACCAGGCATCACCAGCGAAATGCGTCGTTTTATCGGCGATCGTTGTGCGAAAGCCTGTATCGAAATCGGCTATCGCGGTGCGGGGACTTTCGAGTTCCTGTATGAAAACGGCGAGTTCTATTTCATCGAAATGAACACCCGTATTCAGGTTGAACATCCGGTTACCGAAATGATTACCGGCGTTGACCTGATCAAAGAGCAGCTGCGTATTGCTGCTGGCCAGCCGCTGTCAATCAAGCAAGAAGAAGTGGTTATTCGCGGTCATGCGGTGGAATGCCGTATCAACGCCGAAGATCCAAACTCCTTCCTGCCGAGCCCGGGTAAAATTACCCGCTTCCACGCACCAGGTGGTTTTGGTGTGCGCTGGGAATCGCATATTTACGCCGGTTATACCGTACCGCCGTATTATGACTCAATGATTGGTAAGCTGATCACTTACGGCGAAAACCGTGACGTGGCGATTGCGCGCATGAAGAATGCGCTGGCTGAGCTGATTATCGACGGCATTAAAACTAACGTCGAACTGCAGATGAAAATCATGTCCGACGAAAACTTCCAGCAGGGTGGCACCAATATCCACTATCTGGAGAAAAAACTCGGCCTGCAGGACTAACCGTTCTGATATCGCCAGTTTGTCGTAAAGGCCGGTTTAACCGGCCTTTTTCTTGCGGATTTTTTGCTGAATTATCAGTTGAGGTTGACTTATGGATGCACGTTTTGTGCAGGCGCATAAAGAAGCGCGCTGGTCGTTTGCTTTGGCAGTCGCCTATCTTGCCGCCTGGGCACTAAGCGCCTGGCTGGCTGGCAATGAGATTGGTTTTACCGGGCTGCCGCGCTGGTTTGAACTCTCCTGCCTGTTTGTGCCGCTACTGTTTATTTTTCTCTGCTGGTTGATGATTCGCGTGGTTTTCCGCGATATTCCGCTGGAGGACGATCGTGCAAATTGAAGTGCTTCTGCCACTACTGGGCTATTTGCTGCTGGTCGCCGGGTTATCGGTGTATGCGGTGCGCAAACGCTATGAAGGCAACTTCCTTAACGAATACTTTCTCGGCAGCCGCTCAATGGGCGGTTTCGTATTAGCCATGACGCTTACCACCACCTATATCAGCGCCAGCTCGTTTATCGGTGGCCCGGGTGCCGCCTATAAATATGGTCTGGGATGGGTGCTGCTGGCGATGGTGCAGGTACCGGCGGTCTGGCTGTCACTGGGCGTGCTGGGCAAAAAGTTCGCTATTCTGGCGCGACGCTACAATGCGGTGACGCTGAATGACATGCTGTACGCCCGCTATGGCAGCACGCTGCTGGTTTGGTTCGCCAGCCTGAGTTTGTTAGTGGCGTTTATCGGGGCGATGACGGTGCAGTTTATCGGCGGCGCTCGCCTGCTGGAAACCGCCGCCGGCATTCCTTACGACAGCGGTCTGCTGATATTCGGCCTGACTATCGCGCTGTATACCGCATTTGGCGGCTTCCGCGCCAGCGTGCTGAATGATGCAATGCAGGGGCTGGTGATGCTGGCAGGGACTTTCCTGTTGCTGTTTGCCGTGATTCACGCGGCGGGCGGCATGCACGCGGCGATTGATAAGCTGCAGAAAATCGATCCGCAGCTGCTGACCCCGCAGGGTGTCGATCAGATTATCAGCCCGACCTTCCTCGCGTCATTCTCAGTACTGGTATGCTTTGGCGTGATTGGCCTGCCGCATACTGCGGTACGCTGCATCTCGTATAAAGACAGCAAAGCGGTGCATCGTGGCATTATTATCGGCACCATTGTGGTGATGATTCTGATGTCTGGCATGCATCTGGCGGGAGTGCTTGGCCGCGCGGTGATACCGGATCTGAAAATACCCGATCAGGTGATCCCGACGCTGATGATCACCGTACTGCCGCCGTTCGCCGCCGGGATCTTTCTTGCTGCGCCGATGGCAGCGATCATGTCAACGATCAACGCCCAACTGCTGCAATCCTCTGCAACGATCGTGAAAGATCTCTATCTGCGCCTGCGTCCACATCAGCTAACTAATGAACCGCTGCTGAAACGCATGTCCGGCATGATAACGCTGGTGCTTGGGTTATTATTATTGCTGGCGGCGTGGAATCCACCCGATATGATCATCTGGCTTAATCTGCTGGCCTTTGGTGGTCTCGAAGCCGTCTTCCTCTGGCCGCTGGTGCTGGGGCTGTACTGGGAGAAAGCCAATGCGGCAGGTGCACTGAGCGGGATGCTGGTCGGTGCCGCTGTCTATACGCTATTAGCCAGTTTAGATATTCAGCTGCTGGGCTTTCATCCGATTGTTCCTGCCCTGCTGCTGAGCCTGATCGCATTTTTGATCGGCAACTTGTTTGGTCGCCCGGCCCCGCAGCCTGACGACGCATCCACCCTATTAGAGTAAGAGAATCGCTATGCCCTGGATACAAATTAAGATCAACACCACTGGTGCTCATGCCGAAGAGCTGGGCGATGCGCTGATTGAACACGGCGCGGTATCCGTTACTTTCCAGGATACCCACGATAATCCGGTATTTGAACCGCTGCCGGGCGAAACGCGTCTGTGGGGCGATACCGATGTGATCGGACTGTTTGATGCCGAAACCGATATGCACGACGTGGTTGCCGGTCTGCAATTTCACCCGCTGCTGGGCGAAGGTTTTCACCACAAGATCGAACAGATTGAAGACAAAGACTGGGAGCGCGAGTGGATGGATAATTTCCATCCAATGCGTTTCGGCAATCGTCTGTGGATCTGCCCAAGCTGGCGCGACGTGCCCGATCCTTCTGCGGTGAATGTCATGCTCGATCCCGGCCTGGCGTTTGGCACCGGTACTCACCCGACGACCGCACTGTGCCTGGCGTGGCTTGATGGCCTCGACTTGCAGGGCAAAACCGTCATCGACTTCGGCTGTGGCTCCGGCATTCTGGCGATTGCAGCTCTGAAACTGGGTGCCGCGCAGGCGATTGGCATCGATATCGATCCGCAGGCGATTCAGGCCAGCCGCGATAACGCCGAGCGTAACGGTGTTTCAGAGCGTTTGTCGCTCTACCTGCCGCATCAGCAGCCGGAAAACCTGTCTGCCGACGTGGTGGTAGCCAATATTCTCGCGGGTCCGTTACGTGAGCTGTCACCGCTAATTAGCGTGCTGCCAAAACAGGGCGGACACCTCGGCCTTTCCGGCGTACTCGCCAGCCAGGCAGACAGCGTTTGTGAAGCCTATGCTGATAAATTTGCTCTTGATCCGGTCGCCGAAAAAGAGGAATGGTGCCGGATTACAGGCATTCGCCGCTAATTACCAGTTTTCCAGCGCCGCTACCCTTTTTACTTAGGTGAAACTCTGTAGCGGCGCTTTTAGCACGTCAGTTATCACGTAAACCGCCGTTTATGGCGTGATTTATGTTGCTTACAGGCTCACAAAAAAAGAAAAATCTTTGTACACAATTTCGTCGTTATTTTTTAACTCATTGTATAGAAAGGTAAAATATCAGAGCACCTACCTCTGAGGCGGTTTTGCTTGATCTGTTACTGCCAATTGTTCAAAGTTTGGCCTTTCATCTTCGTTAAAAAATGCGTAATATACGCCGCCTTGCGAACATATATGGTCACTTCTTTTCATGCGCATAGGACAACACCAGCTTCGTAATCGTTTGATAGCAGCCCCGATGGCCGGTATTACTGACAGGCCGTTCAGGACGCTCTGTCATGACATGGGGGCCGGAATGACCGTATCGGAGATGTTATCGTCTAACCCGGAAGTTTGGGCGAGCGATAAATCCCGTTTGCGTATGGTACACAGTGACGAGCCCGGGATTCGCACCGTGCAAATTGCCGGATGTGACCCTGATGAGATGGCACAAGCTGCGCGTTTTAATGCTTTATCTGGCGCGCAGATCATCGATATCAATATGGGCTGCCCGGCCAAAAAAGTGAATCGCAAGATGGCAGGTTCGGCACTGCTGCAACACCCGGAGCTGGTGAAGTCTATCCTCTCTGCGGTGGTCAATGCCGTTGACGTACCGGTGACCTTAAAGATTCGCACCGGCTGGGATACAGACAATCGCAACTGCGTAGAGATTGCCCAATTGGCTGAACGCTGTGGTATTCAGGCCCTGACAATACATGGACGCACACGCGCCTGTTTGTTCAACGGTGACGCTGAATATGACAGCATTCGGACAGTTAAGCAGAACGTTTCCATTCCGGTTATCGCGAATGGAGACATTACTGACCCGCACAAAGCCAGAGCAGTACTCGACTATACGGGGGCTGATGCCCTGATGATAGGCCGTGCTGCTCAGGGAAGACCGTGGATCTTCCGGGAAATCCAGCACTATCTGGACACTGGGGAGCTGCTGGCACCGATGCCGCTGGCAGAAGTTAAGCGCTTGCTCATCGGGCACTTACGGGAACTGCACGACTTTTACGGTCAGCGCAAGGGATACCGTATTGCCCGGAAGCACGTCTCCTGGTATCTCCAGGAGCACGCCCCGAACGACCAGTTTCGGCGCACATTCAACGCCATTGAGGATGCCAGCGAACAGCTGGAGGCGTTGGAGGCATACTTCGAAAAACTTGCGTAAACAGAAATAAAGAGCTGACAGAACTATGTTCGAACAACGCGTAAATTCTGACGTACTGACCGTTTCTACCGTTAACTCACAGGATCAGGTTACCCAAAAGCCTCTGCGTGACTCGGTCAAACAGGCACTGAAGAACTATTTTGCTCAATTGAATGGTCAAGATGTCAATGATCTGTATGAGCTGGTATTGGCTGAAGTTGAACAGCCTTTGTTGGACATGGTGATGCAATATACCCGTGGCAACCAGACCCGTGCAGCCCTGATGATGGGCATCAACCGCGGTACGCTGCGTAAGAAACTGAAAAAATACGGCATGAACTGATTAATCAGCTAAATGTCTGAATAAAGGCGCTTTTATCTTCTGATAAAGCGCCTTTTTCTTTGTATGCAGTTATGCCCCACTTCAGTGGTTGATTGTGCTGCTGGCAATCAGAAATACGTTTACTTCACTGGCTGAACACTCTTCCAGATTTGCATCGCTTTGGGTAATCACTTCATAAGCTTTGCCGCTATTATCATGGAAAATAAAATGCCAGATCTCAGTGGTTATCCCACCCGCTTTCTTTTGCGCCGCCAACTGTTTAATCTCAGTTTTTGTCCTGTCCAGATGAGTAATATCGGCAACATTATTATTCTTCAACCATACTTCGGCCATATTCATTGGCCATGAATGGCAATCCGCTTTCTTTGCACTGACAGAAAAAGAAAAAAGCAGGCATGTTAACAATATGAGTTTATTCACCAAATCACCTCCAGTTGCCGATCGCCACTAGTCCATATTCTCCTTCGCACATCAGGCGGCATAACAATGCAGCCATTTGAAGCCTCACCCGGATTTTCAATACTATCACCGTGAATAAGAAAACCGGCACGGCCATACATTACGTTGCCATGAGAGGGCTGCAGACGCATTGAATAAGGACCAGTATGAGGATGATGAAACGGATTGGTGATCGTGTAGTTCCCTCGAGGAAGCGGCCCAATATCGACTCTGTCCTGCATATCGGGAATATTTTTACCCTCGTCTTTGCCAGCGTAACCTGTAGCAACCAACCTGCCATTGTGAGACAACTGCCCGGTACTTTGTTGATATATCCATGCCATAACTGCTCTCCTTGTCCATAACTCATCCATTGAGTTACGCAATAACAACATAGTATTAAACCAACAGCCACAACCTTGCAATCACGTAAATTTACTATCAAAGACAATGATTTAGGCGTAGAATAATCAAGCGTCACCAATAGTCTTCGACTAAGTTTCTGATAAGATTACAGTAACTAAGTTTCGGTTCATTGTGTTAACGGTGCTGCTGCCAAAGTGAGCACTGTGGAATACCCGCCTGCGGTCGGACTTCTCTGACTTATGTAAAGTTTCAGCAAAGCCCTCAACTTCTGGTCATTAACGATGTCTGATGCAATGTACCGCGATAGATTAATTTCTTTATGCGTTACACCATCCACTTATGCATAAAGAGAAAATAATGAAAGCACCAAAAGCGCCACCGGCCTTCTCTCGCGATCTGCTCCACCCGCGTTACTGGTCGACATGGGCAGGCCTGGGTCTGCTTTTTCTGCTGGTCCAGCTTCCTTTCCCGCTACTGGAAAAGCTCGGCACCTGGATGGGACGCACCTCAATGCGCTTCCTGAAGCGCCGTGTGCGCATTACCCGCCGTAATCTGGAACTCTGCTTCCCGGACCTGCAATCGGAAATTCTCGAGCAGCGCATCGTCAGCAATTTCGAATCGTTGGGTATGGGCCTGCTGGAAACCGGTATGGCCTGGTTCTGGTCAGATGCACGTGTGAAACGTTGGTTCACCGTCAATGGCCTGCATAATCTGCAAAAGGCACAGGAAAATAAACGCGGCGCGCTGATTATTGGTGTGCACTTTATGTCGCTCGAACTGGGTGGCCGTGCAATGGGCATCTGCCAGCCGATGATGGCGATGTATCGCCCGCACAACAATAAAATGATGGAGTGGGTACAAACCAAAGGTCGTATGCGCTCCAACAAAGCGATGATTAACCGTCGCGATCTGCGCGGTATGGTTAGCGCGCTAAAACAGGGTGAAGCCGTTTGGTTCGCTCCTGACCAGGATTACGGCCCGAAGGGCAGCGTGTTTGCACCGCTGTTCGCCGTGCCACAAGCTGCCACCACCAGCGGTACTTACATGCTGGCGCGTCTGGCTAATCCGGCAATGGTAACCGTGGTATTGATTCGTAAAGAGAATGGTAGCGGTTATGAACTGGTGATCCAGCCTGAACTGCGTGATTACCCGTTGGAAGATGAACATCACGCCGCAGCCTATATGAATAAAGTGATTGAGCAGGAAATCATGCGTGCGCCAAGCCAGTATATGTGGCTACATCGCCGCTTTAAAACCCGGCCAGCCGGCGCCTCTTCGCTCTATTAATTCCCTCCTTGTAAAAAAGCCCGTCTGTTATCAGACGGGCTTTTTTTTTGCCCATTCTTAAATCGGACATCTGCAAGTGCGCTGCCGGTCACAATGCTGATATCTGGTGAAAATTTTTGCACTAATTGTGATCGCCCCGTCTGGCTTTGCCTCTCTTTGGTGCGGATATTAGACAAACTATCTGGTTACCTTAGGTTATTAATATCTCTTTCTAGCTAATTCAGGATTCCGCAACTTTGGCATTGCGTTTGCAGAGTGGTGGATGGCTAACAGCCGCAGACAGGAAAAGTGCACGACCTTTAAGTGTACTAAACACATAAAAAAACACTACGTCACACAGGATGCCTTATGAATAAGATGATGCTTTCAACTCTGGTAGCTACTGCCACGCTGCTCGCAGCCACCAGTCAGGCATATGCTGGCGCCACGCTGGATGCGATTAAGAAGAAAGGCTTTGTGCAGTGCGGTATCAGTGACGGTTTGCCTGGCTTCTCTTATGCTGATGCCAGCGGCAAATTTACCGGCCTGGATGTGGATATCTGTCGTGCTACCGCAGCGGCAGTATTTGGTGATGCCAATAAAGTAAAATATACCGCACTGACAGCCAAAGAGCGCTTTACCGCTCTGCAATCTGGCGAAGTCGATATCCTGTCACGTAATACCACCTGGACCTCAGCACGGGATGGCGGCATGGGCTTTATGTTTGCCGGTGTCAACTACTACGACGGTATCGGCTTCCTGACGCACAACAAAGCAGGATTAAAAAGTGCTAAGGAGCTTGATGGTGCAACCGTTTGCATTCAGGCAGGCACCGATACCGAACTGAACGTCGCCGATTACTTCAAAGCTAATAACATGAAGTATATCCCGGTAACCTTCGACCGCTCAGATGAATCAGCAAAAGCGCTGGACACTGGCCGCTGCGATACCCTGGCTTCTGACCAGTCACAGCTGTATGCACTGCGTATAAAACTGGGTAAACCTGAAGAATTTATCGTATTGCCGGAAGTGATCTCTAAAGAGCCGCTGGGCCCGGTTGTTCGACGGGGCGATGATGACTGGTTCACTATCGTCAAATGGTCATTTAACGCCATGCTCAATGCGGAAGAAATGGGTGTTTCATCAAAGAATGTCGATCAGATGGCAGCCAAACCTACCACGCCAGATATGGCTCACTTATTAGGTACTGAGGGTGATTTCGGAAAGGATTTGAAACTCGACAACAAGTGGGCGTTCAACATCATCAAACAGGTAGGCAACTATCAGGAAAGTTTTGATCGTAACGTCGGTAAAGACAGCGCGCTAAAAATTGCTCGTGGTCAGAATGCTCTCTGGAAAGATGGCGGCATCCAGTACGCACCGCCGGTTCGTTAATCCCCCCTGTCTACCGGGCACCGCACACGCGGTGCTCAGGCCAGAGTTCTTGTAGCTGAGGTTTCATCATGTCTCAACGCCCAACCGTCAAAAGGGATTTTTCCTTCAGTAATCCTGCGGTGCGCGCATGGCTATATCAGATTATCGCGATTGTCGCGGTGCTGGTAGTTGTGGGATATTTGGTTCACAACACCGTGATTAACCTGTCCAACCGCGGCATTACCTCCGGCTTTGGCTTTCTCGAACGCAGTGCAGGTTTCGGTATTGTGCAGCATCTGATTGATTATTCAGATGGCGATACCTACGCACGGGTGTTTCTTGTCGGCCTGACCAACACGCTGCTGGTCTCCGCACTTTGTATTGTTTTTGCATCATTGCTGGGGTTTTTCATCGGCCTGGCCCGCTTGTCTGACAACTGGCTGTTGCGAAAAATCGCCAATATCTATATCGAAACCTTCCGTAATATCCCGCCGTTGTTGCAGATCTTTTTCTGGTATTTTGCGGTACTGCGCAATTTACCCGGCCCGCGCCAGGCATTAAGCGCTTTCGATCTCGCCTTTGTCAGTAACCGCGGTCTCTACTTACCCTGGCCGGAATCTGCGCCTGGCACTCTGCCATTTCTGATCGCGTTGATGATAGCGATTGCTGGCAGCATCGGGTTATTCCGTTTTAATCGTAAACACCAGCTAAAAACCGGCCAGCTGCGTCGTAGCTGGCCGGCGGCGCTGGTGATGCTGATTCTGTTACCGTTGGGCGCTCATCTGATTTTCGGCGCGGCGGTGCACTGGAACGTGCCCGAACTGAGCGGCTTTAACTTCCGTGGAGGCTTTGCACTGATACCTGAGCTGGCGGCGCTGACCCTGGCACTGTCGATTTATACCTCTTCGTTTATCGCTGAGGTGATTCGCTCAGGCATTCAGTCGGTACCGCATGGTCAGAGCGAAGCTGCACTTTCATTGGGATTACCGAATCCGGTCACCCTGCGTCAGGTGATTATCCCGCAGGCGATGCGGGTGATTATTCCCCCGCTAACCAGCCAGTATCTTAATGTCGTAAAAAACTCATCGCTGGCAGCAGCTATCGGCTATCCGGATATGGTGTCGTTGTTTGCCGGAACGGTGCTTAACCAGACCGGTCAGGCGATTGAAACTATCGCCATCACCATGGCGGTCTACCTGACCATCAGCTTGTCTATTTCGCTGTTGATGAATATCTATAACCGCAAAATCGCCCTGGTTGAGCGTTAAGAGAACGGTGCCATTATGACTGTAACCACTCATGAAATACCGCCCGTGCCGACCAATGCGTTTTCTCGCGCGGTGAAATGGGCTAGAAAGAATCTGTTTTCCAGCTGGACAAATTCCCTGTTAACGCTTTTCTGCGTCTGGGTGATCTGGAGCCTGCTTCCCCCTGCACTTAACTGGCTAATCTTCCAGGCAAACTGGTTTGGCACAACCCGTGCCGACTGTACTAAGGAGGGTGCATGCTGGGTGTTTATCCACGCCCGCTTTGGTCAGTTCATGTATGGGCTCTATCCGCACGAGCTACGCTGGCGCATTAATCTGGCGCTGGTCATTGGCTTGCTGTCGATTATACCCATGTTTATCAAAAGTCTGCCGCGCCGTGGCCGCTACATCGCCGTCTGGGCGGTGACTTATCCTGTCATCGCCTGGTTATTGCTGTACGGAGGCTGGTTTGGCCTGGAGCGCGTTGAAACACGACAGTGGGGTGGCTTAACTCTGACGCTAATCATCGCTGCAATTGGTATTGCAGGCGCACTGCCGTTGGGGATTCTGCTGGCGTTAGGTCGCCGTTCACATATGCCGGTGGTCCGCACATTATCGATAATCTTTATCGAGTTCTGGCGCGGCGTACCGCTGATTACCGTGCTATTTATGTCTTCGGTGATGCTGCCGCTATTTATGGCGGAGGGCACCAGTATCGACAAACTGGTACGCGCCCTGGTTGGAGTGATCCTGTTCCAATCAGCTTATGTGGCTGAAGTAGTGCGCGGTGGTCTACAGGCGCTGCCAAAAGGCCAGTACGAAGCGGCTGAATCGCTGGCGCTGGGTTACTGGAAAACGCAAGGGCTGGTGATACTGCCACAGGCGCTGAAGATGGTAATTCCGGGGCTGGTAAACACCATTATTGCACTGTTTAAAGATACCAGTCTGGTCATCATCATTGGTCTGTTTGATCTTTTCAGTAGTGTTCAGCAGGCAACCGTCGACCCGACCTGGCTTGGTATGTCGACCGAAGGCTATGTTTTTGCTGCTCTGGTCTACTGGATTTTCTGTTTCAGCATGTCGCGCTATAGCCAGCATCTGGAGAAGCGCTTTCACACCGGGCGTACACCGCACTGAGGTTTAAAATGACGATGACTAATTCTGACAACGCGATGATGATTACGCTCGAAAATGTTAACAAGTGGTTCGGGCAGTTTCATGTCCTGAAAGATATTAATCTGAAGGTCAAACCGCGCGAGCGTATCGTTCTGTGTGGTCCTTCCGGCTCAGGTAAATCTACAACTATTCGTTGTATCAATCATCTGGAAGAGCATCAGAAAGGGCGCATCGTGGTCGATGGGACGTTGCTGAATGATGACCTGCGTAACATTGAGCGCGTACGTACCGAAGTCGGCATGGTGTTCCAGCACTTTAATCTGTTCCCCCACCTTACTGTGTTACAGAACTGTACTCTGGCACCGATCTGGGTGCGCAAGACGCCAAAGAAAGAAGCGGAAGAGCTGGCCATGCATTACCTGCAACGCGTGCGCATTGCAGAGCATGCACATAAATTTCCTGGGCAGCTTTCAGGTGGTCAGCAACAACGCGTGGCGATTGCCCGTTCACTCTGTATGAAGCCGAAGATCATGCTGTTTGATGAACCCACCTCGGCGCTCGATCCGGAAATGGTGAAGGAAGTGCTGGATACCATGATTGGGCTGGCGGAGGACGGTATGACTATGCTGTGCGTCACCCATGAGATGGGCTTTGCGCGTACCGTTGCCGATCGGGTGATCTTTATGGATCGTGGTGAAATCGTTGAGGAAGCGCCACCGCAGCAATTTTTCTCCAATCCTCAGTCCGAGCGTACTCGTGCATTTCTGTCGCAGGTTATTCACTAACCGACCGGCTGTACAATTCGCTGCATGTCATCGCACCCTGCTGCCACTTGTTGGCATCGGGGGCGATATTTGACCGAAAATGATTCACAGTCTGAATGCAACACAGACAAAAAAGCCCCATGCTTTCGCATGGGGCTTTTTTGTTTAATTAATGCCTGGCAGTTCCCTACTCTCGCATGGGGAGACCCCACACTACCATCGGCGCTACGGCGTTTCACTTCTGAGTTCGGCATGGGGTCAGGTGGGACCACCGCGCTAAAGCCGCCAGGCAAATTCTTTATTTACCGAACTCATGCTTTAATACTGGTGCTGATACCCAGAGTCGAACTGGGGACCTCACCCTTACCAAGGGTGCGCTCTACCAACTGAGCCATATCAGCAAAACTGCAGGTGACGATTACGTCACTTTACTTAATTTGATGCCTGGCAGTTCCCTACTCTCGCATGGGGAGACCCCACACTACCATCGGCGCTACGGCGTTTCACTTCTGAGTTCGGCATGGGGTCAGGTGGGACCACCGCGCTAAAGCCGCCAGGCAAATTCTGTTATCCGCGCCGCCCTGCAGGCCACGCGAATCAATCCGTTTCGAACAAGCTGAAATTGATGGTTCTCTCACACACAACCACCAAAACACTTCTGGCGTTGTAAGGTTAAGCCTCACGGGTCATTAGTACCGGTTAGCTCAACGCATCGCTGCGCTTACACACCCGGCCTATCAACGTCGTAGTCTTCAACGTCCCTTCAGGACCCTCAAGGAGTCAGGGAGAATTCATCTCGAGGCAAGTTTCGCGCTTAGATGCTTTCAGCGCTTATCTTTTCCGCATTTAGCTACCGGGCAATGCCATTGGCATGACAACCCGAACACCAGTGATGCGTCCACTCCGGTCCTCTCGTACTAGGAGCAGCCCCTCTCAATTCTCCAGCGCCCACGGCAGATAGGGACCGAACTGTCTCACGACGTTCTAAACCCAGCTCGCGTACCACTTTAAACGGCGAACAGCCGTACCCTTGGGACCTACTTCAGCCCCAGGATGTGATGAGCCGACATCGAGGTGCCAAACACCGCCGTCGATATGAACTCTTGGGCGGTATCAGCCTGTTATCCCCGGAGTACCTTTTATCCGTTGAGCGATGGCCCTTCCATTCAGAACCACCGGATCACTATGACCTGCTTTCGCACCTGCTCGAGCCGTCACTCTCGCAGTCAAGCCAGCTTATGCCATTGCACTAACCTCACGATGTCCGACCGTGATTAGCTGACCTTCGTGCTCCTCCGTTACTCTTTAGGAGGAGACCGCCCCAGTCAAACTACCCACCAGACACTGTCCCCACGCCGGATTACGGCGCCAGGTTAGAACATCAAACATTAAAGGGTGGTATTTCAAGGTTGGCTCCACGCAGACTGGCGTCCACGCTTCGAAGCCTCCCACCTATCCTACACATCAAGGCTCAATGTTCAGTGTCAAGCTGTAGTAAAGGTTCACGGGGTCTTTCCGTCTTGCCGCGGGTACACTGCATCTTCACAGCGAGTTCAATTTCACTGAGTCTCGGGTGGAGACAGCCTGGCCATCATTACGCCATTCGTGCAGGTCGGAACTTACCCGACAAGGAATTTCGCTACCTTAGGACCGTTATAGTTACGGCCGCCGTTTACCGGGGCTTCGATCAAGAGCTTCTCCTTGCGGATAACCCCATCAATTAACCTTCCGGCACCGGGCAGGCGTCACACCGTATACGTCCACTTTCGTGTTTGCACAGTGCTGTGTTTTTAATAAACAGTTGCAGCCAGCTGGTATCTTCGACTGGCTTCAGCTCCGGGAGCAAGTCCCTTCACCTACGCGCCAGCGTGCCTTCTCCCGAAGTTACGGCACCATTTTGCCTAGTTCCTTCACCCGAGTTCTCTCAAGCGCCTTGGTATTCTCTACCTGACCACCTGTGTCGGTTTGGGGTACGATTTCGTGTTACCTGGAGCTTAGAGGCTTTTCCTGGAAGCATGGCATCAGTTACTTCACCACCGTGGTGGCTCGTCATCACGCCTCAGCCTTAGAGCATTCCGGATTTGCCTGGAATGCAAGCCTACACGCTTAAACCGGGACAACCGTCGCCCGGATAACCTAGCCTTCTCCGTCCCCCCTTCGCAGTAACACCAAGTACAGGAATATTAACCTGTTTCCCATCGACTACGCTTTTCAGCCTCGCCTTAGGGGTCGACTCACCCTGCCCCGATTAACGTTGGACAGGAACCCTTGGTCTTCCGGCGAGCGGGCTTTTCACCCGCTTTATCGTTACTTATGTCAGCATTCGCACTTCTGATACCTCCAGCAGACCTCACAGTCCACCTTCGACGGCTTACAGAACGCTCCCCTACCCAACAACGCATAAGCGTCGCTGCCGCAGCTTCGGTGCATGGTTTAGCCCCGTTACATCTTCCGCGCAGGCCGACTCGACCAGTGAGCTATTACGCTTTCTTTAAATGATGGCTGCTTCTAAGCCAACATCCTGGCTGTCTGTGCCTTCCCACATCGTTTCCCACTTAACCATGACTTTGGGACCTTAGCTGGCGGTCTGGGTTGTTTCCCTCTTCACGACGGACGTTAGCACCCGCCGTGTGTCTCCCGTGATAACATTCTCCGGTATTCGCAGTTTGCATCGGGTTGGTAAGCCGGGATGGCCCCCTAGCCGAAACAGTGCTCTACCCCCGGAGATGAGTTCACGAGGCGCTACCTAAATAGCTTTCGGGGAGAACCAGCTATCTCCCGGTTTGATTGGCCTTTCACCCCCAGCCACAAGTCATCCGCTAATTTTTCAACATTAGTCGGTTCGGTCCTCCAGTTAGTGTTACCCAACCTTCAACCTGCCCATGGCTAGATCACCGGGTTTCGGGTCTATACCCTGCAACTTAACGCCCAGTTAAGACTCGGTTTCCCTGCGGCTCCCCTATACGGTTAACCTTGCTACAGAATATAAGTCGCTGACCCATTATACAAAAGGTACGCAGTCACCCTGATAAATCAAGGCTCCCACTGCTTGTACGTACACGGTTTCAGGTTCTGTTTCACTCCCCTCGCCGGGGTTCTTTTCGCCTTTCCCTCACGGTACTGGTTCACTATCGGTCAGTCAGGAGTATTTAGCCTTGGAGGATGGTCCCCCCATATTCAGACAGGATGTCACGTGTCCCGCCCTACTCATCGAACTCACAATAAGTGCAGCTTCGTGTACGGGGCTATCACCCTGTATCGCGCCACTTTCCAGAGGCTTCCACTGCTGCACAAACTGATTCAGGTTCTGGGCTGTTCCCCGTTCGCTCGCCGCTACTGGGGGAATCTCGGTTGATTTCTTTTCCTCTGGGTACTTAGATGTTTCAGTTCCCCAGGTTCGCCTCATTAAGCTATGTATTCACTTAATGATAATGCAACGAATTGCATTGGGTTTCCCCATTCGGGTATCGACGGTTGTAGCGCCTCATATCGGCTTACCGTCGCTTATCGCAGATTAGCACGCCCTTCATCGCCTCTGACTGCCAGGGCATCCACCGTGTACGCTTAGTCGCTTAACCTCACAACCCACAAGTGTTTCCACTGCGGTTGTAAGCATTTGAGAGACTCGAACACATCGCGATTCATTTCTTATTACGGAGAAATGAGACGACGCGTCGTTTCAATTTTCAGCTTGTTCCGGATTGTTAAAGAGCATAATACTTCGCAGCACACCGTTGCCGGTTTGCTCTGAAGTATTTTTTGAGTAAACAGTATGGTGGAGCTAAGCGGGATCGAACCGCTGACCTCCTGCGTGCAAGGCAGGCGCTCTCCCAGCTGAGCTATAGCCCCATACAGTTACTGCAGAGACCATCTACTACCACTCACCAGGAGTCACATCTCTCTTTTGAAGAAATGCTAATTCGTTCTCAGGCAAGGCGTGCGGGAGGGAAGTTTACTTCGGTAAACGACCGACTGCATAACGCAGCATGAGAAGGAATTTGGTAGGCCTGAGTGGACTTGAACCACCGACCTCACCCTTATCAGGGGTGCGCTCTAACCACCTGAGCTACAAGCCTGTAGAGGTTTTTTCTGCTCGTTACTTTTTCATCAGACAATCTGTGTGGACACTACGCGGGTATCTTCACATAGGTAAGGAGGTGATCCAACCGCAGGTTCCCCTACGGTTACCTTGTTACGACTTCACCCCAGTCATGAATCACAAAGTGGTAAGCGCCCTCCCGAAGGTTAAGCTACCTACTTCTTTTGCAACCCACTCCCATGGTGTGACGGGCGGTGTGTACAAGGCCCGGGAACGTATTCACCGTAGCATTCTGATCTACGATTACTAGCGATTCCGACTTCACGGAGTCGAGTTGCAGACTCCGATCCGGACTACGACGCACTTTATGAGGTCCGCTTGCTCTCGCGAGGTCGCTTCTCTTTGTATGCGCCATTGTAGCACGTGTGTAGCCCTGGCCGTAAGGGCCATGATGACTTGACGTCATCCCCACCTTCCTCCGGTTTATCACCGGCAGTCTCCTTTGAGTTCCCGACATTACTCGCTGGCAACAAAGGATAAGGGTTGCGCTCGTTGCGGGACTTAACCCAACATTTCACAACACGAGCTGACGACAGCCATGCAGCACCTGTCTCACGGTTCCCGAAGGCACTAAGGCATCTCTGCCGAATTCCGTGGATGTCAAGGCCAGGTAAGGTTCTTCGCGTTGCATCGAATTAAACCACATGCTCCACCGCTTGTGCGGGCCCCCGTCAATTCATTTGAGTTTTAACCTTGCGGCCGTACTCCCCAGGCGGTCGACTTAACGCGTTAGCTCCGGAAGCCACGCCTCAAGGGCACAACCTCCAAGTCGACATCGTTTACGGCGTGGACTACCAGGGTATCTAATCCTGTTTGCTCCCCACGCTTTCGCACCTGAGCGTCAGTCTTCGTCCAGGGGGCCGCCTTCGCCACCGGTATTCCTCCAGATCTCTACGCATTTCACCGCTACACCTGGAATTCTACCCCCCTCTACGAGACTCAAGCTTGCCAGTTTCAAATGCAGTTCCCAGGTTGAGCCCGGGGATTTCACATCTGACTTAACAAACCGCCTGCGTGCGCTTTACGCCCAGTAATTCCGATTAACGCTTGCACCCTCCGTATTACCGCGGCTGCTGGCACGGAGTTAGCCGGTGCTTCTTCTGCGGGTAACGTCAATGACGAAGGTTATTAACCCTCATCCCTTCCTCCCCGCTGAAAGTACTTTACAACCCGAAGGCCTTCTTCATACACGCGGCATGGCTGCATCAGGCTTGCGCCCATTGTGCAATATTCCCCACTGCTGCCTCCCGTAGGAGTCTGGACCGTGTCTCAGTTCCAGTGTGGCTGGTCATCCTCTCAGACCAGCTAGGGATCGTCGCCTAGGTGAGCCGTTACCCCACCTACTAGCTAATCCCATCTGGGTTCATCCGATGGTGTGAGGCCCGAAGGTCCCCCACTTTGGTCTTGCGACGTTATGCGGTATTAGCTACCGTTTCCAGTAGTTATCCCCCTCCATCGGGCAGATCCCCAGACATTACTCACCCGTCCGCCACTCGTCACCCGGGGAGCAAGCTCCCCTGTGCTACCGTTCGACTTGCATGTGTTAGGCCTGCCGCCAGCGTTCAATCTGAGCCATGATCAAACTCTTCAATTAAAAAGCTTGATGCTCAAAGAATTAAAACTGTTATTCGTAATGAATATAGTAGTCACTCTTGAGACTTGATATTTCAAATTTTTTCCATCCGAGGATGGTTTGCGATATCAACCCTGCGAGTGCCCACACAGATTGTCTGATAAATTGTTAAAGAGCAGTGCAATCAGCGATTTGGCTTGCTGTTGCGAGGTGGCGTATATTACGCTTTCCTCCTTCAGAGTCAACCTCTTTTTCAGAAGTTTTTCTCCGGCGGTTCAGAACTTCCTGAACCTCTCAACACCGTGGCTGGTAAGCCGTTGTTCCGTGTCGATGGAGGCGCATTATAGGGATCCGAATTTAATGCACAAGCCTTTTTTCGATCTTTTATTTTGGTTGCTGAGTTTTCAATCTTTTCGCTGAGATCTCGTTCGATCCGCGCAATTTTGCCGCACAATTAACGCTATTCATTGATAGCAATCCGGCGTAAACATTATCCTTCAATGACATCATCACAGGAGAACAACTCTATGCCCGCAGTTTTACGTGCTTTTAAACAAAAGTTTCCTCAATTAGGCGAACGCGTAATGGTCGATGCGTCGAGCGTGGTGGTCGGTGATGTCTCACTGGCGGACGATGTCAGTATCTGGCCACTGGTAACGATTCGCGGTGACGTTCATAAGGTAGCGATCGGCAAACGTACGAATATTCAGGACGGCAGCGTACTGCATGTAACCCATCAGTCGTCATATAATCCGGAAGGTCATCCACTGATCATCGGTGAAGACGTAACGATCGGTCATAAAGTGATGCTGCATGGTTGCACCATTGGTAATCGCGTGCTGGTGGGTATGGGGTCGATTTTGCTGGATGGCGTAATAGTAGAAGACGATGTGATGATTGGCGCCGGCAGTCTGGTGGCTCCGGGTAAAAGGCTGGAAAGTGGTTATCTCTATATAGGTAGCCCGGCGAAGCAAGCACGACCACTGTCAGAAAAAGAGATCGCCGGGTTACTCTACTCCTCCAGCAACTATGTTGGCTGGAAGGATGATTACTTAGCTGAGGAGAGCCAGACCCAGCCCTGATCGTCTTCCTGTTGTTGCTCGATCAATGCTTCGGCTTCTTCTTCTATATCCCAGCGGTGCGATCTGAACAATTCAAGATCGGATGCACCGCTGCCGTAGCGCTGACGCAACGTTAACGCCGCAATAGCGCAGGTGAGATGAAAACCGTTTACCTGTGCCGGAAAACAGACCGCCTGACGCTCATTGTCCCAGAACTCACGATCGGGAAACTGAATCGCCTGGTTCACTCTGCCAGCTCGCGTTTCAGGATCGCAATCACCGGGGTGATTTCAGGTAATTTGCCATGCCACAAAAGAAAAGCATGCGCGGCTTGTCCCACCAGCATCCCGAGGCCATCGGCAAACTGCATTGCACCCTGTTGCTGACACCAGCTAAGAAACGGCGTGAGCCCAACCTGATAAAACATGTCGTAGCAACGCACCTTATCAGTAACCAATGAAGCTGGCACCGCTGGAATATCTCCCGCGACACCACTGGAGGTGGCATTGATAATCAGGTCGAAATGCTGACCTGCCAGTTGATCCATCGCCACCGCCTGCACGTCCCCGCTCTGCTGGAACACCGTAACCAGCTCTTCAGCACGGCTCAGGGTGCGATTGGTCAATATGATCGAACAACCAAATGACAATAACGGTAAGATCACACCGCGCGCCGCGCCGCCTGCACCGATCAATAAGATCCGGTCGCCTGGCTTGATCAGCTCAAGACGTTGAAGATCGCTTAGCAAACCAATGCCATCGGTATTATCGCCGGTTAAAGTACCGTCTGCATTTAGCTTCAGGGTATTAACCGCGCCGGATAGTGCCGCGCGCTCGGTTAACTCACTGGCCAGCGCAAAGGCTTGCTGCTTAAAAGGCAACGTAACATTTGCGCCACGCCCGCCTTGCGCAAAGAATTGATTTAGAGTGGCGGCAAAATCGTCAACCGGCGCACAAATTCGTCCGTAAGCATGGTCAATACCGGTTTGCTGTGAGAACAGTTGATGAATACGCGGTGATTTACTGTGACTTATCGGATTACCAAATACGGCGAAAGCGTCCATTCTGTTCCTTACCCCTGACGGATCAGTTCACCCGAGATAACATCACGGATTTCTGAGGGATTAAGTCGTCCGCCGGTTACCCCCACCAGCAGTGGAAACTCGCTGCCGAACTGCGCGCGCACCTCTTCGACACTGCGGCAAGGTTCGGCACCGGTCAAGTTAGCACTGGTGGATACCAGCGGCTTACCAAACGCGCGACACAGGCGCTGCACGTCCGGATGATCGCTGACGCGCACCGCCAGTGAATCAAAACGGCCGGTCAGCCAGCGGGGAGTATGTTGTGATGCCGGCACCACCCAGCTTACCGGACCGGGCCAGCTGGCAAACATACGTTCGCGCTGCTCGACAGAAAGTTCAGCGTCGGCAACATAGGGCTCAAGCTGCTGGTAATCAGCTGCGATTAAAATCAGCCCTTTCTCAACCGGACGCTGCTTTAGCGCCAGTAACTTTAGTACCGCAGTTTCACTGTCAGGGTCACAACCCAAACCAAAAACCGCCTCTGTCGGATAGGCGATCACAGCTTGCTGTAGAAGCTGTGCAACGGATGACTCAAGCGAGCCGGCTAACAGATCATTCTTCACTACGGATTCCTGCGGTAACTGGCTTGCCACACGCCTTGCTGGCGCAATAACGTTTTAAGCCTCTGGCGGTTTTTTTCTCGATCAGCAGAGGAAAGTGGCAGAACTCGCACTCGCCTTCAACCGGGGTAAAATTAACTGCAAACTGACAATCAGGATAGCGATCGCAGGCGTGAAAAGTTTTGCCATAACGCGAGCGACGCTGAACCAGTTTGCCTTGCTGACATTGCGGGCAAGGAATGGTGGTTTCATCGGGACGATCGATCACTTCAGTATGTTCGCAAGCTGGATAATGACTGCAGCCGATAAACATACCGTAGCGACCCTGCCGCAGCACCAGCTCGGACTGACATTGCGGACACAGTTGCCCTTCCAGTACTTTCACCACATGCCCGTCGGCCTGACTTTTCAGCGGACGTATATATTCACAGGTTGGATAATCAGAGCAGCCGAGAAACGCACCGTGTTTCCCGGAGCGAATAACCAGTTCTGCCCCGCATTGGGGGCAGGGTTCATTTTTTCGCACAGCGAAAAGCGCTGTTTTATTCATAGCGTTGTGTACACGAAGGCAATCTTCAGTGCAGCATTCCTTCATTAGCTTCGAAAAGTAGCTCTTCCATCTGCTGATAGGCGTTTTCACATCCCGGGATGTTAAACAGCACCATCAGCACGACCCATTTAAGATCTTCCAGATCGAACTCGAGGGTATCCAAAGCCATAATGCGTTCGATAACCATTTCCCGGGTTTCGAGATTAAGCACCTGAATCTGCTCCAGGAACAGAATGAAACCACGACAATTGGCATCGAGACGCTGGCTCTCTTCCTCAGTGTAGATACGCATTGACAACGGATCGCTTGCCAGCTGAATCGGAGCGGTAAGACCGTCCTGATAATCTGCCAGCTTTTCCAACCAGTTCAACGCATTATAAATATCTTCACGATGAAAACCTGCATCGGTCAAATCATCAGTCAATTTATCCTGGTCCACGCGCATTTCTGCTTCGTTGTGGATATAGGTTTCAAATAAGTACATTAATACGTCGAACATGGCATGCCCTCCTCAATCGGACATAGCCGCCGGGTACAGCTGCGATCCATCCTGCTAACTCCAGCTCAAGCAACTTAGCTACGATGGCTGGCACAGGTTGGCCGGCACGTTCAGCGACGACGTCAACAGGTGTAACCTCATCTCCTACGTTAGCCAACACATCAGCAAATGGCAATGGAACATCGGCATTGTCTGAAGAATATGTTGGCTGTTTAGCGAAAAAAGGCATCCAGTTGAGGTTGCTGTTCATTTCTTCCAGAATATTGTTCGGGTGCGCGACTAATAATGCCCCTTGCTGAATCAACCAGTGCACCCCCTCACTTCCGCTATTTCCCAGCGCACCTGGCAGAGCATACACCTCGCGATTTTGTTCCAGCGCATAGCGCGCGGTCACCAGCGAACCACTGCGCAGCGAAGCTTCAACTACCAACACCCCGGCACTCAGGCCACTAATAATCCGGTTACGTTGGGGGAAGTGATGTGGCAGGGGGAGTGTTGACAGAGGAAACTCGGAAACCAGCGCACCACCGCCAGCAATAATCTCACTGGCCAGTGCGCTATGCCGCTTTGGATACAGCGCAGTTAAACCACTGCCCAATACTGCAATCGTCTTTCCTTCCACCTCAAGCGCCGCGCGATGTGCCACGCCATCAATCCCCAGCGCCAGTCCGCTGGTGATGGTCAGGCCACTCAGCGCCAGCGCCTGGGTAAAATAAGCTCCCCATTCACGACCATAGTGACTACAGTCGCGGCTACCGACCACCGCCAGCTGTGGCGATGACAGGATATCCCGATTGCCGGCAATAAACAGCAGCGGCGGATAGCTGGCAATATTCTTCAACTGTGGCGGGTAATCAGCCGCGTCGGCGGTTAACAGATGGTGCTGAGGCAACGCCAGCCAGCTGAGAGTATTTTCCAGCACACGTGGGTTACACTGGCGAAACTGACTAATTTGCCCGGCGTTTAACCCGGCAGTACGCAAAGCATCGTCGCTGGTTTCATTAAAAGAAATCAGGGTGGTAGCCGTATTCAGCATTTGCATGCCAGACAGAGCTTTCACTTCAGACAAGCGCAGCCAAATCTCAGTTGAGTTCACGTTACTTTCCTTGTAATCGCCAGCGCAAAGGTGCGCCGCTCATCGCGAGGAATGCTGTCAATCAGCGCCTGAAATGTCTACAATAAGAGGAATAATTCTTTTATCCCTTGAACACAGATCTGGAAAGTTATGTCAGTTTTGCAGGTATTACATTTTCCTGACGATCGCCTTCGCATCGTCGCAAAGCCAGTTAAAGAAGTGAATGCAGACGTTCAGCGCATCGTCGATGATATGTTCGAAACGATGTACGCCGAAGAAGGCATCGGTCTGGCGGCGACGCAGGTTGATATCCATCAGCGCATCATCGTTATTGATGTGTCAGAGGAGCGCGACCAGCGTTTAGTCCTGATCAATCCGGAGCTGCTGGAAGAGTGTGGCGAAACCGGTATTGAAGAGGGCTGCCTGTCGATTCCAGAGCAGCGTGCGCTGGTACCGCGTTCAGAAAAAGTGAAAATCCGCGCGCTGGATCGTGACGGTAACAGTTTTGAGCTGGAAGCAGATGGCCTGCTGGCAATCTGTATTCAGCACGAGATGGATCACTTGGTTGGTAAGTTATTTATCGATTACCTCTCGCCAATGAAGCGTCAGCGTATTCGTCAGAAACTGGAAAAACTGGCGCGTCTTAATACGCGTGCCTGATAGTACTGCTTTCGAAGGGAAAACTGTGTCCGATTCGCTAAAGATCATTTTCGCCGGTACCCCTGATTTTGCCGCGCAGCATCTTGCTGCGCTGCTTGCTTCAGAGCATCAGGTGGTTGGCGTGTTTACTCAGCCTGACCGCCCGGCTGGCCGTGGCAATAAACTGACGCCCAGCCCGGTTAAAGTGCTGGCACTGGAACATAATATTCCGGTGTTTCAGCCTAAGTCGCTGCGTCCGGAAGAGAACCAGCAATTGGTCTCTGACCTGGATGCCGATCTGATGGTGGTGGTCGCCTACGGATTGATTCTGCCAAAAGCGGTGCTGGATATGCCACGCCTTGGCTGTATCAATGTGCATGGCTCACTGCTGCCGCGCTGGCGTGGCGCGGCGCCAATTCAACGTTCACTGTGGGCGGGTGACAGCGAAACCGGCGTCACTATTATGCAGATGGATGTCGGTCTGGATACCGGTGACATGCTGTATAAACTCGCCTGCCCGATTGAATCCAGTGATACCAGTGCCACGCTGTACAACAAGCTGGCGCAGCTTGGTCCAACCGGCATGTTAGCCACCATCCAGCAGCTGGCGGAAGGCAGTGCTAAACCGGAAGTGCAGGATGAAACGGCGGTAAACTACGCTGAGAAGCTGAGTAAAGAAGAGGCTCGCCTCGACTGGTCACTCTCTGCGGCTCAGCTGGAACGCTGTATCCGCGCCTTCAACCCATGGCCGATGAGCTATTTTACCGTTGAGGATCAGCCGGTAAAAGTGTGGAGCGCGCAAGTTCTGCCGCACCAGGCTAATCGCCAGCCGGGTGAGATCGTGCATGCAGATAAAAACGGTATTCAGGTCGCGACCTCTGACGGCGTACTGAATATCACTGAATTGCAGCCAGCCGGCAAAAAAGCGATGAAAGCGCAGGATATTCTTAATTCCCGCCGTGAATGGTTCATACAGGGCAGTATTCTTGCCTGATCCTCCAGCCCGGCAATACGTCGGGCTTTTGTTTATTGACGACCTAATAATGAAAAAACAGACCAATCTCCGCAGCCTTGCGGCACAAGCTATCGAGCGCGTTGTTGAGCAGGGACAATCACTCAGCAATGTCCTGCCCGCTGCGCAAAAGTCATTATCCGAAAAAGATAGCGCCCTGCTGCAGGAGCTCTGTTTCGGCGTGCTGCGTACATTGCCGCAGCTGCAGTGGATCATTAATAAACTGATGTCGCGTCCGATGACCGGCAAGCAGCGCACTATCCACTTCCTGATTATGGTCGGCCTGTATCAGTTGATGTATACCCGTATTCCGGCACATGCTGCGCTGGCTGAAACCGTCGAAGGCGCGGTAGTGCTGAAGCGGCAGGCGCTGAAAGGGTTAATCAATGGCGTACTGCGTCAGTTCCAGCGCCAGCAGGAAGCGCTGATGCTGGAAATGAATGACGGCCCGCATAAATATCTGCATCCGAAGTGGCTGCTGGAACGCCTGCAGCGCGCATGGCCAGATAACTGGCAGCAAATCGTCGAGGCTAATAACCAGCGCCCACCGATGTGGCTGCGCGTTAACCGTCAGCATCACAGCCGTGATGCCTGGCTGGCACTGCTGCAGGAGTCAGGTAAACAAGCTGAAGCACATCCTGAACACAGCGATGCATTGCGTCTTGATTCGCCATGCCCGGTCAGTCAGTTGCCAGGCTTCGATAAAGGCTGGGTCACGGTGCAGGATGCCTCAGCGCAAGGTTGCGTCGCGCTGCTTGATCCGCAAAATGGCGAATCGATCCTCGATCTTTGTGCAGCTCCCGGTGGTAAGACTACCCATATTCTTGAGGCAGCACCTCAGGCTAAGGTGATGGCCGTTGATATTGACGAGCAGCGCCTGGCGCGAGTGAATGAAAACCTCGCTCGTCTGGGGATGAGCGCAACGGTGAAGTCAGGCGATGGTCGCTATCCGGAACAATGGGCAGAGGGCGTGCAATTCGACCGCATCTTACTGGATGCTCCATGCTCAGCAACCGGGGTGATTCGACGACATCCGGATATCAAATGGCTGCGTCGCGATCGTGATATCGCTGAGCTGGCAGCGCTTCAGCAGGAGATCCTTGATGCAGTATGGCCTAAGCTGAAGTCGGGCGGTACGCTGCTGTATGCAACCTGCTCAGTTCTGCCGGAAGAGAACCACCACCAGGTCAGCGCGTTTCTTAACCGTCATCCTGATGCAAAACTTCAGCCGATTGCTGACGACACGCTGCCCGGCCTGCAAGTTTTCCCACATCCGCAGGGCGGAGATGGTTTCTTTTACGCTAAGCTGATAAAAAATTGATTATCCGGCTGCGCTGGCAGCCGGACTTAATCACGGAATAAGCTGAAACAACGATGAAAATAATCATATTGGGTGCCGGACAGGTTGGCGGAACACTGGCGGAGAATCTCGTTGGCGAGAACAACGACATTACGGTGGTGGACACCGATGGCGTGCGTTTGCGCCAGCTGCAGGATAAATTCGATTTACGCGTGGTGCAGGGGCATGGCTCACACCCGAGAGTACTGCGCGAAGCCGGTGCCGAAGATGCCGATATGCTGGTGGCAGTAACCAGTTCGGATGAAACCAATATGATTGCCTGCCAGGTTGCCTACTCGCTGTTTAATACGCCAAATCGTATCGCGCGTATCCGTGCACCTGACTATATCCGCGATGCTGACAAGCTGTTTATTCCCGAAGCGGTGCCTATCGATCACCTTATCGCACCTGAGCAGCTGGTTATCGACAATATTTATCGCCTGATTGAATATCCGGGCGCCCTGCAAGTGGTGAATTTTGCTGGCGGCAAAGTCAGTCTCGCAGTAGTGAAAGCCTATTACGGCGGCCCGCTGGTCGGCAACGCACTGTCAATTATGCGTGAGCATATGCCGCATATCGACACCCGCGTTGCCGCTATTTTCCGCCAGGATCGACCTATTCGTCCTCAGGGATCTACCATTGTTGAAGCCGGTGATGAAGTGTTCTTTATTGCCGCCAGTCAACATATCCGGGCGGTGATGAGTGAACTGCAACGACTGGAAAAACCCTATAAGCGCATTATGCTAGTCGGCGGCGGTAATATTGGATTTGGTCTGGCGCAACGACTGGAGAAGAATTACAGCGTTAAACTGATCGAACGTAATCAGCAGCGTGCTGCCGAACTGGCAGAGCAGTTGCAGGATACCATCGTGTTTTATGGCGATGCCTCAGACCAGGAATTACTGGCAGAAGAGCATATTGAGCAGGTCGATCTGTTTATTGCCGTCACCAATGATGATGAAGCTAACATTATGTCAGCCATGCTGGCGAAAAAGATGGGAGCAAAAAAGGTGATGGTACTGATCCAGCGTAAAGCCTACGTCGATCTGGTTCAGGGTAGCGTGATAGACATTGCCATCTCACCGCAGCAAGCCACCATCTCTGCGCTGCTGGGCCATGTGCGTAAAGCCGATATTGTCAGTGTTTCCTCATTACGCCGCGGCATCGCTGAAGCTATCGAAGCCATTGCCCATGGTGACGAAAGCACTTCGCGGGTGGTTGGCCGCTTAATTGATGATATAAAACTGCCGCCGGGCACCATCATTGGTGCCGTTGTACGCGGCGATGATGTGATGATTGCCAATGACAATCTGCGCATTGAACAAGGCGATCATGTGATTATGTTCCTGACCGATAAGAAGTTCGTTCCTGACGTTGAACGACTCTTCCAGCCAAGTCCTTTCTTCCTCTGATATACACAGGAGTCAGTAACGTGGCTCCCGGCTAATATCAACTAATTGCAGTAAGAAATGGCAAACGGCGAATCGTTTGTTAAACTTTAGCCATTGGCACAGGAATGGAGATAACAATGAGTTTATTCAAAGAGTTTCGCGACTTTGCGATGCGTGGCAACGTCGTCGATTTGGCAGTGGGTGTAATTATTGGTGCAGCGTTCGGCAAGATCGTCTCTTCACTGGTAGCGAATATTATCATGCCGCCGTTAGGACTTCTGATTGGCGGAGTCGACTTTAAGCAATTTGAATGGGTACTGAAACCTGCGGTGGGCGAAGCGCCTGCTGTTGTCATGCAGTACGGCGTATTTATTCAGACCGTGTTCGATTTCGTGATTGTTGCGTTTGCTATCTTTATGGCAATTAAACTGATGAACAAGATGTACAAGAAGAAAGAGGCTGCGCCAGCGAAAACTCCAGCGCAAGAAGTCCTGCTTACTGAAATCCGCGATCTGTTGAAGCAACAAAATAACCAGCCGTAGCTGAAAAAAAACCGTCGAAAGACGGTTTTTTTTTACCTGAAACCAGAAAGCCAGTGGTAAGAATCTGCTTTGCATTCTTACCACTGGCCTCCCAGTTACCTTTTCCTGCATGCTTATCTTTACGTCGATAGCTGCCTTTTCCTTTCTGATTCACTTCAATGCGCGGTTTAAACAACGGGTCATGAAGCAGCGCTTCGATAGCGTTATCGCGTATCTTGCCTTTTTTATGCTGGTAAACGGTCATGATATTTTCCTTTGTGATTAACGCGAAGAATATAGGCTCGATTTGTCTGAATTTCAATCTGCTTTCGCATTGATAGTGGTGGCCCCCTGTTCTAAAGCCTCAAGAATTGAGCAATAAGCACTGCTGTGATCCGCACCGCAACAGGCATCATTCAGCCGTTTAAGCGAGCGCTGCATATGTTGTAGCTCATTAATCATTTCCTCAACTTCGCCGAGCCGCTTTTGCACGATAGTTTTCGACTCATGGCAAGTATGCTGCTCGGGATCGATACGTATCGACAGTAGCTCACGAATTGAATCAAGAGTAAAACCCAGCTGTCGGCCATAGCGAATAAATTTAAGACGTTGCAGATCTTTCTCCGTATAGAGACGAAATCCCCCTTCGGTTCTCACCTCATGCTCCATCATCTGCTGCTTTTCATAATAGCGAATGGTGTCCGGGGTTACATCCGCCAGCCTGGCCAGTTGTCCGATACGATACATTAATTATTCTCCGCAAAGCGCTGTTTTAAATGGTGACGATATTCACCATCGAGAAATCCGGTCGACAGGCCAGCCTGCTTCAACTTCATTTCAAGTAGCGTCAAGCGCTTAAGATTAGGCTGATAGCGTTGATCATCAGGTTCAAGCGATTGAAGTAAAGCATCAAGTTCAACCGCTTCACGTTTCATTTCCAGTTCTGGAGGTAAATAGCCGGAATTTTTCAGTAGCCGATAGGATGCCCGCAGTTCTGGTGGAACATGGCTGTCATCATCAAGGATCAGCGGTTTTCCCGCGCCCGGAAGTTGATCGAGTTCGCCAGCGGCCTGCGCCTCACGGATATGTTGTTCAACGAGTTGGTCAATTAACCACATCACCTTCTCCTTTACAGAAGTGAGCTATGGATAGCATAACCAAATATCAGACGGGAAGTACGAAGAATTTTGGATATAAAAAAACCGGGCAAGCCCGGTTTTTCTACGTTACTGCAGATTACTCTGCAGCAGCTTCTGCTTGCAGCTCTGGACGATCAACCAGCTCGATGTAAGCCATCGGAGCGTTGTCACCAGCGCGGAAGCCACACTTCAGAATGCGAGTGTAACCACCGGCACGGCTCGCGAAACGCGGGCCCAGCTCGTTAAACAGTTTTGCCACGATCTCGTTATCACGAGTACGGGCGAATGCCAGACGACGATTAGCTACGCTGTCGGTCTTGGCAAGAGTAATCAGCGGCTCAACTACGCGACGCAGCTCTTTCGCTTTCGGCAGGGTCGTCTTGATGATCTCATGACGAACCAAAGAGCCAGCCATGTTGCGGAACATAGCCTGACGATGGCTGCTGTTGCGGTTCAGTTGACGACCACTCTTACGATGGCGCATGACCTTATCCTTCTCAGTGAAACCTTAACCTGTGATCGGGTTATTCATCAGCAATGCTAGCTGGTGGCCAGTTTTCCAGGCGCATGCCCAGTGACAGACCACGTGATGCCAGCACATCTTTAATCTCGGTAAGAGATTTCTTACCAAGGTTAGGCGTTTTAAGCAGCTCAACCTCGGTACGCTGTACCAGATCACCGATGTAGTGGATAGCTTCTGCCTTAAGGCAGTTAGCAGAGCGGACAGTCAATTCCAGATCGTCAACAGGGCGCAGCAGGATCGGATCGAATTCTGGTTTCTCTTCTTTAACTTCCGGCTGACGAACATCACGTAAGTCAACGAAAGCTTCAAGTTGTTCTGCCAGGATGGTTGCCGCACGGCGGATCGCTTCTTCAGGATCAATAGTGCCGTTGGTTTCCATTTCGATGACCAGCTTGTCCAGGTCAGTACGCTGCTCAACACGCGCCGCTTCAACATTGTAGGCTATACGGTCTACAGGGCTGTAGCAGGCGTCGACTAACAGACGACCGATCGGGCGCTCATCTTCTTCCGAATGAATTCGGGCAGAAGCCGGCACATAACCGCGACCGCGCTGAACTTTGATACGCATATTAATAGCTGCGTTCTCATCGGTCAGGTGGCAGATCACGTGCTGCGGCTTGACGATTTCGACATCACCATCATGGGTGATATCGGCTGCAGTCACAGGGCCAATGCCAGATTTATTCAGGGTAAGAATAACTTCATCTTTGCCTTGAACTCTTACCGCAAGCCCTTTCAGGTTGAGAAGGATTTCCAGGATATCTTCCTGTACGCCCTCTTTGGTGCTGTACTCATGCAGTACACCATCAATTTCAACCTCGGTCACCGCGCAACCCGGCATGGATGAAAGCAGAATACGGCGCAGTGCGTTACCAAGAGTATGGCCAAAGCCACGCTCTAAAGGCTCAAGGGTCACCTTGGCGTGCGTCGAACTGACTTGCTCGATATCTACCAGGCGCGGTTTTAGAAACTCTGTCACAGAACCCTGCATTGTGTCCTCTCTTTGGTACTAAGCTTTACTTGGAGTAAAGCTCGACGATCAGGTGTTCGTTAATGTCCGCAGACAGATCGGTACGTTCAGGAATACGTTTGAACACACCTTCCATCTTAGTCGCATCAACTTCCAGCCAGGTTGGCTTTTCACGCTGCTCAGCCAGCTCCAGAGCGGCTTTAACGCGAGACTGCTTTTTGGCTTTCTCGCGGATGCTAACAACGTCATTCGGAGTTACCTGATAAGAAGCGATGCTGACAACGCGGCCGTTTACCATTACAGATTTATGGCTAACCAGCTGACGTGCTTCTGCACGAGTAGCGCCAAAGCCCATACGGTAAACTACGTTATCCAGACGACCTTCCAGCAGAGCCAACAGGTTTTCACCGGTGTTGCCTTTCAGACGTGCTGCTTCTTTGTAATAGTTGCGGAACTGACGCTCCAGAACACCGTACATACGGCGAACTTTTTGCTTTTCACGCAACTGCACACCATAGTCAGACAGACGCGGTTTACGCGCACCGTGCTGGCCAGGAGCTTGTTCAATCTTACACTTGGTATCAATCGCGCGAACGCCAGACTTAAGGAACAGGTCTGTACCCTCGCGACGGCTCAGCTTGAGCTTAGGACCCAAATATCTTGCCATTTTCTTTCTCCAACATTCCTAAAAACGTGCGTTATACGCGACGTTTTTTCGGCGGACGACAACCGTTGTGAGGGATCGGAGTCACATCAGTAATATTAGTGATGCGGAAACCAGCAGCGTTCAGAGCACGAATCGTTGATTCGCGGCCTGGACCCGGACCCTTAACCATAACTTCCAGGTTCTTGATACCGTAATCTTTCACGGCTTCTGCGCAACGTTCTGCAGCGACCTGCGCAGCGAACGGCGTAGATTTACGAGAACCACGGAAACCGGAACCACCGGCAGTTGCCCAACCCAGTGCGTTACCCTGACGATCAGTAATAGTAACGATGGTGTTGTTAAAAGAAGCATGGACATGAGCCACGCCGTCAGAGACTTGTTTTCTTACACGCTTACGTGCACGAACTGGTGCCTTTGCCATTATTCAATCACCCCGATTATTTCTTGATCGGTTTACGCGGACCCTTACGGGTACGTGCGTTGGTCTTAGTACGCTGACCGCGAACTGGAAGACCACGACGATGACGCAAACCACGATAGCAACCAAGGTCCATAAGACGCTTGATGCTCAGGGTGACTTCACGACGCAGATCGCCTTCAACGACGAACTTTGCAACTTCATCACGCAGCGTGTCAATTTGTTCTTCAGACAGCTCTCTGATCTTAACATCTTCAGCGATACCCGCAGCGGCGCAAATGGCCTGGGAGCGAGTCTTGCCGATACCGTAGATCGAAGTTAATGCGATAACGGTATGTTTCTGATCAGGAATGTTAATGCCTGCTATACGGGCCACTATGCACTCCTACTATTCAAATATGCGCTCCATGCTGAAAAGCCCGTTTTCAGGATACTCAAATGGAAACGCATAGACATACAAAAGATTGGCTGGCTAATCTAGCCAGCTCAACCCGACTTTGCAAGAAAAATATGTGAAAATCAGCCTTGGCGCTGTTTATGCTTTGGCTCGGCACTACAAATCACACGCACAACACCGTCGCGACGGATGATTTTGCAGTTACGACATAATTTCTTGACGGAAGCACGAACTTTCATTTTTACTCTCCGTAACTTCTCAAGCTCCTGAAAATGGCCTTAGCCTTTCAGGTTTGCTTTCTTCAATGCAGACTCGTATTGACTAGACATCATCAGAGTTTGCACTTGAGCCATAAAGTCCATGATGACAACGACTACGATCAGCAGTGATGTACCGCCGAAGTAGAATGGAACTTTCATCGCATCACGCATGAACTCCGGGATTAGGCAGATGAAAGTAATGTACAGTGCACCGACCAAGGTCAGGCGAGTCATTACTTTATCGATGTACTTCGCCGTTTGCTCTCCCGGACGAATTCCTGGTACAAATGCACCAGACTTCTTCAGGTTATCTGCTGTTTCACGCGGGTTGAAAACCAACGCCGTGTAGAAGAAACAGAAGAAGATGATTGCAGTCGCATAGAGTAACACATACAGCGGCTGTCCTGGCTGTAAATACATCGAAATTGTAGTCAGCCAGTTCCAACCGGTACCACCACCGAACCAGGACGCAATTGTCGCCGGGAACAGGATGATGCTGGAAGCAAAGATAGCAGGAATTACACCGGCCATATTCACTTTCAACGGTAAATGTGTGCTCTGCGCAGCATAGACACGACGGCCTTGCTGACGTTTCGCATAGTTCACCACAATGCGGCGTTGACCACGCTCAACGAAAACAACGAAGAAGGTCACTGCAAATACGAGAACTGCAACCAACAGCAACAGGAGGAAGTGCAGGTCGCCTTGCCGCGCTTGCTCGATGGTATGGCCAATGGCCGGCGGCAATCCCGCAACAATACCAGCGAAGATAATGATCGAGATACCGTTACCGATACCTCGTTCAGTAATCTGTTCGCCCAGCCACATCAGGAACATTGTCCCGGTAACCAGACTCACAACAGCGGTAAAGTAGAATGGGAAGCCTGGGTTTAACACCAGGCCCTGCATTCCAGGCATATTCGGTAAACCGGTAGCAATACCGATAGACTGAAATATAGCCAATACCAGAGTACCGTAACGGGTGTACTGGCTAATCTTACGACGGCCAGCCTCCCCTTCTTTCTTGATCTCTGCCAGGGCGGGATGAACCACCGTCAGCAGCTGGATAATAATCGATGCCGAAATATACGGCATGATACCCAGAGCAAAAATAGAAGCACGGCTCAGAGCACCACCAGAGAACATGTTAAACATTTCAATGATGGTGCCACGCTGTTGCTCAAGCAGTTTGGCAAGTACAGTGGCATCGATACCAGGGATCGGAATAAAAGAGCCAATGCGGAAGACAATCAGCGCACCAATTACAAACAGAAGTCTGCGTTTTAGTTCGCCAAAACCACCCTTGGCACTTTGAAAATCTAATCCCGGTTGCTTAGCCATCTGCTACTTATTCCTCAATTTTACCGCCAGCAGCTTCGATTGCAGCACGAGCGCCTTTAGTGACACGCAGACCGCGAACCGTTACCGGTGCAGAGACTTCGCCAGACAGAATAACTTTAGCGAATTCAATCTGAATACCGATAATGTTAGCCGCTTTCAGCGTGTTCAGGTCGACGATCCCGCCTTCAACTTTCGCCAGGTCAGACAGACGAACTTCTGCCGTAACCATTGCTTTGCGAGAGGTGAAACCGAATTTCGGCAGACGGCGGTACAGAGGCATCTGACCACCTTCGAAACCGCGACGTACGCCACCGCCAGAACGAGAGTTCTGACCTTTGTGACCACGACCACCGGTTTTTCCGAGGCCAGAACCAATACCACGACCCAGACGCTTCGGTGCGTGTTTAGACCCTTCGGCCGGAGACAGAGTATTTAAACGCATCTGTTACTCCTCCACTTTAACCATGTAGGAAATCGCGTTAACCATACCGCGTACAGCTGGCGTGTCTTCACGCTCTACGGTGTGGTTAATACGACGCAGACCCAGGCCAAGCAGCGTTGCCTTGTGTTTCGGCAGACGACCGATTGCACTGCGGGTTTGAGTAATTTTAATAGTCTTTGCCATGGTCATTACCCCAGAATTTCTTCAACGGATTTACCACGCTTGGCAGCGACCATTTCCGGGGAATTCATATTGCCCAGGCCATCCAGAGTTGCACGAACCACGTTGATCGGGTTGGTGGAACCATAGGCTTTAGCCAGAACGTTATGAACCCCAGCGACTTCCAGAACGGCGCGCATTGCACCACCGGCGATGATACCAGTACCTTCTGAAGCCGGCTGCATGAACACGCGGGAACCTGTGTGAACACCTTTAACAGGGTGTTGCAGGGTGCCGTTGGTCAGCGCGACGTTAATCATATTGCGACGGGCTTTTTCCATCGCTTTCTGGATCGCTGCTGGAACTTCACGCGCTTTGCCGTAACCAAAACCGATGCGACCATTACCGTCACCTACCACAGTCAATGCTGTGAAGGAGAAAATACGACCACCTTTTACAGTTTTAGATACACGGTTTACCGCGATCAGCTTTTCCTGCAGTTCGCCAGCTTGTTTCTCGATGTGTGCCATCTTACACCTCTACCTTAGAACTGAAGGCCAGCTTCACGAGCAGCATCTGCCAGTGCCTGGACGCGACCATGATATTGGAAACCGGAACGGTCGAAAGAAACATCTTTGATGCCTTTTTCGAGAGCGCGTTCAGCCAGTGCTTTACCCACAGCAGCCGCAGCGTCTTTGTTGCCGGTATACTTCAGTTGTTCAGTGATAGCTTTTTCTACAGTAGAAGCAGCAACCAAAACTTCAGAACCGTTCGGAGCAATGACCTGTGCGTAAATATGACGCGGAGTACGATGTACTACCAGGCGAGTTGCACCCAGCTCTTTGAGCTTGCGACGTGCGCGGGTCGCACGACGGATACGAGCAGATTTCTTATCCATAGTGTTACCTTACTTCTTCTTAGCCTCTTTGGTACGCACGACTTCGTCGGCGTAACGAACACCCTTGCCTTTATAAGGCTCAGGACGACGGTAGGCGCGGATGTCAGCTGCAACCTGGCCGATCAACTGTTTATCAGCGCCTTTAAGCACGATTTCAGTCTGAGTCGGACATTCAGCAGTGATTCCCGCTGGCAGCGCGTGTTCAACTGGATGAGAGAAGCCAAGAGCCAAACTCACCGAGTTGCCTTTAACGGCCGCACGATAACCTACACCAACCAGCTGCAGCTTCTTAGTGAAGCCTTCGGTAACACCGATAACCATTGCGTTAAGCAGCGCGCGAGAAGTACCCGCCTGCGCCCAGCCGTCAACGAAACCTTCGCGCGGAGCGAAAGTCAGAGCGTTGTCAGCATGCTTAATTTCAACAGCATCATTGATAGTACGAGTCAGCTCGCCGTTTTTACCTTTAATCGAAATAACCTGACCGTTGAGTTTTACCTCTACGCCGGCAGGAATGACGACAGGTGCTTTAGCAACACGAGACATTCTTTCCTCCGATTAAGCTACGTAGCAGATAATTTCGCCACCAAGACCTGCCTGGCGCGCTGCACGATCAGTCATAACACCTTTAGAGGTAGAAACAACGGCAATACCCAGTCCTGCCATAACTTTAGGCAGTTCGTCTTTGCGCTTATAAATACGCAGACCTGGACGGCTTACACGTTGAATGCTCTCTACCACAGCCTTGCCCTGGAAATACTTTAAAGTCAGTTCCAGTTCTGGCTTGGTGTCGCCTTCGATTTTAAATTCTTCAATATATCCTTCTTCCTTCAGCACGTTGGCAATTGCCACTTTTAGCTTGGAGGAAGGCATGGTGACCGCAACTTTGTTCGCGGCCTGACCGTTACGGATACGGGTCAGCATATCCGCGATCGGATCTTGCATGCTCATCTGTCTTTACTCCCGTGATTCAATTGGTAATTACCAGCTAGCCTTTTTCAAGCCAGGTACTTCACCGCGCATTGCGGCTTCACGAAGCTTAATACGGCTCAACCCGAATTTGCCCACATAACCATGTGGACGGCCAGTTTGGCGGCAGCGGTTACGCTGACGGGACGGGCTGGAATCACGCGGCAGAGTCTGCAGCTTAAGAACAGCATTCCAACGATCTTCGTCGGATGAGTTCACACTAGAGATGATAGCTTTCAATTCCTCGCGTTTAGCGCGGTATTTATCAGCCAGTTTTACGCGAACGACTTCGCGTGCCTTCATCGATTGCTTAGCCATGAAGTAACCCTACCTTACTTGCGGAACGGGAAGTCAAAGGCAGCCAGCAGAGCACGGCCTTCATCGTCAGATTTCGCAGTAGTGGTAATGGTAATATCCAAACCACGAACGCGATCGACTTTGTCATAGTCGATTTCTGGGAAGATGATCTGCTCACGAACGCCCATGCTGTAGTTACCACGGCCATCGAATGACTTAGCGGACAAGCCACGGAAGTCACGGATACGTGGAACAGCAATAGAAATCAGACGCTCAAAGAACTCCCACATGCGCTCGCCACGCAGAGTCACTTTACAGCCGATCGGATAGCCCTGACGGATTTTGAAGCCTGCAACTGATTTGCGTGCTTTGGTGATCAACGGTTTTTGACCGGAGATTGCTGTCAGGTCAGCTGCTGCATTATCCAGCAGTTTCTTGTCAGCGATCGCTTCACCAACACCCATGTTCAGGGTGATCTTCTCGACCCGAGGGACTTGCATGACAGAATTGTAGCCAAACTCAGTCATGAGTTTTTGGACTACCTCGTCTTTGTAGTAATCATGCAGTTTCGCCATCGTACTACTCCAAATTACTTGATAGTTTCGCTATTAGACTTGAAGAAACGGACTTTTTTGCCGTCTTCGAATCTAAAGCCTACACGGTCAGCCTTGCCGGTTGCCGTATTGAAGAGTGCAACGTTAGAAACCTGCAGAGCAGCTTCCTTTTCAACGATGCCACCTGGTTGGTTCAGGGCCGGAACCGGCTTCTGATGTTTCTTAACCAGGTTGATACCTTCAACAATGACCTTACC
Organism: Winslowiella toletana; assembly: GCF_032164335.1. NCBI lineage: Bacteria > Pseudomonadati > Pseudomonadota > Gammaproteobacteria > Enterobacterales > Erwiniaceae > Winslowiella > Winslowiella toletana. Next base: position 426,803 of record NZ_CP134152.1, on the reverse strand, counting down.
AGAAGACAGGACATTCTTAACTTTACCGCGCTTACCTTTATCTTTACCGGTCAGCACGATAACTTCGTCATCGCGACGGATTTTAGCTGCCATTGCTCGCTCCTTAGAGTACTTCTGGTGCCAGAGAGATAATTTTCATGAACTTTTCATTACGAAGTTCACGAGTTACCGGCCCAAAAATACGCGTACCGATAGGTTGCTCGCTGTTATTATTTAAAATAACGCATGCATTACCATCGAAGCGAATGACAGAACCGTCCGGGCGACGAACACCCTTCTTGGTGCGCACCACTACCGCCTTCAGCACATCACCCTTCTTAACCTTACCGCGAGGAATTGCTTCCTTGATGGTAATTTTGATGATGTCGCCTACGCCTGCGTAGCGACGGTGCGAGCCACCCAGAACCTTGATACACATTACGCGACGTGCACCGGAGTTGTCGGCGACGTTCAGCATAGTCTGTTCTTGGATCATTTTAGTGCTCCGCTAATGTCAACTACTACTTCGGGACCTGATACAGGTCGTTAGAAAGCCCCATAATTGAGGGCGCGGCATTATAACACCGGATCTCGCATATGGGTAGAAAAAATGAACGGCTCGACAGAGCCGTTCATTTTATTTTTAAAGAAAGGTGATTCTATTACAGAATCGCTTTCTCTACAACGCGAACCAGAGTCCATGACTTAGTCTTGGACAGTGGACGGCATTCGCGGATTTCAACCACGTCGCCGATACCACATTCGTTGTTCTCGTCGTGTACGTGCAGTTTAGTCGTACGCTTGATGAATTTACCGTAGATCGGGTGTTTCACAAAACGTTCAATCGCAACAACGATGGATTTCTCCATTTTGTCACTCAGGACACGACCTTGCAGAGTACGGATTTTATCGGTCATTACGCACCCGCCTTCTCAGTCAGTAAAGTCTTAACGCGTGCAACATCACGACGCACTTGCTTCAACAGATGACTCTGTTGCAGCTGGCCGGATGCTGCCTGCATGCGCAGGTTAAATTGCTCACGCAGCAGATTAAGCAGCTCAGTGTTCAGCTCTTCAACGCTTTTTTCACGCAGCTCTGTTGCTTTCATTACATCACCGTCTTAGTTACAAAGGTGGTTTTGATAGGCAGTTTTGCTGCTGCCAGCTTGAATGCTTCACGGGCCAGCTCTTCTGGTACGCCGTCCATTTCATACAGGACTTTACCAGGCTGGATCAAGGCAACCCAATACTCCACGTTACCTTTACCTTTACCCATACGCACTTCCAGCGGCTTCTCGGTGATCGGTTTGTCCGGGAATACACGGATCCAGATCTTACCTTGACGCTTAACTGCACGGGTCATAGCACGACGTGCTGCTTCGATCTGACGTGCAGTCAGACGACCACGGCCAACAGCTTTCAGACCGAAAGTACCGAAGCTAACATCCGTACCCTGCGCCAGACCACGGTTGCGGCCTTTGTGCACTTTACGGAATTTTGTACGCTTTGGTTGTAACATCAGCGACTCTCCTTACTTACGGCCTTTACGCTGCTGCTTTTTAGGTTGAGCAGCCGGTTCCGGTTGTTCAACAGCAGCCATACCACCCAGGATCTCACCTTTGAAGATCCATACCTTAACGCCGATTACACCATAAGTGGTGTGCGCTTCAGAGGTGTTGTAGTCAATGTCAGCACGCAGGGTGTGCAACGGCACGCGGCCTTCACGGTACCATTCAGTACGCGCGATTTCAGCACCGCCCAGACGGCCACTAACTTCAACTTTAATACCTTTAGCGCCCAGACGCATTGCGTTCTGTACAGCACGCTTCATAGCACGACGGAACATCACACGACGCTCCAGCTGTGAAGTGATGCTGTCAGCAACCAATTTAGCGTCCAGTTCCGGTTTACGGACTTCGGCGATATTGATCTGTGCAGGAACGCCAGCGATATCCGCTACGACCTTGCGCAGTTTTTCTACGTCTTCGCCTTTCTTACCGATTACGATGCCAGGACGAGCGGTGTGAATAGTCACACGGATGCTCTTAGCCGGACGCTCGATAACGATACGAGATACGGACGCTTTAGCCAGTTCTTTAGTCAGGAACTGACGAACTTTAAAATCGCTGTCCAGGTTGTCAGCGAATTCTTTGGTATTGGCGAACCAGGTAGAGTTCCAGGGTTTAACAATACCCAGTCGAATACCATTAGGATGTACTTTCTGACCCATTGCTAGTCTCCAGAGTCTCAGCGATCGGACACAACCACAGTAATGTGGCTGGTGCGCTTCAGGATGCGATCTGCACGACCTTTTGCACGCGGCATAATGCGCTTCATGCTTGGGCCTTCGTCGACGAAGATTTTCGTGACTTTCAGATCATCAATGTCAGCGCCATCGTTGTGTTCGGCGTTAGCAATGGCAGATTCCAGAACTTTCTTGACCAGTACAGCCGCTTTCTTATTGGTGTAGGTCAGAATGTCCAGAGCCTGCGACACTTTCTTACCGCGTACAAGGTCAGCCACCAGGCGAACCTTTTGAGCAGAAGAACGAGCGTGGCGATGTTGAGCTAAAGTTTCCATCTCTTCCTCCTGCCTTAGCGTTTCTTGGCTTTTTTGTCGGCCGCGTGTCCGCGATAAGTACGAGTCGGCGCAAATTCACCCAGTTTGTGACCAACCATTTCGTCGGAAACAAAGACTGGAACGTGCTGACGACCATTATGGACAGCGATGGTCAAACCGATCATGTTAGGAAAGATCGTTGAACGACGGGACCAAGTGCGCAGGGGCTTCTTGTCACCGCTTTCCACCGCTTTCTCTACCTTCTTCAGCAAGTGCAGGTCAATAAAAGGACCTTTCTTGAGAGAACGTGGCATGGCTTATCCTCTAAAATTATTTGCTACGGCGACGTACGATAAATTTATCAGTACGCTTGTTGCTACGGGTCTTCTTACCTTTGGTCTGAACGCCCCACGGGGTTACCGGGTGCTTACCAAAGTTACGACCTTCACCACCACCGTGCGGGTGATCGACTGGGTTCATCGCAGTACCGCGAACGGTAGGACGAACACCACGCCAACGAGTTGCACCGGCTTTACCCAGAACGCGCAGCATGTGCTCAGCGTTACCGACTTCACCCAGGGTCGCGCGGCAGTCTAATTCGACTTTACGCATTTCACCTGAACGCAGACGCAGGGTAACGTAGGAACCTTCACGCGCAACGATCTGCACGTAAGCACCAGCAGAGCGAGCAATCTGACCGCCTTTGCCTGGTTTCATTTCTACGTTGTGAACGGTAGAACCCACTGGGATGTTACGCATCGGCAGGGTGTTACCTGCTTTAATCGCAGCATCAACGCCAGACTGAATCTGGTCGCCAGCTTTCAGGCCTTTAGGGGCCAGGATATAACGGCGCTCGCCATCTTTGTACAGAACCAGCGCGATGTTCGCGGAGCGGTTCGGATCGTACTCAAGACGTTCAACAGTTGCCGGGATACCGTCTTTGTTGCGTTTGAAGTCAACAATACGGTAAGCCTGCTTGTGACCACCACCGATATGACGGGTAGTGATGCGACCATTGTTGTTACGGCCACCGGATTTGCTGTTTTTTTCTACCAGCGGGGCAAATGGTTTGCCCTTGTGCAGCTCTGGGTTCACCACTTTAACTACGTGACGACGACCCGGAGATGTCGGTTTACATTTAACAATTGCCATTGTTCTTCTCCTCCGACTTACTCAGCGCCGCCGACGAAGTCCAGATTCTGGCCTTCTTTCAGGGTGACGTAAGCTTTTTTCCAGTCGCTACGACGACCAATACGCTGTCCGTGACGTTTTGATTTCCCTTTAACTAACAGGGTATTCACGACTTCAACTTCAACTTCGAAAAGTTTCTGAACAGCGGCTTTGATTTCTGCTTTGGTCGCGTCTTTAGCAACTTTGAGAACGATGGTGTTGGTTTTTTCCATCGCAGCAGATGCTTTTTCAGATACGTGCGGCGCGCGCAGTACTTTCAGCAGACGTTCTTCACGGATCATGCCAGCATCTCCTCAACTTGCTTAACTGCGTCAGCAGTCATAACGACTTTGTCGAAGGCGATCAGGCTAACTGGGTCGATGCCCGCTGCATCACGTACGTCAACCTTGTACAGGTTACGTGCGGCCAGGAACAGGTTCTCTTCCAGTTCGCCAGTGATGATCAGCACATCTGCCAGAGCCATGTCTTTCAGCTTCTCTACCAGCAACTTAGTTTTAGGTGCTTCCAGAGAGAACTGCTCGACAACGATCAGGCGTTCTTGACGTACCAGTTCGGACAGGATGCTTTTCAGCGCGCCGCGGTACATCTTTTTGTTAACTTTTTGACTGTGGTCCTGTGGCTTCGCAGCGAAGGTCACACCACCTGAGCGCCAGATTGGGCTTTTTACAGTACCCGCACGCGCACGGCCGGTGCCTTTCTGACGAAACGGCTTTTTACCGGAACCAGTTACTTCAGCACGGGTCTTCTGAGCACGAGTACCTTGACGGGCACCTGCTGCATAAGCAACAACAACCTGGTGTACCAGCGCTTCGTTGAAATCACGACCGAAGGTAGTTTCGGAAACAGTCAGCGCGCTTTGCGCGTCTTTCAATACTAATTCCATGGCTATCCCCTTACGCCTTCACAGCTGGTTTAACGATCAGGTCGCTACCGGTAGCACCGGGAACTGCACCTTTAACCAGCAGCAGGTTGCGCTCAGCGTCAACACGCACAACGTCAAGGCTCTGAACGGTTACGCGCTCATTACCCAGCTGTCCTGCCATTTTCTTGCCTTTGAACACTTTGCCCGGAGTCTGGTTCTGACCGATAGAACCCGGAACGCGGTGAGACAAGGAGTTACCGTGGGTAGCATCCTGAGTACGGAAGTTCCAGCGCTTTACAGTACCGGCAAAACCTTTACCTTTAGATGTACCAGTCACGTCAACTTTTTTCACTTCAGCGAAAATGTCGACATTAATGCTCTGACCTACGGTGAATTCTTCGCCTTCAGCAGTACGGAATTCCCACAGACCACGGCCAGCTTCAACACCAGCTTTAGCAAAATGACCTGCTTCAGGCTTAGTTACACGGTTAGCTTTTTTAGCACCGGTAGTTACCTGCACAGCAGTGTAACCGTCGTTTTCCAGGCCTTTGACCTGAGTAACGCGGTTTGCTTCAATTTCGATCACGGTTACTGGGATAGAAACGCCATCTTCAGTGAAGATGCGGGTCATGCCCACTTTTTTACCGACTAAACCAATCATTGTTTCAACCTCTCAATCGCTCAATGACCTGATTAACCCAGGCTGATCTGCACGTCAACACCGGCAGCCAGATCCAGACGCATCAGAGCATCAACCGTTTTTTCAGTTGGCTCAACGATGTCAACCAGACGCTTGTGAGTGCGAATCTCGTACTGATCACGCGCGTCTTTGTTAACGTGCGGGGAGATCAGAACGGTAAAGCGCTCTTTGCGGGTCGGCAGCGGGATTGGACCACGAACCTGCGCACCAGTGCGCTTGGCAGTCTCAACGATTTCCGCAGTTGATTGATCGATCAGACGATGATCAAACGCTTTAAGACGGATACGGATTCTTTGGTTCTGCATGAGACCAGAGCTCCAATTATTTATAAACGAAAAGAATTACTACCCACATCCATTACGATTGATGGAGGAGTGTAATCGTTCAGTACATAACTCCCCAATTGGGAGTATTGTCTGGCCAGACGCGTTAACGTTAGCCTGCGACTCTAATTGAGTCGCGCCTGACATAAATGGCAGGCCGGCGTATTATACGTGAATCTGCTCATCTGGCAACCCATATTCGATGATTGACTACTGGCATCCGGAAGCTGGTGCAAATAAATCCTGACAGAGGCTGCAACTGCACTACTTGCTTGTGCAATGTTTTCCAGTTTGACGATTGCGCCAGTGACAACCCCGCCTGCCCCGCCCTATGCTGCCGGACAGTCAATGGGAGAAACTTATGGATGAGTGGCTGGTGATAGCGGCGTTGCTGACGGGCGCCGTACTGGGCAGTTTTCTTTGCCTGGTCATTGAACGTTTTCCGATGGATGCCAACGCACGCGTCTGGCTGGCACGAATTTGCCGTCCAGCTTCTGCCTGTATCTCATGCGGTCGCAGACTGGCCCTGCGCGATTTGCTGCCACTGATCAGCTGGTTGATGCTACGGGGTTGTTGCCGCTACTGTCATCAACCTATTTCGCGCTACAGTTACTATCTCGAGTCAGGTACTGCTCTGTTGTTGGCAACGGTCGCCGTTAGTTGCCCGCACCCTGCCCTGTTTGCCTGGCTAGCTCTTTTTAGTTGTGCGGTTCTGGTTCTGAGTGAAATTGATCGACGCCATCTGTTATTGCCTGATGCCATTACACTGCCGCTGCTGTGGTGCGGCCTGCTGTTTAATCTGCAACTTTCGCCGCTTCATTTGCAGCATGCACTACTTGGCGCAATATGCGGCTATATCAGTTTTCGCGGGATTAACCAGGTCTATCTCTGGCTACGGCAGCAGGAGGGAATGGGATTAGGCGACGCGAAATATTTTGCCGCGCTGGGCGCGTGGACTGGCTGGCTTTCACTGCCGTTGATTGCCACGCTGGCGGCAGCCATTGGCATTCTGGGCTGGCTGGTAAGCCGGCTGAAGGGACAAAAAACCATCCGGCAACCTTTTGGGCCGAGCCTGTCAGTTGCGGGATGGTCGGTGCTTATTGCTCAACATAGTGAAACTGACTGGTTTAATTTATTGTTTAATTTGTGATTGCAGGTAATTCTGAACGCCGATTTTTTGAATCAGATCGAGTTCGGTTTCAAGAAAGTCGATATGGTGCTCTTCATCCGCAAGGATTTCGATCATCATATCGCGACTCACATAGTCATGAACCTTGTCTGCATAGGCAATGGCCTCTCGCAGATCCTTGGCACCTTCCAGTTCCAGTACTAAATCTGATTTCAGAATCTCTTCAACATCTTCACCGATGCGCAGCCTGCCTAAATCCTGCAGATTGGGGATGCCTTCGAGAAAGAGAATGCGTTCAATGTACTTGTCCGCATGCTTCATTTCATCAATCGACTCGTGATACTCAACATCATTCAGGCGCATCAGTCCCCAATTTTTGAACATTCGCGCATGCAGGAAATACTGGTTTATAGCAACCAGTTCATTACCCAGTAATTTGTTGAGATGGTTTATGATTTTAATATCGCCCTTCATTTTGCTTCCTCCGCTTCCAGTTAATAACAGCGTAGATGCGGAATGAAGGAAGTCAAAAATCCATGACAATAATCATGGGTATTGTCAGGCGATCTCTTTGTACTGCGGAACGTGTTGCAGCTCATCATCCATGATTTCACGCGCGGCGCGAATGCATTTGCCGCACTGTTTACCTACTGGCACTAACTGACGAAGATGCTGAATAGACTTTGGCTGATAGTGACGCACGACTTCACGAATAGTTTTATCACTTACGGCATTACACAAGCAGACGTACATTTCTGAACTCCAGTACAATTTCTGATCATAGTGTAAATGCGAATCGTTTTTATTACAATCCCTGAATAGCAGGAGTAGCGCGACTTATCGCTGGTTTTTGGGCATAAAAAAAGAGCACCGAAGTGCTCTTTTTTACTGCTGTGGCCAGTTTGAGCTGGCCACTTCAGGTTATCTGCAATTAAGCGATAACTTTAGCAACAACGCCCGCACCAACAGTACGGCCGCCTTCACGGATTGCGAAACGCAGACCGTCATCCATCGCGATTGGGTGGATCAGGGTAACTTTCATGTTTACGTTGTCGCCTGGCATTACCATCTCAACGCCTTCTGGCAGTTCGATGGTACCGGTCACGTCAGTAGTACGGAAGTAGAACTGTGGACGGTAGCCTTTGAAGAACGGAGTATGACGGCCGCCTTCATCTTTAGACAGGATGTAAACTTCTGAATCGAAAGTGGTGTGCGGCTTGATTGAGCCTGGCTTAGCCAGAACCTGACCACGTTCGATGTCTTCACGTTTGATACCACGCAGCAGAACACCAACGTTCTCACCAGCACGGCCTTCGTCCAGCAGTTTGCGGAACATTTCAACGCCGGTACAAGTAGATTTCACGGTATCTTTGATACCAACGATTTCAACTTCTTCACCAACTTTAACGATACCGCGCTCTACACGACCGGTAACAACAGTACCACGGCCGGAGATGGAGAATACGTCTTCGATAGGCAGCAGGAATGGCTTGTCAATCGCACGCTCTGGCTCTGGGATGTAAGAATCCAGGTAACCTGCCAGCTCAACGATTTTCTCTTCCCACTCAGCTTCGCCTTGCAGCGCTTTCAGAGCAGAACCACGAACGATCGGCAGATCGTCGCCTGGGAAATCGTATGCAGACAGCAGTTCACGAACTTCCATCTCAACCAGTTCCAGCAGCTCTTCGTCATCAACCATGTCACATTTGTTCAGGAACACGATGATGTAAGGAACGCCAACCTGGCGACCCAGCAGGATGTGCTCACGGGTCTGAGGCATTGGGCCATCAGTCGCAGCAACAACCAGGATAGCGCCGTCCATCTGAGCAGCACCGGTGATCATGTTTTTGACGTAGTCGGCGTGTCCCGGGCAGTCAACGTGCGCGTAGTGGCGAGTCGGGGTGTCATACTCAACGTGAGAGGTGTTGATGGTGATACCACGAGCTTTTTCTTCTGGCGCGTTATCGATCTGGTCGAATGCACGAGCAGAACCGCCGTAGGTTTTAGCCAGTACGGTGGTGATAGCTGCAGTCAGGGTAGTTTTACCGTGGTCAACGTGGCCGATAGTACCGACGTTGACGTGCGGTTTGGAACGTTCAAATTTTTCTTTAGACACGACGATATTCCTTACTTTAATGCTCTCACCCGAGGTGAGAGCATATGATCAATATGTTAAAACTGTAGTTTATTTACTACGAGCTTCAATAACGGCCTGAGCGACGTTGTTTGGCGCATCATCATACTTCAGGAACTCCATAGAGTATGAAGCACGGCCTTTGGTCAGAGAACGCAACTGAGTCGCGTATCCGAACATTTCAGACAGCGGAACTTCAGCGTGAATCTGAACGCCTGTAGCGTTAGATTCCTGTCCTTTGAGCATACCACGACGACGGCTAAGGTCACCGATTACGTCACCAGTATTCTCTTCAGGAGTCTCTACTTCAACCTTCATGATTGGCTCAAGCAGTACCGGAGTTGCTTTCTTAAAGCCATCTTTAAAGGCGATAGATGCTGCCAGTTTAAACGCCAGTTCTGAGGAGTCAACGTCATGGTAAGAACCGAAGTGCAGACGCACACCCAGGTCAACTACTGGATAACCAGCCAGAGGGCCAGATTTCAGCTGTTCCTGAATGCCTTTATCAACCGCAGGGATGTATTCACCAGGAATCACACCACCTTTGATGTCATTGATAAATTCGTAGCCTTTCGGGTTTGAACCCGGCTCCAGTGGGTACATGTCGATAACCACATGACCATACTGACCGCGACCACCAGACTGCTTGGCGTGTTTGCCTTCGATATCGGTAACTTTTGCGCGAATCGCTTCACGATAAGCAACCTGAGGTTTACCGATGTTCGCTTCAACGTTGAATTCACGCTTCATACGGTCAACGATGATGTCGAGGTGCAGCTCACCCATACCAGCGATAATAGTCTGGTTAGTTTCTTCGTCAGTCCATACGCGGAATGACGGGTCTTCTTTAGCCAGACGACCCAGAGCCAGACCCATTTTTTCCTGGTCAGCTTTGGTTTTCGGTTCTACGGCGATAGAAATTACCGGTTCAGGGAATTCCATACGCTCCAGAATGATGACGTTATCCGGATCACACAGGGTGTCACCGGTGGTCACTTCTTTCAGACCGATTGCAGCAGCGATATCACCTGCGCGAACTTCTTTGATCTCTTCACGTTTGTTAGCGTGCATCTGTACGATACGGCCCAGACGCTCACGCTGAGATTTGACCGGGTTATACACGGTATCACCGGAGTTCACGACACCAGAGTACACGCGGAAGAAGGTCAAGTTACCCACAAACGGGTCGGTAGCGATTTTGAACGCCAGCGCAGCAAACGGCTCATCGTCATCGGAGTGACGCACAGCCGGAGTGTCTTTACCGTCGTCCAGGATACCGTTAATCGCGGTAACGTCAGTCGGTGCCGGCAGGTATTCAATAACCGCATCCAGCATCGCCTGCACACCTTTGTTCTTAAATGCAGAACCACAGGTTACCAGGATAATTTCGTTATTCAGAACGCGCTTACGCAGAGCAGTTTTGATCTCTTCTTCAGTCAGCTCTTCGCCACCAAAGAATTTCTCCATCAGCTCATCAGAAGCTTCAGCTGCGGCTTCGACTAATTTCGCGCGCCATTCTTCAGCCAGTTCCTGCATATCTGCCGGGATGTCTTCGTATACGAAGGTCACGCCTGCATCTTCATCGTTCCAGTTGATGGCTTTCATTTTCACCAGGTCAACAACACCGGTGAAACCTTCTTCTGCGCCAATAGCCAGCTGAAGAGGAACCGGAGTAGCTGCCAGACGTGATTCAATCTGACCAACAACTTTCAGGAAGTTAGCACCCATACGGTCCATTTTGTTAACGAACGCGATACGTGGAACTTTATATTTGTTTGCCTGACGCCATACGGTTTCAGACTGTGGCTGAACACCACCAACTGCACAGTAAACCATTACTGCACCGTCGAGAACACGCATGGAACGTTCAACTTCGATGGTGAAGTCAACGTGTCCAGGGGTGTCGATAATGTTTACGCGGTGTGGCTCAAACTGCTTCGCCATACCTGACCAGAACGCAGTGGTTGCTGCGGAGGTGATGGTAATACCACGCTCCTGCTCCTGTGCCATCCAGTCCATGGTGGCTGCGCCGTCATGAACTTCACCGATTTTGTGGTTTACACCGGTGTAGAACAGGATACGTTCGGTAGTAGTGGTCTTACCGGCGTCGATGTGTGCACTGATACCGATGTTACGATAGCGTGCAATAGGTGTTGTACGAGCCATTTGATTCCTCTGATTCTCGGACGTTCAAGGTTAGTTAACCCAAGCGGGTTGGCTAGTTGAAGCGCCCGCTTGGTTAGCTTAACGACTACGTGGCTATTACCAGCGGTAGTGAGCGAACGCCTTGTTGGCTTCAGCCATACGGTGAACGTCTTCACGTTTCTTAACTGCAGTACCTTTGTTCTCTGCAGCGTCAGAAAGTTCGTTCGCCAGGCGTAAAGCCATAGATTTATCACCGCGTTTACGAGCAGCTTCTACGATCCAACGCATTGCCAGGGCATTACGACGAACCGGACGGACTTCAACTGGTACCTGATAAGTAGAACCACCAACGCGGCGAGACTTAACTTCGACAGTCGGACGCACGTTGTCCAGAGCTACTTCGAAAGCTTCCAGTTCGTTTTTACCAGAACGCTGAGCCAGGGTCTCCAGCGCGGTATAGACGATTGCTTCAGCAGTAGATTTTTTACCATCTACCATCAGGATGTTTACAAATTTAGCCAGCAGTTCTGATCCGAACTTAGGATCCGGCAGAATTTTACGCTGACCAATAACGCGACGACGTGGCATGGAAATACTCCGTTGTTAATTCAGGATTGTCCAAAACTCTACGAGTTTATTTTGACATTTATTTAAAACGTTTGGCCTTACTTAACGGAGAACCATTAAGCCTTTGGCTTCTTCACGCCATACTTGGAGCGAGCTTGCTTACGGTCTTTAACACCGGAGCAGTCCAGCGCGCCACGAACAGTGTGGTAACGCACACCTGGCAAGTCTTTAACACGACCGCCACGGATCAGGATCACGGAGTGTTCCTGCAGGTTATGACCTTCACCGCCGATGTAGGAGGTAACTTCAAAACCGTTGGTTAAGCGAACACGACATACTTTACGCAGTGCGGAGTTCGGTTTTTTAGGGGTAGTGGTATACACACGAGTACATACACCACGTTTCTGCGGGCAGGCTTCCAGCGCAGGCACGTTGCTTTTTGCAACTTTGCGTACGCGTGGTTTGCGAACCAGCTGATTAACTGTTGCCATTAAATAGCTCCTGGGATTTGCTTTTGCTTCGTAAACACGTAATAAATCGCCTCGTAGTATCACGAGGACGCAGAATTTTAGAGCTGAGCTTAAAAGGTGTCAAGAAATAACCAGGATTACTGTGTTTACCAGGTCATTTGCTGCGGATGTTTCACCGCCAGCGCGACGAAATCATTATAGCTCACTAACTTCACTTTGGTTGAAATTTGAGCAGAAAGGCCGCGAGCATCAACGTCCTCCTGCAAAACATACAGCGTCACCGGCGCCGCCAGCAGCGATGTCAGAGCACCACTGCCCTCAATTGCGGCCAGCACGCCATTTTGCAGCATTAACAACTCATCTCCGGTTTTCAACATGCGCAACATCAAATCAAAGTCACACTGAAACGGAGAATTCATCAGGGTATGCAGCATCGGTGTTCCTTAAAACGTCAGTAGCCGGTCGAACTGACCAAGACATTCACGCAGCGCATCGCTGCTGAGCACCTCAGCGGGCAGCACGCGCGCATCATCGACAGACAATCCACGTTCGGCCAGCGAGGCCGCACAGAGATAACACTGGTCAACGTCATACAGCGGTAACACACCAAAGGTGGCAATATAATTACGCGCCAGTATTTTCTCTGGCTGCTGGCCTGCAGTGAGCTGCATTACGCCATCACCGATAAAAAACAGCGCAACGTCATCGCTGAGTGCTGATGTCGCCAGCACCGCATCCAGCCCTTCACGTCCGGCACTGCTGCCATGTGGCGCCTGAGTAAAAATAAAAGCGATTGAATTCATTAAAATTGCACCAGTCTTTCGCAACTCAGTACCGCTTCTGCCAGCGAGCCCAGTCCGGTCAGTTCAAAGCCCGGCTGCAGATTAGCAACGGGCAGAGAGAGACTTTCCGCCTGCTGTAAGTCAGTCACACCACGCCGCAGCGCTGCCGCCACGCAAATATGCAGTGCGGTACCCTGCTCGTCATGCAATTTCTGCCAGCCGCGCACCAGATCAAACTCATCACTGGCTGGCGCAGCCAGCTGATTGGCATTCAGCACCCCTTCGCGATAAAAGAACACGCTGGATAGCGTGTGCCCTGCCGCCAGCAAAGCATTGGCGAACAGCCATGCGCTGCTCGCCTGCTGAGTGCCATAAGCCGGCCCGGTGACCAGCAGCGTAAAGCGCATTAGCGCTCTTGTCCCTGAAAATCGCCGCTCTTGAACTGACGAATGTAAAGGTACACGGTGTGCTTGGAGATGTTCAGGCGGTCAGCGACCTGATTGATCGCATCTTTAATATCGAAAATGCCCTTTTCATACAGGTTAAGCACAATCTGGCGGTTCTTGGCATTATTCGACACATTACGATCGGCACTGATCTCTTCAATGGTGAACTCCAGCGTTTGCATCACCAGATCCTCCACTGAAGAGGCAAAATTTACCGATGAAGCGACCTCTTTGATTTCCGGCGGCATAAAAGTCGACATGATTTGTGAGAACGGCACGTCGAGATTCATGTTAATGCACAGCAAACCAATAACCCGGTGTTCACGGTTGCGAATGGCAATAGTGACCGATTTCATCAGCACGCCGCTTTTGGCGCGGGTGAAATAGGCTCTGGAGACATTCGTATCCGCTCCGGTCATATCATGCAGCATGCGCAGCGCAAGGTCGGTTATCGGCGAACCAATTTGGCGGCCAGTATGTTCGCCATTGGCAATACGCACCGCTGAACACTTCAGATCTTCCAGCGAGTGAAGCACGATTTCACAGTGTGAACCGATCAGCATCGCCAGGCCATCGACCACCGCTTCATAGGACTTCAGAATATCGTGATCGGTCTGGACGAACGGATGTTGCTCCAGTAAGTCTGACTCGGTTAGCTCACTGGGACTGAATGGATTAGACATGAAAGAGACACCCTACTAGTGGCTGGAGCCTGTCTCAGCGCGGCCTGGGCAGACTCAATATCAGAATTTTGCGCGATAAACAGTTTAGCAAACCTGGCAAAGTCATGTCCTGGCCTTTGTTGCTAATTGCGTAGAATCTCGAAAAGTGGTGAAACGCGGGGCAGGAAGAAAGAAACACTGAACCGCCGCAGAAGCTGCGGCGGTTCTCCCAAATAGATTGGGAACAAACTCAGTAATTACTGGGCTTGTTTGTCAGCAGCGGCTGGTGCTTGCGCCTTATCGTCTGCTTTAGGTGCTGGTTTGATATCAAGCAGTTCAACATCAAATACCAGCGTGGAGTTAGCCGGAATGCCCGGAACGCCATTTTTACCGTAAGCCAACTGCGGTGGAATTACCAGCTTGATTTTACCGCCTTTTTTAACCTGCTTCAGACCTTCGGTCCAGCCTGGGATCACGCCGTCAAGACGGAATGACAGTGGCTCGCCACGGGTGTAGGAGTTATCGAACTCATTACCGTCGATCAGCGTACCTTTATAGTTTACAACTACGGTGTCGCTGTCTTTTGGCGCTTCACCAGTACCCTGCTTCTCTACCTGATACAGCAGGCCTGAGTCGGTTTTCTTCACGCCTTTTTCTTTAGCAAATTTTGCTGCGAAAGCTTCGCCTTTTTCAGCGTTCTCTTTCGCATCTTGTTCCATCTTGGTCTGGGCTGCGCCCTTCACACGACCTTCAAAGGACTGCAGAGTTTGCTCGATCTCTTTATCAGAGAGTTTGCTCTTACCGGCAAACGCATCCTGCACGCCGGCGATCAGCTGGTCTTTCTCCAGTTTGATACCCAGCTTTTCTTGCTCTTTGAGGGAGTTTTCCATGTAACGGCCTAAGGATGCACCCAGCGCATAAGCGGACTGCTGATCCTCATTTTTAAACGCGGCGTTTTTAGGAGCCTGAGGCGCGGCCTGTTGAGCAGGTGCAGATTCTGCTGCCATTGCCAGCGGTGCATTCAGCGCAACGGCCATGGTGGTAGCTAACAATGTGACTTTAAACAGTGATTTCATCCATTTCTCCAAAACCGAAGCCTCTCACCTCGGAAATCATTATAACCTGTCGGTTAGTACTATAGCTGTGCGCGAGTAAACTACCTGGTTCTGCCAAAGATTACTCAGTTAACCTACGACTGTTGTAATGCCGTTAAGTTTCAAACAGTACATGAAGACAGCATAACCATTTTTCAATCGTTAGCTTGAAATTAGCTGCTTTTGCCTGGTTAAAGCAATGCTTTTACCGTTAGAATCAGACGAATCACCCGGAAATAGGTCTACGCTGCGCAGGCAGTAATCAGAGGAAATAATATGCAACAATCATTGTTTGAACAGCGGCTGGAGTTGCTGGAAAGCAAACTGGCTTTTCAGGAGCACACAATTGATGAGCTGAATCAGACAGTGGTGCAGCATGAGTTAGAGATGGCGAGGATGCGTGAGCAGCTACGCCTGATGCTGGATAAACTAAAGGCTGCGGCACCGTCGATGATTGCTTCACAGTCTGAAGAGACGCCACCACCGCATTATTGATTGATGAAATAGCTGCGCTACGCTGCTGCTGGCGCAGTCATCCAGTCGCTCGCTCTGTAAAACAAAAAAGGCCGCCGAAGCGACCTTTTTTTAGCATTAAATGCTTAGTGGCAGCCACAGCCGCCAGTGCCGCAACCACCTTTACCGTGGTCATGGTCATGCTCGTGATCGTGGTGATGGCCATCTTCACCGTGAACGTGGCCGTGAGCCAGTTCTTCCGGAGTCGCTTCACGAATCGCGATAACTTCCACGTTGAAGTTCAGGTTCTGACCCGCCAGCATGTGGTTACCATCAACCACAACATGCTCATCTTCAACTTCAGTGATTTCAACTGGAACCGGACCCTGGTCGGTCTCAGCCAGGAAACGCATGCCAACCTGCAGCTCGTCAACGCCCATGAACACGTCTTTTGGTACGCGCTGCACCAGATTGTCATCATACTGGCCGTAGGCTTCGTTAGCCGCGATATGCACGTCAAACTTATCACCAACAACGTGATCTTCCAGCGCTTTTTCCAGACCAGAAATCAGGGAACCATGACCGTGCAGATAGTCCAGCGGTGCGCTCACCGGAGACTCGTCAACCAATACACCGTCTTCTGTACGTACCTGATAGGCCAGGCTAACCACCAGGTCTTTTGCTACTTTCATGATATCTCCTAACCGTTGAGAACTTAGATCCTGCCTCATTGGTCTATTTTTGCGTGCAATAATACCAACCAGTCAGATTTTAATGGCGCCGATTGTAACGGAATTCAACCCCGCTGTACGCTTAAGCTTAAAAAAAGCTGCCTCATTGCGCTACTCGGGATGAAAAATACCGATCACTTGCTCATTGCTGCGAACCTGATCGCGTACCTGCTTATCCGCTTCACGCATTTGATGACCACACTTTACACACTCAACGACGTCAACATTGTTTTCCCGCCATAGCGCGAGAGTGTCTTTTTCCTGACAGTGCGGACAAACCGCACCGGCGATAAAGCGTTTACGCATTATTGTTTCCACATTGCGGGCGACGAAAACGCCGCACCTGAATGATCGAATTGAAGCTAAGAATTACTCGAACTCATCCCAGCCATCGTACTGCCGCCTCTCATGCTGCATCTCCGTCTGGAAGATATCCTCCAGTTCACGCCGCGCTTCCCGCACGCGCGAAATTTGCGCACTGTCACCGTGGTTAGGCATCAGATCGCGCAGCATGCGCATATCCAGCCGGCGGAAGTGCAACTGCGCACGCGTCGCCTGATGCGGATGCATGCCGACGGTCATCAACGCTTTGCGCCCCAGCTCCAGCGCACTGGAGAAGGTTTCGCGCGAGAATTGCGTGACGCCAGCCTGCAACAATTCGTGGGCCTCAACACGACCCCGCGCACGCGCCAGAATTTGCAGATGAGGGAAGTGCTGCTGACAAAGATGCACAATGGTCATCGAATCTTCCGGCGCATTACAGGTAATCACGATGGACTGTGCGCTTTCAGCCCCTGCCGCACGCAATAACTCCAGCTCGGTTGCATCACCATAGTATACTTTATAGCCATACTTACGCATCAGGCTAACCGCACTGATATCACGCTCCAGCACGGTAATGCGCTTTTTGTTCGCCATCAGCAAACGACCAACTACCTGCCCGAAACGACCAAACCCCACCACGATCACCTGAGGTTTATCATCTTCAACAAACGGTTTTTCATCGCTGGCGTCACTCTCATTAAAGCGACGGGACAGGATTTTATCGATGCCCTGCATCAGCAGCGGCGTGGTCATCATCGACAAAGTGACAATAACCAGCAGTAGTGGAAGCTGATCGCCGCTAAACAGTTTTGCCGATGACGCAGCCGAAAACAGCACGAAAGCAAACTCTCCACCCTGGCTTAGCACGCCGGCAAATTGCAAACGCTCCGAACTGCGCAAGCCGTAAGTACGCGCCAGCAGATACAGAACCGCAATTTTCATCAGCACCAGCGCCACAACACCGATGAGAATTTCGGGAATGTGGGTATAGAGCACGCCGAGATTCAGCGCCATGCCGACCGAGATAAAGAATAAGCCCAGCAGCAAGCCTTTAAACGGCTCAATCGCAATTTCCAGCTCGTGACGGTATTCACTCTCAGCCAGCAGAATACCGGCGATGAACGTCCCCAGCGCCATGGAAACGCCGAGCATATCCATAAATAACGCCGAGCCAAGCACCAGCAGCAACGCGGCTGCGGTGAACACTTCACGTACGCCGGATGCGGCGATAAAGCGGAAAATGGGTCGCAGTAAATAGCGGCCACCGATCAGCATGCCGCCAAACGCCAGCACCTTCATACCGACTTTCATCCAGTCAATATGTCCGCTGTCACTGCCTGCCAGCAAAGGCACCAGCGCCAGCGCCGGGATGACCGCGATATCCTGGAACAGCAATACCGAGAAACCTAACTGCCCGGATTCATTGCGGTTCATGCCTTTATCACGCATCAGTTGCAGCGCCATCGCCGTCGAGGACATTGCCAGACCAATCCCACCGATCATTGCTGCCTGCCAGGAGAAGTCGGTCAGCCACAGCAAACCGCCGAGCACTGCGGCACTGAATATCACCTGCGCGGCGCCAACGCCAAATATCGAACGCCGGAGCTTCCAGAGCTTAGAGGGATTCAGCTCCAGGCCAATGATAAACATCAGAAACACCACGCCCAGCTCGGAGAAATGCAGGATCTCATCAACGTCGCTGATAAATCCTAATCCCCACGGTCCAATCGCGATGCCTGCCAGCAAATAGCCCAGTACCGCTCCAATACCCAGCCGGGCAGCAATCGGCACCGCCACCACGGCGGCAAACAGATACAGTACGCCAGCCGTCAGTAGGGTTTGTCCTTCCATTTATAAACCTCCATGCGGCAGCGGTGATGCCAGCCAGTCACCGTAAGCTCGCGCATAATTTTTCATCACTTCCGGTGTCTGACGGCGCGCCCAATAGATAATCATCGGCGTCATCCAGTGCATCCGGCACATTTGTGCGGTGAGTTCAAACGGACGCATAATTTCCGACAGCGGGTAACGATTCAGCCCATGCTGATGATAGGCCGTTTCCGGCTCGCCGGTCGTCACCACACTGCGCCAGTATTTACCTTCCAGCATATTGCCGCCGACGCCGCTGGCAAAGCCGCGCGACAACACGCGGTCCAGCCACTCTTTCAGCAGCGCGGGGCAGCTGTAGGTATAAAGGGGATGCTGGAACACGATAACTTGATGCTCACGCAACAGCTGTTGTTCGTAACTCACATCAATAAAAAAATCAGGATAGTGCGCGTACAAATCGTGCACGGTGACGTGGGCTAACTGCTTCGCCGGCTGCAACAAAACGCGATTGGCTATCGAATCTTGTGATTCCGGGTGAGCATATAGCAGCAAAACTTTAGGTGGCTGCGACATCTTGTCCCCTTCAATCGTCGTCATGGTGTACGTTTTCAGCTACCATGCTCGACGCAACGGAATAGGTCATTCCGAAATTCTGATTATGATGACAATAAATTAACATATTCTGACGATACGGCGCTTATGATTGTATTTTCCTCGTTACAAATTCGTCGCGGCATCCGCGTGCTGCTGGACAATGCTACTGCCACCATCAATCCAGGCCAGAAGGTCGGGCTGGTGGGTAAGAACGGCTGCGGAAAATCGACCCTGCTGTCGCTGCTGAAGAACGAGATGAGCGCCGATGCGGGCAGACTCACTTATCCGACTAACTGGGCGCTGGCCTGGGTTAATCAGGAGACGCCCGCGCTTGACGTGCCGGCAATTGAGTATGTTATCGACGGCGACCGTGAATTTCGTCAGCTGGAATCCGAATTACAGCACGCCAATGAAATTAACGATGGTCATGCCATCGCTACGCTACACGGCAAGCTGGATGCAATTCAGGCGTGGACCATCCAGTCGCGCGCAGCCAGCCTGCTGCACGGCTTAGGTTTCAGTCAGGAACAGCTGCAACGCCCGGTCAGTGATTTCTCCGGTGGCTGGCGCATGCGCCTGAATCTTGCACAGGCGCTGCTGGTTCGTTCCGATCTGCTACTGCTGGATGAACCGACAAACCACCTCGATCTTGACGCGGTGATCTGGCTGGAGCGCTGGCTGAAAAGCTATCCCGGTACGCTAATCCTGATCTCTCACGACCGCGACTTCCTCGATCCGGTAGTCGATAAGATTTTGCATATCGAGCAGCAAGGTCTGTTTGAGTACACCGGCAACTACAGTTCCTTCGAACGTCAGCGTGCGACTAAGCTGGCGCAGCAGCAGTCGCTGTTTGAGCATCAGCAGCAAAAAGTCGCGCACTTACAAAGCTATATCGATCGTTTCCGCGCTCAGGCCACCAAAGCGAAACAGGCGCAAAGCCGTATCAAAATGCTGGAGCGTATGGAGCTGATTGCACCGGCGCACGTCGATAACCCGTTCACTTTCAGTTTCCGTCAGCCGGAAAGCTTGCCTAATCCACTGCTGAAGATGGAAAAAGTGAGTGCTGGCTATCAAGACCGGGTGATTCTTAACTCCATCAAGCTAAACCTGGTGCCCGGCTCACGCATTGGCCTGCTGGGCCGCAACGGCGCGGGTAAATCAACGCTGATCAAGCTGCTGGCTGGTGAACTGGCGCCATTGCAGGGCGATATCGGTTTAGCCAAAGGAATTAAGCTCGGTTACTTCGCCCAGCATCAGCTCGAATTCTTACGGGCAGATGAATCGCCGTTACAACACCTGGTGCGTCTGGCGCCAAAAGTGCTGGAACAGCAGTTACGTGATTATCTTGGCGGCTTTGGCTTCCAGGGCGATCAGGTCAGCGAGAAGACCGAACGTTTTTCCGGTGGCGAAAAAGCGCGACTGGTTCTGGCGCTCATCGTCTGGCAGCGCCCCAACCTGTTACTGCTTGATGAACCGACCAACCACCTCGATCTCGATATGCGTCAGGCGCTGACCGAGGCGTTAATCGATTTTGAAGGCGCACTGGTGGTGGTCTCGCACGATCGTCACTTATTGCGTTCAACCACTGACGACCTGTACCTGGTGCATGACGGCAAAGTGGAAGTGTTTGAAGGCGATCTGGAAGATTATCAGCAGTGGCTGAGCGATGTGCAGAAGCAAGAAGCCCAGCAGGATGCAACACCAAAACTGGATAACGCCAACAGCGCCCAGTCGCGCAAAGACCAGAAACGTCGCGAGGCGGAATTGCGCACCCAGACGCAGCCGCTGCGCAAACAGATTACCCAGCTGGAAAAACAGATGGAGAAGCTGAATGCGCAGCTGACGGCAGCGGAAGAGCAGCTGGCTGATTCGGCGATTTACGAGCAAAGCCGTAAGGCCGACTTAACCGCCGCGCTGAAAAGCCAGGCCGAGAGTAAGTCAGCACTTGAAGAGTGCGAGATGGCATGGCTTGATGCGCAGGAGCAGCTGGAGAATATGCTGGCTGAATAAAGAGTTAGCGGGCGGCGTTCTCGCCGCCTGTTGCTTTATCCCGCACGATAAAACGGTTTATCCCCTAAAATCGTTGCCCGATGCATAATCCGTCTTTGTGGCAAATAGTCAGCATTGGCATAATGCTGCGTCACCCGGTTATCCCAGATCGCTACATCATCCTGCTGCCAGCGCCAGCGCACCTGAAATTCAGGCTTGGTGATATGCGCAAACAGAAATGCCAGCAGTGCATCACTCTCTTTCTGCGTTAAATCCACAATACGGGTGGTAAAACCCTCATTGACGAACAGCGCCTGTTTGCCGCTGACCGGATGAGTGCGGATTACCGGATGCAGCAGCGGCGGATTACTGGCCACCGCTTTTTTCCAGCGCGCATGCTCTGCTTCGCTGCCACGATGTTTAAACTCCTGGAAAGATTTGGTGAAGTCATGCTCGGCCTGTAAACCACTCAATAGCGTTCTGATCGGCGCGGAAAGTGCCTCATATGCCGCAATTCCACTGGCCCACAGGGTGTCGCCGCCGCTGTCCGGCAGATGCCTGGCGGCGAGAATCGCCCCGGCGGGTGGCGTGTCGATAAAGGTGACGTCGGTATGCCAGTTATCATTATCCGGCGGATTATTGTCATGGGTATCCAGCACGATAATCTCTTCAACATCGGCGGCATGTGGATAAACCGGATGGATATGCAGATCGCCAAAGCGCGCGGCCAGCGCCCGGTGCTGCACCGGAGTCAGCGGCTGCTGGCGAAAAAACAGTACCTGATGGCGAATCATCGCATGATACAGCTGTTCAAACTGGGCATCGCTCAATGGACGAGCCAAATCAAGATTACTGACTTCTGCCCCGATGTAAGGGCCGAGCGCGGTGATAGTGAGACGTTCGTTCATTGTACAACTCCATGCCAGGGTGTCAGACGACGCTGTAGCGCGCGCAGACCCAGTTCTAAGGTAAATGCGATTACCGCAATCACAGCAATGCCAGCCAGCACCACGTCAGTGGCAAGAAACTCACCGGCAGACTGCACCATAAAGCCCAGCCCGCGTGTGGCCGCGATCAGCTCGGCTGCCACCAGTGTCGACCAGCCAACGCCCAGCCCAATACGCAGCCCGGTTAAAATCTCCGGCAACGCACCGGGCAATACTACATACCACAGCACCTGCCAGCGGCTGGCACCCAGCGAACGTGCCGCACGCAGCCGCACCTGCTGGGCGCTTTTCACTCCTGCCAGCGCTGAAAGCGCCACCGGTGCGAAGATCGCCAGATAGATCAGTAAGATTTTTGAAGTTTCGCCGATGCCAAACCAAATAACCATCAGTGGCAGATAAGCCAGCGGCGGCACCGGACGGTACAGCTCAATCAGTGGATCAAGAATGCCGCGAACCGTGGCGTTCAGCCCCATCGCGATTCCAACCGGAATGCCGATTAACGCCGCGGCGAACAGCGCGATCAGAATTCGCGTCAGGCTGGCCGCCAGATGCTGCCATAAGGTCGCATCCATAAAACCTTGCGCACTGGCGACGGTCAGCAACTGATGCAATACCTGTTGTGGCGCTGGTAGAAACAGCGGACTAATCAGCTTCAGCGCAGTAACACTCCACCAGATGGCTAACAGCACCAGCAGAGTGGCGGCGCTGAGCGTCAGCTGGCGCGACAGTGGCCAGCGCAGTTTCGATGCCGCTGGCGTCGTCACTTTGTCATTAATCAGTGAACTCATGAGAACACCTCGCGTTGCTGAAACACCTGACTGAGAACATATTCACGGCGCTCAATAAAGCGCGGATCGGATTTGATTGAGCGGCAGGATTCACCGTCAGCGTAACGACGCCCAAAATCGAGCGACAGGCGTTCGATAATGCGTCCGGGGCCCGGCGACAGCAGAATCAGCTCACTGGCGAGAAACACCGCTTCTTCAATATCATGAGTAATCAGCAATACTTGTTTACCGCTTTCACTCCACAGCTTCAGCAACAGTTCCTGCATCTGCTCGCGGGTAAAAGCATCGAGCGCACCAAACGGCTCGTCGAGTAGTAATAGCTGCGGATCGGCGGCCAGTGCTCTGGCAATACCGACGCGCTGCCGCATACCGCCGGAAAGCTGCCAGATATAGCGCTTTTCTGCCCCTTCCAGCCCGACTTTATTCAGCATGCGCTGCGCAACCGCCCGCCGCTCCGTTTTACTGACGCCCGCCAGCTGCAGGCCAAACGCCACGTTATCCAGTACGTTACGCCACGGCAGCAATCCCTCATGCTGAAACACCACGCCACGCTCGGCGCCGGGCCCGGTAATGGTTTTACCTTCGAGCGTGATAGAGCCGGATTCCGGCGCTAAAAAACCGGCAATCAGATTGAGTAAGGTGGTTTTGCCACAGCCCGACGGCCCCAGCACCACCAGTAACTCCCCGGAATCAATCGACAGATTGATATCCTGTAGCGCCAGATGACCATCGTAGCGGGCATGCAAATGAGAGACAGATAACATAGGCGCGCCTTACTGATTAGCGAGTGGTTTAACAAAGCGATCGGTAACATAATCGCTATAGTCCGTTGCCACCTGCGGCACTTTACCCTGCTCTTTCAGGAACTTCGCCGTATCGATAATCGCTTTATCAACCGGCTGCCCCAGTTGAGTAACCTGTTGCGCTGCGGTCAGGTAGGTATTCCCTTTTACCAGCCCCGGAACCTGCTCATTCGGCACACCGCTCAGGCGCGACAGTTTGCTGAGGTTATCGTCAGCTTTCAGCCACTGCTCCGGGTTATCGAGATAGGCTTTCTGCGCGGCCAGCGCGCTACGGGCAAAGGCGGTTACCACCTCTGGATGCTGCTGAGCAAAGTCTTTACGCACCACCCACACATCCAGCGTTGGCGATCCCCACTGACCGACCTGGGCGGAATCGGTCAGCACATGGCCTTCCTTCTCCAGTTCGTTAACTGCCGGCGCCCAGACATAGGCACCATCGATATCGCCACGCTGCCAGGCGGCAGTAATTGCCGCAGGTTGCAGGTTAATGATCTGGACCTGGCCAGGCTTGATGCCCCAATGTTTCAGCGCTGCCAGCAGGCTGTAATGCGTCGTCGAAATAAACGGCACCGCAATGCGCTTGCCAATCAGATCTTTAGGTGAGGTAATCTCTTTTTTCACGACCAGCGCTTCAGAGTTACCGAGTTGCGAAGCCAGCAGGAAAACTTCAATCGGCACCTGCTGACTGGCAGCAACCGCCAGCGGGCTGGAGCCAATATTACCAATCTGCACATCACCCGAAGCCAGTGCACGTACCACGCTGGAACCACTGTCAAATTTGCGCCAGTCGACTTTTGCGCCACTCTCTTTGGCAAACGTATTATCTGCCTGGGCAACTTTTGCCGGTTCGGCAGAAGTTTGATAAGCCACCGTAACATCGACGGCGTGCGCATTCAGCGCTGCCAGTGACAATGCTGCCGCAACCAAAGATTTACGCCATTTTCCCGCCATGTTTGACTCCGCTGGTTATTGTTATCAGGTGATTTGCTGATAGTTTTAACCGACAGTTAACCCGGCGATAAGTAATTAAAAATTCTGTTTAAGCACAAAATCGCATTAGAAGTTATTGCGCATAACTCATGCAAAAAATGGCAAAGGAAACGGCGGGTTTAATGCAGGCAAAAAAAACCACCGCTTCGCGGTGGTTGGTGACGAAAGTGCGGCAAATTAATGCCAGATAAGCAGTACGCAGGCCGCGGTAAGCAGCCCCATCGAAATATTAAATATGGCCCAGGCACGACGGCTACGCAGAATACGGCCAATCAGCGTTCCAAAGCCCAGCCAGATCATCCCGGAAACAATATTCACCGACACAATGCCAATACTGATCGCCATCACTGAACTACGGTAAGCCTCACCCGCCAGACTAAAGCTGGCTACCGCGCCGAGCGCCATTAACCAGGCTTTCGGATTAACCAGTTGCAGTAACCCTCCCTGCCAGAAAGGCATCGGGGCAGTCGGCCCTTCACCGGTCTCAAGCTTTTCGTAACTGGCTGAACCAATTTTCCATGCCAGCCACAACAGATAAAGGCTACCGGCGATTTTCAGGATAAGATGCAGTGAAGGATAGATCAGCAGTAAACCACCAACGCCAAACGCCACTAACAGCAGCATCGCCTGCATACCGAGCATAATTCCAATCATCAACGGCAGTGAGCGAAGAAAACCGAAATTGGCGCCGGAGGCGGTGAGTAACATATTATTAGGGCCAGGTGTAATTGCGGCGACCCACAAAAAGCCCAGCATCGACAGAAAAAGACTCAGTTCCATGAAACGGGTGCTCCTCACCCCCAAACGATTGCTAACCCATCGAAGCTAACAGTGTGATATGGATCGTACAAGCCTTCTGAACATGAAATTTAATCCCGCAGCTGATGATTCATTTAATCCGATGCCTGGCATGGGTAATCCACATCTGCAAACGGTGTTGCCGCGGCTGATTCGGCGTCGTATTTTGCTTCAGCCCCACTGGCAGCGGCTGACTCTGCCTGACGGCGACTTTGTCGATTTAGCCTGGAGTGAAGACCCGGCACAGGCACGTGGAAAACCGCGAGCGGTGCTGTTTCATGGTCTTGAAGGCAGTTTTCACAGTCCTTATGCTCATGGGCTGTTGCAGACGTGGAAAGAACGCGGCTGGCTCGGCGTAGTGATGCATTTTCGCGGTTGTAGCGGCGAACCCAATCGCCTGCAGCGCATCTATCACTCTGGAGAAACCAGCGACGCCAGCTACTTTTTGCAGTGGATGCAGGACACGCTGGGAAAAGTGCCGACCGCTGCGGTCGGCGTATCGTTGGGCGGCAATATGCTGGCTTACCTGATGGGCCAGCAGGGTGAAGAGTGTTTGCTGGATGCTGGCGTGGTGGTCTCAGCACCGCTGATGCTGGAACCCTGCAGTGAACGCCTTGAGCAAGGTTTCTCCCGCGTTTACCAACGTTACCTGCTAAAGCTGCTGAAGCAGAATGCCGAAAGAAAGCTGTTGCGCTGGCCGGGAACCCTGCCGATCGATCTGCACCAGCTTAAGGCACTGAAGAAACTGCGCGATTTCGATGATGCTATTACCGCGCGCGCCCACGGTTTTAATGATGCGCTCGACTACTACCGCCGCTGTAGCGCGCTGCCGCTGCTGCCAGCGGTGGTTAAACCGCTACTGATCATCCACGCGCAGGACGATCCCTTTATGACGGACGCCGTTATTCCCGATCTCAGTAAACTACCTGCTAACATTGAGTATCAACTAACTAAAAATGGCGGACACGTCGGCTTTGTTGGCGGCACTCTGCGCCAGCCACAAATGTGGCTTGAACAGCGTATTCCGCAATGGCTTTCTCACTATCTGGATAACTAAGCTGTGATTATTCCCTGGCAAGATCTGACGCCCGAGGCGCTGGAAAATCTGATTGAATCCTTTGTGCTGCGTGAAGGCACCGATTATGGCGAGCAAGAGCGTTCGCTGGAACGTAAAGTTGAAGATGTCCGTCGCCAGCTGAAAAATGGTGAAGCCGTGCTGGTATGGTCCGAATTGCATGAAACGGTCAATATCATGCCACGTGGCCAGTTGCGCGAATAAAAGGCCAATGACTTTACTGCTGGAAACGTGTTAACAATGCTCATCGCCCCACCTTCACAGGGAGCTTATTATGTCAGCCAGGCATCCGGTTATCGCCGTTACCGGTTCAAGTGGTGCAGGAACCACGACCACCAGTCTCGCCTTCCGTAAAATTTTCCAGCAGCTGAATCTGCACGCTGCCGAACTTGAAGGCGACAGCTTTCACCGTTTTACCCGTCCAGAGATGGATATGGCGATTCGCAAAGCGCGTGATTTAGGTCGCCACATCAGCTACTTTGGTCCGGACGCCAATGATTTTGGCCTGCTGGAGCAGACGTTTGTTGAGTATGGTCTCAATGGCAGCGGCAAATCGCGCAAATATCTGCACACCTATGATGAAGCGGTGCCGTGGAACCAGGTACCCGGAACATTCACCCCGTGGCAGCCCCTGCCGGAGCCGACCGATGTACTGTTTTATGAAGGACTGCACGGCGGAGTGGTAACCCAACAGCATAATGTGGCAGAGAAAGTGGATCTGCTGGTGGGAGTGGTGCCGATCGTTAACCTTGAGTGGATTCAGAAACTGGTGCGCGACACCAGTGAACGCGGCCACTCACGCGAAGCGGTGATGGATTCGGTGGTGCGTTCAATGGAAGATTACATCAATTTCATCACACCTCAGTTTTCGCGCACTCATATCAACTTTCAACGCGTGCCAACGGTAGATACCTCGAATCCGTTTGCTGCGCGCGATATACCGTCGCTGGATGAAAGTTTCGTCGTAATCCATTTCCGGGGCCTGGAAGATATCGACTTCCCTTACCTGTTAGCGATGCTGCAAGGCTCATTTATTTCGCATATTAACACCCTGGTAGTACCGGGCGGAAAAATGGGTCTGGCGATGGAATTGATTATGGGGCCACTGGTTAAACGCCTGATGGAAGGCAGGAAAATCGAGTAATCGCTTAATCAGTCAGGAACAGTGTATATTTGTTCCTGACTATTATTTCTTTATTTATTATATTTATCTGTTTCAATACGCGGTTAATTAATCCCTTTAGATATTTCTGCAACGCTCAAAGAAATTTGACAATGAATTTGTGAGGCGGCAGGTATTTTTCAATTCTGATACTTTTAAATCGACAGATAACCCGATAGTCTAGGCGAAAGGACACAGTAAAAAAATAACAGGATGTTATTGATGAATACCCCTATCGAAAATCCCAGGCAGGCACTGCCCATCAGGTTACCCATCCGGCTATTTGAGACCCAGAAAAGGATGGATGACTACAAGGCTGAAGATATGAAATTTGGCGATCTTACTCAGTTTTGCCTGCAAGAGTATTATCAGCTAAAAGATATCTCAAAAAATATTAATCCCTTTACTCATCCAAACCGTGATGAAAGTGCACGCATCCTGTTTGACGAGTTTCGTCAGTTATCTGACACCTTTTCGTTTATTGGTCCCTATAAAGGGCTTATCCGCAGCTTGATTGATCATATGCAACAAAACAGCGGTAAGAAGTTTACCGATAAACGATTGGATAATGCGTTGTCGGGGCATAGTTCGATGCAGAGCTCGTTGAAGAAAATAAAAGATACTTTAACGACTAATATTGATTGGCATAAAGGATATTTTCCTCGGAAGAATTATGAATTTTTCACACAAATGATCCAGGAATCCAAACTGCCTAAGTTTGATAACTGGAATGATCATGTCAATGGGCTAACAATAAGTGTGCATGATACCAGTGCAACTCATATCACTCTTGAGTCACTTGAGATAAACGATAATGCCTACAAGGCAAAAGTACACTACCGAGTTCAGGACCACTTTGGTCTTGATAACGCCGACATAACCCATCGGCTCTATCGTCAATTTCGCATTTTTCGCATCTGGTTTGTCATACAGCGCTGGGAAGGTTATGGTTATAGACCATTTATCACTGAAATGAGCGATACCAAAAAAATTGAAGGTAGCCGTTTTGATAAGATATAGATGGTTTTTGATAATGGTGTTTATTACAGTAATGATACTAAGCTGGCGCCTTCAACAGGCCACTAAGATCATAGCAGTTCATTCAAATGAAAAAGGGACTGCTTTTCGTGTAATTATGAAGTATCCACCAGTAACTGATAAAGGGAAAATTAAATGGTGGGAGGAAAACAACATGATAATGAATGAAAAATATCATGTTCCAGTTGATAAAGGAAGCTATTTAATCAGCTTTTGGGTCTCTGATTATAAAAAAAATTCTAATGCTGACCAGGAAGGCGATCTGCTTTGTTTTAATGACATGAACACAACTGCAAATTGTATCGAGAAAAATAATAATCCATTAACCATTCTATATAATCATGATACTCATCAAATGATGATTTCTCTCAATAATGGAGAAAGCACCTATTTTAAAAACACCCTGACAGGGCATATGCGCAAGGTGGATTGATAACTTAATGGATTGAAAATAAAAACAGGATGTTACTTATGGATACCCCTATCGAAAATTCCAGGCAGGCACTGCCCATCAGGTTACCCATCCGGCTGTTTGAGACCCAGAAAAGGATGGATGACTACAAGGCTGAGGATATGAAATTTGGCGATCTTACTCAGTTTTGCCTGCAAGAGTATTATCAGCTAAAAGATATCTCAAAAAATATTAATCCCTTTACTCATCCAAACCGTGATGAAAGTGCACGCATCCTGTTTGACGAGCAACGCTGGGAAGGTTTTGCATTTAAGCCCTTTATCACAGAAATGAACGTGACTAAAACGATTGAGGGTGGGCGTAATGATAAAGACCAGATGGATTTTAATGACGTTGACCATACCTTGCGGCGTTATATTCTGGAATTTACTGCTTCCTACTCAAGTTGTTGATGTGCATTATAAATCAGAAAGTGATAGTTATTTTGTTATTGTTAAGAACTTCCCCTTTACTGATAGTGGAAAAATCAAGTGGTGGGAAGAAAACAGACACCTGCTTGGAGAAAAATATCATATACCCATTAACTCTGATAAGTACAGCATTGGCTTCTGGACTGGCGATTACAAAGAAGAAGCCAATACCGATCAAGGCAGCGATTTACTGTGTTTTTATGATATGAAAAGTAAGAAGAAGTGTATTGAAAAAGATAGCCAACCCTTAAAGATTTGGTATAGAAAAGATGATAATGAAGCCCAAACCACTTTTCTTTTCAATAACTGGCAAAGAACACATATCAAAAAAGACAGCATCAAATAATAAGGGGCAAGGAGGAATACCGATATATTAAAATCGATAACATCAACGGAGAGCCGCAGGATGCTAATCATAAAGGCTGGATCAAAGTCAGCTCTTTCAGTTGGGGGGCTACCCAGCCAGCGAATATCAATGTTGGCGGTGAAGGCAGAACATATGCGCAAGGTGGATTGATAACTTAATGGATTGAAAATAAAAACAGGATGTTACTTATGGATACCCCTATCGAAAATCCCAGGCAGGCACTGCCCATCAGGTTACCCATCCGGCTGTTTGAGACCCAGAAAAGGATGGATGACTACAAGGCTGAGGATATGAAATTTGGCGATCTTACTCAGTTTTGCCTGCAAGAGTATTATCAGCTAAAAGATATCTCAAAAAATATTAATCCCTTTACTCATCCAAACCGTGATGAAAGTGCACGCATCCTGTTTGACGAGTTTCGTCAGTTATCTGACACCTTTTCGTTTATTGGTCCCTATAAAGGGCTTATCCGCAGCTTGATTGATCATATGCAGCACAACACGGGTAAAAAATTTACCGATAAACTAATGGATGATGCATTGGCTGGGCATAGTTCGATGGATGATTCATTGAATAAAATAAATAAAGCCATGATTAAACTCATAGATTGGGATGCAAGAATTTATTCTCAACAAGATTTTTACGGGCTTGAGGATGCCATCAGGAAATCAGTTCTTCCTAAATTTAATGAAAAACTCGATCGTATTAACGGTTTGACGATTTCTATCCACGATACCTGGTCAACACACATCACTTTCAATTCTCTGGAAATTACTGGCGATCGATATAAGGCTAAAGTGCACTATCGAATTCAGGATCACTTTGGTCTTGATGATAACGATATTAATGACTGGCTTTACAAGCAATTTCGAATTTTTCGCATCTGGTTTACGTTACAACGTTGGGAAGGCTACGGTTTTAAACCTTTTATCACTGAGATGAATGCGACAATGGCAGTTGAAGGTGGACGTTTTGACAAAATTTAAAGGAATTTTGTTCATTTTTATCGCCGCTACCGGGTTTTTGGCATGGCGCTTTCTCGCTCCGGTCGAAATCATTGATGTTCATCGTTTAGACACACGAGACAGCTTCGACATTATCGTCAAAAATTTCCCATTAACAGATAAAGGGAAAATTGAGTGGTGGGAGAAAAACAAAGACGTATTAAAAGTAAAGTATAACGTTCCTGTAGGACAAGATGATTATGGCATTGGTTTCTGGGTGGGCGAATACAAAGAGGAACCCGATACCGATCAGGGAAGCGATCTGCTTTGCTTTGAAGATATGCGATCCACGAAAAATTGCATTAAAAAAGGAAACCAACCGTTACAAATATGGTATCGAAAAAAACAAAGA
The DNA here is from genome assembly GCF_032164335.1 of Winslowiella toletana. Classification (NCBI taxonomy): domain Bacteria; kingdom Pseudomonadati; phylum Pseudomonadota; class Gammaproteobacteria; order Enterobacterales; family Erwiniaceae; genus Winslowiella; species Winslowiella toletana. The sequence goes on along the minus strand of NZ_CP134152.1, from coordinate 395,634 downwards.
GAAACTATTTTCCTTTTTGATAACTGGCAAAGAACCTGGGTGATAAAAGATAGCATCAATTAAGCACAGTGGCGCCATGACGTTTTAAAATATAAAAAAAGGGGACAGTTAATAATTAAATAATAATCCATTTATTACTGGTAAAAAATATTACAAAAACTCACCCATCACATCATAAGGAGCAAGGATGAATACCGATATATATATGAAAATCGATAATATTAACGGAGAGTCGCAGGATGCTAATCATAAAGGCTGGATCAAAGTCAGCTCTTTCAGTTGGGGGGCTACCCAGCCAGCGAATATCAATGTTGGCGGTGGAGGCGGAACAGGCCGCGTGCAGTATCAGGATTTACAGGTTATTGCAGATGTAGATAAAGCCACGCCGGCAATTATGCGCTATCTGTCGAATGGCAAACATATCAATAAAGTTGAACTGTCTGCCTGCCACGCCAGCGACGGTCAGGTTGAATATCTGCGCATCACACTGGAAGAAGTGTTGATCACTGGTGCAAACTATAACGGCACCTCTCACACAGACAGAATCGGTATGAGCTACAAATTTCAGGCAGCCAAAGTTGGTCAACAGTATTGGGAACTGACGGCCAATGGCGGCAAAGGTCCAGAAACCGCATCGGGCTGGCATATTAAAGAGAATCGCGAAACCTGACCGGGCAAAACAGGACCTTTCACAGGTCCTGTTTACCGACGTGAATTAGCGCTTAGCACTCAATCACTTCATAGCTATGGGTAATCTCAACGCCTTTACCCAGCATGATTGCCACTGAGCAATACTTCTCGGCCGACAGGTCAACCGCGCGTGAAACCGCTTTATCGGTTAACGCTTTACCGCTGACCACAAAATGCAGATTAATATGGGTAAAAATACGCGGCGCTTCTTCACGACGTTCAGAAGTCAGTTTTACTTCACAGTCAGTGACATCGTTACGCCCTTTTTGCAGAATCGACACCACATCAATCGCGCTACAGCCACCCGCAGCCATCAACACCATCTCCATCGGGCTTGGCGCTTTATCACCGGAATTGCCATCCATCAACACCTGGTGACCGGATGCGGATTCTCCTAAAAATGTCAGCCCTTCCACCCACTTCACTCGTGCTTGCATATTATTAATCCTCTAATTCATTCAGTTATCGTCAGAGTACGCCTTCGGCTGAAAAACGGCAACGGTGAGCGATTCCCACTATGCTGAAGCGATACAACAGGAGACACTCATTGAAAGCTGTGCTACAAACAAAGCGGTAATATTTTCGTTGGCATGTAAAAGCACGACGAAAGCGGGACGACATAATGAGCTATGCTCTGAACAGAAGCCCGGACAACTTTCCTGACCCGGAAAACGCTTGAATATTTCATCGCCTGCAGGGAATTGATCCCCCTGTCTTTAGGGCACGATTACAACAGAGGATAAAAGCGAATGGTTCTCGGCAAACCGCAAACAGACCCTACTCTCGAATGGTTCCTGTCACATTGCCATATTCACAAATATCCATCCAAAAGTACGCTGATTCACCAAGGTGAAAAGGCCGAAACGCTCTACTACATCGTTAAAGGCGCTGTAGCAGTGCTGATCAAGGATGAAGAAGGCAAAGAGATGATCCTGTCCTATCTCAACCAGGGGGATTTCATCGGCGAGCTTGGCCTGTTTGAAGAAGGTCAGGAGCGCAGTGCCTGGGTAAGAGCAAAAACCGCCTGCGAAGTGGCTGAAATTTCATATAAAAAATTCCGTCAGCTGATTCAGGTAAACCCGGATATTTTGATGCGTCTCTCCTCTCAGATGGCTCGCCGTCTGCAGGTCACTTCTGAGAAAGTCGGTAATTTAGCTTTCCTTGATGTCACCGGACGCATTGCGCAAACCTTACTTAACCTGGCGAAACAGCCAGACGCGATGACACATCCGGACGGGATGCAGATTAAAATCACCCGTCAGGAGATCGGCCAGATTGTCGGCTGCTCACGTGAAACCGTTGGTCGTATTCTGAAAATGCTGGAAGATCAAAATCTGATTTCCGCACACGGCAAAACCATTGTCGTATACGGTACACGTTAAGTATTTCTGAACCCACGGCGTGAGGCAGCTGCTATCGCGCCGTTTTCTATATTGTGATGGCCTGATGTGGCGGAGAATCATTTATCACCCTGAAGTAAACTACGCGCTGCGGCAAACGTTAGTGCTTAGCTTACCTGTGGCTATCGGCTGGCTGTTGGGTGACTTGAAGCAAGGCCTGCTGTTCTCGTTAGTTCCAGCTTGTTGCAATGTTGCCGGTCTCGATACTCCTCATAAACGCTTCTTTAAACGTCTGATTATTGGCGGCGGCCTGTTTGCCGTGAGCAGCCTTTTGATTCAGCTGATGACGCTACACAGCATTCCGCTGCCCGTCATCCTGTGCGCCATGGCAATGTTGCTCGGTGTCACTGGCGAAATCAGTCCATTACACGCCCGCTTATTGCCTGCTTCGCTGATCGCCGGAATTTTTACCCTCAGTCTGGCCGGCCATATGCCAATCTGGCAACCGCCGCTGCTGTATATACTGGGCACCATCTGGTATGGCGTATTTAACTGGTTCTGGTTCTGGCTGTGGAAAGAGCAGCCAATGCGCGAATCCCTGAGTTTGCTGTACCGTGAGCTGGCAGATTATTGCGATGCCAAATACACCCTGCTGACGCAGCTTTCCGATCCTGAAAAAGCCCTGCCGCCGCTGCTGGCACGTCAGCAAAAAGCCGTCGATCTGATTAACACCTGCTATCAGCAGATGCATATGCTGTCGGCAAACCGCGATAACAGCCATAAACGCCTGACGCGCGCCTTTCAGGTGGCGTTGGATCTACAGGAACATATCTCCGTCAGTCTGAATCAGCCGGAAGAGGTACAGCAGCTGGTTGAGCAGAGTCATGCTGAAGCGGTGATCCGCTGGAATTCTCAGGCCATTGCCGCGCGGCTGCGTGAGCTGGCTGATGATATTCTTTACCACAAGCTGCCCAGGCGTTTCTCGATGGATAAGCAGCTGGGTGCGCTGGAGAAAATCTCCCGACAGCATAGCGATAATCCGGTTGGTAACTTCTGCTATTACCATTTCAGCCGTATTGCGCGCGTACTGCGCACCCTGCGTCCACTTTATCAGCGCGACTTAATGGCCGACCGCCAACGCCGCCTGCCGCTGATTCGGGCACTGAAAAGTTATCTTTCACTGAAGTCAGCGGCGCTACGTACCGCGGCACGTTTTGCCGTGATGCTGATGTTTGGCAGCTCGATGGCGTTATTTTTTAATATCCCTAAACCCTACTGGGTACTGATGACCATCATGTTCGTCAGCCAGAATGGTTACAGCGCGACGCGGGTACGCATTCAGCACCGTGCACTGGGCACGCTGGCAGGCCTGGCGATTGCGGCGGCGACACTGCGTTTACAGGTGGCAGAGAGCTGGGTGTTATTGGCAATGCTGGCCATCACGCTGATCAGTTATCTGTTTATCCGCAAGTTTTATGGCTGGGCCACCATCGGCTTTACCGTCACTGCGGTCTATTCTTTGCAGCTGCTGACGCTGGACGGCTCACAGTTTTTACTGCCGCGCCTGCTGGATACGGTGATGGGTTGCCTGATCGCTTTTGGCGGCATGATCTGGTTATGGCCGCAGTGGCAGAGTGGCCTGATCCGCCAGAATGCCCACGATGCACTGGAGGCTTATCAGGAAGCATTGCAGATGCTGCTAGGCAATGAGCAAAATGCAGAAAAACTGGCTTACCAGCGCATTGGGGTGAATCAGGCACACAATGCACTGTTTAACTCGCTTAATCAGGCGATGCAGGAGCCGGGATTCAATGACAGATACTTGTCTGATATGAAGTTGTGGGTGACGCACAGCCAGTTTATTGTCGAGCATATTAACGCCATGACTATTCTGGCGCGTGAACATACCATGTTAACGCCGGCGCTGGCCGAACGTTATCTGCAATCGTGCGAGATTGCATTACAGCGCTGTCAGCAGCGGCTGGAATTTGACGGCCCGGGATCAGATACCAATATTCTTGAGGCGCAGGAAAACTTCAATCAGGGTCCGATGACGATTATGGAGCGGCATGTGAGGCAGATTCTTGGCCATCTGGATGTGATGCATACCATTTCATCGCTGGCGTGGAGTCAGCGCCCACAGCACGGTGTGTGGCTGGTAAGGACGCTGCGTAAGTCGGCTAAATGATTGAGCGGCGACATCGCCGCTCCTGAAGATTTAAAGCACGCTCTCTACCGCCTGGGCAAAGCGCGCCATCCCCTCTTCAATATCCGCTGATTCAATCACCAGTGACGGCGCAAAACGGATGACATCGGTACCCGCATTCAAAATCATCACGCCCTGTGACGCAGCGGCATTAAGCAGGTCACGCGCTTTACCGGCGTGCTGCGGTTTCAGCACCGCCCCCACCAGCAGACCTTTACCGCGAATCTCACTGAAAATATCAAACTTCGCGTCAATGGCTTGCAGCGCCGTGACAAACTGCTGGCGGCGAGTTTCAACCCCACCCAGTACTTCTTCAGTGTTGATAATATCCAGCGCCGTTTCAGCAATCGCGCAAGCTAACGGGTTACCGCCGTAGGTGGTGCCGTGTGTGCCCGGCGACATGGTCGAAGCGATCTCGTCGGTGGTCAGCATGGCGCTAACCGGGAAGCCGCCGCCGAGCGCCTTCGCCGTGGTAAGGATATCCGGAGCCACACCATAATGCTCATAGGCAAACAGCTTACCGCTACGACCCATGCCAGTCTGCACTTCATCAAATACCAGTAGCGCTTTATATTGGTCGCAAAGTGCCCGCAGTCCCTGAATAAACTCCGGCGTTGCTGGCATCACGCCGCCTTCACCCTGAATCGGCTCAACGACAATGGCACAGGTGTGATCATCAATGACCGCTTTCACTGCCGCTAAATCGTTAAATGGCACATGGACAATATCAGCCGGTTTCGGACCAAAACCGTCAGAATATTTTGGCTGACCGCCGACCGACACGGTGAACAAGGTGCGGCCATGGAAACCATTGTGGAAAGCAATAATTTTACTTTTATATGGGCTGTGACGTTGAGAGGCATAGTAGCGCGCCAGTTTAAAGGCGGCTTCGTTTGCTTCCGCGCCGGAGTTAGCGAAAAACACGCGTTCGGCAAAAGTGGCGGCAATCAGCTTACTGGCCAGTCGCAGGGCCGGCTCATTGGTAAAGACATTGCTGGTGTGCCACAGGGTTTCACCCTGAGTTTTCAGCGTTTCAACCAGCGCCGGATGACAGTGGCCCAACGCCGTTACCGCGATCCCACCAGAAAAATCGATATACTCTTTACCCTGCTGATCCCACACGCGGCTGCCTTTGCCTTTTACCGGCACAAACTGCGCTGGTGCATAAACAGGCAAAATAACCTTATCAAATGTTGCGCGTGTGACTGCCATTTTTCCCGAATTCATTCACTACCTCGTCTGATTTTCGTTCTGGATATGTGAAATAATAATCAAGAAATATGCATAAAAAATCAAACAAAGGCAAATAAAAACTCACTGCCGGAGGAAATTTGCCAGTAGCTGATGGCCTTGCTCACTGAGAATGCTTTCCGGGTGAAACTGCACCCCTTCCAGCGCCAGTGAAGTATGGCGGAATCCCATGATTTCATCCGGCACGCCATCACGCAGGCTCCAGGCAGTCACTTCGAAACAGTCCGGTAACGAGTTTTTTTCAACAATCAGCGAATGATAACGCGTGACGGTCAGAGGATGATTAAGGCCGCTGAATACCCCGCCATCATTGTGTTCAATAGCCGAGGTTTTACCGTGCATCACCTGACGCGCCCGAATAACCCGCGCGCCAAACGCCTGCGCGATAGCCTGGTGGCCCAGGCACACGCCGAGAATGGGTAACTGACCAGCAAAATGGCGAATCGCCGCTAACGAGATCCCTGATTCATCGGGGGTACAGGGGCCGGGCGAAATCACCAGATGCTCAGGCTGCAAGGCCGTCATTTCGTCCAGTGAGATCTCGTCATTGCGACGCACACAGACCTCACTCCCCAATTCGCAAAAATATTGGTAGAGATTCCAGGTAAAGGAATCGTAGTTATCGATAAGCAGCAGCATTCTGGTTCCGGGCAAAATTCTCAGACGCCGCCATTCTAGCATTTTAGTCGGGGCGGCTAATCACTTTGTCAAAGATAGCGATTAAACCTGCCAGATCGCCACTCACACCATCGCGGTTAGCCTTTAGCCACGCTTCACGCTCAACGTGCTGCCAGTCGATTAGCCAGCCAGCATGCAGTGCCAGCTGCTCAAAGAACAGCCGCTGCGCCCGACCGTTACCGTCACGAAACGGATGCAGCATATTGATTTCGCAATAATAGTGCGCCAGTCTTTGCGTAAATTTATCCGGCGATAAGTCAGCCAGGCCATTTTCAGCTTCCAGCGCCGCCATTAAGGCGTTGCCCTGTTTCTCAAGGTATTCGAAATGGCAGAACGGCGTATCGTCGAGATAAATATCAATCTGGCGCAGTTCACCGGCCCAGTCATACAGATCCTGAAACAGCGTGCGGTGAATGGCTCGCAGATGCGGAAAGCCCAGGTTACGTGGGCCCAGCTCAATGGTGGCTGCGCGTAATGCGGTAAACGCCAGTTCGGCCTGCTGCAACCGCTGCGCCTCAGGAATCTGCAGGCGATTCTTCAGTACCTTAATATCCTGCCAGTAATAGGGATCCCGTGCGGACATGGCATTAGCGCTCATAGTGCCTCCTTAACGCATTCAGGCGCTCGGCTACCTGCTGTGCGGATAGCTCCACCCGCTCAATCTGATAACCTTCGAGACGGCTACTGGCCTGAAAATTAGCATTGTGATGCTCCAGCCACAGTGCCGCTTTCTGCTTGTCAGTCAGTTTTTTACTCATAAAGCCTCCGTGGCTGCGTCGATTAGAGACGGTGCCGCGCTCGATTACGGGCACAGCCTTAGTATAAGCAGCAAACTTCAGCTCTGCAGAACGCAGAAAGCAAACCGCCGCAGGAGTGCGGCGGTGAGGAGATTATGGCAGGACTTTGGCGGAGAGAATTACCACCGGCTTGCTTGGGACATTCTGATAAGGTCCGACATTGTCGGTTTTCACCTGGGAAATCTTATCGGCGACGTCCATTCCTTTAATCACTTTACCGAATACCGCGTAGCCAAAATCACGCTGTCCGTGATCAAGGAAGGCGTTATCCGCGACGTTAATAAAGAACTGGCTGGTGGCGCTGTCCTTTTCAGCGGTTCGCGCCATGGCGATGGAGCCACGTACGTTACGTAAGCCATTATCCGCCTCATTCTTGATTGGCGAGTTGGCAGGCTTCTGCTGCATATCGCTGGTAAAGCCACCGCCCTGCACCATAAAACCTGGGATTACGCGGTGAAAAGTGGTGTTGTTATAAAAACCATTATTGACGTAATCAACAAAGTTTTTCACCGAAACCGGGGCTTTTTGGTTATCAAGTTCGAGTTCGATATTGCCAGCCGAGGTAGTTAACAGCACGTGCGTATCACCTTTAGCGGCGATGGCAGACGCTGAGATCGTGGACAGCGCGAGAACTGTCGCAACCGCTGTCAGAGTACGTTTCAACATGAAAGATTCCTTACTGAGGACAACAAGCTCAAAAATCGAATTTGATTGTAAATAGGCTGTTATATAAGAGCCAGCGTTTTACCTTTATTTACTTAGCTTATCCAGCCAATGAGACTGAGCGTCACAACGAAAAATAGTGACTGAAGTCACGCTATAAGTGAAAGCAATCATCTCACTTTCAATTTATGTTTAATTGGATCACATATAACTTTACAATTCTGCCGCTTCCCCTCGGCTGACTGGCCGCAGGTTTCATCGACACACAGGCCTCCAAAATGACAAATCGTAATCGAATCGGTCTCACCTGGATAAGTTTTTTCTCCTATGCACTCACTGGCGCATTGGTGATTGTCACCGGGATGGTGATGGGTAATATCGCAGAGTATTTCCAGCTGCCAATATCGCAGATGAGCAACACCTTTACCTTCCTCAACGCCGGTATTCTGGTGGCAATTTTCCTCAATGCCTGGCTGATGGAGATCATTCCGCTGAAGCGTCAGCTGATATTCGGCTTTGTATTAATGATTCTGGCCATTGCCGGACTGATGACCAGCCACAGTTTAAGCGTGTTCTCACTGTGTATGTTCGTGCTGGGCGTGGTCAGCGGTATCACCATGTCGATTGGTACTTTCCTGATCACCCATCTGTATGAGGGACGTCAGCGTGGCTCGCGCCTGCTGTTTACCGACTCTTTCTTCAGCATGGCTGGCACCATATTCCCGATTATCGCCGGGGTGCTGCTGGCGCGCCATCTGCCATGGTACTGGGTCTATGCCTGCATCGGCCTGATCTATGTCGCGATCTTTATCCTGACGCTTAATGTTGAATTCCCGACGCTGGGTAAGAAAGCGCACTCTGATAAGCCGTTGGTAAAAGAGAAATGGGGTATCGGCGTGTTGTTCCTGTCGATTGCTGCCCTCTGCTACATTCTCGGCCAGCTGGGCTTTATCTCCTGGGTACCGGAATACGCCACCAAAACCATGGGCATGGATATCGTCAGTGCCGGACAACTGGTGGGTAATTTCTGGACCGCTTATATGGTGGGAATGTGGGTATTCAGCTTCGTTCTGCGCTTCTTCGACCTGCAACGCATTCTGATGGTGCTGGCCGGACTGGCAACGCTGTTGATGTACTGGTTTGTTAAAACCAGCGACGCCTCGATGCTGAAGTGGATCATTATGATTCTTGGCTTTAGCTCCAGCGCTATCTACACCACTATTATTACGCTGGGCTCACTACAGACTAAGGTCTCTTCACCGAAGCTGGTGAACTTTATCCTTACCTGCGGCACCATCGGCACCATGCTGACCTTTGTGGTCACCGGCCCGATTGTTGCTCAGGGTGGCGCGCATGCGGCACTGGCAACCTCAAACGCACTGTACGCAGTGGTGTTTGTGATGTGTGTGTTGCTGGGTCTGGTGACCAAACATCGCAGCCACGGTCACGCGATGCATTAATTGCTGTTTAATGGGCGACTGTTCGTCGCCCATTCTCTTCTGACTATCGTGACTTCGACCAACGCGATAATCGGCCAGCTTGCCAGTATCCCGATAAAATAATCAACGCGGTAAACAGCATGACCAGTGCACCATGGCGCTGAAGCATAAACAACGACATAAGATGATTCAAAGTCAGTATCGCCAGCACCAGGCCGCCCGCTATCATCACTGCCAGTAATTTCCAGACGACATAGTTGATAGCGTCTTCGGACTGATATGTCGCCCACTCTCTGAGCATAATCAACAATGCCAGCAGTGGAATTACCACTATCAATATCAATACGTTGCTATCCATATCGTCGTTACTGTTATACAAAGGCCCGAACAGCTTAACGGCCAGCATAACAACCACCAACCAGATGATAAGCATTATCAAAACGGGGCACATCACTATCAGGATCTTTTTTCCCATTAGTGAATTTTCCAGAACCAGATTTCGCGTGATTGCATCAGATCGGAAGCCATTCCTTCAATGCTGATCCCCCACTGGATGCGAAAATAACTCAGCCGAGTGGTTAAGCGCGTACCATTCCATAAATCGATATGGTCTCCGCTACGGTTCTGAAAGCTTTCATCTCCCCTCCGCCAGAAATCCTTGAAAAAGATGACTCCTTTTTGATTGCTGAGCTCTTCAGCACGAAGAATAATGCTCATAACAATGTTCCTTATTGTTAAACAAGCCAAACAACTCGCATCAATGTCCGATCAAAATATACGCAACAGAGTTTAAAAATACATTAGGCGATCGCTTACTTACGCTTAACAGCTGGTGATACTCGCCGCCTGACCGCAACACTTAACGCAGGAAAGTGACCGCTTCAACCTCATCAAGAAATATTTCGCTCTGCGCTGGCTGCGTAGCGGCAATGACTCGTCCGTGACGAATTGAATAACGTGTTGGCACCTGTCGGCGCAGCGCATCAAAACCGTTTTCGGCGGGCAGAATCACCAGGTTAGCGCTGTTACCACTCTGAATACCGTAATCATCCAGCTGTAAAGTTCTGGCGCTGTTGCTGGTGATTAGATTGATGCCGGCATCAATCTGGTCATAACCCATCAGCTGACAGACATGCAGCCCCATATGCAGTACCTGCAACATATTGCCAGTACCGAGCGGATACCAGGGATCAAACACGTCATCGTGGCCAAAACAGACGTTAATCTCCGCCTCCAGCATCTCTTTTACCCGCGTAATACCGCGTCGTTTCGGATAGCTGTCAAAGCGCCCCTGCAGATGAATATTAACCAGCGGATTCGCCACAAAGTTAATCCCGGAAAGCTTCAGCAGACGGAACAAACGCGAGGTATAAGCGCCATTGTAGGAATGCATTGCGGTAGTATGGCTGGCGGTGACACGCGCCCCCATCTTTTCACGCAGCGCCAGCGCGGCAACCGTTTCAACAAAGCGTGACTGCTCGTCGTCAATCTCATCGCAGTGGACATCCACCAGCCGATGGTATTTCTTCGCCAGCGCAAAGGCGATATGCAGCGATTCCACGCCATATTCCCGGGTAAATTCAAAATGCGGAATGGCACCGACCACATCTGCACCCAGCTTTAACGCCTGCTCCAGCAGCGCTGCGCCATTGGGATAGGAAATAATTCCCTCCTGTGGAAAAGCCACAATCTGGATATCGACCCACGCGGCCATTTCAGCCTTCACTTCCAGCATGGCTTTCAGCGCGGTCAGGCTGGGATCGGAGACATCAACATGCGTACGCACATGCTGAATGCCGTTGGCGATCTGCCACTTAAGCGTTTGCTTCGCACGCTGTTTAACGTCCTCATGGCTAAGTAGCGCCTTACGTTCAGCCCAGCGCTCAATGCCTTCAAACAGGGTGCCGGATTGGTTCCACGCCGGTTCGCCCGCGGTCTGCGTGGTGTCCAGATGAATATGCGGCTCAACAAATGGCGGCCAGGCCAACCCGCCCTCGGCATCAAGCACATCATCACCCTGCGCCATGTTATGCGGCTGCTGAGTGATGCGCGCAATCTTGCCGCCGTCGATTTCGATTTGCCAAAGCCCTTCGCGCCACGGCAAACGCAAATTATTAATCCATTTCAACTGAGTGGAAATCATTAAAACCTCCTGAGTGAAAAGCGGGGGACTGTTTTTAATCCTGGCATGGATTGACGTGATAAACGACGGGTAATTTCAGCAGCGTGATGGTTAAAGTTGAGTGTAATCTGCAACTTATAATATTCATTTTTAAATCAGCAATATAACCACAAAGAGGTATATCAGAGGTCAGTTGATATACATCAATAATCGCCTCACCCAGCGCGCTATTGTAGCGGTATAAAATAGCAATCTGAGGCAATCATGAGCAAAGTCAAACTCGCCATTATCGGCAATGGCATGGTTGGTCACCGCTTCATTGAAGAACTGATCGATAAAGCCGAACCCGGTCAGTTTGACATCACCGTATTCTGTGAAGAACCACGCGTGGCTTACGATCGTGTCCATCTCTCCGCTTATTTCTCCCACCATACCGCTGAAGAACTGTCGCTGGTGCGTGACGGTTACTATGAGAAGCATGGCGTGCAGCTGCTGCTTGCTGAACGCGCGATCACCATTAATCGACAGGATAAAGTGATCCACTCCAACACCGGACGCACCGTCCATTATGACAAACTGGTGTTAGCCACCGGCTCTTATCCGTGGATACCCCCGATTAAAGGCTCTGAAGGCCAGGACTGCTACGTCTACCGCACCATTGAAGATCTCAATGCGATTGAAGCCTGCGCACGTCGCAGCAAAAGCGGTGCGGTAATTGGCGGTGGTTTGCTCGGTCTTGAAGCCGCAGGTGCGCTGAAAAACCTCGGTATCCAGACGCATGTTATTGAATTCGCGCCGGTACTGATGGCCGAACAGCTTGATCCTATGGGCGGTGACCAGCTGCGCCAGAAAATCGAACGCATGGGAGTGCAGGTTCATACTGGCAAAAATACTCAGCAGATAGAACACCTGGCTGATGGCACTAAAATGCTGCATTTTGCCGACGGTAGCCAGCTACATGTTGATTTTATCGTCTTTTCTACCGGCATTCGTCCACAAGATAAGCTGGCAAAAAATTGCGAGCTGCCACTGGGGCAGCGCGGTGGTTTTCTGATCAACGATCAGTGCCAGACCGTCGATCCGGATGTTTATGCCATCGGCGAATGCGCCGCATGGAACCAGCGTATTTATGGTCTGGTGGCGCCGGGTTATAAAATGGCACAGGTCGCCAGCGATCATCTGCTGGGTAAAAACAATGCGTTCACCGGTGCCGATATGAGCGCCAAACTGAAACTGCTGGGCGTTGACGTCGGCGGTATCGGCGATGCTCATGGCCGTACGCCAGGCGCACGCAGCTATGTCTGGCTCGATGAGAGCAAAGAACAGTACAAACGCCTGGTGGTCAGCGCCGATAACAAAACGCTGCTCGGCGCGGTACTGGTTGGCGATACCAGCGACTACGGCAATCTGTTACAGCTGGCGCTGAATAAAATTGAACTGCCGGAAAATCCCGAGGCACTGATTCTGCCTGCCCTCGCGGGTGGTGATAAACCGGCAATCGGCGTCGAATCCTTGCCGGACAGCGCACAGATCTGCTCCTGTTTCGACGTTACTAAAGGCGATATCGTCAATGCCGTAATGCAAGGCTGCCATACCGTTGCGGCATTAAAAGCTGAAACTCGCGCCGGTACCGGCTGCGGCGGCTGCGTGCCACTGATTACTCAAGTCCTGAACGCCGAGCTGAGCCGCCAGGGTATCGAAGTGAATCATAATCTGTGTGAACACTTCGCTTATTCACGACAGGAGCTGTATCACCTGATCCGTGTCGAAGAGATCAAAACCTTTGATCAGCTGTTAAGCAAATATGGCCACGGCTATGGTTGCGAAGTTTGTAAACCGACGGTCGCCTCTCTACTGGCCTCCTGCTGGAACCAATATGTGCTGGAACCACAGAATACGCCGTTGCAGGACAGTAACGATAACTTCCTCGGCAATATCCAGAAAGATGGTACTTACTCGGTTATCCCACGCACTGCGGGCGGCGAGATTACGCCGGAAGGGTTGATAGCCGTAGGTAAAGTCGCTGAACAGTATCAGCTGTATACCAAAATTACCGGCTCACAGCGCATTGGCCTGTTTGGTGCGCAAAAAGACGACCTGCCGGCAATCTGGAAACAGCTGATTGATGCCGGATTCGAAACTGGTCACGCCTATGCCAAAGCATTGCGCATGGCGAAAACCTGCGTCGGCAGCAGCTGGTGCCGCTTCGGCGTCGGCGACAGTCTGGGCTTCGGTGTTGAACTGGAGCATCGCTATAAAGGCATCCGTACCCCGCACAAAATGAAATTTGGTGTCTCCGGCTGTACCCGTGAATGCGCCGAAGCGCAGGGCAAAGATGTCGGTATTATCGCCACCGAAAAAGGCTGGAATTTGTATGTCTGCGGTAACGGCGGCATGAAACCACGCCACGCCGATCTGCTGGCTGCCGATCTCGATCGCGATACGCTGGTGCGTTATCTCGACCGCTTTATGATGTTCTATATCCGCACCGCCGATAAGCTGCAACGCACCTCTCTGTGGCTGGAAAGCCTCGAAGGCGGCATCGATTATCTGAAAAAAGTGATCATCGACGACAAACTACAGCTTAACGACCAGCTGGAAGCCGATATTACCCGACTGCGTGAGCAGGTGGTCTGCGAATGGCGCGAAACGGTTGAGCATCCGGAATATCAGACACGCTTTGCGCACTTCATTAACAGCGCGCTGCGCGATCCTGATGTGCAAATGGTCAGCGAACGGCAACAGCATCGTCCTGCCCGCCCGCATGAACGCATTGCGGTGACCCTGATTGAGATGGAGGAAAACCTATGAGCCAGTGGCACAGCGTCTGCGCACTGAACGATATCCTGCCCGCCACCGGGGTGTGCGCATGGGTCAATCAGCAGCAGATTGCGATTTTTCGCCCGCGTCCGGACGATGAGCTGTTTGCCATCAGTAATATCGATCCGTTTGCCGCCGCCAGTGTGCTCTCGCGCGGTATAATCGCTGAACATCAGCAGGAGCTGTGGGTCGCCAGCCCGCTGAAAAAACAGCGTTTCCGTTTACGGGATGGCTTATGCATGGAAGATGAAAGCCGCTCGGTAGCGCATTTTCCGGTACGTGTTAATGACGGGCGCGTTGAGGTCTGTGCTTAACGCCCGTCTCTGCAAGGATTTGTTATGGATTACCTGCCTCTGTTCTGCCAGTTACGTGATAAAACCTGCCTGCTGGTAGGTGGTGGTGAAGTTGCCGAACGCAAAGCGCGATTGTTACTGGATGCCGGTGCCAATCTACGCGTCTGCGCCACGGCGTTCGCGCCGCAATTTATCCACTGGCAGCAGGCAGGCAAACTGAGCTTATTTGAACAACCTTTCCGCGCTGAATTACTCGATGATTGCTGGCTGGCAGTTGCCGCCACTGATAACGACGAAGTGAATCAGCGGGTCAGTACCGAGGCCGATGCGCGGCGAATCTTCTGTAATGTGGTCGATGCGCCGCAAAGTGCCAGCTGTATTATGCCGTCGATTATTGACCGCTCACCGCTGATGATCGCCGTTTCTTCCGGTGGTCGCGCACCGGTAATGGCACGCCTGCTGCGTGAGAAACTGGAAGCAATTTTACCGTTGCAGCTCGGTAAGGTGGCAGCTTACGCCGGTAGCCTGCGCCAGCGGGTTAAAACACACTATCGCGAGGGGGGGTTACGCCGACGTTTCTGGGAAAAGCTGTTCAGCAACGATCGACTGGCGCAGTCGCTGGCGAATAATGACAGTCAGCAGGTCAGTGAGCTGACAGAAAAGCTGTTCAGCGAACCACTGAGCCACCGCGGTGAAGTGGTGCTGGTCGGTGCCGGACCGGGTGATGCCGGTTTACTGACGTTAAAAGGGCTGCAACAGATGCAGCAGGCCGACGTAATCGTGTATGACCGGCTGGTTTCCGCGGAGGTGCTTAACCTGGCGCGGCGCGATGCCGAGCGTATTTTTGTTGGTAAGCGCGCCGGTTATCACTGCGTTCCGCAGTCGGAGATTAATCAAATACTGCTGGCGCAGGCGCAGCTCGGTAAACGCGTGGTGCGACTCAAAGGCGGCGATCCCTTTATCTTCGGACGCGGAGCGGAAGAGCTGGAGGCATTACTGGATGCGGATATTCCCTTCTCTGTGGTGCCAGGCATTACCGCCGCATCGGGCTGTTCGGCTTATGGCGGCATTCCACTGACGCACCGTGATTATGCGCAAAGCGTACGGCTGGTTACCGGCCATCTTAAGCAGAACAGCACGCTCGACTGGGCGCATTTAGCCGCCGAACAGCAAACGCTGGTGTTTTATATGGGACTATCACAGGCTGAGGAGATTGCGCGTCAGTTAACGGCGCACGGTATGGATAGCAGCATGCCGGTGGCACTGGTAGAGAACGGAACGTCGACCCGGCAACGGGTGGTAAGTGGCGAGTTACATCAGCTGGCTGAACTGGCGCAGCAGGTAGCAAGCCCGAGCCTGATTATCGTCGGCCGGGTGGTGGCTCTGCGCGACCGGCTGCGCTGGTTCTGAATAATAGCTGATACGGGAGCGGTTAACGGCTCCCGTATCAAAGCGAGCACGATTTACGGCTGTGCAACAAATCCGACTGCTTCATACACCTTCTTCAGCGTTTCCTGAGCATGTGCACGTGCTTTACTGGCACCGTCACGCATGACCTGATTCAGATAGGCCTCATCATTACGGAAGCTGTAATAACGCTCCTGCAACTCGGTCAGCATGCCGGATACCGCGTCAGCTACCGCACCTTTCAGATGACCATACATTTTGCCTTCGAACTCTTGTTCCAGCTCAGGAATGGTTTTACCGCTGACCGCCGACAGAATATCCAGCAGGTTCGAAACCCCCGCTTTTTCTTTCACGTCATAACGGACTACCGGCGGCTCTTCGGAATCGGTGACCGCACGCTTGATCTTTTTCACTACCGATTTCGGATCTTCCAACAGGCCGATCACGTTGTTACGGTTGTCGTCAGACTTGGACATTTTCCGCGTCGGATCGAGCAGCGACATCACGCGCGCGCCAGATTTCGGGATAAACGGCTCAGGTACCTTAAACACATCACCATACAGCGCGTTAAAACGGCTGGCGATATCGCGGCTCAGTTCTAAATGCTGCTTCTGATCTTCGCCTACCGGCACCTGATTGGTCTGATACAGCAGGATATCGGCCGCCATCAATACCGGATAATCGAACAGGCCAGCATTGATATTCTCTTCGTAGCGCGCGGATTTGTCCTTGAACTGCGTCATACGGCTAAGCTCACCAAAATAGGTGTAGCAGTTCAGGATCCAGCTCAGCTGAGTGTGCTCCGGCACGTGGGACTGAACAAAAATGGTACTTTTGCTCGGATCAATACCGCAAGCGAGATAGAGCGCCAGCGTATCCAGCGTCGCTTTACGCAGTGCAACCGGATCCTGACGCACGGTGATCGCATGCAGATCAACGATGCAGTAGATGCAGTGGAAATCATCCTGCATCTGCACCCACTGACGTAGCGCCCCCATGTAGTTACCAATGGTCAGTTCACCTGAAGGCTGTGCGCCGCTAAATACGATGGGTTTGCTCATGCTTTTCTATCCTGATAATTACAGCCCTAACGCGGGCAGAAGATCGTTAAAATCGTCCAGAGCGAGGCTCGGATGGCTGGTAGTGATTGATTCACCATAGTTATAACCGAAGGTCATGCCCACACTGGGGCAGCCTGCCGCCTGTGCAGCCAGAATATCATTGCGCGAGTCACCGACAAACAGTAACTGGCCGGGCAACAGACCAAACTGACCTAAGACTAAAAACAGCGGTGCCGGATGCGGCTTTTTCACCACCACGTCGTCGCCGCCGATAATCAGCGAGAAGTGCTGAGCAATTCCCAGCGAACGCAGCAGTGGCTCGACAAACGGTGTGGGCTTGTTAGTGACCAGCGCCAGCGGCAGGTTGTGTTGCGACAGCGTTGCCAGCACCGTGGCAACATGCGGGAACAGCTTACTGCCACTTTCGACCGTTTGCGCATAATATTTATCAAACAGCGTGCGGGCGTCGCGTGCCTGGTCTTCGTGCGGCGCCTGGCCCAGCGCCCACGTCAGCGCGCGCTCAACCATAATATCAGCGCCATTACCGATCCAGGTAGCAATACGTTCGACGCCCGGAGCCGGAAGCTGCATCGCTTCCAGCGCCTGATCAAGTGCACTCGCCAGCCCGGGCGCGCTGTCAACCAGCGTACCGTCCAGATCGAATGCCAGCGCGCGTATATCAGTGAAATGAGCCATGATGCGATTTCTCCAGTTCATTGCGCATATCGTCGATCACTTTTTTGTAATCCGGATGACCAAAGATCGCCGAACCGGCAACAAACATATCCGCACCCGCTGCCGCGATTTCAGCAATGTTATCGATCTTCACACCACCATCGACTTCCAGACGAATATCGTAACCGCTGTTATCGATTAACTTGCGCGCCTGACGCAATTTATCCAGGGTGGCAGGAATAAATGACTGGCCGCCGAAGCCCGGATTCACTGACATCAGCAGGATGATATCGACTTTATCCATCACGTAATCAAGGTAGCTCAGTGGCGTAGCCGGATTGAATACCAGCCCGGCTTTACAGCCGTGCTCTCTGATCAGCTGCAACGAGCGATCCACGTGTAGAGAGGCTTCAGGATGGAAAGTGATGTAACTGGCACCGGCTTTAGCAAACTCCGGAATCAGACTGTCGACCGGCTTTACCATCAGGTGGACGTCAATCGGTGCAGTGATGCCATAGTCGCGCAGCGCTTTCAGCACCATCGGACCCATGGTCAGATTAGGTACATAATGATTATCCATTACGTCGAAATGCACTACATCGCCACCCGCTGCCAGTGCTTTAGCGGTATCTTCGCCAAGGCGGGCAAAATCTGCAGACAGAATTGATGGAGCCAGCAAAAATCGTTTCATCCGTTTCTCCCAATTGATGCGCCTGTAACCAGCACAGGCATAATTTCAAGGTCGGCGGACGAAACGCTCTATATTGCAGCCGTGCTGGTTTAGCTATAGAGCGCCAGTAATTCGTCCACTTTACTGCGACCACTAATACTTCTGCTGATTGACCGCCGCGCTTTCACCACATGCAGCACCGCATCCTGATACCAGAGACGCGTTAACTCGGTGTCATGATTAGAGATTAACACCGGAATGCCACTCTGCTGCGACAGCTTTGCCGCCAGCTCTGCCAGATGCTGCTGCTCAGGCAGACTGAAGCTGTTGGTGTGGTAGGCGGTGAAATTCGCCGTGGCCGACAGCGGTGCGTACGGCGGATCGCAATAGACTACCGAACCCGGACGCGCGTTATTCAGGGTAACATCGTACGATTCACAGACAAAGGTCGCTTTTTGCGCGCGCTCGGCAAACCAGTACAACTCATCTTCCGGGAAGTACGGTTTACGGTAGCGGCCAAACGGCACGTTAAATTCGCCACTGAGATTGTAACGGCATAAACCGTTGTAGCAGTGACGATTAAGATAAGTAAACAGTACGGCACGGCGATATACATCACGGCTGGCGTTAAACTCGCTGCGCCGCGCGTAATAAAAGTCAGCATCGTTCGCCTCTGGGGTGAACAGCTGGCGCGCATCGTTTACAAACTCAACGGTGCGAGTTTTCACGATGTTGTAGAGATTGATGAGATCGCTGTTGATATCAGCCAGCACGTAGTTGTCATAATCGGTGTTAAGAAACACCGATCCGGCCCCTACAAAAGGCTCAACTAAACAGTCTCCCTGCGGAAGATGACGTCGAATGTCGTCCAGAAGCGGGTATTTACCACCCGCCCATTTCAAAAAAGCGCGATTTTTTTTCATGCCGTCGTTATTACTTTTACTCTTCTGGCTGTGGATTGACCCGACAGCATATCTGCGCTTGAAATTCATGACGGGACCGTAGCACTACGGCCCCGACAGATTTAATTAACCGATTCCTTTTTCACCTGACTGACCGGTTTAACCCATGGACTCTGGGCACGAACCTCAGAAGGCAGTGAAGAGACAGCACGTTTGGCTTCGGCTGGTGTGGCATAAGAGCCGCTGACCAGCACATACCAGGGTTGACCGTTACGCGTGGTTTTATACACGTGATAGCCATTCAGATTCTGTTTTTTCGCCCAGGCATTTAGCGTGTCAGACCGTGAAGCACTGCTCAGCTGCAAGGTATAGTTTCCGCCGGGTACCGACTGGCTGCCAGCCGCTGGCGTGCTGTTACGGCTGGCGGTTGCTGCCGGCTTACTGGTTTCTTTTGCTGCCGGTTTGCTCGCAGCCGGCTTTTGCGTCGCCGGTTTATGCTGTTGCGTATTTGCCTGATGCTGCGCAGGTTTGGTCGCTGGCTTCGACGCTGGCTGAGTATTCTGATTACCGCCGGCAACCGTCGCCGGAGCAACAGGCAATGAACTGTTACCTGATGCGAAGTTATTCACTTCACCCTGCTGCGAATTGAGCGCATTGTTCAGATCGCCAGGCAGCTCAACACGCTGCTGATTCGCCGGAGCCTGGACTGGCTCAGCCTGAGTTGGCGTCGAGGAGATTGGCGGTGCACTCAGCGGCTGCTGAGAGGAATTCGCTGCATTCTGACCGAATGAGTCGGACTGCGCATTAGACGATGAGGATTGATCGTTATTCTGGCCGCTTATTGATGAGGAGCCGGAGAGATCAATATTCTTTTCGCCACCGTTGCCATTGCTGCCGGTATTACCGGTCACTGGCTGCTGAGCTTGCTTATCATCGCTCGGGCCATTCAGCGCCGAACCGATACCAATCACTAACAGCAGCAGCACGAGGATACCGATGCCCATCATCATATGCTGACGGGAAACCGCAATTTTCGGCGCCGAAGACGTTTTACGCGATCGCGTAGGGCGACGGTCACTGGTGTCAGGTTTTAACTCGTCTTCCGGTTTAAACTCGTCCATTACAACCTCCTCCCGTTTAAAAGCATACGCCGCTCATCTGTGTGGGCGGCGTCTGGATCATATGCAGGCCGGCAGCGCCGACGCTATTTTAAGATTTCTGGCAATCTTCAATCGCTGCCAGAACAATATCATGCGCAACACCGCCACGCACTTCGGCTTTGCCAATTGCGAGAGGTAACACCAGGCGTAATTCGCCGGCTAACACCTTCTTATCACGCATCATATGCGGTAAGTACTCCTGCGACTGCATGCTTTCCGGACCGTTAACCGGTAAACCGGCACGCGTCAGCAGGGCAATAATGCGATCGGTGTCCGCCGCACTAAACTGGCCGAGACGCTCAGCCGTGCGGGCCGCCATAACCATTCCGGCCGCAACCGCTTCTCCATGCAGCCAGTTACCGTAGCCCATATGCGCTTCAATGGCATGACCATAGGTATGACCAAGGTTCAACAGTGCGCGCAGGCCGGTTTCACGCTCATCGGCCGCAACCACTTCTGCTTTCAGCTCACAGCAGCGACGAATGCAATAGGCCATCGCAGTACCGTCCAGCGCCATCAGCGCATCAAGGTTCTGTTCCAGCCAGTCGAAGAAGTCGGCATCGAGGATAATGCCGTATTTGATCACTTCCGCCATGCCTGAAGCCAGTTCACGCGGCGGTAAGCTGTTGAGGCAGTCCAGATCGACAACCACCGAAGCTGGCTGGTAAAAAGCGCCGATCATATTCTTGCCAAGAGGATGGTTAACGGCGGTTTTTCCGCCAACCGAGGAGTCGACCTGAGAGAGTAAAGTGGTCGGCACCTGAATAAAGCGCACGCCGCGTTGATAGCTGGCGGCGGCGAAACCGGTCAGGTCGCCAATCACTCCGCCACCGAGGGCAATCAGAGTGGTATCGCGACCATGCGGTTTTTCCAGTAGCGCGGTAAATACCTGGTCCATAACCGCCAGGGTTTTATACTGTTCGCCATCAGGCAATATCACCTGATCGACCTTGATGTTCGCGCTTTCCAGCAGGTTACGCAGCTTGTCCAGATAGAGAGGAGCCAGCGTCTGGTTTGTCACCAGCATAGTCTGATCGCCCGCTTTCAGCGGCCAAAAAGAAGCCGGATCGTTAAACAGTCCGGCAGCGATGGTGATGGGGTAACTTCTGTCCCCCAGAGTGACGGTAATCCTCTCCATGACGCTGTATAACCCTATGTGCTATGCCCATTGTCTGGGCAGGTATGTACAACTGAGCTGAAATCGGCTGCGCTTCATGACTCGGCGTCAGACCAGTACGCAATACGCCGTTATCAGCAATAACGGGCGCAGGCTTACTGGTTCTGACCTCATCTGAAGCCGCACGTGCCCCATTCCAACGCGTTCACACTAATCAGTTCTTTTCCAACATATTAATGATCTGATTAGCGACTACTTTGGCACTTTGATCGTCGGTGCGAATCGTCACATCTGCAATCTCTTCATACAGCGGATTGCGTTCGTTCGCTAAAGCTTCCAGCACTTCACGCGGAGGCGAATCAACCTGCAGCAGCGGACGCTTTTTATCGCGTTGCGTGCGTGCCAGTTGTTTCTCAATAGTGGTTTCCAGGTACACCACAACGCCACGGGCGGAAAGACGATTACGGGTTTCACGTGATTTTACAGAACCGCCGCCAGTTGCCAGCACGATGCCCTGTTTTTCGGTGAGTTCATTAATGATTTTTTCTTCGCGATCACGAAAGCCTTCTTCGCCTTCAACGTCGAACACCCAGCCCACATCCGCTCCGGTACGTCGCTCAATTTCTTGATCGGAATCAAAAAATTCCATATTGAGTTGCTGAGCTAACTGACGACCAATAGTGCTTTTGCCGGCACCCATAGGCCCAACCAGAAAGATATTGCGTTTCTCTGCCATTTTTTCGGTATTACTAAGACAATTCGTTGATGATACCCCGCGTTCAACGATGCTGCCGCTGGCGGGACATGAACTGAAACCTCATGAGCGATAGTGCGAGAGTCAGACTGAAAATTATCTCAATACTCAAGGTCGTTTGGCAACCGAATAAATTGCCTGCTCACTGCGCGCTGACTTCGGCGCGTTTCAGTCCGCTTTATTTATCTGACCGATTTAACATGCATCGGAACGCTGCATTAGCGCGATATAAAACGGTTTATTGCATTTTCTGCAACCGGCACGATGGCCTAAAATTCAAAATCGCTAAACCTTGTAAGCTAATTCCGCTCTTGCGTCAAACGCATATGTTAGCAATCATTGAAAAAACGTCCAGCTAAGACGCTTTCCTGACAAAAAAACTTCATTCGTCACGGATCAACCGTGGAGTGATAAAAATGACCAGCTCACGGCGCTTCTGCTGGCGAACATCATGACGAAACAGCGCACCCAGTAGCGGAATATCTCCTAATAATGGCACTTTATCGCGTCCCGTCGAGTTCTGCTGCTGGAAAATACCGCCCAGCGCCAGCGTCTGACCATCTTTCAGGCTAATCTGGGTTTCAATCTCCTGCTTATCGATAGTCAGCACTTCAATTTCACCGCTGTGCAGGTTACGGCCGGGCACATTCTGGCTGATACGCAGTTTCAGCATAATTCGCCCATTGGGCTGCACCGAAGGCGTGACCTCCATGCCCAGCACCGCCTCCTTGAATTCAATCGTCGTCGCACCGTTGCTGCCGCTGGAAACTTCATAGGGAATTTCGGTGCCCTGTTTGATACTGGCAGGCTGTTGATGCGAGGTAAACAGACGTGGGCTGGCGATAATTTCAATCTGGTTTTCGCGCTCCAGCGCGCTTAACTCCAGATCGAGCAGGCGACCGTCCAGCCGCGCCAGACTGAATCCGGCGGTAAAAGTCGGTTTAGTGACGCCAAGATCGATCCCCAACTGGCTGGATCGCAATGCACGGGTAATCTGCTCTTCACTGCTTAATCCCCAGCTGACGCCCAGTTCACG
The DNA here is from genome assembly GCF_032164335.1 of Winslowiella toletana. Lineage (NCBI taxonomy): Bacteria > Pseudomonadati > Pseudomonadota > Gammaproteobacteria > Enterobacterales > Erwiniaceae > Winslowiella > Winslowiella toletana. Next base: position 372,553 of record NZ_CP134152.1, on the reverse strand, counting down.
CAGATTCTCTTCACTGATAGTCACGATATGCGCCGCCAGTTCAATTTGATCCAGCGGCACATCCAGCGCTCGCACCCACTGCTCGACTTGCTGCAGGGCAGAACGCGTATCACGCAGTAACAGCGCGTTTGTGCGGGTATCCACCGTAACGCTGCCGCGTGGCGTAAGAAGCTTATCCCGCTCGCTAAGCAGGCTGTTAATGACCGCCGAAGCATCGGCATAGAGTAACGTCAGCGTGCGCGTCTCCAGCGGCAGTTTTCGTTGCTGTTCTTCGCTGTGCTGCGCAGCACGCTGCTGCTTTTCCTGTTGCCAGCTTTCAGGATAAACCAGCATCACGTTGCCCTCGGTTTCGATATCGAGCTTCGCCATACGGGTGATTAAGGCCAGCGCCTGTTGCCATGAAACATCTTTCAGACGCAGCGACAGCGTGCCCTGCACGCCAGGAGCCACCATCAGATTAAGCTGCTGATAATCAGCCAGTGCCTGTAATACCCGTTCAACCGGGGCGTCATCAAATGCCAGTGTGATTGGTGCTTCACTGGCGCGGCTGCTGGTCATCAGCAACCACAGCATGGCGATGCCTATCCTTTTCATTGAAACGTCCTTTTAGTCGCAGGCTGAATTGCCCTTCTTCACAGCTTTGCGTGGCGCGAAAGCTGATACTTTGTCCATTGATCTCGCTGATCTGCCAGGGATAAACCGGAAAATGGCTTTCCGGCACGACCGCCAACACTTGCCCCTGCGGCGACAGCAGCCAGCCGCGCCAGTCGCTGTCACGGCCAATCACCCCCTGCAAATGCCACTGGCTGAGCGTCGGCAACTCAGTGACACAGCGGGCCTCCTGCGGAGCGACAAAGGGATCGCGCGCCTGCGCACTGGCGATCATCAGTGTTACCAGCCACAGCACCGGGCTACCCTTCATCACTGCTCCCCAGGCTGAGCGTCATCCGCAGCCGTTCCCCGCTGCGCTGGAGCTGAAAAGTATTGACGGCAATCGGCGGCTGGCGGGAAGCAAGATACGCCATCAATTGTTGAAACTGCGGCCAGCTCAGCTGTAGCGTCAATGCACTATCCTGAGTACCGGGCTGCCAGGCCTCAAGCGCCGTAACCTGTGCAGTTAACGACACCAGAGAAAATGCCTGTTCGCCCGTACCGAGCAGTACAGCACGCAACTGCTGATTGTGCTGCTGCTGCGTCAGCAGCACCGGCTGGCTGCGTAAATGCACCAGCTGTGACTGATAATGCATCAGCCGCTGTTGGTACTGATGAATCAGTGCCTGACGCTGCTGTTGCAGCGGTTGCAGCCACCATCCGGCCAGTAATATCAGTAACAGCACCGGCATCGTCAGCACGGTTATCCACTGCCAGAAAGGTGAGGCATATTGCCAGCGCAGTAGCCACTCACTCATGCGCAGATTCCTCCTGCATGCTGGCGAGCAGGCTGAAATGCATTTCACCACCTGCTTGTCGCTGCACCGGGCCATGCTTCACCTGCTGAAACAGCGCCTGCTGCTCTAGCTGCTGGCGAAAATCGCTGATGTCAGCCATCTGCTGACCACTCCCGCTGACGCTGAATCCCGATATCGCCTTGTTGATGCCGGTAAGCCACACTCCCTCCGGCATCAGCTGCGGCAACGCCAGCGCAAACTGATACCACTGCTGATTATGCTGCCGTCTCTGCTGTTGCTGGCTCTGAACCGCCAGCAAGCGCTGGTGCTCCTGTTGCGCCTGTGCCAGCTTGTATGCCAGCGCGTCAGCCAATGCTATCGCCGCCTGGCGCTGGCTCAGCCGCTGCTGCCAGAACTGATTGCTGGTCGCTAAATCATTATGCAGCCACGCTATCGCCATCAGACCAGGCACGGTTATGCCTGTCAGAGCCCACAGCCACTGGCGTTGACGCTGTGCCCGCTGCTGTTCACGCCAGTGCAGCAGATTTACCCACACCATCAGCAATCCTCCGGACGCAGCGCCAGCCCGGCAGCCAGCGCAAAACTGCCGCTGCTGTGCGGCAATGGCGGTTGCATAAGTTGCAGTGCATCGAGCGGCAGCAGGTCACGCGCTCCCTCAGGCAAACTATCGGCTTCAAGCGCGCTGTAATAGATAACCGTGGCAGCAGGCAGATAGCGCTGGCGCAGCGCACGGTAATCAGCGGCGTCATCCAGCGTGCACCAACCGCAAGGCTGCTGTTTATCCTGCGGCGAAAACCACAGCCAGTGATCGGCCAGCCGATGGACCAGCGTCGCAGCCTGATCGAGCGCCAGCGCCAGTGCCAGCGAGCGCAACGCCGCAGCGGTTAACTCAAAAACCTGCGGCAGCAGCTCAGCCTGAGCCAGGCACGCCAGCCACTGTTCCAGCATTTCTCGCCGTGCTGCCGTCACGCATAGCTGACCGGGATAGTCCGGCGATTCACGGTAATCCAGCGCCAGCGCATCCAACTCAATTGGGAAAAATCGTCTCGCCGCCGCGCGCACATAACTGTTACGCTCCGGTTCGCGTAATGGCTGGCGCGGCAGGTCAATCTGGCGCTGCAACACCAGCTGAGGCGGGAAGCCAACGCGCAGCGAGATATGGCGGGGAAGCTGCTTACGCCAGCATTGCAGTACTGCGGTTAGTTCGGCAGAACGTTGCAGTGCGCCGTTTCTTAACGTATCTTTCGGCAGCGCATGTTGCCACCAGTGGCGCAACTGCCAGCCGTTACGACGGCGCTGGATGCCTAAGGCACAGAGCTGTCCGTTCTGAATATCCAGTCCAATTTGCCATGTCTGAAAAGCCATTTCGCGCGATCTCCATATCGTCAGAGGTTGTTATCCGGTTTCGGGTACGAAGGATGTATCAAAGCTACTGGCTTGCCTTTATACTACCGCGCGATTGTTTATAAACTGCCCAATCGACATTAAATGGGAAATCTCAGGTGAAGTTCGTAAAGTATTTTTTGATCCTTGCAGTGTGTTGCATTTTGCTGGGAGCCGGCTCGGTTTATGGCTTGTATAAGTACATTGAACCGCAGCTACCCGATGTGAACACGCTGAAAGACGTCCGGTTGCAGACCCCTATGCAGGTCTACAGTGCCGAAGGCGATCTGATTGCACAATACGGTGAAAAACGCCGTGTGCCGCTGACTATCGAGCAAATGCCACCAGAAATGGTTAAGGCGTTTATTGCCACGGAAGACAGCCGTTTCTATGAACATCACGGTGTCGATCCTATCGGTATCTTCCGTGCTGCCAGCATTGCGCTGATGTCCGGTCACGCCTCGCAGGGTGCCAGTACCATCACTCAGCAGCTGGCACGTAACTTCTTCCTCAGCCCGGAACGCACGCTGATGCGTAAAATTAAGGAAGCGTTTCTGGCGATCCGCATTGAGCAATTGCTGAATAAAGACGAAATTCTTGAGCTGTATCTGAACAAGATTTATCTCGGCTACCGTGCTTATGGTGTTGGCGCAGCGGCACAGGTCTATTTCGGTAAAAACGTAGACCAGCTGACGCTGAGCGAAATGGCAATGATTGCCGGTCTGCCGAAAGCGCCGTCGACCTTCAACCCGCTGTACTCGCACGATCGTGCGGTGTCACGCCGTAATGTGGTGCTGGCGCGTATGCTGGATCAAAACTACATCAGTCAGTCACAGTACAACGAAGCCCGTAACGAACCACTGGTAGCCAGCTATCACGGACCTGAAATTGTCTTCTCGGCGCCATATCTGACCGAGATGGTGCGCCAGGAGATGATCAAGCGCTACGGTGAAAATGCTTACACTGACGGCTTTAAAGTCTACACCACCGTTACCCGCAGGCTACAAACGGCGGCGCAGGAATCCGTTCGCAATAACGTAATGGCTTACGATATGCGTCACGGCTACCGCGGCCCGTCAAATGTGCTGTGGAAGGCTGGTGAAGCCGCCTGGGACAATACAGAAATACTGAAAACCCTGAAGGCGCTTCCGGTTTACGGACCGCTGATCCCGGCGGTAGTCACTGCGGCTAACAACGATGAAGCCACCGTGCTGATGCGCGATGGCAACAGCGTGTCGATCGGCATGGCCGGAATGCGCTGGGCGCGCCCTTTCAAATCGGATACCCAGCAGGGTGCTACGCCGCGCAGCGTGACCCAGGTCGTTCAGCCGGGCCAGCAGATTTGGGTTCGCAAAGTTGATAACGACTGGTGGCTGGGACAAGTACCGGATGTCAACTCGGCACTGGTATCACTCAACCCTAAAGATGGTGCGGTACGCGCCCTGGTTGGCGGTTTTGACTTCAACCAGAGCAAATTTAACCGTGCGACTCAGGCACTGCGCCAGGCCGGTTCTAACATCAAACCGTTCTTGTATACCGCCGCGATGGACCGGGGTTTAACCCTCGCCTCAATCCTTAACGATGTGCCCATTTCTCGCTGGGATGCGGGTGCCGGTTCAGACTGGCGTCCGAAAAACTCCCCGGCGCGCTATGATGGCCCAATCCGTCTGCGTCAAGGCTTGGGTGAATCGAAGAACGTGGTGATGGTTCGCGCCATGCGCGCGATGGGTGTCGATTACGCGGCGGAATACCTGCAACGCTTTGGCTTCCCGGCACAGAATATCGTGCATACTGAATCGCTGGCACTGGGTTCAGCTTCGTTTACCCCACTGCAGTTAGTGCGCGGCTATGCGGTTATGGCTAACGGTGGCTTCCTGATAGACCCTTATTTCATCAGCAAAATCGAGAATGAACAGGGTGACGTGCTGTTTGAAGTGAAGCCAAAAGTGGCCTGTCCTGAGTGCAATCTGCCAGTGATTTACGGTGAAACCAAAAAAGCACTGGCGATGAACGAAGACAGCGTGGAGAACGTGGCGGTTTCACAAGAAAACCGTAATGTCGCAGTACCGCAGCCACAGCTTGAGCAGGTGCCGGGTGGCCAGCCCCAGCAGGATGGCGAGCAGCTGTATGCACCACACGTGATCAACACACCGCTGTCGTTCCTGATTAAAAGCGCGCTGAACAGTAATATCTTTGGCGAACCAGGCTGGATGGGAACCGGCTGGCGTGCCGGGCGTGATCTGAAACGTAATGATATCGGCGGTAAAACCGGTACCACGAACAGTTCAAAAGATGCCTGGTTCTCGGGCTATGGCCCAGGCGTGGTGACATCGGTATGGATTGGTTTTGACGATCATCGTCGCGATCTGGGTCGTACCACCGCTTCAGGTGCTATCCCTGACCAGATCTCTGGTTATGAAGGCGGAGCAAAAAGCGCTCAGCCAGCATGGGACAGCTTTATGAAATCGGCGCTGGATGGCGTTCCGGTAGAGCCGCTTACTCCGCCAGAAGGCGTGGTGACGGTGAATATCGATCGCAGCACCGGTAAGCTGGCTAATGGCGGTAACAGCCGTGCGGAATACTTTATCGATGGCACACAGCCAACCGAATACTCCGTGCACGATGTCGGCACCACCCTGATGGATAATGGCGAAAGTCACGAATTGTTCTGAGGGTAACAGGGGCGGCGGCAACGTCGCCCCTGGATCTGTTGTCAGTAATCCAGCCTGCCCTGCTTCACTAACCACTCCCGCACCAGGAACAGCGCACTGACATTGCGCGCCTCACGAAAATCCGGCTCTTCCAGCAGCGCCAGCAAATTATCCAGCGGCCAGCGCGTCAGCGGCAACGGTTCTGGCTCATCACCTTCCAGCTTTTCCGGATAAAGCCCCTCAGCCACTACGATGTTCATCTTGCTGGAGAAGTAAGATGGCGCCATGGTCAGCTTGCTGAGTGTCTCCAGTTCGCTTGCGCCAAAGCCCGCCTCTTCCTTCAGCTCACGATTCGCCGCTTCAAACACCGATTCACCCGGATCGATCAGTCCCTTGGGAAAACCCAGTTCATAGCTTTCCAGACCGACGGCATACTCCTGGATTAAAATCAGGTGATTATCAATAATTGGCACAATCATCACCGCTTCACGACCGGAAGGGCGCATGCGTTCATAGACCCGGCGCGCACCATTGCTGAATACCAGGTCGACTGCTTCAACGGTAAATAACCGCGAGCGCGCAACTGTTTCTACGTTAAGGATTTCAGGTTTCTGTAATTGTCTGGTCATAATGGCCCCAGGGAAAAGCCGAATAAGGTGCATCTTCGCCATTGTGAAGCGAAGCGCAGAATGTGATTAAATTCCATTGTGCGATAGCCACCAGCGGAATCCAATCATCGCATGCTTTAATTTACTTTCTTATAACAAATGGTTGTAAATGCTAAGAAAAAGTTTTGCATAAATCACCGTTTTGGCGATAAAAATAGGACTATGCCGATACTTAAATACAGACATGCCTGGTAACATCTGCACAAGGCTTACTGTAAAAACCCTCTAATTTTATGATTTTGTGCGCTATTTTGTATGTAAGGCCAGTTACCAGTTCTGCCCTGCCACGCCAAAATTAACCTTAAGATATAATGTATGCAGGAATGAGCAAGACTGTGACGGGAGTACATTGGCTGGGATGAGCAAAGCATGAGCACAATAGTCATCATATTGGCTGTAATGCTAACCTGTTCGATCGTAGCAGGTTGTTTCTTTTGGTACGCTATGCGGCATCGTCCGCCGTTGGCGAAACCACTGCCGTTTGTCAGTCCCCCTCACCGTAAACTTACCGATGAAGAACGCGCTGCCGTCGAACGCTACCTCGCATCGCTGACGAAGAACGCTGCCAGTAAACTGCCAGGTGGAACCAGCGCCTCTCCGGTAAAACTGGCGCTTAACTCGCAAAGCAGCAATGTCTATCCGGTTACCCGAGCGATTACCCGTTACGGACTCTCCACCGATGAGCCGCATAAATGGCGCTATTACCTTGATGCAGTTGAAGTTCATCTGCCGCCATTGTGGGAACAGCATATCGCCGATGAGAACTATGTTGAGCTGATTAAAACGCAGACCATCCCGCTGGTGATCTCCCTTAACGGCCATTCGCTGACCAGCTACGCCTTTGAACAGCCCGCGCTGCCACCGATGGTGCGCCCACTGGCACCTAACGCGTCAATTCGTAAAGAAGAAGGCGAAAATATTGAGCTGCTCAACATTCGTAAAGAGACGATTGAAGAGTACAGCCTGTCGCGGCCAGAGGGCACCCGTGAAGCGGTAGTGATTGGCTGCGCCCTGCTGATGTTCTTTATCAGCCTGATCTCTCCTGCGCTGCTGATGCCGTGGTTGATAAGCGCCGGTATTGTGATGATCGCCGTCAGTTGCTGGTTTTTGTATCGTCGCCCATCGGAAAAAGACCTGCGCGAGATTCACTGCCTGCGCGGTGCGCCGAAACGCTGGGGGCTGTTTAGTGAGTCTAATCAGGGTCAGATCAGTAATATCTCTTTGGGCATTATCGATCTGATTTATCCGCCACACTGGCAGCCTTACGTTAATCACGATTTAGGCCAGACCACCGAAGTAGATATCTATCTTAATTGCCAGGTAGTACGCCAGGGGCGCTTCCTGTCATTGCAGGATGAAGTACGTAATTTTCCCATTCAGCGCTGGAGAAAAAATCTGGTGCTGGCCTGCGGCTCGCTGCTGGTACTGGTGCTGCTGGTCAGCTGGATACCGCTCAGCATGCCAATCAAGCTGAGTATGGCGTGGATTAAAGGCACCGAAAGCATCAAGGTGACGACGGTTGACGATCTGCAGAAAATTTCACTGCGGGTTGGCGACAGCTTGCATGCCAGCGGTAGCGGCATGTGCTCAGTGCCCGCCAACTATCAGAGCAACCGCACTTACGCCTTTATGCCGTTCGACTGTTCGGCGATCTACTGGAATAATGCCGCACCGTTGCCACAGCCGCAGTCTGAGATCATTGATAAAGCCACCGCTTTACAGCTGACAACCAATCAGCAACTGCATCCGCAAACCAGTACCGATCCCAAACTAAACCCACAGTTGGCTACTGCCATTCAGAAATCAGGTATGATTCTGCTGGATGACTTTTCGGACCTGGTGGTAAAAACGCAGGACCTGTGTAGCCAGCCGCAGGACTGTGTGCGCCTGAAGAACGCGCTGGTTAATCTTGGTAATGCTAAAGACTGGGAAACGCTGATTGGTCGGGCAAATTCCGGTGCGCTGAACGGCATGAACGTGCTGTTACGGCCGGTCAGTGCGGAGGCGCTGGAAAACCTGGTAAACACCGCCACCTCCTCTTTCTTCTATCGCGAAACTCATCGCGCGGCGGAAGCGCTGAACAGCCCACCTCCGGGTGGTTTCCTGATTATCAGTGATGAAGGCCGCCAGCTGGTCAGCCAGCCGCAGCCAGCGGTTTCGCTGTTTGATTATAATGCGCCGGATCAGTGGAATGAGCTGCAACGATTGTCATCAATGCTGTTGCATACGCCGTTTAGCGCTTCCGGTATTATCACCAGTATCACTACCGATGCGAACGGCACTCAGCACGTTGCGCTGCACAATGAGCCGGACGCCCTTAGCCTGTGGCGCTACCTCGGCACCAGTTTACTGCTGTTAATCGTCAGCATCACTCTGCTGGTAAACAGCCTGCTGGCACTGAAGCGAATGCACCGAAATCGTACGCGGATGGTCGAAATACAGCGCTATTACGAACACTGCTTTAACCACTCGCTGACCTCCATTCAGGCGGTACGGCCGCTGTTCTGACCGCTAAGTAACTGTGCTACCCTGTCGCCCGGTTTTTCATCCTCGCGCGGAGCCCGCATGCCTGATTCACTGAACTGGTCTGAAATTGATACCGTCCTGCTTGATATGGACGGCACCCTGCTCGATCTCGCTTTTGACAGCCATTTCTGGCTACAGCACGTGCCGCTAACGCTCAGCAACCAGCGTGGTATTAGCATTGATGCCGCCAGCCAGCTGATCGACGATAAATATCAGGCGGTGCAGCATACGCTGGACTGGTACTGCCTGGATTACTGGAGCCGGGAACTGGATCTTGATATCCGTGCGATGACCTGGGAGATGCGCGAGCGAGCGAAGATGCGTGACGACACGCTGCCATTTCTTGCGGCGTTGCGCGCCAGCGGCAAGCGCACCATCCTGCTGACCAATGCGCACCCGTGGAATCTGCAGGTGAAGCTGGAACAAACCCGCCTTGACCAGCACCTTGATTTATTACTTTCTACCCACACATTTGGATATCCGAAAGAAGATCAGCGTTTGTGGCAGGCGGTTCAGCAGCAGACAGGCTTTGACAATGCGCGCACGCTATTTATCGACGATAACGAAAAGATTCTCGATGCGGCAAAATGCTGGGGAATTGGCTACTGTTTAGGCATCAGCAATCCTGACTCAGGGCGACCCGATATCACCTTCGCCCGCCATCCTGCGATAAATGACTATCGCACCCTGCTAGCCGCGTTAGCGCGATAGTGACGGAAGATCGTTAATCAGGAGCAGCAATGAAAGAGAAAAGCACTGAGGGCGTCCGGCTCGATAAATGGCTTTGGGCTGCACGCTTTTATAAAACCCGCGCGGCGGCTCGCGAAATGATCGAAGGTGGCAAGGTTCACTATAACGGTCAGCGCAGCAAACCGAGCAAGCTAATGGAAGTGGATGCCGAACTGACACTGCGCCAGGGCAACGATGAAAAAACCGTGGTGGTACTGGCAATTACCGACCAACGACGTCCCGCAACGGAAGCCCAGCAGCTGTACGCCGAAACGGCACAAAGTATTGAGAAACGCGAAAAAGTGGCGCTGGCGCGCAAAATGAATGCGCTGACGATGCCCCATCCCGACCGCCGCCCCGACAAGAAAGAGCGCCGCGATCTGATGAAATTTAAACATTCTGGCGATGAATAGATCGCAACTATGAGAGAAAATTATGTCCCATCAAGACCAAATGCATCGTTACCTGTTCGAAAACTATGCCGTACGCGGTGAACTGGTAAACGTCTCTGACACCTGGCGCGAAATTATTGAAGGCCATGACTATCCACAGCCGGTTCAGCAACTGCTGGGCGAACTGCTGATTGCCACCAGCTTGCTAACCGCGACGCTGAAGTTTGACGGTGATATCACCGTGCAGTTGCAGGGTGATGGCGCACTGAATCTGGCGGTAATCAATGGCAACAATCGTCAGGAGATGCGCGGCGTGGCGCGTACTCAGGGTGAAATTGCTGAAGGCAGCACGCTGAAAGAAATGGTGGGTAATGGCTACCTGGTGATCACTATCTCCCCGGAGCAGGGTGAGCGCTATCAGGGCGTGGTCGGGCTGGAAGGCGATACGCTGGCTGCCTGTCTCGAAGATTACTTTATGCGCTCCGAGCAGCTGCCAACGCGCCTGTTCCTGCGCACCGGTGAAGTGGAAGGCCAGAAAGGTGCCGGCGGCATTCTGCTACAGGTCTTACCGGCGCAGGATGCCAGCACTGATGACTTTACTCATCTGGCGACCTTAACCGAAACCATTAAAACCGAAGAGCTGATTACTCTGCCTGCCAACGAAGTGTTATGGCGTTTGTATCATCAGGAAGAAGTGACGGTTTATGAGCCGCAGAACGTGCAGTTTAAATGCACCTGCTCGCGTGAGCGCTGTGGCGAAGTGCTGACTACGCTACCGCAATCCGAAGTGGATGAAATTCTCGCGGAAGACGGTGAAATTGATATGAACTGTGACTACTGTGGTAGCCACTATGTCTATGATGCCATCGATATTGCCGCCATTCGTAACGACTCAGCGACCGGCAACCAGCAAGTACATTAATCAGTCATGGGCGGCGGCCGCGCCGCCCGCACTAAAATTCTTAAGCCATCTCCTTATCTATTCCCCACTGTTATTATCACTAATATCGACAATTAAAGCTGGCTTCTCTGATGCTTACGACATATTCCCGCCTCAGATTGCACTGAATTACATCATTAAATCGTTTCGTGTCTCATTTCTGCCGTTCCGCTCTTTCGCTAATGAGTCACAGGTGTACACTGCGCGCGATCGTGATTATCCCTGCCCTGTTTCACCCTTGATATCGATGATCACGGTCGGTGAAAACGAAATACCCCCTACATTTTATGCAGTAAAAAAACCGATAAAGGAGCAGTAATATGCGCGCTAACGGCCTGACCGCCCAGGACCTCGTCGCTTATGGCATCACTGATACGGTTGAGATTGTTCATAACCCCGATTATGACACTCTCTTTCAGGAAGAAACCCAACCCGGTTTAACAGGTTACGAGCGCGGCATTCAGACTCAATCCGGTGCTATTGCGGTGGATACCGGCATCTTTACCGGACGTTCACCCAAAGATAAATATATTGTGCGTGATGACACCACGCGCGACACCCTGTGGTGGTGCGATCAGGGTAAAGGCAAGAATGATAATCAGCCGCTGTCACAGGACACCTGGGATTCACTGAAAGCGCTGGTGACCAGGCAACTGTCCGGCAAACGCTTATTTATTGTCGATGCGTGGTGCGGTGCTAACCCTGACAGCCGCCTCAGCGTGCGTTTTATCACTGAAGTTGCCTGGCAGGCGCACTTCGTGAAAAACATGTTTATCCAGCCAGATGAAGCCGGGTTGGCCAGCTTTAAACCCGACTTTGTCGTGATGAACGGTGCGAAATGCAGCAACCCGGACTGGCAAGCGCAGGGGTTAAACTCGGAGAACTTTGTCGCGTTTAACCTGACGGAAAACGTTCAGCTGATCGGCGGCACCTGGTACGGTGGCGAAATGAAAAAAGGTCTGTTCGCTATCATGAACTACCTGTTGCCATTAAAAGGTATTGCTTCGATGCATTGTTCGGCGAACGTCGGCGAAAAAGGCGATGTGGCAGTATTCTTTGGCCTGTCCGGTACTGGAAAAACCACCCTGTCTACCGACCCGCTGCGTCAGTTGATCGGTGATGATGAACACGGCTGGGATGATGACGGCGTGTTTAACTTCGAAGGTGGCTGCTACGCCAAGACCATCAAACTTTCCGAGCAAGCGGAGCCGGAAATCTATCACGCCATCCGTCGCGACGCGCTGCTGGAAAACGTGGTGGTATTAAGCGATGGTTCGATTGATTTTGATGACGGCAGCAAAACCGAAAACACCCGCGTTTCCTATCCGATCAATCATATCGATAATATCGTTAAGCCGGTTTCAAAAGCGGGCCACGCGAAAAAAGTGATCTTCCTGACCGCCGATGCGTTTGGCGTACTGCCGCCGGTCTCGCGTCTTACCGCCGATCAAACGCAGTATCACTTCCTGTCCGGTTTTACCGCCAAGCTGGCGGGCACCGAGCGCGGCGTAACTGAGCCAACGCCAACCTTTTCCGCCTGTTTTGGTGCGGCATTCCTCACTCTGCATCCGACACAGTATGCCGAAGTGCTGGTGAAGCGCATGCAGGATGCTGACGCTGAAGCCTACCTCGTCAACACTGGCTGGAACGGCAGCGGCAAGCGTATTTCACTCAAAGACACGCGTGCGATTATTAATGCCATTTTGCAGGGTGAACTGAGTGAAGTGGAGACCCGGACACTGCCGATTTTTGATCTGCAAATGCCGGTAGCACTGAAGGGAGTGGACAGTCAGATTCTCGATCCGCGCAATACCTACCGGACCGCAGAAGAGTGGCACGACAAAGCACGCGATCTGGCACAGCGCTTTATTAATAACTTTGATAAATACACTGATACACCTGCTGGTGCCGCGCTGGTTAAAGCAGGCCCACAGCTCTGAGATTGACAGGAATAACGCAGGGAGCCGTTCCCGGCTCCCGTTCTGATGCAAACCTTCGATACGGGTAACGACGCGCCGCGTTTTCGCCCAGCTCTCCGTCAGGACGGCGTTGTTATTGCCGGTAACGCTACTGACGCTTGTTGTGGCAACGGTAAGTAAGCGCGAATGCGTAAACCTCCACGCTCACTGACACCAATATCCAGTGCCCCCTGATGCGCATCGATAATGCGTTGCACAATCGCCAGCCCCAGCCCGGTGCCGCTGGTACTGCGGGCGCTGTCACCACGTACAAACGGCTGGAACAGATGTTTTAGCTGGTCAGGTGCGATTCCCGGCCCGTCATCTTCCACCTGGAACCACGCGCGCTGCAGCTCACTGCCGCTGCTGACTTTAATCCAGCCGTTGCCATAACGCGCGGCGTTAACCACCATATTTGCCACCGCACGTTTGATCGACAGCGGATTGATTTCCACCAGCAACTCGGCAGGCATTACCTCATTTTCAATTTCACGTTCATAACCACTTTCAGCGGCCACCACTTCACCTAACACGCTGTTCAAATCAGCCAGTTCGGTCTGCATTTCCTGGCCGGTGCGCAGGTAGTCAATAAACTGTTCGATAATCGCATTACACTCTTCGATATCTTTGTTAATCGACTCGGCCAGATAACCGTCTTCTTGCGACATCATCTCAGTCGCCAGGCGAATACGCGTCAGCGGCGTACGCAAATCGTGGCTGACGCCTGCCATCAGCAGGGTACGATCATCCGCAAGTTGCTTAACGCCAGCCGCCATCTGGTTAAAAGCACGCGTAACCGAACGCACTTCCGATGCGCCATATTCACGCAGCGGCGGCGGGATCACACCTTTACCCACCTGTACCGCAGCATGCTCCAGTTCCACCAGGGGTCGGTTTTGAATTCGGATAAACAGCCAGGCCCCGCCGATAGCCAGCAGCATAATCGCCAGCGTATAGCGGAACAGCGGCGAGAAATCACCCTGATGAATTTCGGTCAGCGGCACACGCACCCAGATATCCGGCGACAGCCAGGTTTTCAGCCACACCACCGGCGAGTTTTTATTCACCTCGACCCGAACATCGGTTGGCCCACCCAGCTGCTGCGCCATCTGATCGCTGAGGAACTTATAGTGTTGCGCCCAGCGTAATCCGCTCTCTTCCGCCGCTGCATTGGTATACAGCGAAATACCCAGTTCGCGATAGATCTCGCGCCGGAACGCTGGCGGCACTTCAAGCTGCGTACCATCTTCCAGCTGCAACCGGTCAGTCATCAGCATACGCACTTCGTATGCCAGCACCTTATTAAACTGCTGCAGGCTGGGAAGAATGGCGAAGTTAAGCACCACCAGATAGGTTGTGACCAGGCTGACAAACAGCAGGGTCACAATCAGTAACAGCGTTCGGGCAAACGAACTGCGCGGAGAGAAGCGGAATCGCCTCATGCTTTGCTGCCGTCCGGCACAAAGACATAGCCGAGGCCCCAGACGGTCTGGATATAACGCGGATGCGCCGGATCTTCCTCAACCATACGACGCAGACGAGAGATCTGCACGTCGATGGAGCGTTCCATGGCGCTGTATTCGCGGCCACGCGCCAGGTTCATCAGTTTGTCACGGGAAAGTGGCTCACGCGGATGGCTGACCAGTGCTTTCAGTACCGCAAATTCACCGCTGGTCAGCGGCATCGGTTCATCTTCACGGAACATTTCACGGGTGCCGAGATTCAGTTTGAATTTACCAAAAGCAATCACCGCCTCTTCCTGTGAAGGCGCACCCGGCAGTTCATTGGCCTGACGACGCAGCACCGCGCGAATACGCGCCAGCAGTTCACGTGGGTTAAACGGTTTAGGAATATAGTCATCCGCACCAATTTCCAGCCCGACGATACGGTCGACTTCTTCACCTTTGGCGGTGACCATAATGATCGGCATCGGGTTGCTCTGGCTGCGCAGACGACGACAAATAGACAGGCCATCTTCACCTGGCAGCATCAGGTCCAGCACCATCAGGTGGAAAGATTCACGGGTCAGCAGACGGTCCATCTGCTCAGCGTTAGCCACGCTGCGCACCTGAAAGCCCTGCTCGGTCAGGTAACGCTCCAGCAGCGCACGTAAACGCATATCATCATCAACGACGAGGATTTTGTAGTTTTCTTGCATTTCGATACTCCCAAAGGCGCGATTGCCTGAGTCACTATTCTTAAAAAAGTTGCCGTACAGTGACAGTTATTAATGGTTTATATTGTAGCCGAAATTGTTACAAAGCATATTAAACAGGGGCTTAACATTGATTTTTAACAGGTCTGTGCGCATTTTTGCGCCGTTGCAACCTTATCGCCACTGATTGTCACAGCTTAACCCGAACAAGGTTGAAGCTCTGATAATATTCCCTCTAAAATCGCAGTAACAGCATGTCATAACCAACAGAGCTAAAAGCCGATGAAAACCAAACTCGTTACCCGTGAAGGCTATAACCGGCTAAAAGAGGAACTGGACTTCCTCTGGCGTGAAGAGCGGCCGGAAGTGACCAAAAAAGTGACCTGGGCTGCCAGTCTGGGTGACCGCAGTGAAAATGCCGATTATCAATACAATAAAAAACGGCTGCGTGAAATCGACCGACGAGTGCGCTATATCACCAAAAGCCTCGAAGCGCTGCGCATTGTCGACTACTCACCCCAGCAGGATGGCAAAGTGTTCTTCGGTGCGTGGGTCGAGATTGAAAATGATGATGGCGACATCAAACGCTTTCGCATCGTGGGTTATGACGAAATCTTTGGTCGTAACGACTATATCTCTATTGACTCACCCATGGCGCGCGCATTGCTGAAAAAAGAAGTCGGCGATGCCGTTATCGTTCATACACCGGCAGGCGAAGCGCTGTGGTACGTGAATGAAATCAGCTACGCCGGATAGAAAATTCGGATTATGGCGCAATCACTGCCAGCTGGCTGGCAATTTTGCGCGTCGATCCGTATAACTGTCCCCTGATTCTCAACCCTGTGATAGCAAGATAGTTGAACCGATGATGAATGATTCGCTGAGCCGCATTATTGCAAGTGAACTTCAGGCACGAGCTGAACAAGTTGAAGCCGCTGTTCGCCTGTTGGATGAAGGGAATACCGTGCCGTTTATTGCACGTTATCGTAAGGAAGTGACCGGAGGTTTGGATGACACCCAACTGCGCCAACTGGAGACGCGTCTTGGCTACCTGCGCGAACTGGAAGAGCGCCGTCAGTCCATTCTGAAATCCATTGACGAACAGGGCAAACTCTCCGAACCGCTAGCTGCCGCGATCAACGGCACGATGAGCAAAACCGAACTCGAAGACCTCTATCTGCCTTACAAGCCGAAGCGCCGCACGCGTGGACAGATCGCGATGGAAGCGGGCCTGCAACCGCTGGCAGATACGCTATGGCAGGATCCGTCACATCAGCCTGAGCAGCTGGCCGCAGAATTTGTCGACGCCGATAAAGGCGTGGCCGATGTGAAAGCCGCGCTGGATGGCGCACGCTATATTCTGATGGAGCGCTTTGCTGAAGACGCTGCGCTGCTGGCGAAGGTGCGCGAATACCTGTGGAAAAACGCCCATCTGGTTTCCCGCGTGGTGGAAGGCAAAGAGGAAGCGGGCGCGAAATTCCGCGACTACTTCGATCATCATGAAGCGCTGTCGACGGTGCCTTCACACCGGGCACTGGCGATGTTTCGTGGCCGCAACGAAGGCGTGCTGCAGCTGGCGCTGAATGCCGATCCGCAGTTTGATGAGCCGCCGCGTGAAAGCCACGGTGAGCAGATCATCACTGAACACCTGAATCTGCGCCTGAACAATGCGCCGGCTGACAGCTGGCGTAAAGCGGTCGTCAGCTGGACCTGGCGCATCAAGGTGCTGTTGCATCTGGAAACCGAGCTGATGGGCAGCGTGCGCGAGCGTGCAGAAGATGAAGCCATCAATGTGTTCGCCCGTAACCTGCACGATCTGCTGATGGCGGCCCCGGCCGGCATGCGCGCCACCATGGGCCTCGATCCGGGCCTGCGTACCGGCGTAAAAGTGGCGGTAGTCGATGCCACCGGCAAACTGGTGGCGACCGATACCATCTATCCACACACCGGCCAGGCAGCGAAAGCGGCAGTGGCGGTGGCGAATCTGTGCAGTAAACACCAGGTTGAGCTGGTGGCGATTGGTAATGGTACGGCATCACGCGAAACTGAGCGCTTCTTCCTGGACGTGCAGAAACAGTTCCCGCAGGTACAGGCGCAGAAAGTGATTGTCAGTGAAGCCGGTGCCTCGGTGTACTCGGCTTCCGAACTGGCGGCGCTGGAGTTCCCGGATCTGGACGTGTCGCTGCGCGGCGCGGTATCTATCGCCCGTCGTTTGCAGGATCCGCTGGCCGAGCTGGTGAAAATCGATCCGAAATCCATTGGTGTTGGCCAGTATCAGCATGATGTCAGCCAGAGCCAGTTAGCGAAAAAGCTCGATGCGGTAGTCGAAGACTGCGTAAACGGCGTGGGTGTCGATCTGAATACCGCCTCGGTGGCGCTGCTGATGCGCGTGGCCGGGCTGAGCAAAATGATGGCGCAGAATATCGTCGGCTGGCGTGATGAGAACGGCCGCTTCCGCAACCGCCAGCAGCTGCTGAAAGTCAGCCGCCTCGGGCCGAAAGCCTTTGAACAGTGTGCCGGCTTCCTGCGTATTAACCATGGCGATAACCCGCTGGATGCCTCAACCGTGCACCCGGAAGCTTACCCGGTGGTGGAGCGCATACTGTCTGCTACCCGCCAGGCGCTGAACGAGCTGATGGGTAATCCGTCTGAGCTGCGTAACCTGAAAGCGGTTGATTTTACCGATGAGCGTTTTGGTGTGCCTACCGTCAGCGACATTATCAAAGAGCTGGAAAAACCGGGTCGCGATCCGCGTCCTGAGTTCAAAACCGCGCAGTTTGCCGACGGCATCGACACCATGAACGATCTGCAACCTGGCATGGTGCTGGAAGGGGCGGTGACTAACGTCACTAACTTCGGTGCATTTGTCGACATCGGTGTGCATCAGGATGGCTTAGTGCATATCTCTTCACTTTCCGACAAATTTATCGACGATCCGCATAAAGTGGTGAAAGCCGGTGATATCGTCAAAGTGAAGGTGATGGAAGTCGATCTGCAACGTAAACGTATCGCACTGACCATGCGTCTCGACGAACAGCCTGGCGAAAGTAATGTCCGCGCAGGCGGCAACGGCAAGAGCGCCGCGCGTGATGGCGGACGTCCGGCACAGGGCAAACCGCGTCCAAAAGCCAGTCAGACCCCGGCGGGCAACAGCGCGATGGGCGATGCATTAGCCGCGGCCTTCGGTAAAAAGTAATCACCTCACAGGGCGGAATCTTTTTCGCCCTGATTATTTTTCTCAGTTCACCGCGAAATTGTTTTACGTCAATTCCAACGATAATCGTTCTCATTAAAATTACACCCTGATCTTCTTTGTCGCCCGGCGACAATATCGAGGTGCTTTAATGCAACTTATCGCTCAACAACGCTATAAAATCATCGGTTTCAGCGCCACTATCGGCGCAGCATTTCGCCAGAAACTGCTGTCGATGGGCATGCTGCCCGGCACCAGTTTTGATGTGGTGCGTATTGCACCACTGGGTGACCCGCTGCAGATTGAAACGCGACGCGTTAATCTGATGCTGCGGAAAAAAGATCTCGCCCTGCTCCAGCTCGAATGCGTGAGCTAAACGAGGCTGATGATGAAAACCTGCACCATTGGCCTGATTGGCAACCCAAACGCTGGCAAAACAACGCTGTTTAATCAGTTAACCGGCGCACGCCAGCGTGTTGGCAACTGGGCGGGCGTCACCGTTGAGCGCAAAGAGGGCAGCTTTAACACCGCTCAGCAGCAGGTGCGGCTGATCGATCTGCCGGGAACTTACTCGCTGACCACGCTGGCGCAGCAAAGCTCGCTGGATGAGCAGATCGCCTGCCACTACATTCTCAGCAACGACGCCGACCTGCTGATTAATGTGGTCGATGCCAGCAATCTGGAGCGTAATCTTTATCTCACCGTGCAGTTACTGGAGCTCGGCGTGCCCTGCATTGTGGCGCTTAACATGCTGGATATTGCCGAAAATCAGCGTATCAGCATCGATACTCAGGCACTGGCAAAACGTCTCGGTTGCCCGGTAGTCCCGCTGGTTTCAACCCGGGCGCAGGGTATTGATGCGCTGAAGCAGGCGATAGATCAGCATTCACTTCAGGCCGCCGAACTGACGATTGATTATCCGGTTGAGATTAACCATGCCGCCACGCAGCTGACGCAGACGCTGCCCGCTTCTTTTTCCGCAGCGCAACGTCGCTGGTTAGCGATTCAAATGCTGGAAGGCGATATCTTTAGTATTGCGCAAGCCGGAACCGCAGCCCAGGCATTACTGGCATCGCTATCGCAGGATTACGCACTGGCCATCGTTGAAGCGCGCTACCGCACCATCGAAAAGCTGAGTGCCGCCGTCAGCAATAGTCATCTGGCGCAGCCCCATCGCCTGTCGCAACGGCTGGACAGCCTGATCCTCAACCGCTGGCTCGGCGTGCCGATTTTCCTGCTGATGATGTATCTGATGTTTCTGCTGGCAATAAACATTGGCGGTGCACTACAGCCGCTGTTTGATATCGGCTCGGCAGCGCTGTTTATTCATGGTATGCAATGGCTGGGCTGGATGTTGCAGCTCCCCGACTGGCTGACGCTGTTTCTGGCGCAGGGAGTGGGCGGCGGCATCAATACCGTGCTGCCACTGGTGCCGCAGATTGGCATGATGTATCTGTTTTTGTCGTTTATGGAAGACTCCGGCTATATGGCGCGCGCGGCGTTTGTGATGGATCGCCTGATGCAGGCGCTCGGTTTGCCAGGCAAATCTTTTGTGCCGCTGATCGTCGGCTTTGGCTGCAATGTGCCGTCGGTAATGGGTGCCCGCACCCTTGATGCGCCGCGTGAGCGGCTGATCACCGTAATGATGGCCCCGTTTATGTCCTGCGGGGCGCGGCTGGCGATTTTTGCCGTATTTGCCGCCGCCTTTTTTGGTCAGAACGGTGCGCTGGTGGTATTCAGCCTCTACATTACCGGCATTCTGGCGGCGATTGGCACTGGCCTGCTGCTGAAGCATACCCTGATGCGTGGCGACGCGACGCCATTTGTTATGGAGCTGCCGCTGTACCACGTTCCGCATCTGAAAACCTTACTGCTGCAAACCTGGCAGCGCTTACAGGGATTCGTGCTGCGCGCCGGTAAAGTGATCATTGTCGCCAGTATTATTATCGGCGCACTTAACAGTTTTTCCTTTAGCGGTAAGCCGGTCAGCACCATCAACGACTCAGCGCTGGCTAACGTCAGCCGCAGCATTACGCCGCTGCTGGCGCCGATTGGCGTGCACAATGATAACTGGCAGGCCACCGTCGGCCTGGTAACCGGAGCAATGGCAAAAGAGGTGGTGGTCGGTACGCTTAACACCTTGTATACCGCTGAAGCGATCAGCCAGACGCCATTTGATCCCAGCCAGTTCAGCCTGCGTGAGGAACTCACCGAAGCGTTGAATGAAACCTGGCAGGGCCTGAAAGCCACCTTTTCACTCAGCGTGCTGGCTAATCCGATTGAAGCCAGCAAAGGCGATGGCGAAATGGCCAGCGGCGCGATGGGTATGATGAGCAGTAAATTCGCAAACAATGCTGCCGCTTATAGCTATCTGTTATTCGTGCTGTTGTATGTTCCCTGCGTCTCGGTAATGGGGGCGATCGCCCGCGAAAGCAGCCGCCGCTGGATGGCGTTCTCCATATTTTGGGGATTAAATCTGGCCTTTTCACTGGCTACGCTGTTTTATCAGTTCGCCACCTTTGCCGTTCATCCGCGTTACAGCAGTATCGCCATCGCCTTAGTCGTGGTGTTTAACCTGCTGGTGATCGCCATACTCCGTCACTTGCGCCTGCCGTCAGAAAGGATTGCCATCACGACGCTTTCATCATCCGGCTGCCGGGGATGTAAACAGAGCAAAAACTGCCATTAGTCTGCAGCTTCACTCTGCCAGGTGGTTGCGAATTTAGTCCAACGGTCTACAGTGAAAAAGAGTGCTTTTTCATTCTCCACGCGGTGGCCCGTTGGATTAAAATGCATAATATCAATAATTTAATAGACGAAATCTATTCATCGACCTTCCCGCAGGCCAGCCGCGAGCGGCTGCTTTCTGATATACGTGCGGCGCGCGAGTCAATAAAAAAT
This sequence comes from Winslowiella toletana, assembly GCF_032164335.1. Classification (NCBI taxonomy): domain Bacteria; kingdom Pseudomonadati; phylum Pseudomonadota; class Gammaproteobacteria; order Enterobacterales; family Erwiniaceae; genus Winslowiella; species Winslowiella toletana. The sequence continues at coordinate 351,648 of NZ_CP134152.1, read as the reverse complement.
GCCCGTAAGCCACACTGGGATGAGAAAGATGTGGTGCTGATTACCTATGCCGATCAGTTCCGCGAAAGCGAAGCGCCAACGCTGGCCACCTTTGCCCGCTTTTACCAACAGCATCTGCACAACACTTTTAATATTGTCCATCTGCTGCCGTTCTTTCCATGGTCTTCCGACGATGGCTTTTCCGTGATTGACTACCATCGGATCGACAGTATCTGTGGCGACTGGTCAGATATTGCCGAATTACATCGCCATACGCGGCTGATGTTCGATTTTGTCTGCAACCATATGTCAGCGCACAGCGCCTGGTTTAAACATTTTCTGGCGCTGGACCCCGGCTGGGACGACTTTTTTATCAGTATGCCGCCCGCCACCGACCTTAGTGCGGTCACGCGCCCGCGCACTTCGCCGCTGCTGACGCCGTTTGATTTTGCCAATGGTGAAAAGCGCTTTATCTGGACCACCTTCAGTGCCGACCAGATAGACCTCAACTTCGGCAATCCGGAAGTGCTGATTCGCATGGCCGGCGTACTGCTGGATTACCTGAAAAAAGGGGCCGATTATGTCCGCCTTGATGCAGTTGGCTACATGTGGAAAACCCCCGGCACCCGCTGCATTCATCTGCCGAAAACCCATCAGCTGGTGAAACTGTTTCGCGCCATCGTCGATGAGGTGGCGCCCGGCACGGTGATCATTACCGAAACCAATGTGCCGCATCAGGACAACATCAGCTATTTTGGTAACGGCGAGGATGAAGCACAGATGGTGTATCAGTTTTCGCTGCCGCCACTGGTGCTGCATGCAATACATAATGGCTCTTCACGCGCGCTGCGCCAGTGGGCCGCCTCGCTGGACTCCGGCGGTGGCACCACCACTTTCTTTAACTTCCTCGCTTCACATGACGGTATTGGTCTTAATCCGGCGCGCGGTATTTTGCCGGAATCAGAGATCGTCGCACTGGTGCGCGATCTGGCAATGGAAGGCGCGTTGATCTCGTATAAAAACAATCCGGATGGCAGCACCAGCCCCTATGAAATTAACGTCACCTATATGGACGCGCTTAACCAGCAGGACGACGACGACGAGACGCGTCTGCGCCGATTTATGCTGGCACATGCCCTGCTGCTGGCCTTTCCCGGCGTACCGGCGATTTATGTACAGAGTATTTTGGGTTCGCGCAATGACAACGAAGGGGTAAAAGCGGCCGGCCACAACCGCGCGATTAATCGCGAGAAATATGCCATTGCCGATATTGAGCAGCAGCTGACGGCAGAAAACGGGCTGCGCCATCAGGTGTTTACGCAGCTCAGCGCATTAATCCAGCTGCGAACCCGCCAGCCGGCTTTTCATCCTGATAATCCAATGGAAATTCTCGACAGCGACAATACGCTGTTGATACTGCGCCGCTACTCGCATGACGGACAAGCCAGCCTGTTATGCGTGTATAACCTGAGCAGTAAAAGCGTGGAAACCCGGCTGCCCGAGCAAAGAAAGTATCGTGATATTGTGCGCGAAGAGGTGATCGACGGGAATGAAACGCTGGTGTTAGCGCCGTGGCATTATCTGTGGCTGAAAACGGGCGTGCCTTAATCAGGCATGCCCGGCGAACGGATTACTTGTAAACTTCAGCAGTCGCGCTGATTTTACCGTGCTCACGTCCGGCGATAACCAGGAAGTATTTACCGCCCTTTTTATCAGCCTCTTTTGACAGCACTGCTTTAGCATCCATTGGTGAAGTGGTTTCAGCGGTAGTGGTTACCGTACCGATTTTTTCCAGCTTCATCTGTTCAACCTGCTCTTTGGTCACTTCTTCCGCCGCCAGCGCGCCAAAAGAAACTGAACCCAGTACTAATGTTGCAGCAATAGTTTTTAATACATTCATATAAAGCCTCTCCTTAGATCGATATTGATATGTGCAATTACCACTTCAGAACACGTAAACAGCCAAAAAATTATTGCCCGGTTCCGTGGACAACTCAGACTGATGAGATAATTAGCAGCCTTGCTTACCTGAGCAATTATTACTGCTAACTTACAAATTTGCCAGTTATATGACCAAATGTTACTGCGCCAGCGACTGCGTAAAATCAATAACATGCTGGCTGAACGCCTCGGGATGCGAGATAAATGGCGCGTGTGCCGCTTTCTCAATAATGCGTGATTCGCTATCTGGCCATTGCTCATCCAGCAAACTGGCAACCTTGCGCGGCACCAGCCCGTCGAGATAGCCATACAGCCGTAACATTGGCACTTTTAATCCGGCCATCTCAGCACGCAGATCGACCTGCCTGAGAATCTCCAGCCCACCTTCCAGTACCTCGACCGACGGCATCGGCTGCGACAACACCACACTCTTCAGCAACCGCGCATCCTGCCGCGCAGATTCAGTACCCAGCGTTTGCAGCGCCAGAAAACGCTCAACCGTGCGCTGGAAATCTTCACTCAGCTGATGCTGAAAACCTTGCAGGGTGTGCGGTTTAATCCCGGGCCAGTCTTCGCGGGCAGTAAAACAAGGTGACGATGCCACACTGATTAGCGCCCGCACTCTGTCGGGATAACGCAGCGCCAGGCGGCTGGCGACCAGGCCGCCCAGCGACCAGCCAACTAACACCGCTTGTTCCGGCATCTGCGGCAGCAGGCTGTCCACCATCTGGTCCAGCGTCATTGCGCCATAACCGCTGCTGCGGCCAAAGCCTGGCAGGTCTACCAGATGCAGACGAAAATGCGGGCTGAGCCGGTCGATTATGCAATGCCACACTTCGGCATTCAGTCCCCATCCGTGCAACAGCACAAGATCAACTTTTCCTGTGCCGGCGGTCTGCCAGTAGAGCTGCGCCATCGGTTATTGTCCTTTATTCGTTACAGAATTACTTTAGAGGCCACTATGCTACCAATGCCGGGATGTTGTTGGCTATGCCTGATGCCGCTGGCGCTGCATCAGCAGGGAGTTTGTAGTTACTGTTATCGCCAGTTGCCGCTTCATCCGGCGGCCTGCCCGCGCTGTGGCTTGCCAGCAGCCGGTATCACCGGGCAGTGCGGCCGCTGCCTGCGACGTCCGCCGCCGTGGCAGGCGCTGTGCTTTGTCAGCAACTACCAGCCTCCTCTCAGCGTATTGCTGACTCAGTTCAAATTCCATCGCACAACGGCACTCTCTGCGGTGCTGGCGCGGCTGATTTTGCTGAGCTGGTGGCAGCAACGACGAATTCGCCCGTTAGCCAGGCCAGCGATCATTGTTGCCGTGCCACTGCATCAGCGACGCGCATGGCAGCGGGGATTTAATCAGGCCGACCTGCTGGCGCGTTTACTGGCGCACTGGTGCGGTAGTGATTATCAGCCACAAGGATTGCGCCGGGTGCGCGCCGGAAAGGTGCAGCATCAGTTAAGCGCCAGCGCACGGCGTAAAAATCTGCGTGGGGCTTTCAGGCTGGAAATTGACGTTCGCGGGCGTCACATCGCCATCGTTGATGATGTGGTCACTACCGGCAGTACCGTTGGCGAAATCAGCCGTCTGTTAATGGCTGCTGGCGCCGCCAGCGTGCAGGTCTGGTGCCTGTGCCGAACCCTGTAGCGCTGTTTGAACCATGCTGAACGGTTCCCGAATGATTTTCGTGGGGTATGATTAAAGAGGCCGTTACGCTATGCCAACAGGGAGATTCTGTTGATATGGTATCCAACAGATGCGGTAAGCGTGCAAATAATGCCGCTCGACTTTTTTGTGTTTACTTCTTATTTTAATTGTCGTCGATGTCAGCTATGAGCGAGAAGCGGACGTTTTACTTTTTACAGCTTCGTAATGACATCGAGTTAAACTTATAATCCCGGCCACCTACTCACCGCACAGCCTCTGCCAGGACCGCTTCTACTGCCAGCGGCTAATTAGCCTGTTAAATACATTATTAATCGGAACGTTACTGCCGCTGGATGATGAATAAAGAGTCAGTCAGTACAACTAAAATGCACGAGGAATCTGCCATATTGTGACTCAATGACGAACTCATCATGTAGGGAGCCATACCAAACTGGTGGGCTGGTGATGAGGGTAAAGTACAACGCATTACCGGTCATGTAAGTGAGTCCATCGTGAAAATGGGCGAGCAGGTTCTGCTTGAGTGAAGTAGGCAGCCGCTGAGTGTCCCGATGCTCAAAAAACCATAACGCCACCTTTTCCATAAACATTTTTTCATCGCAAGCTTCAAGTTGCGGGTGCCAGTATGCGGCAGGAAACTTATCTGTAATGGTCGAGTGATATATCGCCACAGAAGTCTGCATGCTATCGCTTTCTTCAAGTTTCATCACGAAATAGTCAGACGTGCGGTTTGCCGCATCATTCATACAGCCTACGGCCCGCATAAATCCTGTAAGTTGCTCCGCATATTTATCCATTTTTGCTCTCCAGGTGCGTTGCGGTATCCAAGTTGTTCACTTTTATATTATGAATGGCTTTGAGGACATCACAACATGTCAGAAGCGATTCTCGTAAACCTTTGAAGAGCGATTAAAACCTGAATAATAATTCCATATTCAAGAGGATGTATTTCTGGCCGCGAGGCAAAGGGCAAGCTCGCTTACTCTCCATTTATCCGGATAAGCCGCTGTCACAACTTCCGTTTCTGGCAAAGAGCAAACTAACTCTTCTGACGAATTTCCGCTAAGAACGAGAAGCGGACAATGAAATTGTCCGCCAATTAATAACTTTCTGTTCATCCGGCTTATCAAAACAGCGATAGGGTCAGTGCAAGGCAATAAAAGTGGGTGTTCTGACACTTGAACTGCTCAATGTCGCTATGATGATGACGTCATAACAGCGGTAATGCCATATAACCCAATACCATACGCAAGGTGCGTAATCAGGCTTAACAAACGCGCCACCCATGGACGAGGTGTAAGGGAGGCGGCGATACCAAAGCCAAACGCGGGTTGCAAAATTAAGAACGGAGCAATCAAAGTTAACAAACCTGTCAACACACCTGTGGAGATAGAAGGCTCATGGAGCCAACCCCTTCCGTTAAGCAAAAGCGGGATAACAGCAAAAATTATCCCGGTCAGATAATGGAATACCCAGCCAGTAAGATTCTCCCCACGTATCTGTGACGCTGAAAGAATGGTGTGATGCCTGAATTTTCCTTGTGGAAGCCATAAAATCCAGCGGCCTACCAGCGCATAATTCAATGGTGGAATTTTTAAAATGAGCTTTTGACATAACGACCACAAATCCATGACCAGTGTTGCGCCAATGCCCGTGATGACAGTTTTGAAAAAAATAATGATATCCAATGCTTACTCCTTCTTTTAAATGACATAATGATCAGTGTGCAACTTAAAGTGAGGTTTAAGTCAACAATGAAAGAACTGGATATCAGGGAAATCGCTGACCTTACCGGAGTTACCCCGTCAGCGTTGCGATATTACGAAAAGAAAAAACTAATCAAACCTGTTGGCCGTAACGGGCTAAGAAGGCAATACAATGAAAATGTTATCAATAAACTGCAATTAATCGCGCTTGGGCAGGCTGCGGGGTTTTCTCTTGATGAAATAGGCGCAATGTTTAGTGCAGAGAACAAACTCGCATTAGACAGCGTTCAGCTTCTTCAGCGAGCAACGGAGATCGACGGCACTATCCGCAAACTCCAGTTGTTAAGCCGGGGGCTGAAACATGTCGCATGTTGTACAAAGACTGAGCATTCCGAATGTGAAGAATTCAAAAAAATCGTATTCAGAGGGCTGCGACTCATCAGATAGATTATTTTAAAGTTCCAGGACATGCCCTACGTCCGCTTCTGGCACAAAGCGGACCTTACAACTTCGAGATTGGGCCTGCAGCTAGCTGACGAAATCTTCCAGCGCCAGATCCGGCTCCCGCTTAAACACCCTCACATTATTTTTACCAGTACGGCGCCGACGGCAATGGCGTACCCGACAATCGCCGTGCCATTTGGACCGCTCGGCATCTCGGTATAAGTGATAGCCGAAACCGCGATACGCAGATTGCTTAGCATAAGATTGTCCACCAGACAAAATTAGCCAGTGACTGGCGCAGGCTTTAATAAATGAGAATTTAATTTCTGGGGGAACGGGTTATCAGGCCGCTATAAGCGAAAAACAGCAGTCAGAACTCAACGTAAATCCCAGGGTATCAGCGGGTCGAATATTTCAGATCCGTTGTGGAAACTGATCAATCCAGAAAGGTTGAAATTTTTACTGGAGTGAGGAGCAATACGGGCAGAGTATGGATGCCAGCTGAAACTATAATAATTAAGGTTTTTTGATGTTCCGCAAATCGACTCTGATAACTTTACCTCTGCTGACAACGTCGGTATTACTGCTGGCAGGATGCCCTCCAGCACCGGATCTGACACAGTGGCAGCGTCCTGATACCGACATCAACGGCGTGCGTATCGCGATGGGTAAATGCGGCGTACAACTGCCTGGGCCCGATATCCCTAAAACGGATAATGAGTCGGTTCTGTATTACCAATGCATGGAAAATATGGGGTTTACCCGAAAAGACGGATTCAAAATTTGCAGCATTCGTATTTACCACGATACGCCAGCCTGCCTTGAACAAGAGCAGGGGCATCCCTTGAGTCAGAGCCAGTTAGAAGCGCTGCCTTTTGTTGCAGACAGAGGGTTTCATCCGATAAAGCCGGATTCCGGCGTGAGCACGTTCTCGCTGATTAGCTGGCGTAAAGCGGGGGCCTCGCTGCATTATTCTCATGAAATTGAAAACGACAAACAAGCACTGGCGGTAATGTATCAATGCGGTTATCCGCAACCTTTGGGCTCGGTGCCCTACGTGCCGACACTACGCAAAGCCGCTATTGTTCAGCAATGCATGTTGGATAAGGGTTTCGAGCCGAAATACAAACTCAATCTGGTCTGTCGCAATTACCCGCAAGTCACGGGCTGCCCAAAAACCTAACTCTTACTTCTGAACTACAGCGAAGAAGCAGTATTGGCATACCAGGAATCTCCGCCAGTGATGAACAGTAGATATCTGCCAGTATTGATGTCACATCCAGCCAAATCCAGCGTAGAGCAAAACGCTATACAAAATCAGGCAAAAATGTCTGGAAATGGAGAAAATTGAATCGCGCTGTTTGAGGCCTGGACCGGACAAGGAGCTATCTTTTTAGCAGTAAGAGCTACCGCTTCTGCTTTGCCGTGACATGCCAGTGTCGAACCTTGTAGCGCGCCAGTGATGGGCGTATTATAACCAGTTAAATGTGTTAACTATTGAGCAATCGCCATGATCCGAATTTCTGATTCTGCGCAAGAACACTTCGCAAAACTGCTGTCAAACCAGGAAGATGGCACCCAGATCCGCGTATTCGTTATTAATCCGGGCACGCCTACCGCCGAGTGCGGCGTCTCCTACTGCCCACCCGATGCAGTAGAAGCCACTGACACCGAATTTAAGTTTGAAAAACTGTCCGCTTTCGTTGATGAACTTAGTGCGCCATATCTGGATGATGCTGAAATTGACTTCGTTACTGACAACCTCGGTTCCCAGCTAACGCTGAAAGCGCCTAACGCGAAAATGCGTAAGGTGTCAGACGATGCGCCACTGATTGAGCGCGTTGAGTATCAGCTGCAATCGCAGATCAACCCGCAGCTGGCAGGCCACGGTGGTAAAGTCTCGCTGATGGAGATCACTGATGAAGGCTACGCCATTCTGCAGTTTGGCGGCGGCTGTAACGGCTGTTCAATGGTCGACGTGACGCTGAAAGAAGGTATCGAGAAAGAGCTGCTGCAAACTTTCCCGGAGCTGAAAGGCGTGCGCGATCTGACAGAACACCAGCGCGGCGAGCACTCTTATTATTAAGTTTGTCGTCACGCCATGAAAACTTGATGGTGCGGAGGGTTCATAACAGTGTTATGAACCCTTTTTTATGCGATTAATTTTAACGTAGTGAAATTGATCGCCGGACAGCCACTTTCCAAATGATCGACTAATCAAAAACGTTGCGATAATGGAGTGAGTGATAAATGGAGTTAAGTAATGAATGACTTTTTTGAAGGTGCATAATGTATCCGGAGAATCAAAAGACGTTAATCATCCCGGCTGAATAAATATTGATTCTTAAAGCTGTCGCGCAACACGTTTAGCTAATGGAACAGGTAAGATTAACTGTAGAAACCTCATCATCCATACCAGGACAGATAAGCCTCCCCCAACTTTGCTGCTATTTTCTTCAAAAGAAACTGAATTTCTGATGGATTAAAGAATTTTATACCGTATCTCTCTTTCCTAAACTTGCCTGTGCTAATTTAACTCAATGATTTTGATGGACAATTACCCGACGGGCGAATCACTCCGCCTGTCGGGTCGTCTTGGTTTCTAACGCCGACGCCGATCCAGATCCTTAATCAGGCGATTAACTTTTTGATCGGTGAACATCGCTTCCAGCGTAGTGCTGAGCTTGCGCCGCCAGTTGGGATACTGATCGGTGGTTCCCGGCACGTTCACCGGCTTTTCCATATCCAGCCAGTCTTCCGGCTGCAAACCCAGTAGCGCACTGTTACTGTCGGCGATAAAACGCTGCATACCGCGATTCAGCTCTGGCGTCATCGGCATGTTCAGCGCCCGCTTACCCAACCGCTTAGGCACACAGCCGTACTGGTGCAATGCATCCAGCAACGCCTGCCGCTGCTGCTGACGATTCTCATACAGCCCGCGCAAAATCACCTTATCAGGATACAGTCCTAACTCTTCACCGAGAGTCAAATCACCGGCACTCCAGAACCCGCGCAGCGTCGGTAAATCGTGGGTGGTGGCGCTGGCCATCGACTGAGCTGGCCAGGCATCCGGCGCACGATAGCGATCGGCCGACTCTTGCTCGAAATAGAGTACTTTCCACGAATAAACCCCGCTGTCGCGCAGCTTACCGATAATCTCCACCGGCACAGTACCGAGGTCTTCACCGATGACCATACACTGATTGCGCTGGCTCTCTAATGCCAGAATCGCCATCAGATCCTCCACCGGATAATACACATAGGCACCGTGGTCGGCGGTTTCACCGTACGGAATCCACCACAGCCGCAGCATCGACATCACATGATCGATGCGCAATGCGCCGCAGCTGGCCATATTGGCACGCAGCAGGTCGATAAACGGCTGATAGCCCCGCGCCGCCATCACATGCGGATCCATCGGCGGCAGGCCCCAGTTTTGTCCCAGCGGCCCTAAGATATCCGGCGGCGCGCCCACCGAGGCTTTCAGGCAATAGAGTTCGCGGTCGCACCAGGTTTCCGCTCCGCCCTCTGCCACGCCGACCGCCAAATCGCGATACAGCCCGATGGACATATCACGCTGCTGGCTCTGCTGCCAGCACTGGTCGAACTGACGATTAGCCAGCCACTGTAACCACAGCCAGAAGCGCACTTCCTGCTGATTTTTCTGGCAAAAAGTCTGTACAGCTGCGTTATCTGCATTTTGATACGCTTCCGGCCATACCGGCCATCCCCAGCGCTGCGCATCCTCTTTCAGCATCGCCGCATGCATTGCATCGTAAGCCGCCTGATAAAACAGGCTGCTGCCGCCATGGGTAATAAAGCGTTCAAAATCGACACAGGTTTCATCCTGCTTATCGCGGGTACAAAACTGCTGCCAGGCGAGACGCAGTGCGGCAATTTTCAGATCGCTGACGGTCTGATAATCCACCCATTCACTGTCGCGCGCACGGCTTAACGCCTGCTGAGTCGCACTCTCCTGCCACCAGCGCTGCGCCGCTTTACTCTGCTGAAAATCGGTTACCTGTGCGACATCGATATAAATCACATTCAGCCAGCGACGCGAAGAGGGGCTGTACGGGCTGGCACTTTCCGGGTTAGCCGGATAGAGCGAATGAATCGGGTTAAGGCCGATAAAATCACCGCCGCGATCGGCAATCTGTTCCAGCATTCTGCGCAGGTCGCCAAAATCGCCGATGCCCCAGTTTTTCTCGGAGCGCACGGTATAAAGCTGGACGCAGGCACCCCACAGCTTTTTACCGTCACGCAGTCTTTGTGGCTCAAAGCAGCGCTTCGGCGCAACAATAATACGGCACGGCCACTGTTGTTTGCCCTGAGTCAGCGTCAGCTGGTGATAGCCGGTTGCCAGCCGGGATGGCAATGTCAGGGTATCGCCTGCGGCAATCTCGCCGTGATACTGCTTGCCGCTTTCTGCCTGTAAGTGCCAGTGGAAATGCCCTTTGCCATCGACCGGTAGCGTTAACTTACCGCTGCCGCTAAATACTTTGGCCGCCGGCAGCGGCGCAGCACTGGCCGGCTTCGGATTGCCCATCGCCGCCAGCAGGCGCTGTTTGGTCTCGTCGGCAATCGCCTCTGGCTGCCCCTTCGCATTGATATAGCTGGATGCAATACCGGCCGCAGTGGCAGCCTTGTTAAGTTGTTTTGAATCCATTATTCACCTTGGCCAATCCTGCCTGTCAGGCGTCATTATTGCAGCGAGCCTGGACAGTGCCAGACTCGCCAGTAAACCAGCCTGAAATCAGCCCTGCCGTTTGGCCTGCCAGATACGCTGCTGATAGTCGCGAATTGAACGATCCGAACTAAACATGCCGGTACGCGCGGTATTAAGAATCGCGGTACGCGTCCAGGCTTCCTGATCGCGCCATAAGGCTTCAACCCGTTGCTGCGCTGCAATGTATTCGGCAAAATCTGCCAGCACCAGCCACGGATCGCCACCTTTGGTCAGGCTGTCGAGCAGCATATCGAAGGCGTGCTTATCGCCATTGCTGAAGAAGCCGTTTTCCAGCTCTTTCAGCAGGCTATCAAGATGTTTATCTTTTTTACGCAGCTTACGCGGGTCATAGCCTTTAGCTTTAAGCGCTTTCACTTCATCCACGGTATTACCGAAGATAAAGATATTTTCTTCACCCACCTGCTCGGCAATTTCGACGTTCGCGCCGTCAAGCGTGCCGATGGTCAGTGCGCCGTTCAGCGCCAGCTTCATATTGCCGGTGCCGGAGGCTTCATAACCTGCGGTAGAGATCTGCTCCGAAAGATCGGCGGCCGGGATCATCAGTTCTGCGGCGGTAATGCGGTAATCCGGAATAAACACCACTTTCAGGCGATCGCCCACCAGCGGATCGTTATTGATCTTCTCGGCGACTTTATTGATCGCGTAGATGATATTTTTTGCCAGGTAGTAGCCCGGCGCTGCTTTGGCACCGAACAGGAATACGCGCGGCACCATCTCGCTTTGCGGATTATCGCGCAGCTGACGGTAGCAGTGCAGAATATGCATCAGCCCAAGGTGCTGGCGCTTATACTCATGCAGGCGCTTGATCTGGATATCAAACATCGCATCCGGATTCACACTGATGCCGGTCAGCTGGTGGATGTAACTTGCCAGCCGGGCCTTATTATCATGCTTGATCTGACGATAACGCTGACGGAACGCAGCATCATCGGCCAGCGGCTCCAGCCCTTTCAGCGCATCCAGATTGTTGGCCCACTCCACTTTAAGGGTGTCATCAATCAGCGCTGCCAGTTCAGGATTGCACTGTTTCAGCCAGCGACGCGGCGTGATGCCGTTGGTGACATTGTGGAATTTATTCGGCCACAGCAGGTGATATTCCGGGAACAGATCCTTAACCACCAGTTCAGAGTGCAGCGCCGCCACGCCGTTAACCGCAAAACCACTGACCACGCACAGGTTCGCCATCCGTACCTGCTTGTCATGCACTACCGCCAGCTTCGCCCATACCGCCTCGTCGCCCGGCCACTGCTTGTCGACCAGTTTCTTAAAGCGTTTGTTAATTTCATGGATAATCATTAAATGACGCGGCAGCAGGCTGCGTACCAGCTTCTCATCCCAGCGCTCCAGCGCTTCCGGCATCAGCGTATGGTTGGTGTAAGCGAACACTTTACTGGTGATGGCCCATGCAGCCTCCCAGCCAAGCTGATGCTCATCCAGCAGCACCCGCAGCATCTCAGGGATGGCGATGGTTGGATGGGTATCATTGAGCTGAATCACTTCGTAATCGGCCAGCTCGGCAATCGCACGCCCGGCCTGGTGATGGCGGCGCAAAATATCGGCAACGGAACAGGCGCACTGGAAATATTGCTGCATCAGGCGCAGACGTTTGCCATCCTGATGATTATCGTTCGGGTACAGCACTTTGGTCAGTTTGGCGGCATCAATCCCCTGCTGTTCTGCCTGCAGGAATTTGCCGTCATTAAACAGCGTAAAGTTAAACGGATGAACATGGGTCGCCTGCCACAGTCGCAGCGGCTGCGCCACGCCATTACGGTAGCCAATCACCGGCAGATCCCAGGCTTCACCGCGCAGTACAAAGCCCGGCTGCCAGCGATACTGACCGTCATCACCCCGCACGACTTTACCGCCGATTGATACATCCACATCCAGCGCGGCGTTATGGCGGAACCACGGGTAAGACTGGCGATGCCAGTCATCCGGCGCTTCCTGCTGGTGACCATCATCAAACGACTGCCGGAACAAACCATACTGATAGTTAAGGCCATAGCCGATCGCCGACTGGCCCACGGTTGCCATTGAATCGAGGAAGCAGGCCGCCAGACGCCCAAGCCCACCGTTGCCCAGAGCCGGATCGACCTCTTCCTCCAGCAGTTCAGTCAGGCTGATCTGCTGGTCGGCCAGAACCGCCTGCACCTCGTTATACCAGCCAAGATTCAGCAGGTTATTACCGGTCAGGCGACCAATCAGAAACTCCATTGAAATGTAGTTAACATGACGCTGCTTTTTATCTGCTTTCGCCACCGGCTGTGCGGCCAGCAGCTCGGCCAGCGCGCCGCTTACCGCCTGCCAGCGCTGATGGCTGTTCAGCTCCTGCAACGAGTTCAATCCCAGGTGTTGCCACTGGCGAGTCAGCGCTGCCTCAAAACGTGCCTTATTAAATTTTTGCTGCGACATAAATCTCTTCCGGTAAGTGAATAGTTTCGCGAAAAATTGATGCGCACATGCTGACGGTTGCGTTATCGCACAGCATCATCCTGTGAGGGGCTTAGACGGGGATGAGTTGCAGGGCGTAGCCATAAATGTGATCGCCAGCACTTAATTTAAGACGGCAATGCGGAAAAAAGCTCATTAATGACGACAATAAAGCCAAAAAATTCTGCTGACGTCACTCTCTGACGCGCCCATTTTTCTGGCCGGGCAGAAGCTCGGCAGCCGCAGCAGTAAAGATAAAACGTTGATAAAAATGATAACTACAGTTAATTATTTCGTTATGTTCAATTAATACCGTGAGCTGAAATATTAAAATTTGCGTAAGGAAATGTGATGAGGTGCAACATAATGAATTCTCATTATCAGCGATCCTTGCAATAGGCTGCCGACTGACGGAATGTACTTAATTACACGCTGTAAAATAATTCCGGTTGTATCCTCCTATTTCGCACAGTGAAGTGTAAGCCATGCTGATACCATCTAAACTCAGCCGTCCATCGCGGCTTCAGAACACCATTGTTCGGGAGCGTTTGATTGCAAGGCTCACGAATATTAATTTTTACCGCCTGGCGCTGGTCACCAGCCCGGCCGGATATGGCAAAACCACGCTGGTTGCACAGTGGGCCGCCGATAAAAGCGATCTGGGTTGGTACTCTCTGGATGAGAGTGACAACTATCCCGAGCGCTTCGCCACCTATTTTATGGCCGCCATTCAGCAGGCTACCGGCGGCCACTGCGTGCGCAGCGAAGCGCTGGCGCAAAAACGTCAGTACGCCAGCCTGAGCGCCCTGTTTTCCCAGCTGTTTGTCGAACTTTCTGAATGGCACCGTCCGCTGTTTTTGGTAATAGATGACTATCACCTGCTGACGAATGATGCCATCCATCAGGCTATGCGCTTTTTTATTCGTCACCAGCCGGAAAACCTGACGCTGGTGATTCTGTCGCGCAATCTGCCCTCACTTGGCATTGCCAATCTGCGGGTGCGTGAGCAACTGCTGGAAGTTAACAGCCAGTCGCTGGCATTTACCCACGGCGAGGCGAAACAGTTCTTCGATTGCCGTTTACAGCAGCCAATTGATGCCACTCACTCCCAGCGGCTGTGTGATGATGTGGCTGGCTGGGCAACCGCTTTGCAGCTGATTGCGCTGTCGGAACGCCAGTCCAATACGCCAACACACCAGTCTGCGCAACGACTGGCGGGCATTAATGCCAGCCATCTGTCTGATTATCTGGTCGATGAAGTGCTCGACTGCGTTGATGACGCCACGCGTAACTTTTTACTGCGCAGCTCAGTACTGCGCTCAATGAATGATGAGCTGATTGCCCGCATTACCGGCGAAGAAAATGGCCAGCTGCGTCTGGAAGAGACCGAGCGGCAGGGGCTGTTTTTGCAGCGGATGGACGACAGCGGCCAGTGGTTTAATTTTCACCCGCTGTTTGTCAGCTTTTTGCGCCAGCGCTGCCAGTGGGAGCTGGGTAGCGATCTGCATCAGCTGCATCGCGCGGCGGCGGAAGGCTGGATGGCGCTCGGCTTTGCCGGAGAAGCCATTCATCATGCGCTGGCGGCGGAAGATACCTTGTTACTGCGCGATATCTTGCTGCAACACGCCTGGTCGCTGTTCAATCATAGCGAACTGGCGCTGCTGGAAGAGGGTCTGAAAGCGCTGCCATGGCAATTGCTGGTGGAAAACCCACGGCTGATCTTATTGCAGGCGTGGCTGGCACAGAGTCAGCATCGGTATAATGAAGTCAATCTGCTGCTGGCACGCGCTGAGCAGGAGATGGCAATGCAGCAAATAGCGGTTGATGCGGTTCTGAGCGCCGAATTTGATGCGCTGCGCGCGCAGGTGGCAATCAACGCCGGTAAGCCAGATGAAGCGGAGCGACTGGCCACTCACGCGCTGAATACACTGCCGCTGGCTCATTACTACAGCCGGATTGTTGCCACCTCGGTTAAGGGTGAAGTGCTGCACTGCCAGGGTGAGTTGAGCCAGGCGCTGGCGATGATGCAGCAAACCGCGCAGATGGCTCAACAGCATGATATCTGCCATTACGCGCTCTGGGCGCTATTGCAGCAGAGTGAAATTTTGATCGCCCAGGGATTCCTGCAAACCGCGTTCGAAACCCAGCAAAAAGCCTTTGCCCTGATTGATAAACAGGGGCTGGAACAGTTACCGATGCACGAATTTTTGCTGCGTATTCGCGCGCAGCTGCTGTGGTCGTGGTCGCATCTTGATGATGCTGAAACCGCCGCGCGCAATGGGCTGGAGGTGCTGGCAAATTTCCAGCCGCAGCAACAGCTACAGTGTCTGGCGATGCTGGCGAAATGTGCACTGGCGCGCGGAGATATGGATAATGCCCGTCGTCATCTTAACCGCTGTGAAAACTTATTGGGTAACGGCCAGTATCACAGCGACTGGGTAACGAATGCCGACAAGCCGCGGGTAATTTACTGGCAGATGACCAATGACAAAGTGGCCGCCGCTAACTGGCTGCGACTGACGCCAAAACCGGCAGATGCCGATAACCACTTTTTGCAGGGGCAGTGGCGCAATATCGCCCGCGCGCAAATTTTGCTTGGGCAATATGATGAAGCCGAAGTGGTACTGGATGAGCTGAATGAAAATGCACGCCGTTTGCGTTTAATCAGCGATCTCAATCGTAACTTGCTGCTGAGCAACGCGCTCTACTGGCAGACCGACCGTAAAAGCGATGCGCAGAAAGCACTGATAGAGTCGCTGTCGCTGGCTAACCGCACCGGCTTTGTCAGCCATTTTGTGATTGAAGGTGAAGCGATGGCGCAGCAGCTGCGGCAGTTATTACAACTGAATACCCTGCCCGAACTGGAACAGCACCGTGCGCAGAGGATTTTACGCGATATCAACCAGCATCACCGTCACAAGTTCGCCCATTTTGATGAGACGTTTATCACCCGATTATTAACCCACCCACAAGTACCGGAGCTGATTCGTACCAGCCCGCTGACCCAGCGCGAGTGGCAGGTGTTAGGACTGATCTATTCCGGCTACAGCAACGATCAAATCGCCAGCGAACTGGACGTCGCGCCAACCACCATTAAAACCCATATTCGTAATCTTTATCAGAAGTTGGGCGTGGTACATCGCCAGGAAGCCGTACAGCAGGCGCAGCAGTTATTGCATTTGATGGGAATGGGCGTGGCGTGATCAATCACCGTTAAGAAATGAATGCGCGGCGGCGTTCTCACCGCCCGCAATCATCAATTCAGCACAGCTCCAGATGCACCTCATGCTGCTCAATCACTTTCATCACGCTCGGCGGCGGTGGCTCGTCGGTATACAGATGGTCGATCAGGCTCATATTACCGAGATTAACCATCGCATTACGGCCAAACTTTGAATGGTCGGCCACCAGCATCACGCAGCGCGAATTCTCGATGATCGCGCGCTTGGTGCGCACCTCATGGTAATCAAACTCCAGCAGCGAGCCATCCATATCGATGCCGCTGATACCAAGAATGCCGAAATCCAGACGGAACTGAGAGATAAAATCAAGCGTCGCCTCGCCCATGATACCGCCATCGCGGGTACGCACTTCACCACCGGCCAGAATCAGGCGGAAGTCCGGCTTGGACATCAGCAGCATTGCCACGTTGAGATTATTGGTCACCACCCGCAGATTATTGTGATTCATCAGCGCATGGGCGACAGCTTCCGGCGTGGTACCGATATCAATAAATAGCGTGGCACCATCGGGTATCTGGCTGGCTACCCGCTGAGCGATGCGCGCTTTTTCCGCTGACCACATCATTTTACGATCCTGCCACGCGGTATTTTCGGAGCTGGAAGGCAGCGCCGCGCCGCCGTGATGACGCTGAATTTTATTCTGATCGGCCAGATCGTTAAGATCGCGGCGGATAGTTTGCGGGCTGACGTCGAAATGCTCCACCAGCTCTTCAGTACTGACATATCCCTGACGACGAACCAGATCGATAATGGCGTCGTGACGTTGCGTCTGCTTCACGAAGATCTCCGAACTTTATACTTTTTATTTGCGTACATGGCGCGTATCGACAAATGCCATTGCAAGCCCCACCAGCAAGCCGGTGACGTGCGCAGCATTGGCAATCGCTAAGCCGAACACGCCAAAGTATCCAATCACCAGCCACAGGATAGCGAAACCCATCAAACCACGCTCAAGGTAAATTCCACTTTCGGGATCGCGCTCGCCTCGCAGCCAGGCATAACCCATCAGCGCATACACTACGCCTGATAAACCACCAAACCAGATGCCGCTGAATTTTGCCTGCATCCAGCCACTGAGCAGCGCCGAAATCAGCGTAATCACGATCAGCTTGCCGCTGCCAAGGCGCTTTTCTACCGCTCCGCCGAGATACCACCACCACATCAGATTGAACAAAATATGCAGCAGTGAGAAATGCAATAAGCTATGGCTAAACCAGCGCCACAGCTGGAAATACTGACCTTCGCCATCCGGCCACGCCAGCCAGGCCATTACGGCGCGGTCGCCGAGCAGCTGCATCAGAATATAGATTGCCACGCAGACAACCATCAGCGTCATGGTCAGCGGACCGGCGCGCTGGCGAATGTTATCGAGCAGCGATGCGCTGGAATAACGCAAGCCGCTGGACGTATTGCCTGACTTCCAGCTGGCGTCCTGATAGCGCGGGTGCAGCGGATCACGCACAAACTGCTGAAGTTCGTTTTCGACCATCGCAGCCTGCGCTTCATCCGGCAGCAGGATATTCCAGCTGCCCTCCTGGTGCTCAATGCGCAGCGTCACGCCGCGCGTCGCCATATAGTCGACAAACGCCTGCGCCAGACGCGGATTATTAAAGTGGGTTATACGCCTCATTATTACTGTCAGCCCCTGTGCCTGTCTGTGTTAATTGCCGGTCGGCTGAAAATCAGCTTGCTGTGGTTTCAACCTGCTGTGGGAAAGCGGCGCGCCAGGCGTCAAAGCCACCATCGATGCTGTAAGCCTGATCGAACCCCTGAGTCAGCAGATACTGCGCCGCACCTTTACTGCTGTTGCCGTGATAGCACATGACCAGTACAGGCGTGCTGAAATCGGTTTGTTGCATAAAGGTGTTAAGTGAATCGTTAGTCAGATGGAAGGCACCGCTGGCATGGGCGGCTGCAAAGCTTTGCGGGTCGCGGATATCAATCAGCAGCGCCGCGCCTTGTTCCAGACGCTGTTGTGCCTGCTGCACGCTGATACATTCAAATTGTTCCATGGTGTTTTCCAGTCAATTACGAAACGAATTGGCGCTATTGTAACCTGAACCCGGTCGGCAATAACCAGACAAATGTTATTGTTACCGCGCTTTTGTGTCGCTAATTATGTTACCTGCATCACGCATAAATGTTTTTATTCGGTTAACCACTGGCATCAATGTTGGTTTCCGACTAATATCATGTTCGAAAACGAACATAATTGAGCCATTCCGAACATCGGGGGAGATGACGTGGAAACCAAAGACTTGATCGTAATCGGCGGCGGCATCAACGGTGCCGGCATTGCAGCTGATGCTGCAGGACGCGGACTGTCTGTGCTAATGCTTGAGGCGCAAGATTTGGCCTGTGCGACCTCTTCCGCCAGTTCTAAATTAATCCACGGTGGCCTGCGCTATCTGGAACACTACGAATTCCGCCTGGTCAGCGAAGCGCTGGCCGAGCGCGAAGTGCTGCTGAAAATGGCGCCGCATATTGCCTTTCCTATGCGCTTTCGTTTGCCGCACCGCCCGCATCTGCGCCCGGCGTGGATGATCCGCGTTGGCCTGTTTATGTACGATCATCTCGGCAAGCGCACCAGCTTACCGGGCAGCAAAAGTTTGCGTTTTGACTCAGATTCGGTACTTAAACCTGAAATCGTGCGCGGTTTCGAATATTCCGACTGCTGGGTCGACGATGCGCGTCTGGTTGTGCTGAATGCTCAGGAAGTGGTGAAACGCGGCGGTGAAGTCCGTACCCGCACCCGTGTTACCCGTGCATGGCGCGAAAAAGGGCTGTGGATGGTGGAAGCAGAAGACGTCGACAGCGGTAAAACCTTTACCTGGCGTGCCAAAGGTCTGGTGAATGCTGCCGGCCCGTGGGTTAAACAGCTGTTCGACGACAGCCTGAAGCTGAAATCGCCTTACGGTATTCGTCTGATTAAAGGCAGCCATATTGTGGTGCCGCGCGTTCATACGCAGAAACAGGCTTACATCCTGCAGAACGAAGATAACCGTATCGTGTTTGTTATTCCGTGGATGGACGAGTTCTCAATTATCGGTACCACCGACGTGGAGTACAAAGGCGATCCGAAGAGTGTCAAAATTGACGACAACGAGATCGATTACCTGCTTAAAGTGTTTAATGAACACTTTAAGAAAGACCTGGCGCGTGACGATATCGTCTGGACGTATTCCGGCGTTCGTCCACTGTGTGACGACGAGTCCGACTCACCGCAAGCCATCACCCGCGATTACACGCTGGATGTGCGCGATGACGAAGGTAAAGCCCCACTACTGTCGGTGTTTGGCGGCAAGCTAACCACTTATCGTAAGCTGGCGGAGCATGCGTTAGAGAAACTGTCGAAGTACTACCCGAATATCGGTGAAGCCTGGACGCGCAACTGCGTACTGCCGGGTGGTGATATCGCGGGTGGTCGTGATGACTACGCGGCCAGCCTGCGCCGTCGTTATAGCTTTATTACTGAAGGAATGGCGCGTCACTATGCGCGGACTTACGGCAGCAACAGCGAAGCGCTGCTGAAAGATGCCACCAGCCTCGAAGATTTAGGTGAGAACTTTGGTCACGATTTCTACGAAGCCGAGCTGCGCTACCTGGTGCAGCACGAGTGGGTGCGCGAACTGGATGATGCCATCTGGCGTCGTACCAAGCAGGGTATGTGGCTGAACGAGCAGCAGCAAGCGCGCATCAGCGAATGGCTTGCTACCCACCAGAAAAAACCGGCGTTATCGCTGGCGTCTTAAAAGATACGGGCGGCTATACAAGAACGCCGCCCGACTTCCTGCCAGTACCCTTGCTACAGCCTTATCGGTGAAATATGCCAGATCTCATCGGCATATTCCTGAATGGTACGATCCGACGAGAAGTAACCCATATTGGCAATATTATAAGCCGCACGACGCTGCCACTCTTCCGGATGACGATACAACTCATCGACCTTATCCTGGGTATCAACATAGCTGCGGTAATCGGCCAGTAACTGATAGTGATCGCCAAGGTTAACCAGCGAATCAAACAGGTTGCGATAGCGGCCCGGTTCCTGCGGGCTGAACACGCCAGTGGCAATCTGCGTCAGCGCCTGGCGTAACTCCGGATCTTCATCATAATACTGATGTGAGTTGTAACCGTTGCGTCTCAGCTCCTCAACCTGCGGCGTGGTATTGCCGAAGATAAAGATATTCTCTTCCCCGACGTGCTCCAGCATCTCAACGTTTGCGCCATCCAGTGTGCCAATCGTCAGCGCACCATTCAGGGCAAACTTCATATTACTGGTGCCGGAGGCCTCAGTCCCTGCCAGCGAGATCTGCTCGGAAAGATCCGCCGCCGGAATAATGATCTGTGCCAGGCTGACGCCGTAGTTAGGAATAAACACCACTTTCAGCTTATTCTTCACCTGCGGATCGCTGTTGATCACCTTCGCTACATCATTGATCAAATGGATAATATGTTTGGCGGTGTAGTACGCCGAAGCGGCTTTACCGGCAAAAATATTCACCCGCGGCACCCAGTTAGCGGTGGGATCGGCTTTGATGCGGTTATAGCGCGTAATGATATGCAGCACATTTAACAACTGACGCTTGTACTCGTGAATACGCTTAATCTGCACATCAAACAGCGCAGTTGGATCGAGCACCACATCAAGATTTTTCGCCACCCAATCTGCCAGCCGCTTTTTATTGGTCAGCTTGGCATTGGCGATATCCTCGATAAAGGTCGGATAGTCGATATGCTGTTTTATTTCACTCAGCTCGCCCAGCTCGGTGCGCCAGGTGCGGCCAATCGCTTCGTCCAGCACGCTGGACAGCGGCGGGTTAGCCAGCGCCAGCCAGCGACGCGGGGTTACGCCATTGGTTTTATTACAGAAACGACCGGGAAATATTCTGGCGAAGTCGGCAAACAGCGACTGTACCATCAGATTAGAGTGCAGCTCTGATACGCCGTTCACCTTATGGCTGACCACCACCGCCAGCCAAGCCATACGCACCTGGCGACCATTATTTTCATCAATAATGGAGATGCGTGACAGCAGCTCCCATTCGTCGGGATAGTGCTCCTGAACGGTTTTCAGGAAGTAGTCGTTGATATCAAAGATAATTTGCAAATTACGCGGCAGAATTTTGCCGATCATATCAACCGGCCAGGTTTCCAACGCTTCACTCATCAGCGTGTGGTTGGTGTAAGAGAACACCTGGCAGGTCACTTCAAACGCCTCATCCCAGCTGAATTTATGCTCATCGATCAGCAGGCGCATCAGCTCAGGAATCGCCAACACCGGATGGGTATCATTCAGGTGAATGGCGATTTTATTGGCAAGATTGTCGAAAGTCTGATGCATGGTCCAGTGTCGATGCAGAATGTCCTGCACCGTCGCCGAGACCAGGAAATACTCCTGACGCAAACGCAGCTCACGTCCGGAATAGGTTGAATCATCGGGATAGAGCACCCGCGACACGTTTTCCGAGTGGTTTTTATCTTCTACCGCCGCGAAGTAATCACCCTGGTTAAATTTACCGAGGTTAATTTCGTTACTCGCCTGCGCACCCCAAAGCCGTAGGGTATTGGTTGCGTCGGTGTTGTAGCCGGGAATAATCTGGTCGTAAGCGGTTGCCAGCACTTCCTCGGTTTCGACCCAGCGCGCCTTACTGCCTTCATGCTGAATTCGGCCACCGAAGCGTACTTTATAGCGGGTATTAAAACGCTGAAATTCCCACGGGTTGCCATATTCCAGCCAGTAATCCGGTGACTCCGCCTGGCGACCATCGATAATATTCTGTTTAAACATGCCGTAGTCGTAGCGGATACCGTAACCGCGCCCCGGCAGACCCAGCGTTGCCAGCGAGTCGAGGAAACAGGCAGCCAGTCGGCCCAGACCACCATTGCCCAGCCCCGGATCGTTCTCTTCCTCAATCAGCTCGGCAAGGTCAAAGCCCATCTCCTCCAGCGCCCGGTTGATATCATCATAGATACCCATCGCCAGCAGCGCGTTCGACAGGGTACGTCCAACCAGAAACTCCATCGACAGGTAATAAACCTGGCGCACATCCTGTGACAACTGGGCCCGATTGGAACGCAGCCAGCGCTCCACCATCCGGTCACGTACTGCCAGCAGCGTGGCGTTAAGCCACTCGTGTTTATTGGCAATCGAAGGATCTTTACCCAGCGTAAACATTAACTTATAGGCAATCGAATTCTTCAGCGCTTCAACACTGAGTGTCGGTGAGGCGTAGGTGAAAGGTGCGTTCATATCAAGTATCCCATGTGCTGGTTACAGCAAGCGTTGATAAAGATCGCGGTAGGCACGTGCGGCCACCTGCCAGCTAAAATCCATCCCCATCGCCTGACGCTGTACATAACGCCAAAGTGAAGGACGGGACCACAAAACAAAAGCACGCCGGATTGCTCTGAGCAGCGACCAGGCATTACTGTCCTCGAAGGTGAAACCACTGGCAATACCATCCGCCAGATTCTCCAGCGAGCTGTCGTTAACCGTGTCCGCCAGCCCGCCGGTACGGCGCACCAGCGGTAAAGTACCGTATTTCAGACCGTATAACTGCGTCAGCCCGCAAGGTTCGAAGCGGCTGGGCAGCAGAATGACATCTGCGCCGCCAATAATGCGATGGGAGAAGGCTTCGTGATAACCAATTTGCACGCCAACCTGCCCCGGATGTTCCGCCGCCGCCGCGAGAAAGCCCTGTTGAAGCACCGCATCACCGGCTCCCAACAGCACCAGTTGACCGCCCTGTTCCAGCAGTCCGGGCAGCGACTCCAGCACCAGATCCAGCCCCTTTTGCCGGGTTAAACGGCTGACCACCGCAAACACCGGCACTTTGTCATCGACTTTTAAGCCCATGGTCGTCTGTAACTGTCGCTTGTTCTCCGCCTTGGCTTCCAGCACATCACGGTTATAACGCGAACCGAGCAGCAGATCATGTTCTGGGTCCCAGATCGCCGGATCAACACCGTTGAGAATACCGCTCAGCCGCCCTTCACGTAATCGCAGCTCCAGCAGCGACTCCATGCCGTAACCAAACTCCGGCTGGGTAATCTCACGCGCATAGGTCGGGCTGACCGCCGTAATGTGATCGGCATAAAATAGCCCGGCTTTCAGATATGAGATCTGCCCGTAAAACTCGAGGCCATGCATACTGAAGAATGACCACGGCAGCTGAATTTGATCCATATGATGGGCCGAAAACAGCCCCTGATAGGCCAGGTTATGCACGGTAAATACCGACTTCGCCGGACGCCCACGCGCCGCCAGATAGGCGCAGGTTAAACCGGCATGCCAGTCGTGCGCATGCACCACATCCGGACGCCACCAGGTATCCAGCCCACATGCCAGTTCACAGCCGATAAAGCCCAGCAGTGCAAAGCGCAAATAGTTATCCGTGTAAGCAAACTGAGACTCATCGTGATAAGGGCTTCCCGGACGATCGTACAGGCCCGGCACCTCAATCAAGTAAATCCCGACGCCATTAAAATGCCCAAAATGCAGCCGAACGTAACCGGCGAAGGTTTGTAGTTCCGCAACCACTTCTGTATCGGTAATGCCTTTACGTAAATCAGGAAACATCGGTAATAACACCCGCGTATCCGTTCCTTCTGCAATCTGTGCTGCTGGTAATGCCCCGACAACATCCGCTAAACCCCCGGTTTTGAGCAGCGGAAAAAGTTCTGAACAGACATGTAAAACCTGCATTCTGGGCTCCTTAACTAGGCTCTGGCGCGCTCCAGCGCGCCAACAGCGATAACCGTTTTCATCCGTCAGCCAGCCGCTTTGGCCAGTCTGGCCAACATCGCTCGCGTCACCAGCACAATCCCCTCTTCCGAGCGATAAAACCGGCGGCTATCCTCATCAGGGTTTTCACCTATCACCATGCCTTCCGGTAGCTCGCAGGCGCGATCGATCACGCAACGACGCAGACGACATGAGCGGCCAATTACCACATCGGGTAACAGCACCGAGGAATCGATATTGCAGAATGAATTCACCCGCACGCGCGGGAATAACACCGAGTGCACCACCACTGAACCGGAGATAATGCAGCCGCCGGAAACCAGTGAGTTCATGGTCATTCCATGACTGCCGGAACGATCCTGAACAAATTTAGCCGGTGGCAGCTGCTCCATCTGGGTTCGAATCGGCCATTCATGGTCATACATATCCAGTTCCGGCGTCACCGTGGCTAAATCAAGATTGGCGCGCCAGTAGGCTTCTAAAGTGCCGACATCACGCCAGTAAGGCGGGGCGTTATCGTCACTCTGTACGCAGGAAAGATTAAATGAATGGGCGTAAGCTTCGCCGCTGGCGACAATTTTTGGCAGCAGGTCTTTGCCAAAGTCATGGCTGGAATCAGGCTGTTGCAGATCCTCTTCCAGTAACTGATAGAGATAATCGGCGTTAAAGACGTAAATCCCCATGCTGGCTAATGACTGAGTATCATCACCCGGCATCGACGGCGGATTGGCCGGTTTTTCAACAAATTCGATCACTTTATTGTTGCTGTCCACCGCCATCACACCGAAGGCGCTGGCTTCGGCAATCGGCACCGGAATACAGGCAATGGTGCACTGCGCGCGGTTATCTACATGATCCAGCAGCATGCGCGAGTAATCCATTTTATAGATATGGTCGCCCGCCAGAATCACCACATACTGCGCGTTATAGCGTCGGATAATGTCGAGGTTTTGCGTCACCGCATCGGCAGTACCGCGATACCAGCTTTCCGTCGAGAAACGTTGCTGCGCCGGGAGCAGATCAACAAACTCGTTCATCTCCTCACTGAAAAATGACCAGCCACGCTGAATATGCTGCACCAGCGTATGTGACTGATATTGGGTAATCACGCCAATACGACGGATGCCCGAATTAATACAGTTTGACAGCGCAAAGTCGATGATGCGGAATTTGCCGCCAAAATGCACGGCAGGCTTGGCACGTTTAGCGGTAAGATCCCGCAGGCGCGTGCCGCGTCCGCCAGCAAGGATGAGGGCTACAGTTTGCGTTGGCAGCTGTCTCGCCAACATCAGATGATCTGCTCTTTCTAATTTAACCATGTCTGACTCCTTATGATTGCTTTTGGAACACGCTCACACCGTGCGCGGGTCCATGCCAGACGGTTGTAAGGATCGGGTTATCATCCCCGGCAAAAGGAGGAATGGCGCGCCACTCTCCATCAGGCAGTACGATGTCACTCACCTCTTCAGAGGCGTTTATTGTTATTAGCCAACGGTCTGAAAGCAGGATTTGCATTCTGTGCACGTCTTGCTCCCACTGCTCACTGCTCAGTGGCTGCCCGTCAGCATTCAGCCACTGTACGTTGCCGTCGCCCTCCTGCCACCAGCTGTCCTGCTGTAACGCCGGAATACGGCGGCGCAGGTGGATCAGCGCGGCGGTGAAGTCAAACAGCCCACTATCGTTGTCCTGCCAGTCGAGCCACGTCAGTTGGTTGTCCTGGCAGTAAGCGTTATTATTGCCATGCTGGCTGTGACCATGTTCATCACCGGCCAGCAGCATCGGCGTGCCCTGCGCCAGCAGTAGCGAAGTCAACAGCGCATGAACGCTGTTACGGCGATGCTCAATTACCGTCAGTGGCGCCTTCAGCCCTTCAACACCGTGGTTATGGCTGTAATTATTGTTGCTGCCATCACGATTATCTTCGCCGTTGGCCTGGTTATGCTTACGCTCAAAACTCACCACATCGCGCAGTGTAAAACCGTCGTGCGCGGTAACCAGATTGATGCTGGCCGAGGGCAGACGCCCCCGCTGCTGGAACACATCACTGGAGCCGGCAAAGCGGCGGGCAAATTCGCCATTAGAGATATCGCCATACATCCAGAAGCGGCGCATCGCATCGCGAAAATGATCATTCCATTCGGCAAACGGCTCGGGGAAATTCCCCACCTGATAACCACCGGGGCCAACATCCCACGGCTCGGCGATCAGCTTAACTTGCGACAGCAGCGGATCGGCTTTCAGCGCCTCAAACATCACGGCCTGTGGGTCATAATCCGGCGAGCGGCCCATCACAGTGGCGAGGTCAAAGCGGAAACCGTCGACATGACAGACTTCCACCCAATAGCGCAGACACTCCAGCGTCCACTGCATCACCTCGGGATGGCTGATATTCAGCGTGTTACCGCAGCCGGTCCAGTTCTGGTACTCGCCTTCGTCGCTCAGCCAGTAATAGCTTTTATTATCAACGCCGCGTTTCGACAGCGTGGGCCCGGTCTCTTCCAGTTCGGCGGTGTGGTTAAACACCACGTCAAGAATCACCTCAATACCCGCACTGTGCAGCGCTTTAACCGCCTGCTGAAACTCATTCAGCGGATGAAGCTGATCCACGCCGGAAGCGTAACGCGCGTCGAGCGCATAGGTTGCCAGCGGGTTATAGCCCCAATAATTGGTTAAGCCCAGCCGTAACAGTCGTGGTTCGCTGGCAAAATAGGCCACCGGTAACAGTTCCAGTGCGGTGATACCCAGCCGCTGGAAATAGTCGATCATCACCGGATGGCCCAGTGCGGCATAAGTCCCGCGGATCTCTTCAGGAATATCCGGATGCAGTTTCGTCAGGCCACGCACGTGGGCTTCGTAGATAACCGTCGATCCCCACGGCACGCGTGGCGGTTGGTCATCGCCCCAGTCGAAATCGTCGATAATCACCACGCTTTTCGGTGCGATGGCGGCACTGTCTTCGCCGTCTGGCTCTTCGATACCGCACTGGAAACGCGGATCGTCGGTGACTTCCCCGATCACTTCACGGGCGCAGGGATCGACCAGCAGCTTGGCCGGATTAAAGCGGTGCCCCTGCTGCGGCTGCCACGGGCCGTGTACGCGATAACCATACAGCTGGCCGGGCGTGGCGGCGGGCAGATAACCATGCCAGATATCACCACTGCGCGCTGGCAGGTCATAACGCGTTTCGTTGCCCTCGGCATCAAACAGGCACAGTTCTACGCGCTCGGCAAAGTGGGAGAACAGCGTAAAATTGATGCCTTTACCGTCATAGCTGGCACCCGACGGCTCAGGACGCCCCTCCAGTAATGAACTCATTCGCCCTCCCGCATCAGCCACACGGTTGCCAGTGGTGGTACCACCATACTGAGCGAATGTTCACGCTGATGGCTGTTGACTGGCTGACTGTGCAGCAGGCCGTTAGTCAGGTTACTGCCGTGATAATGTCCGGCGTCGGTATTAAGAATTTCACGCCAGCTGCCCGGCTGATTAATGCCAAAACGGTAGTCATGGCGTGCGACCGGCGTAAAGTTGGCGATCACGATAATCTCATTGCCCGCGTGGTCGCGGCGGACAAAGGCAAATACCGAGTTTTCATGATCGTCGACCACCAGCCATTCAAAGCCGCTGTGGTCAAAATCGAGCTGATGCATCGGTTTATGATGGCGATAGGTCAGGTTCAGATCGCGCACCAACCGCTGCACGCCGTTGTGCCAGTTGTCCTCGCCCTCCAGCAGATGCCAGTCGAGGCTGGTGTCATGATTCCACTCGCGTCCCTGAGCAAATTCGTTGCCCATAAACAGCAGCTTCTTACCCGGGAATGCCCACATCCAGCCATAGTAGGCACGCAGGTTGGCAAACTTTTGCCAGGCGTCGCCCGGCATGCGATCGAGGATCGAGCGCTTACCGTGCACTACTTCGTCATGGGACAACGGCAGCACAAAGTTTTCGGTGTAGTTATACAGCAGCCCAAAGGTCATCAGATTGTGATGATAGCGACGATGCACCGGATCGAGCTTCATATAGTCGAGGGTGTCGTGCATCCAGCCAAGATTCCATTTAAACCAGAATCCCAACCCGCCCGATTCCGGCGGACGCGACACGCCGGGGTAGTCAGTCGACTCTTCGGCAACGGTAATACTGCCCGGTGCCGCGTGCCCTAGCGTGCGGTTGGTGTAACGCAGGAACGACACCGCTTCGAGGTTTTCGCGACCACCATACGCATTGGGGATCCACTCGCCTGGTTTACGGCTGTAGTCGCGATAAATCATCGATGCCACCGCATCAACCCGCAGGCCATCAATACCAAAGCGCTCCATCCAGTAGAGCGCGTTGCCCGCCAGGTAATTACTCACTTCGCGGCGACCAAAGTTGTAAATCAGCGTGTTCCAGTCCTGGTGATAGCCCTCGCGCGGATCGCCGTGCTCATACAGTTCGGTGCCGTCAAACTTCGCCAGACCGAACTCATCGGAAGGAAAGTGGCCTGGCACCCAGTCGAGCAGCACGTTCAACCCGGCGGCGTGCGCCGCAGCAATAAAATAGCGGAAGTCATCACGGGTACCGAAACGGCGGGTCGGCGCGTACATCCCCAGCGGCTGATAACCCCAGCTGCCGTCAAACGGATGTTCGTTAATCGGCAGCAGTTCGATATGGGTAAACCCCATCTCTTTGACATAGGGCACCAGCTGCTCAGCCAGCTCGCGGTAACTGAGCCAGAAATGGTTATCAGTATGGCGACGCCAGGAACCGAGATGCACTTCATAGATAGAGATGGGCGCGTCAAAGGCATTCGCCGCCTTACGCTCCGGTTTCATCTCTACTTTTTCCGGCAGGCCACAAATCATCGAGGCGGTTTGCGGTCGCATCTGCGCTTCAAAAGCATAAGGATCGGCTTTCAGCCGCAGCTGGCCATACACATCGATAATTTCGAATTTATACAGCTGCCCCTGACGCGCCCCCGGAATAAACAGTTCCCACATGCCGCTTTCACGGCGAAAACGCATCGGATGGCGACGGCCATCCCAATAGTTGAATTCGCCTACCACCGAAACACGCTGGGCATTGGGCGCCCAGACGGAAAAGCGCGTGCCGGTAACGCCATCAATCACATCAGCATGAGCGCCCATGGTTTCATACGGGCGCAGGTGCGTCCCTTCCGACAGCAGCCAGCTGTCCAGCTCAGCCAGTAGCGGACCAAAACGGTAAGCATCATCAATTAAATTCTGTTCACCATGCCAGATCACCGCCAGCTGATAGCGAAACGGGTTTTTACGCCGTGGGATCACACCACTAAAAAATCCGCGTGAATCAAGGCACTTCAGCTGCACACACTTCCGCCCGGTTTTGGTTTCAATCACCCAGACTTCTGACGCATCAGGCAACAGAGCACGCACCTCCAGCCCGGCGTCGGTTTGATGCATACCAAGCAGCGCAAAAGGGTCGGCATAATGGCCGGAAATAATCGCATTGATCGCATGGCGATCGGGAAGCTCAGACATGGCATTCTTCCTGTGACATTTGGCAAGCGAATCAGTGACGCATTGATAAATAATGCATCAGATGAAGGCTGCTCTTTGTTGAGCCATCAGCTCGCAGGCACGGTGAATATCCATCCGCTGGAACAGAAAACCACTGCTGCGAACAAATTCAATTTATTTGGAAAGCAAAAACAGTCAAAAATCAGAACACCTGTTCTAAGCATAGCTAAGGCCGACAATTAGCCTGGTAAGAATGCATAAATAATTTTTGTTAATGCCAAAAAGAAGAAACAAGAAGTATGAAGGACTCAGTTGAAGCAGGAACACAGGTCAGTTGTTCCGGAATGGACGCATTTTCCTTAACAGATAACGATGGACGATAAACGGGCCCGTTGCGCCGGGCCCGTCAGTATCGGGTTAGTCCACCAGCAGACGCAGCATGCGGCGCAGCGGTTCCGCCGCGCCCCACAGCAGCTGATCGCCAACGGTAAAGGCCGAAAGATAATCCGGGCCCATATTCAGTTTACGCAGACGTCCGACCGGCGTATTCAGCGTGCCGGTGACTGCCGCAGGCGTCAGTTCACGCAGGGTGATTTCGCGGTCATTCGGCACCACTTTAACCCAGTCGTTATGCGCAGCCAGCAGCTGTTCGATTTCGCTCAGCGGCACATCTTTTTTCAGCTTCAGGGTAAACGCCTGGCTGTGACAACGCAGTGCGCCAACGCGGACGCACAGCCCGTCGACCGGGATGATGCCAGCAGGTTGCAGAATCTTGTTAGTTTCTGCCTGGCCTTTCCACTCTTCGCGGCTCTGGCCGTTTTCCAGCTGCTTATCGATCCACGGAATCAGACTACCCGCCAGCGGCACACCAAAGTTATCCACTGGCAGCACGCCAGCGCGGCTCATTTCGGTCACTTTGCGTTCGATATCCAGAATCGCTGAGGCCGGGTTTTCCAGCTCTTTTGCCACATGGTTATGCAGCATTCCCATCTGGCTCAGCAGCTCACGCATATGGCGCGCGCCGCCGCCGGAAGCCGCCTGATAAGTGGCAACCGACGCCCACTCCACCAGATCGTTAGCAAACAGGCCGCCGAGCGACATCAGCATCAGACTAACGGTACAGTTACCGCCAACAAAGGTTTTGATGCCGTTATCCAGCCCCTGGCGGATCACATGATGGTTAACCGGATCGAGGATGATGATCGCATCATCATCCATACGCAGCGAAGAAGCCGCATCAATCCAGTAACCCTGCCAGCCGCTGGCGCGTAATTTAGGATAAACTTCATGGGTATAATCGCCGCCCTGGCAGGTAATGATGATATCCAGCGCCTTCAGCGCTTCGATATCAAAAGCATCCTGCAGCGTACCTGCGGACTTGCCGGCAAATTCCGGCGCGGCCTGGCCGTGCTGTGAGGTGGAGAAGAACACCGGACGCACCACATCAAAGTCGCGTTCTTCGATCATACGCTGCATTAACACTGACCCGACCATACCGCGCCAGCCTACTAGTCCTACATTTTTCATGTCCTGGTACCTGCTTCAGGCTGCGCCAATATCGCCAGGCCTGTTAGAGTAAGTAAAACAAACGAAAGATAACTACCACCTTACAAAATGCAGCAAAACAGGCAAGTGAATTAAATCGATGCTCAGCATTTTTTCAGCAGTACGGCTTATAACCGATGAATATCGCAATGGAACAAGAGAACAACAACGATGACTGAGATGATCTCCGCAACAATATTATTGTTGCTTATCATGGATCCACTGGGCAATTTGCCGATTTTTATGTCGGTTTTAAAGCATCTGGAGCCGAAACGTCGACGAGTGGTGTTAATCCGCGAAATGCTGATTGCGTTGTTTATCATGCTGCTGTTTCTGTTTGCCGGCGAAAAAATTCTGACTTTCCTTAATCTGCGCACTGAGACAGTATCAATTTCCGGCGGCATTATTTTGTTTCTGATCGCCATCAAAATGATTTTTCCTTCGCACGAAAGCAGCAGCAGCGGCTTATCCGCGGGTGAAGAGCCGTTTCTGGTGCCGCTGGCAATACCGCTGGTAGCGGGACCGTCGCTGCTGGCAACCCTGATGCTGCTGTCGCACCAGTATCCGAATCAGATCGGGCATCTGGTGGTCGCACTGATGATTGCCTGGGGCGTAACCGTGGTGATTTTACTGCTTTCCGGCCTGTTTCTGCGCCTGCTGGGCGATAAAGGCGTCAATGCGCTGGAGCGTCTGATGGGTTTGATCTTGATTATGCTGGCAACGCAGATGTTTCTGGATGGGATTCGGGCGTATTTAAAAATCTGACAATCTGGCGGCAGTCCAAAATGGACTGCCGCCCGAAAGATTACGACAACAACTCAAACGCGATCATCCCCACTACCGCACCAACCGTGCCGAGAATGGTTTCCATCAGCGTCCAGGTTTTAAGCGTCTGCGCTTCGGTGGCACCGGTAAATCGGCCAAACAGCCAGAATCCGGCATCATTCACGTGGCTCAACACTATTGACCCACCGGCGATACAGATCGACAGCGCGGCCATCTGCGCGCCCGAGTAGTTAAGCACCTCAATGACCGGCATCACCAGACCGACGGTCGTCAGGCAGGCAACGGTTGCTGAACCCTGAATCACGCGTACCGCGGCAGCCAGGATAAAGCAAGCCAGCGCAATCGGCAGCCCGGCACCAGTCAGGGCATTACCTAACGCCGGACCGACGCCGGAATCCACCAGCACCTGCTTAAACACGCCACCGGCACCGATCACCAGCAGAATAATCCCCGCCGGTTGCAGCGCGCTGCCGCAGATCTCCATCACCCGCTCTTTATCCATTCCCTGGCGATACGCCAGGCCATAAATCGCCACCAGACAAGCCAGCAGAATGGCGGTAAACGGATGGCCGATAAACTCCAGCCACTGATACAGCGTGCTGCCTTCGGTGGTAAAACGCGCCCCGATGGTTTTCAGTCCAACCAGCACCAGCGGAAACAGAATCAGCGACAGGCTGAAGCCAAACGACGGCAGTTTGCTGCTGTCATACTCCGGCTGCGAGACGTCATCCGGCACGCGGAATTCAACATGGCGACTGATAAAGTTACCAAACAGCGGACCGGCAATAATCATACTGGGGATCGCCGCGCACAGGCCAAGCAGAATCATCCAGCCGAAATCGACGTGCATCTGTGAAGCCAGCAGCATCGGAGCCGGCCCCGGCAGCAGAAATGCGGCGGCCGCAGCCACACCGGCAAACAGCGGAATCACCAGCTTCACCAGGTTGTCGTGGGTGCGGCGCGCGACGGCAAAGGCAATACTGATCAGCAGCACAATCGCCACTTCAAAAAACAGTGGCAACGCGCAAATCAGGCCGGCAATCCCCATCGCATAGTGCGCGCGGCTTTCACCGAATACCTTCAGCATCCGGATGGCTATCTGATCAACCGCACCGGTTTCATGCAGGATTTTGCCGAACATCGCGCCCAGTGCGACGACTATGGCGAGAAAACCGAGGGTGCCACCCATGCCTTTTTGCATGGTGTCAGCAATTTTATCGACAGGCATGCCGGAGAAAATTCCGGCACCGATTGAGACTAACATCAGCGCCACAAAGGCGTGCATACGGGCTTTCATCACGAGAAACAGCAGCAGTAATACCGAACCTGCTGCGGTCAGAACCAGTGTTGCGGTACTCATTACAACTAATCCTTTTTGATCGCACCTTCGATGGTAGCGACGGTGGCGGCAACAACCTCTTCCAGCGAATGATTGATATCAACCACTAACACGTCCTGCTCATCTGCGCCCGGCTCTTCCAGCGTGGCAAACTGGGTAACCAGCATTTGCGGCTTAAAGAAGTGGCCTTTACGCGCTTTCAGGCGAGCTTCGATGGTTTCGAAATCACCCTGCAGATAGACGAATGACAGGTTGCTGTTGTCCTTGCGCAGGATATCGCGATAGCTTTTTTTCAGCGCCGAGCAGACGATAATCGAGATATCGTTAGTGCGCTGCATGGCGAAGGCGGCATCGTTCAGCGACTGTAACCACGGGCGACGATCGTCGTCATTTAACGGATGACCTTCGGCCATTTTCTCAATATTGGCGCGGGGATGCAGGAAATCGCCATCAAGAAAGGCGGTTTTCAACTGATAAGAAACCTGGTTAGCAACGGCGGATTTACCGCTGCCAGATACGCCCATCAGGATAAACACATGATGTGACGAGGAATTCGTTTTCATTATTTTAACTCCGGCAGATGAGTATGCGCATGTTACCGATAACAATTGCTGATCACATTCTCAGTACGTGCGCTGGCAATGGCAACCGTTCCGCCGGGAAAAGGTGGTAAATGTGAGATACCTCAAATAATTGAAATAATCAGATGCTACCGCCTTCAGAAATCTCAAAACCGACATTTACCGGCTGCACGGCGCTTTTATTACCGCCAATCCGCGCCAGCAGCATTGAAGCGGCTTCACGCCCCATTTGCTCACGCGGCGTCAGCACCGTAGCCAGTCTTGGATTCACCACCTGAGAAATATCGTGGCCGTGGAAACCGGCAATGGCGAGATCGTCCGGCACCCTCAGCCCCTGCCGCTGGCACTCAAACATTGCGCCAACCGCCAGGTCATCATTGGTACAGAACAGGCTGTCGACGTGCGGATAACGACGTTGCGCTTCGCGTAACAGATCGGCACCGGCGGTAAACGAAGAGGCTTCTTCCATCATCACGCTCTGTGACTGCAAACCGGCCTCGCGCATCGCGATTTCATAGCCACGCTGTTTCTGTAGCGTTCGCTCATCCAGACGCGCCCCGAGATAAACCGTATGGCGATGGCCTTTAGCGATAATCGCCCGCGTCATCTGCCGTGCCGCTTCGACGTTATCAAAACCCACCGCCATATCCAGACAGGGCGATACGCAGTCCATCATCTCAATCACCGGAATACCGGCGGTTTCAATCATTCGCAAACTGCCCGGCGTGTGGCTGCGCTCGGTGAGGATCAGGCCATCAATATTCCAGCCCAGCAGCGAACGCAGCTGCAACTCCTCTTTGTCCTGGTTGTAACCAAAGTGGCTGAGCATGGTCTGATAACCCGCAGCATCAGTGACGGCTTCAATACCGCGCAGTACATCGGCGAAAACTTGATTGGTCAGCGAGGGCAGCAGCACGCCAATGGCGCGGCTGGTGGCGTTGGATAGCATATCCGGCGCCCGATTGGGGATATAGCCAAGCTCATCCAGCGCCACAGCGATTTTTTCACGCAGGGCAACGGAGACCTGCTCTGGATTACGCAGGTAGCGGCTGACGGTCATTTTGGTGATGCCAATTCGATCGGCAACATCCTGCAGGACGGGTCTTCTTTTTTTCATCGTTATCAGACTGTGTAGTGAGGTAACGATGAGTCTATCAAAAAATGTTGCGGTAACATCATTGAGTTACCGCGCAAATAATAATGGCCAGAATAATCTGACCATTATTTATGACCCATAAATCAGACCGGTGGCAGATCAAACAGCAGGATTTCTGCGTCGCTGTCGGCCTGAATTGACAGCGCACTTTCGTCCCAGATTGCCAGCGCGTCGCTGGTGGTCACTTTCTCACCATTCACCTGAACGTCACCTTTCACTACCTGAATCCAGATGCGGCGTTCAGCCTCAACGTCGATTGCCGATTGCTTACCTTTTTTCAGCGCCCAGCGCGACAGCGTCATATCCTGATGCACTTTCAGAGAACCGTCACGGGCATCCGGTGACAGTACTAACTGACGGCCTTCAACATCGTCGAAGCGGCGCTGCTCGTAACGCGGCTCAATGCCAGCCGTATCCGGAATGATCCAGATCTGATAAAGATGCAGCGGCTGATCTTTACTGCCGTTGTACTCGGAGTGGCGCACGCCAGTACCTGCGCTCATAATCTGGAACTCACCCGCCGGAATCTGTTCTTTGTTACCCATGCTGTCCTGATGTTCAACCACCCCGGACAATACGTAGGTCAGAATTTCCATATCTTTATGCGGATGGGTACCAAAACCCTGCCCGGCGTCGATAACATCTTCGTTAATCACTCGCAGTGCGGAAAAGCCCATAAAGTCTGCATCATAGTAATTAGCAAAGGAGAACGTGTGCCAGCTGTCCAGCCAGCCATGGTTTGCGTGACCGCGATCTTCAGCTTTACGTACATAAATCATATTCAACTCTCCTCAACGTTTTGACCTAGTCTGGACTTGATTCGAGCCGGATGATAGCTGAAAAACTTCACTCCTCTGTTCAAAAAAAGTGAATGAAAAAAACCGCAGTTATTCGGCCTGATGAACGGACAATGGCGTTAATAATGCCTGAAAATTTCCCAATGAGTTTTTCTAATCCATCTCACACTATTTGAAACTCAACGCTGACTAAAACAGGCTAAACCCGCAGTGAAATTCCGCACCGAACGCGCAATAAATACAGCAAAATCATCGACTAACGCATCTACTGATAGCTAATGATTGCAAATTAATTCGGTTTTCCCTTGGTATCTGCTCGGCTTTGCTGCCTTGGTAACTTTTTTTACCCACGTAAGATGGCCTGACATTGGAACGCAACTGCCGGATTAGCAGCAATTTCAGGGACAGAATATGACCGACAATACAACACTAAAGCCTATCAGTCCGATTACCCGCTTTCTGAATACCGTTGAGTGGCTGGGAAACTTGCTGCCGCATCCCATCACGCTGTTTGCCATACTCTGCCTGTTTATCATCGTCGCTTCAGGCATTGCGGCCGGCTTTAACCTCAGCGTTATCGATCCCCGACCGGAAGGCGTCAGTGGTCGCGCCGCTGATGGCGTCATTCAGGTGGTCAACCTGTTCAGCGCTGAAGGTTTACAGCGCATTATCAGCAACCTGGTCAGCAATTTTACCAGTTTTGCGCCACTTGGCACGGTGCTGGTTGCCATGTTGGGGGTGGGAATTGCCGAGCACTCCGGGCTATTGTCGGCCGCGATGCGCGCGCTGGTGTTCAGCGCACCTAAAAAGCTGATTACTTTTACCCTGGTGTTCGCCGGTATTATTTCCAACAGCGCCTCTGAACTGGGTTATGTGGTGTTAATTCCGCTGGCGGCGATGCTGTTCCACTCTTTAGGCCGTCATCCGCTGGCCGGGCTGGCTGCCGCCTTCGCGGGCGTTTCCGGTGGCTACAGCGCCAATCTGCTGCTCGGCACCGTTGATCCTCTGCTGTCAGGCATAACGCAAAACGCCGCGCAGATTATTGACCCGAGCTATACCGTTGGGCCAGAAGTGAACTGGTACTTTATGGCTATCAGTACCTTTATTATTGCGCTGCTTGGCACCTGGATAACCAACTACATTGTTGAGCCAAAGCTGGGTAAATATCGCGAAAGCGAGGGCGATGCGCCACAGGGCGATATGGGCAAAGTCACGCCGCAGGAGAAACGGGCGCTGAAAGGCGCGGGGCTTACCTTTCTGCTACTGAGCCTGCTGGTGTCGCTGACGCTGATTCCGGGTTACGGCATCCTGCTGAATCCGAAGACCGATGGTTTAGCCGGTTCGCCTTTCCTGCATGGCATCGTGGTGTTTATTATGCTGTTTTTCGCTATTCCGGGTTATGTCTATGGCCGGATGCTTGGCACCATGCGCAGCGATCGCGACGTTATTAGCGCGATGTCGAAAAGTATCAGTATGCTGAGTATGTATATCGTGCTGGTGTTCTTCGCCGCCCAGTTTGTCTCGCTGTTTAGCTGGAGTAACTTTGGTACGGTGATTGCGGTTAAAGGTGCCAGCCTGCTGTCAGCGATTGATCTCAGCGCCCCGCTGCTGTTTTTCAGCTTTATTATAATTTGCGGCTTTATCAATCTGATGATTGGCTCGTCATCGGCGCAGTGGGCGGTCACTGCCCCGATTTTCGTGCCGATGCTGATGCTGGTGGGCTACGCACCTGAAGTTATCCAGGCGGCTTATCGCATCGGTGATTCGGTGACGAATTTAATTACGCCGATGATGAGCTATTTTGGTTTGATTATGGCGGTGGCGGCGCGTTATCAACGCAATCTTGGTATCGGTACGCTGGTGGCGATGATGCTGCCTTACTCCGTGGTATTTTTGATCGGCTGGAGCTTACTGTTTGTGATTTGGGTATTTGGTTTTGGTTTACCGGTAGGGCCAGGGGCTGCGACTTACTACACCATGTAATGCCAGAATAGCGGCCAAAAAAAAAAGCCAGCACCCGAGCTGGCTAAGAAACACTGAAGCAATGTGAGCAATGTCGTGCCTTCACAGTAGATCCAGGGTGGACTTCCTGAGAACGCACGACAATAATAATCATTATCATTCGCATCTGTAAAGATCTTTCTGCGATTAATTTTCAATTGACCTTTTGCTTAAAGTCCCTGATCTTCAAGAGGAATAACCCACCAGCAAAAGGAGCAGCAC
Organism: Winslowiella toletana; assembly: GCF_032164335.1. Classification (NCBI taxonomy): domain Bacteria; kingdom Pseudomonadati; phylum Pseudomonadota; class Gammaproteobacteria; order Enterobacterales; family Erwiniaceae; genus Winslowiella; species Winslowiella toletana. The sequence goes on along the minus strand of NZ_CP134152.1, from coordinate 313,842 downwards.
GATGAGTCAGATATCGATTCGCCATGTGAGCATTGATGATGCACACGCCCTTCAGCAGCTTTACAGCCAGCCAGATACGCAGGCGAATACGCTACAGGTGCCGTTTCCATCACTAAAGCACTGGCAGGATCGTCTGACGGATCTGCGCCCTGGCGTGCATTCGCTGGTTGCCTGTATTGAAGGCCAGGTGGTAGGGCAAATTACGTTAGAAATTAATTCCTCACCCCGCCGCCGTCACACCGCCACCTTTGGGATGGGCGTTGACGTCAATCATCGTGGTAAAGGCGTGGCGCAGGCGCTGCTGGCGGCGATTATCGATCTCTGTGACAACTGGCTGGCAATCGAGCGCATTGAACTGACGGTATTTACCGATAATGCAGCGGCTATCGCGGTCTATCGCAAATTCGGCTTTGAAGTGGAAGGCACCGGGCGTCAGTACGGTTTGCGTAACGGCGAGAAAATTGACGCGTTTTATATGGCGCGTATGCGTGATTAAACCTGAACGGGCGGCGTGCCAGCCGCCCGATTTGCCTTAATAACCGGCGGTTGAATCATTAACCGTACGTGGATCGGATGCACCGTACAGCATGCCATCCGGCCCAATCATAATGCTCTGGGTACTGCCCATCGCTGGCTGCACCTTCACATGCTGCCCTTTGCTTTCCAACAGTCGCAGGGTATCCGGGCTGAAGCCTTTTTCGACACGCAGCTGATCCGGCAACCACTGATGATGGAAGCGCGGCACGTTGGTGGCTTCTGCGACGTTCATTCCAAAATCGATGCTGTTGACCACCATTTGCAGCACGGTGGTAATAATCCGACTGCCGCCCGGACTGCCGGTGACTAACCAGGTTTTGCCATCTTTAGCCACAATAGTCGGCGACATAGAAGAGAGCGGACGCTTATAAGGCTGGACTGCATTAGCCTCGCCACCGACCAGGCCGTAGACATTCGGTGTACCCGGCTTGGCTGAAAAGTCATCCATTTGGTTATTCAGCAAAATACCGCTGTCACCTGCGACAATACCGCTACCGAAATTGGTGTTTAAGGTATAGGTCACCGCCACCGCGTTGCCGTCTTTATCCACTACCGAGAAGTGGGTGGTCTGATTACTCTCGTAAGGTGCCAGTTTGCCGGGCTTAATTTCCGACGACGGTCGCGCTTTCGCCACGTCAATTTTCTCTGCCAGCGTTTTGGCATAGGCTTTACTGGTCAGTGCCTGCCACGGCACTTTGACAAACTCCGGATCGCCGAGGTATTCCGAGCGGTCGGCATAGGCATATTTTTCAGCTTCAGCCATCACCTGAATGGCATCAGCGCTGCCGAAACCCATTTTCGCCAAATCAAAGTTTTCGAGAATATTCAGAATCTGCACGATATGAATCCCACCGGAAGACGGCGGTGGCATCGAAAAGACTTCATAGCCACGATAAGTGCCGCTAATCGGCTGACGTTCAACCGCACGATAAGCTGCCAGATCGGCCTTGCTAATCAGGCCACCGTGCTGAGCCATTTCACCGGCAATGTCGTCAGCAATCGCGCCTTTATAAAAAGCGTCCGGCCCCTCTTTAGCAATCAGCGCCAGGCTACGCGCCAGATTACGCTGCACCAGCCGCTCCCCCTTCTGATAAGGCGTACCGTCGGCCTTAAAGAAGATCGCTTTGCTGTTAGGGTGGTTAACCAGCACTTCGCTGCCGTAGGTTTTCAGGTCGTCCGCCAGTGAATCGTTGACGACAAAGCCGTTACGCGCCAGCTCAATAGCCGGTTGCAGTAAGCGACTCAGTGGCAAGGTGCCGTATTGCTGTGCGGCCAGAGCAAAACCAGCTACCGTGCCCGGCGTGCCGGAAGCGAGGTGTGAAGTGAGTGATAATTTGCTGTCGGCATTGCCCTGCGCATCAAGGAACATATCGCGGCTGGCTTTTACCGGTGCCATTTCACGGAAATCAATCGAGGTGGTGCGGCCCGAAGCGGTGCGCAGCAGCATAAAACCGCCGCCGCCGATATTACCGGCCTGCGGATGCGTGACCGCCAGCGCAAAACCGACCGCGACCGCTGCGTCGACCGCATTGCCGCCCTGCTTCAGAATATCGACGCCAACCTGGGTGGCTATCGCATCAACTGAGGACACCATCCCGTGGCGTTCTTTTACCGGATGAAAGGTGTCTGCATCAACACCGTAAGAGACCGGAGGAGCGGGCTGCGCCGCACCAGCACCCTGCCAGAAACAAAAACATACCATCAGCGACCAGGAAACGCGTCGCATATTGCCGGGTTTGATCATCCTGCCACACCTTTTTATGATTGTTTACATTGGTTTTACATCTGGTAAGTGAATACCAGATAAGCAAAAACACCAATGCAAAGTCAAATTCGGATCACTCCTGAATTCAGAATCTGCGGGGTGCGTTAGACTTGTAACAGGCGACAACAGGTTTTGGCGGATTTCTGCCTGACCGGCAAGGCACACAGCATCCGTCGCCAGCCTGAAAGAGGAAGGATAAAAGATGAAAAAATGGTTAATAATTTTTGCCGCGCTGGTACCGCTGAGCGGAATGGCAAACATGTTGAATAACAACAGCAACAATAACAATCCTGCCCAGCCGGGTTATAACCCGAGTCAACAGCGGATGCAGCAGCAGATGCAAAGCCAGCAACAGCAGCAACAGCAGAAGCTGAGACTGGATCAACAGCGTCAGACTCAGGATACCCAGCGTAAAATGCAGGAGCAGCGCAACAGTGCCCAGCAGCGTGTGATTCAGTCGCAGCCGGGCAATAATACTAAGCAGACGCCTTAAACGAAGTGCGGCCCGATGGTGTCGATGCGATCGGTACAGATGGCATCGACACCCCAGCTCAGCAGCTCGCGTGCGCGTTGCGGCTGATTCACGGTATACACCAGAATACGCAATCCGGCGGCTTTCAGCGCCGCAGTGCGCTCCGGGTTAAGTAATTTATAATTCAGATGAATCGAGGTGCAGGCCAGTGCGGTAGTCATCTGCTGCCAGTTCTCCTCCCAGTCATCCAGCAATAAACCGCGTGGCAGCTCAGGGGCCGCCTGCATCGCTGCTTCCAGCGCCTGATACGAGAATGACGACAGCAATGGCGCGGTTTGCCCTTGCCACAGTTCGCGTGCCGCCAGCGCCACGGCCTGACCGGTTTCGCGTTCGGTGCCGCGCGTCGGTTTGATCTCGATATTCGCCATCATGCCATGCTGCTGACAGCGCTGCGCCACTTCACTCAGCAGCGGCAGCGCTTCATGCTGAAACTGGCTGCTGAACCAGCTGCCGGCATCCAGCTGCTGTAACTTTTCCCACGGCAGCTCGCCAGCAACGCCCCAACCGTTACTGGTGCGGTCCAGCGTGTCGTCATGCAGCAGGAAAATCTGCCGATCGCCCGACAGTTTGGCATCAAATTCAATCATGGTATGGCCATATTTCGCACCGACATCAATCGCTGCCAGGGTATTTTCCGGTGCCAGCTTGCCGCCGCCACGATGGGCAACGATCGTCGGATAAGGCCATGCTGTAGTTATCATTCCAGACGCATTCCCGTAGTCGAATCGAAAAAGTGTAGCGCGTTAGCCGGCAGATGCAGCCACAGGGTCTCTCCCATCGCCGGTCGTTCAGTATGTGACAACCGTACGACGACATTGTTGCCGCCCCATTTACCGTGCGCCAGGTTGTCGGCTCCCAGCATCTCCAGCGTCTCAACCACCAGTGGAATTCCACCATCTTCTGGCGTCGACAGCTGAATATGCTCCGGGCGCACGCCCAGCGTCAAGGATCGGTTAGCCCATTTAGGTCGGCTACTGGTCAGCGGCAAAGCAAAACCCGGCGACAGTTCAAAACGCGTGCCTTCTCTACTGATGGCGCCTTCCAGCAGGTTCATTGATGGCGCACCAATAAAGCTGGCGACAAAACGCGTTGCCGGCCGCTCATAGACTTCAACCGGGGTGCCAAGCTGCTCAAGCACGCCCTTATTCATCACCATCACCCGCTGCGCCAGCGTCATCGCTTCCACCTGATCGTGCGTGACATATAAACTGGTGGTATTCAGGCGACGGTGCAGCTGTTGCAATTCGAGGCGCATCTGCACGCGCAGCCGTGCATCGAGGTTAGACAGCGGTTCATCAAACAAGAACACTGCCGGTTCGCGTACAATCGCACGCCCCATTGCCACACGCTGGCGCTGGCCGCCGGAAAGTTCACGCGGGCGACGTTGCAACAGCGCATCCAGTTCGAGGCTGCGCGCCGCTTCCAGTACCCGCAGGCGAATCTGCTCTTTGCCCATCCCACGAATTTTCAGGCCCCAGGCAATATTCTCTTCCACCGTCATATGCGGATAAAGCGCGTAGTTCTGAAATACCATCGCAATGCCGCGATCTTTCGGCTCCAAATCGGTGACGCGCTGGGTATCAATATAAATATCGCCGGAGCTTACGCGCTCCAGCCCGGCAACCATGCGCAGTAACGTCGATTTACCGCAGCCGGATGGCCCGACCATCACCATAAATTCGCCGTCGTTTACCGTGACATCCAGCGGTTTGATCACCGCATTTTTGCCATCGTAAGATTTTGTCACCGCCTGAAGTTTTACGCCTGCCATCTGCTATTTCTCACTCTCAACCAGACCACGCACAAAGGCGCGCTGCATTACCATTACCACCACCACCGGTGGAATTAACGTCATTAACATTGCTGCCATTACCAGATTCCACTGCGTCGATCCGTCCCCACTGGAAATCATGGTTCTGATGCCGGCTACCGCCGTGCCCATGCTGCTGTCACTGGTGATCAGAATCGGCCAGAGATACTGATTCCAGCCGTAAATAAAGGTGATGACAAACAGCGCCGCAAGATTGGTTTTCGACAGCGGCAGCACAATGTCCCAGAAGAAGCGCATCGGGCTGGCACCATCAATTCGCGCTGCCTCAATCAGTTCGTCCGGTAACGACATAAAGAACTGGCGGAACAGGAAGGTCGCCGTGGCGGAAGCCATCAGCGGTAACGTCAGGCCGGTGTAACTGTCCAGCAGATGCAGATTGGCGATCACTTCCACCGTCGGGAAAATGCGCACTTCAACCGGCAGCATCAGAGTGATAAAAATCAGCCAGAAACAGAGATTACGCAGCGGAAAGCGAAACCACACCAACGCAAAGGCTGAGAGCATCGAGACGCTGATTTTTCCGACGGTAATCCCCAGCGCCATAATGGTGCTGTTCAGCAACAGGATGCCGATGGGCGCACTGTTACTGCTGACGCCGTCCTGCCAGATCGTGCGGATGTTTTCCCATAAATGGGTGCCGGGAATCAGCGTCATCGGCACCTGATAAACCTGCACGTTATCCAGCGTGGCGGTGACAAACGCCACATACAGCGGAAACAGAATGGTCAGAATGCCGAAAACCAGCATGATATGGCTGAAAATCGTCAGCCCGCGTCGATTTTCAATCATTGGTAGCGCACCTTACGTTCGACATAGCGGAACTGAATCACCGTCAGGCAAATCACTAACAGCATCAGCACTACGGACTGAGCGGCCGAGGAAGAGAGGTCAAGCCCGGCAAAACCTTCGCGATAAATTTTATAGATCAGGGTAGTGGTCGACTGCATCGGCCCACCGCCGGTCGCGGCATCAATGATCGGGAAAGTATCAAAGAAGGCGTAAACCAGATTGACCACCAGCAGGAAGAAACTCACCGGGGCGATCAGCGGCAACGACAGGTAAAAGAAGCGGCGCACCGGGCCAGCACCATCAATCGCCGCCGCTTCAATCAGCGAGCGCGGAATCGATTGTAGCGCGGCGAAGAAGAACAGAAAGTTATAGCTAATCTGCTGCCAGACCGAGGCCAGCACCACCAGGAACATCGCCTGGCCGCTGTTCTGCGCATGGTTCCAGTTGTAACCCAGCAGGCCGAGAAAGTGGGTTATCAGCCCAAGACCAGGGTTAAACAGAAACATCCACAGTACGGCGGCAATCGCGGGGGCCACCGCATATGGCAGCAGCATTAGCGTCTGGTAGAAGCCCTTCATTCGCAGCACATAATCCACCAGCGCAGCGAAAAATAGCGATATCAGCAGGCCAAAACCGGTCACCAGCCCGCTGAAAATCAGCGTGGTCCAGAACGAGGCCAGATAATATTCATCGTCAAACAGTCGGCTAAAGTTTTCCAGCCCGACAAACTGGCTGGACATGCCGAACGGATCGACGTTTTGCACTGAATACCACAGCGCTTCTCCGGCAGGCCAGATAAAGAAGATGGCGGTGATCAGCAGCTGTGGCAGTACCAACAGATAGGGTAGCCAGTTGGTGCGAAAACCGGGGCGAACTGAGGACATAGTTTAGCTCGGGGATCAGAAAGGATTTCGGGCGGCGAGGACGCCGCCCCTAAGGTTATTTGGTCTGCTGCTCAAAGCGACGCAGCAACAGGTTGCCACGCTGAACGGCGGTATCCAGTGCTGCCTGCGGCGTTTTTTTACCGGTCCAGACGCCTTCCAGCTCTTCATCAACAATGGTACGAATCTGCGGCATATTGCCCAGACGCATCCCTTTGGTGAACGGCAACGGTGGCTTATTCAGCATCTGGCGCGTGGCGATATCTGCCCCTGGGTTTTTATCGTAGAAGCCCTGCTTACGCGTCAGCTCATAGGCTGCGGTGGTAATTGGCAGATAGCCGGTTTTCTGATGCCATTCCGCAGCAATTTCCGGCTGGGCGAGGAACTGCATAAATTCCGCGACGCCTTTGTAAGTGTCCGCATCTTTGCCGTTCATTACCCACAGGCTGGCTCCGCCAATAATGGCGTTCTGTGGTGCGTCAGGGACTGTCGCATCGTAAGGCATCATGCCGACGCCATAGTTAAATTTGGCGTAGTGGCGAATATCGGCCAGTGAACCGGAAGAGGCGGTAGTAATCGCACAGTCACCGTTATAGAACTTCTCGGTCGACTCATCCTTGCGGCCAAAGTAGGTGAAGGTTCCCTTCTTATTCATATCCTCCAGTAGCTGGATATGGCGCACCTGCACCGGCTTGTTAAATTCCAGCACCGCATCGGTGCCGCTAAAGCCGTTGTTCTGTGTCGCGACCGGCAGTGCGTGCCAGGCGCTGAAGTTTTCGATCTGAATCCAGCCCTGCCAGCCGCTGGCATAACCACATTTCATCCCTGCTTCACGCAGTTTGGCGCTGTAAGCGGCCAGATCCTGCCAGGTTTTCGGTGGCTGCTCCGGGTCCAGCCCGGCTTTCTTAAAGGCGTCTTTGTTGTAATACAGCACCGGGGTAGAGCTGTTAAACGGCTGGGAAAGCAGTTTGCCGCTTTTAGCATCGGTATAGTAACCGGCTACCGTTGGCACAAACTGTGACTCATCGAAACTGATGCCTGCATCTTTAAACACTTCGTTCACTGGCTTGATGGCTTTTGACGACATCATGGTGGCCGTGCCGACTTCATACACCTGCAAAATAGCCGGTGCGCGGCCAGTGCGTACCGCAGCAATGCCGGCGGCAAGACTCTGTTCGTAGTTGCCTTTGTAAACCGGAACAATTTTATAATCAGGGTGCGCCTGGTTGAAGCGCTGAGCCAGTGAATCAACCTCTTTCCCTAACTCGCCTTCCATGGAGTGCCAGAATGGGATTTCGGTTGCGGCCAGCGCGTTGCCGGTGAAAGCGAAACCCAGCACGATGCTCAGTGCGGTACGACGAAATGTGAAGGATGGCATATCAGTTTCCCATAACATGATTGTTACGCGCGATTTCACGCATCTTATGTTCGGGAAGTAACATGACATGGAAAAATGACAGTGAGATAACCGTGTTGTGACGGAAATGTGACGGGAGAGTGACGGAATAACCAGAAAAAATAGCCTGTAATTTCTGAACGGGAGCCATTTTCGACTCCCGTTCAGAGGGGATGCAATGTGCTAATCCGTGGCGCTGGGGATGAGAACGCCGCGGTTATCCGCCGAGATAGGCGCTGCGTACCGCTTCGTTAGCCAATAGCGCTTCGCCACTGTCTTCCAGTACCACATGGCCGTTTTCCAGCACGTAGCCACGGTCGGCCAGCTTCAGCGCCTGATTGGCGTTTTGTTCGACCAGGAAGATGGTCATCCCTTCCCTACGCAGCTGCTCAATGGTATCGAAAATCTGCTGAATGATAATCGGCGCCAGACCCAGCGACGGCTCATCCAGCAGCAGTAAACGCGGCTGGCTCATCAACGCACGGCCTATCGCCAGCATCTGCTGTTCGCCACCGGACATAGTGCCTGCCCGCTGCACACGGCGCTCGAGTAAGCGTGGAAACAGTTCGTAAACCCGTTGAATGCGCTGCTGATATTGCTGCCGCTCAGCAAAAAATCCGCCCATCGCCAGATTCTCATCCACCGTCATACGGGAAAACACCCGACGGCCTTCCGGCACAATCGCAATGGCTTCACGCATAATGCGCGCGGTTTGCCAGTCGGTAATGGTTTTACCGTCAAAGGTGATCGAACCCTGCGTGGCGCGCGGTTCGCCGCACAGCGTGCCAAGCAGCGTAGTCTTGCCCGCGCCATTGGCACCGATCAGGGTAACAATTTCCCCCTGATTAATATGCAGACTGACCCCGTGCAGCGCCTGAATTTTGCCGTAATGCGCACTGACGTTATCAAGTGTTAAGATCGGGTTCGCCATTTTACGCCTCACCTAAATATGCGCGGATAACATCCGGGTTATTGCGGATCTCTTCCGGTTTGCCATTCGCCAGCGGCGTTCCCTGATTCACTACGTAAATACGGTCGGAAATTCCCATCACCAGCTTCATATCGTGTTCAATTAACAGAATCGAGACCTGATGCTGACCACGCAGTTCGGCAATCAGCTCATCCAGCTCATGAGTTTCACGCGGATTCAGCCCCGCCGCCGGTTCATCCAGCATCAGGATCTCAGGGCGTGTCACCATGCAGCGGGCAATTTCCAGCCGACGCTGCTGGCCGTAAGCCAGATTCCCCGCCTGGCGGTTCGCCATTTCCAGTAATCCCACTCGTTCCAGCCAGTTGGCGGCGCGATCCAGCGCTTCACTTTCGCTGTGACGAAAGGCCGGTGTTTTCAGCAAGCCGGCAAAGACGCCGCTTTTCAGGTGCTGATGCTGAGCCACCAGCAGATTCTCAATCACCGTCATTTCACGGAACAAGCGAACGTGCTGGAAAGTCCGCACGATGCCCATGCGGGCAATTTTCTGCCCCGGCAATCCTTCAAGATGCTGATCGCGCAGCTTGATGGTGCCGCCGGTCGGACGATAAAAACCGGTCAGGCAGTTAAACACCGTGGTTTTACCGGCACCGTTCGGGCCAATCAGCGAAACAATCTCTTGCGGGTGCAGCTCAAGCTTTACATTGTTGACCGCCAGCAGGCCGCCAAAGCGCATCATCAGGCCATCTACTGCTAACAAAGGCTGGCTCATGCCTGCTCTCCTTTCCCGTCACGCTTTAACTTCAACTGCGGGCGCTGCATCGGCAATAATCCTTGCGGACGCCAGATCATCATCAGCACCATCAAGCCACCCAGCACTAACATGCTGTATTCATTCAGATCACGCATCAACTCGCGTGAAACGACCAGCAGAATTGCCGCAAGGATCACCGCAAACTGCGAACCCATACCGCCCAATACCACAATCGCCAGCACAAACGCCGACTCGGCAAAGGTAAAGGATTCCGGGCTGACAAACCCCTGGCGCGCGGCAAACAGCGTACCGGCAAAACCGGCAAAGGCCGCACTGATAGTGAAAGCGGTCAGCTTGATACGACGCGGGCTTAAGCCCAGCGAGCGGCAGGCAATTTCATCTTCACGCAGCGCTTCCCATGCGCGACCCAGCGGCATACGCAGTAAGCGATTAATAATAAACAGCGTCAGCACTACCAGCAGTATTGCCACCAGATAGAGGAAAATAATGCGGTCGCTCGGATCGTATTTCAGACCAAAGAAATTATGGAAAGTATCCCAGCCACCGTCACGCACGCTGCGGTTAAACTCAAGGCCAAAGAAGGTCGGTTTCGGAATCTGACTGATGCCATTCGGCCCACCGGTGATTTCGGTGTTATTCAGCAGCAGAATACGCACGATTTCGCCGAAGCCGAGGGTGACAATCGCCAGGTAGTCGCCGCGCAAACGCAAGACCGGAAAGCCCAGCAGCAGGCCAAACATCGCCGAAACCAGCCCCGCCAGCGGCAGGCATTGCCAGAAACCCAGACCGTAGTATTGATTCAGCAACGCAAACGTATAGGCGCCAATCGCGTAGAAACCGCCGTAGCCAAGCACCAGCAGGCCGGACAAACCCACCACCACGTTTAGACCGAGACCCAGCATTACGTAGATTAGCGTCAGGGTAGCGATATCCACCGTGCCGCGTGAAACGACAAACGGCCAGACTACCGCCGCGATTATCAGCGCCACCACCAGCAGTTTCTGCCGGGTCGTGGAGCCATCAAAGCTCGGTAACACAAACGACGGGCCGGAGATCTTTTTCAGCCCGCTCTGGAACATCGGCCGCAATAACTGGAAGAAAAATACCACCGCACAGCCGACGGCGATCCAGTTCCAGCGCACGCTACCGGCGTTATTCACCACCAGCTGCGTGCCGTCGAGGTTCAGACGCATCCCCATAAAGAAAGAGGCCAGAATCAGCAGCATTAACGCCGACACGATGGCGTTAATCAGATTAAGCTGTTTCATACTTTTTCTACCTCCGGACGCCCAAGGATTCCGGTAGGCATTACCAGCAATACCACGATCAGTAGCGCGAAGGAGACCACATCTTTATATTCCGTGCTGAGATAAGCGGAGGTCAGCGCTTCAGCAATGCCCAGGATCAGGCCGCCGATCATCGCACCAGGAATGCTGCCGATGCCGCCAAGAACCGCGGCGGTAAAGGCTTTCATCCCGGCCATAAAACCGATGTAAGGGTTAATCACGCCGTAGAACTGGCCCAGCAATACGCCAGCCACCGCCGCCATCGCCGCACCAATAACAAAGGTCAGCGAGATAACACGGTCGGTATTAATGCCCAGCAGGCTGGCCATTTTCAGATCTTCAGCACAGGCACGGCAGGCGCGCCCCATGCGGGAATAGCGGATAAACAGCGTCAGCGCCAGCATCGCGAGGAATGTCACCGACCAGATAACGATCTGCATGGTGGAGATGGTCGCGGCAAAACCATTGCTTTCACCCAGCGTCCACTGCCCGGTTACCAGGCTCGGCAGCGCGAGATCACGCGAGCCTTGCGTCAGGCTGACGTAGTTTTGCAGGAAGATCGACATCCCGATGGCGGAGATCAGCGCGATCAAACGCTTGGAGGATCGCACCGGGCGGTAGGCCACACGTTCGATACTCCAGCCGTAGGCGCTGGCAATCACAATCGCCATGATGAAGCCACCGGCAATCAGCATCCAGCCAACGTCAATGCCCATCATCATCAGGGCAGCAATCACGATAAAAGAGACATAGCTACCGATCATATACACTTCGCCGTGGGCAAAGTTGATCATGCCAATAATGCCGTACACCATGGTGTAACCAATGGCGATCAGCGCATAGGTGCTGCCCAACGTCACGCCGTTGAACATTTGCTGCAGAAAATAGAGAAACTGCTCGGACATACCTTATTACCTTACTCATCCGCCCGTTGCCGGAAGGTACAAAAAACGCCCGGTTTAGTAACCAGGCGTTATTATTGCAGGCCAACTGGCCGCAGAGAAAATCGCCTGGCCTTACTTCACCGCTGTCGAGGTGCCGTCTGCGTGCCATTTAAACACGCCGAACTCAAAGCCTTTCAGGTCACCTTTTGCATCCCAGCTCAGATCGCCCATCACGGTCGGAACCGGCTGGCCTTCTTTCAGGTTTTTCACGATATCTTCTGGCTCTTCACTCTTACTGCGCTCCATACCGGTGGTCAGCGATTGCAGCGCGGCGTAGGTAGTCCAGACAAACGGCCCGGTTGGATCCAGTTTCTTCGCTTTCAGCGCATCCACAATCGGCTGGTTGGCAGGAACCTGGTCATAACGCTTCGGTAGCGTCACCAGCATGCCTTCTGAAGCGGCACCGGCGATATTGGACAGCGAAGAGTTACCAACGCCTTCCGGCCCCATAAACTGAGTTTTCAGCCCGGCGGCACGCGCCTGACGCAGAATTTGCCCCATTTCCGGGTAGTAACCACCGAAGTAAACGAAATCGATATTCTCTTTCTTCAGGCGTGCCACCAGCGTGGAGAAATCTTTATCACCGGCTGTTACGCCCTGGAACAGCACCACATTACCGCCAGATTTTTTCAGGCTGTCCTGCACTGAACGCGCCAGACCTTCACCGTACTGCTGCTTGTCATGCACCACGGCAATACGCTGCGGTTTAATTTCATCAAGAATATATTTCGCCGCGGTTGGGCCCTGATCGGAGTCCAGACCGGTGGTACGCATAATCATTTTATAACCACGGGTGGTCAGATCGGCATTGGTTGCCGCTGGCGTGATCATGATGATGCCTTCATCTTCATAGATATCAGAAGCCGGCTGAGTTGAGGAAGAGCACAGATGACCAATAACGTAACGGATGCCATCGGTAATCACTTTGTTTGCCACCGCTACCGCTTGTTTCGGATCACAGGCATCGTCGTATTCCACGCCGACCAGTTTGTTGCCATTGACGCCGCCTTTGGCGTTGATGTCAGCAATTGCCTGTTTGGCGCCGGTAAATTCCATATCGCCATACTGCGCAACAGGACCCGACATCGCCCCAACGATGGCAATTTTAATGTCTTTTGCCATTGCCGCGTGGCTCATCGCCAGCGCAACGCAACCCGCCAGAAACGCGCTACCTTTACTGATTTTCATCCGGACTTCCCCATCTGTTTGGTCTGTTGTGTGATTGCAGTTATTTTTTTGCCTGATTTATGTAGAAAACTCGTTAGCTAATAACAAGTTATCTTAAAAATCGGCTTTTTCTTGTAATAAGGCTTTATTTTTCAGGTTATTAAACAGGAATTTTATTCTGTAAATCAACTGACATCTGTCGAAACTCACGGGGTCAGCAGCATAATTACCTGGAGCTTTCGGTGGCATAATCAGCAATTTACCAGCGCGTTATGCTGTCAATATAGTCACTTGTTGATTTTTTGCTCGGATAATAAGCCAGATAAAAAACAGATAGCATCGTTTTGGCATGAGAAAAGTTACGCGCCCCGCGCTGCACAAATTCGCTACAATATGCCTTTGCCAGCATTTCGGGTGAGATGAATGAAACTGACTATTATACGGCTGCAACAACTCAGCGCGCAGGACCGACAGGATCTGAGCAAAGTGTGGCCGGAAAAAGATATCGCCGCTTTAGAAAAACAGCTGAATGACCAGCATCAGCTGTATGCCGCACGCTTTAACGATCGGCTGCTGGGCGCGCTGCGTCTTGAGATTACCGGAGCAGAGGGCAAACTTTTTGATTTACAGGTGAGAGAAGTCACCCGCCGTCGTGGCGTCGGCCACTATTTACTGGCTGAGACGCTGGTGCAGAATCCGTCGATTGACCACTGGTGGATAGCCAATGACGGCAGTGAACAACCGCAGGTGATTACGGCATTTATGCAGGCATCCGGTTTCCAGCCTGAAGCTACCGGCTGGACGAAAAGCGTGATGCCGGGGTAACACTGTTTGTTTGCTTATTGACGTCGCTCAGTTGTCATGCGGCATAAAAAAAGCCCCGCGTGAGACACAGCGGGGCTTTTTTGGCTGGGTAAGCGGCTTAACGCATCAGGCTTCAATCGCCATGCGCAATTTTTTCATCGCATTCTTTTCCAGCTGACGAACACGCTCTGCAGAGACGCCGTATTGATCGGCCAGCTCCTGCAGCGTGGTTTTGTTATCGTCGTCCAGCCAGCGAGCGCGGATAATATGCTGGCTGCGTTCATCCAGCCCCTGCATCGCGTCACTCAGCTTGTCGGCAGCGTGGTTTTCCCAGTTATCCTCTTCGATGCCATCGGCAAAGTCAGAGGTTTTATCCTGCAGATAAAGCACCGGCGCCATGGATTTGCCTTCGCTGGATTCATCATCCGACGACAGATCAAAGGTCATATCCTGCGCTGCCATACGCGATTCCATTTCACGTACGTCTTTACTGCTGACACCCAGCTCGCGCGCCACCATTTCCACTTCATCCTGGTTAAACCAGCCCAGACGCTGCTTGGTTTTACGCAGGTTAAAGAACAGCTTACGCTGTGCTTTAGTGGTAGCGACTTTAACGATACGCCAGTTGCGCAGTACGTATTCGTGAATCTCGGCTTTAATCCAGTGCACGGCAAAGGAAACCAGGCGCACGCCCACTTCAGGATTGAAGCGACGCACAGCTTTCATCAGGCCGATATTACCTTCCTGAATCAGATCCGCCTGCGGCAAGCCGTAACCAGAGTAATTACGAGCGACATGAACAACAAAGCGTAGGTGAGACAGGATCAGCGTTTTAGCCGCATCCAGATCGCCCTGGTAATGCAGCCGTTCAGCCAGCGCCTTCTCTTCTTCTGCCGACAGCATCGGCCAGACGTTGGCAGCCCGAATATAGGATTCCAGGTTACCTAAAGGTGCGATAGCTAAAGTTTGCATTTCTTTGGTCATTCAAACCCTCTCAATTAAAATTGCCATATTGCCACGCGATTCCTTCGCGCCATCATTACACTACTTGAATTACCAGCAGAAATCGAAAGCAATCCGTGCTGGTTTTGACGGCAGAGTTATCCACAAGTTCAATTTTACTGTGTATATTTTACACACAAAGCAGTGAGCTGTGAAGTTGGCTTAGGAGACGCAGAAGGAACGAAAGAGGAGCACTTCCTCTGCGGCACAAACTCTTGCAGCAGAGGAATATTATAGCAGAAAAAAGTAACTGTGGGTTACTGCGGCGTAAATCGACGTAAATGCTGCACCGTCGCCAGCCATGCTGCTATCCAGCCAATCATCGCGGCTATCAGCAGTAACAGCAGGCTCTCATCCCAGGATAAGCCGCTCAGAGTGAAAGTGGTGCCGAATACCGATGCCACCTGCGTCACCACCGATTCCAGCCGTAACACCAGCACTTCAGACAGCACCAGCGACAACAGCGCACCGGCGAAACCTAACAGCGCACCGCCATATAAGAACGGACGCAGGATAAAGCCATCGGTTGCACCAATCAGCTTCTGCACGTTAATGGTGTCGCGGCGGGAAAAAATACTCAGCCGCACGCTGTTACCAATCACCAGGAATACTGCGGCTATCATCAAAATGCCGATCATCGCCGCCACCTGACCAACCAGCCCGGTCAGAGCCGCCAGCCGGGCAAACCAGCTGTCATCCATCCGCACCTCATCCACTCCCTCAACCGCCGCCACCCGATCGCGCAGGGTTTGCATGGTGTCAGAACTCTGGAAATTCAGTTTCGGTGTAATGATGGCTACCGCCGGTAGCGGATTCTGCTCCAGCATATCCAGCGCGCCGCTAAAGCCAGACCAGTTGCGGAACTCACCCATCGCTTCTTCTCGCGACAGGTAATTCACTTTATCGACACCGTCTTCTTGCTTCAGCTTTGCGACAACATTCTCGGCCGCGCTGTCATCCAGCGTTTTGCTGAGATATACCGTCAGTTGTGGTGCCGGATACCACTGGTCGGCAGCCTGACTGACGTTTTTCCACACCATATAACAGACGCTTGGCAGCGTCAGCGAGATGGCAATTACCATCACGGTTAGCAGCGTTGCCAGCGGCTGACGCCACATATCCGACAGCGAGCCGTGCAGCGCATAACGCCACTGCTCCTGCCAGCCGCCCTTCAGCGCTTTGCTTTTCGATGGCTGTTTCGCCTTCGGTGCCGGGGCGCGCTTGATACGTTTATTCACCATCATGGCCTCCGTACATACGTCCCTGATTCAGTGACATCACGCGGTAATTGCGGCGCGCAATCAGCCCCATATCGTGGGTAGCCATCAGTACGGTCACGCCAACGCGGTTAAACTCCTCGAACAGACGCAGAATATCTTCCGACAATGCATCATCGAGGTTACCAGTTGGTTCATCGGCCAGAAGTACCGCAGGTTTGTTCACCACCGCACGAGCGATGCCGACGCGCTGCTGCTCACCGCCGGAGAGTTGAATCGGGAAACTCTTCGCTTTGTCGAGCAGGCCGACTTTATCCAGCGCGGCCGAGACGCGGCGACGGATATCTTCACCGCTGGCACCGGCAATAATCAGCGGAATCGCCACATTGTCGTACACCGAACGGTCCATCAACAGATGGTGGTCCTGAAAAATCATGCCAATCTGACGACGCAGGAACGGTACTTCACGGCTTTTCAGGCGGCTAATATCATGCCCGCCAAACCAGATCTGTCCGGCGCTTGGTCGTTCAATGCCACAAATCAGCTTCAGCAAGGTACTTTTCCCTGCCCCGGAGTGTCCGGTCAGAAACGACATCTCTCCAGGGCGCAGATGAAAATCTACTCCCTGAAGCGCTTGCCGACCGCCGAGATAAGCCTTACTGACCTCTTCAAAGCGAATCATCCTAATTAGTCCTCTCGGGCAAACAGTGCCTCAATAAAATCGTCGGCCTTAAATGGCCGCAAATCTTCGATACCTTCACCAACACCAATGTAACGAATCGGAATACTAAACTGATCTGCTACCGAGAAAATCACCCCACCTTTCGCGGTGCCATCCAGTTTCGTCAGCGTAATTCCGGTCAGCCCCACCGCTTCATGGAACAGCTTAGTCTGGCTGATGGCATTCTGGCCGGTGCTGGCGTCAATGGTCAGCATCACTTCATGTGGCGCATCGCCATCAAGCTTCTTCATTACACGGGTGATCTTTTTCAGCTCTTCCATCAGGTGCGCTTTGTTCTGCAAACGACCTGCGGTATCAGCAATCAGTACATCTGCGCCACGTGCTTTCGCCGCCTGAATAGCATCGAAAATCACCGATGCAGAATCGGCCCCGGTTTGCTGGGCAATGACCGGAATGCTGTTACGCTGGCCCCAGACCTGTAACTGCTCAACCGCAGCAGCACGGAAGGTATCACCTGCCGCCAGCATCACCGATTTACCTTCCGCCTGATACTGACGAGCCAGCTTACCGATAGTGGTGGTTTTACCGACACCGTTAACCCCGACCATCAGGATGACAAACGGCGTTTTGCCACTGACATCCAGCGGCGCTTCCACTTTAGCCAGAATCTGCGACATTTCGGTTTTCAGCAAGCCGTAAAGTGCTTCTGCATCACGCAGCTGTTTACGATTCGCTTGCTGAGTCAGATTGGTAATGATGCGACGCGTGGTATCCACACCGACATCGGCAATCAGTAACTGCTCTTCCAGCTCTTCAAACAGATCGTCGTCGATCTTTTTGCCGCGGAACAATCCGATAAATCCTGAACCCAGATTCTGCCGCGTTTTAACCAGGCTGCGTTTCAGTCGGGCAAAGAAACCTTCTTTGGTCGGACGCTGCTGTTCAACCAGCGCCGGGATGACCTCAGCCTCTTCTGCTGCTGGTTGTTCAGCCTCGACCCGCTGCGGCTCGACAACGGCCACCGGCTCAGGGATTAATTCTGGCTCTGGTTCTGGTTCTGGTTCTGGCTCTGGCTCTGGCTCTGGCTCTGGCTCTGGCTCAGAGATTAGCACTGGCTCTGGCTCAGTAACCTCTTCCGGCTCGGCCTCAACCACTGGCTCTGCAACCTGCACAGGCTCAACTGGCGCATCTTCCGGCAGCCACTCTTCAGCAACCGGCGACAGTTCAGTCGGCGTCGTTTCTTCTTCGATGACTGGCGCAACCGGCGGCGTTTGCTCAGCAGCCTCTGGCGCAGCGCGCTCTTCTTCAGCGACCGTTTCGGTAACGGCGACAATCTCTTCAGCTAATTGCTCAGGGGTTTGCGCGTCAGCGTCAGACGGTGGGAGCGTTGCGGCATCCGATGCATTTTCAGCATCAGGCTGTTGTTCTTTTAACGTCTCTTTTTGTTCTTCCTGCGGTGAAGACTGCTCATCACGCCCAAAGCCCAGCCAGGAAAAAAAGCCACGTTTTTTATCTTTTGCCATTGTGCAACCACACTCCTCGATGGCTAAAACCCGGTCGACTGCGCGCCCTGGGTTATGAGAAATAACCTGATAATGAATCTCTTAGTCTAACACTTTCCATGCAGCGCAACACCAGCACCCTTTTTAACGTTTCCACAGCCCAATTAGCCCGTTAAACTACGCAACAAATTATGACGAGTTGTGAGCAAGATGAATAAAAAACCCCGCAGCAATGCCGCCGGACAGATTCGTATTATCGGCGGGCAATGGCGTGGCCGAAAGCTGCCGGTGCCGGACAGCGCAGGCTTGCGCCCAACCACCGATCGGGTACGCGAAACGCTGTTTAACTGGCTGGCGCCGGATATTCAGCAGGCGCGCTGTCTCGACTGCTTCGCCGGTAGCGGCGCGCTGGGGCTGGAGGCACTGTCGCGTCACGCCGCATCTGCTACTTTATTAGAGCTGGAACGCCCGGTCGCGCAACAGCTGGAAAAAAATCTCGCTACGCTGGGTGCCGCCAATGGCCGGGTGATCAACACCAACACCCTGAGCTGGCTGGCACAGGCTGGCGAGCCACACGATCTGGTGTTTATCGACCCGCCATTCCGCAAAGGGCTGCTGGAGCAAACCCTCAGCTTACTGGAAAGCCAGGGCTGGCTGGCCGATGGCGCACTGATTTATGTTGAAAGTGAAGTGGAAAACGGTATGCCGCCGGTGCCGGTAAACTGGCAGTTGCACCGCGAGAAAATCGCCGGCCAGGTAGCTTACCGACTCTATGTGCGTCAGACCATCAACAAGGAGAATGATGATGTGGCTTAATCTGGGACGTTTACTGATGCTGTGCGTTTGGGCGTTTCTGCTATTGAATGTGGTGCAGCCGTTTCCCAAACCATTAAAGTACTTTGTTGATATCGCACTGTTTTTTATGGTGGTGATGCACGGATTACAGCTGGTGCTGCTGCGCGCTACTCAGCCAAAGGAAGGGCCAAAACTGAGCAAGTGGACGCAGACGAAAATTTTCTTTTTTGGCGTGTTTGAACTGCTGGCGTGGCAGAAAAAACATTATCCAAAACAGTAAGATAAATTGATTACCGGGCGGCGCGCTCGCCGCCCTTTGCCGCAGCGCAGTTACTGCATTGCCGGGCTAAAACTGACAAAACGCGAGCCTTTCACCTGCAACTGTCCCTTCACGCCTTTATCAATCTGATGATAATCATTAGCCGTCAGCACCAGCTTAAAATCGCCCGCGCCGTTCAGCGGATGAAACCAGGCTTCATAGCGCATCTCTTCAACCGGGATCACTTCCCGCTGACGTGAGCGGCGATTTGATGCCGGATATTCACGTTTCGTTTTCACTTCAACCGGTATCATCCGTAATGGTGAGGCATCATTGACCGCCACTTCACGCCGCTGCTTAATAAACTGGCGGGTAGCAAGAATGGCAATCATCGCCAGGACGATGAAAAAGAGTAGCGGTGGCTTGCCCATGTTTTTTCTCGTGCTCCTCAGGTATGCGGTTGAAAACATTTTACCCGGCAAAAGCATACAACCAGATCGCTGTCATTGTCACATTCAGAGCGTGTAACCTAAACTGAGATCGACATTACGGGAAATGAACACTCATTATTGAAGGACGTAAGTCCACAAAAAAAGGAATAAATTTATGCTTTGGTCCTTTTTAGCCGTGCTTTTTTCGGGCTGGCTGTATGTTGATGCTTCGTATCGTGGCCCACAGTGGCAACGCTGGGTATTTAAGCCGGTTACAATGCTGCTGTTGCTTGCCTGGGCATGGCAAGCGCCAGTGCTGAAGACCACTGATTATCTGATTCTGCTCGGCCTGCTGGCAACGCTGGTCGGCGATACCCTGACGCTACTGCCGCAACAGCGCATGCTGTACGCTATCGGCGCGTTTTTCCTCTCTCACCTGTTGTACACCATCAGCTTTGCCGGGCATATGACGCTGAGTTTCTTCTGGCCGATACCGCTGGTCATGCTGTTAATGGGTGTCGTGCTGATTGCTATTTTGTGGACGCGGCTGGAAGAGTTGCGCTGGCCAGTGTGTACTTTCATCGGCATGACGCTGGTAATGGTATGGCTGAGCGCAGAGCAGTACTACTTCCGCCCTGATGATTACAGCTTCTCGCTGCTGGTCGGCGCCATCTTCCTGCTACTGGCGAGTAGCGTCTGGTTTATCAGCCATTTTCGCCGCCGTTTCAGCGCCGATCGGGCAATTATTGCCGCCTGCTACTTCGCGGGCCACTTTATGATTGTGCGTTCACTGTATCTGTAAGCCAGCAATCGCCTGCCGTTGAGAAATACTCAGCGCTCAATCCTTGACTCTGGAGTTGACTCCAGAGTGTAGAATATTCGGACAGTCGGGTAGCTTCGCCCGCTGTCTGACTCTTCGGGAGGCTTTATGCATCAGCACACGTCCTGCGGCTGTGGCCAGCGCCACGCTGCAAACAAACCGGCCTGCGCCACTGCGTCACGCCCGGTTATCCAGAAAATTACTGCCCTGTCCGCCACCACCAGTGAAGCCGCCTGCTGCCATGACAGCGGCTGCGGTTCGGGTGAAGAGGTCGACGACGAAGGCGACAGGCCTGCTGGCGGCAAAAATTACAGCTGGCTGATTAACGGTATGGATTGCCCCAGCTGCGCACGGAAAATAGAAACTGCGGTACAGCGGATCGATGGCGTCAGCCGCGCACGCGTACTGTTTTCCACCGAAAAACTGGTGGTCAGCAGCAACACCGATCTCAGTAAAAAGATCGAACAGGTGGTTAAACAGGCCGGATTTAGCCTGAAAACACGCGAAAAAGCGCCAGAACCCAGTTTCTGGCAGCAGAATCGTACCATCCTTTTACTGAGCCTGCTGATGCTGGCCAGCTGGCTGCTGAGCAGTGTTGATGAAACCAGCGGGCGCATTGCCTTTATCGCCACTACGCTGATGGGCATCTGGCCGGTTGGCCGTAAAGCGCTGCAACTGATGCGCAGCGGTACCCCTTTTGCCATTGAAACCCTGATGACCGTCGCGGCGATTGGCGCACTGTTTATCGGTGCCAGCGCGGAAGCCGCGATGGTGCTGCTGCTGTTTTTACTGGGCGAACGTCTGGAATCTTTTGCCGCCGGTCGTGCCAGACAGGGCGTGACGGCACTGATGGCGCTGAAACCCGACGAAGCGGTGCGTCTTCGAGGCGATCAACGAGAAAGCGTGGCTGTCGATGATCTGCGCCCCGGCGATATGATCGAAGTCGCCGCCGGTGCCCGTTTACCCGCCGATGCCCGATTACTCACCGCCTTTGCCAGCTTTGATGAAAGTGCGCTGACCGGTGAATCAGTTCCGGTTGAACGTTTGCAGGGTGAAACGGTGGCCGCAGGCTGCACCAGCGTCGATCGTCAGGTGCGGATGGAAGTGGTCTCACGCAGCGGCGAAAGCGCTATCGACCGTATTCTGCATCTGATTGAACAGGCCGAAGAGCGCCGTGCGCCGATAGAACGCTTCCTTGACCGCTTTAGCCGCTACTACACCCCGGCGATTATGGCGCTGGCGCTGCTGGTTACCGTCGTGCCACCGCTGTTATTCGGCGCTGAGTGGCAGCCATGGATTTATAAAGGGCTGACACTGCTGCTGATTGGCTGTCCTTGTGCGCTGGTGATCTCGACGCCAGCGGCCATCACCTCAGGCCTTGCAGCGGCCACCCGCCGCGGCGCATTGATTAAAGGCGGCGCGGCGCTGGAAAGTCTGGGCGCAGTGCGCACCATTGCCTTTGATAAAACCGGTACGCTGACCGAAGGGAAACCGCAGGTTACCGAAGTGGTCGCGCTAAACGGTGAAGATAAAAGCTCACTGTTACTAAAAGCAGCGGCGGTTGAGAGTGGCTCATCGCACCCGCTGGCGCGCGCCATTGTGGCACATGCCGCCACGCTGAATCAGCCTGTTCCCGTCGCCGAAGGGCAACGTGCACTGGCAGGCAGCGGTATCGAAGCCTGGGTCAATGGACGCCACCTGCTGCTAAGCGCACCGGCAAAACTGACTCAGCTTAATGAGGCGCAGCAGGCGCAGATTGCGGCGCTGGAATCGGCGGGCAATACTACCGTGGTGGTGCTGGAAGAGCAGCAGCCTATTGGCCTGATTGCCCTACGCGACAGCTTACGAAGCGATGCACGACAGGCAATTAATCAGCTGAAAGCACTCGGCATCAACAGCGTGATGCTGACCGGCGATAACCCGCGCGCCGCGGCGGCCATTGCCGATGAACTGGGCATCGACTTCCACGCCAGCCTGTTACCGGAAGATAAAGTCCAGCTGGTGGACAAACTTAATCAGCAGCAGCCATTGGCGATGGTCGGCGACGGCATCAATGATGCACCGGCGATGAAAGCCGCCACGATTGGCATCGCGATGGGCGGCGGCACTGACGTGGCGCTGGAAACTGCCGATGCGGCGCTGACGCATAACCGCCTGACCGGTCTGGTCGCAATGATACGTTTGTCACGCGCCACCCATGCCAATATCCGGCAAAATATTACGATAGCGCTTGGCCTGAAAGCGATTTTCCTGCTAACCACGCTGTTGGGTATTACCGGATTGTGGCTGGCGGTACTTGCCGATTCAGGTGCTACGGCGCTGGTTACGGCAAATGCTTTACGGTTATTGCGTAAAGATAAATGATGCAGACTTTTGTACGGCATCACGCCGTACAAATTTATCAGTGAGTTAAGCAATGGGCCGGTTAATGATCAACATCCTTACCGGCTCAGTTTTGCTTACAATCCTTTCTTCAACAGATACTTATACGGCAGTTGCTCGACGGACTCTGCCAGCAAAGTATGTTCCATAAAGCGACAAAAGCCGGGAATATCGCGGGTAGTGGCGGGATCGTCAGCAATAATCAGCAGCGTTTCGCCCGGCTGCATATTCCGCACGGTTTTACGCACCATCATTACAGGTTCAGGGCAGCGCAGACCGAGCGCATCCAGAGTCTGGTCGGCTTCGGCGAAAATATCGCTCATAACACTCTCATCAACGTAAAGACAACATTGCAGCTTATTTTACCCCTGCGCGCCAGGCGTGCAAGTAAGATGCCGGACGTTAACGTTTGCGTTAAAATTAACCATTGCATTGAAAAGTGAAATCGGTAAGATTCCGGCCGGTTGAAAGCATTAGCTTGCTATCAATAACACCACAAATTTCTGCTGGGTTCCCTCACCCCACTGTTAAAAAGGCTACATATGATTCCGTTTACTCCGCGTCAGCGCGCTTATGCGCTGGTATGGCTGTCGCTATTTCACCTGCTGGTGATCACTTCCAGTAATTATCTGGTGCAGCTGCCGATCTCCGTTTTTGGCCTTCACACCACCTGGGGTGCGTTTAGCTTTCCGTTTATCTTTCTCGCGACCGACCTGACCGTGCGTATTTTTGGCGCGCCACTGGCACGACGCATCATTCTGATGGTGATGATTCCGGCGCTATTTATCTCTTACGCGCTCTCTTCACTGTTTTATCAGGGTGAGTGGCAGGGCGTAGAGGCTTTACGCCAGATGAATCTGTTTGTTGCCCGCATTGCCTGCGCCAGTTTTATGGCTTACGCGCTGGGGCAAATTCTTGATGTGCACGTGTTTAATCGCCTGCGCCGTAACGCTAAATGGTGGATTGCTCCGGCAGCGGCGATGTTCCTCGGCAATATCAGCGACACCCTCGCCTTCTTCTTTATCGCCTTCTATAAGAGCACCGATCCGTTTATGGCGCAAAACTGGATGGAGATCGCGCTGGTGGATTACTGCTTTAAGGTGCTGATCTGCATGGCATTCTTCTTGCCAGCCTATGGCCTGCTGCTTAACGCCGCGTTAAAGCGTCTGGCCGAGCGCAGCACTAACGCCGGGCTGAATTTCGGATAACATCTCACTGGTGTTGTCAGCAAAGGCTATATTCTGTGACAGTAAGTCGGTTGCATTTAGTGACTGATTTGGTTTGTATATAGCCTGAGAAATTCGATCTGCTGATTGAAGTATCGCGGGTATCAATGCCTGACACTCCGTACGCGAATAGATAAAGGGAACCTGATGCGTAATTTAGCGAAATATGTAGGAATAGGTTTACTGGTAATGGGCTTAGCCGCCTGTGACGGAAAAGATGACAAAGCAGCAGCCGATACTAATGGCGTCAGCAGCAGCCAGTCCACTCAAACTATCAGTCTGCTTGACGGTAAACTGAGTTTTAACCTGCCAGCAGATATGTCCGATAAGAGCGGAAAGCTGGGTACTCAGGCGAATAATATGCACGTGTATGCCGACGAATCCGGCCAGAAAGCGGTGATTATTATTGTCGGTGATACCACCAACGAAGGGCTGGATGTACTGGCTAAGCGTCTGGAAGACCAACAGCGTAACCGCGACCCACAGTTGCAGGTGGTGACCAATAAATCTGTCGAGCTGAAGGGCCAGACGGTGCAGCAGCTGAACACGGTGATCTCGGCGAATAATCAGTCTGCCTGGTCTTCAGTGGTGCTGGCAAAAGTGGATGGCAAACTGCTGACAATGCAAATTACCTTGCCGGCTGATAATCAGCAGCAGGCGCAGATCGCAGCGGATAATATTATTAATACCATCACGCTGAAGTAATCAATCATGAGGGGCGGCAGTGTGCCGCCCCTGCGTAACAGCGGATTAAATACCCGCCGTCTCGCGGATATATTTCCGCGCTTTTACCGCATACTCGAACGGATTCGCTAATGCCGGATCCTGCTCGGCTTCTACCACCATCCAGCCTTTATAGCCATAATCGTCGAGAATTTTGAACACCGGTTTGAAATCGATAACGCCATCACCCGGAACGGTAAAAGTGCCTTTTTTGACGCCATCAAGGAATGACAGGCTCTCGCGACGAACCTGCGCCACAATCTCATCACGCACATCTTTCAGATGCACATGATTAATACGCGGCAGGTACTTCTTCAGCAGCGCCAGCATCTCCTGCTGCGAACCTTCAGAGTAGTAGGCGTGGCCGGTATCAAACAGCAGGAACACATCATCATTGGTCAGCGACATAAAGCGATCAACTTCTGCATTGGTCTGAATTGCCGTGCCCATATGGTGATGCAGACACACCTGCATGCCTTTTTCCGCGGCGATTTTCGCCAGCTCGTTATAGCCGTCTGCCGTGAGCTGCCACTCTTCATCAGTAAAGTGCGGTTTCTGCTCCAGAACTGCCAGCTCCGTGCCCTGAATACTCTTGCTCTGCTCGGAACAACCAATCACCTTAGCACCCATAGCGTGCAGGAAGTTCATATGATTAACGAACTCGTCGATGGTTTTTGCTTTATCGCCCTGGGCAAAAAAGGTGCTGAACCAGGCGTTACAAATCTGGATACCCCGGATCTCCAGCATCGGCTTTAACACCGCCGGATCGCGCGGATATTTACTGCCCACCTCACTGCCGGTAAAGCCGGCCAGCGCCATTTCACTGACCGTCTGCTGGAAAGTATTCTCTTTACCCAGCTCCGGCATATCGTCGTTAGTCCAGCCGATTGGCGCAATCGCCAGTTTTACATGATCTTTATTCATCGTGATGCCTCCAGGAACGGCGATCTCGCCGCCCCTACGGATACGTTTATTTGCTCAGTAATTCGCGCTCAATCAGCTCGCGGGTTTCCACTGCCTGATACTTCATTTTTTCCGGATAACCAAACAGCGAAGCGGCAATAATCGGTTCGCCGCCCACTTTGTAGCTGCGGGTGGCAAAATCGGTTTCGCGCAGCGTCTTAAACAGCGTGTCGAAATCAACTTCACCCTCACCGACGCCAACATGCTGGTGAATAGTGGCATCCACGCCCGGCGGGTTAACGATGTAGCGACAATGCTTGGTGTGGTTCATGGTATCGGCAATTAACACATGCGACAGATCGTCACCGGCGTACTCCAGCATGCTTTTCACATCGCCCTTCCCTTTGTCATAGAAGAATGTGTGCGGCACGCTGTAGAGGTACTTGACGTTCTCACTGCGGAACGATTTCACCAGATCGACGGTTTCATTATTCTCTTCACAGAAGTCCCACGGGTGCGACTGAATTTCGATACGAATACCTTCTCGCTCAATAATCGGCAGCAGATCTTCCATCGAGCGATAGAACATCTCTTCGCAGATTTCCGGCTCGTTCGGGGTGCCAGAAAGCTCGGTATTAATCACCTGTACGCCCATTTCTACCGCGATCTCAATCATGCGTTTCCAGTTACGCACCGCCGCCTGGCGCCGCGCTTCGTCCGGGCCTGACCAGCGATAAACCACGATAAACGAGGAAAGCTCGACGCCCGTTGCCCTTAGCGCGTTTTTATATTCAGTGATAATTTCGCGGCTGGCTTTCGGATGTTTATAGAACGGGTTGATTTGCGGATGCGGCGACTGCTCAATATATTTGTAGCCCCAGTCGGCAACCTGGTGAACCATTTTGGTGATGCCTAAATCTTTTATGACATCAACATCAAAAGCAATTTTCATCAGTCTCTCCAACGTACAACAATATAAAGGGGAGATCCCCCCGCACGCAGCGGGGAGCTGTTGCAGTTTATTTGTCGTAGAATGCCGGACGCGCAGGCAGTTCAACCGGCTCAATGGCACCGCTGTTTTGGGCTTTGATACAGGCATCCGCTGCGACTGACGCGGCGTAGCCATCCCAGGCCGATGGACCTTTTAGCTGTCCCGCCGTCGCGTCATTGATAAACGCTTGCAGTTCAACGTCATAAGCATCAATAAAGCGGTCTTTCCAGTCGGTCAGAATGGTTTCAGACAGTTTGGCATCTTTGCGCATCAGCACTGACGAAGGTTCGGGAAGTTTGGCAATTCCGCTTTCACCCACCACTTCGCACTGGATGTCGTAGCCGTAAGCACAGTTAACAAAGATTTCGACGTCGATACGAATACCTTTGTTGGTTTCAAACAGCACAATTTGCGGATCTTTCAGTTTGGCATGTGACTTCGAGGTGGTACGTGGGAACACGACCTGTACCGACTTGTAGTCATCTTCAGTCAGCCAGCGCAGCACATCCAGCTCATGAATCAGGGTGTTGGTAATTGCCATATCGGTGGTATAGCTTTCCGGTACCGTCGGATTACGGTGCGCGCAGTGCAGCATCAGCGGCTCGCCAATCTCTCCGGCGCTGATAACCTTTTTCAGCGCCACATAGCCGGCGTCATACGGACGCATAAAGCCAACCTGAACCAGACGCTTACCGAATTTAATCTCAGCATCAACAATACGGCGGCAGCCCTCAGCAGACATCGCCAGCGGTTTTTCACAAAATACCGGTTTACCTGCGGCAATCGCGGCCAGCGTGAACTCTTCATGCGTCGGATCCCACGAGGTGACCAGCAGCGCATCAACGTCAGCAGACTTCACCACCTCATGACCGTCGGCATACACTTCTGCATTAAGGCCGAGCTTAGCCAGCGCCGCGCGCGCGCCCTCAACATTAATATCTGAAACCGCCACCACTTCTGCCCCTTGCAGGACTTTGCTGCAGCGACGAATATGTTCCTGACCGATGGCACCTGTGCCGATAACACCTAAACGTAGCGTCATGATAACTCCGGAATTTTGTAGGGTTGGGGCTAATTTTTTTATGATCGATGCGGGTTATCCCGCATCAGATAAAGCTGTTAAATCAATACTTACGCGCCTGATCAACATGTTCGTTGAGCATTTTAGCGACGGCATCAACGCGATCGGAGGTCGAAACCTGCGCGCCGCCAACGTGCCACCAGCTGAAGTATTTGTGCACCATGGTTTTTGGCAGCACTTTGATATCGATAAGCGTTGAAACGGTTTGCTGACGGGCATCTTCCAGCGCCTGCTTCAGCTCCGCCAGTGTGGTAACGCGGTAAGTTTTACAGCCGTATCCAGCCGCAATCGCCGCGAAGTCCACCGGCACAAACCCGCCGTTCAGTTTGCCACCTTCGGCATTACGGAAGCGGAACTCGGTGGTAAAGCTATCCATGCCGTGTTCCATCTGCAGATTGTTAATGCAGCCGTTGGTCATATTGTCGAACAGCACCACGTTGATCTTGGCGCCTTCCTGAATGGAGGTCACCAGTTCGGAGTGCAGCATCATAAACGAGCCGTCGCCGACCAGCGTGTAGACCTCCCGATGCGGCTCTGCCAGCTTGACGCCCAGCGAGGCATTGACTTCATACCCCATACAGGAGTAGCCATATTCGACGTGGTAACTGTTGTAATCTTTGGTGCGCCACACGCGTTGCAGATCGCCAGGTAAACTCCCCGCTGCGGCGACGATCACCGCATTCTTTGGGAGCTGCTCGTTAAGCGTGCCGAGGACGCTGCTCTGCGTCAGGAAGGAGTTGGTCAGACGATTAAACTCCGCGAACAGCGCTTCACGGTCGATGCCATCGGCAATTTCCGGAATAAAATCAGCCCCGCTGTACTCAACCTGATAAACACGCTGGGTCTCTTTCAGCAACTTGCTCTGCGCCTGGCTGACCTGTTCGCCCCAGCCGCTGGTAAAGCCCTGCGCGGCCAGGCGACCGTCCAGTGCCGTCAGCGCTTCACGCGCATCGGCCACCAGCTGAACGCCGTCGAGCTTATAACTGTCGAAATTGCTGACGTTAATATTCAGGAAGCTGACTTCCGGGTTCTGGAAGATCCATTTAGATGCGGTGGTAAAATCGGTATAACGGGTGCCAACGCCAATCACCAAATCGGCCTCTTTCGCCAGCAGGTTGGCCGCCAGACAACCGGTTTCACCCACGCCACCGACATTCAGTGGATGATCGGAAACGATGGTGCCTTTACCGGCCTGCGTTTCGGCAAACGGGATATTATGGCGCTCGGCAAACTGACGCAGCGCTTCACCGGCTTCGGAATATTTCACCCCACCGCCGCAAATAATCAGCGGCTTGCGTTTGCCGGCCAACAGTTTCAGCGCATCCTGCAGCTGGGCCAGCGTCGGCAGGCGGCGATCGAGACGGTGTACGCGTTTCTGGAAGAAATAGTCCGGGAAATCCCAGGCTTCGCCCTGCACATCCTGCGGCAGCGAAAGAGTGACGGCTCCGGTTTCAGCCGGATCGGTCAGCACGCGCATGGCATTAATACAGGCCGTCATCAGCTGTTCAGGGCGGTTAATACGATCCCAGTATTTGCTGACCGCACGGAAGGCATCATTGGTGCTGATGCTCAGATCGTAACTCTGCTCAATCTGTTGCAGCACCGGATCGGGCTGGCGCGTGGCAAACACATCGCCCGGCAGCAGTAACAGTGGAATACGGTTAGCGCTGGCAGTGCCCGCGGCGGTAATCATATTTGCCGCACCCGGCCCGACAGATGAGGTACAGGCGATGATTTGACGGCGCAGTTTCTGTTTGGCGAAGCCAATTGCCGCATGAGCCATCCCCTGCTCATTGCGCCCCTGATGCACCACCAGATCGCCGCTGTCCTGCTCCAGCGCCTGACCCAGACCGAGCACATTTCCGTGGCCGAAAATGGCGAAAATCCCTTTCACGAATTTAGTTTCCACACCGTCTACCGACAAATACTGGTTATCCAGAAATCTGACCAGCGCCTGTGCGGTAGTTAATCTGATTGTGCCCATGTGCTCATCCTTTGGGTATCGGGTGCTGTCAGAGGCGACAGCAAATAAGTGAAACGTGAGGCGATTATAAACAAATATTTTTTCCACTAAATACAATTACAGAAAAAACATTTCATTTTGCGAGAGAGATCAAATTCTGTGATGAAACGACATTTGACCGGCTGTCAGAGTCCATTAATTGGAACATCTCTCTACTACAACGCGATAAAAAGGAAATTTCATTTCACTTCAACAGCTTTCTTTATATAGCAAGGCGGTGTTGCGGTACGGCTCGCCGCTTTCAGGCGGGCGGGATATGCTCTGAAAAACCGCGCCTGGATCACAGCCTCAGCCAGAGTTTTATCTACCTCACAATTTTGGGGTGATAATTTCATTTCATATTGAACTTGGAATTTTTATTCCTCATACTGCAAAACATGTTAAATCCGGTTCGAGCGGCTTTCGATTTTATCCACCAGACGTCTTCCCGCGTGCTGGTGGCGTGATTGGCGCAAAGCCCGACGGAGTCTGCTTATCACAGAAGGAAACTACAGGTATGAGTACACAACAGAAGCGGCTTGATGTGATTTGTATCGGGCGCATCGCCGTTGATCTTTATGGTCAGCAGATTGGTGCGCGACTGGAAGATATGAGCACCTTTTCCAAATATCTCGGCGGCTCGTCCGGTAATGTCGCATACGGTACCGCGATTCAGGGGCTGAAATCGGCGATGCTGGCGCGCGTGGGTGATGAGCACAATGGTCGTTTCCTGCGTGAAGAGCTGCAACGCGTTGGTGTGGATACCGAATCGCTGATCACTGACCCGTCGCGTCTGACCGGGCTGGTGATCCTCGGAATTAAAGATGAAGAGTCCTTTCCGCTGATTTTCTACCGTGATAACTGCGCTGATATGGGACTGAAACCAGAAGATATTCGTGAGGAGTACATTGCCTCTTCACGGGCGCTGGCGATAACCGGCACCCATCTGTCACACCCGGATACCCGTGCCGCAGTGCTGAAAGCGCTGGAATTTGCCAAAGCTCACGGTCTGCGCACCGCGCTGGATATTGACTACCGTCCGGTGCTCTGGGGCCTGACCTCGCTGGGCGATGGCGAAACCCGCTTTATTGAATCACAGCACGTGACGCAGCAACTGCAGGAAGTGCTGCACTACTTCGATCTGGTGGTGGGTACCGAGGAAGAGTTTCATATTGCCGGTGGCAGCACCGACACTCTGACCGCGCTCAAAAATGTGCGTCAGGCGACCAACGCCACGCTGGTGTGTAAACGTGGCCCGATGGGCTGCGTGGTGTTTGAAGAGGCGATTCCGGACAGCTGGGAACAGATCCGTCTGCATAGCGGTGTGCGGGTAGAAGTGCTGAACGTGCTTGGCGCGGGCGATGCATTTATGTCTGGTCTGCTGCGCGGCTGGCTGAATGATGAAGGCTGGGAACAGGCGTGCCGTTATGCCAACGCCTGTGGTGCGCTGGTCGTTTCCCGCCACGGCTGTGCGCCAGCGATGCCAACCAAAGAAGAGCTGGATGATTTTCTCGGTCGCGATAACGAAGTGAAACGCCCGGACCTTGATGCCCATCTGAACCATCTGCATCGCGTCACCACCCGCAAACAGCAGTGGCAGGAACTGAA
The DNA here is from genome assembly GCF_032164335.1 of Winslowiella toletana. Taxonomy (NCBI): domain Bacteria; kingdom Pseudomonadati; phylum Pseudomonadota; class Gammaproteobacteria; order Enterobacterales; family Erwiniaceae; genus Winslowiella; species Winslowiella toletana. Next base: position 282,583 of record NZ_CP134152.1, on the reverse strand, counting down.
TGTTTTTGCCTTTGATCACCGTAAGCAACTGGCCGAAATGGCGCGTGAAGCCGGTGTGGATGAATCACGAATTCCACAACTGAAAAGTTTGTTACTGAAAGCAGCGGAATCTGCAGCGGCAGAAGCCGGTCTCGATCATCGCAGCGGTATTCTGGCGGATACCACTTATGGCCAGACGGCATTGAATGCAATTACCGGTAAAGGCTGGTGGATTGGCCGTCCGATTGAGCTACCCAGCTCGCGCCCGCTGCGTCTTGAGCATGGCAATATTGGCTCGCAGCTGATCGACTGGCCGCAGGAGCACGTGGTGAAATGCCTGGTGTTCTACCACCCACACGACAGCGCGGAGATGCGCCAGCAGCAGGATGAACTGATCCTCGACGTCTGGCGCGGCTGCAATAAATCTGGTCATGAACTGCTGCTGGAAGTGATTCTGCCGGAGGATAATCCTGATCATAACCCCTCCTACTATCACGATATGCTCAGCCACTTCTACAGCCTCGGCATCCAGCCAGACTGGTGGAAACTGCCACCGCTGCCGCTGGAAAACTGGCAGGCCATTGGCCAGTTGATCGAACAGCAGGATCCACACTGCCGCGGTATCCTGCTGCTGGGGCTGGACGCACCGGAAGAGAAGCTGAAAGCCGGTTTTGCTGACGCGGCGCAAGCATCATGGGTAAAAGGCTTTGCCGTTGGCCGCACCATTTTCGCTCAGCCTTCACGTCAGTGGCTTCAGGGCGAACTGGACGATCAGTCGCTGATTAATCAGGTGAAGAGCAACTATTTGCGGCTTATCGGCTACTGGCGCGAAGCGCGCCCGGCGCAATAAATCTGCATTAACAGCTAAGGCGACCGGCGGGTCGCCTTTTTAATCTCCGCCGAACGTAAGTCGACAGAATGTGAAGTGATTCATATTGCCATGAAATAAACTCGGCAATATTAGTCATAAAGTGAAATTTTCCATTCATCTGGTAGTATATCGTTCAGCAAAACGCCAATAATTTTAGCGAGCCGAAGTGATGACCAATAACCCTACTCAACTCTCCCTGCTGCAGGACGACATTCGTCGTCGTTATGACACTCTCAGCAAACGCCTGAAACAGGTCGCTCGCTATATTCTTGATAACAGTAACAGCATTGCTTTTGATACCGTTGCCTCGATTGCGCAGCAGGCTGACGTGCCGCCATCCACCCTGATTCGTTTCTCCAATGCTTTTGGCTTTAGTGGTTTCAACGAAATGAAACAAGTTTTCCGTCAGCATCTGATGGAAGAGACGGTCAACTATACCGAGCGCGCCCGGCTGTTTCGTCAGACCGCTACCGATGAGAATGCCGCCGCGCCGGAAAACCCGGCTGAGATCCTCAACGTTTTCACTATGGTTAACTCGCAGGCTCTGCAACAGCTGGCGATGCAGACCAATCCTGAGCAGCTGGAAAAAGCGGTGCAGATGCTGAGTGAAGCGGAAAATATTTATGTTATCGGCCTGCGTCGCTCGTTCAGCGTCGCCTCTTATCTGACCTATGCGCTGCGCCACCTTGAGCGTCGTGCTTTTCTGATCGACGGCCTCGGCGGCATGTTTACCGAGCAGCTGAGTATGGTGAACCCGAAGGACGTAGTGATTGCCATCAGCTATTCACCTTACGCGCGTGAAGCGGTGGAGTTGGTGGAGTTGGGAGCCAAGCGCGGCGCGCATCTGATTGCCATCACCGACAGCCAGGTCAGCCCGCTGGCCGCCTTCAGTGATATCTGTTTTGTGGTGCGTGAAGCGCAGGTAGATGGCTTCCGTTCGCAGGTGGCGTCGCTATGTCTGGCGCAAACGCTGGCGGTCTCGCTGGCACTGAATAACGCCGGTTAGTCGCCCAACAACCGACTGTTATAACTGCAATATATAGCAAGGGAGCCGTTTTCGGCTCCCTTACCAGCATCACTGCCCGTCATTTACTGCGTGGATATTCGTCACTGTTTACCCAGGCGTGATCTTTCTCCCAGGTAAATTTCCACAGACGTACCGGACCGGCCATCACGTTCAGATAATAGTTATCATACCCGGCGATAGTTGCCACCGGATGATAACCGCGTGGCACCGTCACCACGTCGCGGTTATACGCCGCCATGCACTCATCGAGCGAGCGGTCATCGGTATAAACACGCTGCATCGCAAAACCCTGCTCCGGATTGAACCGATGATAATAGGTCTCTTCCAGATAGGTTTCGTGTTCTGAATTTTCCTGATCGTGCTTATGGCTTGGATAAGAGCTGGTATCGCCCTCATTGGTATACACTTCAACCACCAGCAGGCTGTCGGCAGGTTTATCGTCCGGCAGAATATTGTGAACCAGGCGCTTATTGCGCCCTTTACCACGCTGTTCAACGCCGACATCTGCTGGCGTAATCAGCCGCGCTGGCAGATTGCCGTTGCCGGGTGCATTACACACCGCCAGCTCAAGATCGGAATCGGCCACCACTTCCACTTTATCGCCATGCGGTACATACACCGAATAGGGTGGTGTACGCTCAAACGGTGACATGCGCTTGCCGATTCCCGGAAACTCAGCATGCCGGGTTTTGACCGACGCCAGCCCGGCGACCAGCACCAGACACAGCTCTTTATTGCCGCTTTCCAGTGTCAGGGTCTGCCCTTGCTTAAGCTGGTAGGCGTCAAACCCCACATAGCGCCAGCCTGCGCTTTCCGGCGTGACGTGCTGGATGCGACCACTGGCATCCGGTTGTTGATATTTGGCTAACAAAGACATCGGCTTCTCCTGTGCCCGGTGATTATTCCAGGGTTGGCATACTGAATTCAGACACCGTCTGCTGACCGCTTGGCCAGCGCACGGTAGCGGTTTTCATCCGGGTATAAAAACGCACGCCATCCGGGCCATGCACATTCAGCGCACCAAACACCGAGCGTTTCCAGCCGCCAAAGCTGTGGAATGCCATCGGAACCGGCACCGGCACGTTAACGCCAACCATGCCCGCCTGAACTTCCCGCACAAAGTCTCGGCCAGTGTGACCATTGCTGGTGAAAATTGCGCTGCCGTTACCAAACTCGTGACTGTTAACCAGTTGCAGTGCGCTTTGATAATCTGGCGCACGCATAATGCTCAGCACCGGTCCAAAAATCTCTTCACGCCAGATCACCATATCAGAGGTGACGTTATCGAACAGCGTGCCGCCAACGTAGTAACCTTCGTCATAACCCGGGACGCTGATATTGCGGCCATCGACCACCAGCTTCGCCCCTTCCTGCTCGCCTTTATCAATATAGCCGAGCACCTTTTTCTGATGGGCAGCGGAAACCACCGGCCCCATTTCGTTTTCGTCATTGCCTTTCTGGATGCCAGGGCCGACGCGCAGCGCTTTTACCAGCGGCGTCAGGGCTGCAATCAGCTTGTCGGCAGTATCATCACCGACAGCGACCACCACCGGCAGCGCCATGCAGCGCTCGCCAGCAGATCCGAAGGCACCGCCCATAATGGCATTAACCGTTGCATCGAGATCGGCATCCGGCATCACGATGGCATGGTTTTTCGCCGCGCCAAACGCCTGCACGCGCTTGCCGTGCGCACTGGCAGTTTTATAAATATGTTCCGCCACGCCAGACGAGCCGACAAAGCTTACCGCCTGCACCCGCGGGTCGGTATACAGCTGCTCTGCATCTTCATTCGAGCAGTGAATCACGTTAAACACGCCGTCCGGCAGGCCAGCTTCGGTCAGCAATTCGGCCATGCGCACCGAAGCAGAAGGATCGAGCGCCGGCGGCTTCAGTACAAAGGTGTTACCGCAGGCCAGCGCGATCGGGAACATCCATAATGGCACCATCGCCGGGAAGTTAAACGGGGTAATACCCGCTACCACGCCCAGCGGCTGCATCAGCGAGTAGCTGTCGACGCCGGTACCGACGTCAGCGGAGTTTTCCCCTTTAATCAGATGCGGAATACCGCAGGCGAACTCAACGACTTCGAGGCCACGCGTCAGTTCACCCAGCGCATCTGACCATACCTTGCCGTGTTCGCTGACAATCAGCTCGGCCAGCTCGTCCCGATGCTGTTCCATCAGCGCTTTAAAGTTAAACAGAATTCGCGCACGGCGCAGCGGTGAGGTGCGGGACCATTCATCAAAGGCGTTATGTGCCACTTCAATCGCATTGGCGACTTCCTGCGCGCTACTTTGCGTCAGCTCGCGTACCGCTTTACCGGTAGCCGGATCGTAGACCGGAATCGTTTCGTTGCTGGCACTCAGCGAAGTTTTACCGCCAATAAAGTTACCCGTGATATTCATGTTCTTGCCTCTTTGATGTGATAGATCCCTGCAGGCAGTCTTTAACGTCACACGCTACCTGACCGGGCAAAACCCGAATGCGTGCTAAGAAAGTATTATATTGAAATAAATTTTTCAAATATTTCCCTTTGGAAAATTCATTTTTAGCGGGGTGGATCGCATTTTTGCTGCAAGCGACATTCAACGATCTCAGCCGCCGCGCCAGCAGGTCAACAAACCGCATCAGCACTGGCCTGCAAGCCAAGCTGTTCACCACAACAATCGCGCTAAATTATTGCCGATTTTGGTCTGTTATCCGGCCTGACAACCTGCGGAGACAGTGCTGATTAGCGATTTTATGCGAAGCCGATCTAAAAATTTAAATTTCACAATTAACTTATAGTGAAATAAATGTTCTCTTATGCAACAGATGCTTTATCCCCTTTTTCTGTCCGCAGGAGTGACAACATGGCCATCGATCCAACCCGTTTTTGTATCAACCGCAAAATTGCGCCCACGCTGTCCATCAACAGCTTTTTTAAACTGGTGCACAGGCTGGGCCTGAATAAAGTTGAATTACGCAACGATATGCCTGGCGGCAAGGTAACGGACAATCTCAGCCATGCTGAAGTGAAGGCGCTGGCAAAACAATACGGGTTGGAAATTGTCACCATTAACGCGGTCTATCCGTTTAATCAGGCAGATGATGCGCTGCTGGCCAAAGCCGAGGGATTACTGAAAGATGCGCAGGGCGTGGGCGCGAAAGCGCTGGTATTGTGCCCGCTTAATGAGGGTACCGCGATCCCGGCGGAAGACACCGTAGCGGCAATGAAAAAGCTGGCTCCGCTGTTTGAGAAGTATGCTATTCAGGGTCTGGTGGAACCTCTGGGTTTCCCGGTCAGCTCTCTGCGCTCGGCGGTACAGGCGCAGGCACTGATCCGTGATGCACAGGTGCCGTTCAGTATCGTACTCGATACCTTCCACCATCATCTGTATGAACATGCAGAGCAGGAATTCAGCGCAATCGATATCAACCGCATCGGGCTGGTACATCTTTCTGGCGTTGAGGACGCCCGTGCCACTGAAGAGCTGACTGATGAACAGCGTATTATGCTGAGTGAAGGCGATCTGCTGAAAAGTGTAGAGCAGGTTCAGCGGCTGGAAAGGCTCGGTTATCAAGGAATTTACGCCTTTGAGCCCTTCTCAAGTGAACTGGAAAGCTGGAGCGAAGCGGATATCGAACGTGAAATCCGCCAGAGTATTGCACTGATGCAGGGCTGACCGCTAATCAATCCCCAGGGGGGCGTTTCAGCTCCCCTGCGGCTCGGCTTTCAGCCGCATCCGCAATGTCACCACCAGCGCCACACACACCAGTAACCCACTTAACAGATAAATCATCGGAACCCCGGCATAGGTCATGATAAATCCGGCAACCGGGCCGGTTATTCCCAGTGATAAATCCATAAACGCGGTATAGGTTGCCAGCGCACTACCCTGATTTTGTGGCGGCACCACTTTTACCGCCACGACGCCAATTGCCGGGAACACCAGCGAGAAGCCGGCACCGGTAAGCAGTGCGCCAAGAAGCGCCATCCACGGCAGCGATGAGGCCGAGACCAGAAACAAGCCAATGGCTTCAACCGTAAAGCAACAGATGGCGACCTGTAATCCACCGTAGCGGTTGATGCTATTGGGAAACAGTAGCCGGGTACCGACAAAAGCCACACTGAACATCGTCAGTGCGAATGCCGCCCCCTCCCAACCTTTATCCTGATAAAACAGAGTGATAAAGGTGGCGATTACGCCGAAACCGGCGGACGCCATCGCCAGAATCAGGCCGTAACCGTAAATCTTGCCAAGTACCGCGCGAAACGGCATCGGCTTACCTTTGCTGCCTTTAACGGCCGGACGCGGCAGTGCCAGCACCACGGCAATTACGATAATTGCCATGATGATGGCCGACAACAGCAGCAAGCCGCCAAGCCGGTAAATCAGCACCCCCAGCGGTGCGCCAATCGCCATCGCGCCGTAGGTGAAAATACCGTTCCATGAAATCACCCGTCCAATGTGCAGCGAACCGACCATGCCGACACCCCACAGCGTCGAGCCAGTACCGGCAAAACTTTGTCCAACGCCAAGAATCAGTCGTCCGGCGCACAATAACCCCAAGCTCAGCAACGGTATTGCCGCGCTGAGCGCTGCCAACGCGTAACAGACGCCACTGATAAAACAGCCGCACAGACCGACAATCACCACTTTCTTCGGCCCCCAAAGATCGGCATAACGTCCGGCATGCGGGCGGCTCAGTAACGTCGAAAGGTATTGCAGGCTAATCACCAGGCCGGCCCAGAAAGCGCTATAGCCCATAACGTCGTGGACATAGCCGGGCAGCACCGCCAGCGGCAGGCCGATGGTCAGATAGCTGGCAAAGTTGAAAATGACGGTGGAGATAATGCGCAGATTTAAGCGTAATCCGCTCTGGACAACTTCCGTAGCAGGTGGCTCTGACATGAAATTTATGGCTCGCGATCTGATATTGGCGTAGTGCGGAAAAATAACTATACGCTTTTTTCAGCAATCCTCGAGTGACAATTGTTTGCTTACTGTTCACGCCTTACTGTCTTGGCGATTTCCATTACTCCTAAAATCATAAAGTTAACCGTGCAGCGACTACACTTGCAGTGCTGATCTCTTCTCAGGAGCCTTAATGAACGCACCGCTGCAGGAAAAAATAGGCCAGAACATGCTGCTGAAAATGGCGATGCTGGTAATCATCCTCGCCGGTATACGCGCGGCAGCCGAAATCATCGTGCCGTTTCTGCTGGCCAGTTTTCTTGCCATCGTACTGAATCCTTTGGTAACCATCCTGATGAAGCGCGGTATTCGCCGCAGTATCGCCATCTCGCTGGTGATCGTCGCCATTTTAGTAGTGATTACGCTATTAGTGGCGATGCTGGCCAGCTCGGTTAATGAGTTCAGTAATCTCTACCCAGAAATTCGCGCCACGCTGGAACAAAAACTCGGTGTGGTACAGCACCTTGCCGCCACGGTGCATATTAATATTTCAGCAGAATCGCTGGCTGCACGGCTCGATCCTAACTCGTTGATGAATGTCGCCACTATGGTACTGACGCAGTTCTCCGGCGCGATGACCAATTTTGTACTACTGATTCTGACGGTGGTATTTATGCTGTTTGAGGTGCGCCATCTGCCCTACAAACTGCGCAATGCGCTGGTAAATCCGCAGATTCGTATTGCAGGGATGCATAAAGCGTTAAAAGGCGTCACTCACTATCTGGCACTGAAAACGCTGATTAGCCTGATAACCGGCGTCGCCGTCTGGCTGACGCTGCTGCTGTTAGGGGTAAAATTTGCGCTGCTGTGGGGCGTGGTGGCGTTTGTACTCAACTTTATTCCCAATATCGGGCCGATTATTGCCGGTATCCCGCCGTTGATTCAGGCGCTGGTATTGAACAGCGTCTACGATGCGGCGCTGGTCGGAGCGCTGTTTACCGCTATTCATATGGTATTTGGTAATATTCTCGAACCGCGAGTGATGGGCCGCGGTCTTGGCATGTCGACGCTGGTGGTTTTTCTGTCGTTGATTTTCTGGGGCTGGCTGCTCGGCCCGGTGGGTATGCTGCTGTCGGTGCCGCTGACCAGCGTCTGTAAGATTCTGATGGAGACGACACCGGGCGGCAGCAAGCTGGCTATTCTGCTCAGCGACGGGCGACCGATGAAAAAACCAGGCTAGCCAGCACTAAACAGCCGATCGTAAACGTGCTGCAAATGCTGCTCCATACAGCTACGCGCACGTGGCGCATCGCGCCCAATAATTGCCTGGGCAATTTGCTGATGGTCGCGATTCATCTCTGCCGCAAAATCGCCTTCCGCATAATGGGTTTCCAGCCGCATAAAACGTGAGCTGTTACGTTTGTCCCACAGATATTCCATCATATCGCGCAGCACATCGTTGCCACTCATCTCACTGATCAGCAGATGAAATCGTTTATCGTCACGCAAAAACGCCTCATCGTTAAGCTGGTGCTGAATCAAATCCTGCGTCAGCTCCCGCAGTTCAGCACGCTGATGATCGCTGCCATTGCGGGCTGCCAGCTCGGCGGTCATCGCCTCAAAAGACTGACGCGCTTTAATTAAATCCTGCAGGCTGAATTCATCTTCCGCGCGTGCAGGAACCGCCGTCGGTAGCGGACTGGCAATAAACACCCCGTTACCGGTGCGAATCTCAACCCAGCCGGTAATTTCCAGCGCAATCAGGGCTTCACGAATCGATGAGCGGCTGACGCCCAGCTGTTTAGCCAGCTCACGTTCGGCCGGCAGCATCGCACCGGGAGCAAATTGCCCCTGACGAATACAGTTAATCAATAGATTAGAAATCTGCCGATACAGTCGCTCGACTTTAAGTGTAGGTAATTCCATACCGCTCTCTGTATAGCGCATTGATGCCATGCAGCTTATCACAGCGTTTATCTTGCTGAATATCTGCCGGGCTGGGATCGCCATCACGGCATAACCGACAAGATTAACGTTATTCTTGGTCCAGCGGCCTGACCACTGGGCCACAATCCTCAGACGGGCGATGAGCTCGTCCCTGCGTGGAGAGAAGCAATGGAACACACATGGCGCTGGTATGGCCCGAAAGATCCGGTTTCGCTGGATGATGCCCGTCAGGCGGGAGCCACTGGCATCGTTACCGCTCTGCATCATATTGCCAACGGTGACGTATGGCCGGTGGAGGAAATTAAAGCACGGCAGGCGTTGCTGGCGGAAAAAGGGCTGGTCTGGTCGGTGGTGGAAAGCATTCCGGTGCATGAATCGATTAAAACCCAACGCGGCGACTTTAAAAAATATATCGCTAACTATCAGCAGTCACTGCGCAATCTCGGTGCCTGTGGCATCGATACCGTTTGCTACAACTTTATGCCGGTGCTCGACTGGACGCGCACCGACCTCGAATATCCGCTGGCAGATGGCTCAAGAGCGCTGCGCTTTGATTTTATTGCCTTTGCTGCCTTTGAACTGCATATCCTGCAACGGCCTGGCGCGCAGCAGGATTACTCCGCCGAGGAGCAGCAGCAGGCAGCTGATTACTTCGCGGCGATGAGCGCCGAGCAGATCGAAAAGCTGACGCGCAATATTATCGCCGGCCTGCCGGGCGCTGAAGAAGGTTATACGCTGGAGCAGTTCCAGGCGCAGCTGTCGCAGTATGATGGCATCGACAAAGGCCGGTTACGTGAACATATGGCCGAATTTCTGCGCGCCATCGTACCGGTGGCCGAGGCGTCCGGCATTGTGCTGGCAGTGCATCCGGACGATCCGCCGCGCCCGATTCTCGGCCTGCCGCGCATCGTTTCGAATATTGAAGATATGCAGTGGTTAAAACAGACCGTCGATAGTATTCACAACGGTTTTACCTTCTGCACCGGCTCATATGGCGTACTGGCGGAAAATGACCTGGTGAACATGGTGGAAACCTTTGCTGACCGCATTCACTTCGCGCATTTGCGTGCCACTCTGCGCGAAGAGAATCCCAAAAGCTTCCACGAAGCGGCACACCTCGGTGGCGATGTTGATATGGTCGCGGTGATAAAAGCCATCCTGGCAGAAGAGCACCAGCGCGGTAAACAGGGCAAGACGCGCGCCATTCCTATGCGGCCAGATCATGGTCATCAGATGCTTGACGATCTGCATAAAAAAACCAATCCGGGCTATTCCGCCATCGGTCGGCTAAAAGGGCTGGCAGAGCTACGCGGCGTCGAGCTGGCACTGAAGCAGAGTTTTTTCCAACATTAATCTTTCCCACTGACCTTTCCCTTAAAATAGGGGGGAAGGTCAGTGTGGGGCAGCAGGTTGTATACTGTGTTGCCACCCATCAATCAACGATAAACAGCGTTGCGCCACTGTCGCTCCAGGAGCGGTGGGCTTCAGCATTATCCGCGACCTGATAACTCATACCCGCCTGCAAAGAAAATACCCGCCCGTCTGCCAGCTCGGTGTGAAGTTCACCCGAAAGGCACAGCAGGATATGCCCCTTGGAACACCAGTGGTCGGCGAGATAGCCAGGGCTGTATTCCACCATTCTGACGCGAACATCGCCGAATTGCTGTGTTCTCCAGGTTGCAACGCCCTTTTCACCCTGATGTTCCGTTGCCGCCACCGCCGACCATGCCGTGGTACCAAATGCAATATTGCTGAGTTTCATTGCCTTTTCCCGCTAACCGATGCAAGTCAGGTAAGATTGCTTATCTGTTAATCGACATTATCGATTTCCGGCAGTTTAGCAATATACTCCAGTGAATACCTTTGTTTAAACACCGTGCCTTGCACTACATCCGATCAGTGAATAAGGGGAAAATAGTGGTGCCATCCATGCAAAAGAAACGCGAACGCGGCTGGCTTGTGCTGTTCGCGGCGGGTCTGTTGCCACTGATTTTGGGTGTGTTTTTTACCTTTATTGTTGCACAGCGCATCGAGCAGCGTCAGCTGGAGACCACTGCTGACATGGTGTTAAACCATGCGGAAAATATCAGCGATCATGCCTGGGATATGATAGGGCAGCTTGAACAATACGATCCTCGCGCCTGTGGCACTATTGGCAAAGACATTCAGCGTATTGGCTCGATTACCGCCTATTTTCGCGCTGTCGGATTGATCCACAATAATCAGGTGTTGTGCTCTTCAGCCTACGGTCAGTATCCGGGCACCTTACAGGGTATGACCCACAGGTCGTTACCGTCCCCACACCCCGATACCTGGGTTCAGTCGCTCGCCGGCACTGCGGGCGCGCCACAGCGCCCGGCAGTACTTTTTTTACGTCAGCAACCCAGCGGATACGGCGCTTACGCGCTGATCGACGGCCAGTATTTACTCGATTTTATGCATGCGCTGAGCTTATCTCGCAGCTATCAGATTACCATGCAGTTTAATCATGGCTATCGCATTGAAAGCGGCCACATTGACACCGACAGCAACCTGTTCTTCAACAGCAATAAGTATCGCGTTAACTCGGATCGCTACCCAATCACCATCAGCGTGACGTCCCCGCCCTCAGAAGCGATTAAAGCCTGGCGTCAGGTATTCCTGACGTTTCTGCCGATGGCAGCGATTCTGTCACTGTTATTTGTGGCGCTGGCCAGTAACTGGCTGAAGCGCAGGCTGTCGTACCGTGATGAAATACGGCGCGGCATCGCTAACGAAGAGTTTACAGTCAATTATCAGCCGGTTTATAACACCACTACTGCCTCTTATGCGGGTGCAGAGGCGCTAATGCGCTGGCAATGGCCTGACGGTGAGTGGGTACGTCCGGATGTGTTTATTGCCGCCGCCGAAGCCGAAGGCATGATTATCCCGTTGACCCAGCATCTGTTGCAATTGATTGCGAAAGACGTCAGTCAATGGGAAGTGCAACCCGGCTTCCATCTGGGTATTAACGTCGCTGCCGAGCATTTACAGCACCCGTGTTTCGTCAACGATATTCGTCAGTTTGCAGCCAAAGTGGCGGATAAACCGCTGGTTATCATCCTTGAACTGACCGAACGTAGCCTGATCAGTGAAGGTAAGCAGGTGGCTGAAAAGCTGGCGCTGTTGCGACGAGAAGGGATTGAAATTGCCATCGATGATTTTGGCACCGGCAACTGCTCGCTCTCTTATCTGCAAACCTTCGAACTCGATTACCTGAAAATCGATCGCGGTTTTATTAACGCTATCGAATCGGTTGACGGCGAAACGCCGGTGCTGGACGCCATCATTAACCTCAGCCATAAGCTGGAATTGCAGGTGTTGGGTGAAGGGGTTGAAACGCCGATGCAGCTGGAGTATCTGAAGAATCATGGCGTGGTATTTATTCAGGGCTATCTGTATGCCAGGCCGATGAGCAGCGAGGCGTTGATCCACTGGCTGGCGAATGAAGGCACATTGCCGTTAACCACCGTTTTTCACGCCAATTAGTGCGTTCGGCAACGATTAGCCCTGAGTGAACTCATGAGGTCATTCAGGGCTGAGGCTGCGCGTAAATCCACTGTAAACCGATAAATTCCGCCTAAAAAACCAGCAAACGATTATTCTGCGCAAGAATTTTCTTATCCCATCACCCTGCTGCCAAAGCGCATGATTACGCTATTAATCACAACATTAACTGACAATTCGCTCAGATTCGCCACAGATAAACTGACCGAAAATTACATATAGCGCTATTCAGACGATATACTGTAATCCGGAGAGTACCGATTTCCTCAGGAAATAGTTTTTCCCGGTACTTCTTTGGCATGGCTACCAAATGGCCATTATAAGAATTTATCCTGGCCCTGGACGGCCTGTTCAGTCAGTGCATACCGGTCAGTGAAAATTTTCATTTTTGGGTAAATACAGGGCATTTTATATGAAGCTACGTAGGAAGCGTGTAAAGCCAATTGCGCTGAATGATGTCACCATCATTGATGATGCAAGATTACGTAAGGCAATCACCGCAGCGTCACTCGGTAACGCTATGGAGTGGTTCGATTTCGGGGTTTACGGCTTCGTTGCCTATGCACTCGGTAAGGTCTTCTTCCCTGGTGCCGATCCTGGCGTACAGATGATTGCAGCGCTGGCAACCTTCTCAGTACCGTTTTTAATCCGTCCACTGGGCGGCCTGTTCTTTGGCGCACTCGGTGATAAATACGGCCGCCAGAAAATCCTCTCAATTACCATCATCATCATGTCGATCAGTACCTTTGCCATCGGCCTGATACCCTCCTATGCCAGCATCGGCATCTGGGCGCCAGTGCTGCTGCTGCTGGCAAAAATGGCACAGGGCTTCTCGGTAGGTGGCGAGTACACCGGCGCGTCTATCTTTGTTGCGGAATACTCTCCTGACCGTAAGCGTGGCTTTATGGGCAGCTGGCTGGACTTCGGTTCGATTGCCGGTTTCGTCCTCGGTGCCGGCGTGGTGGTACTGATTTCCGCGATTATTGGCGAAGAGAAGTTCCTTGACTGGGGCTGGCGTATTCCGTTCTTCCTCGCACTGCCGCTCGGTATTATTGGCCTTTACCTGCGCCATGCGCTGGAAGAGACGCCAGCATTCCAGCAGCACGTTGAGAAACTGGAACAGGGCGATCGTGACGGCCTGCGTGAAGGTCCGAAAGTCTCCTTCAAAGAGATCGCAACCAAGCACTGGAGAAGTTTGCTGGCCTGTATCGGTCTGGTGATTGCCACCAACGTGACCTACTACATGCTGCTGACTTACATGCCAAGCTACCTGTCACACAACCTGCACTACTCGGAAGATCATGGCGTATTGATTATTATCGCCATCATGATCGGTATGCTGTTTGTACAGCCGGTAATGGGCCTGTTGAGTGACCGCTTTGGTCGTCGTCCGTTTGTGATTATCGGCAGTATCGCACTGATGGCGTTCGCGGTTCCGTGCTTTATGATGATTAACAGTGGCGTGCTTGGCCTGATCTTCGCTGGTCTGTTGATTCTGGCAGTGATTCTTAACTCGTTTACCGGGGTAATGGCTTCCACTCTGCCAGCGATGTTCCCGACGCATATTCGCTACAGTGCGCTGGCCAGTGCCTTTAACATCTCGGTATTAATCGCTGGTCTTACGCCAACGCTGGCCGCCTGGTTAGTCGAAAGCACCGGCGATCTGTATATGCCGGCTTACTACCTGATGGTAGTGGCAGTTGTCGGTTTGATTACCGGTATCATGATGAAAGAGACGGCCAATAAGCCACTGCGTGGCGCGACTCCGGCCGCATCCGACCTGGCTGAAGCGAAAGAAATTTTGCAGGAACATCACGATAACATCGAACAGAAAATCGAAGATATCAACGATGAGATTGAACAGCTGGAGCAGAAGCGTAAGCATCTGATTAACCAGCATCCAAATATTAACGAGTAATCGTTCTATCCCCTCAGGCCACTGAGGGGATATTTTTCACTTTAATGCCGGGTCATACGGTTGCCAAAAGCGCTCAGCACCTCGGCAAAACTAACCGGTTTGCCAAAACAGAATCCCTGCATGAGCGAAAGATTAATCCGCCTCAGCTCTTCGGCCACCGCCAGCGTTTCCACCCCTTCAGCCACTACCTGCATGCCCAGTTCATGTGCCAAATCAGTGAGATGCTGGATAACCGCTTTTGGCCGTGCCTGCTGCGCATTTAATATCAGTGACTTATCAAGCTTGATCACGCTGAAATTAAATCTCAGTAAGGTGATAAACGATAAATAGCCGTTGCCAAAATCATCCAGCGCCAGCATCACGCCCATACCGTTAAGTTTTTCCAGCAGCTGAGAGATGGCGCGATCTGCGGCAATGTCCTGCGCTTCATTCAGCTCAATCATGATCCGGCCCTGATAGCCGCAAGATAGAAAATCCTGGCAGCAGGAAATCACTCGCTGATCGGCATTATTAACATTGATGTTGAAACTCAGGTAGTCAACGACAGCAAAGAAGTCGGCATGCGCCCGCACCATCATTTTGACTTTATGCATCATTTCAGCGAAATGCAGCATTTCGCGATCCACATCATTATGCAGATTAAAATCTGCCGCCGGGCTGCACCATTTTCCTGCGCGCCGCCAGCGCGCCAGCACTTCAAAAGCGACAATCTTTCTGGCTGAGTAATCGATAATGGGCTGGAAAAAAGGCGTCAGCACCTCATCCTCTTTCATCATGACGTCCGCAAAAAAACTTCATCAGAAACACCCCTTGCCAAGACGCATATACTTTTTCAGCCCGACAATGAACTTCTTGTTAATGTCTTTCAGTTTATGGCTGCTGAAATGCTCACCCGGCAATAAATTGATGCGGGTGGCACTGTTGTCGTTGGCTTCACAGCCTTTATGGATCAGCACGGTAAAATAGGTATTGCCGTTATTCATCAGCACGCCTTTCTGCTCATCAAGATGCCAGGACAAATTTATTTTGCGCGGCCTGACTATCAGGATTGTGCTCATGCTGATAACCGGCTGTGGCAGAAATGCCTGCTTCGCATCAGGTTTATGCACCAGGTTGAGCGGGGTTTCGGAATAGCTGATGCGGTAATAACGCTCCCGATCGTCCTGCGGGCCTTTGTAGTAAATCTTGAAAAACTCGCTCTGATTTTTCTCAAGAAAAAACTTCAGCGGCGCGTAAAGCAGCTCTCCCTGTTGCAGCGGCGAGGCATTCTCGCCGCCCACGCCCGGCTTATCGATCCTTACCGCCGAAACGTTATACAGCTTTGACGAACCGGTATTATTCAGTACCCGCCGCGCAATAAAGTTCTGATCGGCATCCATATCGTAAATAATCGAATCAAACCAGGCGGCCTGACTAACGGACGATGCGCTGATCCCAGAGATAAATTGCAGCAATAACAGTAATTTCTTGATCATCTTAATTCGCCGTTACGCCTATCCAGGTAGCGGTGACTTTGATCTCGCCGGATGCTGAAACCGTGCCTTCCCAGTCATCGCCGCTAACGGTTTTAAACGAGCGATTCACACTCATCGGGAATAGCAGCTTTAGATCGGTACTGTAGTAGTAACCATCGTCTTTGGACGCATCCCATGCGGTTTCCGTCCACTGCGCGTCATTCAGACTGATCGGTTCTTCACTGCAACTGTTACTTTTTCTTACCCGGGTTCCGCTGGCCGAAGTATAAGAGAGGCGGGCAGGAACCGGCACGGACACGCTGTTGTCAGCGGAAGTGAACAGACAATATGGAATGCTGTCGAGGATGACGCTACTTCCCGTCACCTGCGCAGTGATCGCATCGGCCTGCTGCGGTCCGGAAACCGTCACCCGATAATCAAGCTCAATATCGTCGCCGCCAATAGTGCCGGTTCCGCTTGGTGAGATTTCGCCGTCGCTGGCAACAATGCTGATGCCATACTCTTTTGGCGTGATCACTATCGCACTGGAGGGAGTGAACTCATAGAAGCCGGACTCAGGAACCGCTGAGTTACTGAAGGAGAATGTGAAAGGTTGCGTAGAGGTACTGATGTTGGTACCGGCATTAACAATCGCTCGCAGAAAGTTATTCGACATAAATATGTAAACATATTCACCCGAAGTGGTGAATACATTGCTGTAAGCAGTAGACTGACTGAAGTTATACCAGTTGGTACCGTTACCGCTGTATCTGACCATAGCCGCCGTTGGGGTAAAACCCAGTACGCTGTTGTCAATTTGCATCCTGAAGGTTACACCAGTGCCAAGTGCCGCCGACTGCCTAAGACTATAGGAAACCATCTGGCAGGTTACGCCGCTGACATTGTTCACCACCGCAACACTGCAATAATTTGAACCACTGTTGATACTTGGCGTGCCGTCGCTGGCAATAAACAGCTCCGCCAGCGCATTTGTGCTGACCAGCGTCAAATGGCCCAGTTTATTCAGGATAAAATTGCGATAGCGCCAGGTGGCGTTAGCCACATCCTTGCAGCGTACCCCCGCAGCGTAATCATAGTTAACGGCGGTGGTGCAATAATTCAGTACCAGAGTCTCGCTGCCACCTACGCTCATCGCTTTAAAATACTCATAGGCAGAGGAGGACAATGTTGCGAAAGCATAGGATCCGTTGTTAACGCTGTTACCGCTCAGGGCATGATAGATGCCATTGGCATCAGTAACATCAGCCGGGATGTTACTGCCAGACGGGCAGGTTGAGCCGTTATTCATGCAGCGTAGACCCCTAAACGGCGTTTGGATTGGCGAATCGTTAAACCATATATCTTTGTACTGGTTTGAATCAGCCCAGCTGGTACCGATATAGCCCAAACTACGTTGGTTGGAATTATACTTCACCCAAACGTTAGCACCGCTAAAACGTGGATCGGTCGTCCTCGGCGTAATGAAATATTCATTATCAATATCATTTTCAATAAACAGAAAATTGTTGGTCACGGCGCTGGCTGAAGTGGCCGTCGCGGCCGTCACCTGCTGCGCCCAACATGCTGCGATAAAAGAGACAATCAGCGTAATTTTTTTCATCAGATTAACGACTCGCCGTAACTTGCTGTGGAACACAATTAACATCACCAACCCATATCGCCCCTTTGGCCTTATCCAGTTGCAGATCGGCTTCACAACGCGCTCCGCTGCTGTCAGTCAGCGTCAGCACCGGGTAGTGGGTATCAATATCCATCGAGAACTCCCCTTCCTCATTGGTGCGGGTGCGGCCAATGTGGTTGTGGATATCCTGGTTGGCGGCAATGGCACCGGACGGGTATTTAACCCGGCCAAAAACCGTCACCATTTTCTTAATGGTCGGCTGAATAACCCCGACATTGCCGGGATAAAGTGTCACGCTACTCTGACGACCATCGACAATGTCAAAGCTGTCCTCTGAGTTTTTATCGTTCATAAACTCAATGTGATAACGCGCATAAGGCGGTAGCGAGATATAGCTGCCCTTACCCGACACCCTGACGGTTTTGCCATTGATTTTCGCCGCCAGATCGCCGTCATCTTTTAAGCCAGTCTTGATCATCACGCCGGCGCGCTGCTTCTCATGGCTAAAGCCCACACCACCACCACTCCAGGCAACCGATCCCATTGAAGAGAAGTTGACGTTAGTCGAGGCGTCTGAGGAGCGATTTACCGACACCGTGCCGGAGTTATACGGCGAGATATAGTTGGTAAAGCCACTAATGGCATAGTTATCAGCATGAGAGTTACCGCCATCAAGACGTTTAGATACCGATGCGCCCACCGAGCGAATCAGTCCGTCATTAAATTGTTTTCTGGCGGTCAGATTAGCGCTTTTACTGCCATTTTCACTGGAGATGCCCGCACTCAGCCATTTGCCGAGCGGCAGAGAGAAATCCAGCGAAATATATTTCTCCGTCAGGTCGCTATTGGCATTATTGGTGTAGTTATAACGCTGCACACCGGCGCGTAAACCAATGGTGCCGTAGCGGGTAGATGCCAGATTAGTGGAATAATCAAAAGTGGTGTATTCATTGCCAGTGTGGCGATTATTGGTGCGGCTGAGAGTGATTAAGCCGGCACGGTTGACCAGTTGATTGAGATTCAGCGTTGCCCCTGCTGCCAGATAATCCGTCTCTTCAACCGGCAATCCCTGCTGAATACTGCTCTTATCACGACTGATCCACAGCGAGCCATAACCGGCCGGGATTTGCAGGTTAACCGTACTGACGTTACGCCACGAACGATTATTTGACACCATTACGCGGCTGTTCAGGCTCACCTGCTCACTGATGGCAAGATTCGCTTCGGTTTCACTGACGCCATTCTGGTCAAAACCGTACAGGCTCGACTTCATCGCCAGCCCCGACAGCAGCGGAAAGTTTATCGCCCCTGCAACACCCGCCAGCCAGGTTGTCTGCTGGCCATAATCGCGCGAGTAATTCCGCCGGTAGTCGATTTTATTGTATTGCAGACTGCCGCCAAAAAATTGCCAGGCCAGTTGATTCATTTCGGCCGAAGAACGAGAAAAAGCCTTGTTGATCATTGCACTACGACTGCTCACCATACGACCATTTACCACCACTTCCAGCACAACCGGATAAACGCCGTACGGCAGACGTGAAGTATCGATCTCATAACTTCCCATTGAGAAGTTTTGAATACTCAGCAGCTTGCCATCACGCAATACATGGACTTCACCTGCCGCCGGTAAGAACACCGTAATCGGCGTCAACGACAACGTATTGTTCTCAATTTTGGTGCTGGCTTTATTGCCATAGCTGGCGCCGTAAATTTTTCCGGAGTTAAGCGTATCGAGGCTGGTGATCGATTGCAGATTCCAGGTATCGACCATCCCGGCAGCAAAGCGCCTGCCTGCGTAATCGCGTTCGTACATCGCCCGATACCATTTGCCGGACAGATCGGACGAGCCGCCACCGTATAGCGAACCATTCAGATTAAAATGATGCTCACCTTTGGACGTGGTGTTATCCAGCGTCACATAAGTTCTGGAACTGGATGTCGCGCGGTACTGGTTGTAATAGCTACCAATGGCATAGGTCAGAACCGAACTCAATCCGGTGACATCTGCCTCACCCAGCAGCGAGCTTCTCGGCTTCATCACTGCCGTAAGGGCTTTTTGTGAAACATCCAGAACCAGTTGAAATGATTTAATGTCGAGGTTTAATACCGCGTCTGACGAAAAAGCGATTTTATTATCCGCATCGAAATGGGTATCTTTCATTGCTTTGACGATATTTTTCGTTTCGATGGCAAGTTCGGTATTGTCTTTCAGTTCAACAAGTTCGATCTCTTTCACAAAAAGGCCTTGTTTATCGACAGACACAATAGCATCAGCAATTTTTTGCTGGCCTGGTGCATCCTGGCTATCAACAAACTTTAAATAGACCGGGACTTTCATGCCCTGAGAGAGCGCACGGGAAAAAGCCTTAGGAATAATATAATCACCCAGGGTATTAAAAGTCTGTTCTTTGGCCATCGCCGGACTGATTGCCGCCGCCATAAGCCAAGCCGCAGCACTCATTTTAGAGGCACGCATAATTAAACCTTTAATTATTATTTAATACTGATAAAAGTTTTTCCGCGCCAGATACCCACATGGCTTTTCGCCGAACTGAGATTTACATAGTTCAGTTTTTTCGACATACCAGGCATTACATAATATCGCTCTCTGCAGCTGTCCTGGTCTTCCATCTTTTTCAGACACTCACCATGCGCAATAATCCGAAATGACGTATTACCTTCATTGGTGACCGAACCATTCTTAAAGCTGTATTTGAAATTCTCTTTGCGTGGCGCCACGACCAGAATAGTGCCGATTTCAGCTGAAGTTGTCGCCACACCGTATTTACTGGCAGTGTTGCGGCTATTATCAGCCAGTGGTTCATCAAGCCACTGCAGACGATAGTAACGTTCCTTATTATCTTCAGGCCCTTTATAGATTAAACGAAAAACATCTTTTGCCTGACCTGGCAACACCAGACTGGCCGGTGTAGATAATAACTCCCCTTTTGACTCCATCGGGATCTCAACACCGCCGGGCAAAGGAGAGGAAATACGCACCACGTTTAACTGAATATAACGTGCGGTATTATTGGTATTGGTAATTTCTTTAGCATGAATATGCTCACCGGGATGCATAATAGAGGTAATCTCACCCACATCAATGGCGTTAACCGCGGGAAGCATCAGCATCAGCGAAGAAAATAAAAGTCCGACCGTAATTTTATGCATTTTCTCTGACTTTAAAAATGGGGCTTAATAAAGCCCCAACTGACTAATAATTGGCTTAGTTATTTAAACTTTAGGCACCAACTTGTACTGAAGAAGAATCACTGCTTGAGCTCTCATCTACCGTCCAGGTCGCGGTAAACTGAACTTTAACGTCACCACTCCAGAAACCGTCATTCAGCTGAGCAAAGGTGGTCGTCGTGCTGCCATCTGAAGTGGCAGAATCAATGCTAAAAGTGAAATTACCCTGTGCGCTGGTACGATCTGCACTGGCATAAGCATTGTTACTAACCAGACTCGCCAGCCCACTGGTCAGGTTGTTACCGTGGTTAACCAGATCGGTGGCTGCGGTGGAAGACAGCGCAGTGCCGTTCCACGCTACGCCAACATCAAGAGTGGATGCACCGCTGCCGGTAAGCGTATTGCTAAGTACCTGTGCGGCCAGTTTAAAATCGGTAGCCCCACTCTGTCCCTGAATAGTGACATCGAACGCACCATTTTGAGTATTAAAGCGCTGCATGCCTTCGGCATACTGGAAGGTGATTGAATCAAGCGGAGTGACTACCAGAGTACTGGTAGTATCTTTAGTGGCGGTTGCTGTCCAGGTTGCAGTAGCAGTTGCGGTAACGTCAGCTAAAGTATTAACGCTGTACAAACCGGCAGATAAAGCAGCTATCAGAGCAATTTTTTTCATTTTATAAATTCCCAGGTAAATATTAAAAGAACACTAATGGTATTGAGGGTTAAATTAATGCAAAAATACTCGGCACTTTCAGTTTCGTCAGTAATGCATTCCTTCTGCTATAGAGTGACTTCCGATTCATCTTGATAATATTGGCAATGGAGGTGATATCCCGCCCTCTGAGTAATTCCCGCAACAGGAAATACTCTTCGTTATTTAACGACTCGAGATTTTCCCGACAGCCATACGAAACAGGACTCGCAGGTTCGACGGCATTTATAATCTCATCGCGAATAGTATCAACATGACTGTTCAGCATTACCGTGGTGCTTTTAAAAACGTGCCCGTACTTGCGCTCGTAGTAATTAGCAATCGGCAACGTATGCTCGTCTGCCAGAAAGACAATACAATCCCTGGACAGATCTTTGCTGAACAATCCTTTTTCGTTAATTACAATTTCCCGCGTGTTACCTACGTTAAAATCCACAACAATAATAAAGTTATTGTTGGTGACTAAACTGGACTCGCTGATCAAAAACTTTATCGAAGATTCAAATAATTTATTTGCAGGCCAGAGCCACAAAACTTTCTCTCTCGCTTTGTTCACCCATAGCCTTCCTTATAAAAGTAGAACCCCTGGCATTAAAAGACAAAAAAGGCCAATCACTGATGAAATACAATGAACCATCCGGTTCGTGTGTGAAAATTATACGGAGCCGGAACAAATATCGTCAACCCCCGAAATCATTTCCGATTAATCATAAGTTAAATGCATATATAGTCACAAAGCCATATAAATCCGCCATACGCAAAATAAATCACTTAAAAACCACCAATGACACAATTTTTGTGCTGAGGCCAAACTGCGGTTTAACTCACGTTTAGGAAGGGAATCGGCTGAGTTCCGGGAATATTTACGCTTTCTTAAGAAAATTCTTGGGATAATTCGGTAATATTATTCACATTTGGAAATATTATTTCTTAATTATTCATCAATATTAATGCCGCTAATGTTTTTTGGTGAAGAAAATTAACAATAATTGTTAAGAACTTTTCCGGTTATTAAAATATTTATAAAATAAACCTGGAGTTATTAACATTCACCGATCCGCTCTCGCTGACATTCTTTGCGCCAGATCATCTTATCGTGACTTTTTTAGCGTAAAGGCGAAAAAACTCGGCACGTTGCCACTCTCTCAGGCAGATTAACCAGCCGTACTGCCGTTTTTTTCAGGCTATACATTCTGTTACGTGATAAATTTCTGTCAGGTGGACAGCAAAGTTGATGAAAGATGAGAAATCCAACAATAAAGGATATTGCGCAACAGGCGGGCGTGGGTGTGGCTACCGTGGATCGGGTGCTAAACCGCCGTGCGCCGGTACGTCAGGAAACTGAAGCAAAAGTGATGGCCGCAGCCACTCGCTTAGGCTATCGCTTTCCACAAGGCCTGCCTGATACATCCCATGCTTTCAGAACTGGCACCAGCATTAAAATGGGGTTTATCCTGCTGCCAGAAGATTACTCTTTCTATTATCCATTTTCTCAGCAGCTGAGGCAGCAAGCCGCGCCCTGGCACCAGGACGATGATCGGCCAGAATTTCATTTTCATGCCATCGATGCCATTGAAGCGACCGCTGCACGCATCCGCGAACTGGCGACCCGAGTCAATGTTATCGGGCTGGTCGCGCTGGATAATCCGCTGATCCGCCATGCGGTTGAGGAAGTAACTCGCCGGGGAGTCAAAGTCTTTGCGCTGTTATCCGACCTTTCACCCTGTGGCCACACGGGCTATATCGGGCTGGATAATCGCAAGGCGGGCCGAACTGCCGCCTGGGCGGTGGAGAGGCTTCAGCGCAAAAACGGTAAAATTGGCATTATCATCGGCGACCATCAGTTTCTCTGTCAGGAAACCTGTGAAATCAGCTTCCGTTCCTATTTGCGCGAGCGCATGGCTGGCCACCAGATTCTCGAACCGGTTAAAAGCCATGAAAGTATTGCCGGTGGCTATCAGGCTGCAATGCAACTGTTACAACAGCATCCCGATTTATCGGTCATCTATGCGCCCTGTGGTGGTGTTGAAGGGGTGATTCGCGCAACCGCAGAGCATGGCAGGCGGGAAACGTTGACGCTGATTTCTCACGGACCTTTTGCTGACAGCGATCTGGCGCTTATCAATGGTACGGTTGACCTGATTATCGGCCATCGGCTGGCCGAGCTCTCCAGCACGGTGATCGATGCGTTCAGACAAGCAGTGCTGGATAACAACAGCGGTTTTATCAATCACACCTGCCCTTTCGAACTGCTTACCGCCGAAAACTGCTAGTTCTGCTGCTACAGCCTCGGGCATTTACCGCTTGCTGTAGCACCTTTCACCGCCCTTATTCCGCATCGCATTCACCTTGACTGCACTTCTGAATGATAGATTTCTATCATTTAAAACTATCATAAATAGTTTGATCGCTATCAAAAAACAAAGATTCCATCATTGATGGTTTTGGAATATCTATTTAATACTCTCGCTAACGATCGACAGCGATCGGCGATCGATCGCTATCTCCGGATCCTTTAACCCTGTCAGTAACGGAAATAACTATGACCCTACATATTGCTAATGCCCCGTGCAGTTGGGGAGTCGATGACCCTAATAATCCTTTTTTACCGCCGTGGGAAAAAGTTATGCAGGAGGCAGCACAGGCAGGTTATCGCAGTATTGAATTAGGTCCGTGGCGCTATTTGCCAACCGACAGCCAACAGCTCACCACGGCGCTGAATCAACACGGTTTATCGCTGGTTGCAGGCACCCTGTTTGATGACCTGGTCAGCGAAGCCAATGTCGACAATATGATCGCGCTGACGCATAACATCTGTCGAATCCTGTCCGACGTGCCGACTGCTGAGAAAACTCACGGAGATAACGCGCCAGCGCCGTATCTGGTGATTATCGATTTTGGTGATGCCAATCGCGCCAGGCTGGCCGGCCAGTATGATAAAGCGCCACGTCTGAGCGCGGCTGACTGGCAACGCATGATGCAGCACATCATCACGCTCAGCGATATCGCCCGGCAGTACGGCGTGCGCCCGGTAATTCATCCTCATGCCGGTGGCAATATCGAATTTGCCGATGAACTGGAAAAACTGGTGGCGGATATTCCGCACTCTGTCGCCGGGCTGTGCCTCGATACCGGGCACCTGTACTACGCCGGTATGGATCCTTTGATCTGGCTGGAAAAATACTTCTCACGCATCGACTATCTGCACTTTAAAGATGTTAACCCGCAGATATTTGCATCGGGCCTGAAACGCGAGCTGGACTTCTTCAGCGCTTGTGCAGAGGGCGTGATGTGCCCACTGGGCCAGGGTGCGATTGATTATCCGGCGATACGCGCTTTCCTTGCCGAACGCGATTACCAGGGCTGGATCACCATCGAACAGGAGCGCGATCCTCGTAACGTCGGGAGCAGCCTGCGCGATGTCACTGCCAGCCTGAACTATCTGCATTCCGTCGGCTTCTGACAGGGGAAATAGAATGATTAACGGTTTAAAACCTCTCGACCGCTCGCTACGCTGGGGCATGGTTGGCGGCGGCGGCACCAGCCAGATTGGCTATATCCATCGCTCCTCTGCACAGCGCGACGGCACTTTTGCCCTGATAGCCGGTGCGTTTGATATTGATGCCGAACGTGGCAAAGCGTTTGGCACTGCGCTGGGCGTTGACCCGCACCGTTGTTACGCCAGCTACCAGGCGATGTTTGCAGCTGAGGCCGCCCGCGCAGACGGTATTGAAGCGGTGTCGATCGCCACGCCAAACAACACCCATTTTGATATTTGCCGTGCCGCGCTGGAGGCCGGACTGCACGTAGTGTGTGAAAAGCCGCTGTGCTTTACCAGCGAACAGGCGCAGATCCTGGCGGATCTCTGTCGCAGCAACCATAAGATCGTTGGCGTCACTTACGGCTATGCCGGGCATCAGTTGATTCAGCAGGCGCGCGCGATGATCGCCGAAGGACTGCTCGGTGATATTCGGATTATCAATATGTCGTTCTCGCACGGCTTTCACAACCAGGCGGTAGAACGGGAGAATCCCAGCACGCAATGGCGTGTCGATCCCCGCTATGTCGGGCCGAGCTATGTACTGGGCGATCTGGCGACCCATCCGCTGTTTATTGCCGAAACCATGGTGCCCGAGTTATCGATTAAGCGCCTGATGTGCTGTCGCCAGAGCTTTGTGAAAACACGCGCGCCGCTGGAAGATAATGCGTATGTATTAATGGAGTATGACAACGGTGCCGTCGGCTCGATGTGGTGCTCGGCAGTTAACTGCGGTTCGATGCACGGCCAGAAAGTACGGGTAATTGGCTCAAAAGCCAGTATTGAATGGTGGGATGAACAGCCGAACCAGTTGCGCTACGAAGTTCAGGGGGAGCCGGTTCGCATTCTCGAACGCGGTATGGGGTATCTCACACCGCGGGCGCTGGAGGAGGATCGCATTGGCGGCGGGCACCCGGAAGGTCTGTTTGAAGCCTGGTCGAATCTCTACCGCCGTTTTGCCATTGCGATGGACGCCACCGATCGCGACGATCGGGCACTGCTGGAAGATTTCTGGTATCCCGATGTTTATGCCGGACTGATGGGCGTACGCTGGGTAGAGAACTGCGTACGCTCGGCAGATAATAACGCCAGCTGGGTGGAGTTTCGCTAATACTGCCGCCCCGCTGCGGCGGGGCGCATCGATTAGCCACTAAAGCAGTCGCGGAACTGTTCCAACGCTTCCACGTCGTCACCCAGCGCCCAGCCTTCCAGCGCCACCACGCCACGGTAATCGATCTCATTCAGCACGCGGGCAATGGCGCGATAGTTAATTTCACCGGTTCCCGGCTGATAACGGCCCGGCACATCCGCGACCTGAATCTCACCAACTGCTGGCGCACTGCGCTTCAGCAACGCGATCAGGTTGCCTTCACCAATCTGCGCATGATAAAGGTCGAGATTCATTTTCAGGGCCGGACTGTTCACCGCTTCAACCAGCGCCAGGGTATCACTGGCTTTGGCAAATGGCGTGCCGGGATGGTCAACCGCAGTATTAAGGTTTTCCAGCGTAAAAACTTTTCCGGCTTTCTCTCCCATTGCGGCCAGCTGGCTCAGGGTCTGACGCGCCTTTAACCACATCGCGCCACTCACCGCTTCGACCGGCTTAACCGGTAATCCTTTTTCATCAAGGCCGGTGCCGTGCAAATTGAGTCCGGGGCAATTGAGCCGCTGCGCCACCGCCAGCGATTGTTCAGCACTGTTCAGTAACGCGGCAATCTGCCGGTCGTCAGTCAGATTACCGGACAAATAGCCGGTCATGGAGGTGAAGCGCGCACCGGTCGCCACCAGCGCATCAATATCTTTATTGGCCCAGTTCCAGATCTCCACACCAAATCCCAGCCTGTCGATACGCTTCACCCGCTCGATAAACGGTAACTTCAAAAAGACCATTTCCGCACAGACCGATAACGTGTAACTCGCCATTTTTTATCCTCGCTACGCTTTCAGTTAATCCTCGTGGCATCGTAATAAAATGAACATGTCGATTTTTTATGTCAATAAAATAAATATTTCACCTAAAATTCTGCGCCGCCCTGGCGAAAACAGCCATTGCGGACACTCATTGCCCGGCCCAAGCCGCTACACTGTTATCTGAACCAAAAACTGAATCTGAGGTGAAGTGTGAAAATCAAAAGCTACGCAGCTATGGAAGCCGGTAAGGCTCTGGAATTGTACGAGTACGATGCGGGCGCGCTGAGTGCAGAGGAAGTTGAGGTTGAGGTCGAATACTGCGGCGTTTGCCACTCTGACCTGTCGATGATTGATAATGAATGGGGCATTTCCAGCTATCCGACCATTGCCGGCCATGAAGTGATTGGTCGCGTGTCCGCACTGGGTGAAGCCGCCAAAAATAAAGGCTTATCCATTGGACAACGTGTTGGTATCGGCTGGACGGCGAAAAGCTGTCAGCACTGTGATGCCTGTATTAATGGCGAGCAGGTTAACTGCCAGCAGGGCACCACCCCGACCATCCTTAATCACGGTGGTTTTGCTGAGAAGCTGCGTGCCGACTGGCAGTGGGTGATTCCATTACCGGAAAAACTGGATGCAGCCAGCGCAGGCCCACTGCTGTGCGGTGGCATTACGGTGTTTAAACCGCTGCTGATGAGCAATATCACGGCCACCAGCCGGGTTGGCGTAATCGGCATTGGCGGCCTTGGCCATATTGCAATTAAGCTGCTGCGTGCCCTTGGCGCAGAAGTGGTGGCATTCAGCTCCACTGCCAGCAAAAAGCAGTCGATTCTTGATATGGGTGCCGATGAAGTCGTCAACAGCCGCGATGCAGAAGAACTGAAGAAGCAGGCTGGCCGCTTTGATCTGATTCTCAGCACCGTGGCAGTGGATCTCGACTGGAAACCTTACTTTGATGCGCTGGCACCAAAAGGTAAATTCCATACCGTCGGTGCCGTGATGAAGCCGTTCCAGGTTCAGGCGTTTGATTTGATTATGGGCGATAAAGCGGTAACGGGTTCTTCAACCGGCTCACCAGGCCAGCTGCGTTCGCTGCTGAAACTGGCTTCACGTCGCGATATCGCGCCGCAGGTCGAGTTTTTCCCAATGTCGAAAATCAATGATGCACTGGATCATGTCCGTGCCGGTAAAGCCAATTACCGTGTCGTGCTGAAAGCGGATTTCTGATTTCACTCTGGCGAGCGGTGTTGCACCGCTCGCCAATCCTGCCATTCCGCTATCAGTGCGCGCGCAGCGGCTGATCTTTAATAAACAGCGACAGCAAAAAAGCCACCGCCATCACACAACCCGCAATCAGATAAACGTTATGGATCGCGCCGCCGAATGCCGCAAGATAATCAGCTTGTATGCCATCAGGCAACTGACGAATCGCTTCTGCCCCCATCGCCTGTGGTAAGGCGGTTCCCTCTGGTATCAGCGCCATTAAACGCGTTTGCAGTGAATGGGTAAACACCGCGCCAAATGCGGCTACACCAATCGAACCACCGATGGAACGAAACAGCGAAGTACTTGAGGTCGCCACGCCAATCTCTTTCGGCTCAACGCTGTTTTGCGCCGCCAGCACCAATACCTGCATCACCATGCCTAAACCACAACCTAATAGCGCGATATACAGATACAGCCTCGACATGGCGTCGGTATTTTTCAGCGTGCCCAACAGCAGCATCGCGACCAGTGCCAGTAAGGTGCCGGCAATCGGGAACAGCCGGTATTTACCGGTTTTACTAATAATCCTTCCGCTAATCACCGAGGTCATTAACAACCCGCCCATTAGCGGCAGCAGCTGTATGCCGGCTTCTGAAGGAGTCGAACCTTTGACTACCTGCAAATAAAGCGGCAAAAAAGTCACCGAGCCCAGCAGCGCCATACCAATAATTAAGCTTATCAGGCAGCCGAGTAAAAAGGTGCGCTGACGAAAAAGATGCAATGGGATAATCGGTTCCGCCGCCAACCGCTCTTCGTAAATAAAACCGCCGAGGCAGACCAGTCCGAAAGCCAGAATGCACCAGAGCTGGCCCGAATCCCAGGGCATTACCGACCCCCCCTCGGTGGTAAACAGAATGATGCAGGTCAGCGCACCGGCCAGATAGAGCGCCCCCAGGTAGTCAATCTCATGCTTAATTTTAGTCGCCTGCGGCTGAAATACCGCACCAATCACCAGCAGCGCAACCAGGCCGAGCGGTAAATTAATAAAGAAAATCCAGTGCCAGGAGAAATGTTGCACCAGAAAGCCGCCGATCAGCGGCCCGACCACCGTTGCCAGCCCAAACACGCCACCGAATAAGCCCTGATAACGACCACGGTCGGCGGGCGGCACCACATCGGCAATCGCCGCCATCGTTACCACCATTAATCCACCGCCGCCTAACCCCTGCAATGCGCGCATCAGAATCAGCTGAGTCATATTTTGCGCCAGCCCGCAGAGTACCGAGCCAAGCAGGAATATCATAATCGCGATTTGTAGCACCCGCTTACGGCCAAACAGATCGCCAAATTTGCCATACAGCGGCACCGCGATGGTCGATGAGAGTAAATAGGCCGTCACCACCCACGATAACTTTTCCAGCCCGCCGAGTTCGCCAACAATGGTCGGCAGCGCGGTGGATACAATCGTCTGGTCCAGTGCTGCCAACAGCATGACCAGCAGCAATGCCGAAAACAGCAGCCGTATCGACGGAGCCGGAGGGATGGCCGGTTTATCGCTTGCTGTCGAAGAAGAGTGATGCGCTGTCATCGCGTTAGTAACCTGCTTGATATTAATTAACAAGGTAATTAATATATGGGTAAAATTTATCTCTGGTCAATGGATCGCATAACCCATGGCGAGTAAAAAAAGCGTAAAACCGGCGAAGACTAAGATTGAAACACTTGATAATTCAGGTATTTCTCCGCGAAAACCGGGTCGACCTGCCGGAGGAGCAAAAGGTGCGGATCGCCGTGCATTGCTGCTGGAAACCGCGCTGACGCTGTTTGCCCGTCAGGGAATTGCCGATACACCATTAACCCTGATCGCCCGTGAAGCGGGCGTCACGCCAGCGATGCTGCATTACTACTTCAATACCCGTGAGCAGCTGCTCGATGTGCTGATTGAAGAACGTTTTTTGCCTATCCGCTCCTCTTTTCGCAATCTGTTTCAGGATCCTGATGCCGATCCGGTCGCGACGTTAACGCAGCTTGCCGAGCAGTTTATTGATATCTCGGTTAAGCATGAATGGTTCGCTCCACTGTGGGTGCGGGAGATTATCAGCGACAGCGGAATGTTGAAAAAGCGGATGGAAGAGCATTACGGCGACAGCCAGAGAAAGGCCTCTTTGCAGTCTCTGACTCGCTGGCAGCAAGAGGGAAAACTGAATGCCGATATTAATCCGGAACTGATTTTTATCTCACTGTTCGGGCTCACTTTTTTGCCGATGGCCTCTGCCCGGGTATTAAGTCAGCCATCGGGAAGCCAGCCCGATGCCAGCCAGCTGGCGAAACACGTGGTTGCTCTGTTAATCAACGGCCTGCGGCCGTAATGAAAATCGCCCGCTAACGCGGGCGATATCACGGTAATTAACGCACCAGGTGCAGAAAGTGCAGATGCTTCTCATACTGGTCGAGAATATCGTGAATAATCTGTTCCTGCGTCCAGCTCATAACATCGTAATCCTGGCCACCTTCCTTCAGATAGACTTCGGCACGATAATATTTATATTCCTCATCGCGCTCCTCATCTTTCAGGCCAGCCAGTGCGAACGCCGGTTGCAAATAGGCGCGCAGGCGCACTTCATACACAAAGTTAAGGTCCTCGCCCATATTCACCTCGAAACGAATACGGTCGTCCTCGCTGTCATTGGTTGAAGAGACAGTACCCTGTTTTGCCAGCTCTGCCTTCACCATTTCCATCGCCGGCTGAATCACCTCGGTCATAAAACGTCTGACGTTAGAGCGTTTCGGGTACCAGGCGATTTTGCGCAGTCGCTGCTGCCAGGAGATCGGATTACGTGACGCCGTCGGCGCGATAGTGGTCATCTGCTGGCTGTCGCGTTTATAAGCGTCAACACGTAGCGCTTTAAACAGGCCATAAATTGAGACCAGTAGAATTATTGAGAATGGCAAGGCACTGGCAATAGTGACGGTTTGCAGCGCGCTCATTCCCCCCGCCAGCAGCAGAGTGATAGCCACCACGCCCATCAGTCCGGCCCAGAAGATACGCTGCCAGATCGGCGTATTCTCAGTACCATCAGCCGCCAGCGTATCCACTACCATTGCACCGGAGTCAGCCGAGGTGACGAAGAACACCACCACCATCGCCATGGCGATAAACGACAGGATATTGCCGAACGGGAAGTGTTCAAGGAAGTTAAACAGCGCCAGCGCCTGGTCATTCTGCACCACATTAGCCAGTTCGCGAGCGCCTTTTTCCATGATCAACCAGATGGCACTGTTACCAAAAAACGTCATCCACAGCAGGGTAAAACCGGCCGGTACAAACAGTACACCGGTAACAAACTCGCGGATGGTACGCCCACGAGAAACCCTGGCGATAAACATACCGACAAACGGTGACCAGGAAAGCCACCATCCCCAGTAGAGTAGCGTCCATCCTCCTAACCAGGTATTAGACTTTGGCTCATAGGCATACAGGTTAAAGGTCTTACTGATGATTTCAGAAAGATAACCACCGGTATTTTCCACAAAGGATTTCAGTAACAGTACCGTCGGGCCAAGCGTACCGACCAGCACCAGCAGTAATACCGCCAGCCCCAGATTAAGTTCGGAAAGAATACGGATGCCTTTATCCAGCCCGGATACCACCGAAAGGGTCGCCATCGCGGTAATAACGACAATCAGAATCACCTGCACAGTCTGATTAATCGGCAAGCCAAACAGATGGTTCAGCCCGGCATTAACCTGTAAAACGCCATAGCCCAGTGAGGTTGCCACGCCCAGCACGGTGCCAATCACCGCGAAGATATCCACCGCATGGCCAATCGGACCATTAATACGATCGCCGATAATCGGGTACAGCGCCGAGCGTAATCTCAGTGGCAGGCCGTGTCGGTAGCTGAAAAATGCCAGGATTAACGCCACTATGGCGTAAATACCCCACGCATGCAGCCCCCAGTGAAAGAAGGTAATACGCATGGCTTCTTTCGCGGCTTCAACGGTTTCAGGTGTTCCAACCGGCGGAGCCAGGTAGTGCATCACCGGCTCGGCGACGCCAAAGAACATCAGCCCGATACCCATCCCGGCGGAAAACAGCATCGCAAACCACGAGACATAGCTGAAATCAGGTTGGGCATGGTCCGGACCGAGTTTAATGTTGCCGTAACGCGATAAACCAAGATAGGCCACACTCAATAAGATCAAGGCGACCGCGAGAATGTAAAACCAACTGGCATTGGCAAACAGGCTCCCTTGTAATGCCTTAAGCTGTTGGTCTGCCACTTCAGGAAAAAGGGCGGCGAATCCCACCAGAATAAAGATCAGAATTGCTGATGTGTAAAAAACGGGGGGATGAATATGACTTCGTTTAACCGGCTTATCTGGTGCAATGTGACTCATAAATTACCTGTTATAATTAAAAACAATTCTAAATGTAACAAGTCACTATGGTTCATCAATTCCTGATATGCAACTGAACCTGATGAAAAAACATCTGCAAAATCTGGAGAATTACCGCTTTGGCGTGTTTTCCTGCTTTTCCAGCGGTTAACTCAGATTCTTCCATTGGGGGATACGCTTAACGGAGGGTGGCCCGGCAGTGAACATAACAAACG
Source organism: Winslowiella toletana (assembly GCF_032164335.1). Lineage (NCBI taxonomy): Bacteria > Pseudomonadati > Pseudomonadota > Gammaproteobacteria > Enterobacterales > Erwiniaceae > Winslowiella > Winslowiella toletana. The sequence continues at coordinate 250,150 of NZ_CP134152.1, read as the reverse complement.
GAACAGCGCAGCAAACCAGCAATAAAAAACGGAGATTTCTCTCCGTTTTTTTGTTATTTATCAGTACCAAAGCCCTGTTGCCTGATGGCCGGGGCAACCTGAGGAAAATAGATCTTCTCATAGTAACTGCTGACGCTTTCGCTCCAGGATTCACCTTCCGTACGGCCAATCTTTTTCCAGTGCTGCGTCAGTTGCTGATTATAACTATCAATCTTCTCCACGAGGCCTTGAGTGCTGTACTTCTCGTGATGTACAAATGTTTCCAGCGGCAGACGCGGCTTAATATGAGCAGGCTGATCGACATAACCAATTGAAATCCCGGCGACCGGGAAAGTCATCTCCGGCAGGTCTAAAATTTCGATCATCTGCTGCGGATTAATTCTGATGCCGCCAATTGGCACGCCACCTAATCCTTCCGAACGTGCAGCTGCCAAAGCGGAAGCCAGGGCGATGCCAACATCGGTCGCGCCAGAAATCAGGCTCTCAATACTCTGATGTGCAATCTGTTGTTTACCGATTGCCGCCATTCCCTGTGCGCTTTTATACATATCCAGCACAAAAATCAGAAATGCCGGTGCGCGCGCGATCCACGGCTGGCCGCCCGCTAATGCCGCAATTTTTTGCTTATGCTCTTTATCCTGAACGAGGATTACCGATACCTGCTGCGAGTTAACCGAAGTCGGCGCGTGATACGCCGACAGGATAACTTTATTTAAGATCTCGTCCGCAATCGGCGTTTCTAAAAAACTTCTGTCACTACGGTGTTCTGTCAGTACTTCAACAACGCTTTTCATAACTGTCTCCTGAGCTTAAGGCGACATTCTAGGGCGATTGAGCGAAATGCTATTTGCCACTATGTGCCCGGGACTCTTTTCGGCCTGCGCAGCGCGCGTTTTAATCCCATCAGGCTGATAATCAGCAAACCAGCCGCCGCAATCAGTACCGCCAGAAAAGCCTGATCAAATGCGCTACGGGCCAGCTGCACCAACATTTCAGCTTTATCATTGCTCAGCGTAGCGGCAATGCGTAACGCCTCGTCAATGCTGTCATAAGCGCCATTGCCATTAACCACTCCCGGCGGCAGAGCTAACCCGTGGCTGTAAACCGCAGTCATTAATCCCCCCAGCAGCGTTACGCCAAGTACGCCGCCCAGTTCCCATGCCACATCTTCAATCGCCGCCACCATACCGGCTTTTTCTTCCGGCGTGTTCAGCATAATCGCCGTTGAAGCCGCGGTGAAAGTGCCGCCGAGACCAAAGCCGATAATAAACAGGCTGATCAACTGCAAAAGCATATCGCTGTGAGCCAGCAGCACCTGAGCGATAATCCCTAAGGCCGTCAGGGTAAAGCCACCGAGGATAATGCGGCGCTCGCCGAGGCGCGGCATCAGCTTACCCGCCAGCGGCGCGCCAAGTGCCGCTGCAACCGGCACCGGCAACATAAACAGCGCCGCCATCAGCGGAGACAATCCCAGTACCAGCTGTAAACGCTGAGTCAGTACCAGCTCAATACCGGTCAGCGCAATCATCGAGATAACCGCAATGGCGACGCCGCTGGCAAAATAGCGATTACGAAACAGTGAGAAATCAATCATCGGCTGCGCTGAATGTTTTTGCCGACGGACAAACAAAGCGAGAGAAAATACGCCCACCAGCGCCGCGATTAACAGAGTAATCAGCGATACATCGATTTTACTCAGCTCTTTCAGCGCATAAATCACGCCCACCAGACCTACCATCACCAGCAGCGAGCCGATGACATCACAAGGTCGACGTTGATTGCTGCTTCCGGCGGGAATCAACGCCCAGGCAAAGGGAATCACCATCAGTACAATCGGTACGTTGATTAAAAATACCGATCCCCACCAGAAATACTCCAGCATCACGCCACCCAACACCGGGCCAAGTGCCGCACCACCAGAGGCTACCGCCGCCCAGATTCCAATCGCCATCGCGCGTTCACCTTCATCAATAAATACCTGACGAACAATCGCTAACGTGGCGGGCATCATTGCCGCCGCCCCCACCGCGAGGAACACCCGCGATGCAATCAGCATCTGCGCTGAGGGTGAAAACGCCGCACACCACGATGCCAGCGCAAACAGCGGTAATCCGGTCATAAACAGTCGCTTATGCCCGATACGATCGCTCAGCATACCGGCACCGGGCAACAGCCCAGCGACGACCAGCGGATAGGCGTTGATAATCCATAACTTCTCAGACGCGGAAGCATCCAGCGTCTGCATAATACGTGGCAATGCGGTGTACAGGACCGTCATATCAACAACGATCAAAAAAAGTGTGCTGGTGAGAATTGCCAGTATCAGCCAGCGTTTATTGGCGTGCATAAAAGTGCCTCTGAATCTCAGCTTAAGCTGCCGATCAAAATAGGTGTTGTTAAAATTGAGCAACCGCTCAAGGCCGCACGATAATTGAGCGAGCGCTCAAAATCAAGCTCAGGCAGATGACGATTTAGAGATTGTTGAGAAAGTGAGTGAAGGTGTGAGGTTTAGTGGATGATAAACCGTAACGTCGATTCCCCCCGCCAGGCTTCGCAACATGGCGGAGGTAGGGTATAGTCCGCTTTTTTACGGAGGAACCATGCTGACCAACTCATCCATTCGTCTTAACAAATACATTAGCGAGAGCGGGATCTGTTCTCGTCGCGATGCCGATCGCTATATCGAACAGGGCAATGTTTTTATTAACGGCAAACGAGCTACGGTTGGCGCTCAGGTATTTGCTGGGGATGTGGTGAAAGTAAACGGTCAGCTTATCGAGCCACGTGATGAAGAAGACCTGGTACTTATTGCGCTGAATAAGCCGGTTGGCATCATTACTACCATGGAAGAAGGTGAGCGCGACAACATCAGCGATTTCGTTAACCACAGCAAGCGCGTATTTCCAATTGGCCGGCTGGATAAAGACTCCCAGGGCCTGATTTTTCTGACTAACCACGGCGATCTGGTCAATAAGATCTTACGTGCCGGGAACAATCACGAAAAAGAGTATGTGGTCACGGTAAATAAACTGGTGACGGATGAATTTATCCACGGCATGAGCGCAGGCGTACCGATGCTCGGCACGGTGACGAAAAAATGCAAAGTGAAGAAAGAAGCGCCGTTTGTCTTTCGTATCACTCTGGTGCAAGGACTGAACCGCCAGATTCGCCGCATGTGTAAACACTTTGGCTATGAAGTCACCAAACTTGAGCGCACCCGCATTATGAACGTCAACCTGAAAGGGTTGCCGCTCGGTGAATGGCGTGATTTAACCGACGATGAGCTGATTGAGTTATTTAAGCTGATTGAAAACTCTTCGTCTGAAGATAAACCGACGAAGAAAGCACAAGCCAAGCCAGCCGCTAAAAAACCGACGGTTAACCGGCCAAAAATCGCCGAAAAGCCTGAAGGCAACGCGGCTTCCCGTAAGCGCTTTGCACAGCCCGGACGTAAGAAAAAGGGCCGCTAAAATCGTCCATCCTGCTCGTTGGCTGAAGCCAGTTGCAGACGCTCTATTGCAAACGTCTCTCCCTGGTGTGGTGTGGCGTTGACTGGTCCGCAACCAGCTTCAGCCAACGAGCAGGCATTTAACAAGCTATAACATTGATGTCGATACCCACGTCGACTCACTTTGCCCTGCTTAGGGTTACTCAGATTTTGTCAGGTTGATTCTCCGGTGCCGCCGCGATAAAAGCAGGTAACCGAATGCAGGTTTCATACACCGTGCGGCAACGCGGATAATCTCTGAGATCGCAACCCATTCGCAGCGCGTTCGCCCATTGTGGAATCAGACAACAATCAGCCAGTGTCGGCACATCCCCGACGCAGAATTGCCCTGATGAGTTATGTTGCAACAATTGCTCTACGGCGCTTAGCCCTTGCCGAATCCAGTGATCGTACCAGCGTTGTTTCGCTTCTTCAGTAATGTGTAATTCTTCACTCAGGTAATCTAATACCCGCCGGTTATTGATCGGATGAATGTCGCAACTGATGGCACCGGCAATTTCCATTACCCGCATACGGTGCGGATCTTCCGCCGGTAACAGCGGCGTTAACGGATAATGCCTGTCCAGCCAGTCAATAATCGCCAGCGACTGCCCGAGCGACTCGCCTTTATCCGTTATCCACGCCGGAACCAGTCCCATCGGATTCAGGCGGCTGAACTCTGCTGTTTTCTGTTCGCCCACGCGAATGTTGACCCCGATGGACTGATAATCGATCCCCTTCAGTGCCAACGCAATACGTACGCGGTACGAAGCAGAGCTATTAAAAAAACCGTACAACTTCATTTATTACCTCAAACAATTTCCACAGCAATCGGGGTCAAGCCTTCAATTTGGCCGATGATTACATCCCCCTTCACCACTGCGCCAACGCCTTCCGGGGTGCCGGTAAAAATCAGATCGCCAGGTTGTAGTTCGAAAAAACCGGACAGATAGCTGATGGTCTCATTGACTGACCAGATTAAGTGGCGAATATCGCTACGCTGACGATCTTCGCCGTTAACTTGCAGCCAGACAGGCGCAGCGTTTACGCTGGCAACCCCGGCAGCTTTGTGTATCGGCGCAATTGGGGCAGAGAGATCAAACGCTTTACCGATCTCCCACGGGCGCCCCATTTGCCGCATCTCCATTTGGCGGTCGCGCCGGGTCATGTCCAGACCGGTGGCATAACCCCAGATATATTCGGCGGCGCTTTCCAGTGGAATATCGCGGCCTTTTTTACCAATCGCTACCACCAGTTCAATTTCATAGTGATAATTGTCGGTCTGTGTCGGATAGGGCAATTTCAGCGTTTCACCGGCAGCCACGGCTACCGTCGCATCCGCCGGTTTGCAGAAGAAGAATGGCGGTTCACGATCGGGGTCAAAGCCCATTTCACGGGCATGAGCGGCGTAATTACGTCCGACACAATAAACCCGATGTACCGGAAACTGTTCACTGCTGCCGGCAACCGGCACGGTGACAACCGCAGGTGGTTCAAAGACATATCTGGTCATTTATATTTCCCTGATTAATAACGAGCTTCACGAAATAAGCCCAACGCATCCTGTACTGGTCGATCTGAAAAACTGAACAACACCGTTTCATCGCGGCTCTGAAAAGACACCTCATGCCATGTTGGCACCACGAAAATATCTTTCGCCTGGAAGTTAAAGCTCTGTTCGCCGATAGTGACCTGGCCAGCGCCCTCCACCACATGATAGATAGTGCTGTCGGTGGAGCGTGCAATACGGGAATCAAACCCCTTTGGCAGCAGTTGCAGGAAGGCAGCGATAGACGGCATCGGATATCCTCCGGTTACCGGATTGATATAACGCATCTTGTAGCCATCCCACTCATCAGCCTCAGTCAGAGACATCAGATCGTGCAAAACCTCACGACTGCGGTCATAGCGATAGTTGAAGATTGGCGATGAATTTCCCACCTGGTGGCGTAGCGGCAGCATATTGGCAGCGTAACGCGGCAAATAATCGCCCTCTTTGCGCATCACCGGCTGCTGCTCTTGCGGATGATCTTCCGCAAAACCGCAGCCGAGATAATTGACCAGCGGTAAATCCAGACCATCCAGCCAGATAACCGGTTCATCCCCTGGATTACCGTGGTCGTGCCAGCGCCACTGCGGTGTCAGAATAAAATCTCCTGGCTGCATCGGTGTGCGCTCGCCATCTACCGCAGTGAATGCTCCCTTACCCTCAACAATAAAGCGCAATGCCGACTGGTTATGGCGATGACTTGGCGCAATCTCTCCCGGCAGAATCAGCTGCAACCCGGCATACAACGAGGCGGTAATCGAAGACTGACCGCGCAGCATCGGGTTTTCCAGTACTAATACCCGCCGCACCGCCTCCTTTGCGCCAATCAGCTTTCCGCTCTCCAGCAGCAACGGCCGCACCTCCTGATAGTTCCAGTACGCTGGCGCGCAGTTAGCATTCGGCGTCGGTGGCACCAGACGATGCAGTGACTCCCACAGCGGGGTGAGATTGTGCCCGGAAATATGCTGATAAAACTGCTGACGACCGTTTTCACTACGCTGATTGCTGTTTGACATGAGGAATATCCTTATTCATTCACCACGCCCATCCGGGCAGTTTCAGGTACAGATACCTTCCGGCGGGCAACCCGCGCCAGAACAGTAAGCATCACCATGCAGATGGCGGCGGGAACCGCGATAATGATAAACAGAGTGGCGAAAGAGAAATTCATTGCCATCATCATGCCGCCGCTGAGTGAACCGAAGATCGCCCCGCAACGCCCCACGGCGCTTGACCAGCTGACTCCCGTCGCACGGCTATGGGTCGGATAGAGTGTGGCAGTCAGCGCATTCAGGCCGACCTGCGATCCACTAATACCGATGCCGGTGCCAAAAATCGCCAGCGCCATAAACCACAAGTAGCTTTCGCTCTGGCCAATCATCACGATGCACAGCGCTCCCAGCGCATAGCTCATCGCCAGCACCTTGTAGGGGTTCACTTTGTCCATCAGCGCCCCCAGCAATAACGCGCCTAAGGTGCCACCGATCTGGAAAGCTGCGGTGATCCAGGAAGCGTGCTGTAAATTGATGCCACGTTGATTAAGCAGGGTTGGCAGCCAGCTGGAGAGCAGATAAATGATCAGCAGGCTCATAAAGAAGATTACCCATAATATAAGCGTGATCGCTAACTGACCGCCGCTGAACAGCTGCTGAATACTGCCTTTCTCACTCGCTGCCGGCTCATTCAGCCAGAATTGGGTATTTTCATAGCGCTCGCCGGTTATAGCACTCAGAGTGCGGGCAACAACGGCAGCTGGCAGCTGGCGACGCACCTGCCAGTGAGGTGATTCCGGCAATAGCACCAGCAGCGCAATAACCAGCATTAATGGCAGTACGCCGCCCAATATCAGGATGCCCTGCCAACCGATATGGGGAATCCACTGCGCGCTGATCACTCCGCCTAAGGCCGAGCCCAGCGTAAAGCCACAAAACATCAGGGTGACCAGCGTACCGCGCCGCCGCGCCGGTAAATATTCTGACGTCATGGTGATCGTGTTAGGCATCGCGCCTCCCAGCCCGAGGCCGGTTAAAAAGCGCAGTATCACCAGCGTTTCCAGATTGGGCGAAAAAGCCGAAAGCAGACTGAACGCACCAAACACCACCACACACCACTCAATGACACGTTTGCGTCCAAAGCGGTCGGACAGCGGGCCACACAGCAACGCCCCCATTGCCAGCCCCAGCAGCCCAACGCCAAATAAAGGTGCCAACTCGCCAGCAGTCAGCTGCCAGTGAGCACGAATATCTGGCGCGATAAAGCCAATTGCCGCAGTGTCAAAACCGTCCATCATCACAACCAGGAAACAACAGATGACAACGCGCCACTGCGTTGCGCTAACGGGAGCGGCGTTGATCAGTTCCTGTATTTCACGTCGTTGCGTCATAAGGAATGCCTCGGTCAGAGAGGAAAGGTTGTTTTTTATCTGCCGAGATACTGTTTCGGATAGAAAGAGAAGTACAATGGCTTTTGTGACAATGACATAACATGGAGGTTATATCAGATGGCTAACTGGACGCAGAAACTGAAGCTGCATCATCTCAAAATGCTGGTTGCGCTGGGTGAACAGGGAAACCTGACACAAGTGGCGAAAATGATAAGTATCACCCAGCCCGCGCTGTCAAAATGGCTGACGCAGCTGGAGGACGATATCGGGATTCGACTGTTTGAGCGTCACAGCAAAGGGCTGCGCACTACTCAGGGAGGCAAGTTGCTGTTGCAACATGCGCAGCGGCTGATCAAAGAAATGGAGCGTTCACAGTTTGAAATGGAGCGGTTCAAACAGGGCGGCGATGCCGGTTGCCTGAAAATTGGTTGTTCACCGGTCGCCACCGATTGCGTGGCACAAGCGATTCTTTCTCTGTTACGGGAGATGCCAGGGCTGCACCTCAATATCGAGGAAAAGGTGATGACGCCTCTGCTTGATGAGCTGCTCTCAAGCGGGGTGGATGTGGTGGTGGGGCGTGTCGGAGGACGCGCGTTACAGCTGCCGCTCAATTATAAGGTGCTGTATACCGAACCCGTCTGTTTCGTCGCCCGTCCGGCTCATCCATTAGCCAGCCGACAATGCCTTAACTGGAACGATCTCGCCCCCTGGCGCTGGATTGTCTGGCCTGGCGGCACGCCGATTCGGTTAAGTATCGATCGCAGCCTGGCGGATAACGGGGTGATGTTTCCGGAAAAAATTCTCGAATCGGCCTCAATGAACGTGACCAGTCATCTGCTGCAAAGTAGCGATATGATCTCGATTCTCTCTTTACGCCTGGCCGAACGCTATGCCAGCCAGGATAAGCTCGCGATTCTCAATCTGCCACGCATTGAGCAGAAAGGCAGTGTTGGCGTCTTCTGGCGCAATAATGAAGCGCCTTCACCCGCGCTGAACTGCTTTCTGGCACACCTTAACCGCAGTGTCGCTGTAGGGGCCTGCCGCCAGAATTAGATACAACAGTCAGTGAGATAAAATGCGTGATGAAAATAACTACAGAGCATTTAATTATACGTCAGGTTTATCAGCACTGTGGTACTGATATTTCCTGAGGTGGCCTTTCCCTGAGTACTATAAACTCGCGCCCGCAACGGAAAATTAACTGATTTATCACTGGCTACTTTTATATTCATGGTAGTCTTGTCGCCCAGATTACTGCCCGTTTCAGCGTTTTGTAACTGTACAGCAACATTTTTTGCGTACTCATCTCCAGTGGCATTCGCATAAATTGTGCTGTCAGAACTGTCGGCATTACCTGAAAAAGTCGCTGTCACACTTGAGGTTCCCGTCGGACATTTGCTGAGGGTGAAGTTAAAAGGTATCCAGTCTGTATAAGAATTGGCATTAATTAATTTTACTGACGGAATTTTCTGCCCCAGATTGATATTGTACGTACCGCTATTATCGATGTTGCAGGATGAAGCAGCAACCCTCCCAGTAATATTAATCGTCACATTGTCGGCAGCAAATGTCTTGACGCTTAATAATAGAATCAGCGGAACTAAGATTAGTTTACTCATTAATTTTAATAAAAAAGTCATAAAAGATCCTTCACATGAGCACCATCACCACACGCTGATTTATTATTGATAAGTCAACGTCATGGTTGCTGTTGCATTGGCGCTACCTGGCTTAACCGTTTTTTGGGTCTGAAAATACCTTGCAGTAAAAGCTCCCGGTGGAAATTCCTGCCCACCTTCTGATGTTTTTAGCACTACATTAGTATTATTTTTCAATGGCGTAGAGCCATACAATAATTGTATGCCAACACCAGTAGCGACATCAGGGTTTCCTTTACCTGTTAATGCGATAACACTATTGTCAGCCGTATCTTCGTCCTGCGTAAAATTCATTGTGGCGTTGATTCTGGCTCCGGCATCGCAACTCAGCCCCACCGTAAACAGGCTGTCGCCTTTAGTCGATCCAACAGCATTAAAAGTATCAGCAAAAACAGTGTCCAGAGGGACAGTAACGTTAGAGCTACTGACAGAACAGGCCAACACTTTTACAGTTGCTGTGAGGTTCACTGGAATAGTCAGCAATATTGGCCCGTTTACCGTCCCTTGTCTCAGGACAACATTGGCAACTCTGCCAGAAATATTTCCGGATAGCATGGGTTGCTCGGTCTTAATAAATTGGAATAAGTTCTGTATATAAATCGGATAGGGACCTCCAGAACCACTATTCCATAATCCCGTCAGATTGATTGTGTTATTACCAGATCTGATGTAATAGCCTGTTCTGCCGGGATCACTTAGCCCCCCACTGACTCCCATAATTAAGCCTACGCCGTTGACACCTGTCGAGAAGACGGCCTTATTTCCAAAGATTGGTGTTTTTGTACTGTTCGGAATTGCTGACTCTAAATTTATGTAAAAACTGTCGTTATTTTTTATTGAGCAAGAAGCAACTTCCTGCATGTTACCGCTTAAAACATTAGAAAATGATTCACCGACAGATTTATCACGCTGGACAGATATTGTCCCCCCCGAGACAGAAATGCTGTTAACATTCTTTGTACAGGTAACTGACGCTAAAGCGTTATTTCCGGTAATTAATAATAGAAAACAGGCTAACCCTGTAATGGATTTAAACGGGTTATTAATCAAAAAATATATTTTATACACCAGCATATCATTATTCCTCAGCGACATTGGCCGTTAATATCCAGAATACCGTGCGAGTTATTCGGTAAAGAGTAATCGACACTGCACTGTTCATCAGGAGCATGGCCCCACTTAACGTTTAATTGCCCCTTAACTTTCAGCCCCGTCAGATATACCTGACCCGCATCGCCAACAATAAATCCCTGATCCTCTTTCGATGCCCGGTCTGTCACTGTCGCACCGAATGGCACCGGCTTTCCGCCAGGCCTTATGATTGTCATCAGGACGCGTGAACCTACACTGACTTTATAATTAGCCATGACAACAGCACCGCGTGTTGGCACCACTGTTTGCGTCGTTAATGCCAATTCCGTGTCATCTTTTAGCGTTTGTGTATCCAGCGTAAGATCGTTTTTACGGTATGGACTGACGTACGGAACAATGGTGTAACCGCGAAAGTCAGTGCGAACACCTGTTTGATTTTGAACACCAACGCCTTTAGCACCAGGCGCGGCTATCAGCGCTATCGTCTCCCCTTGAGGCTGCCCGAATGTCACACCGTATTCATGCGCGACTATACCGCCCTGCAGACCATAATTTACGCGTTGTGTATAGTTGTCTCTTGCATAACCACCCGTTACTTCACCATAGGTCGCACGCCAATTAGCATTAACGCCACCAGTATTACCATTGCCCTGAGTTCCATAACCTTCCTGTACATTCCAGCTCAGATTATTACGTTCAAGAAGCGTTCCGCCGATATTCACGCTATTAGTTGAATGACCATTTTTACTGGTATTCATCATGTAATTAACATACGTAGGATGGTTACGGAACAGACGATCCAGCGGCACGCTGACGTTGACTGCCAGTAACTGATCCCTTTCGTAAATACGGCTCCCTTCCCAGCCGGTCGTTGTTGCGGTTGTTGCGCTTAAGGCGTTACGGTTATAGCTGTAGCTAATCCCTATGCTGATACCACTGTATGAGTTGTTGTAGCTGGTACCATATGACGCCATACTTCGGCCAGTACTCCAGTAATCTTCACGGACGGCGGTCAATGCAATGCTCCCCCAGCCTTGCCATAAAGACTGGTTCAGCGTCATCTCCGCGCGATTTCGACGCCGTTCCTTTACCGCAGTTGATCTGTCATTGACATAGGTATCTAATACTTCCTGCATATTCCAAAAACCTTTGGTGCCATAACGGTAACCCGACATCGCGAAATTCGTCCCGGTTTCAACGAAGTTTTTGCTGTAGCGGATCCGCCACGACTGACCACTCTCCTGTTGGTCATTTTTTCGCGTTGACCATGCCTGAGTCATATCAACAGAGATCGCCCCAAGGTCGCCCAGGTTTTTCCCCTGGCCCAGTGACACTGACTGATAGTGACTGCTGACTTGTCCGCCACCATAGAGAGTAAACCCCCACGGCAAGCCATAAATTGCCGTAGCTTCCATAAGTGGGGTTTTATCTGCGATGCTATCGTTTGAACGATAAACCCCTGATGTCAGGCTGTACTTTAAGCGCCCCGTTCGCTGCAATACCGGCAGCGAGGCATAAGGGACAACTAACTGCTGTTCGCTACCGTCAGATTCCTTTATCGTGACAAACAGATCACCCGATCCCCCTGTGGGGTACATATCATTAATTTCAAAACTACCCGGCGAGACGTAGGTCTGATACACAATATAACCATTCTGCCTGATGGTAACTTGCGCGTTAGTTCGGGCAATGCCGCGCACCACGGGCGCATAGCCTTTGAGACTTTCAGGCAACATATCATCGTCTGAGGCGAGCTGTGCTCCTCTGAAAGGAATACTGTCGAATACCTCGGAGGGTGTGGTGGTATCCCCCAGGGTCAACTGACTTTTCAGATCGATTAAATTACGCCTGGCATAAGTGTACACAGTATTCCATTTGCTGACCGTCTCATCCCTGGCATCAGCGCTGGTTCTGGACCAGGTGGTATAATTACGGAATCGCCAGGGGCCGACATTAATGCCTGGCCGCAGATTGATATATTGGCTGTTAGCGTCGCTACCCTGACTGCTGTCGACGTAATTATTAGCTCCGCTAACGCTATAGTTAATTAAGAATGCTGAAATACCATCATCCCATTGTTTAGCGTCCACCCAACCCCGAACAGAATTGCTGACTAATGACTGTGGGAAACTCAGCAATAGCTGTTGCCGGCCGAATATGAAATCGCTACTGACATCTGGTACAGCCTGCAAATTAGCGCAATTGCAACCAGCGACATTTAAGTCTGGAATTTTTTTTACCAGCACTCCCCAGTTTTCAAGATCGCTGATTTGAAGACAGGGCTGCAAAGTCTCGATTCCAGCCTGATTCTTCATCATGCGAAACTCAACCTCGCGGGTTTCCATCATTGTATTATTCAGATAAATATCTACACGATAGGTTCCCGGAATTTGTCCACCTTTTTTCTCAAAGATAGACAAATCGGCTGCCATTTGATCGGGCGCTGTTAATTCCAGTAGTGCTGGATTAAAATAATCCTCTGCTTGTGCATATTCCATCAATCCAGCCGCCAGGGCTAATTGGGCTGCAAAAAAATATGACAGTCTGGTTAAATATTGTTGATTAGTTTTATTTTTGCGATTAATGATGTTCATCCTTAATCCCTTAGGCTCTGTAATAAATATGTTCTTTTTTATTGTTATTTAAGCCCATGCTTCTCGGAATATGCTGCTAATGGCTATTTGTGTACTGTTTTCCAAAACCACCGTAATCGTTAATTAACGCCCAGGAAACGCTGCCTGATGCGCCTGTGGGCATAGTGAACGTAGCCTGAGAGTGAGGCATCACATAGGTCGCGGTCTTTATTTCTTTCCCGCCTACTTTTACCGACTGGAAGTTCATTACGAACGGTGTCGGATTAGTGACAGTCAGCTGATTACCGGACTGACGCCAGTGAAGTTTAGCGGCCACATCTTCCGGAACGCCGCGAAGAGTTTGAGGCCGATAAATCAGTTTTATGCGAGTTTTAACCGCGATCTGCAGGGTATTAGTCGCTTCGTTTTTGTTTGCGGCCGGGATCGTTTTTATGTTCAACCAAAAAAGGGATTCACGATCTTCCGGGAGATGACCCCCCGTGCGTACGACTCGCAGCACGTTCTGCTGATTACCTTCCAGACGAAACAGCGGAGGTGTAACAATAAAAGGCGCTTTACCTGCACCATTATCTGAGTTTTCCGCCCAGGACTGGATAAGGTAAGGAATGGTATCGGTATTTGTGACGTTTATAGCGGCTTCTTTTTTTGCACCCTCATAGATTAAGCGAGTACCGCCTACAGTCACTCCACCCGCTCCCACCGCCTGAGCAAAGCTTGTGGTTAGAAGTAAAATAATTGATAAAGCCTTAAGGCAGTTTTTCATAACATCCACTCCGGATAAATATACGGACTGGTTATATCCAGTCCGTATATATTTTAACCCCGCCCGGTAATGGGCAAGTTTCAATCACCGCTTAGTTATAAGCAATTGTAAACTGACTGGTCGAGTTAGCCGGGCCTGCTTCAACTTTGTCTGCAATCGAGAGATAGCGTGCGACAAAATTAAGACTATTTTCACCCTGAACAAGATCGTAGACAGAAGAGTCTGTATATAACGGCACAATTGCATTCTGAGCATCAGTAATCTGAATTCCGACCCCAGTTGCAACGTCAGTATCTGCAGTGAGTGCCAGAGCGGTGTTATCGCCATTAGCTGATTTTCCGTCAAACTTCACAGTTGCACTGGTAACAGTTGAAGGACAATCTGTCAGCTTTATGGCAAAACTCGTTGGAGCCGCTGTTTTACCTGCACCGCCATCCAGCGACGTACGGTTAACTGTGCCTAAGGTCACCGTCAGGGGATTACCCGGATTATTCACCACAGTGCAGGCCTCATCGGTAATACTGCCGACAAAGTTAATCCGGCCATCCTCAGCGAAGACATTTACGGATGAAAAAAGACTTGTTGATAGAATTGTTGCTACAAATAATTGCTTTTTCATATCGAACTTCCATTTCATTATGTTTACTAATTTCATGGGATAGAGATCCTGGCACTATAATTAAATCAATCACGCTAATCACAATGTTTATCAAAATTACTTGATATCATCTGTGTATATGAATTTAAGAAACATCTCGGTTTTGCCGTGAGAAAATATACAGTTATTAGGATATTTCTTTGAATGAAGTAATGTTAAATATTCTTATTAAGAGAAAAATATATAAATAACAACGAATTAGCCGGTTATGGCCAGACTCCTGTAACACTCCTTAAGTTTTATCTTGCAGCATAAATAAAGAACACAGTTTATTTATTAAATCATTGTTATATATGAATATAATTTCTTAAGAAAAAAATCTTAAGCTGCTGTATGATCACTTAAGAAATTTATTGCTTCAAGTTATAGGTTATTGAATTTATGGAAAAAATACTACTGGAAAACATTGTGATCTTCAGTCCCTCCGATCGTACGCTTACTCCATTGGGATTGCGCGGCAAGGAGACCCTTATGAACACTCCTGTAAGCCGATTTCTGCTATTACTCTTGCATAATCACGGAGAAGTAGTGAGTCAGGAAAAAATATTTAAAGAGGTCTGGGAAAAGCACGGACAGCTGGTGACTGCGAATACTTTATATCAAAATGTTTCACTTCTACGCAAAAATTTGCGTAGCGCAGGCATCTTACACTCCACGGTAAAAACCATTCCTAAGATAGGATTCACCTTTATAGGGGCGGTTGATTTTATTGAGAAAGAAGAAAAAATAGCAGATCCGATATTGTTGGAAGAACTGTCAGATGACAATACAGAAACGCCTCCTGAGAAGGCTATACCAGAGAAAAATTCGTGGATAAAAAGTTTGAATTTGAAAATAATCATTCCTGCTTTATTTTTTCTGGTATTAGCCATCATAATTTACTTTTCCTTAATGGCTTCGCCAATACACCGCGAACAGCTTGTCTACGCTCACAATAAAATAGCGCGTATAAATGATTGTAACGTCTATGTAGACAACAATAACTTCAAGGCAAACTGGGATAAATATGTAGGCCTGTTGAAAGATAAGGAGTTTACCTGTTCATCAAACGAATTTATGTACCTGACGAAAGTTCAGGAAGCCAATAAGGATGTTTTTGCAATGATTTGTTCATCGGAAACTGATAAAGGCTTACGATGTGTAACACGCTACAAAATTATAGAAAACAGTATTGCTACGATATCGGAGTAATCGTCCATTAATCAATTAAGTACTCAAATTTTCTACGTTCTTATATTGCAACCAATCGGCAACGTTAAGTGTTAATCAGCTAATAATTTTGGCGTATCAGATGGCGATAATCGTCGATGGCGTAACTCGTTAAGGCTTAAAAGTCTGCTAAACAATGAGCATCTAAAGCAAGGTATCGACTCTGACTTCAGAATGCTGATGATTTTCCGGTATTTTTATCATACTTTTGGCAATGTGCCCCCCAGGCAACTCAAGCGTTTACCTGTAAGACGCACCATCGACAATGTCATCCACTCTCTGTTTTGAGCTGTTCTGAGTACAGGTGAAGCCTAATCAATGTCCTGATGCCAAAGTTCACAAGGATAACTTCGTACAAAACAGAAGCGTTATGTACAACGTTTATCGCCCAAAAATTTAAACCGCTTGCGCGCAAGCCCAGGCCGAGCTCCATGCCCACTGGAAGTTATAACCGCCTAACCAACCGGTGACATCGACCACTTCACCGATAAAGTACAAACCGGCCACCTCACGCGCTTCCATGGTTTTGGATGAAAGCTGAGTGGTATCGACCCCGCCCAGCGTCACTTCGGCGGTGCGGTAGCCTTCAGTGCCATTTGGCTGCACCCGCCACTGGTGCAGCGTCGCCGCCAGTTCACTCTGCTGACGACTGTTCAGCTGCTTAAGCGTGACGTCCGGCACAATCGCCAGCGTTTGCAGCACCTCAATCAACCGCTTCGGCAACACTTTTGCCAGGGTATTTTTCAGGCTCTGATTCGGATGAGCCGCGCGCTCTTCATTAATAAACGCTTCCAGATCCTGCGCTGGCGACAAATCGATGGTAATAAACTCACCCGGTTGCCAGTAGCTGGAAAGCTGTAATACCGCCGGACCGGAAAGCCCACGATGGGTAAACAGCATCGCTTCTTTAAACACCGTGCCGTCTTCAGCGCTCATTACCGTCGGCAGCGATACGCCGGAAAGCGTCTGCAAATGGTCGAGTAAAGGTTTATGCAGGGTAAAGGGCACCAGTGCGGCGCGCGTCGGGAAGACCCGCAGGCCAAACTGTTCAGCCAGTTTGTAACCGAACGGCGTGGCACCTAAGCCCGGCATGGATAAGCCACCGCTGGCGATCACCAGTTTTTCCGCCTGCACCGTGCCGCCATTCAACTGCAGGGTATAACCCTGCTCATCGCGTTCGACATTCAACACTTCACTGCGCAGGCGCAGCGTGACATTCCCCTGCTGACACTCTTTCAGCAGCAGCTCAACAATCTGTTGCGCCGAGTCATCGCAGAACAGCTGACCAAGCGTTTTTTCATGCCAGGCAATGCCGTGACGGTTAACCAGATCGATAAAATCCCACTGGGTGTAACGCGCCAGTGCCGATTTGGCAAAATGCGGGTTGTGCGACAGATAGGCCGCCGGTTCGGTATAGAGATTGGTGAAGTTGCAGCGCCCGCCACCGGACATCAGAATTTTGCGTCCTGGCTTTTTGCCGTTATCCAGCAGCAGCACCCGGCGACCGCGCTGGCCTGCCTGTGCGGCGCAGAACAGTCCTGCGGCCCCGGCGCCTATGATGATAACGTCAAACTTTTCCACAACTCACTCCTGCCGGCTGGCAAAAAACGCTGATTGTAGAGAGTTGCTGGCGGTGATGCCAGCGTAACAAAACTGTTGGGAAAGTAACACAATGTAACCGTTTAATTTATAGGCTTTTTTCACCCCCTAATCGGGTCTTATTACGCTTTAATGTCAAAAAAAGTCTATATTTCACTTTCCCCCGGCGCGGTTTGTCGCTGATAATGCGCCGCGTTCATGTCCTCCAAAATGGCGTAACGCTTATGCTGCATCTGTTTGCTGGTCTTGATTACCATACCGGCCTGTTATTAGTACTCGCTCTGATGTTTGTGCTGTTCTACGAAGCTATCAACGGCTTCCATGATACCGCCAACGCAGTAGCTACTGTTATTTATACCCGTGCAATGCGCTCGCAATTAGCGGTTGTTATGGCCGGGGTATTTAACTTCTTTGGCGTTTTGCTGGGCGGTTTAAGCGTTGCCTATGCAATTGTCCACCTACTCCCCACCGATTTACTGCTCAATGTAGGATCGGCTCACGGGCTGGCGATGGTCTTTTCCATGCTGCTCGCCGCGATAATCTGGAACTTAGGCACCTGGTATTTCGGTTTGCCTGCGTCCAGCTCCCATACGCTGATTGGTGCCATTATTGGTATCGGTCTGACCAACGCGTTGCTTACTGGCACCTCGGTGGTCGATGCGCTTAATATTCCCAAAATGATCGGCATTTTCATGTCGTTAATTTTGTCTCCGATTATTGGTCTGGTAGTAGCAGGTGGTCTGATTTTCCTGCTGCGTCGTTACTGGAGCGGCAATAAAAAACGTCGCCGTATCCATATGACACCCGCCGAGCGCGAGAAGATCGACGGTAAGAAAAAGCCGCCATTCTGGACGCGCATCGCCCTGATCGTTTCCGCTATCGGCGTGAGCTACTCACACGGCGCGAACGATGGTCAGAAAGGTATCGGCCTGATTATGCTGGTATTGATCGGCGTGGCACCTGCGGGCTTCGTGGTGAACATGAATGCTTCCGGTTACGACATCACGCGTACCCGCGATGCGGTCAACCATCTCGAGCAGTATTACCAGCAGCACAGCAAAACGCTGGCGCACATTATCGAGATGGCACCACCGGCCGTGCCAACGCCGGAACAAGTGCCAAGCGGTCCGACTGAGTTCCACTGTGACAGCGCCCGCGCCCTGTCGGCGATTCAACAAGCTCAGGGTCTGCTGAATAATCTGCAGAGCTATGACAGCCTGAACGTCGATCAACGCGCCCAGATGCGTCGTCTGTTGATGTGTATTTCCGACACCGCCGATAAAGCGGCGAAACTGCCGGAAACCAGCGCGGATGACAAACGCTTCCTCAATAAGCTGAAAGGCGATCTGCTGAATACCGTTGAATATGCACCGGTGTGGATTATTATTGCGGTTGCGCTGGCACTGGCGATTGGCACCATGATTGGCTGGCGTCGTGTGGCGACCACCATTGGTGAAAAAATCGGTAAAAAAGGCATGACTTATGCTCAGGGGATGTCGGCGCAGCTAACCGCAGCGGTGTCAATTGGCGTGGCAAGTTATACCGGAATGCCGGTATCCACCACCCATATCCTCTCCTCTTCCGTAGCCGGTACCATGCTGGTTGACGGCGGCGGCGTACAGAGTCGCACTATCAAGAGCATCGCGCTGGCGTGGGTATTTACCCTGCCAATCTCGATTTTGCTTTCTGGTAGCCTGTACTGGATTGCATTGCGGTTTATCTGATAGCAGTGTCTTTAAGGGCGGCAGTGATTAACTGCCGCCCTTTTTCATTTCAGTCCCGGCATTCAGTGCCAGATTGCTAATCCTACCAGGCTGAGCACCACCAGCCCACAGAGCGCGCTGGTCAAAATAAACTGCCCACGCAGCCGCTGGCAGCGGCGAATAAACTCATCGTCATGATGATCGCGATAACGCTCCGCCCAGATATAGCGCACCAGCCGCACCTGCTTACTCGGCTGTCCATGCGAGGTAAAGAAGCCTGCGCCATCAACGTATTGATAAAGTAATGGGTCACAGCCGCGCAGCACCACCAGCAGCGCACGCAGAGAAGAGTAATACCGCGCCATATTCACTAAACAAACCACACATAACGCCCAAAACAATGCGATGGTGCTGATCATGATCCCCTCCCGGCTAATTACCGCAGGGACAGTTTTCAACGGGTCACGCTGAACACGCCCCACAACTTATTGCCAACCATTATTGAACCGGACCGAATTGTTTTTTATAAAAGAAGATGGCGACCATCAAGCGATGTTGAGACCGTCATACTTCAGTGTAGGAGATATGCTCAATTTTTTTCCAGCGATGTTTCACCGCTTACGACAAAATGGAAAAAATTTCACATTGATCGCTATCGCAAAGGATGCGTCTGGCAACAACATCTGTTAACAATTAGCGCTATACTCAAGGTATAACAAAGTGATGCGGGCAGCACATGCGCCTCATGGCAGGCATCTAATGGAAGGAGTTTAATAATGGCTTATAAACATATTCTGATAGCAGTAGATCTTTCCCCGGAAAGTAAACTACTGGTCGAAAAGGCAGTCTCGCTGGCACGCCCTTATGACGCCAAAGTGTCACTGATTCATGTTGACGTAAACTATTCCGATCTCTATACCGGGCTGATTGATGTCAATCTCGGTGATATGCAGAAACGCATCTCCGAAGAGACCCACAGCGCGCTGACCGAACTTTCGCAGAGCGCCGGTTACACCATCAGCGAAACGCTGAGCGGTAGCGGTGATTTGGGCCAGGTGCTGGTTGATGCGATTAAAAAATACGATGTGGATTTAGTGGTTTGCGGACATCACCAGGATTTCTGGAGCAAGCTGATGTCATCCGCACGCCAGCTGATTAACACCGTCCACATTGATATGCTGATCGTGCCACTGCGCGATGAGGAAGACGACGAGTAATTACCACGCTGATTCCGGTCTTCCCCCAGAGGGTGGGGGAAGCGGAATTACGCCAGCGGGGGATAAATATCAAAGCGGTGGCTTTTGGTAGTCACCGCAGATTGCGTGACCACTTCTGCCAACGGCGGCGCATAGTCAGGGCGCTTCACCACCACGCGTTTCTTCGCCAGTAAACGAGCCGGTTCCAGCAGGCCATCCGCGTCTTCATCGGCACCGACCAGAGTCTGAAATACCCGCATCTCTTTCTTTACCAGCGCACTTTTCTGCTTGTGCGGATACATCGGATCAAGATAAACCACATCAGGCGGCGGCGTAATATCGGTCAGCGCCGTCAGGCTCGAAGCATGTAATAACGTCAGACGCTCACGCAGCCAGCCGCCAATCTCCGCATCCTGATAGCCACGTTGCAGGCCATCATCCAGCAGTGCCGCTACCACCGGATTACGCTCCAGCATCCGCACATGGCAACCCACTGACGCCAGCACAAATGCATCGCGGCCTAATCCGGCAGTGGCATCCACCACGTCCGGCAGATAGCCACTTTTGATACCGACCGCTTTGGCAACCGCTTCGCCGCGCCCGCCACCAAATTTACGACGATGCGCCATCGCGCCGCCGACGAAATCGACAAAGATACCGCCCAGCTTCGGCTCATCGCGTTTGCGCAGCTCAAGATGCTGCGGCGTCATCACCAGCGCCATCAGCGCCTCGTCGTCATGCTCTAACTGCCAGCGCTGCGCTAAAACAGATAAGGCGCCGTTATCGGCGCCTGACTCATTGATTAAACAGATCTTCACGCGCGGCGTTATCCCTTAATGCCGTAATGATCCAGCATCGCGTCGAGCTGCGGCTCACGGCCACGGAAGCGTTTAAACAGCTCCATTGGTTCTTCAGAACCGCCGCGCGTCAGGATGTTATCAAGGAACGACTGACCGGTTTCGCGATTGAAAATACCCTCTTCTTCAAAACGCGAATACGCATCCGCCGCCAGCACGTCAGCCCACAGATAGCTGTAGTAACCGGCCGCATAACCACCGGCAAAGATATGGCTGAAGGCGTGCGGGAAACGGCCCCATGACGGGCTTGGTACTACCGCCACCAGCTTTTTAATTTCTGCCAGCATGGTCAGGATTTGCGCGCCCTGTGCCGGATCGAATTCAGCATGCAGGCGGAAATCAAACAGGCCAAACTCCAGCTGACGCAGAATAAACAGCGCCGCCTGGTAGTTCTTCGCCGCCAGCATTTTGTCCAGCAGCTCCTGCGGTAGCGGCTCGCCGGTTTCGTAATGACCGGAGATAAACGCCAGCGCTTCCGGCTCCCAGCACCAGTTTTCCATAAACTGGCTTGGCAGCTCGACTGCATCCCATGGCACACCGCTGATACCTGACACTCCCGGCGTTTCAATGCGCGTCAGCATATGATGCAGGCCGTGACCAAACTCGTGGAACAGCGTGGTGACTTCGTCATGGGTAAACAGCGCAGGTTTGCCACTCACCGGACGGTTAAAGTTACAGGTCAGATAAGCGACCGGTTTTTGCAGCGTGCCATCCGCTTTACGCATCATGCCAACGCAGTCGTCCATCCATGCACCGCCGCGTTTGTGCTCGCGCGCATAGAGATCAAGATAGAAACTGCCGCGCAGTTCGCCGCTCTCATCGAACAGATCGAAGAAACGCACATCGTCGTGCCAGACATCGACATCTTTACGCTCTTTCGCCGTAATGCCGTAGATGCGTTTTACCACTTCAAACAGACCGTTTACCGCGCGCTCTTCCGGGAAGTACGGGCGCAGCTGCTCGTCGCTGATGGCATACAGATGCTGTTTCTGCTTCTCACCGTAGTAAGTCAGATCCCACGGCTGCAGTTCGCTGATACCGTGCTGTTGCTCGGCAAAAGCCCGCAGTTGTGCCAGCTCCTGCTCGGCCTGAGGACGCGCGCGTTTCGCCAGATCGGTCAGAAACTCCGTCACCTGCGCCGGGTTTTCCGCCATTTTGGTCGCCAGCGATTTATCGGCATAGGAGTCAAAGCCGAGCAGCTGTGCCAGCTCATGACGCAGCGCCAGCTCTTCCGCCATCACTTCGCTGTTATCCCACTTACCGGCATTCGGCCCCTGATCGGAAGCACGCGTCGAGTAAGCACGATACATCTCTTCACGTAGCGCCTGGTTATCGCAATAGGTCATTACCGGCAGGTAGCTGGGAATATCCAGCGTCAGCAACCAGCCCTGTTGTTCTTTGGCTTCGGCCTGTGCTTTTGCTGCCGCCAGCGCGCTTTCCGGCATACCGGAGAGCTCCGCTTCGTCGGTGATCAACTTGCTCCAGCCCATGGTGGCATCCAGCACGTTATTGCTGTAGGTCGAACCCAGCTCAGACAGGCGCGCAGCGATTTCGCCATAGCGTTTTTGCTTCTCTTTCGACAAGCCGATACCTGACAGCTCAAAATCGCGCAGTGCATTATCCACTGCTTTTTGCTGCGGCTGGCTGAGCGCAGCATAGCTGTCGCCCTCTTTCAAATCGCGATAAGCCTGATACAGGCCTTCATGCTGGCCAACCCAGGTGCTGTACTCGGACAGCAGCGGCAGCGTCTGCTCATAGGCCTGACGCAGTTCCGGGCTGTTTTTAACGGAATTCAGATGGCTGACCGGCGAGAACAGGCGACCAAGGCGATCGTCCACTTCGGCCAGCGGCTGGCAAAGATTATCCCAGGTGTAAGGCGCGCCCTGAGCAACGGTTTTCTCTACCGCTGCACGGCAATCATCAAGTGCCGCCTGAACGGCTGGCACAACGTGTTCTGGTTTGATTGCGGAAAAAGGAGGAAGCGTAAAAGAAGAAAGTAACGGATTGGTCATAGCGCAGTCCTTATGGTTGTGAGTGGCGCTGCTTTGCGCGCAATCTGGCAATCTGATTAACATGCGGTTAAGTGTAGCGAAAATCAATGGTCGTCGGTCGAGTTGGCGACAACATAAGCAGCCTGATAAAAAACCCCTGTCGACTTTTCAGCAATTTTTCTCTCTTCCAGGTATACTATCGCCATATACGCGCCCGCATCGTCTGCGCAGCTATCGCCCCTCTCCTGCTTCGTCAGGAACGCACCGGATATCACCAAAGTTATGTTGAGTTATCGCCACAGTTTTCACGCCGGCAACCATGCTGACGTTCTTAAGCACACCGTACAAAGTCTGATCATCGAAGCACTGAAAGAGAAAGAGAAACCTTTTCTCTATCTCGACACCCATGCGGGTGCCGGACGCTATCAGCTGAGCGGTGAGCATGCAGAGCGCACCGGCGAATATCTGGAAGGCATTGCGCGCATCTGGCAACAGGACGATCTGCCGGAAACGCTGCTGCCTTATATCGATGCGGTAAAAGCGCTGAATAAAAACGGTAACCTGCGTTTTTATCCGGGTTCGCCGCTGATTGCCCGCCACCTGCTGCGTGAAGATGACAAACTGCAGATGACGGAACTGCACTCCAGTGATTTTCCAATGCTGCGCAATGAGTTTCTGAAAGATAACCGCGCGCGCACTGAAAAGGCCGATGGTTATCAGCAGCTGAAATCGAAGTTGCCACCGCACTCACGCCGTGGCCTGATTTTAATCGATCCTCCTTATGAGCTGAAAACTGACTATCAGGACGTGGTTAAAGGCATCCAGGAAGGCCACAAACGTTTTGGTACCGGCGTGTTCGCCCTGTGGTATCCGGTGGTACTACGCCAGCAAATTAAGCGTATGTGTAAGGATCTGGAAGCCACTGGCATTCGTAATATTCTGCAGATTGAACTGGCGGTGCGTCCGGACAGCGATCAGCGCGGCATGACCGCTTCCGGAATGATCGTGATTAACCCACCGTGGAAACTGGAAAAGCAGATGCGCGACCTGCTGCCGTGGTTGCATAAAACGCTGGTTCCTGCCGGCACCGGCCATACCAGCGTCAATATGCTTGTCCCGGAATAATCACTGACCACGGTTTGAATCGATAAGCATCCGCCAGCACGCTGCTGGCGGATTTTTTTTGCCCGTTATTCGATCCCGCTCGAAACTTCCGCCCGTTAAAAATAGTAATTTTGCGTAATCTTTCAGGGGCTTTACCTGTCAGGAGCACAAGGATGCTGCGCAATGAAAACCACGCCACAATATTGCCGCTTTAATCACGGTAGCGTGATTCTGCCGGAAGGTTATCAGGACCGGACGGTAAATGTTTTTATCTCTGAACAACCCGCCGCGCCGGGCGTTAATATCTCCCGCGATATTTTGGCTGACGGCGAGACGGCGGCAGCCTATATCGATCGCCAGCTATTACTGCTGAATCAGCAACTGACCGACTGGAAACTGCAGGAACGCCAGCCCGTCTGGCTGGGCGATCAACTGTTACCTGGTGAGTGTGCGCTCACAAACTATCGCTACGATAGCCGCTGAATCTGGCAGCAACAGGCGATATTTGCTGTCGGGCAGACGCAGCTGCTGGTGTTTACCCTAAGCAAATCCAATCCGCTAAATGATTCTGACACTCAGCTGTTCAGCAGCCTGCTTGGCAGCTTTGCTTTCCATCGTTAACAACAGGGATTGTTGCTATGTATGAAGCAGCACGTATCGGGGACGATATCGGCCACTCAGATGCGCTGGCTGGGATGCTGGCTGGCACACTGGTCGGTGGCCTGATCGCAACAGCCGGTGGCATTGCAGCCGGAGCACTACTGGTTGCCGCCAGCCTGGCGGTTGGCTATCTGGCCGTTGAGGCCGCCGAGTCTGCACGTAGCGAAATGAGTGAGAACGGCAGGGGCAGAGTGCGTAAAAGGGGCACCATTCGTAGCGGCTCGCCAGACGTATTTATCAACGGTCGCTCCGCCGCAATTGCCGGTGGAAGTGATAAGGCGTGTACGTAATGGGGAAGATGTTTTAGTTTCTACAAAACAAGAAGCAAGAGCTATTGCCAGAGCTGTTGAACACGGTAAACCCATGATGCATGCACCTCACGTTAATCCATTAACAGGATCAACAGCAGGCCGATTACCTCATGCGCATCCAAATCAACATCTTAGTAACCACGGGCATATTTTTTATGGGCAAGATTAAATGAGCTATTTTATATTATATTTTGAACAACGTTCTAAAAATGGAACGCACCATGATCAGTGTAAGGATATTAACGTTTACTCCATTGATGGTGAGATTTCAGAAGGCACGGTGTCTGTTATGTATAAAGGAGCTAACGTTGAGAGCAGTATTTTATCCTCCAGAATGGATGCAACATTATTTTATATTTTTAATAAACCGACACGGTTAGTATCTGTTGCTCAAAGAGTTAGAGATAAGTTATTCAAATTTTTAAAAGGAAGAGTTGGCTTGGGATTTGACTGTTATTTTTTTGTTCTTGACTTGCCAGGCAGTTGGCCTGCTGAAGTAAGTATAGTTGAATCCCCTGTAGAAATAACCATTTCTGAGCTGGAGGATTTCTTTAAATCAGGTATTAAAACTGGTCTTTTCAAAATATTGAAATAGAGGTTGATATTTGAAGCTGGAAATATTAGTGACACTTAATTTAATAATAAGTCAGGTGTATGTTTAAAATATCCCAGCTTTACGATCCGAATGAATTCTGTAGCCCGCTGGCGCGGGTTGATCACCTCGCCGATAAGGCACTGGGCTGGGGTTAAGCCGGGAGTGTTTAACAGGACGAACCCGCCATGTACCAGACCGTTATATAAGACGCCACAACAATTTTACAAGTTCGAATGCCTTATGAACAGTAATGTAAAATAAACGTCGATTATAACCGAGACTGACAGTACTATCCCAAAGATCGGCATTTTAACAAGCAAGATCCTGAAGAGCGGGCTAAAACTATCTTTCCCTAATCCGCTCAGCCGGTTTGAACCTTATGGATCAACCAGATAAACGGATTGGCCGCTAACCGTTACACTTTAAACACCGCAAAATCTCTCGCCAGCTCAGTGGCAGGAAAAATCGCCCGGCACTCTGCCAGCAACCTTTCACTGTCGGCAAAGCCGTAGCGTGCACTGAAATGCGTAGCAATCAGCCGCTTCGCCCCCGCCAGTTTTGCCGCGTTTGCTGCCTGAACGGTAGTCGAATGACCGCGTCCGTTGGCTTTTTCCGCCATCGAAGCCTCCAGGGTGGTTTCATGCACCATCACATCAACATTTGCCGCCAGTTCGCTGGCTACCGGCGTTGGCCCAGTATCACCGAATATCGCCAGCGATTTACCTTTAATTGAGGGACCAAGATAATCCCATCCGCAAACTTGGCGCCCGTCTTCCAGCACCACGGTTTCGCCACGCTTCAGGCGCTGGAACCAGTTGCCAGCCGGAATACCATCCGCTTTTAAACGCGCGGCATCCAGCACACCCGGTTTATCATGTTGTTCAATACGGTATCCATAACACTCAATCACATGTGACATCGGCCATGCAGTAACACGTATCTGGCCGTCATCACACACTTCTCCGGCGCTAATCTCGATAATCTCCAGCGGAAAAGTGACATAAGAAGCGCTGAGGCTCAGCGTGGTGTCGACAAAAGCCTTAATCCCCACCGGGCCATAAATGGTCAAAGGCTCAGTTACGCCGCCCATTGAACGGCTGGTCAGTAGACCCGGCAAACCAAAAATATGATCGCCATGCAGGTGAGTGATAAAGATTTTTTCCATTTTCCCCGGCTTTAACGGGCTGCGCATCATCTGATGCTGCGTGCCCTCACCGCAGTCAAATAGCCAGTAACCTCCGCTGCCACTGTTGCCCAGCGTCAGCGCGATTGAAGTGACATTTCGCTCCCGGCTGGGAGTACCGGCACAGGTGCCGAGGAAAAGCAGTTCCATGTAATGATTCCAGTTTTACTCATTAAATCAGCAGATCGAATCGGCTATATTAAGCCAGTTAATTCCTACCCTATCACAACCATAGACGCAAACTTTGCGGCAATACGGCGAGTGGCGTTACACTCTATGGCAATTTCCTACTCAACTTATGGAACAGATTCGATGACCAGACATTATGATTACCTTGCAATCGGTGGCGGCAGCGGCGGAATCGCCTCCATTAACCGCGCGGCCATGTACGGACAGAAATGTGCGCTGATCGAAGCAAAAGATCTTGGTGGCACCTGCGTCAACGTGGGTTGCGTGCCGAAGAAAGTGATGTGGCACGCTGCTCAGATCGCCGAAGCTATCCATCAATATGGCCCGGATTATGGTTTTGATACCACCGTTAACCAGTTTAACTGGGATATCCTGGTTAAAAACCGCAGCGCCTATATCGACCGCATTCATGCCTCATACGACAACGTATTAGGCAAAAACAAGGTCGATGTGATTAAAGGTTTTGCCCGTTTTGTTGACGCGCACACCGTGGAAGTAAACGGTGAAACCATTACAGCAGACCATATTCTAATCGCCACCGGTGGCCGCCCAAGTCATCCGAATATTCCGGGTGCGGAACACGGTATCGACTCCGATGGCTTCTTTGAGCTGGATGCTCTGCCAAAACGCACTGCGGTAGTGGGTGCCGGTTATATCGCGGTAGAAATTGCCGGTGTGCTTAACGCGCTGGGTTCTGAAACCCATCTGTTCGTGCGTAAACACGCACCACTACGTAGTTTTGATCCGCTGATTGTGGATACGCTGGTCGAAGTGATGAACGCCGAAGGCCCGGCGTTGCATACCGAATCGATCCCGCAAGCGATTGTGAAAAATGCCGATGGCAGCCTGACGCTGACGCTGGAAAATGGCAAACAGCATACCGTTGATTGTCTGGTATGGGCGATTGGCCGTGAGCCTGCGACCGATAACCTCAATCTGCAAGTGACTGGCGTGGCGCTGAATGATAAAGGCTATATCAACGTCGATAAGTTCCAGAATACCAACGTCAAAGGGATCTATGCGGTAGGTGATAACACCGGCGCAGTAGAGCTCACACCGGTCGCCGTTGCTGCTGGTCGTCGTCTGTCAGAGCGCCTGTTTAATAACAAGCCAGATGAGCACCTGGATTACAGCAATGTGCCAACCGTGGTATTCAGCCATCCACCGATTGGTACTGTCGGCCTGAGTGAACCGCAAGCGCGTGAACAGTATGGCGACGACGAAGTCAAAGTTTATAAATCGTCGTTTACCGCCATGTACACCGCGGTGACTCAGCATCGCCAGCCTTGCCGTATGAAGCTGGTGTGCGTCGGCAAAGACGAAAAGATCGTCGGCATTCACGGTATTGGTTATGGTATGGATGAAATGTTGCAGGGCTTCGCGGTAGCGCTGAAAATGGGCGCAACCAAGAAAGACTTCGACAATACCGTTGCTATCCATCCGACTGGTTCGGAAGAATTTGTCACCATGCGTTAAGCCATCCGGTGTCACCCAACAGGCTATGCGTCGATGCATAGCCTGTAATACAGGGATGATTTAGTATCACTCGTCGGCCCACATTAGCGAAGGGTGAAGTTATTATTTAATAACCAGTTTAATCAGTTAACGGCAATTTCTAACGTATTAAGTAAATCATAGTTACTGTAACCTTTGGTCATGGCGAATTCATTTACAATAAGGCTGGATGTCATTTCGACAATACTATCCGCACCGATAACGATGACACCAAATCCGGATTCAATAAGACTTTCTTCTGTATGATTGCCATTTCTGTCGATCACTATCCTCACCTCACCTTCTTTATTCAATACGACGTAACACTGCTTACGCCTCGCGATTTCTTGTGCGATTTTCTCCACTGAAAATTGATTAATTTCGAATTTAATCACTTCATCTTCTATAAATGAGAAAGCATTATCAATCTCATCAATTTCCGCTTTGGATTGAATATTCTGCCGAACTTCAACACCACTACTCGCCTTTAAAATTATTTCATCGGCAATATCGATAATAAAATCTTTCACCTCAGCGGTAATCTTTCCGTTTTTATGCGATTGAACGAGGTCCCGACTAAGAAGATCGCGGCTATGTAAAGCATTCTTGATAAAATCAGCGGATGACTGATAAGAATTCCCCAATATCTTACGTATCCCATAGGGAAGGGTGACTTTTTTGGTCTGGAAGTCATAACTCATCGCTTCCCCATGACGCAGATAAGAAGTGGCCAGTATATTAACCCCAGGCAACGACGGATCATCATACTCATTTAGATTGGGCGCTACGTTACCATTATAATCCGCATAGCCAATAGATAAGCCGAACCAGAGATAATTATCCCGTTCGTTACCACCGGGAATTGCCCATTCCACGATTTTATCCATGACAGAAGGAATGGACAGTAAGCCAATAATCGAACCAATAATCCCCAGCTGATGATAAGCACGAGTCAGCAACAAAGTCGCAGCCGGTACCTGGGTAATCGTATCCTGTACCGCATGTTGCAATGATCTGAACAGCGTTCGGGTTTTACTGGTCATTCCCAGCTCTACCGCCACAGTAAACTGCAAACCGGATTTACCGTAAGGAATATCCAGCTCCACTCTTCCCAGCTGTTGCCGGTTATAAGTGAGAGTTCGATCACACCAATTGAATTCAATGCCCTG
Organism: Winslowiella toletana; assembly: GCF_032164335.1. Lineage (NCBI taxonomy): Bacteria > Pseudomonadati > Pseudomonadota > Gammaproteobacteria > Enterobacterales > Erwiniaceae > Winslowiella > Winslowiella toletana. Next base: position 220,706 of record NZ_CP134152.1, on the reverse strand, counting down.
TTGATTAACGCCCAGAGCATAGCCATTAACATAGTCAGAACCCATTGGAATTACCGTTCCCACTTCGGTATGCCAAAGATAACCTTCCACATGATCGCTTGCTAATACCAGGGTAGGAGTGAATTTAAAATCGATGCCGGTTGCGGGGTGCTTGATTTGTGGACCACATTGCAGTATCAGATGATTAGGCCCCCAGTTCTGGATAAAGTTTTTTATATCGACCACTGCCTGGTAAAAACGGCTGCCGGTTGGAACGGGTGGATCGGTAGCAGGATGAGTACTGAGCGCAGAACCGGAGGCAACGGTGGACAGGAGTAAAGGTTTTAAATTGATCTGTTCATTCTTTGCAGAGGTTAGATTAATCGCTAACTGCGATATCGCAGGATGGTCAGAGCTAACAGGCGAACTCTGCACCACTGCGGTACTAAAAGAATCGATAATTGACATAAAAAGCTCCCGATTTATAACCTCAATAGACAGCTTCCTTTCTTATTGTTAGCGGAAAGCAGCCGACTATTGTTAACAATAAATATTAATTTATCATTTAGTAGATATAAAACTCCTCTTGAATTATTTTATTGAATATAATTTTATATTTAATAAAGTCATTGAGCTATCATATTTCGCTCAGTTTTAATTAAGAGGTGGAGCAGCAACAAGAAAATGTTGATAAAAAAGCCCCTGCAAATTAACAGCCGTTAAGAAAATCAATTTGCAGGAGGAGACGACAGAGTGGCTATGAGTTAATCAATAACAGCAAGAACTCATTCAGTCGAATAATGGCATCCAGTAGACAGATTTTTTAGGCAGCGATTTTTGTGGCATATTCTGTAAACGCTTAAGCGTTTTTAGCGTATCGCCTCCCTGCTTGACCATCACCGCAGCATAGCAACAGCCGACAAAGGCACAAGAATCGCGGTAATGCTGCACTTCAAGTATGCAGGCTACCGCTTTATCCATCTGCTCTGTACGAGAAAAAAGAATCGCCAGCAGGCAATTAATAATGATGTCGCATGAACTATCGCGACCTTTCATTTCAGTCGCATAGGCAATAGCAGCAGCGGCATCTCCACTCAGAGTCAGAATCACTGCATACAAAATTTTAGCTGCGAAGAAATCAGGATTCAGAGAAAGTGCGACACCCGTCATAATCTGAGCTTTATCATATTCCTGATTCTGAACCAAACAGCAGGAGTAGTAGTAATAGACCTCGGCGCTTAAGGGCGAAAGAATAATTGCCAGTTGAAAATCTGACTCTTTCTGCTTAGTGTAATTATCGCGGCAAATAAGGGTTTTCATCGAAATAGCAAGGGCATTGCAAGGCTCCTCGACCAGCACTTTATCAGTGATAACGTTGATTATCTCCTCAGCTTTTTCATACTTCATCAGTCCCAAACTGGCCAGTGAAAAGTAGCACCCGGCAAGGTGGCACAGGGTCACAGTATCGTAGTTATCAAGCAGCAAAGAGTGTGAGTCGACGTTTTTGTACGACTCAAACAAAAAGAAAGAATAATTATTATAATTATTTTTTATCTGACAGAGTTTGTTATTGGCTGAAACTAAAGCTTTAGCAAACTCTTTCTTTTCACAATGTGATATTTTATGCAAAAGTAGAGAAATAATATTATTAAACCTGACCAGATTAAGTGAGTTATCGTCAGAAAGCACCACTGAATCACGAAAAACTACCGTCAGTAAAGCACTGTCAATCAGCTCAACTTTTATCACCGTATCTGAGCCAGTTTTGAGTTCTATCCCGGTAAGAAAATAGCGTACCCCGGTCGCTCTTAAATTATTAAAGCTATCTGTCAGATTATTGCTGTTGACCGTTAATGCCGCCGGTAAAAAGCGAAAACCTTTTTCTTCGAAAATAGCACTATGATTAATGATAAAATCAAAGATTATCATCGACAACGTTTTGTCCTGCATGACAAAGGGGAAGATAGCCAGCGTATCTTTCTGCTCAGGAGGCTCTTTAGCTGACTGCCGCGTTACCCTGGTCACATTCATGACAAAAAGATAACCTTTGCCATAGACCGTATTAATATAACGATATGTCGAACTTTCTCCCAATAATTTCCTCAACACATAAATACAGCGTGAGAGAGATTCATCTGATACCTCACCACCTTTCCACACCTCCCGAATGATATGATCTTTAGTAATCACCTCTCCCGCATGTTTAACCAATAATAGCAATACAGCCATTTCCTTGGGGGGAACAGTGACAATCCTGTCTTTGTGATACAGTACTTGATCACCGCAAAGTGTAAAGTCACTGAAACGATAATTTTCCATGTCAATTTATCCATTTTTTGTTAAACAAATTTTTCTAACAAATGTTATCAACTGTTATATACACTCTTCTTAAGAAGATGACGTGATATACAGATGCTCGACTGTAAAAAAGATAACATAACGGCATCAGTTAAAATGTGAAATCATACGGTGATTATCGATTTATGGGGGTGCCAATCAAGAACAATCTTAATATATTCAAAATATAATATTATTGAAGTATAAAAAGTAGTAAATTTATCGAATTTTAAGAAGGGAAGCAGAGAAATATTTTCAGGTAACTTCTCTGACTATTATGCAGGATTCAGAATACCGTTGCTGGCTCACAGTGCAGATAACCATTTTTCGCCTTGTGCCAAAGAATTTTAGAGCGATGATTACTCTCTGATATTTCCAGCAGCTGACAAAGTTGTTGTAATTTTTCATCATCACGCAGTGTGACATTAAGTTTATCCCAGAAAACTTTCCTTTCTTTATCATTTAACTTGCCTAACTGTTTACGCAGTTCAGTCTGATGACGCTGTTTACTGGCAGCCCCTGGACTGGCCAAATAATCGCGCCAGGTTTGTACCCCAGCAATAGCATAATGTGATGAAGCATTCGCATAATGCTTCATTCTGATACAGTTGATCATATATTCATAGTGTCTTTCAGCCGTAATGGTACCGACAGTTTCAGGTGAGATATCAACGCACTCCCCCTTGTTGCGATCGGCCATTGCTGAAGGATTAGCTATCCCGCAGCCTGCCGTGAGAATCAGCAGCAGAGTCAATATTAACCAGTTAATAAAAAATTTATTACCGACTACCACTCGATTTTACTCTCTTCGCTTACTCCACCTTCCGATAACAGAATTTCACTGCGCCAGCGGTCTATCATTCCTTGCATCATCAAATCCATAATCGTCTGCTCTGGAGTGCTGACCGGCAGATCTTCCATTACATCAATATGACTGGTTAGATTACTGATTAGAATATCCATTTTTTTCCGTATTATTATAGTAAAAGAGATTTAAGCAGTTCACGCGAACTGGCGCTTATGTTACTAATTCTGTTGCGAATATCATCATTTTCGTAAACCAGATGTTTAATAAGAGCGGATGTAAATTCCTCTGAGTTAAATTCAATAATCTGATCGCCTGTTTTCACCTGGTAAAAATCATAAGCATGGAACGCAACTTTTGGCTCAATCAAGATCTGAGGTCGTAATCGTTCACAGAGTTGTGCTGCCAATTTTTTATGGCCCAGCGGCATAGTCAGCAATATCTCATCATGTCCCGATATTTTATTTCTTTCATACCAGTCGATAACGATACTCAGAAATAAATCATTATCTCTGAATGTTGCCTGCAACATGGAGATGATTCTTTCTGCAAGTACCGATTCGAGTCTCTTTTGCTCTTGATTTATCGCATTAAAATGGGCGACAATATTACTAATGCAGTGAATAAACCCAGCCTCGAAGCCTTGGCTAAAAGATTCCTTTTTTATTTCGTCACTTTGTTGCCATGCCTGATTGATAATTTTCTTCGCTTGTTCTCTGGCTACAGCATCAATATTATTCGTTCGTTTTCTGGCAGCAAGATAGTCACGGGTGAGTAATGTATCCTCAATCGCCGCCAGTTCAAAGTGTGACTGTAAATTTTTTTGCATGCTGAACCGCCATCAAAAACAAAACAGAATCAAACTCTGACTGTCTTTCCACTGAAACATCACTTATGCCTTCAGGAAACAATAATCTGATGCGTTTGATTAGCGCGTCAGGTAATAAGGCATTAAGAGGCGTCAGTTCTGCATAAGCCAGTTGCCATATTTTTATTTCCTCAACTTTTTCTTTGCGAGGTAAACCAGCCGGTACAATGTTGAGCATCATAAAAGATCGCGCTTTTGGCGTCAGAAAATCCTGAGCCTTATTTTGTAAAATCCATGCCCGATATCGCTGACAAGCCATACTCCATGCGGCCTCACGCAACAGATACCAGTTATCGACAACCACCTGAATGATACCCACGCCACTCTCAAGACGGTGAATTTCATCAAGTGAAAACTGACGTACTAATGTTTTATTAATAATTCCACGAGGAATACCTTCACAGCATAAATCCGGTAATCCAGTTCTTGAAGAGTGAATCCATGACACTGGATCAGAAATAATTCTTTCAGAGCAAATAGAATATTTCATAGTACACTACACTTTCTTATTTATCTTGATTTTTCTGACTAGACCATTTTTATCTAAAATATAAACAATGATGAACATCGTTAAAATCACGCCTAAAAATAACCCTACCATCTTAAATTGTACGTTATCTTTTTTCGTCTGTACCGGAGGCAGTTGATACGCATCCGGTGCCGGCGTCATCACCACCGAAATGTTATCATAATCAACATTCGAAAAACTGTTCTTTAATAACCGAGTTGCATCGGCAATCAAATTTGCTGGCGCGTTATTAGCGGTGTCATAACGTAATAAAACAGCTAAATGCATTGGTTTGCCTTTTTTCTCTGCATCTGTGTTACTGATATCATAACTGACATGGACGCGCGATGAGACAACACCACTTATCTGGTTAAGCGTCTGCTCTAGCCGCTGCTCAATGGCAGAATAAATCCTCGCCACTTCAGCACGAGGCGAAGAGATCAATGCATCACTCGGAAACATCTCTGCTATTTCCACCCGTGGTTTTGATGGTAAATCATATATCGTTGTCAGGTCTACCGCTGCCGAAAAATCTCGTAAACCAACATAGACACTGTATCCGGACTTGGCAATATTTCGTTTTCTGGCTTCGATATTATTTTTCTGCAACAGTGCGACAACTTCATTAGCCTGGTTTTGATTCAGACCATTTAGCAAGGCTTCTTCTTTACATCCACTTATAAGCAGCAATGTGGCAAGTAAAGTCACTTTTAGCATCCTCATAATTAAGCACGAATTAACGTATCGACAGCCGTGACTGCTTTTCTTGTCAAAATTGAGTAAAGCGAAATTTTAATATTATATTCTGATGTTTTTAGCTGATACTGATATATTTCATCAATATCTGTTGATTTAACCGGATCGTTAGCACTGGTCAGCACGGCCATTTTATCCTGATATTCCACTGCAACATGCTGGGTATAGGCTTGCCTGAGTAATCCTTCAAGTGACTCGGTTGCCATATCATTACTCAAATTTTGCGTCATTCCGGTTTTTTCAAGGGCGATAGTTAGCATGATTCATTCCAGAAACTCAGATCTTATCTGAAGTTAGCAATAATCGAGGTTGCGACATCCTTGTAGCTTTTTACCACTCCCGATTGCGTTTGCCGATATACCTGATAGTCTGATGCCAGTGATTGATATTTTGCCAGAATCTTTGGATCGGATGAGTCCTTTTTAAACTCTTCCAATGCTGCTTGCAGCTCCAGGTTTAAACTTGCCACTTTTTCATCGAACTCTGCTGACATCTCGGTCAGAAATCCTTTCCAGGATTCGGTAACTTCATTATTACCAGACATAAGTTTACTCCATTAAATTTTCTCGGGAAAATACCATTGCTCGGCAGCTATTTTAATATAACCACCCGCACCATATCGATAAGACTTACCTTTTAGCCGATCCTCTTCCAGCTTGATATCAAACTGAATATATCCACTACTCCACTGACTTCTGAAATCATTGATAAAATTCTTAATTGCGTTGAGCTCGCTATCATTAAGATTTCCCACGACTGAAAACGTGACGCTATCAATGTTATTTCTTTTATTGAAAAAAGGCGTAATACTCAGTATCCCCTGTTCAGCATTATCAGCAATGCTGCGATCGCTGAGATAACTAAATCTGAAGGTATGAGCCCAGGTAAATAATAACGAAAGCTCCGCCGAGATACTCTCCAGTTGGGATTTCGTCATCAGTTTTGCCCGCTCCTGGCTCAGAATGATTTCAGGTTTAGCGGGGTCATCAAAACGTACGTCATGAAACTTAACCTGTGGCCAGCGTGCCATTATCTCCCGGAAAATTTTCTCTTGTTCTTTTTTAGCGGAAAGAACGGTGACATCACTACTAATATTGTTCTTAATCAGCGATTGCAAAGCGCGGTTACTGCTTTTTGTCGTACGCGCAAAAATATACACTCGGCCATCACCGCCCATAAAGCTGTTAAGCTCTTGCGATTCTCCTCCTAACGCCAGGTTAACAGAAATTATCTCATCTTCTTCACGCGGGTACAGAAGACAGAAAGCACTCAATCCGATCAAACCCATCAACACTAACGGCAGCAACAGCATTTTTCTCCACGGCTTGCGTGGCGCTTTGGCTGGTGCAGAAGCGATGCTGGAGCTGACCTCCTGCGTGCTACTGACTTCATCTACTGGCTGTTGCCACTCGCTGTGCTCCGGCCGCAACACAAAGTGAACATCGTCGACGTTTATCAGTTGATGAAAGTTAACCGAACTCGTTGTAGCCTGGCTTTCGTTCTCTGTTATCAGCTGCGGCTGCGACATCGCGGCGGTAAACAGGATAACGAACCGGGTATTGATCCTGTCATCCAGCACATAAATAGTGGCAGGATCGTCGGTATGCTGTTGTTCAGACTCAAGGGTATGGCGGTCAGCAACGATATAAGTGGTTCTTTCCTCACTGATAACGTATTCGCATCCCATCAGCAATGTATTCATGAAACGTATCACATAGTGATGTCTCACATCGTCATTATACATTCCCATCATCCGTTGCTTACCAAACGTCCTTAAGATTATGACGCCAGGTTACCATGTCAAAATTATCGATACTTGACAGAATAATGATGAATTTCCATCTAATCTTTCGCCGCTAATTTTCCTGACGTCAAGGTTGATAGTGACTTTAATCGAGAGCATTTCGCAACAATTCAGTTGATTTTAAGGCTATAATTTCAACCTTACGTCATTGTTATTATTCAGATATAACTTAAACCAATTCGAATTACATTGACCGAATGAAACATGAAAAACATTACGCGTTAAATTCAACTTTTATCAAATTCATCATAGTTAACCTGCAAAAATAAACTTTCTCTGAAATTAGGATTCTGTCCTCGCTAATTTACTTTCTACCAGTCGATAAAAATCAGTGACATCTTCAACTATCGCCATCTCACTTTCTGTAATAGCGATACTAAAAGCAGATTCGGCTTCATAAACGATGTCGGTCAAAATCAGAGAGTCAATATAGAGATCCATCGCCAGTAACGATGAGTCAGTGATTAACTGACTGTCGCAATCGCTGCAACGGGCAATAATCTGTTTAATATGCTGCCGACGTGCCATCGTCAGCTGTGCAAGCTCATCATCAGTAACGTCTCCACTGCGAATCATCGCTGCCGCCCCTTACTTAAGATTTTGTATAACCATCATTCTGGACTGAGCCTCCTGCTCGGTGAACTTGCTCAGTATCAGCACTCGCTGGTCGAATGCAGAGTTGGCGTTGGTCATTTTTTGCGTTAAAAGGTTCGCGAGGGTCTGAAAACCTTCAGCATGTGAGTTAAATCCGCTTTCCCATGCATTATAAATCGCAGCATTAAGGATAATGGCTCCGTAATTACGGCTTCCCTGTAAGTTAAGCAGGGTCTGAACGATGTTGTTTAAGGGTTTCAAATCGATCTGTACCCAGAAGCCACTTTTTTCATCACCTTTCAGGCAGTCAGCTGGTAGCCCCAAATTTGCTATCCATTTTTTTGCGATATCTTCCGTGGTGGTGCCGTACTTCCCGTCGGCATCAGGCTGCGGGAAAAGCTGCCCATTCGTGCCACTGAATTTATTGATCAGCTCCTGCACCTTTTGAGCAAAATTATGTGCCTGGAAGAGTATCTGCCCCTCTTTATCACTGGGCAGCAGATGACTCGACAGCGTTGCTTTGAGCTCAACAAAAGCTTTATAAAATGCACTCATCTGATCGAACGCGTGCAGAAATACCTGCAAATATTCAGTTTCCATCTCGCCGATGGTTTCCAGATGCTTATCGATTAAATCATTGCCACTGATCACCTCACCGGGCGGTGGCGTGTCGCCAGCCGTATTCCTCTCCTGCATCGTCAGCCGAAGAAGATGGTACTCAAGCTCTTCATTAGCACCTTCAGCATTGACCAACCAATCCGCATCGCCACGGGAAAGTTTATCTTGTAACGGTGTCAGATAGCGACGAAATGCCAGCCAGGCCTGCTCGGCGCTAACGTCAGCTGACGTGCGGGTGATACCCACTTGTGGCTCATCCCGCACCAGCGAAGGGTTATCTTCAACCGGCTGCTTTGCAGCGGCCAGAGGCAGGAAGTTTTGGAGGGTGGGTAATGAACTGATATTAAATGTCATCGTTATCTCACTTTAAAAGGAAGCTATTACCACGCATGGTCAGGCACGCACCGTCAGCAAACTAATGGTGGTGCTTATTCGCGCATTATTGGCGTTTATCAGATCGCCCACGATTTTAATAATCATCTCTTTAAGAGCATCAGCTTTGCGTTTGTGATCCTCTTCCGTTGCGGCCGTCTGTTGAAAAACGCGTGAATTCTCTTCAAGTAACTTTGCCTGCGCGCTGTTAGCGGCAGCCTGTCGCTGTCCTTCTGCCTCAGCGATAGCAGAAACTGGGCGTTGCATCTGAATTAGCAATGCACTTTCAGCCTGCAATTTTTGTAACTTGTGCTGTGACGTACTGAGATCGTGGTTAAGCTTCTCCAGCTGAACATGAATTTCATCATTGCTGGCATTAAGTTTGTGAATCTCTTTCTCCAGTGCTTCCCTCTGCTTATTACGCTCAATATCCATCCTGACCAGCTGTTTTATTTCTGCTTCCTTCGCCGTTATGATCTTTGTATTCTCTTTCAGCCGCGCATTCAGTTCGTCACCTTCTCTGGTTAAACCGGTAACGGAAAGACTATCGCCGTCAGCACCGGCTTTTTGTATTTCTCGCTCATTGGCTGAAAGTTTCGCCTTAATGGCATCGTTCTGGATGTTTAACGTTTTGATCTCTTCGTCTATAGCATGCTGTTTTTTGCTACTGCTTATACTGGCAGTTTCCAGCTTTTTCATTGAGGCCGTTTTATCGATGATCAGTGCCTTATTATCGCGAACTGAGTCATGTAACTTTCCTTTATCAGACACCACTGAGGCTTCAGTTTTCATATGTAGCGCGGTGCTCTTTACCGTTTTCCAGGTGCCAGCACCCGCAAAGGCCAGACCGAACATTCCTGAGTTAATTGCTCCAAGTAAACTATCTTCTCCTGCCAGTTTGGTCTTTTCAGCGCTGGCGAACGATGCTTTAAATTGATTGATGGTATTAGCTGCCCTGAGTTCATTATCTGCCTTCGAGAGCAACACTAATATTTCCACCAGTTGATCCAGCATATTCACCATTCGCGATGACCAGTTATTGTAGTTGGACCAATCTGTCTTTCCGGATTGTGGCTTATCTGTTGGGGTATCCGTTTCGATTACTTCCAATATATTGTTAAGAAAAGTACCAAGCAGCGCACTGAGATTGTCCCGTCTTTCTCTCAGCGGCGGACGCAACTCTGCCAGCATTTCAAAAGCCGTGATGAAACTGATATTGCTCATCAATTCGGTTAAGCTAACCGGCAATGTTGCCGATGTTTTTACTGCTGGCTTAAGCGATATTTCCGACAAACCATTCTCCGCCACTGTCGTTTGCCAGCAGGAAGTCAATGAAGTTAACCTTTCCATAAATTTATCCTTAGATAGCTCTTACGATAGAGACTCTGGCCTGATGACTGGATTGAATTAATTCGCTGATTTTTTCGCCGCGCGACTTAGTTTCTGCATCATCTTTCTTCAATGTTTCCAGCAGGGCGTTAAGTTTTTTCGTCAAATGATCCAACAGCTCACGACTGATTTGATAATTAGCCAAAGCATCGTGGGCCTGTTTATTATGCTGGCCAATAATAATGCTATTAGCCAGTCTGTTGGTTGTATCACCGAGGGTGACAACTTCGCCCGCGATAGTGGCGATCCGCCCGGCCACTATCCGGTTAGCAGGAGAGAAATGCAGTTTTTCCAGTGATTTTGTTGCCAGCTCATCCAGCATTTGTTTGGTCTGCTGTGCGAAATTTTTAATCGATTTAACGGCATTTTTTAACAGCTTCGGCATCTGTTCCAGTGCCGATTTAATCGCCGTTTTAACATAGGACCCCACGGCCCTCGCCAGCGATTTACCGAGGGTTTTGTACAGCACTTTGCCGGCACTTTTCAGGATAAAAGCCGCAGCCACAATAATCGCCACCGTAGCCGCTGCCGCCACCGCGGTGTGGATAGTGTTCATCATATTGGCACCGGTTTTTTGATCGATATAATTCAGCAGCGCGCCTATGGGGGTGTGATCGAAAATATCGCTGACCACATCTTTGATGGCATTCATCAATGGCATAAAGACATGATCCATTAACGGACCCATCACCTTCTCAGTAATTGAAAAACCGAACAATTTTTCAGTAACGGTATCCGCGACCAGCAAACCAAGGCCCAGTGCCATCAGTGGTGCGCCTGCACCGCCAAACACCATGGTCATGGCTCCCAGTGCCGTCGCGATGCCACCAAAAATTTTGGTGCACTTACTCATCTTTTCAGCAGCTTCTCTCGCCTTTGCCTGTTGCTCATCAAATTGTCGAGCTTTTTCTGTCAGGCTGGTGCGCGTCGCTTCCATCAGCTTTGCACTTAATTCCCGGTCGTTTTTCAATTTATTCAGATTGTTTTCATGAACAATGCTCTGCATCTGCGCCATGCGCAAAGTCACCATCGCCTGAAACGATAAATTCTTCTTCTCCTCGGTAATTAACTGCTGATGATTACTCACCACTACGCCAGCAGTGTTACAGCTCAATATCGTCAGTTGCCTGATTAAATCGCCATGCTGAATAATCAGCGCCTGTGACATATCCAGTTTTTTTAGCATCTCCGCTTCAGCGGCAATTACCGTCTGTGAGGCGGAATTAATGGCATTTTTGGCCTGCTCAATTTTCTGTTTAAGCGCAATATAGCGTGGCGCGTTCTTCTCTCCGCTCTCCAGCGACAGTTCGCCCAGCTCACCCTGTAAGGCAGTATGTTGCTGCTTGAGCTCTTTTAATATGGCAGTGTTGTTATCCAGCGAGCCGATTGCCGCATCCAGCTCAAGGGTTGCGGCCTGCAACTGCCCGGTAGCCCTATCCATGGCTTGCGAGAGCTCGGTTGCTTGCTTTTGATGCTTAGCTGCGCGATTGAGCAGACTTGAAATCACTTCGCGCCGTTTTTTACGTAACTCTTCTGCGCTGCTTTGCTCAGATGCAGGGTTAGTCGCCTCTACAGCATGGTTTTCATCCGTTGCGGACAAGCGAAGCAGAATATTGCTCTCTTTATCGAACTTTGACGTTGACGCCACGTTGCGCAGCACGCGATTACTGTCCGTGCCATTATCAACGTTGTCCTCGATCACTTGCTCGGCAATATCATGAATAAAGCGAGCATTTGCTTCAGATACCTTGTTAATATCGTTAAAGCGGTTAGCAACTCTGCCAGCTGCAGCAAGATCGTTATTTTTCTGATGAAGATTATTGCTGTAAAAATTAGCAAATGTTCCATTTATTGATAAATCTGTCAGATTAGACATGACTAACTCTCCTTAGCAGACTCGGTGGTTTCTTTATCTTTATTTAGCATCTTTCGATTTTTTTTGATGGTTTCAAAATAAACCTGAGCTTTTTTTACCAGATGTTCATTCGGACATTTTTTTATCACTACTTCAAAACATTGCAGAGCTTTAATCACATCTCCCATCAGTAGCTGACATTGGCCGCTATAAAATACCGGGCTGTAATCGTCTTTCGAGAAAATATACGCCAGAGAATAGAGATCGCAGGCTTTCTGGTACTTCTTCTGCAACTGATTTACGGCTCCCAGTCCAATAAAATAATCCGGGTTATTTAAATCATACATGCAGAGCAGACTAAAATAATGTTCTGCCTCATCCAGACGCCCCTGATAATAAAAATGGTGAGCATGGGCATAAATATCTTCCATGGTATCATCCGGGATACCCTGTAAGTCCTTCAGTAATATACCTTGCTGAACATACTCCATTAGCATGGAACACATTTCAGCTTCATGGATTTTCTCGTTTTCCTGAGTCATCTCTCTTCCTTAGTTAAACCATCCATGATGAATGGTGTTATTAGAACAAAGTTGTATTTTTTTTACTCACAAAGAACGCTCATCAGCAGCAGGGTTTTCTGTGCCTTGTGAAGCGGATGTAGATTCATCGACAACGGTTTCTGACGGATTATTTTCGGCGTGTTCAGCCATCCAGTTGTTCTCAACCTGCTCAAGCCAAAAAAGAATATCCATCACTTCGGTAAACATTTTCAGGCTAACAAACGCATGTTTTTTATGGGTACGAAACAGCTCTCTTGCCAGCGGAATATTTTCAACCACCGGCACACCGACTTGTTCCGCATAGCGACGTACCGCGAGAGCACGCTGATTCTTTTCAATGAATGAAATAAACGGTATGGGTGTAATCGCCAGATTACGATAGATTCCTATCGCAATATGTTTAGGGTTGGCGATAACAACACTGGATTTTTTGATGTCTTTTTTGAATTCTTCAGAAAGTAACTCCTGATTAAGAGCCTTTCTTTTTTTCTTTATCTCGGGATTACCATTAATCTCTTTGGTTTCATTATCAACTTCTTTCTTGTCCATTTTCAGATCTTTGATATACAGCAAATACTCTGCCACGCAGTCGATAAGAATAATAATGAAAATACAGGCAATAAAGATCACCAGCAGTGAATGTACCAGCTGCCCCCACACTTTCAGCATGACACCCGGCTCTGACCAGACCAGACTGATAATCAGTGCGCGATTTTCTTGCCAGAAGAACAGAGTCGCCAGCACAAAGCAGCCGAGGTAAAGCACTGACTTAAGCAGATCCTTTAACGTTCTCAGGTTAAATATTTTTTTAATACCCTTAAGAGGATTAATTGCCGAAAGGTTTAGTTTTAATGCCTTAGTCGCCAGCTGCATACCGGTCTGCAGCAGGCCCGGTAACAGCGAGGCGGCAATGCAAATTATGGCAATTGGCAGTAATATTTTTATGCCAAACCAGACGCATTGCAGAATATATCCCTGCAATGAGTAGTCGTACTGACGCGCAACAATGCTGTGCAGAATGTCTGAAAACTCGCGCAGAGAGGTGAAATTGAGCACCATCTCGACTCCGACCAGCGTCAGGCAGGTGGTGACTAAATCCTTGCCTTTAAATGTCTGTCCTTTTTTGGCCGCATCACGCTTTTTTTTGTCGGTCGGCTTTTCAGTTTTATTGCCCGCCATGCTGGTGTTCTCCCGGCCTCCGCAGCTTAAGTCAGCTAAGTGGAAAAAAGATCTTTTCCAGTCCGATTACCTCAGAGGGCAGTACTGGAGAAAAATAGAGCAACAGCACCATAAACCCGATGAGAGTTTTGACGGTTAACGCCATGGAGAAAGCATTCATCTGGGGGGTATAGCGCGCCAACAGGCCAAGAAAAAGTTCAGTAATCAGAAAGATGGAGATCACTGGCGCAGAGAGCCTGACGGCATGCTTCATCAATTCACCGAGAAATCTAATCACATTCTCCCAGCCGGGCATCGCCGCCGACAATGGCGGCCACAGCTGATAACTCTGCTGCATTACCTGCAGAAAGGTCAGCATTCCCCCTGCCTCCAGAATAATCACCACGGCGATCAGATTGAATAAATTCGCCAGTTCAGAGGTATCAATGCCACTCAGCGGATTTAGCGTGCTGCTCAGCGTCGCTCCACGCTGGTTATCTATCAGGCTACCTGCCGCATGCAGGGTCCAGAAAGGCAGGCAAATAAAGATGGCAATAATTAGCCCGATGACGATTTCTTTGATCATTAAAGCACTAAATTCCAGCACGCCGAGTTGATATATCAGCACTCCCTGCGCATCCCACAGCGAAGCACCCAGCAAAAATGCCAATGGAAACTTAAATAATCCGGTAAGCGTTGAATTGCTGAGATAAGGCAACAGCATAAATGCCGGGAACAGACGCGCTGAGCTTAACAGCACCATAAAAAGCCAGTTATTTAACTCAAAATAGAGCTCGGTTTGTATGTTTTCCATTATCGTTTTAGTGCGAAATAAATCACTTCCTTACCGTAGGCTAATAATGTTTCGCCATACCATCCGGATAATAAAAATAAACAGATACAGACACCCAGCAGCTTGATGCCAAAAGGCAGGGTTTGTTCCTGTAATTGCGTTACCGTCTGAAACAGCCCGACCAGTAAACCAATGACGGTTGCCACCACTACCGGCACGGCAGACAAAATCAGTACCAGCCAGATGGCTTTATTTCCTGCCAGAATCACTTCATCCATCAGAAAGTTGCCCCTGAGGCGCTAAGATCCAGATACTGATTAAGTAAACCCTTTGAAATCAATGTCCAGCCATCCATCACCACAAACAGCAGCAGCTTGATCGGCACGGATATAGTCACCGGACTCATCATCATCATGCCCAGCGTCAGCAGGATGCTGGAGATCAATAAGTCGATAACCACAAAGGGCAGATAAATGTAGAAACCGATTTTAAAAGCATCTTTTATTTCGGTTAAGGCGTAAGCCGGCAGCAGGGCAAACAAAGAGGGTTCGGGCGGATTTTCAGCATCGTCTGGCTCGCCATCACGCTGTCGCTGGGCTTGCTCAAAGAACGCCGCTAAATCTCGATCGGCATACTTACGCAGGTAAGCCTTATAGCCATCAAAACCACTGTCGATCCAGGATTCGATTGCTTCGGCACTGCTTAAATCGATCGGCTGCTGTTTGAAATGGTTATATCCCTCTTTCATTACCGGCATCATGACAAATACCGACAACACAAAGGCGATACCATTCAGGGTAATATTGGAGGGAATTTGCTGTAATCCAATGGCGTTTCTGACCATCACAAACACGATGGAAAATTTGATATAGCTGGTGCCACAGGCAATCAGAAATGGAGCCAGTGATGAGAGAGCCAGCACGGCAATCAGCGAAATATCATTTTCCATACTGTGCCTCATGACACAGCGTCTGAATTTCTACTCCCAGCCGTTCATCAGCCATCACCAACTCACCCTTTGCCAACAGCGATCCATTGGCACAAATAGTGATACTGTTTTCCCCTTCGGTTCCCACGGCTATCACATCACCGATATGCAGAACCGATAATTCATCCAGCGTCAGGGTCATTTGATTAATAATAAAGGTGAGTTGCACCGGTATATTATTGATGCCAATACGCTGCGCCTGAAGATTCTGGTGCGGGTGCAGCGGCTGATAATGCTCGTGTTGTTCCTCGTCGTCGTAGATATCTTCCAGCATTAAATAGTCCTCCTGTTGCCGGTATTTAGCTAACGTCCTGTTGCCTGTCACTACCGTCTCCAGTAGCTGATTCACCAGCAGCACATCGCCCGGCTGTAACTTTTTCAGGTGGCGATAACTCAGCGCACTGCTGCCAAGCATTAAGTCCAGATGGAATGGAATCGTGCCATGCAGTAGCGACGGTAACACCTGGCATATATGGCTCCGATAATGGGTGTTCACTGCCGTGAGCCAACCAGGACCGCAGCTGGTGTTAACCCTCGGCATCGCTTTATCGCGATACTCTTCCACCGCGACAGGTGCCAACACCGTCAGTGGCTCTTCAGCTTCGCCCGGCAAATGCAGCGTAAGCAGCGCGCCGCTGTAGTGAAAGAGATCCCTGATTTCATCAGGCGTGATCAAATCGGCTCGTAATCCGCTTTTTTCCGGCAGACTTTTACCAAACCAGGCCCGCACATCGACCAGCAATTCAACGCCGGTTATTTGTGCCGTTGCCCTGGCAAGCACCGCTCCGGGCGGCGGCGTGGTCATCAGCACGGGCTGGTGATGCATTTCCAGATAGCGAAAAAACAGCTTCAACGCGCTGGATTGCGCATCGTAACGTCGTATCGCCAGCGCTTTCATTCCTCATCCACCATCGATTGCTGCTTATCACGCTGCTGCTGCCCATCACCTCGCTCTTCTCGCAGGGCAATTGCCGTAACCGGCGGGTGGGCGCTGATGGCATACTGTAAACGGTGGCTGACCAGCGCATCAGAGGGAGTCATCATCACCGCCAGCTGTTGGCTGCTGTCACGCACGGTGGTCAGCACTACCCGGTGTTCTCTGCCCCATGAGCTAAAGGAGTAGCTGATTTTATTTTGTCCCTCGGCTGACGGCGCTGATTTAGCTGGCCGGACAGAAGCCTGTGCGAAAAGCTGATGCGATTCACTTTTTGCCGCGACGGGTCGACTTTTTGCTACCGCTTCCCCATCGCCTGGCAGCGGTGGCGGCAAGGCAGGCAACGGGGCGGCACTGTTTTCTTCGCGGCGTGATTTATCCAGTGGGCGATCCGCTGGCGTGTTATCACTGAGTGCGACTGCACTACCCGGCGGCGTCAGACTCTCACGCACAACAGAGCGGTGGCTATTATGTGCTGCCGAAAGCGGGCGACTGCCGCGGGGCATTGATGGCGTGTCACGGCTGGGCGTCGTGAAAGATTTGGTAGCGGCGCTCTGCGGCAGCGATCTGTCCTCGGTCAACGGCTCAGCCGCCAGCGTCGTAGTTTGAGCCGTTGCCGTCGCGTATCGCGGAGGATGTTGCCAATTACCCACCTGATAGTCGGCTTTAACCGTCAGTGCCGTATACCGGGCAAAATCCGTTACGGCAGGCGGCGGTTCCGAAAACATCCGGAGCAGTGGCGGTATCAGGCCGATCGGTGGCATCGCCTCTGCACCCTGCTCCTTTTTCGCTTTTTTCAGCCGTTCGTCCAGCTCGGTGGGGTAACCGGCATCACTGCTGCTGCCTGCCTGGGTAAAGTGGGGGGAAACGGGTCCGGTTATCTTTGCCAATTCAGCTGCTCCTCGGTTTCGGTCTCGTGCTGACGCTGTCTGCATTGCAGCTGCTGCTTTTGACGCTGTCGCAAATGAGCAGTCAATTTTTCTGACTTGCGCTGCATCTGAATGCGTTCGGCTTTCAGGCTGGCGTGCTGCTGGCACTGCTGTTGCAGTTGATGATGTTTATCCGCCAGCATCAGCTCCATTTCCGCAACTTTGCGTTGCAGCGATCCCTGCCGCGCTTTGTTATCCAGAATGGCTTCAAGGCTGGTATTACCGGCAATAATCAGTGAGGACAGGTGCCTGAGCAGCAGATCGCGTTGTTGGTCGCCGGCGGTAATTTCTGACTGGATGTGATGAATAGTGAGCTGGACTTGTTGCAGCGCACTCTCTTTGCTTACCGTGCGCTGTTCAATCCGACGAATAACAACTGGAATGTTATTTAACAAGGTATTGCATCCTTATTAGCGTGTCGGCAAGCGCGCATTGCTGCTCTACTGGCTGACAGAGAAAGCGTTGAATTTCAGCGCTGGCGTTAAAGGTCATATCATTGTCAGGGTTCACACCCGGCTGGTACTCGCCGAAGTCGACCAGCACCTGCAATTCCTCCATTCTGGCGAGCAAATTACGCAGGTTACTGGCGTGAGCCTGGTGACTATCGCTGGTCACTCGCTGGCAGACACGACTGACGCTGCGCAATACATCAATAGCCGGGTAATGATTTTTACTGGCAAGTTTGCGACTCAGCCAGATATGGCCGTCAAGGATCGAGCGAATCTCTTCCGCGACCGGATCGGACTCCTCCTCATTTTCCAACAGGATGGTAAAAAAGGCGCTGATACTGCCACGCTGCGTTTTGCCGGGCCTTTCCAGCAGGGCGGGAAGTTTTTCGAATACCGAGGCCGGATAGCCACGACGCGCCGGCGGTTCACCGGCAGCCAATGCCACGTCGCGCAGCGCGCGGGCATAACGCGTTATCGAATCAAGAAACAGCAGAACGTTCAGCCCGCAGTCACGGAAATATTCGGCGATAGTCATCGCCACCGATGCCGCATTGGCGCGGTCCAGCGCCGGATAGTCAGAAGTGGCGTACACCACCACACAGCGTGATCTTCGATCCATTTGCCGCAATGCCTCGACAAACTCCGTCACTTCGCGGCCACGCTCGCCAATCAACGCCACGACAAATATCTCCGCATCCGCATTGTTGATCAGCATCTGCATCAGGGTCGTTTTGCCACATCCGGCGGCGGCGAAAATACCCATTCTTTGCCCAATGCCGCAGGTCAGCAGGCCGTCTATCGCCCGAATGCCGGTGACTAACAGCTCGCTGATGCCACAGCGCTGATCCCAGGCCGGCGGTGGCGCATTGACCGGGCGGCTCTCTACCAACGCGCCTTCAGCCGCGGGCGAGAAACGCTCAGACACCTTGCCTGAAGGAGTGAGAACCGCACCAGCCAGCATGGCTGACACTTCCATCATCAAACCGTGACCGGTAGGACTGATCACCATGTCGCGTGACAAGCCCTCGGCCGAGCCAATCAGGCTGAGTATGGTTGAATCTCTTTCAAAACCGAGCACCTGCGCTCTGGCGACCAGCGTTTTGTCGCTGTCACTTCTCAGCACATTACACACTTCGCCAATCGTGACCCCCTTCAGCCGGGCTTCAAGGATCGGGCCGGTGACACGCACAGGATGCGCCTGATAGCGCACCAGTGTCGGCCATGGCATTAGCGCAATACCTCACAATATTTGCGCAGGCTCAGATAAAAGGTTTCGAGTGCATCACCGAACATGGCTTCATTCAGGCAACTCTCTTCCAGCACACACTTCAATACCGTCGCATTATCTTCTTTGGCGATCTGCAGCTGACCGGTTACCGAATATTTTGCCGGTTCAAGCAGCAGCTCAAGTATCCGGTCGGCGACCTGAGAAAGGACATGAACGTTGTGATCGCAGAGCTGAGACCAGAGCACCACCTGTTTATCAACCACGCTGACTAAAATGCCGGGCATATCGTCAAAATCTAACAAAATGGTAGAGTGGCCATCAAAATTGTTGAGCAGCGAAGCATCGCAACCGCCAGAGCGGAGTGATTCTCGTACCAGAGAGGCAATATCAATATCCATCTGAAAGTCCCTTATTATTGAATTGATTTGATTACATCAATTGAAATGCCTTCTGAAATTTCGCCAAAAGAAAGCACCTCAAGATTTTTAAATTTATTTTCCAGAAAGCGTTTCACAAAGCGTCGGATATCGACTGACGCCAGAATGACGTAGTCCTTCTGCGACATCAGAATGTCGCTTAAGCCGAGGGTAAAAGTGTCCATTAACTTTTCAGAAGCCGCTGGTTCCAGATTAAGAAAAGTTCCGGCGGCGGTACTGCGAATTCCCTGACGCAAGGTCTCTTCCATCTCAGCGGAAATTAATACCGCCTTCAGGGAATTACCGACGGCAAATTTATGACTGATATAACGACAGAGAGAAGTGCGCACATGTTCCACCAGGGTAATGACATCTTTTTCTCGTGGTGCCCAGACGGAGAGGGACTCCATGATCAACTTGGTGTTTCGCACCGAGATTTTCTCGCCGAGTAGTCGCTGCATCACTTCCGATGCCCGTTGCACCGTGGTGTGGCGCATCACTTCTTTAATCAGATCGGGATAGTCTTTCTCCAGCTTATCGATATGTGCTTTGGTCTCCTGCACGCCAAAAAACTCACTCACATTGCGCACCAGCGAGTTAGCAATGCAGTAATAGAGCTCGTCAACCGGTGTCCGGGTGTGAAAACCCAGCTCGGTAAGCAGCGACCGCTGTTCAGCGGCAACCCACACTACACCGCCATAGTTGACCGGTTGAATACCAAGATGCTCAAGCTCATCAGAGACGTTCACCACGGTAATTTGTCCGAGCAAAATATCGAACTGTTCAGCCTGAATTTCATTAATCAGCAAAGCGACTTTGTTCTGCTGCTGATTTTCAGTCGACCGAATGACAATCGCTGGCAGATGGATGCCGTAATCGACAAAAAACTGGCTGCGAAAACGTTCGGCGGCATCCAGCTGGGTCAGATAATCACCGGCCGACGGGTTAACCCGCAGAATAAGCGGAATGGTCGTCGGGGTAACCTGGTCAAGATTTTCAATTAATCCCAGCTGGGTATCGGCATCAGCAGCAACTGGGCTCGCCTCATCCGCTGCATCGTTGTTTTGCTTCACGCTACCCGGCTTGCCGCCCGCCAATTTATTGTTCGCTTCACGCCACTTTAAGAAAAACAATCCTCCAGGAATCAGCGCCAATAGCAGAAAAATAAACAGCGGAAAGCCAGGTAAAAAACCGATGGCGACGGCAATGATCGCCGCGATAATCAGGACAAACTGATTATTCATCAGCTGTGACATCATGGTGATACCCATATTGTCACCCTCGCCACTGACCCGGGTGACAATAAATCCGGCACTGATGGCAATCAGCAACGAAGGAATTTGCGCAACCAGCCCGTCACCAATGGTCAGCATGGTGTAGGTGGACAGCGCCGTGGACATATCCATGCCGTGCTGATTCACACCCACGCTGATGCCGCCAATAAAGTTGACAAAAATAACCAGAATACCGGCGATGGCATCCCCTTTAATAAACTTCATCGCGCCGTCAAAAGAGCCGTATAACTGGCTCTCTTTCTCCAGAATGCTGCGCCGCTGGGTGGCTTGTTCCGCATCAATCGAACTGGCACGCAGATCGGCATCAATACTCATCTGCTTGCCGGGCATGCCATCCAGCGAGAAGCGTGCCGCCACTTCCGCCACGCGCTCCGCACCTTTAGTGATCACCATAAATTGCACGATTGTGACAATTGAAAAAATTACGAACCCCACCACCAGATTGTCACCAATAACAAACAGACCAAAAGTGGCAATAATTTCTCCGGCATCGGCATCATTCAATATCAGCCTGCTGGTGCTAATCGATAATGCCAGTCTGAATAGCGTAGTAATCAGCAATACCGCTGGAAACGACGAAAAACTCAGAATACGATCAATATAAAAAGAAGAAAGAAACACCAGCGCCGAAATAACAATATTCAGCCCAATCAGGAAATCGACCAGATAGGTTGGCAAGGGAATAACCAACATGGCGATAATCATAACGACCAATAACAGAATAAATAATTCCGGATGCTTCCTCAAATTGATGAAAAAGTCATTAATCATGCTCAGTACCTGATATACCAACGAGGATGAATATTAATAAGTTCTGCTCTCTGCCAGTTCAGCTTGATAGCCGTGGCCGATCAACGATATAAAGTGTTGATACAACAATTGCTGCTGGTCAAAACTGTCAAAAATTCCCGATGGGAATTCGCGGACAAAGTGATATATCTTCTGGATAAAACACACTTTTTCTCTTGGTGACATCCGACTTAAGACATTGTTTCCCAACTGTCTCAACTGATCGTAGAGCAGCCCGGCATCATGTAAAATGGATAATATAAACAGTAGCCAGTCATCTTCAGAAAAATTAAAGCGTTTTAGAAAACCATCTTTACTGGCACGCTGGATAAATAAATCCTCGCTTGAACGAATCAACTTTATTTGTGTCAGACGCCCCAGTAAATTACCAAATTCAATATCGGTACATCCCGGATCGCTGGCATTCATATCTGCCAGCAACGCAGCCTCCATAAAGTTGATCAGCATGCGACGTCTGTCCCCGCCAAACATTAATACCCATCCCTGATATATTTTTCGCTCATTCTCGTTGCTTTCAATAAAATTACGATAGCTTTCACGAATAACAGCCGGTGACAGTTTTAATTGCTTACTCATTAACCGCGCTTTAAGCGCAACATTAATTCCTGACTTTAGCCGCGTCGGGCAGGCATCATCTTCGGCAATCGCCAGCGCCTGCTCTATAATTTCACGTTCAATTTCTAAGATATTGCGATGTTTCAGCATCTCTCGCAGGGCAACCACCCGATTACTTTCATCGGGAAACAGACTTCTTGCCTCGTGCAGTAATAGCGCGGCAGATTTTGTTTGCTGCGTTTTTATCACCCGCCACAGTGCGGCAATCTTTGCTTCGGCATCATCATCCAGTAGCTCGTAGATCTCTGCCGCAGCAGAAAAATCACAGCGCCCGGCAATGTCCCTTAGCCTGCGTACCTGGCTGATAAAAACAGAAAACTCATCAACGGATTTCAGAAAGTTTTCCGCGCTGACAATCAGACCATCGTTATCAACCGCCCCACCGGGATGACCGGCAGAATTTGCCAGCGGCTTGCTCAACTGGTCACTCAGTATTGTGCGCGGTTCTGGCAACAATTGCCCAGACAGCAGCGGTCGGGTCAGCGCAGCAATTGGGCTGGTCACCGTTGCGCATCCAGAAAATTGTTCATCCAGTCAAATAGCGGAGCCTCAGCAGGCTTATTGCGTAGCCCGGCAACCAGCCGCGTACTGTCGCGTGATTCACGGCCATCGATCTCTTTAGGCTGAATCAGAAAGACGCGTACCATATTGGCATTGCGGCTCTGACGATAACTGAACAGGCCGCCAATCAGCGGCAAATCTCTTAGCCACGGAATTCCCTGGCGTAAATTACTGTTTTCATCGCGGGTATAGCCCCCGATCAGCAGGCTTTTGCCTTTCGGCACGCGGGCCACCGTGCTGATATTGGTTCGGCCAACTTCCGGCAGGCTGCTCTCTTTGTCATTTTCCTGACGATACTGATTGCCATCTTCAACGTTCAGCATCATTTCTATTTCTTCCGCATCGGTAAATCGCGGTAAAACACTGAGCGATGTTCCATAGGTCACATGCTCAAGACTGGTGCTGCGTTCGCCAATCAGTTTGGTATAGAACGTGCGGCTGTTGTCGAAAATTGCCGGGACGTTCTCCTGCGTCAGCAACATTGGGCGTGAAACCACATTGGCACGATTTTGCTGCGACAGAGCCATAATCGCCGTCATAAAGCTGGCTCCATCAACAGTGCTGGAGATACCCCCATTAAACGAGGCGCCAAACTGATCGGTTAAATTAAGCGTACCGCGCCAGGTCACGCCCAACTGCTCCAGTTCATCTTTCTGCAGATCGATAATCCACACCGACATTTCTATATGCCGTTTTGGTACATCCAGCAAATTCACCAGCCGCTTAATATTACTCAGCTGCTCAGCGGATCCTTTAATCAGCAGGCTGTTGTTATCGGGATTAGCAATGACCACCATCTCGTTTTCAATCGCAGTGCGCACTGCCGGTTGCAGCGCTTTTTCTGCCACTTCATCACCGAGGGCTGGTGCTTCTGTATCCTCTTCCGCGCCGCTCTGCAGTTCGGTTGTTGGTCGGTTTTCTACCTGAGTGGTCGCGATACCGTTAAAAGTTAACGCCCGAATCACCGAAGCCACGCCGGGAATGGTAATCACTTCATCACGAAATTTATATTTTCGATCTTCCACGAAACTGTTGTACAACGGGATCGCCGACAGGCTGGTTGCTTCAACATCTGTTACCGCCAGCTGATCAAGATAAGCAGCCGTCTGCATGACCAGCATAAAATAGACCGGTGGCCCGGCGAGATAAAAAGTCTGGCTGCCGGGTTCAGTTCGCAGCGGATAGCGATCATCATAAAGATCGGAAGCCAGCAGAAACTTTTGCAGTTCCGCTACCGAGCTGTTTTTCAGCCGAACAACGCCATTTTTTAATTCGCTGGCGTCATAAATATAAATAGTATTCCCATCGTAATACCAGACCAATCCCATATTGTTGGTGATATTATCCAGCAATGCCTGCGGAGCGGAAAAATCAAAGTTACCGCTGATTCTTTTCTTTGCCGCCAGGTTACTGACAATAAAGGGTGTTTTCATTCTGGCGGAAAGCGCATCAAAAAACTGTTTAACACCGTCTTTTGCGGTAACGTAGCCTTGGGCAGGCATTTTTTCTTCAACCGGTGTAACGGCAATTGCCAGACAGCAGTACATAAAAGAAACCGCCAAAAAAAGTAGCATAAGCGATGACCGTTTCATTTAAGTAACTCACAATTGATCATTTTTTTTAAATCCCGTGGCGGAATACCGAATCTGTTTTTAACATCTCCGGAGAAATGCGATAACGAGGCATAACCATGCTTCATCGCGATGGCCGTCAGATTGTGCTCATCATCCATAATATCGAGAATGGCACGAATCAGACGCCAGTCACACATTTCCACTTTTGCCGTATTTCCCAACGCTGATTTACTTAAACGACGAAAATGTGAAACGGAAAGTCCGTAACGACCACCAATTTCCCGCAAAGATTTATATTCGTCCGATCGGGTTAGTAAATAATTAACTATCCAGTAGCATTCATTATCTCGAATCAACTGGACGATATTATCCATACCCTGACACTGCTTAACACTCTGGCTAATTAACCAGTATTCAAACTTTTTACGCGACAGCTCTTCAGGACGTCGGTAGCGGCTGAAACCAAATAACGTCTCCTTTTTTTTGGTCTGCCCGGCCGTGCGGCTGCCGGCATCAATAAAAGCCTGCAATTTTGCCATTGCAATAACCTTTAATTCGACCCCCTGCACGCTACCGGATTCGATCAGCACTTTTCTACTTTTTACCGCAAACATGCCCGCTTCACCGGCAGCCAGATGTAAACGAGCACAGCAATCATTCTGGCTGACGATGATTTCGCACCCTTCCATTACTCCGGCTTCAAACCAGAATAAACGCGTCGCGATAGCTGAAAGTTCATCGCCTGCGGCATAACTCACCGGAGATAAGAAATCGCCCGCATACATCGTATTTAAGTCC
The DNA here is from genome assembly GCF_032164335.1 of Winslowiella toletana. Taxonomy (NCBI): domain Bacteria; kingdom Pseudomonadati; phylum Pseudomonadota; class Gammaproteobacteria; order Enterobacterales; family Erwiniaceae; genus Winslowiella; species Winslowiella toletana. The sequence goes on along the minus strand of NZ_CP134152.1, from coordinate 195,710 downwards.
TTTTAGTCTGACGTCCGCTGAGAATCGACCGTTCACTCACCGCGAGAAAAGTGAATGGCGCATCTGCGCACCGATTTTACTCTGGCGCTGATTATGTCTGGTTAGTACAGGGCAAGCCTGATGAATGTTTGATTAAATATCGGCTAAGCGGGCTGGAGCGGAAGAGAAAAGGGCCAGCAAGTGTGGCCCTGAAGAGTCAATTGTGGAGTAGTGCAGGCCGTTACGAGATAGATTTACGAATATAGCACCACCAGGTAATCACGCCGCAAATCGCATAGAACAGCAGAAACAGTTTTAAAGCCCCTTCTGCCGATCCGCTCAGCGCCAGTGAAGTACCAAACGCTTTTGGAATAAAGAAGCCCCCGGCGGCACCAATAGCAGAAATAAATCCCAGCGCGGCCGAAGAGTCTGTGGCGGCTTCCTGCGCTGCCTGTTTTTCGCTGCCTCCGACCTGTTTAACCCGACGCAGCGTATCGGCGCGAATAATCACTGAGATCATCTGAAAGGTGGAACCACTGCCCAATCCGGCGGTAAGGAACAGACCAAGGAATACCACAAAGAAAGCGCCAAATGTGCCCTGATGTCCTTCACCCGGCAGCGTAAAGAAAATCAGCGTGGCGAAAATCACCATCATCACAAAATTGATTAAGGTGACTTTCGAACCACCAAAGCGATCGGAAAGCGCGCCACCGACCGGACGAGCCAGCGCGCCAATTAATGGCCCCCAGAAGGCGTAATGCAGAATGACCACATTTGGAAATTGAGTCTTGGTCAGCATGGCGAAACCGGCAGAGAAGCCGATAAAAGAGCCAAACGTAGCCAGATACAATAACGCCATAATCCACATGTGCGGACGTTTCAATACCGGCAGCTGTTGAGCCAGTGACGCTTTCGCAGTGGCGATATCATTCATCAGAAACCAGGCGGCAACGGCGAAAATCACCAGCGGTGGCACCCAGATAAATGCCGCATGTTCAATCCAGCGTACATCACCGGACGGGCTAACCTGACCGGCACCGGAAAACGAGCCAAAAATCGCAACGCTCATCACCAACGGCGCAACCAGTTGCATCACGCTGACGCCAAGATTGCCGAGGCCGCCATTTAGTCCCAGTGCGCCACCCTGCAAATGTTTTGGATAGAAAAAGCTGATATTTCCCATACTGGATGCAAAATTACCGCCAGCCACGCCACATAATAAAGCGATAATGACAAATACCCAATAAGGGGTAGTTGGTTGTTGCACCGCAAAACCTAACCAGATAGCTGGCACCACCAGAATAATAGTGCTGAAAGCTGTCCAGCGGCGACCGCCAAATATAGGAATTACAAAGGAATAGGGCACGCGCATAATTGCGCCTGCCAGCGCAGGAAGCGCCGTCAGCATAAATAACTGGTCGGTGGTGAAACTAAATCCAGCTCCGGGTAAGTAAAGCGCAACGGTACTGAATAACATCCAGACGCAGAACGACAGGAGTAAACAGGGAATTGAAATCCAGAGATTTCTGGCGGCAATTTTCTTTCCACTTCGCTCCCAAAAATTTTTATCTTCGGGGGTCCATGTAGCCAGCACACCGCGGGTGCTTTCGGCTTTAATGTCATTTTTATACGACACAGATCAATATCCTCTCAATGTTTTCTGACATGCTATTGGGAAAATTTGACCAGCTTTGAGACATCACTTTTGCCGAGTGAATTGAATTCTGGTTGATCGCAGGTGAGTTTGTAAAGTGTTCTGTGAAATTAATTTCTACTCACTTCGGGTTAGAGAGACAGTAATTTCATTATGTCGCCGACCCTTATTGAATAGTCAGCTTACGAACTGAAATTTTATTAACTGATCATGCCAAAACAACGCGTTTTATTCGCGAATGATAATAAATCGTTTTTGCAGTTATTTGATCTGTGAGGAGTGTGTCGAATGAGTAAGTTTCTGGATCGGTTCCGATATTTCAAGGAACTGGCAGAACCCTTTGCCGATGGTTATGGTCAGACGCTGGCAACCAACCGGGACTGGGAAGACAGTTATCGTCAACGCTGGCAGCATGACAAAATCGTTCGCTCCACACACGGTGTGAACTGTACGGGATCATGCAGCTGGAAGATTTATGTTAAAAACGGCCTGGTCACCTGGGAAACTCAGCAAACCGATTATCCAGAAACTCGCCCCGACCTGCCGAATCACGAACCGCGTGGCTGCCCGCGTGGTGCCAGTTATTCATGGTATATCTACAGCGCCAACCGCCTGAAATATCCTCAAATTCGCCAGCAGCTGCTGGAAATGTGGCGTGAAGCACGCCAGCAGCATCAGGATCCGGTAGATGCCTGGGCAAGCATTATTAACGATCCTGAAAAATCAAAACGTTACAAACAAGCGCGCGGGCGCGGCGGGCTGGTGCGCTCCAGCTGGGCGGAAATGAACGAGCTGATCGCCGCCGCTAACGTCTATACCGCGAAAACCTTCGGCCCTGACCGCATTGCTGGCTTTTCGCCGATTCCGGCGATGTCGATGGTTTCTTATGCCGCCGGTGCGCGCTATCTGTCATTAATCGGTGCCACCTGCCTGAGCTTCTATGACTGGTACTGCGATTTGCCGCCAGCATCACCGATGACCTGGGGTGAGCAGACCGACGTGCCGGAATCCGCCGACTGGTATAACTCGTCTTATCTGATTGCCTGGGGTTCAAACGTCGCGCAGACCCGTACTCCGGATGCCCATTTCTTTACCGAAGTGCGCTACAAAGGCACCAAAACCGTCGCAGTGACGCCTGATTATGCCGATGTCGTGAAGCTGTGCGATCAGTGGCTGGCACCAAAACAGGGTACCGACAGCGCAATGGCACTGGCGATGGGCCACGTGATTCTGAAAGAGTTTTATCTGCAAAAGCCGAGCAGTTATTTCCTGGATTACGCCCGCCGCTACAGTGATTTACCGATGCTGGTCATGCTGGATCAACGCGAGGATGGCTTTTATGTCGCCGGACGTCAGCTGCGCGCCGCCGATCTGCTCGGCGCTCTCGGTGAAAACAACAATCCGGAATGGAAAACTATCGCCGTCGATCAACAAGGCGATCTGGTTGCGCCACAAGGCTCAATTGGATTCCGCTGGGGTGAGCAAGGCAAATGGAATCTTGAACAGCGCGCGGGCAATGATGGCCGTGACGTCACGCTGCAACTGTCGCTGCTCGGCCAGCATGACGAAATCGCCAATACGCTGTTCCCTTACTTTGGCGGAATTGAAAGCGAACACTTCCGCCCGGTGGCACTGTCAGATGTCATTTCACATCCGATCGCCGCGAAACGTATAACGCTGGCTGATGGCAGCAGCGCGCTGGTTGCCAGCGTATTTGATTTAACGCTGGCAAATTACGGTATTGCCCGCGACTGGGGCGATGCAAAAGTCGACGACAGCCAGAGCGCCAGCGATTACAGTGAAATTAAAGCCTATACGCCAGGTTGGGCAGAAAAAATTACCGGTGTGCCGCAGCAGGATATGATCCGCATTGCGCGCGAGTTTGCCGATAATGCTGATAAAACCCATGGTCGTTCGATGATTATCGTCGGTGCCGGTATCAACCACTGGTTCCATATGGATATGAACTACCGTGGCATCATCAACCTGCTGGTGTTCTGTGGCTGCGTCGGTCAAACCGGCGGTGGCTGGGCGCACTATGTCGGCCAGGAAAAACTGCGTCCGCAGACCGGCTGGCTGCCACTGGCGTTCGCCCTTGACTGGACGCGTCCGCCACGCCAGATGAACGGCACCTCATTTTTCTACAATCACTCCAGTCAGTGGCGCTATGAGACTCTGAGTACGGAAGAGATCCTTTCTCCGCTGGCGGATAAAAAACGCTACAGCGGCAGCCTGATTGACTTCAACGTGCGCGCCGAACGTATGGGCTGGCTGCCTTCGGCACCGCAGCTGGATACTAACCCGCTTGGGCTGGCGAAAGCCGCCGCCGCCGCCGGTCAGACGCCGAAAGAATATCTGGTGGATGCACTGAAATCCGGCGATATCCGCTTTGCCGCTGAACAACCGGACGCGCCGCAGAACTCACCGCGTAACCTGTTTGTCTGGCGCTCAAACGTGCTTGGCTCTTCCGGTAAAGGCCATGAATACATGCTGAAATACCTGCTGGGTACCGAGCATGGCATTCAGCAAACCGATCTCGGTGAACAAGGGCGTCAGCGTCCGGAAGAGGTCGAGTGGCTGGAACAAGGCCGCGAAGGCAAGCTGGATCTGGTGGTTACACTGGATTTCCGTATGTCGACCACCTGTCTCTATTCCGACATCGTGCTGCCTACCGCCACCTGGTATGAAAAAGACGATATGAATACTTCGGATATGCATCCGTTTATTCACCCACTGTCGGCGGCAGTTGATCCCTGCTGGGATTCACGCAGCGACTGGGAAATTTATAAAGGGATAGCGAAAGCCTTCTCGCAAGTTTGCGTCGGCCATTTGGGAGTGGAAACCGATGTGGTTACCGTTCCGTTGCAGCACGATTCCGCCGAAGAGCTGGGGCAAACCGGTGATATTAAAGAGTGGAAAAAAGGCGAGTGCGATCTGATTCCAGGTAAAACCGCGCCGAATATCGCGGTAGTCGAGCGTAATTATCCGGAAACCTATGAGCGCTTTACCTCGCTTGGTCCGCTGATGGATAAGCTTGGCAACGGCAGCAAAGGCATTTTCTGGAATACCGAAGAAGAAGTGGAGCTGCTGGGCCGGCTGAATCGCCGCCATGAAAGCGGCAGCGCGCAAGGACGTCCGGTGATCAACACCGCCAAAGATGCGGCTGAAGTGATTCTGACGCTGGCACCGGAAACCAATGGTGAAGTCGCGGTAAAAGCCTGGCAGTCACTGGGCAAATTTACCGGCCGCGACCATGCCCATCTGGCACTGCCAAAGCGTGAAGTAAAAATTCGCTTCCGCGATTTACAGGCGCAACCGCGCAAAATCATCTCCAGCCCGACCTGGTCAGGCCTTGAAGATGAACACGTTTCTTATAACGCCGGTTATACCAACGTGCACGAGCTGATTCCGTGGCGCACCCTGAGTGGCCGTCAGCAGCTGTATCAGGATCACCCGTGGATGCTGGCATTTGGTGAAAACCTGATGGTGTATCGCCCACCAATCGATACCCGCAGCGCGCAGCCGTTGCTTAACCGTAAGTCGAATGGCAACCCGGAAAAAGCGCTGAACTTTATCACCCCGCACCAGAAATGGGGTATTCACTCTACCTACAGCGACAACTTGTTGATGCTGACGCTGGCGCGCGGCGGCCCGATTGTCTGGCTGAGTGAAGACGACGCCCGCGATTTGGGGATTGAAGATAACGACTGGATCGAAGCGTTTAATACCCACGGTGCGCTGTCGGCACGCGCCATCGTCAGCCAGCGCATTAAACCTGGCATGGTGATGATGTATCACGCGCAGGAACGACTGGTGAATATTCCTGGCTCCGAAATTACCGGCCAGCGCGGGGGAATTCACAACTCGGTGACCCGTATCAGTCCGAAACCGACCCATATGATTGGCGGTTATGCCCAGCAAGCCTACGGCTTTAACTACTACGGCACCGTCGGTTCAAACCGCGATGAGTTTGTCGTAGTGCGCAAAATGCGCCGTGTCGACTGGCTGGATGATGAAAACAGTGACAGTGAACAAGCGGCAGTGGCCAAGGGGACAGTGAAATGAAAATCCGCTCACAAGTTGGCATGGTGATGAATCTGGATAAGTGCATTGGCTGCCACACTTGCTCAGTCACCTGTAAAAACGTCTGGACCAGCCGCGAAGGCATGGAATATGCCTGGTTTAATAACGTCGAGACCAAACCCGGCCTCGGCTACCCGATTGACTGGGAAAATCAGGAGAAATGGAAAGGTGGCTGGATTCGCAAGATCAGCGGCAAATTGCAGCCGCGTCAGGGCGGACGACTCAGCATTTTGGCCAATCTGTTTGCTAACCCGCATATGCCGCAGATCGATGATTACTACGAGCCATTCGATTTCGATTATCAGCATCTGCACACCGCGAAGCCCGGTAAAGCACAGCCGATTGCGCGGCCGCGCTCGCTGCTGACCGGCAAACGGATGGATAAAATCCATCGCAGCGCTAACTGGGAAGACGATCTCGGCGGCGAGTTTGCCAAACGCTCAAAGGATCAAAACTTTGAGCATATCCAGAAAGAGATGTACGGCCAGTTTGAAAGCACTTTTATGATGTATCTGCCGCGTCTCTGCGAGCACTGTCTGAACCCAGCCTGTGCCGCCAGCTGCCCAAGTGGTGCCATCTATAAACGTGAAGAAGATGGCATCGTGCTGATCGATGAGGATAAATGCCGTGGCTGGCGCATGTGCGTCAGCGGCTGCCCGTACAAAAAAATCTACTTCAACTGGAAGAGCGGCAAGTCTGAGAAGTGCATTTTCTGTTACCCGCGCATTGAATCAGGCATGCCAACCGTCTGTTCCGAAACCTGTGTCGGACGTATTCGCTACCTCGGTGTGGTGCTGTACGATGCCGATGCCATCGAGCAAGCCGCCTCGACTGAGAATACGCAGGATCTGTATGAGCGCCAGCTGTCGGTATTCCTCAACCCTCACGATCCGGCGGTGATTGCACAGGCAGAGAAAGATGGTGTTCCGATGAGCGTTATTGAAGCCGCACAGCGCTCGCCGGTGTACAAAATGGCGATGGAATGGAAGCTGGCACTGCCGCTCCATCCGGAATATCGCACCCTGCCGATGGTATGGTATGTGCCGCCGCTGTCGCCAATTCAGTCTGCCGCCGATGCTGGCGTGCTGGAACAAAACGGCGTGCTGCCGGATATCGATTCGCTGCGCATCCCACTGCAATATCTGGCTAATCTGCTGACGGCCGGGGATACCAAACCGGTAGCACTGGCGCTGAAACGTATTCTGGCGATGCGCCACTATAAACGCATGGAAACCGTTGAAGGCAAGCACGATATCAGTGCGCTGGAAGAGGTCGGCCTGACTGAACAACAAGCGAAAGAGATGTATCGCTATCTGGCGATTGCAAACTACGAAGATCGTTTTGTGGTGCCTTCCAGCCACCGTGAACTGGCGCGCGATGCCTTCCCGGAACGCAACGGTTGCGGCTTTAGCTTTGGCGATGGCTGCCACGGCAGCAACAGCAAATTCGACTTGTTCAACTCTAAACGTATTGATGCGATTAACGTTGATGCCAAAACCACGGGAGGCCGCTAATGAGATCGTTACTGATACTTTCCCGATTACTCGACTATCCCGACGAGTCTCTCTGGCAGGCAAAAAGCGAACTGCTGGAAGCCGTGGATGAGCTAACAGAACTTAACGCCAGCCAGCAGGCAGTGCTGAAGCGCGTGATTGAGTGGCGTATCTCTGGCCGCCTGTTAGATGCACAGGCCGACTACGGTAGCCTGTTCGATCGTGGCCGATCGCTGTCGCTGTTGCTGTTTGAACATGTGCATGGCGAATCACGCGATCGCGGCCAGGCAATGGTCGATCTGCTGGATCACTATCGCAAGGCCGGATTCGATCTGAACAGCAATGAGCTGCCGGATCATCTGCCGCTGTTTCTCGAATTTCTCGCGCAGCTCAGCAGCGAAGAAGCCACCAGCTGGCTGGAAAGCATTGCGCCGATTCTGGCGCTGCTGGCAGCACGCCTGCATCAACGCGACAGTCATTACGCACTGCTGCTGGATCTGTTAACCCAGCTCTCCGGCAGCGACGCCAGCAGTGAAAACCTGCAACACCAGGTCGGGCAAGAGGCACGTGATGATACCCCCGCCGCGCTGGACGCGGTGTGGGAAGAAGAACAGGTACGTTTTATGGCAACCCAGCAGGGTGATTGTGGCGAGACGCGTCAGCATCAGCAGCGTTTTTCCGGCGCTGTGGCTCCGCAGTATCTCAATATTGAGCAAGCACAGCCGAAGAATCGGGAGAGAAAATAATGTCGTTCTTTAACCTGTTTTTCTTTGATATCTATCCGTATATCGTCGGTACTGTCTTCCTGCTCGGTAGCCTGCTCCGCTACGACTACGGTCAGTACAGCTGGCGCGCCGGTTCGAGCCAGATTCTCGATAAACGCTGGATGCGCCTGGCGTCGAATCTGTTTCACATCGGCGTGATCGGAATTTTTTTCGGTCACATAGTGGGCATGCTGACACCGCACTGGATGTATCAGTCGTTCCTGTCATTGCCCGCTAAACAGTGGATGGCGATGGTGCTGGGCGGCATCTGCGGCGTAACCATGTGGATTGGCGGCATGATGCTGCTGTATCGCCGCCTGTTTGTTGCCCGAGTGCGTGCCTCATCCAGCGTCGCTGATATTTTGATTCTGGCGCTGTTAATGGTGCAGGTGACACTTGGACTCGCCACCATACCTTTTTCGGCGCAGCATATGGACGGCAGCGAAATGATGAAGCTGGTGAACTGGGCGCAGCACATCGTGACCTTCCGCTTTGGTGCGTCACAATACCTTGATGGCGTGGCGCCGATCTTCCGCGTGCATCTGATCACCGGTATGACGCTGTTTCTGCTGTTTCCTTTTACGCGTCTGGTGCATATCTGGAGCGTGCCGCTGGAATTTATTACCCGCCGCACTCAGCTGGTGCGTAAAAGAGGCTAACCGCACAAAATTAACGGCATCCCCGGCGGGGGATGCCGTTTTTTTGACTATTTCTTCCGCAGACGTACGATTAACAGCAACAATAACAACGCGATAAACACTCCAGCCGCAATCAGATAATCAACATAGCGCACGATAAATGGCGCTTCGCCACCGCTACGCAGAGTTTTAACCTGTTCCGCCGAGATATCCTCATTGATATTGCCAAACTGCTGACGCACGTAGTGGGTGACGGCAGCAATCTGCGCATCATTCAACTGCTGACCGAAAGCCGGCATCCCGACATCGCTGTCACTGCTTTTGCGATGGATACCGTCGACAATGGTCATCACCAAATTTTGCGCCGTCGGGCCAGAGACCGCGCTATTTTTAGTCAGTGAAGGATAGAAATTGTCCGCTGTGCCCTGCCCTTCGCGCCCATGACAGCTGGCGCAAGCACCGTTATACAGTTCAGCACCATCGGTTGAACTGCTGTCGGCCAGCGAGGATTGATCCCCCTGTCCTTTCACCAGTTGATTTATATCCCGCGGCTCTGCTGCCTGTGCTGACGGCGTCGCCACTGGCGTTTTGATCGCCGGAATCTGTTGAATCCAGGCCGCAATGGCATGCAGATCGTCATCACCGAGATAACGGAAGCTGTGCTCCACCGCTTCAGCCATCGGCCCCGCCGCCTGCGCTTTTCCAGCCAGATGACCGGTTTTCAGGTAGCTGACAATATCATCCTGACTCCAGTCGCCAATTCCGCTGCTATCCGGCGTGATATTCGGCGCATACCAGCCGCCCAGCGGGCTACCGGCCAGATACTGGCTACTGTCTTCAGCCATCATCATATTGCGCGGCGTATGGCAGGTGCTACAGTGCGCCAGCACATCAACCAGGTATTTACCCCGATTCAGCTGTTCTGATAAATCAGGCTGTTTTTCAAACGGTTTATCACTGCGGTACAGCAGATTCCAGCCCCACATGATCTGGCGGATATTAAACGGAAAGCTCAGATCGGTATGCTCATCCGGCGCAATATCAACCGGTTTTACCGCCAGCATAAAGTAGCTGTACAGCGCATGAATATCTTCGTCAGTCAGCCCCTGGTAAGCGGTGTAAGGCATCGCCGGATAGAGATTGCTGCCGTCAGCGGCCACCCCTTTACGCAGCGCATCGGCAAACTGCTGCTCACTGTAATCACCAATGCCATATTGCTTTGAAGGGGTGATATTGCTGGCAATAATTCGCCCCATCGGCGAATCAATGGCGTAACCACCGGCAAACGGCGCGCCGTCTTCAGCGGTCTTACGGTGGCAAGCGCCGCAGTCTGCCGCAACGGCAAGATACTCACCGCGTTTTATCAGCGCCGCATCGGCAGAAGATGGCGCAGCGCTTACTGCTGCTGTGCTGCCGAGGCCAGCCAACAGCGCGGCGGCGGCGAAAAATTTACCCGTAATCTGCATCATTAAATCTCCCGATCGATGATTTCAGCCGCACGAATACTCAGTGCAACACCGGTCAGAGTCGGGTTAATCACACCGGATGCCGGAATAACGCCAGTCGTCGCGAGGAAAAGATTGCTGTGATCCCAGCTGCGGCACTCATGGTTAACCACGGAATCTTTCGCGTTATCACCCATTATCACCGTCCCCATCAAATGGTCACGGTTCTGCCAGCCGGTATTGTCCTCGACCACCGTACCGCCCATCAGGCTGACAAACTGTTTATAGTCAGCGTCGACCACCGCTTTGGCGGTTTTCACATAGTCATCCACTTCATAGTTAACCGTCAGCATCGGGATACCGAGCGCATCCTTACGGGTAGTGCTGGGACGCACGGTATTGCTGGCATGCGGCAGGATTTCAAACACCGTGGAGATATCCACCCAGCGTGCAGCCTGGTGTCGAATCTGCTTATCCAGCTCATGCCCCAACACGCCATCAGCGATCAGCCGTTGCGCGATTGTCATATTGGGCACGTTATTAGAAATAGCATGCTTAATCGCGGCGTGTTTTTTGCGGAATTCGCCATCGCGGAAGTTGAAAATACCGCCCTGCTGTACCGCACCACGCCCCGGCCAGACCGGCTCATCCGCGAGGAATTGTAGCCCCATGCCGGTGTGGTCCATCAGATTGCGCCCCACCTGATCGGAACTGTTAGCGACATCAGAAATCAGCAGCAGCTTAGGGGTTTCCAGCCCGTGGGCCGCGACAATAAAGTACTTTGCCGTCAGCCGTTTATCTTCGCCTTTTGAACTCCGAACGTGCACCGCTACGATTTTGCCATCCGCACCTTTTTCCAGCTTCCAGGCGGTAGCATCAGTCATCAGCTGCGCACCGGCATCTTCCGCATGCTGGGCATGTTTATCGCCGCTGTACATCGAGCCAATCGGGCAGACCGGCATACAGTTGTTGTTGCCGCTGCAAGCCGGACGACCGTCATAAGGGCGGGTCGCACGCGCGTTGGGCTCATGAATAAAGTGGTAACCTGCCGGGCTGATGCGGCTTTTCAGGCGCTGGAACAGATAAGTTTCACCTTCAGGCTCCATCGGATACGGCTGCGAACGCGGTGGAAAGGCGCTGCCTCCTTGCCCGCTCTGGTCGTCGGTATCACTACCGCATACGCCCATCGCCAGCTCGGCTTTGACATACCACGGTTCTAACTCGCTGTACTCCATCGGCCAGTCGCGACCCACGCCATACAGCGTTTTCAATTTCATATCATTAGGCAGATAACGCCAGCAGGCCGAGGCCCAGTGCCAGGTGGTGCCGCCCACCAGTTTCAGCATGCCGGGACGAAAATCAAACGAGCCGGTGTTTTCGATATATTGTTCGTCGTAAGAGTGGTGCGCCCACGGCTGGTTAGGATACGGCGAGTTATAGTTGGCTTTTTTCGAGGAGTTACGGAAATTTTCGACAATTTTCCAGCGCGGGATTTTCTCTCCGGCTTCCAGAATAATCACCGATTTGCCTTTACGGGCAAGGGTGGTGGCGGCATTGCTACCCAATGCACCCGAACCGATGACAATCACATCGGCATCATAGTGTTTGCTCATGGTGTTGCTCACAAAAGAATGAAAAGATTAATCGTTTTTTATCGTGGCTGGCGGCTGCGTCCAGTAATTGGTGTGCCCACGCGAATAGGTCGGAATAACCGTGGCATCCAGCGTTGGTGCATACATCAGGGCATCGGTATAAGTGACAAAGCGGGTATTATCGACCGCCCGCAGTGACACCGGCGTGCCGGTAAAGCCGAGATACCAGGCAGAAACAATTTTTTTAACCGTCTCGCTGGCGAGGTGATTTTGCATAATGGGATGACCATTAAGCTGGTCGGCGGCGCTAATATTTGCCGTGTTTAACGCGTCCACCAGCGCATGCATTTTTATCAGGAAATCGGCATCTTCGGATACCAGACAATGCAGTGCGCGGGCAGACACCACCTGACTTAATGCCGTACGACCGGTGAGTAATTTTGATAATGTATGGAACATCCCCTGGTCAGAAGCAGCGGCGGGCTGAGAAGCCCAGGACAAAACCGGATTCAGTGCCGCAAACCCGCCCAAAGCCGCACCAGAAATGAGAATCTGCCTACGTGTTATCATCGAAACCTACAATTCTGAAACATGAGAAGGTGATATATCTCACGCTCTTGTTATAGTTTTGTAAAGATTTATTAACTTTTAAAGTGTTGCAAAAAATAAGGGAAATGCGAGATTAACCAGTTGATAGTTAATGATTTTTAATTAATTACTGACAGTAATTAATCATCAGGTAACGGCAGCAGTGGTTATAACAACGGCAATTCGGTGGTCTGTTTATAACACTGCATCGGGATATCGGTTTTAATACTGGAGACGCCACGAATGCGCGTCAGGTGATTAATTTGTAGCTGGCGATAATCATCCAGGCTGGCGGTAATCACCCGCAGCAGATAATCACACTCCCCGGCCATCAGATGGCACTCGACCACCTCCGGCAGCTTCATAATTTCAGCAGCAAAATGATCCACCGTTTCAGCATCCTGCCGGGTCAGCCAGACGCGGGTGAAAATGGTGACGTTGCGTTGCACTTTGGCACCGTCAATCAGCGCCACATAGCCTTTTATCACGCCACTTTGCTCCAGCTGCTTAACCCGCCGCAGACAGGGTGACGGTGATAAACCGACCTCGCGAGCCAGGTCAATATTTTGCATGCGGCCATCGCGTTGCAGTGCATTAAGGATTTTACGATCGGTGAGATCAAGGTTCATGGCATCAGATTCCATTTTAAGCAAAAAATTAGCATTCAACTGCCAATTGATAACGAAATATTGGCATAATAGCAACCCAATTTCACAGCAAAACGCTTATAATTCAGCTCCTTCAGGAGGTGATATGAGCGATACAGATTCTGTCTGGCCGGCTGCCAGCAACATAACAAAAAAATCAGAGTTCTGGCGTGGTGTCAGAGCCAGCTTACCGGTGCTGCTGGGCGTGATTCCGTTGGCACTGGTGCTTGGCGCGCAGGCGGCGAAGAAAGGATTTAGCGCCATAGAGTTGCCGCTGATGACCGGCCTGAATTTCGCTGGCGGTTCGGAACTCGCCGCCATCGAACTGTGGACGCATCCGCCCCATATTCTGGTGATTATGATGATTACCTTCCTGATTAACAGCCGCCATATTTTGATGGGTGCCGCCATTGAACCGCATCTGCGCCATCTGCCGAAGCGTAAAGCGTTCGCCGCGCTGTTTGTGATGACCGATGAGAGCTGGGCGATGGGAATGGCCGATGCGGCTAAACGCCGTCAGGCGGGCATCGTAAATAGCTTTAGCATTCCTTACTACGCTGGCGTATCGGCTTCGCTTTATGTCATCTGGGTGGTGTTCACCACCTCCGGCGTGCTGCTTGGCCCGCTGATGGGCGATATCAGCCAGTGGGGCTTTGATATGGCGTTTCCGGCGATCTTTCTGGTGCTGCTGCGCGGCATGTGGCGCGGTTTCCGCGCGGCGCGTCCGTGGATGGTCAGCCTGGTGATGGCCGCTACAACCTATTATCTGATTCCAGGGGCCTGGTACGTTCCGGTGGGTGCGCTATCAGGAATGCTGACTGCACTGTTTTTTGTCGGGAAAAAATCATGATTAGCGGCATCACGGTACTGACAATTTTGTTAATGGCCAGCGTAACCTGGCTAACGCGGGTGATTGGCTATATTGGTTTACGTAACCGCGAGCTGGGGCCGCGCGCCAGAGCGGTGATGGACGCCGCTCCGGGTTGCGTACTGATTTCAGTTATTGCGCCCTATTTTGTCACCGATCGCCCAGCCGATCTGCTGGCCATCGTGATTACCCTGATTGCCGCCAGCCGCCTGTCACTGTTTTCTACCGTCGCCGTTGGCATTGTTGCGGCGGCGCTGCTAAGACACTGGCTGTAAACGCCTGCTGCCCGGTGGCGTTAATCCACCGGGTAATTCACCAGCCAGATTGCCAACCGCCATCAGTACTATTGTCTTGCTGACCGCGAGCCTGAATCCGCTCCATACGCCGGTCTCTCTTCATCCCACCCTTGCCGTCGGGCACATAGATTACCGGCCTGTTCTCACTCCAGACCGGCTTTTTGGCGCTATTGGCTTCGTATTGGTAAGGGCTACAGGATATGACAAGAAAACATGCGGGAAAAATCAATAAACACTTTTGCATAGGCACAGAACCTCCCTGTTTATAAGGAAGTTTATAAATAAATTGTCGCGGTCACGCCGTCAATGCTTCAGGGCGAGCGACGAGACAGAACTGCCAGGCGGTTTAGAGTAGGTTGACAGTCGACGGGGCGAAAGCGGCATTATCACGAATAATTGCCTGTCATCTCGCTAAGCGAGCGGGTGATTTTCCCGATACTGACCGGGGGTAACACCAAACTGGCGCTTAAACGCTTTATGAAAAGTTTCATGGGATGGAAAACCATGTAACAGCGCCACGGTAAGGATCGGACCGGGCTGGCTGCACAGCATTTTCGCCGCCGCAGCCAGCCTTTTTTGGCGACAGTAGGAGGCTAACGGCTGACCGGTCGCCTCACGAAACATCCGCTGAATATGCCATTTTGAATAGCCTGATTTCTCAACAAAATCATCAATTTTCAGGCGATTATCGATATTTTCATCAATCCAGATGATTAAATCAGACACGATATTTTTCCTGAACATTATGTACTCCCGTTGCTAATACCGCCGTTAACTGGCAGCCAGAGTCATGGCAATCAGCCGTGTTTCCATATGTGGAAACATTTCGCTGGTGCCGACACGATGCAGCATGCAGGCAAACCAAAGCCCGTCAGATGCTAACCTCGCCACTTCCAGCTGTGGGTCGCTGTCGGTTTGCTGATGTTGTTTCAGCCGGTTCTTCAGCCAGCTGTCCCATTTGCACGTCAGCTGGCTATCGCTGCCAAGGGTAAAACTGAGTACTGCCCAGCTATTCTCGGTGTGGCTATCAAGAAAAACCGTTCTGATATAGGCGCGACTAAAGCAGCCATACTGCTGCGGGTCGGCGGCAATAAACTGGTCAATATCGCGATCCAGCTGATTAATAATTTCATCAAACAGGCCTTCAATCAGCGCCTGTTTACTGGGAAAGTGGTGAAAAAAACCGCCCTTAGTGACGCCTGCCGCCTCTGCCACCGCGCTGACGGTAACACTGGCTGGCCCCTGTTCTACCGCCAGCCGCGCGGCGCTGATCAGCAATTGCTGACGGACATATTCCGGCTGTCGTTTGCGCGATTGCGACTTATCACTCATCAGTGCGCGACCATTTTAGAAAATCCATTGACCACCACCACCCCGGTAACTATCAGCGCAATACCGATAATCGCGGGCAGATCCAACCGCTGCTTAAACACCACCACACTAATTGCTGCGGTTAAAACAATCCCCAGCCCGCCCCATGAGGCATACGCCACCGCCAGCGGCAGGGTTTTCAGCACCTGTGACAGCAAATAAAACGACAGGCCATATAACAGCACCGTCATCAGGGACGGATAGAGACGTGAAAATTGCTCTGACTTGCCGAGAAACATGGTGCCAGCCACTTCCATGACGATGGCACCCGCAAGGGCCGTCCAGGCGAGAAAAAGATTCATAAGATTGATTTCCGATAACAGGGCAGGAAAGTTCCTGCCGGAATTTTACATACCTACCGGTCGGTATGTAAAATGCTTTTTGCTTGCCGCAATAAATTTTGACGTGAAATGATTCAGGCGTCAGCGCGGATTTTTATTCGCGCGCAGCCTGATGGAGGGTGGCAACCAGCGCTGCAGCGGTTCGGGCGAGCGCTGTTTAATCAGGTCGGTAACCATCTCAAAACAGTTCCATGCCAGCAGCCGCTCATCCTGCGCCACGGTATCAATTGGCACACAGAGGGAATCATATAAATAGTGATCGTCAAAACTGCACAGGCGAATATCACTTTCCAGCAAGCCATGCTGGCTGAGATAGCGCAGCACTCCCTCCTGCAACCCACAAGCGGCACAAAACAGGGCTTGCGGCACGCGTCCCAGGCGCGAGCAGAGATCGGCAAACAGTTCATAGCCTGAGCTGGAATGGTAATGACCATAAATCACCCACTCCGGTTGCAGTTCTACCCCGGCACGTTGCAGGCCGCGCTTATATCCTTCCAGCCGATCGCGGGTAGGTGAGATGCGCGGTTGGCCGCCGAAAAAATACAGCTCGTCGTAGCCTTCACTGGCGACATGCTCAATCAGCTTCGCGGTAGGTTCAATCGCATCGGTAATTACCAGCGGCAGCGACGATTCGCCAAGATGGCGGTCAAATAAGATCACCGGCAGCTGCTGATTTATTTTCTGGTATTCACCGTCGCTCAGCATGCTGGAGGCAACAATCAGCCCGTCGACCTGACGCTGAATCAGATTGTTAACCGCCAGAATTTCCTGGCTGGCATTCTCATCGGTACAGGCGATCAACAGCTGCAAACCATCATCACGACAAAGCTTTTCCAGCTCATGTGAAAACACCGCAAAGCCGTGGTTGGTCATTTCCGGAACCACCAGACCAATGGTATTACTGTGCGACGAGTTCAGCGCACGGGCGTGGATGCTGGGCTGGTAATGCTCCTGCTTTGCCACTTCCAGCACCCGCAAACGGGTGCTTTCGGCCACTCGCAGCTCTTTACCTCGCCCATTAAGAACCAGACTGGCGGTGGATTTGGAGACGCCGGCCAGTCGTGCAATATCATTGATGGTGACACGTTTGCTTTTATTCACATTCTGCTTAGTGATGGTGGCTCAGTACCGTCATTCTATCACGCATCTTTTCAAGCTCCAGTGATGCAAGGCCAGCGTGCTGCTACCCTGTAACCGCAGCTGCGGCTGGCTGCCAGGGAAATAGCGTGCTGACATTACCGCTTCGCCGTGATTAATAAAAATTTCCACGCTTGAGCAATCGCACAGAATTTGTAAATGCGTCACGCTTCCGCGCCAGTAGCGATGCTCGATGTCACCCGTGCGACGATTATTGCGCGTCAGGGTCAGACCCTGCCGATCGCAGTTCAGTTGCAAAATTCCGCCAAAGCTGGCGCTAACGTCACCGGTCACCGCAAAATCGATCTCAGCGCTGGCGATATCCATCGCCGGCAGTGAAGCCGCCACGCCGCTAAAAGTGCGGCCGGTATCGCGCAGCTGGCGCAGCTCGCGCGCCGGTTGCTGAAACAGTTTTCCCGCCTGCCAGCTCAGTTCACGCGGGCAGGTCAGGGTATGAATCCATCCATGCTCAACGGTTGGCTGATAAAACTCATCCTGATCCGGCACGCCCATCCAGCCAATCAGCAGGCGACGACCATCGTCACTGGCGGTGGTCTGCGGCGCATAAAATTCAAAGCCGTGGTCCAGCTCGTGAAACTCACCGTGATGATAGTGGCCTGCCTGATAATCCAGTTCACCGCTAAAATAGCCGCTCTGAAAGGTATTCAGATAGCGGTACGGCTCCGCCGCCAGACCCTGCGGGCAAACCAGCAGAATATCCTGGTCGGCCAGCCGGAACAGATCCGGACACTCCCACATATAACCAAACGGCCCCAGCCCGCCCAGCCCGCTGCCGGCAATTTCGCCCTTTAGCGTCCAGCTTTGCAGATCGGGAGACTGCAACAGCAGCACTTTGCCCTGTAAGTCGACATCCTGCGCGCCGAGTACCATCCACCAGCTATCCTGGTAACGCCAGACTTTAGGATCGCGCACATGGCCGCTGTAGCCTGCCGGTAACGCCAGTACCGGCCCCTGCTTGTCAAATTCGCCCTGTGGATTAAGCCGCGCCAGGCATTGCCAGGCGGTGCGGCCATTTTCAAATTTAACATTGCCGGTATAGATCAGCGTCAGCACGCCGTGGTCATCAACCGCAGAGCCGGAGTAGCAGCCGTGGCTTTCATACGCTTCAACCGGCGCCAGCGCCAGCGGTTCATGCTGCCAGTTCACCAGGTCGGCAGAACTCCAGTGGCCCCAGAATTTAGCGCCGTGGGCGCAGGCCAGCGGGTTCCACTGATAGCACAGGTGATAACGCTGATTAAACTGAATAAAGCCATTCGGGTCGTTCATCAGCCCGACCGGCGGCGCAAGATGCCACATCGGCCGATGCGGATCGGCTGCCGCACGCTGCTGGCCCGCCATTACCGCACGCAGAGTTTGCTTCAGCAGATGTTGCTCGTTCATCACCTGGCCTCAATTTTGTATTTCAGTAACAGCGAAACGGTAAACGCCACGCCAAAGGCGATCAGCATCCCAATCAGGTAGTTAACAATGGAGCTGGCTTGCACAATCGCCATCCCCGGCAGCGCCGTCAGGCCGACCGCCGTCATATTGACATGCATCGCCACTACCCATGCCCCACCCAGCGCCCCGCCGATAATTCCGGCAATAAATGGCTTAATAAAGCGCAGGTTAACGCCAAAAATTGCCGCTTCGGTAATGCCCAACATAGCGGAAAACGCGGATGGCAGCACGATACTGCGCGTTTTAACATCGCGGGTTTTAAACCATACCGCCAGACACGCACCGCCCTGCGCCACGTTAGCCATTGACCAGATTGGCAGCAGGAAGTTAACGCCAATCGACGGATTGCCCAACAACCCGGCCTCAATGGCATGGAAACTGTGATGCACACCGGTAATCACAATTACCGAATACAGGCCGCCAAATATTCCACCCGCCAGCCAGCCGGCGTGAGCAATTAGGGTACTGAGCACCAGCGAAATGCCGTCGCCAAGCATCCGGCCTGCCGGGCCGATAATCAGCAAGGCGACAAAGCCGGAAATAATCACCGTCAGGAACGGCGTCAAAATAATATCCAGTGCATCCGGCACAATCCGGCGCAGGCGCTTTTCAATCAGGCTCATAAACCACACCGCCAGCAGCACCGGGAACACCGTGCCCTGGTAGCCGATCATGGCGATTTCCAGCCCGAAGAAATTCATGGTGTGGAAGCCGCTGGCGACGCCCCAGGCATTAGTCAGCGCCGGATGAGTCAGAATACCGCCAAGCGTTGCACCCAGATAAGGGTTACCGCCAAACTCACGCGCCGCGGTAAAGCCAATCAGAATCGGCAGAATGATAAACGCCGCCGAACTGCACATATCCAGCATCACAAACAGCGCGCTGTCGGCATTGACCCAGCCATAGGTTTTCACCATGCCAAGCAGGCCCATTAACAGGCCGGAGGCGACTATCGCCGGAATAATCGGTACAAAAATATTCGACAGCAGCCGCGCCAGCCGCTGGAAAGGATTGAGTTTTCTTGCCGCTATATCGGCCGCTTCACTTTTACTCGACTCGCTAATCCCCGCCGCCTGAATAAAGGCCGCATGCACCTTATTGACGATGCCGCTGCCGAAGATAATCTGAATTTGTCCGGCGTTGCTAAAGCAGCCCTTTACACCGTCCAGCGCTTCAATCTCCTCTTTTTGCACCAGCGAATCGTCCACCAGCACCAGCCGTAAACGCGTTGCACAGTGCGCCGCCGTCGCGATATTTTCTTTACCACCCAGCAGCGGAACCATCTGCCCGGCTACCTGATTCACATCCATACCTTTCCCCTTTGTTCACAGCGGTGACCTGAGTTCGATCAGAACCAGGTCTCCATTTGTACGCCGAAGTTCCACTCACCACCGGAAGTAAATCCACTGCTGCCGAAAGCGTCATTGCTGGCGTAGTTGTCCAGCGACTTATCCCAGTCCATCCAGCTGGCAAAAAAGCGAATTTCCGGGCGGGTAAAGAAGTCACCGATATCTGCCACTTTAAAGGTCGGCGCAAAGGTTAATTTGTAGTAGCTGCCGTTGACCGCCTGACGATTTTTATAGCCCAGCGGCGAGAGATCCATGTACTGGTAACTGCCTTCGTAAGCCAGCGCAAAGTTTTGAGTAATTTCCTGAATCAGGCGGGCATTGAAGGTGACCCAGCGATACTCATCGCCTTTGACATAACGATCTTTACTCTGCTGAGCGAGCACCGCCGGGGCAAAACTCCATGTTGAGTTCAGCGGCGTGACGCCATAGGTTGCCAGACGCCAGGTATTGGCATCCTGCGTCAGGTTACCGTCAGAACCCAGTCCCTTCACTTCAGCACCGAGGCCGTGACCATATAACAGCGCAGTTTTCGACTGCCCTGCGCGCAGGCCATAGAAACTGTCGTTATGCAGCGCCAGCATGCTGTGAATCCCGCTGTCACCAGCCTTATCATTACGCTGTGCAACATTGATGCGCCGATCGTTATCTTTGGCGCGCAGCCCACTCAGCATAAACTGCCAGGGTCCGGCAAAGTTGTTGGCGCTGACGATATAGCTTTGAATTGTATTATCGATCGCTTCAATATCGCCGAAGTTACGCCCATAAATCGAGAAGTTACTCTTAAGCGATTCGTTCCACTGCACATCGTAGATACCGCCGCCGGTCCCGGCGAGGAACAGCACGTCAGAGTCCAGCCAGTGAATATCAAAGTTATCGCGGTCAAAGCGTTTACCGGCCCACAAGGTACTATGTTTAAACACGCCGTTAAACGTTGGCAGGCTGCCCAGTTCTACAAACGCCTGACGAATATTGAGATCGCTGGTGTCGCCGGTCCAGTCGTTGTAGCTCTCCTGCCCATCCGCAAGCATCACTTTAAAGCGCGTGGTGGCACCGCTCTCCAGCCGCTGTTTGTGCTCAAGATTCAGCTCAACATAGGTGTTGTTTTCATTGCCCAATCGCCCGACCGAACCGCCGGTTTCTCCGGCGGGAGTCAGGTACGGGCCACTTTTGGTCGCCGAGGCTGCATCATTCATGATCAGCCCGGAACGGGCATAGCCATGAAATTCAAAGCCATCCGCCACATTGGTCTTATTTTCAATGGCGGCGGTGCGTTCGGTAACCTGCTGCGTCGCCAGCTGATTCTGCTGTGCCTGCTGATTCAATGCGGCAACGTTTTGCTGATTTTTTTCGGCCTGCTGGCGAAGCATCACCACATTTTGCTCGGCGTCGCTGGCGCGCTGCTCTGCCGCAGCGGTACGTTTTTCCGCCATCTGCAAGCGCTTTTCCATCGCCGCTAATCGCGCTTCAAGGCTGCTTAATGAGGTTTCGGCATAAGAGGTATTGCCTGCAAGTGTTAACCCTATGGCGATGGCCAGATGGCTTTTTCTTATCATTGTCTGTTCAGTTCCATGATGATGTAGCGGAATGGCTAAACCGGTTCGATAAGAAGATTATTGGAATCAACAAGAGGAAGGCAACGAGATTTGCTAACCCGGTTAGCTAATTGTGACCGGGTTGGCATTTTTACCATCAGCTATTAAGCCGGCAGAAGATCTTTGGCGTAGGGTAGCGCGGTCATCGCCCCTTTCGCAGTTGTGGCTAATGCGCCGCAGCGTTGTGCCTGCGCAATGGCAGCAGGAAGATCGTCGGGATCAAGCGGATCGGGCTGTTGCGCCAGCGCCGCCAGCAATCCGGCCACAAAGGCATCACCCGCGCCAGTGGTGTCAATCACCTGTACTTCAGGAGCAGAAAAATGCTGCAACTGATTGTTTTTCCATAGCGTCACACCATTTTTTCCCTGCGTAACCAGCAGTAAAGCGGGCTGATATTTTTCGCCGAAATGGCAGATCGCCGCTTCCGACTGCTGACCTTCACTCAGCAGTGCCAGCTCTTCCAGCGACAGCTTTATGATATCTGCCTGGCGGAAAGCGCGGTCGAGCAAGCTCATCATCAGCTGTTTATCTGGCCACAGATCGTCACGCAGATTAGGATCAAAGCTCACCCAGCCGCCGGCCTGTTTTATCGCGTTAATCGCCTGAAAGGCCGCAGTGCGCGACGGCTCAGCAGAGAGTGCGATAGAACAGAGATGCAACCCTTCTGCTGCCTGGAATGACGGCAGATGATCGACAGTGAGGAACAGATCGGCACTCGGACGCACCATAAAGGTAAAGTGACGTTCACCCTGAGCATCGAGGCTTACCAGCACCGTCGAGGTACGTTGTTGATTAAGCTGATGTAAATAAACACTGTCTACCCCTTCAGCACTCAGCACCTGCTGCATAAAATCGCCGAAGGGATCGCCGCCGACACAGCCGATAAAAGCACTGTTTCCCGCCAGGCGGGCAATGCCGACCGCGACATTAGCAGGTGCGCCACCCGGGCACTGCAACAGACGGAGAGACTCTTCAGGCAACAGATCGACTACCGCATCGCCAAGTACCCAGACTCGTTTTGTCATTTTTAACTCACCTTTTTACGCATTCAGTCAAACAAAGCTAAACCGTTTTAGCTTTTTTTCGAAAGAATAGCCAGCGTATCGTGCAGGGGGCTAAAACGACAAAAGCAGCCACGGCCTTTGCAACCTGGTGTGAAAATCACAACAAATTGCTGCAAGGCCGCAGGCTTCTGTCAACTCAGGCATACATAATAAAACTCGACGGCGGGTAGTTGAGTTCCGGGAGATTTTGCGAGATCACTACCACCAGGCCACGCAACATCCATTTCATATAACGTAGTAAGCGCATAGATTCATCCTGTCTGAAAGTCATCGGCTACTGAATAGTCTGCTCACTGATGCATTAGCGCAGCATTAATACAGCAATTACTTGCTGCTGGCACTCAATAACATCGCCAGCGCTTCACGTAATACTTGTTGCTCGGCCGCATCTGATTCTGTTTCCAGCCGTTCAACAATTACTGCCAGCAGATTTTTACGCGTCACATTACTGGCTGATGCGCTGATCTGATGATTAACCGCGTGCAGAATATCAGCGGTGCTGCCTGGCGTATGCGTTGACTGCGAATTCATCAGATGAAGACGTAGCTCTTCATCCGTTGTGAGCTGAGTACTCATCGTTCTCTCCATGGTATAAAAAAATCCGCTCCGGACAGGGAAGCGGATAGCAAAACTGGCAATGTGTAGCACAAGGAATGGACCTCATCGGCGGTATTCTTCAGCACGCCAGATGATTGTTGCTTAAATCTAGTCGCAAACGCTCGATACGCCAGTATCAATTGACAATTTTAGCGATTTTTATCGACAGGAAGGGTGTTGAAAGCGTCAGATGCGTCATCTGCCGGGGTAAACCAGATTTTTTTCGGCGGTGCTTTGGCTACTTTTGCTGCCGGTCCGGCGAGGAAAACATATAAACCACTTTTCAGCCAACTGTCGTATTGCTGCTGCTGGCTGGGCGTCAGCGCACTGTCGCTCCAGATCATAATATGCTCGGCCTGCACCCGACTGAGATCGGGTTTAGCTACCGCTCCACTCAAAACCTCGACGCGAAAACCATCACCGGCATAGCGTATCGCCTCCAGCCACAGATCCAGCGGATCTTTCAGGCTGAAAGCCATAATCATCAGGCTCGCCGCCGGGCGTTTGCGCATGCTGCTTAACAGAAAGGTGGCGTATTCGGTCAGCGCGGTATCCAGCAACAGTCGCGGCATATCCAGCTCTGGTTGCTTACCCACGTTCAGCCACTGACGCAGCGGACGGATCACTTCATCAACAAAAATTGCCGGCGGAATTTCGCGGCCGTAGCGCCAGATAAGCCCCCGCAGCTTTAACGGCCTGAGCGCCTCGCAATGGGTAAGAAGCTGCTGCTGGCAGGTCATCCAGCCCGAAGTCTCACGCAAGGTTTCACCATTGATTAGCGCCAGCATGTCGCTCAGTGCCACCCCTTTTTGCAGCCAGGAAACAATAGTGGCGATACGGGCAATGTGGCTGCTTTCAAAAAAACGGTGACCCTGCTCATCGCGCAGCGGTGTCAGCAACCCATAACGCTGCCAGCTGCGGATATTGGCCGGCGTCACGCCGCACTGGTCGGCAAGCACATCAATCGTGAAGTGAGGCATGAAATGTCCTGAACCCGCGGAAATCCGCGAGAATAGTTAAAGTTTAAAAGCCCGAGGCTGACCGACAAAATGCGGCGCAGACCAACAACGGCAAGGCTTTCACTGTTTGAACATTCAAGGAAAAAAATAATTGATGGTTTAACGTGTGGGATCACACTTCGGCAGGGCGAATCCCCACTCTGCAGCTAAGCTTATCACAGGCTAACCAGCCTCAGCCATCTCACCAGACCGGCGAGATCACATCCCAGGAGATCACCATGAACGAAGATCGAATCAGCGGCAACTGGAAGCAGTTCAAAGGGAAAATAAAGGAAAAGTGGGGCGATTTAACCGACGACGATATGACGGTGGTGGAAGGTAAACGCGAGCAGCTACTGGGTAAAATCCAGGAGCGCTATGGCTACGGTAAAGATCAGGCCGAGAAAGAGCTGAAAGAGTGGGAAGACTCCAATAAGTATCGCTGGTAAACCTGCGCCAACAACACGCTGGCTTCTCAGCCAGCGTGATAAGCTACGCGCTAATCGCCGCGATTGTGTTCGTCAGAACGCCCGTTGCGCCCGCGCCACTGGTGGTAGCTGTCCTGAGTCGAAGCACCATCATTATCATTGTCGGCATGGTTACCGCGTGCAGCATACGATGGCAGGGTAAAACCGGTTGCGGACTGCCGGATATAACCCAGCAGCTTGCGCGCATTCCAGTAAACCAGCACCCGGCGATCATCAGTTTCGACTTCGCCCAGTTGCTGTAATTTCGCCATCACCGCATTCTTGCTCAAAACTTGCCGGTCGTCGGCCAGCAGAATCGCAGCTTCGCCAATCGCATGCTGAATATTTTTTCTTTCATAATCAGTAGTCAAATCAGTTCCTCCGAATTAATAAAAAGTCGGTCGGGCAGTTCTGATACTGTTCCCAATCTTTAAAGCAGGCCGCCGTAACGGCCAGTGAATTTACAACGTGCCAGTACCGCCATCAGAACACCATACCTGGCCTGAAGTGTAGCTGCTTTCCGTTGAGGCCAGCGTGACATACAGCGGCGCGATTTCAGCAGGCTGACCAGGACGCCCCAGCGGAGCAGATTCACCAAACTGTTGCACTTTCTCCTGTGGCTGCCCGCCGCTGGACTGCAATGGCGTCCAGTATGGTCCAGGCGCAACGGCATTTACCCTGATGCCCTCTTTCCCCAGCTGCTTCGCCAGCGATTTGGTAAAGGCCACGATGCTGGCTTTGGTCTGCGCGTAATCCAGCAGAATTTCGCTCGGTTTAAACGCCTGAACCGAAGAGGTGTTGATAATCGATGCCCCGCGCGGCAGATAGTCGAGCGCCGCTTTGGTTATCCAGAACATCGCATAGACGTTGGTTTTAAAAGTGGCATCGAAGGCTTCGGTGGTGAGATCGCGAATCGACTCGGCAAACTGCTGGCGTCCGGCGTTGTTAACCAGAATATCGAGACCACCGAGCTGTTCAGCGGCCTGGTGAACCAGACTTTTGCAGAAACTTTCGGAAGTGATGTCACCGGGAATCGCAATCGCTTTACGCCCCTCGGCTTTAATCAGCGCAATCACTTCTGCCGCATCGGACTCTTCTTCTGGCAGATAGTTTATCGCCACATCAGCACCTTCGCGTGCATAGGCAATCGCCACCGCGCGGCCAATACCGGAATCACCGCCGGTAATCAGCGCTTTTCTGCCGGCCAGACGACCCGAGCCGCGATAGCTTTTTTCACCATGATCCGGCACCGGGATCATTTTGCTGGCGAGTCCTGGAATCGGCTGCGGCTGGCGCTCAAAAGGCGGAGCCGGGTAGTCAGTGGTCAGTAGCGATTTAGCTGATGTCTTGTGGTGATCACTCATGGTGCGCTCCTTCATCGTTATGCTTAACGTACTATTAAGCGTAGCAGATGTGATCAATCTCACACTGAGCGGGGCGACATGTCGTGGCGGCGGCCTTGTTAAGTGGGGAATCAGGTGGGAATAAAAATGACGTTAATTCAAATGGATACTGAAGAGGAGCCGTTTTCGGCTCCTCTCATGATATTAGGCAGGATACAAATCTGCGACCCGACAAAAATGACCGGTTTCAGAGTGACTTTTTGGCATCCTTGCGTGACAAATTGTCGAGATAGCCCATGACAAATGCCGAAAGCACAAAGGTCAGATGGATAATCACGTACCACATCAGCTTATTGTCGGGAATGTTTCGCGCATCCATAAACACCCGCAGTAAGTGAATTGAAGAGATGGCGACAATCGACGCGGCGACCTTATTTTTAAGCGAACCGGAGTCCATTTTGCCTAGCCAGCTTAACTTCTCTTTGCCCTCATCAATATCCAGTTTGGAAACGAAGTTTTCGTAACCGGATAACATCACCATGACCAGCAAACCGCCCACCAGCGTCATATCAATTAACGACAGCAGCACTAATACCAAATCATTCTCAGCAATGGTCAGTACATGCGGCAACAGGTGGAAAACTTCCTGAAAAAACTTGATCGCCAGCGCCAGCAGGCCAAGGGATAAGCCGATGTAGACCGGTGCCAACAGCCAGCGAGAGGCATACATAAGATTTTCTGCGAAACGTTCCATAGCATCCACTTAGAAATTAAACAGCGCACAGTATAACTGATGATTTCTCATCTCTTTCAACAGCAACGACGGTGTGAAGCAGGAAATTTACCTCACTTTACCTCCACAGCGTACCGGGACCGATCGTTACGCAATGAAATAGCGACTTATCCACAATATGCCAGGCTTAGTGTGCCGTTTTTCCGCTTTAACTCTTGTAGAAAGGAAATAATCACTATGGATTTTCTGGGCTGGACCGCCGCGGTTGGCGGTCTGCTACTTTTAATGTCTTTAGCATCAGGGTGGATCCTTCGCGGTCCGGTCACCTCCTTTGGCCTGTATCTGGCGGCCGGTATTATTTGCGGCCCGTGGGTACTGGATCTGTTACGCATCGATATCGTCAAACACGCCACGCTGGCCTCACATATCACCGAAATTGCGATGGCGGCCTCGCTGTTTATTACCGGTCTTAAGCTGCGTTTGCCGCTGCGAGCGCCAGACTGGCGCGTTGGCATGCGGCTGGCTTTTCCGGCGATGTTATTGACGGTAGCGGGCGTGGCGGTAGTGGCGCACTTTCTCGCCCATTTTGACTGGCCGCTGTCGCTGGCGTTCGGTGCGATTGTCGCGCCGACCGATCCGGTACTGGCCAGCCTGATTTCGGTTAATGACGCACGCGATAATGACTCGCTGCGCGTGGCGCTCTCCAGTGAGGCCGGCATGAATGACGGCTCCGCGCTGCCACTGCTGATGCTGGCGATGATGATGATAGTTAGTGAGCAGCCACTCTCGTTCGGTGACTTTGCCCATTGGGCTGCGGTCGATGTCATCTGGGCGCTGGCCGGGGGAATTGCCATCGGCTTTGGTATGGGCCGGTTGATTGGCGTACTGACAACTCATCTGCGCAGCGCACATCAGGATATTGCGCCAAATGACTTTCTGGCGCTGGCGTTGATCGCCCTCAGCTATGCGGCGGCGCAGGCGGTAGATGCCTCCGGATTTCTGGCTACTTTTGCCGCAGGCGTCGGCCTGCGGCGCGCGGAACTGCGGGTGATGATGCGCCATCCGCCGGAAAATATGCCGGAAGACGATCGCTATCCGCCAGCGGAAATGCTGGTCGATATCAATCAGCGCCAGCGTCACACCGGTGCCGGATTGACCAAGTCTGTCGGTCTGGTGGTTGGCGATGCGTTATCATTTGGCGATACCATTGAGCGGCTACTGGCGGCGGGCGTGGTGCTGATTCTCGGCGTCACTCTTGCCCTGCACTGGAATCTGACCGGTTTACTGATTGCGGCCATACTGTTTCTGTTGATTCGTCCGGCGGCGGTATACCTGATGACTATCGGCACCGGCATGCCGCGCATGCGGCGATTGCTGATTGGCTGGCTGGGCATTCGCGGCATTGGCAGTATCAACTATATCGCTTTTGCCTCAATGCACGGGCTGGCAGGCGCGGATGCGCAACGGATGATCGATATGGCGTTTACGCTGGTCGTTGCCAGTATTGTGGTACACGGTATTACCGTCACGCCGCTGGAGAA
The DNA here is from genome assembly GCF_032164335.1 of Winslowiella toletana. Taxonomy (NCBI): domain Bacteria; kingdom Pseudomonadati; phylum Pseudomonadota; class Gammaproteobacteria; order Enterobacterales; family Erwiniaceae; genus Winslowiella; species Winslowiella toletana. The sequence continues at coordinate 167,669 of NZ_CP134152.1, read as the reverse complement.
TCGCCGTCAGGCATGGCTGCTGGCAAGCCGCGAACGGCAAGATGCCGAATAATCAAGTTTGATAAAACTGACGATTACTCCAGCGATAATTACCGATCCCCTGCCCGTGCAGCCGAGGCGCTGAACGGGCGTTTAAACCCTGTAATGCAGAATTATCTTCCTGTCCCTTCCCCGCAGACGCTCTACACTTAACGTTCAAAAGAGGGAAGATATCTATGTTCAGACTGGCTCGCTCACTGTTTTCCAGCCCGGAAAAGTTATTGCAGGTATTAAATCGTAGCGATATTGAAGAGTCGATTGCCGATGGCGAACGCATCATTATCGACGAAGATGGCAACGCTACGGTGAATATCCTTAGCGAAGAGGTGCAACGTGATTTTGACGAGCACGTTAACACGTTGAAGAGGGCTTGAGATGGGTACCGCGATATTTATGGTGCTGATGGTGTGCGGCTACTGGTACACCAGCCGCGACCTCTCTACCCGGTTTAAAATCAAACGCTCCTTCGGCTGGGACGTCTACTTTCTGGTGGCGCTGTACGGCTGCATCTTTGTACTGCAAGGTGTGATCGCGACCGGCCTGACCTGGCTGATATTGCTGACGGTGTCGGCCACGCTTAATACGCTGCCACAGTTCTCCGGCTTTGAACATCACCATTACCAGATTGAATTTATGAACTGGAGTTTTCTCGGCATTCAGGCCCCGGTGGTGGTGATGCTGTCATTTGCGATACTGTTCTGTTTATATCGCTCAAACTGGGCGCCCAGTGCACGGCTGAGCAGCAGCGGCAGGCAACGACTGTATAAGCGCCTGACCCGCGCCAATGGCGTGGAAGGAATACTGTATCAGTGTATGGAAGAGGGTGAGCTGGCGTGGATAACGCTGAAGTCCCGGCGTATTTACATCGGCATGATCCATACAGCTTCTTTTGACAACTCAACCGCCAATAATTTGGTACTGATCCCCATGCTGAGCGGTTATCGCAACAGTAAATCACTGGAACTCTGCGTCGAGCATAATTACAGTGCCTGGTATGCAAAACATGATATTACGCTGATCTCAGAGCCTAAATCGGCGATGGCGTTTCGTAAGGTTATCCTGCTCGATCAGATTGAGAGCCTGTCGTTATTTGATCCGGCCAGCGCCATGGCATTACAGATGCAGGCTGATGAGAACTAACGGCCAGCAGAATGCTCTGCTGGCCGCAGCTGATTACTGTTTGTCGATATAACTTTGCATATTCTCTTTGGTCACCAGCTCAAACGGAATCCAGTAGTAAGGCTCGAGTTTTTCGCCTTTAATCAGACGCTGGGCAACATCCACTGAGGCTTTGCCCTGACCAACCGCGTCCTGAAATACCGTCACTTGCATTTTGCCGGAAGCCAGCGCCTTCAGGCCGTCCGGCGTGGCGTCGATGCCGCCAACCAAAATTTTAGCGTCGGTCTTTTTCGCCTGTTGCAACGCCATAATCGCGCCAATCGCCATTTCATCATTGTTGGCGGCCACAATATCGATCTGCTCACCGTTGGTCAGCCAGTTAAGCATTAGATCCATGCCTTCGTTACGCGAATAGTTGGCGGTTTGTTTTAGCACTACCTTCATTTTCGGGTACTTCGCCACGACCTGCTCAACATCTTTGGTGCGCTGCACCGCTCCGGCGTCGGTCAGATTGCCGATCATAATCGCCACGTTGCCCTGATAATTTGCCAGCTTCGCCAGCGCTTCCATCTGCATTTTGCCGGACTCTTTCTCATCCGAACCGACAAACACGACACCGGCAGGGAGTTTCACATCACCGGGCGTGCGGTTGACATACACCAGGGGAATATTTGCCTGATGTACCAGTTTGGTTATCGCTGGCGTACCCGCCGAATTCACCGGATCGACAATAATCGCGTCAACCCCAGCACTGATAAAACTCTGCACCTGATCGGTCTGGCGACCGACATCGCCGCGCGCATCCTCAAACTGCACCTCCAGCCCGCGCGCTTTTGCTTCTTTATCAATCGACTGGCGAATAATAGTCAGGAAGTTCTGATCAAAATAGGCCATAGAGACACCGATGGTTTCGGCAACGGCCGAACCGGAACAGCTGAGTGCAGCAGCCAGCAGTAATTTTTGGGCAAATTTCATTATGATTCTCCGCGAGGCAGATGAAAATCTATCGTAATCACTATTTTTGGAACTTACGTTTCATTTATATCGGGAGTGTCGGCAGAGAAACACGCGGCTACTCTTGCGCTGAGAGTAGAGTCAAACCCGACAAATAAGCAACTTAACAAGTTAATAGCCGGAATGAATGTCACAAATTACAAGTGACTTAAATATTTCAATTATGGACTTTATGGACTGAGGGCTTGTTTTTAACCCCTTCCGGGCGCTGATTATCCCGGACAGCCACTGCCGACTTGCATTACACTCGACTTTTCACGCCCACGGAGCCTGTTGATGTCTGTCACTCGCCTGACCTCATTGTCAGCACTGCCCGCCGCCGAATGGGACGCGCTGCTGCCGGATGATAATCCGTTTCTGCGCCACGCTTTTCTCTCGACGCTGGAAGAAAGCGGTTGCCTGAATCAGCACAGCGGCTGGCAGCCTGAACATCTGCTGTGGTATCAGCAGGGCTCGCTGCGCGCGGCGATTCCCGGCTATCGTAAAAGCCACTCGCGCGGTGAATACGTTTTCGATCATGGCTGGGCCGACGCCTGCCATCGTGCTGGTATTGCTTATTATCCGAAATGGCTGGGAGCGATTCCGTTCAGTCCGGTGACAGGAGCCAGAGTTCTGGGTGATGCGGGGGCGGCCAGCCAGCTGCTGGCGCAGCTGCCCGACTATCTGTTACGCCACGGTCTGTCAGGCGCACATATCAATTTTACCGATGCGCAGGCTGATGGCCTGTTGGCGGCCCAGCCAGACTGGCTGGAACGCCATGGCTGCCAGTATCACTGGCACAATTGCGGTTACCGCGACTTCCAGGATTTCCTCGACAGTTTACTGTCGCGCAAACGTAAACAACTGCGTAAAGAGCGCCAGCAGGTGGCGGCATCCGGCATTGAATTTATCTGGCTGGAAGGTGCGCAGGTGACGGAAAATCAATGGGATTTTATCTACACCTGCTATGCCAATACTTATGCGGTGCGCGGGCAACGTCCCTATCTGACGCGAGAATTTTTTAGCCTGCTGGCGCAGCGGATGCCGGAGAATATCCGCGTGGTGCTGGCACAACTGCGCGGACAACCGCTGGCAATGGCCTTCAGCCTGGTCAGCGGCAGCACATTTTATGGCCGCTACTGGGGATCGATAGCCGAGTTCGATCGGCTACATTTTGAGACCTGTTTTTATCAGGGGATGGAATATGCCATCGCCGCCGGGCTCAGCCATTTTGACGCCGGTGCGCAGGGCGAACATAAGCTAATCAGAGGATTTGAGCCCACGTTAACCCGCTCATGGCATCATCTGTGTCATCCCGGTTTACGTGCGGCGGTGGATGATTTTCTCCGGCAGGAGCGTGCCGGGGTTGCCGACTGGATCGTTGAGGCGCGCGACGCTCTGCCTTATCGTAAAGCGGATTAATCGCCGCTGGCGCTGTCAGTTGATCTGGACGATGAACAGCGTAATTATGTTGAGTCACTGACTTCTTCTTCAAGCGTGAAGTGGAGAAATTCGTATTCAGGAGTAGAGATGGAAAGAAGTTTAATCATTATGCTGCACGGTGTCGGCAGTAACGGCGACGATCTGGCGGGTTTAGGCAACCACTGGTCACCGGCATTACCCGGCGCGATCTTTGCTTCACCTGATGCACCGTTTCACTTTGAGCATGGCGGCGGTTACCAATGGTTTAGCCTGAACGGCATTACCGAACAGAATCGTCCGGCGCGGGTGGCTGAGGCGCGTGAAGCCTTTGACGCTAAACTACAGAGTATTCTTGAAGCCCATCAGATGAGTGAGCAACTGCACCGCGTAGTGCTGGTCGGTTTTTCACAGGGGTCGATTATGGCGCTGGATGCGCTGGTAACCGGACGCTGGCCGGTCGCCGCCGTGGTGGCATTTTCCGGGCGACTGGCTTCACCTGAACCCTTGACGCCGACGAAGCAGACGCCAGCACTACTGATTCACGGTCAGGCTGATACGGTGATTCCATGGGCGGAAAGTGAATCTGCCGCGCTACGGCTGATCGCTGCAGGCGTGCAGGTGAAAACCCAGATTGAACCAACAACCGGCCACTCTATTTCCGCCGAGGGCGCACAAACCGCCGCTCAGTTTATTGCTGACTGTCTGAAATAAATCTGAAATGACGGGCGGCGAGAACGTCGCCCCATTAAAACGGCTATTTAAAGCATCGTGATCACTGCAAACCCGGCAAACGCCATCAGCACCGAACCAATGACATGGGTCATAACACTGAGCATTGCCCACAGATAATTACCGCTTTGCAACAGCGTCATAATTTCTGCCGAAAAGCTTGAAAAAGTGGTCATGCCGCCGCATAAGCCGGTCACGATCAATAATTTCCATGCCGGATCAAGCTGCGGATTTTTAATAAAATACGCCAGCGCCATACCGATAATAAACCCGCCCACCAGATTAACGATCAGCGTTCCCGGCGGCAGATTGGGAAATAACGGGTTAAAGCGTACTGAAATCAGCCAGCGTAGTACGCAGCCTACCGAGCCCCCTACCACTACCGCCAGCAAAGATTTAATCATCATTGAAACATCCTCAAATCTGTCTGCCAGAGAGTATAGTTGCGCTGGGTGTAACTAAAACTAAACTGTGAAGCATTACTCAGCTGAAAACCAGGTTTCACTCATGAAAGAGATGGAAAAAGCCGCTGCAGGATTGCTGTACGACGCTAATTACGATGCAGAAGTTTTGCGTCAGCGCGAAGAAGCGAAAGCGAAGTTATTTGACTACAACCATACGCATCCGCGTGACGGTGCCGGGCGCACGGCGCTGCTGCGATCCCTGCTGGGAAAGACCGGTGAAAACTTCCTGTTTGAACCGCCATTTTACTGTGATTACGGTTTTAATATCGAAGTCGGTGAAAACTTCTACGCCAATATGAATCTGGTGATCCTCGATGGCGCGAAAGTCACTATTGGGGATAACGCGTTTATCGCGCCGAACGTTGGTCTGTATACCGCCGGGCATCCGCTGGATGCCGGGCGCCGTAATCAAGGGCTGGAATACGCTTTTCCTATCACTATCGGCAATAATGTGTGGATTGGCGCAGCCGTCTCAGTGATGCCGGGCGTGACGATTGGCGATGGCTGCGTAATTGCCGCCGGCAGCGTAGTGACTAAAGATCTGCCGCCAAATGTGCTGGCCGCCGGTAATCCCTGCCGGGTGATGCGTGAAATTACCGAGGCCGATAAACTGAAGTATCGCGAGGCTTAACGCGGCTTCAGAAGTGAATCACAGCTTTAATTAACTGCCGGTTGTTAATCACCTGCTCCTCAAACACGTCAGCCAGACTGGCAAATTCGAAGTGCTGATTCAACATCATACCGGCGGTGATTTTACCTTCGCCCATCAATTGTCTGACCCGGGTAAAATCCTCCAGCGTGGCATTGCGGCTGCCCATCATGGTGGTCTCTTTCTTGTGGAACTCCGGATCAGAGAACTGCAAATCGCCTTTAAACAGCCCGACAAACACAATCGTGCCACCATGCCGAATCAGGCTGATGGTGTTGTTCATCGCCTGTGGGCTACCGGTAGCATCTATCACTTTCGCGGCCAGCATGCCGGAGCAATGCTGACGCAGTGCCATTTCGAAATCCGCGTCGAGCGGGTTCAGCACCGGTAAACCAAGCGTGTCGGTAACATGCTGACGACGAAACTCGCTGGTGTCGGCGACGATGACATTCGCTCCTGACGCTTTGGCTATCGCCGCCACACCCAGGCCAATCGGCCCGGCACCCACCACCAGCAGATCTTCATCCGGCTGCAATCCGGCGCGGCGCACCGCGTGGGCACTGATAGCAAAAGGCTCGATCAGCGCCGCGGTTTCCGCCGGTAGATCGTCAACCGCCAGCAGATTCGCCGCAGGCACGCTGAGATAGTCGCCAAACCCCCCATCCTGATGAACACCAATTACCGAAATATTTTCGCAGCAGTTGGTTTTACCGCTGCGGCAAGCACCACAACGTAAACAGGACACATAAGGAATCAGCGCCGTGCGTTGACCAATATGCAGATGCTTCACCTCACTGCCGAGCGCCACGACTTCGCCGCACAGCTCATGACCGAGTACGCGTGGATAGCTGAAAAACGGCTGATTTCCTGCCCAGGCATGAATATCGGTGCCGCAAATTCCTGCGGCGATGATTTTGATCAGCGCTTCATTCGCTTTCGGGGTCGGTTTCTCAACCTGCTGATAAACCATTTTTCTCGGTTCCGGGCATACCAGCGTGTTCATCATCGTCATGGCTAATCTCCTGTTGTCTGTGCGCTGTTATGGCGTAAAAAAACGACGCGGAAATTTCATCAGTGCAGAACTGTGACCGTCGACTGATTTTTTGGTCTTCATGTGGTTTTTAATAGCTTAAAAAAACCGGGAGACACCATGAGCCGATCGCTGGAACTTCGTCAGAACGTGATCAATCAGATGATTGACGCCATGGTGCATCGGCATATCCGTTCACCGCTGCCCCCGCAGGCGGCACTGGCCGAAATGTTTAATATCAGCCGGACCACCGTGCGCCATACGCTGGCGCATTTTGAGCAATGTGGCGTGCTGGAGAACGTTGCCGGATGCTATCTGATTGCCCGTCAGCCCAATGAGCAGGACGGTTTTAGCGAGCTTTATCCACCGGTGGATAAACAGACCACACTGTTTGAACAGGCTTTTTTCCAGATGATTAATCAGCGCCAGCTGAAAGCGGGCGACACGTTTTCGGAAATTAAGCTGGCACAGTCGGTAAAGGTCAGCCCGGTGGTGGTAAGGGAGTTTTTACTGCGCTTCTGCCGCTATGACCTGATTGAACAGGTGCGGCGCGGCTACTGGCATATGAAAAAATTCGATCAAAACTATGCGGAAAAACTGTTTGAGCTGCGCGAAATGCTGGAAACGCACGCGCTTAATCGCTTTATGAATCTGCCTGGCGATGACGGACGCTGGATGCAGGCCAGAGATCTGCTCGATCGCCATCGCCAGATGCGCGATACCATTGCCAGCAGTTACCGCATGTTTGCCCAGCTGGATAAAGAGATGCACTCACTGATTCTGTCAGCGGCAAATAATCCCTTCTTCAATCAGTCTCTTGAAATTATATCGGTCATTTTTCATTCACATTATCAGTGGGATGAAAGCGATTTAAAATCACGCAATATCGTTGCGCTGGAAGAACATATGGCGATTCTCACCGCGATGCTGAGCCGCAATGACGTAGACGCGCACTGTGAACTGCATCGCCATCTGTCTACCGCCAAGCAATCGATGATTCGCTCAATTAATCAGTACAACTGAGTCTGCGGCAGCGTTTTTTTCATCCTGTCGCCAGAAAAAGCGATTAAGTACCGATAAAAAACCGCAAAGCATTAGCTGTCGCACGGAAATGAAACAACCTCGTAACACGCTCAATTTTTGCCCTCTAGTCTGCTGATCTGTTAATCCCCAAACCCCGACTGGCAACCGACCCTCTGGTGAGGTTGCCGATGCAAAATAATAAAACTCTACATATTCCGGGAGTGAGTAATGGAAAATAGTCGCAGCGTAACCGGTAACGAAGCCAGTACCGCTAAGGGCGCCGATCCCGTTGATTTCGTGCCTGCTCGCGGCGCGATTTTACGATCGCCACGGATCAAAAAGATTCAGACCACCGCAATGATATTGTTGTTCCTTGCGGCCATCATCAACTATCTCGACCGCAGTTCACTGTCGGTCGCAAATATGACGATTCGCGGTGAGCTGGGCCTGAGCGCCACTGAAATTGGCTTTCTGCTGTCTGCTTTTTCACTGGCCTACGGCATTGCTCAGCTGCCCTGCGGCGCGCTGCTGGACCGCAAAGGGCCGCGCATCATGCTGGGTATCGGCATGTTTGTCTGGTCATTTTTCCAGGCGCTGTCCGGGCTGGTACATAACTTCACCCAATTTATTCTGGTGCGCATCGGGCTGGGTATTGGTGAAGCGCCGATGAACCCGTGTGGCGTTAAAGTGATCAACGACTGGTTTAATATCAAAGATCGCGGCATGCCGATGGGGATTTTCAACGCCGCTTCTACCGTCGGCCTGGCGATCAGCCCACCCATCCTTGCGGCAATGATGCTGGTAATGGGCTGGCGCGGCATGTTTGTCACTATCGGGGTACTGGGGATGTTCCTCGCGGTGGGCTGGTACATGCTGTATCGCAACCGCGATAACAGCACTCTGACCAGGGAAGAGATTAATTATCTGGAGGCGGGCAGCGTCCGCGCCAGCAAAGAACCGTTGAGTTTTCGCGAGTGGCGTGGACTGTTCAGAAACCGCACCATGTGGGGGATGATGATTGGCTTCAGCGGCATTAACTACACTGCCTGGCTGTATCTGGCCTGGTTACCGGGTTATCTGCAAACCACGTATAACCTCGACTTAAAAAGCACCGGCCTGTTGTCCGCGATACCTTTCCTGTTTGGCGCTGCTGGTATGTTGCTGAATGGTTTTGTCGTCGATGCGCTGGTGCGCAAAGGCATGGAACCGCTGAAAACCCGCAAAATCTGTATTGTCGCCGGTATGCTGTTCTCTGCCGCCTTTACTGCGGTGGTGGTGCGCGCCGACAACACCGGCAGTGCGGTGGTGTTAATTGGTATGGCGCTCTTCTGCATCCACTTTGCCGGCACCTCCTGCTGGGGCCTGATTCACGTGGCGGTTAACTCGCGGATGACCGCGTCAGTCGGTGGCATCCAGAACTTTGCCAGCTTTGTCTTTGCCTCATTCGCCCCGGTAGTCACCGGCTGGATCCTTGACACCACTAACTCGTTCAGTCTGGCACTGACCATCTGTGCCTGCGTCACGGTGCTGGGTGCGATGTCCTACCTGTTTGTCGTTCGCGACCCGATTATCGATACGAAACTCTGAGTTTGTAACCGGCTGGCGGCAGCACTGTCGCCAGCTTTCATCAGCGCTTAAAGCTCACTTCATCGCTTGTCAGTAAAGTAACAAATGGACCCGAAAGCAGCTTATTGTGGTGAGCCACGATTTGCTCAGCGCTCAGCACACCATTAGCGAAAGTACTGTGAGCATCACTGACCAACACGGTGTCCAGACCCAGATCGCGGCCAGCACGACAGGTGGTATCGACACAGTAATCCGTCTGCATTCCCGACACTATCAGCTTTTTGATACCTTTCTCTGCCAGCAGGCTCATTAACGACGTCTGGTAAAAACAACTTGGCCGCGTTTTGGTCAGATAGCTGTCGTGCTCTTCCCGCTGCAATTCGGGCGCGATCTGCCACATCTCGCTGCCTTGCGCCAGAATCGTTCCATCCGGCCCGGTATGCTGCACAAAGATAATGGTTTGCTGGCTTTCGCGCGCTTTAGCGATCAGCTTATTAATATTATTAAGTAAGCTTTCTCTGGCCCAGGGCGTCTTTTCACCATTTACCAAACCATTTTGCATATCAATAATCAGCAGAGCAGCAACGTGTTGACTCATCATCATCTCCGGTTAAATCGCCTGTAGGGATAGCCAGACTGGTTTAACTAATACATTGCCTGATAAGGGAAAAATAGCAAGAAGAGAGAATTTACAGGGAGAAAAGCAGAGGTTTGATAACCATCGGTCGATCCTTAACCGTGGCTATCGAGGGTTCTTAGCTGACCGGTTTCGGGATGAAAACTCAGTGCAGTGCGCCCGGCGGTACGTGCTTATAAGCTTCAACGTAGGTGCGGAATACATATTTAAAGAATTTTTTCATGGTGCCACCTGGTTCAAATTTTGTTTAATAACGCAAAAAATTATACAATCCGCACGTTTTTCAGGCAAATTTATTTGAAGTAGATCACAAAATCTTACCTGAACAGCCGGATTCAACGTTAATGACCATTTGATTAGTGTTGACTTATCAGCTTGCGCCCACCACCATCCATGCCTGCCCGCAGGGAATGTTTTTCAAAAAAATGAGGGCGCATCTGTACGACTCTTTAGCCTGCAAAACTTGCCGTAGCATTTGGCTCCGGCGACTCATCAATTAAGGAAAAAGATGATGAAAAAATTAGTATCCGTTCTGGCCGTTGTGGCCTCAGTTGGTATGTTCGCTTCTGCGCATGCAGCAGAAAGTTGTTCCGCGAAAAGCGCAGCTCTGGAAAAAGAGATCAGCATCGCTGAACAATATGGCAATACCTATAAAGTCGCCGGACTGAAAAAAGCGCTGGCGGAAGTGAAAGCGCACTGCACTCCTGCAAGCGTGCTGGCTGACGCACAGCAAGACGTGAATAAGCTGGAGAAAAAGCTGGCTGAAAAAAATGATGATGTTGCTGAGGTTGAGGCAGACCTGAGCGCAGCGAAAGCCAAAGGTGATAGCCAAAAAATCGCTAAATACCAACGCAAGTTAGCCGAAAAGCAGTCTGACCTGAGTGAAATTCAGCAGGAGCTGAACCAGGCACGCACTGAGCTGAATGCGCTGCAAAAATAAGTCGTAATAAGCCTTGTTGCGGGCAGCACGCCTGCCCGCAATACTGACTAATCAGGGGTGAAGTTTCGCCGCCGAATGCGGCAGAAAATCATGCCAGCTCAGTAATATAAGACGTTTTAATTGCACTTAGCCCAGCAGCTCTAAATGTTCCACCAGAATGCTACAGCCAATACCAATCAGCACCACACCCCCGACCACTTCAGCCCATTTTCCCATTACCGGGCCAATAAAGCGGCCTAATAAAATCCCGCTTGCCGCCATAAAGGCCGTCATAGCACCAATGGTCAGTGCGGTTGCCACAATATTGACCTGCAGGAATGCCAGACCCACACCAACTGCCATGGCGTCGATGCTGGTCGCTATCGCAGTGGTGACCAGCAGTAAAAAGCCGTGGCGCTGTGGCTGTTGATACTCTTCCTGCTGCGGGCGGCGAAAACCTTCAACAATCATCCGCGCACCGAGAATAAATAACAGGGTGAAAGCCACCCAGTGATCCCACGCCATAATATACTGGCTGGCCGCAAGGCCGATGGCCCAGCCGATCAACGGCGTTAAAGCTTCAACCGTGCCAAAAATCAGTCCGGTACGAATCGCTTCTTTCAGCGTCGGGCGGTGCAGCGCGGCGCCTTTACCCATTGCAGCGGCAAAAGCATCCATTGACATAGCAAATGCAAGAATCAGTGTGGCGTAAACGTTCATTGTTGTTATACCGACTGCGTGCTGACGAAATTAAAAGCCTGCTTTTCGTCAAAATTGTGCGAACTTTCCAAAAGAGCGCGCATGCTATCACGCAGTGGTGCAGATAAAAAGACAATAAAATCATGGATTTGAGTATAGCCTTGGCTATACATTTTAACGCAGGCTAACTTGCCCGTTGCTGAATTCTGTGGGCCAGACGACGCTGGCCCTATACAGATCAAAGCGTTATCTTTGGAAATGCCTGAGAAGATGCGCAGCCTGCTGGCACGGGCATGAATATTGAATCTGAAGGAATATTATCTGACAATGCCGGTTCACTTTAGCGAACAAGTCTGAACGCATGAAAAGCACCTTTGAAACCTTTCTGATCCCAATGGGCATCCTGATGCTCGGTTTTCTGTCAGCCCTGCTGCTGCCGGCACCGTGGTTTGGCGTGCAGCTGACTAAATCGCTGATGGCAACCTTCCATTTGCAGGATATTGGCCAGCTGTACACGCTGGTATTTTGCCTGTGGTTTCTGTTATTAGGCGCTATTGAGTATTTTGTTATCCGCTATATTTATCGCCGGTACTTTAAAATTTAATCGCTAAAGGCACAAAATCACGATGTTAAAACGGACCAGGACCTGGCTGAAACGCGCAATCATTTCGTTTGTCATCGTGGCAATTGTGCTGCTGGCAATACGTATTACCGTGACAGAGCGCGGGCCAGATCTTGAGCTGTGGCACACCTATGTACCGGAAGAGCTGAGCGCCAGCGCGATGGACAGAGCCAACTGGGCTACGTGGGCAGAAAATGAAAACCGTGTTTTTGCCGCAGTAAAAGCCAACGTCACTGACAAACTCAGTGACGATCAGCCGGAAACGTTCAATCGCTACGCCGCGAAAAGTCCGGTTTATCCACCCGGCTTTGCCCATGACTGGAACCGTTCTTATATCTTGCTGCCAGAAGGAAAACCACGCGGTGCGGTAGTGTTGCTGCACGGCCTGACGGACTCGCCTTACAGCCTGCGTCATTTTGCGGAAAATTATCAGCAGCACGGCTTTGTTGCTGTCGCTATTCGTCTGCCAGGACACGGCACCGTGCCGGGCGGACTGACGCGCGTCAACTGGGAAGACTGGATGGCGGCCACGCGGCTGGCAGTGCGTGAAGCCCGCCAGCGGGTTCCGGCCGATGCTCCACTGCATATTATGGGATTTTCCAATGGCGGTGCGCTGGCAATGAAATATGCGCTGGACGCGCTGGATGATCCACGGCTGGTGATACCGCAGCGTTTGGTTCTGATTTCACCAATGATTGGCGTCAGCGGCTATGCCCGTTATGCCGGACTGGCCGGGCTGCCTTCACTGTTACCGGCATTTGCCCGCACCGCGTGGCTCGGCATCCTGCCGGAGTTTAATCCATTTAAATACAATTCATTTCCGGTAAAAGCTGCGCGGCAGTCTTATTTGTTAACCCGTGCACTACAGAAGGAAATTCTCGATTTTGCGCGCGCTGATGGCTTAAACCGACTGCCTCCGGTACTGACCTTCCAGTCGGTAGCGGATGCCACCGTCAGTACGCCTGCGGTAATCAATGCGTTATACAATCAGTTACCGGCTAACGGCAGCGAACTGGTGTTATTTGATGTGAATCAGTCGGTACGCCTGTCACCGTTAATGCGCAGCAGCTCACTGCATGCAAGTGAACACCTACTACCGCCCCCTCCAAGGCGTTACACTACTACACTGATCACCAGCGCCTCCCACACCAGCAGTGAAGCTGTCGCTATACGCACGCTGGCCGGTGAAACCGTCTCGGTGACCGAGCCGCTGGGGGTGAAATATCCGACGGATATCTATTCACTGTCGCACGTCTCGCTGCCGTTCCCACTTAGCGACTCGCTGTATGGCCGCTACCCGGACAAACCAGAAGAATTTGGCGTCAGTTTTGGCAGCCTGACGCCGCGCGGCGAACGCTCGGTGCTGATTGTCAGCCTTGATATGCTGATGCGTATCTCATCCAATCCGTTCTATCCCTGGATGTTGCAGCGCGTCAATCAGACCCTGGAGAAGTAACCACCGGCAAATGTGCGTCAACTAACTGGCGCAGTTTTTGCGCGCACTGTTCAAAGCCGTCGCCTGGCATATTGGTCACCCCTAATATCAGGCCATACTGGCGCAGCTCATCACGCTGAAACCATGCTGACAGCGGCGAGGGAGCCATATCCCAGGCCAGCGCTTCACGAGCAATGATACGGTCGGCGATTCCCGCCGGTAGCTGCACGATAACCGCCAGCCCGCCGCGCCGGAGCTGGGGAAAATGCGGTTGCAGCGCCTGCATCATTTTCTCCATTCGCTCGGCATAGAGGCGCTTCATGCGGCGCAAATGGCGTAAAAAGTGACCCTCACGCAGAAACTCCGCCACCGCGTTATGCGATACAGCACCCGATGCCGGAGCCATTGCCGCCGCGATATCACCAAAGCGCGCAGCCAGCGCCAGCGGGACGACGACAAAACCGAGGCGCAGCGCGGGACTGAGCGTTTTGCTGAACGTGCCGATATGGATGACCCGCCCGGCGCTGTCTCTTGAAGCCAGCGCCGGAGCCGCGCGGCTGCTAAGCTGCAACTCGCCTAAGTAGTCATCTTCAATAATCCAGCGGTGATTTTCCTGTGCCCATGCCAACAGCTCACTGCGACGCTCCGGCGAAAGTGCCATACCCAGCGGTGACTGCTGCCCGGCAGTCACCAGCGCGAAGCTGGCGGCAGGCGCACGCTGTATCCCTTCACTCACCCTGATGCCCTGCTCATCAACCGCAATCGGCACCGGCTCAATACCGACTAATCCCAGCGCCTTACAGGCCAGTAAGTAGCCCGGTTCCTCAATCCACGCCTGAGCGTCACGAAAACCCATTGCCAGACAGATCAGCCCCAGCGCACCGGCGTAGCCGTTAGTAATAATGATTTGCGCTGCCTGACAGTTAACGCCACGCGACATCGCCAGGTACGCCACCAGTTCCTGACGCAGTGCCAGGCTACCACGCGGATCGGGATAACAGACTGGCTGGGTGGCACTACTACGTGCATGGCGTTGCAGAATACGTGACCAGACGCTGGCCGGAAAGGCATCAGTTGCCGGTACGCCCATCTGAAAGGTCAGTGGCGGCGTATCATAGTCACAGACGATATCCGGCAGTGGCGTCAGCGCCACGGATGGCACGGATGGCACGGAGTTTGAAATTGTGATCGGCGGATATTGGGTAATAAAGGTTCCGGCCGCACCTTTCGCTTCCAGCAACTGACTGTCAGCCAGCATATCGTAGGCGCTTCGCACAGTGCCACGCGCAACGCCAAGCTGCGCGGCAAGGTCGCGGCAGGACGGCATTCGCGCCCCCGGTTTTAATCGTCCTTCACCGATCGCCTGAGTAATGGCACTGCGAATCTGCTCGGTTAATCCGCTACGCGCATCGCGATTAACGCTGATTCTGAATGGACCACTATTTTTATCAATTCCTGGCACTTTTTCTATTCCATCACAGAGAAGAGAATACTCATCAACGCCACAAGGCTAACCCAACATTAATGATGGCAGGAGAGATATAATGAGCGAACGTATTGATTTTTCTCAGGTTGCACCGGCAGGCATGAAGGCACTCGGCGCGGTTTACAGCTATGTCTCGCAAAGCGGCCTTGCGCATGAGCTGGTCGAATTGGTGTTCCTGCGCGTTTCACAGATTAACGGCTGTGCATACTGTATCGATATGCACACTAAAGCGCTGCACAAAGCGGGCTTAAGCTGGGATAAAATCGTGCTGACGCAGGTGTGGCATGAGTCGGGCACGCTGTTCAGCGCAAAAGAGAAAGCAGCGCTGGCGTGGGCCGAAAGCCTGACATTAATCGCAACGCAAGGCGCGCCTGACTCATTATATGCGTCACTGGCTACTCAGTTCAGCGAAAAAGAGATTATTGATCTGACTATCGCGATTGGCCTGATGAATACCTATAACCGGCTGGCTATCAGTACGCGAAAATTACCGGACAGCGCGCCGCGCGACTGATCCGCTGTCGATAATCTTTTGAAAGCAATTTTTGTTAACATTTCAGGCTGATACCCTCTTCAGCCTTATCGTTTCAGCCCGTCAAAATCCCGCTACATATTTTAAATTTTAAACAAATTGTTCAAATTAATTTCAGGAATGTTATATTTCTGCTCGCATGTATAACGTGCAGTTAAGCAAAATGACGCTTTATGTTGCTTTACTCGTGAGTGTCCTTTTTATCGTGGTGGAAATAGATTAACCGCTCATCAGAAGCTGGAACTCTATCGCCTGCAAAGAAATGTTGAGAAATCAACGGTTGGAGATGTCGCATAATGCGCAAAACAGCATTAATTCTCGCGCTGTGTATGAATGCTTTTGGCTTTAGCAAACAAGCAGTTGCAGAACAAGAAAAGAACGTCGATGTATTGCTGATCGGCGGCGGAGTTATGAGTGCCACTCTGGGGACTTATCTGCATGAACTTGAACCGAATTGGTCCATTGAGATGGTCGAACGTCTTGATGGCGTAGCACAAGAGAGCTCTAACGGCTGGAACAATGCCGGTACCGGCCACTCAGCGCTGGCTGAGATGAATTACACGCCGGAAAAAGAAGATGGTTCGATTGATATCTCCAAAGCCGTAGAGATTAACGAATCCTTCCAGATTTCACGTCAGTTCTGGTCTTATCAGGTACAGAAAGGCGTGCTGCAAAATCCACGCAGCTTTATTAACACCACTCCGCATATGAGCTTTGTCTGGGGCGACGATAACGTCGAGTTCCTGCGCAAGCGCTATGCCGCACTGCAGCAGAGCACGCTGTTCCGCGGAATGGAATTCTCAGAAGATCATCAGCAAATTGAACAGTGGATCCCACTGGTGATGGAAGGTCGCGATCCTAATCAGAAAGTTGCCGCGACGCGCATTACCATCGGTACTGATGTTAACTTTGGCGAGATCACCCGTCAGTTAGTGGCATCACTGTCAAAAAGCGACAAATTTAATCTGCAGACCAGCCACGAAGTGCGCGATATCACGCGTAATGACGACGGTAGCTGGAATGTCACCATCGCTGATCTGAAAAATAATGGCGCAGAGAAAACCATTAAGGCGAAATTCGTCTTTATCGGTGCCGGTGGCGCAGCGCTGCCACTGCTGCAAAAGTCAGGTATTCCTGAAGCGAAAAACTATGCCGGTTTCCCGGTTGGCGGCGAATTCCTCGTCACTGAAAACCAGGAAGTGGTAAAACGTCACCTGGCGAAAGTGTACGGTAAAGCCTCCGTTGGCGCGCCGCCAATGTCCGTTCCGCACCTCGATACCCGCGTACTGGATGGCAAACAGGTTCTGCTGTTTGGTCCGTTCGCTACCTTCTCCACTAAGTATCTGAAAAACGGTTCACTGTGGGATATGTTCGGTTCCATCACCACCTCTAACGTGATGCCGATGATGCACGTTGGCATGGATAACTTTGATCTGGTGAAATACCTGATCAGCCAGGTGATGCTGTCTGATGACGATCGTTACGAGGCGCTGAAAGAGTACTTCCCGGACGCGAAGAAAGAGGACTGGCATTTAGTGATTGCAGGCCAGCGCGTGCAAATCATCAAGAAAGATGCCGAGAAAGGCGGCGTACTGCGCCTGGGCACCGAAGTGGTCTCCTCGCAGGATGGCAGCATCGCCGCACTGCTCGGTGCTTCACCTGGCGCATCAACTGCGGCACCTATCATGCTGGATCTGATGAACAAAGTGTTTAAAGACAAAGTCGCTACGCCAGAGTGGCAGGCTAAACTGAAGGAGATCATCCCTTCTTACGGCCAGAAACTGAATGGTAACGTTGCCGCGACAGAAAAAGAGTTGGGTGATACCAGCCGTATTCTGCAGCTTGATTACACGCCAATGACCCCAGCGGCGAACGACGATTCAAACGCTAACGACGCTCCGGCAGCAGCACCCGCCGCGGCAGCGCAGAACTAGTCGATAAGTCAGCTTGTCTGAACAACGGCGGCAATTATGCCGCCGTTTTTTTTTGCGATAATCCTGTTTCGTAGACATTATTTGCCCTTTAACTCACGCGGCAATTCCTTACGCAGGAGAGCGTTAAGCCGCGCCTTACCGAAGGGGAATACCGCGGTAATCAAGCTCGCTGTCAGACTTTTTAGCCAGATTCTTTAATTCAGCCTGGCGTTTATCAGCCAGCATCTTCAGCAAAATAAAAATCTAAATTTCCCTGGTGTGGAGCAAAGAGATAACCGCAAAACAAGCTGTTATGTAAGGCTATGAAAATAAATATTAATTTATTAAATTTTATTCAGATATCGGCTGGGCCATATCTCTTCAGGTGCGACTCCAATGGCGTGAGAGATAATCTTTTCCCCACGCGGCCAGGGCCTTTGTAATGCGTTAGTCAGCGTACCTGATGACAGACCATTTTCTCTCGACAGAGCAGCAAGCGACTTTTTCTTCTTTCTGACGGCAGCAAGGATATCTTCCCGATGCCAGTCTTGCGAAGTGACTCCATTCATTTTATCTCCTGATAAAATCGTAGTAATACAGCGTAAAAATCAGAGGTAATAGCTATTGCTTAGAGATTGTTACTCAGTAATTTGTCGCCAGACAAACCGATAACGCACCGAAACTATGAAGAGAAATTAATTCCTCAGAGGGGGCAAAGTCAACCGAAAAAGAGTCATTTTGAATTCATTAATGTACACTATTTTATTTTAATTATTATAAACAATAAGTTAAATAGTTTATTTATATTTTGGAAAATGAATTTAAGTCGTTATTTTAGCTCTTTATATGCACCACTGGCCCTCTGGAACATGGACAGCCATTAGAAATATTTATATGCTAAGGCGACTCAATTTAGAGCAGGGAAAGCTAATCTATGAAAGTATCTGGCTCTCAGAGAAAGGATAATATAATCAACAATATAGATTATATTATGCGAAGTCGGGGTGAAACGAAGGTGTCGTTTGCTAACCGCACCGGCGTAACGCGTGCAACATTATATAAAATCCTTGAGGGTAAGGTAGATAACGTCCAGCACTCTACCATTACCCGTATTGCTGACTTCTTTGGCGTAACTTGTGATGTCATTGAAAATCACGATTTAGAGCAGATTGAGTTCATTGAAAAAATGTTATCGCCTGAAGGAGATAAAAATCCCGCGGCAATTCCGGTGATACCGCAGTCGGTTTTTTTGTCGTGTTTTAAACAGAGAGTCGGATTTCTGGCCACTCAGTATCCGGTAACATGGTACTTTGGTGACGTGTCTAATATGGTGGCATTAAAAGTAGAAGATAAAATAAAAAATCTCTTTTTCCCTGGAGACACACTTATTATAAGACGTCACAGCCCGCCATCAAATAAACAGCTGGGACTCTTCCATTCAGAAAAAGATGGAATCTTTTTTAGACAAAACAATAATTATGGAAAGCATATGCAGCAATATGGCGAGATGCTGTTGGGTTCGATTATTGAAGAAAGAGTGAGTTTGAATGAAATGTAGTTTAAATATTTAAGGATAAATATTAAATGGACTGCAATAAAAAATACAAACTATTGGGTTTTAGTCGCGCGGATACCATAAAAGCCAATATTATGGTACTTGCAACAGGCAAGCATCTCAATATTGACTTACAGGAGCTGGATAATAGCATAATTACCGATGACTTTAATCGCAATGAGCTTAAAGCTCTCTATCGCCGTTTATATGGTGATATAAATACCATTACCTCTTACGACCTGGCGGATCGGCATGAAAGATCATGGTATGCTTATTTGATAATCAGTGTGACCATGTGTGTGATTTACATTCTTTGTACTATAAGTGGGGTCAAACCCATCCACATTCCCTTGGTCAATTTTGTAGTTCCACCGGCCATTTTCTTTTACCCTTTAACATTTATTTTCGTTGATATCCTTAATGAATTTTTCGGACTAAGAATGGCCAGAAGAACCATTCTTATCTCTTTTATCGCCAATATCTTATTTGTTACCGGATTATGGGCTACCAGTCTGTTGCCGGGCCTGAGCGAATGGGATCTGAATAAATCCTACAGTGAGTTTGTCGAAAGCATTATCGCCGTGCTGTTTGCATCAAGCTGTGCCTATCTGATTTCAGAAAATATAAACTCCTTACTGTTATGTAAAATAAAAGAGCTGACTAATTCCAGATTTCTGTTTATCCGGGTGATTACCAGTACGGTGATAGCTTCGGCTATAGACAGTATTATATTCTGTACTCTTGCTTTTTATAACGTACTGAGTACAGAAACCATACAAACCATGATCATTTCACAATTTATCATAAAGTTAGCCTACGCCATCATCGGTGTCGGGCCGATCTATGCAGCTCGTGAGTTATTCAGTAGATATATTAACGCACAAAAAAGGAATGCCTGTGAAAAGTAACGAAGGAATCACCCTGCTCGGTAAAAACACTGAATATATTCAGTATTACTCACCCGATTTACTGGAATCTCTGCCAAGAGCTTATGGCCGGGATGAAATTGATATTAAGCCAGACAACTTGCCATTTTCAGGCTTTGATCTCTGGACTGGATTCGAGCTTTCCTGGTTAAATCCGCGCGGTAAGCCGATTGTTGCTATTGCCGAGTTTATTATTCCGGCAACCAGCAGTAATCTGATCGAATCGAAATCTTTTAAACTCTATCTTAATAGTTTTAATCAAAGCAAATTTGATACGCCGGATCATGTTTCGGCAGCACTTAAAAAAGACTTATCCCAGGCCGCCAACGGTCAGGTTAGCGTTAAAATTTATCCTCACCTCAATCATTATCCCTTATTAACCACCTCACTTCCGGGAGAGTGCATTGATCATCTTGACATACAGATCGATGATTATGACTTTAATCCTCAATATCTTTCTGACGCCACTTCCGGCGACTATGTTTATGAGTCACTCTCTTCTAATCTGTTAAAGTCTAATTGTCTGGTGACTAATCAGCCTGACTGGGTAAGCGTTGTAATTAAGTATAAAGGAAACAGGATAGACAGAGAAAAACTATTGCGATATCTGATTTCATTCAGAATGCATAATGAATTTCACGAACAGTGCGTTGAACGAATTTTTAATGATATCAACCATTACTGCCGTCCCGATAAATTAACTGTTTTTGCCAGATATACGCGCAGAGGAGGTTTAGATATTAATCCATTCCGCAGCAATTTTGAAGAAACTCCTGAAGTTCCGCGCTTAATCAGACAGTAAACCAACCTGCCCTCATTTGCGATGAGGGCTTTTTATCAGATGTGCCATTAATATTGCAGCGCCTCAATCAGCATCCATAGTGTGGTAGCCACCAGCGACAACGCCATTACGCTATTAAACAGCTTCAGCTTCCACGGTATTTGCAGATGATGACGTAAACGATCGCCCATCACCGCCCAGACCAGGATACAGGGTAGATTAAGCAGCATAAAACCTGCCATCACGGTTAATACTCCGCTGCTGGCGCTGTACAACAAGGCAACATTGGTCGCCATCAGCCAGGCTTTGGGATTTACTGCCTGAAACAGTGCGCCGCCAATCAGCGTCATGGGCCGACCGTTGGCCCGCATTTCCGGTGCCGATGAGCGAAACAGTTTCCACGACAGCCAGAGCAGATAAGTACAGCCGAGCAAAGTCAGCGGCAAACGCACCTGGCTCATCCAGTGCAGTAACACCTCCAGCAGTAAGCCAGCCAGCATGGTTTGTATCGCACAGCCAACTAAAATACCGAAAACCATTGGCAGCGTCCGCCGCAGGCCAAAGTTAACCCCTGACGTTGCCAGCAACAGGTTATTTGGGCCGGGTGTGATCGACATTACGGTGACATAACTGAAAAATGAGGGATCGAGCATGGTGCACCTGTTTATGAATTATCAGAGCACCAGTGTAAAAACTACTGCGTGATGGTAACAGATACACAAAATGACTATTGTATTGAGTACAATCTGACAAATGAACGCATTGTAACCATCAGGTCAGGAGGAAATTGTGTCCATCATCGAACCACAGGAAACGACGCTCTATCATCAGCTGGCCGAAACCTTTGCCACAGCGATTCATCATGGCACTTATCCTCCTGGCAGCCGATTACCGGCGATTCGTCGGGTTGCAGGTTCACATCAGGTTAGCGTCAATACGGTGTTAAATGCCTGGCGGATCCTTGAAGATCGCGGCCTGATAGAAGCGCGACCGCAGTCGGGGTATTTTGTCCGTGGGGTACTGCCGTCCGTGACCAAAGCCAGTAAGCACCGTGCACAAGTTTCGTCACCGAGCAGTGAAAAACTGGATCTTATTGATACCGTTTTTGCCGCACAAAATCATCCTGACTACACCAATATTTCACTGGCCTGCCCGCAAAATGGCGATTTCTATCCGGCGGCCAGGTTGAGCCGCATTATGGCCTCACTGCTGCGCCGCCAGCCGGGAATGATTGGTCGCTATGCCATGCCGCCTGGCAGCATGCGCCTGCGCCGGGAGGTCGCCAGACGCGCGATGGATTCCGGCATGGCACTGGTTGCTGACGATATTACGCTGACCCACGGCTGTATGGAGGCGCTGCAACTGGCACTACGCGCCCTGACTAAACCGGGAGACTGTGTCGGACTGGAGACTCCGACCTATTTTTTCCTGTTTCCGCTGCTCGCCAGCCTCGGACTAAAATCGATTGAAATTCCCACCGATCCACAGCGTGGACTGTCGCTGGATGCGCTGGAAATGCTGTTAATTGAGAAACGCATCTCGGCGCTGATAGCCATGCCGAACGTGCAGAATCCGCTGGGTTGCAGCATGTCACTGGAAGATAAAAAGCGACTGGCGCAGCTGGTTAATCACTACCAGGTTCCGCTGATTGAAGACGGGTTATACGGCGAGTTACAGTTCTGCACGCCGCTATCACCTGCGGTAAAAGCCTTTGATCGCGATGGCTGGGTGATTTACTGCTCCAGCTTTACCAAAACGCTCGCACCGGATTTCCGTGTCGGCTGGATAGTAGCAGGTCGCTTCAGCGCGGAGATTGCGCGATTAAAAGCGGTGTCATCGATGTCAGAATCGATACTGCTTTCGGAAACGCTGGGACATTTCCTTGAGTCGGGTGGTTACGATCATCATTTGCGCAGTCTGCGCCGTCGCTATATCAGTCAGTTGGATGAAGCGCGTGGTCTGATTGCTCGCCACTTCCCCCAAGGTACACGCGCCACCCTGCCGCAGGGCGGCTTTGTCTTTTGGGTTGAGCTACCGGGTAATGTCGATGGTATTGCGCTGTTCCACCGTCTGCTCCAGGAGAAAATCTGCGTTACGCCAGGCGCACTCTATACCCTAAGTGAACGCTGTAATAACGCGCTGCGACTCTCCTGTTGCTACCCGTTTGATGAGCGTTACACTTACGCAATTAAACGTACCGGCGCGCTGGCCTGTGAGATGAGCGGCCTGTCGCCGGGCATCGGTTAAATCTCAGGGCGTTCCGTTACGTCCCCAGGTGGCATAGCCGCTGCGCTCGGTCAGACGCTCGTAATAGGCGCGCACTGCGGGCAAACTCGGATGATCCAGCGGCGTCTCATACCAGCGGTTAACCGACAGGCCGACCGGAATATCCGCCAGCGAAAAATGACGCCCCGCAACATAGCGACCGGTTCTTTCCAGCTGTTTATTCAGAATGCCCATGGTGTGCGACCAGCCTTTACAGGCGGCGGCCAGTAACCTTGGGTCCTGATGCGCAGGCGAGTTACGCACCAGCGACATAAATGCATAGCGCCATGACGTGTTGAGTTCAGTGGCCTGCCAGTCGATCCACTGATCAACCGGCGCACGGGCGCGTGGCTGCTGGGGATAGAGCCATTCGCCGCCATAAGCGTTCGCCAGATAGCGAATAATGGCATTCGATTCCCACATCACCAGATCATCGTCCTGAATCACCGGAATCATTGCATTCGGATTAAGGGCTAAAAATTCTGCTTCATGAGGCGATTTGAACCCTTCGCCCCACTCTTCACGATGAAAATCGATATCCAGTTCGTCGCACAGCCACAGTACTTTTCTGACGTTAATCGATGACGCTCTTCCCAGAATTTTCAGCATAAAACCGTCACTTTCTCTTAAGGTACATAGTGTTATTCATAAACCCATTGGTTGACGATGGCAATCTCTTCGCAGTAGTAATAGAGCTTATTCGTCAGCATAGCGAGATCTCAATGTCACAATTCATACCGTTTAAACAGGTCGATGTTTTCACCAGTTCTGCTTTTAATGGCAATCCGCTGGCGGTGATTATGCAGGCCGACGGCTTAAGCGATTCACAGATGGCTGATATTGCGCGCTGGACCAATCTGTCGGAAACCACGTTTGTGCTGCCAGCCACTGACGCAGCGGCTGACTATCGCCTGCGCATTTTCACGCCGGATTATGAGTTGCCGTTTGCCGGGCACCCGACGCTTGGCAGCGCCCATGCGCTGCTGGAAGCAGGCATTGCGTGTAAAAACGCCGGGCAAATCGTGCAGCAGTGCGGTGTTGGTCTGGTGACGATCAATATTGCCGACGACGGCTCGCTGGCCTTTGCCGCCCCGGCCGCTACTCTGACACCTTACAGTGATGCACTGCTCACGTCGGCGTTAAACAGTGATGCCTTTGATCAACAGCAGCCGGTTATGGTGGCAGATATGGGGATTCGCTGGCTGCTGGTGCCGATGCTTTCTGCGGAGGCGGTACTGGCAATAAAGCCGAATCCGGCAGATCTCGAACGCCTGCAACAACACGCCAACGTCAACGGCGTGATGCCGTTTGGTCCACTGGCCGAAGGGGATGAGCAGTATGAAGTGCGTGGCTTGCTGATTGAGCAGGGATCGCTGACGGAAGATCCGGTAACCGGCAGCGCCAATGCCTGCCTCGCTCGCTATTTTCAGCAGCAGGGAAAAAACGATGATTACCGGGTGCGTCAGGGCACGGCGATGCAACGCAATGGCCGAGTGCAGGTCAGCTACAAGAATGATGACATCTGGATTGGTGGCCAGACGGTGACGGTGATTGATGGCACTATCCGGCTTTAATCAACAATGACATCAGTGCGGGAGCCGAAAACGGCTCCCGTACGCCAGAGGCATCAATGCCGCCTCAGATAAACATCCCGCCAGACACTTCAATACGTTGCGCATTGATCCAGCCGCTTTCATCACTGAGAATCGCCGCAATCGCATCGCCAATATCATCCGGTAACCCAACGCGCCCCAGCGCAGTTTGTGAAGCGATAAAAGCATTTAACTCGCTGTTATCCCTGACCACGCCACCACCAAAATCAGTTTCAATGGCACCCGGCGCGATAATATTTACCGCAATGCCACGTGCGCCCAGTTCTTTCGCCTGATAACGCGTCAGCACTTCCATCGCGCCTTTCATTGCTGCATACGCGGAGTAGCCCGGCAGGCTGAAGCGCGCCAGCCCACTGGAAACGTTCAGAATACGGCCACCGTTAACCAATAGCGGCAACAACTTTTGCGTCAGGAAAAATGGCCCTTTGAACTGAATATTCACCAGTTGATCAAATTGCGCTTCACTGGTCTCTTCAAACGGAGCGTGAATGCCAATACCCGCATTGTTTAATAAATAATCAAAACTCTCGCGCTGCCACAGCGTTTTTAGCTGATGCCTCACCTCAGTGGCAAAAGCATCAAAGCTGCTGCAGTTGGATATATCCAGTTGAAGCGCCACCGCACGCGCGCCGAGTGCTTCAATCTCCTCAACTACCGCCTGCGCTTCCTGCTGTTTGCTGTGGTAGGTCAAAATGATGTCACTGCTCTTTTTAGCCAGCTTCAGGGCTGCATTCTTACCTAAACCGCGGCTGCCACCGGTGATTAATGCAATTTTACGCGTCATTTTAAGCTCCTCGGAGAAAAGTGGGGACGAAAATCAGGATATTCCTCTCGTTTTGATCTATAAACGCCTGTAGCTACGTTTCATTGTTTCACTACAGATAACAATCGGTGCACAAAATGGATAAAATTCACGCTATGCAGGTTTTTGTCAGAGTAGCTGAAATGCAGAGTTTCACCCGCGCCGCCGAAAGCCTGGGTCTGCCTAAAGGCAGCGTTTCGCGCCAGTTACAGGCACTGGAAAATCAGATGGGCGTCCGGCTGTTGCATCGCACTACGCGGCGCGTCCAGCTAACCCAGGACGGCATGATCTACTATGAGCGCTGTCGCGACCTGCTGGCGACGCTGGATGAGATGGATTCACTGTTCCAGCACGATCCCGCCACTCTCAGCGGACGGCTGCGGGTGGATATGCCGGTCAGTCTGGCGAGTAATTTTGTTATTCCACGGCTGCCGGAATTTTTACAGCACTATCCGGCGATTGAGCTGGAACTCAGCAGCAGCGACCGGCTGGTTGATGTAATCAGTGAAGGCTTTGATTGTGTGGTGCGCGTCGGTACGCTGAAGGATTCCGGCCTGATCGCCCGTCCGCTGGGACATCTGCCAATGATAAATTGCGCCAGCCCGAACTATCTGACCCGTTTTGGTACGCCGCAAACGTTGGATGATTTGTCACAACATGCGATGGTGCACTACAGCCAGCAGCTGGGTAGCCCACCCGTTGGGTTTGAGTTTTTTGATGGTCAGCGTTGCCATATCATTCAGACCGGGGGCGTAATGACGGTAAACAGTACCGAAACTTATCGCGCAGCCTGCATCGCTGGATTAGGGATTATTCAGGTGCCCCGCGTTGGGGTACAGAGCGAATTAAAAGCGAAAACGCTGCAAGAGGTGCTACCGGCATTTTGCGCCCAGCCGATGCCGGTTTCACTGATTTACCCACACCGGCGTAACCTGGCTCGTCGGGTGCAGGTGTTTATGGAATGGCTGACTCAGGCGATGAAACGCTACGCAGAGTGACAGCCGGGCTATAATTATTATTCAGGCATTTAAAAATAAGGACAAGAGCGGTTAATGACGGACAAGCAAAATCAACCCAACCATCCCCATGAAGTGGCTGAAGAGAAGCCACTGATCTCCATTAAAACCGGTAATAAAACCGTTGATCACTCGATTACTCGCGTGTCACGTTTTGTCAGCTGGTTCCAGGCTATCCCAGCGGTGGCGCATTTTATCCGCGCGGGTGAACGTTTTAACGATCGTCTCGGCAGCCAGTTCGGCGCGGCGATTACCTACTTTTCCTTTTTATCGCTTATCCCGATTTTAATGGTCTCCTTTGCCGCCGTCGGCTTTATTCTCGCCTCGCATCCCACGCTGCTGACCGAACTGATCGATAAAATTGTCAGCAGTATCAGCGATCCGACGCTGGCTCAGACCCTGAAAAATACCGTGAATACGGCAATTCAGCAGCGCAC
Organism: Winslowiella toletana; assembly: GCF_032164335.1. Classification (NCBI taxonomy): domain Bacteria; kingdom Pseudomonadati; phylum Pseudomonadota; class Gammaproteobacteria; order Enterobacterales; family Erwiniaceae; genus Winslowiella; species Winslowiella toletana. Next base: position 140,997 of record NZ_CP134152.1, on the reverse strand, counting down.
CACCGTCGGCCTGACCGGTTTGTTGATTGCGCTCTATTCCGGGATTAGCTGGATGGGTAATCTGCGCGAGGCGATTCGCGCCCAGTCGCGCGATGTCTGGGAGCGGAATCCCACCGACAAAGAGAAGATTTACTTCAGATATACCCGCGACTTTATTTCGCTTACCGGTTTGGTGCTGGCGCTGATTATTACCCTGTCGCTGACTTCAGTGGCGGGTTCGGCGCAGGCAGCAATTGTCAGTGCCCTTGGTCTTGATCATATTGAATGGTTACGTCCGGCGCTGACGGTGATTGCCCTGTCGATTTCGATATTTGCCAACTATCTGTTGTTCTTATGGATTTTCTGGATTTTGCCGCGCCATAAACCCCGCAAAAAAGCGCTGTTACGCGGCACGTTGCTGGCGGCGATTGGCTTTGAAGTGATTAAATTTATTATGACCCTGACGCTACCAAAACTGGCCTCTTCCCCTTCGGGTGCCGCGTTTGGCTCGGTACTGGGGCTGATGGCGTTCTTCTACTTCTTCGCACGTCTGACGCTGTTTTGCGCCGCGTGGATTGCCACCGCGCAGTACAAAGATGACAAGATAATGCCAGAGTCAGTGACCGACTCAGGCACGCAATAATCGACCGGTGCGCCACACAGATTAGCGGTGGCGCACCGCCTCCACACCGATGAAACGCTGAAAAAACAGTTAAAAATCTCGTCCTGCGGTTGAATTTTGCGCAGTATCCAGCATTAATCGCTGACAGCTAACTTTTATTTAGCCCTTTGCCAGTGATTCCCGCTAAAAAATGGCTCAATCGCCTTGGCATTCGCCAGCAAATATCCATTGATAAAAATTATCGACTTTTCAACCAACAAGGCCCGTTTCGACACCGCCTTTCGCCATTGAATGCGCCATTTGCTGTGCGTAAGATTCCCTTTCACGTATTAAAAATAAGAAACAATTATGCAAGCCTCCATCGCACCAACTCTCGACGCCGAACACGATGCCACACCAGTAAACTCACGCGGAAAAGTGCTGGTCGCTTCGCTGGTCGGCACAGCTATCGAATTCTTCGATTTCTATATTTATGCCACGGCAGCGGTTATCGTCTTCCCGCATATTTTCTTCCCACAGGGCGATGCCACCGTTGCCACGCTACAGTCGCTGGCGACTTTTGCCATTGCCTTTATTGCACGCCCCATTGGTTCTGCGGTGTTTGGCCACTTCGGCGACCGCGTAGGCCGCAAAGCCACGCTGGTTGCTTCGCTACTGACCATGGGTATTTCAACCGTAGTAATTGGCCTGCTGCCCAGCTACGAGACCATTGGCGTATTCGCTCCTCTGCTGCTGGCGCTGGCGCGCTTTGGTCAGGGCCTCGGTCTTGGCGGCGAATGGGGCGGCGCAGCGCTACTGGCAACCGAAAATGCCCCGGCGAAGAAGCGGGCACTGTATGGCTCTTTCCCACAGCTGGGAGCACCGATTGGTTTCTTCTTTGCCAACGGCACCTTCCTGCTGCTCTCATGGCTGTTAAGCGATGAGCAATTTATGGAATGGGGCTGGCGCGTCCCGTTTATTCTCTCGGCGGTGCTGGTGCTGATCGGCCTATATGTCCGCGTATCGCTGCATGAATCGCCGGTGTTCGCCAAAGTACAGAAAGCCAATGCGCAGGTTAAAGTTCCGATTGGCACCCTGTTCAGTAAGCATATGAAGGCAACGATTATCGGCACCTTTATTATGCTGGCGACCTATACGCTGTTTTATATTATGACTGTTTACTCAATGAGTTACGGAACCGCAGCTGAACCAATTGGTCTGGGTTATTCACGTAATAGCTTCCTGTGGATGCTGATGGTGGCAGTCATTGGTTTTGGTATTACCGTGCCAATTGCCGGTGTACTGGCGGATCGCTTTGGCCGTCGTAAAACCATGATTGTGATTACCCTGATGATTATCGCCTTCTCGCTGCTGTTCCCGTCGATGCTGGGTTCAGGTAATCAATGGGTGGTGATGGGCTTTCTGTTGCTGGGTCTGAGTATTATGGGCCTGACTTTTGGCCCAATGGGTGCGCTGCTGCCGGAGCTGTTCCCGACCGAAGTGCGGTATACCGGTGCATCATTCTCCTACAACCTGTCGTCAATTCTTGGCGCTTCAGTGGCACCTTACATCGCCACCTGGCTGGCAACCACCTATGGTCTGTATGCGGTGGGTTTATACCTCGCCGCGATGGCCTGCCTGACGCTGCTGGCGCTGATCGCCTCGAAAGAGACGCGACACCAGACGCTTTGAGGGCATCCCCCCATCACTGAGTGAACAGCCGGACATCGTCCGGCTTTTTTTGGTCTACTTCTTCGACTTCATCTGCTGCAACACATTACTGCACTGATTATCATCACCATCGCTGGTTGAAATCAGTGCCAGCAACGCTGCCGCAGGTGCAACCACCGCGCCCAGTGCCACGGCCGCCGCACCGCGTGCAATCAGTGGGCCGGCTTTCACACCAGCATCCGGATTTTTAAAGGTGCCGCGCACATACAGCGGTGAACGCAGGGTAATAATGCGCATGCCCTTACTTTCCGGATCGATCGACAAATCGAGCCGCTCATTAGCAAAATTGACGGTGCCGGAAATATTAATCACCGCATTTTCAGTATCAAACACAAACAGCCGCGTTGATGCCAGGCCGTTGCGTACATTGAGGTCGGCGGCGGCGCAGTTAATGCGCACCTCGTCATCGCCAAACAGTTTGCCGACCAGGTAGTTACCGACGTTGAGTCCAACAATCTCCATCAGGCTGCGGCTGATCAAACCGTCATTCATCAGTAATTTCAAATTACCGTTGCTGGTTGCCAGCAAGTCAGCCACCGAATTGCCGGTACCGCTCAGCGTCGCATCACCGTTCATCTGCCCCAGACTGCTCTGCATCGCCTCCACACCTGGGAAGAGCTGGCGCAGCTTCAGCTTGCGCGCGTGAATATCGGCGCGTCCGCGCATCGGCGTTCTGTCACCTTCTAAATGAATGGTGGAATTCAGGTTGCCACCGGCCATGGCAAACCGCAGCGGGTCGAGGCGCAAATCCCCCTTCTTCAACACCAGATGAGTGTAAAGATCGCTTATCGGTAGCGAATTGCTGTGTTCAATACGCTTACCGCTGAACTTCACATCCGCATCCATCACGTCCCAGCTTTTGGTATCGAATTTATCATGCGGTAGTACCCGATCGGCTGGCTGAGAAGAGGCTTCACCGCGTTTTGCCTTCGCCTGTTTGGTTTTCTCACTGCCTTTACCCGAATCGACGCCGATCAGCGGCCCCAAATCAGCCATACGCAGCTGGCGTGACTCAAGTGAACCTTCCAGTTTTGGCCGTGGTTTACCCTGGCTGTAAGTCAGAGTACCGTGAATATCGCTGTCGCCAATCTTGCCGTTAAAGTTCTGATAGCGGAATACCGCGCCGCCTTTTTGCTGGAAACGCGCCTGCAAGCGACCATCGGTTTCATAAGGCGGCGTGTCCGGCAGGAGCACGCCGGTCAGACCATACAGATTGGCCAGCGTATCACCTGAAAAGCGCAGGCGCAGATCAACGCCTCCCAGATTCATCGGGTCCTGCACGATACCCGCAATACGAACGCGAGTGGTGCCATTGCGCACGTCAGCCTGAATCGGGAATGGAGTCGTTTTACTGCGTAAAGAGAGCATGCCGCCGATTTTGCCATCGCCGTTCAACTGCTCATTATTGTAGGTACCGCGCGCTTTCCAGCCGAAAACAAAATCGGCCGCATTTTCCTGTTTATCGTCACCGCCAGCCAGCTGGCCGTAAGGCACCGGTTTGCCCAGCGGATCAACCAGTATCTGCACTTTGGCTTTATTGATTTCGTCGCGATAGTCGATTTGCCCGCGATCAAACATAATATTATCAAGACGGAATGACCAGGCAGATGGTGTCTGACTGTCATCCTTGTTTTCGCTCTCTGCCAGATTAAACGTCCAGTTATTTTTACCGTCGGCGGTCTGGATCAGTTTGGCATCCGGCTGCTGCAGTTTGATCCACGGAATCCACACCTGCTTACCGATCAGCGCTAACGGTGCCAGCGTGGCATCGACTCGTTGCAGATGCACCATGCTGACTTCAGGAATTTCAGGCGGGTTGCCGAGCATAATATCTTCGGCGTGCACATGCGGCCAGGGTATCCAGCTACGCCAGCCCGGTTCATCACGATTGCGCTGCCAGGCGACACCCAGATCGCCCCGAATAGCGAAGGGTCTGTTTAGCTCCGTCGAGACTTTCTGGTTGATGGTGGGTTTCAGGCGGTTCCAGTCAAAGAAAGCAATAACCAGTACCACAATGATCACCAGCAACAAAAAAATCCCGACGATCCAGCTTATTATTTTCCCACTACGCGACATCTCCAACTCCTTGCTCATCCTTTATCTTTGATTAAAGATAGTAGAGACCAATGAGATCGGCATCAGATCAGTTGCAGAGGAATATCCGTCAGCTGCTCAAACGGTAACGGCCGCGAGAAAAAATAGCCTTGTGCAGCAAAGGCTGAAGAGCTTTGCACCTGCGCCCACTCCTCCGCAGTTTCCACACCTTCAACAATCACGCCCTTACAGTAGCGATTGATTAACGCCAGCAACATCAGAAAAAGATTACGGCCTTCTTCGGTGGCGCGCAGCAGAACAAACAGCTCACGCGCCAGCTTGATGTAGTCATACTTTAATTCGGTCAGTGCAGAAAAATTTGCCATGCCGGAGCCAAAGTCGTCCAGCCACAGTGGGCCAAGTTCAGGCATCTGCGCGACAATCTCTTCCTGTGGTAATACGTGATGCTCAACCAGCTCAAAGCGCACCCAAGGCAGCCGGGCAATCAATGCCCGAATGTTGTGGTGATGCTGTATGGCTAATAGCGATGGCCCGTCGATATTGACGGAAGCGACCAGATCACCATCAATAAATTTACTTTCCCACTGGATCAGTAGCTCAAGCTGTTCCTGGACGATATGTAACCGCTGTGAAATATCAAGCGCGGCAAAATAGTCTTCGGGCGATAACCTTTGACTCGGCGCGGCAGGATGAAACACCGCGGTAAGCAACTCAATTGCCATCAAGCGACCAGTGACCTGGTAGATCGGCTGAAAAGTGTACAATCGCTGACACTGTTTCCAGAACAGACGCTCTTCCTGATGTTTTTGCACAACAATTGAGGAAGGAAGCCGATGACTGATTTTTTTCAGCATCATGGTTTACATCCTGGTTATTTGAGATTGCCTCAAATGGCATCCCGCTCAGCAAGTATCGGCACTGGCCTGCATAACTTTACCGGCATTGAAAGCCAGTTTCACACCCTCCAGTTTATCAGCTCCTTAACTTTTCAATCGAATTAATAGCGATCACTTTAGCGGTCAGCCAGGCTATTTAATCATCATATATTCGCTGTAAATAAATTTAAAACAGCGTTTTAAATCATTGACTGAGGCTTGATGCAAAGCGAGACTAGGAACTGATATTTCCTGAGGCTGGAAACCATGACGCATAAAAAAATTGCCATCATTGGCGAATGCATGATTGAACTGTCGCAAAAAGGCGCAGATTTAAGCCGTGGATTTGGCGGTGATACCCTGAACACCGCGGTCTACCTCGCACGTCAGTTGCCCGCCGGCACGATCGCGGTCGAGTATGTCACCGCGCTGGGAACCGATACCTTCAGCAACGAAATGATTGACGCCTGGCAGCAGGAAAATGTCAGTACCACGCTGGTCCAGCGCATGGAAAACAAACTGCCAGGGCTCTATTTTATCGAAACTGATGCTGCGGGAGAGCGCACTTTCTGGTACTGGCGCAATGAAGCGGCCGCCCGTTACTGGCTGGAAAGCGAACGCGCCGATGAAATTTGTGAAGAGTTGGCGCTGTTCGATTATCTCTATCTGAGCGGTATCAGCCTGGCAATTCTTAACGACAACAGCCGTGCCCGACTGATGACGCTGTTAGCCGAGTGTCGCGGTAACGGCGGTAAGGTGATTTTTGATAACAACTATCGCCCGCGCTTGTGGCAAAGCCGTGAAGAGGCGCAGCAGACTTACGCCGCGATGCTGGCCTGCACCGATATCGCGTTTCTGACGCTGGATGATGAAACCCTACTGTGGGGTGAAGCGACCATTGAGCAGGTTGTGGCGCGCACGCTTGCTGCGGGCGTTGAAGAGATTGTGATTAAACGCGGTGCCGAATCCTGCCTGGTTGCGACCGGTGATACGCCATTAGTCGAAGTGCCTGCGGTCAGACTCGCCAGCGACAAAGTGGTGGATACTACCGCAGCAGGTGACTCTTTCAGCGCCGGTTATCTTGCGGTACGCTTATCCGGCGGCAGTGCAGAGCAGGCCGCCGGGCGCGGTCACCTGACGGCCAGTACCGTTATTCAGCACCGCGGGGCGATCATTCCCAAAAGTGCTATGCCACAATAAGTGCAGTTAATCTTCCAATCAGTGCCCTGCCGGGCACTGTTAACTCTATGGGTAGTCAGAGCATAACCAATGTGATTAAGCGCCAAATCGCTGAGATTACCGCAATCCTTTTAACTCCGCCCTACACCTTGCCACTCATTTACGTCACGCCTGCCAGTGCTTCGTCATGATTTTCGAATTAGTCGAACTAAGGTGGACCATCCTGTCATTAGCACCTTTAGCTTTTGAGCCGCTGATGAAAACGCAGCGCGAACCGATTGAGATCAGTAAACACGGTAAACGCGTTGCTGTTCTGATTTCTGCAGAAGAATAGGACCAGATCGAGGAATGAAAACTTCTGCACCTTCAAGCTGAACTGGCCCAGTCTATTGCTCAGACTAAAGCAGGCCTTGTTCATGATGGTGATGCAGTATTCGATGAGCTTATGAAGGATATGTAAGGGAGCGCTGCAAACTAACGGAAAATGCGCTAATGGATTTGCGCGACACCCTGCATTTGCTGGCCTCTCATCCAAATATTAGCCGTACAGAAGATTTAACCCTGTTACCCGGAGTGTTCAGTTTAAGCTATGTGATTTATTACCTACAGCCGCCTGGCGGTGTTGAGGTGATCGGCGTTATTCATCAGAGCCGGATGCCGAAGATATTACTTACGCGAAAGCTGTAAACGGGGTTACTGAAATCCCTAAACGGGAGCCGTTTCCGGCTCCCGCCCTGCAATCCTGTCAGGACTGCGGAACCGGAATATCTGACACTTCCGGTTTATTGTTGTCAGCCGGTGCGCTGGCCGCAGTCGCCGGAGTCATAATGCGCTGCCAGCTCTCCTGCAGTGATTTGACATTGGTTTCGGCTTCACCCTGCGGCTGCATCAGCACCATGGTCAGTTCCTGCGTTAGCTGCTGACGTAACTCCTGATTTAACATCGGCAGCGTTAATTCAGACAGGAAGGCCTGGCGCAGTTTCTGATACTGCTCAGGAGCGATATCCACCACCGCATTCTGCTGCGAGCGCAGACGCTGACTCATCAGCACATCAGTACTGGTGCGCGCATAGGTAGCAAACAGCTTGTTCAGCTCAGCGGTTTTCTGCACCATCAGCGCATCAAACTCATCCTTTGGCAGGCCGTTATCACGAATATTCGCCAGCTCGCGGGCAATGAGATTCATATTTTCCAGTAACGTACTGTTGCTGGAATCCATATTAATTCCGCACTGGGCGCGCTGATACAGCACACGGCAATCGAAACCCACCTGCACGCCCTGCGCTTTACTGTCACTCAGCACCCGCTGCACATGCCAGAACAGCGCCTCACGTGCCAGGTCACTCTGCCAGTAACGCGTCAGGTTTTGTGAATCACGAATCGGCGGCCAGGCGGTATCCCATATTAGCGACAGGCGATCCTGGCTGACGTCATTATTCACCAGATTGACCGGCTGATGCGGCAACGGCGAAAGAGTCGGCATCGGTGAAGGCGCTTCACGCTTGCCTTCCAGCGAGGAGAACGCTTTATTAATCTGCTCTGACAAGCTGCGGGTATCGACATTACCGACCACAAACAGGGTCATCGCATCAGGGGTATACCACTGCTTGTAGAAGCTGCTCAGCTGGTTGATATCAACAGGCGCTTTGGCGGGTTCAGAGGGATCGTGCCCCAATAACAGTGAGCCTTTTAGCCGGTAGCGCCACCAGACATCCTGGGGATTCGTCGGCCAGGTTTTCACCGGGTTATCAGCATTGATCGCAGTATTCACCACCTGATCGTTAATCGTCATTTTGCCGGCAGTAGCGGCCAGCCAGCTCAGGGCATCTTTGACCACTTCCGGGCGATTGTTCGGCAGGCTGAGATTATAAAGGGTGAAATCATACGAGGTAACGGCAGGCGGCAATGGGCGGCTTGGGTCGATGCCCTGGGCCCACAGTGCTCGCTGCTGCGTAGTATCCAGCGCGGTATTATGCACCAGCGCCAGACGTGGTAATAAGTGGCTGAATCCGATCTGTTGGGCGGTCTCCACCAACGATCCGGTATTCACCAGCAGTCGAATTTCGACCCGGTCACTGGGGCGCTGCGGCGTACTGAGCACCTGCCAGTTAAATCCATTTGCTAATTTCCCCTGCTGCCAGGCAGGATCTGGTTGTAGTGTTTCAGCCTGCACCGTGTAACTGACTGTTGCCAGTAACAACCCACCAACCAAAAGACGTAATCTGGTGCCCTGCATGTGAACCCCTACTCAATAACAAACCAATAATAATCACTGGCGCTACGTTATCCTTTGTTATCAGTTCATAAGATCACAAAGGGAAGCTGCTGTTTTAAGAGAACAGCTTCTTAGACCACGCGATTAGAAAGATGTCGCGCAACGAAGTGAAATATCATGAAAAAAAATGCTAAGTGGGGATTATTATGCAAATGCCCGCAGCAAGGGCAAGCTGCTGCGGGCATTTCAGGGGCTTTTTAGCTGAATTAGTCGCTCAGAGTGATTTTTCAGGCGGTTTTTTCAGTTTTAACCGATGACGACAGCGTTTCTTTCATCTTTTTCTCATCCAGCTGTCCAACCCATTTGGAAACAAACACCGTCGCCACACCGTTACCAATCAGGTTAGTCAGCGCACGGGCTTCCGACATAAAGCGGTCGATACCGAGGATCAGCGCCAGGCCCGCCACCGGCAGATGGCCCACCGCTGAGAGGGTAGCAGCCAGCACGATAAACCCACTGCCGGTGACGCCTGCCGCGCCTTTCGATGACAGCAGTAACACGACCAGCAGGGTAATCTGATGGACGATATCCATATGGCTGTTGGTCGCCTGAGCGATAAACACCGCGGCCATAGTCAGATAGATTGAGGTGCCGTCGAGATTAAACGAGTAGCCGGTCGGAATCACCAGTCCCACCACCGATTTCTTACAGCCCAGCCGCTCCATCTTCTCAAGCATGCGCGGCAGCGCTGATTCAGAAGAGGAGGTGCCAAGCACAATCAGTAATTCTTCTTTGATGTAACCGATAAATTTGAAGATATTGAAGCCGACGTAACGCGATATCAGCCCCAAAATCACCACCACGAACAGCACACAGGTGATGTAGAAGCAGATAATCAGCTGTCCGAGCTGCACCAGCGAGCCAACGCCATATTTACCAATGGTAAAGGCCATCGCGCCGAAGGCGCCTATCGGTGCCAGACGCATAATCATATTAATGATGCCAAAGATCACTTTGGAGAAGCTCTCAATGACATTGAAAATCATCGTGCCTTTATCACCGAGGCGATGCAGGGCAAAACCAAACAGAATGGCAAACAGCAGTACCTGCAAAATATTCCCGCTGGCGAAAGCGCCAATCACGCTGGAAGGAATGATATCCAGCAGGAACGGTATTACCCCTTGCTGCTCAGCCTGCTGGGCATAGACCGCCACCGCAGAGGCATCCAGCGTGGCCGGGTCGACATTCATCCCGGCGCCAGGCTGCACAATGTTGACCACCAGCAGTCCGATAATTAGCGCAATGGTGCTGACAATTTCGAAATAGAGCAGTGCTACCGCACCGGTTCGCCCGACCGCCTTCATACTTTCCATACCGGCAATACCGGTAACTACCGTACAGAAGATGACCGGGGCGATAATCATTTTAATCAGTTTAACGAATGCATCGCCAAGTGGCTTCATCTGCGCGCCCAGATCCGGGTAGAAATGCCCGAGCAGGATGCCGATGGCGATAGCAGTAAGAACTTGAAAATAAAGGCTTTTGAACAGTGATGTTTTCATAAAAAGCGTTTCCGTTTGCGGCCGAACATGCGATTTACATCGCTATCATTAGAATTGAACAACAGCGCGGAAAATAACATCGGGGTAACAAGATTGATATATCTTGACACAAGCTGATGAAAGCATAATCAATAACTATGAACTGAAACGCTTCAGCATGAAAATCCATAACCCTGGATTAACCTAAAGCGTTATCTGGAAGGGTTTGATTTCAGATAATCCGCACGCAGTAACCACTGATCAAAACTGGCCAGCGGCAATGCCGGAGAGTAGAGATAGCCCTGACCAATATTAATCCCGCGCGCCAATAGCCAGTCGCGCTGCTCGTCAGTTTCCACCCCTTCAGCCACCACATCAATATCAACAATTTCAGCGATCGCCGCGATGATTTTGACCATAGTATCGTCAGCAGGCAGTGCCGATACAAAGCTGCGGTCCATCTTCAACTTACTGATTGGCAATGATTTAAACTGGCGCAGATAGTTAAGATTGGAATAGCCCATCCCAAAATCATCCAGCGCTACCGCCACGCCAACTCGCTGCAAAGCACTCAACAATGCGGCGGCCTGTTGCGGATCGCCAATCTCGGCGGTCTCGGTAATTTCCAGCACCAGACTGCCAGGCAAAATTCGATGGCGCGCCAGCAAATCTTGTAAATGCGGCACGATGCCGGGATCGCGCAGCTGTACCGCTGAAATATTGACGCTAAGCGGCAGAATAATATCGCGCTTTTGCCAGCCGGCCAGTACGCGACAGGACTCTTCAAATACCCAGCGGCCCAAATCGCCAATCACGCCAAGCTCTTCGGCACCGACAATAAAATCTTCCGGCAAATTGTAGCTGCCATCCGGCTGACGCATGCGCAACAGCGCTTCAGCCCCCACCAGCTCACCGGTTTGCATATTGACCTGGGGCTGCAGATAGAGCGCAAATTGTTCCTGTTCCAGTCCGCGCAAGATGTCATGTTCCTGCGTCAGGCGCTTTTGCGCGCGCTCGGTCAGCAGCGGATCATAAAACAGAATCTGATTTTTCCCCTGATGGCGCGCCGACATCATCGCTGAAGTCGCGCGACCCAGCAGGTCAGCCACGGCGAGGGTGGCGGCATCACGCTGCGCCATACCAATACTGGCAACCGGACGAATTTGCATATGTTGCAGCGCCACCGGTTGTGTCAGACGCATCATCATATTGCGCGCCAGACGCACCGCGCGAAACGGGCTGTTGGCCCTTTTCGCCAGCAGCGCAAAATCACTGCCGTTCAGCTGCGCCAGCACCGTTCGGTCATCCAGACAGCTGCGAATTTTTTCCGTCAGCGTCAAAATAAGGGTGTCGCGTTGTTCATCGGTCAGAACGCCATTGGCTTCCTGCAAAGTCTCAACACGCAGTACCATCACGGTAAAACCACTGAGCGTACCGGCCGATCTCATATGCTGCTCCAGCAGCGCAAGAAACAGCGTTCGGTTTGGCAAATCGGTCAGTGCAAAGTGAGTGGTCAGGCGGCTCATCTCATCATGTATTGATTCCAGCACCTGCTGATTGCGATTATAACTGCGAATCAACATGCCAATTTCATCATCACGATGCAGCGGCGGAATAGTCAGTTTATGGGTGAGAATATCCTGCGGCGGCAGCGCCTGCAGCTCGCGTGAAATATCACGCAGCGGATGAATCACCAGCCGGTTAATACACCAGCTGATCGCCACTGACAGGATCAGCGCCAGCAGCAAATAAGTGGTCAACATGGTAGCGACGGTGCTGAGGATAAACTGATAAACGCGCCATGAGTCAGCCTGCAACACCAGATATGCCAACGGTTTCGGTGCCGCAGTGCGCTCCGTTGCATAGAGCGGCACCGTAATCTGCACCGGCAGTTCAAACACGCGAGCCACCAGCCGTGGCACCGGTTTTTCCGGCGAAAAATCCGTGTGCAACGCCTGAAATGCATTCGGCAGCACCACATCAGCTCGTGACAAAATTCCCGCCGGTTTAAGCGAATTAAGGATGCTCTCTGCCTCAGGGATGTCGGCGCGCAGTACCGCTTCAGACAAGGGCTGACGAACGGTGTGCGCGATGTTTTCCATTTGCTGGGCGTAGTCAACCCTGCGCTGCTGCACAAAATGGAAAAGCTGAATAACGATAAAGATGCAGATGGTGATAATGGCAATCGCTGAAACCGTTGCCATCTGCTTGATCGTAAGTGAACGACTAACGCGCAAAGCTGTTCTCCAGGCTCCTCGTAAGGATAAGTAGGAAAAAACTGTCCAGAGTATATCCCATGCTTTCAATTTTATATGACAGCAGAATGCCTGATAGTGGTGTTTAAGTCTTTTCCGAGTCGAAACCCTCGTTCAGCAGTAAAATAACAAGATTTTACCGCAACATACTATTTAAAATCGGCATAGGGCGTCAGCGGTTGTGGCGGCATATCCAGATCGCCTTCCCAACCTGCCAGCGAGTATCGCAGATAGAGCAGCCCGTGGCTGGGGGTATAATCTTTTGCCTGCTGAATATCAATGCCAACACCCAGCGTCCAGTGCGCGGTTAATCGCCGCTCTACCAGCGCGTGCAACGTGTAGCCCACTCCACCACCGGAACTGTCGGATGAGATCGGATTCGCCGTGGTCTGAAAACCCGGGTTAACCGGATAGCGCGCCTGCGCTTTGGTGGTTGAGTGTGACCATGACACTGAACCGCCCAGTTCATACGACCAGTTTTCGCTACGCTGACGCCAGGTCAACGGCACCGCCAACGAGAAATAACTTTGCGGACTGTAGTAACCGCCCTGACCAAATGCGTAGTCACTCAGGTCTTTCTGGTAATGCCACAGCATGCTGTTAAGACCCATCGTGGCGCGACGGTTATTTTCATTAATGAGCTTATAGTAGTAGCCCGCCATCAATCTTTCACGTGAGTTGTTCGCCACGTTTTTACCGGTGATTTGGTGCGCGCTAAGATCCGCCCATACGCCATGCGCGCCGCCCCGATCGTAACTCATACCGATGCTGCCACCGGTGGCGACCACCCCGCCCCAACTGCGGCCTCCTTCAATACTCGGATCGCGAGCGCCAGCAAAAGAGAGTAGCGAGCTGGCAATTGGACGTCGTGAAGCCGTAAATGACAAACCGATATCTCTGTAGTCGGTATCCCAGCTGACGCCCCCCACCCAGTTCACCACCTCAAAACCGACTGGCGTGGTGCCAATATCGGCGGACCAGCGATCGTTGCGCCAGCCAATCGCCGGAGCCGTGCCTTCGGCACGCTGTTTCAGATCGCGGCTACAGCCATTGGTATTGTTGTCAGCGCAGCTGCCGAACACGTCGCGATGAGACCCGTCAGTGGTAGAGAAACTGCCTGCCGAAGCGGCAACATGATCCAGCCGCAGAAAACCTTTGCCATCGGCCAACGGTGTTTCCGCTTCAAACATGGTGGTGTGGGCGGTAAAGTCAGAAATTCCGCCGGTTCCTTTATTACGTGAATAATCCTGCTCCAGCGTCAGCGTGGTGTCCTGCTGGCGATACAGATCGGCGGCATCGCTGCGTATGCCACGTTTCAGCCAGTCATCACGCGCGTCATTGCGCATTAGCCGGGTGAATTCATTATTATCCGGCGGAAGTTGCCGGGTGATACCGCTGGCAACCATCGCCTGACGATAATCATCCAGTGCTATCTGCGGCTGGCGCTGTTCAGTTTCCAGCCGCGCCGCGTCGCGAAATACCAGCGCACTGCTTTGCGACGGCATCTCTTTAGCCGCACGCGCTTTCAGGCCGTGATACAGCGTGGCTGCACGCTGAGTTTCACCGACGCTCTGCCAGGCACTGGCAACCCGACGTTCAGTGTTACTGCTTTCGGCTACTGCCTCTGGCGGCAGCGATTGCAACGCGCTACGTGCCTCGGCACTGCGCTTCAGCGCCACCAGCGCATCAATTCGTCCCAGCGCGGCATCATTGTCTTGCGGTAGCCGGGTGAGAACCTGCTGATAACCCTGCAACGCCTGAGCGGCGTTGCCGCGCGCCAGCGCCCAGTCCGCCAGCGTATTATCACGGCGCGCCGAGAATGGCTGCTGCTGTAACAGCGCAATCGCTGAGGCTTCATCGCCTGCGTCACGCAATGCACTGGCACGCTCAAACACTTTGTCCTGCTCCAGTCGCCCGGCAAGACTGACAATATCTTCGTCCCATTGCGCTCTGGGCAGAGTACTGAGCTGCGCCAGAGCCCGATCGCGCCGATCGCTGCCCGAGAGATACAGCCCGTAAGCATAAACCTGCGCCGGATCGTCAGCACGCTTACTCGCCATTGCCGCCATCAGCCGATCCGCCTGCTGCAGTTGCCCTGACTCACGCAAAGCGCCAGCCAGACGATAGTTAAGCCAGACGTCATCCGGCGCATCGCGCTGTGCCCGACGGTATTTCTCCGCCGCCTGCGCCCAGTTGCCCTGCGCGGCCAGCGCATCCGCTTCCGCCCGTTGCGCATCGCTGCGCAGGTCATTAAGCGTATTGCCCAGCGCACGTTGCTGGCCGGGTGTCAGCCGGTTAATAAAATCGATCGCCTTTTGTGGCGATTGCTGCTGATACAGCGCCGCCAGACGACGAGTCGCGGTACTGTTGCCCGGCTCAAGCCGCAAGGCATGAAGAAACTGCTGTTCAGCACTGGCGTTATTTTTATTCGCCAGCGCCACGTCTCCAAGGCCAATCAGCGCATAGCTGTCGCTGTTATCCAGCGTACGTGCCAGCTGATACTGGTGCTGTGCTGCGGTAATATCGCCCTTCGCCAGCGCCTTATCGCCTTTATCAATTGCCAGCCAATAGCGATTCGATGTCAGCAAACTACGCCATTTACCGATACGGGTACTTTGCTGGCCCGCCTGAATCGCGCGTTCAAAATAGCCAATCGCGCTAGCCCGACGATTAGCGCGCGATTGCGCCTGTCCCATGGCACCAAGCAGTTCGGCATCGTCCGGCCTGGCCTTTAGCGCCGCCTGTAATGCAGGAATCGCCGCCGCGCCTGCTCCTCTGTCCACTAACGAAAGCCCACGCTCACGCTGGCGAAATATCGGATCGGCCAGCAATTTTTGTCGACGCTCCAGCTCCTGTTGGCCATTGCGCTGCGCATCTCCGCCAGTAAACGTCTCCAGATACCGCTTCAGTTCGGCGACACTGCTCTCGGTAACCGCCTGCGACTGAATTTTTGCCAGCCATAGCGCTCCCGCCGACTCACGGCCTGCCGGGTCCTGCGCCACTTTTTTCAGCTCAACAATGGCCTGATTGTTTTTGTTGTTCTCCAGCTGCATCCGGGCAATCTGTAATCGCAGGCCGGAATTACCCGGATACTGCTGATCCAACGCCTGTAGCTGAGCTAACGCCTGCGGCTGCTGGCCGTCTATGCGTGCCACCAGCCGCCAGTATTCCAGCGCGATATCGACGCCCGGAAACTGGCGGTTAAAGAGTTTGTCGTAAGCGGCTTGCGCCTCTTCAAGATGACCCGCCGTCGCCAGTAAACGGGCTTGCTGCAACTGCTGGCGTCCGTCCGGGGTGATCAGCAGCATACTGGCAGCCGACTGCTTTGCCGCCTGAGAATCTGCGGCGGTTTTATTCAGCTGTTCCATCAGGCGCTGAGCTTTGGCCTGATCGCCCTGACGCAGCGCCAGCCGCAGCTGCGCGGCCAGCACTTCAGGATTATCCGGATCGATTTTTTGCAGCCGGTAAAGCGACTGCGTCACCAGATCGAATTTATTGGTGGCTTCACCAATACGTATTTGCTGCAGCAACCACGTTACCGGTGCCACTTCGTGTGACACGGGTGTCTCTGCCGCCACCGCAGCAATTGGGCCAAACAAAGCCATGCCGGGCAGTATCAGGCCCAGCCACGGCAGCGCTTTAATGGCCACTATTTATCATCCTCATCGCCAAAGCGGCGGCGGCTGACCAGCCTCATCACCCGCCAGATCAGCAGGGCAAACAGCACGACGACGATCACCGCGAATACCGCCAGCCATACCGGATGTGTTGCCAGTGCATTCCACACTCGCTCCCACCACGGCAGATAGCCGACGTAGTAATTATCCCCTACGCGCAGGCTGTTTACTCCGGATTCGCGCACAATCGCCACCGTACCGAAAATCGCCGCGCGCTTACCGGTATCCAGCAGCGCATTATTGAGTAATTGCCAGCCACGCGAACTGTCGGCCAGCAATGCAATGACGCTACGCTGTTCGTCAAACGGTGACTGAAAGCCAACAATCGCCGCCAGCGGACCGCTGGAACTGATCGCCGTATGGCTCTCTGCTTTACGGTCGCTGTCGGAAACATCGCTGTTATCGCCCGTCGTTCGACGATTCGGCGTGTTTACCCAACTTTTCGCCGCCTCAACCAGCAAATTGATCTTCGTATCATCACGCAGATTCTCCGGGATCGTGCCGATCATCAGCAGATCGGCATCACTTCCCTGCGCCTTATTCCAGTCATCGGTCAGTTGGATTTTCAGCGCCGGATAACCGGTCTGCGCACCCACCGTCCCGAGCGCATTCAGCAGAGTACTGATTTGCTCCGCGGAAGGCTGCGGACTCATCAGTACCAGCGTCTGCGACAGATCGGTATAACGGCTGAAAGGGAAACCAGCGTTAGCAAAGGCACGCAGTGAGGGCATCTCGATATAGTGGCGATAGCCTGAGAAATCCACCGTCGATGTACCGTCAATCACCACATGATTACCAACCGGCGTCACCGTTTCGCAGCGGCCATCACTGGTGCCGCCGATAAAGGTGGTGGCGTAATCAAAATCAAACCGCATCTGATTCACCACACCAAGCCGTAACGCGGGGATGGTCAACGCGGTATTGCTATCCTGAAGCCCCTGAATCAGCGGGATATGCAAAAACTGCTTACCCTTATCCTCTTTTGCCAGCAACGGATAATCCTGAATAAACTGATTGTTCAGGTGAATCGCCAGACGCGAACCGTCGTTATTCTGCAACGGCGAAGTGTAGCGATAGTGGATGTCCATATTGATGCCACGCGCCCGCACCAGGAACAGATCGGGTGGCAAATTCATATTAAGCACTATCGGAGCAGGTTGAAGGCCGTCGGACTGCAGCTGAGTTTCATAAGCCTTCAACTCGGCAAAGGTGGTCGGACGATCGGTTCGTACCCAGCGAGGCGCATCATAGGGCTGCCGCGCCTGTAATGATTTCACACTATCAACAGCCGATGTCTGACCCCGCAGCAGCACCTCACCTTGCGCAATCCCTTGTACTGCGGTGATCAGGTCCTGGTCATCACGCCCGAGTATCAGCAACATTTTCTGATAAGGATTATCCGGCTGGCTGACGATCTCTACGGTTGGTTTCTGCACCGCAGGATAATCCTTCAAAAAATCTGGCCGCTTATTATTGGTGGCAAATACCACCGCATGCTGCTGCTGCGGCAGCTGGTTGTACAGCACCGGATAGGACTGGCCGCGCCAGTCTGCCTGCACGCCAAACCACGATGCCAGTACCGCCGCAGCCTGCTGCGCAGCGAGATCCGGCGCGCTGGCGAATATCATCGGCAGCGTCAACGGACGGTTATCGCGGGCATCAAAAAAGGGCTCCGGGAAGTGCGAAAGGTCATTTTTCAGCGGCAATTTTTGCAATGTCAGGTCGAGCGAGCTGTCTTTACCGATATCCAGCCAGATCGAGCTATATGCCGGGTTTTCACAGACGTTGGTGTAATGCCCCACCAGCTCCATTCGGATCTGATTGAAGTCACCAATAAATCGCGGATCGATATTGATCTGCACATGATTATCTTTTCCCAGCTGATCTGTCGTCAGCGTTACCAGCCCGACTAACTCATCATTCAGATAAATTTTCAGATGCGATAACGTCGGAATCAGTGCCGGAGAGGGACGAAAGTGAAGATTCAGCAGCGCCCTGGTGACCACTTCGTCACTGCGCACGCCAAATTCAATCTGCCCCTGAGGTCGAACGCCGCGCAGGTTAAACGTTCCGGGCGGGGGCGCAACTTTGCTGAATGGCAGCACCACATCGCGTAACGGCGCAGCAGGATCGACCGGCATCGGCGCAAAATCGGCGGTCGGGGCATCACTGTTTAGCGGCATGACCGATGGCGATGCCGTCTCTTGTGTCTGCAGCGGAACAATTCCTTCAGGAGCCGCCTGGCACAGCGGCATCGAACCCATCAGCATTGCGGTAAACCAGCTTAATTTTCTCATCATAGTGTCATCATCATGTAGTGAGTTTCGCCGGGCTTCTTGGGAAAAACGAGGCGATCCAGAGAATAAAAGTGGTCAATAGCCTGAACAGACGACGCACGCCTGTTGGCCCATATTCCGCCAGACGGATATAGCCTTTGAATCCCAGCAACATAATGTCGGTCAGACTCTGAATAGGCTTATCTTCCGGAAAACCGTCCTGCCACAACGCCCAGGTATCCGCCCGGGCGAAAGTGCACTGAATAAATTCGATATTCTGTTTAGTGGTTAACTCTTTCAGGCTGATCCCTGCTCGCCTGCCAAACACGCGCTGTACATAGCAAGGGAAGCTGAACTCCTGCTGACCACGTTTAAGCAGCAGAAAAATCTGCTCGTTATCCTTCAGCATTCCCTCTTCACGCAATTCAATACCGACACTGGCGTCGGAGTAGTCACGCAGGGTACAGGGCAACATATGTCCGTCGGCACGCATCACCGCCGCCGGCATCGCAATTTCTACCCGGTGAGATTCCCGGATCTGACGCGCCTCGACGGAAACCGCCACTGCGCCGCCGAGAATAATCATGTTGTAAAAAACCCAGAGTAAACTGACCAGTACGGTCAGCATTTCGGTTTCTGGCCCATAGCTAAAACGCCAGATAGCGGCAAAAACGCCGGCAAGATTGAGCAGTACCAAAAAGATATAGGGCCGGGTAATCACCCAGTCGAGATGCTGACTCTCAACCAGCCCGCCTTTGGCGGTGACGTTAAATTTGCCTTTATGCGGATTAAACAGCGCCACTGTGGTGGGCCGGGCGATATACCAGGCCAGCACGGTTTCATAGATATCACTCCAGAAAGAGTGGCGATAACGCCCCTGAATACGTGAGTTGGTAAGGCTGGTATGAATCATATGCGGCAGCACAAAAATGGCGATGGCCAGCGCTGGCGCGAAAATGATGTAGGCATGGCACAGCAGAAAAGCCAGCGGTGCCAGCAGGAAGATCAGCCGCGGAATACCGGAAAGAAAATGCAGCATGGCATTGGCATAACAGAGCCGCTGTACCAGCTTCAGCCCCTTGCCGAACAGCGGATTATCCAGCCGGAAAATTTGCGCCATACCGCGCGCCCAACGAATACGCTGACCGATATGCGCCGATAAACTCTCGGTGGCCAGCCCGGCCGCCTGCGGAATGCGGATATAGGCTGAGGTGTAGCCTTTGCGGTGCATACGCAGCGAGGTATGCGCGTCCTCGGTTACGGTTTCCACCGCAATCCCACCAACCTCGTCCAGTGCTTTACGTTTTATAACGGCACAGGAACCACAGAAAAAGGTGGCATCCCAGACGTCATTACCATCCTGCACCAGACCATAAAATAGCGTGCCTTCGTTCGGCGTACGGCGAAAACGGCCCAGATTACGCTCGAAAGGATCGGGGGAAAAAAAGTGATGCGGCGTCTGCATCATCGCCAGTTCGGGCTCTTTTATAAACCAGCCCATGGTCATTTGCAGGAAAGAGCGGGTTGGCACATGGTCACAGTCAAAAATCGCCAGATATTCGCTACGACAAGCCACGCGCAGCGCATGATTAATATTGCCTGCTTTGGCATGTTCATGGGTGCTGCGCGCGAGGTAATTGATGCCAACGCTGTCGGCAAACTGGCGAAACTCCGGGCGATTACCATCATCAAGCAAATAGATACAGATTTTATCCTGCGGCCAGTCAATACCCAGCGCGGCATAAATCGTCGGCTTCACCACGCTGAGCGGTTCGTTATAGGTCGGGATTAACAGATCCACCGTTGGCCAGCTGGCGATATCTTTCGGTAACGAAACCGGCTGACGATTAAGCGGCCACAGGGTCTGAAAATAGCCAAGAATCAGTACCACCCATGAGAAGGTCTCAGCGGCTATCAGCATCAGGCCAAAGGTCAGGCTGAGTGGATCATCCCAGTTCAGCGTGGCGGTGTAGCGCCACCACAAATAGCGACAGGAGACCGTCAGCGACAGCACGATCAGCATAGTGGTTGATAAACGCCCCGGGATCCGACGCACGACCATCGCCACCGACCACAACAACACCACGAATATAAACTGAGTAAACAGGTCAAAAGGCTGGGAGATGCATAATATCGCCAGCAAAGTACCAATAGTGGCACAGACGCCATACAACAGCTTACGCACCCCTGGACTAAGCTGTTCCAGCCTTTTCTCCGTGCGCGCTTGCAGGTTTTTTTTCGCCGCACGTTTAGGCAGGTTATCGAGCCACAGATTAAAGCGCTGACGCCATTGATATAGCGAATGGAATGCATTGAAGCGCTGGCGCTGACTGCGGGTTGAAGCATCCACCGGCAGAAACAGAATTAGCCACAGGCTTTGTACCAGATACCGCAGCGCATCAGCCGGGCGCGGGCGCTCAGGAGAAATCTGCGGATAAAATAAAAGTCGCTGGTCGATAATTTTTTGCCACGCCGGCGTCTCTAAACGCAACAGCGACCAGCTGAGAATAATCCACAAACAGTGAATCGAGGCGGCAAATCGGCTGACGCCATTGCGCCGCCAGCCACTATATCGCTGACTCAGTGCCTGTCTGGCGGGCGGTATTAACAACCAGCGTAGCGGGTTCATTTTCGCGCCTCAGCGAGATTGATCAATAACCAATTGGCCAGCGTGGTGATCTCCTCCGCTGCCAGGCTCTCGGGGCGATATTCACCCGTCGGTTGTTTTACCAGTAATGCTTCTGCCATCGCTTCATCACGATGAATAACAACCGGAATCAGCCTGTCCAGCGTGCTGAGCCATAGCTGTTGCAGATCCTGTTGTGACTGACTGTTAGCATTAAAATTATTGATCAAAAATAGTGTGTTACTGCCTGGCTGCCGTTGATGCAGATGAATATGGCAGTTGGCATCAGCCGTGATCACACTGATAACACGATCGGCGTGGGCCAGAATTTGTCGCGACCAGCGGTTTTGTTGCGCCGGAACATCCAGCAGCAACCAGCGATAGTCGGTTTTTAGATCGGTAAGATGTTGTAACCACGACAGTAAAATATCGATACCGCCCGCCTCCAGCGTCTCACACTCCCGTTCGCTGAGGGTGCCAAAAGGCACCAAATCCAGGCCTGGCAAATAACGTAATGCGCTCTGCTGCCAGTCGTCACTGTCCAGCGCGCCCCGCATCCAGCCACGTGTCAGCCCGACTGGCGCATTGAAATGCAACGCCAGTTGATTGCTGCTGGAAAAGTCCATCGCCAGCACTTCCTCACCCAACTGATTAAAAGCCCAGGCCAACGCGGCGGTGACTGAACTGGCTCCCGTACCGCCGCGAAGCCCCTGCAGTGCGATAATCGGCATTATTGACGATTCTCCTGAGTGTCGGGAAAGAACTCCTGCAACAATGACCAGCGCGAAAGTATATTTTCGAGACGCTCGTCTCTGGCAATGTCAATATAGTGGAATGCGTTTAAAGAGAATGCCTCGCTCAGCGCGCTGATATCATCATGCTGCCCGCTGGCGTTGGCCACAACAGAAATGGCTATATCACTTTTATCATCGATCGCCATGAAAACCCGCCTTTTTTCTTGCGGTTAATATACGGCTAAGCCATTTGGCTCATAAAAATGTGACGGCTTATTTAGTGCTATACAATATTTTTAAATTACAGTTAGTGCCAGAGGTTCCTTTCTATAATACAGTAGTCCTGGCTTACCAACTTTGCGAAACATCACATGACGCTATCATATACGCTTGGTATTGATCAGTTGCAGTGCGAGTTAATGCTAATGCAGCCGCCGGGTTGCTATTGGATAACCGCCGATCGCCAGCCAGATGCCCGTTTGCTGGCACGGCAGGTTATTGCCGCGCAACAGGCATTAACCCTGATAAGCAACGCCGACAGGCCGCAGGATTTATTAACGCCTGCGCCCGCTGGCATTACGCAAAAAATCCCGATGTACTCACTGCCCGCAACACGTAAGGCTCTGATAAATATTGATGAAGATCTGTCACGTGCGTTAGCGCCCCGGCCAGGGCTGATCCTACTTTATACCTCATATTCGTCCTGGCAAACGTTAACTACCACCGAAATCTCATCATGGCTTAAAAAAATTACCCGATTGTTAATCACGAAACAATCCACGCTATTAATTATTTCCTCCGGTGCAGGTATTAATAACCTGCGAAACCAGTTACAAGGTTTTTTTCGCTATCTGGATGGCACTTCACATCTGGAATGGCAACAGGACAGCTGGAATTACAGAATTAACTGGTGGTGTAATGGCAATCAGCTTATGGCCGACCGTGCTGTTCGCCTGGGCATTAAAGATGAGATTTATCTGTTAATTAATGATGACGAACAGAGCAGACCACTGACGCTGGATGATGAGAATAGTTTCATTGCAGAAAAGCATGTTTTAGAAGGTGCACCGCCTTTATCACATCAGTGGCTTATTTTTGAAAATAATGACGCCGTTTATTCCCGCGCGCAGCAGGCCAGCTCAGCGACGGTTATTTTTAGCCTCAGTAACAATCAACAAATTAATACTCTGGCACAGAGTATTCACAGCCTGCGTCGGGCGCGTGGCAGCGCGATGAAGATTGTGGTGCGTGAACTGGAAACCAGCTTGCGTTACAGCGATGAACGATTACTGCTGGCCTGTGGCGCCAACAATGTAGTGCCTTTTGATACCACGCTTTCGAAATTTCTGACCACGCTTGAAGGCCTGCAGGGTCAACGCTATCTTCGTCATGTTCCGGCCGATCTGTCCCGGTTACTGGCGTCAATGCAGCCACTGCATGAAAAGGGCTATCTGCCAATGGAACGTTTCTGCGACGCGGTGACGTTACTGATCGGTAATACTCAGCTGCCCGAAGATGGTAAGGGGTTGTTAGTCGCGCTGCGCCCGGTGCCGGAATTGCAGACCGACCAGGCGTTAACATTGTGTAAGCCAAGACGTTATGGCGATCTGGTCACCATCATAAACGACCGACTCTACCTGTTTCTTTCTTCCTGCCGCTTTAACGATCTTGATACTGCTTTAAAATCTATTTTTCGCCTGCCTCATAATGAAATTTTCTCCAATCGGCTTATTTGGTATGAAGATCTGCAAATCTTGTCAGAAGTGAGGCAAATTAAGGGGCTGATCCCCACCGCATGGCGTGATGTTAAGCCGGTGAGTGAGGCAGATAAAGTGATTGATAAACAGGATAAAAAACCTGTTTCACGCCGCGTGCCTCAGCCCATTACTCTGGGTGTCGGCACCCGCCAGGCTAGCCAAAAATGAACATCATGGACGCGGTGCAGATTCTGATATTACTGCTGATAATTTTGCTAATTTTAAAGCCATTTTATACCCGCTGGTTACCAGCAACATGGCACCGTATTATCCATCGCATTATGCCGCCACGCCACCTGAAGTATGAGGGGACGTGGCATCGAAAATCCTCAAACAACAATGAGGATAAATCATGAGTGATCCGAAAAGGCCATACCGTTCCTCTCCCTCGCTGTGGGCCTGCTGGCGCGGTCTTGAAGGCTGGAACTTCTATTTTCTGCTGAAATTCGCGCTGCTGTGGTTCGGTTATCTCAATTTTCATCCGTTAAGTAACCTGGTTTTTCTCGCCTGGTTGCTGTTTCCAGTTCGCTCTCTGCGCCTGCATCGCATTCGCCACTGGATTTCAATTCCCATTGGTTTTGCTTTGTTCTGGCACGATACCTGGCTGCCAGGCATTGCCAGCATAATCAGTCAGGGAGGGCAGCTGTCTGGCTTCTCCTTCGACTATATTGTTGATTTACTGAATCGCTTTATTAACTGGCAAATGGTGGGTTCCGCCTTTGTGCTGCTGGTTATTTATCTGTTTATTTCACAATGGATTCGCGTCACGGTGATCGTCACGCTGCTGCTGCTGTGGATTAACCTGGTGAATATTGCCGGGCCAGCGTTCTCTTTATTGCCAGATAAAATCGCGACGCCAGCAGTGTTGTCAGACAACCAGACGCCGGAAAAACCGCAAGCGGCATCGCAAAATGTGCTCGATCAGTCAGCACCGCCGACCAGCGCTAACCTGACGGCGTATCTCAATCGCTTTTATGACGAAGAGAAAAAGCGCGTCAGCCATTTTCCGCAAACGCTGCCGCCAGACTCGGCGCCGTTTGATCTGCTGGTTATTAACATCTGTTCACTTGCCTGGTCAGATATTGACGCGGTGCAGCTGCGCGATCATCCGTTATGGAAGCATTTTGATATTCTGTTTAATAACTATAACTCGGCGACCGCTTACAGCGGCCCGGCAGGGATTCGCCTGCTGCGTGCCAGCTGCGGACAGAGCTCACATCACGATCTCTATCAGCCAGCTGACAGCCAGTGCTATATGTTCGATAACCTGGCGAAGCTGGGCTTTAAAACTGAGCTGATGATGGATCACACCGGCGAGTTTGGTGGCTATCTGGATAATCTGCGCAAAGACGGTGATATGCAGGCGCCGTTGATGTCGCTGGCGGGCATTGATCCTGAACTGACCTCATTTGATGGCACACCGGTATTCAGTAATGCCGAGCTGATGCGACGCTGGCTCGATAATCGCCAGAAAAGCAGCGATACGCGCAGTGCCACTTTCTACAATCTGATTCCACTGCATGACGGCACGCGTGAACTCGGCAGCACCAAAACGGCGCCATATCTGCCACGGGCCAAGGCATTATTTGACCAACTGGACACCTTTTTTACCAATCTGGATAAATCAGGCCGTCGGGTGATGGTGGTGGTGGTGCCTGAGCATGGTGCAGCGGTGGTGGGCGATAAAATGCAGATGTCTGGTTTGCGTGATATTCCCAGCCCGAGCATTACCCACGTGCCGGTGGGAATTAAGTTTGTCGGCATGAAAGCACACCATCAGGATCAGCCGCTGAGCGTTAATACGCCAACCAGTTTGTTAGCGCTTTCCGACCTGATTTCCCGGGCAGTGGATGGCAAAGTGTTTAACGCCGCCAATGTTAATATGTCGGCGCTAATCGAAAATCTGCCGCAGACGCCGGTGGTGTCGGAAAATGATAATGCCGTGGTAATGATGTATCAGGGCAAGCCATGGATTCGACTGAATGGCGGGGATTGGGTCGCTTATCCGCAATAGCAGCACAGCCACCTCGTCGGTGCTTAAGCCAATTTTTCGGCCATCGCACTACGGGGTGGATGCCAGCGGCAGGATAAAACGAACTTGCCCGCCTTGCCTCGCGGCTACGGCGGGCAAGTAATACTACTGCAACCCGGTCTGTCTGGCGCACAGTTTAGTTTTTCGATTTTATCACCTGAACAGCGCTAACCGGCAGTTCTCCCCAGTCACTATCCGGAAATTTACCCATAAAAAACACTTCATGTTCTTTTTTAGACAGTGGGAGCATAGTTAAAACACTTTCTAATTGATTTGATGTTATCAATTTTTTATCAAGTGCATAACCAGCATATTTTTTAACTACCTGTGGCGCGGTTAAAAACAGCCCTTTATTATTGCCCGGATTTAATTTAACCAGGACATTATTATCGTTACCTTCACTTTTAAAAAAATCTTTAGAAATCTTTTTTTCAGTCGATAACGATAACGCTTTACCTCTGCTCCCGGTTCCGCCTGCATGTATGAAGACATTTTTCAGATAGGTATCAAATTTTTGTACCGCATCAGTACCACCGATATCCTCACCCACACTGTGGCGACGAATAAGCCCGCGAGAAAGTATTTCATCCTTAGTTCCGGCGTGAGCACGATATAACTCATTGCCTACTTTATAGTCGAGTTTATCAAGATGCTCTATTTTTGAAATAAATTTATCTTTAGTGTTCATTAGCTCATGAAACAACTTATGATCCGGGCTTTCCAAAAAGGTGGTAAACGCCGCCTCTTTTGATACAAGGTCTTCGATGCTGACAGGGCTGGGTATACAGGTGACATCATCCACTGAACGTTTGATTAAACATTTAAATCCACCCACTTCGGCAACGGGTTGATCGGCTTTTATATTCAGGCTTAACGCGTTTTTTTCTAAGGCCTCTACTTTTACCGCATTTGTTCTGAATTCTGTTAAGTCAGATTTAAGCTTATGCTCCATTGTTTTCATCTGGCCAGCAGACAACTCAGGTATCTGATCGTTAACTTTAGGATTAATGTTAGCACGATCAAAATCCACTAATCTGAATTTATTTTTACTCTTATCGAACATGATATTACCGGCATTAATATCCAGATGATTAATACCGTTTTTCTGCAAATCGGCGAGCACGTCATTGACGACAAACTGCATATTTTTTTCATCCATCAGTAATGCTTTAGCACTTCTGATAGTCGGTAAGTCAATATCTTCCAAAATCGAACTTAAAGAATGACCCGGAACTTTAGGCATCGTCACTGAGACAGTTTTAGCACCTGCCACATCATCAATAAAGACAACGGATGATCCCTCGCCATAAAGACGGTTATAAGCCACGGCGTTATTATTGGCCTCGTGCAATGCACCCGAATAGCTGCTGGTTTTCGCCTCCGCTGAGGATAGCGCCTCTTTAGAGAAAGTCCCCTCTTTCAGTGGACGCTTATATTCTTTAACCATGAAATTGTCTACATTGTAGACCTTTGCTGCGGTTCCCTCACCAACAGGCGCAGTAAGTCGGTAATCTCTGCCCATTTTTGCTGATATTACGACATCCGGCAGCTTGAAATTGCCTCCTGCTTTTGGCAACGCAGACTTTATTGTCGTTGCCAGCTGATGACGGAAGAATTTTACGGCCTGAGCTAACTCGATACCCGTATCAAAAAGACCGGTCATTAATGCGCCAAATACCGCATCCATCTTTTCATCCGGGGTGTCTGCGATGAAGTACCTGGCAATCTGCATCGCAGTAGCGCCAGTACCCATGGCCGCACTGCAGAATATACCCAGCGGGCTGGCCGGCGTGAATATGATTGCCGTTGACAGTAACTCAGCCCCTATCCTGAGGAGCGCATCACCTGACTTCTCCATTAGCGTCTTTATCATGCTGTCAGCATCATCTGTCATTTTGTCAAAATGACGTTGCGCCAGCTCTGATTTGTAATTATCTACGCCACTGTATTTTACCGGATATTCATAAAAGTAGGCCGCATGCATCGCGTCAGTTAAGTGTGGTTCAAAAGAATTCTTTACTGCGTTTTTCTGCGAGTCATAATGTGAAAGGTGGCTTAATAACCAACCCTGAACGTCCTTATCACTTTCCAGTTCTGCTGCTTCGGGAACGATCCTGCACTCCTGCTTGAGCAGTGAAACAGCTAAATAACGGTCTGATGCTCCTTGCAGGGCGACAATATCAGACATCTTATTATCAAATATTTGTAATACCTTAGGCTGAATTTTTCCCGCAAGGAAATTATCAATGGCAACGCCAAACTCTTTTTTCTCGCTGTCTGTCGCACTTTTTTTATAATCTAACAGAGCGTTTCTGATTGCAATATCATTAAACTTTTCTACTACATTTTTCGCATCAGGACGCGAGATACTTTCCTCAAGTGTTTGTTTTAACCTTTCCTCAACTTTACCTGGCAAAAACTTCAGTCCTGAAAAGTAAGCGTCGGGGTGATCAACCGTATAATCTTTTCCATTTTCATCTTGTTTAATATCAATTCTGATATTGCCAAATAAAGAAGAGTGCTTATAAATAGCGCCTATCGCGATCTCTTTTATTGTAAAATCTTGTCGTGGTACATCAAGGCGGCCAGGCGCAGACGCTATGGTTATGGAATCATTAAGCCGCGCATTCTCCAGGCCTGGTATTTTCCTCACCTCATCAATAACAATATCTTCCAGCACGGTATTGAAATGGAAGTTTTTTGCATAATCCGCAACAGCCGATTTTCCTTCATTAAATCTTTCTACCGAATCAACATATTTATCCTGTGTTATCAGGGCGCTTACGCCATTATTTTTTGCTGCCGACTCGACATATCCACTTATTTGTGCATCGGAGATGACAGAAGATAAATCGTTAACTGTTTCTGCTACACCGGCCTCAGTATACCAAAAATCATAATTGGCCAATATTCCATGCTGGTTAAAAAGAGTTTCTTCTTCTGTATCCTCATGCATATTACTGTAATGCAGGGCGTATACCTCCATCATCTTGCTAATATGATTATCATCAAAACTCTTCGCAGCCAGTCGCACTTCGGCTCCGCCATCAGGGAAATAATAGCGGCTAATCTGATTCTCTACTCGAATTTCATGCGCCTGGCGCAGCCCTTCCTCCACCAGTGAAAGCATTGGTGGCGTTCTGGAGAAGAGAGGTTCCATCTTCTTCTCCAGACTACCAGCCTGAAGCAGAGGATCGTTAATTTCACCTTTCACCAACATTTTACTCAGCTCATAGATAAACTTCTTCTCTTTGAGCATTTCGCCGGGTAACAGATCTTCAGCCAAACCTGCTCTGTCCCTGGCGATAATCATTGACTGAAAAATTGGCTTTTGAGAGCGATTTTCGTCGATATATTTTAAATCATTGAGATATTGCTGCGCATAACTTTTGCGTGCATCGATTACCAGACGGTTTACTACGCTCTCTGATATTCCGTTAGAATCATCTGACATCTGAGCACGGATAATACCCGAGCTGGCGTCTCTTATCGCCTGATGGATTTGAGATACATTGGCGTCAAACACAGGCTTTTGCTCAGGTTGCTCTTGCCCAACGTATTTTTTTACGGTTTCCTTAAGCGAGGGTGTCCATTGCGCGGGTAATAACATTTCCCAGCCTTTAAGATAGCCCTCATCTCTTTCTATTTCTATCACCGAAAGGGCTTCTTCAAGGTTAAGCGTTTTCCCCCACGTTTCTAAACCAATTCTGCTGGGTTGCAGGAGTCTCACTTCAGGAAAACGGGAAATTTCCTTTTGATACTCTGCGGACAAAGAATCCATAAACTGCTCGGCTGACTCCGATTTAACCTCATCACTGACGCTCAGTTTAGTTACCCATACATTGGGCACAGGACGGGCTTCAGCGCCGACTATCGCGCCCAAAGCGCCGCCCACCACCGAGCCAACAGGACCAGCCACTGCCATACCTGTTACTGCCCCTGCCAAAGAATTTAGCCCCTTATCAGATAACTTAACTAAGTAACTGATCGGATCCCCCTGGCGGGTCAGGCTATAGGGCGTGGTCGGTATACCCTGTTTTATTGCTGTATACACTTTATCTCGCGCATAGATCATTTCGTCAGCCGATACTTTTCCCTCATCAACGTTGCGCAGATGGGTTTTATCCAAATACTTTTGTAGAAATTCTGTCACTCTTTTCTTTTCTACCAGAGTATTGGCGTGCAAATCAGCACCTTTGCGAATGCCAATAACATTGCCCAACGTTGACGTCAGCAATCCACTCAGCGTTACCGGCTGTGATGACTTGTAACCCGCTTTTTTCAACATCTGGTCTAATGCGCCATTAATTTGCTGTTGAAAAGAGCTTCCTTCTTTGCTGTCCATCATCATTAACAGGCCGACTGCCTGTTTTTTTACCTGATTCTCCAGCTCCTGAGTAAGACCATGTTGTTTAACGTTCTGGAGTATATGGAAAAGCTCAATTACTGCAGGTAACCCCGGGTGCAGACTGGCTGACAAATGCGTTAATGCCGATGGCAGCAGATTGCTGACCATTCCCCGAAGATGACGAACAGGATTTTCTACGATAGCCGTAATGTCGGGTACCGCGGACGCCGCTGCCCGATGAAACTCTGCGTTTAATAGCATCATGAGGTCAGGACATTTCTCTTTCAACGCTTCAAAAGACAGGTCATGACCTAATGTATTTTCAGTTAACAAACGCAGTTGTGAATCACTGAGTGCGATTGGAAATAAAGGCCCCCGCGTACTGGCTTCCGTCATTAATTTTTCGAAGCCATTCGGCTGTGACTGGGCCAGAATCGTTTTTGACTTCTCATCATCGTTTAATTTATCGCGCACCAAAAGAATAAGGGAATCTATATCCGTCGGTGAGGCTGATTGAAATACTTCACGCGCCTGCGCGCAGGCGCGTGAAGGATCATAAACCGCTGATGCCTGCGTCCAGGGCAGAAGGGACTGCGCAAATAATTTTGCCGCTCCCAGCAGGGATAACCCGCCGGCCGCAGGAGCTGCGCCCTCGCCTGATACTTTCTGCTGCTCAGCAAAAGCTTCATTCCACTTTGCTGGATTCTCCCCAAGCTTATCCCGCAGAGCGTTGCTGAAATTCTCCAGCTCCCCTGCTCCAATATTTTCGCTTGTTTTTCCCTGGTGTTTTGCCAGTAAACTTTTTAGAAAATCCTCAGAATCAGAAAGTTCTGTCGCGTCAGAGTAGCTGTTCTTAATATCGTTTTTTTCATTTTTATAAAGTTCTTGCGCCACTCTATTTAATAAATCGCGTTCTGGCGCAGTAAACTTTTCATTTGTTTTTATCAGCTTACTGTAACAATTACTCAGGTCGTCACTCATGCGTTCTGTCGCGACTTTTAACGATGCATCAGGAGATTCTGAGTGGGATACGCTCGGGTTGCTGTACGTTTCTGGTGTAAGTTTAGGTGATATCGCTTTCATTATAAAATTCTATTCCAGTTTTCTATTACTCCGGATACTAGATATATTCAAAGAAAGTATTTTTCGTAAAAAACATTTTTCTTACGGAAATAATGTATGGGAAAGTAAAGAATATTCAGCGACGTTAACAAAGGCAGATATTTAAATAACAGTATTTTTCAGGTACTGCGTTTTCACCATGCGTGCCGGGGTTTTGCACGCTACATCACACCAAAAAGGGAGCTAAAAGCAGCGCCCCCTTCAGGAGAGAGGTATCGAAACAGCGGCTATTTAGCTTGCCGACTCTGCCATGCACTCCACACCAGCAGACGTAAACTGGCTGAATAGTAATTCTCTTGTGCATCCAGCCTGTCGGTCAGCTGAGCCGTGTCGCCCATGATCAAATCACGTACCGCCAGCAAACCACCGTCCATATTATAGGGGGCGGCTTCATTAGTGCTGACATTGATCCACGCCGGTGTTTGTAAGCGGGAATAGTTAGCCCAGTAGCGCTGGAAAGGCACCAGCCGCAGGCTTTGCGGGTCATACCACCAGATATACAGCGGAATACGGATGGCGTCGTAGCTAAAGCGTGGCGGCCAGGCAATCGCCGGAGCCATGCTGCCATCCACATTAAGCGCCACCCAGTCGAGCGGCAATGCGGAACGACCAAAATGATTCATCTTGCCCAGCAGGTCAAAGCCGTCATCAATCAGCTGGCTCCAGATTTTTAAATGGCTGCGGCGCGCGAAGTCTCGCCAGGCAGGAAACAGAAAATAGGACGGATTTAATACGACATAGCTGGTTTTATTGAAGCCCTGCGCACCCGGCAGCATAACGGTATATCCGGCAAAGCGAATGACGTTACGCGAAACAATCGCCCGCTGAATCTTGTCAGACTGGGTCAGGTAGTCTGCAACATTCCACTTCTCACCAGCGCGTAACAGCGCCCAGGCAATCAGTACGTCACCATCCGAGGCATTGTTTTTATCAATAACAGGATCGGCGGCGGCCGGATTGTAGCGCCAGTAAAACAGCCCATTCTGCTTATTACTAAGGTGGAGGCGCGTCCACTGCCACAGGCGTTCAAACCCCTGGCGATCATCATTGTCTACCGCCAGCAACATGGCAAAGCCCTGGCCTTCGGTATGGCTAACATTGTTATTTGCGGTGTCCTTGATACGCCCGTCGGTAGCCATGAAGCGAGTTTTATAACTGCTCCATCCTTCACTTGCCGCCACCTGCACGCTAAACATCCCCAGTACAACCATCATCAGCCAATGACGCCAGACAAACTTCACCTTTCAACCTCGCTAACTATTTTGATAACGGAATAATAAAGCAGCATCGTCAGATACCGAGTCACACACCAGAGGAACCTGTTCACTCCCCCCTTGCGCACGTAACCAGGCAGCATACAGCCCGGTCAGTACGGCACCCATAGCATCGCGCCAGTGTACCGCCTCAAGATGCTCATCACCTGCCGGTAATGCGCGATGGGTAATCACTAATGCATTTTCCAGCGGCTCGATATCTACAAATCCCCAGTTAAAGCGGGATAACGCCAGATTAATCTGCACCTCAAGGTCGCGCACCGTGCGGGCGCTCTCCAGTGGATAACGCTGCGCCAGTTGCTGACCCATTTGCTGCAAAAACAGCTGACTTTCCTGCTCACCGGCATTTTCCAGCATGCCAGCCACAATCACGCTCAGCAGATCAAACCAGCCAGGCTGATGAGAGTGTAGACGGGATTGATGCAAAGTGTTGGACGGTTCACTCATCGTTATTTGTCTCCCAGCATGTAGCGGAAATAGAGTTGCGCGGTGCTTTCGTTGTAATCACCAAAGGTGTCATAGCCCAACTGTCCGCCAATGGTGACATCTTTATTCACCTTATAATCCGCTCCGGCATGCAGGTTATAGCCAATGCCGTTTTTGCTGCCACCCGAGTAGTACGCTTCTGTCGCATAACCATTGGTGACTGCGGTCTCTAACTGACTCTGCCATTGAGGATTGTTCGGGAAGTAGGCGCTGCGATCCTGTGAATAAGATTGATAGCCCGCTGAGCCACCGAAACGCACACTTAAATCGTCATACTTTTGCGTAAACTCCACCGGGAAAGAGACGCTGACATAGTCCTGCGGGCTGAAATAGCCACCCTGGCCGTAACTGAAATAGCTGAGGTTTTTTGAGAAATCCATCCAGCTCATACTGATACCGGTCTTCAGCTCGCGGTCTTCGTAATGGTAAGGACGAATATAAGCACCGGCATTCGCTACCACGCTGTTGTTACTGGTGACATTCTCGCCGAGATAACTGTATGCGCCCACACCGGCATAAAAACCGGCATCGCCGTCATCATAGCTGAGTAAGGCATTGCCGCCATTTTTAGTGACGCGCCCCCAGCTTTCGCCGGAAAGTTTATCCGTTGCACCGACATAAGAGAGCAGACTGTCGGTGACCGGACGGCGCTCACCGGTCAGGATCAGCGTCAGATAATCGGTAATTTTTGGCGACCACTGAATGCCACCCACCAGCGTACTCAGATCCTGGCCCAGTGGCGTGCTGCCGAGATCAATTTTGTATTGATCGCCAGTCAGCGCCAGTTTCAGCTCAACGCCAGAGGCGTTTTGTGAACCCGGAGAGTCAACGGTGACATCATCAAGATTGGCTTTATCGGTGGCGGCGGCCAGCGAATTCTGCACCGATTGCAGCGTCGACAGACCTTTCGTCGTCAGCGGATTAAGATCGTCAAAGGTGAAATCAGTGCCGTCGCTCTTGGTAATTTTCTCATTCTTCAGGGTCTGAACCGCGGCGGAAACCGCCTGCGACAGCGCACCGGTTCCGAAGCGGCGGCTTGACTGACCGTCGGCACTGCCAGCATTAAGCGAGACCGGTGTGACGGTAAATTCAAAGCGCGAATCGCCAAACGGCACGCTTGACCAGCTCAGCGGCGCTTTGGCTTCAGTCAGCTTACTCAAACCGGATTCGCCATCACGGCCGCGAATCTGTACGCCACCCTGCGCCCAGGTGCCGGTGCGTTGTTGCAGATCGTCCATCATGCTGTCGATCTGATGCAGCGTCCGGCTCTGCTGTGACGGCACATCGATAGCCGCCGTCTGACCATCGATATCACGATAGCTGGTAGCATCCGGCGCCTGCTGCCATGGCATAGTGGCACCGTAAGTTGAAGCTGTACGTCGCCGGTCTGGGGTGCTGCGGTTTATAAATGGATTATCCGCCAGCGCCAGCCCACCCACTGCTGGCACGCTGCCGGTTTCTGCACCTTGCAGCCCTATCATTTTGCCGCGTGCGGTACGTAAGTAACCCAGTGCCTGGTTATGCTCGCCTTCCGCTTCAGACACCCGCGCCATCAACAGCAGGCGTTCCGGTGTCTGTTCGCCACGCAGGCCGTTGGTTAATGCGCGAGCTTTCGGCACATCATTCAGTGCCAGCGCCACGTCAATTGAACCGACGCGTGCATCCTGGGTTGGGGTATCACGGGTTAACAGATAATCGTAAACCACGCCGGCTTCTTTATTCATTTTGCCGGATTGATACAGTCGCGCCATGGCAAACATCAGATCGCTGTTCTGCGGGTCGTTTTGCAGTGCGCCAATCAGCTTGTCGTAAGCCGCTGCGTATTGCTTCTGCTCACGCAACCGGTCGACTTCATTGATGATATAACCATTACGAATACCAGCCAGCTGGGTCGGCGTACTGCGCGATTGCAACTCCGGGCTACTGAGAAAACGCTGTGCTTCGGCGCTCAGGCCCGCCTGATTCAGCACCGCCACCTGCGCAGCATAATCGCCAGCGTTGCCCTGCACGCCACGCTGCATATTGCCGCGTACTACCGCTATCGCCGTTGAAATATCTCCGGCCTGCGCCAGGTTTTGTGCCAGCTTGCCAGCATCGGCCGGATTCGACGGCGGATTGGCTGCCAGCGCTTTCAAGGTATTAGCCGCGGCCGCATCAGAACCCTGTGCCAGATACTGTGCGGCGGTCGCCATTTGCAGATTAAAGTTCACCCGCTGTGCCAGCGCGCGCATCTCCGCATTCTGGCTACTGACAGGAATGCGCGCCAGCAGTGTGCTGGCTTGCTGCCATGCGCCACTTTCGCTGGCATTCAGCGCACCGGCGTACAGCTCGTTGCTGCTGGCCCCGTTACGAAACACCGGCTGCATGACACTTGCAGCCGCGGCGTTATCACCCTGCGTCCGATAAATTCGTGCCAGATCAAGACGCAGCCAGCCATCATTTGGAAAACGTTCAATACCCTGCTGCAACAGCGTCATCGCCTGTGAGGCGTTCCCTGCCGCCAGCGCCTGTTTCGCTTGCTGACGTACCGGCTCGCTGGTGCTGACAGCTCGTGGCATCACACTCTGACGCACGCTGTCAGGCAGCGATGACAATAAGGCGTTGGCTTCTGTAGCGCGATTCTGCTGACGCAGCACGTAGAACAGGCCTTCTTTGGCGTTACGGTTATCCGCATCACTCTGCAACACCGAGCGATAGGTTTGTTCTGCCTGCGTCAGCTGGTTAGTACGGCGCAACACATCGGCACGAAATAACCTGGCCGCAATGCCCTTTTCTCCGTCGGCCTGCACCAGCGGCTCACTAAGCGTCAGCGCCTGGGCAGTATCACCGGATTTCAGCGCCTGCTGCGCCGAAGCTAACTGCGCATAAAAACGCGCGTCACTGGCCTGTTGTTGACGCTGTTGACTGTCATTTCCTCCCAGCTTCGCTGAGCGCTCGAGATAATCAGCGGCGGCGCTGTAGTTACCGCTGCGCTGCGCGGCATAACCCATACCGGCCAGCGCATCGGCATCTTGTGGATTGGCCTGCAGCACCTGTTCGAAGGCGCTTTGCGCACCAGCAACATCCCCACTGTTCAGTGCGGTAAAGCCCTGGCCTTTCTCGGCACCACCGACATTTTTGCGATAGTACTCCAGCACGGCACTGTCCTGAGGATGGCGCTGCTGCCAGGTCTGGTACAGTGCGGCATCTTCCGGCTGCGGCGCTAACCACAATAAAGCCTGACGCATTGAGCGATCGGCATCAGGGTTACCGTCGGCCATTCCCTGCAACATCTGCAACCCTTCACGCCGCGTCGACTCTTGCCAGGTCAATGCTTTACCCAATGCCAGCTGAGCGCCAGCATCCTGTGGATGCTGAGTAGCAAACTGGCGCAGACTGTCGATAGCCTGCGGACGCAAGCTGCGATCGCCCGCCATCGTCAGATAATATTCCGCTGCGATACTGGCAGGCGGTTCGCTACCGGCAAAAGTATTACGCCAGGTTTGCAGTGCCGCACTGACGTTACCACTGCGCGCCTGCTGACGTGCCAGCGAGAGCTGCGCCTGAGGAATCGATTGCAACTGTCTGGCATTGTCCAGCTCGCTCAGTCGTGGGTCCTGCGGCGAGACGCTGCTCAGACGATTACGCCACTGAGCCGCCGCCGCGTTGTCGCCATTTTGCTGCGAATAGAGCGCCATTAGATACAGCGCCTGCGTATTATTGGCATCGACCATCAGCACTTTTTGCAGCGCATCTTTAGCCAGATCATCATGCGATTTCTGATGCCAGTAAGTGGCCTGGTCGAATAACGCCTGCAACGCCGGATTATTTTCTGCCGCCAGCAGCATGGGCGAAAACGCGCCGGCAGCCATTGCACTGCTTAGCAGTAGTGCCTGACGAACTCTGGCGGTTAACGTGGTTATTTTCATGGTTGTATCACTTCTGTTCGCCAGAGGAATCATCTTTTTTATGCCCATGCAGACGCCGCCACGCATGGCGCTTCAGCATCAGATAAGCACAGCTACCTATCACCACAGAGACCAGTAACGCCATCAATGCCATCAATACTGAATGCTGGTTGGCATACCACACCACCATCATGTACCACGGCATCTGGCCGCTCGGAAACTGCGGACCGACGCGGAAGCTGCGAATACCGTTTTCATCAGTGATGATCGCAGTATCGCCGCGAATCCCGGCATTAATCCGCGCAGAATTCAGGTCGTTATGTAAATTAAGCAGTTGCTGATCGTTACTGCCGATGGTCATCACCACCAGACGATCCTGACTCCATGGCGAGCGATAGCTGACAAACCCGCGCCAGGCTTCGTTAGAGGAGAAGTAGCGATCGGCGTCCAGTGGCTTGCGATACCAGTCACCGGTCAGCCAGCTGCGCAGTTTTTCCAGCGTATCCGGTGCTTTGACGCCAAAGGTCCGGGCGTTGGTGTAGTAGGGTGAGGACTGCAACATCTGCTGATTAAACGCGCTCTGTCCGAGCGTCGACACCGCCAGCACATCGCTTTTTTGCAGCCGTGCGAGATTCGCGCCGCCAGCAGGAATACCAAACATCACGCTGCTGTGGTCGAGCGTCGCACCGGTGGCGTTGCCTGAGCGCCCGGCCATATCCAGCAGCGCGGTAATTTCTGCATCGGTGGGTTTTTCCGGCAGCAGCATCACCGTTTGTGAATAATCAGCCAAACGCGAGAACGGAAACGATGCGCCAACAAAGTAAGAGAGGTTTGGCAACAGGGTAAAATGACGGGTATTGCTCAGATCGATCGACGAACTCTCTTCGATACGACTCTTGATATTATTATTCAGTAACACGCTGCAAGGCGCATCGGCCTTTGGCTGGATATTAAAATAGAGTTGCAGCTGGTTATCGCCATAAATCAGATAGGGTTCCAGATTCAGCGTATACTTTTCCTGACGCGCATCCCCCCCCAGCCGATGCCAGATATTCTCCAGCAGACCGACTTTATTCACCGTCAGATTACGCAAAAAGGTGCCATTCAGCGTGACATTGAGCAGTGATTTATTCTCATCGATCCAGTTTTCTGACGGAAAGCGATAGTTAAGCTGCACCGGAATGGTATCGCCGTCCCACAGGAACAGATCCGGCGCGGCGCGGAAGTTAACCCGCAAGGCGTCGTGCCAGATTCCGTTGGTGGTCAGACTCTGGTCCTTGCGCAATAATTCACTTAGCAGCACCGGCCGATCGGTATTAATCCAGCGCGGCGCATCATAGGCTTTGCGCTGCGGAATAGTTTGCGTCGCAACCGTCAGCGTCGGTGAATCCTGCGCCAGCGGCGCATTGATTAAACGGTAAGCGGCCTGACGTAACTGATCTTCATTTTTACCGATCACCAGCATCAATTTATAAGTGGGGTTATCAGGATTATCTACCAGTTGCAGCGTTGGCGCGTCTACCGCAGGTAGCGTCAGGCTGCCCACTCTTTCGCCGGGCTGGCCAAACACCATACCGTTTTTCTCTGGCAGCTGATTACGCAGCACCGGGAAGCGCGCGCCACGATAGTCTGCCTGGATGCCAACCCATGAAGCCACCATCGCCGCAGCGGTAACCTGTGCTGGTGTGACCTTGGCAGGAAAAGCCATCGGCACCGTAGCAGATGTCATCTGCAGCGGATCAATAAACGGCCGCGGGAAGTTACGCATACTGGTGCCGATATTCAGCTGCTGACCTTCCAGTGACAGGCGGGTCTGCGGCAGAATAGTGACCTGATATTGATCGGCACTGTCACGCTCGCACAACAGCTGATCGGCGTCGTTAATTTTAAAACTCAGGTTGTTACTTGATACCACCATCGCCGCCGGAATATCCAGCTGGAAACTGGCGCTGTCGCTGTCGGAAGCGCTCAGCGGCAGCGTACCCAACGGCTGGCCGTTGAGCATCAGCTGCATTGAGGTGTTGCGCGCGGCCAGCGCGGGTGAAACGTGCAACGTTAAATCGAGATGCGCATTGGTAATCACCTGGTCGCTCGGCAGGGTAAACACGATGCCTGACTGCAACTGCCCCCCGCTGAGCGTGATACCCTTCTGCTGACCCATCTGCGCCACGGTCACGCTGCTGGAAATCGGCTGAAACGCCAACGCTGGCGCATTACCAGCCACCGGCGGCAAATCGGCCGGAGTGAGCTCAGCAGGTTGCGCGATCGCCGTTTCCGGTGCCGCCGTCGTGGCTGGATCGGTTATCTGGCTGCCGGTCAGCAGGCTTTCAGGCGCATACGGCATCGCTTCAGCAGAGGAACGCAGGCTGCTTTCTGCGGTATCAATATCCGCT
Organism: Winslowiella toletana; assembly: GCF_032164335.1. NCBI lineage: Bacteria > Pseudomonadati > Pseudomonadota > Gammaproteobacteria > Enterobacterales > Erwiniaceae > Winslowiella > Winslowiella toletana. The sequence continues at coordinate 101,954 of NZ_CP134152.1, read as the reverse complement.
GGCGGCGGAAGTTGCGACAACGCATTGCTGTCGACGGTGACGCTCTGCTCCACTGCCCCGGCGCTGCTCAACGTGATACTGCCGCCAATCAGGGTTGCCAGCATCGCCTTGATAAAAAGTTGCTTCATGCGGCGTTATCCTCTTGCACCGGGTTTTCAGCGGCTTTGCTGGCTTTGCGTTTGTCACGACGCGCCTGCCAGGTAAGCCAGAACAATTCAAAAACGGTGCGGATAATGGTTAACAGCGAACGCAGCGGGTTATCCGGTTGATGCGGTGGTTGAATCCAGGCATCGGCACGCGCCAGCACAACGCGTACCAGTTCACGCCGCCGCGATAGCGGCATTTCTTCAAATTTCATGCGGATCACGCCATCGCTGGCACCCATGGTTTTCACCGGGATAGAGATAGCGCCAGACTGCAACAGCAGATCAATCTCTTCAATCTCATCATTTTCATGACGATTATCCGGCGCGACAATTTGCGCACCGCCCATCGACAGATTCACCGTGGTGCTGCGTGAAGAGATACCGCTGGCGTAGTGAATAATCACCGGCACTTTTACATCAATACGGATGGTTTTACGCGTCTGGCGAGTTTCACGCGCCACGGCGATTGCCGCCATCAGAATAATCAGGCTGAAGATCGCCCAGCCAACGTTCAGCGCGATAACGTAAGGATCAACACCAAAGTAGTCATGCGCGACGGCACGGGTAATACCGGCAACAATGCCGATAAACAGCAAGGCTGCGGTAATAACGTGCGGTCGCACGATGTTAAAATCGAAGAAGCCAACGTCCAGCAAGCCGCCCTTATCGGTAACGTTAAATTTGCCGTGCTTTGGCGACAACAGGGTTAATATCGTCGGGATCACCAGATGAAATGCCATCACCGTTTCGTAAATTTCACCCCAGAAGGTGTAGCGGAAACGGCCATTCATTCGTGAGTTGACGAACACTGACATCACCAGATGCGGCAGTACATAGGCAAAAATCAGTGAAGCCGATGAGTGAATGATATTCAGATTAAACAGCAGATAACACAGCGGCGCGGTCAGAAACACCACGCGCGGCAAGCCAAACTGGAAGTGCAGCATCGCGTTAAGATAACAGAGACGCTGTTGCCACTTCAGGCCGCGACCCAGTAAAGGATTATCGACGCGGAAAATCTGCGTCATGCCTCGCGCCCAGCGGGTGCGCTGCACCACGTGCAGCCCCAGACGCTCGGTCGCCAGACCGGCTGCCAGCGGGATCGCCAGAAACGCGGAACCCCATCCGAGACGCTGCATCTTTAATGCGGTGTGGGCATCTTCGGTCACCGTCTCAACCGCAAAACCGCCAATCTCTTCCAGCGCCGAGCGGCGAATCACCGCACAGGAACCGCAGAAAAAGGTGGCATTCCAGTTATCGTTGCCCTGCTGAACCGGCCCATAAAATAGCGCGCCTTCATTGGGTACATTGCGTGCCGCGCGCAGGTTACGTTCGAACGGATCGGGAGAGTAAAAATAGTGCGGGGTTTGCAACAGCGCCAGCTTCGGATCGTTCAGAAATGGCCCCACCGTCGCCTGCAGGAAAGTCCGCGTCGCCACGTGGTCACAGTCAAAGACGCAAATCAGCTCGCCTTTAGTGATTTTCATCGCATGGTTAAGATTGCCCGCTTTCGCATGCGAGTTATCTTCACGGGTAATATAGCCGACGCCGACATCGGCGGCGAACACTGCAAACTCACTGCGCTTGCCATCATCCAGCAGGTAGATTTTGAGTTTATTGCGCGGGTAATCAATACACTGTGCCGCCAGCACCGTATCACGGACTACATCAAGGCTTTCGTTATAGGTCGGCACGTAAACATCGACCGTCGGCCACAGATTGATATCATCCGGCAGCGGTTCGATAGTGCGCTTTAGCGGCCAGGTGGTTTGCAGGAAGCCGAGGATTAAAATCAGCCAGACATACAGTTCGGCAATAAATAAGCCAATCCCGAGGATCGCTTCAATTTCAGAATTGAAATGCAGCGTCTCCGTGGCGCGCCAATAAATATAGCGGGTGGACATTAACGCCGACAGGATCACCATCACAATTGAGACTTGCTTACTTTTACTCAGACCGAGTAAAAACAAGATTCCGATACTAATTAAGCCAAATATATATTGCTTCTGACTGTCCATTGGCGTGATGACAATCACCGCTGCAACTGGAAATAATACCAGCAACAGCAGGTAAAAGAGCGCTTTATTCATTGGGAATCCCGCAAGCAAGGATAGATTTTAATGCTTATAAATAAGCTATTTGTAACCCACTACTGGGTGCGGCATCCTTGCCACGTCAACGTCAGAATGAACGCAGATTGGCATGAACTTCGCCATCACCAACCTTAATATTCAGTAAGCCAGCCAGACGTTTACTGACCAGCTCAATATCAAACGCCGCGGCGGATACCGGGCTAAAGTCAAAAATCGAACGCTGCGACGCATTGGCTTCCGCCACACTCTCATCGCGATGCACGACACCCAGCAGTTTTTCACCAAGACGCTGCTGCATAAACGCCGTGACATCGCGGCTGATATTACGGCGCGAATCACTCTGGTTCAGAATAAAGTAATGTCCTGATTTTTGGTTCAGCGCTTTACCGATCATCCGTTCATTTTCAATTTGTGGCAGCAGTGACAAGGACGCGGTATCTGCCAGCATCACCACCAAATGCAAATCTGCCAGCTCACTCATCGCTTTCAGCGCCGGGCCAGGGCCGGGAGGGAAATCGGCAATAATCACCAGCCCGGGATAATTGAGTACCGTATCCAGCCCACGTCGCAGAAAGTGGGGGTCGTTCGCCAGATTATTTTCAAACGCTACGCGTTGATCTTCAGTGACATCGCCGTAAGGCAGTACAAAGATATTACCGCCGGTAGTCAGGATCGACTGGCTCCAGTCGGAGTTTTCGGCCGAACGGGCAACAAACCCGCGCCCGTCAGACAGCGGTACGCCAAAATGCAGACGCAGCGCATTTTGCACGTCAAAATCAATGGCCAGTACCTTACTTCCCCCGCGCGCCAGTGCGTAAGCCAGATTAGCCGCCATGGTGGTTTTACCCACGCCACCTTTTGGAGAACACACACAAACTAACGGCATAAAGCAATCTTCTCCAGCAGGGGTTTAAGTAATGCATCTTTGGTCAGACTGATTGCCGGGCTGGCAGAACGGGAGTGAAACAACTGTTTGTAACGCGACGTATTTTCAGTATGGCTGACAGGCGGCGCAGCAGCCAGTTGAGCGGCGGCCTGCTGAAACAGGGGAACAGCAGCAGCTTCAGTCCACGGCGAAATGGAAGCCGCAGCAGGCGGTGTCATTTGTGCAGCTGGCGGCATGTCTGGCCGTGCTGACGACAATTCGGCAGCGGGCTTTAGCGTTGCCGCAATACTGTCAAACAGTGAGCCGTCCTGATGAGTCACCGACGGAGCGGCAATAAAAGACTTCACCACCTGATGCGCTGAGACCGGTGAGGCAAACTGATCTTTTGGTATCGGTTGCGGTTGAATCACATCAATACTTTGCCCACGCTCCAGCGCAGAATCGCCGTTATTGTCATTGAGTAATTGCTTGATGATTGCCCAATTAGTGGTATCAGATTCAAGGGATTGCTCGGACATGTCCTTGAATTTGATGTTATTTGTTTGCGTTTTTTCTTTGAATCGCTGCAAATCATCATAACTTTTCATATGATTCAACGTATTAATGGCTTGATTTGAGAAAAATATAGCACACTCCAAAATGTTGAGTCAGAAGATTCTAATTAATTAAACGTGATGATACATCATTGTTTTTAATCCAATGGATTAGTTAATTCCAGAATGATTACGTCTGTTATTTATGGTCACCGTAACTATTTAAAATTCTTAAATGGATAAAGCGGGATTTTTCTCATGCTGAAAGATGAGTAAGAAAGAAATTAATCATCACTGAATGAAGGGGTTAGTCAAAGTTATGTCGGTAAAAAAGGCCGACAGATGTCGGCCTGATTTGATTTACACCGCGTGTTGCTGCTCATCCTGATCGACGGCAAAACAGGCGATTTGTTGTTCACCATACTGCTTCAGCGTTGGCTGCAACTGCGTGCAGGTGCTGAAACGACGACGACAGCGGGCATTAAACGCACATCCCGGCGGTGGATTAAGCGGGCTGGGCAGTTCTCCCGTCAGCTTAATACGTTCACGACGGTCGTCCGGATTCAGACGCGGTGTTGCCGACAACAGCGCCTGAGTATACGGATGACGTGGATTGGCAAAAATCGCCTCTTTGCTGCCCTTTTCCACGCAGCGGCCAAGATACATCACCATCACTTCATCGGCGATATGTTCAACAACCGATAAGTCATGGGAAATAAACACGTAAGAAAGGCCGAGGTCTTGTTGCAGATCCATCATCAGATTCAATACCTGCGCCCTGACCGATACATCAAGCGCGGAGACCGGCTCATCAGCGATCAGCACATCCGGATCGAGCATCAGGCCACGGGCAATCGCGATGCGCTGGCGCTGACCACCGGAAAACATATGAGGATAGCGATCATAATGCTCGGTTTTCAGACCCACTTTCGCCATCATCTCCAGCGTTTTTTCACGGCGCTCGGCTTTGCTCAGGCTGGTATTAATCTGTAACGGCTCTTCCAGTATCTGGCTGACCTTTTTACGCGGATTCAGCGAGCCATACGGATTCTGGAACACAATCTGGATTTTCTGCCGACGCAACTTCTGCGCCTGGGGATCGTGTTTCAGCAAATCCTGACCGTGCCAATACAGCTGGCCTTCGGTGGGCGTCTCAATCATCGTCAGCAGGCGGCCAAGCGTCGATTTTCCGCAGCCCGACTCACCGACTACCGCCAGCGTTTTGCCGCGCTCAAGATTAAACGAAACGCCATCCAACGCTTTAACCAGGCGTTCCTGACCAAACAGCCCTTTCTTCACCGGATAGTGCTTTTTCAGATCGATAGCCTGCAACAGATACTGCTGCTCCAGCGATTTATCATGACTCATAAGTTGGTCTCCCGGCATCATCCAGAGGGAAATGGCATTTGGACTGACGCCCTGGAATATCACGCAGTTCAGGTTCTTCGGTACGGCAGCGCACGTTGGCATACGGGCAGCGCGGGTTAAGCAGACAGCCCTCTGGGCGGTCATATTTACCCGGCACCACGCCCGGCAACGAAGCCAGACGCGCTTTATCGGCGGCAAACTCCGGCAACGCACGTAACAGCGCCTGGGTATACGGGTGCCGCGGTGCACGGAAAATATCGACCGCTTTCCCGGTTTCCACCACTTGCCCGGCGTACATCACAATAATGTGCTGTGCCGCTTCCGCCACCAGCGCCAGATCGTGAGTAATCAGGATCAGCGCCATATTTTCCTGACGTTGCAGGTCGAGCAGCAGCTCAATAATCTGTGCCTGAATCGTCACGTCCAGTGCGGTGGTCGGTTCATCGGCAATCAGTAATTTAGGGCGGCAGGCAATCGCCATGGCGATCATCACGCGCTGGCTCATTCCGCCAGAAAGCTGGTGCGGATAAACGTCGAGACGCGAGGCCGGATCGGGAATCCCCACCTGGTTAAGCAGATCGATGGCGCGCTGGCGACGAGTACGGCGGTTGCCGCCCTGGTGAACCTTGATCGCTTCCATAATCTGAAAACCGACGGTATAGCACGGGTTAAGGCTGGTCATTGGATCCTGGAAAATCATCGCCACTTCCGAACCCACCAGCTGACGCCGCTCTTTCTCCGAGATTTTCTTCAGGTCGCGCTGGTTAAACTCCAGCTTGTCGGCCATCACCCTGCCGGGATAATCGATCAGCCCCATAATCGCCAGCGAGCTGACCGATTTACCGGAGCCAGATTCGCCGACAATACCGACTACCTGCCCCTGCTCAACCTGGTAACTAATGCGGTCAACCGCACGAAACGGTGCCTTTTCGTCGCCGAAATGCACCGATAATTTATCTACATTTAATAACGCCATGTCGGTGCCTCTTTACTGCTTGAGTTTCGGGTCGAGGGCATCACGTAAGCCATCACCCATCAGGTTAAATGCCAGAACCGTCAGCAGAATCGCAACACCCGGGAAGGTGACGACCCACCAGGCACTTTGCGCATACTGCAATACGTCGGAGAGCATGGTGCCCCACTCCGGCGTTGGCGGTTGCGCGCCCATACCCAAGAAGCCCAACGCAGCCATATCAAGAATCGCGTTGGAGAAGCCAAGAGACGCCTGCACGATCAGCGGTGCGAGGCAGTTCGGCAAAATATTGACGAACATCTGCCGCAGTGCGCCAGCACCCGCGACTCTCGACGCGGTAACATAGTCACGGTTCACTTCCACCAATACCGCGGCGCGGGTTAAGCGGATATAGTGCGGCAGTGCCACAAAGGTCAGCGCAATCGAAGCATTAACGATCGACGGGCCAAAGATGGCAACCAGTACCAATGCCAGCAGCAGGCTTGGCAGCGCCAGCATGATATCGACCAGACGCATAATCGCCGCATCTACCGCACCACCGACGTAACCGGCGATTAAGCCGAACACCACGCCGAGGATCAGTGACAGCACCACCACCATACAGCCAACCAGCAGCGACAGGCGTGCGCCGTACATCAGGCGTGACAGCACGTCACGGCCAACATCGTCAGTACCCAAAATAAACTGCCAGCTGCCGCCTTCCTGCCAGACCGGCGGGCGCAGCAGTGCATCACGGAACTGCTCAGCAGGCGCGTGCGGTGCCAGCACGCTGGCGAACACCGCGATTAAAATCATGACCACCACGTAGACCAGGCCGACAACCGCACCCTTGTTACGCTTAAAATAGTGCCAGAATTCCTGAATCGGGGTCATCGGCTTTGGTGCAGCGCTGACGCTGCCCGGAGTAATTTGAGACATCCTGGCCCCCTTATTTTTTATGTCGGATACGTGGGTTAACCACGCCATACAGCAGGTCGACCAGCAGGTTTACCAGGATAATCAAGGTAGCAACCAGCAGGACGCCGCCCTGAACCACCGGATAGTCACGACGCTGTAAAGCATCGATCAGCCAGCGGCCCAGTCCCGGCCAGGAGAAAATGGTTTCGGTGAGGATCGCACCTGCCAGCAACGTGCCGACTTGCAGACCGATCACGGTGACCACCGGTAACATCGCATTACGTAGCGCATGCACCACAATCACCCGCATGCGCGTCAGCCCTTTAGCGCGAGCAGTACGGATGTAATCCTCGCCCAGCACTTCCAGCATTGATGAACGCGTCATACGCACAATTACCGCCAGCGGTATGGTGCCCAGCACTACCGCAGGCAGAATCATATGCATCACGGCATCATGGAAGTTGCCTGGCTCGCCCCAAATCAGCGTATCAATCAGCATAAAACCGGTCAGCGGCATGGTATCGTCAAGGAACACCGTATCGCCGATGCGCCCGGAGACCGGCGTCAGGTTAAGCTGCACCGACACCAGCATGATCATCATCATGCCCCACCAGAAGATTGGCATTGAGTAACCGGTCAGGGAGATCCCAACAGCGGTATGATCAAAGATTGACCCGCGTTTTACTGCCGCCAGCACGCCAACCGGAATGCCTACCGCAATTGCAAACAGCATCGCGCAGATGCCCAGCTCCAGCGTGGCTTTAAAGCGCGGTACAAATTCGTCCCATACCGGGATGCGGCTTTTCAGGGAGATACCCAGATCGCCATGCAACACACCATTAATGTAGGTGAGGTACTGCTTCCACATCGGCTGGTCCAGCCCCAACTGGGCCAGTAACTGGGCATGACGTTCAGGAGAGATGCCACGTTCACCGGCCATAATCATTACCGGGTCGCCCGGAATCAGGTGAACGAAAGCGAAAGTTAACAGGGTGATACCAATAAACGTTGGGATAACCAAACCCAAACGTCGGAGTATGAACTGCAGCATAATCCGTAATCTCTGTATTTTCCCGCAGCGCGTAGCCGACGGGATTATAATTGCTCACATCTTGCGGTAAACCAGACAGCGCTCACCGCGACGCTCTGACTCTCACAGGAGCCAGCTCGCGCCTTGACCAGTTTATTCATCCGGGAAAAGGGCCAGCCAGGCTGGCCCTGCAGGGTATAACGACTTACTCTGCGATATCGACGTTGACGAAGTAGTGGCCGCCTAATGGATCGACGACATAACCACTGACTTTCTTACTGACTGGCTCATAGACAGTAGAATGCGCGATAATCAGAGCAGGCGCCTGGTCGTGCATCACAACCTGAGCTTGCTTGTAGTAAGAGATACGTTTTTCGTGATCTTCAGTTGCACGGGCAGGCTGAATCTGATCTTCAAACGGCTTGTAACACCAGCGCGAATAGTTAGAACCATCTTTCGCCGCTGCGCAGCTGAACAGGGTCGCGAAGAAGTTATCCGGATCCCCGTTATCACCGGTCCAGCCCATCATAACCGTCTGATGCTCACCGGCTTTGGCACGCTTCAGATACTCGCCCCACTCGTAGGTTACGATTTTGGCTTTCACGCCGATTTTCGCCCAGTCAGCCTGAATCATCTCAGCCATACGGCGCGCGTTCGGGTTATAAGGGCGTTGTACCGGCATCGCCCACAGATCGATGCTGAAGCCATCTGCCATGCCCGCTTCTTTCAGCAGAGCTTTGGCTTTTTCCACATCGTATGGGTAATCCTGCACTTCATCGTTGTAGCCCCACATGGTTGGTGGGATCAGGTTTTTAGCCGACTGGCCTGCACCCTGATAAACCGCTTCGATGATGGCTTTCTTATTTACCGCCATGGTCAGCGCCTGACGCACTTTCAGATTATCCAGCGGTTTTTTCTCAACGTTAAATGACAGATAGCCGACGTTCAGGCCAGGCTGCTCCATCAGGTTGATGTTTTTATCCTGCTTCATGCGCGCGATATCTGCCGGATTCGGGTACGGCATCACCTGGCATTCGCCTTTCTGCATTTTCGCGTAACGCACGGACGCGTCTGGCGTGATAGAGAACACTAAGCGATCAATCTTCGGCTTGGTGCCCCAGTAATCGGCGTTAGCTTTATACAAAATGCGTGAATCTTTCTGGTACTGCAGCAGCTGGAATGGGCCAGTCCCTACCGGGTTCAGGTCCACTTTTTCCGGGGTGCCGGCTTTCAGCATGTTATCGGCATATTCGGCAGACAGCACGGAGGCAAAATCCATCCCCAGGTCAGCGAGGAACGGTGCTTCAGGACGGGTCAGCACAAAGCGCACGGTGTTATCGTCTACTTTCTCAACTTTGCTGATCAGATTAGGCATATCCATGCCTTCGAAGTATTCGTAGCTGCCGCCGGAAACGCCGTGATACTTGTTGTTTTTATCCAGCTGACGCTCAAAGGTAAAGATAACGTCGTCGGCATTAAAATCGCGGGTTGGCTTGAAGTCTTTGGTCGTGTGCCATTTCACACCTTTACGCAGGTGGAATGTATAGGTTTTGCCATCTTCACTGACGTCCCATTTTTCAGCCAGCGCCGGCTGAATTTCGGTCGTACCAATTTTAAATTCAACCAGACGGTTATAAATCTGACGAGAACTGGCGTCGTAGGTAGTGCCGGAGGTGAATAACTGCGGGTTAAAGCCCTCAGGTGAGCCTTCTGAACAGTAGACGAGGGTTTTCGCCTGGACACCTGCGGCAACGGTCATAGCGATCAGGCTCAGACCAACCTTCAGCATCCCTGATTTAGCCAAGGAAATACTCATGCTTATGCTCCAATTGTGATGTGTTGTTGTGTGCGTTACGCCCGACCTGTGTTTTTTTAATGTGGTCAGGAGATCAATGAAGAATTTCGGTTAAAAGCAGTTTTATTTACGTCTGACTCCGTGGAATCCATCAGACGAATCCGCTTACTTCCACTTCACTGAGGCATCAATTTGTCAACAGTTGCAACCAACGTCAATACAACTATCAGGTATTTACACAGAGTGTGAGAAACAGCAAGCAAACATAAAAAAAACTTCCTGCTAACAATTACAGTTAAAAAACACTCTACAGCCACCAATAACCAGACAATGATCGCGTGTAACAAAAATTTACCAGCGATTTACACCACTAAAAAACAAATAAAAATTGTCGTTAAACGCTGAATAACTGCTCGATAAATTTTGTTATCCAGCACCAAAGCAGCTAAATATGCTGGCATTGTGGCATAAGAAATGGTCAACAAGCGGGAATCGGTCATAAGAAGAACGTGTCGCGAATTAAGCGCTCAGCCCGTACGGTGCAAGGGTTTAAGGCAAATCACAGCTATCAGAATGCAGAGAAGTGTTTTACGTCGAATAAAACAGCGGCAGAGAAAGGTTAAGCTGGTCAGATTACTGAAGAGATAACAAAGAAAATGGCGGATGCAAAAAGCAAAAAACCCCAGTCATTGCTGACTGGGGTTCTGAAGATGGTCGGCGAGAGAGGATTCGAACCTCCGACCCACTGGTCCCAAACCAGTTGCGCTACCAAGCTGCGCTACTCGCCGATGGGGGCGCATGTTACTGCTACCCCCTGATAGCGTCAATGACTTTTTGAAAAATGCTTACCGATTGCCTGGAAAGCGTGCGAACGTAAGCTAAGTGCTTCCTTTAAAAGCAGGATCAGGGATTTTCCTGCCCACTCTTCGCCGGAGCCTGACACCAGTTATTTGCCGGGTTAATACCCCCATCCGGAGAGGTGTAACCTAAGCAGCCCAGAATGGTATCGTACAACTCAACATGGCGATGGGTTTTCCCCAGACGCTGTTGCGCCTGCAGCCGCTCAAAGGCGCTCTTATTGTCTGCATCAGCCAGATATTTATCCGACGCCCAGATAATCATTGGCACCCGGAACTGCTCTGGTGGGGCCATTTCACGCGGCGTGCCGTGCAGATGCATATTCTCGTCGATGGATTCACCATGATCCGATGCGTAGAAGACAATGGCCTTTTTATCGCGCAGCTGATCAAACACGCTGTGTAATACGGTATCGGTGTAGAGTACCGAGTTATCAAAGGCATTAATCAGCTGATCTTTGCTGCAGAAATCATCAACTCCCATACACTCCGGCTGATAGCGGGCAAACTCACGCGGATAGCGCTGAGAATAGAGGTAATGCGAACCTTTAGTATGCAGCACCACCAGGTGCTTACCGTTCGGATGACGGTCAACGGAGGCTTTCAGCTCCGGCACCAGCAGCATATCATCCACTGCTTTGCCCTGATTGCGCTTCTCTGAGCCAATTTGCTCACGGAAAGCGTAGTTATCCGCATCGGTATTGTTGTAAAACCAGACTTCGCTCTGCATCGCGAACAGCTCAGAACTGAAGCCCAGCGCTTTCAGCACCGCAAACACGTTCTGCTCTTTCAGCGTACGGCCGGGATTATCCATCGTCCCGCCTTCACGGACAAACATGCAGCGCAGCGAGAGTTTAGTCGCGGTATCACAGGATTCGCCACGGAACGCCACCAGGTTCTTCTCTTTAGAGAGATTTGGCGTGGTATCACGCTCGTAACCAAGAATTCCCATATGGTCCCAGCGCGTGGTTTCACCAATCACAAATACCACATAGGTATCATCAAGACCGGCAGGGGCCACATAAGTAAACTCCTGCGCCGGATCCAGTAAGTCCTGATCGTTCATTGACTCATCAGCACGGGTATATGCAAATAAACCCAGCGCGGCAAGCCAGTTGGACGGCAGATAAGAGTGCGCCACCACGCCGCCATAGCTTGGCAGATCGACATTGGTGATTTTCTCTTGTTTTGACTGTGCCTGATCAAAGTAGCGAATCGGCAGATAGACCAGTGCCAGCGAGATCACCATAACGATCAGGGGTCTGATGCGATGCCCGGGGGTTTTTAGCTGCTCAAGCAGCGTCAGGCTTAACTTGTTACGCCAAATCATCAGCAGCGGAAGTGCACTGACCACCACCATCCAGATGACAAACTGGAACCCTACCGCTTCTTTAGACAGATCAATATCGGTAGTCATTACCGACGCCACAATGCCGTAGCCAATCACCACGTTGAAAAACGCCATGTAGTAGCTGGCCGCTACGGAAATAAGCACCATTAAGCTGGCGACAATGCGATAAAAGATTTTCCCGCCGAGCGATAATATGCGCATCAGAAAGAAGGTCAGTAAAACAATAGCAACGACTTCAGCGGTGGCAGACAGCCAGCTTTTCAAAGAAGAGTGGGTCAGTAAAGGATCAAAACGTCGATAAAAGACGGGGAGATTCAGCAAGATACCAATATAGAGGGCAAGCAGAATGGATAACTTCTGTTGCGTTAACGATTTTATAAAATTCATTCGACCTTTTTTCCCGGCGTAACGAAGTAAACTCTAAACGCTAATCAGACCCTGTTGTCGCGCCAGAGTTCGGGAATAAGGGCAATTAGACGTTCTGAAATCATGATCAAGATGATTCTTAAGCGAAATGTCTGACGTTTTCGCTGAAATCGCCGCGTAGTTAAACATATTTAGCGCTATTGTTCAGGGAAAATTAAATTTGTAACGGGAAAGGCGCGTTTTGGACAAGTCGGCGGGATAAAACAGAGGCGGCAGGGTTGCCGCCCGGGAAGCTTAGTTAATGATATTCAGCGTCACATCAATATTGTTGCGCGTGGCATTAGAGTACGGGCAAACGATATGCGCGGCATCGACCAGCTTCTGAGCTTCAGCTTCGTCCATACCTGGCAGGTGAATATTCAGCTGCGCTTCAATACCAAAACCGGTTGGCAAAGGGCCAATACCCACTTCACCTTCGATAAACGCGTCTTTAGGCATCGCAATTTTGTCGCGTCCGGCAACAAACTTCATTGCACCCAGGAAGCATGCAGAGTAACCGGCAGCAAACAGCTGCTCAGGGTTTGTCGCCTCGCCACCGGCCCCGCCCATCTCTTTTGGCACGCCCAGTTTTACGTCCAGCACGCCGTCGGAAGAGGTTGCACGACCATCACGACCGCCGGTTGCTTTAGCTTTTGCACGATAGACGACTTTTTCTAATGACATAAACAGTATTCCTTATTGTCAGGGATTCGCCCTCAGGGGCATCTATATACACTATTAAATCGCGAGCGATTTATATTGAAAATCACTATAACTATCAACCATCAGCATAGCTGATTCCGGCCTGAGCAAGAGGGCCAATCAAGCAACAGTGGCGCGTCCGGCTCTTTTTTGACATTTTGTTGTAATGTCATGGAATAAAATATAGATAGTGCGCTATATAATTGCAAGCAACTTTTTTACTTGGGGAGACAATGGCATGCAAACTCTGGAAGAAAAGGCGCGGCGCTACGCCACAAAAGCGCATGCCGAGGCCGGACAACGGCGTAAATATACTGACGAACCGTATATTGTTCATCCGGCGGCGGTGGTGGAACTGGTACGCAGTGTGACGGACGACGAAGCGATGCTGACGGCGGCATGGTTACATGACACAGTTGAAGATACCGCCACCACGCTGAATGATATTGAAAGTCATTTTGGCGATGAGGTGGCTAAGCTGGTCGCAATGCTTACCGATGGCGAACAGCCACAGGCGAAAAACCGCGCGATGCGCAAAGCGGCGCATTTTCGCCACACGGCTGAAGCCAGCCCCGATGCGCAAACCATTAAACTGGCTGACATCATCGACAACACCCGCTCGATTATTCATTACGATGCCAGCTTCGCACGGATTTATCTGGTGGAAAAGCGGGTGCAGATTGATCTGCTTAAAGAGGGTAATCGCGAGTTGTGGCAGCAAGCCTCGGTGATTATTGAGCAAGGCATCAGGCAACTGAGCGAGCCGCCGTACAATATTCCGGCTGACTGGTTTACCCGACAGGCGGCGCGCTACGTTTAGTGGTGATGCGGTTTTTGTTAGCAGAACAGCTTATCTGCCAGTTCTTTCAAAGCACTCTGACTTGGGGGGTGACTTGGGGGGTGACTTGGGGGGTGACTTGGGGGGTCAGTGTGGCAGGTAAAAAATAAACGAGAATCAGCTTCGACAAGACGAATAATGAAAAATACCCAAATCTAATCTGCCCGCATTGTCACCGCAGAAATAATAAACCCGCCAGTGGGCGGGTTTTTACATCAACTCAGTCTAACAATTGTCGACCAAGGGTTGGATTCGAATGGAGCAACTGCATCAGCTTCTGCGCCGAACCTGAGGGTCTGGTGCGCTTCGCCTCCCAGCTTTTCACTGAAGAGATACTTACGCCCATTACCCGGGCAAATTCATCAACCTGCATACCGGTAATCTCTCGCAGTCGCTGCGGTTCTGGCATCACAACAGGTTGGGCCTGCAAAGCAGGGGCAACGTTAACCACTCCACGAGCCAACACAATTTGTTCAAGGCTACTCAACAATTCAAACATTGGATCTTTATTTTCCATCGAGAACTCCTTACAACTCGCAATGAAATGACATGACCAGAACAGAGAAAGAGTGCCAAAAAACTGTGGCGCTCAAGACTGGCAAGCAGCAGCTGAAAAAGACGTCAGGTCAGCACAGAAATTCACCAGAACGGTAAGTATTAGTTGAAGGAAAAAGTTTTGCGCCCCCTTTTTTGACTATATTTTAATCCTGCTTTATGAGGCTCTGGTCTCATTTAACAAAAGTCGTTGTAGCACCGAATGTTAGCGATTTGTGCAGCGATTAATCCTTAAGGAACAGTGATGAGTGGAGAGAGTGATTTTAACGTCGGATATCCCTCGTGGCGTGCGCCAATGATGGGACATAACGCAGTGGCCACCTCGCAGCCACTGGCCGCACAAGCGGGGCTGCGTATGCTGCAACAGGGCGGAAACGCGGTCGATGCGGCGATTGCTACCGCCATTGCGTTGACCGTGGTTGAACCGACCGGCAACGGTATTGGCAGCGATGCCTTTGCCATTGTCTGGGATGGTAAGCAATTACATGCACTGAACGCCTCTGGCCGCTCCCCTGCTGCCTGGAAACACGAGGATTTCGCCCATTTAGCAGCAATGCCAGAGACGGGCTGGGATGCGGTCACCGTACCAGGCGCAGTTTCTGCGTGGGTTGAACTGGCAGAGCGGTTTGCTACTTTGCCACTGACCACCCTCGCCCAGCCGGCAATCGACTACGCGCGCCACGGCTTTCCGGTCTCGCCGCTGATCGCTGAACTGTGGCAGCGCGGCTATCATAAGCTGGGCGATCAGCCTGGCTTTAGCGACTGTTTCGCTCCACTGGGGCGCGCGCCGCGTGCTGGCGAGCTATTCCGCAACCCTGACCAGGCCGACACGCTGGAAAAAATCGCCGCGACTAACGGCGAGGCTTTCTATCGTGGCGAACTGGCGGAAAAGATCGCTGCTTTTGCCCGCGAGCATCACGCTGCACTGAGCCTCGACGATCTGAAAAACCATCAGGCTGATTGGGTAGAGCTGCTGTCACGTCCGTTTGCTGACGGTTCAGTTTATGAGCTGCCACCTAACGGTCAGGGCATCGCGACGCTGATTGCACTCGGCATTCTTGAGCACTGGGATATTGGCCGCTATCAACCTGATTCCGCTGAATGGCTGCACCTGTCGATTGAAGCGATGAAACTGGCGCTGGTCGATCTGGAGCGCTATATCGCTGATGAAGATCATATGGTATTTCCAGCCGGGCATTTGCTGAGTGATGAATATTTAAAAACCCGTGCGGCGCTGATTGATGCAAAAAAAGCGGGTGATTTTACCTTCGGTGCGCCAACACAAAGCGGCACCGTCTATCTCACCACTGCCGATGCCGACGGCATGATGGTGTCATTTATTCAGTCGAACTACATGGGGTTTGGCTCCGGCGTGGTAGTACCCGGAACCGGTATCAGCCTGCAAAATCGCGGTGCAGGCTTTGTGCTGGATAAGCAGCATCCCAACGTGGTGGCGGGCAACAAGCGCGCATTTACCACCATTATTCCGGCCTTTGCGCTGGGCGGTGACGGGCAGCCATTAATGTCTTTTGGCGTAATGGGCGGGCCAATGCAGGCACAGGGTCATCTGCAACTGGTGCTGCGCATTATGCTTCATAAGCAAAATCCGCAGGCCGCGATTGATGCACCGCGCTGGCGAGTGGTGTCAGGCCGTGAAGTGATTGTTGAGCCATCAATCGATCGCAATACGCTGGCAACTTTACGCGCGATGGGCCACAAGATCGTGCTGGAAGATCCGCTGCAAAGTTATAATTTTGGTGGTGCGCAGGCGATCGTGCGCGATCCACAAGGATTCTATATTGCCGCGACGGAAAGTCGTAAGGATGGACAGGCAGTGGTGTTTTAGATCTGTTAAGGGGGTGAGTGCTGGCCCCCTAAAATTTTTACTCGCCGTTAATCGCTTAGTTTTAGTTGCTGTGTTTGAGGGTCGCGAATCAGGGAAAATTTAACACGATAATATCTTTTATCTATCCCATCATCGAACCATACTCCGGTTGAAAGAGCATATTTTCCCGCCTGCCAGTTATCAAATTCCACTAGCAGACATTCATTGATCTTTACAGGCAGGCTGACATTATCAGGTTTGCCTTGGGTTGCCCAAACTAATTCATATTTTCCATTAACTACTTTTTGCAACATAAAGCCATTATGCATTAGATTATGTTGCCTTATCGCACGGTCACCAGGGATTGTGAAACAGGGAAAAGCATTTATAAGTTTTACTGTTATTGGATAAGACCATGGCCGTTGGAAGTAAAAACACCCACTTAATAGTAAGATCACTATTAATGATTGGAGTGTTCTAAAAATAAGTTTCATCTTATGCACCTGCTGTCTTTAGGATTTTCAAGAAAGTACAGCAATGTACTTTGATAAAGCTGCTGTATGTACGTGGTCGCGACTGGCCTTTTTCTGAAGTCATAATACTCATTCCTTGAGTTATTTGATATTACGCTACCAGATTATAAATAAAGCTGATAAAGAAAAATAAAGTATTCCTCTTTAATCAGAGCATCCTCACAGATTCTTATTAGCCTTAAATTTTATGCGTTCTGGATACCCGGAACCGGTATCAGCCTGCAAAATCGCGGTGCAGACTTTGTGCTGGATAAGCAGCATCCCAACGTGGTGGCGGGCAACAAGCGCGCATTTACCACCATTATTCCGGCCTTTGCGCTGGGCGGTGACGGGCAGCCATTAATGTCTTTTGGCGTAATGGGCGGGCCAATGCAGGCACAGGGTCATCTGCAACTGGTGCTGCGCATTATGCTTCATAAGCAAAATCCGCAGGCCGCGATTGATGCACCGCGCTGGCGAGTGGTGTCAGGCCGTGAAGTGATTGTTGAGCCATCAATCGATCGCAATACGCTGGCAACTTTACGCACGATGGGCCACAAGATCGTGCTGGAAGATCCGCTGCAAAGTTATAATTTTGGTGGTGCGCAGGCGATCGTGCGCGATCCACAAGGATTCTATATTGCCGCGACGGAAAGTCGTAAGGATGGACAGGCAGTGGTGTTTTAGATCTGTTAAGGGGGTGAGTGCTGGCCCCCGCAGATTATTTTATCCGCCGCTGATCGCTTAGTTTCAGTTGCTGTGTTTGAGGGTCGCGAATCAAGGAAAATTCAGCATAATAAAGCCGCTGATCTGTTTCACTATCAAACCAAATACCGGTATCAATTGTATATTGCCCTTCCTGCCAGTCATCAAAATCGTTGACTAAGCACTTTCCAGGAATAACAGAAACGTGGTTCTTCCTGCCCATTATCTGTGCCGTCCATATCGTTTGGTAACTTCCATCAACCCATTTAGATATCATCAATCCATTGTTTGACATGTGATGATTACGTGTTTTAACGTCTGCAGGTATCAGAAAGCAAGGAGCATTATTAACTATTTCAACCTCCATCAACCAGGACATTTGACGATGAAAAAGACAAGAACTTAATAATACTGTTGCTGACACCGTAAATAAAGTTCGAATATAGTATTTCATCGTATACTTCGAACCTCTTTAGCATCTTCAAGAAAGTAGACCAGAGTACTTTCATAAAGCTGCATCAAATTAGGCCCAATAATTCCAATAAAATTTTTACGCTGTTCAAAACCATTCAAACCGAATTGCATAATATAGTAATAGTCAGCAATAATCGAGGCTTGTTGCTCCAGACTATAATCACGCAGAGTTTTATAGTGTGGTAAACTATACTTATATGAGACTATTGCGCTAACCAATCCACGCATTCTGACATTCATACCCATTTGATATTGCCAGACATGAGCCATTTCATGGATAAAAAGATGTTTTCCACGAGGATCCTCGTGAAATAAGTCATCTCTATAAAGCTCTGTCATAAAGTAAATACTACCGTTCGGTGCCATTGCCACCTGTTCACTTTGCAGATCAAACGGAAAGTAACTGCCATGATGAATTTCTACCCGACTGTAATCAATCCCATGACAAAATACTGATCGAGCTAATGATATTTCACCTGTGGTAAGTGGTCGCGACTGGCCTTTTACTAATGTCATAATACTCATTCCATGAGTTATTTGATATTACGCTACCAGATTATAAATAAAGCTGATAAAGAAAAATAAATTATTCCTCTTTAATCATAGCATCCTCACAGATTCTTATTAGCCTTAAATTTTATGCGTTCTGATTTGTTTTTTTGCGGAAAACCGCATTCTGCCGCAGTAGAAAGCCCATTGTAAGGGTATTCAGCGCAGGCACATTAGACTATCCTTGAGGCTCGAAATGTTGCTAAGCGTTATCAGGTAGTTAACCCTTTTCAAAGACAGGAGTTTATTTATGGCGGCAGGAATCTCCCGTGTCTGGGCCCGCGTATGGGTGCCACTGGCGGCACTGTTTATCGTCTTTCAACTGACCGGCTGCGGTGATAAAGAGCCGGATCAACGTAAAGCCTTTATCGATTTTCTACAAAACACCGTGATGCGCAGCGGCGAACATCTGCCCGCGTTAAGCGAAGATCAGAAACAGAAAATGGGTAACTACGCCAGTGATTACGCCATTATTTATGGCTTCTCGCAGCAGGTGAATAAAGCGGTAGATAACGGGTTGAAACCAGTGGTGGATGAGCTGCTGACGATTCGCGTACCGCAGGATTACCTGACGCGCCGCAATAGCTTACGACAGGCCAGTGGCTCGCTTAATGTGCTGGCGCAACAGATCCAGAGTGCAAAAAGCCAGGCAGACAGCAGTAAAGCCACGCTGAAACAGCCAGAAGATTTAAAAGCGGTCTATGACAGCGTCTTTACTAAAGTGGTCACTCAGCCGGCTAATTCACTGATTCCTTTATTACCTGCACTGCAGTCGCTGAGCCAGGACGTGTTACAGGCTGGCGATTTCCTGCAGCAACAGGGCACCAGCGTCACCTTTAATAATAATGGCGTGCAGTTTGCCACCCGTGAGCAGGCCGCGCAGTACAATACCATTATGAGTAATTTGTCGTCGAAAACACCGGCGCTGGAGCAGGCGAAAAGTGCCGTTCAGGGTGGTTTTCAGTAAGCGGTAAATTCTGATTATGCGGCAGTTCTATTCTTATAAAGGAAAAGGATTGCCGTAACTTTCTTACATTATTCTCGCTGGCAAATTTATCAGCAGGGTATTGTGTGATGGTACGCATTTCAGGCTAAAAATAAATTGTGATGTCAGTCACAATTTAGTCACAAACCCTCAGCAACTTTTCGTGATTCAAGTCACATTTATCCACTATCTCAGTCTAATTATTCATCAGCGTCCTTTTTTTACAGCTTATTTATGTGATCTGCATCACTAAAAATACCTCTTAACCCCCTCACTTAGCGTGATGAATATCACATTTTTTCCCCTGACTACGCAGCGTCATATTGGCGTGTTAGAGTCCGCCTGCATACAGTAATGGTGTCGTCGGCTCCCCGCCGGAATGTCTCATACAAAAATCAACGCGCTCTCTTATTTATCAGCGCGTAACAATAAGGGGTGTGTTTTATGTCCTCATCAGATATTAAGATCAAAGTTCAGAGCTTTGGTCGCTTTCTGAGCAATATGGTGATGCCGAATATCGGGGCGTTTATCGCCTGGGGTATCATCACTGCGCTGTTTATTCCGACCGGCTGGTTGCCAAACGAAACCCTGGCCAAGCTGGTTGCCCCAATGATTACTTATCTGCTGCCGCTGCTGATCGGTTATACGGGTGGGCGTCTGGTTGGTGGAGACCGCGGTGGCGTGGTCGGTGCGATCACTACCATGGGTGTGATTGTCGGTGCCGATATGCCAATGTTCCTCGGCGCGATGATTGCCGGCCCGCTGGGCGGCTGGGTCATCAAAACTTTTGACCGCGTGGTTGACGGCAAAATCAAAAGTGGCTTTGAAATGCTGGTTAACAACTTCTCTGCCGGTATTATCGGTATGTTGTTGGCAATTCTGGCGTTTCTGGCAATCGGTCCACTGGTTCAGGGCTTGTCACATATCCTCGCCGCAGGTGTAAACCTGATGGTGCAGAACAATCTGCTGCCACTGACTTCCATCTTTGTTGAGCCAGCGAAAATCCTGTTCCTCAACAATGCAATTAACCACGGTATCTTCTCGCCACTGGGTATTCAGCAGGCCAGCGAAGCGGGTAAATCGATTTTCTTCCTGATCGAAGCTAACCCAGGCCCAGGTTTGGGCGTACTGATGGCGTATATGTTCTTTGGTCGCGGTAATGCCAAACAGTCTGCGGGCGGTGCGGCTATCATTCACTTCTTCGGCGGTATTCACGAGATTTACTTCCCGTATGTGCTGATGAACCCGCGTCTGATCATCGCCGTAATCCTCGGTGGTATGACCGGCGTATTTACCCTGACCGTGCTGAACGGCGGTCTGGTTTCCCCGGCTTCACCAGGCTCTATCCTGGCTATCCTCGCAATGACGCCAAAAGGTGCCTACTTCGCCAACATCGCGGCGATTGCAGCAGCCTTTGCCGTCTCTTTCGTGGTCTCCGCGATTCTGCTGAAAACCAGCAAAATCAAAGAAGATGACGATATCGAAGCGGCTGCACGCCGCGTGCAGGATATGAAAGCGCAGTCTAAAGGCCAGAGCGGAGCCGCGGTTACCGCAGCGGATGGTCTGAACAGCGACCTGAGCCACGTGCGTAAAATCATCGTTGCCTGCGACGCCGGTATGGGTTCCAGCGCCATGGGTGCCGGTGTACTGCGTAAGAAAGTCAGCGATGCGGGTCTGAGCAATATTTCAGTGTCCAACAGCGCCATTAATAGCCTGCCGGGCGATGTCGATCTGGTGATTACTCACCGCGACCTGACTGAGCGAGCGATGCGCCAGGCGCCTCATGCGCAGCATATTTCTCTGACCAACTTCCTCGACAGCGGTCTGTATAATGATTTGACCACGCGTCTGGTTGATGCCAACCGTTCCGCTGACCATCGTGAAAAAGTGATGAGCACGCTGAATGACAGCTTCGACGAAGGTCAGGATCATCTGTTCAAACTGAGCGAAGGTAATATTTTCCTCGGTCTGCAGGCGACAGAAAAAGAGCAGGCAATTCGCTTTGCCGGTGAGCAGTTGGTAAAAGGCGGTTATGTTGAGCCGGAATATGTACAGGCGATGCTGGACCGTGAGAAATTAACCCCAACTTATCTTGGTGAGTCGATTGCGGTGCCGCACGGTACTGTTGAAGCGAAAGATCGCGTGCTGAAAACCGGCGTGGTGTTCTGTCAGTATCCACAAGGCGTGCGTTTCGGCGAAGAAGAGGACGATATTGCGCGTCTGGTTATCGGTATCGCCGCGCGTAATAATGAACACATTCAGGTGATTACCAGTCTGACCAACGCGCTGGACGATGAAAGCGTGATTGAGAAGCTGGCTGCCACCACCAGCGTTCAGGAAGTTCTGGATCTGCTGTCAGGTAAAAAATCGGCCTGATTAGTCGCTCAGGCAACACTTTCCCAGGGGCTGCGCATGCCCAGCCCCTTCATTCGGGGCAGGCATGCCTGGCCCTTTGATCGTTTAAATGGGTAATCATATGAAAGCTCTACATTTTGGCGCAGGTAACATTGGCCGTGGTTTTATTGGTAAATTGCTGGCAGACGCCGGTATCGAACTGGTTTTTGCGGATGTGAATCAGGCAGTACTGGATGCGCTGAATGCGCGTCACGAATATCCAGTCCATGTGGTGGGTGAGAATGCCCAGACTGAGATAGTCAAAGGCGTCAGCGCGGTTAACAGCACCAGTGATGACATTATCGCGCTGATTGCTGAGGTTGATATCGTTACCACGGCGGTTGGCCCGCAGATTCTTGAGCGCATCGCAGGTAGCGTCGCGCAGGGACTGGCCAAACGCAGTGATAGCGGTAATGTCCGTCCGTTAAATATTATTGCCTGTGAGAATATGGTGCGCGGCACCAGCCAGCTAAAACAGCATGTACTGAAAGCGCTGCCGCAGCAGTATCACGCCTGGACAGAACAGCATGTCGGCTTTGTCGACTCTGCCGTTGACCGCATTGTTCCGCCATCCGAAGCGGGCAGCAGCGATGTGTTGGAAGTCACAGTTGAAACCTTCAGCGAATGGATTGTTGATAAGACCCAGTTTAAAGGTGAGTTGCCGAACATTCCGGGTATGGAACTGACTGACAATCTGATGGCATTTGTTGAACGTAAACTGTTTACCCTCAATACCGGCCATGCCATCACCGCCTATCTCGGTCAGCTGGCGGGGCATCAGACCATTCGTGATGCCATTCTGGATGAGAAGGTGCGTCAGGTGGTGAAAGGCGCGATGCAGGAGAGCGGTGAAGTTCTGATTAAACGTTATGATTTCGATGCCGCTAAACATGCCGCCTATATCGAGAAAATCCTTGGTCGCTTTGAAAACCCGTATCTGAAAGATGATGTGGAGCGCGTTGGCCGCCAGCCGCTGCGTAAACTGAGCGCTGGCGATCGCCTGATTAAACCGACTCTCGGCACGCTGGAATATCAGCTGCCACATAGCAATCTGGTTACCGGTATTGCTGCCGCGATGCATTACCGCAGCGAACAGGATCCGCAGGCGCAGGAACTGGTGGCGCTGCTGGATAAGCTGGGGCCACAAGCAACGCTGGCACAGGTATCCGGGCTGGATGCTGATAGCGAGGTTGTTGCCGCAGTGGTGCGGGCTTATAACGCCATCTCCGCAAAATAATTGGAAGGGCAACAAGGGCACAGCACTGCTGTGCCCTCAGGCGCAATGACAGATATGCAGGCGATAATGGAAGAGAAGCGGGCTTTTGAAAATCGGGTGCTTGAGCGCCTGAATGCCGGTCGTTCGGTGAGAAGCTTTCTGATCGCCGCGGTAGAACTGTTGGCAGAAGCGGTCAACATGCTGGTTATTCAGGTGTTTCGCAAAGACGATTATGCGGTGAAATACGCCGTAGAGCCGCTGTTATTAGGTGATGGCCCGCTGGGCGATCTGTCGGTACGCCTGAAGCTGATTTACGGCCTTGGGGTGATTAACCGCAGCGAATACGAAGATTGCGAACTGTTGATGGCATTGCGTGAAGAGCTGAACGACGATAGCACTGAATATCGCTTTAACGACGATGAAATCCTTGGTCCTTTTGGCGAACTGCACTGCGTCACTGCTTTACCCCCCCAGCCACACTTTATCAGCGAAGATGACGAACTGCGCGCCATGCAACGTCAGCGCTATCTGCAAGTGGTACGCTCCACAATGGTTCTCTCCCTGACCGAACTGATTTCCCGCATCAGTATGAAACAAGCCTTTAAAAAGTAACGCCGCGAGCCGATGAATTTTGGTGTATCCTTTGCCGCATAGCGTCAATTTATCAGGTAACAATCATGAAAGAGCAGGAAAAAGCAGAAATTAAACGTCTGAGCGATCAGCTTGATGCCCTGAATCACAAAGAGCCAGCGCTGCTGGAATCAGGTGATGCAGAGAAACTCGGCGAACTGCTGAAAGAGAAAGATAAGCTGTTGGCAGAGATCGAACGTCTGAAAGGTGTGCGTGAGCAGAAGCTCAGCCTTGAAGCACAGAAACTGCAGCAGTTACCGTTCAGCCGTCCGATCACCAAGAAAGAGCAGGCTGATATGGGTGGCCTGAAGAAAGCGGTACGCGGCATTGTGGTGGTTCACCCGATGACCGCACTGGGCCGGGAAATGGGCTTGAAAGAGATGACCGGTTTCGCCAAGAAAGCGTTTTAATCAAAACGGTCGTAAACATTTTTCAGCCGAAAAATAAATTTAAGTTCTGGAATAACTTGTCCTGATCCAGAAGCGTAAAGAAGTAGCAGAATGAATCAGGGTCGCATTAATGCGACCCCTTTTTTTTGCTTATTTCTTAGCGTACTTTGCTTCCAGGGTGGCAAACCACGGGGCGATAAAGTCATCCGTCTGGCCCCAGCCCGGAATGATGTTACTTAAGGTCGCGACGTTGACCGCACCCTGCTGGCTGTTCAGCAATGATTGTGGGATTGCGGCAGCTTTAAACTCATAGGTTGCAGGCGTGTCTTCACCAGCAATCTTGTTAGCAATCAGACGCATATTAACGGCGCCAATCAGTTTAGTGTCCACCGCCACGCTGCTGACCCATGGGCTTTTCGGCTGACGCATCAGCTGCAAATCCTGGTTGGAGATATCAATACTGTACAGTTTGATCTCAGTACGACCATTCTCCTGCAGCGCTTTATAAGTACCCTGACTGAAAGCGTCCCAGGTTCCCCAGATGGCGTCAATTTTACCTTTCGGATACTTCGCCAGAATTGCGCCAACTTTGTTCGCCGTATCACCCTGCACGTCCGAAGAGACCGCACCAATCGACTCCAGCTGTTTAATCTCCGGCCAGGTTTTCTGCAATTTTTCAAATTCGGCCTGGCGGCGTTCCATTGCCGGGAAGCCCGCAACCCACAGTTTGACGATATTCGCCTTACCGTTGAAATCCTTCGCCAGCTGGCTAATCGAGAGATTCGCCAGCGAGGCATCATCCTGCTGAGAAACCGTCACGCCTGGCACTTCACTGTTTACCGGCGTGTCGAAAACCGCCACCTTGATTCCGGCATCGGCAATGCGCTTCACCAGCGCGGTTGAATACGGATCGCGACCATGGGAGAGAATAATGCCGTCGTATTTCTGGCTAATCGCCTGATTGACGAAATCCTGGAAGCGCGCATCGTCGCCGTTACTGAGAAAAGTGCTGACCTTAAAGCCCAGCTTCTTACCTTGCTGGATTGCTCCGGCAACAAACTGCGTGGTGTTATCGTCCGAACCGAGGTTACGGATCACCGCCACGCGCACCGGGCCATCATGATTAGCGATCGCCGCCGGAACCGGTGCCAGGGTTTGTGCGGCAAAAGCAGGAACCGCCGTCAGCAAGCTCAGAGCCAGCAGTGATATGGTAAATTTTTTCATTTTAGTCCCTGTCCTGAAGTGAACAGCGCGTTAGCGGCGCTGGATATAAGTGATCGCCAGCGCAACCGCCAGCACTAACCCTTTAATAATGTCCATCGCGTAATAAGGCACGGAAAGCATCACCAACCCATTTTGCAGCACACCGAGAATCACCGCGCCCAGAAGGGTTCCCAGCGCATTCGGCTTGCCGGAGCCAGCCAGCGACAGGCCAATCCACGCCGCCGCCACCGCATCCATCAGATAGCCACCACCGGCGTTCACCTGAGAGGAGCCGATACGTGATGCCAGCAGAATGCCACCGAGGCCCGCCAACAGTGAAGCAATCACATACGCCGCGACACGGTAGCGGGTGGTACGAATCCCGGAAAGACGCGCCGCTTCAGGATTTCCACCAATGGCATACATCCGCCGCCCATGTTTGGTCAGTGACAGCAGCAACTGAGCAACCACCGTCACCGCCAGCATAATGATGACGATGGTCGGCACCTGGCCGAGCAGCGAAAACCCGGCAGGAATCGTGCCTTCCGCCATATCACCGCCTGGCAGCACCATATTTTCGGTAATCGAGCCGCCAAAACTGTAGGTCATCGCCACGCCCTGCACCACAAACAGACTGGCCAGCGTTGCCAGCATGTCGGGAATTTTCAGCACCACAATCATAAAGGCGTTAAACAGACCGACCAGCGTGCAGAGCAGCAGCGTCACAACAATCGCCTGCGTCGAGCCAAAGCCGTACCAGACGAACAGCGAGATCACCAGTGAGTTAGCCAGTGACGCCGTGGAACCTACCGACAGATCGAAACCGCCGATGGTCAGCGACACCGACACGCCGATGGCAATCACCGTCACGATGGCGATGGAGCGTAAAATATTGATGATGTTATTGGGATCGAGGAAGCTGTCCGATGCCATGCCGAAGCCGGTAATCAGCGCAACGACCGTCAGTAACATTCCCCACTTGTAGAGAAATTCAAAAAACTGGTGACGCCATAATGGCGACCCCTTCAGGGAAATGTCTTTGCTGCTCACGCAGGCGTTCCTCCGGTGGAATAAAGTAAAAGCGTCTCTTCGTCGACGTTACGCGCATCCATTTCGGCGACTATCCGGCCATCCCATAGCACGCATATGCGATCGCACAGGCCAACCAGCTCGGCAAATTCTCCGGAAGCATAAATGACCCCCTTCCCTTCGCGCGCCAGCCTGTCGATCAGCACAAATAAATCAGTTTTTGCTTTAACATCAACGCCTTTTGTTGGCTCATCAAAAATCAGCACGTCGGCGTTATTACGCAACCATTTGCCGATCGCCACTTTTTGCTGATTACCGCCGGACAAACGGCGCAGCGTCTGCTGCGGCCCGGTAGTACGAATACCAAGCCGGATAATGATGTTCTCAGCCCAGCGGCGCGCCGACCCATGGGAAAAGAAGCTGAAACGGGAGAAACTGTTATCCGCACTGACGCTGAGGTTCATGCTGACCGGCTCATCAATAAAAATGCCCTCTTTGCGCCGCTCTTCCGGCACCAGCGCCAGCCCTTTTTCAACCGAGGCATGCGGTGAAGAGGGTTTCCACGCCTTACCGTGCAGTTCACCGCGGCGCACCCGACTGCGGCTGGCGCCAAACAGCGCTTTGCACAGCTCAGTTTTGCCCGCGCCGGCCAGGCCGGCAATGCCGAGGATTTCGCCTTTGCGCAAAGACAGCGAGATATCCTGCAGCAGCTTATCGTCGTGCAGGCCTTCAATACTCAGCAGGATTTTCCCCTGAAGATCGGCACGGCGCGGCGGATAGATATCATCCAACTGGTGGCCGAGCATTTTTTCAACGATCTGTTCGCCACTCAGATTTTGCATCGATCCGGTTTCAATCAGACGGCCATCGCGCAGTACCGTGAGCTGGTCACAAATTGCTTTCAGCTCATGAATACGGTGGGAAATAAACACCACGCCAATCCCGTTGCGCTGCAAGCGGCGCACCACGCTAAACAACTGCTCGCTTTCATGCTGATCGAGCGGCGCAGTCGGTTCATCGAGGATCAGAAAGCGGCAGTGGTGAGATAACGCCCGCGCCAGCAAGATTTGCTGTTTTTCTGCCAGTGAACACTGGTCGATACGACGACTGACATCAATCTGCACCTCCAGCTGCGCCAGCAGTTCGCGGGCCTGCCGGCGAATCTGACCCCAGCGATACAGCTGCCCGCCTTCCGCCAGCCGGTCCAGCATGATGTTTTCCGCCACGCTGAGCGTCGGCACCAGCGCCACATCCACTTCCTGCTGCACCAGATGAATACCCAGCTGTTTCGCATCGCGCGGCGAGTTGATGGCTACCGGTTGGCCATCCAGCAAAATATCGCCGTGATAATGGTTGTATGCCCCCGACAGCACCGCCATCAGGGTCGATTTTCCCGCACCATTAGCACCCGTCAGCGCATGGATCGATCCCCCTTGCAGGGTGAAATCCACTGCG
Organism: Winslowiella toletana; assembly: GCF_032164335.1. Lineage (NCBI taxonomy): Bacteria > Pseudomonadati > Pseudomonadota > Gammaproteobacteria > Enterobacterales > Erwiniaceae > Winslowiella > Winslowiella toletana. Next base: position 74,159 of record NZ_CP134152.1, on the reverse strand, counting down.
GTCAGCGCTGCGAAACCGCCAAAAGCGATGGAAATGTTGTGCATTTCAAGGCGATTTAACAGGGTCATCAGGATTTCTGCTCTCGGATTTTAGCGCCAGGTTGGTCGCATTCTTATCGGAATGATTGCCCACGACAACCATCGAAAGCGCATAAGCTAACACAAAAAGTTATTAGCCATCCAGACATCCAGACATAACAGAGAGTTAGCGAAGAGAAAGAGAGAATTAGCAGAGTGAAACAGATAACAATTCGGATTAAACCAACAGGATATGCTGGCGTCCGCTTTCGGCAGGCTGAACGACAGGCAATAAAAAACCGACGAAGCCAGCTCCGTCGGTTGGTCGTCACGCGTTAGCGTGAGGAGAAGATCTTATTTAGCTGAAGCGAAACGCGCTGCGGCTTCGTCCCAGTTAACCACTTCCCAGAATGCTTTGATGTAGTCAGGACGCTTGTTCTGATATTTCAGGTAGTAAGCGTGTTCCCACACGTCCAGGCCAACAATCGGGAAGCCGGAAACGCCAGAAATGGCTTCACCCATCAGTGGGCTATCCTGGTTAGCCGTTGAAACAACTGCCAGTTTGTCGCCCTTCTTAACCAGCCACGCCCAGCCAGAACCGAAGCGGGTAGCAGCAGCTTTCTCGAATTCTGCTTTGAAGGCATCAACGCTACCGAAATCTTTTTCGATTGCCGCTTTCAGGTCACCCTGCAGAGTGGTGCCGGTTTTCAGGCCTTTCCAGAAGAAGCTGTGGTTTGAGTGACCACCTGCGTTGTTACGCAGCACGGTTTTCTTGTCAGCCGGAACCTGATCCAGTTTGGTGATCAGTTCATCGACTGGCAAGTCAGCGAATTCGGTACCTTCCAGCGCAGCGTTAGCGTTGTTAACGTAGGTCTGGTGGTGTTTGGTGTGATGGATTTCCATCGTCTGCTTGTCGAAATGCGGTTCCAGTGCGTCGTATGCGTAAGGCAGGGATGGCAGTGAATAGCTCATGTTCATCATCTCCATTAATGTTGGGCGGCACTCATTATTTGGTTTAGCACCGCGTAAGCAGTCGGATCATTATAGTTAAATAAATGATCTTGAAAATGGTTATCAATGCCCCGCCTTTAGTATGGTTATTTTTTATCCGCTTTAGCGTAGGCTAAATCAGTCGCTGCGGGTGGGTATACACCGTTGCGCGCCCGGGTTTACTGAAGCCGATTAACGTCAGATTACTGCGCTGCGCCACTTCAACCGCCAGCCGGGTGGCCGCGGAAACCGCAAACAGAATTTCGACGCCGCACATCGCTGATTTCTGCACCATTTCATAACTGGCGCGGCTGGAAACTAACGCTGCTCCCTGTGTCCACTGTTGCTGGCTGCGATAACCGAGCAGCTTATCCAGCGCCACATGACGCCCGACATCTTCATAGCCGCCCATCAGCTGACCATCAGGCGTAATCCACGCGGCGGCATGGGTACAGCCGGTATATTCGCCAAGCGGCTGGAATTGACGCAGTTGGCGTAATGCCAGGTCAAGATACTGCAAATCAAAAGTCTGGGTAAAAGGCAGCGGTTGAATTGGCTTGCCGATCTCAGCCAGTTGCTCAACGCCACATACGCCGCAGCCGGTGCGTCCGGCCATTGCTCGACGCTGGGCCTTCAGCGCCATAAAACGGCGGCTTGAAAGCTCGACCTGTACTTCGATTCCGTTACAGGAGTCGACCACATCGATGCCATAGATATCCTGCGGCGCAGCGATAATCCCTTCTGACAATGAAAAACCAATGGCAAAGGCTTCAAGATCTTTTGGCGAGGCCATCATCACCACATGCGAAATGCCGTTGTAGACCAGTGCAACCGGTACTTCATCGGCCAGCCAGTCTGGCTGCGCATGCTGCAAATCCTCTTTTTTCCATACCTGAACCGAGCTTATTCCGGCAAGCTGCTGCGGATTAATCACTGAATCCGGTGTTGTACCTTTCACGTTAACGCTACCTGTTGGTCTTTATCTGCAGCGATTTTGAACCGTTCGGCGTGCCGGCGCAAAAAATTCGTCAGCATCGGCAGTCCAAATCGGGTTATGGATAAATTTTGAGCAGAAGTGCACCTTCATGGCTGCTATCATCAGCCAATCGCTCTCAGCCCATTAGCGGTTTACCAACAGCGGATGGGCGTAAACCACAGAAAAAAGCCCCTGATGAGTATTCGCATAATCCCGCAACAGTCGCTGGAGGAAAGCGATCGGCACGTGGCGGAAAACATTCCTCCGCTGCTTTCCCCTGCTGAACAGACTGCCCATAATTCGCTCGTGCAGATCAATAACTTCGTCTGTCAGGGTGGCTCTGGCTGCCGATACGACACAAACCAGCGAAGCATAACGGCGAACATCCGTGAATTTTGCAGGTCGCGGCTATTCATTTTCCTGCCTGTGTCCCCGCTAAAGCTTTGCATAACGTTTCCCTCAAATTATTTTTAAAAAATTTTGCCGTCTCAGGATCCGCTATTCTTGATATTTTCTGAGAAATGTCCTGCATCATAAATTAGACAGATCTGGCATTGGGCAAGTCTGAATTTGCCCGGTGCGTTTTATCTTGATTTTATATCAGAAAACTCCTGCAACCTGTGTAATAGAACGATTGATTTTGCTCGTTTCATGTCATTTCAGGTGTATTGCCCAATTAAAAAACCGCCGCTACAATGCGCCGGATCCGATAATGAAATCCTGAATGTTTTTCTTCAAGGGGATTATTTCGGAGTGCAGGGGACATGTTTTTATCATGTTTTCTCTGTGCGGAGAGTCACTGGAAGCAGGTCAGTGAACGATATCTGCAGACTATTGTTATATTAATTCTAACTAAATAAGGATATCACAGATGAAAAAGATCAACATGAATGAAGCAAGCGCAATTGTTGGCGGCACCACTACTTGCGTAAACAGCTTTGAATTAAACCTGGTGGGTGATGCAACTGTTTGTAACGCAGTGAAAACCTGTACTGATAAAAATGGCGTTGTGACTAAAACGTTCACCGCTGCAGCAATCATCAACTGCGGTAACGTAGGCTGAGAAACATCCGTTTCTTATTAAATCAGAATAAATAGTTGTACTGTTTTTCTGACAGGGCGTTGTATTTCATATACAACGCCCGCCTGATATTTCCCCTGTGAGCGTCGCGTATTATTATTTCAGGATGAAAAGCCCCCCATGAAAAAAAGAATTCTGCCCATTCTGGCGTATACTGTTTTTGTCGCGGTTATTTCAGCGCTGATTACGACAGCCTGGATCCATTACCTTGTGCGCAACCAAGCCAGCGATGACGGACAACAGGTTCTGACGTCGTTGTCGGCGGATAAATTAGCCAAAAGTCCAATTACGGATGGTGAAGATATTATTGAAATCTTCTCATACGGTTGTCATTACTGTGCAATAAACGAAAAGAATGTTGAGGCGCTGGAAAAACGTATGCCAGCGGGTAAAAAACTGGTTCGCCTGCACTTAAGCCTGGATAATCAGGCCGGACTGGCGCGTTTTGCACCGGTATTTGCCACATTGCAGGTAATGGGTATTGAAGAAGCCCATCGTGAAAGCGCCTATGACGCGGTCATGAAAAATCACATCGATTTAGGTGATGCGGCAAAACGAGATGCGTGGCTGGCAGAAAATAAGATTGATGTCGATGAATACCATAAAGTCAGTCAGTCGGCAGAAGTCAAAGATCTGCTGGATTATATGACCCGCGTTTCGCAATATTACGACATTAATGCGACCCCGACCTTTATTGTGGCCAAAAAATGGGTAGCGATTCAGGACCGTGATTTTCCGTCATTCTCTGACAAATTACTCTCTATTTTAAAGAATGATCAAGCGCCGGAGAAATAATGAAATTCGTTGCCCTGTGGTGCGCGCTGTTTTGGAAAAACCTCACCGTCAGATGTCAGTGGTTTTTGTATAAACTTCGGCTTACTGGCTACAGGGCGCATTGTTTATTATTCCGGCATATGCATTATCGCGTTATTTTTTCCTTGTCCCACGTCAGCCGCTTTTTAGGGCTGACAGGCCGCGATGTGAAATTACGGGCGGCGGTCGCGCAGTCTAACCGTCAGTGTCTGATGAATGACAATAAGAAATTTGATTATATCTGGCTGACCCAGCGGCGACAGCTGCTGATTCAGGCGGTGACCTACGGACAGAACCGCCGTGCATTACGTGAGCTGGCCGACTGCTCGGCCAGGCTCAATGCGGTGGTCGAGCCGCTGCAACGCGCCGGTCAGCCGGTGATCCTCGCGCCATTACACATGGTGTCCGACGTACTCACTACTATGGTCGGTGCTGCGGCGTTTCCGGGTAAAGCGACGGTCATCACCTCGCGCAGCGCGGATGAACATTCCGCAGCGGAACGGCAACTGGGTGGCGTCGATCTGACCTATTGTTCGATACATGCAGATAATAAAAACATTGCCGGGAATTTGATGACGTCGGTCATGGAGGCAGCCGATAACCAGCGGAATATTATTTTATTCCCGGATATCACGCCTGATTTCACGCAGTTCGCCAGTAAAGACAAAGCTGAAAAATTATCCTGCCGGATGTTTGGCCGTCCTGCCAGTTTACACAGCGGTATTATCCGGCTGGCACGAATGATGTCTGCGAAGGTGATTTTTTATCATCTTTATTACGACAAGGGGTTGAATATCGTTATTCATGACCCGGTCAGTGCAAAAGAATTAAAAGAAAAAATGCCGCGCATTATTGAACAAAGTATTCGTGAACACTCAACCGACTGGATGCTGTGGCATTCACATTCGTTATTTTTTATTAATGAATGAAAACCAATCCGCAACAGCGCAGCGATATTACTGAAAAAAACAGGGCGTTTTAAGGTATCGATTATGGATAATATTATTCCTAAGCTGGTTTATCAGGCAGAAACGAATGAGTGCGCGCTGGCCTGTATTTCTATGCTGGCGGAGACTCAGGGCATCAGCGCACCGCTTGAAGTGTTACGTGAACGTTTCCCGACATCGTCCCACGGCACCGCGCTGTCGACCCTGTGCGACATCTTATCTGAGCTGGCGATCCCGGCGTATCCGGTAGCGTTTGATTTCGATGAGCTGGCAGAACTGCCTTTACCGGCCATTTTGCACTACGGTGCCAGTCACTATGTCCTGCTGGCCTATCGTCAGGGAAGCTATGTCTGCGTGATGAATCCGGCGATTGGCGAACAGCTTCTGCCGATTGCCGCGCTCAAATCTGAAATCAGCGGTTACGCGGTAGTGCTCGATCAGGAGGCGCCGCGCACTGCGCAGCCGGCAGAAAAACAACCGCGCACGCGTCGTTTCCGTGCGCTCGAATGCATGAGCCTGAAACAAACGGCGGCGATCCCCGGCATTTACAAGCTGATGTTGCTGGCATTTCTGGTATCACTGACCTTGTTCATCATGCCGGTGATGGTCAGCTCGGCAATCAACAACGTTTTCTCTTCCGGCGGCAAAACCGAATTCCCATATTTCTATTACCTGCTGGCCTTCGTTGTCTCGACGTTGCTGGCGTTTATTGTGCGCAGCGTGACCGAGCGGTTTATCAAACGTTTTGTCGTGATGCAGAGCGTCAGCGGTTTTGCCCGGTTGCTGAACAACACGCTCTCTTTCTTTGAGAAACGCAGCCCCGGTGAAATCTACAGCCGTTTCTCCAACTGGCAGATGGCGGCGGCGCAAAAAATCGAGCTGGATAACGGCCTGCGTGTGGACTGGGTCGTCGGCGTGATTGCGCTGGCGGTGATGTGCTATATCAGCCCGCTGCTGGCCGGAATTTCCGCCATCGGCGTCACGCTGATGGGGCTGGTCAGCGTCTGGGCGATTTTCCGCGACCGCTATTACACTCAGCAGGTTCAGGTAAAGAGTGCAGAACAAAGCGACTTCCTGCTGGAAACTATTCAGGGTTTCGCCACGCTCAAATCCGCCGGACTGAACAGCCAGCGTCAGGCGGCATTCGCCGGATATGCGCTGTCGCTGTTTGACTGCCGCCAGAAACAGAAAGTGTACGAGCAGGTGAAAAGCAGCCTGTATCAGCTGATTGGCAGCCTCGAGATGGTTTTCTTTATGCTGCTGGCGCTACCGTTGCTGAAAGATAACCGGATTTCACTGGGTGAATTCTTCGCCTACAGCTTTGTCCGTCAGATTTTTACCGCTTACATCACGCAGATTTTCTTCTCAGTGCTGCAAAAGAATCAGCTGCACGTGATTGATACCCGAGCCGCCGATCTGTTCCCGCAGGTCAGAGAAGAGGCCGCCGGTGACTTACTGCTGCCTGTCCGCTTTAGCCAGGAGCTCATCTACCGGGAACTTCAGTTTGCTTACGATCCTGGTAAACCGGTGCTGGATCACGTGTCGATGACGGTGCGTCATGGCGAAACGCTGGCGATTGTCGGTGAGTCGGGCGCGGGGAAAAGTACGTTGCTGAAAGTCATTACCGGACTTATCGAACCTCAGGGCGGAGAAATCCTGGTCGACGGACAGTCGGTCAGCAGCCGTCAGGTACAGAAGCTGTTCTTCCTGCAAAGTCAGGAGGACATCCTGTTCAATACCAGCGTTCTGCAAAACATCACGCTGTTTGATCGTGAACACGACGCGCAAAAACAGCTGCGTATCGATAAGTCGCTGCGCGGGCTGAACCTGACGGAGGTGATCGACCGTCTGCCAGGCAAACAAAACGCGCTGATCCGCGAAAGCCATCCCGCGCTGTCGCTGGGGCAACGTCAGCGTCTGATGCTGGCACGTGCGATGTACAGCGATTGTCCGGTGATGGTGCTGGATGAGCCGACGGCCAATCTCGATGAAGAGACGGCGCAGCAGGTGATGCAAACCCTGATCAGTCATTGCCATGAATACGGAAAAATTCTGATCACCGTAACGCACAGTGAAACCGCGCTGGCCTTATTTGACCGCATCTGTGTGATGAGAAATGGTCGCGTAGCCGCGACAACGAGCACTGTGATTTCCACTATCACCCCGCAAGGAGAACCGGCGTGAGTTTCTCGATCAGACAAATCGCCGTCGGACACCGCAAGGTATTTTATGCACTGATCATTGTGTTGTTGATCCTGCTGGCCGGTGCTGCGTACGGTGTACATAGCATAATGTCCGGCACTGCTGCGCCGCTGGTTTCACAGGCTATAGGTCGCGGGGATATCGAAAAAACCGTACTGGCGACCGGTATCCTCAAGCCTTCCGCGCAGGTCAACGTTGGTGCGCAGGTCAACGGTCAGTTGAAAAAACTGTATGTCCGTGCGGGCGACCGGGTCACAAAAGGCCAGTTACTGGCCGAAATCGACCCGACGCTGCAACAGAGCGAACTGCGTAAATCCGAAGCGGAACTCGACAGTGCCGTGGCGCAAAAACAGGCGTCGCTGTACACGCTCACGCAATATCAGCTGGAGCTGAAACGTCAGTTACAGATGGATCGCGATGGCTCAGGCACCAAAAGCAATCTCGAGCAGGCGCAGGCTAAAGTCGATACCCAGAAAGCGCAGATCAAAGTCAACGAAGCGCAGATTGTGCAGGCGCAGATGGCGCTGGAAACGGCGAAAGCCAATCTGGGCTATACGCGGATCCTGGCACCGGTGGACGGGCAGGTGCTCGGCATCGTCACCAAAGAAGGGCAAACCGTGGTCTCTTCGCAGACCGCACCGACCATTCTGGTGCTGGCCAACGTCGATACCATGACCGTGCAAACCCGTATTTCAGAAACCGACATCCTGAAAGTGCATCCCGGCCAGCCGCTGTGGTTTTACGTGGTCGCCGATCCCAAACATCGTTATCAGAGCGTAATGGGCACCTTGCAGGACGCGCCAAACGACGCCTTACAGGATGAAAGCACCAGCAGCCAGACTCAACAACCTTCTGCCGTCTATTACAACGGCGTATTCAGCGTGCCGAACCCTGACCATCTGCTGCGCACCTCAATGACCGCGCAGGTATTTATCATCACCGAACAAGCCAAAAATGTGCTGCGTCTGCCGGTGATGGCGCTGGGGCAGCCACTGGGCGATGACCGGTTTCAGGTGCAGGTGGTGAACGGTGATAAGACCGAACAACGGGTAATCCGCGCGGGCATCAATGACCGCCAGTTTGTCGAAGTGAAAGACGGGCTGAGCGAAGGTGAGCACGTGGTGGTGATGCAAAATGAGGGAGAGACGGCAAATGGCTAATTCTCCGGTCATCGAACTTTCGCATATCTCCCGCCGTTTTGGTGAGGGCAACGCCGCCGTCACGGTGCTCAAAGATATTTCCCTGCGCGTCAATGCCGGGGAAATGCTGGCGATTATCGGCGCGTCCGGTTCGGGTAAATCGACGCTGATGAATATTCTCGGTTGTCTGGATAAGCCGTCGGAAGGCGAAATGCGCATTATGGATGTGCCTGCGCATGTGGCGACCAGCGAACAACTGGCGCAATTGCGCAGCCAGTATCTGGGCTTTATTTTTCAGCGCTATCACTTGATGCCCTATCTTACGGCCCTCGAAAACGTCACTATTCCGGCGCTGTATACCGACATGCCCGCGGCGGCGCGTCAGGCGCGGGCGGAACATTTGCTCAACCGGTTAGGTCTTGACAACCGCATGAATTATCGGCCCGCGCAGCTTTCCGGCGGGCAACAGCAACGCGTCAGTATTGCGCGGGCACTGATGAACGGTGCGCCGGTGATCCTCGCCGACGAGCCGACCGGCGCGCTCGACAGCACCAGTGGTCAGGAGCTGATGGCGATTTTGCATGGCCTGCATCAGGCCGGCCATACGCTGATTATCGTCACCCACGACCGCAGTATCGCCGAACAGTGTCAGCGTATTGTCGAAATCCACGACGGCGAGATTATCGCAGATCGCATCAATCTGGTGATACAGCAGGGCAAATCTCAGGGATTACCGGCAATAGCCGCCACCGGACGCACGCCGATGTGGCAGAGTCTGAAAGAAGCGGTGCGTATGGCGTGGCGTTCCCTGCTCGGGCACCGGATCCGCGCCTTTCTTTCCATGCTCGGCATCATTATCGGCATCTCTTCGGTGGTGTCCTCAATGGCGGTGGGTGAAGGCGCGCGGCAGAGCATTCTCAGCCAGATAAGCCAGCTCGGTACCAGCACCATCGAAATTCAGCCCGGTCTGGGCTGGGATAAACCGCGACCTGATTTTGAACGTTCCCTGACGCTGGAAGACGTGGATTTGCTCGGCAGGCAGCCGTACATCGACAGCCTGTCGCCGGTGGTGAGCAAAACCGTAATGGCAATTCGTGGCGGTAAACAGGTGCTGGTGTCGTTGTCGGGCGTCAGTAACGGATTCTTTCGCGTGCAGGGGCTCAATTTTATTGCCGGAAACCGTTTTACGCCCCGCGATCTCGACGACCGCGAGCCGGTGGTGATCATCGACCCGAATGTGCGCAGCACCTTGTTTCCCGGACAGGATCCGCTGGGCGAAATTATTCAGCTTTCCGGCGTGCCTTACCGGGTGATCGGCGTAGCGGATAAAAAAGGGCCGAAGTATATCGGCGAGCAGCTCGGCGCGTGGATCCCTTACACCTCCTTGCTGGAGCGCATGTCGGGCGATACGCCGCTGCAATCCATCACCCTGCGTATTGCCGACGGTTATCCGACGGATGTCGCCCAGCGCAACGTCGAGCAACTGCTGGATTCGGCGCATGGCAAACGCGATTTCTTCACCATGACCAACGACCAACTGACGAAGACTATCCGTAAAACATCGGAATCAATGACGCTGCTGATCACCGCCATTGCCGGGATTTCGCTACTGGTGGGCGGTGTGGGCGTGATGAACATCATGCTGGTGTCGGTGACGGAAAGAACGCACGAGATTGGCATTCGTCTGTCGGTTGGCGCACGTCCGGCGGACATCATGCGTCAGTTCCTGATTGAGGCGGTGGTGATTTGTACCCTTGGCGGCCTGATCGGCATTGTCGGATCCGGCGTGGCAGGGCTGATTTTTTCTCAGGTTACGCAGGAATTTACCATGATTTTCACCTGGCCGCCGATCCTTTTAGCCTGCGGTTTCTCGGCGCTTATCGGTCTCGGCTTCGGCTTTTTCCCGGCACGTAACGCCGCGCGTTTGCATCCGACAGAGGCGCTGGCACGCGAATGAACAAACTGAATTTACTCTCAATGGCAGTGATGACGTTACTGATCACCGGCTGTGGTCAGGCGCTGAAAAGCGAATACCAGCGGCCGATGCTGTCGGTGCCGCAAACCTGGCGGGTGCAGGATACCGGCGAGGGCGTGGCGAAATTTTCTCCGCACTGGTGGGATAACTTTGATGACCCGCAGCTGTCACGGCTGATTGTTTCCGCGTTGCAAAGCAATAACGATCTGGCGCTGGCGGGCATAAAACTGCGGCAAGCGCTGCTGACGGCGGGTATCTCAGATCTGAATCTGACCCCTGATTTTTCTGCCAATGCATCGGCCAGCAACACCAAAAATATGCGCCGCGAAACCACGCCGGTCGAAAGTTACACGAACTCACTGTCGGCCTCTTATGAGCTGGATCTGTGGGGGAAACTGGCGCGCACCCGCGAGCAGTCCGACTGGCTGGCAAAAGCCTCGGAGCAGGATTTGCAGGCCACCGCACTGACGCTCATCGGAACCACTTCACAGCTTTACTGGCAGATTGCCAGCCTGAATCAGCAAATCAGTAATTTGCAGCAAAGCCTGGCGATTGCGCGGAAAACCGTGGTGATGGTGACGTCACGCTGGAAAGCCGGTGATCTCGGTCAACTGGATTATTTGCAGGCACAGCAAACGGTGCTGAGCCGCGAAAATAACCTGCGCGATTTGTATCAACAGCGCGATGAAAACCGTAATGCACTGGCGATTTTACTTAGCCGTCCGCCGGGTCAATACCTTGCAGAGCGTCAGTCGCTGGATATTCATCAGAGCGTGCCTGTGGCGCAGCGTTTACCGCTTGAAGTAATCGCCAGAAGGCCGGATGTGCAGTCGGCTGAGATGAATCTGCGTGCGGCGCTGGCCGGTTCGGACGTCGCACGGCTGAGCTTTTATCCGTCGCTGACGCTGAATGCGTCACTGAATGCCGGGGCTTCTGTGTTTCAGCAATGGTTCAGCAATCCGGCCAGAACGCTTGGATCTGCGCTCAACTTGCCGTTTATCGAATGGAACAAAGTACGGCTGACCGTTGAACAATCCGGTCTGGATGTACAAACCGCGGCGATTCAGTTCCGCAGCGCATCGTACAGCGCGTTGCAGGATATCGACAATGCCATGTCGCAGCGCCTGACCTATCAGCAGGAAAAACAGCGACAGCTGGAAGATCTGGTATTAAGCCAGCAGCGGCTGGCGCTGGTGGAAAGCCAGTATCGTCACGGTTCGGTGGCGTATCAGACGCTGCTCGACGCGCAGAACACCTTGCTGGACAGCCAGAACACGCTGGTCACCACGCAATATAACTACCTGTATTCAACCATGAAACTCTGGCTGGCGCTGGGTGGCGGGGAAGACAACACATTGAGTCAACAAGGATAAAGCATGCAAAAGGATGTTTTACAGACGGCAGACACGCCGCGTCGGGTGGTCGTGACCGGTTACGGTGCGGTGACCCCGCTGGGGTTGAACTCCGCCGAAAGTTGGGCCGCGATCATGGATTACACGCCTGGTTACCGCTACTGCGACAAATCAGCTGCCGGGATTAAATCGCGTTTTTACGGCCTGATTGATCATGAACCTTCGCTCAAAGGCGTGCCTGCGGCGATCCGTCGCCGCCTGCCGCGTTATGCACGGCTGACGCTGGCGTCCGCGCGGGAAGCGATGCAGATGGCGTTTGGCGATGACAAGCCGGAGCAACATTACGATTTGCGCGACTGTGGCGTCATTATGGGTACCGGCTGGGCGGGCCAGGATGAAACTCAGCTGCATTACGAAGACTATCTGCGTACCGGTATGGGATCTCCTTTTGGCTGCTTTTTCTCCATGCCGAATTCCGCCACGGCGGCAGTCAGTTTGCTGTGGGGATTGCGTGGCTATCAGAACACGCCGGTTGCGGCTTGTGCGACCGGAACTATCGCGGTCGGCGACGCTTTCGAACTGATCCGCAGTGGCCGGGCCAGCATGATGCTGGCGGGTGCGGGAGAATCACTGCGTTCTGATTCGGCGGTATGGAATATCGACGTGCTGGGCGCGCTGGCCAGTGAACAGGAAGCGATCACCCGCGCCTGTTGCCCGTTCAGCCTGCATCGCAACGGTTTTGTGCTCAGCGAAGGTGCGGCGGTGCTATGTCTGGAAGAACGGGAATCGGCCGTTGCGCGCGGCGCAAACATTCTCGGTGAGATTCTGGGTTACGGCAATTTCTCAGATGCGTTTGATTTTACCGCACCGGCTGAAGACAAAATTGCGCGGGTGCAAACCATCCGCCATGCGCTGGCGCAGGCCGGTATTGCCGCCAGCGATCTGGATTATATCAATGCGCACGGCACCTCTACGCCGCTCAACGATCTCAATGAAACCGAAGCAATCAAGATTGCGCTGGGAGAAACGGCGGCTTATAGCACCCCGTGCTCAAGCACCAAATCCTATACCGGACATCTGATCGCGGCGGCTGGCAGTTTTGAATCAATCATCTGCCTGCAGGCACTTGAGCATCAAATCATACCTGCGACCTGCCATCTTGATGCGCCCGATCCTGCGTGCGATCTGGATTACGTCCCCAATGTGCATCGCCCGGCGGTACTGAACACCACGCTGAACCTGAGTTTCGGCTTCGGCGGGGCGAACGCCGCGCTGGTGATCGGAAGGGGAAAATAATGCTGGCGGCTGACACTTTGCGTTACAGCCTGTCTGATGCCGAACGCTGGGCGGCATTTTCCGGTGATTACAATCCGATCCATTTTGATGCTGCTGAGGCGCAGCGTCTTGGTCTGACCGGATTATGTGTTCACGGAATGCGCGCGATGCTGGATATGAAATCGGCGCTGAGTACTTCGCGGGAAAAGCACGGGGTTACGGCAGACGGACTGATGTTCACCAGCCGTCTACGCGAACCGGTGTTGTGCGACACGCTGTATCAGCTGCCGGTGCGCGAAACGCTGCGTGATGACAGGGTGCAGCTGAGCGCAAGCTTGCGTCATGCGCAGACACAGCAGGCCAGCATCAGCAGCAAACTGACGCCGACGCAGGCACTGGTGCTGTCACCGGTCACGCAGGTGAATACGCTGGGCGCGCAGGAACTGGCAACGCTGCATACGCAGTTTCTGGCTGTCGGCAGTCCGGTGGTTCCGCCGTGGAGTTTTCTCGACGCGGTGCTGTTTCGCCAGCTGGTGAACGCCCCGCAGACGCTGGAAACCGTGCACAGTCTTTTACCGTCGGTTCATGCGACCAGCCTGGGTGACGTTTTTACTCTGGTACAGGTGGTGCAGACGCATCATGAAACGCATTTTTCCCCGCGATTACTGACGCAGACAGAACAGGAACCGCGTTTCGGCGCGATACATTACGCCATCCTGCCGACGCTGGTCATAGGCGAAAAACAGCGCGGGCTGGTGCTGCTGGCAGGCATTCAGGCATGGCAGGACGCTGAACCGCTGATGTCCGTCGCGGTCACGCTTAAAACCGGACCGCTGACTGAATGACACACTAATTTTTCATAAAAAAGAAATATAAATTAATCACTTAAAGGAATAAACATGCCGAATTATGATGAGGTTTACAGCAAGGTTTGCGAGATGCTGTGTGACGCGAAGGATCTTGAGCAGGAAGATCTCACCCCGGACATGCCCTTGTATCAGCTCAAACTCGATAGCCTGGATTACGTTGAACTGATGGTGCTGGCGAAGAAAGAGTTTGGCGTCACCATCGAGGCTGATTTGTTCGTCGATAACGTGAACATTACGGTGCGTGAGCTGTGCCAGTATCTCAGCGAAAAAGCCACTAAGCCATGAAAGAAGTCATGGAAAATCAATGGATTTTAATCACCGGTGGCAGCCGGGGGATCGGACGCGCCGCCGTACAGCGTCTGGCGAAAGAATGGAATGTGGTATTTACCTGGTGTCAGGGCGAAAGCGCCGCGCACGAGGTGGAGCTGGCCTGTGCGGGGTTGCCCGGCCGGGTCGAAAGTCATCAGTGCGACGGGCGTGATGAGCAGGCGGTTATACATCTGGCCACTGACCTGCTGGCACGCTACGGCGCGCCGCACGCCGTGGTACACAATGCGGGTATCACGCTTGATGCGCTGCATATCCACCAAAACGCCGATAACTGGCGTAAAGTCATGGACACCAACTTAAACGCCATCTTCTACTGGAACAGCCAGTTAGTTGAACCGATGATGATGCAGGGCGGTGGTTCGGTGGTAATGATGTCGTCGGTGACGGGGATAAAGGGTAACAGTGGGCAGAGCGCTTATGCGGCGAGTAAGGCGGCGATGATCGGCCTTGCGCGAACGTTATCGGTAGAACTGGGGCGCTTTAACGTTCGGATTAACTGCCTGCTGCCCGGTTATATCGACACCGAAATTCTCGCTGATATGCCTAAAGACAAGCTTGTTGCGCTGCGTAAAACGATTCCGATGAAACGTTTCGGAAAGGTGGACGAAGTGGCAGGCGCGGTGGCGTGGCTGGTCAGTGAGGACAGCACGTACATGACCGGACAAAGTCTCATTCTGGACGGTGGTCTTTCCGCCTGATCTCCCGTTACTTCTGCCTGACCAAAACAGGACGCATTGCGTCCTGTTTTTTTTTATTTCCGCGCTGTCTCAGGTTGTTCCTGCTTTGCTAATCCCCGCCGTAGCCGCGAAAAAACGACTGGTGGTTGCCAGATCGCCGTTTATTCGGCACAACTTTCGGATGTTAAGCTATACACTTGAAATAAACTTCTCGCCCGCCCTGAAAATGCGTAAAAAGCCTCAGAAATTTCCTTGTAAAAAATTCCTGCCACAGGCAGGATAAAATGCCTCCGTAGCACCGAAAATGAGAGGGTGTTAAAGGATAAACGCGAAAATACGCCATGCTGATTGCCACGTACTTGATCTGTTAATATAGTTCACAACAGTTTAAAACCGTGAATTATTTTAAATTACGCCTACGTTATGGCGAATATGATATAAACTTAATTGTCAGTGATGATAACCATAAAGCTTTGATTTTTATTTTATTTGATGGCGTTTGGTTTAGGACGTATATTGAAAATGAATGAATTGACTTTATACGCATCACTTTAAGGAGGGCCCTAACCACACAGGGATATTAAAAACCCCTGTTATTAAACGATGAATTAATGAACCGTTGTGCAGCAGGCGATCACTATTTCCATTTTCGGAAAAGTGTTGAATGATGAGTGCCACCGAAATCAATACTTATCCGGGACACTATGAACATGAAGAGGCACTATGAAAAATCGTAAATATCTGACTCCGTCTGAGGTTGAGAAACTGCTTGAGGCTACGTTGCGCGGAAGGCACGCAGAACGGGATTATTGCCTGATCTGGATGTGTTTTATCCACGGTTGCCGGGTCAGTGAAATCAGCAGCTGGCGGCTCTCGGATATCGACATGGAAGGCAATAATATCTATATCCACCGGTTAAAAAATGGCTTCTCTACCGTTCATCCTCTCTATATGCGGGAAAGGAAATCGTTAATGCTCTGGATGAATAAAAGAAAGCAATACCGTGGTGCGGATTCCGACTGGTTGTTTCTTTCTAATCGTGGTTCTAAATTATCACGACAGCGCATTTACTGGTTAATAAGAAATTATAGTCAGGCCGCTAATCTAACTATTAACGCCCATCCGCATATGTTAAGACACGGCTGTGGTTTTGCGCTGGCAGACAGAGGGATTGATACCCGCTTAATTCAGGATTATTTAGGTCATCGTAATATTCAGAACACGGTTTTATATACGGCGAGTAACGCCAAAAGATTTAAAGAAGTCTGGTAGCCAACCTGTAATTAATTGTTTCAATGGGGTCATTTTGAACTAAATTGGAGCATACTCTAATCAGCCGGTAAATTTCTGTCAATACTGAGTGCCACCCTCCGCAGAAGTTTATTAAAATCATATAAAATTCAGTTTCTTATAGATTAATTTGTTAATTCGACATACCGGAAGTCTCTCGGTTTTTTCTTACATCCCCTTCGCTTGATTTCTCACGCCATACTCACTCTGCCGGCAAATACTTTAGTTTTATCTCATAATAACCCCATATAAAAGCATTAGATTCTGCACAAAATTCCATATTTAGCACAATAAACCAAAGGAGTCACTTTAGTTCAAAATGAATCGTTTGGGTTTCGGGATTAAACACGCCCGGCGGCTTATTAAGTGGGGTGGAACCTCATGAACTAAATAAAGGAATGACAGATGGTTTTGTCAAAACTAATTCGAACACCGGGAAAGGTGTTTCGATTTGCATTATGTTAATAGGAAAAATTTCGTGAAAAAGAATCTTCTTGCTGTTGCCCTGATCGCGTCTTCTGCATTCGCTTCTTCCGCTTTTGCAGCAGATGGCGCCGTTAACTTCACTGGCACTATCACAGATGCGGCTTGTACGATCGATACTGCTTCTCAAAACCAGGATGTCTTCCTGGGTAATATCGCCCGTACCGCGTTCCCTGTTGCGGGTTCACTAGCCGCTGCCAAAAAATTCACTTTAGTTCTGACCGACTGCCCTGACACCGTGACCGGTGCGACCGTGCGTTTCGACGGTACTCAGGTTTCTGGTGACAACACCGTGCTGGCGCTGACTGCCGGTGACAACACTGCCTCAGGCGTAGGTATTCAGATTTCTGACAACCAGAACAAAGTGGTTCCGTTGTACGAAGACTCCTCTGTTTATCCGCTGGTCAGCACCGGTCCTAACAATCTGGACTTTAGCGCTCGTTACATCTCCCTGACCGACTCAGTCACCGTGGGTGATGCAAACGGCGTGACTCAGTTCACCGTGGTTTATCAATAAGCCCTTTTGATTCGCTTCAGTTGAATTAAGTCAGACCAGGGGAGTGCATGCCCCTGGTCTATTTGAATGGTTAAGACAGGCAGGGACACGATGAAAACATGGCGCGCTACAGCGGTGGCAGCATTATTAATGACCTTCGGCATGGCCGCACAGGCGGGTGTCGTGGTCGGCGGCACGCGTCTCATCTATGACGGCGGCAAGAAAGAATCCTCCATCAATATCAGTAACCCCGATAAAACGCCTTATCTGATCCAGTCCTGGGTGGATGGCGCTGAAAACGGCAAAACAGCATCGGCTGACAAAGCGCCGTTCATCGTGACTCCACCTTTATTCCGCCTTGACGGTAATCAGCAAAACATTCTGCGCGTAGTGCGTGCGGGCGGTGATTTGCCCGAGACCAAAGAGTCGCTGTACTGGCTGAACATCAAATCGATCCCTTCCGCCGAGAAGCGAGAAAACACCCTGCAGATTGCCGTGAAAACGCGCATCAAGCTGATTTTTCGCCCGTCCGGCGTGAAAAGTACGCTGGAAGAGTCCGCTAAAACGCTGACATGGAAACGCATCGGTAACCGCATTCAGGTGACCAACCCGTCGGCGCATTACATCACTTTCTTTAACGTGAAAATCAATGGCGGCGCGATGAAGAACGTCACCATGGTCGCACCGCAGTCTGATGCCAGTTTTGACTTACCGGCCGGCGTCACCGGCGGCTCACTGAGCTGGCAATTCATCAACGATTACGGAGGCACCAGCAAACCTTTTATTGCCAGTCTCTGACCTGAATTAATGACCAGAAGAAGTCTGTCACGGCGGTAAACAAGGAAGGCGAGGGAGTAGCGCCAGAAATTCTGGCTGCGTTGCAAACATGGAATTAACACAATGAAGAACAAAACGAAAAGTCATAATTCGACCGGCTTTACGCGTTCCCGGCTTGCCTGGCTGGTGTCGTGCCAGATAGCAATGTTAATGGGCGGAACACCTCTGGCCAGCGCAGCGGAATATTTCAACCCGGCCTTACTGGAAATCGATAATCCTGCACAGGGTAATGCCGATCTGTCGATTTTCGAAGAGGGGGATTTACAGCCGCCAGGCACTTATCGTGTTGATATTTATCTGAATGGTTCAGCGGTCGATACCCGCGACGTAAAATTTACCCTGACAACGGATACGGCGGGTAAGCAAAGCCTGCAGCCCTGTCTGAGCGGCGAACTGCTGCGAGATATGGGCGTGAAAATTGGCATGTTCCCCGGTATCCAGGCTACAGACGAGTGTGCCAATTTCACCGGTGCGATAGCGCAATCCTCTGCTGCTTTCCGCTTCGATCAGCAACGGCTGGATCTGAGCATTCCCCAGGCGGCGCTGAATTCGCAGGCGCGCGGTTACGTGTCTCCTGACAAATGGGAACCGGGCATTCCGGCTTTGCTGATGAACTACAGCTTCAGCGGCGCGAACACCGAAGCGCGGGAAAACGACGCTCGTAACAGCAATACCTATTACCTGAATCTGCGTTCCGGGGCGAATCTGGGTGCCTGGCGTTTGCGTAACTATTCCACCTGGAACCGCGACAGCAATGGCACTGACCACTGGGATTCCATCAATACCTATTTGCAACGTGATATCCAGGCGCTGCGGGGTCAGCTGACGTTAGGCGAAAGTAACTCACCGACCGAAGTGTTCGATACGGTTCCGTTTCGCGGTTTGCAGCTGGCCTCTGACGACGATATGTTGCCGGACAGTATGAAAGGCTACTCGCCTGTGGTGCGTGGCATTGCGAACAGTAATGCGCAGGTGACCATCCGCCAAAACGGGTATGTCATCTACCAGAGTTACGTGCCTGCCGGGCCTTTTGCCATTTCAGATCTCTATCCGACAGCGGGCAGTGGCGACCTGAATGTGACGATTAAAGAAGCCGACGGCAGTGAGCGAAATATGGTGGTGCCTTTCGCGTCGGTGCCTGTGCTTCAGCGCGAAGGACATCTTAAATACAGCTTCACCAGCGGTCAGTACCGCTCGTATAACGATAACGTCGAAAAGACGCCGTTCACTCAGGGCACCGCGATTTATGGTTTATCGCACGGTGCGACGGTGTATGGCGGCTTGCAGGCGGCCAGCAAATATCAGTCGGTGGCGATGGGGCTGGGTCAAAACCTCGGCAGCATCGGTGCGCTTTCCGCTGACGTGACGCAGGCCTGGACTAAACAGAAAGACGCGCCAAAAGACAGCGGTCAGTCTTACCGTCTGCGTTACGGCAAAAGCTTTGTCGAGTCAGGCACCAACTTCAGCCTGGCCAGCTACCGCTATTCCACCGCCGGTTTTTACACCTTGCAGGAAGCGCTGGAAAGCTACTCCGGCGGCAGCGGATATTACAGCGATCACAAGAAAAGCCGCGCTGAACTGACCCTGAGCCAGAACTTGTGGGAAAAGGGCGGTGCGCTTTCGCTGAGTCTGGTTAAAGAAGAATACTGGAATAATAACCGGTCAACCCAGTCGGGCAGCGTGGGCTACAACAACACCTGGGAAGGCATTTCCTGGGGGGTTAACTATACCTATAACCGCAATGGCACGGACAGCAACGGCAACCGGACCTATTACACCGATCAGATTGTGGCCGTCAACATCAGCGTGCCGTTGAGCAAATGGCTGCCGGGCAGTTACGCCACCTATAACCTTAACAGCAGTAAAAACGGCAATACCTCACATAACGTCGGGCTGAGCGGCACGGCACTGCGTGATGACAATTTGAATTACAACATCAGTCAGGGTTACACCACGCAGGGGCAGGGTGCGAACGGCTATGCCAGCGCAGACTATAAAGGCGGTTACGGCGAAGTGAATGCCGGTTACGGCTATGACCGCACGCAGCGCCGTATGGATTACGGTCTGCAGGGCGGCATTTTGTTGCACGAAAATGGCGTGACCTTCTCGCAACCGCTGAGTGAAACGGTGGTGCTGGTGAAAGCGCCGGGCGCCGACGATGTCAGCATCGCCAGCAATACCGGGGTTAAAACAGACTGGCGCGGCTATGCGGTGGTGCCTTACGCCACGGCGTACCGGCGTAACCAGATTTCCCTTGATACCTCAACCTTGCCGGACAATGTCGATATGACGCTGACCAGCACCACGGTGATCCCAACGCGTGGCGCGGTGGTGCGTGCGGACTTTGATCCGAACGTCGGCCAGCGTGTGCTGATGACACTGACCCGCGCCAACGGCGAGCCGGTGCCATTTGGTGCCACCGCAGGCGTGAACAACGGTGGCAAGGAGAACAGCAGCATTGTCGGGGACGGTGGGCAGGTTTATCTGTCAGGCATGTCCGACAGCGGCACGCTGACAGTGAAATGGGGTAATTCAGCGGCGCAGTCCTGTCAGGTGAACTATCGCCTGCCTGAACAACCGGCCACGTCGGGTATTCAACTTATTAACGGAGACTGCCGGTAAGGCGGAACATGGAAATGACCGATCGTATGAATCAATTATCAACAGACGTGACTTCACCACGCCAGCCAATCCTCTGCCGCGTGTCCGGGGGTAAAAAGGGTGCATTGTTCGGGCTGATGCTGGCCGGTGGCATACTGAGCGCCAATGCGCAGGCAAGTGACTGCGCCCCGACTGACGGGACAAAATCTTATACGTTCAACATGAGTTATTTGTTAACCGACCCGACCCAAAACACGGCCGGAAAGATCGTTAACAACGCCTATCAGTGGAACCTCAGCGGTAACTACAATGTTACCTGTTCCTGCACTGGCAGCTATGTCGGGGGTTACGTGACCGCAAAAGTGCCGGATACCGGGCTGGCGTACACCGACGGTGACCTGAATTATTACAGTATCAACGAGTTTCTCGCCGTGGCCAGTCAGGTTTATATCGCCGGAGGAGTTGGCGATTTTAAATCGACGCCGTTCACCAGTGTCAGCAACCAGAATACCGCCGCCAACTGCGCCCGATATCCTTATGCCACCGGCGCACGCGGCACCATTTCACTCTATTTCCGCCGGCCTTTTGTCGGTGTACAAACCATTCCGCTGACCAAAGTAGTGGATGTGTATATCGCTTCTGATCCGACGACGCAGTCGGCCGTTCCTGTCTCGACCGTCTGGATGAGCGGCACAGTGACTGTGCCGCAGTCGTGCGTTATCAATGGCGGTGGCGTGATCACGGTACCGTTCGACGACATCTTGTCGGGCGATATCGCCACCAAAGGTCAGATGGCGAAAAACTTCACGCCGAAAAACGTCAATTTCAACGTGGCCTGTACCAATATTTCCGAAGGCGTCAATGTCAGCCTCTCTTTCCAGGGAACGCCGGATGCCAACGATCCGACCGCACTCTCGACCACTAACGCCGATGTGGGCGTCAGGATCCAGGACAGCGCGGGTGCCACCGTGGCACCGCTCAGCGGCCGCTTACCGCTGACGATGGATTACGCTACTCAGGTGGGAACGTCGCAGATTAACTTATTTCCGATTAACACCAGTGGTAAAGAGCCGGGCACCGGTGATTTCACCGCCACCGCGACCATCCGCGCAGAAATACAGTAATTCCGGGACGTGACCGGTAAGGGGATATCACCATGATGAAAGGCTTAACGGCATTTGTAATCACTAAGGGAAAAGCATCGGCACTGGTTCTGGCGCTTGGACTGGGGCTGACGGCCAGCACGCTGTGGCAAACAGCCAGCGCAGACACCGTGCTGAATATCACCGGCAATATTAAAGCGTCGCCGTGCACGATCAGCCTGCCTTCCGGCGGAATGAATGTGGATCTGGGGCAGAAGATTCTGGCCTCGTCGATGGCAGAGGCCGGCTCATCATCAGACTGGAAACCTTTCTCGATTGCGCTGACGGCGTGTCCGGCCTCGACCTCCGAAGCCACCATGACCGTTAACGGGACACCGGATGAGACTGAAAGCGACATGTACGCCAACACCGGCAGCGCCACGCAGGTGCAAATTCAGCTGGAAACCAGCGACGGTACGGCACTGGGAAACGCGGCGCAAAAAGTTCAGAACATTGACACCGCCACCCGCAGTACCACGTTTGACATGCGCGCCCGGGCATACAGCGCGCAGGGGAAGGTGACGCCGGGGACGATTGTCGGCAGCGTGCAAGTCACGTTTACCTACCAGTAAGCCCATTTGAACGATCAGCAACTGAGGAAAATCAGCAAGTACCATGAATAAGAACCATCAATAAGAACCATCAATAAAGAACGTAAGGATTTTGTCCCGGATTATGTCCCTGTCGGGAAGTGACTGAAAAAACAAGGAAGCTATGATGAACAGTGTCGAAAACCTCACGCCGGGTCATGGTACCCATGACGCTTTCAGCCGAAATTTACCGGTGGAAGGCGTATTGATTATGGACGCTTGTCCCGTTACAGCTCTGGGCATGAAGCGTGTACTGACCGGTTCCTGCGGCATCACAAAATCCGTCAATTATGTACAACGCCTTGCGGATATCCCGGCGGCCATCGCCCGCTCGTTACCGGCCCTGCTTATCATGGATATCTGCGGCGAAAAGGAATCGGTGCTTGATGGCCTGCTGTTGCTGGCCCATCTGCAAGATTCACATCCGGAGATGAAAATCATCATCTGCACTGATTTCAGCGATCATCGCGTGCTGGAACTGCTGGCGTCCTCTCCGGCCAACGGTGTGTTACTTAAACACGAGCCGGAGCTGGCGCTGGTGCAGTGTGTTTTTGACGTGATGACCGGTGGGGAGCAGTGGCTTAGCCCGAAAGCAAAGAGGCTGGTGACGAACACTGCGATGAAAAACCCGGCACTCACCGCCCGTGAACTCGAGGTGCTGACCTGTCTTTTCTCGGGTATGAGCGTTTCCAGCGTCGCGCAGACGCTGTATCGCGATATCCGCACGGTGAGCACACATAAGCGCAATGCGATGACGAAACTGGGTTTTCACAATGACAGTGAACTTTTTGCCCAGGGCACATGGATGGCGAAGATTGGTCCGGCTGCCAGCCATTAATCCCGGTGGCAAAAGGGCATCCGCAAATGGAACGGTGTCGGGAAATGAAGCCCGGCAGCAAGGAGCAAGAGAGTTATGTATCATACTCATACATCGACCCGCGCCGTGGCGCTGATGGACAGCCAGCCGCTGACGCTCTCCGGACTGTCATCACTGATTAAGTCCATTGATAGCGGCTGCGATATCCGCGTGAAAGAAACATGTCTGGAGAAAATCTCAGAAGCCCTGATGTATCACTCCGTGGATATTCTGGTGACAGACCTGCAAAGCGCGCAGGAAAACCTGCACCAGGGGCTGGATATTCTGCTAAATCTGAGTGAGCAATTTCCCCGTCTGGATATCGTGGTCTATACGCTTTGCCATAACGGCAACGAACTGCGAAAGCTGGTCAACCAGCGCAATATCAGTCTGATCGCACGCGGTGAATCGCTGAGCGACACCGAAGATTATTTCAGACAGGCGTTTGCCCGAAAGCGCGTCTTAAGCCCGCGGATCTGTTGTGACCTGGTGCGTCTGACTGAACAAAATATACAGGTTTCCGCGCGGATCACGCGAAGCGAAACTGAGGTGCTCAGGCATCTGTTTAACGGCATGGACCTGCGTGAAATTGCACAAGCTAAGCAGCTGAGCATCAAAACGATCAGTGCGCACAAATGCAATGCGATGCGCAAACTGGGAGTGAAAACCGATTCCGAGCTGTTCCTGATGTTGAAAAACATTTGTTAAATAACAGGAGTTAAAAAAAGGTGCTGAACAGGCCGTGAAGGGGAAAGGCCTGCGGGCGGAGGAAATGCCCCTTCATAAATAAAGCGGGCATTCCCGTTTTGGGGCGCAGAACACGATGACTATATATTGATGGCTCTGAACCGCTCGGCATTACTTGCCGTGTAAATAACAGTATTCTGAATATTTCTGTGGCCGAGATAATCCTGAATCAGCCGGGTGTCACATCCTTTATCTGCCAGCGCAAACCCGCAGGCATGCCGGAGCATATGGGGGTGAACATTGACATTGATACCGGCTTGTTTTCCATAGTTGCGTATTAAACGGTAGATCTGCTGGCGGGAGATCTGACCACCGTGTCGTGAGAGAAATAACCACTCAGTGTCTGAATCAAGATATTGTGAACGTACTTTCAGCCAGTCTTTAATTGCCTTTACCTCGCGGATTTGTAACGGGTGATGGACCGAAAAACCATTTTTCAGACGGGATATGTGAATTATATTCGTTGCCAGCTCAATGTCGTTTACCCGTAACTTTGTTAATTCACTGACGCGAAGGCCATGAATAAAACACATTAATAACATGCATTTATCTCTGACTGCGTTCTTTCCGACCGCAGTTGCGGCGATCAGTTTCTCAATTTCCAAATGAGTGAGGTATTTTCTCCCTGCCATTGTCCTAATCCTTTGAGTAATTCTTTTATTCTACAGGTTGTTGTGTTTCATACGCGATGGTGAGCTATTTAAGCATTAGATTATACATTCAGCAAATGAATTATTAACACTAAGTATTATTCGCCGGCTTATGTAATTAAATGTCGGGATTCATGTTGGGCTCGTCACACCAGGCCTGAATGACCGACTCATCAAGCCAGAATGTCAGAGCCCCGATGGATGAGCACCGTGTGTAGGTAGCCCAGCTGGTGATTTTGAACTTTTTTTGCCACGCGATATCGCTGCAGGATCAGGAGTGTGGTGATCTGATCCTGACTACCGTCAAAAGTTCGATTTATTCAACCAAGCCCGAGCTATGGCAAAATAACACACTCCACAGATATGTTTTTTTTAAATAAAGAAAAATTATTTTATATCATCCAGGATTCTTCTTGGCTAATATCCTTAGTTACTTTTTAATTGTTTAGTTAAATATTTTAGAGTAAGCCCTATTTCGTTTAAAACTCAATTATATAAAATACTATAAAAACCAAACAAACAACATAAAACACTACGCAAGCGGTGATTGTGTAGTTTTAATATTTACATTTTCAATGGTTATCGACACAAAAAAATAAAAATTTTAATTATCATTTTCCCACTTGAGTTATGGTTATTACGGTTTGTTTACTTAACTTAAGTAATCGCTTTTAACATGATTACAAATAGGGAAATTTGAATGAAAAAGAATCTACTTATCGCTGGAAGTTTGTTCGCTATCTTTGCTTCAAGCCATGTGCCAATAGCGTCAACTAACACCATATCGTTCCATGGTGAAGTAACGGATGAGACCTGTTCATTGATGGTAAATGGGAATGAGGCTCCAGCTGTTATTTTATTACCTACCGTTTATGCAGGAGACGTGGCCGCAGCGGGTGATGTTGCCGATGCGGCTTCATTTAATATGGGGGTGTCTGGTTGTACTGGCAGCTCTACGGCTACAAATATCAGCACAGTTTTCGTTGGCAACCTTGTGGATAATACACATACTGGTACAGCTCGGAATGTGACAATGCAGCTACCAGATACTGGCGCTCAACCGATAGCTCTGACTTCACGTTACACCGCGCAGTAAGACCTTTCTCTTGCATCCGGTGAAACTGAAGCAACCTCTGCTTTCTCGGCGCAATCTTACGCAACTGGGGCTGCCACTCCAGGTACCGTTGCTGCATCCGTTCAATATGCGATCAGTTATCAGTAGAAATTAGCCCCCCAAGAAAAATAATGATTAGTGAAGAATATAAGTATTGGCAGGTGAAATGAATGCTCAAACGTTTCATGCCAATATTGCTGTGATTTAAATATCCTTTTTAAGGGGTTTTAGAAATGCTAAATCAGGTAGCAACAGTGATAATCAACACCTTAATATTAAAAAAATCTAAAACTTATATTTTTTGATATTATCATTATTTTTATTTTCAAAATTATTTTCAAGCGTCACAATGATTGGTAATCGTAAAATATATCCTTCAGGAAGCCGTTCTGTCGTTCTGGAATTTAGAAATAAAGATACAGTAACTTATGCTGCTCAGGTCTGAGCTTGATGATGGTGACGTTAATTTCACTCCACAAACAGGATATGCACCATTTATAGCATCGCCATCGCTATTCAGGATATTGTCAGGTAGTGGTCAAGTGATGCGGCTCGCGTTTAATCAGTCAAAAAATTTACCCACAGATCGCGAATCATTATTTTGTTTTAATTTCTTAAAGATACCACCGGCTAATGCACAGAATAAAGATGGTGATAAAAGCAACAAAATGCTTATGTACAAAAAACAGTCTTAACGTGGGATAATTTCCGTTTTCCAGGGGGCCCCGTATTGTACGACCATCCGCTGCTAATGGATTTACACCCGCAGCTGGTTACCAGCGCTACCAGTGGCAAACCGCCGCTCAATGTTCATATCCTGCCGCTCGAAGCGCACTGGCAACGACTGCTGCATTCACTGATCGCCGAAATGAAGCCAGCGATCATCACCAGTTTTGTCCGGTTTGTAACAGCGCTCCGGTCGCCAGCGTGGTGCATATCGGTAGTCAAAATGACGATCTGCGCTATCTTCATTGTAATCTGTGTGAAAGCGAGTGGTACGTTGCGCCGGATAAATGCACTAAGGGTGGTAAAAGCAGAAAGTTGCGGCGACTGCGGCACCGGGCTGAAGCTGTTTTATCAGCAGAAAGATCCGGCAGTGGAACCGGTCGCCGATGACCTTGCCACGTTGGTGCTGGATGCGCGTATGGAGCAGGAAGGCTTTACCCGCAGCAGCCTGAATCCTTTTAATTTCCAGGTGAATAATTTTTCGGGTGATTAAGCGGACTTTGTTTAGCGAACCAATGGAGAGAGCGTAATGAAATTGATCGGCAATTATACCAGCCCGTATGTGCGTAAAATCTCGGTTATTATGCTGGAAAAAGGCATTACGTTTGAGTTTATCAATGAATCGCCCTGGCATGACGAGAGTCCTGTGCCGCAATACAATCCGCTGGGTAAAGTGCCGGCGTTGGTAGTTAAACCTGATGAGATCTGGTACGACTCTGCATTGATTGCCGAATATCTCGATCAGCTGGATATTGACCCGGCGTTGCTGCCTTCTGACAGGCTGGCATCGCTGAAAGTGCGTCAGATTGAAGTGCTGGCCGATGGCGTATGCGATGCGGCGCTGGTAATCGTGCGTCAACAGATGCTGCCGCCGGAACAACAGTCGGAAAGCGAGCTGCTGCGCCAGCGTAATAAAATTCAGCGCGGGCTGGATGCGCTGGAAAAACATGCGGCACAGAGGGAGTGGTTGAACGGCGAGAGCCTGACGCTGGCCGATATCGCCACCGCCTGCACCATCGGTTATCTTAATTTTCGCCGCGTGGTGCCGAACTGGTGCGTCGAGCGCCCATCATTGATTAAACTGGCTGAAAAAATGTTTCAGCGCGAGAGTTTTGCCCGGACGGTTCCGCCTTCGGCATAAGAAAGGGAGCCGAAAATGGCTCCCCTACGACAGACTAAATGGAAATCTCAGCGGGCGGTATTTTTACCGCCCGTTGCAAAGATTTACCACCCTCGCATTACTGCAACAGCGAAATATCCGCGACCTGCAGGAACAGCTCACGCAGCTTAGATAACAGCGTCAGGCGGTTGATCCGCACTGCCTGGTCGTCCGCGTTTACCATCACTTTATCGAAGAAGTTGTCCACCGGCTTGCGCAGTTGCGCCAGCTCGATTAGCGCATCCTGATAGCGGCCTTCCGCGAAGAACGGTTGCAGTTTGCTGGTCAGCGCGGTGACGAATGTCGCCAGCTGAATCTCTTCATTTTCCTTCAGCAGTGACGCCTGCACGCTGTCGTTCAGCGTTTCAGTCGATTTTGCCAGGATATTCGAGACGCGTTTATTGGCTGCGGCCAGCGAAGCGGCCTCTTCCAGCGTGCGGAAGTGCGAAACCGCCTTCATGCGCGCATCAAAATCAGCCGGACGGGTTGGGCGACGTGCCAGTACCGCCTGCAGAGTATCAATGCTGTGACCTTCCTCCTGATACCAGCTACGGAAGCGACCGAGCATAAAGTCGATAACGTCATCGGTAACCTGCGCGTTAGTCAGCTTGTTGCCGTACAGACGCACCGCCTCTTCCGTCAGCGTTTGCAGGTCGAGTGGCAGATTTTTTTCGACGATAATACGCAGTACGCCCAGCGCCGCACGACGCAGTGCAAAGGGATCTTTATCGCCTTTTGGATGTTGTCCGATACCAAAAATACCGGCCAGCGTATCCATTTTATCGGCAATCGCCAGCGCACAAGCCACCGGGTTTGACGGCAGATCGTCACCGGCATAGCGCGGCTGATATTGCTCGTTCAGCGCCACGGCAACGTCTTCTGCTTCACCGTCATGACGCGCGTAGTGCATTCCCATCACGCCCTGGGTGTCGGTGAATTCGAACACCATATTGGTCATCAGGTCGCACTTCGACAGCAGGCCAGCGCGAGTAGCATGATTCACGTCAGCACCGATCTGCGCGGCAATCCAGCCAGCCAGCGCCTGAATACGGTCGGTTTTGTCACGCAGCGTACCGAGCTGTTTCTGGAACAACACGGTTTCCAGACGCGGCAGGTTATCTTCCAGACGCTTTTTACGGTCGGAGTTGAAGAAGAACTCCGCATCGGCCAGGCGTGGACGCACCACTTTCTCGTTACCGGAGATAATCTGCTGCGGATCTTTCGACTCAATATTGGTAACAAAGATAAAATGCGGCAGCAATTTACCGGCATCGTCGTACACCGGGAAATACTTCTGATCACCTTTCATGGTGTAAACCAGCGCTTCAGCCGGAACTGCGAGGAATTTCTCTTCGAATTTCGCCGTCAGTACTACCGGCCACTCCACCAGCGAGGTCACTTCTTCCAGCAGACTTTCGCTCAGATCGGCATTACCGCCAATGCTGCGCGCTGCGGCTTCGGCATCGGCTTTAATTTTAGCTTTACGCTCGGCGTAATCCGCCATCACTTTGCCGCGCTCCAGCAGAATCTGCGGATACTGGTCGGCGTTATCGATGGTGAATTCCGCTTCGCCCATAAAGCGGTGGCCGCGAAGGGTGCGGGCAGAATCAATGCCGAGAATCGTCGCAGGAATCGACTCATCACCCAGCAGCAGAGTCACGGTATGCACCGGACGCACAAACTGAGTCTCTTTATCGCCCCAGCGCATCAGTTTAGGAATCGGCAGCTTAGACAGTGCGGTTGCCACCATCGCCGGTAACAGCGCCTGGGCAGTTTCGCCTTTGGTCTGTGCACGATACAGCAGCCATTCACCTTTGTCGGTGCTCAGGCGCTCGGCCTGATCGACGGTAATGCCGCAGCCACGCGCCCAGCCTTCGGCTGCTTTAGTGGCAACGCCATTGGCATCAAACGCGGCAGCAATCGCCGGGCCACGTTTTTCAACTTCGCGATCCGGCTGGGAGGCGCTCAGATTTGCCACTTTCAGCGCCAGACGACGCGGTGAAGCAAACCAGCTGACCTCACCGTGCGCCAGGTTAGCGGCATCCAGTTCGGCAGTCACATGAGCGGCAAAAGATTCAGCCAGGTTACGCAGAGCCTTTGGTGGCAGCTCTTCGGTGCCGATCTCCACCAGAAACGTTTTTTCAGTCATGGCTGCCTCTTATTTCTTGTTATTGCACATCGGGAAGCCCAGCGCCTCACGAGACGCGTAATAAGCTTCAGCCACGGCTTTAGTCAGGGTACGAATGCGCAGAATATAGCGCTGACGCTCGGTAACCGAGATCGCCTTGCGCGCGTCCAGCAGGTTAAAGGTGTGGCCTGCTTTCAGAATGCGTTCGTAAGCCGGCAATGGCAGTGGTTTTTCCAGCGCCAGCAGGCTCTGTGCCTCTTTCTCGTACTGCTCGAAACAGGTAAACAGGAAATCGACGTCAGCGTATTCGAAGTTATAGGTGGACTGCTCCACTTCGTTCTGATGGAACACATCGCCGTAGGTCGTTTTACCCAGCGGGCCGTCGCTCCACACCAGGTCGTATACGCTGTCCACGCCCTGGATATACATCGCCAGACGCTCAAGACCGTAGGTGATTTCGCCGGTTACCGGCTTACACTCGAGGCCGCCAACCTGCTGGAAGTAGGTAAACTGCGTCACTTCCATGCCGTTCAGCCACACTTCCCAGCCGAGACCCCAGGCACCCAGCGTTGGGTTTTCCCAGTTATCTTCAACAA
The DNA here is from genome assembly GCF_032164335.1 of Winslowiella toletana. Lineage (NCBI taxonomy): Bacteria > Pseudomonadati > Pseudomonadota > Gammaproteobacteria > Enterobacterales > Erwiniaceae > Winslowiella > Winslowiella toletana. Next base: position 44,101 of record NZ_CP134152.1, on the reverse strand, counting down.
AGCGGATATCGTGGATAGTCGGATCCATGCCCAGCTCTTTCAGCGAGCCGAGATACAGCTCCTGAATATTGTCCGGTGATGGCTTGATAATCACCTGGAACTGGTAGTAGTGCTGTAAGCGGTTTGGGTTTTCGCCATAGCGACCGTCGGTTGGACGGCGTGACGGCTGCACGTAGGCGGCAGCAATTGGCTCCGGCCCCAACGCACGCAGGCAAGTCATTGGATGAGAGGTGCCGGCGCCGACTTCCATGTCCAGTGGTTGAACAATGGTGCAGCCCTGACGCGCCCAGTAATCCTGCAAGGTCAGGATCAGGCCCTGAAAGGTCTTAGTATCAAACTTTTGCATGATGATTTCGCACGCGATACGAGTGGATTAAAAAAGTGTGCGCCAGTATACCCTTTGACCGCCATTTATGCAGCCCGTGATATTGATTCGTCAGGATTATGCGCGAAATGGCCGCTGGTCAGCGGCCAATCGTTATACAGCGGCCCGGCTATGCTTACGGCGATCTTCTGCTATCAAAATCACACCATACTGTTTCTGGTCGGGATGGATGCGCCAGATCTCTTCTTCTGGAATACTGTTTTCATCGTAGCGAACGCGGTTGCCATCGAAGGGAAAAAATTTTGCGGCATCAGTATCCAGGGCAAATACCCTGCATTTTTTCGATGACTTAGCGATTTTCTTCCCTTTGGCCTGTGATTTTCTCCATTCCATCGAGTTTACCGTTTTCCTTAATCCACTGGCTTAAACAATACCCTACTGTGCAATAATCAACCAATCGCGTTTAAGTCATCCCATTCGTCTAAGCTGATTCCGATTCACGGCGTCAGAGGTTGTTGAATGACTGCCGCCTGGCTAACCTCTTTTTACGCCTTGAAGCGCCAGTAAAAAGAGGAAGTAATGCCGCAAAAGATTGGCTGGATAGATAATTTACGCGCTGTGGCCTGCCTGATGGTCATCATGATCCATACCACCACCTGGTATATTACCAACAGTCCACAAGTGGCCGAATTCCATTGGGATATTGCCAATCTGCTTAATTCCGCTTCACGAGTCTGCGTACCGATTTTCTTTATGATTTCGGGTTATCTGTTCTTCGGCGAGCGCAGCGCGCAAAACCGCCATTTCTTACGTATTGCGCTGTGCCTGTTGTTTTACAGCGCGGTGGCGCTGGTCTATATCACCTTACTGACGCCGATCAGTGAAGCGATTTCCCTTAAACACTTACTGCAAAAACCGGTGTTCTATCACCTGTGGTTTTTCTTCGCGATTACCGTAATTTATCTGTTGTCGCCGCTGATTCAGGTTAAAACGGTCAGCGCACGCTATGTGGCAATACTGGTGTTAATCGTTGCGGTAGTGGCAAACCCGAATACCGTCGATCAGTCGTTCGGCCCCTTCCACTGGCTGCCGATCAATCTGTATATCAATGGCGATACATTTTACTATGTGCTGTATGCGCTGCTGGGGCGTGCTATCGGCATGATGAATACCGAAAAGCGCGCGCTCAGCTGGCTGGCGGGAGGATTATTTACTGCCTGTGTGATGGGTATTTCCATCGGTACGCGTAAAGAGCTGCATGTTAACGGCGCCTTTTCCGATACCTGGTATCTGTACTGCGGCCCACTGGTGTTTATCGCCGCCATCAGCCTGTTGGTACTGTTCAAAAACTGCCTGAATCAACGCCCGTTACCAATTTTAGCCACCATCTCGCGCAATTCGCTGCCAATTTATGGCTTCCATGCGCTGTTTATTCACTTTATGCGCACCCACGATTTCGATCATACCAGCCAGCCACTGTTGGATATTCCGCTGGTCTTTTTCATTACCCTCGGTGGTAGCTTGCTGCTGGCACTGGGCCTACGCCGCATTGATAAGTATCATCTGGTGAGTTAGGCGATTTCGCGCCGCCGGGATTTTTTGTCCGCCTTGCTGCTTTTTTGCGGTTTGTCGCTGGCCAGCGGGCGCAAACGGTTGATCCGCGGTTTCATAATCACGCGCGGAATGCGCACAAATTTGCGGCGCGGAGTGTTGCTGCGTACCGGACGTTCGTGCCACAGCTTCAGCGCAATGACGGTAAATGCCAGCAGCGCGGTCATACCGTTGGCGCACATCACCGGAATATCCCCCATGCGATAGCCGTACCACGTCCAGCAAGAAACGCCGAAGAACAGCGCCGCCCACATGCCCAGCGATAAGCCACTGGTATCCTTATTTTTAATAATATGCAGCACCTGCAAGAAAAACGAACCGGTGGTCACCCAGGCTGCCAGCGTACCCAGTGCAATCGGCCAGGGTGACAGACTGACGATAGAGATCAGCGCCAGAATCAGCGTAAGTGCGACAATTGCAATATTCTTCATGACGTTTTCTCCTCGGCCACGATAGTTTGTTTCACCTGCTCAACCACCGCCGCCAGCCGATCGATAAACTCCGGTTTGCCCGCCAGTGAACCAAACAGTTTTTTACTCGAGGCAAACGCGCGCAGCGGATCGTCAGCGTTGTAGATCTCTTCAAACGACAGCGAATCAATGGCGCGATCCTGATAGTCAAACGCCAGTTTTCCCTGATGGCGCTGCTGCATGAACAGGAAAAATAGTGCGGTAAGCACCAGCGTCGCATCAGGCTGCTGATGCTGCTGAAAACGCGCTTTTAGCGTCGGAACAATAAACTCATGTAGTTTGGCGATACTATCGGAGGAAACGCGCTGATTTGTATCGCGCACCCAGCGATTGCTAAAACGGTTTAGCGTGGTATCACAGTATTCCGCCAGATTAAACTGTGCGGGCTCCAGACACGGAACCACATCCTGCAATACATAATCGCGGATCCATTGCTGCACTTGCGGCGTCAGGCTCTGGTCAATGTATTGATAACCCAGCAGTGAGCCGGCCCAGGCAATGCCGCTGTGGCTGGCATTCAGGATACGGATTTTTGCTTCTTCGAACGGCGTAACGTCATCGACAAACTCGACGCCAACCTGCTCCAGCGCAGGACGGCCGGCAATAAAGTTATCTTCAATTACCCATTGAGAAAACGCTTCACAGCACAGCGGCACCCGATCATCGGTAATCCCCTGCTGTTCCAGCCTCGAGTAAATTGCTTCATCAAATTTAGGTGTGATGCGGTCAACCATGCTGTTAGGTGCGGAGGTATGCTGCTTAATCCACGCCAGCAGGTCCGGGTCATTTTTTTCGCTGACAAACTCCAGCAGTCCACGGTAAAAACTGTCACCGTTATTGCGTAAATTATCGCAATTCAGCAACGTCACCGCGCCGCCGTTCTGCTGCATACGCGCCCGTAGAATTTTTACCAGTGCGCCATACAGCGTCGAGGTTTCATCCTCTTCGGCTAGATCAGCCTGAATCGCGCGATCGTCAGTATTCAGATGGCCTTCATCATCGAGGAAATAGCCGCCTTCAGTGACGGTAAAAGAGATAATTTTAGTGGCACTGTCGGCACCGACGTTGATCAGCGTCTTCAGGCCGCTATCCCAAAGAATAACCTGTTCGATGGCGGTGATCGGCTGGTACGTCATCTGACCTTCAGGAGAGATAATCTCCAGCGTATAGCGGCCTTGCTGATCGGCGAGTTGTTGCAGGGTTTGCTGAGTCGCGCTGTTGCGGATATTGGCGAGAGTAAGGCTCCAGGAGGTTTCACCCTGATCCCGAAGTTGATTGAGATACCAACTCTGGTGAGCACGGTGAAAAGCCCCTGCGCCCAAGTGTAACCACGTCGATTTATCACTGCTGTTTGTGACCAAACTGAGTCCTTAATCCCGCTGGGACGTAAATTTTTGTTACCGATAACACTAGCACAAAATATTCATCATGCTGAAATGTCCGAAAAGTCCCCACGCCGTTAGCGCTGCCAGCGTAAGGCCGCACGTCGCAATTGCCGCGACGAGGAAAACCCCGCCGCCAGCGCTGCGCGTTCGGCGCCTTCACCCTGCGTGACTCGCTGCTGCGCCACCGCCAGCCGCAGCTGTTCATGATAGTCGCGCACGCTGATGCCCAGATGCTGGCGAAACAGCCGCGTAAGATGCCGCGCACTGACGTGCACACGCCCGGCTATCTCTTCCAGCTGCCAGCTTTTCTCCGGATGCTGAATCAACAAATCCTGCGCACGATGGATCGCCGGATTAAGATGATTTCGATAGCTTAACCACGGTGATAACTGCGGATCGTCGCCGGATCGCCGAAAATAGACCACCATTTCCCGCGCCACTTCCAGCGCCATCTGCGATCCACACAGGCGCTGGATCAAATGTAGCGCAAGATCGATGCCAGCGGTGATTCCGGCGCTGGTCCAGATGCCGCGATCTTCGATGAAAATACGATTTTCTTTAACTAACGCACGGGGATCGGCGGCCTTCAGTCGCGCCAGTACTTCATGATGGGTGGTGCATTGCACGCCCTGCATTAAACCGGCGCGTGCCGCCAGTAACGTGCCGGAACAGACACAGACCAGCGTGATTTTGCGGGCATAAATAGCCGGTTGCAGCTGCATCAGCCAGTTTCGCGCGATCAGCGCCTGCGGAGTATCAAAACAGATGCTGGAATCGAACACTCCAGGCACCACCAGCAAACTGCCGTCCGGTAAACTTTCCGGCAGCGGCTCAATTCTGCTGATGGTCATATCGGTGGAGGTGATGACCGCGTCCTGCGGGCCAATGTAACGCGGTGAAAATGCGCCTTTCGCCAGCTTCAGCGTCTCGGCCGGGCCGGTAAGGTCCAGCGTCATCACGCCAGGTAACGTCAAAAACCACACCGGAATCGGCATATTATTCTAGCTCCTGCAGGCATTGTTCCACGGTGCGAATAGTGGCGAAGCGGTTGATCAGCACGCTTTCGGTACGATGGCGTAAATCAGCCACGCTCAGCGTGATGCCATTATGAGTGATCGGGAAAGTCAGCGTGGCTTCAGTGACATAAGTAACGTTATAGCCTAAATCCGAAGCCACGCGCGCGGTGGTTTCGCAACATTGTTCGGTACGCAGCCCGCTGATTATCACCTTAGTAATCTGCTGTTCACGCAGCCAGCTTTCAAGACCCGATTCTGTCAGTGCATTATGCACTTGTTTATAAAAGGTTTTATCTGCCTGATGATGTAAGAAAGGCAGGCGTTCAACCAGCCCTGACGCGCGTGAAAACGGGCCTTCAGCTTCAACGTGAAACACATCAATCAGCGGAATACCTTTTTGCTGACAACCGGCTATCAACTGGCTGACCTTTTGTTCAAAAGCCGGGGTTTCTGCTGTTTCTGAATAGCCCCGGTGCCAGAAAGATTGTTGGATATCGATCAGTAACAGTGCCGTTTTGGACATTTCAGGACGCCTCGTCAGATGGGTTAAGCCCAATAATGACGGGAATCCTGATGATGATGAAGGCCAAAAAAGGACATATCAGACAAGGTTCAGGACCGATTATCTGATGGCCGTAATACGCCACGGTCAGCCAGAAACGCTCCTACATTAGCGGCTCAAGTTGACGATACAACTGGGCAAAGGTTTCACGCTGCGCCTGATATTGTTGATGGCGAGCGGCATCCGGCTGATGCCGCTGCTCCAGTGGTAGCGTCGGTAATAGTTCTGCCAGCGGAGTTTCCGGATGCAGCGCAATCAGCGCCAGACGCGCCGCACCAAGCGCCGGGCCCACATCACCGCCGCTGGAATAATCCAGCGTCTGACCGCTGATATCGGCCAGCAGCTGTCGCCAGAACGCGCTGCGCGCGCCACCGCCAATCAGCATAATGGTCTGTGGCTTAACGCCGCTGTCATGCAGCACGTCCATGCCCTGCGCCAGTGCAAAGCCAACGCCCTCCAGCACTGCACGCGCCAGCTCAGGTCGGCCATGCTGATGGGTAAAACCGAAAAATACCCCTTTAGCCTCGGGATTATTGTGCGGCGTGCGTTCACCCGAAAGATAAGGCAAAAACCATACCGGCGACAGATCGCGCTGCGCGTTTTCCGCTTCCGCCAGCAGTTGCGGCACGTCTTTGCAGCCGCTGAGTTGCGCTGCCCAGTCGAGGCAGGAGGCCGCACTGAGCATCACCGACATCAGGTGCCAGCGCTGCGGCAGTGCATGGCAGAAGCTGTGTACCGCACTTTCCGGATTACTGCGAAAACCGTCACTGACGACAAAATAGACCCCAGAAGTGCCGAGTGACAGCATCGCCTGGCCAGGCTGAAACATGCCCACACCCAGTGCACCTGCGGCATTATCGCCGCCACCTGCCACCACCGGCACCGTTGACATCCCCCATCGGGCGGCAATCTGCGGGCTTAGCTGGCCGGTTATCTGGCATCCTTCAAACAGGGCAGGCATCTGCTCACGGCTCAGGCCGCAGGCACTCAGCAGCGCATCGTTCCAGTCGCGTGCTGCCATATCCAGCCACAAGGTGCCCGCCGCATCAGACATATCTGTGGCAAACTCACCGGTCAGGCGGAAGCGAAGATAATCTTTTGGTAACAGCACTTTAGCAACCTTAGCGAAAATCTCTGGCTGATGCTGCTTAATCCACAGCAGCTTTGGCGCGGTAAAGCCCGGCATCATCAGGTTACCGGTAATCTGCCGTGAGTCGCTGACTTTCTCTTCCAGTTCACGACACTGCACTGCACTGCGTCCGTCATTCCATAATATCGCCGGACGCAGTACCCGATGTTGCGCATCAAGCAGCGTGGCTCCGTGCATCTGACCACTCAGTCCGATGGCTTGCACCTGACTGAGATCCTGTTCCGCCGCCAGCGCCTGGAGCGCCTTATCGGTCGCCTGCCACCAGCTTTCAGGATCTTGTTCACTCCAGAGTGCTTGTGGCCGCGACACGCTGAGTTTTTCCGTTTTACTGGCCAGCAGCTGGCCTGCGGCATCCAGCAATACCACTTTAACGCCCGACGTGCCTAAATCGATGCCGATTACCATATTGCCTGCTCCTTCGCGCGATTATTTGTCGAACAGATAGTGATTAACCAGATTCTCCAACTGCTCCTGACGTCCACTTTGATGCTGTGGGCTGAGATGATGCTGCTGCGCATATTGCGCCAGTGCCGCCAGAGAATACTCACCGCTCAGGATCTGCTGGCCCAGCTCAGCGTTCCAGCCGCTGTAGCGCTGTGCGACACGGTTATCCAGTTCACCGGCTTCAACCATGCGCGCCGCCACTTTCAGCGCCAGTGCCATGGTATCCATCGCGCCGATATGACCGTAGAAAAGGTCATATTTATCGGTGCTTTGGCGGCGAATTTTCGCATCAAAGTTTAAACCGCCAGTAGTAAATCCGCCTGCTTTAACGATCTCATACATCACCAGCGCATTCTCTTCGACACTGTTTGGAAACTGATCGGTATCCCAGCCGAGCTGCGGATCGCCGCGGTTGGCATCGACTGAACCAAAAATTCCAAGCGCAATGGCGCTGGCAATTTCGTGATGGAAAGAGTGACCGGCCAGCGTAGCGTGATTGGCCTCAACGTTAACCTTAATCTCTTTTTCCAGCCCGAATTGCTTCAGAAAGCCATACACCGTTGCTACGTCGTAATCATACTGATGCTTGGTCGGTTCCTGCGGTTTTGGCTCAATCAGTAAGGTGCCCTGGAAGCCAATTTTGTGTTTGTGCTCCACCACCATCTGCATAAAACGACCAATCTGATCGCGTTCCTGCCGCAGATCGGTGTTCAGCAGGGTTTCGTAGCCTTCGCGTCCGCCCCACAGCACATAGTTTTCACCGCCCAGCTTATGGGTGGCGTTCATCGCGCTATTTACCTGCGCCGCCGCCCAGGCAAACACCTCTGGATTCGGGTTGGTTGCCGCGCCGGCACCATAACGCGGATGGGTAAAACAGTTCGCCGTGCCCCACAGCAACTTGACGCCGCTCTGCTGCTGTTTTTCCAGTAATACATCGGTCATTACCGCAAAGTTTTCCAGATAGCTGTGCAGTGAATCGCCCTCAGGCGATACATCGACATCGTGGAAGCAGTAATACGGCACGTTCAGTTTCTGGAAGAATTCGAATGCGACATCCGCTTTGCGTTTTGCCAGTTCCAGCGCATCACCCGGCTGCTGCCACGGACGGTCAAATGCCCCGATGCCAAACATATCTGCACCATTCCAGCAGAAGCTGTGCCAGTAACAGGCGGCAAAACGCAGATGATCGGCCATGCGCTTGCCCAAAATCATCTCATCGGGATTGTAGTGACGAAACGCCAGCGGGTTAGTACTTTGCGTTCCTTCGTAACGAACACCATCCAGCTTGTCAAAATAAGCGTGCATAACCGGCTCCTCAAGGTTGCCATTTAATAAAATCGTTAACTTAGGTTGATTGTGTTATCGCAATGGCATCCGCTCAATTACGTTATTTCACACCTGAATTAAGATAATTAATAAATGTGCGCCAGCTCGCAAAATAACGGAAGCCAGATATTACGGGAGAAAAAACCCGATCCCCGTCATAGTTTCGCAAATAAACCAAAAAACATAACGTCAGGAGGAAAATCTGTAATTGCCGTCAGAAACGTCTGTGATAACAATTCATCCGCCTGACTATGCGAATGTCAAAAGCAGCCAACCTACAAGGTGACGACGATGAAGATTAAACACGCTTTACTGGCGGTATGCGCCGCGCTGGCTCTGATCGGCCATGCGGCGAGTGCAAAAGAAGTTAAAATCGGTATGGCCATTGATGACCTGCGTCTTGAACGCTGGCAAAAAGATCGTGACATATTTGTCAAAAAAGCCGAAGCACTGGGCGCAAAAGTATTTGTCCAGTCAGCAAACGGCAATGAAGAAACGCAAATGTCGCAAATCGAAAATATGATAAATCGCGGCGTCGATGTTCTGGTTATTATTCCTTATAACGGACAGGTGTTAAGTAATGTTATTACCGAAGCCAAACGCGAAGGAATTAAAGTATTAGCCTACGATCGAATGATTAATAATGCCGATATCGATTTTTATATCTCCTTCGATAACGAAAAGGTCGGAGAGATGCAGGCGAAAAGCCTGACTGAACGCGTGCCGCAGGGTAATTATTTTCTGATGGGCGGCTCGCCGGTGGACAATAACGCCCGCCTGTTCCGCGACGGCCAGATGAAAGTGCTTAAACCGCTGATCGACTCTGGCAAAATCAAAGTGGTTGGCGATCAGTGGGTCGATGCCTGGTTACCGGAAAACGCGCTAAAAATTATGGAAAATGCGCTGACGGCAAACAGCAATAAAATCGATGCGGTAGTGGCCTCCAATGATGCGACCGCCGGCGGTGCTATCCAGGCGTTAAGCGCCCAGGGGCTGGCGGGCAAGGTAGCGATTTCCGGCCAGGATGCCGATCTGGCGGCCATCAAGCGTATTAACAGCGGTACGCAGACCATGACGGTGTATAAACCGATCACCAAACTGGCTGACGAAGCGGCAAAAATCGCCGTTGAGCTAGGTAATGACCAGCAACCCCAGTCGAATGCCAAACTGAATAACGGCGTCAAAGAGGTGCCTGCCTTTTTACTTGAACCGATTGCGGTCGATAAAACCAATATCGACAGCACGGTGATCGCCGACGGTTTCCATAAGAAAAGCGATCTCTGACGGTTTCTGCGATCGCCAGCCTGCCGCTGGCGGTCTCCTCGTAATGGGCAAATTGCGGAGGTCACGGTGACATGACAACGCTGCTGGAAATGAAAAACATCACCAAGCTGTTTGGCGTGGTCAAAGCGGTTGATGATGTCAGCCTCAGCCTGCAGGCCGGTGAAGTGCTGTCGCTGTGCGGCGAAAATGGCTCGGGTAAATCGACGCTGATGAAGGTGTTGTGCGGTCTTTATCCCGCTGGCGAGTATCAGGGCACGATACTTTTTTCCGGTGATGAAATGCAGGCCAGCGGTATCCGCGATACCGAGCGCAGAGGCATTGTGATTATCCATCAGGAGCTGGCTTTAGTGCGGCAGCTGACGGTGCTGGAAAACATCTTTCTTGGCGCAGAACTGACCCGCTTTGGCATGGTGGATTATGAAACCATGACGCTGCGCTGCCAGCAGCTGCTGGCCCGGGTCAGGCTTGATGTGTCGCCGGACACCCGCGTCGGCGAGCTGGGGCTGGGCCAGCAGCAGTTGGTGGAAATCGCCCGCGCGTTGAATAAGCAGGTGCGCCTGTTGATTCTTGATGAGCCGACCGCTTCGCTCACCGAACAGGAAACTGAGGTGCTACTGGCAATTATTAACAACTTGCGCGAGCACGGCATCGCCTGCATTTATATCTCGCACAAACTGAATGAAGTGAAAGCCATCTCCGACACCATCTGCGTAATCCGTGACGGTAAACATATCGACACGCGTGACGCGACGGTGATGAGTGAAGATGAAATTATCACCATGATGGTCGGTCGTGAGCTGACTTCTCTCTATCCTAATGAACTGCACCAGATCGGCAGCGAAATCCTGCGGGTTGAAAACCTGACGGCGTGGCATCCGGTTAACCGCCAGATTAAACGAGTCGATAACGTCTCGTTCAGCCTGCATCGCGGTGAGATTCTTGGCATCGCCGGGCTGGTCGGTGCCGGGCGCACCGAAACCGTTCAGTGCCTGTTTGGCGTCTGGCCCGGCCGCTGGCAGGGGCAGATCATTATTGATGGCAAAGCAGTCAGCATTACCGACTGCCAGCATGCGCTGGCGCACGGTATTGCGATGGTGCCGGAAGATCGTAAAAAGGACGGCATCATTCCGGTAATGGGCGTCGGGAAAAATATCACGCTTGCTTCACTCGATCAGTTTAGCGGCGCAGTCTCCACCCTTAACGATGCTCAGGAACAGCTGGCGATCCAGCAGGCACTGGTGCGGCTGAAAGTGAAAACCTCGTCGCCGGAACTGCCGATTGGTCGCCTCAGCGGCGGCAACCAGCAGAAAGCGGTGCTGGCCAAATGCCTGCTGCTTAATCCGCGCATTCTGATTCTGGATGAACCCACTCGCGGCATCGATATCGGTGCCAAATATGAAATCTACAAACTGATCAATCAGCTGGTTCAGCAAGGCATCGCGATTATCGTTATCTCCTCAGAACTGCCGGAGGTGCTGGGATTAAGCGATCGCGTGCTGGTAATGCATCAGGGGCAAATCAAAGCCGACTTAGTCAATCAGAACCTGACCCAGGAACAGGTAATGGAAGCGGCACTGCGGAGCGAACATTATGCTTAAGACCGACTCAACTCAGCGCAGTCTGTTATCGCCAGCGGCGAGCGCATCCAGCGGTAAGTTTCGACTGCTTAATTTCCAGGTACTGGTGATGCTGGCCGCGATCCTGCTGATTATGCTGTTTTTTACCTGGATGACCGACGGTGCTTATCTCAGCGCACGTAATATTTCTAACCTGCTACGCCAGACGGCGATTACCGGCATTCTGGCGGTTGGCATGGTGTTTGTGATTATTTCCGCCGAAATCGACCTGTCGGTTGGCTCGATGATGGGGCTGCTCGGCGGCGTGGCGGCAATATTTGACGTCTGGCTGGGCTGGCCGCTGCCGCTGACCATTCTGGTGACGCTGGCGCTCGGACTGTTGCTTGGCGCGTGGAACGGCTGGTGGGTGGCGTATCGCAAGGTGCCGTCGTTTATCGTCACGCTGGCCGGCATGCTGGCGTTTCGCGGCATTCTGGTCGGCATCACCAATGGCACCACCGTCGCCCCTGGCAGTCCGGCGATGTCGCAGATTGGCCAGAGTTATCTGCCGGACGGCATCGGTTTTGGCTTTGGTGTGGTCGGGCTTTTGCTGTTTATCTTCTGGCAGTGGCGCTTACGCCTGCGCCGTCAAAGCATGGGCCTGCCGCAGGCTTCCGCCACCGGTTCAGTGGCGCGTCAGTCGCTGACCGCGATTCTGGTGCTCGGCGCCATCTGGATGCTGAACGATTATCGTGGCGTGCCGACGCCGGTACTGATCCTTTCCCTGCTGCTGCTGGCCGGAATGTTTATGGCGACGCGTACCGCTTTTGGCAGAAGAATTTATGCCATCGGTGGCAATCTCGATGCCGCCCGGTTATCGGGTATTAACGTTGCCCGCACCAAAATGGCGGTGTTCGCAATTAACGGCCTGATGGTGGCGATCGCCGGGTTAATCCTCAGTTCACGCCTTGGCGCCGGCTCGCCTTCCGCCGGTAATATCGCCGAACTGGACGCGATTGCCGCCTGCGTGATTGGCGGCACCAGTCTGGCGGGCGGCATCGGCACGGTAGCCGGGGCGGTAATGGGCGCGTTTATTATGGCCTCGCTGGATAACGGCATGAGCATGATGGATGTTCCGACCTTCTGGCAATACATCGTTAAAGGCGCGATTCTGCTGCTGGCGGTGTGGATGGATTCGGCAACCAAACGCCGCGTCTGATTATCGATAGCGATCACAGGGCTGGCTTATTTTTTTCTGCTGGATATTACGGCGTGTTATTGAAATGGAGTGATTCACTCCGGGAAAGACGCCATGGTTGAGAAACGTTTTCGTATCACCCTGCTGTTTAATGCCAACAAAGTCTATGATCGCCAGGTAGTAGAAGGCGTGGGTGAATATTTGCAGGCTTCGCAAAGCGACTGGGATATCTTTATTGAAGAGGATTTTCGCTGCCGCATCGATAATATTCGCGAATGGCTGGGCGACGGGGTGATCGCCGATTACGACGACAAACAGATTGAGTCACTGCTGCAACAGGTTGATGTGCCGATTGTCGGCGTCGGCGGCTCGTATCACCGGGCGGAGGATTATCCGCCGGTGCATTACATCGCGACGGATAACGCGGCGTTAATCGAAAGCGCCTTTTTGCATTTAAAAGAGAAAGGCGTGCATCGCTTTGCTTTTTACGGTTTACCGCTGTCGAGCGGTAAACGCTGGGCGCAGGAGCGTGAGCACGCCTTCCGGCAGCGGGTGGCGCAGGAACGCTATCAGGGGGTGGTGTATCAGGGCATGGAGACCGCGCCGGAAAACTGGCAGCACGCGCAAAACCGCCTCGCCGACTGGGTGCAAACCCTGCCGCCGCAAACCGGCATTATTGCCGTTACCGATGCACGCGCTCGTCATCTGCTGCAGGTTTGTGAACATCTGAAGATACCGGTGCCGGAAAAACTGTGTGTGATTGGCATTGATAACGAGGAGCTGACGCGCTATCTGTCACGCGTGGCGCTGTCATCGGTCGCGCAGGGATCGCGACAGATGGGTTATCAGGCGGCAAAACTGCTGCATCGCCTGCTGGATAAACAAGCGCTGCCGTTACAACGTATTCTGGTGCCGCCGGTAAAAGTTATCGAACGCCGTTCGACTGACTATCGGTCGCTGTACGATCCGGCGGTGATTCAGGCGATGCACTACATTCGCTTCAATGCCTGCAAAGGAATCAAAGTGGAGCAGGTGCTGGATGCCGTTGGCATGTCACGTTCTAATCTGGAAAAACGCTTTAAAGATGAGACCGGCGAAACCATCCATGCCTTGATCCACAGTGAAAAGCTGGAAAAGGCGCGCAGCTTGCTGGTTTCGTCATCGCTGTCGATCAATGAAATCTCGCAGATGTGTGGCTATCCGTCACTGCAGTATTTTTATTCGGTGTTTAAGAAAAGCTACGCCGCTACGCCAAAAGAGTATCGCGAACGCTTCGGCGAAGTGACGCTGTAAATTATCTCCCAGCGTGACCGACCTTAAAAAAACATCGTCCGGCAAAATTTGATTAGTGCCATGAATAACAGAAATGACTACTATGCTGATTATTCTCTGTCATCCATCTGGACAAATCGCCGTTGAAATCATCCCTCTCCTTTTTACTGGCTCTGATGGTTATCGCTTTGCCCGCACGCAGCCAGCAACTCAGCTCACCCGATCCGCTACTGGCTTCGCAAATCGTTGATCGCTATGCGGAGCATATCTTCTACGGCACCGCAGCCACCGGGATGGCGATGGTGGCGATTGATGGTAATCAACGGGTGTTTACCAGCTTAGGCGATACCCGGCCCGGCAATAACGTCAGGCCACAAAAGGACTCGCTGATCCGTATCGCGTCGATCAGCAAGCTGCTGACCAGTGAACTGCTGCTGAAACTGGCCGAGGACGGGGTTCTGCGTCTTGACGATCCGCTGAGTAAGTTTGCTCCGCCTGGCAGCAGTGTACCGACCTATGCGGGCCAGCCAATCAGGCTGATCAATCTGGCGACCCACACCAGCGGCCTGCCGCGTGAGCAGCCGGGCGGTAAACCGGTGCGTCCGGTATTTGTCTGGCCTACCCGCGCCGAGCGCTGGGACTGGCTGCAAACCGCCCGCTTAACTACCCCGCCGGGCGTCAGTGCATCATACTCGAACCTGGCCTATGATCTGCTCGGCGATGCGCTGGTACGCGCTTCCGGTATGACCTATCCGAATTTGCTCAGCAGCAAAATCACCCGACCGCTGGGGATGAAAGACACCACGTTTATCCCGTCGCCAGAACAGTGCGCGCGCCTGATGGTGGCGGAAAAAGGTGCCAGCCCCTGCGTGAATACCCTTGCAGCGATTGGCAGCGGCGGTATTTACTCAACGCCGGACGATATCGCCCGCTGGATGCAGCAGTTTCTCGCCTCGGACGTGCATCAGCGCAGTGCGCAGGCCGACCGGTTGCAGACGCTGATCTACTCGCGTAATCAGTTAACTAAACTTGAAGGCATGGATGTGCCGGGCAAAGCCGATGCGCTCGGAATGGGCTGGGTGTATATGCAGCCGAAAGATGGACGTCCTGGAATTATTCAGAAAACCGGCGGTGGTGGCGGTTTTATTACCTATATGGCGATGGTTCCGCAATATAACGTGGGCGTATTTGTGGTGGTCACGCGCTCGCCGCTAAGCCGTTTTACCACCATGAGTGATGGGGTCAATAACCTGGTCACGGAACTGGTGGGCAACCGCGCGGGTTAATGAGTGCTGTTTAACAGGGCGGCTTTTTGCCGCCCTTGACAGTCAATACTCTTCACCGGTCACCCGGCTGCGATAGCTGTCCCAGCTAAAGCGTACCCACAGGCTTTTACCCAGGCGCATACGGTCCATTACGCGCTCGCCGAGCAGCGTATTCATTCCCGCCATATCGAGGTTGGACAGCATCCCGGTCGGGCGCTTGGAAGAGGAACGACGGTCGACAATCTGGTTGATAATCACCTTTTCATAGCGCGATTCGGTCTGCATTCCAATCTCGTCAATTACCAGCAAATCAACGGTACTCAGATCGTGGATCAGGCTCTCTTCAGTCACGCCTTTACTGCCGCTGAAGGTGCCCTTCATATTTGACATCAAATCGGCAACCGTCACCACCAGCACGCTTTTACCACGAAGAATCAGATAGTTACCAATTGCCGCCGCCAGATGATTTTTACCGGTACCCGGCTTACCCGAGAAAACAAAACTGGCGATGCTGCCGTCAAACTCTTCCGCATACTGACGTGCACAATCCAGCGCGTACTGCTGCTCTGCGCATTCCACGCGGTAATTATCAAAGGAGCAGTTGATGTGCAGTTCACGAATGCCGGAACGACCCAGAATACGCTGCATTTTCATTGCGCGGTTTTCACGAACGATGTCCTGCGAGCGGATTCGTCCCTGCTCCTGGTTCCAGGCAAACAGCTCGGCACTGTCCTTAAACTTGGGCTTAATATGCGCAGGCATTAAGCGCTGCATGCGTTTCAGCAAGTCGCTACTGTTTTTCATCGCAAACCTCTAAAGCCATCAGGAATGGATTGGTCGGGTTCCGGAAGTTGATTAAGATCCCGTTTCTGCTGACCACCGCTGGCCGCTCTGCTCAGCTGTATGCTGCGCGCCAGCTTTTGCTGCCACTGGACATGGTGGAACACCCGTCCTTCCGCTTGCCAGTAGCTGACAAACGAGGCCAGCTCGGCAGGCGTCACCGCTGAACTTAACGCCACGCCCCAGATTGCTGCCAGACGCACAAAATCCGCATCCGGCTGCCAGCCCTGATACATCGGGAATTTACCGGCAGGAACCGGAATCGCATCGGGGTGTGCCAGTTCATCATCAAACAAACTCTCCTCCAGCGTCACATCCGAACGCGCCTGTCTGGCAGACGCTTCAAACGCCAGCAACTCTGCCAGCCTGTCGGGCGTGACCGCGTACAATACCGGCGCATTGTTGTCGAATACGGCGACCGTACCTTGCTCCGCCGACGCCAGCGCTTCCAGCGGATGATGACGGAATGCATCCATGCCGATAATGGTTGAGGTTAAGATTTTGACAGACATGGCTCAGTCTCTGGTTGGTGTTAATGTAAAGCAGCGGGAGCGAACAGCAGTTAACGTCCTTCCACGATTCTAACAATTTTAGCGCAGGAGATCGCCTGAATCCGGCGCGGAAGGTCGTAATCGCGACAATAAATTAGTTTTGTTGCTGCCACACCATCACGGGCTTCTTCACCGTGGCAGTTTTCAGCTCCCACAAATAGCGCACGCTGGCAAACAGGCAGAAGCTGTAACCCAGCAGTTCGCTGCCCTCTTCGGCGATATTTTTCACCGTGCGGTTATAACCGTCCAGCATCAGATGTTGCCACAGCTGATGCATGCCAAACAGACGGGAAAACACCAGCACCGTCAGCAGGCCAGCCACCATCATATTCCAGGCAGGATGTTGCAGCAGATGAACCAGACCAGACAGGGTTTTTGCCAGATTTTTCGCGGCATAGCTCAGGCTAAAAGCCGCCAGCGCCAGCGCAAACCACACCCAGGCACCGTGGTGAATCTCGTCGAACAGGAAGTCCATTTCGCGGATCAGCATGCAGCCAAAAAAACCACCCAGCAGCAGCAGGCTCGGGCGATGCTGCTCATGACCCGCAGCGGCAATGAAAAATGAAGAAGCAATCGCAGCCAAAATCAGTTCCTGTGCGATTTCAGTAAAAGAGGACTCGTGAACGGCATTATTCATCCAGTTCACATCCATAAAAATCAGGCCCATCATCATTGCCAAAAAGACAGCGCATGCCAAAAAGGCGAAGAGTTTATTACGAATAACGGCAAGATCGGACGGCATAATGTTTCCATAGTTATGATTATCCCGATAATTATATTATTTAACTGTATTTTAACTTCACCTTTGATGCCCTGATAGCCCGCAAAGCGGCATGGATACTGGTTTCAGAGCCAGATCAGAAGCGCGCGCTGACCCCCAGGTTATACATAAATTGCTCACCCGAACTGAGGCCCGCGCTCTGCGACAGTGAAGCAAACGCGGCGACATCTTCGCCCAGTGGCACATTGGCACCGACGCTGACATCAACCCAGTTGGTATCCTGCTGTGCCGTATCACGCGAGAACGAGATTTGGGTCGATTTCAGTCCGCCACCGGCTCGCCAGACATCGTCACCAAACTGATGGTTATAACTGACTTGCGCCCAGGGATTCACCCAGCCCATTCGCGAGTCCACTCGCCAGCCAACCGCACCAATTTGCGAATGGTAAGTTTGGTCGTTAAAGCGCATTGCAGTGCTGGAATCGCCCTGTTCGCTGTAGCCCGATACCTTGCTGTAGTCCAGTGCATATTGCAGCGTTGGTCCGGTAGTCAGCCAGCTGGCAAGCGGGAAATCCCAACCAGCGGTTATCCGCCCGCCTAATTGCTTGCCATCGGTACTGCCTTGCTCAGTGCGGCTGGCAGGGCCTAAGATTATCCGGCGGGAGATATCGTCATAGTCGGCGGTGGCAAAATGCAGATCGGCATTTATCCAACCGCCCGAGGAAAAGTCCAGCTCGCTGTAAGCTGAGACCAGCCAGCCACGCATTTTATAATCGTAGCCAGGCGTCGGTTGTTGATTATCACTGGAGCCGGAAAGCAGCACGCCCATCAGCCAGTTATCCGTCAGCTTATAGTCCACGCCAAGGGTCAGATTATGGCTGGTGGCATCGCCGTTACCTGCCGCAAGATTAGCGGCATAGTCATAACGCTGCCCGGCGTAGCCGCCAAAAACGCTTAGCGAGCCCTGCGGATTATCGCTGTGTCGCTGCTGTTGCAGATGACTGTCGAGGGTATTACGCATATCACGCGACATCGCCAGCGTGGCCTGATTCAGCGCTACCACCTGCGCCGGAGCATCCAGCACCGACTGAATATAATCACCAATTAGCCGGTGAACTGCCGGACTGGGATGCAGGCGATCGGCAAACAGATAATTCTGCTCACTGGAAAAGCCCGGCGTCGAGACGCCACAGACAGCCGCCGATACGCCGGGTGGACAGGCCATACCGGCAGTATTGCTCAGACCGTAACGTGCCGGATCGGCCAGCACTTCATTGAACAGCCCATAAACATCGACGCGCACGATATTGCCGCCGATGTTCGCCAGGTAGCGCTCTTCCTGCTGATTGTAACTGCTGGTCAACGCCGATGCCTGGCGGCTGATCTGTTGCCAGGCGGCAAGCAGTTGATCGGCTATCGCTTTTTGCAGTTCCGGCACCGAGGTGGCAGTACCGGCTGCGGCAAACAGCGCCTCGTAAATCGCCTGCTGACGCGCTGCGGTGCTGAGAGTGGTCTGGCTGTTCAGCGACTGGTAAGCGGCCGACAGCGCCGCGTCGGCGACCGGTGTCAGCCCGCTTTGAATCACGGCTTCCAGCAGTGCTGGCGTGGCACCGATATCCGGCACCGTCGGGACAATCACGGTATTCGCCCCGGCAGACAGCAGTTCCTTAACCTGGCTGGCAGCAGCAAAGGCGCTGTTGCTGACAATATCCGGCGCCTCAGCCGGATTGATCGCCGCTGCGGCCAGATCATTACCGCCAATCCAGTGAATATACAGGCCATCGGCGTCTGCCCGCCCACCGTTGGCGGCCAGATAATTTTGCACCTGATCCTGAGTGTTATCCTGTGGATTCAGTGCCGGTACTGCCACCGCGCCACCGGCGGCGAAATTCGTACCGCCTTCTTTTGAGGGTTTCAGCGCCTGATTGATCTTTTCCGCCAGAATATCGTCGTAAAGCGGGTGTGCGCTGCCATCCCAGGTATAACGGCCATTATTTCCGCTATCACTCAGACTATCACCAAAGACATATAACTGATCCCAGGCGCTTGCCGCCATCGGATAGAACAAAATCCCTGTCACCATCATCGCGCCAGCGGATAAACGGCCACCTTTGCACTGTCTTTTCTGCAGCATAATAACGACTCCGAGAAAGAGCCAAATTGGCGAAGTGTTAGTATTATTAATCAGCCAGAGAGTTATCTCATTCCATTGATTAACTATTGACCGATTAAGCAGCAGTTCAAGGATAAAAACAACAAATTTTGCGCCTTTATTGATAAGGAGTTTAGTCATGCAGCGATGCGGTTGGGTCACACAAGATCCGCTTTATATTGCCTATCACGATCGGGAATGGGGCATTCCGCAAAACGACGGTAACGCGTTGTTTGAAATGATCTGTCTCGAAGGGCAACAGGCGGGTTTATCATGGATTACGGTGCTGAAAAAACGCGAGAACTACCGCCGCGCTTTTCACCAGTTCGACCCGCAAGCGGTGGCGCTGATGGGCGAAAAAGAGGTTGATGAGCTGATGCAGGACAGCGGTCTGATTCGTCATCGCGGTAAACTTTCAGCGATTATTGCAAATGCGCGTGCGCTGCTGGCAATGGAAGCCAGAGGCGAAGATTTTGCGCGTTTTATCTGGGATTTTGTCGACAATCAGCCGCAGATTAATCAGCTGAAAAGCCTCGCCGAGGTTGCGAGTAAAACCCCGGTTTCTGACGAGCTATCAAAAGCATTAAAAAAGCGCGGTTTTAAATTTGTCGGTTCGACCACCTGTTACGCATTTATGCAGGCCTGCGGGCTGGTTAACGATCACGTTATTAACTGCTTTTGCCATCCTCGTAATCTTTAGACGTCTAACTTTACACTTTAAGACTTAACCTTAGGTATTTTCCTCATAATTAAGCGGCATAATCGTGCCGCTTATAGGTGTACGTGCATTGGCACCTGTGAATTCGATTAAGGGAAAATCCATGAAAAAAAGCATTATTACTCTCGCCTTGTTACTGAGCGGCACCATCGCACTTTCCGGCTGTACCACTAACCCCTACACAGGTGAGTCGCAGGCCGGTAAATCCGGGATCGGAGCCGGACTGGGTGCCGCCTTAGGCGCGGGCGTCGGCGCACTCTCTTCGTCGAAGAAAGATCGCGGCAAAGGCGCGCTGATTGGCGCAGCAGCAGGTGCTGCTCTGGGCGGTGGTGCCGGGTACTATATGGATGTGCAGGAAGCGAAACTACGCGACCAGATGAAAGGCACTGGCGTCAGCGTCACCCGTAACGGCGACAATATTATTCTGAATATGCCAAGCAACGTCACTTTCGATTCCAGCAGCAGCTCGCTGAAACCTGCCGGGGCGAATACCCTGACCGGCGTGGCGATGGTACTGAAAGAGTATCCAAAAACCGCGGTGAATATTATCGGCTATACCGACAGTACCGGCACCCGTGCGCTGAATATGACACTGTCGCAGCAGCGTGCAGACAGCGTCGGCAGCTCGCTGATTACCCAGGGTGTTGCGGCTAACCGCATTCGCACCAGTGGATTAGGGCCGGATAACCCAATCGCCAGCAACAATACTGAGAGCGGTAAAGCGCAAAACCGCCGTGTGGAAATCACCCTCAGCCCACTGTAATTCTCTCGCCAGCAGGGGCGCGTGCTGCCCCTGCCCGACGCGCAATTAACGCCGGATAAAAAAGCTGTGCTAGTCTCGGCTGAATCTGAACGCCAAAGGAAAGCCATGAAGCGCAAAGCTGCACGAGCAACCATCAGCGATGTCGCCAACGCGGCAAACACCGGAAAAACCAGCGTTTCGCGTTATCTGAACGGCGAGCAGCATGCGCTGTCGGCCGATCTGAAACAGCGCATTGAAACGGCGATTGCCGATCTCGATTATCGCCCCAGCCAGATGGCACGCGGACTGAAACGTGGCCGCACCCGACTGATTGGCCTGATTATCGCCGATATTACCAACCCCTATTCCGTCGATGTCCTCTCCGGGATTGAGGCCGCCTGCCGCGCGCAGGGTTTTACCCTGCTGGTGTGTAACACCAATAACGAGGTTGATCAGGAGCGCCACTACCTGCAATTACTCAGCAGCTATCAGGTAGAAGGCATTGTGGTCAATGCGGTAGGCATGCGGGAAGAAGCGCTGAATATGTTACAGCAATCTCTGCTGCCAATGGTGCTGATCGACCGTAAAATTCCTGATTTTGCCTGTGATGTGGTTGGGCTTAATAATGCCGAAGCCGCTACCGCGGCCACCGAACATCTGCTGGCTAACGGTTATCAGGCGATTTTATTCGTCAGCGAACCACTCGGGCTGGTCAATACGCGCCTTGAGCGCTTACAGGCGTTTAAAACGACTGCGCAGCAACATCCACAGGCGATCGCTGAGCAAGCCGAAGTGGCGCTCAGCCAGGGCGCGAAGCTCGACGCTATCCTGCAGGATTTTTATCAACGTCATCAGTCTCATCGCTGCGCATTACTGGTAGCGAATGGGGCACTGACCCTGCAAGTCGCACGTTCATTACGCCGCCTCGATTTACACTGGGGCAAAGATATCGGCCTGCTTGGCTTTGATGAACTGGAGTGGGCAGAACTGGCGGGCGTCGGCATCACCACCTTAAAACAGCCAACCTGGCAGCTCGGTTATACCGCGCTGGAACAGGTTATTCGCCGTATCGAAGGCAGCGAAGAGCCGATCGGCGAGCAGATGTTTTCCGCTGAACTGGTGGTTCGCGGTTCATCCCAGCCGATATAATGCGCAGGGGGAGGTCACTTCCCCCTGACGTTTCACCCGCCTTAATTCAGACAATACCCTGCTAATAATTGCTCACATCGTGAGCGCGATCATAATTTCACACTCTGGTACTTTGCTTTGGAACCGGTTCCATTTAACGTTTTTATAACGTCGAGGCGACGGGGCCGGAGAATAAAGATGAAGAGAGAAGTGATTGTCGTGACCGCTGCGTATGGTCATCAACGAGTTGAAGCCTTAGGGGGCCAGCGAGCGCTGCTGCCGATTATTGCTGAAGCCGGAGCGGATGGCGTTGAGATTCGCCGTGAATTGCTGAGCAATAGCGAACTGCAACAGCTAAGCGAACTGGGAACCGCGATTGCGCAGCATCAGCTGATCGCCTTCTACTCTGTGCCAGAAGCACTGTTTATGGCGGATGGCACGCTCAATCCGGCGCTGGATCAGCGTGTAGCTGAAGCAAAACAGTTGAATGCCCAGTTGCTTAAGTTCTCCTTAGGCCATTACACGCCCGGTTTTGACTGCAACGCACTGCATCAGCAGCTGGCGGCCTATTCGCTGCACGTGGTGGTAGAAAACGATCAAACCGACTGCGGCAAGCAGCAGGCGCTGGAACAGTTTTTCGCTGACTGTGCCGAGGCGCGTATGCCAAACAGCATGACGTTTGATATGGGCAACTGGCTGTGGGTGGGCGATAACCCGCGCGCAGCGGCCGACAGTTTGGGGCGTTTTGTCAGCTACATTCATGTTAAGGCGGCCACGCCCCATCGCAACTCTTTCCGCGCCATTGCACTCGACGACGCCGATAACCTCTGGCGTGAGCTGCTTAAGCTGCTGCCTGCCGCCGCTCCGCGCGGCATCGAATTTCCGTTAGAAGGTGACGACTTGGTGGCCGTTACACGCCATTACGTCAACCTGCTGCGAGAGGAGTAACCCTGATGACAACTAACAGCAATGGCATGCTGGATGCAGTAACCATCGGTGAAGCGATGGCGATGTTTGTCGCGCGCGAAACTGGCGATCTGGCCGCCGCAGAGAGCTTTATCAAGCGTATCGCCGGCGCCGAGCTGAATGTGGCGATCGGCCTGTCACGACTGGGGCTGAAAGTCGGCTGGGTCAGCCGCGTCGGTGACGACTCCTTTGGCCGCTTTACCTGTCAGCAGCTGGAGAAAGAGCAGGTCGATCATCGTCAGGTCACGGTAGATAAGCGCTATCCCACCGGTTTTCAACTGAAATCAAAAGTCGATGATGGCTCCGATCCGCTGGTGGAATATTTCCGCAAAGGTTCGGCTGCCAGCCATCTTTCGATTGAAGACTTCAACCGCGACTATTTTGGCGCGGCACGCCATTTACATTTGAGTGGTGTCTCAGCCGCGATCTCTGACAGCTCGCTGGAACTGTCGAAATATGCGGCGAAAGAGATGCGTTCGTTGGGGAAAACTATCTCTTTTGATCCGAATCTGCGTCCGGTGCTGTGGTCGAGCGAACAGGAGATGGTCCGGCAGCTGAACCATCTGGCAGAGTATGCCGACTGGGTACTGCCCGGCGAGAAAGAGGGCAAAATCCTGACCGGTTACAGCCAGCCAGAAGCGATTGCTGACTTTTACCTCGATAAGGGCGTGAAAGCGGTAATTATCAAAACCGGCTGCGACGGCGCCTGGTACAAAACCGCACAGGGCGAGAAAGGCCAGGTGGAAGCGATCAGAGTAGAAAACGTGGTGGATACCGTTGGCGCAGGCGATGGCTTTGCGGTTGGCGTGATCAGCGCGTTACTGGAAGGTAAGTCGCTGCCGCAGGCGATTAAACGCGGCAACAAAATCGGCTCACTGGCGATTCAGGTGATTGGCGACAGCGAAGGGCTACCGACGCGCGCTGAACTCGGCGACTTTTAGTCGTCGGCTGAACCACAGGTCCCTGCTACAAAATAAAATCGCATCGATCCCCAGTGGACCAGAATGCGGCCACCTCAACAGAGGATTAGATTATGAAAAAGCATACGATCGCGCCTAAACGCTGGTGGTACATCATGCCCATCGTGTTTATCACCTACAGTCTGGCGTATCTGGACCGGGCGAACTTCAGTTTCGCCTCAGCAGCCGGGATTAATGAAGATTTAGGCATTACCAAAGGCATGTCATCGTTACTGGGCGCGCTGTTCTTCCTCGGCTATTTCTTCTTCCAGATCCCCGGCGCGATTTATGCTGAACGCCGCAGCGTGAAAAAGCTGATTTTCTGGTGTCTGATCCTGTGGGGGGGCTGTGCGTCACTGACCGGCATCGTCAGTAATATTCCGATGCTGGCCGCCATTCGTTTTATTCTCGGCGTGGTGGAAGCGGCGGTGATGCCCGCCATGCTGATTTATATCAGTAACTGGTTTACCAAATCGGAGCGCTCGCGCGCCAATACCTTCCTGATCCTCGGCAATCCGGTGACGGTGCTGTGGATGTCGGTAGTATCCGGTTATCTGATCGAATCCTACGGCTGGCGCGAGATGTTTATCATCGAGGGCTTCCCGGCGGTAATTTGGGCCATCGCCTGGTGGTTTTTGGTGCAGGACAAACCGGCGCAGGCAAAATGGCTGAGCGAGGACGAAAAAGCCGCGCTGCAAGCTGAGCTGAAAAGAGAGCAGGAGAGCATTAAAGCGGTACCCAACTACCGTGAAGCGTTTAAATCGCGCAATGTCATCCTGCTGTGCATGCAGTATTTCGCCTGGAGCATTGGGGTTTATGGTTTCGTGCTGTGGCTGCCATCAATACTGCGCAACGGCACACAAATGGGTATGGTAGAAGCTGGCTGGCTTTCTGCGGTGCCTTATCTGGCCGCCACCATTGCGATGATTATCGTTTCATGGGCATCGGATAAATTACAGAACCGCAAATTGTTTGTCTGGCCGCTGCTGTTAATTGGTGCGCTGGCCTTTTTAGGTTCCTATCTGGTTGGCCCGGGTAATTTCTGGATGTCTTATGCGCTACTGGTGGTTGCCGGAGCGGCAATGTATGCACCTTATGGCCCGTTCTTCGCCATCATTCCTGAAATGCTGCCGCGCAATGTTTCCGGCGGGGCAATGGCGCTGATCAACAGCATGGGCGCACTCGGTTCGTTTACCGGCTCATGGTTTGTCGGCTATCTCAACGGTGCTACCGGTAGCCCGTCGGCATCCTATATTTTTATGGGTGCGGCATTACTGGTTGCGGTCTGGCTGACGCTGATCGTTAAACCCGCCGACAACAAGCAGCAGCCGATGGGTCAGGGCGCAAAATCCGCCTGAAAATGGCCAGGTCGTTAACATAATCCTGGGCGACATGCGTGTCGCCCTCAGCGCATTAAATTGCTTTAACAGGGAGAAACGCATGAAGCCTTCAGTGGTGTTGTATAAATCCTTACCTGACGATTTACGCCAGCGTCTTGATGAACACTTTACCGTAACCGAAATCGATGGCCTGACCGCAGAGAACCTGGAGAAGCACGCCGCAGCGTTCGCATCGGCTGAGGGTATTCTCGGTTCGGGCGGCAAAGTGGATGGCACCTTTCTGGCCAAAGCGCCAAAACTGCGCGTCGCCTCGACCGTTTCCGTCGGTTATGACAACTTTGACGTCGACGCGCTGAATCAGCGTGGCGTGCTGCTGATGCACACGCCAACCGTGCTGACGGAAACCGTCGCTGATACCATGATGGCGCTGGTGCTCTCTTCGGCGCGGCGCGTGGTAGAAGTGGCCGAACGCGTGAAGGCCGGTGAATGGCAAAGCAGTATCGGTGCGGACTGGTTCGGCATCGATGTTCATCATAAAAAACTGGGTATTCTTGGCATGGGCCGCATCGGTCTGGCGCTGGCGCAGCGTGCGCATCTCGGCTTTAGCATGCCGATTTTATATAACGCGCGTAAGCATCAT
The DNA here is from genome assembly GCF_032164335.1 of Winslowiella toletana. NCBI lineage: Bacteria > Pseudomonadati > Pseudomonadota > Gammaproteobacteria > Enterobacterales > Erwiniaceae > Winslowiella > Winslowiella toletana. Next base: position 18,480 of record NZ_CP134152.1, on the reverse strand, counting down.
GAAGAAGCTGAACAGCGTTTCGACGCGCAGTATTGCGATCTCGACACCCTGCTGAAAGAGTCCGATTTTTTGTGCATCAGCCTGCCACTGACCGAGCAAACCCATCATCTGATTGGTCGCGAGCAGCTGGCAAAAATGAAGAGCAGCGCAGTTTTAATTAATGCCGGACGCGGTCCGGTGGTCGACGAGCAGGCGCTGATTGACGCGCTGAAAGGCGGCACCCTTCACGCCGCCGGTCTGGACGTGTTCGAGCAGGAACCGTTACCGGTTGATTCGCCGCTGCTGACGCTGCCGAATGTCGTGGCACTGCCGCATATTGGTTCCGCAACCCATGAAACGCGCTACGGAATGGCAAAGGATGCGGTTGATAACCTGATTGCCGCGCTGAGCGGTAAAGTTGAGAAAAACTGCGTTAACCCGCAATTGCTGAAATAACCCCCAGATTCCGGGAGCTGAAAACGGCTCCCGGAACCTGTTTCGGCCGCCTCGTTTTATATTTGTGATAGCCATTGCACCCCCTTTCCTCTGGCGTTATGGTGACTCACCTTTTGCGCTAACAAATGATTTACACGCTATGACCTTTTCCGTTTTTGGTGACAAATTTACCCGCCACTCAGGCATCACCCGCCTGATGGAAGACATGGGCGAAGGCTTACGCACCCCCGGTACAGTGATGCTGGGCGGCGGTAATCCGGCCCAGATTCCGGCGATGAATGACTATTTTCAGCAGTTGTTGCAGCAGATGCATGATGAAGGCAAGCTGACTGATGCACTGTGTAACTATGATGGACCACGCGGCAAAACCGTGCTGCTGGATGCGCTGGCAGAGATGCTGCGCGAACATCTTGGCTGGCAAATTTCGCCGAAAAATATTGCCTTAACTAACGGCAGTCAGAGCGCGTTCTTCTATCTGTTTAATCTTTATGCCGGGCGTCGCGCCGACGGCAGCAAGAAGCGCGTGCTGTTTCCGCTGGCGCCGGAATATCTCGGTTATGCCGACGCCGGGCTGGATGAGGATCTGTTTGTTTCCGCCAAGCCGAATATTGAGCTACTGCCGGAAGGCCAGTTTAAATATCACGTCGACTTCGAGCATTTAACGATCACCGAGGATACCGGGTTAATCTGCGTTTCACGCCCAACCAACCCGACCGGCAATGTGATTACCGATGAAGAGCTGATGAAGCTCGACGTACTGGCGCAACAGCATGATATCCCGCTGCTGATCGACAATGCCTACGGCGTTCCCTTCCCGGGCATTATTTTCAGCGATGTACGCCCGCTGTGGAATCCCAACATTATTCTGTGCATGAGCCTGTCCAAGCTCGGCCTGCCGGGTTCACGCTGCGGCATTATTATTGGCGACGAAAAAGTGATTTCGGCGATCGGTAATATGAACGGCATCATCAGCCTGGCACCAGGCAGTATTGGCCCGGCGATAGCCAATGAAATGATCAAGCGCGGCGATCTGCTGCGGCTCTCGAACGACGTCATTAAGCCATTCTATCAGCAGCGCGTAACTGAGACGATTGCCGTCATTCGCCGCTATTTATCAGCAGATCGCTGCCTGATTCACAAACCAGAAGGCGCTATTTTCCTTTGGCTGTGGTTTAAAGATCTGCCGATTACCACCGAAGTGCTCTATCAGCGCCTGAAGCAGCGCGGCGTATTGATGGTACCGGGCCACTTCTTCTTCCCGGGGCTGGAGCACGAATGGCCGCATACTCATCAGTGCATGCGCATGAACTACGTGCCGGACAGCGAGACTATCGAGAAAGGCATTAAAATTCTCGCCGAAGAGATCGATCGCGCCCACGCTGAAGGGGTGTAAACGCTTAAAGAAGGATAACGCTATGTCGGTCAAAGATATGCTGCTGGCTCTCTGCGTAGTAATCGCCTGGGGAGTGAATTTTGTGGTGATTAAAGTCGGTCTCCACGATATGCCGCCATTTCTTCTGGCCGGCTTGCGCTTTGCACTGGTGGCTTTTCCGGCAATCCTTTTTATCAAACCGCCGAAAGTCCCGCTCAGATGGCTGTTGGCTTATGGTATGACCATCAGTTTTGGTCAGTTCGCGTTTCTTTTCCTGGCAATCAAGCTGGGAATGCCAGCCGGTATCGCTTCACTGGTGATTCAGGCTCAGGCCTTTTTCACCATTCTGCTCGGCGCAGTGTTGCTGTCTGAAAAGCTGAAGTGGAACCATATTGCCGGCATTCTGCTGGCTTCGGCCGGTATGCTGGTGCTGGCAGAGGCCGGTATGGCGAATCAGAGCGGCGGTATCACTGTTGTCACTCTGCTGCTGACACTGGCAGCGGCGCTGTCTTGGGCGCTGGGCAATATCACCAATAAGGTGATTATGCGTAATAGTCAGGTGCCGGTGATGTCGCTGGTGGTCTGGAGCGCGCTGATTCCCGTGGGGCCTTTTCTGGCCTGTTCCTGGCTGTATGACGGTTCGTCAGCGATGATTTCCAGCCTGATAAACATTAACTCAACAACCATTATGGCGCTGATTTACCTGGCGTTTATCGCCACTATTGTCGGCTATGCCATCTGGGGGAGTTTGCTGAAGCGTTATGAAACCTGGCGGGTTGCGCCGCTGGCATTACTGGTGCCGGTGGTGGGTATTATTAGTGCGGCTTTACTGCTGGATGAAAGCTTGTCACTGATGCAGATGGTAGGCGCGGGGATAATTATCGCCGGACTGTTACTCAATATGTTTGGCGGAATGCTGATGCCATCGCGCAATGTGCGGCAGCACCAGCAATAATTCAGCAGCCAGACGGGTGCTGGCTGCTGTAACAACGTCGCAATTAGCTAAGAATATCGATACGGCGTGGCTTCATGGCTTCAGGAACCACACGCTCCAGTTCGATATACAGCAGGCCATTTTCTAAACGTGCATCACGGACGTGCACGTGCTCGGCCAGCTGGAATTTACGCTCGAAGTTACGCTCGGCGATGCCCTGATAGAGATACTGGCGCTCAGTTTGCTCATCAGCATGCGCACCGCGAATAATCAGCAGATTGTCGTGGGAAGTGATATCCAGTTCGCTCTGAGCGAATCCTGCCACGGCAATGGTAATCCGGTAGTGATTTTCATCCACCAGCTCGACGTTATACGGAGGATAGCCGCCGTTGCTCTGGCCCTGATTGGATTCCAGCAGGTTAATCAGACGATCGAAACCAATAGCAGAACGGTAAAGTGGAGAGAGATCAAAGTTACGCATAGTAATAGCTCCTGAAATTCAGCGAGTGAGATAAACAACCTTCCCCAATGGACAGGCTGTCAGCCATCAAAGCAGTACCCTGTCGGCGTACTCTTTTGTGACCGTGATTTAAAAATGGTGACATTTATGTCGCTTTCAAGTGTGGGGCCAGCAATTTTTTTAACCATCCCACGGTAAATGACATACACTCATTTGAGACATCGCTGAGAATCGGGTAAGAGTTACCACAGAGTAACCGGGAAGTTTCCCTGCTCGTCGGCGAGTAAACTCAGGCAGGCACTGTGACCATGGCTGAAGGGATATTCAAGATGAAAGCAATTAAGCGTTACCATTTAGCCGGTCTGTTCGCTTGCTGTTCTCTGGCAAGTACTACCGGCTGTTCCAGTGTAATGTCACATACCGGCGCCAGCCAGGGTTACTACCCAGGCACGCGCGCCAGTGCTGCTATTATTGCCGATGACCAGACCAGTTGGGCGCTTAAACCCCTGGCGGTGATCGACCTGCCGTTTTCCGCCGTTATGGATACGCTGCTGTTGCCGTGGGACTACGCCCGCTCTGATGATAATAAAGCGGAAGACTCACCGCGCGAACGTGTACTGCAAAGCGAAAAGCTGTCACAAACTCATGACAGCATGGTAGAAAGCGCTCCACTGGCCGCTAATTGATCGCGGCCGTAAAGATTTGACGGTAGCCATTGATATCGCGCACATAGGCCACCTGCTGGCCGTCCGGCGATATCACCACCGCATCTCCGCACGGCGCGCTGTCACTGCGTGCCGTTAATCTCTGCATCTTCCCGCTGACTACCTCACATAACATCACGCTGTTATCGCAAATAAACGCCAGCGCGTTACCCTGTGGGTGCCAGCTAAACGCTGACTGAATATCGCTGGCGCTGCGGGTAATCTGCTGCGGAGCGCCGCCATTCGGCGAGACCGTCCACAGCTGGACAATACCGCGGTCGTCTTTCATCAGAAAAGCAATGGCGCTGCCATCCGGCGAGGCGCGCAGCCAGTGGCGCGGCTGGCTGACAACGCCGGGATAGCGCCGCTCGGCGCTAAACGTCAGGCGACGCTGATGCACACCCCGCGGCGGAGCCGGTAAGCGCGTTTCACTACCTTCCAGCGGCCAGTCGCCCGCCTGCGCGTAATCCTGCATTTTTTCCGGTAAATCGACAATAAACACCTCCGCCAGCGTGTCGCCCTGGCTGCTCAGCGTATCGCCAATAAATGCCAGCGCCCAGCGCTGCTGGCTACCGTCCGGCTTGCGATAGCCCTGATTGCCGATCCATCCCTCTTCATAAGCACGGTTGATCTCATCGCTGCCGGGAATCGGTTTTGCACTGGTCTGACTCACCAGCACACAGAAATGGCTGCCGTCATATTCCCGTGGATGCTGTTTAACCGGGCAGACCGCATGCAGCGGCACCGCCACGCCAACGTTACGTAAATCTTCTCTGGCATCCCATTCATGCATCACATGGTCGTTATAGGTGAAACTCAGACGCGATCCGTCAGGGCTGAACACATGCACATGCGAGCCGCCGCGCAATGCGCCTGGGGTAAAAGGTGCGGTGATATCACAGGCATCGAGGTTTTCCGCCTGGCCGTGCTGAATGATCACGCCGCGACGATGGTGAAAATCATACTGCCAGTGGCTGTCGGGATGTTCCGGCCCGTGAATACAGACGTAGCGGGCAGGCAGATCAGGGCTGGCGGTTATCACGCCCACGTGCGCGCCCTGAGTGGCCTGATACAGCACTTCAGTTGCACCGGTGGCGCAGTTAACGCGTTCAACCGTCAGGCTGGTAAAGGACGCGCCGGACGGGCGCAGATCGTATACCAGCCACTGACTGTCGGCGGTCCAGACATTGATATTAGTGAGCTGATGGTTCCGGTCATCAAAAGTAAGCTGTTTTTCCGTCATCTGTTTTACCCTTCACGGTGATTCTGTTAAGGGTAAAACATTCGCTGCCATTAGGGTATCGGCGTCACCAGTGAATGACCGGCAAAAAACGCCTGCACGTTATCCAGAACCAGTTGCGACATCGCTTTCCGCGTCGACCAGGTGGCACTGGCCATATGCGGCGTAATCACCACATTGGCACGATTTTGCAGTGCATCCGGCACCCGCGGCTCATCATCAAATACATCCAGCCCGGCGGCACCGAGAGTACCGGCGTCCAGCGCGGCGATCAGTGCTTGCTGATCAACCACGCTACCGCGTGAAATATTGATTAACGTTCCCTGTTCACCCAGCGCATCGAGCACCGCCCGATTAATCAGATGGCGGGTATTGGCTCCGCCTGGGGTGCAGACCAGTAAATAATCACTCTGCTGTGCCAGCGTCAGTAAATCCGGCTGATAGTGCCACGGCGCGCCATCAAGCGGGCTACGGTTGCAGTAAGCAATCGACATATCAAATCCCCCGGCGCGTTTTGCCACCGCCATCCCAATGCGCCCGAGACCGACAATACCCAGCCGCGAACCCGATACTTTACGCGTCCATGGATAGCCGCCCTGCGCCCAGCTTCCCTGCTGAATAAACTGCTGGGCCGCAACAATTTGCCTTGAGGTCGCCAGCATCAGCCCCATCGCCAGGTCTGCGACATCATCGGTCAGCACTCCCGGGGTGTGGGTTACCGCCACCTGATGCTCGCGCGCAGCGGCCACGTCCACGCCGTCATAGCCGACGCCAAATACCGCAATCAGCGCCAGGTTGGGCAGCGCAGCGATTAACTCACGGGTCACCGTGGCTTCGCCGTTGGTCAGCAGCAGCTGAAATTCTGCGGCGACGGCGGAAAAATCGGCTGGCGTCAGAGTTTGATAATCGATCAGCTGATAGCGCTGTTGCAGTTCTGCGATTAACGGCGCGGGTAGCGCCGCCTGTAATAAGATTTTCTGTTTCATTTTGATACCTGAGAGAGTGCGTTCGCCGCAGAATTACCCGTCGGTCGCGACACCACAATGCCGATAATGCCGCCAATAATCAGCGCCAGTGCGACGATTAACAGACCGTAGTGATAGCTGTCGGTCAGATCCTTAATTTTTCCAAGTATCGGCGGCAGGCCGAGGCCGACAAAGTTGGCGACCGTGTTGATAAAAGCAATCGAAGCGGCAGCGGCAACGCCAGCCAGTTTTTCCGTGGTAACCGCCCAGAAGATCGGCGTCAGCGCAAAGTTAAAGCCGACGGTTAAGATCAGCAGCAGATAAGAGAGCAGCAGGCTGCCGGACCAGATGGCGATTGCCAGCGACAGACCGGAAAAGATCAGCGGTAATCCAAGATGCCATGAACGTTCGCCGGTTTTATCCGAGTGGCGTCCGTTTAAATACATAAATAAGCAGGCACAGACAAACGGCACCGCAGAAAGCAGACTGATAACAAAATTACTTTGTTCAGCGGCCATGCTTTTTATAATTAACGGCATAAATAGGGTAATACCAATCGAGCCAAATGCCTGCAGGAACCACACCAGGCTTAACAGCAGTACAGTTTTATTTTTCAGCGCGCTCAGCCAGGAGTGATTGGCTCCGATCTCTACGCCCACATTGTCCTGTTGCAGGCGCTGCTGCAACCAGCTTTTCTGCTGCGGATTCAGCCAGCTGGCATGCGCCGGAGAGTCCGGTAAGCGCCGTAATACCAGCACGCCCAGCACCAGCGCCGGAACACCTTCGATAGCAAACAGCCAGCGCCAGCCAGCGATATCAGCAATGCCGTGCATATTGAGAAGCGCACCGGAAATCGGCAAACCGATAATGGATGCGGCGACCGATCCCATATAGAAAAATGACATGGCGCGGGCGCGGTTGCTTTTCGGGAACCAGCAGGAGATGTAGTAAATGATGCCGGGGGTGAAACCGGCTTCCGCCATGCCGAGCAAAAAGCGCATCACATACAGCTGGTTAGCCGACTGAACAAAGGCCATGCCGGTACTGACGATGCCCCAGGTAATCATAATACGGGCAATCCAGATACGCGCGCCGACGCGGGTCATAATAATATTGCTCGGCAGTTCGAAAATAATATACGAGATATAGAACATGCCTACGCCCAGCCCGTACATACTGGCGGACAAGCCTAAATCGGCATTCATCTGTAATGCAGCGATCGAAATATTGGTTTTATCCAGGTTGGCGACAAAATAACAAATAACGATAAAAGGTATTATTTTGGCATTGAGTTGTTTTAGCGTTGAGGAGTACAGGTCGGTGTTCATAATAACAACCTCTTTTATTCACGTATCGTTAGCGGGGCAGCAGTAAGCCGCCCGCAATTTACGCCAGGTTTATTTGCCACGGGTTCTTTTCGTCAATCTTCAGGCTGCGGCCAGGCTGGCTGCAACGCGAATTATTTATGAACTATAAGAATTCTTGTTATCTGAGGGATTACCATTCTGCGACTGAACCATCGGCATAGCGCCACAGTGGATTGCGCCAGTCTGTCGCCTGCTGGCTGCGCTCAATTACCAGTTGCTCGTCAATTTCCACACCCAGCCCCGGTTTATTCAGCGGAGCAAAGTGACCATTATTCATGCTGAAATCCTGTTTGTTCACCACATAATCCAGCAGTTCTGCACCTTTGTTGTAATGAATCCCCATGCTTTGCTCCTGGAATACCGCATTGCGCGAGACGAAATCCACATGCAGACAGGCAGCCAACGCCAGCGGGCCGAGCGGACAGTGCGGTGCCAGCGCCACATCATAAGCTTCCGCCATGCTGGCAATTTTCACACACTCAGTGATGCCACCGGCATGTGACAGATCGGGTTGCAGAATCGCCAGGCCACCGGCATCCAGTACGCGTTTAAATTCAAAGCGGGAGTACATCCGCTCACCAGCGGCAATCGGCAGGTGAGTTTGCGCCGCAAGGCGGGGATAGTATTCCGCCTGTTCCGCCAGTACCGGCTCCTCAATAAACAGCGGGCGATACGGCTCCAGCTCTTTGATCAGCACCTTCGCCATCGGCGCATGCACCCGACCGTGAAAATCGAGGCCAAACTCAATTTGATGACCAAAAGCTTCACGAATTTGAGCCACGGTATTGACCGCCGCATCGATTTTTCGCGAGTTATCAATGATGCCAAGCTCTTCGCAGCCATTGAGTTTAAAAGTATCAAACCCGATCGCGCGCAGTTTGCTGATGCCTTCAATCACTTCTGCCGGTCGATCGCCGCCTACCCAGCTGTAGGCCTTAATATTGTCGCGAACCAGACCACCCAGTAGCTGATAAACCGGCACGCCCAGCGCTTTTCCTTTGATATCCCATAATGCCTGGTCGATACCGGCAATCGCACTCATCAGAATCGCACCGCCGCGATAAAACCCGCCGCGATACATCACCTGCCACAGATCATTGATGCGTGCCGGGTCCTGACCGATCAGATAATCAGAAAACTCATGCACCGCTGCTTCAACGCTGCGCGCACGCCCTTCAATGACCGGTTCGCCCCAGCCCACAATGCCCTCATCGGTTTCAATTTTCAGGAACATCCAGCGCGGGGGCAGACGATAGGTGGTCAGTTTGGTTATTTTCATCGTACAGCTTCCTTATAAGCGTCTACAAAAGCCTGTGCTTTAGCGGCAGTCACCGCAACTGGCTGGCCTGCCCGATACAGATCGCTACCCAGACCTGCGCCGATACAACCCGCAGCCAGAAAATCCTTCAGGTTTTGCGGCGTAACGCCGCCGACGGCAAACACCGGTATCGCTGGCGGCAGTACCGCTTTCAGCGCTTTGATGTAATCCGGCCCAAATGCTGATGATGGAAAAATTTTCAGCGCCTGAGCACCCGCGTGGATCGCGCTAAACGCTTCAGAAGCGGTGGCGCAACCGGCAGCAATCGTCATGCCTTTTTCTGCTGCGCGGCGGATTACCGCCGGATCGGTGTTAGGTGTTACCACCAGCTGGCTGCCTATATCACTCAGTATCTCGACCTGTTCGGGCGTCAGCACTGTGCCAGCGCCGATCAGCGCCTGATGACCATAGCGCTGTACCACCTGGGCAATACTGCGCTGCCACTGCGGTGAATTCAGTGGGATTTCAATCGCATCAAAACCGGCGGCAATCAGTGCGCTGACGTGCGCCTCAGCCTCTTCCGGCTCGATACCCCGCAGAATGGCGATTAACGGCAGCTTAGTTGGCCAGTTCATCGGCAATGCTCCTTATTCCATGCAGGAAGGCCACATCACCCTCCAGTAATTGCGCCGGAATACCGGCAAATATCATCGCCTGCTGATAACGTTCTGCCAGCGAGCCGTCAGCGATCAGCGTCAGCGGTGAATGACTGTCGGGGGCGAATTGCTGCTGCATCAGCGCCACTTCATGACCAATCAATAAACCGGAAAGGAATTCGCTGGTTGATTCAGCGGGACGGGAGCCCAGAATATGTGCGGCGCGCACTTCAAACAGCCGTGAGAGAATACTGCGGTCGTTACAACCGGTTTCCAGCCCGTCACGGAATGCTGCGGCATCCGGCTGCTGTGGCGGCAGGCCCGCGCCCAGCAGGGAGTGTTGCAGCAGAAGATGATGCAGTTCGCCGGTCATTACGCTGCGAAAATCGCGCACGCTATCGCCTTCAGTCTGCACCCATTTGGCATGGGTACCGGGCAGCACATAGGTTGTCGACGGCGCCAGGCTGAATGCGCCCAGCAGCTGCGTCTCTTCACCTCGCATAATATTGTGATTATCGCGACGTTCGATGCTTAATCCCGGCACAATCCACGCTTTTCCTTGAACACTACTCAGATTTGATGCCAGCTGAGTCAGCGCAACCGGACAAGGCAGATAGGGAACCGACTGCCAGCCGGCGTTACTTCCCACCATTCCAGCCATCACCACCGGCAACTGCTCAACCGGCCAGCCCGCGGTGATGCTGGCAAACACCTCAGCCGGACTGCGACCAGCCAGCCGGGTGACGCCGGCCTCAGACCGTCGCTGATCAATGCATTTGCCCTGCTGATAATGCCAGGCACGCAGATTGGTTGAGCCCCAGTCGATAGCGATATAGCTGGTCACATCATGTCCTTAATCTTCAGTGCGGGATGATGCGACCATTGTAGTACTACAAATATATATTGTACTACAATCGAGATCACAAAACGGACAGTTCGCTGTCAGAGAATCAGCAAGCAGATTTCAGGTGGGATTACATAACGGGCCACGTGATGTGGCCCGGAAAAGAGAGCCAGAAACTACAGAACGAACTTCTCAATCGCGTGCGCGACGCCATCTTCCATATTGGTTTTCGTGACAAACTGGCTGATGGCTTTTACCGATTCGATGCCGTTACCCATCGCAATGCCGGTGCCAGCAAACTCCAGCATCGCCAGATCGTTCTCCTGATCGCCAATTGCCATCACTTCATCGCGTGACAGGCCCAGCCGATCGGCCAGCGCTTTAACACCTGCACCTTTATTCACCTGTTTATGCAGGATTTCCAGATAATAAGGCGCGCTTTTCAGAATGGTGTAGTTCTCGCGTGCTTCCTGCGGCAGGCGCTTAATCGCTTCATCCAGAACCTCTGGCGGATCGATCATCATTACTTTCGGAAAGGTCAGGCTACGGTCCATTTCTTCCACACTGCGGTAGCGCAAAGGAATGCCAGTCATTGACGCCTCATGAATGGTAAATTCACTGATATCTTTATTGGCGGTATACAGCAGTGATTTATCCAGCGCCTGGAAATGAACGCCCAGCTGGCGAGAAAGCTGTTCAAAATAGAGGTAATCAGCAAAAGAGAGGGTAACTTCGGCGATACAGTCACCATTATCAGCACGCTGCACCAGCGCACCGTTATTGGTAATGCAGAACTGGCCTTCCTGCTGCAAATCCAGCTCCATCAGGTAACGTTGTACGCCGATAAAAGGTCGTCCGGTTGCCAGAACCACATGCACGCCTTTGTCCCGCGCCCGGCTGATCGCCTCTTTCACGCGCGGCGTAATCAGGTGTTGATGGTTAAGTAACGTGCCATCCATATCAATTGCAATCAGTTTTATCGCCATAACATCCTCGTCAGATAACGGTGTGTTAACCATGCTAGCGCGATCCCGCTCACATTGACCAGCGTGAATAATGCGAAATAAGTGACCAGCCTCTGATGCAGCGACAGCAGCTTGTTAATCAAAAATGATTAAAAAAATCCGCAAATTAAAATAAACAATAATTTGCACTGAGGAAAATAAAAATCTGTTAATTTCCCTAATCTTCACCGATATCTCACATAAGTTAAACAAAATGTGATAACTTGCAGTGATGAAGTTATGTACTATCTCCACTCGAGTTTGCAGGACGTAAGCACAGGCCAATGAGTGATGATGGGATCAAAAAAGATATTAATTGTGGAAAATGACAGCAACATTGCTGAACTTCTGCAACTTAATATACGCAACGGAGAATATGCAATCAGTCACGCGACTGATATGAATTCTGGCGTCTTGTTACTGGAACAGGGGGGCTGGGATGCCTTAATTTTAGATCTTATGTTACCGGGAGTGGATGGTCTGGAGATGTGCCGTCGCGCACGCCTGATGCCCCACTACACGCCGATTATTATTATCAGCGCACACTCCAGCGAGGTTCATCGCGTTTTAGAACTGGAGCTGGGTGCGGATGATTACCTGACCAAACCCTTTTCGATGCTGGAACTGATGGCACGCATCAAAGCCCTGTTTCGTCGTCAGGAAGCGATGACGACCAATCTGCGCAGAGAAACGGGAAAACTCAATATCGCCGATCTGACAATCGACCCGATTTCGCGTGAAGTGCAGCTGCTTCAGCGTAATATCGATCTGACGCCACGTGAGTTTGATCTGCTCTACCATTTTGCTAAAAATCCCGGAAAGGTATTTTCCCGTCTGAATCTGCTGAATCAGGTGTGGGGTTATCAGCATGATGGCTACGAGCATACGGTGAATACCCATATCAACCGGCTGCGGATGAAAATCGAGGCCAATCCGGCTGCTCCTGAACGTATTCTTACCGTGTGGGGTAAAGGCTATAAATTTGTTTTACCGCCTTCGGAAATGCAGGAGTAAAAAAAAAGGAACGGCAATTGCCGTTCCTTTTAATTCACATTGCAGCAGATATTAAATATCGATATTCGCTGCTCTCAGCGCATTTTCTTCGATAAATGCACGACGTGGTTCAACCGCATCACCCATCAGGGTGGTGAACAGCTGGTCAGCCGCAATGGCGTCTTTAACCGTCACGCGCAGCATACGACGGCTGTCCGGATCCATGGTGGTTTCCCACAGCTGATCCGGGTTCATCTCACCCAGACCTTTATAGCGCTGCACTGACAGCCCACGGCGTGACTCTTTCACCAGCCACTCAAGCGCCTGCTCAAAGCTGGCAATTGGCTGACGACGTTCACCGCGTTCGATAAATGCGTCTTCCTCAATCAGGCCACGCAGTTTTTCACCCAGGGTACAGATTTTGCGATATTCGCCACCCAGCATAAATTCGTTATCCAGCGGGTAATCGGTATCAACACCGTGGGTACGAATGCGCAGTACCGGTTCAAACAGATGCAGTTCACGATTTTCACGCACTACCGCATTGTAGGTGCTGCCGTGCTGCTCTTTCTCATTGAGGTAAATCACCAGGCTTTCGATCCAGCTCTGCACCGCAGCTTCGTTACTGAGATCGTTTAAGGTTGGGTGATAAATCAGTGAGTTAAGTAACGCAACCGGGAAACGACGTTCCATACGCTTAATCATTTTCTGCGTACTGTTGAACTCAGCGACCAGCGTTTCCAGCTGCTCACCGCCCAGTGCAGGGGCATCGGCATTGGTGTGCAACGTTGCACCGTCCAGCGCAATCGAAATCTGGTACTGGTCCATTGCTTCGTCGTCTTTAATATACTGTTCTTGCTTGCCTTTCTTCACTTTGTACAGCGGTGGCTGAGCGATATATACGTGACCACGCTCAACAATTTCCGGCATCTGACGATAGAAGAAGGTCAACAGCAGCGTACGGATGTGCGAGCCATCGACGTCGGCATCGGTCATGATGATAATGCTGTGATAGCGCAGCTTGTCCGGATTGTATTCGTCGCGGCCAATACCGCAGCCCAGCGCGGTGATCAGCGTGGCAACTTCCTGCGAAGACAGCATTTTGTCGAAACGCGCTTTTTCTACGTTAAGGATTTTACCCTTTAGCGGCAGAATCGCCTGGTTCTTACGGTTACGACCCTGCTTGGCGGAACCGCCTGCAGAATCACCCTCCACCAGGTAGATTTCAGACAGTGCCGGATCGCGTTCCTGACAATCCGCCAGTTTGCCTGGCAGACCAGCCAGGTCCAGCGCGCCTTTACGGCGGGTCATTTCACGCGCACGACGCGCAGCTTCACGGGCGCGGGCGGCATCAATAATTTTACCGACGACAATTTTGGCATCGGACGGGTGTTCCAGCAGATATTCAGCCAGCAGTTCGTTCATCTGCTGCTCAACCGCAGATTTCACTTCAGAAGAGACCAGTTTATCTTTGGTCTGTGAAGAGAATTTCGGATCCGGTACTTTAACGGATACCACAGCAATCAGGCCTTCACGCGCATCGTCACCGGTAGCGCTGACTTTGGCTTTCTTGCTGTAGCCTTCTTTATCCATATAGGCGTTCAGCGTACGCGTCATCGCCGCACGGAAGCCCGCAAGGTGAGTACCACCATCGCGCTGTGGAATGTTGTTAGTAAAGCAGTAGATATTTTCCTGGAAACCATCATTCCACTGCAACGCCACTTCCACACCAATGCCATCTTTTTCAGTAGAGAAATAGAAGACGTTCGGATGGATAGGCGTTTTGTTTTTGTTCAGATATTCAACGAACGCCTTGATACCACCTTCGTAATGGTAATGGTCGTTCTTGCCGTCACGCTTATCTTCCAGACGAATCGAGACGCCGGAGTTCAGGAAGGAGAGTTCACGCAGACGTTTTGCCAGGATCTCATATTCGAAATCAATGACGTTGGTAAAGGTTTCGTGGCTTGGCCAAAAACGCACGCGGGTACCGGTGGCCTCTGTTTCGCCAGACACTGCCAGCGGCGATTGTGGCACACCGTGCACGTAAGTCTGCTGATGAACTTTGCCATCGCGACGAATGGTCAGCTCCAGCTTTTGCGACAGGGCGTTAACCACTGAGACGCCCACGCCATGCAGGCCGCCGGACACTTTATAGGAGTTGTCATCAAACTTACCGCCAGCATGCAGTACGGTCATAATGACTTCAGCAGCAGAAATACCTTCTTCTTCATGGATGCCGGTCGGAATACCACGGCCATCATCCTGCACGGAGACAGAGTTATCAGCATGAATTGTAACGATAATATCGCTACAGTGCCCGGCGAGTGCTTCGTCGATGGCGTTATCCACAACCTCGAATACCATGTGATGCAGACCGGTGCCGTCATCCGTATCGCCGATATACATGCCCGGGCGTTTGCGTACCGCATCAAGCCCTTTCAGGACTTTGATACTTGAGGAGTCATAAGAATTCGACATCAACGTTTCTCGCTCATTTAATCTTCAGGTTGAACTGCTATTTTACCTTGTTCTACGTGGAACATCTTGCCCTTTTCATCAGTCATATCGATGACGTGTTCCGCACCGATGGCACTGACAAAAACCTGGGCCTGAGTGGCCTTCAGACGCGCCGCTAACAGGCGGCGGCGACTCTCGTCCAGCTCAGAGGCAAAATCATCTATCAGATACAGGCAACGTCGCCCGTTCTGTCGGGTAAGGAACTCACCCTGCGCCAGGCGTAAAGCGCACATCAGCAGCTTTAATTGCCCGCGTGACAGTAAGTCTTCCACCGGCGTCCCTTCGGCACGAATGCGAAAATCCGCTTTGTGCGGGCCGCTGGCGGTATAAGTTAAGGCACGATCGCGCTCAAACTGCCTTTCCAGCAGCTCGGCATAATCGCTCTCTTTGTCCCAGCCGCGCTGAAAAGAGAAGCTCAGTTGAAACTCAGGCAAAAATTGCGCGCAGGTGGCGGTGATATCCGCCGCGATCGCTTCACTGTATGCTGCACGCCAGCGGCTTATCTGCTCCGCCAGCGGTGCCAGTTCCTGATCCCAGGCACGAATTTGTTGATAACGTGACACCTGACGCAGCGCGGCATTACGCTGTTTCAACAGGCGGCGCAGGTTACTCCAGGCGGTAAAAAATCCTGGCTCATTGTGAAAACATCCCCAGTCAATGTAGGCACGGCGATACTTCGGCCCGCCATTGAGTAGGGTAAAACCTTCGGGCGTAATCAGCTGCATTGGCAACATTTGCGCCAGCTCGGCCACTTTATGGCCATCGCTGCCGTCAATACGCACTTTACTGTCACCCTGGCGATTTTTAGTCAGCCCAACCGACATTTCACGGTCGGCTCCGTCGATACGGCCATGCAGGACAAATGCATCCTGCTCGTGGCGAATGACGCGTCCGGCTTGCAGGCTGCGAAAGGCGCGGCCATGGCCAAGGGTATAGATGGCTTCAAGCACGCTGGTTTTGCCGCTACCATTGGCGCCAACTAAAAAGTTAAAACCGGGGGCAAGCGCGAGATCCGCATTTTCAATATTGCGGAAATCTTTGATAAGAAGGCGGGTTAAAGCCATAGAAGAAACAACTCCGCAGGTGAATCAGTCACCCACTCCGATTCTGGGCATCAGCGTCGCAGCCGGTTTGCGTCCGGCCAGCGGCAGCCCCACAGCGTACCTGAGTACGGCGAGCACTGCCCGGACGCAAAATGGCAAGTAAGCCCGATATATTTCACCCACTACAGGCGCATCGGCATAACCACATAGGCCGCCGACTGGCTGGCCGCATCTTCGATCTGCACGCTGGAAACCGAATCGGTCAGCAGTAAACGCACGTTTTCACATTTCAGCGCGTTCAGCACATCCAGCACGTAACTGACGTTAAAGCCAATTTCCAGATCGGTGCCGCCATAAGTGACGTCGAGTATCTCTTCCGCTTCTTCCTGTTCGGGATTATTCGCGGTAATTTTCAGCTGATTTTCGCTGATATAGAGGCGAACGCCACGGAACTTCTCATTGGAGAGGATCGCAGCACGGGCAAACGCCTGCTTAAGCAGATCGCAGCCAGCATCCAGCGTTTTATCCGGATTTTTCGGCAGTACGCGACGATAATCAGGGAAACGACCATCCACCAGTTTGGAGGTGAAAATAAAGTCACCGACATGCGCGCGGATGTTATTACTGCCGATCTGCACCTGCAATGGCGTCTCACCGCCGTCCAGCAGACGGACCAGCTCAATCACCCCTTTACGCGGCACGATCACCGAATGGTTTGGTAATGCCTGACCAATCGGCATTGAACAAACCGCCAGACGGTGACCATCGGTTGCCACGGTACGCAGTTCTTCACCTTCGGTTTCGAACAGCATACCGTTCAGGTAATAGCGAACGTCCTGATGCGCCATTGAAAACTGTGTGGCTTCAATCAGGCGCTTCAACGTAGCCTGTGGCAGCGTGAATTCAACTTCACTTTGCCAGTCATCCAGGTTCGGAAAGTCGCTGGCAGGCAGCGTCGACAGTGAAAAACGGCTACGCCCTGAGCGCACCAGCATTCTGTCGCCTTCCAGCACCACGGTGATTTCTGCGCCTTCCGGCAAGCCGCGGCAGATATCAAAAAATTTGCGCGCCGGTACGGTGGTTGCGCCCGGCTCGTGCGGCTGCGCCAGCGCCACGCGCGCTACCATTTCCATTTCTAAATCTGTACCGGTTAACAGCAGGCTGCCTTCATTAACCTGCAACAGCAGGTTACCAAGAATAGGCAGCGTTGGGCGGCCACCTAACGGGCTGCTGACTTGCTGTAACGGTTTGAGTAAATGCTCACGTTCTACAATAAATTTCATAGCGTCAGGAAGATAATGTTCTGATTAAATTTGAGAAATCTTCTTTAATGTCGTGACTCTCTTCGCGTAGCTGCTCGATTTTACGGCAGGCATGCAGCACGGTCGTGTGGTCGCGACCCCCGAAAGCATCACCGATTTCCGGCAAACTGTGGTTGGTCAGCTCTTTAGCCATCGCCATCGCCATCTGACGCGGACGCGCCACTGAACGAGAACGACGTTTGGAAAGCAGATCGGCCACCTTGATTTTGTAATACTCGGCCACCGTCTTCTGAATATTGTCGATGGTAACCAGTTTTTCCTGCAGCGCCAGCAGATCGCGCAGCGCTTCACGCACGAAATCGATAGTGATCGCGCGGCCAGTAAAGTTGGCGTTGGCAATCACACGGTTCAGTGCCCCTTCCAGCTCACGTACGTTGGAACGCAGACGCTTGGCAATGAAGAACGCCACTTCGCCCGGCAGGCGAATGTCATTTTCGTCGGCTTTCTTCATCAGAATCGCCACGCGCGTTTCCAGCTCAGGCGGCTCGATAGCGACCGTTAATCCCCAGCCGAAGCGCGACTTCAGACGATCTTCCACGCCGTTGATCTCTTTTGGATAGCGATCCGACGTCAGAATGATCTGCTGATTACCTTCCAGCAGGGCATTAAAGGTATGGAAAAACTCTTCCTGCGAGCGCTCTTTATTCGCGAAGAACTGAATGTCATCGATCAGCAGCGCATCGACAGAGCGATAATAGCGCTTGAACTCTTCAATCGCATTATTTTGCAGCGCTTTCACCATATCCTGCACAAAGCGCTCGGAATGCATATACACCACTTTGGCATTGGGCTTGCGCGCCATGATGCCATTACCTACCGCGTGCAGCAGGTGAGTTTTACCCAGGCCGGTACCGCCATAAAGGAACAGCGGGTTATAGGCACCACCGGGATTATCGGCAACCTGACGTGCGGCGGCACGCGCCAGCTGGTTCGATTTACCTTCGACGAAGTTATCGAAGTTATGTTTGGTATTGACGTTCGAGCGGTAAGAAAGCTCCGCAGGAGCCGGTACGTTGTCCCAGCTTGGGCGTGAAGGTGCCGGACGCACGCCTGCCGGAGCAGGTGGCGCGCTGACGCTGGCGGTCGCCGCCACCGGTTGACTGATGATTTGAGTCACAGGCTTACTGCCAACTTCAAAACGCAGCAATGGCGCATCCGTGCCACAAAATTCATTTAATAGTCCGTTGATATTATTCAGATATTTATCACGAACCCAGTCGAGTACAAACCGGTTAGGTGCATACAAGGCCAGTGTATTGTCATTCAGTTCGGCCTGTAGCGGGCGTATCCACATGCTGAATTCTGTGGCAGGTAGCTCATCCTGCAGGCGGGCAAGACACTGTTGCCAAAGCGAAAGTGACAC